>NZ_CP060191.1:0-3793123 GCF_014250435.1 Bacillus sp. PAMC28571 | reverse complement strand
CGCAAAGCCTTTACGTGAAATCGTATGAATTTCTTCCGCTTCACCGTAAGATTTTTTTGGATCATCTAAATATTTTAAATCATAGCGGGAAAACATCCAGTGTGGATTCCAGCCAGTGATGATGATTGGCTTTTTACGGTCGTAAGATTTTTTGAGCGTTGCCGTCATGGCTGCACTTGATGCAGACACAACCGTCCAATCCTCTAAGCCGTAATCCTTTTTCGCTTGATCTGTCAGTGCCATAATCCCTGAACCAGGATCGATTCCGATAATGGTTTTATTCACCTGCTGAGCAGCACTCGCATTTGAATCTGTCTGCGCACCGCAAGCGGCTAGTAAAAAGACAAGCAGGGCGGTCATCCCAATGTAGAGAGACTTTTTCCACATTAAGCATTCCCCCTGGATTTTTTCGTTTTAATGTTTTGGGTAATACGGTCAAGTGTAATCGCCACAATCACAATGGCAATACCTGCTTCAAAACCAATACCTGTTTTCAGCTGCGTTACCGCACTATATACTTCTGAACCAAGTCCTGGTGCACCTACCATTGCCGCAATGACGACCATTGATAGAGCCAGCATGATACTTTGGTTAATACCAGCTAAGATGGTTTTTGTTGCAAGTGGAAGCTGAACTTTGAATAAACGCTGGAATGTCGTTGAACCAAATGCTTCAGTTGCTTCAATTAAATCAGCCGGTACTTGTTTAATACCAAGAATGGTCATACGAATCGTTGGCGGCATGGAGAAAATAACCGATGCCACAACCCCAGGAACAACCCCAATATTAAAGAAGAAGATCGCTGGTAATAGATAAACGAATGCAGGCATTGTCTGCATTAAATCTAAAATAGGTGTCACAATTTTACGCACAGTTTCCTTCTGTGATGCCCAAATACCGATCGGAACCCCGATCACAATGGAAATGACCACAGCGGTCAAAACGAGTGCAAGTGTTTGAAGCATTGGATGCCAGTAGCCTAAATAGTCGATCAGTAAAAATCCAATAAGTGTGAAAAGAGCAACTCCTCTTGTACTGATCCACCAGGCAATGCCGGCAAAGATAAGGGTTAAAATAATGGATGGAATGACGCCAAGTGCTGCCACAATCCCATTTACTGTTCCTGCTAATCCATTTGTGATGCCATCAAAGAAACCACCAAACGTTAATGTTAACCAGTCAACAAATTGATCGATATATTCCGCAAACGGAATTCTAGGTAAATCACTCATACTAAACATCTTATTCTACCTCCTGTGCAGAAGGCTCTTGTGCTTTAATTTCCTCTAGCTTGTTAGAAGACATGTTGATATACTCATCATTTCCTGATAATGCACCAATCAATGCACCTCTGACCACAATGCCCTTCATTCTGTTTTTCTCATCAACAACGGCAATCGGAATGTTCGCATCAGACACCGCATCAAAGATCTCTGTCAAATACGTAGATTCCAACACTGTCGTAAATTCTTTATCGAGAACCGTTTCAAGTGACGCTCCCGTTTCTGCTGCCTTTTTCGCTGCTTGGGCAGAAATGACACCTAATAAATGCTTTTTCTTATCTACTGCATAGATAGACGAAATCCCAAGGTTTTTCATGAGCGTAAGCGCAACACGTGCCCCTTTATCGATCTGAACTGTTTCTGCACGTTTCATAATATGACCAGCGGTTAATACTTTAGAAAGGTCAACATCTTCAACGAAGCGTTCAACATATTCATTCGATGGGTTCATCAGAATTTCTTCTGGTGTTCCGATTTGAACGATATTTCCGTCCTTCATGAGTACAATGCGGTCACCAATACGAAGCGCCTCATCTAAATCATGGGTAATGAAAATGATCGTTTTTCCTACAGATGTATGAAGCTCAAGCAATTCATCCTGCATATCTTTACGAATTAATGGATCTAGTGCGCTGAATGCTTCATCCATTAATAAAATGTCAGGGTCATTTGCTAACGCACGTGCCAATCCAACACGCTGCTGCATACCACCACTTAATTGATTTGGATATTGCTCTTCAAAGCCTTCAAGTCCAACAAGCTTTAAAGATTCAAGCGCTTTTGGTCTGCGCTCTTCTTTATCGACACCTTGCAATTCAAGACCATACTCAGTGTTCTCAAGAATTGTACGGTGCGGGAACAATGCGAAGTTTTGGAAAACCATGCTGATCTTTTTCCGTCTGACTTCACGCAATTGATCCTTTGACATATTTGTTATCATATCCCCATCAATATATATTTCACCGGAGGTTGGTTCGATTAACCTGTTTAGCATCCGCACAAGTGTGGACTTTCCGCTCCCTGATAGCCCCATGATGACAAATATCTCGCCGTCATAAACATCAAAATTTGCTCGATTGACACCAACTGTTGCGCCGGTCTCTTTTAGGATCTCTCTTTTTGTTTTCCCTTTTTCAAGCATTTGAGATGCTTTTTTAGCATTTTTACCGAAAATTTTAGATACATTATTTATCTTGATTTTGATATTTCTCTCTTCAGAATTCATATTTTCCCTCCAAATTAGCATCTTTATAACCGTAACATAAGCGTTATGATGCGAACAATCTTTAGAATTCGCTTATTTCCCCACAATATGTATGAATTCCATATAGAGGTCTGGTCATTAGAGTTTATACGCCGTATTACTCGTAAATCCTATAGAATGCTTCATAAACTACATATTTTACGGGGTATTTCCTCTCATCAGACAATATTTTACTGGAAATTCCTAATTGTGCTAAAAAATAAGTCGAATCCTCGTCATAGCGGTTTTTTGAATCATGGGCGAACCATTCCCCTTAACAGGATTTACCCGAAAATGGTCACATAAAAACCTTTTTCCTCAAATTTTATTTAAATTCATAAAAAAACTGCCTGCAACTTTAGTTACAGACAGCTTGTTTTTTAGGACTCTAGGGCAGCCCGCTTAATATTATCTTGAAGCTCAAGCATACGTTTTGTTCCATCTTCGCGTAATCGCTTGTTCTCTTCTTCGATCTGTTTCGTCTCTTTCATCCCTTGTACAATTGTATTAAAGGAAGATTCGATCGTTTCAATGTCGATGCTTGGACGGCCAGATAATTTGGCAATCTCCACACTTTGACTTGAAATGTTTTCCGCATTTCGTTTCAGCATTTCATTTGTTCTTCTATCCAGCTCACTCATAGAATCAGCCACAAGCTTTTGTCTCTTCGCTGTAACAGCTTGAATGATTCCATTTTTGAAAATTGGAATCGTGATGATGAAGGCAGAGTTGATTTTACCGATTAATTTCGTATTCCCACGCTGAAGCAAACGGATTTGCGGTGCCGTTTGAAGCGCCACCATTCGTGCCATATCAAGGTCATACACACGCTCTTCAAGCGCTTGAATGCCATTACGAAGCGTATCAAGCTCCATTTGTGCCAGCTGGTTTCCACTAGCTGCTTTTTCTTCATATGAAGGAACCAATTGCTTTAATTCTTCGATTTTCATTTGACCGGCTACGACATACTTTTCCAGCTCCAAATAGTATTGAATGTTATGCTCATACATTTCTTCAAGCGTCACAGTCGATTTGGTCATTTCATCTTTATATTTACTAATTTCCACATTAATTTTTTCAATTTCTGCACCGAGCGTTTGATATTTACTGAAAATCTTTTCGATCATGCTGCCGCCGCGCTTAAAGATTTTTGACAACAAACCACCCTTCGGTTCGTCAAAATCATTTTTATCAAAGCGATCCATAATCTTACCAAGCTGCGTCAGCATTGTTCCTGAGTCAGTGACACTTGTTGAACGCATCATTGAAAGGATACGATCAGAGAACTTAGAGATTTCAACGGCTGGCTGTTTACCGTATTCAAGCAGTTCCAGCTGATTTTTCGCATCGATCTGTCTCGCAATATTTTGCACTTCTGGTTCATTTCGAAGCTGAACGCGAATATCGTCTGCCTTCTCAATCGTGATTTCCTCTTTATCAATTGAAATGATGTCATTTCCGTTTGTATTTGTCATAAGCTTTGATCTCCTTATCGGTTTTTAATGGATTGAAATAACTTTCTAACGATGGACGGCTCTTTAAACTCATGGTTCATGACCATCTCATCAAGCCAATGGGTATCAAATAATTGGTCATCGATATACCGTTCGATACACTGATATCCCGCCGGATGATATACGAAAAGATCCACACCCATTTCATTTAGGAAAATCAGGGCGGCCGCATCAGAACGAGTCAGCTCTCCATTATATTCCGTATGGTATAAAATCACTTTCGGTACGGTTTGTGCGTAATCAAAGGTTTGAATCAGTTCAATGAGATCCTGGCTTAAATGCAGAACCTGCTTGAATAAATAAATACGGACATCTAATTCGGTTTCATTGCCTTCTTTTAATAGCTTCGGATGCTGACAGATTCGAGATATCGCCTCTGCTATCGCACGCTGCGTGCCCTCATATAGATGAGAAAACTGCCACACATTGCTTTTCATTAATAAGTCAGGATCAATCTCTCCATTAGAAGAAAGTGCATGCTGATAATGAAATTGATAATTCGATGTCACTTCTTTCGTAAAAGGAAAATGGCGAATGGTCTTCGTCTCTTTCCCTTCCATTAACGTGTGAATGCGATCCCAGTATTCACGTTTGTCTCGTGTGACACCCATCATTTTCGCAAAGAGATTTGGAATCTGTATCGTGTCCCGGTCTGCTTTGAAATTCGGGCGGATAAAGGATCGTTCCTTTGCAATTAAAAACAGCTCATCATACGTTGTCTTGAGCGTAATAGAATGAGGAGTATGATCTCTGAATTGCCACGGCTTATACAGCATTGAATCTTCCGTGTGAAGCACCTCTTCAAGCTCTCTTGTCGAGCGGTACGCCACCGTTGATTTCCTCTCAGGCTTTTCAGTAGGGAACGGCTCAAGCTTTGAAGTTCCCGGGTACTGATCAATAAAAGTCAGCTTTTCTTCTGGATCTAATTCGCGGAACGAATCCTCGCCTTCTGGATGAAATAGCACAACATCACAGCCAATCAGCATGACGTAGTAAAGAAAATAAAGCTGACTTTTATTCGCCTCTCCATACCAAATGACAGCCGGCATTTTTTCTTCGATATTGACTTCCTTCAGCCATGGACCTAAATGGTTATTTGAAAACTTCACGACATCCAGCAGGACCCGGCGGAAATCAGGATGCTGAAATCCACCCTCGTGCAGCTGCTTGAAATGCTCAAATACCTTGATCAATGAAAGACGGATATGCCGGTTCATCACAGGGTTTGGATGGCGTACAATCAGCTGTTCACCATCTAAAAAAGCAACAAAGCGATTCACGGACAATCCCTTTTCTTCTTGGTTAATCAAATGAATACGCTGCAGCGCTTGAAAATGCTCCGGCTCAATATGACGATTGAGTGTTTCACTTAAAATATGCATGCCGTCTGTTTCGTATAATTCATGTAAATAAATAAAATAATCGGTTGCATCATGCGGAGTTCCAAGGACCCGGGCGGCGAGACGCGGCAAGGACAACGTATGCTCGTCCTTTATATAACCGTCTCTTTCAGGGAGCGGCTTTTTCAGCACATTTTTCCAGGCTTCCTGCTCCGCCCTTGTATGGGTGACATTGATTTCTTTATAACTCACGCCGCTCCTTCCTTTCTCCTATATTTTCTCGAAAGCTACTACTATCATATCATTCAGCCTTCTACTTCTGCTATCGAATCGAAGGCTTTTTTGCGTTTATCATCTGCTCGATGACACAAGCTGTGATTTCATCAGCTGCGGCCATGCCAGATGCTGCTGTCGGCTCAAGTGATGGGTCAAAGTCCAGAACTTCTCCATGCCTTGGGGCAAAGCCCATATCTGATTGACGAATGAGCCCTGCATCTAACAGAGAATCACCCGCACCATAGACGTATTCAAGCTGCAGCCTGTCCTTTAGAAAAGCAACAGCATCCCACTTATTAAGCGGCTGTGGAATAAAATAAAGCTTCCGTCCCTGAAGAGAAACCTGCCAGCCTCTCTCCTCGCCCCACAGCTTCAATTCAGCAAGCGGAATGTGAGATAGATACTCATCTTTCATAATCAAATAAAGAAATCTTCCCTCTGCTGTACGGGTACGCTTCACCCATGCCGCAACTGGAAGTTCCGAGATCGCCCTCAGCATCTCTCTGACTGGCATACACTCCCTAAGTCTCTCATCAACAATGGCCTGCCAATCCTCAAGCGGCTTGCCATGATGAAGAATACAGCCCCCGTTTGTTGTGACAGCATACTCCGGTTTAAGCTCTTGCTCAAAGAAGGTGATTCGTTCATACTGTGCGGTTGTTCTTGTCGTCACTGGAATGAACCAGCCTGATTGATGAATCGTCTGCAAAGATTTTTTCGTTTTAACAGACATATAGGAAAGCGGCCGTTCGTCCAGCACCTCAACTAAATCATACTCTCCTTCATACGCATACTGGTCAAGCACTCGATGTGAGTAAATCAGCGTCCGGTCTAAATCACTAGCAAATGCAAATGTCTTCATGACGTTTGCTCCAGCGGACGAATTAACCCGCAGCACGTGTAAGACATATTGGCATATTCAATGACAGGAACACCTCTGTCCTCTGCCAAAAGCAAGATATGCTTCAGCTTCTCCTGAGATCCAGGCTGAATCAAGATTTTCCAAGGGATTCTTCTAAGCAGCACACGGGTCGTCTCACCAACTCCCGGCTTAATCAAATGGGTATTTTCAATTTGAAACTCCTGACCGATTGCTTCAATGGATGCCATTCCCCGCCAATCTGCCGGCGTCCCTTGCGAGAGTATGGTTTCTGCTTTCTCTTGTACATTTGGTCCGAGGCTTGAAAATGCTTCTTCAATTGTATCCACATATAGATTGGACACATCCTCATCAAGCAGCTCTTTATAATACTTTGCCCCATGGAAATCATCGGCATTGATCCAGCGGTTGTTTAATACCGTACGACTGACAAGCCCTGATACTGTCGAATTCAGGCAGGCACTTGGAATGAGAAAGTCCTCCCTCGTTCCGTATACATGTGTACAATAGCCGGGGTCTGCCAGCACAGCCAGCTCACTCGAGAGACGTACACCATACTTTTTTTCAAAATCAAGAACAGCTTTTTGGAGCTCTTTCGAAATCGCCCCTTTTCCAGTCCATCCATCGATAAAAGCAATTTCAAAACCTGGATGTTCTTTCAGCATGTAATGCAGTGCATTCTCGTCTATTCCGCGGTCGCGAATAATAGAGATGCTGTAATGAGGCAGATCGACACCATACGTCTTTCGAATATATCGTTTGATCAGCACCCCGATCGGTGTCCCCGCACGCGCCAAACTGCAAAGCACGGTTTGGAAGCCTCGTTTCTTCACAATCTGTTCTGCTACAACAGCTGCTGCTTCTGCTACCTTTTCCTTACTTTCTTCAAGAGATTGATAGAATAAAGTCATATAAGATGCCGTTGGTTTGTACTCAATTGGCAGCATTTCTGAATAATGCGCACCGCTCTGAATCGAACGCTCCCGCTCTTCTGTACTTTTCTCCATCTCAATAGAGGATAAATCTTTGAGTAAGAAGGTTACATCCTGCTCTGGATAGCTCCCCATCTTTGTATACACATTAGCCATTCACCTTCACCTCGTCTGATAAAGTCACAATATGCACATGCTTCACATGCCGCTCAGCAAATAAGTGAACAAGCGGAAGCAATGCCTCCTGAGAGACCTTTTTCTCAAAAAAGAAAAATACATCATCATATTCACCTTTTGGAATGTTGTACACGTATTGCTGAATTCGGGCATCCTCTGGATTCATAAAGGTAAACCCATTTTGGACAGCGTATCCATCCTTTTCGACTGGGTGAATAGGGCTTCTCGTTGTTGAATGAAAGAGAACGCCTTCCCCCATGTGTGCAGACAGTCTCATCGGCACATACATCAGCTCACCTGTCCCTAAGCAGAGTGTTTGTTTTCCTTTGCGTTCCTGCCGCAGCCTCAATCCCGCTTCAGCAGCTGCTTGGTCGAGCGCTTCCGTATCTGCTGCATTTAAACCAAAACGGCCCGTTTCATGTATATATGGCGAATGACCAGCCGAATTTGCTGCATGAGAAAGTGAATAGGGCACTTGCTTAAAGAAAGGTTGAAGAGAGTGAAAAGAGAGACTTGGCTGCTTCTCTTGCTCCGCAATCTCATACGAATAAGCTGGTTCATCGAGCGTTTTGCCTCGAAAAATCATCTGCCCTTTTAATAAAGACAATGATGTGATGTGAATTCCAAGCTCCTCTTCAAGCTGGCACATGGCTATCTCATGCTCCTCCGTCCGCCAGTCCAAAATGGAAAGAATGGTATAAGAATGCCTTGGATACTTTGCATGAAGGTCACGAATGATGTTGATATTTGTACGACCTGTTGTGACTTCATCATCTACTAACACGATGGGGCGGTCTGTGCGAAGGAATGCTTCATCTGCATAACAAAGCTGATCTGTTGCATGCGAATGTTCTTCTTCAAATACCAATGACGGGTCAAGATCCAGCAGCTGTTCACGTGTCGTGTGAATGTATGATGCGCCTTCTATCACATCATACACACCATGTCCAAGGGCTGTTGCCGTTTCCGCAAAGCCGATGACGACAGGCTTATTGCCAGCTGAAAGCTTTTCTTTTTTGAGTGTTTCATAGGCTGCCGTTAACACCGTGTGATCATCCGTCTTGAGTGCCTCTACAAGAAGATCTTGGTGCGGGGGCGTCTTTCCCGTTTGCTCTTTGGCATATGCCATCGCTAAAAGACCCGAGACAAGGAGCGGTTTCACTGGATGAACAGGAATATGCTTTCCAAGCACCTTACTCACGAATAAAAAGGCTCTTTTTTTGTTCACCCTTGCCGCCATCTCAAAAAGATGCTCTTTTTCCAGCTGGAGTGCACCTTCTTTGAGATCAAGCTCAACCTCCATATGTTCCAAGATGTTCAGCGTATGCCGCTTCTGATTCTGTGAGTATGTCGATATAGCTTCTATTTTCATGAAACACCCCGTAAATGTCTGACTTAATTAATATGTGCTCTGCCCACCTGTAATGCGGCTTTGTTTCATTCATCTTATTAGAGAAAGCACTCTTCATCACGCCAACTGTGCCGTCGGCATGTTCCAGAATGCTTAATGCATCCAAGTACTCTTCCTGTGTCACAACGTACATGCTTTGCACTGGCTTGAGATGTGTGGGATGGATCACTGTCTTTCCATGTATGCCGTTGGCTACATCGAGTCTTGTCTCTTTGAGTAAACCTTGTACGTCATCGAATTCAGATAAGGACAGCTCACCGCCCTTAGAAAGCGCACGGATGAATGGTTTTTGTTCCTTTCTTGCAGGGCCAAAATGCTCCCATACAGCACCTGATACAACAAAGGAACGGCCAAAATAATTGATAATATCTGTGATCAAATCAGCAATCAATCTGATTTCATAAATGGTGGTGTCGCGATCACGGCGAATGCCATATAAGCCGCAAAGATCCGTTGCCCCAATACGAATATTCAAAATATATTCTTCATCATTCAGCATGATCTGCTTTAACTTAGACAGCACCGTATATCTTGTTTCTTTTTCTAATAAATCGGGTGTTTCCAAAATGGGCATACCGTACAGCGTGGTCTTCGTTTGTGCGGACGCCTGTTTCAAGCTGTCCAAATAATCCTTCGCATTATGAATAGAACACTTTGGAAATACAAAACCCGTCAATAAACGAAGAGATGGACCAAGCAAATCTGCCATTTTGAGCAGCTGCTTCGGCGAACGAACCCGAATAAATAAAAGCGGCATTTGTTCAGCCATTTCAGGTGTATGCGTTAATTTGTCCGACAGTTTGGCGAGTTGTACCACTAGATTCTGTTCAGCCATTTCCACTTCTTGATCACCGATGGCATCCTCTAAACAAAATACAACAGAGCAAAGCGCTTCATATTTCTGCGACAGCAGCATGTCTGCTATATCCTGTCTAGTCGCAGGCATATACAAAGTAGCACCTAATGCATGCGCAAGTACGTGCCTTGGCGTCATCAAATGCATCGCCCCCGGCCGTTTGAAAAAAATATCGTGCTGCCTCGCCTCTGATAAAAACTGAAAATACCGCATGCTGTGCCACCTCCTGTTGTTGAGAGAAAATCGAACAAATGACTTGATGATTCAAAAAAGGATGGAGCCGCTAATCAACTCCATTCCTTTTTGATCGTCCTATTCTTCTTTTGAAGCCGCAGCTTCGTTTGTCACTTCTTGATGTTTCTTTTTATTGATTTTATGAACGATAAACGTTCCGATAAATGCTAGGATAATAATCGCAAAGAATACAAGATGCGGAATTTCAATGTGAGCAGCACTCAAGCCCATCTTGATGGCAATGATCCCGATGAGAATAAACGCTGTATTCTCAAGCTCTGGGATACGGTCAATGAGAACAAGGAATAACTGCGCGACTGTACGCATCATGAGAATTCCAAGCATTCCGCCTAATAGTAGAATCCATACTTCCTCAGATACAGCGAATGCTGCAAGAATACTATCAACCGAGAAGGCAAGGTCCATAATTTCAACAGAAATAACGGTTGCCCAGAACACACCAAAGACTCGAATCAACCAGCCTTCTTTTTTCAGTTCCTTCGCTTCATCATCGCCGTCACCTAACCAGAAGTGCTTAATAACAAGCCATGCTAAGTAAGCAGCTCCGAGGACCTTAATCCACCAGAACTTAATAAGCAGCATCCCTACGCCAATGAATAGAAAACGGAAGAAATAAGCGCCAATTAATCCGTAGGTTAATGCCTTTTTACGCTGCTTTTCTGGTAGATGTTTCACCATCACAGCTAATACAAGTGCGTTATCTGCTGATAACAATCCTTCAAGCACGACAAGAGTCCCAATAAGCCCCCAAGAGACAGGGTCTGTTAATACCTCTGCCCACATATGCCAATCAAAAAACGAGGCATATGTATCCAACATATGTTTCAAAATGTCCAACTGGTTTTCCTCCTATAAGTGTAGAAGCATCAGCAGGCTTTCGCCTGCTGCTATTCTTGATCACTGTTTCTTTCTCACTTAGGAAAAGGCCCTCATATGAGCTTTTGACAGCATCTCTTGAACTGATTTGTTTCTCTTATTTACACTTCTAACCCATAATTTTGACAAAGAGCTGCAAGTCCGCCAGAGAATCCGCTTCCGATCGCGTTAAACTTCCAATCACTTCCGTGTCGGTACAATTCACATACCACAACAGCTGTTTCAATTGAGAAGTCTTCGCCTAAATCGAAGCGAATCAATTCTTCCCCGCCCTCTTCATTTACAACACGAACAAATGCATTAGAGACTTGTCCAAAATTTTGGCTGCGCGCCTCTGCATCATGGATCGTAACTGTAATTCCGATACGATCAATGTTAGCAGGAATTTTCGAGAAATCAACGAGAATTTGCTCGTCATCTCCATCTCCTTCACCCGTACGGTTATCACCTGTATGAGTGACACTGCCGCTCGGATGCTGAAGGTTATTATAGAACACAAAATCTGTATCTTGCTGACAACGATTGTTTGCATCTACCAAGAAAGCCGAAGCGTCCAAATCAAATTCGGCTCCGCCAGAATATTTATTCGTATCCCAGCCAAGACCGATCATCACTTTCGTCAGCCCTGGGTTGGTTTTGGTTAAATCGACACGTTGTCCTTTTGAAAGCTGAATCGCCATATTCGTATCTCTCCTGTCTTTGAAAATAGGAAACTATTGCGTTATCCGATATCTAAGCCAAAGTCCGTTGCAATGCGGGCAAGACCGCCTTGATAGCCTGATCCGACAGCTGAGAATTTCCATTCCCCGCCATGACGGTATAATTCACCTACAATAATGGCTGTCTCAATTGAAAAATCCTCTGCCAAATCGTAGCGAATGAGTTCTTCATTCGATGCTGCATTTAAAATACGTACATATGCGTTAGACACTTGTCCGAAATTTTGACTGCGCGCTTCTGCATCATGAATTGTAATGACAAATGAAATCTTTTCAACACTTGCCGGTACAGCTGCAAGGTCAACATTGACCTGCTCGTCATCTCCGTCCCCTTCGCCAGTGCGGTTATCGCCTGTATGTACGACACTGCCGCCTCCGCCAGTTGTTTGGTTGTAAAAGACAAAGTCAGATGGAGAGCTTGCTTTACCTGCCGCATCTAAAAGGAATACACTTGCGTCTAGATCAAAGTCATGTCCGCCGTCATACTTATTGACGTCCCAGCCAAGACCGACGACTACTTTTGTTAAACCCGGATTCGTTTTTGTTAAATCAATTTTTTGACCTTTCGCTAAAGAAATTCCCACTAGGAACCTCTCCCTTCTGTTTAAATATAGTTTCTCGTAATATCTGCAAGCTTCGCATCATTTGTACCATTTCCAAGCGCCGCAAACTTCCACTCATTCTCATGGCGATAAAGTTCCCCGACGATTAACGAAGTTTTTCCTGCATAGTCATCTTTTAAATTATATTTCACTAATTCTTGATTGTTTGAACGATCAACGATGCGAATGTAAGCATTTTGAATCATACCAAAGTGTTGGTTTCTTCTAAGGGCATCATAAATGTTCACGACAAACACCAATTTATTCACATTACCCGGCACCTTGCTCAAGTTGACGAGGACTTGTTCATCATCTCCGTCTCCTTCACCAGTCAGGTTGTCACCTGTATGCTCAACACTGCCGCATTTGCTCTTTAGGTTGCCAAAATAAATCAAATCTTTATTTTCCGTAAACTTATCATTTTTCAGCATGAGCACTGAAGCATCACAATCAACATCAGCGCCGCCTCCGCCGCCAAACAGCTTTCCTAAAAATCCGCCGCCTTGTGATACAGGGTCCCAGCCAAGTCCAACAAGAATATTCGTCAGCCCTGTTTTCCCTTTTGTTAAATCAATACGTTGACCTTTTTCTAATGTAATCGCCAAATCAATCACTCCTCCAGCATAATAAAAATCTATTTATTAAGCGATGGACCCTATTAAAATCATCATACATGAAAATTCGACAAAATTCATGAAATGACATTGGAGCCTCTTACTCTTTTTTCTATTTACTAGTATATACGATCTATGTTCAAGATAGGTTTCAAACACTTTATATTTTTTTAACGAAAGATGCACATTGGAAATGGTTCATGTCGTTAATGAAGTGTTTCATGTGAAACATTGTCGAAAGTTCCCGATGAACAGCTCTTGCTGATAAGGAGTGTATTAATGTGGTTTCATATGTTGATATAGAAAAGATAAAAGCAAAGGATAAACCCTTTCGTTTCCTTCCACCTATGGATTTCTTTATACTTATATTCAGCATGTTGATGAAAGGATGTTGATGATGCCATCACTTCATATATTAGATCAAGTCGCCATCCCTAAAGGTCAGTCTGCTCAGGAGACATTGATTCATACAACGCAGCTGGCTCAGCTGGCTGAAACGCTTGGGTATGAGCGCTATTGGTTCGCTGAACACCACAGCACAAGAGGGCTCGCTAGTACAGCGCCTGAAATATTAATGGCTCATATTGCGGCTCATACAACGACCTTGCGTACCGGATCTGGCGGTATTTTACTTCCTCAGTACAGTCCTTTTAAAGTAGCAGAGGTCACGCGGCAGCTTGAAGCCCTTTATCCTGGACGGATTGAGATTGGTGTCGGCAAATCTCCAGGCGGGATTGAAAGGACGAGGCTCGCTTTGACGGACGGCGTGCCTAAAGATCTGTCTCAGTTTGACCGCCAGCTGAAGGACCTTCTTTTTTACTTATCAGACAGCCTGCCTTCTGGTCATCCGCATGCAGGCGTGAAAGCTGCTCCGCTTGTTGATGCTCATCCGCCGGTTTGGCTGCTTGGGCTGGGAGAAAATAGTGCCATGCAGGCGGCGGAGCTTGGAATCAACTATATTTTTGGCCACTTTATCCATCCTGCACGCGGCACACAAGCATTTGAGACGTATCGATCACACTTTTCTCCATCTGTGTTTTCTAGGCAGCCACAATCTATGTTTGCCGTCTTTGTCATCTGCGGTGAAACAGATGAAGAAGCAGACAGGATCGCCAGCAGTACAGATTTATGGCTGCTTCGTGTTGAAAAGGGACTGGACAGCCGCGTTCCTTCTATAGAAGAAGCAAGCGCCTATCACTACACCACACAGGAAAAGAAAAAAGTGCTGCAAAACCGCCAGCGGATGATTGTCGGCTCGAAGAAAACGGTGAAAGAGCAATTACAGACCTTGATGGACCGCTATCAAACGGATGACATCATGATTCTGAACAATTCATTTGATCCGATCGAAAAACAACGTTCCTTCAAGCGAATAGCAGAATTATTTTGAAGCCAGCTTTCCAGGCTTCTTTTTTACATTGTCATAAAAAATGGGAAATGTAACATCAAGATGTCAAAATCCTTCCGTCTGTCATCTGATCGCAAATGTGTCTTCTAATCGTTAGCGAACTGTAAACGCATAAGAGGTGTACCTTTTATATAGTAGAGGTACATATTCAATGAACGGTTTACAACGCTGAGAAAGAAGGAGATGACAGACATGAAAAAGAGACTCGATTGGGTTGATGCAGCTAAAGGAATTGGCATTCTGCTCGTGGTCATGGCGCATGTGCCCATTCCAGATTCGCTCAAGCAATTCATTTACTCTTTTCATATGCCGCTTTTCTTTTTACTATCAGGCATGATGTTTCGATCATCCTCATCCCCTGCTTTGTCATTTATTCAGAAAAAAGCCAAAAGCTTACTCTTGCCCTATCTCTATTTCTCCATCATTACGTATGTATTTTGGTTCTCCGTTACCCGTTTTTTCGCATTCAAGGGACAAACGGATATTGATCCTTTCGTTCCGTTTACAGGTATTTTCATATCCAATGCAGATGAAGCAAGACTCACACATAACCCAGCGATTTGGTTTTTAACGACGCTCTTTTTAGTGGAAATTTTATTTTTCTTTATGCATCGTCTTTCTAAAGGAAAACCCGCTGCCGTGATCTTGCTGACTGTTCTTTGCGGAGGTGCTGGATATGCCTCTACCTTGCTTTTAGATCAAAGTCTTCCTTGGAACGCCAATGTCGCCTTGACGGCTGTTGTGTTTTATTCGATTGGATTTTTAGCAAAGCAATGGTTTGTGGAATTAAAAACAGATCCAACCCTTCTTTTATGTACAGGTCTGCTTGTGCTGACGGCTTACATGCAAAGCTTTAATTCACGGATCGATATGCGCGTCAACGACTACGGTGATCTCTTTATTTTCTACGCATGTGCTCTGCTCGGTTCGGCTGCCGTGATTTATTTAAGCTTTAAATTGAAAACATCCCCTATTTTGACGTATCTAGGACGTAATTCTATTGTCATTCTTGTCTTGCAGTTTGCCGGTATCGATATCATGAAAGCATTTGTTTTTTATGGACTCGGTATCAATATTGCTGATACAGCACAGCTCTCTTGGACACTTTTTTATACGATTGGCACATTGCTGCTCATGGTGCCATGTATCTCCTTCCTGAGCAAATACCCGGTGCTGCTCGGCAAACCGGCCAAAGCCGCTCAACGCTACGAACAAAAAACATCCGCCGGATGAACAGGCGGATGTTTTTTGGATTAATCATTGATTTGAGAAGGATAAAGTGTCATTCCACCATCTACAAATAAGGTGGTGCCTGTGATATACGCCGCTTCCTTAGAAACGAGGAATGCAGCAGCGGCCCCAATCTCCTTCGGTTCACCAAAGGTTCTCATCGGAATTTTCTCAAGCTGCTTTTGTTTTTTCAATTCATCCTGTAAATCATCATTCGATTCGGTTGCCATGGTACCCGGCGCAATCGCGTTGATTCGAATACCTGCTTCGGCATAATCAAGAGCCAGCGTCTTCGTCATCATATTCATTCCGCCCTTTGAAGTGGAATAATGAACATTGAACGGGCGCGGAATTTCCTGATGGACACTGGAAATATTTAAAATAGATCCTTTGATGTCATGCTCCATCATATAGGCGAGCGCAGCCTTTGCGCCTAAAAATGCACCTGTTATGTTGACATCGATGACGTTTTGCCATTGCTCCAGCGTCATCTCATGCGGCAGCGCTTCTTCGCCGTTGAAGCCTGAATTATTGACGAATACATCTACTGTACCGAAATGCTCCAGTGCTGTATCCATGATGGCTTGGATGCCTTCCTCTTTGGAGACATCTGCGTGTACTTTCACCGCCCCACCTCCGTGCTTCTGAATGGCTTGTACGGTCTCTTCAGCTCCATCTTCATCGCCTTTATAGTTCACAACCACATTCATTTCCTCTTGTCCAAACCGCAATGCGATCGCTTGTCCAATTCCTTTTGAAGAACCTGTGACAATGGCTGTTTTCCCTTTTAAATCTTGATACATCTTCATTTCCTCCATTCACGTGCTTCATCTTGCTGATACACAATGGTTACCCATTTTGGAAAAAACAAAAACACAACCCTCTGCATTTGTACTCGAAGAGGGTTGTGCGTTTCATCAAGCTAAAAGGTGTTATAAACATTTTCACACGTTTCGGCGGTTGGCTGATAAAAGCAATGCGACTTATACCTTGCCACAAACGGCTGATTGTACCAAGTCGCCGGACAATCGCCAGGCGGTTTAAAATACCAAAGGCTGAATTTTGCCGGCCAAAAACGTTCTCCGTTAATATTTCTCCGCGCAAGTGTTTTTTCCGTTTCTCGTGCTCGCTGATAGAAGTAACCATGCGTGACCGCTTCGAATGCATGCTCCTGATAAATCATTTGTGGAATCGTACGCAGCCCTTTAAAGTCAGAGCAGTTGGCACGCAAACGATTGATGCCCACGTTTCCTACGAGCAGCATCCCTCGCCTCCCTTCACCTTCTGCCTCCGCTCTCAGCAGTCTGGCCATTAAATCAATATCAGAGCTTGTCGCTCTTACCACTGCCATACCTCCACCTCCAGTTCGTTTCTCTTTTATTTTATGTAGCGTTTCTGTGTAGATGACTGCCATTTTGACATGAAAAAGCACGTTCAGTGTCGGCAGCCTGTCTAAATTTGCTGGACATGTGTCTCGCTGCCAACAACACTCAAACCAAGTGACCATATACATAACAGGAAGAAATATTCATTACTATATACTCATTTACAAGTCATAAAAATCCTTCTAATTGCGACATCATCTTCAAAAACAGTCATTTGAACCTATTCAATAATCCGACTCAAAACCTTAAAATATAAAATGTTGAGTTTCTACAGGAGATATCAAATAATAAATTACAAGTTTCTCCTCTCAACTTAGTGTCATTTTTACTACTTGAAGCCAATCAACCTCGGAAACGCACTGAGGTATTGACAGTACTTTCGCTTCATTCTACAGTAAAAAACATACAGTATTTTTCTTTTTGTGCAAAAAGAATGATATGAACTACAGCTTTTCAATGAAATTCACCATAAACCCGAGGAGGAAAACACGCCATGTTTAAAAAGAAATTATCCCTGTTTCTTCTGATCTTGTGTGTAACTGTTGTCGCTGCTGCTTGTAGTGGTGGAAAAGACAAAACAGCTGCGAAAGAAAACGATACCAAAAAATCTCTTGATGCAGCAGAGGTAAAGGTAGAAAGTGCTGAATACACATTACCACCTCAATACGATACATCTGTACAGGATGATCAGTATGTACTAAAAGTGAATGTATCTGTAAAAAATATCAGCAAAGAGCCTCTCAATGTTGATAAAAGCAACTTCACGCTTTACCAAGATGACGCACAGGTATCTACAATCTCTCCAGATGACTATAACGAAGTATTATCTTCAAGCTCTTTAAATGCAGACAAAGTGACTAAAGGCGGTCTTTTCTTTGTTGTTGACAAAGACAAGGACTATCAGCTTGTTTACACAGAGCCAGGAAGCGGATCGAAAAAAGATGACAAGACATTAGAATTCGATATTAAAGGAAAAGACTTAATGAAAAAAGCAGATACACTACAAGCATCTGCAAAAGCTCTTTCTTCTTATATTGATGTGATGATTTTTGGTAAGAAAAACGATGATTTCGAAAAACTAACAGGTGATAACAAATCAACTGTTGTGAACGAATTTGATAAATCATTCAAACAAGGTTACATCACTTCATCAGGTATTTCTTCTAGCTCAGCGAAGGACGAAAACCTTGATAAGCTACTGAAAGCTGTGAAAGAAACATTAGCTGAAAAATCAAAAGTTTCAACAAAAACAAAATCCATCAGTGGTGATAAAGCTGTCGTGACTGTGACTCTTACACCAATCGATGCAAGTCCGCTTGTCGATCGTTTGAAAGAGAAAGCGACTGAGTTCTACAGCAAAAACCGTTCAGCTTCTTATGATGAAGCGCAAAAATACTTACTATCAATTTACCCAGATGAGTTTAAAAAATTAGGACCATCATCTTCTGAAGAAACAGTAGAAGTCAACATGAAGAAAAATGATATCGACCAATGGAAACTTGATTTGAACGACTACAAAACAAGCTCATTAGTTGAGAAATTCATCAAGAACTAAAGAAAAACCCCCGATTCCGGGGGTTTTTTGTTATGATTTATCACCTGGTTTGGTGATCGTGAACCCCCTCTATCATCAAAAACCAGAATATAGTCAAGTTATCTTACCCTTGACAACATTTCTTTCTATAATCAGTGTTCCATTTCTTTAGCTTGTCACTATGAGATATACAATCCTGATTATTCTTTTTTGTACTTAAGATTTTTTTCTGCTTATTTGAGTTAAAGATGTAGTGTAAACTCGAAGTAAAAAAGGTACTCCTCATTCTTTATTTCATACTGGTGCGGTGATTGTTGTTGCAGGAGCTG
Source organism: Bacillus sp. PAMC28571 (assembly GCF_014250435.1). Lineage (NCBI taxonomy): Bacteria > Bacillati > Bacillota > Bacilli > Caryophanales > Bacillaceae > Bacillus > Bacillus sp. PAMC28571. The sequence continues at coordinate 3,774,259 of NZ_CP060191.1, read as the reverse complement.
GTTATGTAATTGCTACAGAAGCCAGCAAGCACAGGAATAAAAAGTATAACCATTATGAAGCTATTATCCGAGGCGGAGTATATATTGGAAAAGGAATAAATAAGTCACAAGCAATTGCTAGAATGAAATCAAGAAAGGGTATTATTATTACTGGCATCCCCATAAAGAACTTCAAAAGCTCATGCTTTCTACGGAGGTCCTGTTAAATAGTTAATAGAGGTGAATAATGTATAATTACGAAAAGCTATATAAACAATATTTATATAAAAAAGATCAATTGATTTTTACTAAAGAACAAGTCGTTGAAATGATAACGTCTAAATTTCAAGCTAGAGAATTTTCAAAAACAAAGATTTTAGATTTAGTAAATGATGATCACTTTGAATATACTAAGATATATAAATGTTTTGTCATTGATGATCCGAGTATATTGATTCAATTGTTTTCGAATGAGGAAAAAAAGGATCATCGTGAACAAGTACTTCATAATCGTCTTCATCCGTTAAACCCCAAAAGAGTAAAAGAATGGGAGTATAATCACTTATTGCTTGATGAACAAGAAGGTAGAAGAATTGATATCATTTTAGAAAGTAAAGATGGATTATATGTTTCAGAATTTACCGTAAGAGATAGTTGCGAAAAGCTTAATAGGTATATAAATGCTTTAATTGAAGGTGCACTTATCGAAAATGGGTTAGAAGAATATCCTGATGGTATTCATGACGAGTATTTTCAATTTTTTTTAGAGAACTTGGATCAATTCGGTTTCTTAAACTGAAAAATACGATGATCGGCATTCACTTGAAAACGCCCTCTATCAAAGAGGGCGTTTCTTTATTTCGCAAGCATCCATTTCTCTTTCATAAACAAGCTTCTGACGATGACAAACAGGATGACGACTGCCAAGGCTGAGGAGCCGAGTGTCAGGGCGATGGACATTGGATCGATGATACCAAACATCAATTGCTTACACAGCGCATGAATATTGAGGAATGGGATGGCAAAGTAATACGTATCTAGCTGCGTAGCACCTGCTCTCATGGTAAAGAACATTGGGAGCACACCTAGCGTAATGATCATGGACATGTACGATTGCGCTTCTTTGACTGAACCCGACATCACACTGAGCAGCAATTCAATCATGGATACCATGAAGGAGAAGATGATTAACGCCGCAAACATAACGCCGATAATGCTCCACATTTGATCACCAAAGTTCAGAGCTTGCTTCAGCTTTTCTGTAAAGAGCAAAGTAGATAGAAGCAGCATCCCGATCGCCACAATCCCACTTAAAATACCGAACATAGAGACAGCGAGCCATTTTCCGATGAGAATCTGGAGTCTGCTGGCCGGCGTCAGAAACAACGCTTCAATGGATTTTCGGTCTTTTTCACCCGCTACAATATCAAGCGCTGCCGGCAAAGCACCTGAGATCACGGAGGTCACCAAAATCATTGGAAGGAGAATCGACAACAGCATAGCGGTCACTCCGTTTTCCCCTTCATCACCTTCTTCTACATCAACGGACTGCACTTCAAACGGATGAATAACGGACGTATCGATTTGATCCGCTGCTAAGCGCTTCTCGACCACCTGGTTTTGATACTGCTCCAGCAATGATTGCAGCATTTGAACGGTGATTACCGAATCATCATCTGTCGTATATCCATGAATTTTAATGGCGAATGGCTTTTGATGCTTGAGCATATCGCCAGCCTCTTTCGGCATTTCTAGGTAAGCATTTGCCTCCCCATCCTTGACGGCCTGCTGCGGATCATCAAATGTTTCAAGGTTTAGGTTTTTGACCTCTTTGATCATTTGGTTCATTTCGGCTGGAAGCTGTTCATTGATGGCGACTGTATAGGCTTTATCCCCTGGATCTGCAATCATGCTTTCATAAAAGAACACCAGCCCAAGCATGGTCAAAAGAGGAATCAGTACGGTTAAGAGCAACGTTTTTCGATCCCGTAGCGCATCTGTCATTTCTTTTAAAAAGACGGTTTTCCACATTATGAAATCCCCCTAGCGAGCTTCGACATAAAGATATAGTTCAAGTCTTCACTTTGTTCCTGTGTATATAATTCTGGAAGTGTGCCTTTATACACAAGCTCTCCTTGATGAATCATCATCACACTGTCACAAAGCTGGCTGACTTCTTCCATGATGTGGCTTGAAAAGAGGATCGTTTTATTTTGCTGCTTGAGCTGATGGATAAAATCTCTGAAAATATTACTCGACGTGATATCTAAGCCTGTTGTCGGCTCATCAAATAAAATAATGTCAGGATCATGAATTAACGTTCTGGCAATCGCCACCTTTTGTTTCATTCCTCTTGAGAATCCTTTCACCTTGCGATCCATGTATTGTCTCATCCCAAAACGCTTTGCCAAATCCTCTATTCTTGCTTTGATTTCATGCTGATCTAAGCCATATAATTTGCCAAAGTATTCAAGGTTTTCTCTTGCCGTCAAACGATCGTAAAGCCCCGTCTCTCCGCCAAACAAGACACCAATTCGCTTTTTCACTTCTGTTGCTTCTTTCACTGTATCAAAGCCTGCGACAGTGACTGTTCCGTGTGTAGGCTCTAATAATGTGGCTACGGCGCGCAATAATGTTGTTTTTCCTGCACCATTTTCTCCTAGAATGCCAACGACTTCCCCTTCCTTCACGGAGAACGTCATGTGTTTCATCGCTTTTACGACTTTTTTCTTATCTTTAAACCAGCAGCTGCAATCGCTGAGAGTAATCATGTGGTTCGCCCCTTTCAACTTTCTAAGTCTATGATAGAAAAAATAACGCTTGCCTGATATAAAAATGTCGCGAAACGTCCTTTTTCTGTCTTGAAATGATCTATTTCAAAAAAACAAATGGTAAAATAGACAAATAATAAGAATGGTCATAGGTGATTTTTATGATAAAAGTAGGTCTCGTCGACGATTACCGAGTAGATTTAGAAAAGCTGCACGCCATTGTAGGCAGGATGGAGGCTGTGGACATCGTCTTTGTCACGCAGTCAGCAGAGGATGCATATGAGAAGGTTAAAAAAGGAGACATTGATCTGTTGTTCGCTGACATTGAAATGCCTGGAATGTCCGGCTATGAATTAGCGGACCTCATTCACTCTCACGCACTGAATGTCGATGTGGTCTTTGTGACAGGAAACAGTGGGTATGCGGTCCATGCGTTTGATTTGAATGTACATGATTATATTATGAAGCCCTACCAAGCTGATCGAATTGCCAAATGCTTAGAGCGTTATCTGTTCACCAAGCAGGAGAAGAGCATTCATGGACGGCTTCTCATTAAGCAGCAGTCAGATATTCATGTGCTGCAGAAAAAGGATGTTATTTTTGTTGAGCGAACAGGCCGGTCAACAACTATCGTAACAACGACAGGAGATATCCAGACCTATCAGACATTAAATGAGCTAAAGGGCGATCTGGCTGAAAAGGATTTTATCCGCTCCCACCGATCGTTTATCATTAATATTCATTACATTAAGAATTTCTCGGCGTATGCTAAAAATTCGTATATCGTGTCTTTTGAAGGGACAGATAAAAAAGCCATGATGACCAAGCAGCAATTAGAATTCTTTAAGAAATACTATTTTTAAGGAGAACAAACGTGAACGCTTTCTATCTTGGATTTCGCATTTATGCTCTCATATGGTTAGGTCTTGCGTTTCATGCAGCTGCTGAAGCCTTTCTGCCGCTTTCATCCATTGTGTTGTGGCTTCTTACCTTTTGCGCGGTGTGTGTTTATACATTTTTCATGTACAAAAGATTTTTGCCTCATACGAGTGGTGATGTGATATTAGGCGCTTTTATACTCATTACCTGCACAGGCCTTTTGCTCTTTCTAACGCAACCGAATGAGCTGAGCTGTCTTTTGGCGCTCATCATGATGGTGACTGTCGATATCCTCTCGTTGAAGATGATGCAGACAGAGAAACAGTTAAATGGACGGCTTCAAGAGCTCATAAACGCAGAATCAAGAACCAATGAATTACTTCTTGAACTGCGCAGTAAACATCATGAAACAGCCAGACATTTAAATGCCTTTTCCGCGTCGAACGACGAGCATGAAATTAAAGATTTGATTCAGCAATACGTCAAACATTTCCCCTGGATTAAAGGAGAAAATGCATATTTAGCCTCAACTCTACATTCCTTTTTGGAGCGGGCTGAGAAAGAGGACATTGCACTTTCACTAGACCTTCAAGCACCCTTTTCATCGCTTCCTTTTTCAAAGGCGGATCAGGTTAGTTTTACTGGCAACCTGCTTGATAATGCTCTAGATGCAGCGATTGAAGCGAAGCAAGCCGGAAAAGAGGGAAGCATTTCGGTCACGACCTCTATTCGGAGCGGGCTATTTTTAATCCATTGTGAAAACAGCACAAAAGGTATGGAAAAACATGTGCTAGATCATTTGTTCAAAACTTTTGGCCGCTCGACAAAAGGCGGCGATCATCAAGGCATGGGGACGTATATCATTCAACAGCTTGTAGAAAAGGCAGACGGTACACTTGATTTCACTTACCGTTCTCCAAATTTGCGGCTCGTCATCAAAATCCCTCTCACCATGTCATAAAAAAAAGGTGCATAGCTGCACCTTTTTTTAGTGTTAAGAGAAGATCTTATCGATTTGATTGATTTCCTCTTCTGTTAATTGAACATCGTTTGTTTTTAGGTTTTGCAGCACTTGGTCTGCTCGTTTTGCTCCTGGAATAATCGCATCAATGCCATCCTGCGCTAAGAGCCAAGCGAGTGCGACGTGTGCTGTTTCTGCATTCTTTGATTGAGCAATGGCTTTCAGCTTGTCTACTTTTTCGAGATTTGAAAGGAATGCATCGCCTTGGAAAAGCGGGTCCTTTGCTCGAATATCATCAAATGTCGCATCTTTTGTAAATTTCCCAGTCAACAAGCCTGATGCCAATGGGAAATAAGGAATAAAGGAGATCCCATGCTCGACACAGTATGGAAGAAGATCCTGCTCTGCCTGACGTTTCAGCAGAGAATACTCCGATTGAAGCACGTCTAAGTAGCCATCTCGGTTAAAGGCTTGAAGCTGTTCAAAATCAAGGTTTGATGCACCGATTGCCCTGATTTTCCCTTCATCCTTCAATTCCTTTAATGTGCCTGCTACTTCTTCGAGCGGCGTGCGTCCATCCGGGAAATGCATATAGTACAAGTCAATATAATCAGTTTGCAGTCGTTTCAGGCTATTTTCGACCTGCCCTCTTAAGAAATCACGGCTGTTATCAAGTTCAATTTGGCCGTTTAATTCCTTATGAGCTCCTTTTGTCGCAAGGACAAGCTTTTCTCTGCCGCCTCTTTTGGCAATGATCTCACCGATTAATTCCTCTGAACGGCCCAGCCCATAAATAAAAGCAGAATCTAAGAAATTGACACCTTGATCAAGAGCCGTCTCCACAAGCTCCCGTCCAGCATCCTCACTAAGATTCGGGAATAAATTATGCCCGCCTACTGCATTCGTACCAAGCCCTATCGGATTTACCTGCAAATCAGTTCGTCCAAGCGTTACCTTTTTCAAAAGCTCATCTCCCTTATCTACATAATCATCCTTATTTTCCCACGAATCATTTCCAACATTCAAGTATACCGCTCTCTAAAATCAACCTGCAGGTGGACGCCGCGAAAATAGAAGATGCGTATGATGAAGATAGACTAAAACGAAAAGGAGATCTTGTCATGACCATTCAAATTGTCATCATTATGATTATTCTGCTTTTAAGAACAGGCAAGGAAAAAGAAATCCGCCCCATCAGGCTTCTCATAGGACCGCTCATTTTATTAGGCACACTCTCTTATTCCTTTACTCAGCATATTGAAATCACGGCGATGAGCCTGCTTGCAATGATTGTCTTTGCACTCACAGGTTTTGCAATCGGGCTATGGAGAGGTAAACTATACAAAGTAACATATGATCAACAGTCGGGGCGTATCACCGCCGCCAGCTCACTTTATGGAACACTTTTTTTCATCGGAATCATCCTTATCCGGATGACAGTAGGTTCAATTGTACAGGATGGCGGTCATTCCCTGATCATTTTCGCAAATGGCCTGACATTCCTTCCAATCGGCAGTATGATCGGCTTACGTTTTATTCTTTTAAAAAGATATATGAACATCAAAGCATCTGCTGCTATTAACTGACAGACAGGAGTTTTTGATATGAACCTTCAGCAGCCACTCAAGCTTTTAGGTCAAATAAGGCGGAAATTTGTATTAGGCCTTGTATTGACCTATATGTATATTCAAATGTATGAGCCCCTTTCAATAGGCGAATTGGTGTTTCGCACCTTCGTCTATTTGGTGTTTCTCCTTTGTCTTTTTCCAAAAAGCAAGCTGCCGCCTAAAAAGCAATTTTCTATGCTCCTCTTGATGTGGATTCTGACACATCTCTTGTGGCTGGTGACAGGTCAGATTCAAGACAGTATTGGACTGACCTTTTTTATGATCGGCTTTATCGCTTTTCGTTTTTCAGAGGCGCATCATCCCTATCTATTTGCTATCATCTTTTTCACCAGTGGGATCAGCTATTATATAAACGATTTTTCTTGGAACATGGTGATCACTCTCCCGCTATTCCAGCTGCTTGTGTATACACTTGTTTTGATTTCTAGAATGCGTCGGCGTGAACAGGAATTAAAGGAAGAACACTTCGGAGAACTGCAATTGGTTCACAAGGAATTATCAGAAGCCCATGAACAATTGAAAAAGGCGCATATGGAGCTTGAAGAAGCGACCGTTCAGTCACTCCAATTTGCAGTGCTGGAGGAGCGAAGCAGAATTGCACGTGACCTGCATGACAGTATCGGTCACCAATTAACCTCGATGATTGTCCAGCTGCAGTCTTTGCCCTACCGTTTAAAGCAGGAAGAACCAGAGCAGATGACGCAGACGTTTCAGGAGCTGATCCATATTTCTAAAAATTGTCTCACCGAAGTTCGTTCTGTGGTTCATCATATGGCGTCAGATGATGCAGGTCTCGGACTTGCCGGACTTCGCAGCCTCATCAAGCAAGGAGAGGTATCGGGAGAGCTTGACATTCACTTTCATACAGAGCAGCTTACGTATAAAAAATGGCCGCTCTCCGTATCTGAACTGCTTTACCGCATTTTACAAGAGGCCATCACCAATACAATTCGCCATGCCAAGGCGACCGCGATGACCATTACACTATCTAACGACCAGCATGAGCTGATGATGAACATTGAAGACGATGGATATTTGACCAGTGAAAAAGATATTTCATTTGGCTTTGGACTGTCAGGCATGAAGGCACGGTGTGACGCAGCAGGCGGTTCCCTCAAGACGGCCATACGCGAGCCGCACGGCTTTTGTATCCATGTTCAAATTCCTATCAAGGAGGACTCCGAGACATGACACACCCTATTAAGATTGGCATTATTGATGATCAGCCGCTGATCCGCCAAGGATTTCGTTATATTGCAAGCGCTCAAGAGGATATTGACGTCATATGGGAGGCGTCAGACGGTCAGGAGGCGGTTGAACTTTGCTCGATCAACACACCAGACGTACTGCTGATGGATGTACAAATGCCTGGAATGGATGGCATCACAGCAACAGAGCACATTTTAAAAAAGCATCCAGATGTAAAAGTTGTGATTCTCACGACCTTTGATACGGAAGAATACGTCTTTGACGGAATTCGTGCAGGGGCAGTCGGTTATTTGCTGAAGGATACAATGCCCGAGGAATTAATTGAGGCCATCCGTACCGCCTTTGCTGGTGAATCTGTCTTTCGAACGGCAGCCTCTGAGCACATGATGGCACGAGCTCTTCAGCAGGCAAATGATACACATCACACTCATCTACTTCACGAATCATTCACAGAACGTGAACGCGATGTATTACAGCAAATGGCCTATGGCTTAAAGAATGAAGACATTGCTGATCAATTATTTATCAGCAAAAGTACGGTAAAAACGCATGTGCACCGTATTTTACAAAAGCTCAATGCACAAGACCGTACACAGGCTGTCGTCTTCGCCATCCGGCACCGCCTCGTGAAATAAAAACTACCTTCACTTCAAGATTTTTATACAAAAAACATTTAAAACCTAAAATAAATCTATAAATCAATACTTATTAACTAGTATATTGTGCTTATTAAATTCCTTATTTTATAGGTGATTGTGTTAAAAACTATCAAAAATAGGGACTAAAACCTATTCCTCATCATGAATGAATTTCGATAGAATGAATAGTGCAAATCGTCATTAGGATATTTTCCCCTCTAACACCCGAATATACCAATCTATCTGTTTCTTTTTTCTTAGTCAGATAGCGGGAATGAATTGACGAAAGAAAAGCAAAGGAGCTTCAACTGTGAATCTTAAAAAAATAAGTGCACTCCTCATGATTTCATTCGTGATGATCATCTCTGCAGCATGCCAGAGCTCAGCCAAATCAACCGACGCTGATCAAAAGTCAACAAAAACAGCAGAGGTAAAAGTCAATAGCTACGAATATACGTTACCAGAAGACTCAACAACTACCCTGAGAGACAATGAATTGGTGCTAAAAGTCAATCTGACGATCACAAACAAAGGTGACAAAGCCCTTTCATTATATAACTCTGACTTCTCCCTTTATCAAGACGACGCCAAAGTATCTGATTTAAAATTCTACGGCAGCAAAGACCGTCTTGACCTTGGTTCATTGAACAAAGGCAAGTCACTTTCAGGAGCTCTTTATTTCCTAGTAGACAAAGGGAAGAAATATCAGTTCGTCTATCAGGACAGCATCAAGAAAAACAGTGATTCCATCCAAATCGACCTAGATGGAAACAAAATACTCGACTCAGCAAAAAAGCTGGATAACCCAGCAAAAGCATTATCCGCTTATACCGATATTATTGTTTTTGATAAAAAGAACGATGAATTCGCAGATTTAACGGGTGACAACCAATCGGATGTCGTCAATAAATACCATGAGATGTTTGTAAAAGACTTCAAAAGAAGTGCAGGAATATACGGAAATGAAGTGAGTGACCGAGATATTCTGTCGATGTACAAACGCATTCAAAACACCATGAAGGATAAAGCGAAAGTAGAAACAAGTGTGAAAACCATCTCTGATGACGAAGCAAAGGTTGTCGCTCAAGTAACAGGCATTGATGCTTCTAACTTAAAAGACAAGCTAGACAAGCAAAGAGACGAGTTTTACAACGGGAAAATCCGTTCTAAAGAAGAATTGTATAAAAAAAGCTTAAACATGTACGCATCTGAATTCGAAAAACTTCCTCCCGTTTCCAGCCCAGCTGAATATGAAGTGAAAATGAAACGTAATGGGGATGGTCAATGGAAAATTGACCTCAATGATTATAATACAGAGCAGTACATGAGCGGTTTTATTAAAACGAGATAATCTAAAAAAAGACGCTGGCCTCTGAAGGAGCCGCGTCTTTTTTAGATTATATTGTCGCCTCTTGCTCTTCTTTCACCGCTTTTTCGATATCTTTAAAACGGCTCGATACAGTCGACGCACTAATGCCATACTTTTTCGCTACTTGTGCTTGAGAAAGCGGGGCATCGCTTGCAAGTGAATGAATGTAGTATTCGATTCCGGCAGCAAATGACGCTGCTTTACGGATCACTGGTGATTTCTGATCACAGTAGGCTTTCCAAACCGTTAAAGCACCATCTGTCAGGCTTTGGTCACCGTGCTCCTTCATTCCGTCTTCAATCAGCTTAGCAGTTTCCAGCTGGACGTCACTTGCCCAGTCCATACGATCTGCTGATAGACCTGCATCACCTTCTGTTTGAGCAGGTGTTTCTGATTCTTCTACTTCTTGCTTCGCAAACATACACTTCAGCACATCAGGGAATGATTCTCTCATAAATGTGCTGCGCGCCCCTCCATTTGCTTCATATGCGTCAACAAGCTGGCGAACTTGAAGAAGAAGAGTATCTGTAAACTCTTTCGCAAACATCGTATATTGAATGAAAAACTCTGCCTTTTCTTCAAATTGAACAGGAAAACCAAGCACGAGACTTCCCTTTTCAGGCAGTACCGTTTGATCAGGTTTTACATCTACTTCAACCTTCTCCGCTGTTACCATATTCTCAAAGTAAAGAGACTCGTCCGTTTTTTCATTTAATAAAAGCAAAGATGGCTCCATGTCTGTCCAAGATTGGACCACTTGTCTTGTTTTCGGACGGGTAATATCTTCTGCTTTCTTTGTCAGGAACTCTTGGAAAATGGTCTCTTTCTGATCAGTTAATGGACGGAAGAAGATGCCCCATACACTCAAATGGAAAACTGAGATTTGTTGCGTTTCTTTATCCATATCTGCAAGGAAAGAAAACTCATTAATGAATTGATTGATCGCTCTCTGATGCTTAGAAAAAGCATAATTCATTAAATCCTTTTGAACTTGTACAGCTTCCTTAAACACAAGCTCAGACGTTTGTTCTCCGCCTGATTTTTGACCACAGCAATGTTTATATTTTTTTCCGCTTCCGCATGGGCAGAGCGCATTTCGTTTAATTTTTCCCAAAATAAAACCTCCGACATTCTAGTCTAACCTCACTATTTTAACAAACGATTGCACAGGAGGGTTTTATTTTCAAGAAAAAAGAAAAATCTGAATGATCAGTTAAATTATAAAATCACCTGAAGATCACGATAGATCATAGGAAAGACAGACTTTCTCTGTTTATTTTCTCCAATCATACCAACAGATTTTCTTCAGCTCATTCCTTCGAATAACTGCTTTGCCTCAAAATAAAAGATTTGAACGAATTTCTTCGTATTGACTCTGCCTGTCAATCCTGAGGGAGAAGATGTCTTCTGCATTTCTTTCATTCTTTGACTGACATCGGTAAAATCGAAAAACTTCGACGCGTAGTGCTCAAACTTAGGATTTGAGAAATCTGTTAATCCTAGTGAGGCAAAATGATTCAAGGAATGATGAATAGCTCGTCTAATCCGCTGCTCCGCCGCTTTCACTTCCCGCATCACCTCTACATCAGTTGCACCATGATCCAGTTTTCTTTCTGCTGTTTTAATAAACAGCTGCTTTAGCGGCGGGAAATTGACCTCATGAGAATTAGCTGACTGTGTTTCATGTAAGTAGATGAGTATCTCCAGTAAATCCTTAGAGCCGCTCTCGCCGACAATTCCCAGCTCAGATAAGAGGAATTCCCCGGCCTCTTTCATCGTTCTTCTCTTCGCCCCAGCGCCCGCACCTTGAGAAATGACAGGCTCTAATGGCAGCACGTGGCGAAGAGAGGCTTGTATATCGTATATCGATTTTTCCAGCTTGATACGCTCCATGACTTTTCGAATCACACTGACGATTTCAATGCGATTGACAGGCTTATGGATATAATATTCAATCCCTAGTTCATAGGCTTCTGCCATCATCTCTTTCGCCTCTACTTGGGAAATCATAATGACCTTGCCTTTGAATTCAGGGTGGATATGGCGGATGGTTTGAATGCCATCTCTAGCAGGCATTAAAAGATCAATCAAAAGGATGTCTACTTTCTTGAGGTTCAGCGAATGTGCCTCTAATCCAACTCCGTCACCCGCTTCATCTACGACCTCTCCCAAATCCTCATCCTCTATGATTTGACCTAAAATCGAGCGTATTGCACGATCATCATCTGCAATGAAGAATCGCATACACTCACCCTCTCTGTATTAAATTTTGTATAGGAAGGACAAGCAGAAAAGCTGTACCTTTTGTTTCTTTTTGTTCGATTTGAATCTGACCGCCAAGCTCTTGAACCAGCTCTCTCACATAGGATAAGCCAATTCCTGTAGACGGTGTTCCAAATGCATCAAATTTGGAGGTATACCCTGGATCAAACACAATCTCTCTCATTTTTATAGGAATCCCTGGTCCGTCATCTTCAATCCGAATCTCTATTTTATCATGACTTCCTTTCAATTCGAGTGAGATCATCCCGGTATCTTTTATTGCTTCGACTGCATTGGCCATTAAATTATTAATCAGCGATAAGAAAATAAACACATGATAATCATGCAGATGAATGCCCCTTATATCAGATGTAAAGGAGATGTTTTTCCCAAGAGATAAAGCATACTTCTCTTGAATGCGGATCACAATTTGAACAAGCTCCTCCGCCTTCATATAGTCTTGCATATTTTCCTTCGAAATCAGCTTTGAAAGCCCAGCATAAATACGCTGATTGTCCTTTTTCACTTCATGAATTTCTCCTGCGAGCTTTAACAGCTCCTGACTCACTTTTTTCCCTGCTTCGTGTTCATGCAGCAGACGATAAAGCCGGTATGATTCCTGTGTAATATGCTCTGTATGTTTTAACGTTTTCTTTAAATGCACCGTTTCTTCATATAAATTCGAAATGACCATCATCATATGCTCATTTTGTTTCATGATCTGCTTTTCTCTTGATTGAGCCTCATACAGCTTCATCATATTAAAAAAACTGATCACCACAAAGCTATGAGCAAACGCAATGAGGAACATATCGCTCAGCTTTGATAAGGTCATCGTTGTATCAAACACTAGAAATTGTACAAACAGCTCGACAAAATCAGCAACTAATTCGATCATCAGACCGATGATCCCAATGAAAATAGAGCGCTGTTTAAAGCGTCCCGTACGGACTGCAAAAAACAGGAAAGCATAAGTGAAATAGAAAAAGAAGCTTGGGAATTGCTGATAAAATGATGAAGCCAGATCAGCATTCTGCTGAATCAAATCTAAACCTACCCGAAAAAGCACAATGGCTGCGCCTGTTAAAAATCCCGGCAATAGCGGTCTAGATTTTCTTAAGAGTAATAAGCAAAAGAAAAACGCAGGTGCGCCAAAGCTGATGCGAAACGTCTCATTCACAGGATAAAACTTCAGCTCTCCTGCAAGCGGCACAATGACCATCATAAAAATTAAAATGAATGCGTCCTTTTTGACAAGCTGATTTAAACTCAAATGACTGACATCCCTTCCCCTGTTTGCATAGCCACAGTATACAAGGAGACTCTTTTCTCCACAATGTACAAAAAAATAATTTTCACTGCTCCTTTTATCCTCAAAATCCGTTTTTATGACTATTCTCCGGGACAGCAAGGTGACCTTTCAGCTATTCACTGTTTTGATCATTGACGACAATAATAGGAATTGTTTAGACAATCATCGACAGACTGATTTTTATTTGTAAGTTTTTCTGTAGATTTACGTCAGATTGTGTAGTTTCCAAGATAAATTGAATGAATAATTTTAGTGAAACTATATGTAAGCGTTTTCTTAATTTTCACTAAAAACCCTTTTTGTTTTTCCGCCGACAATGCCTTCATTTGTACATATATTTAGGTGTAAAGGAGTGGTGCAAGCAGCGCATGACAAGTTCTTTGAAGATGTGTAACATGTTTTCGTGCCTATTTGATCGCATTTTTTGTCATCCGCCAATTCAATAGGGTACTTTTTGATTTTTGATTGGAGGAATCGTATGAAAACAGCAATTTCTAAAAATACACAACACGCATGCCAGTCTTCTGTTGATCAATGGGCAGAAGAAATACGTCCGTATTACACAAACGGGCAGAATGCTGGCTACATTCCAGCACTTGGAAAAGTGAATTCCTCTCAACTTGGTATCAGCGTGATAGGCCCAGATGGATCATCTGTACGATATGGTGATTGGGACGTTCCCTTTACCCTGCAAAGTATCTCAAAAGTCATCAGCTTTATAGCTGCCTGTTTAGGAAGAGGCGTACCTTACGTCTTGGATCGGGTAGATGTAGAGCCAACTGGTGATGCTTTTAATTCCATCTACCGTCTTGAGATGCATAAACCAGGGAAGCCCTTTAATCCAATGATTAATGCTGGAGCTATTACCGTATCCTCCATCCTTCCCGGAAAGACTTCTACAGAAAAGCTAGCATATATTTTCGATTTAATCGAAAACTTAATAGGTAAGCGTCCTTCTGTTAATGAAGAGGTTTATCAATCAGAATGGGCAACTGCGCACCGAAATCGGGCACTTGCTTATTATTTAAAGGAAACCAATTATTTAGAATCGGATGTCGAGGACACGTTAGAAGTGTATTTAAAGCAATGTTCCATTGAGGTCACAACAGAGGACATCGCCTTGATTGGACTGATTATATCAAGTGATGGCTACCATCCCTTTAAACAAGTCCAAGTCATCCCAAAGGATATCGCCAGACTAACAAAAGCATTGATGCTGACATGCGGCATGTATAATGCGTCTGGGAATTTTGCTGCTTTTGTAGGCGTTCCAGCCAAAAGTGGTGTTTCTGGAGGAATTATGGCTTGCGTTCCGCCAAGCGCAAGAAGAGAGTTTCCGTTTCAGACAGGCTGTGGAATTGGCATTTATGGTCCTGCCATTGACGATTGCGGAAATAGTATTACCGGTGTCATGATGCTGAAAAAGCTCGCCAAAGAGTGGGATCTCAGTATTTTTTAAAAAGAACAGTGATGAATTCGAAGAGGTGATGTTATGAACGAAAAAGCTTTGCTATCTTATTTAACACATACAAATGATTTTATTTGGACTTATATTGTGATTGCTCTGTTACTTGGTGTTGGGGTGTACTTCACATATAGAACACGCTTCCTGCAAGTGAGAATGATCAAAGAAATGCTGCGTGTCCTGAAGGAAGGAAGAAAAGAAAAAGAGGGAATATCACCGTTCCAAGCATTTGCCATCAGTATGGCAGCACGTGTAGGGACAGGGAATATCACAGGGATTGCTATCGCTATTGCCATTGGCGGCCCTGGTGCCATCTTTTGGATGTGGATCGTAGCCATTATCGGATCTGCTTCAAGTTTCGTTGAAAGTACACTAGCTCAAGTATATAAAGTAAAAGACAAAACAGGTTTCCGCGGTGGACCTGCTTATTACATGGAAAAAGGGTTAAACAAGCGCTGGATGGGGATTTTATTTGCGATCCTGATTACGATTTCTTTTGGAATCGTCTTTAATGCGGTTCAATCAAATACGATCACTGTCGCTTTTAAAAACTCCTTCGGTTTAGACCGTTTAACCGTCGGTATTGTGATGGCTGTCATTTTTGCAGCGATCATTTTCAAAGGAATCCAAGCGATCGCAAAGGCTTCTGAATACATTGTCGTTGTGCTTGCGGTTGCTTACATCGGAATTGCGTTCTTTGTTATTGTCACAAATATCACGGAACTTCCTGGTGTCATCAGCACGATTGTGAAACACGCCTTCGGGTTTGAACAGTTTGCTGGCGGTACGCTAGGCGGTGCCTTATTACAAGGGATTAAACGCGGTCTCTTCTCAAATGAAGCCGGTATGGGTAGTGCACCTAACGCAGCAGCAACGGCTGTCACAAGCCACCCTGTTAAACAAGGATTAATCCAAGCATTCGGCGTGTTAACAGATACGTTAATTATTTGTACAAGCACAGCCTTCCTTGTTCTGTTTTCTGATGCGTATAAAACAACAAACCTGCAAGGGATTGAATTAACACAGGCTTCTCTTAGTCAGCATATTGGACCATGGGCCTCTGGCTTCCTTGCCATCATGATTTTCCTATTCGCGTTTAGTACATTGATCGGTAACTATTACTATGGGGAAACGAACATTGAATTCCTTGGAGCGAACAAAATTTGGCTTAACATCTATCGAATTGCCGTTATTGGAATGGTTCTGTTCGGTGCGGTTGCCACTGTTCCTCTCGTTTGGGGTCTAGCCGATCTCTTCATGGGACTCATGGTCATCGTCAACCTCATCGCCATTACCATGCTGTCTAAGGTCGCCTTCGCAGCACTGAAGGACTACACAAGACAGAAAAAAGAAGGCAAAGATCCTGTTTTCTATAAAAATGCCGTTCCAAACAATGAGAAAATTGAATGCTGGGACGACGAACCTGCTGCATTGAAAAAGAATCAAATCGGATAAATCAAAAAAGCTCTGGTCAACTGATCAGAGCTTTTTTCTTTATGTCAAAAATTCAAGTATGAGTTTGTTGACAACCTCTGGTTTCTCATGATTGATCCAATGAGAGGCATCATCGACAAAGATCAGCTGGCCATTTGGACAGATCTTTATCGTTTCCTTCGCCAACTTTCTGCTTAAAAATTTGTCCTCCATCCCCCAGATCATGCGAACAGGAACGAGAATTCGTTTGGAAATTGGCTTTTCAAAGCCGCCTTTTTTGATGGCTCGATACCAATTCAGCATTGAGGTCAAGGCGCCTGGCTGCGTCCAAGCGAGCTTGTAGCTTGAGACATCTTCCTTCGTGAACAAATGCGGTCTTGCCGTCAGCCCAATGGCTTCATCCAGCTTTTGAAAATGATTTTCTTGAAGTGCTGCCTCTGGAGCATTCGGAAGCTGAAAAAAAGCGATATAGGAGCTTTTCTTCCACTGCGGCGGATAAAAAGGAAGAACCTTCATCATCACCCGCGGATGCGGCATATTGACAATGATTAATTTCTCGACATATTGAGAACGGGTTGAAGCCAAATGCCAAGCAACAGCTCCGCCCCAGTCATGTCCGCCGACAATCGCCTTTTGGTTCGGGCTCAGCGTCTTGATCAAACCCACAATATCATCTCTCAGTTTATCTAATACGTAGGATTCGACTCCTTCTGGCTTGTCACTTAGATGGTAGCCTCTTTGATCAGGAACAACAACACGATAGCCTGCCTCAGCCAAGGGGATGATTTGATTTTTCCAGCCGTACCAAAACTCAGGAAACCCGTGGAGCAGCACAAGCAGCGGGCCATTTTCTGGTCCAGCCATTGCTGTATGAAGTGTTACACCATTTGTTTGGATTGATTGAAACTCAATTTGTTCCATTCCTTTGCCACCCTTCTCCTTGTCCTTTTATTCTTCCAACATAGCATATTTTCCATTTTTCAGAAAATAAAAACACTCACAAAAAAACCTTCACACTCGTGAAGGTACAGATTGTTGACAAAGGGCTAAAATGATCTTGATTTTACCCCTTTGTCTTCTTTTCAGCGTGATAGAAAACCTTTGAAGTCTAGGAAGGACGAGCAGCGGAGCGGAGCGAATTTGACATTCGTGAGCACCGGAGCGCAGACCTGACACCGAATGCGAAGGTTTGTCTACACGCTGAAACTTCACACTCGTGAAGGTCTTCGTCTATTTCATATAATTCAGAACCCAGATCAACCCATTTTTCCGGTCCTGTACTTGTCCGTGAAGTGCGCCAAAGAAGGTATCCTGTAATTCGACCAGTACATCTCCATCAGCTTCCAGCGCTTCATAGACAGCCTTTAGTTCTTCTTCATTGTCAAACTGCATGATCAATCTGAGATTCTCTGGCTTTGGCGTGCGTCCAAATGTATCTGAAAAATGAAGCAGTGATTCCCCAAGGTGCAATTCAGCATGCAGGACACGGTCTTGATGTTCATTTAAGATATGAATATCCCCACCAAAAATCCCTTGATAATATTGAAGAGATTCTTTCACATCTTCTACAACAATATAAGGACTAACACTAATCATATCCCTCATCCTCCTCTTGTTCCGTTCATCATCTCTTTTATAGCTTATCCCAAATCGTATGAAAAAAGGCACAAATCGTCAACGGATTTGCACCTTTTTCTCATGAAGATTTCGCTAATTCACTATGTTTGTTTGAATACGCTGCATACATGACGACACCGATTAACAGCCAAACCCCAAAGTAAAGCCATGTCCGGCCTGGTAAGTTGAGCATAAGGAACAAGCAGCAGCCCATTGAAATAATCGGCAAAACCGGCACAAAAGGAACCCTGAAGCCCCTCTCAAGCTGCTGATGTGTCTTTCTCAAAATAAGCACAGATAAACTGACCATTGCAAACGTTAATAACGCACCGATATTCGCTAAGTTGGACAGATCCTTCAAATCAATAAAGCCTGAAATAACAGCTGTCATTCCACCAATCATCCATATGCTAGCAACAGGCGTATCGCTTTTGTTTGTTTTTGAAAACACTTTAGGCAAAAGTCCGTCTCGGCCCATCGCATAGGCAATTCGAGTTGCTGCATAATTATTGGCGAAAATCACAGCCATCAATCCAATGACTGCACCAACAGAAATAATACCAGCCACGCTATTTTGATGTACACTTTGCAGGACATATGACATAGCCTCTGTGACATTCAGCTGTGTATAGTGCACCATGCCTGTCATGACCAAACAAACGACAATGTAAATGATCGTACAAATAAGTAATGAACCTATGATCCCAATTGGCAGGTTCCGCTGCGGATTTTTCACCTCTTCTGCTGAAGCAGAAATTGCATCAAACCCTAAAAAGGCAAAAAATACAGCAGCAGCACCGGCAATGACACCTTCTGCGCCAAACGGCATAAACGGCTGCCAATTGGATGGCTGTACATAAAAGCCGCCTACTACAATGAAAAGAACAATAATACCGAGTTTCACAAATACCATGATATTATTAAATTTTTTACTTTCCTTCGTTCCTCTAGATAAGATCCACGCAATCAGTAAAGCAATGATAATCGCCGGCAGATTCATATATCCGCCTTGCTCCGGCCCCGCTAAAAATTGATGCGGAATCGAAATTCCAAATCCCTCAAGCAGGCTGTTGAAATAACTCGACCAGCCGCTGGCGACAGCTGAAGCAGTCAGCATATAAACAGACAATAAGGTCCAGCCCATCAAATGGCCTACAAGCTCGCCCATGGTCGTATATGAATAAATGTACGCACTGCCGAATACAGGAAGCGCTGAAGCCATTTCTGCATAACAAAGTGCTGCCAAACTGCACACAATGGCTGCAATCGCAAAGGAGAAAATAACAGCCGGTCCTGCATCCTTAGCCGCTGTTATACCAGTTAACACCATAACCCCTGTGCCAATCACTGCCCCTATACCAAGAAGCGTGAGATCGAGCCCGCCCAGTGTTTTCTTTACCTTTTGCTGTCTGCTCTGTTCCAACAAATCGTGAACGTGTTTCTTACGAAGAATATGTCGCAAACCCTTTCCCTCCAAAACGTTAGAAAAACAAAAAATCATTCAAATTTCATTATAGCAGAATAGGTACTAAGCATTCACAACCAATTCACGTAAATCTTTCTTCATAATTTTACCAAGCTTGTTTTTTGGCAGATCACTGATGAAATGAATGGATGGCACTTTGTAATCTGCCAAACGTTCCTGACAATAGTTCACCACATCTTCTTCGCAGAAATCGGCGGATTCGTCTTTTACGATATATGCACTTGGCACTTCACCATATAATTCGTCCGGCACCCCGATGACAGCTGATTCAATCACACCTGGAATTTGTTCAATGACTTCTTCTACTTGATCAGGATAGATATTATCTCCACCGTATAAAATCACATCTTTGTATCTGCCTGTGATAAATAGAAACCCGTCTTCATCTAGATAGCCTGCATCTCCCATATAGAACCAGCCGTCTTTGAGCACCTTCGCAGTAGCGTCAGGCTGGTGATAATAGCCTAAGAAATAAAATGGGCTTCTCATGACGACTTCGCCAATTTCTCCAGCTGGCAGTGTTTCCTCAGTCTCAGGATGAACGATTTTCACTTCTACATCTGGATCCACTTTACCAGCAGAGCCCATTTTATCCTCGCCCATCGCAGGATGCCAAGCACTGACAACCCATGCTTCCGTGCTTCCGTAGCCATGCATCATCTGAATGCCTGCTTCTTTGTAGTCCTTAATCAAACGGACCGGCACCTTCGTACCGCCAGAAATCGCAATTTCAAAGGATGAAAGATCATACGAACCGCGTTTCATTTCTTCCAGCATGTACGTATAAGCTGATGGGAAAGCCATCATGAACGTAATTCTTTCTTTTTCAATTGTTTCTAAAATGCGCTTCGGTGTTGCATCATGTAAGAAAACAAGCGTATACCCTTCAATCGCAGCGGCGATCAGGTGATTAATTGAACTCATATGATAGAGAGGGTGACTCGCCAAGTACCGCTTTCCTTTCAAATCAAATCCTCGATTCCCGCGTCTTGATAAAAATTGATAGATTCGTCCATGTCCGACCATACAGCCTTTTGGATTCCCCGTTGTCCCAGAGGTAAATAAGATCATCGCTAGATCCTCTTCTGATACCTCTTCCGCAAGATCACTGCCATCATTTGAAGCCAATATGTCTTCAAACAGCTGCGTTGTTTTCGCATTTACACCAGATTCCACCATGAGGCAGTTGTCTAAAGACACATTCACCGCAGCAATCACATCACGGAATTCTCGGTCAAAAAATAAAGCCTTTGGCTCTGCTTTTTTCAAAATACCTTCCAGCTCAAAAGAAGTAAGCTGCCAGCTAAGCGGAACTGCGACTGCACCTGCTTTAATGGCTGCCAGCATAATCGTTGAAAAGTGATGATGGTTTTGACAAATAAAGCAAACGCGGTCACCTTTTCGAATTCCTTTTTGATGTAAGTAATGTGCAAGCTGGTCGATGCGTTTTGCATATTCTTCAAATGTATAAGACACCCCTCCGCCAGTTACCGCCTCAATTTGTGAAGAGCGCTCCATTCTGTCGTTTAGTAATGCCTGTAAAGTATTCAATATCTTCATCTCCAAACGTTTGATTTCCAATAGCCAATTTCCAGCGAATTGGGTTGGCAGATTTTATCTCATTCACATTCTAAAATAAAAACAGCTGAAAGTAAAATCATTTCATTTTGGAATTGTTCTTTATATTAATTGATAATATAGGTAATTTTATAGCCGTCTTCCATTTTGGTTTAAATCATGTTGATTATTATGATAAGATAGACCTAGTAATTGATCGGAAATGCGAATGCAATAGGAAAAGAGGTATGGAGAATGCAACATTTCGAGCTAGAGGCAAGTTTGTTAGACCATGCACTGACAAAGTATTTAAAGGCGACGAAACAAATAGATGAAGAAAATATTCCGAAAAACGTCACGAATGTTAAAGGGTTTATTTTACGTATCATCTACCGCCATCAATCATGTACTGTGAAAAATATTCTGCAGGAAGTTTCATTATCTCCCTCTGCAACAACGACCGCTCTCAATCACTTAGAAGACGAAGGGCTGATCATCCGCTCTCGAAATAATAATGACCGCCGTACTGTGTGGATTGAACTCTCTGAATCGGGTGAACAAATTGCTAAACAAATGATCGACAATCGCCAGCTGCTTGTGAATCAATTGTTCAACCACCTTTCAGAGGAAGATAAAAAAACATTTTTTGAATTAATCGAAAAAATGATGGACGAGCACACATTAAAGGCTTAGGAATTACTCCTAAGCCTTTAAATTTTCGACAAAGGGCTAATAGCCCTTTGTCTTCTTTTCAGCGTCATAGAAAACCTTTGCAGTCTAGGAAGGACGAGTACCGGAGCGGAGCGAATTGGGCATTCGTGAGCACCGGCACGCAGACCTGACACCGAATGCGAGGGTTTGTCTACACGCTGAGGCTTAGGAATACTCCTAAGCCTTCTTTTTATGGCTTTAAAACGACCTTTATACAATCATCCTGTTTGTCATTGAAGATGTGGTACGCATGTGCAGCTTCATCTAATGGTAATTTGTGAGTGATAATGGCTCTAGGATCAATTTCACCGCTTGTCACTTTTTGATAGAGCTTTGACATGTATCCTCTCGCCGGGGCTTGGCCCATTTTCAGGGTGACGTTTCTTGCGAAAAAAGCGCCTAATGGAAACATGTTGTACAGGCCGCCGTACACACCCGTCATCTGCACTGTTCCACATTTGCGAACGGCTTTTGTGGCAATTTGAATGGGTCCGATCGTTCCGCCTTGCAGCTTGAGCTTTTGCTCAATTTTTTCAAGCGGCGACTTCTTTCCATCCATTCCCACACAATCAATCACAACATCGGCTCCGCCCTTGGTGAGCTCCTTTAACGTTTCTCCCATGTCGGGATCTTCTGTAAAGTCAAAGACCTCAACGCCGCTCATTCGTTTTGCATGCCGCAGGCGGTAATCAATGTAATCGACGGCAATCACACGTTCTGCTCCTTTTTGCCAAGCAAATTGCTGCGCCATTAACCCAACAGGTCCGCAGCCTAGCACGATGACCGTATCGCCTTTTTTCACACCTGCGTGCTCTACACTCCAATAGGCGGTTGGGAGGACATCTGATAAGAACAGCAATTGTTCATCCTCCAGCTCACAATCTTCTGGGATCTTAAACGGTGTATAGTTGCCAAAAGGTACGCGTAAATACTCTGCCTGTCCTCCGGGGTAATTCCCATATTTCTCACTATAGCCAAAAAGTCCACCCGAATCGTAGTGCGGGTTTGAGTTGTCACATTGGCTTTCTAAGTGATGATCGCAATATTGGCATTTACCACATGCAACTGTAAATGGAATGACGACACGGTCTCCCTTTTTTACGGCTGTGACATCCGGGCCAACTTCCTCCACAATCCCCATTGGTTCAT
The DNA here is from genome assembly GCF_014250435.1 of Bacillus sp. PAMC28571. Classification (NCBI taxonomy): domain Bacteria; kingdom Bacillati; phylum Bacillota; class Bacilli; order Caryophanales; family Bacillaceae; genus Bacillus; species Bacillus sp. PAMC28571. The sequence continues at coordinate 3,751,832 of NZ_CP060191.1, read as the reverse complement.
GCCCAATCACATAGCCGATTGGAAGCGGGAAATTCCCCTGATACAAATGTAAATCTGATCCACAAATTGCTGTTGATGTAATACGTATGATCACATCTTCCCGATCTTGAATCGACGGTGCATCTACTTTCTTCACTGCAATGCTATTTTTCCCTTGATAAGTAACAGCTCTCACATGGATTTCCTCCTTTAGCTCAAGTCATCTTTACATAGCTTCACCTTGAATGAATGGTTCATTCATCAAATGAGAAATTTATGTGGAGGAGGCAAAAAACAAAAAAAGCCTGTCGATTGTTTCGACAGACTCCTGATGTCGTGTAACGCGTTACACACTTATTCCTTCTCGACAAAAAACAAATCATATTGAGTTGAAGTCTCCCGATTGAACATGAAATTCCCTTCTTGAATAAAATAGGGGCATATATTTGGGCTTGGAGATTCTTCAAACTGCTCATACACCTGCTCAATTTCTCCTGGAAGCAGCAAAACCAACATTTTATTTGAATGAGACACAAATTCATAAGAGTGGATCGTATCCGGCGGGATATAGACAAAGTCCCCCGGCATCAAGCAAATATCCTCTCCGTTCAAATGAAGGTTCATCTTCCCTTCAACACAATAGATTGCTTCTGTATGAACTTGATGATAATGCGGCGGGAAATATTTCTCCTTCGCTCCTTCAACCACAAAATGACTGAATCCGCCTCCTGTTGTTTCTACTGTTGCAATCAGCTCATGAATTTGACCATCAATGATGTATTGCTTCCCTTCACCAGCCTCTAATACATAAGGCTGTACCTCGTGAGGAAGCTGACTATGAAATAAAACGGAGGGCCTCGTTGTATTAGACAGTTCTCTGATTCCATGCATCAGGATGATATCGCTTTCTTTTTCAGCCTGCTGAAAACTGGCTGCATCGAAAGCATAATGAGTCATAGACCATTCATTCTGAAAAAGCCTCTTCCCAATTTGCTGATAGACATCTGTCATTTTTCCGCCCAGCGTATATGAAATAAATCTTGTTTTATGACTATGCATTCTGTAGCCATGAATCGTTTTGGGCGGGATATGAATATAATCAAAGGCTGTGACCATGTATTTTTTACCGTCCAGCATCACTTCAAGCTTTCCTTCCAGCACAAAAATGGTTTCAAATAAGTGCTCATGACAGTGCAGCGGGAAATATGCTCCTTTCCCACCTGTGATTAAGGCAAGCTCAAACAGCTGATTCGTTTGATTTGCTTCTGCCAGCATATGAACAAGCTGATTCTCCAGCCCATACATCTTTCCGGAACCAGACACGGTATAAAAAGGGGTACCTTCGGATTGCTTCATCGATTGCGGTTGCTCCGACATCCCATCACTCCTCATGACAAATTGACTATCTATATTATATAGACCAATTGATATAATAGATAGACAATATGCGAGAGATTTTACTCTTCTCGCATAAATAAGTGTCTAAGGTAACTTTTTACGTGTTCTAAAGGGGTCGTTTGCTTGAGTGCAGTGGTCATCGATAAACCCCCGATGACCATTGAGTGAAGGAGAGAAGCCAGCTCATCCGCTTTGTTTTCTTCATACCCGCTGTTCATTAGCTTTTCTTTTACAAGCTCCTGCCAGCGGATCATTTCTTGTTTGCATGCAACATGAAGCTGCGCGTTTTCAGGCTTGGACTCTGCCGCAAGCAAGACAATTGGAATCCCTCTTTCACTTTCTTTCTCCATAAATCCTCGAATGATCTTTGTCATAAAACGATCGATAGCGATATATGGGTCATCGGAATAGGCAAAGCCTTCTTCAATTTGATTGATGACCTTTTGACTAATGTATTCAACAGATGCAATGGCCAGCTCTTCTTTTCCATTTGGAAAGTAATAATAAAGAGAGCCTTTAGGTGTGCCGCTCTCTCTGATAATTTGATTCAATCCTGTCGCATGGTATCCCTGTTTACGTAAAAGAAGTGCTGCCGTTTGAATGATTTTATCCTTCGTACTCACGTGTGACACTCTTTTCCCTCCATAGACCAAAGTCGCTTATCATGCGTTATTGATTTAATTGGCTAGTTCCTTTCCAAATCGAGGATGTTTCCATTTCCGCCGCAAGCCTGAGCAGCCAGTCCTCTTTTCCTTTAGGTGCTGTCACTTGTACCCCTAAAGGCATGCCCGCGCTAGTCAGATGAACAGGAACACTCATTGATGGCTGACCTGTTAAGTTGGCAAGCTGTGTAAATGGGGTGTAGGTCAAGCTCTTGAGGAACATGTCATAAATAAGATCCTGCTGTGCTTGCATGGAAAGAGATGACACACGTAAAAGTGCGGCTGTTTCCTGATCTGAATGCATAAGCTCACCAACCTTTGGAGCTGAATAGGCAGTAGCTGGTGTCACATAGAGATCGTAGGTTTGATGAAATGATGCCATTTGTGCAGCAGCCCGATCCCACGCATCAAGACTTTCTGTATAAGCAGCAGCGGTCACATTCTTGCCAGCCTCCGCTAGCACCCATGCCACGATGTCTGTTTCCTCCGGCTTTACTGGACGCCCTAACGAACGAGCCAAGGAAGTGAATAACGCAGACATTTCTCCGCTGTTCATCACGTAATATTGCTGCATGAGATGAATCCCATCAATTTCCGGTTTGGCTTCCTCTACTTGATGACCTTGCTCACTCAGCCATTTCACTGTTTGCTGAACCGCCTGCTTCGCCTCCTCACTGACCTTCGTGCCAACTGGAGATTCTACGCTGTAAGCAATTCGCATAGAAGATGTACGTTTCACCAGATCCTCTTGGTAACTGCCATCGTATAATGGGGTTTGGAAAGCAGCTTCAGGCTGAATGACTTGAAGAAGATCAAGAAGGGCTGCACTGTCCCGCACTGTTTTTGTGAGTGTAAAGTCAATGGAAGCCCCTTGCCACTGCCTTCCTGCGCCTGGGCCTACTGGCGTTCTTCCCCGCGTAGGCTTAAGGCCGAACAAACCGGTAAAGGATGCTGGAATCCGGATGGAACCACCGCCATCACTTGCTCCGCCAGCAGGTACAATGCCGCTTGCAACAGCTGCTGCTGTACCGCCGCTTGAGCCTCCCGGAGAATAGTCCGTATTCCAAGGATTTCTCGTTGGACCATGTAACGCAGGCTCCGTCACATTTCTTAAACCGAATTCCGGTGTATTTGTATGTCCGATCATGAGAAAACCAGCCTGCTTCAACCGATCAACAAAGTGCGAATCCGAATTTGCTTTTACATCCTTTAACAGCAAAGCTCCTGCTGTCAGCGGTTCATTTTTAATCCCTTGTGATATATTTTTCAGCACAAACGGAACGCCCGCAAATGGCTGATACTCATGTAATTCCTTGATGTCTTTTAAAACTTGTTCTTGTCTTGTCCGTATCACAGCGTTTAGTTCTGGATTGACCTCATTCAATCTATTAAATGCCGCCTGCATAAGCTCCTCGGGCGTTACCTGCTTATTCCGCACAAGTGCTGCCAAGCCAGTCGCATCATACGTCATATACTCTTTTACGTTCATCAGCATGTCCTTCTTTCTCTTATCATGATGTCTCTATTGTCTACTAGAATTCTATGAATTTCAATTTCAGGTTACTTGTAAAAATAACTTTCTGAACAAGACGACAATTCTACTATCCCATCCCTCTGCTTTCTCCGATATAATAGAGAAAAAAAGACCGAGGTCATCGGATGAGAGGAGCCACGCATTGAAAAAGAAATTACTTATCGTCATTGCGTTTCTTCTTGCGTTGACAACTGCTTTGCCCTTCCATTCGCAGGCAGCTGCACCGCCAAAAGAAACAGATGTCATCATCGTCTATAAAAATCAAAAAGGAAAACAAACAGCTATTGAGGAAAGTGAGAAAGTGAACGCACAGTACATACATCTTCCGGCTGTCGCTGTGACAGCAGATGAACAAGCGGTCACCTCACTCAAAAAAGACCCAAACATCGCTTACGTCTCAAAAAACGTAAAGGTCAAACTCGCGGCTTCTACTATGAAGAAAACAGCCGCTGCTACTAATCAGGATGCATTGGTACAAAAATCTTACAATCTGCAAAAACTAAATATAAAGCAAGCAATAAAAGAAGGCGTCACTGGTAAAAATGTAAAAGTAGCCGTTTTAGATACTGGTATTTTCTCACACGAGGATTTAAAGGTATCCGGCGGTAAATCATTCGTGAACTACACATCCTCTTATAAAGATGATGAAGGACATGGCACACATGTCGCCGGCACGATTGGTGCGCTTAATAACGATTATGGAACAGTCGGCGTCGCTTCTGGTGTGAAGCTGTATGCTGTGAAAGTGTTAGATAAAAAGGGAGAAGGCGACCTATATAGTCTGCTTCGAGGCATCGATTGGGCGATTACCAACAAGATGGACATTATTAATTTAAGTTTAGGCTTTGAAGACAATATCCCAATCTTGCATTCAGCAGTAGATGAAGCATATAAAAAAGGACTGCTCGTGGTTGCTGCAAGCGGAAATGATGGGAAAAAGAATCATATTAGCTATCCAGCCGCTTACAATAGCGTCATTGCCGTTTCTGCAACGACTGACAAAGACAAACTTTCGTCTATCTCAAATACAGGGAAAGGGATTGAATTTTCTGCTCCTGGCGAGAACGTCATCAGTACTTATTTAAAAAATGAATATTGGTATGCAACGGGTACATCACAAGCCACGCCGCATGTCACAGGAATGCTGGCACTGTTAAAGCAGCTTCATCCGAAGAAAACAAATGCACAGCTTCGCACTTTATTGCGCAGCTATACAGTGGATCTTGGCGCAAAAGGGAAGGATCCGCAATTCGGCTATGGCCGCGTGCAATATGTGCCGCAATCCACCTTTTTAAAGGCTGCGGCCAGTGCTGTCAAAACAGCCGAAACATCTAAAAAGCAGGCAGATGTCAATCAAGCCAAAACGAGAATTGGCAGGCTCACTGCAAGCAAGCAAAAAACAGCACTCACAGAACGGGTGAAGAAAGTCCAAGCAGCCATTGATATCCGCTCGGCACGTGCAAAGGTCAAAACAGCCGAAAAGAACAAAACACAGGGCGCTATTAAAAGTGCTCAAACGGCCATCAAAAAACTAAATAAAGGCAAAGAAAAAACAAGCCTGCAAAACCGGCTCGACAAAGTTAAAAAACAAGTCGCTTATCAAAAGAAAGTGACGGACGCTAAACAAAAGGTCAAAAAAGCGGAAGCCAAACGAACAAAGAAAACAAAAGCAGCGGCTCAAAACGCTGTCAAACAGCTAAAAGCCTCCAAAACAAAAACCAATTTACAAAAACGATTAAACCGTATTAAGGTTTAACAGAAAAAACGATTCCTTTCAGCGAGGAATCGTTTTTTCTATTTCAACATCGGCTCAAACAAGCTGTGATGATATTTCCCTTCGGCATCTGCCCTCACTTGATCGAGAATGCTTTCTAACGAAGCCGTCACGCTCTCTAATGCCCGCCGTACTGTACCGTGTTCAAAATCCGCTAAACTCTCCGGCAATTCATCTTCATCCAGCACAAAGACATCACCATTCGGAAGAACGAGAAGATCAATAATGAGGTCTTCAAACATGACCAGCTGGGCTTTGAACTGTGTATCTCCCACCATATTAAAATAAGATCCTAGTTCCTTCCCTTGATCATCTCTCCAGAAATATATGTTATAAGGACGATCCTTCCAATAATAAGCGGTCGTATAGCTCCCTTTTGGAATGGTCAAAAAACCAGCACCTGCCTTCATCGTAAATGGGTCTTCAATCTTGTGAAACAGTACAACCTGCTGCTCCTTTGTGTCTAACAGCTGACAGGTATGTTCCACAACTTTTTGATCGTATTTGATTTTTCTCTCGATGACTTCATCCCAACGATCCGCATGCAGCGAAAACAACATGTCACAACTCCCTCTAAACATCTCGTTTCTTTCCAGTATACACCGATTTTTTCTGAAGAAATAAAGGATCGCCTCATTTACTTATGGAAGACCTATGATGAGGCGAAATAAATGAACGGAATCACGATTCTTGAAAACTTTACACAAATTGGACAAATCATCCTCATGATTTGCGGCTATGTCCTTTATTGGCAGCTGGTGAAAACGAAGAAAGAACGAAAGCTGTCTCCTTATGAGCGCATGTTAAAATTCTTTGTTATGTTCGGTTTCATCTCGTGGGTGGTATCCTATTGGGCGCTGGCACTGTGGGCGTAAATTGAAAAAAGGAAGAGCTGTCCATGGAGGTAAGCTCTTCCTTTTGCTGCACGTTATACTATGAACCTGCCGGCTGTTCTTTCTTGATCACATATTGATAGCTCTTGACATGTGTCCCATTTTGGTTCACAAATTCTTTATCAAGCGCACGCTCAAAGCCCATTCTTTCATATAGGCGAATGGCAGCCTGCATTTTATCAGATGTATGAAGATACAGGACATTTTCGCCCCATGATTGCGTCAGTTCAATACTTTTACGCAGCAATGATTCTGCAATGCCTTTTCCCCTCACATCGGGATCTACTCCTAAAAACCGGACGATGGCTGATGTAATGCCCATTTCAGGTTTGTCATACGCTTGCTCTGATGACCGGAACATTTGAAGCGTCCCCACGATCTTGCCGTCAAGTTCCGCCACAAGCATCAGCTCCATGTTCGGATTATCTACAGCTGCTGCAAGCGCGGCAGAATAATTTTGCCAGCCTTCCTCTGTAAATTGAGGTTCATACTGTGCATAGGATTTGATCAGCACGCGTGTGATGGCCTCATGATCTTCTTTGACTGCTTGACGAATGATCAGCTCTTGCTGCTTCATGTCAGCACCTCCTGCTCTCTATTAGTGGGTATACGCATCATACAATCACTGCATGCGATCACCTTACTCTTTTCTCTACTCATTCAATGTAAAGAGTCTCATTCGAAAGATCAATCATTTTGCACGGAATCATCTTTGAAAATTTTTCATTGAAAAGGAACGCTTGATTCATTATGCTGTGTTGAGGAAGTATACGAGGAGTGTTGTCATCATATGAGTTCTTTATCTTATCCCCAAGAATCGAAAAAAAGTCGATTTCTCCTAGCCGCATTGCTCGGATCTTTAACAGCCCTTGCTCCGCTGGCAATGGATATGTATTTACCTGCTTTGCCTCATATTGCTCGTGATTTTGAGGCGAGCACGGCGTTGTCTCAATTAAGTCTGATGGCTTGTCTCATCGGACTGGCGCTTGGCCAGCTGATTGCAGGTCCGATCAGCGATACGATCGGCAGAAGAAAGCCGCTGATGGTTGGGTTGATCATCTTTATTGCGGCATCCCTTCTTTGTACAGTGGTCACATCGATTTGGACGTTCATTCTTCTTAGATTGATTCAAGGACTTGCTGGTTCAGCTGGCATTGTCATTGCACGAGCCATTGTCCGAGATCATTATGAAGGATCAGAAATGACGAAATTCTTTGCACTGCTGATGTTAGTCAATGGGGTTGCTCCGGCAGCCGCGCCTATTGCAGGCGGACAGATTTTACGCTTCACGACATGGCAGGGTGTATTTGTCCTACTCGGAATTCTCGGGGCATTGATGCTGCTGAGATCGATTTTTTCACTGCAAGAAAGCTTACCCGCAGAGCGTAGACAGACGGGGGGCTTTCAACAGATTGCAGGCGCGATGAAAATTTTAGCCAGTGATCGTCTCTTTGTTGGATATGCTCTCTCACAAGGTCTTGTATTCGCAGCGATGTTTGCCTATATTTCTGGTTCACCGTTTGTGCTTCAGGAAATTTTCAACCTTTCTCCACAAGGATTTAGTGCGGCCTTTGCGGTAAATAGTCTTGGAATCATCACGGCTGGACAAGTATTTGCCCGAGTCGCTGCGAAAATCGGCGAAGAGAAAGTCCTTCGCATTGGATTGCTGACAGCTGCATTAGGCGGAGTCACTTTATTTTTGATGATCTCGATTGATGCAGGATTGTACGGCATTCTGATTCCGCTGTTTTTTGTTGTCTCAAGTGTTGGAATTGTCGGCACCTCTGCGCCGTCTCTTGCGATGCAGCATCACGGAGCGCATGCAGGAAGTGCAGCTGCACTGATCGGTGTTGCGCAAATGCTGCTAGGCGCTTGCATGACACCTCTTGTCGGACTAGCCGGAAGCCAAACAGCCTTTCCAATGGGTCTGATCATCATGCTTTGTGATCTAGGCGCACTTTGCTGTTATTTCTTCTTTGTGGCCCGGGCGAAAAAAAGACCCGCATAAGCGGGTTTAAAGACTGTTGGTAAAGGGCTAAAATGATCTTGATTTTAGCTCTTTGTCTTTTTTCATTTATTATGGCTTACTCCAATTGATGGTGCGGAACACGTTGCTCTGGTCATTGTTGTGATATGCATCTAAATCAAAGCCTGATAGTCCAAAACCAATTGCCATGACAATTCCTCCGGCAACGGTGAAGATGATCCCCCATTTGATGACTTGCTTTTTTAAATCGTTCACGTTCATACTCTCACGACCTTCTTTTTAAACATTCCCATGAATGCCTTAGTGGTTTGAATAGTTATTTGCACAAATAGCTTTGTCAAATACGCCGTGGCTATGCCGCTTAATAATCCGACACCTAATAGAAAAATACCAACGCCAATCTGCGTCACCACCACATGCAAACCGTCCTGAAAGATAAATGGAGAACCAATGATACTCCAAAAACCGCCGAGCAGACCAGTAAGCGTCAATGTACCTGTCACGAGTGGAATGCACCAAATCACCATATACACAGAAAGAATCAGCAGAAAGACTGTTGCTAGAATACTGCCCCATAACGGAAAACCTAAAATGAGAATGGAGAGTCTTGTGGCTTTTTCTCCAAACGTCGGCACCTGAACGGTTTTTATTCCTTGTTCCTTCATAATCCCTTCAGCGATCATAGCAGGCTGCCCGACTTGATGAACCGCTTCCTGTTCACTGTAGCCATCTTCCTGATAATCCTCAATCATTTCATCGTAGTATTCGATAAACCGATCACTATCTTTGTCGCCTAGAAGATGCAGATGCTTCTTTAGGCTGCTCAAAAATTCTTTTTTATTCATTGCCCTGTCCTCCAGAAATAAAGTCGTAAATCGCCATCACCTGATCCCATTCCTCTAAAAACTGCGCCATATGCTCCCGCCCGCTTTCTGTCATGCGGTAGTATTTTCTTAATCGACTGTTATGTTCCTGGGAATAGGTCTCCACATAATTGTTTTGCTCTAAACGCTTTAAAATCGGATACAATGTCGATTCTGAAATCTCAATACAATGGGACATATCTTTAATGATTTGATAACCATAGGAATCGCCTTTCTTTAATACCGCCAGTACACAAAATTCCAGTAATCCTTTTTTTAATTGTGCATTCATGTTTACAACTCCTAACTCTTTATACTATACATTACATAGTATTGTGTGACAAGAGGTATAGAGAATAAAAAAAGACCCGTTTTAGGGTCTTTTAGCTCTTTGTCTACTTTTCATTTTTATATATTTACAAATCCTTCTCCGAACACATCGCGTACGTCATGGACAACAACGAATGCGTCTCGATCTATTTTCTTAATAATTTTCTTAAGGCGCATGAGCTCCTGCTTTTGAATGACCGCGTACAGAATTTCCTTCGATTCCTTTGAATAATGACCGCGTCCGTTTAAAATCGTTACGCCTCGGTCCAGGGTGTGATTGATTTCTTCGGCAATATCATCTTTGCATGAAGAAATAATCGTCACTGCCTTTTTCGTGTTAAGTCCTTCTATCACAAAGTCCATTACCTTTGTCGCCACGTACAGCATCACAATGGTAAACATTAATTTTTCCGCACCAATAATAAAATAGGAAGCAAATACAACGATCAGATCAAAGAACAAGATGGCATAGCTCACGTTCCAGTCTAAATACTTGTTGGCAATTCTTCCGAGAATGGCAGAACCCGCCGTTGTTCCACCGGCTCTGAGCACAAGACCAATCCCAATTCCGATGATAATTCCTGCAAAAATCGCTCCAATGATCAATTCGTGTACATTCACGACCCATGTTGTGGTCAGATGTAAAAATAGGGAGTTACTTGCAACGGCAACCACCGTATAAATCGTGGTCTTTTTGTCCAAGTATTTATATCCCACAAGTAATAAGATCGCATTCAACACAAGGTTCGTCAGCCACGGTGCTATTTCAAACAAATAATAAAAAATGATGGACAGCCCCGTGACACCGCCTTCACCAAATTCAAGCGGAATGACAAACATGTTCACTGCTGCGGCAAATAAAAAAGAACCAACTAGAATCATCGCTATATCTTTTACACATTTTTTCAATTTCTTCTTTCCTCCTTTTTTAAGCATATAAAAAACCCTCTTTCTGCACGAAAGAAGACAGTCGTTGGACAACATAAAAATCAAAAGACGGCGCGCCTTTTGATGAAGCTTTCTGAAATCAATCTTTCCATAATATATATCTCTTTTTAGAGGCTGTCAATGACTTGGTTTTCTATTATTTTGACTGCATTTTTATGCATCAAAACCCGCATGTTTTCAGGGTTTTTCCGCCCTATGATGCTTTTTCCTCTCCTTGACAAAAACACTTTAGTCATTTAAACTACTGCCTCATATCATATCCATTATTTCCGATCTAAAAAGGAGGCTGTTTGATTCCAATGAATCCTATTCAAAGCCGTTTACAGGCTCACGCACCTTTGATTTTAGACGGTGCATTAGCAACAGAGCTTGAACGAAAGGGCTGTAACTTAAACGATCGTTTATGGTCAGCCAAAATACTTATTGAACAGCCACAATTGATTCAGCAAGTACACTTGGACTACTTCCAAGCAGGTGCTGACTGCGCAACAACCGCCAGCTACCAAACAACGATTGAAGGCTTTGCTGAAAAAGGCTATACAAAAGAAGAAGCGATTGAACTGATGAAACGCTCTGTCACTTTAGCGAAAGAGGCACGCGATCTTTTTTGGCAGGATGAAGCGCGTCGTGAAGGACGGACAAAACCATTTGTCGCTGGATCTGTGGGGCCATTCGGCGCTTATTTGTCTGATGGTTCAGAATATAAAGGAAATTACGGGCTCTCAGAGCAGGCTCTCATTGATTTTCACAGACCAAGAATTCAGGCATTAGTAGAAGCGGGTGCAGATATTCTGGCATGCGAAACGATTCCTTGTCTGATTGAAGCAACTGCCATTGCAAAGCTGCTGCAAGATGAATTCAGCGGGACATCTGCTTGGATCACATTCAGCGCAAAGGATGGCCTGCACATTAGTGAAGGTGATTCTATACGAGAATGTGTACAGGCGCTTGAGCCTTATGAACAAATCGCTGCTGTCGGCGTGAACTGCACGCCGCCGCAATTTATTACTTCTCTTATTCAAGAGATGAAAAAGGGAACGAGCAAACCGATTGTGGTTTATCCAAACTCAGGTGAAATATATGATCCTGAAGAAAAGGTATGGAGCGGAGATACGTCTCATCTTACTTTTGGGGAATGTGCGCATCAATGGTACAAAGACGGCGCGCATATCATCGGCGGCTGCTGCCGCACGACTCCAGAAGATATCAATGACATCTTAAAAAGAACCACATCATAGCATCATGAATCATCACACATACTTTTAAGCAAAAGGGCGGGAAGACATGGAACAAGCAAAAGATCAGTCACAACAATATCAACGAAAAATGACGAGCCGGCACCTGTTCATGCTTTCTCTAGGCGGCGTCATTGGAACAGGGCTCTTTTTAAGCTCTGGGTATACCATCAATCAGGCCGGACCTGCGGGGACCATTCTTGCCTATCTTGTCGGGGCTTTAATTGTCTACCTCGTGATGCTTTGTTTAGGCGAGCTGTCTGTCGCAATGCCGGTCACAGGGGCTTTTCATACGTATGCAACAAAATACATTGGACCTGGTACAGGCTATACGGTCGCTTGGCTATACTGGCTGACATGGACAGTGGCACTCGGTTCGGAATTTACAGCGGCAGGACTATTAATGCAGCGCTGGTTTCCAGACACTTCGGTTTGGATGTGGAGTGGCGTTTTTGCTCTTCTCATCTTTTTACTGAATGCATTTACGGTCAAGTTTTTTGCAGAATCAGAGTTTTGGTTTTCCAGTATTAAAGTGATGGCTATTATTCTCTTTATTATTCTTGGCGGAGCTGCAATGTTTGGTTTGATCCCATTAAAGGGCGGTGAGGCCGCTCCGTTCTTTTCTAATTTCACTGGCGAAGGCGGACTTTTCCCAAACGGCTTTTTACCGATTTTAATGACGATGCTTGCTGTCAATTTTGCTTTTTCAGGTACAGAGTTGATTGGGATTGCTGCGGGTGAGAGCGTCAATCCTGACGAGACCATTCCAAGAGCCATTCGCACAACCGTCCTGCGTCTCGTCCTGTTTTTCGTTGGAACGATCGTTGTGTTGGCTGGCTTGATTCCAGTAGAAGAAGCCGGGGTGATCAAAAGCCCATTTGTCGTGGTATTTGACCGTATCGGGATTCCTTATGCCGCAGATTTCATGAATTTTGTCATCCTGACCGCGATCTTATCTGCCGCAAACTCAGGATTATACGCATCATCTCGTATGCTTTGGTCGCTTTCTGAGGAACGGACACTTCCTAAAAAACTGGCGAAGCTGACGTCAAAAGGCATTCCTTTGAATGCACTCATTTTAAGTATGATCGGTGGTATTCTTTCTTTGCTATCGAGCGTGATCGCACCAGAAACAGTATACCTTGTCCTTGTATCAATCTCTGGACTGGCTGTTGTGATTGTATGGATGGGGATTGCTGCCTCACAGTTGATGTTTCGGAAAAGATTTTTACAGGAAGGCGGACAGCTTCATGATTTATCCTTTCGAACACCGCTCTATCCAGTAGTTCCGATTGCAGCCTTCCTCCTATGTCTTGCATCTGTCATTGGCATTGCCTTTGATCCAAATCAGCGGATTGCCCTCATCTGCGGCATTCCTTTCATTGCGCTCTGCTATGCTGCCTATTACGTGACAGCTTGGATTCAGAAAAAACGAGAAAAACCTGGTGTATAAACATCAGGTTTTTTTCATTGACAAAAAAGGATATTGCTAGTAAAAGAAGCACACTTTGGTATATGATAGGAATCTATGATTTTCAGGATGAACCAAGGGAGTTGTCGTGAATATGGAAATGACCATTACAAGAGCATTAAGTGAACTGAAAATGTTAGATAAAAGAATCAACCGAACCGTTGATGAAGCCGTACTTGGTGGATTGATAATCGGCAAACATATACAGCACGGATTTCAGAATCAAGAAGAGATTGAAAAAAAGGCAAAGGCTGATGATCAATCGATTCGAGCTTTAATCAAACGCCGGAATGCCATCAAATCAGCCATCGTTGTATCGAATGCGACCACAATGATTGATGTGGCGGGTGTCCGTATGACGGTGGCAGAGGCGATTGAACGAAAGACGTCGATAGACTACGATATTCGTTATTTACGGAAAATGAAACAGGTGTACAAAGAGCTGGTCGACAAAGCTGAACAAACGAATGAAGATGTGAAAATGAGACTTGATCAGCATTTAGAGACCTTGTTTGGGAAAGATGGAAAGACACAAGCGGCCGCCAACCAAGAGATCGTGAAGTCTTTTCTAGCTGAAAATGAGGCGGTGATCATCGATCCGCTTCGTCTTCGAGTGAAAATTGAACAGCTTTCGAAAGAAATTGAAGATTTTCAAATGGAAGTTGATTTTTCCTTGTCTGAAAGCAATACACTAACGAAAATACAGATCGATTAATTGATTTTGTTAGTGAGCCGAAAATCGATAGGACTAAACACCTCCGAGGGAAAGGTCATTCCCTCCTCATCTGATGATCATCTTAGGATGATCCTTGATAAAAGCTCAAAGCTGAACGTTCAAGGATCAAAGTTCAAGTGTGAAAGTTCTTATCTATCAAAGCTCAAGATTAAAAGTTAAACGCTCGATCGAATCTGGGAATAACGGCTGATGAGTGTTTGTTTATCGACTCTTTCGGTTGCCGCCCAGCAGGTTTGCTAACAAAAAACAAAGGGCTAAAATGATTTTCATTTTAGCCCTTTGTTTTTTTTCAGCGTGATAGAAAACCTTTGCAGTCTAAGAAGGACGAGCACTGGAACGGAGCGAATTTGACATTCGTGAGTACCAGAGCGCAGACCTGACACAGAATGCGAGGGTTTGTCTACACGCTGAAGGATGTCACCTGATGACATCCTTTTTTTCTATGAGATTAGTAACGTGATGTATACGCCAAATGGTACACACTTGTGACATTTGAAGATAGTTTGATGTCGTTTGACGTGAACGTCACTGGAACGATATCGTAGTAATGTGTTGACCAGCCTGCATTATTGTATGATTGGTAGCCTGCACCTGCTGGAACTTGAAACGTGAGTGAAAACTGTCCATTCTCATCTGTTGTGCCTGTCGCTGTTTGAGCATATGATTTGATGGCTGCTTCAAAATAAAGCTTGATCGGCTGATTAGGCATGAGGTTTCCGCTTGCATCTTTTAGAGTCCCTTTAAACGTAGCTGGATAATAAGAACCCACGCGATATTTACTGCCATAGCCGTAATTCACTATTCCACTATCGGCTGCTGTGACACTTGTTACTTCTACTGATGCTGGTACTGCACCTGTTTCTTCAGCATGTGCAAAGCTTGGGAATACGAGAAGCAATGATAGAACGAAAGCAAACATGATTTTTTTCATCGATAATTCCTCCTTTTTTTCCTACTATTTTACTATCGACATTAATTGGTATTTTTCCAGTATAAAACAAAAAAACTTCCCTTTTTTTGAAAAGGGAAGTCCTTTTTTTATTTTTTCACAACCACTTTTACCGCTTTGCTTTCTCTTTTTCTCACATCTGATGCGGTCACATATAAAACCGTTTTGGCTTTCTGTGGTTTTATTTGGGCAGTAAATGCACCCTTGCTATTGGTTTTGACTGTTTTGATGACTTTCTTTGATTTGTTTTTCACTTTAATGGTCAAGCCTGCACCCGCAGTTCCTTTGACGGCTTTACTTTTGACTGTTACTTTGCTGACTTTCGGCTTAGCTGGTGCTTTGCCTTTTTTCACGACGGTTTTGAGCGTCGTAGCGGCCTTTCCTTTTGACATTTTAATGTGAAGGACCTTGTTTTTGTTCTGATGCTTAATCTTCACACTAAAGGTTCCTTTTTTGCCTGCTGTGCCTTTTCCAAGCAGCGTTTTGCCTCTATACACAGAAATAGCAGCACCGGCTTTTGCTTTACCTGTCACCTTTTGATGCTGATCTTCCACTTTGTTCACTGATGCATTCAATTCGACAGCACTTAATGCAGCAAATGCATTCAGTCTGCCATGTCCTGTCATCCAATCAATTCCTGGGATTTTCGGATCGACAATTGGCTCCTCGTTTTCATCATAGAAAACGTCGTCTTTTCCATCAATAGATTTAAATGAGATGTCATCTGCTGTACTTTGCAAAAGATTTCTCACTTGATTTGGCTTTAAGGATGGATTTTTAGAAAGCAGTAACCCTGCTGCTGCTGCTACATATGGTGTCGCCATTGATGTCCCGCTAAGGTATGAGACATTCCCATCAGGCATGAGGCTCGGAATATCCGACCCTGGGGCTGACATGCTCAGTCCTTTGCCATAGCTTGAGAACTCAGCGGCAATATCCATACGGTTGCTTGCACCAACCGCCATTGCGTATTTTGATGTCGCAGGGTAGCCCATTTCTGGTACGCCATCATTTCCACTTGCCACGACGACTAGTACATTTCTTTGAGCAGCATAATTCATGGCATATTCAATCACTCTGCTGTAGTAGCCGCCAAGGCTCATGTTGATGACCTTTGCGCCTTTGTCCACTGCATGCTTGATCCCAAGTGCAATATGCTCTGTATCGCCAAAGCCATAGGCATCCAGCACCTTCACCGGAATGATGCCCGTATGTTGATTGAGACCTGCCATTGAGTAATGATTATCGGATTTTGCGGCAATGATGCCTGCCACATGCGTACCGTGTCCATTGTCATCAATCGCATCTTTGTTTCGTCCAATGAGATTCGCACCTAAGTCTGTACGAACAGTCCCGTTTAAATCTGTCAAACGGCTGTCTACACCTGTATCCACAACAGCAATTAATGTTTGCTTCATTTTGCTTGTGCCAATCAGTGTATTCATTTGTTCAAATTTGACGTCAGCGCCTTTTTTCCCGCTGTTTTGCGCACTGTTTTTCAGCGGCCACTGATAACCATACTGCGCGTCGTTGCTTAGCGCACGATAGGTTTGAACAGGCTCTGCAAATTCAACATTCGGCATGCTGGAAAGCTTTCTTGCCGTGCTTTTGATGACCGCTTTGCCTGCTTTTAGTGTCTTTCCAGCTGATTCTTGCCCTGCTGGCACATCATAGACATACATTCCTTTGAATAAAGGACTAACTGACTGTGATGTCACACGGTTTTCTTGGATGCCGTAGCTTTTCATTTTCTTTTTCGCAGATTGAAGTGTTTGGCCATCCTTTAATTTAAAAATGATCTTATTCGTTTTAACCTTCTCTTCTTTTACAAGCTTTTGTTTCTCTAATACATAACCAACTGACTTTCCTTCAAGCTGATCGATGCCAATTTTTTGACTGACGGCTTCTAATTCCTTTTTTAAATATGCCGGACTTGCTTCTTTGAGCATATCAAAAAGGGAGCCGATCGCCTGTTGTTCTTTTTCTGTTACGATATGACCACTAAATGCACCATTTTTCTCTACGTCACTTAGCAGTGTTTTTAATGTGAGCAGATGGTTGTATACCTTTTGCTGCTCTTTTTGATGTTTGATGAGCTTTGATTTGAGAAACGGCTTTGTCTTTTGGAGCAGACGCGAAAGCTTCCGACCTTCTGCCGTTTCATTGAATCGTTTATCTTCGATTGTACGAATCGATTGAAGAATTTCACGCCCGTACTTTTTCTCAATAATGATGATTTCAGGCTCATCTTCTTCAGGAAAAACAGGTTCAGAAGGCGGAAGATTAGCTCCTTTATATCCGATTGTATATGCCGCATCCTCTTCCTCATCACGGCTGTCTTCCTCTGACCCTAAATAGAGCACTTTGACATAATAGGGACCTGACCATGCATGCGGGAAGTTGATCTCTGTCTCTCCGCTCGCTGTGTCCACGCGATATCTTGAATATGTGTCATCCTTCATCGCTCTGTCCTTGCTTGGATAGACCGATACGGACAGCACTTGTTTACTTTTCACAGAAATTTGCATGTGTGTATGTTTTGCCACCTCTTGTGCAGATGGCGTGATTTCATACCACGACTCTTCCTTTTCATTCTGTAATGTACCTGAGATGACTTCACCATTTTTTAACCCAATGGCTTCATTGACACTTGTTCCATGACTGGCAGCTGCTGCCTCGTATCCAGGTAATGCTGCCATACATAGAATGATGGCCATGAGTACGATCACACAGGATTTGACCTGCTTTTTGAACATGAAAAGACCCCCTTATCTTTTATGATACCTTGGAAGAATATCACAGAAATACATATAGTAGAATCTGTTTTTTACATAATTAAACTCGTTTTAAGCTAGGATTTGAGATATTCAGTCAGCAAGACGGATAGCTTCATAAACTTTTTGCCATTTCAAACGGAAAATGATGCTATTTAACCATGCTGAAAAGTACATTACAATCAACTTGTAAGCGCTTAACAAACAAGAGAGAAGGGATCAGCTTGTTCCAAAAAGATCATGTTTTCACACAAGTAAACGGACGATCAAAGAATGAGATTTTACAATACATTTCCGAGAAAGCTGAAGACCTTCAGATTACTAACAATCAGGCGGGGCTATTAGCAGATTTGTTGACACGCGAAGACGAAGTCTCAACAGGACTTCAGCAAGGCTTTGCCATTCCACATACAAAAAGCTCCGCTGTACAAACGGCTTCACTTCTTTTTTTAGAACTTGAACAACCCATTGAATGGGGAAGCTTCGATGATTTGCCCACAAGCTATTTATTTACACTGCTCGTTCCACTAGAAGAAGCAAATGTCACACACCTGAAATTACTGTCAGGTATTGCGACCAGTCTAATGGAACCTGCTTTTATCGAGAAGATTCAACCAGGTCAAACAGCTGATTACTATTACGAAGTCATTGAACAACAATTGAAAGAGGGGATTACACAATGAAAATTGTCGGTGTCACTTCATGTCCAGCAGGGTTAGCTCATACTCCAATGGCAGCCAAAGCGTTAGAAAATGCAGGTAAACAGCTCGGACACGAGATCAAAATCGAACAGCAGGGGATTATGGGTCAGGTCAACGGCATTACAGCAGAGGAAGCACAGCAGGCAGACCTCTGCATCATTGCCTCAAATCAGCATATCAACGATGCGGAACGCTTCTCAGGCATTCCCACTGTACGTGTCGAAATCGGACGTGCCCTAAAAAATGCCGAGCAAATTATCACTAAAGCTGTAGCACTTGTTGAAAAGAAAAAGTCTGAATCTCAATAAACATGAGCAATGCCATATAGAAAGGAGCAAAGAAAATGAAAGCAAAATTAAAAGTCATTGAAGGCCATCTCATGACCGGTATTTCTTATATTCTTCCTGTAATCATCGGTGCCTCACTTATCGTTGGTTTAGCAAAACTGGTCGGGTTAGGGTTTGGTGTTTCAGATTTAAACACCTATAAGGATGCTGGCGGCATACTGCACGGTGCCTATTTAATGGAGCAGGTCGGCTGGACAGGCATTGGCTTAATGAACGTTCTGCTCGCTGGATTTATCGCCTATTCGATTGCGGATAAATCAGGTCTTGCAGCCGGCTTTATCGGCGGTGCTCTCGCCAGCTCAACAAATGCTGGATTTATTGGTGCCGTCATTGCAGGCTTCTTCGCAGGATATGTTGCTCTTTTTGTGAAAAGAAAAATTCAAATTCAAGGCTCTGCAGCTGGGCTCGTCCCTCTGCTCATCCTGCCGCTTATTACCGTTGGCTTAACCGGACTTCTTATGTCAGTTCTTCTGGGCGGCCCATTAGGCGCTTTGAACACGGCATTAATTGAATGGATCAAAGGTATGGTCGCTGATGGAACAAGCACACTCGCACTCGCTCTCATTTTAGGTGCGATGATTGGCTTCGATCTTGGCGGACCGGTGAATAAATCAGCGTGGATGGCTGGTAACGCCCTCTTTCTATCAGGTGTCTACCTCCCTGCCATTCTCGTCAATATTGCGATTGTCATTCCACCGCTTGGATACGGGCTTGCGACATTGATTCGAAAACGCAACTTCTCACCAACCTTTAGAGAAGCAGGACGAGGCGGTCTTGTCATGGGCATTATCGGTATTACGGAAGGGGCGATCCCTTTTACCCTCGTCAATCCTTTGAAATTGATTCCGCTCAATGTTGTGGCATGTGCTGTTGGAAGCGGGGTCGCTGCATTATTAGGAGTTCATGACATCATGCCGCCAATTGGCGGGCTATACGGCTTCTTCTCAGTCGGAAACTGGTGGGCTTATTTAATCGGAGCTCTAACTGGCGCACTCGTCATCGGTATTGGCGCCAATCTGCTTGTGAATTTCTCTGAGAAAAAAGAGCCAAAAACGCCGGAACATGACCAAAAGCAGAAAGAAGAAGACGATTTTGACCTTGTACTAGAAGGATAATTTGAACGTAGAAAGGTGTCGTTGATCAATGACTGTCAATGTACATGTGATTCCACATACTCACTGGGACCGGGAATGGTATTTCACCACCTCCCGCTCCCGTATTTACTTAATGAAAAGCGTAATGGACATCTTAGATACCCTTGAAACAGATGAAAGGTTCCATTACTTCATGCTCGATGCCCAGGCTTCCTTATTAGATGATTATCTGAAATGGCGGCCAGAGGATGAAAATCGAATCAAAAAGCTTGTCACTGCGAAACGTCTCATCATCGGCCCATGGTATACCCAAACCGACCAGCTCGTCATTTCAGGTGAATCGATTGTGCGGAACCTACAATATGGGATTGAACGCTGTCAGCAGTTCGGCCACGTGATGAAAGTCGGCTATGTCCCTGATTCCTTCGGTCAATCCGCACAAATGCCTCAAATTTATCGCGGCTTCGGCATTGTCGATACGGCATTTTGGCGTGGCGTTTCTGACCATATGACGAACCATACCGAATTCAATTGGCGCGGTGCTGACGGCAGTGAAGTCTTTGCTGTGAATCTGCCATTCGGCTACTACTACGGTGGAAATATCCCTGAGAAGGATGAGGACTTACAAGCCTTTTTATCTGAAAAAATCGGTGCACTGCAAGCAAAGGCAACCACAAAGAATGTCTATTTCCCGAATGGCTTTGACCAAGCACCGATCCGCAAAAACCTGCCTGATTTATTAGAAAAAGCCAATGAACTTGACGAGCATCACTATCAAATCAGCAGTTTAGAAGATTATATTGCAGCAGTGAAAAAAGAGCGGACATCTTTTGAGACATTACACGGAGAGCTCATTCATGCGAAGCATATGCGGATTCATAAATCTATTTTTTCAACACGAGCGGATTTAAAAATCTTAAACAATCAAATTGAAAACTATCTCGTGAATGTGATGGAGCCCATCCTAACGATCAGCTATTCTCTCGGACACGACTATCCGCATGATACGGTTCGCGATATTTGGTACCTCATGTTTGAAAATGCAGCGCATGACAGCATTGGCGGCTGTAATAGTGACACGACAAACCAAGATGTCTTCTTCCGCTACAAACAGGCAAAGGAAATCGCCGAGAATCTTGTGGACTTACACATGCGTCTCATCGCTATTCGACTGCAAACAGAGCAAGAAATCACATTCACCTTGTTCAATACCCTGCCTTCAAAGCGTTCTGAAGTCATTGAAGTCGAAACCTTTATCACGGAACGTCCATTTACGTTAAAGGATGCAAATGGACAAACGCTTCAGTACACAGTGAAAAGCAAAACCGATGTCACAGATTATGTGCTGGCACAGCAAATTTCTCTTAACCCAAGTAAAGAAGTGTACATGCCAAAGCAAGTATGGAAAGCCGTGCTGCTGATTGAAGCCATCGACTTACCGTCAGTAGGCTATACACAAGTGAGCATGGTCTTTGATGAATCAAGCGAATCTCTATGGGAACAAACTGAAGGACGCGTAATTGAAAATACGTATTACCGCATAGCGGCAAATGACAACGGATCACTGGACATCACAGATAAACAAACTGGCCGGACATTCTCTAAGCAAATGATCTTTGAAGACAACGGAGACGATGGGGATTCTTACAACTATTCACCCCCGCGTGAGGACCTGTATGTGTCATCCAAGGATCTTTCATCAGCAGACATCTCAGTGGCTAAAAGCGGCCTGCAGCAAGAGCTGACCATCAAGCTTCAGCTCACTGTCCCTTACGACCTAGAGGAGCGCTCTAAGCAATTGGCTGCGACTTCACTTCCGATCACAGCGAAGATAGCATTAAACAAAGACGATGCTGTCATCCGTTTTCATGTAGATGTGGACAACCATGCGTTAGATCATCGCCTGCGCGTTCTTTTTGATACAGGCATCGCATCAAACGTATCACTGAGCGATCAACAGTTTGGTACAATCGAACGCCCAACAGAGCTGACGCAAGAGCTAGAATGGTGGAACAATGAACATTGGGAAGAAAAACCGATCACCATTGAACCGATGCAATCCTTTGTCGCACTTCGTGATGAAGCATATGGTGCCGCTCTGTTGACCGACTGCGTGAGAGAATATCAGATCACAGGGGAAGGCTATACAACGATTGCATATACGCTCTTCCGCTGTTTCGGAAAAATGGGGAAAGAAAACCTGCTTTACCGTCCAGGACGCGCATCTGGGGAAAAAATTGTTGATACACCTGACGCTCAGCTGCAAGGTGCATTGTCATTCTCATTTGGAATGCACTATAGCAAGGACGCAGTCAGCGAGGGACACTTAGCACAGCTTGCCAAACGGTACACCACCCCTGTTCAATGCTACGAGCGGGCAGACTTTTTAAACGGTCGTTTAATTTTCTCTTTCCGAGATGAAAAAGAAGACTTACAATCTACTTATAGCCTGCTTGACATTGAGACAGATGGAGCCATTCTAAGCGCTCTGAAAAAAGAAGAGCATGGAACAGGCATTGTCATTCGTCTCTTCAATCCATATTTAACGCGTCAAACAGCCGCTTCAATCAATAGTTCATCTCTACAACACGGAGAAACAACGAATTTAGGAGAAACACCTGAAGGACATATACTCAAAGCACAACATGGATCATTACACATTGAACCGCTTACACCTTGTCAGGTACAAACCTACATTGTAAAGAAAAAATGAACATGTAGGGGCGGGATCCATTGGATTCCGCCCCTCTTTAATGGAGGGCATTGATCATGCGAATTGGAGGCATTGAAGCAGGCGGAACAAAATTTGTCTGCGGCTACGGAACAACAGACGGAACGATTGAACACATGACTTCCTTTGCAACAGGAAATCCAGATGAAACATGCCGGCAAGTGATCGATTACTTTACAAAGCATCGTGTCGATGCCATTGGAATTGGGGCATTCGGGCCTGTCGATGTGAAAGAGCAAAGCCTAAGCTATGGGACGATTTTAGACACACCAAAAACAGCATGGCGCCAATTCCCTTTCCTCTCTACCTTAAAACAAGCCCTCGGGGTCCCGATGAAGCTTGATACCGATGTGAACTGTGCAGCACTCGGAGAAGCCCGTTTTTCAACTGAAGCAGAAAAGCCTGCCTCCTTGGTCTATATTACTGTTGGGACTGGAATAGGCGGCGGTGCCTATATTGAACATCGCCTGATTCACGGATTGCTGCATCCAGAAATGGGTCATATCACCGTTCAGCGGCATCCTCATGACACCTATGGAGGCTGCTGCCCTATACATCATGACTGTTTAGAGGGACTGGCATCTGGACCTGCCATAGAAGGACGCTATCATACACTGGCACAAATGCTGCCAGAGGATCATCCAGCCTGGTCACTTCATGCTTACTATCTCGGGCAAATGACTGCTAACCTGCTGCTCACCCTTTCACCAGAACGCATCATTCTAGGTGGAGGCGTAATGAAACAGCCGGCTATGCTGCCGCTTATTCTTGATGAAACAGACAAACGGCTTCACGGCTATTTGCAGCTGCCAAAGCCTTTACATGAAATTATCACAAAACCATCCTTTGATGGATTATCTGGTTTAATGGGCGCCATCGCTCTTGGAACTGATGCCTTACAGGCGCAAGGAGCCGCGCAATGATGATGACGGCAGATCCTCGAACCTATCAGCTGATTCAGCGGCTATTTGAAACGAAGGGGTTCGTGAAGCTGGAGGAGCTCACTGCCTCTTTTCGCTTATCTGACCGCTCTATCCGCAATTTAATCAAGGAAGCAAATGAGTATTTAAAGGAAACTGGAGCCATGATTAAAACGATTCGCGGGAAGGGATATACTCTTTTAACGAGTGACCAAGATGCTTTCTTACTTTGGCTTCATCAGCAAAAACTTCCTGCCCGCTCTCTTGTCCCCGTCATGCCAGAAGAGCGTGTACGATTTATGATGAGAAAGCTGCTGCTTCAATCAGATTACTTAAAAATTGACCAGCTGGCTGAAGAACTGTTTATCAGCCGCATGACGGTCAGCAGTGATTTAAAAAAAGGACGAGAGCTGTTAGCCCGTTACGGCATGACCCTTGTATCAAAGCCTGGATTTGGCTTAAAGATTGAAGGAGATGAGCTGCAAAAAAGAACGTGCTATGCAGACTTACTTCTTGAAGAAGAGCCTGCTCTCTCTCATATCACCGAGCGAGAACAGCTCCATTTTCCTGATATTTCTCTTGAAACCATTCGATCTATTGTGTTGACGAACCTGCATCAAGAGTCATTGCTCATTAAAGACATTGCCTTAAAAAATTTAGTCATTCACTTAGCCATTGCGATTCAGCAAACACGAAAAAACCAGCGGATATCCGCTAGTACTGCCCGTACACAAAGATCACCCGTTTTGATGAGAATTGCACAAAAAATCATACAGCAGGTGAGTGACACTTTTTGTGTGACCTTATCAGAGGATGAAACAGATTACTTAGTCATGCATCTATTGGCGAATCAAACGTGGAAAGAAGCCGCCCAGCATCAGACGACAGTGGAAGTTCAGCAGGCGGTTACAGTCTTTCTACAGCACATTGAGAAAATAAGCGGTCATCGTTTTGCTGATGACAGCATCCTGCAGCAAGACTTGATGCTTCATATGAAGCCGTTATTAAATCGCATCCAATATGGCGTATCATTACAAAATCCGCTTTTGCATGAGATCAAAACGTCCTATCCATACCCGTTTGATTTGGCTGTCAGCGGGCTGAATGCCTTACAGCTGGTGCGGACGCCAAATGAAGATGAAGCGGCATATGTTGCCTTGCATATCGCTGCTTCATTTGAAAGAAGTCAGCTCGATACCTCGCAAAAAAAGAAAGCGATTATCGTGTGCGGATCTGGTTTAGGGACGGCAAGACTGCTTGAAATTAAATTGAAGACAGCCTTTCAGCACGAGCTTGACATTGTTGAGCTCTATTCCTATCAGGATTATCTCATGAGCTCCTCTTTGCCGTGTGACGTCATCATCACAACCGTGCCTCTCACATCAAAGGGGAAACCAGTCATTCAGGTCAGCGCCTTTTTTGAACATCATGATATACAGCGTGTAAATGAAGTCATTCATTTATTAAATGGACACGGGGCACCCTCAAAAGAGCTGATGGCGTTTTTTCAAGAGCGATTGACTTTCATGAATGCTGATCTAAGCAGCAAGGAGGAGGTATTAGATATACTATGCAGCCGTTTAGAGGCGCATCAGCTAGTATCGTCTTCTTTTCGGCCCTCGGTGCTTGAGCGGGAGCAAATGTCGTCTACCTATCTTGGCAGCGGCATTGCCATGCCGCACCCGCTCATCACAAATGAAGGCACCTCCTCTGTAGCCATCGCACATTTAAAACAGCCGATTGACTGGCAGGGAGACCAAGTATCACTTGTCTTTTTATTAGCGATTCATAAGGATGACGCTGCCTGCATGAACCAATTCTTTGAACAGGCCGTCGATTTACTAGACAATCCAGACCGCATTCGCGCCCTCAAGCAAGCCAACACTTTTGATGAGCTGATGGATGCGTTGTTTCAATAATATCAAACAAAAGGCCGCCCAATTCATGAGGCGGCCTTTTTATTTAGATATACATCATCAATCGTAGATGACATTTTTTCCTTCTTCACTTAATTTTTTTAAGGAGCTCAGCATATGATTGATTTCTTCATCGGAATGTCTTTCCCAAGAACCTAATTCTGCGACTATTTTCAACGGAGATTTCGATCGATAAGAACGTGTTGGGTTGCCGGGAAATCTTTTATCAGTCACATTTGGATCATTTTCAAACTCGCCTAACGGTTCTACAACATAAATTCTTTCTTTCGCATCAGACCTAGCTAATTCAGCACCCCATTTGGCCGCGTTTAGTGTTCCGGTGAAATAAATATGGTTCGATTTTTTATCCTGATAATTGGATAAATGCAGCGGTTCAAGCAGATCTCCAATCTTCAATTCCGCTTTTGTCCCATGAAAAAATGGCCCGAGATCTAACACCTTTTGCTTGTCATTCATACAGCCACACCCCTCATCGTTTTTGACTTGCGTATAACAGTATACGGCTAGATATGGGCGAGAAACAGTCTATAAATTTCAATAAATTCGGGGTATAATGATAGTAGAGAGTAAGATGTGTAAGCTCCAGCAAGTTGAAAAAACAGCAAGAATACATACAAATCAGTCTTCTTGAAAGAGATAAAAAGCTGTTAGAGGCCATAAGAAAAACTGCAACGGAACAGGATGAAAAGGAAAGAAAAAATTGGTGGCAGTTTGGGAAATAGCGTATTGATGCCTAGGAAGAAGATCTGATCAGGATTGAAGAAGATGAAGATAAAGTAGCCAATGAGACGTTTGAGGTCTTGGCATGCTGGCATCAATAATTATATAATTAACTAAATTTTACTTCGGAGGTGATTTTTGTATGTCTATTCAAGTGGATGATGATGATGTTTTAGAGATGTGTAATATATATGCTCAAGAAACTCATCATAGAGAAGCATTGATTTTAGGAAACAGGAAGGGTTTATTGGAATTAAAAAATGCGATAGATCAGGCTTTAAAAACTGGTAGTGCTGTTGCAAATTTATACCCATCTGATTTTGAAGGATATGAAACTTGTATTGCTTTAGTAGATGATGAAAATCAGTTTGAGAAGTTGATGACTCCTTATGTAGAGCAATATGTACAAGATGATGATGCAATTGATCCAATTGAAATTATTAAAGATTACGATGCTAAAAAAGAAAAGCCCTTATAAAAGGGCTTTTCTTTTTTAGTGGAGTATTGTTCTACCTTTTACAGCTTTGTGTTTACTTGGTACTGATGCTCTAAGAGCATGGTGTATTTGAATTTTTGGAGCTACATGAAAATGCCAGTACCAGTTTGATGATCCTGGTTTTAGTGGTATGACTCCGTTATCAACTGCAAATACTCGTATTTTCTTTTTTCCTTTTTTATGGAACACTTTTACGAGACTCTCGACTTTTCCTTTTCTATTTTTTACATACCAATCGATATGATAGTTCTTCCCAAAACCTTTTATTCTGTTCTTCAAATACTTCAGTGCAACTTTTGCGCCTTTTGATCTTATGGCCCACAAAGCAACTCTTCCTACGGTCATTGCGATTGGTACGAAGAATATTGGTAGTGCTTGTGTTGTGATTTCACTCTGACTACTTTTGGAATCAAGTTGTTTCATTCGGTTTTCTAAAGCTAAAAATTCTTCATTGTTGAAATATTGGTCTATCACTTTATTTTGTTCTGACTCTGACATGCTTTCAAATTCTTTTTCTGTAAATGGAAGGTTTTCTATGTATTCTCCCATTTTCATTTCAAGTTCGTCTAATTCTTTGGTAATTTGTTCATTTTGTAGAACTGTTGGTGTTACTAATGCTTCTAATTCTTGTGAATTGATAAAGTGTGTTTCTGCTGATGCTTCTGATGAAAATGGAGTCCATATTGATATGACAAGAGCTAGGGTAATTAGGGTTAAAAGTGTTTTTTTGAACATCTTATTTATATTTCCTCCTTTTGCATTAAATTCCAAAATCAAGGTTATCAAATTAAAATGAGTGTATCAATGGATTTAAGATAGATTTAAGAAAATTCCTTTTTTGGTTGCGGTGTCCGCAATCATTTTTTAGAACTTCGTTTTGGTGAAAATTTCTGTGGTAGACAAATGACACAAGCCGAAATGCATATGTTCCTAAACAATGGGGCAAGATATTCCCACCACAATCTAAAGAAGCCCCAACTAAAAATATCGTCACTACAATAGCAAAAAAACTTGCTGTTCAGGCTCTTCGCAAGTCAGGCACATATCTAGAAAAATCCTTATCGAAAGTAATAGGCAAGAAATATGCAAAGAAAGCGACATCAGGTTTTTACAAAGTAGCAGATTATATCGAAAAAGTTCAAAATGCACATAAAAAAGAATAGCCGCAATTTTTATACAAACTGGCTAAACAGCGAAATGGATTGTGATATTCTTCGGATTATAAAAGAAAACAGTTTATTAGGCTGTTACAATCTAGCTATCATGTTAGAACAACTCGAACAATATGATCTTTCCAATAAAATGAACGAAAAAAGCCAGCCACCCGCATAAGGTGATTGGCTTTTTTATCGTTATTTCCCGATGTTGTCTCCATTTTGCTGAATCAAGGTTTCATACCAATAAGAGCTCTTTTTGCGAATTCTTTTAAGGTCTTTTAGGTCAAATTCGTCGCGATTGACGTAGATGAACCCGTAGCGCTTGGAGCATCCTTGATGTGTGCTGATTAAGTCGATGGCTGACCACGGGCAGTATCCGAATACCTCGACGCCGTCTGTGATTGCCCATTTGATTTGCTCGATATGTTTTTCTAAATAATCAATTCGATAATCATCCTGAATTGATCCATCTTCTTCTAACTTGTCGAATGCACCCAATCCGTTTTCCGTGATAATAAGCGGCAGCTGATAGCGGTCATAAATCTCGCGCATCGTTGAACGGAAGCCGACAGGGTCAATCTCCCAGCCAAACGCATTTTTGCTTAAGAATGGGTTGTTGCCGCCTTTGTAGACGCCATCTTCACCGGATTTCAAATGCTGATCTCCACCGCGTGCAAATTCGTCGTTGCCATCTCCTTTACTCGCTTCAACCGTTTGTGAGGTGTAGTAGTTAAAGGCAATGAAGTCTGGCTTCGCGCTTTTCAAAATATCCATATCTCCCTCTTCGATGACAGGAAGAATGTCTTTTTCTTTCATGTACGCCCAAGCCAGGTTGTTATAACGCCCGAACACCGCCATATCAAGATAAAGCCAGTTGCGGATCGCATTGTAATTCGCCGCAGCAAGCACATCTTCAGGCTTTGGAGAAGCCGGATAAATGAGCGCAATGTTTGGCGCTGGTCCAATTTTCGCTTCAGGCAGCATTTGGTGACAAAGCGTCATCGCTTTTGCCTGTGCAACGAGCATATGATGATTCTGCTGGTACAGTTCTTTTTTCGGATTTTCTAAATTTGGATCAAGTGTACCGAGCGCTGATCCATGTAAGATCATCATGTTTTGTTCATTAATGGTCAGCCAATATTTCACCTTCTGACCATACTCCTTGAATAGCACCTCTGCATAGCGTTCAAACGCATCCACTGTCCCGCGGTTAGACCATCCTCCCTTTACTTGAAGTGCATGAGGCAGGTCAAAATGATACATTGTCACGATTGGTTCAATGTCATAGCGGCGCAATTCATCGATGAGAGAATGATAGAATTCAATCCCCTTTTGATTGATTTCCCCATCTCCATCTGGAATGATCCGTGTCCACGCAATGGAAAAGCGATAAGCCTTCAAGCCCATTTCTGCAAACATCTTCACATCCTCTTTATAACGGTGATAGTGATCGCTTGCGACTTTAAAATCCGTTGTCCCTTCAGGATAACTTGCTCTCATGTCAATGACAGAAGGCCCCTTGCCATCCTCGTTCCACGCACCCTCTACCTGATAGGCGGAAGTAGATCCGCCCCAGAAAAAGTCTTTTGGAAATGATGCTAGTGTTGAATATCTCATGATTTCTTCCTCCTTTTGATTAAACTAGATGTAAAAATGATTGGCCTGGTGTGATTTGTTTCTCTTCCGTTTCAATGATATCGCTAAACTCACCTGAATTGGTAATAATGACAGGTGTTGTGACTGACAGGCCTGAAGCTTGGATGGCTTCTATGTCAAACTCAGCAAGCAGTTCGCCTTCTGTGATGGTTTGCCCCTGAGCAACCTTCGGGGTAAAATGCTTTCCGCCTAATTGTACGGTATCCAGTCCGATGTGAATGAGTACCTCTGCTCCGCTTTCTGAGGTTAGACCATACGCATGTCCAGTTGGGAACACCGTTGTTACAACTCCTGATACTGGTGCAAACAGCTTTCCTTCTGATGGAATGATGGCTGCGCCCTTTCCTAGTGCACCAGATGAGAATGCCTTATCCTGCACTTCCTCCAGCTTGATGACCTCGCCCTTTAAAGGACTTTTCACATGAGCGGCTTTGACCCCATGTTCGTTTTCAATTACCGGAGCAGAAGCGGCTGCCGGCGTTGCATCTTCATCTACTGGATCTTTAAATCCAATCAAATAAGTTAAGATGATCGAAAGGACGAACGAGACCGAGATACCGATGATGAACCCTGTAAATCCTTGACCGTAGAAAATCGGCAGTGTCAGTAAACTTGGAAGGCCTGACGCAATTGCAATACTTTGTGAATAACCGATAATCGCACCGCCGACCCCAGCAGAGATAACGGCTGCAATAAATGGTTTTTTCAAACGAAGTGTGACCCCGTATACAGCTGGCTCTGTGATCCCAAACACAGCAGAAACTGCTGTCGATCCAGCCAATGATTTCAGTTTTTTATTCTTTGTTTTCAGCATAACACCGATGGAAGCACCGGCTTGTGAGAATACAGCTGGCGCAGTGGCCGGCTTGATATGATCTTTCCCATGAACTGCGATATTATTTAAAATCACTGGCACAAGTCCCCAATGGATACCGAAGATGACAAGAATCTGCCAAGCCATCGCAATTAAAGCACCTGCAAGTGTAGGACTAAAGGAGAATACTTTCAGCAAAACAGCTGCAATGCCATTCCCTGCATACACACCAAATGGTCCGAATACGATGAGTGTCAGCGGAACAACCGTGACAAGTAAAATGAGTGGCGTAATAAAGTTTTTGACACTTTCATGAATGACTTTGTTAAAGAAACGTTCGATATATCCCATGACAAACACTGCCAAAATGATTGGGATGACCGTAGATGTATAAGACATTAAGACGACTGGTATCCCGAAGAATGTCACATCTCCGCCGCCTTTTGACAATTCTTGAATGGTTGGGTAAATCAGTGCACCTGCTATCGTCACAGCGACAAACGGATTCGCTTTAAACTTCCTAGCAGAAGTGAATGCGAGCAATAATGGCAGGAAGTAGAACAAGCTGTCAGATGCAGCAAATAAAATTTGATACGATGTATCTTCAGGAGATAACCATTTCGCGTTGATACAGATGCCTAATAGACCTTTTAAAATACCTGCACCCGCCATGACACCGAGAAGTGGTGTGAAAATCCCCGATACAATGTCGACGAATTTCCCGAAAAGGCTTGTGCTCTCTTCACCTGATTTTGCAGATGAAGCAGTGGAATCCTCTAATAGATTCGTAAACTCTCCAATTTCTCGATAAACCTCTGGTACGGTATTGCCAATGACCACTTGAAATTGGCCGCCGCTTTCCATAACGGTAACGACGCCATTTAATTTTTCAATGGCCGCTTTATCCGCTTTTGATCTGTCATTTAGTGTGAAGCGAAGCCTTGTGGCACAATGCACCAATGAATGGACGTTTTTCTCTGTACCAATGTGTTTAATAATGTCTTCTGCTAATTGACGATAACTCATGCAAAAACCCCCTTTTTTTCAAAAAAATACGTTTTTGGGCAAAATAAAAACCTAAACGGGCACCAAAAATAGTCGCAGCTTGCTGTTGCGCTTTTTCAGTGAACGTTTAGGTTTTGCCTGCCGAACAGTCACAATCCTCTAAGACGATCATTGTGAAACCGTATTCTTTTATGTTTATGAGCAAATAGTACCACTCACCTTTTCTCATGTCAACGCTTTCTTTTAAAATCTATCTTTATTTTTCTCGTTTGATCAGTCGATTCAAATGAATGGATAGATACAGCATCTCCTCTGATGTGAGATCTCGGTGATAGGTTTGATAGACATATTCTGCGATTTTCTTTGCGCAATCGTATGCTTTCGGATATTTCACTTTGATCAGTTGATATAAATCTTGATCTTCACTGACAAGGAGTGTTTCGTTAATTAGACGCTGGACGAAAAAGCGCAAATGCGTGAGAAATCGATAAAAGTTGAGTGAGTCTTCATCAAATTCCATGTTGAGATGATATTTCACAATGGTGAGAATGGCATTGACTTCCTTTGTGATATTGACCGTCGTATTCATATCCTCATTGAGCTCTGCGTTAATGATATGCATCGCAATAAAGCCTGCTTCATCCTCCGGCAGTTCAATATGAAGACGCTCTTCAATCATCTCAAGACAGTCCTTTGCCACAAGAAATTCATCTTTGTATAAGCGTTTAATCTCCCAAATAAGCGAATTCTCAATCAAATGATTTTTCTTCAGCCGTTCGATGGCGTAATGAATATGGTCTGCCAGCGATACATGCAGACTTTCGTTTAATCTTCGGTTCAGCTTTGTATGTGCATATTGGATCATTTCTTCGGTCACCTTGACCACATCATACGGAACCTCTTGAAGCAGCATTTTCATCCGCTCGTGAACGGAATGATCCTCCAGGCGGAAGACTTTATCAATCAACGATTCGTCCACCGGGTCCCCGGGACGTCGCTGGAAAGCGATGCCTCTGCCCATGACAACGATTTCTTTTCCATGTTCATCTATGACACTAATGACATTATTGTTTAGAACCTTTTGAATCTGCATTTCCAAACACCTCCGTCTATGACCAACAACTTTACTCAAAATATGCTCTCATCTTAACACAACTGTCAAATCACTTGGCGTTTTTATCTGACTTTTGCAATAGATTTCACCATGATTCTACCCTTTCATAGCTGGTCTGATCCTTCAATTGCCTGCATACAATACTCCTGAGGAGGTGACCTTCTGTGAAGGCTTTTTTCTGGTCTGCATCATTTTTATTCTTGCTCATGTTCACCCTCATCATTCTAGGCATCGTGTTCTGGCTGAGTGGACAAGGCTTAGGCCAGCTTTGGAGATATGTGCTCATTTCACTTGTCACAGCGGCGGTTTTGCGCGGCGTCACCACTTGGCTGAAACGGCATGTGATGCACCTTTCATCCAAATAAAAACGGCTGCCCCGAGTGTTCAGGCAGCCGTTTCTTTATTCTTTGGTTGCTGCAGCTTCTTTCTGAGAAGCACGCAGCTCATCATTGATTTTTTTCGCATCCTCTAAAAACTCTGTTTCATATCCACTTTTGAGTGCCCACATATAAAATAGCAGAGCTACCACTGTAATCAGTGCCATGTCCCAGCCATAATGAATGATGTTATAACCGCCGAATTTGTCACTGCCAAGGCAGGAAATCGTCATCATCACAAGCAGGTACACAACCATCCAAGCACCCGCCTTAAAGTTGCGGCCGAAGCCTTTCCACTTCGCTTTTGCTTGATAGTAAAAATAGATAGGTAGACCGATGAGAATAATGAACAGCACCTGACCTGTTAACGGCCATCTTGCCCAATACAGTGTCAATGAGGCAAAGACAAAACCGAGAGGAGCAATGATGCTGAGTCCTTTTATTCGAAGCGGACGATATAAATCTGTCCCTGTCTTTCTCAGTGTCATGACGGTCACTGGTCCAGTCAAATAAGAAATGAGTGTAGCGACAGAGATAATTTCTGCAAGTACACCCCAGCCTCTAAATAAAAACAGAAAGATAAACGATACGGCTAAGTTAAAAAACATTGCTGGACGAGGCACGCCGTAAATAGGGTGCAGACGGCCAAGCACACTTGGCATGTATTTGTTTTTTTCCATTCCATAAATCATCCGAGACGTCGTTGCAGTATACGTAATTCCTGTACCAGAAGGTGACACAAACGCATCCGCATATAAAATCAAAACAAGCCAGTTAATCCCAAGCGCAATGGCAAGGTCCGCAAATGGCGAGTTGAAATTCAAATGACCCCATCCGTTCACAATCATAGATGGATCAACAGCACCGATAAAGGCGACTTGTAAAAGGACATAAATCACAGTTGCAATGAAAATCGATCCGACAATGGCAATTGGAATCGACCGGCCTGGATTTTTTGCCTCACCGGCCATATTAATCGGGCTTTGGAAGCCATTGAAGGCAAACACAATCCCAGATGTCGCAACCGCTGTCAGCACACTCGCCCAGCCGTTAGGGGCAATACTTGTTCCAGAAGTAAAATTCTCACTATGAAAACCTACGAATAAGAGCGCACCAATTGTTAATCCTGGAATGACAATTTTAAACACGGTAATGAATGTATTTGCTTTTGAAAATAACCCAACTGTCCAATAATTAAGCAGAAAGTAAATCACAAGAAGCACACTGGCAACCATAAGACCTTCTGTCGTCAATACCCCTTTGGTGACCAAATGAGATGTCCACTTTGCCCATTCCCAAGGCCAAGAGCTCATGTACTGGACGGAAGCAACCGCCTCAACTGGTATCACGGAGACAATGGCGATCCAGTTCGCCCAAGCTGCAATAAACCCAATAAAAGATCCGTGTGAATATTGCGTATATTTGACCATTCCGCCTGCCTCAGGAAACATCGATCCGAGTTCACTATAAGACAAAGCGATAAATAAAATCACAACCATCCCAATCAACCAGGATAAAATAGCAGCAGGACCGGCGATTTGAGCTGCACGCCAAGCACCGAAGAGCCATCCTGAACCAATGATTGAGCCAAGACCTACCATCATTAAAGCGAAAGTTCCCATCCTACGATGCAAATGATTCATGTTCATAACACCTTTCGATTAAAATACAGAGCATGTGTCAAGCAAGCGTCTTTCTTTCAAAGCAGCTCACTTTTCATTTCACTGGAAAATATTTCTTCTATTGAACCTTTACCTTTGTTCATTTTTTCGCCTGTTATATTATCTCTCAATTCTTCATTTTCTGAAATAGTCGAACATGCTTATTTCAAAAGAAAGCGTCTTTTTCACCTGTTCAATCTATTAGACTGAATAACTACCTTTACCCTTATTTTGAAAAAAACAAAACAAAAAAGATAGAGGAAATGACTTCCTCTATCTTCTAATCCCCGTCATGTATAGAAAAAAAGGATAGAGGGGATTCCCTCTATCCTTGTGAAATCGCTTGTTCTTTTTCAATGACAGCTAGTCTTTCTTGTACTTCTTCTTCAGATAAATTGTGTTGTTTCACATACAGGTTCCGTTCGCTTGTGCGGCATTCATGACTGCAGCTGCGCATATACTTATGCTCACTCTCTTCAGTGGCAATCATCTTACGGTTACATGCAGGGTTCGCACAGTTCACATAACGCTCGCAAGGCTCACCAGTGAAGAAATCTTTTCCGACAACCACATGCTCTGTTTGATTCACTGGTACTGTTAAGCGATTATCAAACACATAGCATTGACCGTCCCATAGCTTCCCTTGCACTTCTGGGTCTTTTCCGTAAGTAACAATTCCGCCGTCAAGCTGAGAGACATCTTCAAAGCCTTCACGCTTTAACCAGCCTGAGAATTTCTCACAGCGTACACCGCCTGTGCAATAAGTCAGGATTTTTTTCCCTTCAAGAATCTCTTTATTGTCACGAATCCACTCAGGTAATTCACGGAATGTCTCAATATCAGGACGGACTGCCCCTCTAAAGTGACCAACATCAAACTCGTAATCATTACGTGCATCAATCACAACCGTATCAGGTGATTGCATTTGCTCGTAAAATTCGACCGGGCTAAGATGTTTCCCCGTTAATTCTAACGGATTCACGTCATCCTCAAGGCTGAGGTTCACGAGTTCCTTCCGGTGGCGGACGTGCATTTTCTTAAACGCATGTCCATCTGCTTCGTCAATTTTGATCGGCATAGACGCAAAGCGCGGATCTTCTTTTAACGCTTGCATGTACTTGTCCGTTTGCTCAATGGTTCCAGAAACCGTTCCGTTCAAGCCTTCTGCTGATACAAGGATACGGCCTAACAAACCAAGCTCCTTACAGAATGCTAAATGCTCTGCTGTAAACGTCTCTGGGTCCTCAATGGGGACATATTGATAGTAAAGTAAAACGCGATATTGTTTTTCCATCTATATAAACACCTCTTAAATTTAATCAAAACATACCATTCTTTATCATACAGGAAATACATACCTAAAGGCAATGTCGGCGGCTCAATTCCATAAAACGGAAGGGCCTTTCTTCTCATATATTCGATTGTTTGATTGGAGACTATGTAAAGAAAAGATTATCGACGCCATTCAAATCATTGAGGCCTTTCAACATCAAAAAACTGCACAAAAAAAGCACAGGCATCGCACCTGTGCTTTTCTTTCGATTAAAAATCAAAGTTATCTGGATCTGGACCTGTGCGCTCATCTTCATTGAGCTGATCAATGACACCCATCTCACGTGCGGACAGCTCGAAATCGAAGACTTGTGTGTTTTCGATGATTCGGCTCTTTGTCACAGATTTTGGAATGGTGATAATGCCATGCTGCAAGTCCCAGCGAAGGATCACTTGCGCTACTGACTTGTCATGTTTTTTCGCGATATCCTGAAGAACAGGATGGTTTAGAAGCTTCCCGCTTCCTAATGGCGACCACGCCTCAACATGAATACCTTTCGATTTGCAGTAGTCTCGTAAAGGCTCCTGCGTCAGCTTCGGATGCAGCTCGATTTGATTCACCATTGGCACAACTTCTGCCTCTTCCAATAAATCCTCTAAATGATGCTGATGGAAATTACACACTCCGATCGCTCGAACGCGTCCATCCTTATATAGTTTCTCTAGCGCTTTCCATGTTTCTTTATATTTGCCTTCAACAGGCCAATGAATTAAATAAAGGTCTAATACATCTAGCCCCAGCTTGTTCATACTTGTTTCAAAGGCTTCGAGTGTTGATTCATAGCCTTGATCATTATTCCAAACCTTTGTCGTAATGAATAGATCATCGCGAGAGATGCCTGATTGCTGAATGGCTTTGCCTACCCCTTCTTCATTTTGATAGGCGGCTGCTGTATCAATGCTGCGGTAGCCCGCTTCAAGAGCGTCTTTGACGGCATTTACAGCCTCATCCCCATCTTTTACCTGCCATACACCAAAGCCTAGCTTCGGCATTTTTACTCCGTTTGCTAATGTGACTGTATCTGTTAATCCACTCATCAAACAAACCTCCGCTTCCTTTTTACTTACCAAGCACTATACCCGAATTTTCGATTGATCATGCATGACATTCTGGCTGAGCTATTTGATATATTTTCCCATATCAACTTGATTGGCGTCAACGATTTGATATTCGCTGATCCGATTTTTTGTTTTAGAACCATCATATGTTTCTAAATAAGCTTGATCGTAAAAGATGAATCCGTATGTCGCTTTGCCATCCTCTAACACCCTGATCCAATAAGACTCTTTTGTGTCTTTTTTAGAGTCATTCACCTTCTTTAATTTCATACCCGAAAATTCCTTCAGCAGCTTTTGAATATCCTCTTTCTTTTCAACCATAACACGCTCATTATCATGCTCAATTTGAATCGAAGTCACCTTGTTCTGATCAATTGAGGCCACATCATCAAAAGAGTATGTTTTTGCATTGATTAGAAAATAAATACCAATTCCTAATAAAATAATGACGACTAAACCAATCATCCACTTTTTCAACCTAACTCCCCCTTCTATTCACACCACACCTATAAAAACAGTGAAGTCCAATCATCCTCCTCAGAAAATACCTGAATTCCGTGCTGTTTAAGCAAGGCGGATGTCACTCCATCTCCAGCTTTTGTCCCCCCGTTAAAATCTCCGCGATAAATCATCCGGCTGCCGCAGGAAGGGCTGTACTCTTTTAACACAACCGCCGTCGCTTTCAGAGACTGAACCTGTTCCAGCGCGGCCTTCGCGCCTTTTACATACATCTCCGTGACATCATTTCCATGTACATCGATCACAGAGGCGAGGCCCTGTAATACATCATGTCCGTCTCCGCCAATGATTTCTGCGGGAGGCCTTGGCGTGGAAAGGCCGCCAAGCAGCTCAGGACAAACTGTGACCGCTTTTCCCTCCTGAACAAGCTCCTCAATTCGCTGATCTAATCGATGGCTGCCATTATAACGAACCTTCAACCCAGCAAGACAAGCACTGACGACAATCATGTATGTTCCTCACTTTTTTTGCTGACTTTAAAATAAATACATACAGGCAAGAAACATATCGTATTCACCAAAAAGGGCAGAGCACAATACAAAGCAGCAGCCCAAATTGGTTCTCCAGGTCCTGCAATACCAAAAAAATAAACAAATAATAGCACGCTGACAAACAATCCCACAAATGGCATGATGAATGCGTATTTTTTATAATTTTCTATCATTTCTTTCTCCAATAAGGCTCCCTCCCTTTCATCATGGCTAAGAACAATGTCAATATATGTTAATTTTACCATAAAAAACCGAAACCATCATCTCCCTTTGTGCGATGGTTTCGGTTTTTTAACTATATCTTTTCTTTCCAAGCCTTTAAGAAACGCTCAATCACTTGTAATTCATCTTCATGAAACTGGTGGAGAAATTCTAAATAGGACGTGACTGCTTTATCATGTAGTTCATCATGCAGCGCCGCCAATTGCTTGCCTTCCTCTGTCAAAGAATAATAGACAGATTTCTTATCACCTTGCCGGTGGCAATAGTCCACCATGCCTTTTTCAATTAGTTTTTTCACAGCCTTTGTAATAGCTGGCTTTGATAGTTTTAACTGTTGAGATAGAAATGTATTGTTTGATTCGTTTGGATTGGCTTGAATCATCGATAAAATGTGAAGCTGTGTGAGTGTCCATTCTTGTTTGAGTGTATCAGTCGTGGTAATCAGTGGATCTGTTGGATCATTCCGTCTCTTTTCCCTATGCATAATCAGATCTTGAATCGCTTTTAATACAATCTGCTCTTTTGTTTCCATCTGAACCTCCACTCTTAACTGGTTAATAAAATGGTACTAATAATGAAGAAAGGAGTCAAAAGAAATGTCGATGTGAGTAAAATAATAGGACATCAGACCTGAAAATTGCATATGCACTTTTTTACTAGATTCTCCTCATCCTGTCACATGCTATAATCATGGGGATGTCATCCAATTTATCATAATGAAAAGGTGATCTAAATGAATCCTGAACAACAAATGGCCATTCACCAGTTAGAAGAAAAGATACATCTGTTTTCCTCTGCTGTGAACGGAGCCTTCCTTGCATCGGACGATTTCGTTCTATCAAATACTCATATATCGACTGACACGTTCAATTTGCTCTTACCAACATCAGCTCAAATCCAAGATCCAAATAAAGTGAAAGCAGCCATTGAACACATGCGGTCACAGAAACTCATCTTCAGCACATGGGTCGATCACCGTTTACTCCATCCTGATTGGGCTGATTTATTAAAGGAATATCAGCTTCAAGAGGTCGAACGCAATACCATCATGATGCTTGAGCATACAGGTGACATTGATCCAGTCACATCCTCATCACTTACAATCAAGGAAGTACTTGATGAGCAGACACTATTTGATTACAAACATATCTTTATTGAACTATTCAAAGGATCGACTGAGGCCGCCGCCTTAGAAGACTATTTCCAGCGTTTTTCGATTGAAGCATTGCACTCAAAAGCTCGCATGTTCGTGGGGTATGAACACCACAAGCCGGTCACAACAGGCTTATTATTCGAGACAAACGCCAGCTACGGTATTTACGATGTCATGACAAGGGCAGAACACCGCGGCAAAGGACTTGGCAGTGAAATGTTCCATTATCTTCTGACCCAGACAGAGAATAAACAAAAGTGTGTCATCCTACAAGCTTCAGCTGACGGCAAAAACATTTATCAACGTGCCGGCTTCCAACCAATCGGCGAAATGGCCGTCTTTGAATAGAAAGGTACTTTCCCTTTTAAATGAACATAAAAAAGCTGCCTAAAGATAGGCAGCTATTCAGCATGATGCTGACGATCCATAGAAAGCGGCGGTCTCTTCAGCGAAATCACCGCACAGCTAAAGGCAATCAGTACAAACACAGCACCGAATTTAGCCAGATCAACAGATGAACCGGTCATCGTAAACATGACTCCGCCAACCGCTGATCCAATCGAAATGCCGATTTGCAATGCCGAAGTATTTAAACTTTGCTGAATATCAGACGTAACAGGATCTGTTTGAATCAAATAACTCTGCAAAGCAGGCGTCAGTGCCCAGCTGAGCGCACCCCAAAGGACAACCATCACCATAAAGAGCGCGAACACCCCCGCTGTATAAGGAATGGTAAACATGACAACCGCAAACGCGATTGTCACAAGCAAAATGGCTTTCCCTGAACCCAGTTTGTCACTCAGCCAGCCGCCAAATCCATTCCCGCCTATCGACGCAAGTCCGAAGATTAAATAACAAATACTAATCCAAAACGGGGTCATATGCAGAACTTCCATCAGAAATGGAGTGAAATAAGAATAAAGCATATAATGGCCTGCAAGCATAAACAAACTGATCAAGTGTGCACTAAAAATTTTCGGATGTCCTAAAGAACGAATCTGCTCTTTAAGAGGCGTCACTTTTTCAACAGGCATTTTTTCCAATAGAAAATAGATCAGCACCATCGATATGGCAGAAAGAATACTGATTCCTAAAAACATCACTCTCCAGCCAAAGCTCTCTGTAATAAAAATACCGATCGGTACACCGAGAACAAGTGAGGAGCTAATTCCTATAAAGATCAGCCCTAAAGCCTTCGCACGATGCGCTGGTTCCACTAATTTGGCGGTAATCGTCAAAGATAGCACCACAACAAGCGCTGTACTCATCGCAATCAACACCCTTGATATCATGACAAGGGCAAAGGTCGAACTAAAATAAGTGAACACATTCCCTAATGTAAACACCAATAAAGCGATTAAATAAAGGCGCTTTCGTTCGATTTTGGCTGTAGCGGTCAGCAGCACGGGTGCTGAAATGGCATACACAATCGCAAATACCGTAATGAGCTGTCCGGCTGTTGCAAGTGACACATTCAAATCCTCTGCAAGACTTGGCAGAATGCCCCCGACCACAAGCTCAACTAATCCAACCGCAAAAGTAGAAACGGCTAATAAATATACTCTCCAGTTCATGTCTAACATCCCTTCTGTATATCATCGCTTTCACTTTTGATACAGGGTGCAGACAAACAAAAAAACCCTGATTACAAAAAAGGAAAGCGCGCTTTTGTAATCAGGATTTATCGGATCCTGGTAGAAACCCTCAAACCATATTATTGAGGTTATACAAGTCTATTTTTTTCTTCAAATATATTAGCATAGCCTTACATAACTCGCAAGCTGTAAAAATAGAAAAATACTGCCATTCTGTTACCTAAACAAAAGGCGCCGTAAAAGGAATCAGAACAACTTGCTTTCTCCTCCGTTTACAGGTAAACTGATGAAAAATCAACGAGCAAGGATCAACGTAGATCTGGAATAGTAGCTTGAATCGATCTTTAACAGAGAGG
Source organism: Bacillus sp. PAMC28571 (assembly GCF_014250435.1). Classification (NCBI taxonomy): domain Bacteria; kingdom Bacillati; phylum Bacillota; class Bacilli; order Caryophanales; family Bacillaceae; genus Bacillus; species Bacillus sp. PAMC28571. The sequence continues at coordinate 3,710,842 of NZ_CP060191.1, read as the reverse complement.
GAACGGTGCTGAGAAGTTCCTACTGACATCTTCAAGTGAACCTGCCGATTTAGTTCTGTTTCATACAGCGGTTCATACCGTTATCATGATTGAGTGTAAAGCTGTGCTTTAAATTAGGGTGGTACCACCAGGAATGGTCCCTAACTTAAAGTACAGCTTTTTTGTTTTTTAAAAAGGAGGAACCTGCAATGTCAAAGAAACAATTTGTTGAGAAAATTACAAGCATGGAAGACGACTTTGCCCAGTGGTATACAGATGTTGTCACAAAGGCGCGGCTCGTCGATTATTCAAGCGTAAGAGGCAGTATGATCATTCAGCCGTACGGCTTTAAAATTTGGGAGAATATTCGCGACGAACTTGACCGCCAGATTAAAGAAACGGGTCATGAGAATGTCTATATGCCCCTCTTTATCCCAGAGAGCCTGCTTCAGCAGGAAAAAGATCATATTGAAGGCTTTGCTCCTGAAGTGGCGTGGGTGACACACGGCGGTGAATCCGAATTACAAGAAAGGCTCTGCGTCAGACCGACCTCTGAAGTGCTGTTCGCTGAGCATTACAAAAACATTATTCATTCCTACCGCGATTTACCGAAGCTATATAACCAATGGGCCAATGTCGTCCGCTGGGAAAAGACAACACGTCCCTTCCTCAGAACCCTTGAATTTCTATGGCAGGAAGGGCACACGTGCCATGAGACTGAGCAAGAAGCGATTGAAGAAACAGAAAGAATGCTTCACATTTACGCTTCTCTTTGCGAAGATCTCCTTGCCATTCCTGTCATTAAAGGGAGAAAAACAGAGAAGGAAAAATTCGCCGGCGCCCGCTTCACCTATACGGTTGAAAGCTTGATGCATGATGGAAAAGCGCTGCAAACTGCCACTTCTCATTTCTTCGGGAACGGATTTGCCAAAGCATTTGGCATCGAATTCTTAAACCGTGAAGGAAAACTAGAGCATGTCCAGCAAACCTCTTGGGGTTTCACAACAAGAATCATTGGCGCTATGATCATGGTTCATGGCGATGACAGAGGGCTTGTCCTCCCGCCAAATATTGCGCCAACCCAAGTGCGTATCGTGCCAATCGCTTCTCATAAAGAAGGGGTGCTGGATCATGCCTACGAATTGAAGGATCGCCTCGCCCGTATCGCACGTGCTGACATCGACGCAAGCGATAAACAGCCAGGCTGGAAATTCAACGAGTGTGAAATGCAAGGTATTCCGCTACGTGTAGAAGTAGGACCAAAGGACATCGAAAAAGGACAGGTGATGCTTGCAAGACGAGACACTGGTGAAAAGCAAGCTGTCACGTTAGATGCCCTTGAACAAACCATCACAGCAACGCTTGAAGACATCCAGCGGACGATGTACGAAAAAGCGAAGGAACGATTACATGAAAAGACATCACACGCCCACACAATCGAAGACATCGAGCAAATTCTTGCGGAAGAAAACCGATTGATTAAAGCCATGTGGTGCGGTGATGAAGCCTGTGAAAACGACATTAAGGAAAGAACAGGTGCGACCTCACGCTGTATTCCATTCGAACAGGAAACCATTTCTGACACATGTGTCTGCTGCGGAAAGCCTGCATCTGATATGGTGTTCTGGGCGAAAGCCTATTAAGAATATGAACGATAAAGAAGCATCTCTCATGATGCTTCTTTTTTTGTTAAAAAGACCCAAACACCCATTGACCTCACCTGCATGATCCCCTATAATTCATATTAATATAATCGGTTTTTAAGACTTTAACTGGAGTGGTGATACATGAAACGCTGGCCCTCATTCTTTGCCGAACGCTGTCCTAAATGTAAATCAGCATTAGAAGTCTCAAAGTCCAATGCCCTGCAAGGCAAAGTCGTGAAAACATGTCCCAACCTTCATTATCAAAAAGAGTACCACCCAGCACTAGAAACGTATATTGAGCACGATGACGTCCAATAAAAAAGACCAACATGTTTGCTTTGTTGGTCTTTTCTTTATAAAATATCCAGCCAAATTTTGACCGCTGTCGCCGTAATCATCACAGCAAGTGCCCATTGCAAGTAGACGGCGTTGATTTTCTGACCGACCTTCGCACCAATCGGAGCTGCCATCAAACTTGCCGCCATCAGCACAACAGCAGGAAGAAGCATGACCTGACCCGTCAATACCTTTCCAGTCGATGCGCCTATCGCAGAAAGAAACGTAATTGCAAGTGACGACGCAATCGTCATCCGTACAGGAATTTTTAAAATAGACAGCATCACAGGCACTAAAATAAATGCTCCGCCTGCACCTAATACCCCGGAAACACTGCCAATCACAAAGGCAATAGCTGATGCCAGCCCTTTATGAAAAGTGACTTCTCCCTCTGCGTCTGCACGCTGCCCTTTTTTCGGAATCAGCATGAGAATTACCGCCACAATGGCGAGTAATCCATAGACGAGGTTCATCCCTTTCTCCGGCATAAAATGTGATACATAACTGCCTAATAAGCTGCCCGCCAATATACTGCTTCCCATATATAAAATCAGCGAGCGATGTAAAAATCCGCTTTTCCGATAAGCAAGTACACCACCCAGCGTCGAAAAAAGTACTTGAATGGCGCCAATCCCTGATACCTCGTGTGCTGATAGTGCCATCACACCGAGAAGAGGCGGGATATAAAGCAGCATGGGATAGTTGATCACAGATCCACCGATCCCCACCATTCCTGATAAGAAGGAACCAATACATCCGATGATAAAAAGAGTAATCAAAAATGCAAAATCCACGCTGGTCTCCTCCTTTGCAAAAGGAAAAGGGGATCTTCAGCAGATACCCCTACATCCTTTAGGACCCTTTTCTCATCCAGAACTTCAGCACGTGACCTTCTTCTGTCTGCGTGATCAATTCATGTCCGCTTGACTTCGCCCATGCGGCCAAGTCAGCTTTAGCCCCTTTATCTGTTGCATGTATTTCTAAAACTTGACCTTCCGCCAAGTCGTTCATTTTTTTCTTCGTTCGAATAATCGGCATTGGGCATGCGAGCCCTGTTACGTCTAAAATTTGATCTGATGTCATTTGATTGTTCCTCTTCTCTTATTTTATTGGACATTACCGAATCGCACAACGGTTTGGACCCATTTCCATTTCACGCTGCGCTTCCACATCTGGGTTCAGCTTCCCCATATTGGCTTGACGAATCTCTTGAAAGGCATGCGGCTGTGCAGGCAGACCTTCCGTCACCATCTTTCTAAACACATGTTGATCTTCAATATGGAGCCCATGATTTTCTTTTAAAAGTGAGCCGAGCTCCTTCCAAACACTGCCGTCTTCATTCATTTCTTCGATGGTCATGAAGTGCGCAGGCAGAACGATGTATTCCTTTGAAAACACCATATACCGTTCATAAAGCGTCTCTCTCAAATCATCTACCCAGTCCTCCGCCATTCCAGCAAGATCAGGTCTTCCAATTGAATCAATAAACAAAATATCACCTGAAAGAAGATATTGATTGTCTACGATAAAAGATGTTGAGCCGATCGTATGTCCCGGGGAATAAATGGGTTGAATATCAATAGAAGCTGCTCCAATCGTTATCCGCTGTCCTTCTTCAAGACGTTCATATTCAAAGGTTACCTCTTCTGCATCTTTTGGCGGCAGCCAGTAGGTGGCACCCGTTTGTTCAGCCAACTTTTTCCCACCAGAAATATGATCTGCATGAAGGTGAGTATCCAACACATGCGTCACAGAGACATCATGCTTTTTCGCAAAATCGATATAGATCTCCGTCATTCGAGCTGCATCTACAACCGCGGCTTCTCCATTGGACACGATCATATAGGACAGACACCCTTTGCCCATTCGTACAAATTGATACAGCTCTCCTCCGCCGCTTAAATCACCTATTTTCACTGGCTCTAGATGCTCACTCCATGCCTTCATGCCGCCCTGCAAATAATGAACAGGCACGCCAGCCTCTGAAAGCATCTCCGCCACCAGGATAGAGGAACCTTCCTTAGCACAAACCACCAATACTTCACGGTCACTAGGAATGTGCTGTAAAAGGTCCTCTACTCCGTCAAGCAGATCAAAATAAGGCACATTCAAATCAACGATTGCTTCCCCTTCAATCTTCCAGTCCTGCACATCTGCTTGATTTCGCACATCTAGCAAAAAGAGCGGCTCTTTGCCCACGATCTTTTTTGTTAACTGCTCTGCAGTCATGGCTTTTACCGTCATGTTTTATTCAGCTCCTATTTTTCAATGGCTCCTGTCCAGCTATTCATGCCTGGCACCACATTGATTAATTGTTGAAATCCTTTCTCTTTTAGCTTTTGCGCAGCTAATTCACTTCTTCTGCCTGAATGACAGATGAGATAAATGTCCGATTCTCTTGTTAACTCCTCTGCACGATCTTCCACCTCACCAAGCGGGATATGAACAGCTCCTGGGATATGCCCCGCTTCGTATTCATCCAGCTCTCGTACATCCAAAATAAACAGAGATTGATCTTCTTTTACCTTCTGTTGAAAGGCATTCAAAGATATTTCCGAAATCATAGGCTCTTCCTCTTGCGCTCCGCCTTTACGAATCAAATGATGAAGCACCTGTCCTTCTACTTTTGTTCCTAAAAACTCATGGCCGGCACTTTTTGACCAAGCCGCTAAATCCGCTGCTGATCCTTTATCGGTAGCTTGCACTTCAAGTACATCTCCTGGCAAAAGCTCATTCATTTGTTTTTTTGTTTTCACAATCGGCATCGGGCATGCCAATCCTTTTGCATCTAAAATGACTGTTGGTTGCTGCATGTGATATCCTCCTTTATATAGGGGTGGGGGTATATTTTTATGCGTGCTTAATGCCAAGCATTCATACCACCCTTGATGTTTGTAATATGAGTAAATCCTTGCTTCTTCAATATTTTCGCTGCCTGCATACTTCTCATTCCGCTTTGGCATATCACGTAGATCTCTTCATTTTTCTCAAGCTGAGAAGCTCGTTCTTTTAACTGAGGTAAAGGAATGTTTCGAAACCCTTTAATATGGTTTGTTTGAAATTCTACTGGAGATCGTACGTCAATGAGCTGTTGACCTTGGTTTTTCAGTTTTTTCTTCATATCAGCTGCATCCATTTGGTTCACACCTCGAACCGGCAGGAAACGGCTCACAAGTAAGCCAATCACCAGGATGAACAAAATCGTTTGAATCATCTCATCACCTCACTAAATAAATAAATTCACATTCCCAATTTCAGCCTCTGCTAAATAAGCGGCGACACCAGCATATTGAATATCATCTAATAATTCTTTCTCCTGCAGCCCTAAAAGGTCCATCGTCATTGTACATGCTACGAGGTTGATCTCCTGTTCCTTCGCCATATCAATGAGCTGCGGCAAGGTCATGGCATTGTGCTTTTTGATCACGTGCTTAATCATTTTTGGGCCCATTCCAGCAAAATTCATCTTTGAAATGCCCATTCGATCAGCCCCACGCGGCATCATCTTACCAAACATTTTTTCTAAAAAACCCTTTTTCATTGGCACCAACTCATCCTTGCGCAAGGCATTCAGCCCCCAAAAGGTATGAAAAATCGTCACCTCATGATCATAGGCTGCTGCACCATTGGCAATAATGTAAGCCGCCATCGCTTTATCATAATCTCCACTAAATAGCACAATCGTCGTGCGTTTTTTCTGTTCTGCCATCTTGCTCCTCCTTCACAATTACCCATGGGGGTATACAAAAAAATAAAAAATATATACACATACCGGTAAGGGTATATTATAACAAGTAAAAAAATCCGTCAACCTTCAAAGGCTGAAGAATTTCTTACCGGCTTTTCACCAATAGCTCAACCGCTTCTTTCACAAGCCCCTCCGTATCCTTGCCTTGTTCAAGGCTTTCACGGACACATTGTTCAAGATTTGTACTCACAATCACACCCATTGCACGATCAATGGCATTGCGTGATGCAGACAGCTGCGTCACCACCTCGCGGCAATCCTTTCCCTGCTCCATCATCGCAAGAACCCCTTTAATCTGCCCCTCAATCCGGCGAAGACGGTTCTTCATCTGTTGATTATATTCCATTCACAAGTGCCCCTTTCTATTGTTTCTATGAACAGATAGTATACCCTAAGAGGTATTTAGTCAAACGACTTGCTCTTCTCTTTTGTAGAGAACGTATGTGAAAAGAATTGCACATTCCACCATTTATTGATAAAAAGAAAATAATCAACGAACGAGAAATCATTGAAGAAAAGAGGACAGCCCATGACTTTACATCATTATATTGGATCAAACAAAGAACTGCCGCTTGGTACCATTGGTCAAAATCCTACCTATAAACCGTTCTCTGAACTCAATATCAACATGTTTGATAAAAAACAAAAAAAGCCAAAAACCTATCAAAAAGAAGAACTTTTGATAGAAGTATTTGAAACAGAAGAGGATTTCGAAGGCATTCACATTGATTATCTAGATCCCGTCTATGAAGCGGTAAGAAACAAATTCACGCATCCTTTTGTTTATGAATTAGACATCATTCATTCTCTTCGTGCACTTTTTAAATTCATTGAAAAAGAGCTGTCAAAAGGAGAAACCATCGAAATCTATTCTTGTGTAGATGGACTCGAAACGAAAGAAAAGGATGATCAATTGGACGTAGAAATTGACCTAAGCAAAAAACGGTTTGGAAAACATATCGATTTTAAAGAGATCGATGAACTGATTGATATGTTTGAATTAGAAAACTTACAATATGTGTTGGTGAAGAAATAGACCTCCTGCGGTAAAAGTATAGAGAAAAGGGGACATTATCATGAACTTGACATGTGAATCTAAAAATTTTGATGATTATTTATGTGAACTAGCTGAAGTTGATTATTCTCATCCTCTTATTCGAGCAAAATCAAATGAACTTTTCAATCCATTGCAGACAGAAATAGAAAAAGCAAAAGCAGCCTATGAGTTTGTTAGAGATGAAATTCCCCATACATGGGATATCCAATCAAAACGAGTGACTTGTCATGCATCAGAGGTATTAACTTATAAAGAGGGAATTTGCTACGCAAAATCGAACCTATTAGCTGCTCTATTGCGCTCACAAGGAATACCCACAGGTTTCTGTTACCAGCGATTAATGTTGTTCGATACGCCAGATAAAGGATATTGTATTCACGCATTAAATGCAGTATTTCTGCAATCACTTAATAAATGGATTCGATTAGACTCTCGCGGCAACAAAACAGGAATTGATGCTCAATTCTCACTGGATCATGAAAGATTAGCTTTTCATACCCAACAAGAATTAGATGAAGTCGACTATCCTTTGATATATGTAAGACCCCATCCAAAAACAATGAGTATTTTAAAAGAACATACAGATGCTATTGAGATGTATCAACACCATTTACCAGAAAAGATATAGGCTTGGGGCCTAGAACCTTCGACAAAGCCAAACGTGAAAATAAACCGTTAGCATCGGTTATGCCTCTTGTCACTGATGGCTTGGGATCTATTTTATATTAAATGCACTCAATAACTTCATCCAAACGATAACTAGCCTTCAATCAAACGTTTTAACTTAAGCTCCGTTTCAGTATCCTCAACTGGAGTATAGACGCTGCATCTTAGATCAGTATCCCCATACACTTGTAATGATGTTAGATTAAACAACATTTTACCTGCCTTAGCATGACGAAATTCAATTAATACTTCAGGTGCATAGCTGATCTCATTTTCATTCCAAATTTTACGAAACTCGGGATATGCCTGCTCCATTTCTTCTATAAATTGCTCATACCAGTCATCTGCCACATATTGGCCATAATACGTTCTAAATATGGCAATATATCCTCTAACAAAATGCTCCCAATTCACCGCTAAACTTTTAAATTCCTTTCTTGCGAATAGTAAGCGTATGATATTCCTTTCTGCCGGATTGATTTGTTCAAAGTCCAAAAATACGTTAGCTGCTGCTTGATTCCACCCAACAATCTGACTTCTTCTGTCAGATACAATCGTCGGGCAATAACGAAGTTCCTGCAAAATTTTCACTAAAGCCGGACTGATTTCCTTCTCATTCTCAATGATAAAGGATTGTTTCACTCCTTCCTCTAACGCTAAAGCGTACAAATATCTCCTTTCGTCGTTATTTAATTGTAATGCACGAGAAATCGCATCTAATACCGAAGTCGATACTTTTATATCTCTCCCTTGCTCTAACCATGTATACCAGGTAAGACTCACACCGGCTAGTTGAGCCACTTCTTCTCTTCTCAGTCCTGGTGTTCTTCTGCGGGTTCCTACAGGTAAACCAACCATTTGGGGCGTAATTTTCGAACGTTGGTTTTTTAGAAATTCTGATAACGCTTGAAGTCTTGTTTCAGGTTTCATGAAGATCTCCCTTTAAAATATTATTAATTATACTAGGATAAACAACAACTTGTAATAGGATAACACAATGGCTAAAGTTAATAAAAACAAGGAGGGAATGATCATGAAAAGAGTTGTCATTACTGGAATGGGAATTATTTCTCCACTTGGAAATGATGTAAATAGCTTTTGGAATCAACTAATCAAAGGACAATCGGGAATATCTCTCATTGATTCTTTTGATACAACTGATTATAAAACAAAAATAGCTGGAATCGTTCGTGATTTCGATGCAGATGAAATATTGGGAAGAAAAGAAGCAAAACGATTAGACCGTTTTAGTCAGTTTGCCTTAGCAGCAGCCGAACAAGCATTAGAAAATTCGCAATTACAGTTAGATCAAGTTGATCTTGAACGTTTAGGCGTATATGTTGGTTCAGGAATCGGGGGAATCCAATCGCTTGTTGATCATGTCAATGTATTAGATAAACGAGGTCCCTCAAGAGTAAGCCCCAGCCTTGTACCCATGATGATTTCAAATGCAGCAGCGGCCCAAATCAGCATAAAATTAGGAGCACAAGGACCATCATTGTCACCAGTCACAGCTTGTTCTATTGGGAACACCGCTATTGGCGAAGCTTTCAATGCGATCCGAAATGATGATGCAGATATTATATTTGCCGGAGGAGCAGAAGCTGCCGTCTCACAGATATCCTTGGCTAGTTTTGGAAACGCACATGCACTATCTACTAGAAACCAAGACCCAAGTCGAGCGAGCCGTCCATTCGACACAGATAGAGATGGATTTGTTATGAGTGAAGGCGCAGGTATCTTAGTATTAGAATCATTAGAAAACGCGATTCTTAGAGATGCGCCGATACTATGTGAAGTAGTGGGATACGGAGCTAGTTCAGACGCTCATCATATGGTAGCATCCCACCCAGAAGGTAAGGGTGCCTACTTAGCCATGAAAAAAGCATTGAAAAGTGCAAATATATCAACTGATGACATCGATGTTATTAGTGCTCATGCAACAAGTACACAAGTAGGTGATCGTTCAGAAGTTCTAGCTATTAAGAAATTATTTGGTGATCGTTCAAGTGAAATTCCAACAACGGCGAACAAGTCAATGACTGGGCACATGTTTGGTGCTGCCGGCGGAGTAGAAGCAATTGCTTTAGTGGAAAGTTTGAGACGAGGTATGATTCCGCCCACTATTAATGTAGAGAATCAAGATCCAGATTGCAGCTTAGATGTTGTATTAGAAGCAAGAAAGCTTCCATTGAAATATGGGCTATCCAATTCTTTTGGTTTTGGAGGACATAATTCAGCCATCTTGTTAAAGCATTACGATTGATGTAGCTATCAAGGGTTTATAGCCCTTGATTTTTTTCATTTTGGGAACACCTCACAGACAAATGATGACGAGCCTCAGCAATCTGATATATTAAATGGAGAAAAGAGAATACTAAAAACATTTAGAAAGCAGGTGACCCATGTCAAACAACGAAACACCCAACCCACTCATCAATGAAAAATCACCATACCTCCTTCAGCACGCCCACAACCCAGTTCACTGGTACCCGTGGGGGCAAGAAGCTTTCGATAAAGCCAAACGTGAAAATAAACCTGTGCTTGTCAGCATCGGTTATGCCACTTGTCACTGGTGCCACGTCATGGCACACGAAAGCTTCGAAGATCAACAAGTCGCTGACATCTTAAATGAGCATTTCATTTCCATCAAAGTCGATCGTGAGGAGCGTCCAGACATCGACTCGATGTATATGTCTGTTTGTCAGATGATGACGGGGCAAGGCGGCTGGCCGCTCAACGTGTTTGTCACGCCGGATCAAAAGCCTTTTTATGCGGGGACATATTTCCCAAAGAGAAATGCATACGGGCGTCCTGGCTTCATCGAGGCACTGACACAACTGCTGGATGCGTACCATAACGACCGAGATCATATTGAATCATTGGCAGAGAAAGCGACAAATAATCTGCGGATTAAAGCAGCAGGGCAGACAGAAAACACGCTGTCTCAAGAGGCAGTTCACAAAGCCTATTATCAGCTCATGAGCAGCTTTGATACGCTGTATGGCGGATTCGGCTCCGCACCAAAATTTCCTGCACCTCATATGCTCTCATTTCTAATGCGCTATTACGAATGGACAGGGCAGGAGAATGCGCTGTATGCAGTCACGAAAACGTTAGATGGAATGGCAAATGGCGGTATATACGACCATATTGGGTCGGGCTTTTCTCGTTATTCGACGGATGAAAAATGGCTTGTGCCGCATTTTGAAAAAATGCTGTATGATAATGCCTTGCTGATGGAAGCTTACACAGAAGCGTATCAGCTCGCCTCAAAACCTGTGTATGAAAAACTCGTCCAACGCCTGATCCAATTTATTAAACAAGATATGATGAATTCTAGTGGCTCCTTTTATTCAGCGATAGATGCAGATTCCGAAGGGAAAGAAGGGCAATATTACGTCTGGTCAAAAGATGAGATCATCACCCATTTAGGGGAGGAGCTTGGCGCTTTATTTTGCGAAGTCTATCACATCACAGAAGAGGGGAACTTTGAAGGGGAAAACATCCCTCATACCATTTCCACCTCTTTTGAGGACATCAAGGCCTCTTTTTCGATCGACGATAAAACCCTTCAGTCTAAGCTGCAAGAAGCCCGGCATATTTTACAATCAGTCAGACAGCAGCGACCCGCGCCGCTTGTCGATGACAAGGTGCTTACATCTTGGAATGCGCTGATGATCGCAGCTCTCGCCAAAGCAGGAAAGGTCTTTGATGCAGAGGAAGCGATCCATATGGCGAAGCAGGCGATGTCTTTTCTAGAAACACATCTTGTTCAACATGAGCGGCTGATGGTCCGCTACAGAGAAGGTGACGTGAAGCATCTCGGCTTTATCGAGGATTATGCGCATATGCTAAAAGCGTATATGTCTTTATACGAAGCGACTTTTGAATTAGATTGGCTGGAAAAAGCCAAAGCCATTGCCGAGAACATGTTTGAGCTGTTTTGGGACAAGGGAAAAGGGGGCTTTTTCTTCTCAGGTTCAGATGCGGAAGCGCTCCTCGTTCGAGAAAAAGAAGTGTACGACGGTGCCATGCCTTCTGGTAACAGCACCGCACTCCACCAGCTTCTGAAGCTAAGCAGAATGACTGGACGTCAAGACTGGCTGAAAACATTAGAACAGATGTTCAAAGCCTTTTATGTCGATGTCTCTTCCTACCCAAGCGGACACACAGCGTTTCTGCAAGGGCTCTTGAGTCAATATGCGGCAAAAAGAGAAATCATCATTCTTGGGAAAAACGGAGATCCGGAAAAAGAACGGCTTTTACAGGCGATTCGGAAACGATTTATGCCATTTGATATCATTTTGACCGCCGAAACAGGAAATGACTTAGCCAAGCTCGCACCATTTGCAAAAGATTACAAAACAATCGACGGCAGCACCACCGTGTATATTTGCGAAAACTACAGCTGCCGCCAGCCGATCACCCAAATCGATGAAGTGATGGAACAGTTATTCCATGATTAAGTTTGTCATATGATGACTATGAGAAGACAAAATGAGGACAAACAGATAAAAAACATGTCAATCCGCTAACAAATCGTCTGTACGGTTTTATTTTTCCTCTAAAACGGTTAGAATGCGCACTAGATGTTCTCATACCGAAGGGAGAGAAAATGATGAAAAAGGTATCATATACACTCATCGCTTGTCTGTTATCTGTTGGGCTTGCAGCCTGCTCGTCAAACGATGCCAAACAAGATAAGCAAAACGATTCAGCCAAAAACAAGGAAACAACACAGGCTGATCAAAAAGAGCAGCAAAAGCAAATGGAAGAGATGCAAAAGAAATTAGACGCACAAAAAATCGATGATCAAAAGGTCGTTGCGACCGTCAACAAAGACAAAATCACAGGCAGTGAATACAATAGCGCCTTATCTACTATCCAAGGCCAGCTTCAGCAGTCCGGGCAAGACCCAACTTCTAAAGAAGGCGAGAAAGCAGTCAAGAAACAAACCATTGATGCGCTTGTAGGCCAAGAGCTCATCCTGCAAGATGCTGAGAAGAAGGGCTTCAAAGCCTCTGACAAAGAAGTAGATAAGCAGCTAAAGGAAGAAAAGAAACAGTTTAAAGACAACGCTCAATTCGAAGAAGCACTGAAAAAGAGCGGACTTACATTGGATCAGCTGAAAAGCGACATTGCCGACAGCATCAAGTACAGCCAATATGTCGACAAAGAAATCAAATCAGCCTCCGTCTCTGAGAAAGACGTCAAAGCGTACTATGACCAATACGCAGACCAAATGAAAAAACAAAAGCAAAAAGCACCAGAATACAAAGAGGTTAAATCACAAATTAAAAAACAGCTAGAATCTCAAGAAAAGCAGAAAGAAGTACAAAAAGAAATTGAAAAGCTAAAGAAATCTGCGAAAATTAATGTGTCTCTGTAACATCTAAGAAAAAATCCGCCATTGTGCGGATTTTTTTGTTACTTCACGAACCATTTTTCCAAATTTATGACAAAAGCCTCATCATAAACGTCTCTTTCATCCGATATGATGGGAGTACAAAAGAAAGCGCTAACAATTCTTTTGTCTCTGAAAAGGTACAGGATCAAAAGCCATTCTCGTACTTTTGCTTCAGTCAATCGGACATCTACAAAAGGAGGATCTTTATGTTCAAATGGTTTAAACCTGCTCCGCATATCGACAGGCTTGATGATGCCAAAACAGACGAGACCTATAAGCGGCTGCGGCTGCAAGTCTTTCTAGGCATCTTTATCGGGTATGCGGGCTACTATTTGCTGCGCAAAAATTTCGCTTTTGCCATTCCATATCTACAGGAAGAGGGGTTCACGAAAAGTGAATTAGGCTTTGTACTCGCAGCCGTATCCATTGCTTATGGCTTTAGTAAATTCATCATGGGGATGATCTCAGACCGCTGTAACCCCAGATACTTTTTAGCTGCCGGACTCTTTTTATCAGCTCTTATCAATATCCTATTTGTCTCATTTCCATGGGTCACATCCAGTGTATGGATCATGTTTTTATTCATGTTCTTAAACGGCTGGTTTCAAGGCATGGGGTGGCCGCCATGCGGGCGTACGATGGCGCACTGGTTTTCGGTTAGTGAACGTGGTACGAAAATGTCCATTTGGAACGTCGCTCACAATATCGGCGGGGGGATTCTTGCACCGCTTATCACATTAGGAATTGTACTGTTTGCAACGTGGAAAAGTATCTTTTTCTTCCCTGCCATCATTGCCATTATCGTCTCCTTCGTGATCATTCTTCTCGTACGGGATACCCCGCAATCCACTGGTCTTCCGCCAATCGAGGAATATCGAAATGACTATCCGGCACAAAACTATGAGGATCAAGAAAAAGAATTAACAGTGAAAGAGATTTTATTTAAATATGTACTCAACAATAAATTCCTATGGTATATCGCCATTGCCAACGTGTTTGTGTACTTTGTCCGTTACGGTGTCGTTGACTGGGCGCCGACCTACTTAACAGAAGCAAAAGGCTTTTCACCAGAGCATTCACGCTGGTCTTATTTTCTTTATGAATATGCAGGCATTCCCGGTACATTATTGTGCGGCTGGATCAGTGACCGCTTCTTTAGAAGCCGCCGCGCACCAGCTGGCGTCCTCTTTATGGCCGGGGTGTTAATTGCCGTTCTTGTTTACTGGTTAAACCCTGCAGGCAATCCAATGGTCGATAACATTGCCCTTATCAGCATCGGCTTTTTGATTTACGGACCTGTTATGCTCATTGGACTTCAAGCCATTGATCTCGCTCCGAAAAAAGCGGCTGGCACTGCTGCCGGACTAACAGGCTTCTTCGGATACATTGGCGGCTCTGCCTTTGCCAATGCCATGATGGGTGTCGTCGTGGATCACTATGACTGGACAGGAGGCTTCATTTTACTGGTTGGTTCTTGTGTGCTTGCGATTGTTTTCCTCGCGATGACATGGAATACAGGAAAGCGCGTAGAGCAAGCTTAATGAAAATCACATAAAAGATTCATATCCGCCCAACATGCTCTTTACATCTATTTCTTATGATGGAGGCAGTTACCGTAAAAGGAGGATAAAATATGAAGAAAAGTAGATTACTTGCTTTCGTGTTGCTCTCTTTTGCTTTACTGTCTTTTGTGTGGGTGCCGGCCACCGTATCGGCACATGAAAACCTTTTATCTCCAGATCGCATCTTAACCGTTGCACACCGCGGAGCATCAGGGTATGCACCAGAGCATACCCTGGCTTCCTACAAGCTCGCCACAAAGATGAATGCAGATTACCTCGAACTCGACCTTCAAATGACAAAGGATGGACATCTCATCGTGATGCATGATGAAACCGTTGACCGGACCACAAACGGAACAGGCTGGGTCAAAGACCTCACACTTGCTGAAATCAAACAGCTTGATGCTGGTACCTGGTTTAACGAAGCCAATCCCGACAGACAAAATGCCAACTATATCGGACAGAGAGTCCTTACATTAGATGAGGTGCTGCGCTATTTCGGCAAACGAGAGAATTATTATATTGAAACAAAAAAACCAGACCTTTATCCGCAAATGGAAGAAAAACTATTGGCCGCCTTAAAGAAACATCATCTTCTTGGGAAACACACAAGAAAAGGGCAGGTTATCATACAATCCTTTAGTCAAGACAGCCTGCTAAAGCTTCAGAAATTAGCCCCACGCCTGCCAAAAGTACAGCTATTAGACAGAAACCAAATGACATCCATCACAGACGATCAGCTCGACTTTATCAAAACGTACGCTGTAGGGGTTGGACCGAATTTTAGAGCATTAACACCTGAAAACGTCCAGCAGGTCAGAAGCCACGGACTCCTCCTTCATCCATATACGGTAAACAGCGAAGCAGACATGACACGTCTTCTGCAATACGGCGTCACCGGTCTTTTCACCAACTATCCAGATGTCTTTAACCGTGTAAAAGCTTCACTCTAAATAAAAAAAGCCTTGCGGTCCATCCCGCAAGGCCTTTGATTATTTCACCGTTTGATCAGAAGAAGCTGTTTCAATCGGCTTCCGTTTTCCAATCCCAAATACAAAAAAGCTAAGTGCCACTAAAATCAAGAACCCAATTGCTACAATAAGAGAAATACGCGTATCCTGATTAATGAGCATAAACACAAGAACCATTAATAAAAATCCGATTGTAAGATAGTTAGAAAACGGTGCTAGCGGCATCTTGAACGGGTGCTGATCAAGTGCTGCCCCTTTTGCCTTTCTGAAGCCAATATGACTAATCAAAATGACAAACCAAGGCACCATCCCAGGAAGGACGCTCGCACTATACACATAGACGAAAATATTTGGCGGAGAAACATAATTCAGGACCACTCCTATCGCTAAACCAATCAGCACAGCGAATGTCCCAAAATACGGTACACCGTTCTTCGAAATTTTCGTAAAGAAAGCAGGTGCCTGACCATTCACACCTAATGTATAAAGCATACGGCCCGCACTGAAAATACCACTATTACAGCCGGACATCGCTGCTGTAATGACAACAAAGTTAATAATACCAGCTGCTGCTGTAATCCCGATCTTCGCAAACGTCGCTACAAATGGACTGCCAAGGGTATTCAGCTGATCCCAAGGATACACCGTCACAATGACAAAGATCGCACCGATATAGAAAATCAAAATACGCCAGATGATACTTTTGATGGCATTTGTCAGCGTCTTTTGCGGATTTTGCGCCTCACCCGCTGTAATCCCAATGAGCTCGACACCTTGATAAGCAGCAATAACTAGAGACAATGCAAACAGGAATCCGCTAAACCCACCTGTAAAGAACCCGCCATGCGCCCAAAGGTTAGACAGCCCAATAGGAGTTCCGCCATTTCCAAATCCAAAGAAAATAATGCCTAAACCTGCAACAATCATCAAGATAATCGTCACAATTTTGATCATCGCAAACCAAAATTCAAATTCACCGAACGACTTAACCGAAATCAAGTTGGCCGCTCCTAAAATGATCATCGCAATTAATCCTGGAATCCACGCAGGCAGCTCTGGGAACCAATATTTCATATAAGCCCCAACCGCAATAATTTCAGACATTCCGACAATGACCCACTGGAACCAGTTACTCCAAGCCGTCATATACCCTGCAAGCGGATGAATATATTGATGCCCGAATGTAGCAAATGACCCTGTACTCGGCTCAAGATATAACATTTCTCCCATCGCACGCATAATAAAAAAGATAAAAATACCACACACTGCGTAAGCTAGAAGAACGGATGGACCTGTCCACTGAATGGCCTTCGCTGACCCCATAAATAAGCCAACACCGATTGTGCCGCCAAGAGCGATCATTTGAATATGGCGGGCACTTAACCCTCTCTTTAGTTCCTTTTGAGCCACTTTTCTTCCCCCTCATCAACAAACAACATAAAAAATAAAAATCAGAATTTTCATTCTGATTGAGAAACATCAATCTTTCGATGTATATTATCATAATAAATCTACCCTTAAAAAACAATTGTTTTTTTGAGGAAAACACTATTAACAAAATATTCTGACATAAAATCAAGTTCAAATTATTTTATATTGATATAATCAATAACCAGAAAAATCTTCAAAAAAAGACCGCTCACACGGTCTTCTAAGCTCAAACTGTTAATTTATAGGAACATCGGCAATTGCTTTCCTAAAACACTTTCCTCTGGTAAATCACAGTAGAAAGTCCCCAAGACAACAAGTAGAAGAGCATAATCAGCACAGCTGAGCCCGTATATAAAACTGGGATCGATACATTCATAATAAAATTAGTGAGCCCACTAAATTGCTCTGCTAAATAGAGAACAACAGGCGGTCCCATAGCTGATAATACGATAAAGCCAATGATCACTGCCGTTGTGATATAACCAGGCTTTAAGATATAAAATAATGGAAACGTACACGCCGCGAACAATAAAAACAACCCGCTGCCAATCGCAATATCTGACAGCGAAAACAGCTTCCCAAACACAAGTAATGTAGCACTTGTCAGCACGATCGCAATACTCATATAGAAAATGGCCCCAAGATAACGTGATGCGATAATTTCTTTACGTGTATAGGGCAAGGAGTTTAATAGAATATTCGTTTCTGCCTTTTCATCATACGCATATGTGTTAAAGGGAACGAAGACACTAGCGACTATAAACGTCAATACTGGATGGACATCCATGAAAATAAAAAATAAGATAAACGGAATAAAAATAAGTAACTGCTTCTTTTGCAAAATCACATCACGCTTAATTAAATGAAACATGCGCAGCCCCGCCTTTCAAATAAAACATGATATCCTCAAGCGACGCCGGTTCAATCACAACAGCATCCCCAAAAATAAGTTTCACCTCATCAATTCGATCTGATAATGCTTCAAAACCTGCTGATGTACGCTGAATATGGATAAACGCCTTTTCTGTGTCTCGATCCAATAACTCCAGGCTTCCTTTCACAAGCGCATAACTTTCTGCCACTTCATGAATCGACTGTTGAAAGACCAATCTTCCATTTTGTATAAACGCAATATAATCCGCAATCCGGTCTAAATCAGTCGTCACATGCGTCGAGAAAAAGATCGTCCGATTTCCATCAATCATCAATTCTTGTAACGTGCTGAGCAGCTCTCTTCTAAAAACCGGATCTAAACCAGCAGTTGGTTCATCCATGATGATCAGCTCTGCATGATGCGACAGCGCAATCGCAAGTGACGCCTTCATCTGCATCCCTTTTGAAAATGTTTTGATCGCTTTATTCAGCGGCAGACCAAACTGTTCAATATATTGATTAAAAAGCTGGTCATCCCAACGTTTATAAGCAGGAGCCACAATCCGTTTGATGTCCTTTAAATTCAACCCTGGGAAAAAAACATTGGCATCGTAAACAAATCCGATTCGTTCCTTAATCTCTTTTTCATGAGTATGATAATCCAATCCAAAAACCTTGATGTCACCTGAATCGGGCTTTAACAAATTCATGATCATTTTAATGGTAGTCGACTTACCCGCTCCATTCTCTCCAATAAACCCTGTGACAAAGCCTTTCTTGACCTGTAAATCAAGATCCTGAACGGAAAAATCCTTGAATCGTTTCGATACTCCTCTGAATTCAATCACATGCTCCACTCATCTCACTCCTCATATAAGAATTTTAATAACTGCTGCAATTCATCAAAAGATAACCCTAATTCTTTCCCGTTTGTGACAACCGCTCCAAGCTGTTCCTCGATCACCTTCAATTTCTTCTCTCTCATCACTTCTAAGTTTTGTTCCGCAACAAATGATCCCTTGCCTACAATTGAATAAATAAATCCCGCCTTCTCTAACTCTTCATACGCTCGCTTTGTTGTAATCACGCTAATTTGTAAATCCTTCGCCAGTTTTCGAATAGACGGCAGCGCTGCACCTTCCGCAAGCTCACCCGTTAAAATCATCGATTTGATTTGATTCGTAATTTGCTCATAGATAGGCTCCTTAGAATGGTTTGAAATCGTAATTTGCATATAAAAACCTCTTTTTTCAGATAGTTGGAACAAAATATTGTATATACACTATATATACATTATATACACACTGAAAGAATATTCAACCATTTTAAAAATGTTCTCCTTATTTTTTTAAAATAAAGAACCGCACAGCCCTTAAGCCATGCGGTTCTTTAACAAAATGCTTTATTTCCAATATACCCATTTTCCCATAAGCCACTCCACAGGACCTCTTCTCCATTTTTTCAAATAGAGATAGCTGATGAACAGCTGTGCTGTGTACAGTCCGACAGCAAGCAGCAGCCCAAACATTGACCCCAATTGTCCAAATAGACCAAGTCCATAAGAATAGAAAATCGTTGTACAAATAATCGACTGCGCCAAATAGTTTGAGAGAGACAAACGGCCAAGCCCTGCAAGCAGGCGTTTGAAACCTTGGGCTGCCTTCGAATAGTAGAAAACAATAAAGGCTTGAATATACCCAATCGTCAGCACATAGGCACCCAGCGTAATCACCAATTCACTCCAAGGAGCATCAATGAACGTCGCACATTTTAAAACGAGCCCGATGATAATCATCCAAACCCAGCCTTTACGATAAGCCATGCCTCGATCTTCTTCTGTCAAATGACCCTTTTTCCCGATCGCCATGCCAAGCAGTGCAAACGGACCGATTATGATAGGAGCATAGAGAAGACTTAAAATTGGTGTCAGAGTAAGTGTTACAATTGCCATAATGATGGAGACGATTACCATATCATCTTCAATTGTAATCCGGCTCAATACAATATCACCATATGTACCATTCCCATATACATTCGTTAATAAATCAGAATTTCCGTAAATAAAATTCATTAGAGATGGATAAATCACTAATGATAAGGCACCTAAAATACCCGACCATATAAACACTGTTTTGATTCGACTGTTTATAAACATCATTAGGAAAAACGTACAAGCTCCATAATAGAGAAGAATGTCACCGTTCCAAATAAAGATGTAATGCACCATCCCAAGCACAATCAAACCAAAACCACGGCGAACGACAATGGCATTCGTATTCAGCCCCTTGGCCTTCGTCGATTCAATCAGCTTGATAAAAGAATACCCAAACAAAAAGGAAAAGATCGGATAAAAAGACCCTTGGAACAAAATTTCCGTCACATATACACCGAATTCCTGTCCCCAAAAACTCGAATCAAACATTTTCTCAAAATCATAATCATATTGAAAATTAAGCATATTCACAATCAAAATACCTAATAAACTAAAACCACGTAAACTATCAATCAACTCAACCCTAGATCCCTTCAACTCGACAGCTCCTTCGGACAATATAAAGATAAAGCATATTTATCCTACCACACTTTTAAAAAAATGGTTTCCATCCCCATGTGAAAAAGTGTGTTTTAAGGTAAATTTAATAAAAAAACCTAGAATCTATATTCTAGGTATCATACTAAATACTTATGACTTTCTTCTTCCCGCAGCACACGCTTCAAATAAAACAAAATTCCCAAACCGAATAAAATCAACGCCATTTCCAAGTCTGCAGAAATCGGCAACCATTTCAGCATCATTAAAATCAGCAAAACCGCTCCAACACCTGCGAAAAAAATGACGTTTCTTTTTAATTCTTTGTTTGATTGAAACAACACTCTCTCCTCCTTGATACTTACTAACCAAATGAATGTTTTTCTAACCAGCCGGTATCTCCCATTTTCCAAGCTATTCAATGACCCTAAAAACTCCTTTGATCTTAAGGGCAAATCCAAGGAAGATGCTCAGGCCAGTTGAGTTTCTGCGTTCCCACTATTCATCCCCCTTATCTTTTAACTGAAAGGCGATGATTTTTCCTAATGCTTCCTCAGCAGCAAAAGGAGTAACGCTGCCTGTTGGATTTTCTTGTTCTTGTTTTAAGCACTCGTACATGTTTTTTTCAATTTTTGATGGATCAATCCAAGAGATACACCATGATGCCCAGAAACAAGTAGGTCCCTCATAACGTTTAGCCAGTGCCAGAAGGAATGGCAAGCTAGGCTGCCCAATCCTCATGAGTGACATGGCAGCGGCCATTCTTGTATCTTCTTCGTCACTTTCTAATAGCCGAGCTAGCGGTTCTGCTGCGTCCCCCGCATCTGCTCCAAATTCACCAAGTACAGCTGCGGCAATGTTCCGCAGAGAGCCTTTTTCTTTTAAAGCCTCAACAAGGACGGGCACTGCATCTTTTCCATATTTTCTTAAATCTCCTATTGCTTGAACGATCGTTACTTCATTTGTATTGGCCAATTGTTGAACGGATTGAGACAGCTTATTTTCTGGTTTCATTTACAATCAACTCCTCTTTTTAATGAACCGCACGGTATCGATAACAAAGCACATAAAATCCAGCCCCAGCCGCTAGGGATACAATTGTAGTCAACAAGCCATCAGTGATGAGATGAATGCTAATCATGACCATAGCACTGATCACAGACGCAAATAGCAATGATCGATAATAGGCGGCCAAAGCAAAACTCCTTTCTCTTCTCAGAGGCTGCATAAAGGCAAAGAGCCGTATGGCCAAAAACCATATATAAACTTCTCCACCAAATAAGGTCCAATACAAAACATCCTGAATCTCAACCAAATAAAGAGAAATCAAGTAGAAAGCATACAGCCAAAAGGTTTGAAACACCTCTAACAGAATGATTTTTTGATATAAAGCACCTGGAAAAAGGTAGAGCACTCCTGTTTGTGCGTGTCTTACAATCCCTGCATAATATGAACTAAAAAGAACGGATGCCGCGATGACGATCAAGAATAGATTCAGCCAATCTGAAAAATAAGTAAGGACGACATAGTAAGTACCAATTAACAGCATAGTAGATAGTACATGGAAAATCATATACTTTTTTATCAGCAATAATTCAATCCACAGAAAAGCCCAGCTGCCCGTTAATGCCGGAAGTCCCCACCATGTCTTGCCCTTTTTTTGAACGATTGGACTTGAATGAATATGTTTCCCCTCAAATTCCTCCCAAAATACTGCTTCCTTGACTAAAGACTCCTTCATCTCTAAACGATGACTAGCCTTGTACATCATCATGAAAGATAGAAACATCACTCCAATAAAAATGAAGACAGAAAGAATGGAGAACTCTTCGATCATACGCCCAGCTTGAAACATCAAAGAATCAGCAATGTTCATTAATGAAGGCTGTTTCATCATCAACTGATTCAAAGCGAGCACTGCAAAGCAGCAAAACATCAATAAAAAGCTGATTAAGAGCAAACGCTTGTATACTCGAATGGTTCTAGCACAAGACATCGCAATCATCCAAGTTTCAACCAAACATAACAGCCCTGTCAGGATGAGTGATTTTCCAAGCAGAAACGGGTACTGATGCGTCATAAAAAACAGAAGTAGATCCGCAGCCACAGCAGAGACAATAAGAAGTGCCCCTCGCCAAAAAATGTGATACATCCACACACTGATAACAACCGTCCATAAAGAAGCGCCATTTCCATATAACCAAATGATATCGTTCATTTGACTAGGCAGCCGATTTGTAAACAAGCCAAACCCCGTATAGAGAACAAACAAACAGACAATGATCCATCCTGCTGCACTTGTATCCCAATCACCCATACTTGAAACTGCGCTTAGCTGAAAACCAATTGCCGCTATGAAAAGAAGTAAGATCAGAAAAGGCATTTTCTTTTCTTGATTTTTACTGATCAAGCGCCTTTGAGATTTCATCCATAAAAGGGAGAGTGTGTTATTCACTTGACCACTCCCCCAAAAGTTGAATAACTTCTGCCCTCCACTCAACCTGTTCTTCCTTTATTTGAGGAACATCCAAACTCTTCATGATGGCACCGTCTCGAATCAATACAACCCTGCTAGCCGTATCAAGGACAAACTCCAGACTATGAGTCGACACAAAGACCGACCCACCTTGACTGCTTTTTTGCCTCAGCCAATCCGACAGCCACTGTTTTGATGGAATATCTAACCCGACAGTCGGTTCATCTAATATAAAAAGGGAGGCATCTTGAACAATGGCTCCTGCTAAGACGACACGCTGCTTTTGGCCTCTTGAAAGCCTTCCACACAGTTCATTCATCTTCTTTTCCATATGTACTTCTTTCAACGCTTCATATACCTTTTCCTTGATCTGTTTTAAGCCTTTATGATATCCACGAGCACGGAATTGAACATGTTCAGCAGCCGTTAAATCTGGATACAAATACGGCTGATCAGGAATAAGAGCTACTTGTTTTTGGACATGGGCATGACCAGGCGGGAAACCCTCTATGAGAATTTCCCCTCCATCTGGTTTATATAGACCCGTTAAACATCGAATCGTTGTCGTCTTCCCAGCACCATTAGGCCCAAGCAGCGCCACAACCTCCCCTGCTTCGATGGAAAATGAAAGATCCTCTATCCCATCACCATTGCTATATCGTTTGCTTACATTCTGAACCTCCATGAATGGCATCAAATCTCTCCTTTTGATTAGAGTGATGTATGCTTATCTATAGTGTGTCATAAAATCAAAAAACGAATGTCAATAGACCCACTAATCTCTTAACCTAATATTACCATATAGAGAATAACAAGGTAATAGGAATGAGATAATCTATTCTATATACAACGGAAAAAGAAAATAGATTATGTACAAACTAAAAAAAGATTGGGTTGCAGTATCCCAATCTTTTATCTATTAACCCTATACCATCTCCTGACACGCCCAAGCATCCACCTCTACCTTTAAAGCAGGTGAAGCCAATGCCACCACATAAATCATCGTCATACAAGGCAGATGATCACCTAAAAACTGCCCCATGATTCGTTTCCTGCTCTCTGCATCGAACTCTCCCACCAGATAAAATACTAGTTTCGTTATATCTTCCACAGCCATATCTGCCGCTTCTATATTTCGTTTCACATTCTCTAATGCTAATTCGAGCTGCTCCAACGGACTTTCGGGGATTGTCCCATCCGCTTCCATTCCCACCTGACCTGATAGAGTTAACCACCGCTGTGGTCCAGTTGTTTCTATTTGATGGGTATATGGGGCAACTGGCGGGTGAATGGTCTGAGGATTACATGATGTTCTCATTGATAAAAACCCCTTTTCTGAAAATACAGTCAATTTTTATCATCATATCAAATTTTCAACCGTATTCAGATTTTTATGCTCAAAGTAAACCTGAAGATACTGCTATAATTCTTGTTTTCTAAAAAGAAAACATCCGATGAGAAAAAAGAAAACAATCAATACCGATACACCTAGAAAACTTGTAAGTGCCTGATCCGAATAAGTCCCCTTATGAATCATCTCTTCGGCTGCACTTGTCACGCCTTTAGGCGCAAACTTCCCTAATGTCTCTTCATAAAATGAAGGAACGGTAAACAGAATAAGGTTGATTAAAAGCGACACACCGCCAGCTGTGACAGAACGTTGAAAGAACGCCGAAGCACAAATGGTCGATACCACAATCAGCAATAAATTTGGATAATAAAGAAGTGTTCCTTTTAATACATTGACCCAATCCACATGCCCAAATTGAATGTCCACATAATAAACAGAGGCAAGCACCGCCACCACCAAACTAAACAAAGTCAAACAGGCATAGGCACATATTTTCGAGACATAATAACTCGTTCGACTGATCGGTTTCACCATAATCATCGCGGTCACTCCAGAGGCACGCTCTCCAGCGATCGTCCCCATCACGATCATAATCAGGATAAACACACCTAGCGAATCAAATTTACTCAATGCACTCGCCAAAGCCTCTCCTGCACTAGGCTCTGGTATATAAAATGTAGACCCTTCAGGTAAATTAGCTGATTTCGATAGAAGATCCGGCAGCATTTTGAGCGTAATAGGCTGTGTGATCATTAAAATCGTAAAAATAATAGGAACAAATAAGATTTTATAGCTAGTGAATAACTCCCTAAATTCCTTTTTCAACATCATCATGCATTCACAACCTTCATGAAAATATCTTCAAGCGTCAGCTTAGATAGTCGATAATGGAGGAGAACACCGCCAGATTCAGTGATGAGACGAGGCAGCTCCTTCAATGCTATTTGTTGATCGTTCACTCGCACCTGATAAGCATCTCCTGTCTCAAAGCATTCCTCCACCCAATCCCTCTCTTTTAACAAAGCCAATAATTTTGTATTCTGTTGTTCTAATTGAAATTCAATCACTGGCTGGATATAGTCTTCTTTGATCTGTTTCATGGAAGAGGACATCTCAATTTTGCCACTGTTGATCATGATAATATGGTCCGCCACTCGTTCAATGTCATCTAAAATATGGGTCGACATAAAGATCAACAGCTCTTGTTTCAGACGCTCAATCAATGTCAGAACGTCTTTTCTCCCCATGGGATCAAGTGCAGACACAGGTTCATCCAAGATGAGAACCTTCGGGCTGTTGATAAGCGCCTGCGCAATGGCAAGCCTCTGCTTCATCCCTCCGCTATAGCTGCCAATAGCACGATCCTTCGCCTCATATATGCGGCAAAGCTTCAACAGCTCCTCTGTTTTGGAGCGAATGATTTTTTTCTCTAAGTGAAATAACCCGCCAACCCAATGCATCCACTCCTGCCCCGTCATATCCTGATAAAATGCAGGATGCTGCGGACAATACCCAATCACATGACTGATTTGGTCCATCTCCTTTGCGACATCCAAACCAGCCACCTTCACGACCCCAGAAGTAGGACGAGCAAGCCCCGTCAAAATCCGGATCGTCGTTGTCTTCCCCGCTCCATTGGCTCCTAAAAAGCCAACACATCCAAACTCCCCAACAGAAAACGAAACATCTTTTAACACTTTATTCGGGCCATACGATTTCGTCAGCCCATAACACTCCAACATATTCAAGCAAATCCCCCCCTTTTAAGATGATTTACGACCAAAAATCAAATATACAATAGGACCGGCACTCGCCACAAACACGATCACCAACGCCCAAACCCATTTCACCTCTCCTCTGATTCTCGATGGGTCTCTTTTCAACAAATCAAACAAACCAATCACCATCAACATCGCTTGCAGCAAAATAAGAGGTAATATCATCTTCATATCCATCCACGCCACTCCTTTTTCAAACGCCAATTTGTTTTGGTATTACTTCTTTTGACGACATGAAAAGTGAATTCGTTCAAATGGATTTTATTTTTATTGGTCGAATGATCTATAAGATATAAAAAAGCCCAGTGAAGGTTAGTTCACTGGGCTTGCTTGTTATTCTCATGATGAACCTCGTAAAATCTTTTCCATCTTCTTTCCTTTCGCTAACTCATCAATCAGCTTATCTAGATAACGAATGTTCTTCATGGTTTCTTCCTCAATGTCCTCTACCCGTACACCACAGATGACTCCTTTGATTAAACTGCGGGAAGGATGAAGCTCAGGAGCCTCAGCAAAGAAGGTTTCAATGTCTATCTGCTTATCTATCTGTTCCTGTAGCTCTTCTGGAATGTACCCTGTTAACCAACAAATAATCGTATCAACTTCAGACTTCGTTCGTCCCTTTCTCTCTGCCTTTGCGATATAGAGAGGATAGACTTTTGCAAAGCTCATTGTGTAAACTTTATGTTTAGTCATGTGCTCTTCTCTCTTTCTTTGTTTAAGTATTTTTTCGATGCATTAGAAGATAGTTAACCTCTCGTTTATATTCTGCCCATTCTTTTATCATCAGATATATTACAATAATAACCACATATGTATACATTATGATATAATTACTCGTTATCATATGTGAAAGGAAGAAGAAAATTGTCTAATTTCGATTTTCACGCATTACTTCAACCATTAGAGTTTGAGATGCTGGTATGTGATGTAGTGTCTCAAAGAGAAAGGGTCCCCTTTAGAACCTTTAAAGAGGGGCGAGATCAAGGTATTGATGGATTTTATACAGACAGTAAAACTAAAACCATCATACAAGTTAAACGTTATGGTCAGCAATTTTTTAAACCATTAATGAAAACTTTAAAGCAGGATCTCCAAAAAATCCGTAAATTAAAACCAGATCGATATATCTTAGGAGTATCAATGGAGTTAACACGACAACAAACAAAAGATATTGTTGATTTATTTAAAGAATTCAACGTTACTGAACACGATATATTAGATAGAGTTGAATTGAACAGACTCCTTTCACAGCCGACTTACAGAAAAGTGATAATCAACCAACCAAAGCTTTTAATCCCAAACTCAAATGTCCTAGAGCATTTGTTAAAAAAATACTTACATAGTCGTATTTATAAAGAGTCTGCCTATAGATTAAAAGATGCTTGTAAAACAGCAAAAACTTTTATACCTTCAAAAGTCTATAGGTCAGCAGTTACAAATTGGGACATTAACAGAACTATCATACTTTCCGGAGAACCAGGTGTTGGAAAGACAACAATCGCTCAAATTCTAGCTTTAGCCCATTTGTATCAAGATCAATTAAACGGATTTAGATGGGTATACTCAATCGATGATATATACAGTATGTTAGATGAAGACCAAATACAAGTTTTTATTTTAGATGATTACTGGGGAAGTATCATCGAAAAAGAAAAGAATAAAAAAGAAGAAGAACGCTTAGCTAAGTTAATAAAGGATATCGAAAATTTTCCTAATGATACAAGATTAATTATTACAACAAGAGAATATATTCTTCAACAACTCATTCATAAAAGTCCTTTACTTAAAAAAATATTTGATAACTATACCTTAATTTGCAACTTGGAAGCATACACCGAGAGTGAAAAAACAAGTATTTTATTTAGTCGTCTCTATTACTCAAAACTGAATTATGAGCATGTTAACTATTTGCATCTTCATACAGATGAAATTGTATATCACGACAATTATAATCCAAGGGTACTATCACTATTTTTAGATCAACAACCTCAAAGTTATGAAACACCAGAAGATTACTTAAATCGATTGTTAAATTATTTAGATTGTCCAAGTGATTTTTGGAGAGATATTTTTGATAATTTATCTAATGAAGCAAAGTTTGTAGCTTTGCTACTACTAATTACTTCGACCCCCTCATTACAAGAGGATATTGAAATCTGCTACAAAAATTCCTTACACTATTATTTCACTGAAACGGACACGAAGAATTTAAGTGAGAGTCTCAGAGAACTTGAAGAAACCATGATCAAGACAGTTTATGATGATGAGTATGATGATATCTTTTTATATTTTATTAACCCATCAGCACAAGATTTTCTGCTTGACTTCTTGAAAGAGAATTGTGAACAATGGATTCCAAAACTACTGCCTTGCTGCTCCTTCTATAATCAATTATTATTTCTATTTAAGAATATATCACCTTTTTGTAGTTCAAACGTTAGTGAACAAATCATACAAAGTTGTATAGAACATTATGATGATTATACAACTAGTTTTTCAGAAAACGATAATATATGGAATGTTGATATTTTAGAACAAGAAAAGGGAAGCTTAGATAGATTCTTTGATTTACTTAGAATTTATCTAACGCAAAATCAAAAACAACCGAGACTTTATAAATTTTTAGAGTATAAAATCAGTCAGTACTGTATTGATATGGGGAGTAATGATCCTAAAGAATATCAATATAACGATTTACACAATTTACCTGGTTATATCGCAAGTTGCACAAATATTGGAATGACTTTTAACGGATATAAATTAATAGATAAATACTACAAAAACGCCTTTAGTGTGTTTCATTATAAAGCGATGGAGCGTTTTCGAGAAATATTTCCTAAGGAGTACGAAATATTTTACGAATCTTTTAACTCAAAAATTAGAAAAAATATAAAACAATTAATTTTTTCAGAGTTAGATTTTTTAGATGAATACTGCATGGATGTAGAATTAGATATATTAATTGATAGCATTCCTGATTTATGTGATTTTTTTGGCGTTCAATACTCAATAGAAATGGATAAAGAAATTGAGCTTCTATATGGGCGCTCACCTACAAAAATAAATAATGATCATTCAATAATGAACAGGCATTTTTCAAATGAATATAATTCAAGTGAACATGACATAAGTACAGTAAAATATAACGCATATGATTGGATGTATGGAAAGGAAGAAGCATTAATAGAAAATGATGAAGTTATCGAACTTATATCAAATAGCAAACTTTCGAATGGAGTCAAAGATAAACTAATTCTCACATTAGACAATTATTCACCAGTTTATATCTACCAATTACTAAATACGAAAGAATCCTTGAATTTGTTAATTTCAATGTTAGAAAAAGACGGTTCAATGGTGCCTGAGAGAGAAAGCGACTTATATATGAAGATGTTAACCCATTTAACTCAAGGAGATTCCACATTATTAATAAATTTAATTAACTTCTGTATTGATTCATTTTATTCATTCATGTATAGGGAAAAACCTTTATTCCGAAAAGGAGAATTTTTAAAAAGTAATATTTATAGTGACCATTTAGCAGATAACCCTTCACTCAAAAATATTGTGTATGAACATTTAATATTAGAGGATGAACAGTGGTTACGATTTATTCATATTCCATTATTCGTCGCTTGCTTTTCGATGAGTATATGTTTTAGCGTTGATGATGATGAATTACTAGAAATCTACCCAGAAATATGGGGTGATAATTCAAAAAAAATCAAACGAATACAGCTAGAGAATGGAAAAGAATTATCCGAACTATTTTATCCTGAATTTGGAGAATACTACATCTATAACAGTGAGTGGGAAAGCATATTATATCGGCTTTTCGAAGAGTTAAAACCATATCATTTTAATCAATTCTACGTTGAACCTGCCATTAAGCGATTTATGAAGCACTTAGGGGATGGCGATGAATCATCAAAGGTATTACAACTTATATCAACTATGGAATTGTTATTGGAATATGATCAGCATGATGAGATTAATCATATCGGGCAACAATATAGTATTAGTGACGAACAAAATCTTATCGAGAAATTAGGAATAGCTGATTTTGATTTTTGGGATTTACCTTCGATTCCCCAAAATACATTTACTCATTTATTAAAAGGTGATTTAATAAAACGGAAAGTACATAATTGGCAAATGCCAGTTTACAAAATAGAGAACATCTGTTTATTAAAAGAGCTTGGAGTTTATAATCACTCATTAACATCCATAAAAAAGATTGAAAATCTCCTTAAACGCTTTGAAAATGGTGATTATTCGCAAATAATAGTAACCTAAACAAAAAACACCCCTTTGACAAATTCTCAAAGGGGTGTTTCATTATAAAAATTAACCCTACTCCACCGTCACACTCTTCGCAAGGTTACGTGGTTTATCCACATCACACCCGCGGTGAAGGGCTGCGTAGTAAGCGATCAGCTGTAATGGGACAACAGATGCAAGTGGTGCAAGTGCTGGATGTACAGCTGGAAGGACGAAACGGTCGCCTTCGTCTTCTAGGCCTTTTAGTGAGATGACACATGGGTTTGCTCCGCGTGCAACGACTTCTTTGACGTTACCGCGAATACTGAGGTTCACGTGCTCTTGCGTTGCAAGGGCAATGACCGGTGTGCCTTCTTCAATTAAAGCAATTGTGCCGTGTTTGAGTTCTCCGCCAGCAAAGCCTTCTGCTTGGATGTAAGAGATCTCTTTTAGTTTTAGTGAACCTTCAAGGCACACATAGTAGTCAAGTCCTCTTCCGATAAAGAATGCGTTACGTGTCACTGTGAAGAAGTCACGAGCGATTTGTTCCATTTCATCCTTTTGATCGACAAGGGCTTCCATTGCGTTTGCGACAATCCCAAGCTCTTTCACAAGGTCGAAGTCAAGAGATTGACCATTTAATTCAGCTGCAACAGATGCAAGGATCGCAAGAACAGCGATTTGTGCTGTGTAGGCTTTTGTTGAAGCCACTGCGATTTCTGGTCCTGCATGAAGAAGCAATGTGAAGTCCGCTTCACGAGAAAGCGTAGATCCTGGTACGTTTGTGATCGTTAATGCTTTATGACCAAGCTCTTTAACTTGAACAAGTACAGCACGGCTGTCCGCAGTCTCTCCAGATTGAGAAAGGAAGATGAACAACGGCTTTTTCGATAGAAGCGGCATGTTGTAAGAGAATTCACTTGCTACATGGACTTCTACAGGTACTTTTGCCCAGTCTTCAATGTATTGTTTACCGACAAGACCAGCATGGTAGCTCGTTCCGCAAGCCACAATGTAAATGCGGTCTGCTTCTGCTACCGCGCTTGCGATATCGCCAGCGACTGACAGTTTGCCGTTTTCGTCTTGATATTCTTGGATGATTTTGCGCATAACAAGCGGCTGTTCATCCGTTTCTTTTAACATGTAGTGAGGATATGTGCCTTTCTCAATGTCGCTTGCATCAAGCTCAGCGATATAAGAAGGACGTGTCATGATATCACCGTCAAGGTTTTTAATAATAACCTCGTCTTTTGTGACAATGACCATTTCTTTATCCATTAATTCCGCATATTCGTTTGTTACTTGAAGCATCGCCATTGCGTCAGAAGCCACAACGTTGAAATCTTCGCCGAAACCAACCAATAATGGGCTTTTGTTTTTCGCCACATAGATTGTTTCTTTGTTTTCGTTATCGAAAAGGGCAATCGCGTAAGAGCCTTTTAGTTGAAGAAGCGTTTGACGGAAAGCTTCCTCTGTATCAAGACCTCTGTTTACAAATTGTTCGATGACTTGAACAACAACCTCTGTATCTGTGTCGCTTTTTAGTGTGACGTCTTGTAAATATTCGCGTGTCAATTGTACATAGTTCTCGATGACACCGTTATGAACAAGCGTAAAACGGCCAGAAGCACTTTGATGCGGATGCGCATTTAGATGGCTTGGTACACCGTGTGTTGCCCAGCGTGTATGTCCGATTCCTGCTGAAGATGCTACGTTTGCATCCACGACTTCACGAAGCTCAGCGATACGTCCTTTTTCTTTGAACACATGCACGCCATCTTCGTTTGCCACAGCGATACCTGCTGAGTCATACCCGCGGTACTCAAGCTTCTCTAAACCTTTTAATAAGATTTCCTTCGCATCATTCTGACCAATATAACCTACGATTCCACACATAAATATTCTTCCTCCCGATCATGTGAAAGGGACAAAGAAAGCCTACTAAAATAGAAGGGACATTTCTTCGTCCCTCTCTACATGTTTATTTTGGGAGATCATGTGTATTCCCTTTGTACAAAGAGTCACCTCTTTGGTTTAAAGAAACACTTACGGCTGTGATCTCTTTTTTGATCAGCCGGGAGGCATCCGCCGAAAATTCGATAACCTCCATCCTCGTCAACTAAGCATTTTTCGTCCGATCGCTTAGTTCGGGCGCTATAATTATAAGAGAGTTTCTGAACATCTACCCTGCCTTTCCTGATAGAATAAAAATCCAGTAACACAAGGATGATTGTACTATAAGGTCTGACCTCCGTCAATCACAATTTAGCGGGTGATCCCCTTCATTTGAGAAAGTGAGACCTCCATACACTATATGCGATGAGGCTTGTCACGTTCTACCTTCGATGTGCTCTCCTATGTATGAAGGCAGCTTCAAGTTGCCCTCGCTTATATCATTCGTATAGATCCATCCAATTATGTCGTTTATTCGAAAAAAAGCAAACCGCTACCAGCGGTTTGCCTTCACCTATTACTCAATACCCATTTCTTCTTTCACAACAGCTGTAATTCGAGCCACATATTCATTACACAGCTCTTTTGTTTTCGCCTCTGCCATGACACGTACAAGCGGCTCTGTCCCCGATGGACGAACTAGGATACGGCCGTCACCATTCATCTCTTTTTCGACCTCTTGGATCACCGCTTTTACTTTTTCATTTTCTTCTACTTTATATTTATCAGACACTTTCACATTCACTAAAAGCTGCGGGAACTTTTCCATTTCCGCTGCAAGCTCTGATAATGTTTTTCCTGTCGCTTTGAGCGTATTCACAAGCATGATCGCAGAAAGCATGCCATCACCTGTCGTATTATAATCAAGGAAAATCAAATGACCTGACTGCTCGCCGCCGACATTATAGCCGTCTTTTTTCATCGCTTCGACCACATAGCGGTCACCAACAGCAGTTTGAATGCTCTTAATGCCTTGCTTCTCAAGCGCTTTATAGAAACCAAGGTTACTCATAACCGTTGACACGACGGTGTCATCCTTTAATCGGCCTTCATCCTTCAAATAACGTGCACATATGTACATAATTTGATCGCCGTCTACGATATCACCTTTTTCATCGACTGCAATTAAACGGTCACCGTCACCATCAAACGCAAGACCAATATCTGCACCCTTCTCCTTCACAAAAGCAGAAAGTGCTTCTGGATGAGTGGAGCCTACACCATCATTGATATTCAATCCGTTTGGAGATGTTCCCATTGTAGACACATCAGCATCTAAATCTGCAAATAAATGTGTCGCTAGAGAAGAGGTTGCACCGTGTGCACAGTCAAGCGCCACGTGAATACCTGTAAAATCCTCGTCCGCTGTCTGCTTTAAGAATTGCAGGTATTTCTGACCGCCTTCAAAGTAGTCGTTCACCGTTCCAAGATCGGCTCCAACTGGGCGTGGTAATTGATCGACTGGCTGATCCATCAGCTGTTCAATTTCGTTTTCCTGTTCATCTGACAGCTTAAAGCCGTCACCGCCAAAGAATTTAATGCCGTTGTCTTGAACTGGATTGTGTGAAGCAGAAATCATGACACCCGCTTCAGCATCCATTGCCTTCGTTAAATAAGACACACCAGGTGTTGAGATCACACCTAGACGCATCACTTCAGCTCCAATTGAAAGTAAGCCTGCAACAAGCGCTCCTTCTAACATATGACCAGATACACGTGTGTCTCGACCAACGAGTACCTTTGGACGTTCTTTATCCTTCGTGAGCACATAGCCGCCAAATCTCCCAACTTTAAATGCGAGCTCTGGCGTTAATTCGCTATTCGCTACACCCCTTACACCATCAGTTCCAAAGTACTTGCCCATGTTTCAATCGCTCCTTTTTTACCATTCAAGAGGACGCTTCGTCCTCTTTTTTATCTTCTTTGACCCGCTGTCTTTGACTCGATTCTTTCTTTGCTTTATCTTGCGTGGATTCTTCTTTACTCTTCTCACCCTGATCATCGTCATCAGTTGATGGATCTTGTTGATCTTTTTGATCCTTCCGATCATTCGTCGAAGCCGGCTGATCCTCTGTATCAGTAGAAGTGAGTTTCACTTTGACCTTTGATCTCGATAATGTCCAAGTCACATTTTGAGGACCATTTACTTGAACTTTGACCTCATGGGTTCCTTCGTTCAAGTCCCCTGCATTGATATAGGCTTCAACATCTGAAGCCTTTAGTTTATCAATCGCACTCTTTGATCCCTTTGCTGTTAACGTGAGCCGTCCAGAAGAGGGGCTCACAAAATCAGAAGTGAGATCCTTGCTCAAACCCACGATAGAAATCGGTACATTATCGATCTTTTTTTCTTCAGCTGTTGCAACCTTCACTTTGATCTTAACGGTTTCGGGTGATACCTTTTTCACACCATCTGGCAGGGGAATATCGGCATCAATCTCCGTATCATCTTTGATCTTGCTTAGGTCCAGCTTGACGCCATCAATAAAATCAAGGGCATCCAGCACCTTTTGAGAGCCGTACACTGTGACCTCACTCGGGCTTGTCTCAATGCTTGAGATGCTGATCCCTTCTGGCAAGCTGCCCGTCCGCTCAATTTTAAAAGGAACCTTTTTGCTTGGACTCGAGATTGGGACCGTAATATCCACCACGGACGGACTTACTTCAACTGGCAGCTCATTCCCGCTGCTATCATACACAGTGAGCTTCGCTTCTTTTTCAATTTGCTGATCGACATCTTCTAAGTTCACAAAAGCTTTAATGACAGAAATTTTGTCGATGACGTCCTTTGAACCAGTAACTGTGACCTTTTTCGGATTCACAATGGGCTGTTCAGGTGAATAGCCGTCTTTGATTTTATTTTGATTATAAAACTCGGTTTCAACAGGAAATTCAGCTGTTGTTTTTTCTTGTATCGTCACAGTCGTCACAGATGGATTAATCGATAGTGTGAGTCCCTTCGATACATCTCTTGCCTTCAGCTCCACTTTATGTGTACCTGTCGATAAGTTCTGCATGTCTGCGTAAATTTCAAAATTCTTTGTTTGTCTTGCTGTTTTCACAGCACTAGTTGATCCTTTAATCGTGACATTGACTGTCTGCGGCACACCAGTGACGACGTACTTCTCGTCATCATAATACGCTTTAACAGGAATGTCGGTTAAAGTTGCTTCATCTGTCGTCGATGTTGGGAAAAAGGATTCACCGATTTTTTTCGGCGTGGGCGCTTGCGCTGAATTGACTGCACCATACAGCAATAAAGCGAAGACCAATGCAAGAAGCTTAACGGCCCAGCGATTATTCAAAATCTTATCCATTTTTCTTGCCCCTCCAATACCATTTGGTCGAGGAAGCATCTTTGCTGTTCTTACTAAATTCAGCAATCAGCATTTCTTCAAGCGCTTCTTCTGTCAATTCTCGGTGGAGATCACCATTCCTTGCAACAGAAATACCGCCAGTTTCCTCAGAAACGATGACAGTTAAGCTGTCTGTCACTTCACTAATTCCGACTGCCGCCCTATGACGCGTCCCCAGCTCCTTAGAGATAAAAGGGCTTTCTGACAGCGGTAAATAGCAAGCTGCAGCTGCAATCTCATCCCGCTTCATAATGACAGCACCGTCATGAAGCGGTGTATTCGGAATGAAAATATTAATGAGCAGCTCTGAACTCACCTTTGCATTCAAAGGAATTCCTGTCTCTATGTAATCATTCATTCCGGTATCGCGCTCAATTGTCAGCAGTGCGCCGATTCTGCGTTTCGCCATATAGTTAATTGCTTTTGTAATTGCCTCGATCGTTTTCTGCTGCTGTTCCTCTACAGGTGTCCCGCTTCTTGAGAAGAAACGGCCGCGCCCAAGCTGCTCAAGCGCTCTCCTTAGCTCTGGCTGAAAAATAATAATGATCGCAAGGAATCCCCACGTAATCGCTTGATCCATCAGCCATTGAAGTGTGTTAAGACCGAGATACGCACTTCCCATCCTGACGAGAACAATGACCACAATTCCCTTTAAAAGCTGAACCGCTTTTGTTCCGCGGATGACCATCATTAATTTATATATCACATACCAAACAACGAGAATATCAACAGCATTACCGAGGTACTGCAAAAAAGGAATATCCCCTAAAGCCATTTCCTCGTCCTCCAGAATTTTCAGTTATTCTTCGTTTGATGCATTTTTTAATATAAAAATAGCCTATGTATCAATACATAGCGTGGCTATTATACCACATTTTGTTTCAGCAAGGAAAATAGTTGCCATATCTGGCTGAGTTGCTAGTATGCGTGAATCCCGCCAATGTATAGAAAAAGAGCAGCCCCCTTAGAGACTGCTCTTTAAGCCGATTGTGTTACTTTTGCTCCTCTGGCCCAATGACCCGCATTACGTTTTGTGCTGTTGATTTCATTTTGTACCAGATCCAATCAAACACTTCATTAATTTCATTAATTTGACCAGTGACTTGTCCGGCAGAAGCAGTCAACTGTTCCCCATTGACGACGGTGACATTTCCATCAACCTTGCCTTCTACAATCAGCTTGCCATTTTTGACAGTGACATCACCCTTTACGGTTTCCCCTTTAGGTACGGTCACTGTATCATTTTCAACGACGAGGTTCGGCTGCTTTGACACACTGAAATTATGATCGGTATTCCAGCTCGTGAACAGACTGCCTCCCATTAAAATGAGAAAGAGGGCAGCGGCTACCATCAGCGGGTGAGCTTTGATCCATCTTTGAACCGACACACGCTTTTTCTCCTTTGGAAGACCTGCCATCACCTTTGCAGTGAAATCAGATGGTGCTTCTATATGAGATGTACTCTGCACTAGCGCGATGGATTTCTCAATTTGTTGAAAATGAGTACGGCACTCCTCACACGATTGCAGATGGCTTTTTAATTCTTTTTCGTCTTGGGGCTCAATGTCCCCGTCTAAATACTGATGCATAAGCTGGACGATTCTATCCTGACAGCTCATCAAAATCACCTCACTCAAAGGTCTCTCAACTGTTTCCGGAGAGCCTCTCTACCCCTGTGTATTCTCGTTTTCACCGTACCAACTGGTATATTCAGAATCTCACTAATTTCTTTTAAAGAGAGTTCATCAATATACTTTAATACGATGACCGAACGATATTTATCGGGTAATCTTAAAATTTTTTGCTGAATGGTACTCGATAATTCAAGAGACACCACCTCATCCTCTGGCAAAATGCCATCAGCAGCAATTTGAGAATACATATTTAATCCTTCTGTTCCTGCCACCTCTGCATCTAAATAATAATCCGGCTTTTTTTTACGAATACGGTCGATGGTCAGGTTGGTTGCAATGCGGTACAGCCACGTGGAAAACTTGCGATTCACATCAAAGCTTTCGATATTCACATAAGCACGAATAAACGCCTCCTGCGCAATATCCTCCGCTTCATGTGCATTCCCAAGCATACGGTAGCACAGCTGATAAATTTTGTCTTTATACAGGTCTACGATGTCTGCAAATGCGTTCTGGTCGCCTTTTTTCACTTGCTTAATTCTCTTTTTAATCATTGTGTCCATAGTATATTCAACCTCTGCCTTCACCGGTCTTTATGTATACGAACCTCTTTCCAAAAGGTTTCATTCTCCTCTAAAAAATAGTGTAACAAATTTTTGACAGTGTGTTACGCTTATCAACCGGTAAAAACCTTAACATATCCTTAAATTTTCCCAAAACAAAAAAAGAACGGGAACAAGTCCCGCTCTACAATAGCTTTTCACCCATTAATGAACCAATTAACGCAACTGCCGCTTCAGCAGTTTTGTTTTTCTCATCTAAAACCGGATTTACTTCAACAAATTCAGCAGACGTTAAAATACCCGCCTCCTCTAAAAGCTCCATTGCGAGATGACTCTCCCGGTAACTAATGCCGCCTGCTACCGGAGTACCTACACCAGGGCATTCCGCTGGATCTAATCCATCTAAATCAAGCGACAGATGGACACCATCTGTTCTCTCCTTTAGATACGCAATCGCTTCCTCCATCACCCTTGTCATCCCTAAACGATCAATTTCATGCATCGTATACACTTTAATGCCTTTCTTTCGAATCAATGCCCGCTCTCCTTCATCTAAAGATCGAGCACCAATTATAACGACATTTTCAGGCTTCAATTTAGGCGAATAACCGCCAATGTTCGTTAAATCAGCATGCCCAAAACCGAGACTGACAGCAAGCGGCATGCCATGAATATTTCCAGAAGGAGAGGTTTCCTCCGTATTCAAATCCCCGTGTGCATCATACCAAATGACCCCTAAGTTTTCATAATGCTTGGCTACCCCAGCAAGTGTGCCAATCGCAATGCTGTGATCACCGCCTAAAATGAGCGGAAACGAACCAGATTGCACAATACTGTCAACCTTCTCAGCAAGCAGCTGATTCGCACCAGCATTCTCCGTCAAATTTTTTAGCTTTTCACTTGTATATAAACCTTTCTCATCATCTCTTTGTTCAACTGGAATATCTCCAAGATCCTCCACATCAAATGAGAGCGTTTCCAATTTTTCTTTTACGCCTGCACAACGAATCGCACTCGGGCCCATATCGACGCCCCTTCTCGTTTGACCCAAGTCCATTGGAACTCCAATAATCGTGACCTTCTTTTGCTCTCCCATATGTACATCCCCTTTCCGTTCATGCTTACATTTTACTTTCTTGATGCCTTCTGACTCAACTCGACAACATTTTGAATAGTTATACAGTCCCTCTGCCAACATAAAAAAAGACACCTTTTTCAAAAAGGTGTCTTAACTGGGCTAGCTGGATTCGAACCAACGCATGACGGAGTCAAAGTCCGTTGCCTTACCGCTTGGCTATAGCCCAAAAATGGTGGAGGGGGACGGATTCGAACCGCCGAACCCGGAGGGAGCGGATTTACAGTCCGCCGCGTTTAGCCACTTCGCTACCCCTCCACATATGGAATTGATAAAGAAAAAACAGTGCCGGCAAGAGGACTTGAACCCCCAACCTACTGATTACAAGTCAGTTGCTCTACCAGTTGAGCTACACCGGCATATGGTGGAGGATGACGGGCTCGAACCGCCGACCCTCTGCTTGTAAGGCAGATGCTCTCCCAGCTGAGCTAATCCTCCACATCATGGTGACCCGTACGGGATTCGAACCCGTGTTACCGCCGTGAAAGGGCGGTGTCTTAACCGCTTGACCAACGGGCCAGTTTGTCAAGTTTGTTGTTTCCGTGAAGCTGACAAAAGTTATTATATACAGGTTGTCCCCCTTTTGTAAAGGGGATTTTTATTT
This sequence comes from Bacillus sp. PAMC28571, assembly GCF_014250435.1. Lineage (NCBI taxonomy): Bacteria > Bacillati > Bacillota > Bacilli > Caryophanales > Bacillaceae > Bacillus > Bacillus sp. PAMC28571. The sequence goes on along the minus strand of NZ_CP060191.1, from coordinate 3,671,520 downwards.
TTTTTATTTTCTAACTATTTACTCCCTATTCGTTCAACAATTTGACTGAAATATAATTTCAATATTCAAATATAATATTGAAATTTCATATCATACTCAATATACTGAAAATGAAGAAATAAGGAGGTATGTCACATGCAGCCATCTCAACTGCGTTCTTTGACAACAGAATCAAGAAACCCAAACACAATGGGAATTTCTCAAGCAGATCCGCTTGAAATACTCCAGATGATCAATGAAGAAGATATGAAGGTCGCTCAAGCAGTCAACCTTGTACTTCCACATGTCAAAACAGCAAGTGACTTTGCTTATGAATCCATCTCAAATGGAGGCCGACTCGTTTATTTAGGCGCCGGAACAAGCGGCAGAATTGGCGTAATGGATGCTGTCGAATGTCCGCCAACCTATAGCGTCTCACCTGATGTCATTGTTGGCATCATGGCAGGCGGAGACTCAGCTTTTTCTCAAGCTGCCGAAGATGTGGAAGACAGTGAAGATGCCGGCAAACAGGATTTAGTACACATCCACCTGACATCAAAAGATACAGTCGTCGGTATTGCCGCAAGCGGCAGGACACCTTATATCATCGGCGCTTTAAACTACGCAAAGTCAATTGGAGCTAAAACAGTAGCACTCAGCTGCAATGAACAAGCAGAAATTAGCGAGCTTGCAGATTGCGCCATTGAGGTTATTGTAGGACCAGAAGCCATCACTGGGTCAACAAGAATGAAAGCAGCATCCGCTCATAAAATGATTTTAAATATGCTTTCCACCTCAGTCATGATCAGACAAGGCAAAGTATATGAAAACTTGATGGTTGATGTAAAAGTCAGCAATCATAAATTAAAAGAACGCGCCATCACCATCATTCAACATGTGACAAATGCTTCCTACGAACAAGCCGTGAAGACTCTTGAAGCAGCAGACTTAGAAGTCAAAACGGCCATCGTCATGCTCCAAACAAACACAGACAAGAAAACAGCCAAAGATTTACTCAACAAAACGAATGGCCATATTGACAAAGCGATCTCACGTTATCAATCCTAAAGGAGGCAGAGCTCATGTCAGCAGGTGGACTTACCCTACTACACACAATCAAATCAAAGCTTCCCCAATCTGAAAAAATCATTGCAGACTATATCCTTGCCCATCCTGACAAAGTCATTAAAAGCACAGTACATGAAATTAGTCAGGCAGCTGGCGCAAGCAGCTCTGCAGTCATCCGCCTTTGTAAATCTCTCGGGCTGGATGGCTATCAAGATTTAAAAATGCGGATCGCTGGAGACTTGATGCATGACGATAAACAAGGCTACAGAGATATCGAACAAGATGAACCGCTTCAATCCATTATTCAAAAAACAGCAGGAAACTCGATTCAATCGATTAAGGACACCGCTTCTATTTTAAATGCAGATGCTTTAGAAAAGGCTGTTCAATTACTGCTGCATGCAAACCAAATTCATTTTATCGGTGTTGGTGCATCTGGCATCGTCGCAGCTGATGCCCAGCAGAAATTTCTCAGAATTAACTATGCAGCAACAGCCTTCACTGACATGCACATTGCATCTACCGTCATCGCAAATGCAGGAGAGAATGACATTGTGTTTGGGATCTCCTTTTCAGGAGAAACGATAGACATCATTCAAGCCCTTCAGCTCGCAAAAGACAATCAGGTGAAAACCATTGCTTTAACACATCCAGGTCATACAAGCGTTTCTGCCTTATGTGATGTTCACCTATCGACGTCCGGTTCCAATGAAGCACCTTTTCGCAGTGCTGCCACTTCCTCTAGAATGGCACAGCTCTACTTAATTGATGTCTTGTTCCTCAGTTTAGCTTCTCGTCAATATGAAGAGACAGCCCAATATATTGACAAAACAAGACATGCCATCCGCTCCATGAAACGAAAATCAAAGGGGGATTCAACATGAGTCATCAAAAGAAATATCAGCAGTTGGCGAAAGACATTCTTTCACTCTGTGGTGGTTCTGAAAATATCTCTTCCCATACACATTGTATGACAAGGCTCCGAATTACACCGATGGACAATGAAAAAGTTCACGTCACAGCAATCAAAGAACTCGATGGCGTCATTGGCGTCGTCGAAGCAGAAACGCTTCAAATCATTTTAGGCACTGGCGTTGTCAACCAAGTATCAAGTGCGTTTGAAGAGCTGCTAAATGCCTCTGGCTCTTATGATTTAAACAACGAAGCACAAAAAAACAAGCAAGCCATTTCACAAAAGAACCGCACCCCGTTCAAGCTGTTCTTACGTCGGATTGCCAGCATTTTCATCCCAATCATTCCGGCACTAGTTGCCTCAGGTCTGATTACCGGGATAACAAAAGCAATCGTGCAAGCAGGCTGGCTTGACGAAAAATCTCAAGCTGCGATTATTTTAACGGTTATCGGTTCTGGCCTTTTCGCTTATCTCGGGATATTAGTCGGGACAAATGCCGCAAAGGAATTTGGAGGCTCTCCTGCATTAGGCGCATTAGCTGGTATCCTTATTATTAACCCAGCCTCCGCAGACATTATGTTATTTGGCACAAACATTCTACCAGGCAGAGGCGGACTCATCGGTGTTCTTCTAGCCGCCATCTTTATGGCACTTGTGGAAACCCGAATTAGACGCTTCGTCCCGCAATCACTTGATATCATCGTCACACCAACCATCACACTACTCATTACAGGTATTTTCACGTACGTTGTCTTCATGCCAGTCGGCGGATTTATATCTGATGCCATCACCTCAGGACTGACTTATCTATTGAATATGGGCGGAATTTTCGCAGGATTTGTTCTTGGTGCTACCTTCCTCCCACTTGTTGTAACAGGACTTCACCAAGGGCTGACACCGATTCATATGGAACTCATCAATTCAATTGGAGATGACCCGCTTCTGCCAATTCTCGCTATGGGCGGTGCAGGACAGGTAGGCGCTGCATTCGCCATTTATATGAAAACAAAAAAGAAAAAGCTCAAAAGAGCCATTGCTGGTGGACTTCCTTCAGGGATGCTGGGCATTGGCGAACCACTCATTTTTGGTGTCACACTCCCGCTGGGACGACCATTTCTCACCGCTTGTCTTGGTGCAGGAATCGGCGGCGCATTTCAAGCCTACTTCCAAATTGCGACGAAAGCCATCGGAGTATCCGGTCTTCCATTAACCTTTATTGTTCACACACATCAAATGCTTCTTTACTTAATTGGACTATTCATCGCATATGTTGCTGGATTTTTCTTCACATACTTATTTGGGTTTCATGATGATATGGCTGTTGAATTCGAGGATCACAATCAATAAGGAGGTCTAGACCTTGAAGAAATGTTTTCTTTTGATCACATGTCTGCTCATGCTCCTTGGGTTACCAGTACAAACATTTGCAACTAGCTCCCATCCTGTATCGTCTTTGTCTAAAACAGCTCATGAAGAATATCCCGTCTTAAAAAAAGCAAAACGACCGGAACAAGTAGGTGTTTCTTCCAGGCAGCTGAGGAAGGTTGATCAAATGATTCAAAATGACATCAAAGCAGGATTTCCAGGAGCCGCTCTCATCATTATCAAGGACGGAAAGATCGTTCATCAAAAAGCCTATGGCTACCGGCAAAAATATGATGGCACAACAGAACTCAAATCGTATAAAAAAATGAAAAAAGATACACTATTCGATTTGGCATCCAATACAAAAATGTATGCGACCAACTATGCCCTGCAAAAGCTTGTCTACGAGAAAAAACTTGATGTCAGCGAAAAAATACAGACCATCCTTCCAGATTTTCAGGATGAACCTGATGCAAAGGTAACCGGTAAAGACCAGCTTCGGGTAAAAGATCTTCTCACCCATTCTGCGGGTCTCCCTTCCAGTGTCTTATTTTATAGCAAAGAATCAGCTGGCTCTTTTTTCTCTCAAGACAGAAAAACAACGATGAAATGGCTGCCAAAGGTACCGCTGCAATACAAGCCAGGTACCCAGCACATTTATAGTGACATTGATTACATGCTGCTAGGCATGATCATCGAGAAAAAAACAGGCATGCCTCTTGATCAATATGTCGAGTCAACGATTTATCGGCCGCTAGGTCTCAAACATACAATGTTCAATCCGCTGCAAAAAGGGTTCAAGCCGAAACATTTTGCAGCAACTGAACGTTTAGGCAATTCACGAGACGGTGTCATCGATTTTGAAAACATCCGACGGTACACCCTGCTAGGTGAAGTACACGACGAGAAAGCATATTACTCAATGGCGGGTATCTCCGGCCACGCTGGACTTTTCTCGAATACCTCAGATATGGCCGTGCTGCTTCAACTGATGCTTAATAAAGGAGGCTATGGAAAAACAACCATTTTTGATCAGGCTTCTATCGATCTCTTTACAGCCTCATCTGATACGAACCCAACTTACGGGCTAGGCTGGCGAAAAAACGGTCATACTGACATGGAATGGATGTTTGGAAAATATGCAAGTAACGAAGCCTATGGGCATACTGGCTGGACCGGCACAATGACGTTGATTGATCCTAAACACAATTTAGGTGTCGTGTTGCTGACGAATAAGAAACATTCACCCGTTGTTTCACCAGAAACAAATCCTAATCAATTTGAAGGCGACCTATTCCCAACTGGTACTTATGGAAGCATCATGACCGCAATCTACGAATCTTTTCAGTAAAAGGAGGAATTCGATGTTGAAAGCTCTCTTCCCCGCTGCACTGGTTTTAGCTCTGCTAACCTCTTCCATTCCAACGGAAAAGGTTAGCTCTGCCTCTCTGCCAACTGCTAAACAAATGGTTCAAGACATGTCACTGGATGAAAAGATAGGTCAAATGCTCATGCCGGACTTTCGCAATTGGCAAACAAAAGATGAATCCGCACCTACAGGCTTCACAAAGATGAATAACGAAGTATCTCATCTTGTAGAAAAATATCATCTAGGCGGTGTCATCTTATTTGCTGAGAATGTCGTTGATACAAAACAAACCGTGAAACTCACCCATGAATTTCAAAAAGCATCACCAAACATTCCTTTACTCATTTCCATTGATCAAGAAGGCGGAATCGTCACAAGGTTACAAAAGGGAACACATTTCCCAGGAAATATGTCGATTGGTGCCTCTAGAAGCAAAAAAAATGCATATGACACAGGAAAAATCATCGGAAAAGAATTAAACGCCTTAGGCATCAATACAAACTTCTCTCCTGTGCTTGATGTGAATAATAACCCAAACAACCCCGTCATTGGTGTCCGTTCCTTTAGCTCTGATCCTGCTCTTGTCTCTAGACTTGGCCTTCAAACCATGAAAGGACTTCAAAAGGAAAAGACCATTTCCACACTAAAACATTTCCCGGGACATGGTGATACAGCCGTCGATAGTCACTACGGCTTGCCGCTCGTAGAGCATGATCTAGATCGTTTAAGAAAGGTTGAGCTGTATCCGTTCCAACAAGCGATCAATGCTGGTGCAGATATGGTCATGACCGCTCATGTGCAATTTCCTGCCATTGATGACACAACGTATCGAAGCAAAAAAGATGGCGAGGACATCATGGTTCCAGCAACCTTATCAAAAAAAGTTATCACAAACTTATTAAAAGAAGAGATGGGCTTTCAAGGTGTTGTTGTGACAGACGCTCTAAATATGAAAGCGATTGCAGATAATTTCGGACAGGAAGAAGCCGTAGTGATGGCCATTAAAGCAGGGGTCGACATAGCTCTCATGCCAGCACCAGTCACCTCATTAAAAACAGAGAAAAACCTAGAGAATGTATTCAATGCTGTCAAACAAGCGATTTTAAAGAAAGAGATTCCGATGTCGCAGATTAACGAATCTGTCGAAAAAATTCTTCAATTGAAAATCAAACGCGGCATTATTTCCTCCAAAAAACCAATCAGTCTTGAGAAAAAAATCAAAAAAGCCACTCAAGTCGTCGGGAAAAAGTCGCACCTTAAAGCAGAACAAAAAATGGCACGTGAAGGAATCACCCTGCTTAAAAACAACAAAAAGACCTTACCTTTCAAGCCTAAAAAGAATGACAAAATCGTGGTCATGGCACCTTACGAAGATCAGACTAAAGCAATGTCTGTCACAGTCAAATCTCTCATGAAACAAAAAAAGATCAAGCCTGTACGCATCCAGTCATATGCTTTTGCGGATAAAACGTTCACCAAAGATACAGCCAAACTGATTCAAGAAGCTGACTATGTCATCACGGGCTCTTACGTTGTCCAAAATGACCCAGCTGTGAATGACGGCGTAATTGATGACAATGTCCAGGACCCGAAAAAATGGGCAACTGCCTTCCCTCGTGCTGTCATGAAAGAAGCAGCAGCACAAAACAAAAAAATGGTCATCATGAGTCTTAGAAACCCTTATGATGTGGCAAATTTTGAAGAAGCTGATGCCTTACTAGCTGTGTACGGTTTTAAAGGCTACTCAAACGGACAATTCAATCAGCCAAATATTCCTGCTGGACTAGAAGTGATATTTGGAGCTGCATCACCTAAAGGGAAACTGCCAGTTGATATCCCATCTGTCACTCATCCAAATCAAACCCTTTACCCATTCGGCTATGGCCTCAACTTGAAAGGGAAACAGTTCAAATAGGAGGGATTCTCTTGAAGAAAACAGTCAGTTTCATACTCGCAAGCTTTCTCATGATGAGCACATTGACCGCCGCCTCTCCCGCAGAAGAACGAACAGATACAAAAGGAAAAAAAGCAACAGTCAAAACAGGGATCGAAACACTTCTCTCAAGCAACCTTTCATGGCTAAAAGGGAAAAGAGTTGGTCTCATTACCAACCCGACTGGCATTGATGCAAATATGAAAAGCAGTGTCGATCTCCTATTTGAACATCCAAATATCAAGCTCACTGCTTTATATGGACCTGAACACGGCGTACGCGGCGATGCACAAGCAGGAGAAGGCGTCGAATCCTATACCGATGAAAAAACAGGTCTTCCTGTTTACTCTCTTTATGGAAAAACAAGAAAACCAACTCCTGAAATGCTGAAAAATGTAGATATCCTGCTGTTTGATATTCAAGACGTTGGTGCTCGTTATTACACCTATATTTACACAATGGCCTATGCGATGGAAGCTGCTAAGGAAAACAACATTCCCTTTGTTGTCCTAGACCGCCCAAATCCCATTGGCGGACTAAAAGTAGAAGGACCTGTTTTAGAGCCTGAACACGCCTCATTTGTAGGGCTCTATCCAATCCCATTAAGACATGGAATGACCACTGGTGAACTTGCAAAACTGTTTAACAAAGAGTTTCATATCAATGCTGATGTAACAGTCGTAAAAATGAAAAATTGGAAGCGGTCCATGACATTTGATGACACAAAGCTGCCGTTCGTCCTTCCTTCTCCTAACATGCCAACAGTGGATAGTACCTTTGTATATCCTGCCACAGGATTAATTGAAGGCACAAATGTCTCTGAAGGCAGAGGAACGACTAAACCATTTGAGCTCATTGGTGCACCATATATCAATAGCAGCGAGCTGGCAGATCACTTAAATCAGCTAAAACTAAAAGGCGTTCAATTTAGAACTGTGTCATTCACCCCTACATTTTCTAAACATGCCGGTACACTATCTCATGGTGTGCAATTATACGTCACAGACCGCTCATCCTTCGAAGCGGTGAAAACGGGGTTATCCATTATCAAAGCAATACATGATTTATACCCTAATGACTTTCAGTTCCTTCAAACAGGCAGCTTTGATAAACTCATTGGGAATGGCTGGATGAAAGAAGAGATCAATAAAGGAACTTCCGTCAAACACATTATGAAACGCTATCATCACGACCTCAAAACATTCGAAAAGAAGCGAAAAAAATATCTCATCTATTAAATCACAGAAAAAACCTCCATCTATCAAAGGATGGAGGTTTTTTTCATGAGAAAGATTTGGTCACAGCAGGTGCTTTCAGCTCAAAACGATTGAGTAAGAAACCAAACAAGGCAGCAAGCACTTGCTGAAACAGCATGCCGATCACCACAGGAACAGCGACAGCAGGCGGGAAAAAGCTAATGGCAAGCACAGCCCCCGCACTAATGTTTCTCATACCGCCCGTATACACGATGGCCACAATCTCTCCTTGAGTACATTTCATCGTCTTTCCAATCAACCATGCAAACGCATATCCGCTCATCGCAATGAGAAACACAGTCGCTGCCTTGCTAAAAAATGCGGCATCCAGTTCACGCAAGTATGGCGCAACAACAGAACTGTTAATCGACACCACTACAAACAAGCCTATTTTTGAAAAAGGTGACAGTGTCTGACTGATCATTTTCGTCACAGCAGGCTTTGCATAGTGACGAACGAGCATGCCTAAAATAGATGGAAGCACCACCATCCCAAACAGCCCTTTCATGATCGCGACCATGTCCATATGAACCTGTGTACCGGCTAAAAGTGACAAACTGGCTGGCACAATCAATGGCGAAAGCAATGTATCAATTAAAATAATGGATAACGTTAACCCAACATTCCCCTTATACATTGCCGCCCATATTAAACTAGAAACTCCTGTGGGAATCACCATTGCAAGTGTCAAACCGGTGATCGTCATGGCATCACCCGCAAATATGAGATGTCCCGCTGACCAAGCATAAAGAGGCATCAACACGTGTAAAATCATAAACGATAAAATCAAAGGCAATGGGTGCATCACCGTATGCTTTAAAGCCGAAAAAGTAGAAGACAAACTCCCTGCAAAGGTCATCACAGCAAATACCCATGGCACCAAAAACGTAAAATCCTTTAAATAGGCCGCCAACAAAACACCGAGTAACACACTAAAAGGTGTAATGAGCGGCATCATCCGGCCGAGCACTTGATTCAAACGCACAAGCATGCCGGCCACCTCCATCCCTTCACTTTCTTACCTTTTCTATTGTAACAGACAGAAAGGCCTTTTTAAGAACCATTCACTTGTTTCACAAGCTTTTGACTTGATGTATCCATTCCAACTACGTCCACCTGGACGCCATTTGCTTGATACCTTTCCTTTATACGTTCTATCGCTGCTACGCCTGATTCATCCCATATACGTGCTTCAGACAAATCAATCACAACAGATTGGAGTTCTTTCCCCTGATGGAAAGCTTGGATCAAATCAGTGACAGAAGCAAAGAAAATTTGTCCTTTAACTCGATATTCCCAAGTACCTGCCTGGCTTTCTTTAGACGTAATATGAAGCTTCGATATCTTTGCGACAAAGAATACCGCACTAAGCAGTACACCTGCAAAAACGCCTTTTGATAAATCATGAGTCAACACCACCGTCACGACCGTGACAACCATCACAATAGAATCTGTTTTCGGATTCTTTTTTAGCTGCTGAAAGGAACTCCAATCAAATGTGCCAATGGAAACCATGAACATCACAGCCACTAGAGCAGCCATCGGAATTTGAATCACGACATCACCTAGTACAAAAATCAGCACCATTAAAAAAGCACCCGCTACAAAGGTAGAAAGCCGGCCTCGTCCTCCTGCCTTCGTATTAATCACAGATTGGCCAATCATCGCACAGCCAGCCATACCACCAAAGAATCCCGCAACCACATTGGCAATCCCTTGACCTCTCGCTTCCTTGTTCTTATTACTAGACGTCTCTGTCATATCATCGACAATCTGTGCGGTTAAAAGAGACTCAAGTAAACCAACCATCGCAAGTGCTAAAGAATAAGGAAAAATGATAGCAAGTGTTTCCCAGTTAAACGGAACTTGAGGTATCAGAAAAACAGGCAAAGAACTAGGAAGCTCTCCCATATCTCCAACTGTTCTAACATCAATATGTCCAAATACGGCCAATATCGTCATTACAATAATGGCAATGAGTGGGGAAGGTATCACCTTTATCACCATAGGCAATAAATAAATGATCAGCAAGGCGCCCCCTGTCATCATATACATGGCCATTGATTCCCCAACGAAATGTGGAAGCTGAGCCATGAAGATCATAATAGCCAACGCATTAACAAAGCCAACCATGACGGACCTCGGAATAAATTTCATCAAACGAGACACTCGGCACAATCCAAACACAATTTGAATCAAACCTGTCAAAATCGTAGCTGCAAACAAATATTGCAACCCATGATCAGCGACCAAGTTAACCATGACGAGTGCCATAGCCCCTGTTGCAGCCGAAATCATGCCTGGGCGTCCACCAACAAACGAAATCACAATCGCAATACAAAACGATGCATACAAGCCGACCTTCGGATCAACGCCCGCAATAATCGAAAACGCAATTGCCTCAGGAATTAAAGCCAGTGCGACTAATATACCCGCAAGCACGTCCTGACGTACATATCCAAACCATTCTTGCTTTACAAATAAATCTTTCAAACCATCTACTCCTTTTTATATACATACCGTACATGGAAAAAGAAGATCAACTATACCTGGAGATAAAGAAAGGAAAAACAAACGATACTTCACTTTCGGGGGAAAAGAGGAACGTACAGAGTCTTTTAATATAGAGGATATCACTTTAGTAAGAATAAAAGAAAGAGAATGAAGAATCAAGAACAAAAAGAAGGAGATAAGCAAAAAATCGATGCAACACTTCTGTGCAAGCCGTTTTATTCTTTTTCCTAATGTCATCAGTCTACTGATCATCGAGCAGTTCAATATATATGTAAACAAACAAAAAAAGCCTTCTCATCATCGAGAAACCTTGTCATATCAACATATAGAGGAAAGCTTCCAAGCGGGCTCGAACCGCTGACCTCTTCCTTACCATGGAAGTGCTCTACCTACTGAGCTATGGAAGCATGGCTCCGCAGGTAGGACTCGAACCTACGACCGATCGGTTAACAGCCGATAGCTCTACCACTGAGCTACTGCGGAATGATAAAGTAACTTCTTCCATTGGAAGGATATAAACAAAAAGCTTGGCGGCGTCCTACTCTCACAGGGGGAAACCCCCAACTACCATCGGCGCTGAAGAGCTTAACTTCCGTGTTCGGTATGGGAACGGGTGTGACCTCTTCGCTATCGCCACCAAACCTGATGGAGAGAATGTTCTCTCAAAACTAGATAACAATGTTCATGCTTCACAATAGAATATAGGTTAAGTCCTCGATCTATTAGTATCTGTCAGCTCCACGTGTCACCACGCTTCCACCTCAGACCTATCAACCTGATCATCTTTCAGGGATCTTACTTCCTTGCGGAATGGGAAATCTCATCTTGAGGGGGGCTTCATGCTTAGATGCTTTCAGCACTTATCCCGTCCGCACATAGCTACCCAGCGATGCCCTTGGCAGAACAACTGGTACACCAGCGGTGCGTCCATCCCGGTCCTCTCGTACTAAGGACAGCTCCTCTCAAATTTCCTGCGCCCGCGACGGATAGGGACCGAACTGTCTCACGACGTTCTGAACCCAGCTCGCGTACCGCTTTAATGGGCGAACAGCCCAACCCTTGGGACCGACTACAGCCCCAGGATGCGATGAGCCGACATCGAGGTGCCAAACCTCCCCGTCGATGTGGACTCTTGGGGGAGATAAGCCTGTTATCCCCGGGGTAGCTTTTATCCGTTGAGCGATGGCCCTTCCATGCGGAACCACCGGATCACTAAGCCCGACTTTCGTCCCTGCTCGACTTGTAGGTCTCGCAGTCAAGCTCCCTTGTGCCTTTACACTCTGCGAATGATTTCCAACCATTCTGAGGGAACCTTTGGGCGCCTCCGTTACATTTTAGGAGGCGACCGCCCCAGTCAAACTGCCCACCTGACACTGTCTCCCTGCCCGATAAGGACAGCGGGTTAGAAGGTCAATACAGCCAGGGTAGTATCCCACCGATGCCTCCACCGAAGCTAGCGCTCCGGTTTCCAAGGCTCCTACCTATCCTGTACAAGCTGTACCAACATTCAATATCAGGCTGCAGTAAAGCTCCACGGGGTCTTTCCGTCCTGTCGCGGGTAACCTGCATCTTCACAGGTACTATAATTTCACCGAGTCTCTCGTTGAGACAGTGCCCAGATCGTTGCGCCTTTCGTGCGGGTCGGAACTTACCCGACAAGGAATTTCGCTACCTTAGGACCGTTATAGTTACGGCCGCCGTTTACTGGGGCTTCAATTCGCACCTTCGCTTACGCTAAGCGCTCCTCTTAACCTTCCAGCACCGGGCAGGCGTCAGCCCCTATACTTCGCCTTACGGCTTCGCAGAGACCTGTGTTTTTGCTAAACAGTCGCCTGGGCCTATTCACTGCGGCTTCTCGGGGCTTTAACACCCTAAGAAGCACCCCTTCTCCCGAAGTTACGGGGTCATTTTGCCGAGTTCCTTAACGAGAGTTCTCTCGATCACCTTAGGATTCTCTCCTCGCCTACCTGTGTCGGTTTGCGGTACGGGCACCTCTCACCTCGCTAGAGGCTTTTCTTGGCAGTGTGGAATCAGGAACTTCGCTACTAAATTTCGCTCGCCATCACAGCTCAGCCTTTATGGGAAACGGATTTGCCTATTTCCCAGCCTAACTGCTTGGACGCGGATATCCAATACCGCGCTTACCCTATCCTCCTGCGTCCCCCCATTGCTCAAATGGTGAGGAGGTGGTACAGGAATATCAACCTGTTGTCCATCGCCTACGCCTTTCGGCCTCGGCTTAGGTCCCGACTAACCCTGAGCGGACGAGCCTTCCTCAGGAAACCTTAGGCATTCGGTGGACGGGATTCTCACCCGTCTTTCGCTACTCATACCGGCATTCTCACTTCTAAGCGCTCCACCAGTCCTTCCGGTCTGGCTTCACAGCCCTTAGAACGCTCTCCTACCACTGTTCGTAAGAACAGTCCGCAGCTTCGGTGATACGTTTAGCCCCGGTACATTTTCGGCGCAGAGTCACTCGACCAGTGAGCTATTACGCACTCTTTAAATGGTGGCTGCTTCTAAGCCAACATCCTGGTTGTCTAAGCAACTCCACATCCTTTTCCACTTAACGTATACTTTGGGACCTTAGCTGGCGGTCTGGGCTGTTTCCCTTTCGACTACGGATCTTATCACTCGCAGTCTGACTCCCAAGGATAAGTCATCGGCATTCGGAGTTTGACTGAATTCGGTAACCCGGTAGGGGCCCCTAGTCCAATCAGTGCTCTACCTCCGAGACTCTTACCTTGAGGCTAGCCCTAAAGCTATTTCGGAGAGAACCAGCTATCTCCAGGTTCGATTGGCATTTCACCCCTACCCACACCTCATCCCCGCACTTTTCAACGTGCGTGGGTTCGGGCCTCCATTCAGTGTTACCTGAACTTCACCCTGGACATGGGTAGATCACCTGGTTTCGGGTCTACGACCACGTACTCATGCGCCCTATTCAGACTCGCTTTCGCTGCGGCTCCGCATCTTCTGCTTAACCTTGCACGGGATCGTAACTCGCCGGTTCATTCTACAAAAGGCACGCCATCACCCGTTAACGGGCTCTGACTACTTGTAGGCACACGGTTTCAGGATCTATTTCACTCCCCTTCCGGGGTGCTTTTCACCTTTCCCTCACGGTACTGGTTCACTATCGGTCACTAGGGAGTATTTAGCCTTGGGAGATGGTCCTCCCGGATTCCGACGGAATTTCACGTGTTCCGCCGTACTCAGGATCCACTCTGGAGAGAATGACATTTCAGTTACAGGGCTGTTACCTTCTTTGGCGGGCCTTTCCAGACCTCTTCGCTTATATCATTCCTTTGTAACTCCGTATAGAGTGTCCTACAACCCCAAGAGGCAAGCCTCTTGGTTTGGGCTGTTCCCGTTTCGCTCGCCGCTACTCAGGGAATCGCATTTGCTTTCTCTTCCTCCGGGTACTTAGATGTTTCAGTTCCCCGGGTATGCCTTCTCATACTCTATGTATTCAAGTATGGATACTACTCCATTACGAGCAGTGGGTTTCCCCATTCGGAAATCTCCGGATCAAAGCTTGCTTACAGCTCCCCGAAGCATATCGGTGTTCGTCCCGTCCTTCATCGGCTCCTAGTGCCAAGGCATCCACCGTGCGCCCTTTCTAACTTAACCATTTCTTACTTTAGAAAGAATCACTATGTGTGATGAACTTTGCATTGCATTCAATGTGAATGTATTACTTATTGTTATCTAGTTTTCAAAGAACAATCCTGTCTCGCTAGAGACATGTTTTGAAGGAATGATCCTTCAAAACTAAACAAGACGAAAACGTACGCTGCTCCATATATCCTTAGAAAGGAGGTGATCCAGCCGCACCTTCCGATACGGCTACCTTGTTACGACTTCACCCCAATCATCTGCCCCACCTTCGGCGGCTGGCTCCATAAAGGTTACCTCACCGACTTCGGGTGTTGCAAACTCTCGTGGTGTGACGGGCGGTGTGTACAAGGCCCGGGAACGTATTCACCGCGGCATGCTGATCCGCGATTACTAGCGATTCCAGCTTCACGCAGTCGAGTTGCAGACTGCGATCCGAACTGAGAACAGATTTATGGGATTGGCTAAACCTTGCGGTCTTGCAGCCCTTTGTTCTGTCCATTGTAGCACGTGTGTAGCCCAGGTCATAAGGGGCATGATGATTTGACGTCATCCCCACCTTCCTCCGGTTTGTCACCGGCAGTCACCTTAGAGTGCCCAACTGAATGCTGGCAACTAAGATCAAGGGTTGCGCTCGTTGCGGGACTTAACCCAACATCTCACGACACGAGCTGACGACAACCATGCACCACCTGTCACTCTGTCCCCGAAGGGAAAGCCCTATCTCTAGGGTTGTCAGAGGATGTCAAGACCTGGTAAGGTTCTTCGCGTTGCTTCGAATTAAACCACATGCTCCACCGCTTGTGCGGGCCCCCGTCAATTCCTTTGAGTTTCAGTCTTGCGACCGTACTCCCCAGGCGGAGTGCTTAATGCGTTAGCTGCAGCACTAAGGGGCGGAAACCCCCTAACACTTAGCACTCATCGTTTACGGCGTGGACTACCAGGGTATCTAATCCTGTTCGCTCCCCACGCTTTCGCTCCTCAGCGTCAGTTACAGACCAGAGAGTCGCCTTCGCCACTGGTGTTCCTCCACATCTCTACGCATTTCACCGCTACACGTGGAATTCCACTCTCCTCTTCTGCACTCAAGTTTCCCAGTTTCCAATGACCCTCCCCGGTTGAGCCGGGGGCTTTCACATCAGACTTAAGAAACCGCCTGCGAGCCCTTTACGCCCAATAATTCCGGACAACGCTTGCCACCTACGTATTACCGCGGCTGCTGGCACGTAGTTAGCCGTGGCTTTCTGGTTAGGTACCGTCAAGGTGCGAGCAGTTACTCTCGCACTTGTTCTTCCCTAACAACAGAGCTTTACGATCCGAAAACCTTCATCACTCACGCGGCGTTGCTCCGTCAGACTTTCGTCCATTGCGGAAGATTCCCTACTGCTGCCTCCCGTAGGAGTCTGGGCCGTGTCTCAGTCCCAGTGTGGCCGATCACCCTCTCAGGTCGGCTACGCATCGTCGCCTTGGTGAGCCATTACCCCACCAACTAGCTAATGCGCCGCGGGTCCATCTGTAAGTGACAGCCGAAACCGTCTTTCATCCTTGAACCATGCGGTTCAAGGAACTATCCGGTATTAGCTCCGGTTTCCCGGAGTTATCCCAGTCTTACAGGCAGGTTACCCACGTGTTACTCACCCGTCCGCCGCTAACATCCGGGAGCAAGCTCCCTTCTGTCCGCTCGACTTGCATGTATTAGGCACGCCGCCAGCGTTCGTCCTGAGCCAGGATCAAACTCTCCGAAAAAGTACAAAACCGAAGTTTTGCTTTTCGCCAGTTTGACTGACTACCTATGAAGTATCATAGGATTTTTTATAAAAACTCGAATTAACAGGTACGTTTTGTCTTGTTTAGTTTTCAAAGATCATCTCCGCCGTTCTTAGCGGCTTTAATAATATAACATTTCGCTTCATCTTATGTCAACAACTTTTTTCAAGTTTATTTCCCGAAGCGTTTTGTGTTTGTCACTGTGTGTCAGCGACGATTAATAATATATCACGAAAGCATTCTCTTGGTCAACGCCTTTTCAAAACTTTTTTTTGAAATAGTTTTATTAAGCATCTTAAACCCTTGTCCTGCATACAATCAAGTAACAATCTTGGACAAGGCAGGAGTGTTTGAATTGAGTCGATTATATGTGTTGCCTATTAAACGGCTGAAGCAAGTTGTCATTATTCTTGTAGCAGCCCTTGCAGCTGCAACCTTTTTTTATGTACAAAAGGCACCGCCGCTGTCGGTATTTAAAACTGAACATGGACCCCGAGCCATTTATAAAGGCGAAACTTCATCAAAGCACGTCTCTCTCACTTTTAATATTGGCTGGGGAGATGAGAAGGCTGTTCCTATTTTAAATGTCCTTCGAGAGTACGGTATAAAGAACGCCACCTTCTTTCTGTCTGCTTCTTGGGCTGAGCGTCATCCTGATATCGTGAAACAAATTAGGGAGGACGGCCATCAAATTGGAAGCCTCGGCTATGCTTATAAAAATTATAGCCAGCTTGAGGATAGTGAGATCAAGCAAGATCTTGTCCGTGCACAAAATACATTTCAAAAGCTTGGACTAGATGACATTCAACTATTAAGACCGCCAACTGGACAGTTTAACGAAACAGCACTAAAAATAGCCACACAGTACGGTTATACCGTTGTTCATTACAGCATCAATTCACAGGATTGGCTGAATCCGGGTGTCGACCAGATTGTTCAGAATGTAAATGATCGAATGAAAAGCGGAGACATTGTTCTCCTTCACGCCTCAGATTCAGCAACCCAAACCGCTCAAGCCTTACCCGCTATTTTGAAACAAATAAAAGAAAAGCATTTAAAAAATGTGACGGTTGGCGAACTGATCTCCAATACGAAAACAAAGTCATCAGAAGTTAAGTAGCTTTCGCTTTTGAAAACCGCGGCATCGCTAACAGCTGAAACGCATTACAGCCTAATAGCGGGAATAGCATTAAATACAGCCAGTCCTCTTCATTGACTCTAAGCGCCGGGAACCATTCTAACGACGTGATGACGACCATGAGAAACATTGCAGAAACAAATGTTTTCTTAGAGGACTGCTGCTGTTTAAAGTAAGCCACGATCAATGCAAACACACCGATAAATAAAGGCAGCCACAAGTATGGAAAAAACGATTCATTTTCCCCGAAAAACAAAAATCGCAAGTAAGCTAAATCAAACAGCACAAAAATCACAAGAAACAGCTGAATGGTATTCCATAAAGAATGCGACCGAAAAATCTCTAATGCAAATCGGTGCACTGTCAAAAAAACAACAAACCCCATCTGGCTAATTACACTAAAGATCATCCCTACACCAATGAACCAAAATAACACAGATGCGATCTCTAGAAATTCAAACGATATAAAAAGCTTCTGATATTTCCCCCACTCCAGCGCAAAGCCTACCACGCTTGTAATGACCGCTCCAACAGCTAGCACAGAGAAGAAAAAACGAACTAAATCCCGACTTTTCATTGAATTGATCCAACCCCTATTTTTGTTATGTATAAATTTACGTGAAACATTCATATTAAAAGTAAGACATGTAACGAAAGGAGCCACAGTATGTCAAAAGGCATCTTGCGTATAATGAGCTGTTTTCTTCTTTTATCTCTAACAGCTTGTGCTCCCAAAACCCAATCCTCATCTAATATGGACTATGACGAAACAAAAAAAATGGTCGTCGATATATTAAAGACAGATGACGGTAAAAAGGCCATTCAACAGTTATTAAATGACGAGGCAATGAATGAAGCTTTGGTAATGGATGAACAAACTGTGAAAAAAACGATAGAGAAAACACTGACTTCTGATAAAGGCAAAGAGTTCTGGAAGAAGGTCTTTGAGGATTCTAAATTTGCCGAGACTTTCGCAAAATCCATGCAGCAACAGCATGAAAGAATGTTAAAACAGTTAATGAAGGATCCTGACTATCAACAGCTGATGATGGATATTCTCAAAGATCCTGAGATGGAAAAGAAATACGGTGAACTTGTAAAAAGCAAAGAGTTTAGAAAGCACTTAGAAAAAGTCATTACGGAAACATTGAGCAGCCCTCTTTATAAGAAGAAATTCGAAGATGAGCTCAAAAAGGCAGCATCTGAAAGCGGCAGTGATTCCGGCTCGAAAGATAGCGAAGGAAGCGATTAGTTAAACATCACCCGAGTGGCATTCATCCACTCGGGCTTTCATTATGCTTTCACTGCTAATTGTTCAATGACTTTATTCGCAATGTGTTGATACACTTCTCCTGTAGGATGACTTGCATCATAGACAGAAGGCGCGAAATCATCCTCATTCCAATCAGGCTGTCTTAAAGGAATTTGGCCAAGGACTGATACACGCAGCTCTTCAGCCAGCTTGTCCCCGCCGCCTTTTCCAAAGACGTATTCCTTTTCACCTGTTTTTTTGCTTTCATAATAACTCATATTCTCAACGACCCCGAGCACCTCATGATCTGTTTGCAGTGCCATTGCGCCTGCTCTTGCTGCAACGAAGGCAGCCGTTGGATGCGGTGTAGTGACAATGATTTCTTTACAGCTAGGCAGCATTGTATGAATATCAAGCGCTACATCTCCCGTTCCAGGCGGAAGGTCTAATAGTAAGTAATCTAATTCTCCCCACTCAACTTCGTGGAAGAAGTTATTTAACATTTTTCCAAGCATCGGTCCTCTCCAAATAACCGGTGCATTTTCTTCAACAAAAAAGCCCATTGAAATCACTTTGACACCAAAGCGCTCCACAGGAATAATTTTTTCCCCTTTAACTGTTGGTCTGACAGTGATTCCCATCATATCCGGTACACTAAAGCCATAAATATCAGCATCAATCAGCCCGACTTTTTTCCCTAGACGAGCAAGCGCTACAGCAAGGTTAACAGAAACCGTTGATTTACCAACGCCGCCCTTTCCACTCGCAATCGCTAAGAACTCAGGCGGATTTTTGGAGTTAAGCAGGGTTTCTTCCTCATCTTGTGATGGCATAAACTTTTCAAGTGTTTCCTGAGGAAGTTCCTCAAAACGAAGTCCTACTGTGTTAGCGCCAGCTGCTTTCAAGGCTTGTACGATGTCTTGCTGCAGCTTCATCTGCTCAGCAGTGCCTGTTTTGGCAATAGCCACCTTCAGGCTCACATGCTCTTTCTCAGGCTTTAGGCTGATTTCCTTGATGGCATCCAGCTCACCAAGCGGTATATGAAGGAAAGGTTCGTCCATCTTCCCAACTAGTTTTCTCACATCATCTTGTCCGATCATAGCAGAACCTCACCCTTTATTGAATTCGTTTACAATCCAAGTATATCATACATATCCTTACAATGTCTGTCCTGTTTGCCTGCGATCAAAAGGAAAAAGCCCCTTATTCAGGCGGCTCTTTTTGCTCTGTTAAATATCTTAAAATCCCTTTATAAATAGAGGCAGCAATTTGATCCTGATATTTAGGTGTTGCCAGCTGGCCAGCCTCTTTCGGATTGGAGAGAAATCCAATTTCCACAAGAGCTCCTGGCTTTGTGACATTTTGCATTAAATAAATGCCGTTGATCCGCTTCGCTTTTCGATCTGTGTTTTCAAGATTTCTGCGTAATTCATCTTGAATGAACTTCGCCGCCTTTTCATTCTCTTCATACTTTCCGTAAAAAAACGTCTGCGCTCCGCTCCATTTGTTCGATGGTATCGCATTTAAATGAATGCTTAAATAGAGGTCCGCTTCAGATTCATTGATAACTTTAACGCGGTTCCTTAAATCCTCCGCTTTCTTCCGGGCATAACCCTTTGTATTCTTTGATGATAAATCAGAATCATCCTCTCGGGTCATGAGAACAAGTGCTCCCTGCTCCTGCAAATAGTCACGTATCTTCATGGATACATCTAGCGCAATCTCTTTCTCAAGCAGCTCTCCTCCTACAGCCCCGCCATCTGGACCGCCGTGACCCGGATCTAAATAGATGATCTTCCCGCTTAGAGGCAAATTCCACGATTTCCAAGAATCATCATTTAGAAATTGAAACCTGAATAAGAATAAGAGGACAATAAACCCGATTAAAAACCCTGTCCACTTCAGCTTTCTTTTCATCCCTGTCCCTCCCATACACCATTATTTTATAGATATGGGACAAGGGCTGGAAATATGCTTAGTGCAGCCGAAGCTTGTGTCTTTTTTCTGATTCACGAAAGCCTTCCTGCCACCACATGCTTAAAAAATCTTTCGCAAATGGATATAAACATGACATCTTCCGCTCCATACGGAACATATTCCCCCACGATTGCAAGCATCCTGCGAGCTCTTCAATCAGCTCAGCTTCCTCCTGGGAGGACCGTTTTTTGATATCGTCGAACGATTCCCCGTATTTACTCGACTCACCGTATCTCCCGCCAGCTAAAAAAGCTTCAATGGCGAAATCGATACAGCCATCACTCATAATCCCAGCTGGATCATCTGCAAATGGAAACAGCTTCTTTGTGAATTTCTCAGAAGCGGCCGTTACTTGTTGAAGAGACAATGTACGCAAAAGCTTCTTTTCAAGCGTGACATCTCTTTTTGTTTTTAGTTGATAAAATGAAAGCACTTCTGCCATGGACTGAACTCCTTTTTTCTTTGTATTGTTCGTTGGTTTGAACAAAACATGCAGTTCAGTAAATGGAAATGACGGCCTGTGAACGATCGGAATGGAAAATTGTGATAAAATAGACATTTACATATAGAAAGAACAATAAAGGGGCAAAATCAATGAAGAAATGGATGTATATCCTGCTGCTATTAACAGTCGTCTTATCTGCATGCAGCAGTCAAGCCACAGAGAAAAAGAGCGATATAAAAGGAATAGAAGACATATCCTTAAAACAACTTTCAACACACAAAAACACGTATCTCGGTGACAATTCAGCCATTCGTGAAATCTTATCAGATCTTCCTGGAGGCGTAATACGTGAATTTGAAATCATCGATGGAAAAGCATTAGACGTCACGTATGGAGTAAAAGAAAATGCAGGCTATACAGAAGAACAGTTTGACGCCTTCTGGTTTGATCAAAAGGATACGATCGAAAAAACGTATTTATACAACGCCATCGCACTTTTTATTCTTGTCGATAACGTAGAGCAAGTGACACTTAACATGAGCTCTAAAGACGAGCCGTCCGTCACGTTTAAAAGAAAACAGCTAGAAAAAGAGCTCCCTCACCCTTTTAAAAAGTACAAAGACGATACTGCGCTTTGGCAAAAGGAACTGGTTGATGGAGTTGTGAAGTCAAAAAAGAAACGCCAAGATGTATACAAAGCGTTTCCAATGCAGAAATAATAAAACAGAGGGATGTTTCCCTCTGTTTTTTGATGTTTATGTATTGAAAGCCTGTATCAATCGTTGTCGAAAGTTTTGATCCACTGCTGCAGTAAGCATAAATTCGTTGAATACTCCCCCAATCCAGTGAGAATTGTTCGCTTTCGGATCATTGATAAAAAGAGAAATGGATATAGAGGATGTATCTGTTCTTCGATATAAAGCACCTGTGAAAACGAACAATGTTGCTCCGCCTTTATACCAAAGATATTGATCTGTTTCCTTTTTCAATGTTTCTCCCAGTACGATTTGGCTAAAAAGACTCTTTTCTTCTATTGTTAACAGCTCATCCTGGAGACGTTTCATAAAATGTGCATATTGATTGGTTGTAGACTTTGTCAACTTTTGCGTCAGTAATGATTGAATACGCCAGCCTAATAAGTTCTTTTTTTTCATTTTTTCTTCTAACGCCTTTTTATGCTCTGGGTCATTTTTCATGATATTAAAAATCTCATTCATTAGAGATTTGTATTGTTCTTCGGATACACCGCTCATTTTCTTGAATGCATCCCGCCGACGATCAGATACATAAGCGGACCACAAAATCATTGGCGTCAGCGGCATGAGTTCATCATGTTCTGTAAGACCTGCTTGTTTCATCTGATCATTGATCTTTTCTAAGCCCAGCCGGTCAATCAAATAATCCGTACAAGCATTCGAACTGAATTGCATCATCCCTTTGGCAACATCTAATAAAGTCGCATGCTCAGAAAAATCATTGACCTCCAGCCAGTACGCGTGCGCACCACCGTCTGTCTATCAATATAAAACCGCTCTATAGCAGACAATGCCACTTTTTCCTCTAGCTTGATGGTGCGGCTCGATACAGCTTTAGCGAAATGAAATAAAACCACTAATTTCACCGTACTTGCAAGTGGTGTTTTTTGATCAGCATTCCATTCTAACATTACATCATCATTTTCAATGATTGTCACTGAAACGTCCTTTTTGTTTTTTGTGACAAATGTCAAAAGATCTTCCTTCGTTTTCTTCATATCTCTTTTATACAGCAAGACTTGAACCACCACGTAAAGTATGACCACACATATGACAATTAGACCGGTTTTGAGTAACATGTTTCTCCTTTCCAAATAACAGAGGATTTACATGTTTAATATAACAAATATTTCAAATAAAGGCACAAAAAAGGCAGAGGTTTGTGAATCCTCCGCTTCATGATGTCCTTATTCATGGGGCAAATGCAGCTTCATTCCTTCATGAGTGGCTGCAAATCCTAATTTCTCATAAAAATGGCGTGCTTCTGGCCTCTGTTTGTCTGTTGTCAGCTGGACCATATGACAGCCGCGGTCGCTTGCGCGTTGAATGGCCCACTTTATAAGCAGCGAGCCGACTCCTTTTCCTCTATAGGTCGAAGCCGTACGAACTCCTTCAATGGATGCTCTCCATCCCCCTTGATGTGTAAGAAATGGCGTCATGGTTAACTGAAGAACACCAACTGCTTCTTTCTGGTCACACGCAACAATGAGTTCAATATTTGGATCAGCATCGATTGATTGAAAGGCTTTGATATAGCTTTCTAATAATGGGCGAGTGTAACGCTCTCTCTTTTGACCTAACTTATCATCTGAAAGCATGAAGACGATTTTGTCGAGATCTTCTTGCACAGCTTCTCTAAATGTCAATTGATTTAAATTCAATGAAAGCACCTCCTATGATAGATGGAAGACTGTTTTTCACTTACTAAAATACCAGTTAAGAGCGTTCTCATATAAAAATTTGATCAGCTGCTTTTTCATCAAAGTACTTCATATCATGAAAACTGATCAAGCTCTCTTCTCGAACCATTCCTCTTGTAGGAGGGCATAGTAAAACTCATCCCACCACTCATTTCCTTGGGGTATACACTGTTTAAAATACCCCTCTCTCCTCATCCCCAATTTCTCCATCACTCTCCACGATGGCACATTTTCAGGCTGACAAGTGGCAATGATCCGATGTAAGTTTAGTGTGTGAAAACCATGATGCAGGACAGCATAAGCCGCTTCTGATGCATATCCCTTGTTTTGATAGGCAGGATTGAAAACCCAGCCAATCTCATAAGTGTGCTCACCAAAGTAAGAATGAAACACGATATGCCCGATGCAAATCTGGTCTTCTTTTAATAGAACAGCAAAATTCTTGGCTGTTTTAAGACGATTATTTTTAACAAATTCCTGCGCATTTTCTTTAGAAAAAACACCTTCCGGAATATACTTCATCACTTCCGGATCAGAAGTATATGCATAGACATCCTGCCAATCATCCTCAGCAAATGAGCGAATGATACACCTTTCTGTTGTTAGATTCATATGACACCCCCTCCATAGACTTCGTTTTTTAAACAGAAACCTTGTTATAATCCTATTTTATATGTTTCCATACAGAAAAAAACACAAATAAAAAAGCACCAGCAGGATGCTGATGCTTTTTTTATAAGGTTTGTCTGTAACAAACCTTTGTAAAACGTCCATACAATATAAAATTGATTAACGTTTTGAGAACTGAGGTGCGCGACGAGCGCCTTTAAGACCGTATTTCTTACGCTCTTTCATACGAGAGTCACGAGTAAGAAGTCCAGCACGTTTAAGTGGTGTACGGTACTCAGGATCTACTTCTAGAAGAGCACGAGAGATACCGTGACGAATTGCTCCAGCTTGACCAGAGAATCCACCACCGTGAACATTTACAAGAACATCGTAGCTGTTAGCTGTTTCTGTGATGTTCAAAGGCTGTTTCACGTCTTCGATTAAAGCAGCGAATGGAATGTATTCAGTAATTTCACGATTATTAACGACGATACGGCCTTCACCTGGAACTAAGCGAACGCGCGCTACAGAACTTTTACGACGACCTGTACCGTAATATTGAACCTGTGCCAAATTGTTAACCTCCCTTATAATTAACCGCGAAGTTCGTAAACTTCAGGTTGTTGTGCTTGATGTGGATGCTCAGAACCACGGTACACATTTAATTTTTTGAACATTTGACGACCTAGTGGACCCTTTGGAAGCATACCTTTGATAGCAAGCTCCAACATTTTTTCAGGGTAGTTTGTACGCATCTCAAGAGCAGTTCTTTGTTTCAAACCACCTGGGTGCATCGTGTGACGGTAGTAAATTTTGTCCGTCAATTTCTTGCCAGTTAATTCGATTTTCTCAGCATTGATGATGATCACATGATCACCTGTATCAACGTGTGGTGTATAAGTTGGTTTGTGCTTACCGCGCAAAAGTGATGCTACTTCAGTAGAAAGACGACCTAGAGTCTTGCCTGCCGCATCAACAACTAGCCATTTGCGCTCAATTGTGCTTGCGTTCGCCATTGGTGTTGTACGCATGAGTTTCCCTCCTAAATAAATCAATGAATTTTCCTTGAATCAAATGCTACGTTCTATTTCAAAACACAGATAAGTCTTCCGGGGCTTATTTGTGGGGTTGAAATACATACCATATGATATCTTATAACTTTCTGCTTCCTGTGTCAAGAACATGTTACACCTGGTTTAGTTGTCATAGAAAACTTCCCATAAATACAGTCCGTGACTAGGCGCAGTCTTGCCTGCCGCTTCGCGATTTCGGGCGGCAAGCATGGCTTTTATCTCCTCAGGGTGAAATTTACCAGAACCGATTTCAAGCAACGTTCCAGCGATAATCCGCACCATGTTGTATAAAAAACCATTCCCTCTCACACGCATTTCAAGCCCGTCTGAGACGTTTCTCCACTCGAGGGCATAAATATCCCTCACCTTGTCCTGAACCTCTGTATTGGCCGCACAAAAGCTTGTAAAGTCATGTGTCCCAATCAGGTGCTCTGCGGCTTCTCTCATTTTATCGATGTCCAGCCGGTAAGGATAGTGGCAGGCATACTGTCTCGTGAACACATTTTGGTGGGTTTCTGTTGAGACCTTATAACGGTACTCCTTCGAAACAACACCAAATCTGGCATGAAACGAATCATCGACCTCCTCAGCCTTTAGAACACGGATATCACCCGGCAGCAGGCTGTTGAGGGCAAAAGGCCATCTCTCCATCGGGATCGAGAGCGGGGTCTCAAAATGGATGACCTGTCCCTTTGCATGAACACCGCTGTCCGTCCGGCCGGAAGCCACAATCGGAATCAGTTCATCCTGTTTGTGCATTCTTGCCAGGGCAGACTCTATCTCTGTCTGAACGGTTCGCTGCCCTGGCTGCACCTGATAGCCTTTAAAATGTGTCCCATCGTAGGATACGGTACATTTGACCTTCATCTAGGAATCACCTAATTTCTAAGCAGCACAAGGAGTGCTGTTAACAGGATGAATAGAAGCAGCGTGAACGTGTCCTTCATGCCCCAGACAAGCTGACGGTATTTCGTCCGTCCTTCTCCCCCGCGGTAGCCTCTCGCTTCCATCGCGGTCGCCAGTTCCTCTGCACGCTTAAACGCACTGACGAAAAGCGGAACAAGCAAAGGAACGATAGCTTTCAGGCGATCCTTTAAAGGTCCGCTTGTAAAATCAACGCCTCGTGCCATTTGTGCCTTCATGATTTTATCCGTCTCTTCTAATAACGTCGGAATAAACCGAAGAGAGATGGACATCATGAGAGCAAGTTCATGAACAGGCAGTTTGATTTTACGGAATGGGTGCAGCAGTTTTTCCATCCCGTCTGTCACTTCTATAGGCGTTGTGGTTAACGTAAGAAGTGTCGTCATCATAATGAGATAGACAAAACGGAGTGAAATGAAGATCCCCTGCTTTAGACCTTCTTCATAAATATTCAGAAAACCAAAGTGGAATAGCAAGGCGCCATCCTTTGTCATGAAAATATGCAGAATAAAGGTAAACAGGACAATCCATAGGATCGGCTTCATTCCCTTGAGAATAAAGTATAGCGGCACCTGAGAAACCATCACCACAAGAATGGTAAAGACACCTAACAGCCCGTAAGTGATGTAATTATTAGCAAAAAAGACAATAAAGACAAAAAAGAAAATTGATAACAGCTTTGTCCTTGGATCAAGACGATGGACAAAGGATGAGCCTGGCACATATTTGCCGATAATCATACTATCCATCATGATGTCGTGTCCTCCTGATAAAGAGCTGTTAAGGCTTCTGCCATCTCATCCATGGTCAGAAGCGGCCTTGGAAACGTAATACCAAGCTTTTCTTCTACAGTCTGCTGGAATTTAATCGTTTCTGGGAGGTCGAGACCAAACGAAGACATGTCTGTACGATTAGCAAACAACTCTCTCGGCGTGCCTGTCGCCTTCACTGTCCCTTTATGCATCACAATCATTTGATCCGCATAATGAGCGGCATCCTCCATACTATGTGTGACCAGGATCGTGGTAAGGTTTGCCTTTTGATGAAGGTCATAGAACATGTCCATGATTTCCTTCCGTCCGCGTGGATCCAGCCCAGCAGTCGGCTCATCAAGCACAAGCACTTCTGGCTCCATCGCTAAAACGCCTGCAATTGCCACACGTCTCATTTGACCGCCGCTTAGTTCAAAGGGAGATCGAGATAATAGGGATTCAGGAAGACCCACCAGTTTCAGCATCTCCTTCGCCTTCGCTTCTGCCTTCTCTTGAGGGACACCGAAGTTCATTGGACCAAAGCAGATATCCTTGAGGATGGTTTCCTCAAAGAGCTGATGTTCAGGAAACTGAAACACGATGCCTACCTTTTTCCGGAGAGGTTTCATATCCTTCTGCTTTTTATTGGCTTGTAAAATGGTCTCTCCAAGCGCAATGCTCCCCTTCGTTGGTTTGAGCAATCCATTTAAATGCTGCAGCAATGTAGACTTGCCAGAGCCCGTATGACCAATGACAGCGACATAGCTGCCCTCTTTGATGGAAGCATTGACATCATACAAAGCGAGACGCTCAAACGGCGTTTTCATTTGATAACGATGCTCTAATTCTTTGATCGTAATGTCCATAGCTCTTTCACCAATCCTTCTTGTGTCAAATGGGCATTTGCAAGCGGCACACCTTGCTGCTTCAATTGCTTGCTCAATCGATAAGAGAATGGCAGATCAAGTCCAATCTGAACCAGCTGTTCATCTAGTTCAAATACTTCCTCTGGCGTTCCCTCGGCAAATTTCTTCCCGCCATTCATCACAATGACGCGGTCTGCCTTGGCAGCCTCGTCTAAATCATGTGTGATGGAAATGACTGTGACGGTTCCTTGTTCCTTCAGTAGTCTAACAGTTTCTAACACTTCTTCACGGCCAATCGGATCAAGCATTGATGTTGCTTCATCCAAGATCATGATGTCAGGGCTTGCGGCAAGCACACCTGCAATGGCGACTCTCTGCTTCTGCCCGCCTGATAGATGGTGCGGCTCTTGATCAAGAAACTCCTGCATATTGACCTGTTTGACAGCCCAATCTACACGTTCTATCATCAATTCCCGCTCAACCCCGTTATTTTCTAAACCAAAAGCCACATCATCACGAACTGTTGAGCCCACAAATTGGTTATCTGGGTTTTGAAAGACCATTCCGACCTTTTTGCGAATATCCCAAACACTTTCTTCTTTGAGCTCAATCTCTCCAACCTTGACCGTACCAGCATCCGGTAAAATGAGCCCATTCAGCACACGGGCAAGTGTGGATTTACCTGAACCGTTATGACCAACAATGGCGAGCCATTCATTTTGATTCACATGCAGTGACACTTGATCTAAAGCGGGCTTGTCCGCGTCCTTGTGATAACGAAATACAATGTCCTTTACGTCAATTAATGTCTTCCCCATCTCTACCGGACCTCCTCTCAGCTCAACCTCTTCTTTGCTTATTCCTAAAAAAAGCCGTAGTACCTAAAAAAGGGCATAGATCCAGTTATGAACTGTCCCGCCCTTTCTTAGATACACGATATGTGATTAAACTAATTCAATGACAGCCATTGGTGCGCCATCGCCGCGACGAGGTCCAAGCTTCATGATACGAGTGTATCCACCTTGGCGATCTTCGTAGCGAGTTGCAACGTCAGCGAATAATTTTTGAAGTGCATCTTGGTTTGTTTCAGCGTTAGCTACTTCATTACGAATGTAAGCTGCAGCTTGACGGCGAGCATGAAGATCTCCGCGTTTGCCAAGAGTGATCATTTTTTCAACTACAGAGCGAAGTTCTTTCGCACGTGTTTCAGTTGTTTCGATGCGTTCGTTGATGATCAAATCAGTCGTTAGGTCACGAAGCATTGCTTTACGTTGTGCACTAGTGCGTCCTAGCTTTCTGTATGCCATGTGATGTCCCCTCCTTAATTAGAGATGCTGTATGAATAAAAAACACACGAAAATCCTAGTTCACAATGAAACTAGTCAATCGTCTTTACGAAGACCCAGTCCAAGTTCTTCTAGTTTCGCTTTCACTTCTTCAAGAGATTTACGTCCAAGGTTACGAACTTTCATCATATCCTCTTCTGTCTTGTTAGCAAGCTCTTGAACAGTGTTAATACCCGCACGCTTCAAACAGTTGTAAGAACGAACAGAAAGATCAAGCTCTTCAATTGTCATTTCAAGCACTTTTTCTTTTTGGTCTTCTTCTTTCTCAACCATGATTTCAGCATGCTGAGCTTCGTCAGTTAACCCAACGAAAATATTCAGGTGTTCAGTTAAAATCTTAGAACCTAGAGCGATCGCTTCTTTCGGTCCTGTGCTTCCATCAGTCCATACATCTAGTGTTAATTTATCATAGTTTGTGATTTGCCCAACACGGGTGTTCTCCACTTGATAAGTCACACGAGATACAGGTGTATAGATTGAGTCGATCGGAATCACACCGATTGGCTGATCGTCTCTTTTGTTTGCATCAGCAGGATTATACCCGCGACCTCTTTGTGCAGTTAAGCGAACACGGAAGCTCGCATTCTTGCCAAGAGTTGCGATGTGAAGATCTGGATTTAAGATTTCAATATCGCTGTCGTGTGTAATATCAGCAGCTGTTACAGTACCTTCATCTTGTACATCAATTTCAAGCGTCTTCTCTTCTTCAGAGTAGATTTTGAGTGCAAGCTTTTTAATGTTTAAGATAATCGTTGTAACATCTTCAACCACGCCTTCGATCGTTGAGAATTCGTGTAAGACACCATCTATCTGGATCGATGTTACAGCTGCACCAGGAAGTGAGGATAAAAGGATACGACGAAGGGAGTTCCCTAAAGTGGTACCATATCCACGCTCAAGTGGCTCTACGACAAACTTGCCATACTTGGCATCGTCGCTGATTTCAACCGTTTCGATTTTTGGTTTTTCAATTTCGATCATCTAATAAAACCCTCCTTCAAAACGTCGAAACCTCGAATAGAATCATATGAGATTCCATCCGAAATTCCTCATTGTTTAGTCCCGTATGTGCTCAGGCAACGAGTCGTGTATTCGTCTCATAAATAACTGTATCATAACCCATTATTGACAGGGACACAAAATCTATACAAACAAATTACACGCGGCGACGTTTTGGTGGACGGCATCCGTTATGAGGAACTGGAGTTACGTCTCTAATTGCAGTAACTTCAAGACCTGCAGCTTGAAGCGCACGAATTGCAGCTTCACGACCAGAACCAGGACCTTTAACAGTTACTTCAAGTGTTTTAAGACCGTGTTCGATAGAACCTTTAGCAGCTGTTTCAGCAGCCATTTGTGCAGCGAAAGGAGTAGATTTACGAGAACCTCTGAATCCTAATGCACCAGCACTTGACCAAGAAATTGCGTTTCCATGAACATCAGTAATCGTTACAATCGTGTTGTTGAAAGTGGAACGGATATGAGCGATTCCAGCTTCAATATTCTTTTTCACGCGACGTTTACGCGTATTTTGTTTACGAGCAGCAGCCATTCTTTAACTACCTCCTTTACTTATTTTTTCTTGTTAGCTACAGTACGACGCGGACCTTTACGAGTACGCGCGTTGTTTTTTGTGTTTTGTCCACGAACAGGAAGTCCTCTACGATGACGGATTCCGCGGTAGCTTCCGATTTCAATTAGACGCTTAATGTTAAGTGAAACTTCACGACGAAGGTCACCTTCTACTTTAAGTTTGTCAATGATATCACGGATTTTACCAAGTTCGTCTTCAGTTAGATCGCGAACGCGAGTGTCTTCAGAAACACCTGCTTCTTTAAGGACTTGTTGCGCAGTCGTACGACCAATTCCAAAAACATATGTTAAAGAAATGACAACACGCTTATCACGTGGAATATCTACACCAGCAATACGAGCCATGATTTGGGCACCTCCTTGTTATTAGCCTTGTTTTTGTTTATGTTTTGGGTTTTCACAGATCACCATTACTTTTCCTTTTCTGCGAATCACTTTACATTTTTCACAGATAGGTTTAACAGATGGTCTCACTTTCATGTGTTTCCAACCTCCTTCTTCCGGAGTTGCTTTATTTGTAACGGTACGTAATTCTACCACGAGTTAAGTCATATGGAGATAATTCTACCGTAACTTTGTCTCCAGGTAAAATGCGAATGAAGTGCATACGGATTTTTCCTGATACATGAGCCAAAACTGTATGACCATTCTCTAGTTCAACTTTGAACATTGCGTTTGGCAAAGTTTCTGCTACAGTACCTTCCACTTCAATTACATCGTCTTTCGCCATTCAAGTGTTCTCCCTTCTTCAAATCAGTAACTTGCTCTCTGACAAATGTCCAAATGAGAATCTCTCAATTGTTCATCTATCACCCGACCTGTTTTGAATATACTGTTCTGAACTTCCGGAGATACGCAATCATAAAAGGTTATATGATTGATATTTTTTCTTAGGAGAATGAAATTTACGCTTTTCTCCGTCTGCGATTAGTACATGGCAGTCAACGAATATGCCGATGACACCTGTATACTGATCTTGTTCTTTCTTTGGACTATACAGACAACCTGCCCGATTTGGGCCTGAAAGGCTTCAGTGAAGACCTAAATCTTAGTCAGTATATCAAAACCTGTATCTGTAATCGCAATCGTATGCTCAAAGTGAGCACACTTTTTCCCATCAACCGTTACAACCGTCCAGTTATCAGCCAATGTTTTCACATATCGGCTGCCTGCGTTCACCATCGGTTCGATGGCCAACACCATTCCAGGTTTTAGCCGCGGGCCTTTGTTGGGCGGACCATAATGAGGAATTTGAGGGTCCTCATGAAGATCCTGTCCGACCCCATGTCCAACATATTCTCTAACAACTGAAAAATTCTCATTTTCAACATACGTTTGTATGGCATGGGAAATGTTCGACAGACGTTCGCCTGGCTTTGCTTCCTGTAAGCCTTTATATAGAGATTCCTCTGTGACTTCCAGTAGTTTGCGGTCTTCATCACTGATTACCCCAACTGGATAAGTCCAAGCAGAGTCACCATGATAGCCATTTAACTTTGCGCCAATATCGATACTAATGATGTCACCATCACGTAAAACCCGTTTACCAGGAATACCGTGAACGAGTTCTTCATTCACCGAAACGCAAATGCTCCCGCGAAAACCATTATACCCTTTAAAAGATGGGATTGCACCCTGCTTTGTAATAAAACGTTCGGCAATTTGATCCAATTCTTTTGTCGAAATACCTGGTTTTATGTGTTTCTTCAGCTCTTCATGAGTCAGTGCGACAATACGTCCAGCTTCTCTCATAATCTCAAGCTCGCGAGGAGTTTTACAGATAATCATTTATTTAATCCTCCAAGCAGGTCCTTGATATCTGCATATACATCGTTAATGTGCTTCGCACCATCAATGTTTGCAAGATATCCTTTTTCTGAATAGAAGTTCAGTAAAGGTTCAGTCTGCTTTAAGTTTACTTCAAGTCTAGTCGAAACGGTTTCTGCATTATCATCTGCACGTTGATAAAGCTCGCCTCCGCACTTGTCGCAAACATTTTCTTTCGCAGGTGGATTGAATACTAAATGATATGTTGCTCCGCAATTTTTGCAAATTCTTCGGCCAGTCAGACGCTCCATCAAAGCATCTTTATCGACTTTAATATTAATGACATAATCAATCGTTCTGCCAAGGTCCTTTAGAATTTCTTCTAAAGCTTCAGCCTGAGCGACTGTTCGCGGAAATCCGTCCAGAAGAAAACCTTGTTCACAATCATTTTTGCCAAGTCTTTCTCTAACAATACCGATTGTGACCTCATCAGGAACAAGCTCTCCTTTATCGATAAAGGATTTTGCTTCGAGCCCAAGTTGTGTCTCCTCTTTCATAGCAGCGCGGAACATATCTCCTGTTGAGATATGAGGGATCCCATAATCATCAACAATTCGTTCTGCCTGAGTGCCTTTACCAGCACCCGGAAGCCCCATTAAGACTAAGTTCATTTCGGATTTCCCCTTCCTTACTTAGAGAGGTTGGGCAGCTGCCCAGCCCTCTGTTTTATTTCATAAATCCACGGTAATTTCGTTTCACTAATTGGCTTTCAAGCTGTTTCATTGTTTCAAGTGCAACACCTACAACAATGAGAAGACTTGTGCCGCCAATTTGTGCAGCGGAAGGTAATCCAGCGAATTGAATGAAAAAGATAGGAAGTATTGAAATCACGGCTAAGAAAATGGCGCCCACAAACGTGAGTCGGTACAAAATGCTCGTAATTCTATCTTGAGTCATTTTCCCTGGACGAACTCCCGGGATATAGCCACCCTGCTTTTGCAGATTTTCAGCCATTTGTTCAGGATTGACTTGGACAAAGGCATAAAAATATGTGAAAGCAACAATCAGTGCTACATAAATCGTCATACCGATTGGCTTAGTATAGTCAAAGTTGTTGGTTATCCAAGTTGTCACATTATTGGTTCCGAAGAACGATGCGATCGTCTGCGGAGTAATAATGAAAGAAACGGCAAAGATAACTGGAATCACCCCTGCTGGATTCACTTTCAATGGAAGGTGCGTTGCTTGGCTAGCAGACATTTGTGCACGGCCAGTTCCTTTTGAATATTGAATTGCAATCTTTCTCACTGCCATTTGAATGTAAATAACACCGATAACAATGACAAGAATGGCAATGACAATAAGGGCAATTTTAAGGATTTGCATGAACAGCTGTCCATCTCCACCTACAAATTGTTGAGCGTACACTTGTTTTAATGTTTGAGGGATACCAGCGATGATACCGGCAAAGATAATAATCGAAATACCATTACCAACACCGTGAGCAGTAATCTGCTCACCCAGCCACATTAAAAATGCTGTTCCCGCAGTGAGTACGACCGCAATTAAGAGATACGTTGAAACACCAGGGTTTTCAATCAGCATGCCTCCTGCCATATTGTTGAATCCATATGACATTCCTAGCGCCTGGATAAATCCTAGAACAATTGTAAAATACCTTGTGAATTGTGCTAATTTTCGGCGGCCAACCTCTCCTTGCTTTGACCACTCAGTAAACTTCGGAACAACATCCATCTGCAAGAGCTGAATGATGATCGAAGCAGTGATATACGGCATAATCCCCATTGCAAGAATGGAGAATTGGAAAAGTGCCCCGCCCCCAAACGTGTTGAGGATTCCGAAAACACTCATTTGATCCTGTGCCTGGAGAACTTCGGCGTTCACATTAGGCACAGGGATGAAAGCACCTATACGAAAGACGACTAACATTAAAAGTGTGAATATAATCTTATTCCGTATATCTTTCACGCGCATAAAATTGGAGATTGTCTTAAACAAGTTAGATCACCTCGGCTGTACCGCCAGCAGCTTCAATCGCTTCTTTCGCAGAAGCAGAGAATTTATTGGCTTTTACAGTTAATTTTTTTTCTAATTTACCGTTGCCAAGAATTTTTACTCCTGCTTTTAACTTGCTTATTGCACCAGTCTCTAGAAGAAGTTCAGGAGTTACTTCCGTTCCTTCGTCAAAACTGTTTAATCTGTCTAAGTTGATTACCGCGTAATCTTTACGGTTGATGTTTGTAAAACCACGTTTTGGAAGGCGTTGGAATAAAGGCATCTGACCACCTTCGAAACCAGGGCGTACACCGCCGCCAGAACGAGCGTTTTGACCTTTATGACCTTTACCAGAAGTTTTACCGTTACCTGATCCAATACCACGACCAACACGGTTGCGTACTTTACGTGAACCTTCTGAAGGCTTCAATTCATGAAGTTTCATTTGGGCACCTCCTTATCGATTAAAAATGTTTTATTGTTCTTTAACAGAAACTAAATGAGACACCTTGTTAATCATGCCGCGGATCGCTGCATTGTCTTCATGTACGACTGTTTGGTTTGTTTTCTTAAGACCAAGAGTACGAACAGTGACACGCTGATCTTCAGGGCGACCGATTACACTGCGTTTGAGGGTAATTTCTAATTTATTTGCCATTATTGTTCCCTCCTTATCCTAACAGGTCTTCTACAGATTTTCCACGAAGCTTCGCTACATCTTCAGCACGTTTAAGCTCACTTAAACCTTGAAGTGTTGCGCGGATCATGTTGATCGGTGTATTAGAACCTAGAGATTTAGAAAGGATATCAGCTAGACCAGCAAGCTCAAGTACCGCACGCACTGGGCCTCCAGCGATAACTCCTGTACCTTCTGAAGCAGGCTTCAATAGAACGTTTCCTGCACCGAATCGACCGATGATTTCATGTGGAATTGTAGTTCCAACCATTGGTACTTCAATTAAATTCTTTTTCGCATCTTCAACAGCTTTGCGGATCGCTTCTGGTACTTCTTGTGCTTTACCAGTACCGAAACCTACATGACCGTTTTTGTCACCGACAACAACTAAAGCTGCAAAACGGAAACGACGTCCACCTTTAACAACTTTCGCTACGCGGTTAACCGTAACTAAGCGTTCTTCTAACTCTAATTTGCTTGGGTCAATACGACTCATTCGGATGTGTCCCTCCTTCTTTTATTAAAATTTAAGTCCAGCCTCACGAGCAGCTTCAGCTAGAGCTTTTACACGTCCATGATATAGGTATCCTCCGCGGTCAAATACCACGTTAGAGATTCCTTTTTCAACAGCACGTTTTGCAACAAGTTCGCCAACTTTTGTAGCAGCTGCAGTGTCAGAACTATTCTCGATCTTTAACTCTTTATCAAGAGTAGAAGCACTTACAAGTGTTACACCGTTAACATCATCAATTACTTGAGCGTAGATATTCTTGTTAGAACGGAAAACGTTAAGGCGAGGTCTTTCAGCAGTACCTGAAAGTTTCGCACGAACACGAGCATGTCTTTTAAGACGAGTAGCGTTTTTGCTAGTTTTCGTAATCATCCGAGTCACTCCTTTCTTCACTTTAAGCGATCTTACTTACCAGTTTTTCCTTCTTTACGGCGAACGAATTCACCTTCGTAACGAATTCCTTTACCTTTGTAAGGCTCTGGAGCACGGACAGCGCGGATGTTAGAAGCTAGAGCTCCTACACGCTCTTTATCGATACCTTTAATGATTACTTTCGTTTGAGATGGAACTTCGATTTCAACTCCAGCCTCAGGAACGATTTCAACTGGATGAGAGTATCCAACGTTAAGAACAAGTTTGTTTCCAGATTTAGCTGCACGGTAACCGACACCGATAAGTTCTAAACCTCTTTCGAAACCTTTAGATACACCTTCAACCATGTTTGCAATCAAGCTACGTGTTGTACCATGTAATGCACGGTGTTCTTTATTTTCAGACGGACGGCTTACAGTTAAGACGTTGTCCTCAATTTTAATTTCCATATCAGGGTGAAATGCACGAGTTAGTTCACCTTTTGGTCCCTTTACTGTCACTGTGTTATCGTTGTTTGTCACAGTTACTCCTGAAGGGATCTCGATTAGTTTTTTACCTATACGAGACATACCAAGCACCTCCATTCATCTTAAACTTTTTTTACCATACGTAAGCAAGTACTTCTCCACCAGCTTGTTTAGCACGGGCTTCTTTGTCCGATAAAACACCTTGTGATGTAGAAATAATTGCGATTCCAAGTCCGTTAAGTACACGTGGTACTTCATTTGATTTCGCATATACGCGTAAACCAGGTTTACTGATTCTTTTAAGACCAGTGATAACACGTTCGTTGTTTTGGCCGTATTTAAGGAACAAACGGATAATTCCTTGTTTGCTGTCTTCGACGTACTCAACGTCACGGATAAAACCTTCACGCTTTAAGATTTCAGCAATTTCTCTTTTGATTTTTGAAGCCGGTACTTCTAGCTTCTCATGACGTACCATGTTCGCATTGCGAATACGAGTCAGCAAATCTGCAATCGGATCTGTCATAACCATTATTTAATAACCTCCTTCCCATTTATGGGGATTACCAGCTGGCTTTTTTAACGCCAGGAATTTGTCCTTTATATGCAAGTTCGCGGAAACAAATACGGCAAAGTTTAAACTTACGAATAACTGAATGTGGACGTCCACAACGTTCGCAGCGCGTATACTCTTGAACTTTAAACTTTTGTTTGCGTTGTTGTTTCGCAATCATAGACTTTTTAGCCACGATTTCGCCTCCCTTTCATTGATTATTTCTGGAACGGCATACCTACTTGAGTTAATAACTCACGTGCTTCTTCGTCCGTATTGGCAGTAGTAACGATAACGATATCCATACCGCGGACCTTTGTTACTTTATCGTAATCAATTTCTGGGAAGATTAACTGTTCTTTAATACCAAGCGTGTAGTTTCCACGACCGTCGAAAGATTTCTTAGAAATCCCGCGGAAGTCACGTACACGTGGTAAAGACACAGAAATAAGTTTATCAAGGAAATCATACATGCGCTCTCCGCGAAGTGTTACTTTCGCACCGATTGGCATTCCTTCACGTAGACGGAATCCAGCAATAGACTTCTTCGCACGAGTAACGACAGGTTTTTGACCAGCGATAAACGTTAATTCTTCAACAGCAGTATCGATTGCTTTAGCGTTTTGAACAGCGTCACCAACACCCATGTTGATCACGATTTTTTCGATTTTTGGCACTTGCATTACTGAAGTGTATTCAAATTTAGAAACTAATGCAGGTGTAATTTCTTTTACATACTTTTCTTTAAGGCGGTTCATGAGAAAGACCTCCCTTCCTTATTTACTATTTATCTAGAACTTGCCCAGATTTTTTCGCTACACGGACTTTCTTTCCGTCCTCAACTTTATACCCAACACGTGTCACTTCACCCGTTTTAGGATCAAGCGGCATTACGTTTGATACGTGGATCGGCGCTTCTTGTTCAGAAATTCCGCCTTGAGGGTTAGCTTGGGTTGGTTTAGAGTGTTTTTTCACAAGGTTAATACCTTCTACTAAAACACGTTCCTTTTTAGGGAAAGCAGCAAGGATGACACCTTGTTTACCTTTATCTTTACCAGAGATAACCACTACTTTATCGCCCTTTTTAACATGCATTTAATCGCACCTCCTTGAGTCGCGGATTGTATTCATTAAAGTACTTCTGGTGCTAGAGAAACAATTTTCATATAGTTGTTTTCACGAAGTTCACGTGCTACTGGTCCGAAGATACGAGTTCCACGTGGGCTCTTGTCGTCACGGATGATGACACATGCATTTTCGTCGAAACTGATGTAAGATCCATCGTTTCTGCGAGCTCCGCTCTTAGTACGAACGATAACTGCTTTCACAACTTCACCTTTTTTGACAACGCCTCCAGGTGTTGCTTGTTTAACCGTACAAACAATGACATCACCGATGTTAGCCGTTTTACGTCCAGAGCCACCAAGAACTTTAATCGTTAGTACTTCGCGTGCGCCAGAGTTGTCAGCTACTTTTAAACGAGTCTCCTGTTGAATCATTAATGTTACCTCCTTTCGGAAAAAGAAATCCGAACTTTATTAGATAATAACGGCTTCTTCGACAACTTCAACTAGACGAAAGCGTTTAGTCGCAGATAAAGGACGAGTTTCCATGACCTTTACGATGTCTCCGATTTTTGCTTGGTTGTTTTCATCATGTGCTTTGAACTTTTTAGAGTATCTTACACGTTTGCCATAAAGTGAATGCTTTTTGTATGTTTCAACTACAACAGTGATGGTTTTATCCATTTTGTCAGAAACAACACGACCTTGATACACTTTACGTTGGTTACGTTCGCTCATGTTTGCG
Organism: Bacillus sp. PAMC28571; assembly: GCF_014250435.1. Taxonomy (NCBI): domain Bacteria; kingdom Bacillati; phylum Bacillota; class Bacilli; order Caryophanales; family Bacillaceae; genus Bacillus; species Bacillus sp. PAMC28571. Next base: position 3,633,137 of record NZ_CP060191.1, on the reverse strand, counting down.
GGGCCTCCCCTCTAATTATTATTTATTAGCAGCGATTTCTCTTTGACGAATCACAGTTTTCATGCGTGCGATTGATTTACGCACTTCACGAATGCGAGCAGTGTTTTCAAGCTGCCCAGTCGCTAATTGGAAACGAAGATTGAAAAGTTCTTCTTTAAGAGACTTTACTTTTTGTTCAATTTCAGCAGTGGTAAGGTCACGAATTTCATTAGCTTTCATTTGATTCACCACCAATTTCTTCACGTTTTACGAACTTCGTTTTAATTGGCAATTTGTGAGATGCAAGACGAAGAGCTTCACGAGCAACTTCTTCAGACACACCAGAAATTTCAAATAAAACTTTGCCCGGTTTTACTACAGCTACCCATCCTTCTGGAGCACCTTTACCGGAACCCATGCGGACCTCTAGAGGTTTAGCTGTGTATGGCTTAGAAGGGAAAATTTTAATCCAAACTTTACCGCCACGTTTCATGTAACGAGTCATAGCAATACGAGCAGCTTCGATTTGACGGTTTGTGATCCAAGAAGCTTCAAGAGCCTGGATACCGTACTCACCGAAATGTACTTCAGTACCGCCTTTTGCACGACCACGCATTTTTCCACGATGTTCTCTGCGATACTTCACGCGTTTTGGCAATAACATATTATTTTCCTCCTTCCGCAGTATTCTTCTTAGTTGGAAGGACTTCTCCACGATAGATCCATACTTTTACGCCAAGCTTACCATAAGTAGTGTCAGCTTCAGCAGTAGCATAGTCGATGTCAGCACGAAGTGTGTGCAATGGAACAGTACCTTCACTGTAATATTCAGAACGAGCAATATCTGCACCGCCAAGACGACCAGAAACCATTGTTTTGATTCCTTGTGCTCCAGCACGCATTGTGCGTTGGATTGTTTGTTTTTGTGCACGACGGAATGAAATACGGTTTTCAAGTTGACGAGCGATGTTTTCAGCAACTAGCTGAGCATCAAGATCTGCTCTCTTGATTTCAAGAATGTTGATGTGTACACGTTTGCCAGTTAGGCTGTTAAGAGCTTTACGAAGTGCTTCAACTTCAGATCCGCCTTTACCAATTACCATACCTGGTTTAGCCGTGTGGATTGTGATATTTACGCGGTTTGCAGCACGTTCGATTTCTACTTTAGAAACAGACGCGTCAGACAAACGCTTGCTGATGAATTCACGGATTTTCAAGTCTTCATGTAAGAAGTCAGCGTAATCTTTTCCTGCGAACCATTTAGATTCCCAATCACGAATGACGCCAATACGAAGACCTACTGGATTTACCTTTTGACCCACGGATTATCCCTCCTTCTTTTCTGATACAACGATTGTAATGTGGCTAGTACGTTTGTTAATTGCGCTCGCACGACCCATAGCACGTGGACGGAATCTCTTAAGTGTTGGACCTTCGTCAACGAATGCTTGAGTAATCACTAGGCTGTTAGCGTCCAACTCGTAGTTGTGCTCAGCGTTTGCGATAGCAGATTTTAATACTTTTTCAATAATTGGTGAAGCAGCCTTAGGTGTAAGGTTTAAGATAGAAACTGCTTCTCCTACTTGCTTACCTCGGATCAGGTCCATTACTAGACGTGCTTTACGAGGAGCAATACGGACTGTTCTTGCGACAGCTTTAGCTTGCATTTAAAAGCCTCCTCTCATTAGCGTCTTGTTTTTTTATCGTCACTAGCATGACCTTTGTAAGTACGGCTTGGTGCGAATTCGCCCAATTTGTGACCTACCATATCTTCAGAAATGAAAACAGGTACATGTTTGCGTCCGTCATAGACAGCGATTGTGTGACCGATGAATTGTGGGAAAATTGTAGAACGACGAGACCAAGTTTTTACGACTTGCTTTTTGTCAGTTTCATTCAATTTCTCGACTTTAGCCATCAAATGATCATCAACAAATGGTCCTTTTTTTAAGCTGCGAGCCATTGTGGAACCTCCCTTCGTGATTGAACTACGGTCCTAAATGAACCGTAGACAACCCCGTTACTTGTTTTTACGACGACGTACAATGAATTTATCAGACTTGTTGGTTTTCTTACGAGTCTTGAATCCAAGAGTCGGTTTACCCCATGGAGACATTGGTGATTTACGTCCGATTGGAGCGCGTCCTTCACCACCACCGTGTGGGTGATCGTTAGGGTTCATTACAGAACCACGAACTGTTGGGCGTACGCCTTTCCAGCGAGAACGTCCAGCTTTACCGATGTTGATTAATTCGTGTTGCTCGTTTCCAACTTGACCGATAGTCGCACGGCAAGCAGAAAGAATCATGCGAACTTCTCCTGAGTTCAAACGTACAAGAACGTATTTACCTTCTTTACCTAGAACTTGAGCAGAAGTACCAGCAGAACGAACTAATTGTCCACCTTTACCTGGTTTTAATTCAATGTTATGCACAACTGTACCAACTGGGATGTTGATAAGTGGAAGAGCATTACCTGGTTTGATGTCAGCTTCTGGTCCAGAAGTAACTTCAGTACCAACTTGGATTCCTTTCGGAGCAAGAATGTAACGTTTCTCACCATCTGCATAGTTTACAAGAGCGATGTTAGCTGAACGGTTTGGATCATACTCGATTGTAGCAACGCGTCCAGGTATACCGTCTTTATCACGCTTAAAGTCGATGATACGGTATTGACGTTTGTGACCGCCACCTTGATGACGAACAGTTAATCTACCTTGGTTGTTACGTCCGCCTTTTTTGTGTAGCGGTGCAAGCAACGATTTTTCTGGTTTGTCAGTCGTGATTTCAGCAAAATCTGAAGTAGTCATGCCACGACGACCATTACTGGTTGGTTTATACTTTTTAATCGCCATTTTGAATTTCCCTCCTTCTTTTTAAGATTTACGCTTCAAAAATTTCGATTTCTTTGCTGTCAGCAGTTAATTTCACGATCGCTTTTCTGCGACGGCTAGTCATACCAGTGTAGCGTCCAACGCGTTTTGATTTTCCTTTGTAGTTTTGAACGTTGACTTTCTCAACTTTCACTCCAAAGATTTCTTCAACAGCGTCTTTCACTTCTGTTTTGTTAGCTCTGACATCAACTTCGAACGTGTACTTCTTCTCTGTCATTAGATCAGCAGAACGTTCAGTAATGATAGGGCGCTTTAGAACATCACGAGGATCTTTCATTATGCAAGTCCCTCCTCTACTTTTTCAACCGCTGCTTTAGTGATCAGAAGTTTGTCGTGGTTGACAACGTCAAGAACGTTGATACCGTTAGCTTCAACAACTGTTACTCCAGGGATGTTACGAGCAGATAAAGCAACTGTTTCGTTTGCATCCGCAGTGACGATCAACGCTTTCTTCTCAACAGATAATCCTTTAAGGATGCCTGCGAATTCTTTCGTTTTCACTGCATCAAGAGTCAGATCTTCAAGAACGATGATGTTGTTGTCGATTACTTTAGAAGACAATACTGACTTGATAGCCAAGCGGCGAACTTTTTTAGGTAATTTATAAGAATAACTGCGTGGTGTTGGACCGAATACGATACCGCCTCCGCGCCATTGTGGTGAACGGATAGAACCTTGACGAGCACGACCTGTACCCTTCTGTCTCCAAGGCTTACGACCTCCGCCACGTACTTCAGAACGAGTTTTTACTTTGTGAGTTCCTTGACGTAAGGAAGCTCTTTGCATAAGAATAGCATCGAATACTACGCTTTCGTTTGGCTCGATTCCAAACACAGAAGCGTTTAATTCGATTTCACCGTTAGTAGAACCGTTTTGGTTATATAATGCTACTTTTGGCATGACTTGTTTCCTCCTTTCCTAAGAGAGTTATTTAGATTTAACTGCACTCTTTACAGTTACTAGAGATTTTTTAGCTCCTGGTACGTTTCCTTTGATCAATAGAAGATTGCGTTCTGCATCAACTTTAACGATCTCAAGATTTTGGACAGTGATTTGCTCTCCGCCCATACGACCTGGAAGAAGTTTACCTTTGAATACACGGTTTGGATCAACAGGTCCCATTGAACCAGGACGACGGTGGTAACGTGAACCGTGAGTCATTGGTCCGCGTGATTGTCCGTGGCGTTTGATAGCCCCTTGGAATCCTTTACCTTTTGATGTTCCTGTTACATCTACGATATCTCCATTTGCGAAAATATCAACTTTGACTTCCTGACCAACTTCATACGCATCTAACTCCGCACCGCGTAATTCTTTTACGAAGCGCTTAGGAGCAGTTTCCGCTTTAGCAACGTGGCCTTTCTCTGGTTTGTTAGAAAGCTTTTCACGTTTGTCATCAAAACCGATTTGGATTGCTTCATAGCCATCCGTGTCAACAGTCTTCTTTTGAAGAACAACGTTAGCAGCAGCCTCAACAACAGTTACAGGGATAAGATCACCGTTTTCTGCGAATACTTGCGTCATACCAATTTTTCTACCTAAGATTCCTTTGGTCATTAGTCACACCTCCTATAATATGTGTTTTCTATTTGAATTAAAGTTTGATTTCGATATCTACACCAGATGGTAAATCTAAACGCATAAGTGCATCAACTGTTTGCGGAGTTGGATTCACGATGTCGATTAGACGTTTGTGAGTACGCATCTCAAATTGCTCACGAGAATCTTTGTACTTATGCACCGCACGAAGGATTGTGTAAACTGATTTTTCAGTTGGAAGCGGGATTGGACCAGATACACTAGCACCAGAACGCTTAGCCGTTTCAACAATCTTCTCAGCAGATTGATCAAGAATTCTATGATCATATGCTTTTAAACGAATACGAATTTTTTGTTTTGCCATTATTTTCCCTCCTTTTCGCCTACTTACGTTAGACAGTTCTCCGTGAGAAAAACCTGATCACCTCGCCATGGCAAAGCGGCCGGGTGTGTCAGCAACCTCTCACTTCATCGCAGTCAAAGACCAACATGCACTATTGTACCAAATTGGCCTGCGTGTTGCAATAATAAATCGGATAAATTTATGATTTGCACACTTTTCATATTATACAGGGATTCAGCCTATAAATCAAGCTTTCCCTGAAGATGATGTATAGCAGTCTTTCTTATGATACGTATAAATTCATCTGGCTCTTCGATATGCGGAGAATGTGCAGAGTCTTTAAAGGTAAACCATTCTTTGATTGGTGCTTTTAATTGATCAACATATGGTTTTGATACAGCAGCTGGTGTAATCATGTCGTGATCGCCAATGAGAAAGTAGCACGGTATTAATATAGTAGAAACTCGGTATTGAATACTCTCATTCATGAGCTGATCCCATAATTTGTCTTGACTAAACTTCTGCCCTTTTATGAACTTCCATTTATCTTTCAGCTGATATTGCTTACTAAAAAGAAACCCTTTTAGTATTTGAAAAACCGGCTTCCATCTATGTGTGAGACCTACGCTCGCAAACTCTTTATATAGAGAAAATAAGGCATGAGCTGATGTCCGTTTCCATGGGGGAGGCGTCAGTAATCGCAGACACCCAGCAAACAGCCGATTGCGATGGTATTTCTTCAAAAGGAGCTCGTACGATACGATATCTTCCTTTAACACATCTACTACCTGACTAATCCCATAATAAGCATGATAAAGATCCGGACGCTTATGTACTGCTTGTATGGCAATTAATGATCCCCACGAGTATCCTGCGATATACAATTTTGAATGACCTAGATAAGATAGGATCTTCTCTGTCAATTCAATCGTGTCTTCAATAAATTGCTGAATGGTCATCGATGCATCGGGAAGATTCTCTTGATAGGAAAGTCCTGCGCCACGCTGATCCCAATGGACAACTGTAAAGTCTTGGTCAAGTTCCTCGAGAAAGGAATCAATATAACTGATTTGAGCTGAGCCGGGCCCACCGTGTAAAAATAAAAGTACAGGCTTCGTTTCACTCGTCTGATCTTCTTTCATGCTAATCCATTGGTCAATTCCACCGATCGACCATTTTTTCAAATATGTCTTTGCCATTCCAGCGATCCTCTCGGTTCCATTTAGATTCTATAGCTTATAGTAGCCGTTCTGATCTGGAAAAGCAAAAAAAGAGACCCTTTTGCAAGGAGTCTCTTTTGTATGTTTATTACTTAATGATAGTTGAAACGACACCAGAACCTACAGTACGTCCACCCTCACGGATAGAGAAACGAGTTCCTTCTTCGATAGCGATAGTAGAGATAAGTTCAACTTCCATCTCAGTGTTATCGCCAGGCATTACCATTTCAGTACCTTCTGGAAGATGTACGATACCAGTTACGTCAGTTGTACGGAAGTAGAACTGCGGACGGTAGTTAGCGAAGAATGGAGTATGACGTCCACCCTCTTCTTTAGAAAGTACATAAACTTCAGCTTTGAAACGGCTGTGTGGAGTGATTGTACCTGGTTTAGCAAGTACTTGACCACGTTGGATATCTTCACGAGATACACCACGAAGTAGTGCACCGATGTTGTCACCAGCTTCAGCATAGTCAAGAAGTTTACGGAACATTTCAACACCTGTAACAGTTGTTTTACCGTTTTCTTCTTGAAGACCGATGATTTCAACTTCGTCACCGACTTTAACTTGTCCACGCTCAACACGACCAGTAGCAACTGTTCCACGACCAGTGATTGAGAATACGTCCTCAACTGGCATCATGAATGGCTTCTCAGTGTCACGCTCTGGAGTTGGGATGTACTCATCAACCGCATCCATAAGTTCAAAGATTTTTGCTTCGTAATCAGCATCTCCTTCAAGAGCTTTAAGAGCAGAACCTTTGATAACTGGTACATCGTCACCAGGGAAGTCATAGTCAGAAAGAAGGTCACGAACTTCCATTTCAACAAGTTCAAGTAACTCTTCATCGTCAACCATGTCACATTTGTTAAGGAATACTACGATGTATGGTACACCTACGTTACGAGAAAGTAGGATGTGCTCACGTGTTTGTGGCATTGGACCATCAGCAGCAGATACTACTAAGATCGCGCCGTCCATTTGAGCAGCACCAGTGATCATGTTTTTAACATAGTCAGCGTGTCCTGGGCAGTCTACGTGTGCATAGTGACGAGTTTCAGTTTCATACTCAACGTGTGCAGTTGAGATTGTGATTCCACGCTCGCGCTCTTCTGGAGCACCATCGATTTGGTCATAAGCCATAGCTGTACCTTTACCAGATTTCTTATGAAGAACTGTTGAGATAGCAGCAGTTAGAGTTGTTTTACCATGGTCAACGTGTCCAATTGTACCAATGTTAGCATGCGATTTGGAACGGTCGAATTTTTCTTTAGCCATTCTAAAAATCCTCCTTAAAGGTTCATTGTATTTGGTATAGAGTGATAGAAAGTGAAGAGTTACCTCTCACTTTCTGATCTTCAATAGTAGTTATACTTTAGTTTAAAGGCAAAATCAATTATTCACCTTTATTTTTTTTGATGATTTCTTCACTGATGCTCTTAGGCACTTCTTCGTAGTGATCCATGTGCATAGTGAAAGTACCGCGTCCTTGTGTGTTAGAACGGAGTGCAGTAGCATATCCGAACATTTCAGAAAGTGGAACCATAGCGCGAACAACTTGAGCGTTACCGCGAGCTTCCATACCTTCTACACGTCCACGACGAGATGTGATATCACCCATGATGTCTCCCATGTATTCTTCTGGGATAACAACTTCCACTTTCATCATTGGCTCAAGTAGAACTGGGTTACATTTGCTGACAGCATTTTTCAATGCCATAGATGCAGCAATTTTGAACGCCATTTCGTTAGAGTCAACATCGTGGTAAGATCCATCAAATAATTTTGCTTTGATGTCGATTAATGGGAATCCAGCTAATACACCATTTTCAAGTGAATCTTCAAGACCCGCTTGAATTGCTGGGATGTATTCACGTGGAACAACCCCACCGACGATTGCATTTTCAAACTCGAATCCTGCGCCTTCTTCGTTTGGTTCGAACTCGATCCAAACGTGTCCGAACTGACCGCGTCCACCAGACTGACGTACGAATTTACCTTCAACTTTTGCACCAGAACGGAATGTTTCACGGTACGCAACCTGAGGAGCACCTACGTTAGCTTCAACCTTGAACTCACGCTTCATACGGTCAACAATGATATCAAGGTGAAGCTCACCCATACCAGAGATGATCGTTTGACCAGTTTCAGGGTTTGTTTGTGTACGGAATGTTGGATCCTCTTCAGCTAGTTTAGCTAAAGCGATACTCATTTTATCTTGGTCAGCCTTAGATTTAGGCTCGATAGCTACATCGATTACTGGCTCTGGGAATTCCATAGACTCAAGGATAACAAGATTTTTCTCGTCACAAAGAGTGTCACCAGTAGAAGTATCTTTAAGACCTACAGCTGCTGCGATATCCCCTGCATATACAGTAGAGATTTCTTCACGGCTGTTTGCGTGCATTTGAAGGATACGTCCAACACGTTCACGCTTGTTCTTAGAAGAGTTCTTCACGTATGAACCAGAATCAAGTGTTCCAGAGTATACGCGGAAGAAAGTTAGTTTCCCAACATAAGGGTCAGTCATAACTTTAAATGCAAGAGCTGCGAATGGTGCGTCATCAGTAGACTCACGAACAACCTCTTCATTTGAATCTGGCAGGATACCTTTGATTGCAGCAACATCAGTTGGTGCAGGAAGGTAGTCAAGCACAGCGTCAAGTACAAGCTGAACACCTTTGTTTTTGAAAGCAGATCCAACAAGAACTGGGTAGAATTCAACATTCAATGTTCCTTTACGGATTGCAGCTTTCAATTCAGGAATTGTGATTTCTTCACCCTCAAGGTATTTTTCCATAAGCTCTTCATCAAGCTCAGCGACAGCTTCAATTAGGCTGCTGCGAAGCTCTTCAGCTTTGTCTTTATACTCAGCAGGGATTTCTTTAGCATCAGAGCGAGTTCCAAGATCATCTTCGTAGAAGTATGCTACGTTTTCTACAAGGTCGATGATTCCTTCGAATTGATCTTCAGCGCCGATCGGCAATTGAATTGCATGAGCGTTCGCTTGAAGACGATCTCTTAATGTGCTTACAGAGTAAAGGAAGTCCGCACCGGTTTTATCCATTTTGTTAACGAATACGATACGAGGTACTCCGTAAGTTGTTGCTTGGCGCCAAACTGTTTCAGTTTGTGGCTCTACACCTGATTGTGCATCAAGAACAGCAACCGCACCATCAAGTACACGTAAAGAACGTTCAACTTCAACAGTGAAGTCTACGTGTCCTGGTGTATCGATGATGTTTACACGGTAACCTTTCCATTGTGCTGTAGTAGCAGCAGAAGTGATTGTAATACCACGTTCTTGCTCCTGCTCCATCCAGTCCATTTGTGAAGCTCCTTCGTGAGTTTCACCAATTTTATGGATACGACCAGTGTAGTATAAGATACGCTCAGTCGTTGTCGTTTTACCGGCATCGATGTGAGCCATGATACCAATATTACGAGTTTTGTCTAAGGAGAACTCTCTTGCCATTGGGTAATTTCTCCTTCCTCATTAGGGAATAGTTTTTTTAGTTTGGTATAAATCCTACCAGCGGTAGTGAGCGAATGCTTTGTTCGCTTCTGCCATTTTGTGTGTATCTTCACGTTTCTTAACAGCTGCACCAGTGTTGTTAGCTGCGTCAAGGATTTCGTTAGCAAGACGCTCTTCCATCGTTTTTTCTCCACGAAGACGAGCGTAGTTTACTAACCAGCGAAGACCTAAAGTAGTACGACGGTCTGGGCGAACTTCTACAGGAACTTGGTAGTTAGCTCCACCTACACGACGTGCTTTAACTTCAAGAACTGGCATGATGTTTTTCAAGGCTTGTTCGAAAACCTCCATCGCTTCATTACCAGTACGTTCTTTGATGATATCAAATGACTTGTAGAGAATTGTTTGTGCTTTTCCTCTTTTACCGTCGATCATCATTTTGTTGATCAAACGAGATACAAGTTTAGAATTGTAAATTGGATCTGGCAATACGTCTCTTTTTGCTACAGGACCTTTACGTGGCATCTGAATAGCCTCCCTTCTCTTTTAAAAGGATTTCTATCTGTCTCTCATCTCAATATCATTGTCAGTTACCTGACTCCACTGATCTGATATCAACTTCTAAAAACCCTTATGTTTGTTTGTATTATTTGCTTTGTTTAGGGCGTTTTGTTCCGTATTTAGAACGTCCTTGCATACGACCGTCAACTCCGGCAGTATCAAGCGCACCACGAACGATGTGGTAACGTACACCCGGTAAGTCTTTTACACGTCCGCCACGGATAAGTACTACACTGTGCTCTTGTAGGTTATGTCCGATACCAGGAATGTAAGCTGTTACTTCAATCAGGTTAGACAAACGTACACGAGCATATTTACGTAGTGCTGAGTTTGGTTTTTTCGGTGTCATTGTACCGACACGAGTACAAACCCCGCGCTTCTGTGGAGATGTTACGTTAGTGTGCTCTTTTTTGAAACTGTTGTATCCTTTGTTAAGTGCAGGTGACTTTGAGTTTTCAACTTTACTCACGCGTCCTTTGCGTACTAGCTGATTAATTGTAGGCATGTTGTTATTCCTCCCTTCATTACTTTTTTTATAACCCACATACCCAGGTGGTTCATCAAAAGGCAAAAAACAATGCTTTTGCATTTTAAGCATGCAAAAACAAAACAAGTACGTTATAACATAATGGCAACAGCTGCTGCCCCAACTTCAATTCCGCAGGCCTTGCCGAGCTTTTTCATGGAATCTACCACTAAAATGTCTACACCCTTCTCTTGTGCTAGTTTCAATACACTAGCAGTTAAAGCAGGATCAGCATCTTTCGCTACGACGACTTCCTTTACTGAATCTCGTTTCAGAGCTTTTACTGTTTGCTTCGTACCGATAATAATGGATTGAGCCTGTGATACTTTATCATAAGACATCGAATATCCTCCAAAGTAACAGGTTTTATTTTGAGCACCTTGGTTATATTATCATCATGGCAGAAGGATGTCAATATCGTATGACAGATTATCTTGACATCCTTCACCATTTTTGATGATTTTATAGAAATCTCACGAGAAAGATTACTCTACAGGAACCATATCGTCAGACGGCTGCACTTGCGAAACCGGCTTAACTTTACGGTAGTTTGGCATTCCCGTTCCAGCAGGAACAAGTTTACCAATGATCACATTCTCTTTCAAGCCAAGCAGTTCATCACGTTTTCCTTTGATCGCCGCATCTGTTAGGACACGAGTCGTTTCTTGGAAGGACGCCGCAGACAAGAATGAGTCTGTTTCAAGCGAAGCTTTTGTAATACCAAGAAGAACTGGACGGCCTGTTGCAGGACGTTTGCCTTCGAATAGTACTTTTTTGTTCGCTTCAGTGAATTGATGTACATCAAGAAGTGTGCCTGGTAATACGTCTGTATCCCCTGCATCAGCGACACGCACTTTACGAAGCATTTGGCGAACCATTACCTCTACGTGCTTATCTCCGATTTCTACCCCTTGCATACGGTATACTTTTTGTACTTCATGAAGCAGATATTCTTGAACAGCTGTCATGTCAGTCACTTTAAGAAGTTCTTTCGGATCGATCGAACCTTCTGTCAGTACTTGACCACGAGTAACTGTGTCACCTTCAACAACTTTCAGACGTGCATTGTAAGGAGCTGTGTATGAGCGAGTTTCAACTTCGCCTTGAACCACAATTTCCTGCTGCTTGTCACGAACATCGTTAATTTCAGCAACGACACCATCAATTTCAGAAATTGTCGCTTGCCCTTTCGGATTACGCGCTTCAAATAGCTCTTGGATACGAGGTAGACCTTGAGTGATATCGTCTCCTGCTACCCCACCGGTGTGGAACGTACGCATTGTAAGCTGTGTTCCTGGCTCACCGATTGATTGTGCAGCGATGATTCCAACTGCTTCACCGACTTCAACGTCAGTACCAGTTGCAAGGTTACGGCCGTAGCATCGTTTACATACACCATGAGGCGTGTTACATGTAAATGCAGAACGGATCCATACTTCCTCAATTCCTGCTTCAACTACTTCAAGTGCTTTATCTTCATCAATTAGTTCGTTTTCGGCTACAATGACTTCGCCTGTTTCAGGATGAACAATTGGTTTTCTTGCAAAACGTCCGATCAGACGTTCTTCAAGTTTCTCAATAATTTCATTTCCTTCTTTAATAGACTTCGCCAAGATTCCACGGTCTGTACCGCAATCTGTTTCACGGATGATGACATCCTGTGCAACGTCAACGAGACGACGCGTGAGGTAACCTGAGTCAGCTGTTTTAAGGGCTGTATCGGCAAGACCTTTACGCGCACCGTGAGTGGAAATAAAGTATTCCAATACGGTTAAACCTTCACGGAAACTAGATTTAATCGGAAGTTCGATGATACGTCCAGCCGGGTTGGCCATCAGACCACGCATACCAGCCAGCTGAGTAAAGTTAGATGCGTTACCACGCGCTCCAGAGTCACTCATCATGTAGATTGGGTTGACTTCATCAAGGGACTTCATCAGTTTACCTTGGATCACATCTTTAGAAGAACTCCAGATTGAAATAACTCTCTCATAACGCTCTTCTTCAGTAATCAAACCACGTCTGAATTGCTTCATGACGTTATCTACTTTTGCTTGTGCTTCTTCAAGAATTTGCTGCTTATCATCTAATACGACGATATCAGACACACCAACCGTAATACCGGCTTTAGTAGAGTATCTGAAACCAAGATTTTTCATGCGGTCAAGCATTTTAGATGTCTCAGTAATATGGAATCTCTTAAAGATTTCTGCAATGATTTTACCTAAAATACCTTTTTTGAACGGCGCATTGATTTCTTGTTTCTCGATCGCAGCTTTTACATCCTCACCTTTTTCAAGGAAGAAACGATCAGGCGTTTTTTCTTCAATATTGCTCTTTGTCGGCTCATTCATGTATGGGAATGATTCCGGTAAGATTTCGTTAAAGATCAGTTTTCCAACTGTTGTAATCAACAATTTAGAACGCTGTTCATCAGTGAATGTCACATTCTTCAACGAGCTAGCTGCAACAGCTACACGTGTATGAAGATGCACATAACCATTTTGATAAGCTAGAAGGGCTTCGTCAGTATCTTTGAAGACCATACCTTCTCCGATAGCACCTTTGCGCTCAAGTGTAAGGTAGTAGTTACCAAGCACCATATCCTGAGATGGCGTAACAACTGGTTTTCCATCTTTCGGGTTCAAAATGTTTTGAGCCGCAAGCATTAAGATACGAGCTTCAGCTTGAGCTTCAGCAGACAATGGTACGTGAACCGCCATTTGGTCACCGTCAAAGTCAGCGTTGTAGGCTGTACATACAAGTGGATGCAGACGAATTGCGCGTCCTTCCACAAGTGTAGGTTCAAACGCTTGAATACCAAGTCTATGAAGAGTCGGTGCACGGTTTAGTAAGACTGGATGCTCACGAATAACTGATTCTAAAACATCCCATACTTCCGGCTGCACACGCTCAATTTTACGCTTCGCACTCTTGATGTTGTGAGCTAATCCTTTTTCAACAAGCTCCTTCATCACGAATGGTTTGAATAATTCAAGAGCCATTTCTTTCGGAAGTCCACACTGATACATTTTCAAATGTGGTCCTACGACGATAACGGAACGTCCAGAATAGTCAACACGTTTACCAAGCAAGTTTTGACGGAAACGTCCTTGTTTCCCTTTCAGCATGTGAGAAAGAGATTTCAATGGTCGATTTCCTGGTCCTGTTACTGGTCGGCCTCTACGTCCATTATCAATCAAGGCATCGACAGCTTCTTGAAGCATACGCTTCTCATTCTGAACGATGATGCTTGGCGCGCCAAGATCTAATAAACGCTTCAGACGATTGTTACGGTTGATGACACGACGATAAAGGTCGTTCAAGTCCGAAGTAGCAAAACGTCCACCATCAAGTTGAACCATTGGACGTAATTCTGGCGGAATAACCGGAAGTACATCAAGAATCATCCAAGATGGTTTGTTTCCTGAGTTACGGAAGGCTTCTAATACTTCAAGGCGTTTGATCGCACGTGTACGGCGCTGTCCTTGAGCAGTTTTCAGCTCTTCTTTCAGTGTATCTACTTCTTTTACAAGATCGATATCTTGAAGAAGTTTGTTGATTGCTTCTGCACCCATAGCTGCTTGGAATGTATTACCGTATTTATCTAAATAAGCACGGAATTCTTTCTCAGAAAGAAGTTGTTTCTTCTCAAGCGGTGTGTTGCCCGGATCTGTCACGACGTAAGAAGCGAAGTAGATCACTTCTTCTAACGCACGTGGTGACATATCAAGAACAAGACCCATACGGCTTGGGATACCTTTGAAATACCAAATGTGGGAAACTGGGGCAGCCAGTTCGATATGCCCCATTCTCTCACGACGGACTTTTGCCCGTGTTACTTCTACACCACAACGGTCACATACAACACCCTTATACCGAACGCGTTTATACTTCCCACAATGACATTCCCAGTCTTTTTGCGGTCCGAAGATACGTTCACAAAAGAGACCATCTTTTTCAGGTTTCAGTGTACGATAGTTAATCGTTTCAGGCTTTTTCACTTCACCAAAAGACCAAGAACGGATTTTATCAGGTGATGCGAGACCGATGTTCATATACTCAAAATTGTTCACATCTAGCAAGGGGCCTACCTCCCTTTTAATCTTCGGGTTATACCCTAGTCACTTGCTCTAATCGTTTCTTCTATTCTTTTGTGACTGCGTCACGTTCAAGATCGACAGGTGCGAGGTCTGCAGCATCTTCGTCATTAGATAACGCTAATCCGTCTGCTTTCTTCGTTTCCTCATCGTCTTCTAAATCTCTCATTTCTATCTCTTCTTCATCGCCAGATAGGATTTTCACATCCATACCTAAACTTTGAAGTTCTTTGATTAACACTTTGAATGATTCAGGGACACCTGGTTCAGGTACGTTATCCCCTTTGACGATGGCTTCGTATGTTTTCACACGACCCACAACGTCATCCGATTTAACTGTTAAGATCTCTTGAAGTGTATATGCTGCACCGTAAGCTTCAAGTGCCCATACTTCCATCTCTCCGAAACGCTGACCACCAAACTGTGCTTTACCGCCAAGTGGCTGCTGCGTAACAAGTGAGTATGGTCCAGTTGAACGAGCGTGAAGTTTATCGTCAACCATGTGAGCCAGTTTGATCATGTACATGATTCCGACAGATACACGGTTGTCGAATGGTTCACCAGTTCGACCGTCATAAAGGACTGTTTTCGCATCACGGGACATACCTGCTTCTTCAAGCGTTTCCCAAACATCTTCCTCGCGCGCACCATCAAATACTGGTGACGCAATGTGGATGCCAAGGTAACGTGCAGCCATACCCATATGAAGCTCAAGTACCTGACCGATGTTCATACGAGATGGCACCCCTAGAGGGTTCAACATGATATCGATCGGTGTTCCGTCTGGAAGATAAGGCATATCTTCTTCTGGAAGGATTTTAGAGATAACCCCTTTGTTACCATGTCGTCCGGCCATTTTGTCACCTTCAGAAATCTTACGCTTCTGAACGATGTATACGCGGACTAACTGGTTTACACCTGGAGGTAATTCATCTCCATCTTCACGGTTGAAGACTTTTACATCGTGGATAATTCCGCCGCCGCCGTGTGGAACACGTAGTGACGTATCACGAACTTCACGAGCCTTTTCACCGAAGATTGCATGTAATAGACGTTCTTCAGCTGTTAGTTCAGTTACACCTTTAGGCGTTACTTTTCCTACAAGAAGGTCTCCGTCTTTTACTTCTGCACCGATACGGATGATTCCGCGCTCGTCAAGGTTGCGTAAAGCATCTTCCCCAACGTTTGGAATATCACGAGTGATTTCTTCTGGTCCAAGCTTTGTATCACGAGCTTCTGATTCATATTCTTCAATATGAATAGACGTGTAGACGTCATCTTTTACAAGGCGCTCACTCATGATGATCGCATCCTCGTAGTTGTAACCGTCCCAAGTCATGAAGCCGACCATGACGTTACGTCCTAGAGCCAATTCACCTTTTTCCATAGAAGGACCGTCTGCAAGGATTTCCCCTTTAACGACTTCATCTCCAACACTTACGATAGGACGCTGGTTGTAGCAAGTCCCTTGGTTAGAGCGGACAAATTTCAGCAGGCTGTATTTGTCTAGGTTTCCTTTGACTTGTTGTCCGTCAACGTCTTCATAACGGCGAACCCAAATATTTTTTGCTTCTACACGTTCTACAACACCTGGGTAGCGGCAGATGACAGCAGCACCAGAGTCTTTACCTGATACGTACTCCATACCTGTACCAACAATCGGTGATTCTGGCTGCATCAAAGGCACAGCCTGACGCTGCATGTTCGCTCCCATTAGAGCACGGTTAGAGTCATCGTTTTCTAAGAATGGGATACATGCTGTCGCTGCAGAAACAACCTGCTTTGGCGAAACGTCCATGTAGTCAACGCGGTTTCGAGGAACAACGGTGTTTTCCCCTCTGAAACGAGCAATGATATTATCATCGATAAACGAACCATCATCAGCTAACTGAGCGTTCGCTTGTGCTACTACGTAGTTATCCTCTTCATCAGCAGTTAAGTAATCGATTCTCGGTGTCACTTTACCAGTTTCAGGATCAACCCGGCGGTAAGGTGTTTCGATAAATCCGAAGCGATTCACTTTTGCAAATGAAGATAGAGAGTTGATCAAACCAATGTTTGGACCCTCTGGTGTTTCAATCGGACACATACGTCCATAGTGAGAGTAGTGAACGTCACGAACTTCCATTCCTGCACGCTCACGTGTCAAACCACCCGGTCCAAGCGCTGACAGACGACGTTTGTGCGTCAATTCAGCAAGCGGGTTTGTTTGATCCATGAACTGAGAAAGCTGAGAACTACCAAAGAACTCTTTGATAGAAGCGATCACAGGACGAATGTTGATCAGCTGCTGAGGTGTGATCGTGTTTGTGTCTTGAATTGACATTCTTTCACGGACAACACGCTCCATTCTGCTTAAACCAATACGGAATTGGTTTTGCAGAAGTTCACCTACAGAACGCAGACGACGGTTACCAAGGTGGTCGATATCATCTGTGTCACCTACACCATGAAGAAGGTTGAAGAAGTAACTGATTGACGCAATGATGTCAGAAGGCGTGATGTTTTTCACAGCTTCCTCTACATATGCATTTCCAATCACGTTGATCACTTGCTCGCCTTCTTGATCAGTCGGTGCATAAATCTTAATAGATTGAAGTTCTACTTCATCTTCTACTACGCCACCATTAGGATAAAGCTTTCTAAATCCGATGCCGCTTTCTAAGTATGGAAGAACTTTATCAAGAACTCTTCTGTCTAAAATTTGACCTTTTTCTGCTAGAATTTCACCTGTTTCAGGATCAACTAGCGTTTCAGCCAATTTTTGATTGAACAGTCTATTTTTAATATGAAGCTTCTTATTAATCTTGTAGCGTCCAACATTTGCTAGGTCATATCTCTTCGGATCGAAGAAGCGGGAGTCTAGCAAGCTTTTCGCATTTTCAACAGTTGGCGGTTCTCCAGGACGGAGGCGCTCGTAGATTTCGAGAAGTGCTTTATCCGCATTCTCTGTATTGTCTTTTTCCAGTGTGTTGCGTAAGTATTCATTCTCGCCAATGAGGTCAAGAATCTCTTGATCAGAGCTGAAGCCGAGAGCACGCAAAAGAACCGTAACCGGCAACTTACGTGTGCGATCGATGCGTACATAGACTACATCCTTCGCATCAGTTTCGTATTCTAACCATGCGCCACGGTTTGGAATGACAGTCGCAGTAAAACCTTTTTTACCGTTTTTGTCTACTTTACCACTGAAATATACACTTGGAGAACGCACTAACTGAGAAACGATTACACGTTCCGCACCATTAATGATAAAAGTACCTGTGTCTGTCATGATTGGGAAATCACCCATGAACACATCTTGGTCTTTTACTTCTCCAGTTTCTTTGTTAATTAAACGAACTTTTACTCTTAGTGGAGCAGAGTAAGTTACATCACGTTCTTTTGATTCTGCTACAGGATACTTAGGATCCCCTAGGCTGTAATCAATGAATTCAAGAGAAAGGTTACCAGTAAAATCCTCAATTGGGGATATATCTTGAAACATCTCTCTAAGACCCTCATCAAGAAACCACTGATAAGAAGAGGTTTGAATTTCAATGAGATTTGGTAATTCTAACACTTCGCTTATGCGTGCGTAGCTTCTGCGCTGGCGGTGTCGTCCATACTGAACTAGTTGACCTGTCAACTGATTCACCCCTCAAATCATGCGTATTATATGTGTAAAAAGTATTTCTGTCTTTCAAATGTCAGTAAAGAAATACTTTTACAAGACAAAAGAAAAAAGGGTTTCTAAAATAAGAAAACCACATCCAAAAACAAATACCGATTTTATTAGTTTTCCCAAGTATGCATAATTTATACAAAATAGTTGTTTTTTAAGCCTATCAAGCAAAATATACACATTGGCATTTTATAATGTTAACACAGCTAGGAAACTGCGTCAAACTTTTTTAGCTTTGATGATATAGTAGCCCTTTTTTTTCAGCACAACCTCGACTTCTCCAAAGAGCTGCTCTAATTTTTCAATCGCAGATGGTCCACCTTGCTTTTTCTGAATAACCACCCACAACTCACCTTCCGGCAATAAATGATCAGCACTTTTTTCAAAGATCGCATGTACAACTTTCTTCCCTGCCCGTATTGGGGGATTGGTCAGTATAGAGGCAAAAGCAGCTGAGGAATGAACATTCGAGAACAAATCACTTTGATAGATGCGAACATTATCAATGCGATTATGTTTAGCGTTTTCCTTTGAAAGTTCGACTGCTCTTTCGTTCACATCAATCATATGAATGGTACGGCTAGTCATTTCGTTTGCTAACGATAAGCCGATCGGTCCATAACCGCAACCGACATCTAAGACATCGCCATCCAAGTCAGGTTCTTCGAAAGCTTCAATTAAAAGCCTTGAACCAAAGTCGACTTCTTTCTTAGAAAACACTCCACTGTCACTTGTAAAAGTAAAGGTACGGTTTCTCAAGGTGAAGTCCCATGTCTGTTTATTGCTTTTCACTGATGGCTTTTCCGTATAATAGTGGTCACTCATGGTGAATGGACCTCCTCTGGATTCAATCGTTTCAGGAGATTAGAAAAGAAAAAGCCCGCCAGTAAAAGCGAGCTTTCCCAAAAGATTAGGCGAAGATTACTTAACTTCTACAGAAGCGCCAACTTCTTCAAGCTTAGCTTTAAGTTCTTCAGCTTCTTCTTTAGCAATACCTTCTTTAAGTGGTTTTGGAGTGTTGTCAACAAGTTCTTTAGCTTCTTTCAAGCCAAGACCAGTGATTTCACGAACCACTTTGATAACTTTGATTTTTTGGTCTCCAGCACCAGCAAGTACTAGATCAAAATCAGTTTTTTCTTCAGCAGCAGCACCGCCACCAGCAGCTACAGCTACAGGAGCAGCAGCAGTTACGCCAAATTCTTCTTCGATTGCTTTTACTAAGTCGTTTAACTCAAGTACAGTTGCTTCTTTAACTGAAGCAATGATTTCTTCGATATTTAAAGCCATTTGTAATTCCTCCATTTTAAGTTTTTTTACGTAAACGTAAAGTACGCATTAAGCGCCTTGTTCTTCTTTTTGATCTGCAACTGCTTTAGTAGCAAGAGCAAGATTACGAACTGGAGCTTGAAGAACGCTAAGCAACATAGAAAGTAAGCCTTCGCGAGACGGAAGTTCCGCAAGAGCCTTCACTTCTTCTACAGTCGCTACGTTTCCTTCGATGACACCAGCTTTGATTTCTAAAGCTTCGTGGCTTTTCGCGAATTCGTTGATGATTTTCGCAGGTGCGATAACATCTTCGTTACTGAATGCGATAGCGTTTGGACCTGTTAAGAAATCGTTTAAACCCGTTAGTTCAACTTGTTCAACTGCACGGCGAGTCAAAGTGTTTTTGTAAACTTTGAATTCTACGCCAGCTTCACGAAGCTGTTTACGAAGTTCAGTCACTTCAGAAACTGAAAGACCGCGGTAATCTACAATGACAGTAGACATACTATCTTTAAATTTAGAAGTAATTTCATCAACGACAACTTTTTTAGTATCGATTGCATTGCTCATGGTTACACCTCCTGTACATTCTTTGTGTAACACTTATACCGATCAGGCCATCACGTTCCTAACGAACGGTTCTCCATATAAAAAGCCTCCATTAAGACATGGAGGCTGTATATACAAGCATACGTTAACGTAAGACTGTGACATATACACCTCGGCGGGTTAATTAAGCCATAAGGCCCCTGCTGTCTACGGTATAAATGGACATTATTCTATTTTACAACATTTTGATATTATCAAAATGGTTGTCATAAGTCAAGAATTATTTTGCAGAGAAAGAAGATGGATCCACTTTCACGCCAGGGCCCATAGTAGATGTAACAGAAACGTTTTTCACGTATACACCTTTAGCCGCTGCAGGTTTTGCTTTAAGGATTGTGTCATAGATTGTTGCAAAGTTCTCAACAAGCTTTTCGTCCTCGAAAGAAACCTTTCCGATTGGCGCGTGGATGTTACCAGCTTTATCAACGCGGTATTCTACTTTACCAGCTTTGATTTCATTGATTGCTTTTTCAACTTCGAACGTTACAGTTCCTGTTTTAGGGTTTGGCATAAGACCTTTTGGTCCAAGTACACGACCGATCTTACCAACTTCACCCATCATGTCAGGTGTCGCAACGATTACATCGAATTCGAACCAGCCTTGTTGGATTTTAGTGATGTAATCAGAATCTCCAACGTAGTCTGCTCCAGCAGCTTCTGCTTCTTTTGCTTTTTCGCCTTTAGCGAACACAAGAACGCGTTGAGTTTTACCAGTTCCGTTAGGAAGTACAACTGCACCGCGGATTTGTTGATCGTTTTTACGAGGGTCTACGCCCAAACGAAAAGCAACTTCTACAGTCGCATCAAATTTAGCTGTATTTGCTTTTTTTGTAAGAGAAACAGCTTCAGCTACATCATACGCTTTAGTACGATCGATCAGCTTAGCAGCTTCTACATACTTTTTACCTTTTTTAGCCATTATAAAAATCCTCCTTATGTGGTTTTAGCGGAATAACCTCCCACGAATAAGGGTTGCGAACTTGTCAAAACCAAACTCGCAACCCAACAAGACAAAAAATTAATCTTCGATGACAATACCCATACTGCGTGCAGTACCTTCAACCATGCGCATAGCTGATTCAACGCTAGCAGCGTTTAAGTCAGGCATTTTTGTTTCCGCGATTTCGCGTACTTTATCACGCTTAACAGTTGCCACTTTATTACGGTTAGGTTCACCAGAACCAGACTCAATACCAGCTGCTTTTTTAAGTAAAACTGCAGCAGGTGGAGTTTTAGTAATAAATGTAAATGAACGGTCTTCAAAAACCGAAATTTCAACAGGAATGATAAGACCAGCTTGGTCAGCTGTACGAGCGTTAAACTCCTTACAGAATCCCATGATATTAACACCGGCTTGACCTAGTGCAGGTCCAACTGGTGGAGCTGGGTTAGCTTTTCCAGCAGGAATTTGCAATTTAACAACTTTAACTACTTTTTTAGCCACGAGACACACCTCCTTAAAGTCCGTGATGTGGTAATAGGGGAATCCCCCTCCCACTCAACAACTTCATTCTTTATATGAATGACGAAATAACTAGCTAGCGATCTTGAGTGAACTCAAGACGTACCTTTGCTATATTACCACTTCTATACACTCATTTCAAGCTCTTTTAAATTACAATTTATCGATCTGTGTGAACTCAAGTTCAACAGGTGTTTCTCTACCAAACATATTAACGAATACTTTGACTTTGCTTTTATCGTAATCAATTTCTTCAATCGATCCAGTGAAGTTAGCAAATGGTCCATCGATGACCTTAACTGTTTCTTTCAGTTCAAAGTCGATTTCTGTTTTGCGTTCTTCAAGACCCATTCTCTTCAGAATGGTTTCGGCTTCGCCTGGCAGCAGTGCAGTCGGCTTTGAGCCTGATCCAGCTGATCCAACGAATCCAGTGACACCTGGTGTATTACGAACAACATACCAAGAGTCGTCAGTCATCACGATTTCCACTAGGACATAGCCAGGGAATACTTTCTTTTTGACGACTTTTTTCTTACCATTTTTAATATCCGTTTCTTCTTCTTCTGGTACGACGACGCGGAAGATTTTATCCTGCATGCCCATTGATTCAACACGCTTTTCCAAATTCGCTTTTACTTTGTTTTCATAGCCAGAGTACGTATGCACAACATACCAATTCTTTTCCATTTTCGTTCAGGACTATTTAGTCCTTCCCTCCCCACATTTCATAATGTCTATTTGACGAATCTCGAGTAACGGTAAATATTTTCAAGCAATTGAAAAAACCCGTAAAACGGGTTTTTTGGCAAGTCATATTATGATCTATTATAGCACGTTCAGCAGACCATTATTCAAGTATTAATGAATTAATTCGATTAATTGTGAGATTCCTATATCAAGAAAAGAGAAAAAGATGGCAAAGAATACGACTGTTAAAATAACAGTGATTGTGTAGCGGACCATTTCGTTCTTCTTTGGCCAGCTGACCTTTTTCATTTCTTTTCCGACACTTTTTAAGAAACTGATAATACGCATGTAAAAGACCTCCACAGATTAAAGAACGCAAATCTTACTTCGTTTCTAAATGTGTTTTATGTGAATTACAAGTCTTGCAATATTTCTTAACTTCTAATCTTTCAGCTGCTGAAGCAACACTTTTCATTGTCGTATAATTGCGGCTTCCGCAGTCTTTACAGGCTAGAGTAATCTTTTTCCTCATATTTACACCTATTTTCTCGACATCATTTCATTAGTACCTTATCACAGTGTCGAAAAAGCTGTCAATATAGGTTTGATTAGAGACTAATCTCGCGAAGCTCTAAATATTTCTCTAATTTTCTCTTTACTCTTTGGAGTGCGTTATCAATTGATTTCACATGACGGTTTAAATCTTCCGAAATCTCCTGATAGGATCTGCCATCAAGATACAGCACAAGTACCTTTCTTTCCAGCTCGCTTAGCAGTTCACCCATCTTCATTTCGATATCATCAAATTCTTCTTTGCTAATGATTAAGTCTTCTGGGTTAAGCGCTTTAGCACCGGAAATGACATCTAATAATGTTCTGTCCGATTCTTCATCGTAGATCGGCTTGTCTAATGATACATAGGAATTTAACGGGATATGTTTTTGGCGAGTAGCTGTTTTAATTGCGGTGATAATTTGGCGGGTAATACATAATTCTGCAAAAGCCTTAAATGAAGTAAGCTTGTCCTCTCTGAAATCGCGGATAGACTTATAAAGTCCGATCATTCCCTCTTGGACAATGTCCTCTCGATCCGCTCCTATCAAGAAATAAGATCTTGCTTTCGCACGTACAAAATTGCGGTATTTCGTTATTAAATAATCTAGCGCATCACTATCTCCGACATGAACCCTTTCAATGACTTGTTCATCTTCCAACTGGCAAAATTGCTCTCTGATGGACTTACCCTTGCTGTTGTTTAGATTCACTTCGATCCCCCCGACCGCACCTAGATAGAAATATTATACATTAATGGTTGAAATATCGTCAAGCTATTCCAGATTCCCGCGCCGCCATTTTTCAAACGTTTTCAATACATCTTCTGACAATTCAATCTTAGATGCTGGTTTATCAGAAGTAATCTTTTTGACCCTCGTTTCAATCTTTCGTTCTATCACTTCAATCTCTCTTAAAAGCTCACGAGCCGACTTCCGAAGAGCTCCTTGTCCAAAAATAGCCCATTGTTCCGTAAAATCTGAGGTTGCCACATGAATTTGCGTCCGGATATTATTCAAATCCTGCGCCAGCTTTTCAATCCGCTCATCTGCCGTTTCATTCTCTCTCGTAAAGATGACCTCTACTCGGTGGTTAGTCCGCTTTTTTTCAATTCCTTTGACCATATGGGCATCGAATACGACAATGACTCGATACCCTGTGTATGCTTGATATTCTGCTAAATGTTGAATCAGCACGTCTCTGGCTTCTTCAAAGCTGTTTTCCTTTAAGTGCTGCAGCTGAGGCCATGCACCTATCATGTTGTATCCATCGACTAAGAGGATATCCATCTCTATTCTCCTAACGGATAACGTTTTCGATACACTTCATACATCAATAGACCAGCAGCAACTGATGCGTTTAACGAAGTAACCTTCCCGGCCATTGGCAGTTTAATCAGAAAATCACACTTTTCCTTAATCAATCGGCCAATTCCTTTTCCTTCACTGCCAATCACAAGAGCCAGCGGCATTGTGCCATCAAATTGTCTGTAATCCTGTTTAGCAGACGCATCTGTTCCAGCAACCCAGATTCCTCTTTCTTTCATTTCATCAAGGGCTCTTGAAAGATTGGTCACTTTTGCAACAGGAATATGCTCAATTGCTCCAGTGGATGCCTTAGCAACTGTTGTTGTTAGACCGACCGCTCTCCTTTTCGGAATGACAATCCCGTGTGCACCTACAGCATCTGCCGTACGCATAATAGATCCTAAATTATGCGGGTCTTCAATTTCATCTAAAATCAGAAAGAAAGGCTGTTCATTCCGCTTTTCAGCGATTTGATACAGATCATCTAATTCTGCATATTCATATGCTGCTACTTGTGCAACGATTCCCTGGTGCTGACCTGTAACCATTTGATCAAGCTTTTTCCTCGGAACATACTGAATGGTGATATTTTGCTTTTTAGCGAGTTCAATGACCTGCTGGGCTTGTCCTTTTACAGTGTTTTCCGCCATCCAGAGCTTGTATAACTCCCGATCTGACTTCAGTGTCTCAATCACTGCATTTTTCCCAATGACATAATCATGTTGCTGACTCATTTGTCTTCCTCCCTGACGTTCCGATTTCAATCGCCTGACCAATCAGCTCTTCTAAGCGTTCGTCCTGCTTTTCGATAAATAAATAACCCATAAGCGCTTCAAACGCTGTACTATAACGATACGTTTGAACGTCTGTGTTTTTAGGCACTGTGCCTGATTTTGCATTTCTTCCTCTTTTCAGCACCGCTTCTTCTGCTTCAGTGAAAAAGCCTTGCTGCTGAAGCGTAAATAAAATAGCAGCCTGTGATTTAGCTGAAACAATTTTGCTTGCTCGTTTGTGCAGCTCATTTGGTTTTGTCGCCCCCGTTTGGAGGAGGTGATGCCTCACATATACTTCAAAAATGGCATCACCCATATAAGCCAGCGCAAGTCCGTTCAGCTGTTTACCGTCTTTCAGCTTTTCAAAATTCAACATTGCCTATTCTCCTCTTTTCCAGCGAGTACCTTGAGGAGTGTCCTCCAACACAATATTCATGTTCTTTAATTGATCACGAATTTGATCAGATAGGGCAAAGTCACGATTTCTTCTAGCTTCATTGCGTTTCTCAATTAACGCTTCTACCTCTTCGTCAAGCGTGTGCTTTTCTTCTAATGAGAAGCCGAGAACAGACGTAATTTCTTGGAACAAGCCGATAAATGCCTTGATCACTTCCTCCGAAGTATGATCATTTTCCATATAATAATTCGCCTGTTTCGCTAATTCGAATAAAACAGAGATCGCATTTGCCGTATTGAAGTCATCATTCATTTCAGAAATAAATGTCGCACGTTGCTCTTCAATTTTTTCCAGCCATTCAGCATTGTCTTCCGTGATATTCGTACTGCTCTCAAGACGGTGATGTAAGTTCGCATACGATGTCTTGAGTCGGTTAAACGCACTCTTTGTACTTTCTAATAAATCCATTGAGTAGTTAATTGGATGGCGATAGTGAACCGACAACATAAAGAAGCGGAGCACATCAGGATCTTGTTCTTTCACAATGTCATGCACCAGCACAAAGTTGCCAAGTGATTTTGACATTTTTTCATTATCGATATTAATATACCCGTTATGCATCCAATACTTCGCAAAAGGCTTCCCTGTCAAAGCCTCAGATTGGGCAATTTCATTCTCATGGTGAGGGAATGTTAAATCCTGTCCGCCAGCATGAATGTCGATCGTATCACCTAAATATTTTTTGACCATTGCCGAGCATTCGATGTGCCAGCCTGGGCGTCCTTTGCCCCATGGGCTATCCCAAGAGATTTCCTGATCCTTTGCAGCCTTCCAAAGAGCAAAGTCCAGCGCATCTCGTTTCTTTTCACCTACACGAATACGAGCACCTGTCTTCAGTTCATCAATTGATTGGTGAGAAAGCTTTCCATAACCTTCAAATGAGCGTGTGCTGTAATACACGTCACCATCTGCTTCATAGGCGTAGCCTTTTTCAATCAATGTCGCAATAAACGCAATGATATCATCCATGTTTTCCGTCACTCGCGGGTGAAGGTCTGCTTTTTTGCAGCCGAGCGCACTGACGTCTTCGAAGTAGGCTTGGATAAAACGATCAGCAATTGTCGGCACATCTTCTCCAAGTTCATTGGCCGCTTTGATGAGTTTATCATCCACATCTGTAAAGTTTGATACAAAGTTCACATCGTAACCGCTGTATTCTAAATACTTACGTACAGTGTCATAAACAATAGCAGGTCTAGCATTCCCGATATGAATGTAGTTATAAACGGTTGGTCCGCACACATACATCTTGACCTTTCCTGGCTCAAGCGGGACAAATTCTTCCTTCTTACGTGTCAATGTATTATAAATATTGATTGTCATGATTGTTCTTCCTTTCTGCTCAATGAAGCCAGCTCACCTTTTAGCTTTTCCATTTCTCGTTCCAATTCTTTAAAACGATCGGAAACTGGATCTGGCAAATCTTGATGGTTGAGATCACGATTGATTTTCTTTCCATTTTGAACGACCACTCGCCCAGGTATACCTACAACAGTGGAATGGTCTGGGACGTCTTTTAACACGACCGACCCTGCACCAATCTTGGACCCTTTTCCAACCGTGATAGAACCAAGCACCTTGGCACCTGTCGCAATGAGGGCATCATCTAAAATGGTCGGATGCCGCTTTCCCTTTTCTTTCCCTGTTCCCCCTAATGTCACGCCTTGGAAAACAGTGACGTTGTCTCCAATTTCACATGTTTCCCCGATCACGACGCCCATGCCGTGATCAATGAAGAACCGCCTGCCAATGGTTGCCGCCGGATGAATTTCCACCCCTGTGAAAAAGCGGCTGACCTGAGAAATGATCCGCGCAATAAAATACAGCTTCCGCTTATAAAATGCGTGCGCAATACGGTGAGCCCAAATCGCATGAAGCCCTGAATAGGTTAGCACTACTTCAATATAGCTTCTAGCAGCAGGATCTTGATCAAACACAGTATCAATATCTTCTTTCAGCATTTTGAAAAACACATGCTCCCCCCGTTCTTCCCCATGAATCTCTCTTAGGACTTGCTCTCTTTTTTTGGACAAATAAAAAACGCCTCTGCCAAATGACAGAGACGTTTTGAAAACGCGGTTCCACTCTGTTTAGAAAGCTACTTATCTTTCAGCCTTCTCAACTTAATCCCATAACGGAGGGTACCGCCCTTGCATACTAACGTACGTGTTCCTCAAGGGTCTTGAGGGTGCATTTCCAATGTCTGCCCATAAGTCTCTTTCAGCCGGTGGAGACTCTTTCTGTGATGGACGAGTACATTGTACTTCTCCCTCGCAACGATTTCCTTATATTTGTTTAATGCGGTTTAATACCGTTTCTTTACCTAGTAATTCAATACTTTGTGGAAGTTCTGGGCCATGCGTTTGTCCTGTGACAGCCACACGAATCGGCATGAATAGTTTCTTGCCTTTATGCCCTGTTTCTTTTTGTACCGCTTTAATGGCAGCCTTGATTTCATCAGGTGTGAAAGACTCAAGCTGTTCAAGCTGACGTGCAAAAGATGCCATCACTTCTGGTACTTGCTCCTCTGCTAGAACTTCCTTTGCCTCTTGATTATACTCAATTTGCTCCTTAAAGAACAACTCTGTTAACTCAACAATTTCTGCTCCGTAGCTTAATTGTTCGTGAT
The DNA here is from genome assembly GCF_014250435.1 of Bacillus sp. PAMC28571. NCBI lineage: Bacteria > Bacillati > Bacillota > Bacilli > Caryophanales > Bacillaceae > Bacillus > Bacillus sp. PAMC28571. Next base: position 3,605,094 of record NZ_CP060191.1, on the reverse strand, counting down.
ACAGAGAAATAAGCTTGCGTACCCACGTGTTTTCTTCTTCAGTCAGCTGCTCACTTACCTTGCCTGCTTTCTGAAGATGCGGAAGTGTTAGTGCCACAACCTGATCAAGATCAAGTGCTTTCACGTATTGGTTGTTCACCCATTTTAGTTTATGCATATCGAATAGAGCTGGTGACTTAGAAAGTCGGTTTACATCGAAAATGTCGATGAATTGCTCTTTTGTAAACAGCTCTTCTTCGCCTACTGGAGACCATCCAAGTAATGCAATGAAGTTAAACAGGGCTTCAGGTAAATAGCCTAAATTCTTATATTGCTCGATGAATTGAATAATTGATTCATCACGTTTACTTAATTTCTTGCGGTTCTCGTTCACAATCAACGTCATATGTCCGAATAGCGGAACATCCCAGCCAAATGCATGAAAAATCATGATTTGTTTAGGGGTATTTGAAATATGATCTTCTCCGCGAAGAACGTGAGTCATTTTCATCAAATGATCATCCACGGCTACGGCAAAGTTATAAGTTGGCGTGCCATCTTTTTTCACAATAACAAAGTCACCAATGCCGTCTGTTTCAAATGAAATTTCACCTTTGACCATGTCGTCAAATTTGATGATTTCTCCTTTTGGCACTCGGAAGCGGATGCTTGGCTCTCTTCCTTCAGCAATCAGTTTGTCCTCTTCTTCTTTTGATAAATGACTGCATTTACCAGAATATCGAGGCATTTCACTGCGGGCGATTTGTGCTTCACGCTCTGCCTCTAGCTCTTCTGCCGTACAATAGCACTTATACGCCAAGTCCTTCTCTAACAGCTCATCATAATATTTTTTGTAAATATCATTACGTTCTGATTGTCTATAAGGACCGTAACCGCCATCTTTATCAATGCTCTCATCCCAATCAATACCGAGCCATTGCAGGTGGCGAAGCTGGCTTTCCTCCCCGCCTTCTACATTACGCTTTTGATCCGTATCCTCGATTCGAATAATAAATTTGCCGCCTTGGCTGCGTGCGAACAAATAGTTGAAAAGAGCCGTTCTAGCATTCCCAATATGTAAATGACCAGTTGGACTCGGTGCATAACGAACACGCACTTCATTTCCCATGAGTTTAACTTCCTTTCATCTGCATCATGTTGTCTGACACCAATTTTTTATAAACGTATTTTATCATCAAAACCTATTCTCATCAAAATGGATTTTACTTTTTCTGAAGAAGCACTGTTGCCTGAGAGGCAATTCCTTCTCCTCTTCCTGTAAATCCGAGTTTCTCTGTCGTTGTTGCTTTGACATTCACCTGTGTGACATCTGCCTCAAGCGCTTCGGCAATTTTCTCACACATTGGTTGTATGTAAGGTGCCATTTTTGGCTTTTGCGCCATGATGGTGCAGTCAATATTCACAAGTGTGTAGCCCTTTTCTTTCACAAGTGCCCACACATGCTGCAATAATTTAAAAGAATCTGCATCCTTAAACTCAGGATCTGTGTCTGGGAAATGTCTGCCGATATCTCCTTCAGCAATCGCACCCAGGCATGCATCTGCCACTGTGTGAAGCAGTACGTCAGCATCTGAATGACCTAGCAGTCCCTTTTCATAAGGGATGGTGACCCCGCCGATAATTAGAGGTCTTCCCTCTGTTAATTGATGTACATCAAAACCTTGTCCTATTCTCAACATGATCTAGTACCCTCTTTCCGCATCCATAATTGCCTTGGCAACCAATAAATCATCCGGTGTTGTCAGCTTAATATTGGTATAGTCTCCTTGGACAATATACACATTCTCACCTTGTAATTGTTCAACAAGACTGGCGTCGTCTGTTCCAAGGAAGCCTGTCCGCTCCGCATATTCATGCGCCTCTTTTAAAATAGAATGACGAAAAGCTTGTGGGGTCTGGACTGCCCACAAGCTCTGACGTTCAATGGTTTGTTCCACTTTGCCTTCTTGAACGCGTTTGATTGTGTCTTTCACTGGTACCGCTACAACTGCGGAGCCTTTTTCAATCGCCGCTTTAACGAGCAAGTCAATCTGTGTATGCTTAATAAAAGGCCTTGCCCCATCATGAACAAGCACGATGTCCGCATCTTTCACAGCCTTTAATCCTTCGTATACACTTTGCTGACGTTCTTCACCGCCAGTGACAAGTGAAACAGGCGTTTGAAAAGCGTGTACCTTGAGTAGCCTTTCAAAGTCTTGACGCTCCTCTTCATTGATCGCTAGGATCATTCGTTTGCATTGCGCATGAGCGTCAAACACCTTTAGTGTATGAATGATGACCGGCATTCTTTTCAGCTCAATAAAAAGCTTATTGCGGCCGGCCTTCATTCGTTTCCCCTGCCCCGCAGCCGGAATAACTACTTCATAATACATGTTCGTTCTCCCTTTAGAGCGCCTTCTCCAGAAGTTTTGGCTTCGCAAAAATCATTCTTCCAGCAGCAGTCTGCAGCACACTTGTGACGAGCACGTCAATGTCTTTTCCAATGTAATTGCGTCCTTCCTCGACCACAATCATCGTCCCGTCATCTAAGTAAGCAACACCTTGGTTATGCTCTTTCCCATCTTTGATGACCTGTACCTTCATTTCTTCCCCAGGCAGTACAACCGGTTTAACGGCATTGGCTAGATCATTGATGTTTAACACTGCTACTTTTTGAAGTTCGCATACTTTATTTAAATTAAAATCATTGGTCACAACAACACCTGAAGTTAATTTCGCCAGCTTCACAAGCTTGCTATCAACCTCTTGAATGTCTTCGAAGTCACCTTCGTAAATTTCAACTTTGATATCCAATTCTTTTTGAATACGATTTAAAATATCAAGACCTCTTCGGCCTCTATTTCTCTTTAATACATCTGAAGAGTCTGCAATATGCTGTAATTCCTCGAGTACAAATTGAGGAATGACCATGACACCTTCTAAGAATCCAGTTTGGCAAATATCTGCGATTCTTCCATCAATGATAACACTTGTGTCTAAAATTTTCAGCTTTTTATCTTCTATTTCAGGTTCATCATCAGCTGCTCCTTTTTTCTTTGTGACCTTTGCAGATCGGGAGAACAGCCCTATCATTTCATCCTTCTTCTTAAAGCCTACCTGAAACCCAAGGTATCCTAAAAAGAAAGCCAGGAAAATCGGAATAATGGTACCAAAAATATGATATGGGATATTGTTTAGCGGGATCACGTTTACAATAAGATATGCTAGAATAAGTCCAAATACTAATCCGAAACTTCCAGATATAAGATCAGGAAGAGGCGCCTTCAATAGAGAATCCTCGATCCATTTCACCCAATTTACCACATAACCTGTGCACCATTTACCAATGATGAAGAACACAACGGCTCCTATTAGTGCTGAAGAGTAAGCATTTGTTATGAAAGGTATGTCCTTTACATTTAAAAGCAGAAATAACTCTGGAATGATAAAAATCCCCACAACTGCACCCAAAATGATAAAAAACGCCTGAACGATTCTTTTTAACATACCTTCACCTCCTTTATTTTTCATCTGTCAATCCACCTTCATCTGACATTGATATATGTTTAAGTTTCCTATCATGAGCAACAGAAAACAAAACCATCATTAATATACCCATATTCATCCATTTTTAACCGTAGTAGAAGAAAATTTCTCTTCTTAAAGCTGACGATCGATATAATGTTTTTCTTGTAACCTTTTTAATCCTTTTTTTATCTTTTTCGCTCTTACTTCTCCAATTCCTTCTACTTCATCCAATTCTTGTACATCTGCTTCCATAATTCGATCTAGCACACCGAATGCTTCAACCACATTTTCGACGATTGGCATTGGCAGTCTAGGGATTTTATGGAGCAATCTGTATCCTCTTGTGTACACATATTCGTCAATATTTGTAGAAGCTGGATATCCAAGTAACTTGTACAAAATGGAATCATCTAAAAGCTCAAAGCTCGACATATCTTGAAGTTGTTTAAGCAGCACATACGGATCTTTAATCTTTTCTTTCACGTAATCTTTAATAAATAAAGCCGCTTCCTGCTCCATATCTGTAATCAATTCATTGACCTGCAGACGGATCAAGTGTCCCTCTGTTCCAAGCTCTTTGATATACATATTGATTTCATTTTTGATTCTGAGTACCATTTCGTAGCGGTGCAGCACGGATAATACATCCCCAAAGGTCACAAGCTCTTCGAATTCTAGGGCGCTTAACGCAGAAATGGCATGATCTAAAATCGTTTTATATTTCTCAAGTGTTTGAATGGCTTGATTAGCCTTTGTTAAAATAAAGCCAATATCTTTCAGCGTATAACGACGATTCCCTTGGTATAAGGTAATGACGTTCCTCCGTTCAGAAATAGCAATAATTAAGCAGCCTGTCTGCTTTGCTACACGTTCAGCCGTCCGGTGCCTCATGCCTGTTTCCGATGAATGAATGGTTGCATCTGGCATCAGTTGTGTATTCGCATACAAGATTTTTTGACCAGAATCGCTAAGAATAATGGCCCCATCCATCTTCGCCAATTCATATAAATGTGCTGGGGAGAAGGCTGAATTAATGTGAAATCCTCCATCTACTACACTCTTTACTTTGTCATTATAACCAACAACAATGAGACCGCCAGTATTGGCTCTCAGGACGTTTTCAATCCCTGCCCGCAGAGGTGTTCCTGGTGCCACAAACTGTACAATATCTAAGAGATCGAGTTCTCTCGCTCCTTTTTTCTCTTTTTCCATTTCTATGATCCCCCTAGTGAAATTCGAAGTGCCTCCGCTACATTTTCTACACCAACTAACTCAATCCCTCTCGGCTTTTTCCATCCGTCTATATTCGCCTGAGGAATAAACATTCGCTTAAATCCTAGTTTTGCAGCTTCCTGCACTCGCTGTTCAATTCTTGATACTCTTCTGACTTCTCCCGTCAGACCGACCTCTCCTATAAAGCAATCCGCTTGATGCGGCGCTGCATCTTTAAAGCTTGATGCAATACTGACGGCAATAGCTAAGTCAATCGCCGGTTCGTCAAGCTTCACACCGCCTGCGACCTTTAAATAGGCATCTTGGTTTTGCAGCAGCAGCCCCACGCGTTTTTCTAAAACTGCCATGAGCAGCGATACTCGATTATGATCAAGGCCAGTGGCCATTCTTCGCGGATTCCCAAAGCTTGTCGGGGAAATTAATGCCTGTATCTCGACAAGTACGGGTCTTGTTCCTTCCATTGAGGCAACAACACACGAACCAGATACACCTGCCGACCGCTCTTCTAAAAAGATTTCTGATGGGTTTAATACTTCCGTGAGTCCTTCCTCTCTCATTTCAAAAATTCCCAATTCATTCGTTGAACCAAATCGGTTTTTGACCGCCCGTAAAATACGAAACGTATGATGACGCTCGCCTTCAAAATAAAGAACGGTGTCCACCATATGCTCTAAAAGGCGTGGACCTGCGATCGAGCCTTCTTTGGTCACGTGACCAACGATAAAAATAGGAATGCCATTTGTTTTGGCAATCTTCATCAGCTGTGCTGTACATTCCCTAACTTGAGATACAGAGCCGGGAGCTGACGTAATATCGCTTTGATAAACGGTTTGAATCGAATCCACCACAACAAAAGCAGGTTTCATCTCCTGTATAGCAGACGTTATATACTCCATATCGGTTTCAGCCAAAACATGTAAAGAGGCGCTTTCAATGCCAAGGCGGTCCGCCCTTAGCTTCGTTTGTTTAATGGACTCCTCACCAGATATGTATAACACATTCTGATTTTTGTCTGAGAGCTGCGCTGATACTTGTAATAACAATGTGGACTTCCCAATCCCGGGATCTCCGCCGATGAGAACAAGAGAACCTTTGACAATTCCACTTCCTAATACTCGGTTAAATTCTTCTAAATTTGTTTTAATTCGGGGTTCTTCGGATGTTTCAATTGCAGATATAGGTGAAGGTTTTTGAATGGTTTGAACAGAATGATTAAAAGCACTTCGACGGTTTGCCGGCTCTTTGCGAACGACCTCTTCTGTCATACTGTTCCACGTGCCGCAGCCTGGACATTTCCCCATCCATTTGGCTGACTCATAACCGCACGATTGGCATATAAATTTTGATTTTGTCTTAGCCATAGATTGAAGAATACAACTCCTTATACTGGTCAGAAAATAAGTAAAGGGAGGCATACACCTTGCTGGTATGCCTCACACTTTTTTCTTACTATATTAGTTCGTAGCAGCCGTCGCTTTTACGACAATTTCTCCATCTTCCACATCTAATACGATATGTTGACCTTTTTCAATATTCCCCTTCAGAAGCTCCTCAGAAAGTCGATCTTCTACATGCTTTTGAATCGCTCGTCTTAACGGACGCGCACCGTACTCAAGATCAACACCTTCGTCGGCAATCTTCGCTTTTGCTGCTTCCGTCAATTCAATTGATAGGTCTTGTTCTTTTAATCGTTTTGTCAATTGATCAGACATGAGAGACACGATCTCTTTGAGATGTTTCTTCTCAAGCGAGTGGAAGACAATGATTTCATCAATACGGTTGATAAACTCAGGTCTAAACGCACGTTTCAACTCGCCCATCACTTTGCCTTTCATATCCTTGTAATTTTGACCTTCATCCTGCACGTTAAAGCCAACATATTTATTGCGCTTCAGCTCACTAGCTCCAACGTTTGAAGTCATGATCAAAATCGTATTTCTAAAGTCAACGGTACGCCCTTTAGAATCAGTCAGACGACCATCTTCTAACACTTGCAGTAAGATATTAAATACATCTGGATGAGCCTTTTCAATCTCGTCTAAAAGAACGACAGAATAAGGTTTTCTTCTCACTTTTTCAGTCAGCTGTCCACCTTCATCATAACCCACATAGCCTGGAGGTGACCCAACAAGTCTGGATGTAGAGTGTTTCTCCATGTATTCAGACATATCAATACGGATCATTGCTTCTTCATCACCGAAAATAGACTCAGCGAGTGCTCTTGCAAGCTCCGTTTTACCAACCCCTGTTGGTCCTAAGAAGATAAAGGAGCCGATTGGACGTTTTGGATCTTTCAGGCCAGCACGTGCACGTCTCACCGCTTTCGCTACAGCGACAACGGCTTCATCCTGCCCGATCACACGAGAGTGGAGCAATTGTTCCATGTTCAGAAGCTTATCTGTCTCCGTTTGAGCAATTTTCGAAACAGGTACTCCCGTCCAGCTGGAAACAACCATTGCGATATCATCTACAGATACCTCTGAATTCTCTTGTCCCTGCTTTTCTTTCCATGATTTCTTTGTCACTTCTACTTTTTCACGCAAACGCTGTTCTGTATCGCGAAGAGAAGCTGCTTTTTCAAATTCTTGACTTTGAACTGCCGCATCCTTTTCCTTGCGTACTTCATCCAACTTTTGCTCTAACTCTTTTAGGTTAGGCGGTGTCGTGAACGAACGTAAACGGACTTTCGAACCTGCCTCATCAATTAAATCAATCGCCTTATCTGGAAGGAATCGGTCAGAAATATAACGGTCAGACAGCTTCACCGCCGCCTCAATCGCTTCATCTGTAATAGACACACGGTGATGTGCTTCATACCGGTCTCTAAGTCCTCTTAAGATTTGAATACTTTCATCAACAGACGGCTGATCTACTTGAATTGGCTGGAAACGTCGTTCAAGCGCAGCGTCCTTTTCAATGTATTTACGGTACTCATCTAACGTTGTCGCTCCAATACATTGAAGCTCACCACGTGCTAAGGATGGCTTCAAGATATTAGACGCATCAATCGCGCCCTCTGCTCCACCAGCACCAATGAGTGTATGAAGCTCGTCGATAAAGAGAATGATATTTCCTGCCTGGCGAATTTCGTCCATCACTTTTTTCAAACGATCCTCGAATTCACCACGATATTTCGTCCCAGCTACAACAGTTCCCATATCCAGTGTCATCACTCGTTTATCGCGCAGGATTTCAGGCACTTCGTTATGAATAATTTGCTGTGCAAGACCTTCTGCGATGGCTGTTTTACCAACACCAGGCTCACCAATCAGCACAGGGTTATTTTTTGTTCTTCTACTTAGGACCTCAATGACACGTTGAATTTCTTTGCTTCGGCCAATGACAGGGTCCAAGCTGTCCTCTTTTGCAATAGCTGTCAAATCTCTTGCCAAGCTATCTAGTGTTGGTGTATTTGCATTGCTATTAGAGCCTGCCGCAGATGCACCGGTTTCATTGCTTCCAAGCAGCTGCAGGACTTGCTGACGTGCTTTATTTAAGCTCACTCCGAGGTTATTTAATACACGGGCAGCGACTCCCTCTCCCTCACGAATAAGACCTAATAGAATATGTTCTGTCCCTACATAGGAATGACCTAGCTTTCTTGCTTCATCCATTGAAAGCTCAGTGACCTTCTTCGCTCTAGGCGTATAATGAGGAATAGCTTGAGACACCTCTTGCCCTCTTCCAATCAAGCTTTCGACTTCTTTTTGGATTTTATCTGAAACAAGGCCCAGTGCTTCTAACGCTTTAGCAGCGATGCCCTCACCTTCACGTACAAGGCCAAGTAAAATGTGCTCAGTACCTATGTTCTTATGGCCTAGGCGAATGGCTTCTTCTTGTGCAAGTGCTAATACCTTTTGAGCTCTTTCAGTGAATCTTCCAAACATCATATCGTTTCATCCTCCTGTCCATTCCTATGCATTTCTAAGCGCAGCCTTTCTCTAATAATCGCTGCTCGTTTTATATCTCGTTCATTTGGCTCTAAGGCTCCTCCTGAATATTGTTGAAGGAAGCCGGGCTGAGTCAAAATCATGAGTTCATTCAGTATATTACTTGAAAGCCCCTTAATGATACCTAAATCAATTCCAAGCCGCACATCTGACAAACACTTTGCTGTTTCCTTTGATTCAATCATACGACAATTGGCCAAAATCCCTAAGGAACGGTACACTCTGTCCTCAAGTTCAATTTTAGATGTTTGATATAAAGCTTTTCGTGCAGATCGCTCTTGTTCAATGAGCTGAGCGGTCACACTATTCAAGTCATCTACAATGTCTTCTTCTGATTGACCAAGTGTCATTTGATTTGATATTTGAAAGATGTTTCCTATTGCTTCGCTGCCCTCACCATAAATTCCTCTGACCACAAGACCTAATTGATTAATGGCCGGAATAATCCGATTCATTTGTCTTGTGAGCGCTAATGCTGGTAAATGCATCATGACCGAAGCCCTAATACCTGTACCTACATTGGTCGGACAGCTTGTTAAGTATCCTCGCTTTTCAGAAAACGCATAATCCACTTGCTCTTCAATCCAGTCATCTACCTGATTAGCCGCTTTTAGTGCATTGGCTAGCTGAAAACCTGGGAATAAGCATTGGATTCGAATATGGTCTTCTTCATTCAGCATCACACTGATTTCTTCATTTTCAGAAAGCAAACAGCCGCCAAATCTTGATTCAGCTAAATTGGGGCTAATCAAATGCTTTTCAACAAGTACCCTCTTTGCTAAAGGCTGCGTTTCATTCATTCGAATCAGAACAAAGTTTCCAATGTCCTTCACTTCCTGGCTAGCAAACTTTTGTTCGAATTGCTGGAGAACAGCTTCAGCTTCAGCTTGAGAAAACTGAGTTGGGAAACGAACATGCTCTAGATTGCGAGCTAGCCGGATACGACTGCTTAAAACAATGTCACTTTCTGGTCCTTTTTGTTTCATCCACTGACTTAGAGCGTCTTGAATAAAATGCTGGAGCGACATGTCGTTAATCTCCCTCCCTCTGCTGAGATTGCTCATGCTCTAATGCACGAATTTGATCTCGAACTTCCGCTGCCTTTTCGAACTCTTCTTGTTCAATCAGCTGCTTCAGCTCTTGCTGCATTAACTCAAGTTTCCGGCGAACATGCAGGCTGCCGGCAATTCGTTTTGGGACTTTTCCATTATGGACTGTATTTCCACTATGGACTTTCCTTAAAACAGGGTTCAGATACTGATCAAATGTACGATAGCATTCTGCACAGCCAAATCGGCCTGTTTTTCTGAACTGCTGAAAGGTTAAGCCACACTTAGGACATTGATCCACTTCTTTCGCTTCTTGAAAAATAGACGAGCCCTTGTTAGCACTTGTGGTGAAGCTAGGATCAATATTCAATAAGCCTGATAATAAGTTGTGAATCGAGAAACCTTGGTTTCCACTCATAGCATATGAATCACTGTTTTCTTTTGCACATTGTTCACATATGTGCATTTCTTGTTTTTCTCCATTTATAACTTTCGTAAAGTGAAAAGTGGCTGGTCTCTCATTACATTCTTGACAAATCAATCTTTTCACCCGCTTTACTTTAATTTCAGAGCATTTAACATCGCTTTCATCATCCGAGCACGCAGTTCATCACGTTCAGGTAAATCAATATGCAATACAGAACGGTCCATGACACTAATCATCATCTTAGCTTCTCTTTCAGATAAAATGTTATTTTCAACAAGACGCATGATGATATGATCAGATGCAGCCTGTGATAAACGATGATATATTTGGGAAATAATGTTGTTCAATAAGTCGACTTCATCATTCATTTTGACTTTAATGATGCGGATATAGCCACCGCCGCCACGCTTACTTTCAACGATATAGCCTCTCTCGCTCGTAAAGCGTGTATTGATAACATAGTTAATTTGTGAAGGTACGCATTGAAATTTATCTGCAATTTCATTGCGCTTAATTTCTAATATTTCTCGACCGTTCTGATCCAAGACTTCCTTCAAATACTGCTCGATGATATCAGAAATATTTTGTGCCACTCCGCCTCCTCCTCCATTGACTTTGACTATATTTGACTTTAATCTTACTATAAATTTTTTCGATCGATTTTTCAAGATAATCGCTCAACTAACAATATTATTTCCACATTTATATGGTATCAAACCTCTCAAAAACACAAAAAAGACCAGTTCCGACTGGAACTGATCCTTATAGAAGCTTGGCGGCGTCCTACTCTCACAGGGGGAAACCCCCAACTACCATCGGCGCTGAAGAGCTTAACTTCCGTGTTCGGTATGGGAACGGGTGTGACCTCTTCGCTATCGCCACCAAACCTGATGGAGAGAATGTTCTCTCAAAACTAGATAACAATGTTCATGCTTCACATTAGAATATAGGTTAAGTCCTCGATCTATTAGTATCTGTCAGCTCCACGTGTCACCACGCTTCCACCTCAGACCTATCAACCTGATCATCTTTCAGGGATCTTACTTCCTTGCGGAATGGGAAATCTCATCTTGAGGGGGGCTTCATGCTTAGATGCTTTCAGCACTTATCCCGTCCGCACATAGCTACCCAGCGATGCCCTTGGCAGAACAACTGGTACACCAGCGGTGCGTCCATCCCGGTCCTCTCGTACTAAGGACAGCTCCTCTCAAATTTCCTGCGCCCGCGACGGATAGGGACCGAACTGTCTCACGACGTTCTGAACCCAGCTCGCGTACCGCTTTAATGGGCGAACAGCCCAACCCTTGGGACCGACTACAGCCCCAGGATGCGATGAGCCGACATCGAGGTGCCAAACCTCCCCGTCGATGTGGACTCTTGGGGGAGATAAGCCTGTTATCCCCGGGGTAGCTTTTATCCGTTGAGCGATGGCCCTTCCATGCGGAACCACCGGATCACTAAGCCCGACTTTCGTCCCTGCTCGACTTGTAGGTCTCGCAGTCAAGCTCCCTTGTGCCTTTACACTCTGCGAATGATTTCCAACCATTCTGAGGGAACCTTTGGGCGCCTCCGTTACATTTTAGGAGGCGACCGCCCCAGTCAAACTGCCCACCTGACACTGTCTCCCTGCCCGATAAGGGCAGCGGGTTAGAAGGTCAATACAGCCAGGGTAGTATCCCACCGATGCCTCCACCGAAGCTAGCGCTCCGGTTTCCAAGGCTCCTACCTATCCTGTACAAGCTGTACCAACATTCAATATCAGGCTGCAGTAAAGCTCCACGGGGTCTTTCCGTCCTGTCGCGGGTAACCTGCATCTTCACAGGTACTATAATTTCACCGAGTCTCTCGTTGAGACAGTGCCCAGATCGTTGCGCCTTTCGTGCGGGTCGGAACTTACCCGACAAGGAATTTCGCTACCTTAGGACCGTTATAGTTACGGCCGCCGTTTACTGGGGCTTCAATTCGCACCTTCGCTTACGCTAAGCGCTCCTCTTAACCTTCCAGCACCGGGCAGGCGTCAGCCCCTATACTTCGCCTTACGGCTTCGCAGAGACCTGTGTTTTTGCTAAACAGTCGCCTGGGCCTATTCACTGCGGCTTCTCGGGGCTTTAACACCCTAAGAAGCACCCCTTCTCCCGAAGTTACGGGGTCATTTTGCCGAGTTCCTTAACGAGAGTTCTCTCGATCACCTTAGGATTCTCTCCTCGCCTACCTGTGTCGGTTTGCGGTACGGGCACCTCTCACCTCGCTAGAGGCTTTTCTTGGCAGTGTGGAATCAGGAACTTCGCTACTAAATTTCGCTCGCCATCACAGCTCAGCCTTTATGGGAAACGGATTTGCCTATTTCCCAGCCTAACTGCTTGGACGCGGATATCCAATACCGCGCTTACCCTATCCTCCTGCGTCCCCCCATTGCTCAAATGGTGAGGAGGTGGTACAGGAATATCAACCTGTTGTCCATCGCCTACGCCTTTCGGCCTCGGCTTAGGTCCCGACTAACCCTGAGCGGACGAGCCTTCCTCAGGAAACCTTAGGCATTCGGTGGACGGGATTCTCACCCGTCTTTCGCTACTCATACCGGCATTCTCACTTCTAAGCGCTCCACCAGTCCTTCCGGTCTGGCTTCACAGCCCTTAGAACGCTCTCCTACCACTGTTCGTAAGAACAGTCCGCAGCTTCGGTGATACGTTTAGCCCCGGTACATTTTCGGCGCAGAGTCACTCGACCAGTGAGCTATTACGCACTCTTTAAATGGTGGCTGCTTCTAAGCCAACATCCTGGTTGTCTAAGCAACTCCACATCCTTTTCCACTTAACGTATACTTTGGGACCTTAGCTGGCGGTCTGGGCTGTTTCCCTTTCGACTACGGATCTTATCACTCGCAGTCTGACTCCCAAGGATAAGTCATCGGCATTCGGAGTTTGACTGAATTCGGTAACCCGGTAGGGGCCCCTAGTCCAATCAGTGCTCTACCTCCGAGACTCTTACCTTGAGGCTAGCCCTAAAGCTATTTCGGAGAGAACCAGCTATCTCCAGGTTCGATTGGCATTTCACCCCTACCCACACCTCATCCCCGCACTTTTCAACGTGCGTGGGTTCGGGCCTCCATTCAGTGTTACCTGAACTTCACCCTGGACATGGGTAGATCACCTGGTTTCGGGTCTACGACCACGTACTCATGCGCCCTATTCAGACTCGCTTTCGCTGCGGCTCCGCATCTTCTGCTTAACCTTGCACGGGATCGTAACTCGCCGGTTCATTCTACAAAAGGCACGCCATCACCCGTTAACGGGCTCTGACTACTTGTAGGCACACGGTTTCAGGATCTATTTCACTCCCCTTCCGGGGTGCTTTTCACCTTTCCCTCACGGTACTGGTTCACTATCGGTCACTAGGGAGTATTTAGCCTTGGGAGATGGTCCTCCCGGATTCCGACGGAATTTCACGTGTTCCGCCGTACTCAGGATCCACTCTGGAGAGAACAACATTTCAGTTACAGGGCTGTTACCTTCTTTGGCGGGCCTTTCCAGACCTCTTCGCTTATATCATTCCTTTGTAACTCCGTATAGAGTGTCCTACAACCCCAAGAGGCAAGCCTCTTGGTTTGGGCTGTTCCCGTTTCGCTCGCCGCTACTCAGGGAATCGCATTTGCTTTCTCTTCCTCCGGGTACTTAGATGTTTCAGTTCCCCGGGTATGCCTTCTCATACTCTATGTATTCAAGTATGGATACTACTCCATTACGAGCAGTGGGTTTCCCCATTCGGAAATCTCCGGATCAAAGCTTGCTTACAGCTCCCCGAAGCATATCGGTGTTCGTCCCGTCCTTCATCGGCTCCTAGTGCCAAGGCATCCACCGTGCGCCCTTTCTAACTTAACCATTTCTTACTTTAGAAAGAATCACTATGTGTGATGAACTTTGCATTGCATTCAATGTGAATGTATTACTTATTGTTATCTAGTTTTCAAAGAACAATCCTGTCTCGCTAGAGACATGTTTTGAAGGAATGATCCTTCAAAACTAAACAAGACGAAAACGTACGCTGCTCCATATATCCTTAGAAAGGAGGTGATCCAGCCGCACCTTCCGATACGGCTACCTTGTTACGACTTCACCCCAATCATCTGCCCCACCTTCGGCGGCTGGCTCCATAAAGGTTACCTCACCGACTTCGGGTGTTGCAAACTCTCGTGGTGTGACGGGCGGTGTGTACAAGGCCCGGGAACGTATTCACCGCGGCATGCTGATCCGCGATTACTAGCGATTCCAGCTTCACGCAGTCGAGTTGCAGACTGCGATCCGAACTGAGAACAGATTTATGGGATTGGCTAAACCTTGCGGTCTTGCAGCCCTTTGTTCTGTCCATTGTAGCACGTGTGTAGCCCAGGTCATAAGGGGCATGATGATTTGACGTCATCCCCACCTTCCTCCGGTTTGTCACCGGCAGTCACCTTAGAGTGCCCAACTGAATGCTGGCAACTAAGATCAAGGGTTGCGCTCGTTGCGGGACTTAACCCAACATCTCACGACACGAGCTGACGACAACCATGCACCACCTGTCACTCTGTCCCCGAAGGGAAAGCCCTATCTCTAGGGTTGTCAGAGGATGTCAAGACCTGGTAAGGTTCTTCGCGTTGCTTCGAATTAAACCACATGCTCCACCGCTTGTGCGGGCCCCCGTCAATTCCTTTGAGTTTCAGTCTTGCGACCGTACTCCCCAGGCGGAGTGCTTAATGCGTTAGCTGCAGCACTAAGGGGCGGAAACCCCCTAACACTTAGCACTCATCGTTTACGGCGTGGACTACCAGGGTATCTAATCCTGTTCGCTCCCCACGCTTTCGCTCCTCAGCGTCAGTTACAGACCAGAGAGTCGCCTTCGCCACTGGTGTTCCTCCACATCTCTACGCATTTCACCGCTACACGTGGAATTCCACTCTCCTCTTCTGCACTCAAGTTTCCCAGTTTCCAATGACCCTCCCCGGTTGAGCCGGGGGCTTTCACATCAGACTTAAGAAACCGCCTGCGAGCCCTTTACGCCCAATAATTCCGGACAACGCTTGCCACCTACGTATTACCGCGGCTGCTGGCACGTAGTTAGCCGTGGCTTTCTGGTTAGGTACCGTCAAGGTGCGAGCAGTTACTCTCGCACTTGTTCTTCCCTAACAACAGAGCTTTACGATCCGAAAACCTTCATCACTCACGCGGCGTTGCTCCGTCAGACTTTCGTCCATTGCGGAAGATTCCCTACTGCTGCCTCCCGTAGGAGTCTGGGCCGTGTCTCAGTCCCAGTGTGGCCGATCACCCTCTCAGGTCGGCTACGCATCGTCGCCTTGGTGAGCCATTACCCCACCAACTAGCTAATGCGCCGCGGGTCCATCTGCAAGTGACAGCCGAAACCGTCTTTCATCCTTGAACCATGCGGTTCAAGGAACTATCCGGTATTAGCTCCGGTTTCCCGGAGTTATCCCAGTCTTACAGGCAGGTTACCCACGTGTTACTCACCCGTCCGCCGCTAACATCCGGGAGCAAGCTCCCTTCTGTCCGCTCGACTTGCATGTATTAGGCACGCCGCCAGCGTTCGTCCTGAGCCAGGATCAAACTCTCCGAGGTATGCAGGATGCATATCACACATGCGTTGCTACACGATGTAGCGAACTTAGCATGTGATCATTTCCTGCCTCGCCAGTTTGACTGACTACCTATGAAGTTTCATAGGATTTTTTTATAAAAACTCGAATTAACAGGTACGTTTTGTCTTGTTTAGTTTTCAAAGATCATATTGGTGGAGCCTAGCGGGATCGAACCGCTGACCTCCTGCGTGCAAGGCAGGCGCTCTCCCAGCTGAGCTAAGGCCCCATAAAAGATGGTCGGGAAGACAGGATTCGAACCTGCGACCCCTTGGTCCCAAACCAAGTGCTCTACCAAGCTGAGCTACTTCCCGATCTTAATGGCGCGCCCGAGAGGAGTCGAACCCCTAACCTTTTGATCCGTAGTCAAACGCTCTATCCAATTGAGCTACGGGCGCTTATTTATAATGCCGAGGGCCGGACTTGAACCGGCACGGTAGTCACCTACCGCAGGATTTTAAGTCCTGTGTGTCTGCCAATTCCACCACCCCGGCGTGGATGGTATAAGCGGAAGACGGGATTCGAACCCGCGACCCCCACCTTGGCAAGGTGGTGTTCTACCACTGAACTACTTCCGCATTACAGGATTTCTTTATTTTATTTGGCAATGCGGGTGAAGGGACTTGAACCCCCACGTCATAAAGACACTAGATCCTAAGTCTAGCGCGTCTGCCAATTCCGCCACACCCGCATGAAACATGGTGAGCCATGAAGGACTCGAACCTTCGACCCTCTGATTAAAAGTCAGATGCTCTACCAACTGAGCTAATGGCTCGCTTTAAAAGCGACTTGTCTATCTTACCATATGAAAGTGGTGCCGGCAAGAGGACTTGAACCCCCAACCTACTGATTACAAGTCAGTTGCTCTACCAGTTGAGCTACACCGGCTTTATCTATCCTAACATTATGTAAGAATAAATATGGTGGAGGATGACGGGCTCGAACCGCCGACCCTCTGCTTGTAAGGCAGATGCTCTCCCAGCTGAGCTAATCCTCCATATTGTGTCGTTTCGAAGTGTCTCTCGATCTGACAAATAGTATTATATAACGATAAGATATTGTTTGTAAAGACTTTTTTAAAATAATTTTTGAATTTATTTTAAAGCTGTTTTTTCATCTTTTCGTTAAGGCACCTAAAGAAGTTTACCACTTGTCTCATCATTTTAAAAGCCTTTTTTTCATTTTTTTATGTTTTTTTGTTAAAAAGAGTACTAATAAGGCTTTATTCCTTTGAAAACAGCTATTTCGAAGCTTTCATACCCTTGATTTTATTTCATATATCTCTGGATAAAAACATTCAAAAAAGAAATTCTGTTATTATTTTATTTTTCTGAGAAATCTTTTTTGCATAAAAAAGTGTGAAAATACTGCTGGTCTTTACTATTTTTCAACAAAATCGTTTCACATCATTTTTCTACTGCTTCAAATAATTTTAACAGGAGAAATAAAATGAGTATTGTTTCTTTCATTTTTTCTATCCTTTTAAATTGGAAATGCAACAATAGCTGACCATACCTTTCGGAATGAGGTCTTTCTATTTAGTGACCCTATACATCGCCTTTCTATATCTATTTAGCCGAAGGTGAGGTTTTCTATGCTTTTAGTGTAGACCCTTGATAATTTGAGCTGCTGGTTCATATGATGACCGACATGTTAAATTGAAAGAGCGTAAATTTTGATTCATTTAGCAATCAACGAGGGAACAACGTATTTTCACTTTAAGAACCTATTATATAGAAGCAAGTCATGCAAAACACAAAAAAGACCAGTTCCGACTGGAACTGATCCTTATAGAAGCTTGGCGGCGTCCTACTCTCACAGGGGGAAACCCCCAACTACCATCGGCGCTGAAGAGCTTAACTTCCGTGTTCGGTATGGGAACGGGTGTGACCTCTTCGCTATCGCCACCAAACCTGATGGAGAGAATGTTCTCTCAAAACTAGATAACAATGTTCATGCTTCACATTAGAATATAGGTTAAGTCCTCGATCTATTAGTATCTGTCAGCTCCACGTGTCACCACGCTTCCACCTCAGACCTATCAACCTGATCATCTTTCAGGGATCTTACTTCCTTGCGGAATGGGAAATCTCATCTTGAGGGGGGCTTCATGCTTAGATGCTTTCAGCACTTATCCCGTCCGCACATAGCTACCCAGCGATGCCCTTGGCAGAACAACTGGTACACCAGCGGTGCGTCCATCCCGGTCCTCTCGTACTAAGGACAGCTCCTCTCAAATTTCCTGCGCCCGCGACGGATAGGGACCGAACTGTCTCACGACGTTCTGAACCCAGCTCGCGTACCGCTTTAATGGGCGAACAGCCCAACCCTTGGGACCGACTACAGCCCCAGGATGCGATGAGCCGACATCGAGGTGCCAAACCTCCCCGTCGATGTGGACTCTTGGGGGAGATAAGCCTGTTATCCCCGGGGTAGCTTTTATCCGTTGAGCGATGGCCCTTCCATGCGGAACCACCGGATCACTAAGCCCGACTTTCGTCCCTGCTCGACTTGTAGGTCTCGCAGTCAAGCTCCCTTGTGCCTTTACACTCTGCGAATGATTTCCAACCATTCTGAGGGAACCTTTGGGCGCCTCCGTTACATTTTAGGAGGCGACCGCCCCAGTCAAACTGCCCACCTGACACTGTCTCCCTGCCCGATAAGGGCAGCGGGTTAGAAGGTCAATACAGCCAGGGTAGTATCCCACCGATGCCTCCACCGAAGCTAGCGCTCCGGTTTCCAAGGCTCCTACCTATCCTGTACAAGCTGTACCAACATTCAATATCAGGCTGCAGTAAAGCTCCACGGGGTCTTTCCGTCCTGTCGCGGGTAACCTGCATCTTCACAGGTACTATAATTTCACCGAGTCTCTCGTTGAGACAGTGCCCAGATCGTTGCGCCTTTCGTGCGGGTCGGAACTTACCCGACAAGGAATTTCGCTACCTTAGGACCGTTATAGTTACGGCCGCCGTTTACTGGGGCTTCAATTCGCACCTTCGCTTACGCTAAGCGCTCCTCTTAACCTTCCAGCACCGGGCAGGCGTCAGCCCCTATACTTCGCCTTACGGCTTCGCAGAGACCTGTGTTTTTGCTAAACAGTCGCCTGGGCCTATTCACTGCGGCTTCTCGGGGCTTTAACACCCTAAGAAGCACCCCTTCTCCCGAAGTTACGGGGTCATTTTGCCGAGTTCCTTAACGAGAGTTCTCTCGATCACCTTAGGATTCTCTCCTCGCCTACCTGTGTCGGTTTGCGGTACGGGCACCTCTCACCTCGCTAGAGGCTTTTCTTGGCAGTGTGGAATCAGGAACTTCGCTACTAAATTTCGCTCGCCATCACAGCTCAGCCTTTATGGGAAACGGATTTGCCTATTTCCCAGCCTAACTGCTTGGACGCGGATATCCAATACCGCGCTTACCCTATCCTCCTGCGTCCCCCCATTGCTCAAATGGTGAGGAGGTGGTACAGGAATATCAACCTGTTGTCCATCGCCTACGCCTTTCGGCCTCGGCTTAGGTCCCGACTAACCCTGAGCGGACGAGCCTTCCTCAGGAAACCTTAGGCATTCGGTGGACGGGATTCTCACCCGTCTTTCGCTACTCATACCGGCATTCTCACTTCTAAGCGCTCCACCAGTCCTTCCGGTCTGGCTTCACAGCCCTTAGAACGCTCTCCTACCACTGTTCGTAAGAACAGTCCGCAGCTTCGGTGATACGTTTAGCCCCGGTACATTTTCGGCGCAGAGTCACTCGACCAGTGAGCTATTACGCACTCTTTAAATGGTGGCTGCTTCTAAGCCAACATCCTGGTTGTCTAAGCAACTCCACATCCTTTTCCACTTAACGTATACTTTGGGACCTTAGCTGGCGGTCTGGGCTGTTTCCCTTTCGACTACGGATCTTATCACTCGCAGTCTGACTCCCAAGGATAAGTCATCGGCATTCGGAGTTTGACTGAATTCGGTAACCCGGTAGGGGCCCCTAGTCCAATCAGTGCTCTACCTCCGAGACTCTTACCTTGAGGCTAGCCCTAAAGCTATTTCGGAGAGAACCAGCTATCTCCAGGTTCGATTGGCATTTCACCCCTACCCACACCTCATCCCCGCACTTTTCAACGTGCGTGGGTTCGGGCCTCCATTCAGTGTTACCTGAACTTCACCCTGGACATGGGTAGATCACCTGGTTTCGGGTCTACGACCACGTACTCATGCGCCCTATTCAGACTCGCTTTCGCTGCGGCTCCGCATCTTCTGCTTAACCTTGCACGGGATCGTAACTCGCCGGTTCATTCTACAAAAGGCACGCCATCACCCGTTAACGGGCTCTGACTACTTGTAGGCACACGGTTTCAGGATCTATTTCACTCCCCTTCCGGGGTGCTTTTCACCTTTCCCTCACGGTACTGGTTCACTATCGGTCACTAGGGAGTATTTAGCCTTGGGAGATGGTCCTCCCGGATTCCGACGGAATTTCACGTGTTCCGCCGTACTCAGGATCCACTCTGGAGAGAACAACATTTCAGTTACAGGGCTGTTACCTTCTTTGGCGGGCCTTTCCAGACCTCTTCGCTTATATCATTCCTTTGTAACTCCGTATAGAGTGTCCTACAACCCCAAGAGGCAAGCCTCTTGGTTTGGGCTGTTCCCGTTTCGCTCGCCGCTACTCAGGGAATCGCATTTGCTTTCTCTTCCTCCGGGTACTTAGATGTTTCAGTTCCCCGGGTATGCCTTCTCATACTCTATGTATTCAAGTATGGATACTACTCCATTACGAGCAGTGGGTTTCCCCATTCGGAAATCTCCGGATCAAAGCTTGCTTACAGCTCCCCGAAGCATATCGGTGTTCGTCCCGTCCTTCATCGGCTCCTAGTGCCAAGGCATCCACCGTGCGCCCTTTCTAACTTAACCATTTCTTACTTTAGAAAGAATCACTATGTGTGATGAACTTTGCATTGCATTCAATGTGAATGTATTACTTATTGTTATCTAGTTTTCAAAGAACAATCCTGTCTCGCTAGAGACATGTTTTGAAGGAATGATCCTTCAAAACTAAACAAGACGAAAACGTACGCTGCTCCATATATCCTTAGAAAGGAGGTGATCCAGCCGCACCTTCCGATACGGCTACCTTGTTACGACTTCACCCCAATCATCTGCCCCACCTTCGGCGGCTGGCTCCATAAAGGTTACCTCACCGACTTCGGGTGTTGCAAACTCTCGTGGTGTGACGGGCGGTGTGTACAAGGCCCGGGAACGTATTCACCGCGGCATGCTGATCCGCGATTACTAGCGATTCCAGCTTCACGCAGTCGAGTTGCAGACTGCGATCCGAACTGAGAACAGATTTATGGGATTGGCTAAACCTTGCGGTCTTGCAGCCCTTTGTTCTGTCCATTGTAGCACGTGTGTAGCCCAGGTCATAAGGGGCATGATGATTTGACGTCATCCCCACCTTCCTCCGGTTTGTCACCGGCAGTCACCTTAGAGTGCCCAACTGAATGCTGGCAACTAAGATCAAGGGTTGCGCTCGTTGCGGGACTTAACCCAACATCTCACGACACGAGCTGACGACAACCATGCACCACCTGTCACTCTGTCCCCGAAGGGAAAGCCCTATCTCTAGGGTTGTCAGAGGATGTCAAGACCTGGTAAGGTTCTTCGCGTTGCTTCGAATTAAACCACATGCTCCACCGCTTGTGCGGGCCCCCGTCAATTCCTTTGAGTTTCAGTCTTGCGACCGTACTCCCCAGGCGGAGTGCTTAATGCGTTAGCTGCAGCACTAAGGGGCGGAAACCCCCTAACACTTAGCACTCATCGTTTACGGCGTGGACTACCAGGGTATCTAATCCTGTTCGCTCCCCACGCTTTCGCTCCTCAGCGTCAGTTACAGACCAGAGAGTCGCCTTCGCCACTGGTGTTCCTCCACATCTCTACGCATTTCACCGCTACACGTGGAATTCCACTCTCCTCTTCTGCACTCAAGTTTCCCAGTTTCCAATGACCCTCCCCGGTTGAGCCGGGGGCTTTCACATCAGACTTAAGAAACCGCCTGCGAGCCCTTTACGCCCAATAATTCCGGACAACGCTTGCCACCTACGTATTACCGCGGCTGCTGGCACGTAGTTAGCCGTGGCTTTCTGGTTAGGTACCGTCAAGGTGCGAGCAGTTACTCTCGCACTTGTTCTTCCCTAACAACAGAGCTTTACGATCCGAAAACCTTCATCACTCACGCGGCGTTGCTCCGTCAGACTTTCGTCCATTGCGGAAGATTCCCTACTGCTGCCTCCCGTAGGAGTCTGGGCCGTGTCTCAGTCCCAGTGTGGCCGATCACCCTCTCAGGTCGGCTACGCATCGTCGCCTTGGTGAGCCATTACCCCACCAACTAGCTAATGCGCCGCGGGTCCATCTGCAAGTGACAGCCGAAACCGTCTTTCATCCTTGAACCATGCGGTTCAAGGAACTATCCGGTATTAGCTCCGGTTTCCCGGAGTTATCCCAGTCTTACAGGCAGGTTACCCACGTGTTACTCACCCGTCCGCCGCTAACATCCGGGAGCAAGCTCCCTTCTGTCCGCTCGACTTGCATGTATTAGGCACGCCGCCAGCGTTCGTCCTGAGCCAGGATCAAACTCTCCGAAAAAGTACAAAACCGAAGTTTTGCTTTTCGCCAGTTTGACTGACTACCTATGAAGTATCATAGGATTTTTTATAAAAACTCGAATTAACAGGTACGTTTTGTCTTGTTTAGTTTTCAAAGATCATGTTCGTTATCGCTCGTAAGCGACTTTAATATCTTACCATTTTGCATCGGTTAAAGTCAAGAACTTTTTTCAATTTCTTTTTTTAACCTCGTTGCTGTTTTGCGGCAACGAATAATAATATACCACCTGGAATCTTTCCTTGCAATAGTTTTTTTAAAAAAAGTTTCATTTTATGAAAAATAAAAAGCGCCATAGATAAAATGGCGCTTTGATTGATGTATTAGCGGTTTCTCATTTGCGGGAAAAGCAGTACATCTCTGATTGATGGAGAATTTGTTAAAAGCATGATTAATCGGTCGATCCCGATTCCTAAACCACCTGTTGGAGGCATGCCGTATTCTAATGCTTCAACAAAATCGTCATCCATTAGATGTGCTTCGTCATTTCCTTCTTCACGTTCTTTTAATTGAGCTTCAAAGCGTTCTCTTTGATCAATTGGATCGTTTAGCTCTGTGAATGCATTTGCATGCTCACGGCGCACGATAAACAGCTCAAAGCGATCTGTGAAGCGAGGATCTTCAGGATTTTTCTTAGCTAATGGAGAAATCTCCACTGGATGTCCGTAAATGAATGTAGGCTGAACCAATGTTTCTTCTACTTTTTGCTCGAAGAACTCATTGATAATATGACCTACTGTCATATTTTTCGTGATTTCAACACCATGATCAGCAGCATGCTGTTTTGCTTCTTCTATAGACATCTCCTGCCAGAAGTCTACACCTGTTGCTTCTTTGACCGCTTCAACCATATGCAGTCTCTTCCATTCAGGTTTGAGATCAATTTCATCTTCTCCATATTGAATGGTTGTTGTTCCCAGCACCTCTTGGGCAATATGGGCAATCAAGTTTTCAGTCAGATTCATGATGTCTTTGTAGTCTGCGTATGCTTCATACAGTT
This sequence comes from Bacillus sp. PAMC28571, assembly GCF_014250435.1. Taxonomy (NCBI): domain Bacteria; kingdom Bacillati; phylum Bacillota; class Bacilli; order Caryophanales; family Bacillaceae; genus Bacillus; species Bacillus sp. PAMC28571. The sequence goes on along the minus strand of NZ_CP060191.1, from coordinate 3,581,649 downwards.
CGATCATAGTGAATTCTGGGTTATGACGAGTCGATACACCTTCATTACGGAATACGCGGCCAATCTCGTATACTTTCTCTAGACCACCGACAATTAGGCGTTTTAAGTGCAGTTCGATCGCAATACGCATATAAAGCGGCATATCAAGTGCATTGTGATGAGTAATGAAAGGACGCGCCGATGCACCACCAGGAATGCTGTGCATTGTTGGTGTTTCAACTTCTAAGTATCCTTTAGAATCCAAGTATCTTCTCATGGATTGAATGATTTTGCTTCGCATAATGAATGTCTGCTTACTTTCTGGATTTACAATGAGGTCAAGGTAGCGCTGACGATAGCGTTGTTCAACATCTTTTAATCCATGATATTTATCAGGAAGCGGGCGAAGTGCTTTTGTCAGAACCTCAAAGCTAGTCGCTTTAATAGAAAGTTCTCCGACATTTGTTTTAAAAACAGTCCCTGTTACACCGATGATATCGCCTAGGTCTGAGCTTTTAAATAATTCGTAAGCTTCTTCCCCTACACTATCTTTACGTACATAGATTTGAATTTGTCCTTCTAGGTCTTGAATATGCGCAAAGCCAGCTTTACCTTTTCCGCGCTTTGTCATCATACGTCCAGCGATTGTTACTTGAGCCGCTTTTCCTTCTAAGTCTTCTTTAGAAAACTCGTCATATTCAGCGATAATTTGCGCAGATTGATGAGAACGGTCATATCGTTCACCGAATGGATCGATACCCTCTTCTCTCATTTTATTCATTTTGTCACGTCTGACCTGGAATTGGTCATTTAATTCTTCGTTATTAAGCCCTTCATTACTCATTTATATCACTCCAATAATGTATTTTGCAGAGAAAAGCAGAAAAACTGCCAGTACATGCACTAGCAGTGAGCTACAAAAAGAAAGATAATCTTATCCTACTTTTATACTTTGAAGCTCTTTTGCCTCGGCTTCGATCGTAAAGTCATCAAGAACTTGTACAAGCTCCGCTCTCGTTTCACTTTGATTGATTTGATTTCTTACGTCCGCATTGCCTCGGACACCTTTTAAGTACCATGCTGCGTGCTTTCTCATTTCTCTAACAGCCACATGCTCGCCTTTTAGATCGATGAGTCTGTCTAAGTGAAGCTTGCACACTGACATTTTCTCACGCACGTTTGGCTCTTCTTTCAGTTCACCCGTTTCTAAATAATGAACCGTTCGATAAATCATCCACGGGTTTCCTAGTGCAGCTCTTCCAATCATGACAGCGTCCACACCCGTTTCATCAAGCATACGTTTTGCATCTTGAGGGGTTTTGACATCGCCATTGCCGATGACAGGAATTGAAACAGATTGTTTAACCTCTTTAATAATATCCCAATTCGCTGTTCCTTCGTACATTTGCACGCGTGTCCGTCCGTGAAGCGCAACCGCTTGTCCACCTGCTCGTTCAACAGCACGGGCATTGTCGATAGCAAAGATATGGTCTTCGTCCCAGCCCATTCTCATTTTCACAGTAACTGGTTTGTCTACAGCTTCTACGACAGCAGAGACCATTTCATAAATCTTGTTTGGATCAAGGAGCCATTTCGCTCCTGCATCACATTTCGTAATCTTTGGTACAGGACAGCCCATGTTAATATCAATAATATCAGCTGTGGTATTCTGGTCTACGAACTTTGCCGCTTCGACGAGTGTGTCTTTTTCCCCTCCAAATATCTGAAGGCTCAAAGGCTTTTCCCGTTCATCAATGTATAGCATACCCATTGTTCTCGCGTTGTTGATCAGGATCGCTTTGTCACTGACCATTTCAGCGCAGACTAAGCCCGCTCCAAACTCTTTCACCGTCAGTCTGAAGGCAGAGTTGCACACACCAGCCATTGGTGCGAGCACTACTTTGTTTTTAATCTCGATATCTCCGATTTTAAACATTTTTCCCCCTCCTTTCTTCTTCAAGAATTGGCGAAAGTTCTTCCACCGTTATATTTAAAGCATCTGCTATTTGACCAACCAATTGGTTTGTTGGTAATCGATTGCCTCGCTCAATTTCTCCTAAGACAGAGACAGAGATGCCCAGTCTTTTCGCGAACCCTTCCTGAGTATACCCTTTTAGCTTTCGGTATGCACGAATTCTTCTACCCCACATGTCTTTTTCCATATGCTTACACCTTCTTGGTCTGTTACGGCATTTATTTGTACTTCGCCGATTTCTGGGCAAATCTCACTCATCGGGACAAGAACGAATAAACGTTCGTACATTCTAGGATGCGGTACTACAAGTTGTTCTGTTTCAATATTTTCACGATTATAAAGTAAAATGTCAAGGTCAGCCGTTCGTGGTCCCCATCTCACTTCTCTTGTTCTGCCTAACTCCTGCTCGATTTTCTGAGTAAGAGACAGTAGTTCCTCCGGACGAAGTGAAGTGGTAATTTTCACGGCCATGTTTAAAAAGTCATCTTGGTTTTCATATCCTACAGGTGCTGTTTCATATATCGATGAGATTAATTCCACTTGAACCTCTGGATGTTCATGCAGTTTTTTGACGGCTTCTTTTAAATAGGTTTCTTTTTTACCTATGTTTGAGCCTAATGCGATGTATGCTGTATTGTTCATGTGCGCGATCTCGTCATTTCAATTGCAACGGACTGATAGTGTCCTGGAATTGGCGGATCTGGTTTGATCACCTTCACTGTACATTCCTGAACTGTCGGAAAGTCCTTTAACACTTGGTTTGCAATTCTTTCTGTCAGTGTTTCAACGAGATTGACCGGCTCACCTTCTACAATGCTTTTGCAGATTTGGTAAAGCTCTGCATAGTTGATGGTCTCATTGAGGTCATCAGTTTGTCCGGCTTTACTTAAATCAAGTGAAGCTGTTAAGTCCACGCGGAATCGCTGCCCTAATTTATTTTCTTCTGCAAATACACCATGGTACCCGTAAAATTCCATTCCATTTACATATACTTTATCGATGATAAGCGCCTCCCTTATTCAGCATAGCATCCATCATTTTTGCCATTCTTGCAATTTCTTTTACATCATGTACACGGACCATCGCACTGCCCTTTTGAATCCCAAGGCAAACTGTCGCACCTGTTCCTTCAGTACGTTCTTCAGGAGGCAGGTCTAAAACAGCACCAATGAATCGTTTTCGTGATGTAGCTAGCAGCAGTGGATACCCAAGGTGACAAAAATGTTCGAGTTCATTCATGACCTTCAGGTTGTCCTCTTTATTTTTCGCAAATCCTACACCTGGATCTAATATAATCATGTCATCGCGGACACCCGCTTGCTGGGCAATTTGGACACTTTCTTTCAAATCGGCGATCATATCTGAAATCAGATGTGTGTAGTTTCGTTCTGGCCGATTGTGCATTAAAATGATTGGGACATTGTGCTTCGCTGCCACATGTGCCATTTGGGGATCTGCCTTCGCTCCCCATACATCATTAATGATGGAGGCTCCAGCTTTCACCGCTTCATCTGCGACACGGGCTTTATACGTATCAATAGAGATAGGTACATCTAATTCTTTTGTGATCTTCTCAATGACAGGAATGACCCTTGAAAGCTCCTCTTCTTCCGAGACAAGTGCCGCTCCCGGGCGAGTCGATTCTCCGCCAATATCAATAATATGCGCCCCGTCTTCTATCAGTTGCGCTGCATGAGCCAGCGCTTTATCTACTTGATTAAACTTTCCTCCATCTGAAAAAGAGTCAGGAGTGACATTTAAAATGCCCATGACCAATGTCTTGTCTTCATAGCTAAGGGTGTGATGCTTGGCCTGTATGATTTTAGGCTGTTTTATCAATTGTTGTGTCATTGTGTCCACCTACTCTTTATGGTCTTGACGTTCTTTTGTGTATTGCATTCTTAACTTTGTTGAGATGGTCCGGCTGTTTTTGGGCAAGTGGATGTCTCCTATACTCCCGAAAGGTACAACTCCCTGAACAGAATTAGTCATCCATACCTCATCAGCTGAGAGCAAATGTGAGACTGGGTATCGTCCTTCCTTTAGCGAGATCCCCATCGCGTGGAGCGTTTCCATACAGTATCGACGAGTGACTCCATTTAAAATGCCTGTATCAAGTGACGGTGTATAGACCACATCATCTTTCCGCCAAAAAACATTCGAGGTAATACCTTCTGCCACATCATCTTCTTTCGTTAAAAAGATGCCTTCTAACGCCGGGTCGTTCCCCACTTCTCTTTTCGCGAGCAGGTTGTTCATATAGTGATGAGACTTGAGGCGCCTTGGCCCTTCTGGTGTATTTCTTCTTGTTTGAAGAATGACTCCCTTTTTCTCATCTAAAATAGATTCTGGACGGAATGGAGAGATCATGACAAAAACGACAGGCTCTTCATAAGGATCTGCTGAAAACCCATTGCCTCTGCCCGCAGAAACATTCAAGCGAATTCTCGCATGGCCGCCGGCTATTTGGTTTTTATTCAGTAAAGTATAAATGATGTCGAGTACAAATGGTTTCTCTATTGTGGATTCGATGCAAAGGTCACGTAATGATTGATTGAGCCTTTCAAGATGCCAATCTAACAGGAAGACTTGTCCTGCCAGGCTGGTAAAAGTTTCGAACACACCGATGCCATATAGAAAACCATGATCAAAAGGAGAAAGAGTCGCGTCTTTCTCCTCTATATACTGACCGTTCAGATAAATGATCATGCGTTTACTTCATGCCCCTTTTTACGATAGGTTTCAATGAAATTTTTCAGCATTTCTTTTCCGAAGGACGTCATAATCGATTCAGGATGGAATTGCACACTTTCAATCGGCAGTTCTTTATGGCGAATCGCCATGAGCTCGCCTTCTTTTGTGCTGGCTGTTGCGTCAAAGCATTCTGGCAATGTCTCGTTTTTGACAATTAATGAATGATATCTCGTTGCAACGAGCGGATTTTGAAGTCCTGTGAAGACACCTTTTCCATCATGTTTAATCTCTGACGTTTTACCGTGCATTAAGCGCTCTGCTCGAACGACATCCCCGCCAAAGACTTGTGCGATGGATTGGTGGCCTAGACACACACCGAAGATCGGAATACTTCCTGCAAAGTGCTTGATCGCCTCCATACTAATTCCCGCTTCATCAGGACTGCATGGCCCTGGAGAAATCATGAGGAAATCCGGCTTGAGCTCTTCAATTTCTTGAATGGTTACTTGATCATTCCGTTTTACGATCAATTCTTCTCCAAGCTCACCTAAATACTGGACCAGGTTGTACGTAAATGAATCATAATTATCAATCATTAAAATCATACTCTGCTCACCTCTAACTCAAAATAGTCTCTTCTTTGCTCAGCTGTAATGCTTTTTTCACTGCATAGGCTTTTTTAATCGATTCTTTATATTCGTGTTTTGGGACAGAATCTATGACGATCCCCGCACCTGACTGCATAAAGGCTTTTCCTTCTGTACAATACGCAGTACGAATGACGATATTAAAGTGCATATCGTGATTGAATCCAAACCAGCCTATAGATCCAGTATAAAGCCCACGTCTTGTTGGCTCAAGTTCTTCTATGATTTCCATCGTCCTTACTTTTGGAGCACCTGTAATCGTTCCACCTGGGAATACAGCTCTCATAACATCTACCGCGTCACATTCATCACGCAGCTCTCCTTGTACATTGGATACAATATGCATCACGTGTGAATATTTCTCAATCGCCATAAATTCGTTCACTTTTACGGATCCATAAGTGGATACGCGTCCAAGGTCATTCCGCTCAAGGTCAACAAGCATCACATGCTCTGCGCGTTCTTTTTCATTTTCGATGAGCTCTTTTGCCAGAGCTTGATCCTCAGCGTCGTCTTTGCCTCGTGATCTTGTTCCGGCAATTGGTCTTGTTTCTAGCTGAGTTCCTTTTTTCTTAATAAGCAGCTCTGGAGATCCACAAACAATTTGGAAGTCAGGCGTATGCAGGTAAGACATGTAAGGAGATGGATTGACTTGACGTAACGTTTTGTATAGATCATACGGATGAGTGTGAAGCTGTTCATCTTGTCTGATGGATAAGTTCACTTGGAACACATCACCGTTTGCGATATATTGCTTAATTTTCTCTACTGCTTCCCCAAAGGTTTCTTCAGTGAATGGTGCTGCTGGTACAAATTCTGTGGAAGGTTCACTGACAGGTGATTGTGCTGATTCTTCTGAAGAGCTTGTCCATTTTTGCTTCCATTCTTCAAGCCTTTGGTTCGCTTTACTCACTGATTCCGTTTCCTCTATGTGCGTAATCAGCCACAGCGCGTGCTCTTTATGATCAAAAACTGCAACATCGTTAAATACGAGGAAATAAAGGTCTGGTGTTTGAAGATCATCAATTGACAGCATCTTAAAATGTTCGATGTATCTAGCATAATCGTAGCTTAAAAACCCAATTGCTCCGCCTTGAAAGTCGGGGTATTCGTCGTTCGTTTCGGTTCGAAGGGTTTGAAACCAATCCGTAAAGGCTCTGAATGGATCACCTTCTTTGAACAGCACCTCATCTTGATAATGGATAGTCGTCATTCCATCTTTCCCCTTCGCTTTAGCGATCGGGTGAATACCAGCGATGCTATAATAACCGCCGCGCGCACTTTCAAGAAGCACATGATGTGTTTCACGAGCAGTTAATTGTTCGTATCTTTTCAAAAATGCATCTTTCGTAAAAGGAATTTTGATGCCCATCGGCCTGCGTTGTGTCATGTTATCATCCTTTTTCATTTTCATTAACCTTATTGTAATGCAATCCAATTTATTTAGAAAATAGTATTTGCTTTCCATCTTCAGAATTCATAAAAAAACCCCAGCAAATGCTGGGGTGATTGGTTTAATCGAATTGATAAAGAGGTGTACTGAGGTAACGCTCACCATTACTTGGGATGATGGCCAGAACCTTTTTCCCTTTACCAAGCTTCTTCGCTGTTTGAAGCGCTGCGTAAATAGCTGCTCCAGAAGAAATACCGCCAAGGATTCCTTCTTCTTTCGCTGCTTTTCTTGCAAGCTCAAATGCATCTTCGTTTTTCACTTGGATGATGCCGTCATATATTTCTGTGTTCAAGATGGAAGGAACAAAACCTGCTCCAATTCCTTGAATTTTATGCGGACCCGGTTTTCCGCCTGACAATACAGGGGAATCTGTCGGCTCTACTGCATAAAGCTGAATGGATGGGATGGCTTCTTTTAGGACTTCACCAGCACCTGTAATCGTACCGCCCGTGCCAACACCTGCAATAAATGCATCAAGCTCGCCGTCAAACTGTTCAAGGATTTCTTTCCCAGTTGTACGACGGTGAATCTCTGCATTGGCTTCGTTGCTAAATTGCTGAGGCATGAAGTAACCATGCTCTTCTGCTAATTCTTCCGCTTTTTTGATGGCACCCTTCATTCCTTCTGCACCTGGTGTTAAGACAAGTTCCGCACCATAAGCGCGTAAAAGGTTGCGGCGCTCCTGACTCATTGTGTCCGGCATAACCAAAATCGCATTGATTCCTTTAGCAGCCGCTACCATTGCAAGGCCGATTCCTGTATTTCCGCTTGTTGGTTCAATAAGCGTATCGCCGGCTTTTAATGTACCTTTTGCTTCAGCATCTTCGATCATCGCTAAAGCAATACGATCTTTGACACTGCTGCCCGGGTTCATATATTCAAGTTTCAAGTAGACATCCGCACTGTCTTCATCTACTAAACGGTTTAATTTAACGACTGGTGTATTTCCTATTAGTTCAAAAACTGAATTTGCAATACGAGCCATCACTAACACCTCTATCTCCGAGTAATTTTATTGTATTAATATTAAATTATCAATTTCAAAAAATTTTGTCAATGCTTTTAGTCCTGCTCTCCATCGTAAAACCATGTGACTTTCGCTTCTTTCCACAGGGTTTTGACATTCGCCTTTTCACCTAGATCTTCCATGGCAATCTGCCTTTTAATCTGGTCTTTGACTTCGTCATAGGAGAAAGAGCGGCCATTTAATTTTTCTTTTAACTGAATAATGGCATACCCGTTTTTGGTCTGAATCGGCTCTTTCGTCCATTCATCTGGCTGAAGCTTTTGAGCTTCTTGTATGTATAGGGCTGGGATACTTTCCTGCTCTTCTGTCACAAATCCAAGATCTCCGCCGTATGGTGAGGTGTAACGGTCGATTGAACGTTCAGCTGCCACGGCTTCGAAGCTAGACCCACCTTTTAAATCTTTTAATACATTTTCAGCCTCGCTCTTTGTCTTCACGACGATATGGCGAATGCGGTATGAATCATCATATTGATATAAGTCCTTGTTTTTTTCATAAAACGATTTCGCTTCTTTTTCAGAAACGACGGCATCTCTTGTTAAAAGCTGCTCTAATAAAATTTGATAACGAATCTGTTCTTTCCATTCCTTCTCACTTGTATGTCCATCTTCATAGAAATTATTAGACACCGCTTTGAGCATGAGCAATTCACGGTTGATCTCTTTTGAAGACACTTCCAGCTTGTTTTGCTTGGCAAGCTGATTGACCACCTTCTGATTGATCATTTGCTCAAGAGTCGCCTTTCCGTAGCGGTCTTCCATTTTCTTTAGCCATTCTTGACGCGTCACCTTCTCTTTTCCAATCGACGCAATTTCTTCACCACTCTTCCCGTTAGAAGAAGCCTGTGACATTTGTGACTTTGTTAATACATATGCAATGACAACGGCATTAATCATGAGCAACACGAGAATAAATGTCCATACCACTCTTGCTTTTAGTCTCATCTTTCGTCTCCTTTCCATTCTAAAAAGAAAACCCGCTGCTTAGAGCCTAGCGGGTTAATTCTTCACGCAGCTCTTCTAGCTCTTCTTTTGTAAATACATACGTTTCGTTACAAAAATGGCATTGAGCTTCTGCTTGTCCGTCTTGTTCAATCATATCGTCAATTTCGGTTTTTCCTAGGCTGATAATGCCATTTGCAAACCGTTCTTTTGAGCAGTTACAAGCAAATTCGACAGGTACAGTTTCTAAAATTTGAGGCTTTTCACCAAGTACTTCTTCTAATATTTGTTCTGGTGTCATCCCTTTTTCAATGAGTTTAGAGATTGGTTCAATAGTTGACAGGCGCTTTTCTAGTCTTTCAATGACAGCATCTTCTGTACCAGGCAGCAATTGAATGATGAAACCGCCTGCTGCGAGAATCGAATTATCTGGATTGACAAGGACGCCTACGCCTACAGAAGAAGGCACTTGCTCAGAAGAAACTAGATAATAAGTGAAGTCATCTCCAATTTCACCTGAGACAATTTCTGTTTGTCCTGTAAAGTGGTCCTTCAGCCCGATATCTTTGACAACACTTAACGTTCCAGATGTTCCGACTGCACGTCTAACATCCAGCTTGCCATGTTCATTTAAGTCAAAGTGAACTTGTGGATTTGAGACATATCCTCGTACCTGGCCTTTTGCATTTCCATCAGCAATAATGGCGCCGATTGGTCCACCGCCTTCTATTTTGACAGTTAGCTTATTCTCACCTTTCAGCATAGCACCCATCATGACTGTTGCTGTCATCGTTCTGCCGATGGCTGCTGATGCAGTCGGCCACGTATGATGTCTTCTTTGTGCTTCGTTGATTGTATCTGTTGTGTTTGCAGCATATGCGCGGACTTTTCCGTCATATGCTAACGCTTTAACTAAGTAATCCATTTGATTTAAACCTCCTATAATACACCGACACGATTACGTTCATAAATGAGCTGCAGTCCTTTTAATGTGAGGAACGGATCGACAATATCAATACAGTCTGATTCATTTCCAATCAATGTAGACAAACCGCCTGTTGCAATGACTTTCGGTGTTTGTTTGGCTTGCTGCTTCATCCGTTTCACTATTCCCTCGACTTGGCCAACATATCCATAAAGGATGCCGGATTGCATCGCACTGATGGTGTTTTTTCCAACAATGTGATCTGGACGGACAATTTCAATTCTCGGCAGCTTCGCCGCTCTTGTATATAAAGCCTCAGTTGAGATGGTAATACCCGGCGCAATCGCTCCACCCATGTATTGTTTTTGTTCATTGATATAACAGTAGGTTGTTGCTGTTCCAAAGTCTACCACAATAAGAGGCGCCCCATATAGGTGAATGGCTGCTACTGCATTGACAATTCGATCGGCCCCGACTTCCTTTGGATTGTCACACATAATGTTTAATCCAGTCTTCATTCCAGGCCCTACAATTTGGGGTGTTAGGTGAAAATACTTTTCGCACATTCTTTCAAGTGCGAACATCATTGGCGGAACAACAGAGGAGATGATAATCCCTTCTATTTGGTCAAACATCAGCCCCACATAATCGAATAAAGCCCTGATGGACATACCAAATTCATCTTCTGTTTTATGACGGCTTGTTTCAATTCGCCAATGGTAGTTTAGATCGCCATTATGATAAACACCTAAAACGGTATTTGTGTTTCCTACATCTATCACGAGTAACAACTTCATCACCACTTTGAATAGTTTCTCAAAAAGAGCATTTTTCGACTTTCTATCATACCATACACGAATTGAGTTCCATTTGTAAACAATTCGAAACCGATCCATTCATGAATCGAAATAAAAAAAGCTACCGGTGATCCCGGCAGCTTTTACAGAAGGAGATTAGATCTCCTCATCTTCTTTTTTCTTGATGTTTACTTTCACATCATCGTTTTTCTCTTCGTCATCTGCGTATACACGCTCTGGAAGCTTTCCAGTTTCGTAAAGAGATTTAATTTGTTCAGCATCTAATGTTTCAACTTCTAGAAGGGCTTGTGCGATGATTTCTAGCTTATCTTTATTCTCAGTGAGAATTTGTTTCGCACGTTCGTAGCTCTCCTTAATGAAACGCTGAACTTCTTGGTCAATTTCGTAAGCGATTGCTTCACTGTAATTCGGCTCATTGTTGAAATCACGTCCAAGGAAGACTTGACCTCCTTGTGATTGACCGAATTGAAGCGGACCAAGTTTATCAGACATACCGAACTCTGTGACCATTCTTCTTGCAATGCCTGTTGCACGCTGGAAGTCGTTGTGAGCGCCTGTACTTACTTCACCAAACGTAATTTCCTCTGCAACACGACCGCCTAGCAAGCCGACAATCTTATCAAGAAGCTCTGGCTTCGTTTGGAAATAACGGTCTTCTCTTGGAAGCATGACCGCATATCCGCCTGCCTGACCACGAGGAACGATCGTTACTTTATGCACCATGTCCGCTTCGTCTAGGATAAGACCAATGACGGTATGACCTGCTTCATGGTAAGCCACGATATTACGTTCTTTCTTCGAAATGACACGGCTTTTCTTCGCCGGCCCAGCGATGACACGGTCAGTCGCTTCGTCAATATCACGCATATCGATTTTCTTTTTGTTATGACGGGCAGCAACAAGTGCTGCTTCGTTTAGTAAGTTCTCAAGATCTGCTCCAGAGAACCCTGGTGTTCTGCTTGCAATGGCTTTTAAGTTAACTGACTCGTCAAGCGGTTTGTTTTTCGCATGAACTTTCAGTACTTCTTCACGGCCAATAACATCTGGGCGGTCAACCGTAATTTGACGGTCAAAACGTCCCGGACGCAGCAATGCAGGGTCTAGAATATCTGCACGGTTTGTCGCAGCAATGATAATAATACCTTCGTTGGCACTAAAACCATCCATTTCAACAAGAAGCTGGTTAAGCGTTTGTTCACGCTCGTCATGACCACCGCCAAGACCGGCTCCACGCTGACGACCCACTGCATCAATCTCATCAATAAAGATTAAGCAAGGTGCATTCTTTTTCGCATTTTCGAATAAATCACGTACACGTGATGCACCGACACCGACGAACATCTCGACGAAGTCAGAACCACTGATGCTGAAGAAAGGAACGCCTGCTTCTCCTGCAGATGCTCTCGCAAGCAATGTTTTACCTGTACCTGGAGGCCCTACTAGTAAAACCCCTTTAGGGATTCTTGCGCCAAGCTCCGCAAATTTACGTGGGTCCTTCAGGAATTCAACCACTTCTACAAGCTCTTGCTTTTCTTCATCTGCACCGGCAACATCTTTAAATTTCACACGTTTCTTCTCTTCTGTGTAAAGCTTCGCCTTACTCTTACCGAAGTTCATGACTCGGCTTCCGCCGCCCTGAGCTTGGTTCAATAAGAAGAAGAACAAGATAAAGATGATGATAAACGGAATGATGGTTGTCAGAACTTGCAGCCATCCATTTGTTTCAGGTGCTGGTTCTACTTTTACATCTGTATTCTTCAGTGCACTGTAAATTTGGTCAACACCTTGACCATCTGGAACATGGGTAATGAAGTATTGATCTTTCTTCGCGCCATCTAATTGACCACGAATTTCATAAACCCCTCTTACAGGCTGAATGGAGATACTCTCCACTTTTCCCGCACTTAGATTTTGCGAAAATTTGCTGTAAGACATGTTCTCAGGCTTTTGATTTGGGGATCCTAACCAACTGACGACCCCTATCACAAGTAATAAAATAAGTATATAAAAAATCGTATTACGAAAAACCCGATTCATTCCTTACCTCCTCCCACAGTAAGCACAACTATGTTCAATAGTATCATAGAAAATCATTCCAACACAACCAATAACCTCATGTATACGTATGCTGATCAGCCTTCGTAAACAGATGGTTTTAACACTCCAATATACGGGAGGTTTCGGTAACGTTCAGCGAAATCCAATCCATAGCCGACAACAAATGCATCTGGTACTTCAAATCCAACATAATCTGCTTTGATGTCTGCTTTGCGGCCGCTTGGTTTATCAAGCAATGTCACAATTTTAATGGAATTTGCTTTACGGTATCGGAAAAGCTCTACCAGATAGCTCAAAGTTAACCCACTGTCGATGATATCTTCCATAATCAAAATATCTCTTCCTTCAACAGAAGTATCTAGATCCTTAATGATCTTTACTTCTCCAGAAGATACGGTAGACTTTCCGTAGCTAGATACATCCATAAAATCAAGTTCTAAATATGTATCAATGTGTTTGATCAGGTCTGCCATGAATGGAAGAGCCCCTTTCAAAACACCAATAGCCAGGGGAAATTTACCATCATAATCACTGGTTAATGTTGCACCCAGTTCCTTCACTTTTTGCTGGATCTCTTCTTCTGAGATCAAAATCTTTTCAATATCTTGTTTCATGCTTTTGCTTGCCCCCTACAAATTTTCGTGCTGTCTATATTGTAATACAATGAGATCGCTGTTTGTCATATCAATTTCTTCAAAAACGGATTTTTTCAGACCTGGGATCCAGATGATTTGATGATCCGAGTCAGTGACGATCGGCCAGCTGTCTCTTTCTGCAAGAGGCACTTTTTTATCAATAAATATATCCTTCACCTTTTTTGACCCATTCATCCCTTTAAGTTTGATTCGATCACCATTTTTTCGTGAGCGAATGATCAAAGGGAGATGAACATGATCTTTTTGAAGCAAGAAAAAATGGTTTCCGTTCCGTGCATCCTTCGGAACATGATTTGATACGGCAATAGACTGTCCATTTGGGAGAAAAAGCTCTTCTCCGAGCTCAACCTTTAAGTGAAGAGCATAAGACTGGTCTAATACATGCGATCGTTCAAAGGTAAACATACAGTGATCATAAGACTTGACAGCTTGTAAACCTTTTGGCAAATCTAATGATCCAGACGGTTGATCGGTATGAGATAACCAGTCTAAAGTCCCTAGAATATGCTGGTTCGAAAACGCTGATTGAGTGTTTTCATAAAGATAGTTTAATATTAGTTGAATGCCTCTTCTTTGTAAAGGCAAAGGCAGGTCAAGCAAAGGCTTCGTTTTAATCTCAATTTGCTTAGGCGATTGACTCGTTATCACTTGGTTCATTTGTTCCTTTGTTAAAGCCTGCAAGTATTGCTCATCCTCAGTCAGCATGTCACTTACAAACTGAAAGCTTTCATGTACATGAGGTGCCTCTTCTTTTAACACGGGAAGAATGTGTCTTCTTACCCGGTTTCTCAAGTAGTCATCCGTATGATTGCTTTGATCAATGACATAGGGTACATGTTCTTTTTCACAAGCTTTTAGTACGTCGTCCTTAGAGTATCCAATGAGCGGACGAATCAGCCACCCATTTTGAAAAGGACGTTTTGCTTGGATACCTGCGAGTCCTATACCAACAGTCCCTCTCGCAAGTCTCATCAACATTGTTTCTACTTGGTCGTCTCCATGATGTGCAAGCGCTATAAATTGAGCGTTGTATTGCGCCATCAATTGACGAAAGAAAGCATATCTGCACTCCCTTGCAGCTGCCTGTTTGTTTAAGCGGTTTTCTTTTGCATATTGGGTGACCTGTATGCGGGACGATTCAAAAGGGATCTCGTGCTCCTTACAGTAAGCCTCAACAAATGCCAAATCAGCAAAGGACTCTTCTCCTCTGAACATGTGATCTACATGGGCTGCAATCAGCTGATAGGAACCTTTGCGGCGCTTGTTAAGTTCATGCAGTAAGAGCATAGAATCCGGTCCGCCGGAAACCCCGACAATGACTGTCGTATTTTCAAGGTAAACATCATGTTTTTTCAAAAAAGATTCAATTCTATTCACAACTTCCTCCTCACAAAGAGCAGGTAATTTAAAGATATACATATCCTATCACTTTCAGTAGCTCCAAGCAAAGAAGAAGCCTGCTTTTTTACAGCTCTACAACAGGAACAAAACCACATATGCACAGTAAAGGGCGAGTACACTGCATACGATAAGAATGGTTTCAAAAAGCCCGCCTGATTTTTTACGTACTGACGTTCTTTTTGCTGCTGCAGCCCGCGATCGTGAAGTCACTTGTTGATTTTGATTAACAGCGGGTTTTGGCTGCTGCTTCTTTTGGCGCGATTTTCTTGATGCAATCAGTTGTCCTTCTTTCAGCATCGCACTTTTCATGTCTGCTGCTGATTGATATTTACCTTGTAGAGCAGCCTTTAACACCCTTTCATATCGCTTTAATAAAGGATGTCCTTCAATGGCTCGATAAAGCTGCTTTTCTGGTTCTGCTCCTTTTTTGAATTCTTTCTTATACGCACAGTTGACCATCACCATGGTCAGGGCAAATAAATCATAGGTTGGTTCAGCTTTTCTTGTGCCAAACCCCCAATAGCCTCGATCAAAAAACTCGGTATACTCCTTAATTGCCCTGCCCGCTTTAGTCGTTCCTCCCACATCAATGCACCGAATCGTTGCCGGGGGACCAGAAACAATGAGATTATCCGGCTTCAAGTCACCGAAAATCCAACCTTCCTGATGTAAATGAGCCAGACTGGATAAAAGCTGAATCATTAAAACCACAATCCACTCATCACCCTTTTGTTTCACAAATTCAAGCAGTAATGGGCCTCTGACATATTCCATCACATAAAAGGAGCGTTTTTGAGGCATACCGGGATAAATTGCATCATCCATATCATAAAAAGAAGGCCCCATGGTTTTCACAGGAGCCTTTGAAAAGGATTTTAATACATTGACTTCAGATGCAATGAGCATACTGTCATCACTCACTTTAAGGGCCGCTTGCCCATGTGGCGATTCGGCCAGATAGACAACACCGTTCGCCCCTTTTCCAAGCTCTTTTACAATACGGTAATGATGGTGGTGCCATTTCCCTTGAATCACCGTGCCTAACGGGATGTTAGAAGCCGAATTCATCATCATGCTCTTCCTTTGCTTCAAGCAGCCCTTTGCGTGAACGAACTGATTTGAAATGCTGAAGTGCTTCCCGAAGCGCTGGTCCCGTTGGGGTGATGCCTCCAGTGGTCAGTTTTGGGAAAATAGATGATAATGAATCGAATCGAGGCGTCCAATTCAACACAATTTCAGCATCTGAGTTTTTCCCGGGAAATACACACATCCCAAACTGATTTTCTCCAATTCTTGAATTTAAACTGATGGAAAGGTCGATAAGTGCCTCTTTGACGGTTGGCAGCTTCGGTTTCATACTTGCACTTGTATCAACAAGCACGAGTACTTGAAGGTGAACTGTTTCTCCTAACTCATCGACAACCTCCATTACTTCCCCGCGCTTATCAGGTGGAAGCTCTTCAATTTCAGTGTCTTTGCCGAGTATTTGCTGCAATTCTTTATTCACAACACCTTGCAGGGTTTGTGTCATCGCTTTTTTCGTGACCATTTGTACTGTTTGAGATAACTGCTGGACGTAGACAACTTGATGGATGCCTCCGCCTGCGAGAGCAATCCCCTCTACTTCCTTCATTGCTTCATGATCGTGTCTGTTTTCTTCCATAATGCCAATGACATTGACTGTAATCCCTTGTTCCTTTGCCAATGAGGCAATCGCAAGCGGATCTTCCCCGTGATTTGAGCAGCCATCTGTAATCAATAAGATTTGGTTGACGTGACCTTTTCGCATCTTCATTCCTCCTGGGATTGTAACTGAATGCTTATATCCCCATCATCGCCAGAAGAAATTCATATTATACGATATTTTAAGAAATCTCTTGTTTCTCAAGATAGAATGTACCGGTCGGAATGGAAGCCCATTTTGGTGTGTTGTGGTCGAGCCTGATGACAACAACTGTCATATCATCGTCAATTTGGCCTGCTCTTGTTCGAATGACCTCTTCCATTAATAAATCAGCAATTTCTTGGGGATCTTCTGTTTTAAAGCTTTTCATTTTCCGTTTCACCCACAGATCATGATTTTCAATATGCTTCGGCCCCTCAAAAATACCGTCACTCATCATAATCAATAGGTCTCCTGCCTTCATCTGTTCGCTCACAACCTCGACTTCAAATTCATCAATAATGCCAATCGGCAAGTTGCTTGCTTGTACCTTCATCACCTGATCACCCCGTTTAATAAAGCTGGGTGTTGAACCAATCTTGAGGAACTTACAGCTTGCATCCTGTAAATCAATGATCGATAAATCCAATGTTGAATAGATCTCGTCCGTCGTTCGTAAAGATAAAATACTATTAATGGTTTTAATCGCCACTTTTTCATTGATACCTGATGCCAATATTTTTTCTAACAGCTTAATCGTTTCATTGCTTTCAAAATGAGCACGTGCTCCGTTGCCCATTCCATCACTAATAGCTGCGGCATACTTGCCTGCTCCAAGCTCCATCATGCTGTAGCTGTCTCCAGATACCAGTCCTCCGCCTTTTGCTGCATGTGCCACGCCTGTAGCCACTCGGTATGATTTAGCAGAGCCAAATACAACGTGGCAATAGCCTGTTGGATGCTCTGCACACTGTTCTGCTTTGACTAAAATCTGTTCTTCTAAAATATCCGAAAGCATTGGCGCAATGATTTTTTCACATTCCCCATGCCCTTGGCAATATGGGATTCTCATTTCAATATCCACATTTCCCTGCTCCAAGCTATAGATTTCTACTTGCTGAATTTCAATGCCAAAGTGCTGAAGTGCTTCTATCATCTGCTCTTCCTGAATAAAATGCTGTTCTCTTTCTCGTTTTATTTCCCGGGAAAAATCCTCCATCACTTGTGAGACCCCCATCAGCTGTTCAGCCACAAGACGCCTGCTGTCTTGGACTTTTTTCTTCAGTGTCTGGTTGGCTTTATAGTATGCGATCTCCTCTTCGATCAATTCCTCAACATGTTTTGATTTTGAGCAGTGCTGACTAAATTTCTTTTTCAATTTTCGGTTATGCTCATACGTTTTTTCATCAGATTCATGCATAACTTGTTTCATTAGTTCATAGGTTGTATCAAAGTTCTGCACCCAGCATTTATTTTTCTTATAGCACGTTTGACAGGATCGTTCTGTGATCGTACTTAAAAAAAGATCTACATCCTCTTCCTGCTTCTTCTCTTCAGGAATGGATTCGTAAAATGTCGCAAAACTCTCAGACAGCGCATGAAATACATGAGAGAATTGATCTACCTTTTTTGCTGTCACGTCTCGTACCTTCCGAGCATATTGCTGCTGCTCTTGTACATGCTCTACCGTACCAGGAATGTATTTCGCTACCTTGGAAGTAACTGATTGCGGCGTGAGTAAAAAGAGCGCAACCGCTATAAGTGATTCATACAGTGTGGTCATGAGACCTGCTGACCCTTCCCCGTACAGTGAAATGAGTAAGGAACCCACAATTAAGCCGATGGCTGCCCCTGCTTTCTTCCCTTCTTTCAGCAATCCGCCTAATAAGCCTGAAAAGGCAAGAAGACTCATCTGATAAAGGTTTCCGATGTTAGCGAGACCGAGTATTAATCCTGTCACAACACCGACCGTACAACCAATACTGGCTCCGCCAATAAAGGCAAACGTCAGCACTACATAACGTGACAAAATATGCTCTGCCTGCATTCCTTGAAAAGTAATCCCAGCAAGACCAGTTAAAACTGAGGCAATTAAAATCATAAAACAAATAATTTCTTCGACCTTTAAAGAGTGTTTAATTTTCCTGACTGTAAAAATCGGCAGGCTTTGAAGGAAAATCAGAGTCAAAATGAAGGCAAGTCCTGCTTCGACACCCGCCATGACGTAATCATAACTTTGCACAGCACCTTGCTCTAAGTAAACAAACGCTCCCCGGGTGATCAGCATTGAGAGAACAATGACAACCGGCAATGTTTTCACTGGGTCTTTGATGATGAAAGAAACCACCTTTGACATAAGGAGAAACATGAGCAGCGACGCAAACACAAACAATGCATTTTGAGGTGATATCGTCATCGCCCCAGCGAGTAATGCTAGACAAGCAAGCATCGCCTTATCTCTTTTAATAAGCAGCATGGAGCCAAAGAAAGGCAGAGCAAACGGCATAATTTCAGATAATATAAAGGCTCGTCCTAATAAAAAGCCTAGAACAACATAAATAAACCCTTTATAGAAAAAAAGAGAATGCGTGTGATGAAGAAACAGGTTTTTCATCTTTTTTAGCCCCGCACTGATTCTTTCAAACCCCGCTCCTGTTAAATCAGTTCTTCTTTCTAGTTTTTCCATCTTCTCATCCCCCACCTGATATTCGTTGCTTGTCATTATAGCGAAGGTGAAAATGAAATTTTGTCAAAAGAAGTTGTCGTTTCCATAAAACGTTCGACGCTTTATTCGTCAAAGAGGCATACTTTCATGAAAGTCGATGTCTTTCATCAGAATTTTACGAAGGCACAAAAAAACAGCTTTCCTATAGAAAGCTGTTTCAAATATGACCCGTACGGGATTCGAACCCGTGTTACCGCCGTGAAAGGGCGGTGTCTTAACCGCTTGACCAACGGGCCTTGCTTTATGTTCTAGTTAAAAGGATAGCGGCGGAGGGGATCGAACCCCCGACCTCACGGGTATGAACCGTACGCTCTAGCCAGCTGAGCTACACCGCCATAATGAAAATGCGCTAAGAAGCACAAGAACTATAATACAAAGGATTCGCTTGTCCGTCAATAGAAAGTTTTAAATTAAATGACGAAATCTCCAAAAATGTCGGATGAATCATGAAAAAAAGCACCTGCTGAACAGCAGATGCTTTGTTGTGAAAATATATAGAAAGCAGCAACAAGTTAACCTCTTCTTGCTCCGCGCCCCCCACGTTTTGATTCCGTGTTACGTTTTAAAGATGTTAAGCGATCTTCGCTATCTTTTAAGAATTTGTTCATTTTTTGTTCAAACGATTCCTTCGGACGGAAATCATTTCTGCTTGGTCTTGATTGTTGTTGAGGACGATCTTTTGCTTTTTTAATGGACAAGCCGATTTTACCGTCTTTTTCAACGTTAATCACTTTCACTTCAACTTGTTCACCGACTTTTAAATGCTCATTAATATCTTTTACATAGTTATCGGCTACCTCACTGATATGAACGAGACCAGTTGAACCGCCTGGCAACTCCACAAAAGCTCCAAAATTTGTAATGCCCGTAACTTTCCCTTGTAACTTGCTGCCAACTTCAATCGACATAAAAAAAGTGCTCCTCCTTAGACTTATAAAAAAATCTCATTTGTTCAATTATACATAAACTGAATTTTAAGTGTCAACAAGGCTAATCGCTCTTATTGCCCACATCAAAGATTTTTTCGCCTTTTTTGGACATATAATAGTCCCGTCGTGCCAGTTCGAGTACGTATTCCTTGCTTTTCAGCTTCTTAATTTCATCAGAAATATCTTCCTGCTTTGTTTTTAATTGCTTCAACTCTTTTTCGAGCGCAACCTTCTTCTCTTCTTTTTCCTTTAGTGAAGACGATTGCGACCAGAGGGCACTTGTCACCAAGACAGCAAACATGAGCACGATTACACCAAACACGGTAAGCCTTCTAAGGAGTCCGCGACGTTTGCGTTTTAAGCGCTGTGCTTGCTGTTCCATTTGTTTTTGGTAATCATTTTGAATTTGTGCGATATTTCGTTTTCTCTTGTTCAAGATTGAAGGCCTCCTCTCTTACTTTGTCCAGAATTGTTTCCATTTCGTTTTGATGGTACCAGATAATTTCTTGGCCCCTTGTAAAATTCCTGCTCCTTTTGAGAAAAACAATCTCATTGAAGTTCGCCATTTTTCGGGAATCCGATGAATAATGGTCACATTGAGTAACCAGATGAGCGGATAACAAACAATCGACAGCACCTTCCACACGAGCCGAAACGTAAAACGAACTAGACGTAAGAGCGAGTGGAGCAAGAACAGAAAAGCACTTATGACCAATGTGATCATCCAGCGTATCGGCTGAAAGACAACCGACATGACCAGCCTTTTTAGGAAGAGAACGGTTTGATATACACACATCATGATAAACTTGAGAATCTTGAGATACAAATGTTTCATCAATGCCTGATACATCGAGAAACCTAGAGCAACGGCTAGAAAAATATAAAGCCTGAATTCTCCCTCATTTGTCAGCAGCAGGACGTAAAAGAATAAGAGACCCTGTACCATCCAAAAAAGGAGATCATGGATAGCCAAAAGCCATTTTGCTGTTTTTTCCCGGTTCACAAACAGCTTGTACGTATCAAGCGATGCGCCCAGCCAGATGCCCATCGCCGCCATGGAAAGCATCGTATAAAACTGGACTGTCAGCGTCATTTAAACAGCTTGCTAAAAAATCCTTTAGCTTTCTCCCCGTGCTGCTCATCCACATAGATTAAATCAAAGACACGCCCTTTGATCGACACAACGCCCTTTTCGACGTCTAGATTTTTCATTTGCAGATTTTCTCCGCGGATGGCGAGAATCCCCATGACCGTCTCCAGCAGAAATTCCTCACTATCAAAGCTTTCCACTTGTTTGACACCAGTAATATCTAAATGCTTTCTGTTTCGCATTGTGACATTGTGCTCCGCGTCTGATGACAGCTTCGTGCCTTGAGGTTGATTATAATATTGATTCATCTATACATCCCCCATATCTCATACTTGCATGTTACTGCATTGTATGTGATAAGAGGGTCATTTAGAACAAGCCCTATTCTGCTGTTTTTTCTTCTTTTAGCACAGTATACATGCCAGCCGCTTCTTCTTTTTTCGTCGTGTCCTTTAACTCGTTGACTTGAACAGTCACTAGTTTTTGACCAAAGCGGATTTGCAGCTCATCTCCTTCTTTCACGTCAGAGCTTGCCTTCGCCTGTGTTCCGTTAATAGATATCCTGCCTTGATCAGCTACTTCTTTTGCCAATGTTCTTCTTTTAATTAAACGGGACACTTTTAAAAATTTATCTAGTCTCATGTGTGTTCACCTCTTTCTATGCGTTTCGCATCGTTCCATAGATCGTCCATTTCCTCTAGCGTTAAGTCATCTAACGAACGGCCCAAGTCCTTTGCTTTTTGTTCGATATGCTGAAAGCGCCGTATAAATTTTGTGTTGGCAGAAGCGAGTGCCGTTTCAGGCTCTAGGTGATAGAACCTGCCAATATTGACGAGAACAAACAAAAGATCACCAAATTCATCTTTCATCTGCTTCGTTGCACCTTCGTCCGTCTTCTCTGCCACTTCAACGAGAAATTCCTGCTTTTCTTCTTCGTATTTGTTCCAAATATCTTGAACATTTGTCCAATCAAAGCCTACTTTGGCAGCTTTCTTTTGGAGCTTATATGCCTTTGTTAGTGCCGGAAGTGTCGCCGGAATCGATTGCAAAATAGAACCGGTCCGCTCTGGCTTCTCCTGCTGTTTGATTTTTTCCCAGTTGGCCACCACATCTGCTGCCTCAGAAACATTCGTGTCACCAAACACATGGGGGTGACGCCGAATCATTTTTTCTGTGACATGCTGAATGACGTCATCGATTGAGAAATAACCGTCATCTTCGCCAATTTGAGCGTGAAGCAGCACCTGCAGTAGCACATCGCCAAGCTCTTCCACCATATGATCTGGGTCATCTTCATCTATCGCTTCAAGCAGTTCATAGCATTCTTCAATTAAATATGGTTTGAGTGATTCATTGGTTTGTTTTTGATCCCATGGACAGCCGCCCGGACCTCTTAATGTACGTATGACGTCACGGAAGGTGTCAAATTGTTGATAAAGCATCTGTTCATCTTGAATTGGAGGAACATAAACACTCGTTAAGTTATTTATCGACACATCTCGATCAAGTTCAAATAAAGGAACGGCAGTAATCTGTTCCTGACTGCTTCCAGCTGCTGTCACAATATAAATTTCATAATCGTCAGGGAGCTTTTCCATCAGCGTGAGTTTCACATTCGAAGCTGTCATCTGATCATATACCTGACAAATCAGGACGTGCTGGGTTAATTTCAGATCATCCGCTCTCATATCCCCTGCATCAACGAATTGTAATCCCTCGATGGGGTCAATCTGCAAGGAGTTGAATGTCGCATCTAGAAAGCTTTGTCCACCAGCGACAGACACCTCAATCCCGCGCTCTTTCTGCCCGGCGACGAGCAGCTGTACGGTCTTTTCTGCCACAAATGGATGACCAGGTACAGCGTACACAATGTCTTTTTCCGCTGCCTCTGCAAATAATATTTCGGTAATTTCCTGATACACCTGATCAAACTGATCATGCTTTTCATAAATTTCATCAAAAAAGGTGAGAGATGGGACCTCCTGCATTAACTCTGCGGTAAGCGGATGATCCTGCGTTCTCATAAATACTTCTTTCGCCTGCTTCAGCTGCTTATATACACCGAGCGTCAGCTGATCCATGTCGCCTGCCCCGAGACCGACGACGGTAATCTTACCTGCCATTTTGATTCCCTCTCATCTGTTTAAAATATAAAATCTTTTCTCCTAATGGAATGAGTCTCCATTCCTCGTCCGTAAATACTTCTAGCTTAAGAATACTATATAAAAAGGCGAAACCACCAATAAAAACTGATGTCAGGCTCTCTAAAACGGAAAACGGGCGTTTTTCAAAGGGAATCACCCATGAAAACAGAGCCTGATATCCTATTAAGACCACAGCCATGAAGGCGGCTGATAAAAGAATTTTCACCGGGAACAGCTCTCTCAACGAAATCCATCCTTTATGCTTCAAATAAACGGCATTGAGAACGGCTGCTGTGAGAAAACCACATACAGTTGACCACGCGGCACCATGGATGCCAAATAACGGTACAAGCGCAATCGTTAGAATCCATTTCACCAGCACGCTGAGGACCACCACAACAGCAGGATATACAGTATGCCCGAGCCCTTGCAGTAAAGCCGCCTGCGTAATGGCAATCGACGTAAAGACGATCGATATACAAAATATTTGCAAGGCATCGGTGCCTAAATCATTACGAAAAAGCATTGTATTGACTGGTGCTAAAATACAAATCAGTCCAACCGCTGACCCTATCCCTAATACCGACGTGGTCTTAACCGATGAGCGAACTTTTTGCCGTATCGTTTCATGCTCTCCATTCCTCATGGCTGCAGATAAAAATGGCACAAGAGAGGTTCCGATGCTGATGGCAAACACCGTTCCGAGCTGTAAGAAAGGCTGGCCTCGGTCATATACACCTTTCGCCGCCTTTGCTGCCGCTTCACTGAGACCCTCGCTGCGCAGCAGCGCATACAGATGAAAAGCATCAATCATTTGCATCCATAAAATGAGCAAACCGCTGACACAAATCGTCAATGTATACAGCACCAAACTCTTCATAACATCTTTTTTTCGAAGTGTCGCCTGTTTGCCTGACATACTTGCAGCAGACTGCTTTCGATAGGTCAGCCAAAGGAAAAGAAGCAAAATGAGCGAGGCTGCACTTCCTGCGATAGAAGAGAACACCGCACCCGCCCCTGTTTCATAAAGCGAATAGCCGTGCCTCACGAAATAGAAGGATAAAACAAGCAGGACACCTACCCTGATGAGCTGCTCAACCAATTGAGAAACAGCTGTTGGAAGCATCAGACCGTCACTCTGAAAAACTCCCCTCAGCATCACAGTGAGCGGCAGAAATAGAAACACAAAAGCACTCATCTGGATGAGCAGAATTAATTGACTGTCTGCCATAAGACTCGCAATTGTGCCTGCTCCTATGTAAAGACAAAGAAATAAGACTAGGCTCAGTAAAGTGATATAGACCAAGGATACCCTTGTAATGATCCGGCGATTCTCTTCCCCATGCTCACTCAAAAGCTTGGACACCATGACAGGAAAACCTGTTGTACCAAGCATGATGGCAATGCCAAGGAAAGGATATACCTGCTGATAAATATAAAGCCCTGTGTCCCCTACGATGTTTTGAAACGGGACACGGTAAACAGCACTTAATATCTTTGATAACAAGCCTGCGATGGTCAAAATCACCGCACCCTGGAAAAGCCAATGCGGCTGATTCACAGCATTTTTCATGGATGACTCCTTTAAAATAAATCTACAGTTAAACGCACTCATTATATCATACGTGAATGAAAAGGCGTTTCTTTCTAAGGAATAGACGGCACATGTCTCGTTTTGTTTCATCCCATATAAAAAGCCGACAAAATCAAATGATTTCATCGGCATTCTTTCATTTTATCAAGATGATATAGAGTTATTAGACCTAATGTTCCATTTGACGGGCTAAGAAGCCAGCTGCCGTTTCTGCCGCTTTATGCTCCACTTCCCCCATTGAACGCTCTTTAGAAAATAAGACGACGGCGCCAATTGGATCTCCGTTCGCAACAATAGGTGCAATGGTATAAGCAGATACGTCATCATCAATACCATCGACAAGTTGAATTTCTTTTTTATTTTCTTCTAACACAGAATTACGCTGATCCATTGTTCGTTCAAGTAAATCACTGATGGATTTGTTCAAGTACTCTTTTTTCGAACTGCCGGATACAGCAATATACGTATCTCGATCACAGATCAGGATGGAATGACCCAAACTGTCGAATAATGCATCAGCATATTCCTTCGCAAAGTCTCCTAGCTCACTAATCGGCGAATACTTCTTCAAAATCACTTCTCCATCGCGGTCGACGAAAATCTCAAGCGGATCTCCTTCCCGGATGCGCAATGTTCTGCGAATCTCCTTCGGAATAACCACTCTACCTAAATCATCGATGCGGCGTACAATTCCAGTTGCTTTCATTCACTGCTGCCTCTCTTTCGTTTGATGATGTGTTGGGTGAATGGAACAAAAGCGTCCACTTTATGCAACATTCACCACTTGACCCTGAGTTTAGTATCCGTCACATCAAACGTAATATACACGAGAGACAAACAAAATTTTATGAAGATGGAATGGTTTCTTTTTTCACATCTTGAAGGCCTCGAAGCATGTTAAGAACAACCTCAAGCCATTCCTCGGTCTTCTTGCCTTTCGTTTGGACAGAAATAATCAGCTTGCTGCCTTCCATTCCTAACCCGATTTCACGTCCATATTTACTGCCGAGCTCAAATAATTTTTGACCGTCGATTTCACTGCTTGCTTTCTCATCAAGAGTCATTCTGACAATGCCTTTCTCCATCTTGATCAGCTCGACACGTTCCTGGACAGCGTACACCTTCATTGTCGCAATCGTAAACAAGTCAGCCACTTCTTGCGGATATTCACCAAATCGGTCAATCATTTCATCCTGAAGCTCTTTTCTCTCTTCAATCGATCCAATTGCTCTGAACTGTTTATACATTTCAATTTTTTGCTTGCCATCCGAAATATAAGTGTCTGGGATGTAAGCATCAATTTGCAGATCAATTTCTGGCTCGAACTTATCTTGAGCCGTTGTATCGCCTCTTCTTTCCTCAATGGCTTCTTTCAGCATTTGAGAATAGAGGTCGAATCCAACCGAATCAATGAAGCCATGCTGCTGAGCACCAAGTAAGTTCCCTGCTCCTCGAATTGTTAAATCACGCATCGCAATTTTAAACCCAGATCCGAGCTCTGTGAATTCTTTAATGGCTTGAAGTCTTTTCTCCGCAACTTCAGAAAGAACTTTATCTTTTCGATACGTGAAATAAGCATAAGCGACACGGTTCGAACGCCCGACTCGTCCTCTTAGCTGGTACAGCTGAGAAAGCCCCATTTTATCGGCATCGTGGACGATGAGTGTGTTCACATTTGGAATATCGACTCCCGTTTCAATGATGGTGGTACTGACCAATACATCTGATTCACCTTCAAGGAAATTGATCATCACTGATTCCAGCTCGTTCTCACTCATTTTCCCGTGCGCATAACTGACTTTTGCGTCTGGGACTAGCATGGAGATTTCATCTGCTTTTCGTTCAATATCCTCAACACGGTTGTAAAGGAAGTACACTTGACCGCCGCGTGCTAATTCTCGCTCAATCGCTTCTCTGACTAAAGCTCCATTGTACTCGACCACATAGGTTTGAACAGGGAATCGGTTTTCAGGCGGTGTTTCAATAACCGATAAATCCCGCACGCCAAGCATGGACATATGAAGCGTACGGGGAATTGGCGTAGCCGTTAATGTCAGTACGTCGATATTGGCTTTCATCTGTTTAATTTTCTCTTTATGCGTCACACCAAAACGCTGTTCCTCATCTATGATTAACAGTCCTAAATCCTTGTAGACGATGTCTTTTGAAAGAAGACGGTGTGTGCCGATGACCATATCAATCGTTCCGTTTTTCAGCCCTTTTAACGTTTCAGTTGTTTCTTTTCTTGTACGGAAACGGCTCAGCTGCGCAATTTTGACAGGGTAGTCTTGGAATCGGTCCATGATTGTGTCAAAATGCTGCTGCGCTAAGATGGTTGTCGGAACTAGCAGGGCTACCTGCTTCCCGTCAGCAATGGCTTTGAAGGCCGCTCGAATGGCCACCTCCGTTTTTCCGTAACCCACATCTCCACAAAGCAGACGGTCCATTGGACGCTCCCGCTCCATATCCTGTTTAATTTCGTGAATCGAACGGATTTGATCATCTGTTTCCTGGTAAGGGAACGCAGATTCAAACTGGCGCTGCATCTCATGGTCAGGCGAGAAGGCATACCCTTTGCTTGCCTCACGTTCTGCGTACAGCTTAATCAGATCATCTGCGATATCCTGTACAGATGTTTCAACTTTTTTCTTCACGCGTTTCCAATCGCTGCCGCCCAGTTTGTACAGCTTTGGTTCTTTACCTTCTGATCCTACATATTTCTGCACCTGATCAATTTGTTCAACCGGTACATAAAGCTTGTCGCTTCCTTGATAATGAATATTTAAATAATCTTTATGAATGCCGCCGATTTCAAGCGTTTCAATTCCTAAATATTTACCGATCCCGTGGTTAATGTGCACCACATAATCGCCGACTTGAAGCTCTGAATAGCTCTTGATCCGCTCTGCATTGGTCAGCTTTTGCTTACGCGCCTGTTTTTTCACACGTTTCTTGAAGAGTTCACCTTCTGTGATCACAGCAATTTTTGATAACGGCAGTTCAAAGCCTGTTTGCAGCTCACCTTGTAAAATATACACCTGTCCGCTCACAAGCTCAGCGTCCGGTTTAGCAAGAGCGGCTTCAATGTCATAATCATGCAGAACAGACGACAGCTTTTCTGTCCGCTCTTCATCCGCACCTAAGAAGACAACCGTGTATTGCTGTTTTTTATAGCGTTCAATTTCACTCGCCAGCACATTCATCTGTCCGTGGAAATTCTGCATTTGCTTACTAGATACATTGACGATATTTTGCGGATTTGTCTGCTGGACATGTCTCAGGAACAAAGAGTAGTACAGAATGGATCTCGATTGCTGATTGATCAGTTCTTGGAACGGGAAAGATAGAGATAAATCATGAAGAATATTGCCTTCTTCAAGCAGACTAATTGTCCAATCGGCTTCTTCCTGTTCAAGCTGTTCTTCCATCTCCTGAATTCTGCTGATTTCATCTAAAATAATAATCGTATCCTGCGATGTGTAATCTAGCAAACTAGCAGGCTTTTCATAGAAATAGGACAGGTACTTCGTCATTTCCTGTGTCACGATGCCTTCTAGCAGCTTCTCGCGATCAGCAGATATATTTTGATGAAGCAGTTCTTTTTGCTGATCTGAGTTGAATTTCTTTAAGCTCTTCGCCAGCCCTTGATCAAGCTGTTCAATGGCTCTCACTCGTTCCGGACCTCTCACAATTAACTCTTTTGCAGGACCTATTTTGATTTCTTGAAGGGTTTCTAATGAACGCTGTGTATCTGAATGAAACGTTCGAATCGAGTCTACTTCTGTATCAAACAGTTCAATACGGATTGGATGATCTTCCGTTAACGCATAGATGTCGATGATTCCTCCGCGCACACTAAAGTCTCCGGGCGCAGCAACCATTGACGTCCGGTCATAACCAATTTGTACGAGCTGTTTTGAAAACGCCTCCAAATCAATTTCTTCACCGATCTTTAAATGGACCTGACTCTCCTTCCAGAGCTCAACTGGCGGAAGCATCCTGCGCACCGCAGCAGCGGGAGTGACGATAATGGGGTTTTCTCCATTCGCAAGTCGATTCAAGACATCCAAACGCTGTGCTCTCAGTTCAGGACTGGCCACTGCAATTTCTGAAGCGATGAGTTCATTGACAGGATAAAGAAGGACCGAGCGATCCGGCATCACACTTGCTAGATCATCTGTTACCTTCTGCGCCTGATATAAATTGTGAGTCACAATAAACATTGGCCGCTTCAGTTCGTCTGATATCGCGGCTGTAAATAAAGATCTGACGGAGCCTGATAGTCCGGCAAGCAGCTGTTCTTTTAACCCTTCCTTTAGCCCATTAAAAATGGACTGAAAATCATCACTTTGTTTGATAAATGATTGTATGTTTTTCATTTGGCTCCTCCTCCCTGTTTGTTTAAAACAGAAAAACGCTTTGGTCTAATATCTACACCAAAGCTTTTTTATTGAATAAAAGTATGATACTGATGGTAATCAGGATTTCTTTCGAGCGCCTCTTGGCAATCCTCACAAATGGTTTGTACATGTAAATCACCATTTTCCCTATAAGAAATCATATCGTTTCTTTCCTCATTTGTTAAGTGATGAAATCCAAGTGCTTCACTTTGGACAGCGGATTCATCTAGACTGCCAACCTTTACACCACAGTGGCGGCAGTAATAATGCAAAGCCATACGTGATCCTCCCATGCTGAGATTTTATGATCAGTATGTGCTTCGCTTATCATTCTTATACCTTCTTGTTAAAATCATTCATCACTTCTAAAAATGGCTTTTTTAAAGCCGCTTCACAAGCCTCGACAGACGATTGAATGGCTGATGCGATGTCAGGCTGTTCTTCTTCTGAGAAACGCCCTAGTACGTAATCAACGACCTTCATGCCGTTTTGAGGACGTCCAATGCCGATACGGAATCGGTCAAATTCAGGTGAACCTAAATGCTGAATCAATGATTTGATTCCATTATGCCCGCCTGCACTTCCTTTTGTACGTAAGCGAATCCGGCCAGTTGGCAAATCAAGATCATCATAAATCACTTTCAAATGTTCGAGGGGAATATCGTAATAGTCCATCAGCGGACGCACACATTCTCCTGATAAGTTCATATATGTAAGCGGCTTTACAAGTAGAACCTTTTGCCCCGAAACAAACCCAGTTCCAAATTGTCCGTGGAATTTTGATTGATTTAAAGGAATGTCCCATTTTTTCGATAATTCATCTATTGTCATAAACCCGACATTATGTCTTGTTTTTTCATATTCTTTTCCTGGATTGCCTAATCCAACGAATGCAATCATGAAACCAATAACCTCCTTTGTCACACAGCACACGCCTAAAAAATGAGCCAATCAGATTGCCTCATGTAAAAACGTATGAATTCTTTCATTCTAGCACAAAAGACGCAACCGCGGGAGGGTTACGTCTTTAAATGACCAGTTATTCTCCATCGTCATCCTTTTCTTTAATGGCCTCAGGCTCTTGCGGGTCTTCTTCGCTATCCGGCTCAGGAACCTCTGATTGCTGAGGCGGCAGAATGGAAGCAACGACTTCTTCTGGATCGTTATTGATTTGATAAGATGACTGAACAGGCAGATCAGCAACTGTTAAGACATCATTGACTTCTAAGTTTGTAATATCAGCTTCAATATTCTGCGGGATATCTTTTGGTTTCGCTGTAACAGATAGTTCAAATAGTGGCTGCTGAAGCACACCGCCATCTTTTACCCCTTTAGACTCGCCAATCAGCTGTATTGGCACATCTGCCTCAATTTCACGCTGTAAGTCAACGACTTGGAAATCAGCATGGACAAGCTCGTTTTTCAACGGATCTGTTTGTAATTCTGTCACCATCACAGATTTCGTTTCACCACCCACATCTAAGGTGATAATTGTATTCTTCCCTTCATCACGTAAGGTCTTTAATAAATCGATGCTGTCTAATGAAACAGCCAGGCTGTCTGTATTTTTTCCGTATATGACACCAGGAACGTGTCCTGAATGACGGATTTTTTGCAGTGTGGAACGTTTGAAATCAGTTCTTTTATTTGCTTTTAAAGTTGCCATATTCAGCACCATCCTATTTCTTTTTTGTCACTACTCTCATAATTACCCATAACCGAATCATTTTAAACCTATTTGCCGTGAATGATGATAGCAAAAAGACCCCAAGCTTGATGCCTAGGGCCTTTTTTAATCAGAAAATTAGCTGAAAAGGTAGCTCACAGATTCTTCTTCATGTACACGGATGATGGCTTCTGCAAGCAAAGGCCCAACCGAAAGCGGAATGAATTTTCCAACTTTCTTGTCATCAGTTAATTGAATACTGTTTGTCACAACCAATTCTTTAATTTTAGAGTTTGTGATACGTTCTACTGCTGGTCCAGACAATACTGGGTGCGTACAACAAGCATATACTTCAGCTGCTCCATTTTCGACTAGCGCATTTGCTGCAAGTGTAATAGTACCAGCTGTATCAATGATATCATCGATCAGAATCGCCGTTTTGCCTTCAATGTTACCAATAATGTTCATGACTTCAGCAACGTTTGGCTTTGGACGGCGTTTGTCGATAATTGCGATTGGCGCTTTCAGGCGGTCTGCCATTTTACGCGCACGTGTCACACCACCGTGGTCAGGAGACACAACAACGATATCATTCAAGTTCTTCTGTTCGAAATAGTTTGTTAAGATTGGCACAGCCATTAAGTTATCGATTGGAATATCGAAGAAACCTTGGATTTGCGGCGCATGAAGATCAAGCGCAATCACACGTGTAGCACCTGCTGTTTCAAGCAAGTTCGCAAAAAGCTTCGCAGTGATTGGCTCACGAGGTTTTGCCTTACGATCTTGACGTGCATATCCGTAATAAGGGATCACAATATTGACAGTTTTCGCTGAAGCGCGTTTTAGCGCATCCACCATAATGAGCAGTTCCATAATATGCTCATTGACTGGCGCACTTGTTGATTGAATGACATAACAATCACAGCCGCGGATACTTTCTTCAATATTGATTTGGACTTCACCGTCACTAAAACGTTTAACAGAGCTCTTTCCTACATCAACTCCGATACGATCGGCAATTTCTTTGGCAAGTTCAGGGTTTGAATTCAAAGAGAATATCTTTAAATTCGCATCAGCATAACGATTAGACATGGTATGGTAAACCTCCGGGTATTTGGATTATTTTTTATGAATATTTTTCACATAATCTTCTTTATTGACTTGTCTTGCTCTAGCAATAGACAATGCATCCTGCGGTACATCTTCTGTAACCGTTGAACCGGCTGCAACATATGCCCCTTTTCCGACAGTGACTGGTGCAACTAGATTTGAATTACAGCCAATAAATGCGCCGTCTTCAATCTTCGTTAAGAATTTGTTTTTCCCATCATAGTTGACTGTAATGGAACCACAGCCAAGGTTTACATCAGTTCCGACCTCTGCGTCTCCAATGTAGCTTAGATGAGATGCTTTGCTGCGGTCTCCGAAAACTGTTTTCTTGATTTCGACAAAATTCCCGATTTTTACTTCATCGCCAATTTTCGACAACGGGCGAATATGAGCAAACGGTCCAATTGTCACATCAACTCCAACCTCACTATCGCAGACGACAGATTGCTTAATGACTGTTCGATCTCCGATGATGCTGTCAACAACTTCAGTGTTTGGCCCAATAGTGGCGTCTGCACCGATTTTTACATTCCCTTTGATGACCGTCCCAGGATAAATAACTGTATCTTCACCGATGACAGCATCTGGCGAAATATACGTGTTCTCAGGATCAATCAAGGTCACACCATTCTTCATATGCTGATGATTAATACGTCGCTTCATGAATTGCTCTGCTTGTGATAGAGCGATACGGTCATTAACTCCAAGTGTTTCTTCAAAATGCGGTGTTTGATAAGCTGCAACTGTTTGCCCTTCATTTTTTAGAATTTCAATAACGTCTGGCAAGTAGTATTCACCCTGTGCATTTTCATTCGACACTTGCTCAATCACACGGAAGAGATCTTCATTTGAAAAGCAATAAGTCCCTGTATTAATTTCATTCACTTGACGCTCTGCATCGTTCGCATCTTTATGCTCCACAATTTTCACGACAGCACCTGTTTCGTCACGAATAATACGGCCATAGCCTGTCGGATCATCCGCATGTGCTGTTAAAATAGTGACTTTCGCTTGATGTTTTTGATGCTCGCTTAACATGGCTTCCATTGTTTCCGCTGTCAATAATGGCGTATCACCACAAATGACAATGGTTGTTCCCTTTTCCTGCGCGAGGAACGACTTTGCTTGTTTGACGGCATGGGCTGTTCCCAGCTGTTCTTCTTGAAGTGCATACTCACTTCTGTCTCCAAGCTGCTCTTTCACGTCCTCTGCACCATGACCGACAATCGTCACTAGCTTGGCTAAAGAAAGCTTTAACGCTTCATCTGCCACATGCTCGACCATTGGCTTTCCGCAAACTGGATGAAGTACTTTATATAGCTTTGACTTCATTCTCGTTCCTTTTCCCGCTGCTAAAATCACTGCGAACCGCTTATCCATTGATTGGCCTCCAATATCCCTATTATCCATAGAAAAATATATCCTAAATAAAGACTGATTTCAAGGATACATAAGGAAGTACAATAATTTTCTAACAAATGAAAGACTTAAGAAACAAGAGAAAGAACGCAAAAAAGACAGCATTTAAAAGAAAACATTCATTTTCTCTTAAAGCCGCCTTTTTAGGTTCACATATGATTAAGAAGCTCCAGCTTCTTCATATTCAATTGTTTCTTCCTCTTCGCCTAAGCGATGATATTCATTTAATACAGCATCTTGGATTTTACCCCGAGTGCTTGAATTAATTGGATGTGCAATATCGCGAAACTCTCCATCAGGCGTGCGTTTGCTAGGCATTGCTACAAACAACCCATTGTTTCCATCAATCACACGAATATCATGAACAACAAATTCGTGGTCCAGCGTGATGGATGCAATCGCCCTCATGCGACCATCGGTATTCACGCGGCGTAATCTTACGTCAGTAACTTCCACAGTAGTTCACCACCTTTTCCCAATATAAAAGCATTACTTAGGTATTCAACGATCGTGGTGATTCTCCTGCTCTTTTTTTAAACTTTTTTTGAAATATCGGGATATTTATACATTATTTGTCATATTCGTGACGGCGCTTACATTCTCAGCATAAAAAAAGACATCATGATGATGTCTTTCCCTGCATATGATGAAACCAAACGGCTTTCATTGAGAGTGCCTGTTTATTTTACTAATGCAACTACTTCTATTTCTACAAGCGCATCCTTTGGAAGTCTTGCCACTTCCACGCATGAACGAGCTGGTTTATGTGTATGGAAATACTCACCGTACACTTCATTCACTTCAGCGAATTGTTCCATATCTTTAATGAAAACAGTTGCTTTCACGACTGTTTCAAAGGAAGCACCTGCTGCTTCAAGTACAGCCTCAAGATTACGGAATACTTGATGTGTTTGTTCTTTAATATCTCCATTTACAAAATCTCCAGCTGGGGTTAATGGAATTTGCCCTGAGCTGTAAAACATGTTATTGACAATAATTCCTTGAGAGTAAGGTCCAATGGCTGCTGGTGCATGTTTGGTTTGAACAACTTTTGTCATATTAATCTCTCCCATTCAAATACATGTTTAATCAAAGCTTACGCTTTCGAATGAAAAAACTCGTGGAAATTGCCTTCATTGATCTCAATGATTTTTTGCTTCATATCAATGGTAGAAAGCTTTAACAACGAGACATATTCATCGACAAGACGTTCATCTACGCCTTCATCTTCTAAAAGAACACCGATCCCTGCAACATTTGCATTAAATTCCTCAAGCAAATTCATCATGCCGTTAATGGTTCCGCCCGCTTTCATAAAGTCATCAATGATCAACACATTGGAGCCTTTATCTAAGCTTCGCTTTGCAAGGGACATGGTTTGAATTCGGTTAGAAGAACCTGACGCATAATTAATACTGACAGTTGATCCTTCGGTTACCTTATTATCTTTTCTAACGATCACAACAGGCACATTTAAATAACCCGCAACAGAATAGGCAATCGGAATACCTTTTGTCGCAACGGTCATGACGACATCAATCGCACGGTCCGCAAAGATGGTCGCAAACAGCTTACCGATTTTCGCAAGAATCGATGGATTGCCTAAAACATCGGTTAAATATAAATAACCGCCAGGAAGTACACGTTCAGGAGTTGATAATGCCTCTCCGATATCGTTTACTACGTCATCTGCTTCTTTTAGGTGTATTTTTGGAATATATTTCACTCCGCCAGCAGCGCCAGGTACAGTGAGCAATGTGCCTATTCCCTGCTGTTCGAAGGTCTGTTTGATAATCGTTAAGTCTTCACTAATGGAGGACTTTGCAGATTGATAACGTTCTGCAAAAAAAGTTAAAGGTACTAGTACGTGCGGGTGGGCTAACAAATAATTTGTTAAGTCCACCAATCTGCCGCTTCGACGAAACTTCATGAACTTACCCCCAGAACCCGAATAATTTATGAATAATATAACTTAATATACGGATTTAATCAAGGGCATTTTGTTCGCCGATCATGCGGACAGCGTATACTTGATCACAAAATCCTCTCAGTCCGTTATATATTCTTTGTACCTTCGATTCATATTGAATCAAGCCAAATACCGTTGGGCCGCTTCCACTCATTAATACAGCATCAGCACCGAAACGCTTCATCTGTCTTTTGATCATATCTACTTCCGGATACATCTTTAATGTCACAGACTCCAGAACGTTACCGAGTGAGCCGCACATCTCTTTATAATCTTTCGCTTCAATGGCTTCAATCATACGCTGTACATTTGGGTGTTCTACTTTGCTTGCGTCATATTGTCTATAAACTTCAGCTGTAGATACCCCAATCACCGGCTTCGCTAAAATCACCCAGCAATGCGGCGGTGTCGCGATATGCTTCAGTTTTTCTCCACGTCCTGTCGCTAGTGCTGTGCCTCCGTGTACACAAAAAGACACATCTGAGCCGATCTCCGCTCCAAGCTCAGCCAGTTCATCTAACGTGAGATTTAACTTCCACAAACGGTTTAAACCGCGAAGCGCTGCTGCAGCATCACTGCTGCCTCCAGCTAAACCTGCTGCAACAGGAATTGCTTTTGTGATGACAATCGATACTCCTTTTTGAATACCGAACCTTGTTTTGAGTAATTTAGCCGCCTGATAAGCCAAGTTACGCTGATCATCTGGCACAAATCGATTATGAGATGATACACGGATTTCGTCTTTATCCAGCTCCGTCAGCTCAAGTCGATCTGCAAGGTCTATTGTTGTCATCACCATCTCTACTTCGTGATATCCATCCGGTCTTTTTCCATGGACATCAAGAGAGAGATTAATTTTTGCCGGTGCTTTTTCTAAAATACGCAAACATTTCACCTACTTCTCCATCTAAACATAAGTATCAATATTGTATCACATTTGATGGATCTGATGAATATTGGCTTTTACGCCCAGCACACTGACTTTTCCAACAAAAAAAGCCAGAGACACCTGAGGTATCCCTGACCATTTTTCTATCGTTGATTCTCTTCCTGAGCCATGTGCTGCTGAGCTAATTCGATGGCACGTTTGACCATATTACCTGCGTCACGCGCACGAATTTCTCCCCAGCCTCCATTTTTGACGGTATCATAAAATCCAAGATCCTTCGCCAGCTCGTATTTGAACTCATCTGACATAATGCCTCGGCGTCTACCCAAACGAAACAGCCCCTTTAGTCGAGAATTCGAATCAGTGCCACTGCTTTTGTGGCTTTCTTATTTTGTATCGAATCCTTTCTTTTACCCCTTTCAAAAAATGGACAGACTCCCATTCAGAAAAAAAGGCAAAACAAAAAGCAGTAAACAAGAAGTTCACTGCCCATTAATAGGCGACTGAGCTAGCGGCATCATCGAACGTTAATTCGACCGTCTCAGTCAGTATATCTGCATAACTGTAAGAAACTCTTTCAAACGAATTCTCATCTTGATCTAATTGAATCACAAATACAGAAGGGTACGTTTCAGCTAAAATGCCCGAACGCTCAATTGTTTTACGGCGGCCTCCGTTAGCCTTTAACGTCAAACGTTTACCTAAGTTACCATCAAGCGATCTTTTGATGTCGGACAAAGTCTTCGCCATTGCATCCACCTCACTGAGATAATTATACAACAACGGCCCATTTTTGTCAAATAAAAATTAAATTATATCAACCAACACGAGCCATTGTCAACAAAATAATTTTGACAAACTTCTACCTTTTCTCCTCCCTATTTTTCTCAAATTCCGGTGAATTATGTATCCGTTTGAAATTTCTTTTTACACATAAAAAAAACCAGACTGAAATCAGTCGGGTTATGTCGATTCATGGTCTTTTTTATATGGCATACCTACCCTTAAAACACCCTTCGTCTCGATGCCTCCAAGGCCTTTTTCTCTTGTTAATGTATTACGAAGCACATCCCACACGTTGATTCGATCTACAAATGGAGTGAAGCTGATCTTCGCAACGATATAGACGGGATCGAGCGCATGGATGTTCACACGTGAAGGTGAGCTTGCAAAATTGGCACCTGCTTGGATCAATGATTCGAAATGAGATTGACAGGCGCCTGCAAAGATCACAAGCTGATCTAAATGAGGAATTTTCTTTCTTGCTTTTTGAACCGTCTCAACGAAATGACGAGAATGGCGATAGGCACCGATATCATTTACGCCGCCCTTTTGCTTGGAATACGCATCATGCCCTGTAATGACCAAAATATCAGGCCGATATTGATCAAGTAACGAATCGATCACGCTTGGCATTTTCTTCTCATGACAATGCACTCCATATACAGGCACACCAATTCGTTCATATACATCTAAGCATTTCTTTAAGTATGAAGCATCTCCATCTAAATGAAGGACCTTTCCAGGCATGTGAAAATACTGCTCCTGATGCTGATATTGTCCAGAAGTATAATACTCTTGTTTTTCACGCAGCAGCTGATAATCCTGTCTTAGTAAGTCGAGCGATTCGTTAATTTTCCGTTCGTCGTCCTTCTCCCTTGTCAGCTGCTCCTCTTTTTGAATTAAGACGAGATCCGACATCTTAGCATCAGCAATCAGCCTTACTTCATTCCCATGCAATATGGCAGTGGCTTCGTGCTGATCTGTCTCATCAATTCGAATGATTCGAAACATAATATCCATTTGATAGGATGCCCTCGTCACCATATCTCCTATTTGAAATTGCATGCTGTTCACTCCACAATCAGGCTCATATCCTGTTGGTATCGTCTTTCATATGTGCTGTTCTTTCTAGCCTATGCCCGAACAGTTGAAGTGGTGAAAAACAAAAGAAAAAAGCCCTTACGAAAGGGCTTTTTGTAAAACATTCGACAAACGGGCAAATTCCTCAATAGATAATGATTCTCCGCGGCGCTTTCCATCAATATCTGCTGTTTGAAGTGCTTCTTCAATGATGGCTTTATGTTTTTTTCCATCAGGTAGATTATTCATCAAATTATTCATCAAGGTTTTCCGGCGCTGGCCAAAGCTCGCTCGGATCAATTGAAAGAAAAACGCATCATTTTCTACTGAGACAGCAGGCGTTTCACGAACAGTCAGCTTAATCACAGCCGAATCGACATTTGGCTGAGGAACAAAAACCGTTTTAGGCACAACCATCACCGTTTTTGCTTCCGTATAAAATTGAACTGCAATAGACAGTGAATTATATTCCTTTGATGAAGGGGCAGCTGCCATACGATCTGCTACTTCTTTTTGCAGCATGACCACAATCCCTTTCAATGGAAGGTTTTCTTCAAGCAATTTCATAATAATCGGTGTTGTCACGTAATATGGAAGGTTGGCTACGACCATCACTTCTTTACAGTCAGCAAAATTTTCCTCGATGACCTTTCTCACATCCGCCTTTAATACATCTTGATGAATGATCGTGACATTATCATATGGAGAAAGCGTATCGTTTAAAATAGGCAATAAACGCTGATCGATTTCAAAAGCGGTGACTTTCTTTGCACGTTTAGCGAGCTGCTCTGTCAATGCGCCGATACCAGGCCCAATTTCAATGACGCCGGTCTCATCTGTAACCTCCGCGTGATCGACAATGCGATCTAAAATATTTGTATCAATTAAGAAGTTCTGCCCTAAGCTCTTTTTAAAAGAGAAACCGTACTTCTTCAGTATTTCCTTCGTTCTGACGGGTGTCGCAATATCTTTATTCATCGGCTTCCTCCTGCATGACGGTCTTTAAGGCCGCAATAAAATCATGTTTGGTTATTTGGAACATGTGAAGGCGCTTTTGCAGCTGCTTCGCATTGGTATATCCTATATTTAAAAGCACTCCTAGTCGTTCGCGGCGGCGTTTCGATGCTTCGCCACCGATAAGGCCTGCGTCAAATAAGTCGTCTAATGTAATGTCACTTTCCGATTCTTCCATTTCTTCATGGACATGGGCAAGACATTCCCGAATACTGTCCAAGGAAGCATGCTCGACACCAATTCCTTTATCCCGCTTCGCCTTCGCAAGATGTTTAGGCAAAAAAGCGTGCTTACAGCCAGGAACTGCCTCTGCGATGGTTTTACGGATCTTCTCACCAGGAAAATCAGGATCTGTTAAAATAATGACCCCTCTCGTCTCCTGCGCAAGACGCACTTGTTGAATGACTGTATCGCCAATGGCGGATCCGTTTGTTTCGATCGTATCTGCATCAACCGCCATCTTCACTCTGGCAGTGTCATCACGACCCTCCACCACAATGATTTCTTTGATTTTCATGTATTCCTCCGCTTGCAAAAACAATCTACATTTTTTGGTTTAAAAAACGAAACCTTTCATGCTGCTTTTGCGTCTAATTAATTAGAAAACAGTGCTTCTATTATAACCAAAAAAACAGAGGGTGCGCAAAGCCCTCTGTTCATATAAATGATTTGATGTGTTTATTTGAGTACTCTAATTTTCACTCGTTTATTTCCCCATTGATAAGCTGCCGACTTACTTGGGACGAACACATCAATTTTATTCCCTTTTATAGCAGATCCAGTGTCTGATGCAACGGCATATCCATAGCCTTCCACATACACTTTTGAGCCCAGCGGAATGACACTCGGATCAACTGCTATGACCTTTGCACCCGGATTTGCTTTTAAATTAAAGCCTGTAGACGTTCTGCCCGTACATCCAGCACAGCTCGCTGTATAGGCTGTTGACGCCACATAAAATTCTTTTCCTGACGATTCATTGCTTCGTGAAACCGCAGGGGACGCTGTAGGTTCCTTTTTGGCCACTTGTGTACCAATGGCCACTAATCGGTCCTTACTATCTTTTTCGGTCACTTCTTTAATCAATTCTTTAGACACCACTTTGCCGTTTTCTTTCACAATGGCATAGTGCTTCTTCAATTTACCTTCTTCACCTTTTTTAAGTACCTTCTCTTTCCCTTTTTCAAGAGAATGATCCTTTTTATGTTTGGTATCAAAAGCAATTTTCTCTTCCACTACATCGGTGACTTTTTCCACCCGAGTGATCTTTATATCTGCGCTCTTTTTAGAAAGGTTACTATGTAACGCAGGCTTGATCTTATCGTGCTTCTTGAGCTTTAGCTCTTGTTGCTTTAAAAAGTCAGCGACCGTAGTCGAAGTGGTCCACACTTTTTTATCTTTTCCTCCATCATTTAAGCTGACCTGAAAGGCCTGCTGAACCACAAGATTCATATCCTTTGTTAACTTGTCATTCTTTCCTGGAGTTACTTGATCGTGCTTCCCAATATCTATCTTCTCATTCTTCAATAATGCTCCAACCGTCTGATCTGTTGTCCATATCGTTTTCTCTTTCCCGTCTAGGGTCAGATGAACCGGTATAGCCGCATCATACACAATGTTCATGTTGTCTTGAATCTTTGTATTTAGACTTGGAGAGATATGATCCTCCGCCTTGGTCCTTATGCCAAGGTCTGAAAGCAGCTGAGCTACTGTCTCTTCATGTGTACGAATTGTCTTCTCTTTACCATTGATTGAAATGGTAATGGACTGCTTAGTGAGCTCATGCGCACCGTAAGCCGTTCCAGTTCCAGCTAAAAGCAAGCAAACAACTAGCAATAAAACCTTGCCTTTTCCTAGCTTCACAGAAAACAGATTTTTCATTTTTTGTACGATGAAAAACGCCTCCTTCTCCTCGGAGAGATTATATAGAGTATCTCAAAACCTGTCAACCCTTCCACCCACTGTACAAAAATGCTCGATTGTAAACCTATTATGGGAGATTTATGGAAGGAAGGGAAGAAAGACTTATCGACAACTTATCCTATGAGGAGGCGCAAACGTGTAG
Source organism: Bacillus sp. PAMC28571 (assembly GCF_014250435.1). Classification (NCBI taxonomy): domain Bacteria; kingdom Bacillati; phylum Bacillota; class Bacilli; order Caryophanales; family Bacillaceae; genus Bacillus; species Bacillus sp. PAMC28571. Next base: position 3,540,535 of record NZ_CP060191.1, on the reverse strand, counting down.
AACTTTTTCGTTATGTTTCACAATTGGACAAGCTTAAACAAGGATTGACATCATATACTGTCAGTTTATACGGAAAACTTTTTTTGCATTTTTTGTTGTCAATTCAGCAAGCTCTTCAAAGCTGATTTCTCTCAGCTCCGCAATCTGTTCTGCGATATATTTGACATAACTTGGTTCATTACGTTTCCCTCTAAATGGCACTGGCGTTAAGTATGGGCAGTCTGTTTCAATCAAAAGTTTGTCACTCGGTATCTCCTTTACAACTTCCTTTGGCTTTTTGGCATTTTTAAATGTCACGGGTCCACCGAATGAAATATAAAAGTTCATCTCCATACATGCTTTTGCAGTTTCCAGACTGCCAGTAAAGCAGTGCATAATACCTCCAACTTCAGCTGCTCCCTCTTCCTTTAAAATCGTCACGACATCTTCCGTTGCGTCACGATTATGAATAACGATTGGAAGCTTCACTTCCTTCGCAAGAGCAATTTGGCGTCTAAAGACTTCCTTTTGCACATCTTTTGGCGACTTGTCCCAATAGTAATCCAGACCCATTTCTCCAATCGCAACCACTTTTTCGTGTTGAGATAAATCTTTGATCCAAGCCAAATCCTCATCTGTCATATCAATAGCATCGACTGGATGCCAGCCGATAGCTGCATATATGAAATCATACTCTTCAATTAATTCCATCGCTCTCGTAATAGTCGGGCGGTCAAACCCTACCACCACGATTTTCTCAACTTTTTCGCTTTTCGCTCTTTCGATTACCTGCTCTAAGTCTTCATTGTATTGTTCTGCATTCAAGTGGGCATGTGTATCAAATAACATGGTTGATTGCTCCTTTCGACAATTCTGCTAAAAAACAAAAGGTGTTCGACGAAATGTTACACGTGGAACACCTTTGTTGATTTATAAAATTTTTGTTCCATTTGCTAGAGTTTGATCTACTTCAAGAACCTGCAATTTCCCGCCTGTTTCTCCAGTTAAAATCATTCCCTGGGAAATTTCCCCTCTGAGTTTAACTGGGGTAAGATTTGCTACGCAAACGAGCTTTTTCCCTACTAATTCTTCTGGTTGATAGTGCTTGGCAATCCCAGAGACGATTTGTCTTTTTTCAAATCCAAAATCAAGCTGAAGCTTTAAAAGACGATCCGCTTTTTTCACTGGGGCTGCTTCCAATACCTGTGCAACTCGAAGATCAACTTTTGAGAAATCATCAAATGCAATTTCTGCTCCCAGCTCAGGTAATTCCGTTTCTTCGATTTCCACTTTCTCTTCTTCTACCTTAGGTGCACTTCCCTGCATTTTTTCTTTAATGTAGGCTACTTCTTCTTCAACCTCTAAACGCGGGAACAAAGGCTCTCCCTTTTGTACCGTTGCTTGTTGAATCGCACCAAATGATAGGATACTATCCCAGCTTTTGAGCTTCTCTTCTTCAATTCCAAGCTGGAAGAAGATTTTCTCAGGTGTTTTCGTTAGGAACGGCGTTAAGAGTACTGCAGTGATTCGAAGTGATTCTGCTAAATGATACATAACAGAATGCAATTCTTTTCGTTTTGTTTCATCCTTTGCCAGCACCCATGGAGCTGTTTGATCAATATATTTATTGGTTCTGCTGATTAATGTCCAAACATTTGAAAGAGCCACAGAGAATTCAAGATTTTCCATCGCTTCTTCATAGGCTTTGACTGTTTGTTCAGCTACTACTTTCAGCTCTTCATCAAACTCATTAACAGGGCCCTTATAGCTGCTTAATGTGCCGTCAAAATATTTTTGGACCATCGCAACTGTACGATTAAGCAAGTTACCTAAATCATTGGCAAGATCATAGTTTACACGTTCCACGAATCCTTCTGGTGTAAACACACCATCTGCACCAAATGGTACTTCGCGAAGCAGGTAATAACGAAGGGCATCGAGACCATAACGATCAATTAATGTGACTGGATCTACCACATTCCCTTTTGATTTAGACATTTTGCCATCTTTCATGAGCAGCCAGCCGTGTGCGAAAATTTGTTTCGGCAGAGGCAGATCTAATGCCATCAGCATAATCGGCCAATAAATTGTATGGAAGCGTACAATTTCTTTTCCTACGAGATGTACGTTGGCAGGCCAATATTTTTTATATTTTTCATCTTGATCTGTTCCATAGCCAATCGCAGTTAAATAGTTGAATAACGCATCAATCCATACATAAATGACGTGTTTTGGATTGTTAGGAACTTTAATTCCCCAATCAAAGGTTGTTCTTGATACTGCTAAATCCTCTAAACCTGGTTTAATGAAGTTATTAATCATTTCATTCTTTCTTGATTCAGGCTGAATAAACGATGGATTTTTTTCGTAATAATCGAGCAAACGGTCCGCATACTTACTCATACGGAAGAAATATGATTCCTCTTTAATTAATTCAACAGGGTGGCCGCTGTCAGGGCTTTTCCCGCCAATGACTTCCCCTTTCTCATTACGCTCAACATCAACAAGCTGTGTTTCCGTATAGAATGTCTCATCAGGAATACTGTACCAGCCCTCATATTGATCTAAATAAATATCGCCTTGATCAAGCAACTTTTGGAAGACTTGCTCAATGATTTTCGTATGTCTTTTTTCTGTTGTACGGATGAAGTCATCATTCGAAATGTCGAGTTTCTTCCATAATGATTTAATGTCTTCAACGACTGGATCTAAATACTCGATCGGTGTGATATTTTGTTCTTCAGCTTTTTGCTGAATTTTTTGTCCGTGCTCATCTGTACCTGTTAAATACATCACATCATAGCCTTGAAGACGTTTATAACGAGCCATAGCATCTCCTGCTACTGTCGTATAAGCATGTCCAATATGTAATTTTCCGCTCGGATAGTAAATAGGTGTTGTCAGATAAAACGTTTTTTTCTTTTCCGGCATGTCGGAACCTCCTGCGTGTGTGTAAATGTCAAAAACTCCCGCCCAATGGACGAGAGCGGTTATCATCATTACATGAAAATGTGTCAGATCAATTCATTCAATTTTGCACTTGTGCTTTCTCTATGATACCATCTTAGCCTTTAAGATCAAGCATATATACATAGAACAAGATGAAATGATCGAAAAAGATGAGTTTTTCGAAAAAAACGACAAACCCGTCGACATTTTGTCGAATATTGTCGTATGAAATCTATTTCCAGATTTACATTTGGCTAATTTAGGGCAAAAGTCTTGTTAATCTGATCTCGTCATTTCTTATATTTTCATAGAAAAAGCCTACAAAATCCTTATACAGCAGTAGTTTCAAGGTCTTTTGACTTTAAGAGTCATATTTTACAAACAATAGTAAACAAAATGATTGACGATTTATGGAAACCTTGTTATGCTAGGAATGTAAGGAATTTGTCGAATAATGACGAAGATAATATTATTTTAAGAATAAGAACTTTTTGGGAGGAGAATGAAGATGAAATCTACAGGTATTGTACGTAAAGTTGACGAATTAGGACGCGTGGTGATTCCAATCGAACTTCGCCGTACGCTAGGAATCGCTGAAAAAGACGCTTTGGAAATTTATGTTGATGATGAAAAAATTATCTTAAAAAAATATAAACCAAACATGACTTGCCAAGTAACAGGTGAAGTATCAGACGATAACCTTAAACTTGCTAATGGTAAATTAGTTCTTAGCCGCGAAGGTGCAGAGCAAATCATTAACGAAATCCAAAACCAACTTCAATCACAAAAATAAGGTTCATATAAAAAAGGTTCTTGCACCGTTTGCAAGAACCTTTCTTTATTGTTCAATATGATAAGCATCGTATATCGTGCGCTTTGGTACACCACGTTCGACAGCTGTACGTTTAATGGCTTCCTTCGACGTTAATCCTTCCTCTATGTAATGGATCACATGTTCTTTTTCAGATAAGGACGTCCACCAAGCTTCTTCATTCAGCTCTTCTTCAGCTTGATCATTTCCTTGTACTACAAGACAGAACTCACCTCGAATTTGATTCTCCGCAGCCCATGTCAGCACAGATTCTAAATCCCCACGAATAAACTCTTCGAATTTTTTCGTTAGTTCTCTCGTAATGGCGATGTTCCGATTTCCCCACACTTCCTTCATCAAAGTCAGCGTTTCTTTTAACCGATGAGGCGCTTCATAGAAAATGATCGTTTCTTGGCGTTTTTTCAAGGCTTCAAGCTGCTTTTTCTTTTCTTTTTTTTGACGGTCGAGAAAACCGTAAAAGAAAAATGGCTGAGGCGCGATTCCTGATGCAATGAGTGCCGTTAGTGCAGCATTTGCGCCAGGTAACGGAATGACATAGCCTCCGATGCTAGTAAAATCTCGAACCACTTCAGCCCCTGGATCTGAAATCGTCGGTAAACCGGCATCACTCACGAGTGCGATATTTTTCCCTTCTTTTAGCCATTCGATTAACTTGTGGCCGCTGCTGTCTTTGTTATGCTCATGATAACTCGTTAAGGGTGTATCAATCTCGTATACATGACAAAGCTTTTTCGTTTGCCTTGTATCTTCTGCGGCAATATAATCTACATCTTTTAACGTTTGTATCGCTCGGAACGTCATATCTTCTAGATTTCCAATCGGGGTTGGAACGAGATAAAGAATGCCCATATCAGATTGACCATCAAAGCTTTTCTGTGTCTTTTTCATGTGCCGCCTCCTTTTCCATTCGCATTTCTTCTATATAAATATCTTTCTTTTTCCGCGTCCACGTTTTGAAACGATATTCTTGCTGCATGGCTTCTCTTTTGGTTGCAAAACATTCATGATAAAAAAGCTCAACCGGCCGTCTCGCTCTTGTATACTTTGCTCCCTTTCCACTATTATGGGTTATCAGTCTTTTTTGTAAATCATTTGTATAACCCGCATACAGGCTGCCATCTGCACATTTTAATACATAGAAATAATGATTATGCTTCTCCATACAGTATCGTCCTGATTTCATCTGTATACTCCTGATCTTCCCCATAAACAAAAAGAGGCGGGAGAATTTTCAGATCTGGTTTTCCATCTTTTATGCCCTCTACCAAGATAGTATTGGCTTCTTTCCCTTGTTTGGGATAAACAAATTGAATTCGTTTCGGCTCAATTCGGTATTTTTTCATTAATTCAACAATCTCAAGCAGCCGTCCTGGTCGATGAACCATCGCCAGTTTCCCCCCTTGCTTTAGCAGCGTGGAAGAAACACGAATAACATCTTCTAATGTACAATGAATTTCATGCCGGGCAATCGCCAAATATTCATTTTCATTGATTTCATCCTTAGAGGGTGTCTTAAAATATGGCGGGTTACATGTAATCACATCAACTTTATGGTTGCCGTAGCGTTCCGGCATATCATTCAAATCACAATGAATCAATTCAATCTGGTGCGCAAGTTGATTATACTCCACACTTCTTTTTGCCATATCAAACAGTCGTTCTTGAATTTCAACCCCCGTAATCGAGGCCCTAGATCGAGTTGAAAGCAGCAATGGCACGATGCCATTTCCGGTACAAAGATCAATGATCTCTCCTTTTTGGATTGGCACATACGCAAATTTAGCTAATAACACTGCGTCCAATGAAAAGGCAAACACAGTTTTACTTTGAATAATCTTCATATCTTCGGCGAGCAGGTAATCTAACCGTTCATCTTCTCTTAACGAAACCATGATGTATCCTTTCTTTTCCTGTGAAAAAGGCTCCCGATTCAGCGGAAGCCTTTTCTCATTTTTTATTTAAAAATGACAGACAGAACAAACAGTCTCCCTCTTTACGAATGCTCCCATAATGTACATTACAAATATGGAAGCCCTCCTGATATAACCGGGCCAGGTTATCATGACCTTCTCCTATATCAGAATGACTTGGCTTCTGGGCAGAATCATTCTCTGCCTCAGACGATTTGTCTCGATCGGACTGATCCAGACGTTCACGCAAGTGCTGATTCTCCATCTGCAGCTGATGATTTTCTTCAATCACTTCACCGATATGATTTTTCAAATCACCTAACTGGCGATAAAGAGAACCGATTTGCTCTTCTAAATTAATCACCGTATCAAATAGTTCCTTTTTATCCAAGGTGGCACACCTCGTTACTCAGTTGTTTGTGCAGATACAACGCCTTCTTGTAATAATTCTTCCCATGTATATTCTATCACTTTTTCTTGCCCGGTTAATTCGACTTGCAAAATTCGTTCTAAAATATTGAGCCCTACTACCTTTGCAGAGCCATTAGACGTCTGAATCGTTTCGCCGATATCCGGTAATTGTTCTTTCGCTGTTTCATACTCATCATTCTCATATTTCAAGCAGCACATCAAACGTCCGCATAGGCCTGAAATTTTTGTCGGATTTAACGACAAGTTTTGATCCTTTGCCATCTTAATCGACACTGGTTCAAAGTCTCCTAAGAATGTCGAACAGCAAAGCATTCGCCCGCAAGGACCAATGCCGCCAAGCATTTTTGCCTCGTCTCTTACACCAATCTGGCGAAGTTCAATTCTCGTTTTGAAGATTGATGCAAGATCCTTCACTAGCTCACGGAAATCAACTCTGCCATCTGCTGTGAAGTAGAAGATGACCTTGTTTCGGTCAAATGTAAATTCAACATCAACCAATTTCATTTCCAGCCCATGTTCACTTACTTTCTGAAGACATGTATCAAAGGCTGTCATCGCTGCTTCTTTGTTTTCCTCAACGATGAGCCGGTCACGTTCGTCTGCTACACGAATGACTTTACGCAGAGGGAGAACCACATCGTGTTCATCTACTTTTTTGTTGGCGATGACCACTTGTCCGTACTCAACCCCTCTAACCGTTTCTACAATGACACAACTATCATTTTCTATATGAAATCCATTAGGATCGAAATAATAGATTTTGCCCGCTTTTTTAAAGCGAACACCAATTACGTTGTACAAGCTTATCCCTCCTGCAACATCAACACCAATTGCTCCATCAGCCCTTGGGCATTCACGTTGGATTGAAGTCTCTTTTTCGCTTCTAATACAGCAAGGATCTGGCTGGTCACCATCTGCTGTGTGGAATGCAGCGCATGCTGCTTCATTGTCTGGAATAAGTCTTGATAAATGACTTTATCTTCATTTCCTATTTGAATCGACAATACATCACGATATATAAATAAAAGCATATCCAGACCTGTTTCTTGAAGGTCTTTCTCTTTGAAAAAAGGCATCCATTGATCCTGTATATAAAAAAATGCATGTTCTTTTCGCTGGTGTAAGACTTCATACAATTTTATCACTTTCGCTCTAGACTCTGCAAACTGATCATTTCGACTTAATTCGAGTGCTTCTGCTAAATTATTGGTTAAATTCGACAAAAGCCTTGCGAGATGCTGAGATACGCCTTCTTGTAAAAGCTGCTGCTCTAAGGATTGTGGCTGCAGCGGCTGAAAGCTGAGCATCTGACATCTTGAAATAATCGTATCCAGCATTTTATGCGATTGCTCAGTGATTAAAACCGCCATCGTTTCCCGATTAGGCTCCTCTAGGAACTTCAATAAACTGTTCGCGGCATTGACCGTCATTTTGTCCGCATGAAGAATAATATACATTTTCCGGTGAGATTCTACACCTGCTTTTGTAAATTCCTCTTGCAATGCCTGCACTTGCGCCTTCTTAATTGATTGGCCATCAGGCTGCACAAGATGTAAATCGGGATGGTTTCCTGATGCAATCCTTTTGCAGTTTTGACAGGATTCACATGGTTTTACTCCTGATTCCAAACAAAAAAAGCTCTTAGCCAAAAGCATCGCTGCATCCAGTTTTCCGGTTCCTTTTTTTCCTTCAAATAAGTAGGCATGCGCAAGTCGGTCTTTATCAATACTATTAAAAATCAGCCGCATGACGCGCGGCTGCAAATCATTCATGTCATCCCAGCTAATTGCCATGTTATCACTCTCTATGTGTAAAGGTTAATCAATAAACCTTTTATTTCTCCAATACGTTCAAGCAAATCAATAGATGGTTTCTCTTGATCCATCATTTCCTCGGTTAATTCAATCAGCTTTTCATCTAAGGCTTTGACCAAAGCAAGTGTACGTGTGTTGCCATAAATGTCAAAGCTCCTTGATGTTTCTATATTTAAACCATTATCGACTGTCTCTTTCACAAAGCGCTTCACCAGTCCTTTAAACCTAGCCAAATCCTTTAGGTTTCGTGACTTTGCGAGCTTTTTTCCGAACACTTCGATATCACTCAGCATGACCGTCAGCTGTTCTAAGCGCAGTTTGCCGCTTTGCGTCTCCATCGAAGCTTTAAAGGAGGCAGATGTCTGGCTTCCTTTCATCGCTTGAAGTTCACGCTTTTCTAAACGCAGCCGCATATCTTGATTAATTTTCACAGCAACCCATCCTTAAAATTGATGAAATTGTTCAACTGGCAGAATAAAAACAGTAGCTCCGCCAACTTCAACCTCAACAGGGTATGGTACGTATGAATCTGCATTTCCGCCCATTGGGGAGACAGGCGCGATCATTTGATCACGTTTACGGCAATTTTCTTTTATAAGCTGTAATGCTTTATCCACCCGGACATCATCACAACCAATAATAAAAGTCGTATTCCCAGACTTTAAAAACCCACCAGTTGAAGCTAATTTTGTCACGCCGAAATGATGTTCAGTCAATATTTTCAACAACTTGCTGCTATCTTGGTCCTGTACAACGGCAACAATTAATTTCATTTGATTGGCCTCCTTTATTTTAGGCACAGATGACATGCCGATGTCTTCCTCTATATTATAACAACGATTGGGAATTAGGTCATATTTGATTTTGCTTTAATGTGTCCTGAATCAATTGAAGGACTTCTTCATAGACATCCTGCATCGGCTGAGACGCATCCACTACACGGAATCGTTCTGGCGATTGTGCAATAAGCAGTTCATAGCCTTCTCTGACAAGCTGATGGAAATTCAGCGTCTCCATGTCTAATCGATTCTTTTCTCTTCCCTGGTTGGCATTAATTCGCTTTAGCCCTTCCTCAGGTGTAATTGAAAAATAAATGGTCATTTGCGGCATCGTGCCATTGATAGCAAAGTCGTTAATTGACTTTACTTCTTCAATCCCAAGCCCTCTCGCATAGCCTTGATAAGCAAGGGAGCTATCGACAAAACGATCACATAAAACTGTCTGCCCGCGCTGTAATGCCGGTTCTACCTTCTCAGCTAAATGCTGCCTTCTTGCGGCTGCATACAGCAAAGCTTCTGTTTTCGCATCCATTTTTGTGTTTTTTTCATTTAAAATGACTTCACGAATCTGCTCTGCTATGTCAATGCCGCCAGGCTCACGTGTCGCCATCACTGCATATCCTTGGCGTTCCATTTCTTCATACACTTTTCGAATCACTGTCGTTTTTCCGGCACCCTCTGGCCCTTCAAACGTAATAAACATACCGCTCATAGTGTCTCCTCTTCTATATAAACATATAATTTTCTCTGATGAATCACCTGACTGGCTTGAACATGAACCTGATGTCCAAGCAAACGGCTTAAAGCCGCAATCTGATCGATTTCAATACGCTCTCCCTTAACGATTAAAGGAATACCCGGTGGATATGGAATCACCGATTCTGCACTAACCCGTCCTGCTGCATATTCAAATGGGACGGCTTCTATATCCTGTCTATGCTCCTCGTTGTCATCAGCCAGCGCCTCTCTTTGAAAATGATCTTTTCCTTTGAGCAATGAATTGCTTTGATTAAGGGCCTGCTCTATTCGTTTAAAAGGTATATCCTTCTTCTGTTCTAAACCAAAGACAAGTAAAACCTGATGTTCGTCGGCAAGCTCTGGGTGAACCTCCACTGATTCAAGTACTCGTTTTAGTTCATAGCCAGTCAGCCCTTTTGTTGATCGAATCACACATTTTAATGGATCGTTAGAAAGCAATTCAGACTCTACCACTTCAAGCTGAGGTATACGATTGAACTCATTTTTCAGCTCTGCCAGCCCTTTCATGATTCCATCCAAGATCCCTTTTTTCTTGATCTCCTCGACATAGGCCCTTGCCACATCTAATGAGGCCATAATTGGATAGGATGGAGAACTGCTTTGAAGCATCGTGAGGAATGTTTTCAAACGTTTTGCATCCATTCGCTCCCCCTGAAGATGAAGGTAGGAACCCATCGTCATAGCCGGAAGGGTTTTATGTGCTGATTGTACCACCACGTCAGCTCCATAGGAAAGAGCAGATGGAGGAAAAGCGCCGCCTAATACAAAATGTGTACCATGTGCCTCATCAACCAAAACGATCATGCCTGCTTCGTGGCACATGTGTATCAGTTTTGATAAATCAGCTGCATGACCATAGTAGTTCGGATAAGTCAAAACGATCGCCCGGCAATTAGGATGTTTGGCAATGGCTTTTTTGACTGTTTCATCCGTCACATGTGTTGGAACATGCAGGTGTTGATCTATCTCAGCTTCTACCATAATAGGCGTTGCTCCTGCAAGCTCAATCGCATGGTAAACAGACTTATGACAATTTCGCTGGACGAAAATCTCATCTCCCGCACGACAGGCTGCCATCACCATCGCTAAATTTCCGACAGTTGTCCCATTCACAAGAAAAAAGCTTTGATCTGATCCATATAGCTTTGCCAATAAATGTTCAGCCTCTTGAATCACACCAGTTGGATGATGGAGATCATCTAATCCTTCAAGTTCTGTTACATCCAGCTGAAGAATTGAGTCATAATAAGTCCGTGCCTCATCAAAAAAGACATCTCCATTGTGATGTCCTGGAACGTGGAAAGAATAAGGCTTCTTTTCCGCATGTTGTGCTAATGCTGTATATAAAGGTATTTTCAAACAAATCGACCCTTTTCACTTTAACGATATCTTATGTCTATTATAACGTTCATACAAGGGAACCGAAAGATGGATTCTCATTCCTTTATTGGCTGGTGATTCGCCAGCTGCTGTTCTGCCTCATACATGCTGTTTTTCAATTGGGCTCGCTCTTGGCTTCCATGCTCTTTCACCTGTAACGTTTCCTGTAAGGTTTCAGCTAATTGGCGTTGAACCTTTTTCAACGTATCTATAGGTGCAAAAGCTGCCTCTTCAAGAAGCTCCCCCTGCTGCTTTGATACCTTTTCATATGTTTTTTGGATTCGATTCTCAAGAGCTGAATTGGCACGCTGTTGAATATGCGTTAATGCAATCGACATTTGGTTGATCCATAGAGGAATAGATGCAGAAACTGTTGATTGAATGTGATTGGCCAATGTATGATTCGTATGCTGGATCATTCGAATTTGGGCATTACATTGCAACGCAATTTGCCGGCTTAGCAGCAAATCATATTTCCGTTCTTTCAACCTCTCCATATATTCTTCTGCATTGACTTCCTGACTCAACAATTGCTCCTCTATAGTCCGATTACCAATCTGCTCCGCTTCTGATATGATCTGCTTCTCTAAAGTGGTCATTTTCGCTTCAACTGCTGAAACCTGCAGCGTCATTTCTTGGAAAAAAGTTTGATTTTCTTCAAATAAACGCTCTAATAACATATGATCCGAAATTAATCCGCCTTTTGCGTAACGAAGCCTTGCTGATAATCTCTCGATCTGTGATTTTGCATGTTGAAAACGCGATATGATTTCCTGAGTAGAACGCTTCTCCCGCCGAAATAACTTCGAAAAAAAGCCTTGCTTCTTTGGCAGTAAGTCCTCCGGTTCTACTACATGCAGCTGGTGCAAAAAGGCCTCAAGCACGTCTCCTATTTGATCGATATCTTTTTTCTCAACATATTTCATCATTTGTTGTGATTGTTCCAATAATCGTTCCTGAACACGTGTACCATAGAAAAGCAGCTTTTGCGGATTGTTAGGGATCTGCTCAGCACGCTGTATGGCTTCTTGTTTCTCCTCATCAGATAAGGTATCAAACACCTGAAACTGAAGATCTGTAGTGGAAGCAGATGTTGTTGGGATGTGATCTTCTGGTTTCATTACGTTTGACTCCTTTCATTATTTCTTTATCATTTTATCTGCCACTTCAAGCTCAATATGAAGGGCTTCTATGTCTCTTCCTAATACTTGCTGCAAATCATTCGTCAATTGCTTTTGCAGTTCTGTCAGCGTCACTCGAGTTTGGCTTAGTGTCATTTCCAGCTCATGACTGCGATCAGGCTGGTTATACAATAGTGCATATTTTTCAGTTAGTTCAACGACAGAATCCAAGCTTTCAAAATAAAAACGCTGTGCATCATAAAACCGGGTCGGCTCTTTTTTTGTAATCGTATAGATTCGTCGTGCAAGTCGGAGAATTTCATAATTATGTTTGATCGTCTGTACGTTCTTCACAGCAAATAAAGCCTTCTTTAAACGTACAAGCTTTTGTCCTGCTTCTTTTAAATGCTGTTTGATATATACATAATCACTACGAGACAGTCCGTGTTTCTTTAAAAACAACTGGAAAGCAACCCATCTGCTCCCTGCAAACATCACGCCCCACCCCATCATCGCATACAGTATCGATAATCCAACATGATGATGGAAAACCCCAATACTGACGGTTAAAATCACAAGCGAAAAAAAAGTAGAGAGGATGGCCCATATAAATGTATAAAAGATTGATTTCATGTTCATCGACTCCTATGAATAATCAGGCTCTCTGTTTATCTTATTATTAATTACGGATGATGTCCAAACTAAGTTCCAAAAAACAGGCCCAATCCTCCATAGCTCATAAAAAAAGACCATCTAATGGTCTATGAATACAAAGGCGGCGTATGAAGATTTTTTAGCTTTCTAACATAATCGGCATAGCTAGGATCCGAGGTCGATGTAGAAATTAACTTTCTCTCACATTCTCGGCACAAAAACTGATGATATAAATAAATTCCCTTTGTTTTTTTCTCTTCACAAATCAAACAAATCGCTTCTCGCTCTTTTTTGCTCATTGTGACACCTCCACTTATAGCTTCAGTATGCCCTAGCGCTTTCAATTGTATACAAAATTAAGAATGTTTTAGATGGTAGTTTAGTATATGTATCCATGTCAGATCGAGTGTTTGTTCCTTTTCTTAAAAAACAAAAAAGACCAGTTCCGACTGGAACTGATCCTTATAGAAGCTTGGCGGCGTCCTACTCTCACAGGGGGAAACCCCCAACTACCATCGGCGCTGAAGAGCTTAACTTCCGTGTTCGGTATGGGAACGGGTGTGACCTCTTCGCTATCGCCACCAAACCTGATGGAGAGAATGCTCTCTCAAAACTAGATAACAATGTTCATGCTTCACAATAGAATATAGGTTAAGTCCTCGATCTATTAGTATCTGTCAGCTCCACGTGTCACCACGCTTCCACCTCAGACCTATCAACCTGATCATCTTTCAGGGATCTTACTTCCTTGCGGAATGGGAAATCTCATCTTGAGGGGGGCTTCATGCTTAGATGCTTTCAGCACTTATCCCGTCCGCACATAGCTACCCAGCGATGCCCTTGGCAGAACAACTGGTACACCAGCGGTGCGTCCATCCCGGTCCTCTCGTACTAAGGACAGCTCCTCTCAAATTTCCTGCGCCCGCGACGGATAGGGACCGAACTGTCTCACGACGTTCTGAACCCAGCTCGCGTACCGCTTTAATGGGCGAACAGCCCAACCCTTGGGACCGACTACAGCCCCAGGATGCGATGAGCCGACATCGAGGTGCCAAACCTCCCCGTCGATGTGGACTCTTGGGGGAGATAAGCCTGTTATCCCCGGGGTAGCTTTTATCCGTTGAGCGATGGCCCTTCCATGCGGAACCACCGGATCACTAAGCCCGACTTTCGTCCCTGCTCGACTTGTAGGTCTCGCAGTCAAGCTCCCTTGTGCCTTTACACTCTGCGAATGATTTCCAACCATTCTGAGGGAACCTTTGGGCGCCTCCGTTACATTTTAGGAGGCGACCGCCCCAGTCAAACTGCCCACCTGACACTGTCTCCCTGCCCGATAAGGGCAGCGGGTTAGAAGGTCAATACAGCCAGGGTAGTATCCCACCGATGCCTCCACCGAAGCTAGCGCTCCGGTTTCCAAGGCTCCTACCTATCCTGTACAAGCTGTACCAACATTCAATATCAGGCTGCAGTAAAGCTCCACGGGGTCTTTCCGTCCTGTCGCGGGTAACCTGCATCTTCACAGGTACTATAATTTCACCGAGTCTCTCGTTGAGACAGTGCCCAGATCGTTGCGCCTTTCGTGCGGGTCGGAACTTACCCGACAAGGAATTTCGCTACCTTAGGACCGTTATAGTTACGGCCGCCGTTTACTGGGGCTTCAATTCGCACCTTCGCTTACGCTAAGCGCTCCTCTTAACCTTCCAGCACCGGGCAGGCGTCAGCCCCTATACTTCGCCTTACGGCTTCGCAGAGACCTGTGTTTTTGCTAAACAGTCGCCTGGGCCTATTCACTGCGGCTTCTCGGGGCTTTAACACCCTAAGAAGCACCCCTTCTCCCGAAGTTACGGGGTCATTTTGCCGAGTTCCTTAACGAGAGTTCTCTCGATCACCTTAGGATTCTCTCCTCGCCTACCTGTGTCGGTTTGCGGTACGGGCACCTCTCACCTCGCTAGAGGCTTTTCTTGGCAGTGTGGAATCAGGAACTTCGCTACTAAATTTCGCTCGCCATCACAGCTCAGCCTTCACGGGAAACGGATTTGCCTATTTCCCAGCCTAACTGCTTGGACGCGGATATCCAATACCGCGCTTACCCTATCCTCCTGCGTCCCCCCATTGCTCAAATGGTGAGGAGGTGGTACAGGAATATCAACCTGTTGTCCATCGCCTACGCCTTTCGGCCTCGGCTTAGGTCCCGACTAACCCTGAGCGGACGAGCCTTCCTCAGGAAACCTTAGGCATTCGGTGGACGGGATTCTCACCCGTCTTTCGCTACTCATACCGGCATTCTCACTTCTAAGCGCTCCACCAGTCCTTCCGGTCTGGCTTCACAGCCCTTAGAACGCTCTCCTACCACTGTTCGTAAGAACAGTCCGCAGCTTCGGTGATACGTTTAGCCCCGGTACATTTTCGGCGCAGAGTCACTCGACCAGTGAGCTATTACGCACTCTTTAAATGGTGGCTGCTTCTAAGCCAACATCCTGGTTGTCTAAGCAACTCCACATCCTTTTCCACTTAACGTATACTTTGGGACCTTAGCTGGCGGTCTGGGCTGTTTCCCTTTCGACTACGGATCTTATCACTCGCAGTCTGACTCCCAAGGATAAGTCATCGGCATTCGGAGTTTGACTGAATTCGGTAACCCGGTAGGGGCCCCTAGTCCAATCAGTGCTCTACCTCCGAGACTCTTACCTTGAGGCTAGCCCTAAAGCTATTTCGGAGAGAACCAGCTATCTCCAGGTTCGATTGGCATTTCACCCCTACCCACACCTCATCCCCGCACTTTTCAACGTGCGTGGGTTCGGGCCTCCATTCAGTGTTACCTGAACTTCACCCTGGACATGGGTAGATCACCTGGTTTCGGGTCTACGACCACGTACTCATGCGCCCTATTCAGACTCGCTTTCGCTGCGGCTCCGCATCTTCTGCTTAACCTTGCACGGGATCGTAACTCGCCGGTTCATTCTACAAAAGGCACGCCATCACCCGTTAACGGGCTCTGACTACTTGTAGGCACACGGTTTCAGGATCTATTTCACTCCCCTTCCGGGGTGCTTTTCACCTTTCCCTCACGGTACTGGTTCACTATCGGTCACTAGGGAGTATTTAGCCTTGGGAGATGGTCCTCCCGGATTCCGACGGAATTTCACGTGTTCCGCCGTACTCAGGATCCACTCTGGAGAGAACGACATTTCAGTTACAGGGCTGTTACCTTCTTTGGCGGGCCTTTCCAGACCTCTTCGCTTATATCATTCCTTTGTAACTCCGTATAGAGTGTCCTACAACCCCAAGAGGCAAGCCTCTTGGTTTGGGCTGTTCCCGTTTCGCTCGCCGCTACTCAGGGAATCGCATTTGCTTTCTCTTCCTCCGGGTACTTAGATGTTTCAGTTCCCCGGGTATGCCTTCTCATACTCTATGTATTCAAGTATGGATACTACTCCATTACGAGCAGTGGGTTTCCCCATTCGGAAATCTCCGGATCAAAGCTTGCTTACAGCTCCCCGAAGCATATCGGTGTTCGTCCCGTCCTTCATCGGCTCCTAGTGCCAAGGCATCCACCGTGCGCCCTTTCTAACTTAACCATTTCTTACTTTAGAAAGAATCACTATGTGTGATGAACTTTGCATTGCATTCAATGTGAATGTATTACTTATTGTTATCTAGTTTTCAAAGAACACGTTGGTGGAGCCTAGCGGGATCGAACCGCTGACCTCCTGCGTGCAAGGCAGGCGCTCTCCCAGCTGAGCTAAGGCCCCAATTTAATAGAAGATGGTGGGCCTGAGTGGACTCGAACCACCGACCTCACGCTTATCAGGCGTGCGCTCTAACCAGCTGAGCTACAGGCCCATCTTTCATATCGAAGATATGATGTTGTAGGATCTTTTGCAAGTTCCTTCA
Organism: Bacillus sp. PAMC28571; assembly: GCF_014250435.1. Lineage (NCBI taxonomy): Bacteria > Bacillati > Bacillota > Bacilli > Caryophanales > Bacillaceae > Bacillus > Bacillus sp. PAMC28571. The sequence goes on along the minus strand of NZ_CP060191.1, from coordinate 3,524,032 downwards.
AAACTAAACAAGACGAAAACGTACGCTGCTCCATATATCCTTAGAAAGGAGGTGATCCAGCCGCACCTTCCGATACGGCTACCTTGTTACGACTTCACCCCAATCATCTGCCCCACCTTCGGCGGCTGGCTCCATAAAGGTTACCTCACCGACTTCGGGTGTTGCAAACTCTCGTGGTGTGACGGGCGGTGTGTACAAGGCCCGGGAACGTATTCACCGCGGCATGCTGATCCGCGATTACTAGCGATTCCAGCTTCACGCAGTCGAGTTGCAGACTGCGATCCGAACTGAGAACAGATTTATGGGATTGGCTAAACCTTGCGGTCTCGCAGCCCTTTGTTCTGTCCATTGTAGCACGTGTGTAGCCCAGGTCATAAGGGGCATGATGATTTGACGTCATCCCCACCTTCCTCCGGTTTGTCACCGGCAGTCACCTTAGAGTGCCCAACTGAATGCTGGCAACTAAGATCAAGGGTTGCGCTCGTTGCGGGACTTAACCCAACATCTCACGACACGAGCTGACGACAACCATGCACCACCTGTCACTCTGTCCCCGAAGGGAAAGCCCTATCTCTAGGGTTGTCAGAGGATGTCAAGACCTGGTAAGGTTCTTCGCGTTGCTTCGAATTAAACCACATGCTCCACCGCTTGTGCGGGCCCCCGTCAATTCCTTTGAGTTTCAGTCTTGCGACCGTACTCCCCAGGCGGAGTGCTTAATGCGTTAGCTGCAGCACTAAGGGGCGGAAACCCCCTAACACTTAGCACTCATCGTTTACGGCGTGGACTACCAGGGTATCTAATCCTGTTCGCTCCCCACGCTTTCGCTCCTCAGCGTCAGTTACAGACCAGAGAGTCGCCTTCGCCACTGGTGTTCCTCCACATCTCTACGCATTTCACCGCTACACGTGGAATTCCACTCTCCTCTTCTGCACTCAAGTTTCCCAGTTTCCAATGACCCTCCCCGGTTGAGCCGGGGGCTTTCACATCAGACTTAAGAAACCGCCTGCGAGCCCTTTACGCCCAATAATTCCGGACAACGCTTGCCACCTACGTATTACCGCGGCTGCTGGCACGTAGTTAGCCGTGGCTTTCTGGTTAGGTACCGTCAAGGTGCGAGCAGTTACTCTCGCACTTGTTCTTCCCTAACAACAGAGCTTTACGATCCGAAAACCTTCATCACTCACGCGGCGTTGCTCCGTCAGACTTTCGTCCATTGCGGAAGATTCCCTACTGCTGCCTCCCGTAGGAGTCTGGGCCGTGTCTCAGTCCCAGTGTGGCCGATCACCCTCTCAGGTCGGCTACGCATCGTCGCCTTGGTGAGCCATTACCCCACCAACTAGCTAATGCGCCGCGGGTCCATCTGTAAGTGACAGCCGAAACCGTCTTTCATCCTTGAACCATGCGGTTCAAGGAACTATCCGGTATTAGCTCCGGTTTCCCGGAGTTATCCCAGTCTTACAGGCAGGTTACCCACGTGTTACTCACCCGTCCGCCGCTAACATCCGGGAGCAAGCTCCCTTCTGTCCGCTCGACTTGCATGTATTAGGCACGCCGCCAGCGTTCGTCCTGAGCCAGGATCAAACTCTCCGAAAAAGTACAAAACCGAAGTTTTGCTTTTCGCCAGTTTGACTGACTACCTATGAAGCATCATAGGATTTTTTTATAAAAACTCGAATTAACAGGTACGTTTTGTCTTGTTTAGTTTTCAAAGAACTTGTTTACCGCTTCAGAAGCGACTAGAACATCTTATCACATCCAAGTTGTTAGTGTCAACAACTTTTTTGTTATTATGTTTTTTCGTTTCTTCGTCATCAGCGACGTATATTAATTTACCACCCTATCGAATCAAAGTCAATAATATTTTTCATTAAATAATAAACTTTTCAATAACGATTAAAGCTGCTACGCCCGGAATACCCAATAAACCACTAATTCCACTCGTTACAGGGTTAATAGAGACATGTAATCCTAGACTCTCGCCAAATAGGTTGAGGCAAAATAAAAAAAGAGCGCCTGCTATAAACTTCACTCCGATAAGCCCTAACCATTTGAATGGATTCGCCTGCACACCTGACATAAACAACAATAGCACAGCTAGCAAAATTGACCCGATCACAATAACAGGTTCCATAATCCTCTCATCTCCTCTTCATATGAATAGTACAAGCATATGAGAGGACTATGTATAATAGACCTGCTATTTCCAGTTGTTTAAACGTAAATTCCTCTTTTTCGCTTCTCTCAGATAGAAAAAGTACTTCGCTTGAGCAAGCTTTAATTCGAATAGAATGTCCGGTGAAGGCTCAACGCTATTTGCGACAAGCTTTTTTTGTCTGTTCCATTCTTCCTTTTGCTTAAAAAGCTGTTGAATTAATTTCTCATCGAATTCTTTTCGAATTGATTTTCTGCGAAGAAAACCCATGTACCGTACTTCTCCTTCCTACATCTCACGTCTGCCTTCTAGAGCCTTAGACAGTGTAACTTCATCCGCATACTCTAAATCCCCGCCTACTGGAAGTCCGTGAGCAATGCGAGAGAGTTTAATTCCTGATGGTTTTAACAATCTGGAGATATACATGGCTGTTGCTTCTCCTTCAATGTTTGGATTGGTTGCAAGGATCACCTCTGTCACTTGATCGTCTTGCAATCTTTTTAATAGGTCAGGAATTTTAATATCCTCTGGGCCAATTCCGTCCATTGGCGAAATGGCACCATGAAGCACATGATATAAGCCGTTGTATTCTTTCATTTTTTCCATTGCGATTACATCTTTTGGATCCTGCACTACACAGATAACAGATTGATCTCTTCTTGTATCTTCACAAATATAGCAAGGATCTTGGTCTGTGATATGACCGCATACCGAACAATAAGTTAAATTACGCTTTGCATTTACAAGCGCCTTCGCAAAATCTAGTACGACATCTTCCTGCATACTAAGAACAAAAAAAGCCAGACGGACCGCAGTTTTCGGTCCGATTCCTGGCAATTTCATAAAGCTGTCAATCAGCTTTGATATTGGTTCAGGATATTGCATCTTCAGTTATTCCTCCTAGAATAAACCTGGCATGTTCATTCCTTTTGTGAATTGACCCATCGTTTCATTCGTTAGCTCATCGACTTTTTTCAATGCATCGTTTGTCGCAGCAAGTACAAGATCTTGAAGCATATCGATATCTTCTGGATCAACAACTTCTTCATTAATTGCTACATCAACGACTTCTTTTTGTCCATTTACTTTGACAGTGACCATACCGCCACCAGCTGTACCTTCAAGAACTTTTTCTGCAAGCTCTTCTTGAGCCTTCGCCATATCCTTTTGCATTTTTTGCATTTGTTTCATCATTTTTTGCATATTTCCCATTCCACCGCGCATATGAACACCACTCTCTTTCATTTTTATTAATCTTTAATTTCAATTAAATCAGTTCCTACTAATTTTTTTGCTTCCGCAATCAATGGATCCTCTTCAGTAGAAGTTCCCTGACCATCTGCTTGTTCATCCGGCTGATGATCTCTTAAAAATTCTTCTCTTATTTTACCCCATTGAGCGTCAGGAACGCCAACTAATTCCACTCTTTTTCCTAACATAGACTCTAGCAGTTGTTCAAGATTGGTCCGAACACCGCTTTTATCTTCAGCAACCATTTTACAATGTATTTCAAATTTGAATTTTAAAACAAAGGCATGCGAAGCAGCCGCAACTGGCTCACTGTCCGTTAATAACGCAGCGTGAGACACCTTATTCTGCTGTTTCAACTGGGCAAGAAGCTCTCCCCATTTGCCTTTAATTTTTTCTAACTCAGGCCGTTTCGCTTCTTTTAGAATCTCATGAATTCGGCCGACAGGAGCACGATAGCCATTTTTGTTACTCGTTTGTGGTCGAGGCGCTTCCTTTTTTTCTTGAGGGCTATGAGATGGAGACATTGGTACACCTTCGGCTCTTAGCCTCGATAGTTCCTGTTCCAGCCTGTTTATTTTATCTGTTAGCGCCGTTAAATCAGCGTCAGCATGGCCTTGTGTCAATCCTGCTGTTGACTGACACAGCTTTACAACAGCTACCTCAAAGAAAATCCTTGGATGATTTGTCCATTTCATTTCTTGGTGGCTTTTATTCAGGACTTCAATGGTTTCATACAGAAACTGAGGTGTCACACGATCTGACAGCGCCACGAAACTTTCGTCGACCTTTACCTTTTCAAGGACCCCCTCGAGATCTGGTGCCGTTTTATAAAGCAGCATATCTCTAAAGTAAAAAATCATATCCTCTATTAATTTAGCAGCATCTTTCCCCTGCTGGAGCAATTCATTTAATGTATCTAACGCTGTGGCAATATTTTGATCAAAAATTGCTTCAGCAAGCTGACTAATGAAATGCTGAGATACAGCACCTGTAATGAGCAGCGCATCATCAATTGTCAATTGTTCACCACTAAATGAGATCGCTTGATCCAAGAGACTTAGTGCATCACGCATACCGCCATCAGCTGCACTAGCAATAATCTCGAGCGAACCCTCCTGTACGTCAAGGCCTTCTGCATCTACAATTTTCTCCATTCTTCCAACAATATCTTTAGTCGTGATTCGTTTAAAATCAAATCGCTGACAACGAGATATGATGGTAAGAGGAATCTTATGGGGCTCTGTGGTAGCCAAAATAAAGATACAATGAGCAGGCGGTTCTTCCAGCGTTTTAAGGAGAGCATTAAATGCACCGATAGAGAGCATATGTACTTCATCTATAATATAAACCTTATATGTAACCGCCGAAGGAGCAAATTTCACTTTATCACGTATATCCCGGATTTCATCTACCCCGTTATTCGAGGCAGCATCTATTTCAATCACGTCTGAAATTGAACCGTTTGTAATCCCTTTACAGGCATCACATTCATTACACGGCTCGCTAACAGGTGACTTTTCACAGTTCACTGCCTTAGCAAAGATTTTGGCAGCACTTGTTTTACCTGTTCCTCTAGGACCTGAAAATAAGTAAGCATGAGAAAACTTTTTCTGCAAAAGGGCATTTTGCAACGTTTTTGTGATGTGTTCTTGTCCAACAACATCCTCAAAAACTTGAGGTCTGAACACTCGATATAAAGCTTGATAACTCACAAATACGCCCTCCTCCATTTATCATCTTTTTCATTATACATGATGCACCGATCAATTCAAAAGCACACCTTTATTTTCTAATATGCCAAAAAGATGATTTCAACTAGAGATTTTCTACTTTCTATGTATTAAAAACGTATTTTCTAGCTTTGTAAAAAGACCTGAAACTCTAAACAGAACACCAGTTCTCTTTGCGGTTAGTGAAAAAAACAAATGGCTCCAAAAAGACTTTTTATCTATTTGTATAACCAAAGCAGTTAAGCTATTCTTGGAACAGCAACAAAAAACTCACCTAGTAAACTAGATGAGTTACATTTAATATTGATTTACCGTGCACCTTCTGTCGATTCGCTACCCCAAGCGTTACTTAAACAGTTAGCTCGGCCCAGGCAACCCTGCGGCACATGAGAGGTTTCACTTAATGCTGCTTCCTTCCGGACCTGACATGGTTCATGAATTCCCATTGCGCAGGACCCAGACGTCAACACCACTTATTTAAGGCAGACCTTGAAGTAAACGAACCTCGAGAAGGGATTCGGCCTCGCTAGAGCGGATTGCGAGTACAGGGCACCGCTACCTCCCCGCTTAGCACGGCAAAATGAATATTAAATTGTTAGTGACGCAGACATAAGTATACCTTCTTATAGCTCAAATTGCAAACGACATCCATTCATTTACTTTTGGCTTGTTTCTTTCGCTGACGGAGATTTCGGAAGAACTGACTTAACAGCTCACCACACTGATTTTCAAGTACACCACCGATGACCTCAGACTGATGATTGAACCGTTCATCATCCAGTAAATTCATTAAAGTACCTGCGCATCCACCTTTTGGATCGTATGCACCAAAAACGACCTTTTTCACTCTAGAAAGAACAATAGCACCCGCACACATTGGGCATGGCTCAAGCGTAACATAAAGCACAGCATCTTCTAAACGCCAGCTCCCTGTCGCTTTACATGCTTCATCAATAGCAAGTAATTCTGCATGTGCAATCGAACGCTGCTCACTTTCCCTTAAATTATGAGCCCGGCTCACGATTTGATCATCAACAACAATGATCGCACCAATCGGCACTTCCCCTATTTGTTCTGCTTTTAAGGCTTCAGAAATGGCTTCTTGCATAAACTGTTCATCTTTCGTCATGGCACGGCTCTCTTTTCATGTTTTTTAAAAGGAAATTGAGGTTAACATATTATCACAATCTTTTAAAGGGGGTCTTATTTTGTCAAAGCAAATAAAGGCGCTGCTTATTATCGACATGATTAATGATTTTGATTTCGAAATGGGTCATGTGCTTGCAGAAAAAACAGAGCAAATGACCAATAAAATTTTAGCTCTTAAACAACATGCTTTCAAGGAAAATTGGCCAATCATTTATATCAACGATCACTACGGACTTTGGAAGGCTGATATCCAAGCTGTTTTGGAAACATGCAAAAACGAAAGAAGCGCTCCTATTTTAGAGAAAATGACACCATCAAAAGATAATTACTTCTTAATCAAACCTAAGCATTCTGCCTTCTACGGTACTGCACTAGAGACACTCTTAAATGAATTAGGTGTTGAGGACATTATTCTAACTGGAATTGCCGGAAACATTTGCGTTTTGTTCACTGCAAATGACGCATACATGCGAGAATACAATCTAATTGTACCTAAAGATTGTATCGCTTCAAACGACGACAGAGATAACGACTACGCTTTAACGATGATGGAGAACGTTCTTCTAGCCAAAATCACTACCGCTAAGGAAATCACGAATGAAAATAAAACATGATTTAGCTATAACCCTCATAAATTGTTAGCAATAACAAAGGGGGCGTTGACTATTCAAATTTATGTTGTCAAAAGAGGAGATACTTTAAACGACATTGCTATGCGTTTTAAAACGACAGTCAATGAAATCATCCGTACTAACGAAATCGAAACACCAAATCAACTCGTCATTGGACAAACAATTGTCATTCCAATTAGAGGTCAATTTTATGAGGTCAAACAAAATGACACACTATATCAAATTGGTAGACGGTTTCAAATCTCAGTGGAAGAATTGGCACGCGTGAACAGAATTCGACCTGAAGCGATACTGCCTATTCGTTTCTGGCTCTATATTCCACAAAGACCGAAAAGGAACATTAATTCCAATGCTTATATTGAACCACGGGGAAATCAAGTCAGTGAAAACTTAAAGCAGGCAGCTAGAGAGGCCTCTCCATACTTAACCCATTTAGACGTCTTTAGTTTTCAAGCACAAAGAGATGGGACACTGCGAGAACCACCGTTAGACCAACTACCCCAGATTGCCGCTCAGAACAGAACTGTATTAACCATGGTGGTGACAAATCTAGAGAATGAAAAATTCAGTGATGAACTTGGGCGTATTCTTTTAACTAACCAATCTGTCAAAACGGCATTTTTAAATGAAATTGTTCGAGTTGCCAAAAAGTATCAATTCAAGGAAATCCATTTTGATTTTGAATATTTACGCCCTGCTGATAAAGATGCTTATATTCAATTTTTAAGAGAAGCAACAGCCCGTTTCCATCAAGAAGGATGGACAATATCTGTTGCACTTGCACCAAAAACAAGTAGTCAGCAAAAGGGCAAATGGTATGAAGCCCATGACTATGAAGCAATCGGTAAGATCGTCGATCACGTTGTGTTGATGACCTATGAATGGGGGTACAGCGGCGGCCCTCCACAAGCTGTCTCTCCAATTGGACCTGTCCGCCAAGTCATTGAATATGCACTAACTGTCATACCTGCCAATAAAATTGTAATGGGGCAGAATTTATACGGCTATGATTGGACACTTCCTTTCGTCCAGGGCGGCCCCATAGCCAAAGCCGTCAGTCCTCAACAAGCAATTGCACTTGCTAGAGAGCACAATGTCTCTATCTTATACGACGAAACAGCACAAGCACCCCATTTTCGTTATACAGATGCCAACAACAAAGAGCATGAGGTCTGGTTCGAAGACGCTAGATCAATTCAAGCAAAGTTCAACCTCATCAAAGAGCTAAATTTGAACGGCATTGCTTATTGGAAACTAGGTCTATCTTTCCCACAAAACTGGCTCTTATTATCAGATCAATTTAATATTGAAAAAAGAACGACATCGTAATCCATTCACTCTATCTATTAGAAGGGGTATGGTACAATATACATTGGTTTGACAACTTTAACTTTATAGATAGAGGAGAACGCCTATGTATCCTGCCCCTTTTATTGCAGTGGAAGGCCCGATTGGAGCCGGAAAAACAACTTTGGCTACAATGCTTGCGAAGGAATTTCAATTTCCTTTAGTAAAAGAGATTGTAGAAGAAAATCCATTCTTAGATAAATTTTATGAAGATATGGAACAATGGAGCTTTCAGCTTGAGATGTTCTTTTTATGCAATCGGTTCAAACAGTTAGAATCAATTGAAGAAAACTATGTGAATAAACAGCAGCCAGTTGTCACTGATTATCACGTCTATAAAAATATGATATTTGCAGAAAGAACATTATCAAAAAAGCACATGGATAAATACAGAAAGATCTATCACCTGCTAACAGATGATCTTCCTAAACCAAATGCCATGATCTATATAAAAGCCAGCCTTCCCACCTTACTTGAAAGAATACAGATGAGAGGACGCTCTTTTGAAGAAGACATCGACCCAGCTTATTTAAAAACACTCATTGAAGATTACGAGCTGGCTATTGAACATTTAAAACAGACTGAGCCAGGGCTTCCTATCATTACAATTGAAGGAGATCATACAGACTTCGTTTCCTCACAGCAAGATTACCAGCAAATTGTACAGAACATAAAGGAGCAAGTACTATGAACAATATCGAAATACCAAAGGACGCAGTCATCACAATTGCCGGGACTGTTGGTGTCGGCAAATCAACTATGACCAAAACAATAGCGGACAAGCTAGGGTTTCAAACCTCTCTTGAAAAAGTAGATGATAACCCATATTTAGAGCCTTTTTATTCAGATTTCCAAAGATGGAGCTTCCACTTACAGGTCTATTTCTTAGCTGAGCGTTTTAAGGAGCAAAAGCGGATCTTTGAATCTGGCGGAGGATATGTACAAGATCGTTCCATTTATGAGGATACTGGCATTTTTGCAAAAATGCATGCGGACAAAGGTACGATGTCTGAGGTCGATTATGAAACGTATACAAGCCTATTTGAGGCGATGGTGATGACACCTTACTTCCCTCACCCTGATGTCCTCATCTATCTACACGGGGATTTAGATCATATTTTACATCGTATTGAGGAACGCGGCAGAGAGATGGAAACTCAAACTGACCGAGCTTATTGGGAAGAAATGTACACTCGATACACGGAATGGATCGAACAATTTGATTTATGCCCTGTGATTAAAATTAATATTGAAGATTACGACTTACTTCATGATGAAAGCTCACTTGATCCCATTCTTCATGAAATAGCTTCTGTTATTCAAAAAAATCGCTCTAAAACAAAATAAAAAAAACCGCTGCATTCGCGAAATGCAGCGGTTTGACAATTTCCAATTTTTATGCTTGCGTTCAATTCAACTAAGGTAAAAAATCAATATGGCGGAGGAAGAGGGATTCGAACCCCCGCGGGCTTTGACACCCCTGTCGGTTTTCAAGACCGATCCCTTCAGCCGGACTTGGGTATTCCTCCGTATCGACAAGAATTAATATACCATATCATTTTATTTGAAGTCAACATCTTTTCGAAAAAAATTTCAATTTGTGATTTCGGCATGATATTTGCCTATAAAAAAGCAGCCATTGATGGCTGCTCCAGATTGTGGACAAAGGGCTAAAATGATTTTGATTTTAGCCCTTTGTCTTCTTTTCAGCGTGATAGAAAACCTTTGCAGCCCTAGGAAGGGAGAGCACCGGAGCGGAGCGAATTTGACATTCGTGAGCACCGAAGCGCAGACCTGACAACGAATGCGAGGGTTTGTCTACACGCTGAAGCAGCCATTGACGGCTGCTCTTGATCTATTTCGTATCCTGTCTAATTTCTTCAATAAACTGATTCATCTCTACTTTAAACTCATTTAATGACTCGATAATCTTCGTAAAGTCTGTCACTTGTTTGGCTTGTTCATTTGTTGAACTGCTGATTTGTGAGATGTTTTCAGACAAAGTGCCAATGCTGTCTTGGATTTCTTTTAAAAATGTATTAATGGTTTCAGCCGCTTCCTTCGAGCCATCTGATAATTTGCGAACTTCATCAGCAACGACAGCAAACCCTTTTCCGTTCTCGCCTGCTCTTGCAGCTTCAATTGCAGCATTTAAACCGAGCAGATTTGTTTGTCTAGCGATCCCGCCAATGGTTTTGACGACTTCTTCAATATTCGCAGATTTCTCTTCCGCTCTTCCTGCCTGTTCGCTTATTTCTAAACTTGTGGCAGCCAGCTCTTGAGAATGTGCAGCAATTTGCTCAATTCCACCTTGGAGTTCTTTCGCTACTTTATTGATTTGCTCCATATAACCGCTTAATTTCTTTTCACGATGATGTGAAAATGCCACTAAAAAAGAGCCAATTACTTTTCTATCTTCATCAAAAATCGGGTAACCTTTTACAGCAATTTCATAACCATATAAATGCTCTGGTAAATGACCGTCATATTCTTGTCCTCTTAATGTCGTCGCCACATTTTGGTCTTCTGGGTTCAATGGGTCTCCAACTTTCATACCAAAATCTATTGTGTTAGACGGGTAATAACAAAGTATCTTCTCTGTATCTGTGATGCCGAAAAGAATACTTTCATCTAGTACCTTTCTAAGTAAATGAGCCATTTCAACATAATAGTCAAGCCTATTCAAGGTTATTCCTTCTTTCCTAGAAGCTTTTAATTTTTTTATCGGCTAAATTTAGGAAAACTGTAGGACTTTTGGTAAAAAGAAAAAGATGCCTTGACGGCATCTTATTTCATCACTTCTTTATTTCCCATATAAGGACGCAGTACTTCAGGAATGATCACTGTGCCGTCCTCTTGTTGATAGTTTTCTAAAATAGCCGCTACGGTTCTTCCTACCGCTAATCCAGACCCATTTAATGTGTGGACATGTTCTGGCTTCGCTTTAGGTTCTGGACGGAAACGAATGTTTGCACGTCTTGCCTGGAATGCTTCGAAGTTACTGCAAGAAGAAATTTCACGGTACGTATTCTGGCTCGGAATCCACACTTCGATATCGTATTTCTTCGCAGCTGTGAATCCTAAATCTCCCGTACACATGCTCATGACACGGTATGGCAGGTTCAATAGCTGAAGAACTTTTTCTGCTTGATTTGTTAGTTTCTCTAATTCTTCATAAGAATCTTCTGGTCTGACAAATTTCACAAGCTCTACCTTGTTAAATTGATGCTGACGGATGAGTCCACGTGTATCTCTTCCAGCAGATCCAGCTTCTGATCTAAAGCAAGCACTGAATGCTGCATAGTTGATTGGCAGCTGTTCACCTTCGAGAATTTCGTCACGATGCATGTTCGTAATTGGCACTTCAGCTGTTGGAATGAGGAAGTAATCTTCTTCACGTATTTTAAAGGCATCCTCTTCGAACTTTGGAAGCTGACCAGTTCCTGTCATACTCGCTCTGTTGACCATATAAGGTGGAAGCACTTCAGTAAAACCAAACTCATCCACATGTAAATCAAGCATAAAGTTATACAATGCGCGCTCTAAGCGTGCGCCAAGCCCTTTATAAAAAACGAAACGGCTTCCTGTCACTTTTCCTGCACGTTCAAAATCAAGGATTTTTAGCTCATCAGCTACGTCCCAATGTGGTTTTGGCTCAAATGAGAAGGCTGGTTGTTCGCCCCATTTTCTCACTTCCACGTTGTCGTCTTCTGTTTCACCAACTGGTACAGAGTCATGAGGGATATTTGGAATTGAGAACAGGATGTGCTGCAAGCTTTCTTCTACTGTTCTTAGCTCATCATCCAGCTTCTTGATCTCATCTCCTACCTCCCGCATTTCTTGAATAATGTGATCGGCGTCTTTCTTTTCTCTTTTTAGAACGGCCACTTGCTGTGATACTTCATTTCTTCGGCTCTTTAATTCTTCTGTTTTCCCGATTAATTCTCTTCTTTTTTGATCTAGCTCACCAAACTTATCAAAATCCGCTAAATCTTCGCCTCGGTGTGCTAATTTTTCTTTGATTTGATCAAAGTCCGTGCGCAGTTGTTTAATATCAAGCATGTGTAACACTCCTTTTTTTATCGAAAAATAAAAAGAGCCCTCATCCCATGAAAGGGACGAGAGCTCTCGCGTTGCCACCCTGATTGAAAACATGCAGAAGCATGCTTTCCTCTTTCCTCTGTAACGGTATCACCGTAAATGCTTACTTCTCGTGTTTCAGCATTTCGCTCAAGGATGGATTCAGAATGCATCTTTCACCGATTTTCACCAACCATCGGCTCTCTGAGAAAGAGGGGCTTCTTACTATTTCCCGTCAACGCTTTTTCGATCTTTGATTGTGATTTTAATGTACTATAAGTTTTATCTCTTTTCAACCGTTTTATACAGCAAGCTTCGTTTTGTAAGACTTCACCATGTCTACAAACAGCTGTGTTAACCGGTGATCGTCTGTCAGCTCTGGATGAAAAGAGCAGCCTAAGATATTGTTTTCTTTCGCCATCACAATCCTGCCATCATATTCAGCCATGATTTCTACGTCATTATCTGCGCTGATGATATGAGGCGCACGGATGAATACCCCTGTAAACGGCGCATCCAGTCCTTTTACTTTTAAATCTGCTTCAAAACTGTCTACCTGTCTGCCAAAAGAGTTCCGTGCAACAGATACATTTAACAGGCCAAGATGAGCATCTTCTCGATCTTCGATATGCTTAGCCAGCATAATCAAACCGGCACATGTCCCGAAAATCGGTTTCCCTTGAGCAGCGAACGCTTTGATCGGTTCAATGAATTGGTACGTATCCATAAGTCTCCTCATCGTCGTACTTTCTCCACCAGGGATAATCAAACCGTCAACGGATTCTAGCTCTTCTACACGTTTGATGATCTTTCCTTCTGCGCCGCAGGCTTCAATCGATTGAATATGCTCTCTCACCGCTCCTTGAAGCCCTAGTACACCAATTGTCAGCATGTTCGTTTGCGCTCCCTTAATTACCAGCCACGCTCTTGCATACGTTCTTCTGGCAGTAGATTTGAAATTTCAATTCCTTTCATAGCTGTTCCAAGCTCTTTTGAAAGTTCTGCAATGAGACGGTAATCAGTGTAATGAGTCGTTGCTTCAACAATCGCTTTTGCAAATTTAGCTGGATTGTCTGATTTGAAAATACCAGATCCGACAAATACACCGTCTGCGCCAAGCTGCATCATTAATGCAGCATCTGCTGGTGTCGCAACGCCTCCTGCTGCAAAGTTCACAACTGGCAGCTTGCCGTCTCTTTTGATTTGCAGCAATAATTCATAAGGCGCGCCAAGATTCTTGGCTTCTGTCATCAGTTCATCTTCACTCATAGCCGATACTTTACGAATCTGAGCATTGACCTTTCTCATATGACGCACAGCTTCTACGATGTTGCCTGTCCCAGGTTCTCCTTTTGTACGAAGCATAGAAGCGCCTTCTGCGATACGGCGGGTTGCCTCACCTAAATCGCGGCATCCACAGACAAAAGGTACTGTGTATTCATTTTTATTTAAATGGAATTCCTCATCTGCGGGCGTCAGCACTTCACTCTCATCGATATAATCAACACCAAGTGCTTCAAGAACACGAGCCTCGACGATGTGGCCGATACGTGCTTTTGCCATGACTGGAATCGTTACTGCATTTTGTACTTCCTCTACGATTCTTGGGTCTGCCATACGGGCAACACCGCCTGCTGCACGGATATCAGCTGGTACTCGTTCTAGTGCCATGACTGCCACCGCACCTGCTTCTTCTGCAATTTTTGCCTGCTCCGCATTGACAACATCCATAATGACGCCGCCCTTTTGCATTTCTGCCATTCCACGTTTCACTCGTTCAGTTCCCTTATTGCTCACAATAGTTTCCTCCCATTTGTCTATTCGATTGATTCAACATCTTTATCATACAAGCGAGGAAGTATAACAATAAAGAGAATAGTATAACAATTAAACCAACCGGGAAATAAGGATAAACCCTTGTAAACAAAGGATTTACAGCTAAAAAAATGTCGTTTTCTCTTTTAAGTGTGATTTACATGCTATAATACAACTATAACAATTAAAAATCATGTATAACAATTTTGCATTCTACGGAGGGGTTTCATGCATATTGATATCCATCGACACTCTGATACATCTCTTTCAAATCAAATTTACTTTTCAATCATCGATCACATTCAATCGGGTTTGCTTCAGCAAGGAGAAAAGCTGCCAACTGTCCGTGATTTAGCTAAGCAGCTGAATGTCAGTCTTGTCACGGCAGCTAAGGCATATACTCGATTAAAGGACGATGGTTATTTAACGACAGTGCAAGGTAAAGGAACTTTTGTGGATGAGCAGCAAGAGCAGGCAGAGACCCCGGTTCCATCATCTACTTCTTTCGATTGGCAGTTGTCGATTCCAGATTATTTACCACGGTCTCAATTCGCCCAGTATCACTATGTCGAAGAAGCCATTAACCTTTCTTCCTCTATGATCGATCCAGGTCTTTTGCCAAACCGGTATTTAGAAAAAGAAATGCAGCATGTGCTAGCCAGACATCCTCAAATCATGTCGAAGTATGGTGAAATACAAGGTGATCTTCAGTTGCGACAAGTCATTCAGTCCTTTTTAGAAAAGTTGGATGTGCCGTCTACCCCTGAAAATATCCTTGTAACAAGTGGTTCTCAGCAAGGGCTTGATTTGGTGGCACGTACGTTTATTGGGCCGGATGATGTGGTTGTCATGGAAGCACCGACCTATCCCGGGGCCATTGATGTCTTTATGGGCAGAGGAGCAAGAATCATTACCGTCCCTGTCGATCATGAAGGAATGAACATGAAGCAGCTTCAAAGCATTTGTGATAAATATAAACCGAAGCTCATCTATACGATTCCTACTTTTCACAGTCCGACAGGGGCCAGTATGTCGATGAAACGCAGAAAACAGCTTCTCTTACTGGCTCAAAGCATAGATTGTCTCATTGTAGAAGATGACCCATATCGTGAGCTTTATTTTGAAAAGAAGCCGCCAGCACCTATTAAAAGCTTGGATCATGATGGACACGTCATTTATTTACGAGGATTAAGTAAAACACTGGCTCCAGGATGCAGAATAGGGATTATCACCGCGTCAGGCTCGATATTTAACCGTTTATTAGCTGCAAAGGCTAATAATGACTTAGGCAGCCCTCTCCTCACACAAAAGGCCATATTGCCGTTTCTGACATCGAAGAAAATGATTGATCATACGAAGAAGCTAAGAACCGCCTTGAAGGTGAGACGCGATTTGATGATGGATGTGTTAACGAAGCACGCACCGAAAGATGTAACGTGGCAAATTCCACAGGGCGGGCTCAATTTATGGCTCAGCTTTCCTTCTTGGGTCGATACACGAGCACTGTTACATGAAGCACGTAAGCAGCAAATTACTTTTCTGCCTGGCTCTGTCTGCTATCCTGGAGAGCCGAAACAGAATTATATCCGCCTCAGCTTTTCCTATGTGAATGAAAAAGCACTGACCGAGGGCGTGGAAAAGTTATGTGGTATTTTTCAGCAAGCCTTGTCCACTCCTCAAAATCAAAAGCAATCGCTCTTCTTTTAACGATAAAAAAACTGCTCTCATGTATAGAGAGCAGTTTTTTTATTAGAACCAGCCTTTTACTGTGTCAACGATTCCGCCCCAAATGCCAGCAAAAAATCCACCTACACCACGCATTGCAAGGATGAACCAGTTTGCTTTTTCATCGCTTGTTTTCGTCACAAGCTCAACACCTGATTGGTCTTTATTTAAATAGCCGTAGTCCTTCTCATCACCAGAATAAGAAGTCGTCAGCATGCCAACCTTCGTTCCTTTTTTAATAGGAGCTTCTAGGTTCTTTTTTTCCATATTTACTTTTGCTTTATAGCTCTTTTCGTCACCATTTTTTACTGGCACAGAAAATGCTTCTTTCGTCACAACAGGTACTTCTTTATCTTTGCCTTTATCCACTTCGATGTTTTCATGTCCTTTAATTTGTTGGCCTTTTTTGTACATTTCTTTCATCGTGAAGTTTTTAAACGCATAGTCGAACAGTTTTTTTGCCACGTCGAAACGTGCTGTATGAAGATTACCTTTTGCATTCAAGATAACTGCGATGACACGCATGTCCCCTTGTTTTGCTGTACCTGTGAAGCTAGAACCGGCTGAATCTGTAGATCCTGTTTTCAGACCGTCAACACCTTTATATTCCTTCACAAGTCCTTTAAGCATGAAGTTCCAGTTAGGCATGTCCATTTCATCGTCTGTGCCTTCTCTGAACTTTGTTTTCGCAATACTTGCTGTTTCAAGAATTTCTGGATGGTCTTTGATGAGATGCTGTGCAAGCAAAGCCATATCTTTTGCAGATACTTCACTTTCTTCATCAGGACCTGTACCTTTTGGCTGTTGGCCATGTAAGTCTTTATTTTCCAGACCAGTTGCATTCACGAATTTGTAGTTTGTTAAACCAAGTTCTTTTGCTTTTGCGTTCATTTTTTCAACAAACTTCGATTCTGATCCAGCGATCACTTCTGCTAAACCAATCGCTGCTGCATTTGCCGAATAAATAGCCGTTGCTTGATAAAGTTCTTTTACTGTATACGAACCATCTTTTCTCAAAGGAACGTTGGATAAGCTGCGGTCCTGAGAAATTTCGTATACATAATCATCTGGCGTATACTTTTGATCCCATTTCACTTTTCCTTCAGCAATTGCCTCTAGTAATAGATACTCTGTCATCATTTTTGCCATACTTGCAATAGGCAGTCTTTGATCTGCGTTTTTACTATAAAGAATTTTACCTGTAGAAGCTTCAATAAGGATCGCTGCTTTCGCATTCACACTGAATGGATCTTCAGCAGCTTTTGCTTTGGACATTGGTGTAAATGCTGTAACAATCAATGCCAATGCAAGGATAGAGACCATAAGCTGTTTCAACATCTTGCTGTTCAATCGTCATACCTCCGTATTCATCTTTTTTCGACGTTTTCATATATATGTAATCCACAAGGGCTTATCTCAACACAACAGTATAAATTTTATCACAATAAAGACAAAAAAAATAGACAGAGTCTTAGACCCTGTCAAATGTAATTTGATTGTCACAATTTATCAAGAAATTGTGTAGTTTGGTGATTCTTTTGTAATTTGTACATCATGTGGATGACTCTCACGAAGTCCTGCACCCGTCATACGAATGAACTGTGCTTCTTCTCTAAGAGTGCGTAAATCCTGTGTTCCACAATAACCCATACCAGAACGAATACCACCAACTAGTTGATACACTGTATCAACGACTGGCCCTTTGTATGGTGTACGGCCTTCAATACCTTCAGGAACGAATTTTTTATTATCTTCTTGGAAGTAACGATCTTTACTTCCTTTTTCCATTGCAGCGACAGAACCCATACCACGATAAACTTTGAATCGTCTACCTTGGAAAATTTCTGTTTCTCCTGGGCTTTCAGATGTACCAGCTAGAAGGCTTCCCAGCATAACAGCATGTCCGCCAGATGCTAATGCTTTCACGATATCACCTGAATATTTAATTCCACCATCTGCAATAATAGCTTTACCATGTTTTCTTGCTTCTGTTGCACAGTCATAGATCGCTGTGATTTGTGGTACACCGACACCTGCAACAACACGTGTTGTACAAATAGATCCTGGTCCGATACCGACTTTCACAATATCTGCTCCTGCTTCAAACAATGCTTTTGTTGCTTCAGCTGTTGCAACATTACCAGCAATGATGTTAAGAGAAGGATACGTTTCACGGATTTTCGATACAGTGTTTAGAACACCTTGAGAATGACCGTGTGCTGTATCAATAACAATGACATCTACATTGGCTTCGACTAATTTTTTCACACGTGTCATTGTATCGCCAGTGACACCAACAGCGGCACCAACAATTAAACGGCCATGTGCATCTTTAGAGGAGTTAGGGAATTCAATCACTTTTTCAATATCTTTGATTGTGATAAGACCTTTTAACGTTCCTTCGTCATCTAAAAGAGGTAATTTTTCAATCTTGTACTGCTGTAGGATTTTTTCAGCTTCTTCTAATGTTGTACCAACAGAAGCTGTCACAAGTTCCTCTTTTGTCATCACGTCGCTAATCTTCATTGAATAATCCGAAATAAAACGAAGGTCACGGTTCGTAATAATACCAACAAGCTTTTGGTCTTGTTCGTTGTTGACAATCGGCACACCTGAAATACGGTATTTACCCATCAAATGCTCTGCATCAAATACTTGATGCTCTGGTGTTAAGAAGAATGGATTTGTAATAACGCCGCGCTCTGAACGTTTTACTTTATCCACCTGTTCTGCTTGCTGTTCAATGGACATGTTCTTATGAATAATACCAAGACCACCTTGACGTGCCATTGCAATCGCCATTTGTGATTCCGTCACTGTGTCCATTCCCGCACTGATAATTGGAATGTTTAGCTTTAATGTGCTTGTTAGCTCCACTGATAAATCGACATCACGCGGAAGTACTTCAGACTTTGCTGGAACAAGCAAAACATCGTCAAACGTCAAACCTTCTTTTGAAAATTTACTTTCCCACATTAGTAAATCCCCCTCTTTTCGGCAAAATATTATATGTAGATTATCAACTAGCAAACAGCATGTCAAGGAAGCAACAAACAGTTGCAATTTTTAGAAAATATAAAGAGAGTTGAGGAAGAAGATGAAAAGTTCAGGATGGAAGGATTTAAAACGTTTTTACTCGCTCGAAACCTCCCAAAAGTTTCTATTTCAACAATATGAGAAACGGAACATTCAAGATGCAAACCAGCAAGCCTATAAAAACTGTGAACGATTTATTTACTTTCTAAAACATGGCCACACATTTTATGAACAGGCTGCGATCGCGCCTCTAGAACTTAAACCCATTTTATTGTTTTATGGAATGGCACAGCTGCTAAAAGCATGTTTGCTGACAGTTGATCCCCATTATCCTTCTCAAACTTCTGTTTTAGCTCATGGCGTAACATCAAGGAAGAGAAAGAAACAGCATTACCGTTTTAGTGAAGATGAAGTGAAAATCCAAAGAAATGGGCTATGTATGCATGTGTTAAAGCATCTATTTCAATTAAATGGTCTTGAAGATGAGCGTTTTACGATGATCCATCTCCTGTCTAAAATACCTGAAATGAGTCATATTCTGGAGTTTCAGAAGCAGCCCTCGACTTTAGTTAAAGTAGAAAAGGCTAATGGATTGATAATTCAAGATCATATTCCATTACTTTATAACATGTCTGCTGAACGCTTTATTGAATACTTTGAGTTTCATACAAGCTGGAAACTCAAACAGAGAGAGGCTAAAAAACTGACGTTTGATGTATTTCTTGAAGAAAACCCAGCACTTGCTACTCATCTT
Organism: Bacillus sp. PAMC28571; assembly: GCF_014250435.1. Classification (NCBI taxonomy): domain Bacteria; kingdom Bacillati; phylum Bacillota; class Bacilli; order Caryophanales; family Bacillaceae; genus Bacillus; species Bacillus sp. PAMC28571. The sequence continues at coordinate 3,504,361 of NZ_CP060191.1, read as the reverse complement.
CATTATGATTTAGAAATGGATCAATGGTTTATCCCGTCAACACGAGATGCTTTTCTAGGGATTCCTGAGATCATCAGCCATTACTTATTGATGTATAACCTTAGTATGATTGCCCGCTACGAAACAGAATGGTGGTACGAGCTGCTGTCTCAATACATTAGCGATGATTACGTCATGATTGAACGCTACATGGAGATTGCAGAAGAGAAGTTCCCAGCTTACATCATGATGCTGTTAGAAGAAAAAACAAAAAAGACCAGTTCCGACTGGAACTGATCCTTATAGAAGCTTGGCGGCGTCCTACTCTCACAGGGGGAAACCCCCAACTACCATCGGCGCTGAAGAGCTTAACTTCCGTGTTCGGTATGGGAACGGGTGTGACCTCTTCGCTATCGCCACCAAACCTGATGGAGAGAATGTTCTCTCAAAACTAGATAACAATGTTCATGCTTCACAATAGAATATAGGTTAAGTCCTCGATCTATTAGTATCTGTCAGCTCCACGTGTCACCACGCTTCCACCTCAGACCTATCAACCTGATCATCTTTCAGGGATCTTACTTCCTTGCGGAATGGGAAATCTCATCTTGAGGGGGGCTTCATGCTTAGATGCTTTCAGCACTTATCCCGTCCGCACATAGCTACCCAGCGATGCCCTTGGCAGAACAACTGGTACACCAGCGGTGCGTCCATCCCGGTCCTCTCGTACTAAGGACAGCTCCTCTCAAATTTCCTGCGCCCGCGACGGATAGGGACCGAACTGTCTCACGACGTTCTGAACCCAGCTCGCGTACCGCTTTAATGGGCGAACAGCCCAACCCTTGGGACCGACTACAGCCCCAGGATGCGATGAGCCGACATCGAGGTGCCAAACCTCCCCGTCGATGTGGACTCTTGGGGGAGATAAGCCTGTTATCCCCGGGGTAGCTTTTATCCGTTGAGCGATGGCCCTTCCATGCGGAACCACCGGATCACTAAGCCCGACTTTCGTCCCTGCTCGACTTGTAGGTCTCGCAGTCAAGCTCCCTTGTGCCTTTACACTCTGCGAATGATTTCCAACCATTCTGAGGGAACCTTTGGGCGCCTCCGTTACATTTTAGGAGGCGACCGCCCCAGTCAAACTGCCCACCTGACACTGTCTCCCTGCCCGATAAGGGCAGCGGGTTAGAAGGTCAATACAGCCAGGGTAGTATCCCACCGATGCCTCCACCGAAGCTAGCGCTCCGGTTTCCAAGGCTCCTACCTATCCTGTACAAGCTGTACCAACATTCAATATCAGGCTGCAGTAAAGCTCCACGGGGTCTTTCCGTCCTGTCGCGGGTAACCTGCATCTTCACAGGTACTATAATTTCACCGAGTCTCTCGTTGAGACAGTGCCCAGATCGTTGCGCCTTTCGTGCGGGTCGGAACTTACCCGACAAGGAATTTCGCTACCTTAGGACCGTTATAGTTACGGCCGCCGTTTACTGGGGCTTCAATTCGCACCTTCGCTTACGCTAAGCGCTCCTCTTAACCTTCCAGCACCGGGCAGGCGTCAGCCCCTATACTTCGCCTTACGGCTTCGCAGAGACCTGTGTTTTTGCTAAACAGTCGCCTGGGCCTATTCACTGCGGCTTCTCGGGGCTTTAACACCCTAAGAAGCACCCCTTCTCCCGAAGTTACGGGGTCATTTTGCCGAGTTCCTTAACGAGAGTTCTCTCGATCACCTTAGGATTCTCTCCTCGCCTACCTGTGTCGGTTTGCGGTACGGGCACCTCTCACCTCGCTAGAGGCTTTTCTTGGCAGTGTGGAATCAGGAACTTCGCTACTAAATTTCGCTCGCCATCACAGCTCAGCCTTTACGGGAAACGGATTTGCCTATTTCCCAGCCTAACTGCTTGGACGCGGATATCCAATACCGCGCTTACCCTATCCTCCTGCGTCCCCCCATTGCTCAAATGGTGAGGAGGTGGTACAGGAATATCAACCTGTTGTCCATCGCCTACGCCTTTCGGCCTCGGCTTAGGTCCCGACTAACCCTGAGCGGACGAGCCTTCCTCAGGAAACCTTAGGCATTCGGTGGACGGGATTCTCACCCGTCTTTCGCTACTCATACCGGCATTCTCACTTCTAAGCGCTCCACCAGTCCTTCCGGTCTGGCTTCACAGCCCTTAGAACGCTCTCCTACCACTGTTCGTAAGAACAGTCCGCAGCTTCGGTGATACGTTTAGCCCCGGTACATTTTCGGCGCAGAGTCACTCGACCAGTGAGCTATTACGCACTCTTTAAATGGTGGCTGCTTCTAAGCCAACATCCTGGTTGTCTAAGCAACTCCACATCCTTTTCCACTTAACGTATACTTTGGGACCTTAGCTGGCGGTCTGGGCTGTTTCCCTTTCGACTACGGATCTTATCACTCGCAGTCTGACTCCCAAGGATAAGTCATCGGCATTCGGAGTTTGACTGAATTCGGTAACCCGGTAGGGGCCCCTAGTCCAATCAGTGCTCTACCTCCGAGACTCTTACCTTGAGGCTAGCCCTAAAGCTATTTCGGAGAGAACCAGCTATCTCCAGGTTCGATTGGCATTTCACCCCTACCCACACCTCATCCCCGCACTTTTCAACGTGCGTGGGTTCGGGCCTCCATTCAGTGTTACCTGAACTTCACCCTGGACATGGGTAGATCACCTGGTTTCGGGTCTACGACCACGTACTCATGCGCCCTATTCAGACTCGCTTTCGCTGCGGCTCCGCATCTTCTGCTTAACCTTGCACGGGATCGTAACTCGCCGGTTCATTCTACAAAAGGCACGCCATCACCCGTTAACGGGCTCTGACTACTTGTAGGCACACGGTTTCAGGATCTATTTCACTCCCCTTCCGGGGTGCTTTTCACCTTTCCCTCACGGTACTGGTTCACTATCGGTCACTAGGGAGTATTTAGCCTTGGGAGATGGTCCTCCCGGATTCCGACGGAATTTCACGTGTTCCGCCGTACTCAGGATCCACTCTGGAGAGAATGACATTTCAGTTACAGGGCTGTTACCTTCTTTGGCGGGCCTTTCCAGACCTCTTCGCTTATATCATTCCTTTGTAACTCCGTATAGAGTGTCCTACAACCCCAAGAGGCAAGCCTCTTGGTTTGGGCTGTTCCCGTTTCGCTCGCCGCTACTCAGGGAATCGCATTTGCTTTCTCTTCCTCCGGGTACTTAGATGTTTCAGTTCCCCGGGTATGCCTTCTCATACTCTATGTATTCAAGTATGGATACTACTCCATTACGAGCAGTGGGTTTCCCCATTCGGAAATCTCCGGATCAAAGCTTGCTTACAGCTCCCCGAAGCATATCGGTGTTCGTCCCGTCCTTCATCGGCTCCTAGTGCCAAGGCATCCACCGTGCGCCCTTTCTAACTTAACCATTTCTTACTTTAGAAAGAATCACTATGTGTGATGAACTTTGCATTGCATTCAATGTGAATGTATTACTTATTGTTATCTAGTTTTCAAAGAACACGTTGGTGGAGCCTAGCGGGATCGAACCGCTGACCTCCTGCGTGCAAGGCAGGCGCTCTCCCAGCTGAGCTAAGGCCCCAATTTAATAGAAGATGGTGGGCCTGAGTGGACTCGAACCACCGACCTCACGCTTATCAGGCGTGCGCTCTAACCAGCTGAGCTACAGGCCCATCTTTCATATCGAAGATATGATGTTGTAGGATCTTTTGCAAGTTCCTTCAAAACTAAACAAGACGAAAACGTACGCTGCTCCATATATCCTTAGAAAGGAGGTGATCCAGCCGCACCTTCCGATACGGCTACCTTGTTACGACTTCACCCCAATCATCTGCCCCACCTTCGGCGGCTGGCTCCATAAAGGTTACCTCACCGACTTCGGGTGTTGCAAACTCTCGTGGTGTGACGGGCGGTGTGTACAAGGCCCGGGAACGTATTCACCGCGGCATGCTGATCCGCGATTACTAGCGATTCCAGCTTCACGCAGTCGAGTTGCAGACTGCGATCCGAACTGAGAACAGATTTATGGGATTGGCTAAACCTTGCGGTCTTGCAGCCCTTTGTTCTGTCCATTGTAGCACGTGTGTAGCCCAGGTCATAAGGGGCATGATGATTTGACGTCATCCCCACCTTCCTCCGGTTTGTCACCGGCAGTCACCTTAGAGTGCCCAACTAAATGCTGGCAACTAAGATCAAGGGTTGCGCTCGTTGCGGGACTTAACCCAACATCTCACGACACGAGCTGACGACAACCATGCACCACCTGTCACTCTGTCCCCGAAGGGAAAGCCCTATCTCTAGGGTTGTCAGAGGATGTCAAGACCTGGTAAGGTTCTTCGCGTTGCTTCGAATTAAACCACATGCTCCACCGCTTGTGCGGGCCCCCGTCAATTCCTTTGAGTTTCAGTCTTGCGACCGTACTCCCCAGGCGGAGTGCTTAATGCGTTAGCTGCAGCACTAAGGGGCGGAAACCCCCTAACACTTAGCACTCATCGTTTACGGCGTGGACTACCAGGGTATCTAATCCTGTTCGCTCCCCACGCTTTCGCTCCTCAGCGTCAGTTACAGACCAGAGAGTCGCCTTCGCCACTGGTGTTCCTCCACATCTCTACGCATTTCACCGCTACACGTGGAATTCCACTCTCCTCTTCTGCACTCAAGTTTCCCAGTTTCCAATGACCCTCCCCGGTTGAGCCGGGGGCTTTCACATCAGACTTAAGAAACCGCCTGCGAGCCCTTTACGCCCAATAATTCCGGACAACGCTTGCCACCTACGTATTACCGCGGCTGCTGGCACGTAGTTAGCCGTGGCTTTCTGGTTAGGTACCGTCAAGGTGCGAGCAGTTACTCTCGCACTTGTTCTTCCCTAACAACAGAGCTTTACGATCCGAAAACCTTCATCACTCACGCGGCGTTGCTCCGTCAGACTTTCGTCCATTGCGGAAGATTCCCTACTGCTGCCTCCCGTAGGAGTCTGGGCCGTGTCTCAGTCCCAGTGTGGCCGATCACCCTCTCAGGTCGGCTACGCATCGTCGCCTTGGTGAGCCATTACCCCACCAACTAGCTAATGCGCCGCGGGTCCATCTGTAAGTGACAGCCGAAACCGTCTTTCATCCTTGAACCATGCGGTTCAAGGAACTATCCGGTATTAGCTCCGGTTTCCCGGAGTTATCCCAGTCTTACAGGCAGGTTACCCACGTGTTACTCACCCGTCCGCCGCTAACATCCGGGAGCAAGCTCCCTTCTGTCCGCTCGACTTGCATGTATTAGGCACGCCGCCAGCGTTCGTCCTGAGCCAGGATCAAACTCTCCGAAAAAGTACAAAACCGAAGTTTTGCTTTTCGCCAGTTTGACTGACTACCTATGAAGTATCATAGGATTTTTTATAAAAACTCGAATTAACAGGTACGTTTTGTCTTGTTTAGTTTTCAAAGAACTTGTGTGTCACTCTCTCAAAGCGACCACTTAAATATATCATATATCTCTATCAACAGTCAACATTTTTCTTGAAAAACATTTTATTTTTTTAAGAAGTTTCCACTGTAAAAGAGATAAAAAATAGAGCCTCTTTTTGCTCCTTTGAAAGATTAACACATATCTATGAAAAAAGCATTATAAATTTCAAAAAAACTCATGTTTTTTTAGAAAAAAATAAAGCCGGTAAAGAACCGGCTTTATTTTTACTCAGATTGCTCTTGATCTGACTCTATAGTTTCTACGTTTTCTTCACTATTCTCTTCATCATCTTCTTGTGATTGTTCAACTAATGCCACTGTAGCGACATGTTCATCATCACCTAGACGAATCAGGCGGACACCTTGAGTGACTCGACCTGTTGTTGAAATATCTGAAACGGCCATACGAATGATCACGCCGCTTCCTGTAATAATCATCAAGTCCTCTTCAGCTTCAGCATTCGTCGCCTTCACTGCGACAAGCGGACCATTGTTATCAGTGATTTTACATGTTTTAAGACCTTTACCGCCCCGACTTTGAACACGATATTCTTTTTCAGGTGTTAACTTACCATACCCTTTTTCGGTGACGATCAATACGTTTGCATCTGGCTCAAGGATTTCCATCCCAACGACGATGTCATCTTCAGAAAGCGTAATTCCTTTCACGCCAGCTGCCGTACGCCCCATTTCACGAACATCTGTCTCGTCGAAACGAATCAGCATACCTTTTTTCGTTCCAATGATGATTTGTTTTTCTCCATTGGTTAAACGGACAGCCATCAGTTCATCTTCGTCACGAAGACTTAATGCGATAAGTCCATTGTTTCGAATGTTGGCAAACTGAGACAATGAGGTTCGTTTTGATACACCGTGTCTTGTTGTAAAGAAGAGATACGAATCTTCATCAAATTCGCTTACCGGAATAATGGCATTAATCCACTCTCCCTTTTCTACTTCAAGCAGGTTAATAATCGGAATCCCTTTCGCTGTCCGTCCGAATTCAGGAATCTCATATCCCTTCGCACGATAAACCTTCCCTTTATTAGAGAAGAAGAGGATCGTATCATGGGTAGATGTTGAAATCAGCTGTTCTACGAAATCATCCTCATTGGTTCCCATCCCTTGAACACCTTTACCGCCTCTTTTTTGACTGCGGTATGTTGATGCAGGCAGACGCTTGATATAACCATTATGAGTCAGCGTAATCACGATGTTTTCAACAGGAATCAAATCTTCGTCTTCAATTGTTTCAATACCTGCTGTCACAATTTCAGTACGGCGCGTATCATTGAAACGTTCTTTGATTTCTGTTAATTCTTCTCTAATGATTTCAAGAACTTTTTCATTGTCTGCTAAAATGGCTTTCAACTCAGCAATCAAATCAACAAGTCCTTTGTATTCTTCTTCTATCTTTTCTCTTTCCAAACCAGTTAAGCGCTGAAGACGCATATCAAGAATGGCCTGTGCTTGTTTTTCGGACAAGCTATAGTTCTCCATTAAGCCATTTCTCGCGATTTCAGCAGTTTGAGAGCTTCTAATTAATGCAATGACTTCATCTAAGTGGTCAAGAGCGATTCTTAAACCTTCTAGAATATGAGCTCTTGCTTCAGCTTTACGAAGTTCATATGCTGTTCTTCTGCGAATAATCACTTTTTGATGCTCTAAATAATATTCAAGACATTGTTTGAGGGACAAGACTTTCGGCTGTCCATCAACTAGTGCCAATAAGTTGATCCCAAATGACGTTTGAAGTGTCGTTTGTTTATAAAGATTGTTTAATAGAACGTGGGCGTTCGCGTCTCTTCGCAGTTCAATCACGATCCGCATTCCATTACGATCAGACTCGTCACGGAGATCTGTAATGCCATCGATCTTTTTATCGCGCACAAGATCAGCGATTTTTTCGATCAAACGTGCTTTATTGACCTGATATGGAATTTCATTAATGACAATCCGCTGCTTACCGCTGGATGTTTCTTCAATAATAGACTTTGCACGTAATGTAATAGAACCCCGGCCTGTTTCATATGCTTTGCGGATTCCGCTTCGGCCAATGATTTGTCCCGCAGTTGGGAAGTCTGGTCCTGGAATGATCTCCATTAGTTCCTGTGTTGTCATTTCTGGGTTTTGACTTATCGCCAGTACCCCATCAATCACTTCACCTAGCTGGTGAGGCGGAATGTTGGTTGCCATCCCTACAGCGATACCTGTTGCCCCGTTGACTAATAAGTTCGGGAAACGAGCAGGCATGACGATTGGTTCTCTTTCACTGCCATCGTAGTTATCTTGATAATCAATCGTATCTTTAGTGATATCACGCAGGATTTCCATTGAAATTTTAGATAGACGCGCCTCAGTATAACGCATTGCCGCTGCACCGTCTCCATCGACAGAACCAAAGTTCCCGTGGCCTTCAACCAGCATATTTCGATAGTTGAAGTCTTGCGCCATACGAACCATCGCTTCGTATACAGCGCTGTCACCGTGAGGGTGGTACTTACCGATAACTTCCCCAACGATACGTGCAGATTTCTTAAATGGTTTATCACTTGTCATACCTAGGTCATTCATCGCATACAAAATTCTTCGATGCACGGGCTTCAAGCCATCTCGCACATCTGGTAATGCACGCGAAACAATAACACTCATTGCATAATCTAAAAAGGACGTACGCATTTCTTGACTAATATTTACTTCGCGTACATTTGGTGTATGTTGTTCACTCACTATAAGAACCTCCCTTTACGTATCACATGAAATAAATTATGTGGGAGTAAAATATGTATTTATCTTCACAAGACTATTCTCCATTATATCAATAATCTCGGCTTTATACACATTTATTTACTAGAAAATCAACGAAAACACGGAAAACCAGGACATTCGTTACACGCCCCTATTTCTTGAAAAACAACCTTATTCCAAACAAGAAATAAGGTTGTTCTCAGGAGGGATCTATCTAAATATCAAGGTTTTTCACGTATTGCGCATTTTCTTCGATAAAGTTTCGTCTCGGTTCTACTTTATCTCCCATCAGCATTTCAAATGTCTCATCAGCATCGATCGCATCCTCAAGTGTGACTTGAAGAAGTGTTCTCGCATCAGGGTCCATTGTTGTTTCCCAAAGCTGAGCAGCATTCATTTCTCCAAGACCTTTATAACGCTGAAGTCCAGGCTTTGGTGTTTGAGGAAGTGATTTTAACAGCTCATCCAGCTGTTTATCGTTATACACGTACTCCACACGTTTTCCTTGCTGCACTTTATATAAAGGCGGCTGCGCAATATACACATAACCGTTTTCAATGATTTCACGCATGTAGCGATAGAAGAATGTTAAGAGCAGCGTTCGAATGTGTGCTCCATCCACATCGGCATCTGTCATGATCACAATTTTGTGATAGCGTGCTTTCTCTAAAGTAAAGTCTTCTCCGATTCCAGTTCCTAACGCTGTAATCATTGAACGAACCTCGTTGTTCGATAAAATTTTATCTAAACGAGCTTTTTCTACGTTTAGGATCTTCCCTCTTAACGGTAAGATCGCTTGGAAGTGACGATCACGGCCTTGTTTAGCAGATCCGCCCGCAGAATCTCCCTCTACAATATAGAGTTCAGAAATGGAAGGATCTTTAGAAGAACAGTCCGCTAGTTTCCCAGGTAAGCTGGAGACTTCCAGTGCACTTTTACGTCTTGTCAGCTCACGAGCCTTTTTGGCAGCCATTCTTGCACGAGCTGCCATCAGTCCTTTTTCCACAATTTTTTTCGCAGAATCAGGATTTTCAAGCAAGAATTTCTCAAGTGCTTCAGAGAAAAGGGAGTCTGTGATGGTTCTCGCTTCTGAGTTCCCAAGCTTTGTCTTCGTTTGTCCTTCGAATTGAGGGTCTGGATGTTTGATGGAGATAATGGCTGTTAAGCCTTCTCGCACATCTTCACCACTTAAATTCGCATCCCCATCCTTGAATACGCCATTTTTACGAGCATAGTCATTGATGACACGCGTTAGACCGGTTTTAAAACCAGCTTCGTGTGTTCCGCCTTCATACGTGTTGATGTTGTTGGCGAAGGAATAGATATTGCTTGTATAGGAATCGTTATATTGTAATGCTACTTCAACCGTGATTCCGTCTTTCTCACCTTCGATGTACACAGGCTCTTCATGAACGACTTCTTTTGAGCGGTTTAAATGTTCTACATAGCTCTTAATACCGCCTTCGTAGCAGTATTCATTTCTCCGCTCTTTGCCTTCACGCAAGTCTTCTATGATGATGTTTACACCTTTTGTTAAGAAGGCTAACTCACGAACACGGTTAGCAAGTGTATCGTAATCAAATTCAATGGTTTCCGTGAAAATTTCTGGATCTGGCACAAAGTGAGTAGTTGTCCCGGTTACATCTGTTTCACCAATAACCTCTAAATCTCCCACTGGAACGCCGCGTTTGAACTGCTGATAATGGATTTTCCCGTCACGGTATACAGTCACGTCTAAGGTAGTAGATAATGCATTTACAACAGATGCCCCTACACCATGCAGACCGCCTGATACTTTATAACCGCTGCCGTCAAATTTACCGCCAGCGTGAAGAACAGTCATAATGACCTCTACGGCAGGACGCCCCATTTTCTCATGAATTCCAACAGGAATCCCGCGGCCATTATCTTTTACTGTAATGCTGTTATCTTTTTCAATTTGCACTGTAATGTCTGTACAATAACCAGCTAATGCCTCATCAATACTGTTGTCGACAATTTCCCATACAAGATGGTGAAGCCCTTTTGCATTGGTTGACCCAATGTACATTCCTGGACGTTTTCTAACAGCTTCTAATCCTTCAAGCACCTGTATCTGATTTTCATCATAACTATTATGTTGCTGTTCCATTGCCACGTACATTCACCTACACTTTTCTTAAACGATATATTTATATGAATTGAGTTTTTAGACTTCAATTTCAACCACAAACGAAGCACGTTTTTTGAGCGTGCTTGAGGAAAGAGGAGAGTAATAAACAGATTCAGTTGTGACGACAATGGATTTGGGTGTCCCTTGTGATAACGAAATGATATGTTCCTCTTGTTTTTGTAGAAATTCTTCTACAACAGAAGACGACCTCATTTTGTAATCAACAATTGCGACAATCTCTCGTGTAGAAACAACACAATCATCACCTAAATGAATATACAAGACTCACACCTCATTTATCAGTCAATTACTTTTCCACTGGCTACTCTGAAAATTTCCGCTTCTTTCAGGGTGGCGTGATCGATGCCTTCAACACTTGTTGTGGTGACGAAGGTCTGTACACGTCCCTGAATGGTATGGAGCAAATGAGACTGTCTGTAATCATCAAGTTCAGATAACACATCATCAAGTAGAAGAATGGGATATTCTCCGATTTCTTCATGTATCAGATCAATTTCTGCCAGCTTTAGTGAAAGAGCTGTTGTCCTTTGCTGCCCTTGAGAGCCATATGTCTGAACATCCCGACCATTCACAAAGAAAAGCAGGTCATCTCTGTGAGGTCCCCACAGGGTCACCCCTCGGTCTATTTCTCTGTCTCTTAGTTTCTGAAACGATTCTTCATAGCTATTCTTTATTTTCGACAAGTCTGACGCTTCTGATACCTCTATTGCCGTCTGGTATTGGAGCGTAAGTGTTTCTAGCTCTCTAGAAATCCCAAAATGCAGCGGCTGCGCCCATTTTTCGAGCTGTTTCGTAAAAGTCAGTCGTCTTTTGACCACTTTCGCTGCCGCATCAATCAACTGCTCTGTTAAAATCTCCAGCATCGCTTGATCCGTTTGCTTTCTTGTCTGCAATTGTTTCAAGTAATGATTCCGCTGAGAAAGGATTTTTTGATAGAGCGATAAATCATGCAAGTAGACAGCAGAAACTTGTCCAATCTCCATGTCGAGGAATCTTCTGCGGATTTGCGGGCTGCCCTTCACAAGACTTAAGTCCTCTGGCGCAAACATGATGGTGTTTAACGCACCAACATAATGACTGAGCTTCTGTTGTTCAATGTGATTGACCTTGCCCTTTTTCCCTTTTTTTGAGATCACGAGCTGCATTGGGAGTGGACCATTTTTTTTAATGACTCTACCTTCTATTTTAGCATAGTCTTGGTCCCATCGGATAAGTTCTTTATCATTTGACGTACGATGAGACTTTGCCATCGACAATACATAGATCGCTTCCATCAAGTTCGTTTTACCTTGGGCATTCTCACCGATCATGACATTCACCTTATTGTCGAATTGAAGCTCAGTGTGTTCATAGTTTCGGTATGAAGTTAACGCCAGACTTTGAATGTACATGTATTGTCACCCGTTTCTAATTCACAACTTGAAATGTGCCGTAACCTTCAATCTCGACAACATCTCCTGGGTATAGTTTGCGTCCCCGTCTATTATCTGGCTCTTGATTAATGAACACCTCATGTTCACTTAAAAACCATTTCGCCATTCCGCCAGATTGGATGACTTCGGCTAATTTCAAAAACTGCCCTAATGTAATCATTTCTGTTTCAATGGTTATAAGATTAGGCATTGTATCGACCTCTTTCAATATCACTAATATCTAATTGTACTAAAAAACAAGACAAGAAGGAAAGGGGGAAAGCGAACTGGGATGAAAGAAAGCATGGAAAACGAGAAGAAAAGCTGCTGTGCACTCACACAGCAGCCATTTTAGATTGAATTAATACGTTCTTACCGGAAGAATCAATTGCAAGATAGAATCATCATTCGGCGTACGCAGCAGGAACGGTCTCATTGCACCAGTGAAGCTTACATGAATATCTGTTCCCTCTAATACTTTTAACGCATCCAGCATATATTTTGGACTGAAGGAGATTTTAAGATCTTCCCCTTTAATGTCATCTGCTTGAACCGTCTCCACCACTTTACCGATCTCAGGCGAATTAGAAGAGATTTCAAGGCTTTGTTCAGGATCAGCTGACAGTTTCACGACATTATTACGTCCTTCTCTTGCCAAAAGTGATGCACGATCAATGGCTTGAAGGAACTCTTTCGTGTTGACCACGACATCCGTTTTACTTTCTTGCGGGATCAGACGGGCTGTATCTGGATAATTTCCATCCAGCAACCTTGAGAAGAACAGCACGTTTTGTGCTTTAAAAAGAACTTGTGTTTCTGTAATGACGATGCTCACAAGATCTTGTCCATCATCAAGAATTTTACTTAGCTCTGTTAAACTTTTCCCTGGAATCACGACATTATACGAACTTTCCTCGTTAATATCTAACTTCGCTTTTCTTAATGCAAGACGGTGGCTATCCGTTGCTGTGCATATTAATTCACCTTTTTCTACCTTCCAGTTTACACCTGTCAAGATAGGTCGTGTTTCTGAGGTGGACACTGCAAAAACAGTTTGACGAATTAAGTTTTTAAGCAGATCTGTCGGAATTTGAAATGCATGATGCTCTTCAATTTGTGGAAGATGCGGATATTCTTCAGCATCTAAGCCGTTTAAGTTAAATTCCGCTGAACCAGAGCGGATGATCGTCAGGTGATTTTGTTCTACTTCAATTTCGACAGTAGACATAGGCAGTTTCTTTACAATTTCACTAAAGAAGCGGGCTTGAAGCACAATACTTCCCGGACGATCAATGGTGATAACCTCTAAATCTCCATCTCTTTGAGGAATGAAAGATTCAATTGAGATATCAGAATCGCTTCCTGTTAGAGAAACCCCTTCATCAGACGCAACAATTTTAATCCCTGTCAAAATAGGAATCGTTGTTCTAGAGGATACGGCCTTTAATACATCTTGGACACTTTGGACAAGACGATCTTTTTGAATCGTGAATTTCATAGTGGTCCTCCTAAATTTTCTTAATGACATGTATATATATTTTATTAATAAAAATCGTAGAAGTAATAGTAGGGCTTGTGAATATGTGGATAAGTCGAGAAAAAGAAAGGAAAGACAGCCTATCCACATGTGGACAGACTGTGTATGACTATGCTCTAGTTATTCACATTTTCCCGTACTCATTATATCAGCTTAGTTATTTTAATTGTTCTTTGATCTCTTTGACATGCTGCTGAAGCTGTTCATCTTCAACAATTAATTTCGAAATCTTCTCATGAGCATGAATGACAGTCGTATGATCACGACCGCCAAATTCTTCTCCGATTTTAGGCAGAGAGGAATCGGTCATTTCTCTAGAGAGGTACATGGCAATTTGTCTTGGATAAGCAACTGACTTTGTACGTTTCTTTGCTTTGAAATCCTCTAATCGAATATTAAATTGCTGCCCTACAATTCTTTGAATATCTTTAATTGTAATGACCTTAGGCTTTGATGAAGGAATGATGTCCTTTAGCGCCTCAGCTGCTAGATCTGCATTAATGTCTTTATTAATTAAAGATGAGTAAGCAACGACACGAATCAAAGCACCCTCCAGCTCACGAATGTTGCTGTCGATTTGATTGGCAATATACAGCATGACTTCATTCGGAATGTCTAAGCCTTCTGCCTTTGCTTTTTTTCGCAGGATCGCGATACGCGTTTCTAGATCTGGCGGGGTAATGTCTGTAATTAAGCCCCATTCAAATCGAGAGCGTAATCTGTCTTCAAGTGTCGGAATTTCCTTCGGAGGCCGGTCACTAGAAATGACGATTTGCTTACTTTCTTCGTGAAGTGTGTTGAATGTATGGAAAAACTCTTCTTGTGTTTGTTCTTTTCCTGCTAAAAATTGAATATCATCTATCAAAAGCACATCTACATTCCGATAGCGGTTACGGAAGTCGACAGCTTTGTTATCTCGGATTGAGTTGATAAATTCATTAGTAAATTTTTCAGATGATAGATAGACCACTTTGGCTGATGGATTATGGTCGATCACGTAATGACCAATCGCATGCATCAAGTGTGTCTTTCCTAAACCAACGCCCCCATAAATAAAAAGCGGGTTATATGCTTTTGCTGGTGCTTCCGCGACTGCAAGTGAAGCGGCATGAGCAAAACGGTTGCCTGAACCAATAACAAAAGTATCAAATGTATATTTTGGATTCAGCATATTTTGTGGAATGTCAACGGGCTCTTCTTTAGACATTTTTTTGATAGGAGACTTTGGCATGGCTTCCTCTTCATCCTGATTTTGAGGAATAATAAATTTAATGCTGAGCTCTTCACCTGTTAGTTCATAGATGGTATCAGCAATTAAGTGAAGATATCTTGACTCTAGCCAATCTCTAGCAAATTCATTAGGTGCCGTAATTGTAAGCGTATCTCCCTGTAGAGAATGGGCTTTTGTCGATTTCATCCATGTCTCAAAACTGGGTTTGCTCAATTTTGTCTCTATTTTTTGAAGTGCTTTATTCCACAGATCCAAAATATTTTCCATAAGGCTTCTCCCCCCTCCTTTTCTTTTTAAAATGACCAGTATCAAACTGTTATAGAACACGAAAAAGAGCAAATGGTCATCACCATTCGTGCACATACATTGTTGAAAACAATTAATATAGTAGAAAAACGTCTTTTCGACAAATTACACAAGCTGTGGATAAACAATTCAACAGGCTGTGTAATAACTTTCCACAGGTTATCCACAAATTGTGGATAATATAAATGGGCCAGATAAGTAATTAAGAGTTAAAACACAAATATAATATCAAAATAAACAAGATGGTGCAATGGGTGTCACAAACTTATCCACACACTTTACATCCTGTTGAAAAATAATTATCCACATCGGTTATTTGTGTGAAAAAAATGTCGATAATGGGTGTGGATAGTCTAAATATGCCGGAAAAATATCCACATTCTTGTTTTGAAGGTCTTTTAGGAGGAAAAAAAGAATAAAATGCTGGAAACTAAAAAAGAAGGTTTCTTCGTTTGATAACTTATGTTATGCTTATAAGGTTGATAATAAGAGTTTTATCATTGATATTGACAATCGATGGGTTACACAAATATAATGAGTTAGACTGTCTTAAACAGCTATTCCTCAGGGAGGTGTCATAAATGAAAAGAACGTTTCAACCAAATAACCGTAAGCGTAGTAAAGTTCATGGCTTCCGCAGCCGTATGAGTACTAAAAACGGACGTCTAGTTTTAAAGCGACGCCGCAGCAAAGGTAGAAAAAAATTATCAGCTTAGGCCACTGAATAATGTCAGTGGTCTTTTTTACATAAAATCGTAAATGAACTGTCAGTTTTTATCGGAGTGGAAGAAAACATGAAGAAGCGAAACAGGCTAAAAAAAAATGAAGAGTTTCAAAAGGTGTTCAAAAAAGGTCAATCAATGGCAAATCGCCAATTCGTTATTTACCAGCTGGATCAGCCAAATCAAGTTGAACTGCGTCTAGGATTGTCTGTCAGTAAGAAGATTGGTAATGCAGTGATTAGAAACCGAATAAAACGTCTGATCCGTCAGGTGTTTTTAGAGGAAGGCCATAAGTTAAAGCAAGAAAAAGACTACATTGTCATTGCACGAAAACCAGCGAGTGAATTGACCTTTGAAGAAACAAAGAAGTCTCTCCAACATTTATTTAGAAAATCCGCTGTTTATCAACAACAACCGAAAAAGTCTTCGTAATAGAAACTTTCGTTGAATCAATTTTTAAAAGCGCTTCCTTCATCTAGTGAATTAAAATGAAACCACCACTTTGCAAAGAAAAAATGTTACCATACTGATTAGGTGAGTCACTTTCTTAATCAATTCCAACTTAAATAAAGTTTGAAGTAATGGGAGGAATCTTGTTGAAAAGGCGATTATTACTAATATTTAGCTTGATTGGCGTATTGGTTTTATTGGCAGGATGTACACAGATCAATGAACCAATTACATCAGATAGTAAGGGATTCTGGAATTCTTATATTGTTTACCCGCTATCTCAATTAATCACGTACATGGCAAACTTAACTGGTGAAAACTATGGTGTAGCGATTATTATTGTGACACTATTAATTCGCTTGCTTATTTTACCATTAATGATTAAACAGTTAAGAAGTACAAAAGCGATGCAAGCATTACAGCCTGAATTGAAAAAGCTTCGTGAAAAGTATAGCTCTAAAGATCAAAAAACACAGCAGCAGCTTCAGCAGGAAACAATGGCCCTTTTTCAAAAAAATGGCGTCAATCCATTAGCAGGCTGTTTCCCAATTTTAATTCAAATGCCAATCCTTATTGGTTTCTATCATGCAATTATGAGAACAGCAGAAATTAAAAAGCATACATTCTTATGGTTTGACTTAGGCAGCCCAGATCCATTGTTCCTATTACCGATTATTGCGGGTGTAGCTACTTTCATTCAGCAAAAGCTGATGATGGCTGGAAATCCTTCGGACAACCCTCAAATGGCTATCATGTTATGGGTGATGCCGATTATGATCGTTGTGTTTGCAATTAGTTTCCCAGCAGCACTTTCATTGTACTGGGTTGTAGGTAACATTTTCATGATCATTCAAACATTGGTGATTAAAACACCTCAAGTAAAAGTTGATACAAAAGAAAAAGCTGGCGGGAATAAAAAATGAAGGAAATAACTGCTGTCGGTCGCACAATCGAAGAAGCAGTAGATTCCGGATTGAAACAAATTCAGCTACTACAAGAAGAAGTAGAAATCACAATAGTAGATGAAGGAAATAAAGGGTTTTTAGGATTATTTGGTAAAAGACAAGCTGTGGTCAAGTTAGTAGAAAAGATAAATGCATTTAAATTAGCTACACAGTATTTAGATAAAATTGTTAAGTCTATTGATCCTAAAGCAAAGATTATTTCCAAACAGGAACCGAAAAAGATTTCTTACCACATTGATGGAGATAAAACGTCATTAATGATTGGAAAAAGAGGCCAAACACTGTACTCTTTAGAAACGTTGGTACAGCTAGTGTTTAATCGTTATTCTGATCAGTATCATCATATAACAATTGATATTGGCGATTATAGGAAGAAACGACAAGAAGCACTTGAACAATATGCAGTGAAAACAGCAAATCGGGTTTTAAAAACGAAGAAAAAGGTTCATTTAGAACCAATGCCTTCGAATGAACGAAAAATTGTTCATGATGCGATTGCTGCATTCTCTAAAGAACTTGCAACGGCATCTGAAGATACAGGCAGCAAACGTCATGTTGTGGTGCTGTATAAAAAATAGCAGAAAGGCTAAGATTCAGCAAAGCTGGATTTTAGTCTTTTTTTATTGAAAAATTGCTTTTTATAGAGGATTCATCCTTTATTTCTAAAAAATGAGTGTGTGATATGGGTGCAAAACGCCAATTTAACAAGTAAGTATAGGGATCAGGGCGTTTAAATTTATGGGATTTAGGTGTAAGATGTGAAGACAAGTTTCAAACGTCGTTATTCACATGTGGATAAGTTAAGTGTTAAAATAGATAAGATGCAAAGCTGTGGATAATTAGATATGGGATACTTTCACTTCGCTTTCATTTATGGTATCTTTAAATTTTGGATTAAGCGTTTTTGATATAGAGATGGACAATGTCCATTTAATAGATAACAGACTGTTTATTAAGTAGAGAAAGAGGTGAATGAGTGATGGATACAATTGCAGCAATTTCTACACCGATGGGTGAAGGAGCAATTGCGATTATTCGTTTAAGCGGGCCTGATGCGGTACAGATTGCTGATCGGATGTATAAAGGTCCTAAGGAGAAAAAACTTGTATCGGTGGATTCACATACGATTCATTATGGTCATATTGTGGACTCTAGCACTGAGCAAGTCATAGAAGAGGTCATGGTGTCAGTATTACGAGCACCAAAAACATTTACGAGAGAAGACGTTATTGAGATTAACTGCCATGGCGGAATTGTAACGGTCAATAAAGTACTGCAGCTTGCTTTAAGAGAAGGAGCAAGATTAGCGGAGCCAGGTGAGTTTACAAAACGAGCTTTCTTAAATGGAAGAATTGATCTTTCACAGGCTGAAGCGGTAATGGATTTGATTCGTGCAAAGACAGATCGTGCGATGAATGTAGCGATTACTCAAATGGAGGGACGACTCTCCGGTTTGATTAAACGACTTCGCAGTGAGATATTGGAAACTCTGGCTCATGTTGAAGTCAATATTGACTATCCTGAGTATGACGATGTTGAAGAAATGACGCATCGAGTTTTAGTTGAAAAGGCAACATCAGTGAAAAAGGAAATTGAGTCACTGCTAACGACTTCTCAGCAGGGGAAAATACTTCGCGAGGGCTTATCCACTGTTATTATTGGAAGACCGAATGTTGGGAAGTCTTCCTTGTTGAATAGTCTTGTACAGGAAACAAAAGCGATTGTAACGGATATTCCTGGAACAACGAGAGATGTCATTGAGGAGTATGTAAATGTTAGAGGTGTACCGCTTCGTTTAGTCGATACTGCGGGTATACGTGAGACGGAGGACATTGTTGAGCGTATAGGGGTTGAACGATCTAGACAGGTCTTAAAAGAAGCTGACCTGATTTTACTTGTGCTCAATTATAGCGAGGAATTGTCAGAAGAGGATATCAAACTATTTGAGGCCGTCTCAGGCATGGATATCATCGTGATCGTGAATAAGACAGATCTTGAGCCTAAGCTTGATATCGAAAAGGTCAAGCAGTTAGCGAAGGATCGTCCGGTGGTTACTACATCATTATTACAAGAAAAGGGGATTGATGAGCTCGAAATGGCGATTCAATCATTATTCTTCACGGGTTCAATTGAAAGTGGAGATTTAACGTATGTAAGTAACACAAGGCATATTGCCCTTCTTCAGGCAGCAAAACAATCCATTGAGGATGCTCTTGAAGGAATTGAAATGGATGTACCGATCGACATAGTTCAAATAGATTTAACACGCTGCTGGGAACAGCTGGGTGAAATTATTGGGGATGCTGTTCATGAAAGCTTGATTGATCAGTTATTCTCTCAATTCTGTTTAGGAAAGTAAAGGGAGGAACATAAGAAATGGGTTATGAAGCTGGCAATTATGACGTAATCGTCGTGGGTGCCGGTCATGCTGGAGTTGAGGCTGCTCTTGCTTCTGCAAGACAGGGCGCCAAAACACTTGTATTGACTATCAACCTCGATATGGTTGCTTTTATGCCATGTAATCCGTCCGTAGGCGGCCCCGCAAAAGGGATTGTCGTCAGAGAAATTGATGCTCTAGGCGGAGAAATGGCGCGAAATATAGATAAGACGCATATTCAAATGCGCATGCTGAATACGGGGAAAGGACCTGCTGTCCGTGCGTTAAGAGCGCAGGCAGATAAGTTCCAATATCAGCATGAAATGAAAAAAACAATGGAAAATGAACCAAACCTGACAATGCTGCAAGGTATGGTAGATCATTTAATTGTAGAAGATGATGAATGTAAAGGTGTTGTTACTCAAACGGGGGCGAACTATCGTGCAAAGTCTGTTGTATTAACGACAGGGACTTTCTTAAAAGGCCGCATCATTTTAGGAGACTTATCGTATTCAAGTGGTCCAAATAACCAGCAGCCTTCCATTAAATTATCGGATCATTTAGCAGAACTAGGATTCGATTTGGTTCGCTTTAAAACAGGAACACCTCCTCGAGTGAATAGCCACTCGATTGATTATAGTAAAACAGAAATTCAACCAGGTGATGATGTACCGCGGGCGTTCTCCTATGAAACGGTTGAATATATTACTGACCAGCTGCCATGCTGGCTAACATACACGAGTTTAGAGACTCATCAAATTATTGATGAGAATCTTCACCGTTCTCCAATGTATTCAGGTATGATTAAAGGAACTGGTCCTAGATACTGCCCGTCCATTGAAGATAAAGTGGTTCGTTTCAATGATAAACCGAGACATCAAATTTTCTTAGAGCCAGAAGGTCGTAATACGCAGGAAGTTTATGTTCAAGGATTGTCTACAAGTCTTCCGGAGGATGTACAGCAGCGCATGCTTTCAACCATCCCAGGACTCGAGAATGTTCAAATGATGAGAGCGGGTTATGCCATCGAGTATGATGCGATTGTGCCTACTCAGTTGTGGCCTACACTTGAGACGAAGAAAATTTCTGGATTATATACAGCCGGCCAAATTAATGGTACGTCTGGTTATGAGGAAGCAGCAGGTCAAGGGATTATGGCAGGTATTAATGCAGGAAGAAAAGCATTAGGTAAAGAAGAAGTCATTTTAAGCCGATCTGATGCATATATCGGTGTCCTCATCGATGACCTTGTCACAAAAGGAACAAATGAACCATACCGTCTCTTGACATCACGTGCTGAGTATCGTCTACTTCTACGTCATGACAATGCTGATTTAAGATTAACTGAACTTGGCTATCAAATTGGATTAATTTCTGAAGAAAGATTCCAAGCATTCCAGCAGAAAAAAGAAGCCATTGAAGCAGAGAAAAAACGTTTATATTCTGTCATCATTAAACCTACAGCAGAGACTCAAGAATTTATTCGTTCACTCGGTGGAAGTGAGTTGAAGGACGGCATTCGTGCAAGTGATTTAATGAAGCGCCCGGAAATGAATTATGAATCTGTTGTGAAATTAGCTCCTGCTGAAACACCGCTTCCTTCTGATGTGTGTGAGCAGGTAGAGATTCAAATTAAATACGAAGGTTATATTGAAAAGTCACTCCAGCAAGTTGAAAAACTGAAAAAGATGGAGAACAAAAAGATTCCTGATCGTATTGATTATGATGCCATCAAAGGAATTGCAACTGAAGCGAAACAAAAGCTGAAAGAAGTCCGACCGCTTTCTGTTGCACAGGCTTCTCGTATTTCAGGCGTTAACCCTGCTGATATTTCTATCCTTTTAGTATATTTAGAGCAGGGGCGTATTGCGAAGATAGCAGAATAGAAAGGATGTCGGCATGAACATTGAACAATTTACAGCAGCACTAGAGGAGAAAGGGATCACTCTTTCTCCTGTGCAGCTTGAACAATTTGAAACCTACTTCCGCATGCTTGTAGAATGGAACGAGAAAATGAATTTAACGTCCATTACTGAAAAGGAAGAAGTGTATTTAAAGCATTTTTATGATTCAATATCAGCAGCATTTTTTATTGATTTTCACAAAGTGACGACGATTTGTGATATTGGAGCTGGTGCTGGTTTTCCAAGCATTCCTCTTAAAATTTGTTTCCCTCATCTACATGTGACCATTGTTGATTCTCTTCAGAAACGAATTACGTTTCTCAATGAGTTAGCAAAAGGATTAAACTTACAAGATACTACTTTTTATCATGATCGTGCGGAAACGTTTGGACAACGTAAGGAAAAGCGTGAAAGCTATGATCTTGTCACTGCTAGAGCAGTTGCACGTTTATCCGTCTTGAGCGAACTATGTCTGCCTCTAGTGAAAAAAGAAGGATTGTTTGTTGCCTTAAAAGCATCTGCCGCTGATGAAGAAATGCAAGCAGGAAAAAAAGCTGTCACAGTTCTCGGAGGAGAGGTTGTTGAAAAGCATTCCTTTGTTCTTCCTTTAGAAGAAAGCGAACGGAACATCATTGTCATTGAAAAGAAAAAGCAAACACCAAAAAAATATCCTAGAAAACCAGGGACACCTAATAAATCACCAATAGAAGGTTGATCATGTAAAAGGTCGGTTTTTCTTCAATATTTATGATTTTACAGAAGGAAAAAACATGAGAAAATAGAATTATAAAAAGGTAGTTTTTAAAGGTGGTGTAGGTTCATGAAGCATTCACTCTCACGCTTCTTCGGGCTTGGAGACAAAGAACATCCTGAGCGTGAAACCGAAATAGAGGCAGAGATTGCTGAGCATGATACATTAAAGGAAGAGATACAGGAGCTCCCGGTCGACACAATTATGCCAAACCGTTTTCAGCCACGCACCATTTTTTCAGAAGAAAAGATACAAGAGCTGGCCACGACGATTCATACCCATGGCATTATCCAACCGATTGTTGTTAGACCAACAGAAGAAGAAGGAAAATATGAACTGATCGCCGGCGAAAGACGTTGGAGGGCGGTACAGACTCTTCAATGGGAGAAAATCCCCGCTATTATAAAAGATTTTACTGATACGGAAACGGCATCTGTGGCATTGATTGAAAATTTGCAAAGAGAAGAGCTGTCTTCTATTGAAGAGGCTCATGCTTATGCACGTCTTTTAGAGCTTCATGATTTAACACAAGAGGCGCTTGCTCAGCGTTTAGGCAAGGGACAATCAACTGTTGCAAACAAATTAAGACTTTTAAAGTTGCCTGAAGAGGTACAACAAGCCATTTTAGAGAAAAAAATCTCTGAAAGGCATGCACGTTCACTTGTGCCCCTAAAGCTTCCGGAATTACAAATCGCGCTATTGCAGGAAATCATCGAAAAGCAGTTGAATGTGAAACAGACTGAAGAGCGTGTAGTGAAGATGCTTGAACAAAAAACGGATCGCAAACCGAAGCCAAAACGTAAGGCGTTTAGTCGTGATACACGAATTGCGATGAATACCATTCGTCAGTCTCTCCACATGGTAGAAGACAGCGGACTTAAAATAAATACCGAGGAAGAAGAGTTTGAGGAATATATCCAATTAACGATTCGAATTCCAAAATAGAAATAAGCTGATGAGCGCCACTCGTCAGCTTTTTTGTTTGTTTTATTTCTAGCACACATTCAATATACATTATATTTATAAATTGGTAAAATATGATTTTAGAAGTGTGAAGGAGGTGACAACTACTTGATAAAAATGAAGAAGACTACTTTCGCCATTATTTGTTATTTACTATTTTCTTTTTCTTTTTTTTCAAATGAAGCGACAATATACGCTGTGAAATCGCCAACGGCTCA
The DNA here is from genome assembly GCF_014250435.1 of Bacillus sp. PAMC28571. Lineage (NCBI taxonomy): Bacteria > Bacillati > Bacillota > Bacilli > Caryophanales > Bacillaceae > Bacillus > Bacillus sp. PAMC28571. The sequence continues at coordinate 3,481,162 of NZ_CP060191.1, read as the reverse complement.
TCATGCGGATGAAAGCTTGATGACCAACGAAGAATTGAACATTCTGAAGGAGCAAGGTGCTGTTTCTAAAGATGTGACTTTACAGCAATTCAATCAAGAGTATGCGTCTTCCGACGATTCGATCGACTTGATTACAGCTGACGATGATTTGAAGAACTATGGATTACGACAGAATAAGCAGGATGAGCTGGTGACGGATGAAAAGCCACACACCCTCAAGCTCCTTTTAGGAAAGCCGTATCCTGGTACCGATATTATCCCTAAAAAAGGAGATATTTTGGTGACAACCACTGATGCTGTAAAGGGTTTGGTCGGACATGCAGGTATCGTCATTAATGAGATAAGCTATGCTTCTATTCCAGGGTTTCGGCAGCATCCTCAACTTGATTCCATTCATAACTGGTTTCGCTATAGTGCCAATACAAAGGTAATTCGAATTAATCAAGAGGAGAAGGCAGATTTAGCAGGGGAATGGGCACACGATTATGTGAAAGGTCATCCGAAGGCTCGCTACTCCATCACCATGTCCATTCAATCACTGGATCCGACTTATTGTTCAAAGATTGTGTGGCAGGCCTATGGCAAAACAGGGGACGCTTTGGGACATGCGACCTTTACCATTAAGACACCCTATGGATTTTTAAAAAAGAAAAGCTATAAAACAGTAACTCCTAAGGTCATTGTGAGTGAAGGCCGTAAAATAGGTGAATTAAACTTTTGACATGTGACCCTCACTTTTGATGAAAGTGAGGGTTTTGAGCATGTCTCTTCCTTTAAAAAGATATATCAATATATTTTTATGGAGTGTTTTCATTCGTCCTTTTATGTACGAAAAGGCACATTCACCGACGAATTTATAATAGGGAAACAAAAAAAGCAAACGTTTCATACTTTTTTTGATAGAATAGAAAGTATGAATGAATGAGAAACTTGTTAAGTTGAAAGTGGGTGACATCGTGGGAAAAATCATAGCGATTACCAACCAGAAGGGCGGCGTCGGGAAGACGACAACTTCTGTTAATTTGGGTGCGTGTTTAGCATACATAGGCAAACGAGTGTTGTTAGTTGATATTGATCCGCAGGGCAATGCCACGAGTGGTATTGGGATTGAGAAAGCCGACGTAGAAAAGTGTGTGTACGATATTTTAGTTGATGATGCAGATGTTCTTGATGTGATTAAGACGACAGAGGTCGAAAATCTTGATGTCATTCCTGCGACAATACAGCTTGCAGGGGCTGAAATAGAGCTTGTGCCTACAATCTCACGTGAAGTGAGGCTGAAGAGAGCACTTGAATCTGTTAAGCAGAATTATGATTATATGATTATTGACTGCCCGCCATCACTTGGACTGCTGACGATTAATGCGTTAACTGCATCCGATTCCGTTTTAATACCGGTTCAGTGCGAATATTATGCGCTTGAAGGATTGAGCCAATTGTTAAACACAGTTCGTCTCGTGCAGAAACATTTAAATACCGATCTTGCCATTGAAGGTGTCTTGCTGACAATGCTTGATGCCCGAACAAACCTTGGGATTCAGGTAATCGAAGAAGTGAAGAAGTACTTTAGAGATAAAGTCTATCAAACCGTCATTCCGAGAAATGTGAGGCTGAGTGAAGCGCCTAGTCATGGAAAGCCGATTATCTTGTATGATCCACGTTCAAGAGGTGCAGATGTCTATTTAGACTTAGCAAAGGAAGTGGATGCGAATGGCTAAAGGTCTTGGAAAGGGTATTAATGCACTATTTAACAATGTAGACTCAAATGAAGAAACGGTTGAAGAAATCAAATTAAAGGATTTGCGTCCGAATCCGTATCAACCAAGGAAAACGTTTGATGATGATGCATTGTCTGATCTGAAAGAATCGATTCAGCAGCACGGGGTTTTACAGCCGATCATTGTTCGTAAATCGATTAAAGGATATGACATAGTAGCAGGAGAACGCCGTTTCCGCGCAGCACAACAAGCTGGTCTGACAACAATTCCTGCAATCGTTCGAGAGTTTTCAGAAACACTGATGAGAGAAATTGCCCTCTTAGAAAACCTACAGCGTGAGGATCTATCTCCACTAGAGGAAGCGGAAGCATATGCTTCCTTGCTGGATCATCTAAGTGTGACGCAAGAGGAATTAGCGAAGCGATTAGGGAAAAGCAGACCGCATATTGCGAACCATCTCCGTCTGTTGACTTTACCGGATGACATCCAAAAGCTGATTGCAAATGGAACGTTATCAATGGGACATGGCCGCACATTGCTCAGCTTAAAGAACAAAAAGAAGCTGGCGCCTTTGGTAAAGAAAATCGTGGATGAGGGGTTAAACGTACGACAGGTTGAAAAACTTGTTCAGCAGTTAAACGAAAATGTTCCACGTGAAACAAAGAAAAAAGAAGCACCAAAGGATCGAGTGTTGAAAGAAAGAGAGTCTTTCTTACAAAACTACTTTGGTACTTCCGTGACGATCAAGAAACAGAAGAAAAAAGGGAAAATTGAGATTGAATTCCTCTCGAATGAAGATTTAGAAAGAATCCTTGAATTGCTTTCTACGAGGGAATCATCAGAGTGACCATCTTGATATGAGATGGTCTTTTTTATATTCTTCCAGTGATATTTTGAATAGGGGTGAAGAGAGACCGGCTTTTTTCTCTCGTCCAATCCATTTGGTCAATGTGAGATAGACTTTCAGAAAGTATATTGGCCATAGACATGACAAGATGAAGACGTGTGTTTTGGAGGACGAAGTATTCCATGAAACCACTCACATTGACGATCCCATTAATATGAATATCTCCTACCTCTGGCAGCTCCTTTTGCACACCAGCTCCAGGCTTTAACGGACCATCACCAATTTGGAAGGAACCGACACTTTTCACTCTTCCTAAACAGGCATCAACCGCTACAATAAACGGGTGTTTATGAGCTTGTTCAATTTCAGCGAGTTTTTCTTTTAAATTGACCGCATGCACTGGGTCAGAGAGTGTTCCATATACATGAAGCTTTTTCAAATCCAGACCTGAAAGCTTTGTACCAACAAGTGGACCTAGAGAGTCGCCAGTTGAGCGGTCTGTTCCAATACAGACGATGGCAACGGGTCTTTTTCCTGCTTTCTGAAGATGCGAGAATAAAATACTTTTAAGCTGTTGAATGGCGTTTGTATCCGTATGGGACACGTATTCTTTTACCCTATTTCTAAAAAAAAGACCGTTCTTGCTATTCATAGGTCTCACTTCCTTGTCATAGTAGTTAGTATCAGTATACGGAAACAAGCTTAATTCTATACCTATGAGGTGATGATTGTGTGGAAGGCTGGTTCAAGGTGGACGCTTTTAATTTTAGGAAGCTTAATAGGAGCGGGATATGCTTCCGGCCAGGAAATTTGGCAGTTTTTTGGCATTGATAGCGGACTAGCCATTCTACTGTTTACATTGATGTTTATGCTGTCTACCTATGTGGTGTTAAAAATCAGTTATGAGGTGCGTGCCGATCACTTTGTGCCAGTGCTGGAACGGCTTGTCGGTCCATGGCTGGCTAAGGTGTATGACGTTTTAATTGTCCTATATTTATTCACGACAACGACGGTCATGATTGCCGGCGGCGGGGTGACTCTTGAGATGTATCATGTGCCTTTTTGGATTGGCATCGGCGCGTTTTGTTTGTTTTCATTTATGATTTTTTTCTGGGATGTGAAAGGGCTTTTATCTGTGAATGCTTTCATTATACCAATTTTGGTGGCGGGGCTCATCTATGCGTTTGTTTTTTATTATATGAATCATGATCATATGTGGCGTATTGATTTTGGGCATCAGTACAATTGGCCTGCCAGCATTGTCTTTGCTTCTTTGAATATATTATCTGTTGTGGCAGTGCTGTCTTCGGTTGGGAAAGAAATGAAGGGGCTTGGGGAAGCCAAGGTGGCGAGTATATTAAGCGGTCTTATTTTTGGTGTCATCTCGTATGTGTATAACGAAATACTGGTTGATATTTCTGGAAGCCTTTCATCAGAGGGAATTCCTTTGTTTACAGTATTAGAAGGGGCGCCGACTTCTTTATTTGTGTTTATGACCGTTGTCCTTTGTCTAGCAATTTATACGACGACGGCAGCAGGTTTATTTGGATTATCAAGCCGGATGCTTTCTTTTGTACGAATGCCTCGCTGGCTGGTTGTATTGGTGATGCTTCTTTTGATGGCTCCTTTAACATCTCTTGGATTTGCTGATTTGATTGCTTTCTTGTATCCAATTTATAGTTTGTTGAATCTTTATTTGCTCGTCTGTTTAATGCTGTATCCGATTTTAAGTAAAAAGATATTTTCTCGTCCTAAGAATTATATTGATAAAACAAAATAAGCACCTCTCTTTTTTAGAGCTGTGCTTATTTGATCTGAATTGAATCAATAGCTTCTTTGATATCATCATAGACAGGCATTTGCTTGAGACGCTGGAGGCGATCCTCTAATTCTGAAATGGCCTGTCCCTTTAAATGCTGGGAAATGTGTTGTTTGACAATGGTCGTCTGGTTTATCATGTCTTCTGTTTTAGCCAATTGATACTCCAAGTGCACGCGAGTATTTGCTAATTCGTCGTGCAGCCGCATTTTGAGCAGCCGTTTTAGATCTTTTCGCTGTCCTTCTCTGCGCATGGCCTGAATGGCGGCCATTTCTTCTGGAGACTGTGTTTGTGTGTGTGGTGCCGATTGATTTTCGAATACAGACATGGAGCGGCGGGCACTCACATTTTGCAAGAAACGCTGGGCGTCACTAGGAGGCTTATTTTGATTGATCATGCGATGACTCCTTTCTTAATGAATACCCATTTGCATTGCAAGGCGTCTATCTGCCTTGGCGTAGTCATCACCCATTGTGTACATATGTCTTGAAAGAGCAGAAAGCTCTTGTTCGTAATCCCTCAGGGTGTACAAGGCATTCAGCTGTTTTTCGTGTGAATAAAAGGAGGAATGCGACTGTTCCATCCTCACTTCGTCTACCAGTGCTTCCACATCACTATGACTTAATAAATCATAGTGGCCAAAGCCTACGAGTCCTTTAAGCTCTTGTTTTACATGATGGACGGCGTCTTTTACACTTTCATCAATTCCATCGATTTTTTCAAATACAGTGTGCACTTCATGTTCAATAATGCTTTGCAGATCATAGGATGAATTTTTTAGTAAATGGGATTTTATGATAATTTCAAGTCCGCTTTGTGCATATGCACGTCCAGAATGAATTTCTTGCAGCAGCATGGCTGTAAAACTTGTATTATGATCAAGCTGTTCATCTAAAATACGGGCATATCCATTTGGATGGAACGAATATCCATTTGCTTTGAATTCACCTGAAACGAGAGCTAAAAAAGCATTTGTATCAAAGGATTCGTTCCATTCTATATTCATAGATGCAAAAGCTGATTTTAAAAAGGTGTCAATTTCCCTTTTTTTGTATTTAACGGATTCTTGGACTGAGTCTTGCTGCCGTGGCGGTACGGTGTACTTGACTTGCCCAACTCCTTGATCATGACGATTGAGTAAACCGACGTAATGACTAGGCTGAATATATTCAGTCAACATGCGTTTATATTGACCTTGCTGCGCCTTTTGCTGAATCGAAGGCGATAGGCTGCTCCATATATTTGGGCTGTCAAAGGTAACGGCTTTTTTGACAGCTGGCTGTTCTGTTGCAATATAAGCACAAACAGCACCGGCAAGTGCTTGTCCAGTGAGGTGGATACCTGCATTCGGATGCTTCTGACAGACTTTCTCTATGTATTCCTTCCCTTTAAAAAAGACATGGTCTTGATTGCCGTCAAGGGACTTTCTTTCAATTGGATAGGCATAGTCTGTTTTGAGCAATGACTGTGCCACGTTGTGTACATCTTGCTTAGATGTCACCCTCGTTTGATGTGGCAGCGGACAGTGAAAAGCGACGATGAATTCATCTGATTGTTCCGGCTGCATCGTTAAACCATATAATTTTTGGTCGATCTTTAGAAAATCGTGGACAGTGAGTGTTTGCTGACCTATTTCTATCGTATGGTGCTGCTGGTAATTGTCGATATTACCAGCATGATCGGATATGATTTTATATTCTTTATCAGTTAATCTATCCTTTCGATTGACCATCGTACCTGCTCCCTCACATAACATTTATGCAGATATCATAAATCAAAAAATATGGAAAAACCACCGCGTTCTACCAATAAAAACCTTTTGACCTACAGTGTTTGTGACAATATTGAAAAAAAACGGAGTTTAAGTAACTATTGGTCACAAATAAAATGATCTAAAAGGAGGGTTTTTTCTCTAAAAAAGAATAGGATGAACGATTGAAAGAGACTCTTTGTTTTGTGCATTGCCCTTCATCGCCGTTTTTTTGTACAATAGATTCAATGAAGTGAGCAAGGAGAGGTGAAGGCTGATGGCAGACAAAGCGTTTGGGTTACATGATGTTGTAGAAATGAAAAAGCCCCATCCATGTGGTGCCAATCGGTGGAAGGTCATTCGTTTGGGCATGGATATCCGTATTAAATGTGAAGGCTGCGGACACAGCGTGATGATCCCAAGAAGAGATTTTGAACGAAAAATGAAGAAAATTCTCGTCAAGCATGAGGAGCCAACTGCTTAAGTAGGCCTCATGCTTTTTTTATTAAATTTGTCTTTTCTACAGCAAAGCCAGGTGCATTTTCTCGTTTTGAAGCATTGATTTATTCTTTTTGACGATGTTTCTTCTATTGAAAATGCATGATGGTTAGCTTGTCTTTTCATGTAAACCTACTTATAATTGCTCTAGGTTCATATTACGCAGTATAACGAGCACGTTTGATATAGAGGAGATGAAAGAATGGCTTTAACAGCTGGTATTGTTGGCTTACCTAACGTCGGGAAGTCAACGCTATTTAATGCAATTACACAGGCTGGAGCGGAGTCTGCTAACTATCCGTTTTGTACCATTGATCCAAACGTCGGAATTGTAGAAGTTCCTGACGAGCGTTTACAAAAGCTAACAGAATTGGTGCAGCCGAAAAAGACAGTTCCCACTGCTTTCGAATTCACTGATATTGCGGGTATTGTCAAAGGTGCATCTAAAGGTGAAGGTTTAGGGAATAAATTCCTTTCTCATATTCGACAAGTAGATGCGATTTGTCACGTGGTTAGAGCTTTTGCAGATGATAACATTACACACGTAGCTGGTAAGGTTGATCCTGTGGCAGATATTGAAACGATTAATCTCGAATTGATTTTGGCTGATTTAGAAACAGTTGAAAAGCGTTTAGCTCGTGTGAGTAAGCTTGCAAAACAAAAGGACAAGGAAGCAGTAGCTGAATTTGAGATTTTGTCGAAGCTAATGAACGCATTTGAGGCTGGGAAATCGGCAAGATCTGTAGAATTTACTGATGAGCAGCAAAAGCTTGTGAAACAGCTTCATTTACTCACATCTAAACCAGTCCTTTATGTAGCAAATGTGAGTGAGGATGAAGTAGCGGATCATGAGAGCAACGAATATGTGCAGCAAATCCGTGAGTTTGCTTCTGGTGAAAACGCTGAAGTTATCGTCGTTTGTGCGAAGATCGAGTCTGAAATTGCAGAGCTTGAAGGAGAAGAGAAGCAAATGTTCCTTGAAGAGCTTGGTATTAATGAGTCAGGGCTTGATCAGCTAATTAGAGCATCTTACTCTCTTCTAGGATTAGCTACGTATTTCACAGCAGGTGAGCAAGAGGTACGTGCTTGGACATTTAAAAAAGGAATGAAAGCGCCAGAATGTGCTGGAATCATTCACACAGACTTCGAGCGTGGATTTATTCGTGCTGAAACGGTTGCGTATGAGGATTTACTAGCTGGCGGAAGCATGTCTGCTGCTAAAGAAGCAGGAAAAGTTCGTCTAGAAGGTAAAGAATATGTAGTGAAAGATGGAGACGTCATTCATTTCCGTTTTAATGTATAGGTTCTTGTCATAGGCCAAGTAATTTGTTATAATATACAATTGTGAGTAATATAATTTATTGCTCCTTGCCCGTTTAGGGCCGCTTAGACCAAAAGGAGGTGCAATCAGATGAGAAAGTACGAAGTTATGTACATCATCCGCCCAACAGTTGACGATGAGGCTAAAAAAGCAGTTATCGAGCGTTTCAATAACGTGTTAACTTCTAACGGTGCGGAGATCACTGGAACAAAGGATTGGGGTAAACGTCGTCTTGCATACGAAATCAACGATTTCCGTGACGGTTTCTACCAAATCGTAAACGTTCAATCTGACGCTGCAGCAGTTCAAGAATTTGACCGCTTAGCTAAGATCAGTGACGATATCATTCGCCACATTGTTGTTAAAGAAGAAGTATAAATCATTGAAATATATATTTAAAGGTGGTCTTTCAATATGCTAAACCGTGTTGTATTGGTCGGAAGACTAACAAAAGACCCTGAGCTTCGCTACACGCCTAATGGTGCGGCTGTAGCCACGTTTACTCTAGCTGTGAATCGTACGTTTACGAATCAATCTGGAGAGCGTGAAGCCGATTTCATTAACTGTGTTACTTGGAGAAGACAAGCCGAGAACGTGGCTAATTTCTTGAAAAAAGGAAGTCTTGCCGGTGTAGACGGTCGTTTGCAGACAAGAAACTATGAAAATCAGCAAGGACAGCGTGTCTTCGTGACAGAGGTTCAAGCTGAAAGTGTTCAATTTCTTGAGCCTAAGAGCGGCGGTGCTGGTTCAGGTGGATACAGCGGCGGTGGCAATAGCGGAGGCCAGTATTATGGCGGTAGCCAAAACGATCAGAATCCATTTGGAAATGAACCAAGTCAAAATCCATATGGCAATCAAAACAACCAAAATCGTAATCAGGGAAACAGCTTTAATGATGACCCATTTGCGAACGATGGTAAACCGATTGACATCTCCGATGATGATTTGCCATTCTAATTGATCTGAAAAAAATGACTAAAGGAAAGGTGTGAAAACAAATGGCAGGTGGACGCAGAGGCGGTCGTGCGAAACGTCGTAAAGTATGTTTCTTTACTTCTAACGGTATCACGCACATCGATTACAAAGATGTTGATCTTCTTAGAAAGTTTGTTTCTGAGCGTGGTAAAATTTTACCTCGTCGTGTAACAGGAACTAGCGCTAAGTATCAACGTAAATTGACTTTAGCGATCAAAAGATCACGTCAAATGGCATTACTTCCATACGTTACTGGTGAGTAAGTCGTTGACTTAAAAGCGGAGAGCCCCGAGCTCTTCGCTTTTTTTATTTTCCCCACTGTGAATCTCATCTATTTTTGCTAGAGTTGTTTTTGACAGTCAACCGAAGGGAAGTATGTAAAAGTGACAGTTTATTCTATACAAATATGTGGTTGATCTGTCATATTGATAGTCTAGAAAATAATTGCAGTCAGGGCGTGGGAAGATGATTGAATTTAAAAAGGTATCGATGCAATTTTCTGATGAGCGCTATGCCGTTCAATCCGTTGATTTGGAGATTCAGAAAGGTGAGTTTTTTGTATTGATTGGACCTAGTGGCAGCGGGAAAACGACGACATTGAAAATGATCAATCGCCTCATTTCTTCTACAGAAGGTGAGATTTACATAAAGGGTCAAAAAATAAGTGATTATGATATGTATGAGCTGCGCTGGGATATCGGTTATGTTTTGCAGCAAATTGCGCTTTTTCCTCATATGACCATAGAAGAAAATATTGCTGTGGTGCCAGAGCTTAAACAATGGAGCCGGAATGAGACCAATCAGCGTGTCGATGAACTCATGTTGATGGTCGGGCTTGATCCTGCTATGTATCGGCATCGAAAGCCAGCAGAGCTCTCTGGTGGACAGCAGCAGCGTGTCGGTGTGGCACGTGCACTTGCAGCTGATCCTGAGATCGTCCTGATGGATGAACCTTTTAGTGCGTTAGATCCACTAACGAGGGAGAAATTGCAGGATGATCTGCTTGATTTGCAGCGCCGTATACAAAAAAACATTGTTTTTGTGACGCATGATATGCAGGAAGCTATGAAGCTGGGTGATCGGATTTGTGTGATGAATGAAGGAAAAGTAGTGCAGATCGGACGTCCTGAGGAGTTGGTTCAACATCCAGCCAATGCCTTTGTACAGGAGTTTGTTTCAGGGGCTGCCCGTCATGTGGGACATCAAGCTTTTGAGCTGGAAACCTTGGCACAACCGATAGCCCACGAAGCTCTTTTACCCTATGAGGCGGTCTCAGCAGATGCCCCATTGGATGAAGTCTTGTCTCAATTGGCAAAGCACGAGGAATTGGCTGTTGAAAAGAATGGAGAGCGGATTGGACTAGTGAATCGTCAAGCAGTGATTCAGTATTTAGCTGATTCTCCTAAAGAGAGGGGCGAGTCACATGAATGATTGGACCCGTGTGTTATGGGAACGCAAAGAACAATTGGGACACGCCTTACTTGAGCATATTCAAATTTCTTTTATTGCTTTATTTTTAGCGATTTTGATTGCTATTCCATTAGGTATCTATTTAACGAGGGTTCCAAAGTTAGCGGAGTGGGTCATCGGGGTGACGGCCGTCTTACAAACGATTCCGTCGCTCGCACTTCTTGGCTTGTTGATTCCTCTAGTGGGGATTGGGCAAGTACCTGCGATTATTGCGCTTGTGGTCTATGCCCTACTCCCTATTTTAAGAAATACATATACAGGCATTCAGGAGGTTGATCCTTCTCTGAGAGAAGCGGCGCTTGCTATGGGGATGAATCATCGCAAACGGTTATTAAAGGTGGAGCTTCCTCTTGCCATGCCAGTCATCATGGCAGGTATCCGAACCGGGATGGTTCTCATTGTGGGAACCGCCACTCTGGCAGCACTGATCGGGGCTGGGGGATTAGGAAGCTTAATCTTGCTGGGAATTGATCGAAATGATATGTCTCTCATTGTCATTGGTGCGATACCAGCTGCCTTACTCGCTCTACTATTTGATGTGGTGCTGCGTACCTTTGAGAAAATTTCCTTTAAAAAGACTGTGATCTCTGTGACTGTTTTTGCTCTGATTGCAGGAGCAGTTGTCGCTGCCCCCGTGCTGTTTCAGCAAGAAAAGAAGGAAATCACCATTGGCGGGAAGTTAGGATCAGAGCCTGAGATTTTGATCTCGATGTATAAGCTTTTAATTGAACAGGATACAGATATTCAAGTGAACCTGAAGCCCGGTCTTGGTAAGACGTCCTTTGTTTTCCAGGCTTTACGCTCTGGTGATATCGATATTTATCCTGAGTTTACGGGTACAGCGATTTCTGAATTCCTCAAAGAAACAGCAAAAAGCACAGATAAAAGAAAAGTGTATGAGCAAGCGCGGCGTGGATTGGAATCGTCCTTTCAGCTTCGCCTTCTTGAGCCCATGGCATACAACAATACGTATGCTTTAGCTGTGCCGCAGTCACTGGCTGATCAATATGAAGTGTCCAACATTTCAGATCTAGGTAAGATCAAAAACCGCATAAAAGCTGGATTCACCTTAGAGTTTTCTGATCGTCAGGATGGGTATCGAGGCATTCAAAAAGCCTATCAATTTTCCTTTGACGATGTTGTGACGATGGAGCCGAAGCTACGGTATCGTGCGATTCAAAAAAGAGATATCAATTTAGTCGATGCGTATTCGACAGACAGTGAATTGAGACAATACAAATTAAAGGTGCTTCATGATGATCAGCATGTTTTCCCGCCATATCAAGGAGCACCGCTGCTCAGGCAGGAGACATTAACTGAATTCCCTGAGATTGAGACCTCTCTCAATAAGCTTGCGGGTCAAATCACAGACGATGAGATGAGAGAAATGAATTATGAAGTCAATGTGAAGGGGAAGGATGCATTTCAGGTAGCGAAAGCCTATTTAAAAAAGAAAAAATTGCTGAAATAATCAAGGAAAAGCAGGGCTGTTTCATGCAAAACAGCTCTGCTTTTTTAAAAGAAAAACAAAAATCATTGACATTTACTTAAAAACATAATATCCTTAATTCGAGATAAATATATTTTTTTGATCTAATATCTCGAATTCGAGATAATATAAAGACGTCAGTAAAGACATAATGAATAGAGGCTTATTACTTCATGATTAGGAGGTCATTAGAAGTGAAAAAAACAGAAGGAATTCACCATATTACAGCTATTGTCGGTCATCCTCAGGAGAACGTTGATTTTTATGCAGGTGTTTTAGGACTTCGTCTCGTGAAGAAGACCGTGAATTTTGATGATCCGGGCACATACCATTTATATTTTGGAAATGAAGGCGGCTCTCCAGGGACCATTATTACGTTTTTCCCTTGGCCGGGGGCACAAAAAGGTCAAATTGGTGCAGGGCAAGTGGGCGTGACGACATATGTCGTACCGACAGGCGCTTTTTCTTTCTGGAAGGATCGTCTTGAGCAGTTTAATGTCTCTTATGAAATGGTTGAACGTTTTGGGGAAGCTTTTCTCTCATTTGAAGATCCACACGGCTTATTGATTGAGCTAGTAGAGCGTGCGGAAGGAAAGCAAAACGAGTGGACATTTAACGGTGTCACACCAGATGTAGCGATTAAAGGATTTGGCGGAGCTGTTTTATTAACTTCGCATCCGGAGCAAACAATGCAGCTGCTAGAGCAAACGATGGGACTTGAACGAGTCGGAGAAGAAGGAGACTATGTGAGATTCCGTTCGTTTGGTGAAATAGGCAATGTCATTGATGTGAACATCACACCTGTTCCACGAGGACGTATGGGTGTTGGAGTTGTGCACCATATTGCATGGAGAGCAACAGATGATCAGGATCAATTAGATTGGCAAAGACATATTGCACAAAGCGGGTATCAAGTGACACCTGTGCAAGATCGAAATTATTTTAATGCTATTTACTTTAGAGAGCTTGGCGGCATATTATTTGAGATTGCTACTGATCCCCCAGGGTTTGCACACGACGAATCAGTGGAAACAATGGGTGAAGCATTGAAACTGCCACCGCAATATGAGGCACAGCGCAGTCAGATTGAACAAATTGTACTGCCAATTGAAGTGAGAGAAGTTAAAGGGAAAGGAGATTCATGATGAAGCATCTTTTTCGAAAAGGAAAGAATGAACAAAGACCTGTCCTGTTATTACTGCATGGAACTGGCGGGACGGAAGAAGATTTATTGCCGCTTGCACAGATAGTAGACCCTGATGCATCTGTTCTTAGTGTGAGAGGGAATGTATTAGAAAACGGCATGCCGCGTTTTTTCAGACGTTTGGCAGAGGGTGTATTTGATGAGCAGGATTTGATTGAGCGTACAGAGGAACTATATACATTTATCGGCGAAGCAGCTGATGAATATGGGTTTGATCGTCACAATGTGGTGGCTATCGGATATTCCAATGGGGCAAACATTGCTGGAAGCTTGTTATTCCATTATGGGGATGCTTTAAAAGGAGCTATCCTGCATCATCCAATGGTTCCAAGACGCGGGGTTTCGTTGCCTTCATTAGCGGGGAAACAAGTCTTTATAGCAGCTGGTGAAAATGACCCAATGTGCCGTCCAGAGGAATCACAGGAGCTGGAGCAATTGCTCCAGGGTGCAGGCGCATCGGTTACACTTCATTGGGAAAATCGCGGACATCAGCTAACGAGAGAAGAAGTCGATGCTGCGGCTTTATGGTATCGTCGTCAATTTTAAATAAGGTGGGGAATACAGGTGGGATTTTTACAGAAGCTTTTTGGGCAAAACAAACAAAAGGAGCTGGAACAAATGGAAAACGTAAAATTAGCGATTATTTATTATAGTTCAACAGGTACTAACTATCAGATGGCGAAATGGGCTGAAGCTGGAGCAAAAGAAGCTGGCGCAGAGGTCAAAGTATTAAAGGTTGCTGAATTGGCACCAGAAGCAGTTGTCGCTTCAAATCCAGCATGGAAAGCACATTTAGACGAAACAAAGGATGTGCCAGAGGTTCAATTAAGTGATTTAGAGTGGGCAGATGCCATCATCTTTAGCATGCCGACACGTTTCGGTAACCTGCCAGCTCAAATGAAGCAGTTCTTAGATACAACAGGCGGCTTGTGGTTCCAAGGTAAATTGGCAAACAAAGCAGTCAGCGCGATGACTTCAGCTCAAAACGCAAATGGCGGACAGGAGCAGACGGTTCTCAGCCTATATACGACGATGTTCCACTGGGGAGCCATTATTGCCGCTCCTGGATACACAGATGATTCCTTATACGGTGCAGGGGGCAACCCTTATGGCGTAAGTGTCACTGTTGACCAAAATGGAAAAATCCAAGAGGATGCAGAAGCAGCTGTGAAACATCAGGCAAAACGTACAGTCAATGTGGCAGAATGGATCAAAAAAGGTCAAAACGCTTAATAGATGTATACAAAAAGAATGCAGCCTCGCCGCTGCATTCTTTTTTTCATTAATAAGGATCTGATGGTGTGCTGTTGTTGATGGCTTCGTCCACGGCTTGAGCAGCACCTGTAGAGCCGATAGGTCCGCTTGGCTGCTCTTGTTTAAAGGCTTTTAAGCCGTCAGCGACACGCTTTCCGTAATCAGGGTCTGCTTTTGTAAAGTTTTCAATCATTTGGTCTTGAATGTCCTTTTGACATGTCGCAAGAGTATTGACTAAGTTCTTAATCAGTTCCTCACGCTCCCAATCATTAAAACGGCGATACGTTTCTCCCGCTTGTCCAAAATTGTTTGGGCGGTCAATGGCTTCTCGTTTGACTTCACCTTCTACAAAAGGCGTATGATCCTTTCCATCCTGTTTGGCTTCTTTTAATCCTCCGAGGATCGATGGCTCATAATTCACATGGGGATTTTGGCCTTTGCCTTGATCGACATGGTATTCCATTTGACCGTCTCTCTGATTGGTGGCGACATGCTTTTTCGGTGCATTGATCGGCAGCTGTAAATAGTTTGGCCCTACACGATATCGCTGCGTGTCAGAGTAGGAGAAGGTACGGCCTTGAAGCAATTTATCATCTGAGAAATCTAAACCGTCTACGAGTACACCAGTCCCAAAGGCAACCTGCTCGACTTCTGCGAAATAGTTTTCTGGATTTTTGTTTAATACCATCCGTCCGATTGGTTTCCATGGATAGTCATCCTTGTACCAAAGCTTTGTCGGGTCTAGCGGGTCAAAGTCGAGGTGAGGGTGGGCATCATCTTCCATGATCTGTGCATATACCTCCCATTCAGGATAATCTCCTTGCTCAATCGCTTCATATAAATCCTGTGTGGCATGGTTAAAATTTTCTCCCTGGATCGCTTGCGCCTGTTCTTGGGTCAGGTTGCGAATGCCTTGTTTCGGTTCAAAATGATATTTAACCAGCACCGCTTTTCCTTCATGGTTGACCCATTTGTACGCATGGACACCTGAGCCTTGCATGTGCCGGTATGTAGCTGGGATGCCCCATGGTGAAAAGAGAAATGTCACCATATGCGTCGCCTCAGGTGATTGTGAGACAAAATCAAAAATACGCTCGCCGTCCTGACGATTGGTGACAGGATCAGGCTTAAAGGCATGAACCAAATCAGGAAACTTTAAAGCATCTCGAATAAAGAAAATTTTCAGGTTGTTCCCTACGAGATCCCAGTTGCCTTCCTCTGTATAAAATTTAATCGCAAACCCTCTCGGATCGCGTAATGTTTCTGGCGAATGACCGCCGTGAATCACAGAAGAAAAACGAACAAAAACAGGCGTCTTTTTCCCTTTTTCCTGAAACAATTTTGCTCTCGTATAGGTGGAGATGGGTTCATCACCGAATGTGCCGTAGGCTTCAAAATACCCGTGAGCTCCAGCACCGCGTGCATGAACAACACGTTCAGGGATGCGTTCACGATCAAAATGACTGATTTTCTCTAGGAAATCGTAGTTTTCAAGCGTAGTGGGTCCTCTATTCCCAACAGTTCTCATATTTTGATTGTCTGTTACGGGATGACCTTGCCGATTTGTTAAGGTTTCTTCTGACTCTGAAGATGGTTTAGGCTGTTGATCTTCTTTCAATTCGAATCCCTCCTTCAATATCTCTCTAACAATATGGTCATGTTGCTCCCTATTTCATACAAGGATTGATATAATGATTGAAAACTTTCACGAGGAGCGAGCCTGATGATTCGATTACACTGCCTTCACGCCCATCCATCCAATCAGTCATATATAGAAGATGCTTTTGGTGATACAGATGTTGATTTGCATCACACGGTCGATTCATCATTTATAGAACGCGCGACACAAGATCCTGCATTTGTTCAACACAAGCAGCAAATGTATGCTATCAACAGATTAAAACAAGAAAGTGAAGCCGATCTCATTCTGCTCACGTGTACACAATACATTGCCGCTTTGGGTGATCAGCAGCACCTTTTTAAACAACCGATTGTTCCGATCGATGAACCGTTATTTGAGCTGATTTGTGAGAAACAAAGGCCTCTTCAACTGGTGTTTTCCAACCCAGATACAGTGGAAGGGACGATGCAGCGGCTTGAATCATATGCCACAGAGAGGGGCAAACAGGTTGAAGTAGAAATGGTTGTGATGGAGGATGTCTTTCATCTCTGCCTAAACGGTGATATGCAAGCTTATGATGAACAAATCAAGGAGCAGCTGAGAAGATGTATGAAGCAAAAAGGGAGAGACATTTGCGTGATGCAGCTTTCGATGGTTCATGCGGCAAAGCAGGTGGAGCGGGAGACAGGCGTTTCTATCATTCATCCGCTTTCTCCACTAAAACAGTTTGTCCATCAAACACTATCCGCTTGGAAGGAGTGAACCCATTAGGTTCGCTCTTTTTGTATAGGAACGTAAATGCGAGACATGTTAAAAAATAATCGAGCGCAAACTATTTTCAAAAGGTGCGCGTCTATCCAATGTAAGAAATAACAGATGCGCATTTAAGATAAAGGAGCTCTTTGTAAAATGAAGAAACGAAAAATAGACGATCAATTTGCGGATTACGTCATGGAACATAAACACAGTTTTTATCGGTTGTCCTATAGTTATGTCAAAAACCCAGAAGATGCTATGGATGTTGTTCAGGAGGCCATTCATAAAGCACTCAAATCTGTTCACCGATTAGAGGATGCGAGCAAGATGCATAGCTGGTTTTATAAAATCGTGGTGAACGCTGCCCTAGACTTTTTACGAAAGAAGAAGCGGGTGCAGGTGACAGATGATGATACGCTTGAATTCTTATCTCAGGGTGAATCAGATGTATACGAGGATCAAGACGTCAAACGGGCTATAGAGGATTTGCCTGAGATGTATCGAGTCGTCATTATTTTGAGATTCTTTGAAGATTTAAAACTAGAGGACATCGCCCAGATTCTCGATGAAAATGAAAACACCATTAAAACAAGATTATATAAGGCGCTGCGGCTTTTAAAAGTAGAATTATCACAGGAGGAAATATAAATGGATAAGTATTTGGAACATTTAAAAGATGAATATTTAGAAATTCCTATTCCACCGGAATATGATGCGATGGTTGAACGAACGTTAAAAAGAAAAAATAAAAAACCTCATTTTCAGCAATGGACCATAGGGCTTGTTGCGGCGGCAGCTCTTTTTGTTACAACGGTTAATGTCAGTCCACAGGCAGCAAGAGCGATTTCAGAGGTGCCTGTCATTGGCGAGCTGGTGAAAGTCGTAACGTTTACAGAATTTAAAAAGAGCGATCAAGGAACGAATATTGATCTCAAAACACCACACGTTTCAGGACTTGGGGACGGAACATTACAAGACAGCCTGAATCAAAAATATTTAGCTGAAAACAAAAAGCTGTATCAAGATTTTGAAAAGGAAACAAAGGGTTATAAAAATGGTCATTTAAGTGTTGAGAGCGGTTATGAAGTGAGAACGAACAATGATCAAATCCTTTCACTAGGCCGATACAAGGTGACGACTCAGGCTTCTGCGGCAGAGGAAATGACGTATGATACGGTTGATAAGAAAAACCATGTCCTCATTACATTACCAAGCCTGTTTAAAGATGATCGTTATATTGATGTGATTAGTGAAAATATTAAAGAACAAATGAAGAAACAGATGAAAGAGGATTCAGACAAAATATACTGGATTGGCAAGGAAGAAACAGATCCATTTAAGAAAATTAAGCCGGATCAAAACTTCTATATCAATTCAAAAGGAAAGCTTGTGATTTCCTTTAATGAATATGATGTGGCTCCTGGTTACATGGGTGTTGTTGAATTTACGATCCCAACAAGTGTGCTAAAGGATGTTCTCGTTAGTGATATGTATATTCATTAAAAAGAATATAGACAAAAAAGACTGCTGAATGATTCAGCAGTCTTGTCGTGTTTTATTAAGAAAGTGCGTCTGTCAGTGCAGGTACGACTTGTTTCTTTCTTGATACAACACCTTTTAGTAAAGCTGTGTTGTTTTCAAGCGTGACGTTAAATGCTTTTTCTACTTTTGCTGCTTCTGCACCTAGTGCAAGAGCAAGGGAGTCATTTTCTAAAATGTCTGTGATGACTAAAACAAATAGATCAAGACCTTTTGCTGCAATGACTTCATTAATTTTTGCTTCAATGTCAGCCTGTCTTGCTGTCACTTCAGCGATATCTACTGTATTGACTTGTGCAATTTCCACTTTACTTTTGCCTAGTGCGAATTCTTTTGCATCAAGTGTAATTAATTCTTGAA
Organism: Bacillus sp. PAMC28571; assembly: GCF_014250435.1. Taxonomy (NCBI): domain Bacteria; kingdom Bacillati; phylum Bacillota; class Bacilli; order Caryophanales; family Bacillaceae; genus Bacillus; species Bacillus sp. PAMC28571. The sequence continues at coordinate 3,462,541 of NZ_CP060191.1, read as the reverse complement.
CCGTTTTTTGGCTTAGATCAGCGCCTGCTTTCAGCATGTCTAGGCCGTAAACTTCTGGATCTACCCCTGCGATTTTTGCAAGCTCATGTGCAGCATCAATATCTTGCTGTGTGCATGTTGGGGATTTGAATAGTAAGGAATCAGAAATGATCGCAGATAAAAGCAAACCAGCGATTTCTTTTTCAATCGTCACTTGGTTTTCTTTATACATTTTGTTTAAGATCGTTGCTGTACAGCCTACAGGCTCTGCACGATAGTAAAGAGGTTCACTTGTTTCAAAGTTGGCAATACGGTGGTGGTCAATGACCTCAGTTACTTGTACTTGATCAATATCGCTTACACTTTGCTGGAATTCGTTATGATCGACAAGAATGACTTGCTTTGTTTCGTTTGCAGCCGTTTCAATGAAACGAGGTGCTTCTTGTTTAAAGAAATCTAATGCGTATTGTGTTTCTCCATTAATTTCTCCAAGTCTGACGGCTTCTGCCTGAACGCCGATTTTGTTTTTCAGATCAGCGTAAGCAATAGCAGAGCAAATCGTGTCTGTGTCAGGATTTTTGTGTCCGAATACGAGTGTTTTTCCCATGTGAATTCTCCTTCTTACATTTATTGATGATGTTTCTATTCTAACAGCTTTTGACCTTGAATTCAGGGTTTATAGCTAAGAATAATCTAAAAAATTGTAACATGCTGTTTGAAAACTTGCATATGCCATTCCATATCGGTGTTCCACGTGAAACGCTCCCAGGACAGCCTGCATTTTACTTGAGATTTACCGCTATGGTAAAATAAAGGTTGGGGCAAGACATGATGGAGCTGACATCATACGTATACATAGAAGTACACATTGAGCAAGATATAGACAAAAGGATTGGATAGAGGTGAAGGTGTGAAACAAACAAAAGCGTTAGTAGAGGGCGCAATCATGATCAGTATTTTCGCGGTCATGACGCTGTTTTATTTGTATGTGCCGCTATTATCCATTATTTTCTTTCTAGCTGCTCCGATTCCAATCATTCTCTATACAATCAGACACGGCTTGAAAAAGGGAATTGCTGCTGGCGCTATTGGCATAGTGATCAGCTTTTTAATTGGGTCTATGACTGGACTTATGAGTGCTCCAATTCTGATTGCCGTGGGATTAGGCATGGGTGTTTTCTACAGCAGAAGGCAGCCCGGGAATGCCATCATTACAGGTGCGCTGATCTATTTGTTCAGTTTTCTCATCTCCTTTGTTGTCAGTGTTCAGCTTTTTCAGATCGATATCATGAGTATCGCGAAAGAGTCAATTGAGCAAATGATGCCGATGGTAGAGAGTGTTTTAAAGCAATCCGGGGCTTCTGAAAAGGACATAGCCAAACAGCTCAAACAGTTTAAAGAGATGCAGGATACGGCATTAAGTGCTTTACCTGTAGCGTTATTGATTTTGGTCACCCTGATGGCTTTCGTGAATCACTGGTTCGTGCAGCCTCTGATCAAACGGTTTGTCAAAGACATGCCGTCCTTGAAGAAATTTAAGGATATGCGGCTGCCAAAAAGCATGGTATGGTATTATTTACTCACATTGCTTTTGATGCTGATTCAGACGGAAAAAGGCAGCTTTTTATGGCTCGTTCAAACGAGTGCGTTTCAAATTTTATTTATACTGGTGCTTATTCAGGGATTTTCTTTTCTCTTCTATTATTGCCACGAAAAAAACATCTCAAAAGCGGTACCCATTTTCGCTGTCGTGTTAACGGTTTTCTTTCCGCCGATCGGTGTGATTGTGCGAATTATAGGGATTGCTGACATAGGCTTTGATTTAAGAGAAAAAGTAAAAAACAAATAATTCACTCTGAATGTTGAGGAGTTGATATCAGTGCCAAGCTTCTATAGAAAACCTGTCATCAAGTATCCGATCTTCGCGTTAATTGTTCTTGCGGTGATCACAGTCCTCCTCAACCTTTATTTCAATTGGATCATAGGAGCAGTTGGTCTTTTCGTCCTTGCAGGTGTGCTCTACTTCTTAAAGTGGGCAGATACGCAAGTGCAGAAAGAGATTGATTCATATATTTCAACATTATCCTATCGAGTCAAAAAGGTTGGAGAAGAAGCATTAATGGAGATGCCTATTGGTATTATGCTGTTTAATGACCAGTATTATATCGAATGGACCAATCCGTTTCTCGCTTCATGCTTTCATGAAAGCACACTTGTCGGCAGATCCTTGTACGATACATTCGAGTCCATTGTGCCTCTTATTAAACAAGAGGTCGAGACCGAAAATGTGACGCTGAATGACCGGAAATTCAAAGTCATTATTAAACGGTCAGAGCGCCTTTTATATTTCTTTGATGTCACGGAGCAGGTACAGATTGAACGACAGTACGAAAATGAACGAACGGTGTTATCTTATATCTTTTTAGACAACTACGACGATGTCACGCAGGGACTTGATGATCAAGTGCGCAGCGCGATTAATAGTGAAGTGACGTCTTTGCTCAACAATTGGGCACAAGAATACGGTATTTTCCTGAAGAGAATTTCGTCTGAACGATTTATGGCGGTTCTAAATGAGAGTATTTTAGCTGAGCTTGAAGCGTCGAAATTCTCCATTTTAGACGAGGTCCGTGAGAAAACAGGGGCACATAGTGCGACGCTCACTCTGAGTATCGGGATCGGTGCGTCCGTTCCTTCCTTGAAAGAGCTTGGAGCACTTGCGCAGTCGAGTCTTGACCTTGCCCTCGGACGAGGCGGGGATCAGGTCGCCATTAAACAGCCGAATGGAAAAGTGAAATTCTACGGTGGAAAAACGAATCCAATGGAGAAACGGACACGCGTACGCGCACGGGTCATTTCTCATGCTTTAAAAGAAATTGTATCTGAAAGCGGTAATGTCATGATCATGGGGCATAAGTTCCCAGACATGGACTCGATCGGTGCATCCATCGGGATTTTGAAGGTTGCTCAGGCCAATGGAAAAGAAGGCTATATTGTCATTGATGCCAACCAGATTGGCGACAGTGTTCAACGCTTAATTAGTGAAATTAAGAATTATGAAGAGCTTTGGTCACGTTTTATCACACCAGAGGAAGCAATGGAGCTTGCAAAGGATGACACATTGCTTGTAGTCGTGGACACACATAAACCGTCTCTCATTATGGAAGAACGGCTGCTGAATAAGATTGAAAACGTCGTGGTCATTGACCATCATAGACGCGGCGAGGAATTTATCCGTGATCCTTTACTTGTTTATATGGAGCCGTATGCTTCATCTACAGCAGAGCTTGTGACAGAGCTTTTAGAGTATCAGCCGAAGAAATTACGGATTAACATGATTGAGGCGACTGCGCTTCTGGCTGGGATCATTGTTGATACGAAGAGTTTCTCTCTGAGAACGGGGTCAAGAACGTTCGATGCAGCATCCTATCTTCGTGCAAAGGGAGCAGATCCTGTCCTTGTGCAAAAGTTCTTAAAAGAAACAGTCGATCATTACATCAAACGAGCAAAACTCATTCAGCATACAGAGCTGTATCAGAATCAGGTGGCTATCGCTTCATTGCCATCTGACAGGTCGGAGTATTATGATCAAATTACGATTGCCCAGACGGCTGATTCCCTGTTGTCAATGAGTGAGGTAGAAGCGTCATTTGCTGTCGCTAGACGAGATGACGACACAGTATGTATTAGTGCCAGATCATTAGGGGATATCAACGTTCAAATTATTATGGAAGCATTAGACGGCGGCGGTCATTTGACTAACGCTGCTACCCAGATTTATGGTATAACCATTGAAGAAGCGGTAGGGAAGTTAAAGGCTGCCATAGACGAATATTTCGAAGGAGGGGTTCAAAGATGAAAGTCATCTTTCTAAAAGACGTAAAAGGCAAAGGGAAAAAAGGCGAAGTCAAAAATGTAGCTGACGGATACGCTCACAACTTTCTCATCAAACAAGGGTTAGCTGTTGAAGCAACTCCAACGAACCTAAGCGCATTGGAAGGGCAGAAAAACAAAGAGAAAAAGAATGCCATCCAAGAGCTTGAACAAGCAAAACAATTAAAAGAAACACTTGAGGCGTTAACAGTGGAACTCACTGCAAAATCAGGTGAAGGCGGCCGTTTGTTTGGCTCAATTACAAGCAAACAAATCGCTGATAAATTGCAAAAAGATCATCAAATTAAACTCGATAAGCGCAAAATCGAGCTGAATGACGCCATCCGTGCGTTAGGTTATACAAATGTACCGGTAAAGCTTCATCCAGAGGTACAAGCAACGTTAAAGGTACATGTGACAGAGCAGGCATAAGCAGAAAAGAACCCGTCTCACGAGGAGGCGGGTTCTTTTTTATGAAGGATCTGAAATATAGACGCTGCGTCCGGCACGCATACCGGATAAAAACATGAAAAATAGGATGACAATAAAGATGATAATCGCGGGTGTCCATGTATGTGTGGAATCAAAAAGGATTCCAATCATGAACGGCCCAACAGCAGCTAATAAATAACCGAGAGACTGCGCCATTCCAGAAAGGGCAGCAGCTTGTTCCATATTGGTTGTACGTAAACCGATAAATGTGAGGGCAAGGCTGATACTGGCCCCTTGTCCAATGCCGATCAATAGAACAGAGATGACAAGAATAGGCGTCGATCCTCCGAGAAGAAGTCCGATCATGCCGAGTAAATACACAAGGACAAGGCCGGCGACAAGCGGTCTTTGTGTTTTTAATTTTTCTGCAAAAACGGGCGTTAAGAAGGTGGATGGCAGCCCAACAAACTGCATAATGGACAGCATCCAGCCAGCTGTCGACAGGTTCATTCCATGTGATGTTAAGATATCAGGAAACCAAGCGATGCTACTATAGAAAAGGAATGACTGCAAACCCATAAAAAAGGTCACCTGCCATGCAACACGTGAACGCCATATTGGCTGCTCTGTAAGAGAAATACTTTTGACGGCCACTGTATTCTGATGAAGAAGCTGCGGCGCCCAAACCATCATGGCGAGAAGGGCAAGTCCAGCCCATACAAGGAATGATGTATTCCAGCCGCCAGGCATCGTATGACTGAGCGGAACACTGACACCTGATGCAAGTGCAGCAAAGACGGACATTGAAGTCGTATAAACACTTGTCATCAAACCTGCATGTGCAGGAAATTTATGCTTCACAAGCCCCGGTAAGAGCACATTACAAATCGCAATTCCAACGCCGACCAGCGCCGTGCCAATCATTAAGAAGGTGATGGTGCCAAACGAGCGAATCACAATCCCAAAGAGAAGGACAGCAAGTCCAAGCCAGAGGGTTCGTTCATTGCCAAGTCGTTTTCCGATTTTAGGGGCAATTGGAGAAAGCAATGCGAATGAAAGCAATGGTAATGTCGTAAGAAAACCCGCCAGTCCATTTGAAAGCTGCAAATCGGAGCGAATCGCGCCGATCACAGGGCCAACGGATGTAATGGCAGGCCGAAGATTAAATGCAATAAGCAGAATCCCAGCAATCAGCAGGATGGTTTGTCCAGTACTGCGAGGATGTAATGTTGATTTTTCTAGTTGTTGTTCCATGAATGTAAACTCCTTTATTTCTTTAAGAAGAACGATCTTTCTTCTGTTCAAGCTCCGCTAATTTAGCTAATAAGATATGCTGCGGCATATGCATGATTTGTTCTAACGGTACATTGAGTGATGCAGCAAGCTTTTGTGCGGTATCGGCTGAGATTTGTAAAGGTCTCATGCGCAAATCCCTCCTCTTTCAATCTATACGTTCCAATATATCATATCGGCTTTGGGCCATGCTGATAAAAAATTAGCGTTCTCTTTGATAAAACCACTTTAGGACCGATAAGAAATTTTTTTGAAATTGTTTCAGATGATGGCCCTCCCCTTGTTCGATGTGATATTGCAGCTGCCTTTCTTGCATCCCTTTCTGCAATAAAAGGTCATGTAGTTGTTTGTTGAATAAAGGCATGTGCTGTTGAGCAGATGTTTTTCCTTTCCCTTCTTCACTTCCTACAGACAAATAAATAAAGTGATCCACACACTGAATGCTTTGTTGTTTAGCAAACGGTAGAAAATCTTGATACCAAAATGACCCGGAGATCGATGCGATGTTTTTAAAAAGATCAGGGTGCATGAATAAAGTATAAATAGCAAACAGCCCACCTAATGAAGCACCTACGTGGCTATGTTCATGACAGGTCTCTTGAACTGGATATTCTCTTTTGATATATGGGAGCAAGTCATTCGCTAAAAATGACACATACGTCTGTGCCTCGCCTTTAAAGTCAGGAAACCCAGATCGCAGTGATGACGCCTTCCATGGTGTATATTCGTCAAGTCGATTGAAGGGGTGTATGCCGACGATGATGATTGGCGAGATGGTTTTGGTTTCGATCATTCTTTCGATCTCTAGCAGGTGTGTTCTAAACAAAGAAGAGCCATCTTGTACAAAGACAGCTGGAACATCAATAGAAGCGTCCGGTGGAAGGTAAATATCAAGCTGACGCCCGTTAAGCTCGTCATATAGAAACGTTCCGTTCATGTGTATCCTCTCCTAACGGTTTTCAACTACGTTGAAAAGAAGACAAAGGGCTAAACATTTTAGCCCTTTGTCAACCATCTGATCACGCATCTTTTTAGTTGTTTTGATCTAACCATTTGACAGCCTTGTCAAGGAAGGTTGTTTTGCTTAGTGCTGTTCCTCCTTGAAGCATAGGATCAACGACATTTTCATTGATGTGCCCATTTTTCACAGCTTTTAGGCTTGTCCAAATTTTATTTTTCTCTAAGTCTTTCAATGCATTTGGATTCGATGAGTTTTCTTCTTTAGAGAACTGAACAAAAATATAGTCAGGATTGAGTTCTCCTAGGCGCTCCAATGAAATCAATGCTTGTGCTTTGGCTTTTTTGATATCACTTGGAACTGTAAATCCTAAATCCCCATATAAAGTAGAGTTGAAGTATACGTCTTCTGGATATACGTACAGATCGCCCTGTCTAATGCGCAAAATGACAGCTGTTTTGTTGCTGCTTTTGTCTTTCAGGGTTTCTTTCGCTTGTTTGAGATCTTTCTGATAATCAGAGATGATGTTTTTGGCTTCTTCACTTTTTCCAGTCAATTCACCGAGCAATAAAAGATTGCTTTCCCAGTCAGAAGAGACATGGGATACTGGGATCGTCGTTTGGACTTTATCCAATTTTTTAATTGTTGTAGGTGGGAACTTTGTTGATCCGAGTATCACATCTGGCTTTAGTTTTAAGATTTTCTCTAGGTTCGGTTCTGTTTTTTCCCCGATGCCTTCTGTTTTCACTGTAATGTCTTTAAATAATTCAGGGAATGTGCCGCCTACAGTAGAAGCACCAATAGGCTCGATACCAAGTAATTTTGCATCTTCCATTGATTCAAGGCTTCCAGCAATGACAATTCGTTTCACTGGTGTTTTGATTTTGTACGTTTGATCTAAGTAGTTGATATTTGTTTCTACTGCTTCAGCTGACTTGCTTTTGGCTGTGTTTGAAGCAGGTTTATTTTCTGCAGCACCACAGCCTGCTGCGGTGACCGTCATAATACAAAGGATAAGCAATGCGAACCATTTTTTCATTTGTTTTCTCCTTTAACTGATAATTGTTCTCAATTAAAGATTGTATTAGGCTTTCGTCCTTTTATCCATAGACAAATCTCTGTCAAAGGATGGACTTTTTACGGAAAAAAAGATAAAAGGTCCTGAATGACCCGTTGATGACTGGCTGCTGTGTATTCACGCCAAGGGTCAGAAGTGAGCGGATAGACGGCTTGCTGCGTCACAGCCTTGAGATTTTGCCAAGACGCCTGCTGCTTTAACTTTTGATAAAAAGCAATGGTTTTTGGCTCCTTATGCAGGAAAAGGAAGATGGCGTCTGGATCTAGCTGTTGTATAGAGCGAATGCTGATTTTTTTTTCTATTAGCTGACCATCATTCTGAAAAGCTGGCAGAAGGCCAATGTCTTGAAAAATTACTTCTGACATGGTGCGATTCACAGACAAATAGAGCTGATCTTGAAAGATACGAAGAGGCAGGACGGTTTTTGATGAATGATCAAAAAGGCATGCCTTTTTCGCTTGATTGACGAGTTCCTCGTAATGAATCAACCATTCTTCTGCTTCGTTCGCTTCGTTTAGGAACGTAGCTGTTTGTGTAAATTGAGTGCGCCAATCCAATTGTGTGAATGGAACAAAGTGAACAGGACAGATGGTTTTTAACACTTGTTTTTCTTCCTCTGTCACATGATCATTGGCAATGATCAGCTCAGGTTTTGTTTCCTTTAATAGCTGTAAATTGGCTTCAGCGTGCTCGTTGATCCGATGTGCACTCAGGTGAATCGGAATTTCTTCTGCATGATGCTCAAAATCATGTGCTGTCCATTTAGGGTGAAGGGGAGCAGCATATGGGATGATATGAATGGGTGTGAGCTGGCCGAGTATGGAATGGCCATAGGCTGCAATTTTCCGCTGACGGCTTTTCATATAAGTAGAAGGGGTCATGCCCGTTTTTTTCTTAAAGATGCGGCTGAAGTAATACGGATCTTGATAGCCGATTTCAAGTGCAATGTCTTTGAGCTTTGCGTTGCCTTTTGCCATTAATTGTTTGGCTCTAGCCATCCTTTTCTTGGTGATATAATCAGTGACACTCACATCAAAATGCTTTTTAAATAGCTCACTGTAATGATTGGCGCTGATACCAGCCATATGAGATAGACTTGTCAGGCTGAGGGGTTCTTCGGAATGTTGATCGATATATTGTTTTGTTTTGAAAAGGGCATGTGCCGTGTCACAAATATCTTCATTATGCAGTGTGAAAAGCTGCATAATGAGCTGCTGGAAAAGAGTTTGGCTTCTAAAAAAGCTAATGGATTCAGGTCTTTGCCATTCCTCTATCATATCGGACAATAAAGAATGAATATGTTCAATCGAGCTAATATCGATAAATTGCCATTTATTCAGTAAAGAACGGGCATGTTCCATTGATACTTCTCCTATGTTTTGATTTTGCAGCGTGTAGAGCTGAAAGCGAAAAAGGTAGAGCTCGTGTTTTTGATAAGGCTCTGTTTTCAACATAAATGTTTCCCCAGGCATGATCGTATAGAGTGTCAGATGTTTCAATCGCCATTTTTGATCGTTCAATGTGAGTAAACCGCTGCCGCTTATGCTGAAGAGGAGGCAGAATGTATCTGATAGCTGCTGCTCCGTATGTGGAAGCTCTGCATTATTTATTTTTTCAGTATATGTTAATCGATAGATGAATTGTTCGGCATTTGCCAATGTACGTAATTGATTGTTGTTTCCCATAAAACCACCTAATCTCTTATTGATTGATAACTATTCTCAATTAAATTGTAGCAGAAAGAGCAGAAAGATGGTGATGTTTATTCTGTCAAAAAAGCACCCTGATGGAGATCAGGGTGCGATGATTTATTCCGTTTTTCCATGCGCTAGCGCTGGTTCTTTTGTTAAACTTAATGGCTGCAAGTCCTGCCAGTGTGTCTGGATATAATCGATGCAGGCATTTCTAGTGTCTTCACCAAAGACCTTTTCCCATCCATCTGGCACTGGTGCAAATGATGGCCAAAGTGAATGCTGTCCTTGTTCATTGACCAGCACAAGAAATACACCGTCTTCACGATCAAAGGGATTTGTCATTTGTCATCTCTCCTTTATTCTTAGTGCTTTTGTTTGACCCGATGCAGTGTGTTGTCTAAGATGACACCAATTTCTGCTAGGGGTTTAGGCTGGCACATGTCTTTGTGCCGGCAATGAATGTCGTGCTGTTCAATTGTTCCGTTGATATAAGGTGCCCATGCTTCGGGATCAATTGGTGTAAACCAATCTGGGATGATGGTAGATCTAAAGAATAATATGTCTCCCTGATAAGTTTTTGGCTGATATTCTCCGAGCAATCGAACTGAATTCACATAGGTTTCTTTTAAGTTTCTAATAGCATCTTCACTTAAGCTTGCTAGTGCACTGCCATCTTTTTTCAAGATGTCGACGGCGCTTTTCATCGTGAGCGGTTCACCTGTTAAGGTATCTGGATCATAACCGCCGAGCGCAAGAAGAGCAATTAGTGCTTCTTCTTCATCAGGTGCTGCTTTAATCGGTAAGAAATGGTTTGGATAGGCATCCAGCATCGCAACGAGTGCGATTTCTTCACCTTGCTGCTGGAGCTGTGTAGCCATTGCCTGTACAACGTTTCCACCTAATGACCAGCCAAGAAGATGATAAGGGCCTTTTGGCTGAATCGTTTGGATGTGCTTGATGTAATCCGCAGCCATATCATCTAGTGTGTGAGGGTAGTCATCTTTTCTTGCGATTCCTCGTGCCTGTAATCCATAAATAGGGATGTCTTTCTCTAATGTATTCAAGAGACCTGCATAGCACCAGCTCAGACCACCTGCTGGGTGAACACAGAAAAGAGGATATCTTTCTCCATTTGTTCGCAGCGGGAGCAAGATGTCTAGTGCGTTTTCATCGCTTCCTGTTTCTAGTTTCTCTGCCAAACTTGCCACATTTGGTGCTTCAAACAATGTTCCAATGCTTAGTTTGACACCAAGTGCATCACGAATGCGGCTGATTAAACGAACCGCAAGTAAGGAATGCCCGCCAATGTCAAAAAAGCGATCGTCTATGCTGATTTTAGGCAAATCAAGTACCTCTTCAAAGAGATGACATAGGATTTCCTCTTTCGGGTTTCTTGGGCCGCGGCCATCCGTTTGCTGTAAATGCAATTGAGGGGCTGGCAGTGATTTCTGATCAAGCTTCCCGTTTGCTGTAAGCGGCATGGCGTCAATCTGTACATATGCCGCGGGCACCATGTAATCAGGAAGACTGGCTGCTGCAAAATGACGAAGGGTCTCTGTATCGAAACGGTTTTCTTCAGTTGGGACGATATAGGCGACTAGGCGTTTGTCGCCAGGCTGATCCTCTCGCATCATGACGGCAACTTGTGCAACTGCATCGTGGCGCGCCAGAACGGCTTCGATTTCTCCAAGTTCAATGCGGAAGCCGCGTATTTTAATTTGATGATCGGCTCTGCCAATGTAATCAAGAGCCCCTTCTTCTGTCCAGCGCGCAAGGTCGCCTGTACGATACATCCTTGTGCCAGGTGCTCCATAAGGATCGGCAGGGAATCGATCTGATGTCAGGTCAGGTCTGCCTAGATAACCTCTTGCAAGGCCAGCTCCAGCTACATACATTTCACCTGTCGTCCCAGGGGGAACAGGCTGTAGGTATTCATCTAGTACGTACACATGTAAATCAGGAATCGGTTCGCCTATTAAACTGCTGGAGTTCTTTGTGATCATATCTCGATTGAGTTCATTGTACGTAACGTGTACGGTAGTTTCTGTAATGCCGTACATGTTAATGAGCTTTGGCTTACAGTCTGAGTGACGGCTGTACCAATCTTCTAATCTGCTAAGCTCTAATGCTTCACCGCCAAAGATGACATAGCGGAGTGATAATGCTTGGCCTAGTGTTTGTTGTTCCTTATCTATCTGCATGAGCTGATAGAAGGCAGAAGGTGTTTGATTAAGCACAGTCACACCTTCCTCGACTAGAAGCTGCAGCATCTCTTCTGGAGAGCGAGAGATGGTATGAGGTACAATGACAAGCCGGCCGCCATATAAAAGTGGTCCCCAAATTTCCCATACTGAAAAGTCAAAGGCATATGAATGGAACATTGTCCAAACATCTTCTTCATCAAATTGGAACCAATGTTCAGTAGATGTCAGAAGACGGATGACATTTTGGTGTGGGATGACCACTCCTTTTGGTTTCCCTGTAGAACCGGATGTATAAATAATATAGGCCGGATGCAGAGAAGATAGCGGCTCAATTCTGTCTATATCAGCCGGATTGTGATTTGGCATTGCCAGCAATTGATCGCTCGTTTCTTTTTCGTCTAACAAAATCAAATCGCAATCAGCTGGAAGATGCACTGCATCTGCTTTTGTTGTGATGCTGCAAACGGGTTTGGCATCTTGTATCATGTATGCCAGTCTATCTGCTGGGTAATCTGGATCAAGCGGAACATAGGCTGCGCCTGCTTTATGAACGGCTAATAAGCTTTCGAGCATGTCGATTGATCTAGGCAGAGCAAGTGCAACGAACTGTTCTGGTCCAACGCCTCTTTCTATTAATAAATGAGCAAGACGATTGGCTTTGTTGTTTAACTCACCATAGGTCAGCTGCCTATTGCCATACGTTACAGCCACTCGATCAGGGTATTGCTGCGCCGTTTTTTCAAATAAGGCCGGGAGACTATGTGCTTGATCTAACTGAGCGAATGTCTTTTTATCAGGGAGAAATGTTTGCCGCTCTTTATCTGATAAAATGTTCACTTGACCAATCGGCACGTGTGGGCGCTCAGTCACTTCAGTTAAAAATCGCTTCATTCTGTCAGCAATTGCTCGAATGGTGCTTTGTTTAAATACATCTGTACTGAATTCAAACAATCCTGTTAAACCTGCTGCTGACCCAGTTTCCGTTCTTTGTTCTGTTAATTCGATGGTCAGATCAAATTTAGCTGACCCTACTGGTTTCACGTAAAGATCTGAGTCAAGTTGTGTCAGCTTCATTTCTGCCTTCGGTGTATTTTGGAAGGCTAGCATGACCTGGAACAATGGATTTCTTGATCTGGACCGGGTTGGGTTTAGGATTTCGACTAGCCGTTCAAATGGCAGATCCTGATGCTCATAGGCTGCTAGGTCAACGTCTCGCACTCGCTTCAATAGCTCACTAAAGGTTGGATTACCAGCTGTATTTGTACGTAATACTAGTGTGTTCACAAACAAGCCTACAATGTCGTCAAGTGCATCGTCATTCCGTCCAGCAATCGGACTGCCGATTGGGATATCTGTCCCCGCTCCAAGGCGTGTCAGTAATGCTGCAAGTGATGCTTGAAGCACCATGAACAAACTCACCTGATGCTGCTTTGCAAGCTCAAGGAGGTTCTGATGTAAAGCGGGTTCAATCGTAAAGTCTATCGTCGCACCGTTGAAGCTTCCTTCCTGTGGACGCGGGAAGTCATAGGGAAGCTCAAGTTCTTCAGGCAGGTCTTGTAAGGCACCTTTCCAATAGCTGAGCTGCTTGGCAAATAGACTATCCGTCTCTTCTTCACTGCCCAACAGCTTCTGCTGCCAAATAGCATAGTCAGCATATTGAACAGGTTCTGCTGGCAAGGAGATGGATTTTCCTTGTATACGGGCTTCGTAAGCAGCAGCTAAGTCTCGTGTCAATGGTGCAAGTGACCAGCCGTCACCAGCGATGTGATGCAGCAATAGAAGCAGTACGGATCGGTTTGCATCAAGCGTGAATAATTCAGCTCGAAGTGCAGGTTCTTCTTCAATCTGAAAGCTATACCGAATGGCTTCGTTTAACTGATTCTCAATTTGTTGATCGCTTGAAGCTGTGACATGGAGTTCAGGCTGAACACTTTTCGGATGTAAAATGACCTGTCTTGGCATGCCGTTCTTATTTGGAAAAATGGTTCTAAGGGTTTCGTGTTTTTCAGTGATATCTGCCAAAGCACCAATGAGAGCTGTTTGATCTAGTGTACCTGTCAGCTGAATGACAAGTGGAATATTGTAAGTTGGACTTGGCCCTTCAAGGCAATGAAGGAACCAGAGCCGTTTTTGGGCAAAGGATAATGGAATTTCATCTGGCTTGTCTTCTACCTGAAGCGGCGGCCGAATGTCCTTCGCTTTGTCAATGTACTGCACAAGCTCAGCAACCCGAGGAGATTCAAAAAGGGTACTCATGCTTAGGTCTGCACCAAGTGTATCGCGTATACGTCTAAGCAGGCGAGCGGCGAGTAAGGAATGTCCTCCTAAGTCAAAGAAACTATCATCTATGCCAATTTGAGATAGGCCAAGGGTTTCTGCAAATAAACTACATAACATGTCTTCTTGTGGTGTTCTAGGTGTACGCTCAGAACTGACTAAAGACATATTTGGTGCTGGTAATGCTTTGCGGTCGATTTTGCCGTTTGGTGTAAGTGGAAGTTCTGGCAACACGACAACAGCAGAGGGCACCATGTAGTCAGGAAGTAATGAAGCCGCAAACTGCCTGAGCTCTGAAGGGTGCAGAGAAGAGCCATCTGTCAGCACAACATACGCACAAAGAAGCTGCTGCCCAGGTTGATCCTCACGAACGATAACAGATGTATGCTTTATGGCTTGATGCTGCATCATTACGGTTTCGATTTCACCTAGTTCAATACGGAAGCCGCGTATTTTAATTTGATGATCGGCACGGCTGATATAATCAATCGAACCATCTTCACGCCATCTGGCTAAATCACCGGTACGATACATTCTCGTGCCTTTTGTGCTGAATGGATCAGCGACAAAACGTTCAGCCGTTAAATCATATCGTCCAAGATATCCTCTGGATACTCCTTCACCTGAAATATAAAGTTCACCAATTGATCCTGCTGGGACTGGGTTTAGTCCTTCATCTAAAATGTAAATGCTCGTATTCCAAATGGGTTTACCGATTGCCGGCCCGCTATTCTCCCGGTGTGCTGTGACATTTTCCATCGTAGACCAGATCGTCGTTTCTGTAGGTCCGTACAAATTAGTAATGTCGCATTGAAGAGATTGCAATGTGTGCAAAAGGGAAGCAGGGAGTGCTTCTCCTCCAACAAGAACACGCATACCTGTTATCACGTCAGGGTACTCATCTGCCAACGCATGCCACAACGTTGGCGTTGCCTGCATGATGGTGACATGATGAGAACGAATCATGTCTGAAAGTTTTGCTGGTTCTTGTATGGTTTCTTTTTTTGCCAATAAAATAGCAGCCCCATGTAAAAGCGGGAGGAACATTTCCAGCCCGGAAATATCAAAGGCAATGGTCGTTACCGCTAAAAGCTGGTCTTCTTGATCTAATAAAAATGAATCTTGCATGGACAATATAAAGTTGATTACATTTCGTTTTGTTACAACAACACCCTTTGGTTTGCCTGTCGATCCTGATGTGTACAGGATGTAGGCGGGGTGATGTGGAGAGCCATCGCTCCAAGTCGGATTGAGATGCGGACTTTCTGCTATCTCCTGATGAACAGTTGAATCATCCAGTTGAACGATGTGCGGATGGTCCAAACCGTCTGCTGTCTCTTTGACTGTGAGCAAGCACGCCGGTTTGGCATCTTCTAGCATATAGGCGACTCGATCGTTAGGGTAATCAGGGTCTAATGGCAGATATGCAGCTCCCGTTTTGACGACGGCTAATAGACTTACGACCATATCGATGGATCGAGGCAGGGCAATGGCGACAAATTGTTCTGGTCCAATGCCATGTTTTTTCAAATAATGAGCTAATTGATTAGCCCGCTGATTCAACTCTTCATAGGTCAAAGTAATTCCTTCAAACTGTAATGCTTTTGCTTGTGGTGTTTTGCTCACTTGTTTTTCAAATAGTTCCCGTAAAGATTGCTGTGGTAATTCTCGTTTTGTATCATTCCAGTGCTTGAGGATGTTCTCTTTTTCTTCAGACAAAAGAAGGTTGAATTGACTGATTGTCTGATCTTGCTCTAGTCCGGTTATTTCCTCCAGCAATTGCAGAAAACGCTGCTGATGAGCGTCAACTGCTTGCTCTTTGTAAACGGCAGGGTTTGCATCAAAGTCGATTTGAAATCCGTTCCCATCCGCGCGGTCGTATATGTTAATCGATATATCATCCACGGGTCCTGCTGAAAGGTTATGTGCTTGACCAATGCTCTGATCGAACATGAAATCATAATCAAATGGCATGATATTGATCTGTGGGCCAAATAATCGCTGATTTCTTCCGATGAGTTTAAAGTCTCTCCGCATGTCCTCGTGACGATATCTTTGATGAGGGCGAATGGCTTTTAGTTCCTCAGATACTTGGCGAACAAGAGCTGAGAGTGTCATTTCTGGTTTGCATGTTAAACGAAATGGTACCAGGTTCATGACCATTCCGGGTGTTTGTAAGGCGCACGATCCAAGGCGCATCATCACAGGAAGTCCTAAAACAATATCATGTGCACCAGTCATACGATGCATATATAATGCGGATGCTGCAAGGATCATTTCATGCCACGTACCACCGAAGGCTTGAGCATTTCTTTTCATTTTGCTTACCTTTTCGGCATCGAAGCCAGCCGTTTTTCTAATAAAATGATCCGACGTTCTTGGGGCAAGCTCAGCAAGGCTGACAATTTCCGGTTGATCAGTGAAGCGATTTTTCCAAAACGCTTGATCAGCTTCATATCGATTGGACTGTTGATAGGTGAGCTCCTCTTGGACTACGTCATGTAAGGATCCAAATGCTTGAGGAGGCACAGGTGTCCCTTGCGATAAGGCTGAATAGACCTCAGCAACACGACGTGCAATGAGCGAAAAGGCGAATCCATCAATGGCAATGTGATGAATGCGCTGATACCAGATAAATCGGTCGTCAGCAAGCTGAAAAAGTACTTCACGGAATAATACATCTTTCTCTAAAGAGACTGGTGTTGAAAGATCTGCCTTCATCCATGCTTTAGCCGCATCAAGCGGCTGTTTTTCATTTTGTAAATGAATCAATTGGAATGGAATTTCTTTCTTAGAAGAGAACCATTGCTTTGGACCGTCAGTATCCTCAACGAAGCGCATATACAAGGAATCTGCTTCTAAGACAGTCTTTCTAATGGCGGCTTCAAAATGTATGGGATCAATAGGACCTTTAATATCTATATACTCTGCTGTATTGAAAATAGGATTAGCTGGATCAAGCTGCTGCGCGTACCAAATACCTGATTGGGCACCGGTTAGTGGGAATGAATCGACTGACTGGATCGACAAGGGTATACCTCCTTTACAAGTAATCGATATTTGGGATAGATGGCTGCTTTTCTGGGAAAAGAAGAGTCCGCCAATGAGCGAGCGTTGGATTTGCTGCAAGCTCAACGAAATTGACTGTCTCTCCTTGCTGCCTCCACTTTTCCGCTAGGCTCATCATTCTAATAGAATCAAGCCCAAGGTAGACGAGATTCTCATCAAGTGGTATTTCATTTGGCTCGATTTGGAGATACTCAGCTACTTGGTGAACGATGGCCTCAAAGGATAAATCATCACTGTTTGCTTCTTGTCCTGTTAAATGACTGATGATTTGGTTTGTCGTTGTGGAGACTGCACAGCGTTCAGCTGCATAGGTCATCGCCATTTTGTGATGTTTCAATGAAAAGTCAGCGACGGCATCGGCGACAAAAAAGGTTTCAATATCGAGCATGAATGCTTCTGCGGCTGTCAGCATACAGCCAATATGTGCATATACGCCAGTAATGATCAGTTGATCACGCCCGCCTTCTTGAAGAATATCCAAAAAATTAGATTTCTTGAATGCGCTATAACGCCATTTTGTCAGCATTGTATCTGCTTCAGATGGAGCAAGCTGATCAATGATTTTTGTCAATGCTTCATCATCACCAAGTCCAGGTCCCCAAAAATCTGTTAATAAGGCACGATCCTTCGGGTCTTGGTCACCAGGCTGAGCTGTGTAGACGACTGGAATGCCAAGTTCATTGCATGTATTACGTAATTGTTCAATATGCTGAACTAACTCTGTGATCGGTGATGTATCTTGTTGAAATGCATTTAAAAAATATTGCTGCATGTCATGTATCAGCAGAACAGCACGTTTCGGATCAGGTATCCAGTTCACTTTATTTTCGGGTAAATCTTGTGTGCTTGGCATTGGATATGCAGGAATAGTAGGGATTGCCATGGTTTTCACTCCTCATTTTTTATACGTTGGCAGTATGGGTTGCAGCTAATTCTCTTAATGCTTTTTTACTGACTTTGCCTACACCTGTTTGTGGGAACGCATCGATCCATTCAATGCGGTCAGGAATTTTATAGGCTGCGAGCCCGCGTTCTCTTAGAAATGATTTTAAGACGTGCGGTGCTGGTTTGTTGTTTCCTTTCGCGATAACAAAGGCACATGAGCGTTCGCCAAGAAATGGATCCGGCATGGATACCATGGCGGCATCATGAATGTCAGCATGCGCAAGTAAATGATTTTCAACTTCTTCAGCGGCAACCTTTTCACCGCCACGATTGATTTGATCCTTGTCTCTGCCTTCTACAACAACATTTCCTTCTTTGGTTAATCGCACGATGTCACCTGTTCTGTAAAAGCCATCGGGTGTAAATGCTTTTTTGTTTTGTTCATCGGCTTTATAGTAGCCGCGAATCGTATAAGGCCCTCTTGTTAAAAGATGTCCAGCCACTTCATGCGGGACGGGCTTGTCCTCATCATCTACCACTAGTACCTCATCATATTCAGACATCGGGCGTCCTTGTGTATGAATTACGATATGTTCAGGATCATCTAATCTGGTATAGTTGACCAGACCTTCTGCCATGCCAAAAACTTGCTGTAACTTACATCCAAGGGCAGGCTTCACTCGTTTTGCTGCCTCAGCACTGAATTTAGCACCACCGACTTGTAAGACTTCAAGACTCGATAAGTCATCTGATCGATGAGGAGCGGCCTCTAGCCAAATCAATGCGATAGGTGGAACGACAGCGGTAATGGTCGCCCGTTCTTTTTCAATGAGTGGAAAGACGACATCAGGGCTTGATCCAGGTGCAAGAACGACTCTTCCGCCTGCGTATAACGTTCCAAGGACGCCAGGCGAACTTAATGGATAGTTGTGCGCAACTGGAAGTGCAGCTAGATACACACTTTCTTGTGTGAGCTCGCACACCTCATTGCTTTTCCAAAGACTATAAATATAGTCATCATGTGTACGAGGAATGAGCTTTGAAAGGCCTGTGCTGCCTCCAGATAACTGAAGAAACGCAATATCGCTTGCCTCTACATGAATTTGAGGATCAAGTGCTGGGTCCTTGCGCAGATCATCCAAGCAAAGGAATTCCTCAGCTTCCCCTGCAACAATGACATGAGGTAATGAGGGAAGCTTTTCTTTCACTTGACGTGCGAGTGATCGATAATCAAAGCCGCCATCAATATCTGGTATGACATATGCATCTGCTTCGGCAAACTCAATAAAATAAGTGATTTCGCTGCTTCTATGAGATGGCAGAGAGAAGACGGGTAAAGCACCGATTCGAAATAAAGCGAAAATGACTTCAAAAAAAGCAGGAATGTTAGGAAGCTGCACGACAACTCGACTTCCTTTTTGAATTCCAAGCTGATGAAAACCGGCGGCAAGACTGCTGACGCGCTGATCAAGTTCTTGGTAGCTTATGTGCGTATCAGCGTATGTAATGGCTGTTTTATTTCCTAGCGATGCGGCTCGTTCACGAAGCATACCGCCAAAGGTTTCCCCACGCCAACAGCCGTTTTCACGGTAGCGTTTTGCAAATTCTTCTGGCCATGTAGGTGGTTGAACAAACATGTTTTGTCATCTCCTATTTATTTTTATCACTGATGGATGCCCATCGCGTGAAGCATCGTGTTGAATTTTGCAGATGTTTCAGCTAGCTCTTCTTCTGCCTTTGATCCTTTGACCACTCCTGCACCAGCAAAGAGACGGAGAGAATGACCCTCAGCTTCTGCACAACGAATGGTGACAATCCAATCACCATCACCATTTGTATCTGCCCAACCGATCATTCCTGTGAAAAATCCTCGATCGAAGGGTTCAATCGCTTGAATGGCTTCACGTGCATCTGCTGTAGGTGTGCCGCATACTGCGGGTGTTGGATGAAGGCTAAGTGCTATATCAATTGAGGACACATTGGGATCTGCTAATTCACCTTTTACGACAGTAGATAAGTGCCACATCGTTTCTGTTTGAATGACGGATGGTGATGCAGGCACATCTAGTGTATGACAGTATGGAGTAAGCGCTTTAGTGACAGCTTCAACAACCACTGCGTGCTCGTGTAAATCCTTCGCTGAGGTAAGGAGTTCATCGCGGCGGCGCTGGTCTTCTACTGGATCTGAACTGCGCGGCCGAGAACCAGCGAGTGGATTGGAAATCACAGATGAACCAGTTTTTGAAAGAAGCAGTTCAGGGCTTGCTCCAAGAAGTGTGTGCTTTTGGGAAGCCTTCGGGTCAGCTATATTTGCAGCAAACGTATAGCCAGTCGTATTATGACGAGCCAGTCGTTCGAGTATTGTTTTTGTATGAATATCTCGATTTGCTTTGAGATGGAGAGATCGAGAGAGTACGATTTTGCTAAGCTCCCCGTTCTCAATTTTAGCTAATCCTTCGTTCACACCATTCATGTAGACCTCTGGAGAGGGGACAGGTGTCACCTCATAGGATGGCGATGCCGCTTCTGACTCCTCATCACCTTGTTGAAATTCGAGTGGATCACTAAACTGTACATGGACTGGTACATTTAAACGAACGGGCTGCGCCGGATCAAATGGGACAGCACCAGCCACAATCGGTGTTTGGATACCAGCTTGTTTGGCATCGTCAAATACATGCGCTACCCTTGTGGATAGTTCATTTAGCTGATTGGTCTCAATATGCTGGAAAATCCCTTCGGCAAGTATCGTGCGTTTAGGTGAAGCAAGAAAAAAAGCGCCTGGCTGATAGTCTTGAAGCAACTGTATTTTTTCTTCTGACGACAATAATGAATGTTTCATGAAAAGGCCTCCTTTTAAATGAAATGCTAGATTCCGAGTGTTGCGCCGCCATCAATCGTGAGGTTCTGCATCGTAATATGACTGGATTGCTCAGATGCAAAGAAAATGACTGCATCAGCAATGTTTTGAGGATCAGCGATTTTTTGTAAAGGAATACCGGTTTTATACGTCTCTAATGAACCTTTAATCACCTGATTTTCTCCTTGTTCATCAGGCCATAAAGCCCATTGCATAGGTGTTGCGGTAGAGCCAGGGGAGACGACGTTGCATCTGATTCCATAGGCAGCCAGTTCTAATCCAAGCGTTTTTGTAAATGAAGTAGCTGCTGCTTTTGAAGCGGCATAGGCAGCCATATTCATTCTAGGAATGGCACCTGCGTTAGAGCTGACAGTCACAATGACCCCTTCTGATCTTTTTATCATGTATTTGGAGACAGCTTGAGATACGTAAAAGACACCATGTGTGTTGACTGCGAAAGTTTGTTGCCAGTCGTCTGCACTAAGCTTGTCGATAGAACCCATTCGAAGAATGCCTGCTACATTGACCAGTAAATAAATGGGCCCAAGCTGCTGTTCAATTTGATCGACAATACGCTGAACAGAAGCTTGATCGGTGATGTCACATGGATAGGCAAAGGCACGTATGCCTTTATCCTTCATTTGCTGGACGGTGCTTTGCAGCTGATCTTCATTTGCATCAACTGCTGCAATAATCGCACCTTCTTCGGCTAGTCTTTTTGCGACTGCTTGTCCAATACCTTGTCCTGCGCCTGTGATCAGTGCAATTTTTTGAGATAGACCATTGTGTTTCATGTGTTCACTGCCTTTCCTTCATATCTGTGGTTGTGAAAGGATCATTATGATAGAGTGCAAAACGAAAAGCGTAATTCATCAGCACCGGTAAAACGGACGTATGTCCTTCTTCAGGGAATTCGTGATAAGACGTATGCAAGCCATATGAAGATAAAGGCAGCATACGATTTGCTAGTCCATGTGCATGATCATTCATTTGACATGGATGATGTTTTTCTAACTCACCTACACCTACAAGCAGCCTGACATTCACAGACATCTGACGTATATGGCTGGTGAATTGGTGTTCCTTTTCTAGAAATAATTCTTTGTTCCAGTGGATAGAAGGACTGCCCGCAATATATGTCTGATAAGCATCAGGGTGCTCAAATAGTGTGTGTAATACAAAAAGACCGCCAAGAGAGTGTCCAAACAGTGTTTGACGACTCTGGTTGATCGGAAAGCGCTGCTCGATATAAGGCTTTACAATCTTTTCTAAAAAAGAAAAGAACGCAGAGGCCCCGCCATATGTATGGTTGGAGAAGTCCTTTCTTTTGCCGCCAATGGAAGCGTCAGGGCCGGTAAGAGTGAGATCATAATGCCTGAGCGGATGATAGGGCGCTTCTGTCTGATAGCCAATTCCAACAATGATGGCAGGTACGACACCTGTTTTTTCAGGCCTTCTTGACTGTAAACGAAGTGCTTCGACCATTGAGCCAAAAAGTGAATTTCCATCAAGCACGTACATGACTGGAAAACCAGCCGCTGGAGGAGTTGTATTCGGTTTAAATATAAAAAGTCTGTAAGGGTGTGCTGTGATATCCAGCTGCTCCGTCCCAGGTATAAAAAAAGGACGGCTTTCACTGAAAAGAGAATCCTCAGTACCCATTCCTTCAGGGCGTTTGGACATGTGTAAAATATCCCCTTCCTCAAATTGACTCTCATATGCTGATAAAAGCAGGCTTGCGGATATAGGATGAGTGTAGAGATTGAAGAATGGTCCCTTCAAATGAAAATGATTCTCAATTATCACGCAAGCAAATCAAATGATAATGGTTATCAATTATGAAGTCAAATGTTCATTAAGTGGTGTAATTGATAATTTGATCTAAATTTTCGGAAAATAAAGGACTAAATAACTACCAAATGAATGGAAATAGGGAATGCCGGACTGAGTCATTTAAAAAGAGGAGAAATACCAAAAGACCTTGACCGTCACGGGATATTTACCATTTTCTTCTGTTTGATTCAGGAATATATATAGGTATTTCTTCTTGAAATCATTTTGAGGAAAAATAAGTCTATAGACCTTCTTGTATTTTTAGGAAAAAAGAGGAGAATTTTTCGAAAAGCTGGTGAGCATATCTCACAACTTATTCAATCTCATGCGTAAATTCATATACAATTTTTTAAGGAAGACAAGATCGAAGGGAATGTAGGCAGAATGAAAACTCCATTAGGAAAGCTAAGGCTAAAACTGCTTGAACATCAGCTCAAACTGAAAAATACGTTTACATTGGAAGAATATCAAGAAATGAAGCAATCATTACATGAAATACGGATGACATTTGCGGCCTATGAACAATGGGATTTATACCAGCGAGCCACCGATATGATCACCATCCTCCTCTTTCAACACGCCCTCAAGCAAAACCACCATTAACATTTTCACTTTTTATGAGCAGCGTATTTCTTATGGAAGGACGGTGCTGTTTTAAAGTTGGCCAAATATCATATAGCATCAAAAATGCGGAAATGAAAAAAGTAAGGGATGTCCCCTTACTTTTTTTCTGCAAACACCATTCAATTAAAATCCATCTGTGACATCATATTCGTAACGAATATCGGCTTTGACATTGCTCATAGTAGATCTCGCAGTAGCCTTTGCGTTGTACTTAAAGCTCCATTTTTGCGCGACTTTTAATTGATCACCCAGAGAAATACGGTAAGAACCACTTGTTGCAGATGAAAAAATAGATTCGTTCCAAATTTTGTTTATATCAGCCATCAGTTTGTGAGTGACATTTCCTTGATTGGGCGATTGGGTACTAGTTGTTGAAATCGATTTAACGATTGCATTTTTAGGGATAGAAGAATTGTTCGTTAAATCCATTGTAATGATAGAAGAATCAACTCCTAAAAAATTTAAAGAAGAATTCCCCAAATTGGTAGCAGTCCCCGTAAAATTGAATGTCCCATTTCCAGATTTAATACGATCTTGGATAGAAACAGTAAAGTACATATTCCCTGTATATGTACCACGGGTCACTTTCACAAAGTAAGTTTCTGAAGTTGAAGTAACTTCATCAGTATTAGCAAAAATAAAGGGTGTAATTGAATCAGGGTTAATGACTCTAGATCTCCCATCAGAATATTTCGAATTGTACACCTCGATTTTCATCCCCGTATATTGCTTATCATATGAACTTCGTACATAAACCCTTTCACCCTTATTGATCGTGAACTGATAATACGCTTCATTTTCACCTTCAGGTAAGATTGTCGTATCTGGACGACTATATTTCCAATATCCCATTGAGCTTGCTGTGTTAGGACTGTTATTCCCCGTAATCGCTGCTTCTGCTGAATGAGGTGCAAAAAAACTAGTAATAAGCACTAACAATAATGCAGGTAATAAAAAATGTTTGAAAATAGTATTTGTCATATTTTAACCCTACTTGTAATAATTACTATATCGGATCAAAACTAACAAATTTTAACTTAATTTCCGATATATTTAATAATCACTATTTTTTAAAAAAGGAGAATCAAAATGAATATTAATACGTCGTACACGGCAGGTGCTTCAAACAGTCAGAACCGAATAGACTATAAAGGTCAATCAGCTATTAAAAGTACAAATGAGGTGATGACTGAAGCTGATAGACGAATGAAAATACTAGATGAAAAATATCAAAAAATAAATGAACAAAATAAACGTTTCAAAGATCCTCATGGCCATATATTTGATAAGTATCGAAATCCAAACTCCCCTTATTTCAGAAATGATTTAACCAAACCGGAAAGAGAGGCGGCTTACTCTATTGAAATTGGATGGGCTAATAGTGGAACAGGAGGGCATTATAATTCTAATGATGCCGCTTTCCGTAATGAAAAACGGTACGATCCTACGCAAGAAAGTGTAGAAAAGAAAATACTCAATCGTCAAAAAGTGAACGAACAATTACAAGATTTATTCTCTAAAAACGGTATAACCATTCCTAAAAACACAAATTTAACTTTTACCATTGATCCAAATAATTTCAAATTAGTGGTGAGTGGATCAACAGACGAATCGCTGATGAAACAAATAGAAGACTTATTAAATACAACCAACAATACAAGAGAATTATTTTTCCATATCATGAAAAGCAGAAATGATGATTCTACTCAATTCACACCGGATTCTCTGGCCAAGTTCCATCTTGTCAATCAAATCAAAACGGTGACAGGCTACAATTTAAAGGATTTAAGCATTGTAAATGGTCAATTTGTAACGGATAACGGAACGAATATTTTTGATCTATACAAAGAAGAACTTCTTAAAAATCCATACACAGCAGAAAATGCGCGCATTGCCGCTTCACATTACGGAGCACAGCTATTCGATCTAGCGAAAAACGGGTTTGATTCCATTCCAGATTTGGTTTTATCTATTGGTTATCAAAACGGCTCCTTATATGACATTGGACAAAAGGTGAATTACGGAGTATCAAAGTGAAGATAAATACATCGAACACGACAGCTGTTCTAAATAAGCAGAACCTTCCGGACTTCAATAGCCATCCAGCTATTAAAAGTACAAATGAGGTGATGACCGAAGCTGATAGACGAATGAAAATACTAGATGAAAAATACGAAAAAATAAATGAACAAAATAAACGATTCAATGATCCTCAAGACCATATATATAATAAGTATAGAAACCCTTACTCTTCTTATTTCAGAAGTGATCTAACAAAACCGGAAAGAGAAGCTGCTTACATTATGGAAATGAGTTGGGCAAGGAATAATAAAGGTGGACAATATGACTTTAATGATGCCATCTTCCGTAATGAAAAACGGTACGATCCAACCCAAGAAAGCATAGAGAAAAAAATATTCAATCGTCAAAAGGTCAACGAACAATTACAAGATTTATTCTCTAAAAACGGGATATCCATTCCTAAAAACACAAATCTCACTTTTACCATTGACCCGAATAATTTCAAATTAGTGGTGGGTGGTTCAAAAGACGAATCGCTGATGAAACAAATAGAAGACTTATTAAATACAACCAACAATACAAGAGAATTATTTTTCCATATTATGAAAAGCAGAAATGATGATTCTACTCAATTCACACCGGATTCTCTGGCCAAGTTCCATCTTGTTAATCAAATTAAAACGGTCACAGGCTACAATTTAAAGGATTTAAGCATTGTAAATGGTCAATTTGTAACGGATAACGGAACGAATATTTTTGATATATACAAAGAAGAACTTTTTAAAAATCCATACACAGCAGAAAATGCGCGCATTGCCGCTTCACATTACGGTGCACAGCTATTTGACCTAGCGAAAAACGGGTTTGATTCCATTCAAGATTTGGTGTTATCTATTGGTTATCAAAACGGTTCTTTACAAGACATTGGGCAAAAAGTGAATTATGGGGTTAAGAAAACGATAGATTAGAAAAACGCATCCGAACATGCCATGTTGGAGCATCGATTACATGTGTGAACGGCAACAAATCGAAATTCCATTAGCGATAACGAAGGACTCTATAACAATTGATGTTACAGAGTCTTTTCTATATGAAATGCGCTGGTTTGCACAAAATATCAACATGGTAATTTTGACTATAGTAGATGTTTTTCACTTTTTTATTGATGAAAATGTTAAAATGATGAGTAGCGTATTTTTTTATGAAAGGACGGTGCTTGGCATGACGGAACTTCTCGATGACCGGCTGCCGCCGCAAAATATAGAAGCCGAGCAGGCCGTATTAGGTGCTGTTTTTTTAGAACCATCTGCGCTAACGCTCGCTTCTGAGGTATTAATTCCAGAGGATTTCTATAGAATGTCGCATCAAAAGATTTACAATGCGATGCTTATACTTGGCGATAGAGGAGAACCGGTCGATCTTGTCACGGTGACATCTGAGCTTGCCAATACAGATTTATTAGAAGAGGTAGGCGGGATTTCGTATTTAACCGACATTGCGAACTCTGTCCCAACTGCCGCAAACATTGAATACTATGCAAAAATTGTAGAAGAGAAATCCATTTTAAGACGTCTGATCCGTACCGCGACAACCATTGCACAAGATGGGTATACGCGTGAGGATGAAGTAGAGGACCTGCTGAGCGATGCTGAAAAGACCATTATGGAAGTGGCGCAGCGTAAAAACTCAGGAGCCTTTCAAAACATTAAGGACGTTCTTGTTCAAACATACGATAATATTGAACAGCTTCATAACCGTAAAGGCGATATCACAGGGATTCCAACAGGTTTCTCTGAGCTTGACCGGATGACAGCTGGATTCCAGCGAAATGATTTAATCATTGTAGCGGCCCGTCCATCAGTAGGGAAAACCGCCTTCGCATTGAACATTGCCCAAAATGTCGCGACCAAAACGGACGAAAGTGTTGCTATCTTTAGTTTAGAGATGGGTGCGGAGCAGCTCGTTATGCGTATGCTTTGTGCAGAGGGGAATATCAATGCACAAAACCTAAGAACCGGTAATCTGACAGAAGAGGACTGGGGCAAGCTGACAATGGCGATGGGCTCGCTGTCAAACAGCGGAATTTTCATTGACGATACACCTGGAATCAGAGTAAGTGAAATTCGCTCGAAATGCCGCCGATTGAAGCAAGAAAATGGTCTTGGCATGATCCTGATTGACTACTTGCAGCTCATTCAAGGAAGCGGGCGATCAAGCGATAACCGTCAGCAGGAGGTTTCTGAAATCTCTAGGGCATTAAAATCGCTGGCAAGGGAGCTTGAAGTTCCGGTTATTGCCTTGTCTCAGCTTTCTCGTGGGGTAGAGCAGCGTCAGGACAAACGTCCGATGATGTCTGACATTCGTGAATCAGGAAGTATCGAGCAGGATGCCGATATCGTAGCATTCCTTTATCGTGATGATTACTATGACAAAGAATCAGAGAATAAGAACATTATCGAAATCATTATTGCCAAACAGCGTAACGGTCCAGTTGGTACAGTATCACTGGCGTTCGTCAAAGAATATAACAAATTCGTCAATCTGGAAAGAAGATTTGATGATGCGGGTGTTCCGCCCGGTGCTTAAAGCCCAGCTCAAGAAGCTGGGCTTTTTTGATTGATCTACATCGAAAGAATGATTGAAAAAACAATCAAAATGAGGAGGAGAGGGAAAAAGAGAGAGCGTATACTAAAAGGAGAAAAGGAGTGAAGACTGATGAAATTTCAACAGTTTGAAGCCGCTCAATTACGTATCGCACGCCCAACCGTCAACATGAAAGAGGTTGTTTCCTTTTATGAAGAAGGCTTAGGGCTCAAACGAATAGGCTCATTTGATCAGCATGAAGGGTACGATGGTGTGATGCTCGGGCTGCCTCACCAGCATGTTCATTTAGAAATCACCAAACATGAAGAAGAAGACAGCCTGCCCGTCCCGCATCCAGAACAGCTGCTTGTTTTCTATATTCCAGATGCAGAGGAATTTCAGCAAATGAAAAAGAGATTGCTCTCATTTGGCGGACGGCAAGTCACCTCAACGAATCCATACTGGGACCGGGGAGGAGCAACCATTGAAGACCCAGATGGATATCGAGTTGTGCTGATGAACACAGATGGTATTACACCTGTTTAAAAAAGACTTCCGTTATTGGGGGTCTTTTTTATGTTGATGAACAGCTGGAAACGATAAAAAGTTGTTTTTGCTCGAAATCTCCATTTTTAAGCACTGGAAAAGTGATTAAAGCGCTTTTCTTTATATTTAAAACGAACAAAATTTGATTTCGAGATATTAATGTTCGGATTTCACGTTGACTTTTTCGTTGTGCATTGATAAAATAAATGTGTTTGAAAGAGATAACGTTTTGAAAGGTTAACGGAGGTGCACGATATGTCTTCAGTAGTCGTAGTAGGTACGCAGTGGGGTGACGAAGGGAAAGGGAAAATTACCGATTTCCTTTCAGAAAATGCAGAGGTGATTGCCCGTTATCAAGGGGGAAACAATGCAGGTCACACGATCAAATTTGATGGAGTGACATACAAGCTACACCTCATTCCATCCGGTATTTTTTATAAAGAGAAAACTTGTGTCATCGGTAATGGAATGGTGGTTGATCCTAAAGCGTTGGTCACTGAGCTTGCGTATCTTCACGAACGGAATGTGAGTACAGATAACCTCAGAATCAGCAATAGAGCCCATGTTATTCTGCCTTACCATTTAAAATTGGACGAGGTAGAAGAGGAGCGGAAAGGGGCTAACAAGATCGGTACGACGAAAAAAGGAATCGGACCAGCTTATATGGATAAAGCTGCCCGCGTTGGTATCCGCGTCGCAGATCTATTAGATCGTGAAGTATTTGAAGAAAAGCTTGCACGCAATCTAGAAGAGAAAAATCGTCTTTTAGAGAAAATGTACGACACAGAAGGCTTCAAGATTGAAGATATTTTAGACGAGTATTATGAATATGGCCAGCAAGTGAAAAAATATGTCGTAGACACATCTGTTGTTTTGAATGATGCACTAGATGAAGGCCGCCGCGTGTTATTTGAAGGAGCACAAGGGGTCATGCTTGATATCGATCAAGGGACATACCCATTTGTGACGTCATCTAACCCGGTAGCTGGAGGCGTGACGATTGGTTCTGGTGTAGGACCAACAAAAATTCAACATGTAGTCGGCGTGTCAAAAGCGTACACAACACGTGTTGGAGATGGCCCATTCCCAACAGAACTCCATGATGAAATTGGCGATCAAATTCGTGAGGTTGGCCGTGAATACGGTACGACAACTGGACGCCCGCGCCGTGTCGGCTGGTTTGACAGCGTTGTTGTCCGTCATGCACGCCGTGTGAGCGGAATTACAGATTTATCTCTTAACTCAATTGATGTACTGACAGGGATTGAAAAATTGAAAATCTGTGTCGCTTATAAATTGAATGGAGAAATCACTGAGGAATTCCCAGCAAGCCTAAATGAATTAGCGAAATGTGAGCCTGTCTACGAAGAAATGCCAGGATGGACAGAGGATATTACAGGCGTAAAGAACTTAAGTGAACTGCCTGCAAATGCCCGCCATTATTTAGAGCGCATTTCACAATTAACAGGTATTCCACTTTCCATTTTCTCAGTCGGACCAGATCGTTCACAAACGAACGTTGTCCGCAGCGTGTACCGTCCATAAGAATAGATTGATGAGGCACCAGTAAAATCTCGCATTTTACTGGTGTTTTTTTGTTTAAATATTTCTTAATTTCAGTAGAGCAGGCTTCCGGTCATTACCAAAATATGATAACTGTATAGGAGGGAAGGAGCGTTCTAGTGAAAGAAAGAATACGATTATTAGATATTTTACGAGGTTTTGCCATACTAGGCACCTTGGGAACGAACGTCTGGTTTTTTGCGTATGCAGGGGATACCTTTGCGACAGATCAGATTGCGGATGAATATGAAAATGGTAGTTTTCTAGAAAGTCTTGTCTCCATGTTCGTTTATGGAAAAATGCTCTCGCTGCTCACGATCATGTTTGGTGTTGGATTGGAGCTGAAATACCAGCAGGCAAAAAGGAAGGACACGCCTTGGCCGGGTACTTATTTATGGATTCTTTTATTTTTATTTATCGAAGGCTTTGTTCATTTTACACTTGTGATGGAATATGATGTGCTCATGAGCTATGCCGTTACGGGGCTGCTTGTGGCTTACATTGTACGGGGAGGAAGCAGGCGCATCAAAAAGGGCATGATTTTTTCAGGTGTGATTCATTTGCTCATGATGTCATGTCTGATGCTGTACTCCCTCTCTGAAATGGAGTCAGCGTCCGATGATCAAAGCGGTGAACCGGCGCTGGAAGAGCAGCTGCCAGAGACATGGATCTCGCAGGTTCAAGAACGGTTACAATACTTCTTCATGTACCGAGAAGAAGCGGTCTTTATTATTCCAATGAACACATTTCTGTTTTTATTAGGTGTGCGGATGATGAGAGCCGGTGTATTTTATGCAAATGAACGCGGACAATCTCTCCGGAAAATATTGTTCCGAATCGGACTGTGGATTGGTCTGCCGCTGAATGCACTAGTTTTCGTACCGAACGATTTAGTGGAATTTGTGGTGCGCTACGCCTTTTCACCATTCCTCTCTATTTTCTATATAGCTGTCATTGCGAAGCTCCTCGCACGCACGGAGTCATGGTTCATGTGGACTTGGTTTGAATATGTAGGGAAAATGGCGCTTAGCTGCTACATCCTGCAAAATATTATCTGCTCCATTCTTTTTTATAGCTGGGGATTGGGTCTTAGCGGTCAAATCAATGCGCCTCTTATTGTATTGGCATGGCTGTTGATTTCACTTCTGCAAATCGCGATTTCAGCAGTTTGTCTAAAGATTTGGAGAATTGGACCAATGGAATATATCCGTTCACGGGCACTTCGTCGGGTGACGATAAAAAAGCAGCATAAAGGGGATAGACACAATGTTTTTTAAAAAAATGACGAAAAGAGAACAAGCGAATACACATAAAGCAGCTGTAACAGCATTTGTCTTTTATCTTCTCGCATTAGGAGGGCATGCGCTGTACATGTATTTCCAGGGGAATAAACCACCCGTCACCTTTGTCATTCTCATGGCGGGACTCCTTGTTTTTTTCTCCGCTGACTGGCTATTTAACAAAAAGCGTTCATAAAAAAAGCCCTCATCATGAGGGCTTTTTCCTTACTTCAGGCTTTTATATTGGCCTTTTAAATTTTTACGGATGTACTGGATGATTTTGCGTAGTTCGTTGGCGTGCGGTCTGCCAAACGGACTTGTTTGTCTTTGCTGATAGAGCACTTGACCTTTTTCATTTAATAAGAAATAGGCGGGTTCACCGTGCACCCCGTGATCTTCATATGGGGCATCTTCCCCGTGATAGTGGACTTCATATGCTTTTAATGACGTGAGGTCATGGTCATACATGATCGGGAAGGATAGTTCCTCTTTATCCGCAAATGCCTTCAAGTCATCAGGGTTATCCGTGGAAATCGCCATCAAGTGAATATCCTTGTCCTGAAAATATGATTGCTGCTGTTCGAGTTCTTTTAACTCTTCTACACATACCGGACACCAAGATCCTCTAAAGAAAACGATCAGGTGCCAGCTTTGATGCTCCTCTAAATGTTTGTCGAAATCAATGTGATCGCCCTGTATTGTTGGAAGTGAAAAGTTGGGCATTTTATCTCCTAATTTGAATGAACTCATACTGCTTCCTCCTTTTTCAATGACAATGTCACTTATTTCATGTATAGCCATTTTTGAGCGGCCTGAAACGTACCTATGTGTTTGAGTAGGCAGAGGTCACCCGAAAAGGCGTATCTAATGAAGGCGGTTGCAGAAGCGGGGGCTTTGATAGGAGATATTTAAATCCGACACTTTTTTTAAAAAAATGTCGAAAAACGTATTGCCATATGTAATTACTCTATGATATTATAAATCTCGTTGTTGCAAAGGTCTCTGAAACTTGTTAGGATGCGATGTTCCAGCTTTTTTAAAGCGATTGGTTTGGCGCAATACAGCTTCTTCAGATTCACTTTTCACAAACCGAGAGCCATTAGCTCAGTTGGTAGAGCATCTGACTTTTAATCAGAGGGTCGAAGGTTCGAGTCCTTCATGGCTCACCATGTATTGGCCCGTTGGTCAAGCGGTTAAGACACCGCCCTTTCACGGCGGTAACACGGGTTCGAATCCCGTACGGGTCATTGATTTACTTTAGCGTTAAGCTAATTTTTTCCTCACTTGCTTGAAGGAGCACCACGATTGCTTTTTCGGGCAAGTTACTGAGGTCCGGTAGTTCAGTTGGTTAGAATGCCTGCCTGTCACGCAGGAGGTCGCGGGTTCGAGTCCCGTCCGGACCGCCATTTATACATATTCATCTTTTTGATGATGGCTCGGTAGCTCAGTTGGTAGAGCAACGGACTGAAAATCCGTGTGTCGGCGGTTCGATTCCGTCCCGAGCCACTTCCAAACGCATCTGCAATCGCAGGTGCGTTTTTATTATGAAAAGAAGGCATAAAAAGGGAGAAGCCGGACCTAGGTAGGGCCCGGCTCCATAAGAAGAAGACGTTACATCTATATAGACGGCTGGTGATTGGAAAAGTTTCAATAAAAAAGGAAAAAGTCATCAATTTTTTTCGGGCGGCACCTTCCTATCCAACGTTTACTAGAAAAGAAAGCCGTTATTATTTTTATCTTTGCCACGTAAAACGTTATAATAGACAGTGAGCCTTTTTTTCATAAACGAAAAAGGCGTAATGATACATGCAAAATGGAATGACATAGATGCTAAAAATGCAGGAGGAAATCACAATGGAAAAAAAGATTCTTGTCGTAGATGATGAAAAACCGATTGCTGATATATTGGAATTTAATTTAAGGAAAGAGGGCTATGAGGTTCATTGTGCATATGATGGAAACGAAGCCCTTGAAATGGTAGAAGAAATCAAGCCGGACATTATTCTGCTCGACATTATGCTGCCGAATAAAGATGGTGTTGAAGTATGCCGTGAAGTGAGAAAGAAATATGACATGCCGATTATCATGCTGACAGCAAAAGACTCTGAAATTGATAAAGTCATCGGCCTGGAGCTTGGCGCAGATGATTATGTGACGAAGCCTTTCAGCACACGTGAGCTGCTTGCCCGTGTGAAAGCGAATTTGAGAAGACAAACCGCTGCTCCGCAGACGGAGGAAGAATCTGAATCAAATGATATTGAGGTTGGATCACTTGTTATTTATCCAGATGCGTATGTGGTGTCTAAGCGCGAGGAAACGATAGAATTAACGCACCGTGAGTTCGAACTGCTTCATTACTTAGCGAAACATATCGGACAAGTCATGACACGTGAGCACTTGCTGCAAACGGTATGGGGCTACGATTACTTCGGAGATGTCCGTACAGTAGACGTTACAGTCCGCCGTCTTCGTGAGAAGATTGAAGACAACCCTAGTCACCCGAGCTGGATCGTGACAAGACGAGGCGTCGGCTACTATTTAAGAAACCCAGAACAGGACTAAGATTCTTATGAGTAAAGTAGGTTTTTTTCGCTCGATTCACTTTAAATTGACCTTGATTTACGTGCTGCTGATCATCGTTGCCATGCAGATCATTGGCGTGTACTTTGTGAAGCAGCTAGAGCAGTCCTTAATTAATTCATATGATAATTCCTTGAATCAGCGAATCTACTCGTTATCGTATTACCTAGAACAAGATTCATCGAAGAGCAAGGCAGAATTAAAAGAGGATGCTCAAAAGATATTAAACGATTTTAACAACAAAGATGAGTCTAATGAAATCTCTGAAGTCAGCTATATTGATGAAAGCAGAGAGGTCATTGCCTCTGTCAATAACGGCAGCCAAGAGATTGCCGGAAAGAAAATCACTGATCAAATCATTAGCCGTATTTTTGCGGTTGGCAAAGACTATGAGAAAAAATTCTATGACCCTGAGTCAAATAAAAGGGTGCGTATTTCTGCGACAGCCGTAAAAAATGAGAACCAAGAGACCGTTGGTGTGATTTATGTTGTGTCTTCAATGGAAAGTGTGTTTAACCAAATGCGAACCATTAACACCATTTTAGCGACTGGGACACTGATTGCACTTGGGACGACTGCTCTACTTGGTATCTTCATCTTTAGAACGATCACTCATCCTATTTCAGATATGAGAAAGCAGGCGATCGAGCTTGCCAAAGGGAACTTCTCCAGAAAGGTCCGGAAGTATGGACATGACGAGATTGGCCAGCTTGCGACAACCTTTAACCATCTGACGAGAGAGCTGGAGGAAGCTCAGCTGATGACGGAGGGGGAGCGGAAAAAGCTTTCTTCTGTCATTGCCTATATGACGGACGGTGTCATCGCAACGAATCAAAACGGTGCGATTATTCTATTAAACAGCCCCGCATTAGAGCTGTTAAATGTTTCACGTGAAACAGCTTTAGAGATGCCGATCACGTCTTTGCTTGGCTTAGAGGAAACTCATACATTTGAAGATTTAGTCGAAAATCAAGATTCCATGCTGATAGAAATTGAGCGCGAAGATCAGCTGTCTGTATTGCGTGTTAATTTCTCCGTCATTCAGAAAGAGCATGGGAAAATTGATGGCTTAATTGCGGTCATTTATGACGTCACAGAGCAGGAGAAAATTGATGCTGAACGCCGTGAATTCGTAGCGAACGTATCGCATGAGCTGCGCACACCGCTGACGACGATGCGAAGCTATCTTGAGGCACTGGCTGAAGGTGCGATTGGTGATAAAGAGCTTGCGCCAAGATTTCTCAGTGTCACGCAAAATGAAACGGAGCGCATGATCCGGCTTGTCAATGACCTGCTGCAGCTGTCTAAGTTCGACAGCAAGGATTATCAATTCAACCGTGAGTGGACGAACTTTATCAGGTTTATCTCGCTCGTCATTGATCGTTTTGAAATGACGAAGGAGCAGCATGTCGATTTTATCCGCAACCTGCCGCAGCGTGAAGTATATGTGGAAATCGACCAAGATAAAATTACACAGGTGCTCGATAATATCATTTCCAATGCCATGAAATACTCACCAGAGGGTGGACACATCACGTTTACCGTTGATCTGGATGAAGAGAAAGGCCTTGTGTTATTTAGCGTCAAAGATGAAGGAATCGGTATTCCGAAGAAGGATATGGATAAAATCTTTGAACGTTTTTATCGGGTAGATAAAGCAAGAACAAGAAAGCTTGGCGGAACCGGCCTCGGTCTTGCGATTGCAAAAGAAATGGTTCAAGCTCATGGCGGAGATATTTGGGCTGACAGCATTGAAGGAAAAGGGACAACGGTGACCTTTACCCTTCCGTACAATGAAGAACAAGAGGATGATTGGGATGAAGCGTGAGACCTTTAAAACCATAATATTGACAATCCTAATTGCGATCAGTCTTGTATTTACGTGGAATATCTGGATGTTCCAGCCCGTCATGCAGGATCAGGCAGATACCGGCACAAAGGTCGTGGAAACGAAGAAGATTTCAAGCGACGAGCCTAGAAGTCTCATTGATGTCGTGAAGCCGCGCGAGATGTTCATCCATTCAAATGGAGAGCATTTTAAAGTGGATCAAAAGGAACTCTTTCAAAACTTTTGGAATGATGTGAGCCTTTGGGATGTCAAAGAGATTAATGATGTGTCAGATCAATATTCCGAGCAGAAATTTAAGAATTTCTTCTATGGACGCGAAGGACAAGGGAAGACATTGGATCTTGTGTTCAATGATCCGATTCCGATTGATATTTTCCAAGCGCTCTTTAAATGGCCGAACAAGTCCATTGAATACAACTCGTTTGATCGGATGATCGTGCCGTTCGCTCAGCAGGATAAGGCGAATAAAAAAGTATATTTGGTCTCATACAGCAAGGAGACGGTGCTTGAGCTGACAATTGAGTCCGCCAATTACCGTAATCTAATGAACAGTATCGCAGCGGCTCAAAACGAGATGCCGCGCTATGATCTTTATACATTCTCGACGAATTCTAAACGAGATTTCCTTCTTCCGAGAAAGCAAAAGCAGCTTGAAGCGAAGATGTTCTTTATCGAAACGATTAAGACAAACAAGTTCAAAGACGCTTTGTTTACGGACCCGAGCCTTGTCGGTGAGGAATCTAATTTAAACCGGACAGTGTACACAGATGGCACAAGCCGCCTTGAAGCCAATCAAAAAGACCACCGCATTCAATATCAGCACCGCAATATCAATTCCAGCACTGTTTTCCAAACGGGGGATTTGATTAAGCGAAGCGTGAAATATTTCAATGATACGGGAAGCTTTACTGATGACTATCAATATTTTGGTATCAACAGCAACCAGCAGCTGTCCTTTAATATGTTTATGGACGGTCTGCCGATTGTGAACAGTACAAAGCATCCATTTGGGATGACCTCCCTTGAAGTTCAATGGGCGAATGATGACATTTTGAATTACAAGCGTCCAAACTATATTCTTGGCAATAAAGCGAGTCAAAGTGAACAGGTCAAGCTGATGAACGGGACAGAGCTGAAGGACTTGATCATCAAGCAGACGAAATATGATGATCTGGAGAAAATTGAACAGATTTTCCCTGCATATCAAGCTGCTTCAACTCCATCAGATCAAGATCAAGCGATGTTTGTTTGGCTGGAGCCTGTATGGTGCATGAAATATAACGGCAAAACCGTGATTCTATCGAATGATCTTTTGACAGAGGGGAGCGAGAATCATGGAGTGGAATAAGACCAAAACGATCTTTATCCTAGCCTTTCTCGTTCTCGATATCTTTCTAGGTTTTCAATACTTTGAAAAACGGTCAACCGATCATTTTGCGATTATCGAAAAAACGGATACGCTGGAAGAAATGAAGGCAGACGGGATCAAATATGGCAATCTATCAGATGAAGCGAAGATTGGATACCGCATTACAGCTGAAAAGAAGCAATATACGAAAAAGGATGTCAACGGATTAGCTGATCAAAAGGCGAAAAGCACGTTCCCGAAAACAGAAAAAGATGATCCTGTCACGCTGCTTGAAATGACCTTCAACAAGCCAGTTGCCTTGCCGAAAAAGGATATGAAAACAGCGGCGACGAACCTTGTGAACCAGCGTTTGCTGGATGGGAAGAATTATAAGCTGTGGAATATAGATGAAGAGACAGGGAAAATCGTCTTTTTCCAAACGTATAAAGGGAAATACATCTTCCAAGAAGGCCTTGATGACACCGAAACCATCGGGCAAATTACCTTAAATCTCAACGATCAAAACGAAGTCGTCTCATATCAGCAATCGATGGTGACGTCGATTAATGAAGTGAGAAAAGAAACCCTTGTCCCAGCACTTGAAACCGTGAAGGACTTATATACGCAAAATATGCTGAGTCAAAACACGACCGTGAAAAAGGTAGAGCTTGGCTACTATACGCAATACCCAGGGGCAAGCACGCAAGTCATGGTTCCTGTTTGGCGGGTGGAGCTTGAAGGCGTATCAGCAGGTTCAAAGAAAAAGACAGAGGAAGAATATTTGATCAATGCCATCGATGGCTCAACACTTGATCATATAGAGAAAGATGACAAATCTTCAATGGAGTGAGAGAACATGAGCTTGCAGTTCAGTGTACTAGCGAGCGGAAGTACGGGGAACGCTTTTTATTTAGAAACAGACGAGCATGCCTTTTTGGTGGATGCTGGTTTAAGCGGCAAACAGATGGTCGAGCTGCTTGGCCAAATCGACCGCAAGCCTGAGGACTTGGACGGCATTTTTGTGACACACGAGCACTCCGATCATATTAAAGGGCTTGGTGTCATGGCAAGAAAGTACAAGCTTCCTGTCTATGCAAATGCGAAAACATGGAAGGCGATGGAATCTCATATCGGAAAAATTGATACAGAGCAGAAATTCCATTTTGATATGGAGACCGTTCAATCCTTTGGCGGCCTTGATGTCGAGTCATTTGGTGTCTCACACGATGCGGCAGAGCCTATGTTTTACGTGTTCCATTATGGAGGGCGCAAACTTGCCCTCATGACGGATACAGGCTATGTGAGTGACCGCATGAAAGGCATTATTAAGTCAGCCAATACGTTTGTGTTTGAGAGCAATCATGATGTCGGGATGCTGCAAATGGGCCGATACCCATGGAGCATTAAGCGCAGAATTCTAAGCGATGTCGGACATGTATCAAATGAAGATGCTGCTCTTGCGATGACAGATGTCATTGGAGATGCCACCTCACGCATTTATTTGGCTCACTTGAGTCAAGACAACAACATGAAGGATTTAGCCCGTATGGCGGTCCAGCAGACGCTTGAAATGAAGGGCTTTGTTGTGGGGGACGGCTTTGATTTATTTGATACGGACCCGAAAAAAGCAACCCCGCTTTGCGCCGTATGATTTTTATAATCGTATGATTAAGATGAGAGCTTCTTACCAACACTATATACATCATCTATTCACTGAAAGGAAGGAAACATAGTGGATTATCGCGATGTAGAGTGGAAGCCGAGACGAAGCAGAAAAGGATATTTTCTTTCTGGTTTGATCGGTGTATTGGTAGGAGCTTTTTTAATGGGATTCTTTTTCCCCTATATATCTGGACAGAGCGGCAGCCTTTTTGGATGGCAGCAGAACGGTGATGGGCAAGCATCACAGGGTCCTTTAAAGACGGTGAATGTAAACGTCAATGATGCTGTCACGAAAGTGGTGTCTAATATGTCAGATACGGTGGTCGGCGTCATTAATATCCAAAAGTCGAGCTTTTGGGAGGAAGGCGGAGAAGCAGGCAGCGGGTCAGGTGTGATCTATAAGAAAAAGGGTGACACGTTTTATATTGTCACAAACCATCACGTCATCAAAGGCGCCAACCAGCTTGAAGTGAGCCTCCATGACGGGACAAGAATTAGTGCCAATCTTGTCGGCAGCGATCAGCTCATGGATTTAGCTGTTCTCACTGTCAAAAGTGATAAAATCAAGAAAACCGCAGCCTTCGGTAACTCAGATCATGTGAAGCCGGGTGAGCCAGTCATCGCCATTGGAAATCCATTAGGGCTTGAATTCGCAGGCTCTGTCACACAAGGGGTCATTTCAGGCACAGAGCGAGCGATCCCTGTTGACTCAAATGGAGACGGACAGACGGATTGGAATGCAGAGGTACTGCAAACAGATGCCGCCATCAATCCTGGAAACAGCGGTGGTGCCTTGATCAATATGGACGGAAAGGTGATCGGCATCAACTCAATGAAGATTGCTGAATCAGAGGTAGAAGGAATCGGGCTGTCTATTCCAGCGAATCTGGTCATCCCTGTCATAGAGGATTTAGAGCGTTACGGAGAGGTAAAGCGTCCGTATCTTGGCGTCGGCATGAAATCATTAGCGGATATTGCGAGCTACCACTGGCAGGAAACGTTGAAACTGCCATCCAAGGTTACATCTGGGGTCGTTGTCATGAGTGTTGAGCCGTTATCTCCAGCAGGAAAAGCGGGACTAAAAGAGCTGGATGTCGTGACCTCCTTCGATGGCAAGAGTGTACAGAATATCGTGGATCTTCGTAAGTACTTATATCAAAGGAAGGTCGGCGACAAGGTAAAAGTGCAATTTTACCGAAGCGGGAAGAAAAAATCAGCAGAGATCAAACTTTCTCAAACCGACCGATATGGCGGCTAACCAGTTCCAGTAAGGGACTGGTTTTTTTGGCATGACTGACATATGATGAAGGAAAGGGGGTTGTAAGATTGGTTACACTACAACGGATGTCACAAACCGATTACGATGTATTGATAGAGAAGGCCATTCAGCGGTACGCGGAAGAAAAGGTACTCGCAGGAACATGGAAGAAGGAAGAATCACTTGCGAACGCAGAAGAACAATTTGACAGGCTTCTTCCAGAAGGACTTCAGACAGAGCATCATGAGCTGTGGAATTTCTTAAACGGAGATGAAGCGATTGGCTGGGTTTGGCTTTGCTATGACCCGAATCACCCGCAGCACGAAGGATTTATTTATAACTTTATTTTGTTTGAAGCTTATCGAGGAAAAGGCTTTGCAAAGCAGGCCATTGCTGCATTAGAGGAGCAGGCAAAGTCATTAGGTGTGCAAAAACTCTCGCTCCATGTCTTTGCTCACAATCAAATCGCCCGTTCGCTGTACGAGAAAACGGGATTTGCAGAAACCGGTATTTATATGAGTAAACCTTTATAAAAAAGAAGAAGTACCGTGCAGAAAGCGTACGGTACTTTTTATGAGGACATCATGGCATCCTGAGCCGTGACTCTGTATAAATCGACTTTACACTTCACGAAAGCGCGAATGATCGCTGGAACTTGAGCTTCTGAACGAATTAACAATGAGGTCTCGTCATCACTGATCACAAGATCTGTTCCGACAGTTTGTAGGTACTGCGTGAGAACAGGTTTCACCTCATCATCAATCCATGCATGCTTGAAGGTTGCACGTATGTTTGAGGATGTGATGGTTTTCTCTTGAGGATGAGTATGTGGGGACACTAATTTTCCTTCAGAAATGAACGCCGTTTTGGTACAAATACTTTTGGTGAACCTTGGGCGGTCAGCTGTTAAAAAGACGGTTTTCCCTTCATCCTTTAATGTTTCAATGACCCGCTGAATGTGCAAGATCGAATCTGCATCAATATCGGCAAAAGGTTCGTCAAGTAAAATAAATTCCGGCTGATGGGCGATGGCCTGTGCCATTCCAAGCCGTTTCTTCATACCAGGTGTGAAGGCACCGACCTTCTCCTGATGATCATGATGTAAACCGACAAATTCGAGCAGTTCTTCATAATCACTCGTTCTCTGGCGTGTTCCGGTGATTTTTGACAAATAGGCAATATGCTCAAGAGCCGTAAGACCTTCATATAAATCCGTATATTCTGGCAGAACACCGATATGCTGTCTCACTTTTTTTAGCGAAGGCATATTCATCACTGTAAACGTACCAGAGGTAGGGCGGGAGATCCCGGTAATGATATTGAAAAACGTCGTCTTACCAGATCCCTTTGGTCCAATGAGGCCGAAGATATCGCCCTGATTGACATCAAGATTAATATGATCTATTGCGACTTTTGTACGATATTTTTTTGTGAGCCCTTTTGTATGAAGCATCTACACATCCCTCCTTTGAAACAGCAGTGCAGTTCCAACGAGTAAGATAACGGTCAATGCCGTGTTCATTAGGACGTAGGTCAGCGGTTCACTCCAGCGCGCATAATAATAAGGCGTCATATATTGGAACCAATGAATCATTCGTTCTGAAGAAAGAACAGAAATCATACTGACGATTGGGAAAAGAAAGGAAAATAACATACCGACAAACATTGATTTCTGCGGTGTTGGAAAGAGCATGGACAAAAATAAAGCACATGAGATACCGACACTGATAAAGGTTAAGATTTTTAAGGCATCTGAGAACAGAAAACGGTGTGAAATCACCATATTCAGCACATATGTCGTCATAATACAGCTAAGCCAAAACAGCATCAGTCCTAGATATTTCCCGATGATAATGTTCAAACGGGTTGTTTTACTGACGAGAAAACGAATGGTTTTCAAATGAATTTCGCGGCTTAAAATATCATGAGACAACAAAAAAATAAGGAAGAAACCAAATAAAGACATCACCAGTTCATTCCCAATAGAATAAGGATCCTTTGCCAGTTCCCATTTTTCCTGATGAGCAGCGATAAACGGAAGACTTGAAACAAAAGTAGATAAAATGAAAATAATAACAATTGTTAAAATAGATTTTGTGCTTTTGAAGAGCTGCTTAAACTCATTCATACAGATGGTCCACACACGCTGTACCTCCCTTCACCTTTATTATACCCCTAGAAAAGAAAGACACCATATCTCGCTCTTTAACATTTGTTTAAATTTCATAAAAAGAAGACTCTTCCAGCACCAGTTGACTCATTTTTAAAAATGTTCAGAAAAATATCTTGATTTATCAAAAAACATCATGTATGATAGCTTTAATTCAAGATAGTTATACAGGCAATGACGAGAGAAAGTACAATCATCAATTTTTTCACAGAGAGCTTCGGCAGCTGAAAAGAAGCAAAAATAATGATTCGAAAAATGGTCTCTGAGCCTCGTGCTGAACATATCTATGATATTAGTAGGTGACGACGAGAGTTGGTACTCGTTATCAAAACCACAGTATATGAGCCAGATTGGAGCTTTGTACTTGTAGAGGCTGTTTAGCGCGAGCAAACAGTAAATAAAGGTGGTACCACGAGACAAATACCTCGTCCTTATGATTCAAAGATAAGGATGGGGTATTTTTTATTGTCCACTTTTTTTCATACAATTGTTCAAATGTTCCACGTGAAACACCACATCCATTTTTTCAAATGAAAGGGAGATTGACATGAGTGAACATGCATTGGTTTTACAATCAGATTTCGGCATTGATGATGGAGCTGTCAGTGCAATGTACGGAGTGGCAAATACGGTCAGCAGCAGCATCCGCATTTTTGATTTAACACACAATATTCCGCAGTATGACATTTGGGAGGCATCTTATCGCCTGCTTCAAACCGTCACATACTGGCCGGAAGAGACGGTATTTGTTTCCGTCGTTGACCCGGGCGTTGGATCAGAGAGAAAAAGTCTTGTCGTCAAAACGACAAGTTCACACTATATTATTACCCCAGATAACGGGACACTCACGCACGTTGCCCAGGATATTGGCATTGTGGAAGCCCGTTATTTAGATGAAACCATTAACCGGCTGCCAAAGTCGGGAAAATCACATACTTTCCATGGGAGAGATATTTACGCTTATACAGGGGCGAGAATTGCATCAGGTGTGATTTCTTTTGAAGAGGTTGGGCCAAAGGCGAATATCGATGATATTATCCATCTTCCAGTTGTACAGGCTTATGCGGAAGAAGATGTGATCACAGGGACGATTGATATTTTAGATGTGAGATTCGGAAACCTATGGACAAACATTCATCACACGTTATTTGAGCAGCTTTCAATTAATTACGGCGATGCAATAGAAGTTACCATTGCCAACGGGCCAAAAAATGTGTATAAAAAT
Source organism: Bacillus sp. PAMC28571 (assembly GCF_014250435.1). Taxonomy (NCBI): domain Bacteria; kingdom Bacillati; phylum Bacillota; class Bacilli; order Caryophanales; family Bacillaceae; genus Bacillus; species Bacillus sp. PAMC28571. The sequence continues at coordinate 3,419,396 of NZ_CP060191.1, read as the reverse complement.
ATCATGACCTATGGACGATCTTTTGCCGACTTAAAGGTAGGCGAACCACTCGTATATGTCAATTCACTCGACCATTTAGGCGTGGCGATCAATCAAGGGTCATTTGCAAAGGCTTATAACATCGGTACAGGCACAGGCTGGCGCCTTTCGATTCGCAAAGCTCCGCGCATTATATACGAATAAGAGGAGGATACATCATGGCAGGAAAACAACTTTCAACGAAAACTGTCGTTGCCATTGGAATTGGCGCAGCCGTCTTTGTGATTCTAGGACGATTCGTCTCCATTCCAACTGGTATTCCGAATACACAAATTGAAACCTCATACGCATTCCTAGCATTAATGGCCGTGCTATTTGGTCCTGTTGCAGGCGCACTGATTGGTTTTATTGGCCATCTCATTAAAGATGCGACCACATTTGGCCCTTGGTGGAGCTGGATTATTGTATCGGGTGTCGTTGGTTTATTGATCGGCTTTATTTCTAACCGTTTAAAAGTAGAAGAGGGAGACTTCGGCTGGAAGAAAATCACGCTCTTTAATGCCGTACAAGCAGGCGCACAGGCATTAGGCTGGTTTATCATTGCTCCTGTACTTGACATTGTGATCTATGCAGAACCTGCGAACAAAGTGTTTGTTCAAGGCATCGTGGCAGGGATTTCAAACATCATCACAGTTGGTGTACTAGGAACCATCATCATTGCAGCTTATGCGAAAACGAGAAGCAAAAGCGGCAGCCTATCGAAAGAAACATCATGAAGCAAGGTGGAACACATAAATGAAGAAACCGATGATTCAATTCGAACATTTCGGATTCAAGTATCGCAGTCAGGCAGAACCAACATTAAAGGATATCAACCTGACGATCTATGAAGGAGAAAAAGTTCTCATCGCAGGCCCGTCTGGATCGGGAAAAAGCACACTAGCCCATTGTATCAATGGGCTAGTTCCTGCGTCTTATAAAGGTTCTATGGAAGGAAGTCTTCACATCGGCGGGAAAAATGCAGAGAAAGAGAACATTTTCTCTCTCTCACAGCTTGTCGGAACGGTGCTTCAGGATCCTGATGGACAATTTATCGGGCTGACCGTTGGAGAAGACATTGCTTTTACACTTGAAAATGATCAAGTCACACGTGAAGAAATGAAAACACGTGTCGAGAAAGCGGCAAAATTAACAGAGGTAGACGGCAAGCTGGCATCATCCGTGCATGAGCTGTCAGGCGGACAAAAACAACGTGTCGCCATTGCGGGCGTACTTGTCAATGATGTCGACATTCTGCTGTTTGATGAACCACTTGCAAGCCTAGACCCCGCAACAGGTAAAGAAGTCATCGACCTCATTGACCGGCTGCAAAAACAAACGAAAAAAACCATTGTGATAGTTGAGCACCGATTAGAAGACGTCCTCTTCCGTCATGTGGACCGCATTATCGTTGTCAATGAAGGAACGATTGTAGCGGATATGACACCAGATAAATTGCTCGCCTCAAACGTATTAGAAGCGGCGTATTTGCGTGAGCCTTTATATGTAAAGGCGATGAAATATGCAGGCATTCCGGTTGCGCCAGGAGATCAGATCGCTGATTTACAGCGTCTTACCTTAGACGACGAGGCAAAAGAAAAAATCGAACAGTGGATGGAAGCGTCTGAGCCATCAGTAGAACAGATTGCAGCACAGGATTTACTAGAAGTGCGCGAGCTGAGCTTTGACTATCCAACAAGACCAAATACGCTGAGCAACATCTCTTTTACCGTCAAAAAAGGGGAAATGATCAGCATCGCAGGAGCCAATGGAGCAGGCAAGACAACATTATCTAAGGTGCTTTGTGCATTTGAAAAGCCAACGAAAGGGTCAATTCTTTTAAATGGTGATGACATCACAGGAGATACGATCAAACAGCGCTCCGAACGAATCGGCGTCGTCATGCAAAACCCAAATCAAATGATTTCAAAACAAATGATCTTTGATGAGGTGGCACTCGGTCTCGTTTTAAGAGGCGTAAAGGAAGAAGAGATCAAGGAACGGGTGGAGCGGGTCTTGAAAGTGTGCGGACTGTATCCATTTCGGAACTGGCCGGTCTCAGCCCTCAGCTTTGGACAGAAAAAACGCGTCACCATCGCGTCAATTCTTGTATTAGAGCCAGAAATACTCATCCTAGATGAACCAACCGCAGGACAGGACTTTAAACATTACACAGAGATGATGACGTTTTTAGAGCAATTAAATCAGCAGGGTGTCACGATTTTCATGATCACCCATGATATGCACTTGATGCTTGAATACACAACAAGAACCATTGTCATTTCAGATGGAGAAAAAATCGCAGATGATACACCAGCCAAAGTGCTGACAGATCAGCTGCTTGTTCAAAAGGCGAGTTTAAAGGAAACGTCGCTGTATGAACTGGCGCTGAAAGCAGACTGGCCAAATCCAAATGAACTCGTGGATCGCTTCATTGAGGTTGACAGAAAGGAACGAATGACATGGCTGTAGACATGCTGTCTTATATCGATCGTCCGTCACCGATTCACCGGCTGACAGGTGCAACCAAACTCATTTGCTTTATCCTCTGGTCATCCGCAGCGATGCTCACGTATGATACAGGCGTATTAGTGTTTATGTTAGCCGCCAGTATCGTGTTCTTTCAGCTATCGAACGTACGATTTCGTGATATTTCCTTCGTGGTGATCGTCCTGGCGATTTTCCTAGTGATCAATAACATCGCCATTTACATCTTTGCGCCCCAGCAAGGTGTCGCCATCTACGGAGCAAAGCATGAGCTGTTTCATATTGCAGGCTGGTATAATGTCACACTTGAACAGCTTTTCTATCAGTTGAACATTACACTCAAATATGTGACCGTGATGCCAGCAGCGCTTTTGTTTATTGTGTCAACAAATCCAAGTGAATTCGCCTCATCTCTCAGCCGAATTGGGGTCAGCTACCGGATTTCGTATGCTGTAGCGATTGCTCTTCGTTATATTCCAGATATTCAGCGGGATTTTCGCACGATCGCGATTTCTCAGCAAGCAAGAGGCATTGATTTATCGAAGAATGAAAAGCTGGGGAAACGGATTAAAAATGCGCTGTCTATTGTCATGCCATTGATATTTTCTAGCCTAGAGCGGATTGAAACGATCAGCAATGCGATGGAGCTGCGAGGGTTTGGAAAGCATAAAAAGCGAACATGGTTTACAGCAAAAGACTTTCAAAAAGCAGATTATGTGGCGTTATTGTTTGTTGGTGTGGTGCTGATCGTGTCGCTAGTGATTACATTTGTTAGAGGAACGAGATTTTATAATCCGTTTCTATAGAAGGAAGCCTTCACAGGAGTGGAGGCTTTTTTGTTTGGTTTGTGGATAAAAGGTGGAGGAAATGGTAAAAGACTATTAACATGTGAATAAATCGGTTATATTGGACAATGAGCGAAACACTTGTGAATAACCAGAGAACCTATTGGAGGAATCAGAAACTTATGAACAAAACATATTATGCGTGTGCAGAACACATAGAAACCGTATTAGACATGTACATAGATGATCACGAAACGCCGCTGGAATTCAGAAAAATCGAACATACACACAGTTTATCCACAACCTGTGAATTGTGCGATGAACCTGCAATATATATAGTGGGGAACGAATGATCGGACACAAAATACACAAATTTTATCCACAATTGTTGATAACTTATATGAATAACTTGTTCTTAAGGTGGGGATGACCTGTGAATATATCAATTATCACAGTAGGAAAATTAAAAGAGAAATATTTAAAGCAAGGCATAGCCGAATACACAAAACGATTACAGGCTTACGCAAAAATCGAGATCATTGAGCTCGCGGACGAAAAAGCACCCGAGAATCTCAGCGATCAAGACATGAAAATCATCAAAGACAAAGAAGGCGAACGCATCCTAAGCAAAATCAACCCAGACGCCCACGTCATCGCCCTCGCCATCGAAGGAAAAATGAAAACTTCCGAAGAATTAGCCGATACAATAGATAAGCTGGCAACATACGGAAAAAGCAAAGTATGTTTCGTCATAGGCGGATCCCTTGGACTAAGTGATGCTGTCATGCAGCGCGCGAATGAGAAACTGTCGTTTTCGAGGATGACGTTTCCGCATCAGTTGATGAGGTTGGTGTTGGTGGAGCAGATTTATCGGGCGTTTCGGATTGTGCGGAGGGAGCCTTATCATAAGTAACTGCGGTGAAATCAACTTAATTGAACTTTTTGAAACATGATTTAAATTAAATGTTAAATAGTAAGGGAGGGAATTTATATATGGCAATTAAAATGGATAACTCACAGTTAATAGCCAGTGAATTAATAAAAAAGAGTTTTGAAGAAAGTTTACTAGATAGGCAGGAAGATATTAAGTCTAATTCATCAAAATTTAACAAATTGCTACATGATTATTTTGAAACTTTTTCTGCCAGCTTAATTTTAAAAGCTTTTGATTTAAGTGATGAAGAACTTGAAAAAGGTATCGTTGGTAATGGAAATGACGGTGGTTGTGATGGTCTTTATTTATTTGTAAATGAAGAATTGATTTATGATGACACACCGTTGGAAAATATTAAAAGAAACCCTAAATTAGATTTATACATAATACAATCGAAATTTGAAACATCCTTTAGAGAAGATGTTTTTAATAAGTGGAAGAGTATTGTCGATAATCTTTTTAAAATAGAAGCATTTAAAGATAATGATTTTTCTAATCGTTACAATAGTGATGTTTTAGAGTTCTTTGAAAGGTTTCATAATACATTCTTAAGTTTAATAACTAAATCACCTATAGTTAGTTTTAAATTTATTTATGTGAGTTTAGGAAATGAGGTACATCCCAATGTAAAGCAACAGGCAACAGAGTTAATGAGCAAGCTTAAAACTTTATTTCCCAGTCCCAATACTGATGTCGATGTGGAATATATTAATGCAGAAAGAATTTTGAAATTATATGATGCACCTTCTAAAACAGATTTTGTTTTACATATTTCTGAAACACCAATAATTGTACAAGAAGAAAAAGAATATATTGTATTAGCTGATCTTAACCAGTATTTTAAATTCATTACTAATGAAAATGATAAATTGATAAAACATATGTTTGAAGCTAATGTTCGAGACTATCAAGGTAATATAACTGTTAATAAAGAAATTGCTGCAACCTTAGAGCAAATCGATTATAAAGAAGATTTTTGGTGGTTGAATAATGGAATAACAATGCTGGCTAGCAAAATTGATCAAAAATCAACTAAAGTTTTTGAAATAAAGAATCCAGAAATAGTAAATGGATTACAAACATCGACCGAAATATATAATTATCTGATTTCCACAAAAAAAGAAAATAAGAATGAGAGCAGAAAAGTTTTATTAAGGATAATAGTTCCTGATACTGATGCTTCAAGAGATAATATTATATTGGCTACAAACAGTCAAACAACAATTCCAAAAGCGATATTAAGAGGTACAGATGGTATTCATAGAGAAATTGAGAATTATATGAAAACAAAGGGGTTATTTTATGATAGAAGGAAAAACTTTTATAAGAATGAAGGTAAACCTAAAGATAAGATAATTAGTATTCCTTTTTTAGCTCAATGTTTAATATCCATTCTCTTAAGAAAACCTAATTATGCTAGAGCAAGACCTTCTACACTATTAAACGATGAAGAAACATACAAACAACTGTATTTAAATAATAGAATATTAGATAGTTATTATAATGCTGCGGTAATTGGAAAAAGAGTTAGAAGCTTTATAAATAATCTAGGTGTTTATTCTATTAGCGAACAATCAGATATTTCCTTCTATGTAATGTATGTTTGTTCCGCTAAAATTTCTGGATCTGCAGATATTTCACCAAAACAATTAGGTAACTTTAATTTAGATGATATTACTGAGGAAAAAGTTAAATTATGTGCTGAATATGTTTATGAAAAATATCTGAAACTTGGAGGCAATAATAAAGTAGCTAAAGGCACAAATTTAATAGATAAATTAGTGGATGATGAATTTATTGTAAAACCATTTAATTAAAAACGTAGATTTATTAATAGATAAGAAAGGTTTAATTTACAAATACAATTAGTTGGTTGACTTTAAAAAGAAGCCAATATGCTAAAGTGTGTATTGATTTTTTTATATTTAATCGAAAATACTTATATCTCATTCATTATAAGATTAGGTATACTACAATGATTTGAAAGTTGTCTACAAGCGCATCTGTAGTAGGTATTCGGGGATTGTTAGAATGATATGAAGATCAGTAATAAAAACTATAGGGAGATGATGAATAAGAGAAGTTTCGATCAAAGCTTTTTTATCAGGATCTTTCGTATTATCATGTGTAATTGGTCTTGAAATCAATGTTGATATTTATTCTCATTATTTTGAAACGTTTTGGAGAAGTTGTTTATTAAGTGGGGTTTATTGGATATAGAGTGCAAGAGATTTGTTAAGTACTAATTGTAATAGATGTATTAACAACTCAAAAAAATGATAAAAGAATTAGATAATAAATAGCCTAAATGAGCGTCATTCAATTCTATTGAATGACGCTTTATTTTTATTAGAAGTGTAATAATCTAATGTTTACGGAGGAAATGTAACTATAAAAGGATCTCTTATTAAAATACATTTAGTGAAGTCTCTTCATAAAGGTACTGGTGATTATTAATTTCATGTTCAAGTATCTCAACTCCCATTCCTAGTGTAAGTGTCTCTTTAATTATCTCCTATTGTAAATTCACAAAGATTTAAAGTACTTGATCAGATGCATTTGCCTTTTACAATTCGAATGAACAATCAATTGAGTGACACTGGAAAAGTATGTTATTATTTAATATTAAAGAGTCAAAAACTATTCAAAAGTATAATTATTTAAATATACTCGATAACAGGAGATATAGCATGAATAAAAAGGAAGATATTCTAAATGCATGGATTACAATAGAGCAGTTAGCAGAAGGTTCAATTAATAAAAATAGTAAATTATTAAAGACATTTCATCGTATTGAAAAAGATTGGCAACAATTCTTTATGAATTTTTTATATTATCAAAAACAACAAAATAATATGTCAGATAAAGCCTTTAAAAAGTCTGGAATCGTATTTTACTTTGGTATTTTCAATTTCCAAGAAGTTGTTGATATTTTGAGAGAAAAATATAATATTGAGAAAACTTATGAGGAAATAAGTAATTCGGAAAAATTTACTTTCGCTTTATATTTTGATCATCAACTAAATCTGGTGGCTGATAAATTGTTTTTAACAATGAGCGGTTATATTCGCGAACATGGCCATTTACCTGATGATTTTTTAAAAGTTGAAACTTTATTTAGAGAAGAATTAGATCGAAAATTTGAAGAGGGTTTTCATAATGTGTTCTCTGAACTTATACAAAAGTATCATGTATCAATAGATAATTTCCGTTATAAATTCATACGACATCTGGATAATGAGGATATAAATCTACATTCATTCTTTATTGAAGATTTAAAAATGGCAAAGTTAATTGATACTGAAAATATAAACAGATATTTTAATGGGTTTACTGGAAATAGAAGAAATCTAGACAGTCATAAAGAGTCTGAACATTTTAACGCTTATATTTTTGAGGAAATTGCTTTAAAACCAAAATATTATCCGTTAGGACGTTTTCCATCAAACCCTGATTATGCACTCTATTTTATGCAACAAGCAGCTGTCAATTTAGCTTTAAACGACAAAAACGATATCCGAAGTATTAACGGCCCACCAGGAACAGGCAAGACAACATTGTTGAAGGATATTTTTGCTGATTTAGTCGTACAACAGGCTCTAGCTATTTCAAATCTTTCTAATAAAGTGATTCAAGGCAGTCTGGCCTATTGGCAAAATGCTAAACTTGGCGTGTTACCACGATCTATTTCTGATAAGAATATTATTGTGGCAAGTTCAAATAATGGAGCAGTCCAAAATATCGTTAATGAATTACCGGTGAAAGAAGAGATTCCTAAATGTTTTCAAGATCAATTAGAGAAAGCAAATTATTTCAAAGATATTTCTAATTCTCAACTAAAAGGAGAAGGATTTGGGAAAGATCGATACATTATAAGTGAACTGCTCAATGATAAAAATTGGGGTGTTTTTTCATTAGAAGGTGGAAATTCACTCAACATGAATAATTTGCTTCTCAATATAGAGGCAATTGAAAAAGATTTGGAGGAAGATGATCAATCGAATACTGGAGTATATCAGGAATTCAAACGGCTTTATAATAAATTAAAAGTTGAAAGAGACAAAGTAGAAAAATATAGCCAAAAATTATATAAAATACAAAAACTAAAGATCAATTATATAAATCAAGTTAAAGAATTTGAAAATGAGAAAACAGAAAAACATAAAGTTTTGACTAGTAATGAAAAAGAAGCAAAAGCTGAATTAGAGAGACTTAGAGAAGAGGAATTAAAATTTCAAAAAGTTTTATCTAATGTTTCTGTTGAACTTGAAAATTTATCAAGGGCAGAAGTACAAGCTGAACGAAATTATCATGTTCTTACTTCACAAAAGCCTAGTTTTTTATGGTTTCAGAAAATATTTAATAAATCTAAAGTCGAACATTATTTCAAAAAGCTAAACAGCGTGAATGAACACTTAAATGATCTAACTCAACAAAAAACAACACTTACAAATGATTATAGACAGTTTGAAAAGCATCTAGCTAAAAATGCTGTTAATAAAGAGTATACTCAAAAACAAATGATGGAAAGAAAATCTACCTATGAACGATGGGTGAATGCTAAGAATAATGATTTGGGAAAAATGAAAAAAGAAATTGATGCATTTGAAAAGAACAAGTCACAAAATGAAATTAAGGAAATAGACTTTTCTTTATCATACGAAGAACTCCAAAAGTCTAATCCTTGGTTTACAAAGGAGTTTCGTATTTTACAATCAGAATTATTTATTTCGGCTTTAAAAGTTAGAAAGCAATTCCTCAATGAGAACGTAAGAAATTTAAAAGCAGCAAGGATTATCTGGAATAAACAATCAAATTACATTGCGAAAGAGAATGGCCATGAGATAATTTCAGAAGCATGGCAATGGATCAATTTCGCTGTACCAGTTATCAGTACAACTTTTGCAAGTTTTGGTCGAATGTTTAAAAACCTCAAGGAAAATTCAATAGGCAACTTATTTATTGACGAGGCTGGTCAAGCATTACCGCAGGCTAGTGTAGGAGCCATTTTTAGAAGTAAAAAAGTAATGGTTGTTGGAGATCCCTCACAAATAAGGCCCGTATTAAATTTAGATCCAAATGTTTTAACTTTGATTGGAAGACACTATAACGTAGACGAAAAATTTGTATCTGCTAATGCATCCACTCAAACAATAGTAGATGATACTAGTCAGTATGGATTCCAAAAAAACGAAGACGAATGGATTGGAATTCCACTGTGGGTACATAGACGTTCAAACTATCCAATGTTCACGATTTCTAATGAAATTTCTTATGATGGTTTAATGGTACAAGGAAAAAATGAAGATGAGGTGCAAGGGAGATCAGAGTGGCTTCATTGTGTGGGAAAGGCGAATGACAAATATGTTAAAGAACAAGCTGAGTTACTGAAAAAACAAATTACTGAGCGGATACAAGCAAATACAGATTTAGCTGATGATATCTATGTGATATCTCCTTTTAGAAATGTTGCTTATCAAATTGCACGAGTTTTAGATGAAATAACCTTTACTAAACGAAAAGAAGGTAAACCAATAAATGTAGGTACTGTTCATACTTTTCAAGGAAAAGAAGCGAAAATTGTCTATTTTGTCCTAGGAACAGATTCAAATAGCAGTGGAGCAGCAAAGTGGGCTGTTTCAGAGCCCAATATAATGAATGTTGCGGCCACTCGAGCTAAAGAAGAATTTTATATTATTGGTGATAAGAAATTGTATGCATCTCTTGGAAGTGACGTTGCAAACAAGACTATTTCAATTATTAATGACTATAATAATGCTTGTAACCGGCTGCGTAAGTAGTACTTCAATATACAATCTAAGAAAGCAGGCAAACCATGCACACAATCAAAAAAATAGGCCGAACCTTCTCATACATCACACCAGTATCACGAACAGACCGCCCCATCCTAGGCATGGTCGTAGGCAATAACAAAAAATTAATGATCGATACCGGTAATTCAGAAGATCATGCGGCTGATACGGTGAAAGAAATATTGCGTCTTTTAGATGAGTTAGAAGCTTTTGATGCAGATACGTATATTCCTTCACACCAAAGACCGTGGACAAAATGTGGTGGAGATCACCAGAGAATCGTGAGTGAATATCAAGTACATGCGAACAGAGAATTGAAAGAAGATGAATTAGAAACCATTATTTACTTTGTGAATGGTGATTAAATAATCACTAAAAAAAGTCTCATTTGAGTGATTTCCCTCAAACGGATCACGGATTGTGAGAGACTTATTTTTGGCATTGATAATAAAAACAAGCCCACGTAGGCTTAGTTTTCAGGTAGTGTTTTCGTCCAAAAAAATCAAATCGCTTCACGCAATTGATGGTTCTAAAATGACAATTTTTCATTGTTTCTCCTTTCATTATCACTTGAGTGTTTCATGAGCTAATTTAAATGTAGTTCTAGAGATCTTCCAACATAAAATAATATTTTAATAACCTTGGTAGATAATAACCTCATTTAAAGGCATCACGGTGAGCCTTATCATAAGTTAGTGAGGGGTGAGAAGGCTAAATTTAGCTGTACAAGCAGCAAAAAAGTACTCTAATCCTTTTCCATCAAACATCTCCATTGCACCAGCATAGAAGATATAACCACCCCGCAAAAAAACGCGATTAAGCCTAAAGCTGCGGGAATGACCTAGTAAAATAGAAACTTTTAAGGAATCTCCAACAACACATGTTGACATATCGTTATTTATCGATATAATAATTTGTATGGAGCCAATAGAAGTTTTCAAAGCCTTATCCAATGAATCAAGACTGCAAATTTTACAATGGCTAAAGGAACCTGATCGTCATTTTACACCCCATGAAGGGATTGATATGAATACTACAGGGGTATGTGTTAGTCAAATAACAGATAAATTGAAAATGACGCAATCAACAGCATCTCAATATCTTTCAATTTTACTACGAGCTGGATTAATTACGACAGAGCGTATAGGTAAATACACGTATTATAAAAGAGATGAAAATGCCATAAAACAAATTGCTGAGATTCTAGAAAAAAATATTTAATAAATGAACTGAATTCATACATCAGAATTCAGTTTCATTTATTAAATACAAATCGACTTATCGTAATATGTTTTTTTGTCCATACATATTAACAATTCTAGATATGTGAATTCGTTATATATAAGGAGTGATCTACATTGTCAAACACTGTAAAGATTTACATTTTAGCTATTGTCAGTTTTTTAGTTGGTACATCAGAGTATATCATCTCTGGTATTTTGGATAATATTTCTGAATCATTAGGGATTACGATAGCTGCAGCCGGCCAGTTAATTACGATTTTTTCTCTTGTGTATGCCATCTTCACCCCAGTATTAATGGCTTTAACATCGGGAATGAATAAACGCAAGTTAATGTTATTTTCACTTAGCGTTTTTATTCTAGGTAATATTCTTGCATTCGTCCTCCCTGGGTATCAATTATTTATTGTGTCAAGAATTATTATGGCTCTTGGAGCGGGGATGGTCGTAGTTACTGCATTAACAATTGCTGAAAAAATTGCACCAAAAGGTAAGCAAGGTACCGCTATTGCTACAGTAGTAATGGGCTTTACAGCATCATTGATCATTGGAGTCCCACTAGGCAGAATGACTAGTGATTTCTTTGGTTGGAAGGCTGTATTTGGAGGAATAGCCTTACTCGGATTATTAGCCATGGTGATAATTTCTCTTACGATTCCAAAAATCCAAGGGGATAAACCTGTACCTTTAATTCAACAACTCGCTCTTTTTAAAAAACCAAAAGTAGTGTTGGGATTAGCTATCACCTTTTTTTGGCTTGGTGGTTATTCAATTGCCTATACCTATCTATCCCCTTACCTTTTAAATATATCAGGTGTAAGCAGCAAATTGCTGAGTGGAGTTCTCCTCGTATTCGGGATTGCTAGTCTAGTTGGGTCAAAGTTTGGTGGATTTAGTACCGATCGATGGGGTGTGAATTTTACTCTGATTAGTGGAATGACATTACATGTCATCATGCTCATATTGCTCTCACTAGTTACGCATTCTTATGTTGGAGTATTGCTCATTTTAATATTATGGTCATTTGCTGCATGGTCTTCTGGCCCGACTCAACAATATCACTTAGCTACAATGGAGCCAGAGTCATCAGGTATACTATTAGGTCTCAATCAGTCAATGATGCAATTGGCGATGGCTGCAGGTGCAGCTATTGGAGGTATCTTTGTAGAGAAAGTTTCTCTATTTTCCGTTACTTGGGCAGGTGCTTTAGGCGTTGCAATCGCGATCATTGTAACAATATTGGCTTCGCGTGCTACTTCGAGTAATGAAATTCGATATACTTAATCATATACAGCGGAACGATAAAAAATAATGACAGAAAGTGGGAAGCACCTTTGCACTCAATTAAAAAAATAGGTCAGAGTTTTTGGTACATCACACCAGTATCACTTACCGACCGCCCCATCCTAGGCATGGTCGCAGGCAATAACAAAACATTAATGATCGATGCTGGTAACTCGGAAGATCATGCCAGATACTTTATCAAAGAAACCTTAAAACACGAGAACGCCAAGCCCGATCTCGTTGTCCTCACACATTGGCATTGGGATCATATTTTTGGTCTGCCTGCGCTGCCTGATACGGTTTCAATTGCTTCTGCACAGACAAGAAAGGAAATGGAGAAGCTTGTTCCGTTTTCGTGGTCAGATGAGGCGATTGATGAGCGGGTGAGGGAAGGAACGGAGATTGAGTTCTGCGCGAAGGCCATTAAGGAAGAATATCAGGGTCATCGAGATATTCAGGTGGTTTTACCGGATGTCACGTTTGACCGTCGGATAGAGATTGATCTTGGCGGGGTTACTTGCATTGTGCAGCAGGTTGGAGGCGATCATGCGGCAGATTCAGTGATCGTGTATGTGAAAGAAGAGAAAATTCTTTTTCTTGGTGATTGTATTTATCCGAAAATGTATGCCGAAAAAGTTCATTATACGGTGAAAGAAATATTGCGTCTTTTAGATGAGTTAGAAGCTTTTGATGCTGATACTTATATTCCTTCACACCAAAGACCGTGGACAAAAAAGGAGTTTCGTCAGGAAACAGACAAACTTCGGATGATAGCGAAATTCACTGATCAATGTGGTGGAGATAAGCAGAAAATCATGAAAGAATATCAACATTACGTGAACAGAGAACTGAAAGAAGATGAATTAGAAACCATTGCTTACTTTGTAAATGGGTATCTCATTTGAGTGATTTCCCTCAAACGGGACTTTTTTTGCATCATGTATTGTGACAGACTTATTTTTGGCATTGATCATAACAACAATCCCCAAGTAGGCTTGAGTTTTCCTTATTAGGAGGTAAAAAACAGATGGACAAAATAACTGACCCATACGACACCTTCAAAACCAAAATATCCAAGTATCCAATCGAACAAAATCATTGGCAAGCCTTCAAAGATGGAACAACGATTAAACAATTAAAAGCAGGTACATGCATGATCAAGGCTGGCGATCCGGTGAAGCATGCTTATTTTTGCATAACGGGGCTCTTCCGTCTCTTTTATTTGTTACCGGATGGAAGGGAGTACAACGTGGCTTTTACGTTGGAAGATGATTTTGCTACTTCTTATGCAAGTATGATCAACGGGCAGCCTTCTCCTTATTCGATTGAAGCGATGGAGGATTCGATCGTGATTGAAATTCCGTATGATCTGCTTCAAATGTTGATGGATAGAAGTCATATGTGGGAGCGGTTTGTTCGGGTTAGTGTAGAAAGGCTGTATACGAGAAAGGAAGAGCGTGAGAGGGAACTGCTATATTTGCCCGCAATTGAGCGATATCAGGCGTTTTTATTGAAATATCCTGGGTTACATCAACGTATCGCTCAATATCATATTGCCTCATATATTGGCATTTCTCCGGTTTCGCTGAGCAGGCTGCTCCATCCTGCTGAACATTAACCTATGTTAATGCACATTCTCTAGATCTGACGTACAATCATCACATCATAGAAAAATCGGGGGTATGATGATGAAATATATGATGGTTGTTTTATTAGAGTTCTATCCATCTTGGCTTGCTTTACCACGAGAGGAGCGAAGAACCCATGCGGCTTCGCTGCAAGAGTTGATGCAGAAATATGAGGAACATGTGACGGTGCGCTTTTTTGATGCTGAAGCTCTTCCAGGTAAGGATTACACAGATTTTGTGATGTGTGAAACGGGTGACCTTAAGTTTTATCATTTTATGTGGGAAGAGATTAGAGATTCTATTCCTTATACAAGAGGTTATCTAAAAATTAAAGAAGTCATCATGGGAATGGAAAATGCTTTTCAAACATATGAAAAAGAATCTCTGAAAATGAATCCGTAATCGAAAACCACCTGATAGCAGGTGGTTTTTTGTACATTCTATTTTTTGGTATAATCAGAGGTAATGTAAGAACGGATAAATTTTTGAACTGAATCGGAGGTACATATGAAACAGCTTTACATGAAGCAGAAAGTATTTAGCCTGAGCGGCAGGTTTACGGTAAAGGATCAACAGGAGAACGATGTGTATGTGGTTGAGGGCAGCTTTATGAAGATGCCGAAGACGTTTACCATTTTGAATACAGAACGAGATGAAATCGCTGTGATTACGAAGAAAATGTTTACCTTTTTACCGAAGTTTTTAGTAGAAGTTGGTGGTCAAGAGGTATTGACGATTAAAAAAGAGTTTACGTTCTTTAAAGCAAAATATTCAATTGATGCTGCTGGGATCGAAGTGCAAGGTAACTGGTGGGATATGAATTTCCAGGTGCTCCAGAACGGCGAAGTGATTGGTCAGGTGAAGAAGGAATGGTTTACTTGGGGTGACAGCTATAAGGTTGATATTTTGAAAGAAGAAATGGAGCCTGTGATGATTGCGCTCGTTGTTGCGATTGATTGTGTGAAAGCTGATGAAGCAGCGTCTAGGTCTTCGTCGTCGGCTACGACGAATTAGTTAAATATATTCTTAAAGTATAATGAAATGAAGAAGAGTGATAGGACATTACTCTTCTTCATTAAAAAGACGAATCATGTTTCTTTACTTTTCAATGGGATATTTCTGTCCATTTTTTATTAATTTTTCTTCAATTATTTCTTTCACATCTAGATGAAGATCTGAGCAAAGCATTAGTGAATATATTAAGATATCGGCTATTTCCTCTCGGATATTTTCTTCGTTCGCCTCAAGAGCTTCTTTATTACTTTTCCATTGGAAGTCTTCAAGCAGTTCAGCTGCTTCTATCGAGATTGAGATGGCCAAGTCTTTTGGGTTATGATATTGTCTCCAATTTCGATCATCTCTAAATTGGTTAATTGAATGTATTAAATCTTTGATCTCAGTCATATTTTCCTCCCTCTTTTATCTCTTGTAATTTTCTTCTCAATTTTTCATCTGTTGCATAAATATAAAGCCCGTGAATGCCTCGCTTCATCAAAACGTTAATCGAGTTTAGTATAATCTTTTCTTTTGCCTGTTTGATTTCCTCTGGAGACATGTCACTTCTTGATGTGAATGCACCTGTGTCTTTATAATTTGATGTGTCTATGAGAAGTTCATCCTTTTCTTCATCATAGCTGATAGAAGGGCCAAGTATGACGCCGACATAATTTAAATCAAATCCTTGAACTGTATAGATTGAGCCCACTTCTCTAACTGAATCTGCATGTTCAGCCCATGTCCATTTATCATTTGTAAAATTCCATGGCATATTGATACCAGCTTCATCTACGATATAGGCAGCTCCATCTTTTTTATGTAAAAAGTCAAAGGTAGATACAATGCGGGATAGGCCTACCTCTTCATCTTTCTGCTGAATGGCCGTTTTAAATTTGTCAGGCTCCTCAAAAATTTTAAGTTCGAAAGAATCCTGTTTTATAGGCAGAGGTAATAATTGTTTTGACACAAATTGGTCAATCCATTTCAACGTATCAGTATCAGCATGCATACGCATTTGTTCTGTGAGTTTTACAGTTTTGGCATGATATCTATTTGTAATTTCCTCGAGTAATTTTTCATTCCAGTAGCTTTTAATTTTGAGTACTTGCTTTGGATCAAAAATGACAATGGTTATTTTACTTCGTTTGATAATTTCTTCTAGTTGGTTTTGGTAATGGAAGTTATTGTACTTATCATCTTTTGTTAATAAAAGATGGGCTTCATCAATTAACACGATGTCAGCCATTTCACCTGACTTTGTCATCTTATTGATAAACGAGGTTGGTCTCATAATTTGTTTCTTTTTCAGATTTGGCAGACTCTTTGCGATGTTTTGATATGTTTTAAGCATTTCCGCATGATTTACAAGTAAATAATTGTTCTTATTGTTTAAGACAGAGTCCATATCATTTGATAAATCTTGAATCGTATTAAAAAGAGAACTCAGTAAAACACTCTTCCCAGTTCCTGCATCACCTTCTATCGAAATCACATGGTGACCTGACTGTTTGATATGCTCTTTGCAAAAAGATAAGATTTCATACTTAATTTCTACTTGTTGAGGTGATAATTCTTTATAGGGAGAAAGTTTATAAATATCTCTATTTTTTAAGGTTTCAATTGAATTACTAACGATCTTATCTTTTTGCAGTTGCTCCCATATCTCTTTAAAAACAGTTTCATTGTAAAAATCTTTTTGATAATAATGATGCATTTCCCTCGATCGTGTCTGACTAACATTTTTTAATTGGAAACGATTTTCTGCAATAAAGTAGTTTATGAGATTTGTCTCAATATTGTAAGAGGCAGATTGATGAAATCGTTCATGTCCGATCAGAATTGTTTTAGTTAATTTGTTCTTTTTTGGGTCTTTCAAATGATCCTTCAATCGTCTGCTAGCTTGGACTGACTGACCAATATAAGCAGATGGTTTCTTCTTTTCATCATAAAGAATGTAGACAATAGGTTGATTATGAAATAAGGTTGTTCGTAAAGAAAGAATATGATTTGTATTAAAATCGCGTTTTTCAATAAAAAGTTCACTCATTTAGCTAGCCCCTGTAGTCTTTTTGCCTATTATCGTATCATAAATTTAGCAAAATATCTCAGTGCTTATAGGTGGATATTGATTCTCGACAAATTAGACATGTTGAGTTATTTTCCATAGAGAGATAGGTGTCTTTGATTTACTGGTAATGGGTGGAAGTCGCTAAACCCAAATGAACTATATAACTAGCATTATTTTTCGATTTAACATATGAACATACGAGGTGAGCACACTGATCACATTCCAATATAAAGTATTTCTAACAGTCATCGAATGCGGCAGTTTTACAAAAGCCGGGGAGAAGCTTGGGCTGACGCAGTCTGGGGTGAGTCATAATATTGCGAAGCTTGAGTCGGAATTAGGGGTTGTGCTGCTTCGGCGGAATCGAAACGGGCTTTCGTTAACGGACGCAGGTGAGCGGGTGATGCCGCATATCCGGCAAATCATGAACCATGCGGCATTGCTTGAGCAAGAGGCAGCGCTGATTCAAGGGATGGAGGTGGGGAATATCAAGATTGGGACATTCCCTAGTTTTTCTTCAAATGTCCTTCCACGCCTTATTCATCGTTTTACGCAAAGTTATCCGCATATCAAGCTGGAGTTATATGAAGGCGGTTATGAGGAGATTGAGGAATGGATTGCTTCAGGCACGGTTGATGTTGGTTTTTTAACGCAGTCATCGAGGGAATTCGAGACCGTTCCACTTTTTCAGGATGAGTTGGTGGTGCTCATACAAGAGAATCATCGCTTTCATACGAAGAAAGTGATTGAAGTGGACTCGCTACATGATGAAGCCTTTATCATGCCGAAAGCGGGCTGTGACATACTCGTTAAGAAGCTGTTAAAAGAAAGAGGCGGCGTGAAGCCTCATGTTCTGTTTGAAATTGAAGACAACAATACGCTCATTTCTATGGTGCAAGAAGGGCTTGGGGTCACGATCATTCCCAAATTAGTGTTGCCGCCGCACATACCTCATACGAAAGTCATTCCACTGGAGACGAGCGTCTTTCGTGAGGTCAATCTATCGCTCAAATCATTCAAAACAGCTTCCCCATCGGCCAAGAGGTGGATCGAAACGGTCAAAAATCATTTTAAATAGAATCAGCTTGAACAGGAAGTCCCCATTCAAGCTGATGTTTTATAAAGTCAATACACCGCGGATCGTGATGATAGCTGCGCCTGCCACTTTGATCACCGGCTCTGATTCATTTGGAATGACTGTGATACGAAGCAAGCCAGGTCTGCCGATGGCATCCCCTTGGGCAATGTTCAGGTGAGTGATTTCTTGCTGAGAAATGATATCCTCCAAATAAAGATATCCAGCCAATGCTCCGTTTGCTGCCCCTGTCACAGGATCTTCGGGTATACCAATCCCAGGTGCAAAATCCCTCGTATAAAGATCGCATTCTTTTGAGGGGTGAAACGTATAAAGATGGGTTGTCGAGATGCCATGCTCTTTATTCATTTTAGCTAAAGCCGCTAAGTTCGGTGCCGCTTGATCAATGTCCTGTTGGTCCTTCATCGGAACAAGAAGATGCCAGTTACCGGTGTTTGCTAATTTGATAGGATAGGAAGGATCAAGGCGGTCACTGCTCACACCAAGCATGTCACTAAGCACTTCTAAATCGATGACAAAATCCCGCGTCTTCGGTGTCACCTGCGTCATTTCCACATCAACGACCTTGCCGTTTTCTTCATTCCATACAACAGGAACATTGCCGATCTTTGTTTCTAACACAACCCCTGATCTATCTTTAGCCAGTTCTAGCTCCGTCGCCAGAAGCCAAGTCAATCCAACAGTCGCATGCCCGCAGAAATTGACCTCCTCCGTCGGGGTGAAGTATTTGACACGATAATCGGCTTCCTGATCATGGGCAGGAAGCAAGAAGACGGATTCCGGCAAATTCAACTCCTTGGCGATGCTCTGCATGTCATCTTCTGTTAAAAATTCACCATCCAACACCACCCCAGCGGCATTTCCTCCAAATTTCTCAGTTGTAAACGCATCGACATGATACACTCTAATCTCTCTCATCTGACGAACCCTCCTATACACTCTTGTTACGTTAATCATAAGTTTGTTTGATGCATTCGTAAAATGAATCTTTTTGATGGTTTAAATCGGAAGTGTTCATGGAAGAGAGGGGTTTTCGCAGAATAATAGTTTGAATAAAGTATAATGAAAGAAAAAATGAAGTGAGGGATGCGACATAGCTCTGGGTGGATACATCAATATCGGACTCGTTTTTTATGAGACCATTCATATACCAAATACTTTTCGTCAATTGATTGATTATCTAGCTCAAAAAGACATGTCTATTACGAAAGTAAAGTTTAGTCAGGACCCTGACGGAGAAACATGGATTGAACACAGTGTTAAAGAAAATATCATCAAAGACGATGATTTTTCAGGTTATTATACAGAGTTTGAATTGTCAGGCATAAGTTCAGATCGAAAAGGGATGACAATCAACATACAAAAAGAAACGGGTTTCGTAGGGTTCGTTCTCAGTTTAAATTGGACAGAGGTTGTTTCTCATGATGTTATTCATCTTCAACAAGAGATCATACGCTGTCTTGTAGATCTTTATCATACGTTTACATTTGAATATGCGTTCATTGGACATGAAATTGAAGTCGAGATTCATCCAAATGAGTTTGAAAAGTGCCTGCTAGAACAGCATGCTTTTCCAGTTGCTCTAATTGGTAAAGTAGATCACATAGACATTTATTATGGTGATGTGGCGATTGATGGCCTTTCTTCTCAAGAAAGAAGGAGGGAATGTTTGAAGATTGAAAGATAATAGTAAAAAAAAGCCTCCTGATACTCTCAGAAGGCTTTTTCCATCCATCACCCATAATAATTATTCGCTTGAATAAAAAATTGGGACTGCATGTAGTTATATGTGATTTTCGAGAAGTCGAAGGGCTGGCCGTTTGTGAGATGAAAGACCGTCTCGACGCGGAGGGCGGGATCGTCTTGTTTGAGGCCGAGGTGTGTCGCTTCGGTTTCATTCAATTTGCCTACTTGTAAGTACATATCGGAAAAACCGACTTTGAGCCCTAAACCTTCACTGACGAATTTAAAAACAGAGTCGGCAGCAATTTCTGTGTTGAGATAAGGAATGATCGTTTTTCGGTAATAGGATTCTTCTAAACATAAGGTTTGTCCATTGATGTAACGAATTCGTTTTAGATAAAAAACATCCTCTTCTTGTTCAATGTTCAAATTAAGTGCAGCTTCTTCGGACGGCTTGATGGTATCTAGCATTAAAACCTCTGATGTCAGTTGAAATTCCTCTAAATCTTTTTTAAACCCTTGGTTGGATAAAAGGCTGATGTAGCCCTTGCGCCGGTGTCTTCGAACAAAGATGCCGCTGCCCCTCACTTGATAGATAATTCCTTTTTTTTCGAGTAATTCTAACGATTTGATAATGGTACTTTTGCTCACAGCAAATTGGCTCATGAGTGTTTCGAGTACAGGGAGCTTATCCCCTTGCTGCAGCTCATGGGTGACAATATATTTTTCAATATCGCTCGCAATTTGTTGATACTTTAACATGGCCATTCCTCTTTGTTTTCACGATTTATTGTTCTTGTATTATAGCACATACCAAATTTCCTTTGATATGCTATTTGAAATTATATATGTATTGATAAATTGTACCGGTATAATTATAATGTACATATACTAGCAGTGATAAAGGGGGGGGTTTATATGTCAAAAGTGAGGGATTATCAAAAGCTTGCAGAAGACATCTTAGAGGCAGTTGGCGGAGAAGAAAATGTGGTGAGTGCTGCAAGATGCGCCACGCGGCTGCGTTTGGTTCTGAAACGTTCGAATCCAAAGGCAAAGGAAGCAGTTAATGCAATGCCTGGCGTCATTACCGTGGTGGAAAACGGCGGTCAATTTCAGGTCGTCATCGGTCAGCATGTTGGTGAGGTATACGAGCATTTTTCCAGCCTTGTTCAGCTGCAGCCGTCTGATGATGATCAGGTAAATGAAAACAAGGGAACGGTACTGAATCGTGTCATCGCGACCATGTCTGCTGTGTTTGCACCATTTGTGTATATTTTGGCCGCCGCTGGTATTTTACAAGGTGCACTTATCCTTATTAATTTATTATTTCCAAGCTTCTCGAAAACCGGAACGTATGAAGTCTTTAGCTTTATTTCATGGGCGCCGTTTACGTTCTTGCCTATCTTTATCGCCATCACAGCAGCCAAGCATTTTAAAACGAATATGTATATCGCCGTAGCGTGTACAGCAGCGCTTGTCAGTCCATCTTGGACGGAGATTGCTGGACGCGTAGCATCAGGGGAAGGCGTTACTTTTTTAGGCATAGCGTTATCTGAAACGGTTTATACGTCATCTGTTTTGCCGCCGCTATTCTTGGTATGGATTCTTTCATATGTTGAGAGATTTTTAAACAAACGCATTCACGAGGTAGTTAAACCGTTATTTGTCCCATTTATCTGTATGGTTGTCATGGTTCCGTTAACGATTCTATTAATTGGTCCACTTTCGACAGCCGGTGCAAATGGGATTGCAAACGGATACAATTTCTTAGCAGAACATGTCCCAGCTTTAGCAGGTGCCATTATCGGAGGATTCTGGCAAGTGCTTGTCATTTTCGGTGTTCACTGGGGCATCACGCCAATGGTGCTCGCCAACTTTGAACAATATGGACGTGACTCCTTCCAGGCATATCAAACCATCGCTGTTATCGCTCAGGTCGGCGCAGTGTTAGGGGTTATTTTAAAAGCAAGAAACCGCGAAACACGAAAAGTCGGGGTTTCAGCGGGAATCACAGGTCTCTTTGGAATTACTGAGCCTGCGATTTATGGGGTCACCCTGCGTTTCAAGAAACCATTTATTTTCGGATGTATATCTGGAGCGATCGGGGCCATTGCTGCCAGCTTCTTTACGCCTTATTACTTTGCGTATGCAGGGTTGCCTGGTCCACTGACGATTGTAAACGGAATTAGTTCAAATTATCCAACATCGATCATCGGCATATTGATTGGTGCCGCAATTGCGCTGATCTTACCAGTTGTGCTTATTCAAATGTTTGGTTATGGGGAAGATACAGTGGAACAGACAGCCGGTGCAACGTCTGATAAAGATCAAGTTGGAGAAAAAATGAATGCTTCGATGAATAATGAAGAAACAATCCCTGCACCGCTTGCAGGGAAAGTGATCCCGTTATCTGAAGTGCCTGATGCCGTATTTAGCTCGGGGGCGATGGGCAAAGGGTTTGCGATTGAACCGACAGACAATAAGCTGTATGCACCGTTTGACGGCAGTGTCGTCATGCTTGCGCCGACAAAGCATGCAATTGGACTGCGTTCAGAATTCGGTGTGGAGTTACTAGTTCATGTAGGAATTGATACGGTTTCCCTAGATGGCTCAGCATTCACTCTTCATATCAAAGAAGGCAGCAAGGTGAAGAAGGGTGACTTGTTGATGACATTTGATCAAGAAGCCATTGAAAGCAAAGGATTAAAAACAATCACACCCGTCATCATCACCAATACACAAGCGTACGAAGATGTGATTGTAGAGGAACAATCGACATGTCAGCCAACGGATGTCATGATCACTATTGTAAAATAGGAGGAAAAAAATAATGACTTTACCAAAAGATTTTCTATGGGGCGGCGCATTAGCTGCGCATCAATTTGAAGGTGGATGGAATGAAGCAGGAAAAGGTCCAAGTGTTGTAGATGTGATGACAGCAGGTGCTCATGGAGTACCGAGACAAATAACTGAAACGATAGAAGAAGATAAATTTTATCCGAATCATGAAGCGATCGATTTCTATCATCGTTATAAGGAAGATATCGCGATGTTTGCCGAAATGGGTTTAAAATGCTTACGTACATCGATCGGCTGGAGCCGGATTTTCCCTAAGGGAGATGAAGCGGAACCGAATGAAGCAGGTTTACAGTTCTATGATGATGTTTTTGATGAACTGCTCAAGCATGGTATCGAGCCTGTAATTACGCTGTCTCACTTTGAGATGCCGCTCCATTTAGCAAGAGAGTACGGCGGGTTCCGCAGCCGAAAAGTCGCTGAGTATTTCGCGAAATTCGCAGAAGTATGCTTCAATCGATACAAAGACAAGGTCACATACTGGATGACATTTAATGAAATCAATAACAAAATGGATGTCAACAACCCACTATTCCTTTGGACAAATTCAGGGGTATCAGTCAAAGAAGGCGAAAATGCCAAAGAAGTCATGTATCAAGCAGGACACCATGAATTACTTGCAAGTGCATGGGCAGTAGCCAAAGGAAAAGAGATCAATCCTGCTTTCCAAATTGGAGCGATGGTTTCTCACGTGCCAATCTATCCGTATTCCTCAAATCCAGAGGATGTCATGCTCGCAGAGGAATATATGAGACAGCGCTATTTCTTCCCAGATGTACAGGTGCGCGGCTACTATCCGAGCTATGCATTAAAAGAATTCGAACGCGAAGGCTATCACATTCCATTTGAAAAAGGCGATGAAGAAAGCTTAAGAAAAGGGAAAGTGGATTATCTAGGCTTTAGCTACTACATGTCGACGACGGTTAAAAGTGATACGGTGTCTGATCACAACGGAGACATTGTCAACGGAGCCCTGCCGCATGGTGTAGATAACCCTTATATCAAATCAAGTGACTGGGGCTGGTCCATTGACCCGACAGGCTTAAGATATACATTGAATCGTTTTTACGATCGCTATCAAATCCCGTTATTCATCGTAGAGAATGGATTTGGTGCAATAGATCAAGTGGAAGAAGACGGTTCTATTCACGATCCAGAAAGAATTCAATATCTCGCTTCTCATATCGAAGCACTAAAAAAAGCAATTGAATACGACGGTGTCGACCTTATTGGCTACACACCTTGGGGTATCATTGATATCGTGTCATTCACAACAGGCGAAATGAAAAAACGCTACGGCATGATCTACGTTGACCGCGACAACGAAGGAAACGGCTCAATGAAGCGCCTTAAAAAAGATTCGTTTACTTGGTATCAAAACGTCATCGCAACGAATGGTGAAGAAGTGTAATAAAGGAAAATAGAAGCCCGGACGAGCGTGGTATATGCTTGTTCGGGTTTTTCATTGTTTAAGTTTTATTAATGCCTGAATACAAAGAAAAAAGAGAGTAATAGCGACAAAATAGTTCATTGGATTGTGGAATATCTTAATGTTCAAGGATATTTGAAGAAGAATCCAAAAGCCGAATATCACCATAACAGCAGGAATGATTTTTTATACATAATAATTCTCCTTTCGAGAGTAGTTTGTTTTTAATTGGCATTGTCTCATATCATTGCAGAGATTGAAATGAGATAAAGATATTCATAGGTTCTATTATATAATTTGGTATAATTGATCTATAAAAGCGATAAATGGTAGATGAAGAATAGGAGTGTTGAAATGAATCAAACTCTGCAAATGGGTGCCAATACCGTACTAAACTCTCCAAAGGGACAAGTATCCATCAGTTATGAAGTATCATATGCAATTGATATTTCTTTAACAGCGTTTCTCTTAACAGATTCAGATCTAGTTCAAGGAGATAATGGCATTATTTTTTACAATCAGCCGGAGAGTGCCACGGGTGTCGCGACACTTTTACCAGCAGAGATATCAGGTCAGTTGAAAAGGCATCAATTGAATTTTGATATGAGCAAAGTGCCTGCAGGAATCACAAAGGTGGCGATTACACTAACAGAGGATCAAGGAATTGGCTTTTCTCAAGTGAAGAATCTGCAAGCAGAAATTCGAACAGGTGATGAGGTGCTATACCTAACACCAGTAAACTTTACAAATGAAAAAGGGATTGTCGTAGTAGAGCTATATATCAGAAATAGTGAAACGAAAGCACGATCCATCTGGCGTGGCTTCAATTCTGGATTGGAAGGGCTATGCAAGCTTTATGGGGTGGAGGTTGAACCTGATGAACAAGATGTTTCTTCACCTCCTCAAATGGCTTCTGAAAAACAAATTGATGAGTCTGCTCCAATAAAGACAGCCGCTAAAGAGAAAGTGGCTGCACCTATCAGCTTAGAGAAAGTTCAAGGTAAAATTAGTCTAGACAAAGGTCATAAACCGATCATCATTGAAAAAACGCCTGAGATAACAGCTACAGTATCCTGGGAGTCTGGAACCGATTATGATATTTATGCATTGGTCTATACGAAGTCAGGAAAACAAATAGATGTGGCCATGTTTGGTGCAAAAGGTGTTCCTGCTCTTAAAAGTTTCGGAAACGGAGCTGTAGAGCATATGGGAGATGTCGGTAGAGACTGTGAATCTATGAAAACAGAAGTCATTAAATTACGGTTAAATGACGATATCCTTGCTGTCGTTCCAGTTGTTTATTCTGCTCAATCAAACGGGACAGGTTCTTTTTATAGATATAGAGTATCTATGAGCATCGACAATCATCAAGGAACTTCTGTGACGATTCATTCCAAACATGCGAATGATAATGATCGGATTTATTCTTGTGTGCCGGGTATGCTTCAAAATACAAATGATGGTGTGATCATCCGTCCGCTAGAGCTTTACAGCAAACCAAATTCCGAGTGCAGACCTAAATTAAAAATGAAGTCATCTAATGAAATTGATGTTTTGATGGATAAAGGACCGATCAATGATTATAAATAAAATGAATGTATGGCTGGACAAAACAAAGTGCATTGTCTAGCTTATTTTATTTGATCGTTGAATAGAGAGTCTATTCCATTTTTTATGTCATTTAGCCTATTTTTCCGTTTTAATGGTCACGGTAAAATAGACTTTATGATCAATAATGGAGGGAGTGACTTCTTCTGGGCAAGATACTTGATGCAAAAGCACTAACCAGTGCCATGGACACAAGGGCAAAACACTATCAGGAACTCCGCGAACAAATGGTAGATTTAAAAAAGGCATTACAAGGTGTGGCCAACCTCGGTGATGATTTCACTGGGAAAGGAGCCGATAACATTAAAAGCTTTTATAAAGAGCTCGCCGGAAATGTAGACATGTTTATCAGCTTCATCGATAAGCAAAAAGCCTTTCATGAAGGTGTTTCTGGGACACTGGATGATACGAGTTTTGGTGGCGATACCTTTATAGAAGAACACTTTTTAGACAACGCAGTACATATGGGCATCAAAAACGCCAAAAGCATTGTAAAGGATCAAAAAAAGGCACTCAAAACGATTTTTCAAGACATTGATGACCTCATTTCCCTAGAGGTATTTGATAGCCAAACCTTTGATGAAAAAATAGAAGATGCGGAAGATGAACGAAAAAAGACGGTCAAAGAACTAAGAGAACTTGATCAAAATTTAACAGATGAATATGCTTTGTCAGAGACAGAGCAGCAAGCTACAATGGCATTGTACGCTGAAATGATGAATGCGACAAATGACGGAAAAGCGATTTCGCCTATGAATTTTGATAAGAAAGCGTATCAAAATAGCGAAATCTACAAGGCAAAGAGCGATATTGAGAAGCAAACTTCTGAATATCTGAAAATCAAAAAAGAACAAGAAGAAGCCCGCAAGATTGCGAAGGAACAAGAAGCGCTCGCCAACCGCCCTTGGTATGAAAAAGCCCTCGATTATGGTGGAAACATCGTGAATGAACTGACTGGCGTGAACGATGCAAAACGTGCCGCAACGGGCGTTGATCCAATCACAGGCGAGGAACTCACCGCAGGACAGCGAGTCGCGGCAGGCGGCATGGCAGCAGCCGGTTACATTCCTATCGTCGGCTGGGCAGGCCGCATTTTCAAAGGAGGAAAGGCTGTCTATAAAACGACCCAAGCCACATCAGCCGCAGTCAGGACAGTCGATATCTACAAGACATCCCAAAAATCCTTTGACGCCCTGAAAACATCTCAAAAAGGTTTATATGGCCTCACCGCCACCAACGGCTTCAGCGAAGCGATCACAGGCCGAGACATGTTTGGAAACAAGATCTCAAAAGAACAGCAGGAAGCGAGTATGAACGCGGCGCTTGGTATGCTTTTGCCGTTTGGGGCGAAAGGGTTTCATGGGAAGATGGGGGTGAAGGATAGTGCTGGTAAAGGTGGATTTAAACATAAGTATTCTGACAATAGCAAAAATCATCTAATACGGCCAGAAGGTGTTAGTAAAACAGGTGTAAGTGGTGGTCATAATGAAAAGGAATTTTTTAATTATTTAAATGAAAAGGAAATTCCCTATAAATTGGAGAGAAAAGAAAGCCATCCTTCGGTACATGGAATAAATGATGTGTACTATAAAATAGCAAAACAAGAACGTGGTATGTATACAAAAGAATTTAAAGCATCTACTCATAAGAAGACTGTTTATGATGATAATGTATTTACTGATGAACAAATTTATAAATATGGCCAAGAGGCAATGGAAAATGGTACTGAGTATGTAACTAGAGGCGGTCAACATGTAATACAAGGTACATCAAATGGTATAAAATTTGAGGGGTGGAAAAATCCAAAAACAGGGGAAATTGAAAGCTTGTACCCAGTATTAGAATGGAAGAAATATAGTAATTAGGAGGATCTTGATGTTAAAAAAAATGCAGCCGATTGTTCAAGACTTTTTTTCTTTTTTGAAGAATGATTTAGTTGAGGTGTTAGAGTGTTTGTCTCACAGAGAACCTTGGCAAGATCATATGATGGGATATGAACTTCCAGAGCATTCAGAGAATGTTGAATTTAATAATGGAGTAATGATATTTATGGACACAGCATCTTATCATGAAATTGTGATGGATAATCTAGATTTCTATAGTTGCTTGGAAGAAATTTGTATGGAGTATGTTGCTGAAACTCCAGAACAGAAGGCACAAGTTTATTTACTTTTGGACAAGGTAAAGACTACTTTAAATTTGTGAAAATTAAACCTAACTGAGTAAACCTTTAATACGAAGGTGATTACTTATATGAGGTATTCATTGAATTTAAGGAAGATCCAATTGATGATTTAGCAATAATACTACCAGAAGAAATAAGTATTTTTTATACAAGATATTTCATCAATAGAAGAAGTAGATGAGTATATAAGATAAAGTATATGAAACCTTTGACATTTACCAGAAACACAGGAAGTTGAGGGGGAGAGATGAAAACCTTTAAAATCAATTAATAAAATCATAATGTGTAATGTTAATTGGGTAAAGCTTGGAGGAGACAATAGAGTTTGTCAAATCACAAAAGGTGTATTAAATTATGAATTTTTCATTAGAGCATTTAAAACATCACAAAATAAAAGTTAATTGGAAAACTATATATGTAGGAATTAGGCTAGATTTGATTTCATACAAAGAAATAAGCAAGTATGCTGTGGAATATTTATCTAATCATACTGAATGTGAAAATTCTTTAATCCTAGAATTAGCTTGGGGAGATGGCGACCCAGATGAGGATTATAGAAAACTTCAAATGGTTTTGGTAGAATTATATAATGATTTGGTAGAAGAAGAATCTAGTCAATGGGACGTTGAAAAAGGAAATGGAGATATGGTATAACGTCTCACTTAAAAGAAAAAAATAAGAATTCACCTGAAGAGTTGTTGGGTGAGCTTTCTGAAGTATACGCAGATTTTGACTATCCTGAGGATATGGAACCGTTTATTCATTATATGCCTTCTTCAGATGGCTATAATCCGTTACTGTATTCAAAAGAAGAGAATATAACTAGATTAGTCTCTCTTTTTGAGGAGTTTTTACAAAAAGAAAAAGCAGTTGTTCAATTCGAGCAATTTTAATGACTGATTAAAAGGTGCCTAATGAAAATAGAACTTGAATTCGAACAAGAAGTGACAAACTACTATAAGTGGTTAGATCAAAAAATAAATGAACTTAAACAGTTAAGTGTATATAGTATTAATGGATATTACTTTTTAGATGATGATGGGATCAAGACTTTTCAAAGTTATTGTCAAAATGAACTAATCGAAATTTTTAGCGATCAATTGACTAATTACCATTTTTATATCTTTCTGAGTAAGAAAGTAAGTGATGTGCATTCGCGAATAGAGGGATTCCGAAAAGTATGGAAATCTATTGATTCAGACATAAATACTTCAGGTTTTGAAAAGGGGCCAGAATTACTTTTAGATGAACATGAAAAACAGTTTTATGTCAGTATGGCCAAGGTTCCTCAACATGATTTAGATAAAGCATTGCGAATAATGGATCAGTATCAATCTAGTTTCATGATTGCCAGTAGAAGGGATTCTATGCTCTCAGAAGAATCTATAAAAGATTTGTTTTACTCAGGATTGGATAAGAATAGTCATGAAATAGATTATCAAGCGCTTTTTTTGAAGTATGGTTTGAATAGTGAAATTATCTTTAGATGGGGATCTGTTCTAAATGAGGCCGAATTGGCAATGATTTTAAATCAAGATCATACCCAGAAAATACGGGAGCGAATACAAAGCCATTCATAGTATCTTCAAAATGATCCGTAATATTTTAAACAATCCCCACATCGGGACTGATCCCCCATTTTTGAGAGACTGGGATCAAAACACCGTATGAAACAGCCAGTTGTCGAAACTCTTTCGGGGGACTGGTTGTTTAATTTCTATAGAATTCGAATAGTGGTATATGGATTTTATAAAATCGCTGAGTAGTGTTTGTCAGAAGGTGTTTGCTTTCCTTCAATTGAGAGAACATAAAATCCAAATACATGGAGAACACTATCGAGAGCATGAATTTGAAGCACTTGAAGTGAATGTGAATGAATTTTATTTTTGGCAGAATATTTCCGTTTTGGATTATGCATCGAGAGAACGGAATATTTTTATGAGCTAAGTATTTGGGGGCTGCGATGAACAGAATTGAGACATCATTTAAGGAGTGGCAGTTAACCACTCCTTTTTTCTATCGATGGTGTCATACGCTTGATCAATGAATTCCCTTCAAATTTAAGCAATTCACTATCTTTACCTTTCGCATTCGTATAAAATAAGAGCAGTGAAAAATTGAAGAAATGCTTGATACATGAAGGGCGTGTAAGCTGTGAGCTGCATGACATGATGAGATGTATGAACGTGAAGGCTGCAAAGCTGTTCTTCCTCACATATGAGATCTTGTAAGCGTAACCTTTATTTGTCACTTCATTGCGATGGTGTTAAGGGGTGTGTCAGGATGAGGAATCCGTATGTGAGAACGGCTTCTAGTCTGTATATTAATTATTTTTTATTAGGTATGGTCAATATTATTTTGGCTTCAAATATGCCATTTTTAATCAAACAATTAGATACCAATAGTGCGGGAATTAGTTATATGATTTCGGCGCTTGGCATTGGCAGGGTACTCACGTATGGGTTATCAGGCGTACTGTCAGATCGTTTTGGGCGGAAGCCGGTCATTTTGGTTTCTGGTGTGCTGATGGCGGTGTTCCTCATCGGAATCCCATTGTCTCCGAATTATCAAATCGCGTTTGCGTTTGCGATTTTGGCAGGGGTCGCGAATTCGGCAATGGATGCAGGAACGTATCCTGCGTTAATGGAGGCTTTTCCGCAAAACTCGGGATCTGCGAATGTGATGGTGAAGGCCTTTATCTCCATTGGGGCAACCATTTTGCCACTGGCGATTTTCTTTTTAGCAGAGCATGATTTGTTTTATGGAATTTCATTTTTTGTTCCTGCTCTGATCTATCTTGTGAATGTCTTGATGCTGTGGACCTTGCCATTTCCGAATCATCGCAAGGTGGAGCAAGTCCAAGTAACGGAGCATGACGGACTTCCGCGCTTCTCGACAGAGCCTACATTTTGGAGAGAAGGGATCGCACTCATTGTGATCAGTTTTACGTCAAATGGACTGTATGCGCTGCCGCAAATTTGGCTGCCTACGTACGGTGAGGCCATCTTGGGGATGACATCGGGCAGTGCTGTAAAACTGCTCAGTTACTATAGCATGGGCGGGCTGCTGTCTGTCGTGATGCTCGCGTTTCTGCTGCGCCGTTTTGTCCGTCCGGTCACTGTACTGCTGATCTATCCAATCATTACACTTGTTTCCATTTGTGTGCTCTTGGTCGTGAAATCACCAGTTATAGGAACCGTCAATGCTTTTGTATTGGGATTTTCAACGGCAGGAGTTTTTCAGCTGACGTTAACTGTGATGGCTGAATTCTTCTGGAAAAACAAAGGGACGATGACTGGGATTATCTCTACAGCGGGCGGCGTGTCGGCTATCGTCATCCCGGTCGTAACAGGTTTAATTCAGAGTCACGCGTCCATTTTACAAATCTTTATGTTCGATGCAGTGGTGGCTGTTGCGGCCATTATCGGCGCACTGTATATCCTGTATCGATACCGCCAAGTCATGGCACATGATTAAAAAAAGACGACCTCCGCAGGAAGTCGTCTTTCTTTTGTTTTAGAAACGGTCATTTTCAAAAAGAATTTGTTTTACTTGATCAACTGGCATATCTTCACCAGTAAAGAGTTTGTAAGCAAGTGCACCTTGCCACAGCATCATTCCAAGACCGTTAATGGTTTTGGCGCCAGCTTCCTGTGCTTGTGCAAGAAGCTTTGTTTTTTGCGGGTTGTACACAACATCTGTCACGATCAAATCTTCACGAAGTACATCAAGTGTATCATCGATAATACTGAGCTGATCTAGTGGTTTCATGCCAAGGCTTGTCCCATTTGCCAGGATCGCACTTTCTGCTACTTCACGGCGGAATGCGTCTTTGTCTTCAAGTGGGAAAATGTTTGCTTTGACACCGAAGGATTTCATTTCGTTGTTGATGTAATTTACATTTTCTTCTGCTTGTACAAAGTATTGATCATTACGAGCGAAAATGCTAATTTCACGAATGCCGGACTGTGCAAGCTGAATCGCAATCGGAGTTGCAGCGCCGCCAGAACCAACAAGTGTGACTTTCTTGCCGGCTAATTCAACGCCGTGTTCAATCAAGTTTCTCACATATCCAAGACCATCTGTGTTGTAGCCGATGAGCTTACCATCCTTGTTTACTACAGTGTTACTAGCACGTGTATATCTTGCAGAATCATCTAGTTCGTCTAAGTAATCCAGTACTTTCATTTTGTTCGGCATAGAGACGTTAAATCCAGCTGCACCCATTGCTTTCATACCGTTTACAGCTGCTTCTAGTTCATCATTCCCTACTTCAAATGCAAGGTAAGCATAGTTGATACCTGTTAGTGTATAGCCAAGGTTATGCATACGTGGTGAAAGGCTGTGCCCGATTGGTGTAGCAAGAAGACCGACTAATTTTGTTTTTCCATCAATATTTCGTTCATGTATGTTTGTCATGATTGACATCTCCTTTAATTATCTAAATAATTTTTTCATGCGTCCAAGAACAAAGACCGCTAGTAATACGCTAATAACCGCAATGATCATATCGAAAAATAACGTCATTTTAATATCGTACGAGCTGACCAATCCACTTGTAATGAGCGGCACGAGAATAAACGCTGAGCTTGCCGCAATGTTGACGTAGGATGAAGCTGTTGCTTTGTTTGTCGGGAACAATTTCATCATAATACTCATCGCCAGCTGGAAGATTCCCGCTGTAAATAGTCCTAAGAAGAAGGTGCTGACAATGACAATGCTGTACGTTTCGATTTGGAAAAGTGAAAGCATTGCAAGGAACGCCCCAATTGGATAAATGATCGCCACCATAATCGGTGAAATGAATTTATCTAAGACGATCGAAAGCAATAGAACAGATACCAGTGCACCAATACTAAAATAAGAAAGAAGCTGTGTGGCTTGTTCTGTGCCAAGTCCGATTAATTTCAACCCCAGCTGCGGAAGCCATGTCTGCCATACGACAAACAATGCAGTCGATGTGAATCCCATCAGTACAACAGCTAAGCCTTCGCCAAGCATTTTTGGTTCTTTCTTCAGCTGATCCTGTACGGGAAGAGCGTCTTGTGAAGAAACTTGCTTATGGTTCGGGAATGGCATAAAGATTAAGTAAATCCCTACGAGTAAATAAAGAAGCCCTAGTCCAAAGAACGCCCAGCCCCAGAAGATGTCATGTGCCACTAGGAATGCCAAGATAAATGGAAGAACAGTCGCCCCAATGGATACAGATGCTTTTACTAAAACAGAAGCCGAACTTGCTTTTTTAGGAAATGACTCTGACAAAGCAGGATAGGTTCCTGAATCAAGCAGTGAGTTGGCAATACCTGCTGAAATCGCAAAGATAAATGCCAGTGTATAACTTGTGGTCGTTGGAATACCGATTAAGAATAATAAGTAAAGAAAATTTCCTGTAATAATGACAGGCTTACGTCCCCAGCTGTCGGCTAACCGGCCTGAGAAAAAGAGCGCAATGAGTTTACCAATTCCGATCGCAGATACAAGCAAGCTGATTTTCGGAATATCTACATGGTAGCGTTCAGATAAGCTGTCCATGTTGGAAGCTACAATAATGTTGATCATGCCAAGCATGAAGTAATTTAAATACATGCCAAGTGACGATTTTATATAAGGATTTTTCATGTTCCCACTCCTATATTTGAAACCCCTTTAAGGTCAAATTCTTTGTATACCCTTTGTTATTGTTTCCTTCAAAATGAATAATATGAAGCCCATCACAACACCCCTTATGTGATTGATGAAAAAATAATGAATATTCATCTGTTCTTCAATCAAGTATATCGTTCTACTAAAATGCAAAAAATAATAACAGCCTTGGTTAGGAAGTGAAACTTCATGATTTGATCAGAATCATAAAAAATCACTTTTAACTGTTTTTTGATAGAAATAATAATATGACGAAATAGGTATAACGATATACTAAAAGAAGCAACGAGATAAATATACTCCTGCATTTTAAATGTGTCAAGTTTATGACTTTGTGATTTAAAAAAAGAAAAATGAAACAAAGAAATAGTTGACTTGATCAATAAAAAAAGAGAATTGCTGCACACAATTCTCTTTTTCATCATGATGGAGAGGTTTCTCTAATATGAAGTTGGGGCTTTAAAATCAATCGCTGCAGCTCTTCATCCTGTTCGTTCATTTTATGATATAAAAGGTTCGCTGCTTTTACCCCGATGGATCGGGGGAAGGAGGAAACAGTGGTGAGCGGCGGATGGTACATTTCCGCTTCAGGAACATTATCGAATCCAACGACATCGATATCTTCACCAGGCTGAATGCCCCGTGCTGACAGTGCTTGAATGACCCCAAATGCGACTAAGTCACTGAAACAAAAAATAGCAGTAGGGGGCTCAGGCTGATCCATCACTTGGGCGAGTGCTTCTTTCCCGCCTTCGCGAGTAGGTACTATATCAATAATAAGCGATTCATCAATCGTCACATTTTCTTCGTCATGAGCTCTTTTGAAACCTTTCATCCGCTCAATCCAAGTCGAAGAGGTCTTAATGCCGCCTAAAAAAGCGATGCGGCGATGTCCCTTTTGAAGAAGATGATGAACTGCCATCCAAGTACCTTGTTCATAATCAACACCGACATAATCACATTGCACGTCTGATAATTCACGATTTGCCAGTACTTTTGGGGTGCGAATTTGATTTAATTGTTTGACCGTTCGAGCAGAACTTTTCGAAGCTGGGTTTAAAATAATCCCGCCTACACGATGCTCTACCATAGTGGAAATGAGCCGCTCCTGTTTATCAACACTGTCAAAGGTTGTACCAAGTAAAACAGTATAGCCCAGTGATTCAAGTGTGGTCTGTACGCCAATTAAAAACTCCGAAATAAAGGTGTTAGAAATATCCGTCACAATCACACCAACGATATTTGAGCTTTTTGACCGCATGTTAGCAGCAACGCGGTCGTATACGTATCCTAAGTCCTCCATGGATTGCAGTACTTTGTTTCGAGTGGCTTCAGAGATTCTAGGATTATTTCGAACAACGAGTGATGCCGTTGAAGTCGAGACACCGGCATGCTTGGCGACTTCCTGTAATGTAACACGCTGTTTGTTCATTTTTTTCATTTATCTTCACCAACTTCCATGGATTGCTTAACTTTGTTCATGAT
Source organism: Bacillus sp. PAMC28571 (assembly GCF_014250435.1). Taxonomy (NCBI): domain Bacteria; kingdom Bacillati; phylum Bacillota; class Bacilli; order Caryophanales; family Bacillaceae; genus Bacillus; species Bacillus sp. PAMC28571. The sequence continues at coordinate 3,384,157 of NZ_CP060191.1, read as the reverse complement.
CAAGAGGAATTTCTCCATCAAACGAGCCGAACATCTTTTGATTTATTATACATGAATCAGGGGGGATTGATGAAGTGAAGACATATGCGTACCGCCGTAAATCATAAAAGATTACCATTGACAGCTTTCTGAATGAGGCGTAAAATATGAAATTATTCAGAAATAGCAACATTTTAATTAAATAACGAAGGCTATGAATGCTGTGGGTCACACTATAGCAGGAGCAGCTTCTGGAGAGACCGCATGTGTGTGCGGCGCCGAAGGGTTCACAATCTCAGGCAAAAGGACAGAAGAGTACGAAATATTGTATTTGTGGTGCATGGATGATGCCGTGTATGACTTTTCTCTATTTTGCTATTCTTTTATGACCGTGAGATTGGAGCGCATCCAATCTCTTTTTTTATGGACTTTTTTAAAGGGTTCATTATTTCAGTATAAGATCGTGTCGTAGGAGGGTGTTAGCATTGGCACAACAAGAATTAAAACGAGATTTATCAAACCGTCATGTGCAATTGATTGCCATTGGCGGAACCATTGGAACAGGGTTGTTTTTAGGATCTGGAAAAGCTATTCAATTGGCAGGTCCTTCAATCATTTTTGCTTATTTAATTGTCGGGATGGCTATCTTTTTTGTCATGAGGGCACTCGGAGAATTGCTTTTATCGAAGGCGGGCTATCAGTCATTAACCGATATTGCGGAGGACTATCTCGGCCCGTGGGCATCCTTTGTAACAGGGTGGACGTATTGGTTTTGCTGGATTATGACAGCGATGGCGGATGTCATTGCGGTCGGGGTGTACGTACAGTATTGGTTTGACATCCCGCAGTGGATTCCTGCCATCATTTGTTTGTTGATTTTACTAGGGTTGAATTTGTTAACGGTAAAGCTTTTCGGAGAAATGGAATTTTGGTTTGCACTCATTAAAGTAATTACGATTCTATTATTGATCGGGGTTGGAATGGTTCTTTTAATCATTGGTTTTCAAACAGATGCTGGACCGGTGACAGTAACGAATTTATGGTCTCATGGCGGGTTATTCCCGAATGGTGTCACAGGTTTCTTATTGTCATTCCAGATGGTGATTTTTGCGTATGTGGGAGTTGAACTGGTCGGTGTGTCCGCAGCAGAAACAGCCAATCCGCAAAAAAACATCCCTTCTGCGATTAATAAGATTCCATTAAGAATCCTATTTTTCTATGTGGGTGCGATCTTTGTTTTACTATGTATCAACCCATGGACTGAGCTCAGTGCATCAGAAAGTCCTTTTGTGAAAACCTTTGGACTCATTGGGATACCAGTAGCAGCAGGGCTCATCAACTTTGTCGTCCTGACATCTGCGGCATCAGCTTGTAATAGCGGCATGTTCTCGACAAGCCGCATTCTGTATAATCTCAGTCATCAAAAGCAGGGTCCAGCTTCCTTCGGACGTTTGAACAAGCACGCTGTCCCAAGCAATGCCCTGTTTGTTTCGACGATTGTGGTATCGGTTGGAGCTCTTTTAAGCAAGCTGATTCCCGAACAAGCCTTTGGTATTGTGACAACGATCAGTGCCATTTGTTTCATTTGGGTATGGAGTATTATTTTAATTTGTCATTTGAAATATAAAAAAACAAAGCCTGAACTGCATGCAGCATCTACCTTTAAAGCACCGTTCACACCTTTTGTGAATATATGTGTTTTGGTTCTCTTCGCTGCGATTCTAGTGATCATGCTGTTTGCAGATGCAACACGCCCCGCGCTCTTATTAACGCCGGTCTGGTTTGGTTTCATACTATTGATCTATGCACGAAAGAAACGCCGCGCGTCATAATGAACGGAAAAAGCACAGCCTTTGCATGAGGCTGTGCTTTTGTTCATTTAACGATTTCTAATCTTTAGCACATAATTTGCATTCAAAATGATCAAAACAACCCCAATGACCATGATTGAGAACAGCTGAGAGTGATTGGTTCCAAGGGAATACACAATCAAAATAAACATGGCGCTGGTCAATAGGATATTCATCATTTGATACGTATGAAACAGTCCGCCAAGCATCACATGCTTTTCGCCTTCGTCCGAAATGGCGAGCAGCTTTTTACTGTAGTCTTTGTCAGATAGACTTGGCAGGTTCCGATTAGGGTAGACAAGCTTTAGAACAGATATCGATATATATGAACTGATAACGGTGACGATAAATAAAGCAGCATTGACGAGAATCAGCCAGAGTGGCTGCTCGGTGACGATCGCGATACCGATGGCAACAATGGAAAAAATGGTACTTACAGTATTGGCTAAAGTCAAATCAGTAAAGGTCCGATATTGTTTTGCTTCCAGTTCATCCTCCTCATCTCCAGAAACCGAAAGAGATACCCTTTTTTTCATACGTGAAATCCCTGAAAAACAATAAATAATCAATAAAATCGTCAATCCACTGATGACAAGAGTCGCTTCAAATGCAACATCAAGAAGTGTCATCTCAAATTCAGCTGCCAGCAGACAGTAAGCGCCGAGAAAGCCAAGGAGAGCACCTAAGAGCATTTTGTATACAGTTTTCATGAGAGTTCATCCTCCTCGAATAGAAAAATACGTTCAATGGGTTCCTGAAAAATTCGTGAAAGCTTAACCGCGAGCAAGAGAGACGGCATTAACTCATCTCGTTCCATTAAGCTGATGGTCTGACGAGAGACCTTTGCACGCTTTGCCAGCTCAGTTTGGTTTAAACCATCACGCGCACGAAGCTCTTTTAACCGATTTTTCATTCTGTCACCTCAATTTTGCTTGAAATCTTTCCTTGATTGTAAAGCATTATATTCATTTTGACAAGTAAAGTTGTCAAAATGATAAAAATAATTGTCAGAAGGATCATCTTTATTCAAAAGGAGAACCATGATACGCTAAAGGAAAGAGAAACAGAAAACAGGTGATGTCCGTGTTCATTGATCAATTAAAAAATGACTTACATCAATCACAGCCGTTGTTCATTGGAGAAGAGACAGCGTTCAAAGCAGCAGTCCTTATCCCTTTGGTGCAAGTAAATGGAGAATGGCATATATTATTTGAGGTACGATCGCTCACCATGAGAAAACAGCCGGGGGATATTAGCTTTCCTGGGGGCAAGCTTGACGGCAGCGAAACTGCACAGGAAGCTGCACTGCGAGAAACACATGAAGAGCTTGGCATTCCGCCAGAATCGGTCGAGATCCTTGGACAGCTTAGTCCTTATATCGCTTCTCCATCCTTCGTGGTATACCCATATGTTGGTATCATTGATAAGCAAAAAGTGAAACACTCCTTTAATCAAGAAGAAGTAGAGGAGACTTTTACCGTGCCTCTATCATGGCTCAGCCAATATGAGCCATACTTACATCATGTATCCGTTCAGCCAACACCAGGCGAGGACTTCCCTTATGAAAAAATCATGAATGGTGAAAAATACAGCTGGGGAAGCCGTTCGATTGAGGAATGGTTTTATGATTACGAAAACTACACCATATGGGGATTAACAGCCCGCATATTAAAGCATTTTGTGACCGTTGCAAAAAGAAATTCCTAGAGAATCGCTCTCTAGGAATTTGTTGTATTCAGACGTTCCTTCGCTGTTTGTTGTCCTTTACTTATTGAAATAGGGGATTTCGCTTGGCTCAGTCCGTAGGAAGGCATGTTCACGTAGATGGATTCATACGACCCGGCTTGTATTTGGTACGTTTCATGATAAATTCCGACCGCGTCATTATTTCGTGCTCTTTGGTTAAATTCTTTCCAAGCAGCCAAATGCTTCTCCATCTTGGCATAGGCAAGGAGGTCATCGGTTGATTTCCAATATTGAATCATCGCTGTCGTGCGTAATCCGAAGTAATTCTCTGTTCCAAGAAACCCAAGCTCATCTTGATGGGTATACAGCTCCTTGATCATGCTAGGCATTGCCATGAACACAGGCAGCCATTGATGAATGGCCCAGCGTTTGTTGATTCTCATTCCGATAATGAACACAACAATCGATTCAGAATTGTCCGTTGTAAATCTGCCAGCACGTATGTCTTTTTTCATTTATTTACCCTTCCTTCTTCATCGAATGGAATGTGTCCACGCACCAATCAATGCCTGCTTGAGCCACTCTTTTCCCATAATTTAAAGTAAACAGCCAATACTTCGCATCCGCTTCATCAGGATAAAGCTCTTGAATGTTTTGTTCAATTGATACATAAGTTTCATAACGAATACGGAGCTGCCGCTCATAATCCTGTAAAAGCACCAATTTTTTCTCAAACGAAAGATATTGACCGAAGAATAACTTTAATAACACCTCATTACGCTCTGTTGGTAATTGATCGAGCGGCTGCGCCAGCCACTCTCTTAACGTATCCAGTCCTTTTTCAGTCAAATGATATTCCCGCTTGTCTGATCGGCCAGAAGTAGCAGCAGGTGAAACTTCCGCAAGGCCTTCCTCGACTATTAACTTTAAAGCTGGATAAATTTGTCCATAACTGATTTTCCAAAAATGATGCAGGCTTCTATCAATTAATTGCTTCACTTCGTACCCTGACTTACAATCAGTCGTTAAAATACCTAAAATCGCATACGTCGTATCATTGTATTTTTTCATATCAGCACACCTATCTAAAAGATATATCATTTAGATATATAATATGCGATATCCATTGGTGATACAAGAGGTTTTAGAAAAAATCCAATGAAGGAGGTGAAGAGATCGCTAGGAGATGCATCACAATATATTGATAGAAAAAATAAAAATCCGTCAGATCAATGATCAGAGGAGGTATGTATGAATAGATCAAAAATCTGGATCGTAGCAATTTTAGCGGTACTAGTCATCGTTGCTGTCAGCTGGATAGCATACCAAGCAAATGCAAAAAAGAGTGTATTGAACAACTATTACGCCTTTGTATATAAGACAAAGGATCAAGTGAACTGGTTCAAGGTAACAGAGAGAAAAGGGAAAGTCACTGGTTATCTGAATGAAACCATTTTGGAGGAAAACCCAAAAAGACATTTTGATCCCAACCTATTTATCAACAAATATAAATTAACTGGTAAAACTGTTGAAAACGGTTACGAATTTCAAGTGAAGCAAGGGAAAGAGACGATCACATATAAAGTTCACCTTGATGAAAAAGATCTTTCTGTGAAAAAACAAGGTGAAAAGCAAAGCATCACCTATAAAGCAGTTGATCAAACAAAACTACGTGCTGTTCAAAAGGATATTCATGACCGATATGATGAATTGATGGAGGACTCTGAGAATAGATTCCATGATTATGTAAGAAACTTTATTAAGAAAGTAACAGGCGCTTATGGTTATCTGTATACAGCGGAGGATGGTTCATACCAGCTATTTCTAAAAGTAAAACGGATGTATATGCAGTCTGAATGGGCAGGTTCTTTTTTGATGAGAACGGTTCCAGGAGATGGTGGTGAACCATATAAAGAAACGAAACATACAGCCGGTGGTGTTTCAGATGGGATAATGTTTGATTTGAGTACTTATCCTGCAATTGAAAAGGGGTTTATTTTAGGGGAAACTGATCGAGATGCAACATCAATTAAATTTCCTTTTAAAATGGCAGGCGGTACAATAGAATTTAAAGCTGTCACGAAAGAGGAATATCAAGAACAAACGGAAGCATTCAAAAAGCAGGCTGAAGAAAAGAAAAAATAGATGATGATAAACCAGATGGGTCATTTTAAACTTATCTGGTTTTTAGATGGAAGTAGTTTTTGGTGAGTGATAAAAGGATATTTATTGTATAAAAAAACAGGAAGGTTACTTCAACAATGAAAGAAGAGTAATTTGGGTATAAAGACCTTAATAATTTTTAGAAAAATAAATGTTGACGCTTTCATATAATCAATATATACTAAAAACAAATCCAATATGAATAAATTAGACATGTGACTGGTCATGCAGGCAGGATCTAAAAACGATGAATTTCTTTTATTTGTCGTTTTAGATCCTTTTTTTGTTGCTAAAATATAGGTCTCGTGTATGAGAAAAGGGGGAGAAGAAAAAATGAATTACACACAAGTTGCCAAAGACGTTTTACAGCATGTAGGCGGCAAAGAAAACATTGCGCACCTTGAACACTGTTCAACAAGGCTTCGCTTCACACTAATCGATCAGAAAAAAGCAGATGTACCAGCACTAGAAAAAACACCAGGTGTTATAGCTGTCAGAATGTCAGGACAATGCCAAGTAGTCATTGGGAATGATGTCATTGAAGTGTATCAAAAGGTAACTAGTTTAATAGGCAGCACCTCATCAAGCCAAGACGTGCCATCCAACCAGCCAAAAGAAAAAAGAAAAGCAGGCACAGTTCTGTTAGATTTCATTGTCGGTGTCTTCCAACCGCTTGTACCAGCTATCGCAGGCGGAGGAATTTTAAAATCATTTCTTCTCCTTTTCTCTTTATTAGGCTGGATGGATGCAAAGGGACAAACCTATCAAATACTGAACATGGTAGGTGATGCACCACTTTACTTTCTGCCTTTACTAGTTGCTGTAACGACGGCGAATAAACTAAAAGTAAATCCACTGGTCGCTCTATCAGCAGTCGGTGCGCTCCTTCTGCCGAACATGACGGCGATGCTTACAGAAGGTGCGCAATTACTTTCATTCGATGTAAAAAATATAGCTTATGCATATCAAGTGTTTCCGGCAATCCTTTCTGTATTGCTTTACGCGAAAATGGAAAAATTCTTTACACGGTTTTCACCAAAACCAATTCGGATTTTCTTCGTTCCGATGATGTCATTGGTCATTACTGTACCAGTTACGCTACTTCTGTTAGGACCGATTGGTTTTACAGCGGGGCAAGGCTTTTCATCTATTATTCTTGCGATGTTTAATACGGTAGGCTGGGTAGCTGTCGCAATTTTAGCAGCGGTCCTCCCATTCATGGTTGCTTCAGGCATGCACAAAGCAATGGTCCCTTATGCAGTCACAACGATGGGAACCCTTGGGAAAGAAGCACTTTATTTACCGGCATCACTTGCGCATAATATCGCGGAAAGTGGAGCGTGTTTTGCTGTGGCACTTCGAACAAAAGACAAGGTACTCAGATCAACAGCCATTTCGGCAGGAATATCAGCCTTTTTTGGCATCACAGAGCCGGCGCTGTATGGTGTGACACTGCAAAATAAGCGAGTCCTTGGAAGTGTTATGATGGGTTCGTTTGTTGGCGGGATTTTCATTGGTTTAGTTGGTATACAAGCCTTTGTGCTTGTTGGCCCTGGGTTAGCAAGCATGTCGATGTTTATATCAGATGAGCTCCCGCGAAATTTGATGTTTGCTATCATTGGAGCGGTCATTTCGTTTATTGTCGCCTTTATCGCTGCTTTTGTATTAGGTAAAGATCGAACTGTAGAAGAAAAGACAAAGGACCAAGCTGGGTTTGCTGAAAAAATTGGAGCAGGAGAAACATTCAAAAGCCCTGTGATTGGTCAAATGATCTCTCTATCTGAAGTGAAAGATGATATTTTCTCTTCAAAGGTCATGGGAGAAGGAATTGCCATTGTACCTTCAAAGGGAGCACTTTATGCACCAGTAGATGGAGAGGTAACCTTACTGTTCGAAACAAACCATGCACTTGGTATGAAGACGGACCATGGAGTTGAAGTATTATTCCACATCGGCATTGACACCGTTCAGTTGGAAGGACAGTATTTCCATCCAAAGGTGCAGGCTGGAGATCGTGTTCAAGCGGGTGATTTATTGATTGAATTTGACCTAGAAAAAATCATGGAAGCAGGGTATGATCCAGTAACTCTTGCTGTAGTCACAAATACAGATCAATATGATATTAAGGTACAGCCATTACAAGAGGTCAATCGTCAAGATACATTGATGGTTGTTACACAATTAGGAGGCTAATCATATGAAAAAAATCAAAGGTTTTCCAAAAGGATTTTTATGGGGCGGTGCCATTGCTGCTAACCAGGCAGAAGGCGCCTGGAATATAGATGGAAAGGGACCGTCTGTTGCAGATATTGCAATGTACCGTTCCAACTTGAGTGTAGAAGATTATGAAGGTCATCTTGCTGTTACCACTGAAAATATAGATCGTGCGATGAAAGATCCAGACGATAAAAAATACCCAAAGCGCAGAGGTGTTGATTTCTATCATCACTATAAAGAGGATTTGGCTCTCTTTGCTGAAATGGGATTTCAAACACTTCGCATTTCTATTGCATGGAGTCGTATCTTCCCTACTGGAGAAGAAGCGGAACCGAATGAAAAAGGGCTGCAATTTTATGATCGTGTATTTGCAGAAATGAAAAAACACAACATAGAACCGATCGTGACACTCTCTCATTATGAAATGCCTTTAGCCCTTAGTGTGAAATATAATGGCTGGGTTGAAAGAAAAGTAATCGACCTCTTTGTGAAGTTCGCCAATGTTTGTTTCGAACGTTATAAAGATGATGTGAAATATTGGCTCACTTTTAATGAAATTGATAGTATTCACCGCCACTCTTTCATTACAGCGGGAATTATTCCTGATCGCTGCCCAGAAGGAAAAGTAGAAGAGACGGTGTACCAAGCACTTCATCATCAATTTGTCGCATCTGCTCTTGTAACAGCAGATTGCCATCGTATCATCCCAGGCAGCCAGGTAGGATGTATGCTGACAAAATTGACAACGTATCCGCATACGTGCCACCCGAATGATGTGGAACAAGCTTTGAAACAAAACTTAGAAAACTATTTCTATGCAGATGTTCAGGTATTTGGCGAGTATCCACCGCTGATCAAGCGCATGCTTGAGAGAAAAGATATTCATATTCAAATGGAAGCAGATGATCTTAACATTTTAAAGGAAAACACAGTAGATTTTATCTCATTCAGCTACTATATGTCTTTAACGGAATCAGCCCAAGAAGGATTAGAAGAGACAGAAGGAAATACCATTCGTGGAGTCAAAAACCCTTATCTTCCTTCAACTGACTGGGGCTGGCAAATTGATCCGGTTGGTCTGAAAATTTCTTTGATCGAATTGTATGATCGCTATCAAAAACCTCTTATCATTGTCGAGAACGGCATGGGTGCAAAGGATGTAGTTGAAAGTGATGGCTCAATTCATGACGACTATCGTATTAACTATTTTAAGGAACATTTCCGTCAAATGAGAGAAGCCATTGAAGAAGGCGTCGATCTCTTTGGATATACGAGCTGGGGCTCGATTGATATTATTAGTGCAGGTACATCACAAATGTCAAAACGTTATGGCTTCATTCACGTAGATCAAGATGATGACGGGAACGGGACATTAAAACGATCTCGAAAAGACTCATTTTATTGGTACCAAAAAGTCATTGAGACGAATGGAGAATCGCTTGATTGAACACCACAATCATGAAAACAGGTGATGACGATGTTTAAAATCAAAAAAGTTTTAAACTCGAGTGTGGTCCTGGCTGAAGATCAGAACCAACAGGAGATGGTTTTGTTCGGCCGAGGAATTGGCTATGGACAGAAACCAGGTCAAATGATAGAAGAGAAAAAAGCGGACCAAGTCTTTATGTCAGTCGATAACATGAGAGCAAAAGAATTTCTTCAACTGTTAGATTCAATGCCGCAGGAATTTATCGATTTAACTCAGCACATCGTCAAATATGCAGAAAAACGTTTAAACTCAAATTTAAATTCAGGTGTTTATTTTACCTTAATGGATCATTTGAATTTTGCAGTGGAACGTCATAAAAAGAATATTAATATTACGAATCGCGTGTATTGGGAAATCAAAAATTACTATACAGAAGAATTTGAAGTAGGAAATTACGCACTTGAGTTAGTCAATGACACATTGGGCATACAATTACCAAAAGAAGAAGCTGCCAATATCGCCTTTCACTTAATTAATGCATTAGGTGAAGAGTCCGAGTCGAAAGATGGTATGAAATACGCCAAGATGATCGGAAGTATTGTCAATCTTGTGCGCTATACGTTGAATATGGAAATGGATCAAGAGAATATTCATTACAGTCGGTTCATTACACATGTGAAATTCTTTGTAGAAAGATTTTATGCTGATAAATTATTATCAGATCAAGAAAATGAGTTATTTGAACAAATTGCACATTTATATCCTCAAGCGATGGATGTTGCTTTTAAGATCAAAGACTATATTAAACAGGTGCATAGTATCATCATTCCTAATGATGAGCTGACTTATCTTGCGGTACATATACACCGCCTCATTTCTTATCAGCAACTAAAATAAATGTGGAACCACTTGCCTTGATGAGGCGAGTGGTTCTTTGTATGACCAATGTTATATTAAGTTCCGATAGGGCGTTCTGTTGTACCAGGATTGCCATCATTTAATGGATTGAAAGCCCCTGTTTGTCCTAAAACAACGATGGTCAAAGTGATGATCAATAAACTCATTTTTTTCATTAGAATTCCCCCAGTCAATAATAGGATGTTTCATGCGATCAGCTTCCTTTAAAAAGAGATAGGCTTGATGAATTGCTCCCAGCTCTTCAAAGTGTTTTGCAGCTAATGCACTTAATTCACAGACTCCTTCAGCATCTTTTAATTTTTTAAGAATGCTGATTTCATCGAAACAGGCTTGAGCTTTTTGAGCCATATCTTCAGTGAAGTATAGATGGTAAAGCAAATTCATTTTTGCTGTATAGATGGGGCATTTCTCTGATTCATGTTTTTGGTTCACCAATTCGAAGTAATAGAGAGCTTGTGTCCTTTCATCGATAGAAAGCAGCTCTTTCATTAACATGTACATGGAGTGATGAAAGTAACACGAAGAGAGGTAGTCTTCATCACTAAGAGCCTTTTCTAGGGCATCAATACATTTTTTGGATTCGCCAGCTTCGGCGTACAAAATGCTGATATTATGATAAAGCTGTGATGTTAGAAAATGATCGTTGAGACTGTCTGCGATGTGTAATGCTTTTTTGTAGTAGTCTTCTGCTCTTATAAAGTCACCAATGTCCATATAATTAGCAGCGGCGATGACAAAGGCTGCAGCTAGTCTTCTCTCATATCCTTCATGACTTTTGAAAATATCAATAGCATTCTGAATATAGTGTAGAGAAATCAGGCTTTGACGAAGCAGCATATATAAGTTAGCGATTTTCGTATGAAATTCTGCTACTTCTATTTCATCAGGAATGTGTTGTAGTTTTTTCTCGGCAATTTTAAACAGTCCAATGGCTGATGCATAGTCTCTTTTATATGAAGCGTAAAGGGCTTTGTATAGGTAAAAGTAGTATTCAATTAAGTCGTTTGTTTTAGAGGGGCAATCTGGCTCTGGCTGTTCCTTCAGTTTTGTACCTCTCCGTTCATATAACATGAGTTTATACTTGCCTTCTAGCAATGAGTAATAGGTCAAAACTTCCTGATTTTCTTCCATTTTTTGAAGTAATTCTTTTAATTCTGTATACATTGCTTTTGCACTGTGTACATCATGCTTGCGAATTGCAATTCTCCAATCATTTAAACGATTCCCCACCTGTTCAGCAGAAATGATAGCCATGGAAATTTCACCTCTTTAAGATCCTTTCACCTGTTTCATAAAAAACGATATCACAATTTTTGGTAAAATATAATCGTTTCTGCGAAGTGATTGACAAGAGGTAATAAAAAGGACCTAAGGTCATGTGATGTACGATATTGTAAGGGTGATTGCTTGTTAGCACAAATGAATAAAATCTCTTTTTGGAAATCTAAAAAAGGGATATATACAATGGATTTTATGATAATGAACGAAAATATCACTCGTATATTTGGAATAAAGCAGTTTTAACTATTTCAGAGGAAAAATGGAAGGTCGATCTAGGAAAGAAAATCATGTATGATGTTGCTAGATCATGAGATAAGAAACTGGTAGATGACGACAAAAGTAAGTATTAAACACAAACTCCGACCTTTTAGAAAGGATGTTGAAATGAAAAAAAGATTTCAAAGTTTAAATAGACAAATCACAGTCATTATCGCGACTCTGTTCCTTGTTTTAGTGACTGTTTATATGTCAAAGAGATACTTTTATAGCAAAGAAATTGAGCTGCTGACAGAATCTTGTCAACAAGCTGGCGGCAAAATCATTTTAGAAACAAATAGTTTGTCTATGGATTACTCGTTTGAGTGCCAGAAAAAGTAGAACAGGCAGTTTCCTGCCTGTTTTTACTCAAATTAAAAACCTAAATCTTGCAGCCATTGATTTAATCTCATTTCTCGTTTCTCGGCAGTTGAAAGGTCATATCTACCTAATTGTAAACTGTCTGCAATTTCTCCGTCATTCATAAACATGATTTTTTCAGAACGAAGAGCCACCTTAGGGTCATGTGTGACAAGCAGCAGTGTTGCTCCTTCAGCGTGTACTCTTGAAAATATATTCATCACTTCCTTCGTTGTACTGGAATTAAGAGCCCCTGTTGGTTCATCAGCAAAAAGTATGTCTGGTTCATTCATGAGCGCTCGGCAGATAGCGGTTCTTTGAAGCTGTCCTCCCGATACTTCTGTCAAATATCTATTTGCCAAATGATCAATATCAAGTTTTTCCATTAAATATTGAGCTCGTTCATTCAATTCTTGTCTTGGCTTTTTCTTTGCTAAATAAGCTGCAGTAATGATGTTGTCAAATAGATTAAGATTTTTTAATAAATGACTGTGCTGAAAGACAAACCCCATCTCTGTTAAGCGCAGAGCACTTAACTGTTTGTCTGTCATTTCTGATAGTGATCGGCCTTTATATTTGATCTCTCCTGTTGAAGCTTTTTCTATGCCGCTAAGCTGATAAAGTAAGGATGTTTTCCCACATCCAGAAGGTCCCATAATGGTCACGAATTCCCCACGCTTTATCGATAAATGAATATCCTTAAGAATGGTTTGTTTTTGTCCTTTTAATGAATTGATATGCAAAGACAATCGCTGCGTTTCAATCAAGTGTTCCATGTGAAACATCTCCTTATAAAAGTGTTTGCCTTGTCGTTGGACTGGAAAAAAACGTCTTCAATAACCAGGTGGTCAAAGCTAAATTGACAATAACTAGTGTAACGGGGTACACAACTGACACCCATTGCGGTGACAGCCACTGGAGGCTCGACGCCCCTAATGTTGCTCCACCTATACTCATCAAAGCAGGACCAATGGTACTCACCGCGATTGTTCCAATAAAGGCGCCAAAACACAGAACAACGATAAAACTCGATATATATTGTGATGTTATATCTGTTATAGAAAAACCAATTGTTCTTAACATGTGATTTCGGCTCGAATCTTTCGCCTTTAACATGTGCAGAAACATGAATAGCATTAAGCTGGCGGTTCCAAAGGCAGCTAATGCAGCAAAAAATGCAATGACTTTTACAATAGCTGCTGTGCTGCCGATCGTTTGATGAACGTACTCTTTCATATCTGTCACTTTTGCAGGAGATACCTTTTTTTCAAATATTGCCTTTTTCTCTGCAATATTTACTCCTGGCTTTAGTTGGATTTGAAGGGTTTGCCAAAGAACTGGTTGAGGAAATGGCTGTGATATAGCTTTTGCTGTTTTGCCTCCATTGGTCACGTCCTGATAAATACCTGTCACCGTTCTTTGGATTTCATGCCTATTATTTACGAGAGTGATTTTTTCTCCTATCTTTTTCTGAAGTGAATCTGCATTTAATACGGATAAGGCAATTTCTTCATTCTTTAAAGGCTGCCGCCCTTTTAAATAGTTTAGGGGAAATGCTGAGAGCTCACCTGTTTCTAAGTAGAGCGTTTCTAATGTGTTCTCCTTTGATTTCACCTGAAGAGAAGTAGTTTTATAGATGGCTGCTGTTTGTATGCTCTGATCTTGACGAATCATTGATTCTATTTCGTTTGTATTTTTCGCTAGATGATTTCCTTGGCGTATATCCATTCGAAGGTCACTTTTACCAGAGCCAAGGTATGTGATGAAATCCGGTGATTGTAAGGTATGCCATAGCTGAATAGGCATGAGCATTAAAAATGTACAGAGTGCAATAATACAAGAAATCGTTGTGTACAACTTCTTTCGTGATATCAGATCTTTTAAACCAAGCCAAATATTGATTGGTATGAACCTGCTTTTCTTGAGGTGCATAGGTATTTTTTTCTTATGATTCGGTGAATTGATAACGCCTTGAAGTGCTTGAGCAGCTGATATTTGACCAAACTTTCTTAGGACAGCATAGCTGCAAGAGATGACGATCATTGCCGTCGCAATAGAAACAAAAAGCGGGATTAACCAATGAGCAAAAGAAGGCTGATTCCCCATGTAACGGTGAATATTGGTTGTAAACATATCACCAAATATAAGCGTTAACACATATCCTGCTATACACCCTGCACAAGCAAGCGCGGCATATTTACCAACGTATAATTGCTTGATTCTTGTTAAAGGGATCCCAAGCACCTTCAGTATGCCAATTTCACGTTCATCCTCTTCTATAGAAGCCGTCATAGCAAGATGGAGAGAGAGAAGGGCTATACTGATGAGCAGCAGGCAAACAAGCAGGAGAATGGCAATGACCATTCCATCTGTCAATGCATTCAGCATACGCAGTAAAGGTAGTGTGACAGATGGACCTTGTTGTGGCAGCTGTGATGATTGATAGATTGCTTGAAAAGCATCTGTCTGCGAGGCATCATGTAGTAAAAATTCGATTAAGTACTCTTTTTGTTGAAACACTTGATTTATTGCATCCCAATCCTCGTTATGAAGAAGAAATCTTTTTGAACTGACAAGACTGGGGTTCATTTGTGCATCTCGCAAGAACGCTTTGATGCGAAAGATGAATTGATTAGCTCCTTTCTCAATCAGTAATGTTTCACCTATGTTAAGCCGATACTTTTGTTGAAAATAAATTGGGACAGCCACTTCACCTTTATTGACAGTAAGCTTTTCGTTTTGTTCATCTAGAAGAAAATCAAAGTTGTAATTTTGCTTCACAAATAAATGATCCATCACACCTGCTTTGGCAGGCTCATGTCCGAACCTGATGTTTGCATGTTCAATTGGTATCATTGGGACGATTTGATGGGCTTTTACCATGGATTGCTTGCTTGAAAATACTTCAATGTCTTTTTCATTTAGGTCGCCGTCATGCATTTGGACAAAGTCTGGTGCTTTGGCAGAATGGAGCAGGTTAGAAATGGAACCATTCAGCTGTACGATCATTTGAGCTGCACTTGCTGCGAGAAATGAAGTCATCATGATGCAAATGGTTAAGCCGATTGAAATGAGACGGTGTCGGGTTAAGTCTTTCTTTATAAACGCTAATCTCATGAGGCTGCTTCTCCTTCATGCTGAAGCATATTTTTTGTTAAGCAGGCTAGTGCAAACATGAAAGTACTGACGATGAGCACCGTCACATACATGGTGGCTGAAAACGTATTGAACAAGAATCCATACATCATTTGGCCAAGCGGAGCAGCACATTGAGAAACCATTGTCAGATTGGCCATTACTTTTCCTAATTGATGATTTGGTGTTTTCTTTTGAACATGTGAAATCACAACGATTGAGATCATAGTTAGCAGCATAGCAATTGGAAGACATCCTGCTAAAAAGAGAAAATAAGCTGGATAAGTACCAAATTGAAGAGCTGTTTTGGATGTTGAGAGCGCCACAGGCAGCAAGATGACTGCGATGACAAGAAGCCAGCGATATAAAGTAGGAATGCGCCAATGCTTCGCTACAAGTCCAACTAGCAGAGCTCCTGCGATGACAGCGAACTCAATCAAGCCCATGCCTATTCCATACATGATGTCACTGCTCTTCATTGTGACCCTTAAAATGATTGGGCCCCCAACAATAAAAAATGGTGTAAGGATGAAATTTAACATTGCAGCAAGCAGCATGGCTCTTTTTAAAAATGGCTGGCTGCCAATATAAGAAAATCCTTGTTTCATATCTTTTATGAGCACTTTGCCCATGGACTCTGTCAGCGGACTAGGGGAGAAGGAAATGTTTAGCCGTAAAAGCATGCAGGCTGATAGAAAAAATACGATTGCACTCGCACCGATGATGGATTGGCTTCCAATCATTCCGTATAGAACTCCTCCGATAATAGGTGCGAGAACACCTGAAAGTGCCTGAACACCATTGACAATGCCGTTTGCTTGTTCTAATTGCTCTTGTTTCACTAGCTGTGGAATGCTGGACATGACAGCGGGAGCATAGAACGTACTCATCACGCCAAGCAGTATCATGACAGCTCCGATCATATAGAGTGAATCATTTCCCGAAAATAACCAAAAATAGAAGGCAAGAATCATCATGCCGGTGAGGACATCAAATAAAATCATTAAATTCCTTCTGTTAAATCGGTCAGCGATCGCACCAGCTAACGGTGAGAGAAGGAGCGGGATATTGGATAAAGCGAAAAGTAAGGCATATAAATCAACTCGATGCGTCATATCAAGTACGTGTAAAGATAGAACAAACCGAATGAGAGAAGATCCGAAAACGGAAATAATCTGTCCGAGAACGAGGTAGATAAAGTGGGATGACCCTCTTTTGGATAACAAAGACATGAATATCACTCTCCTTTTAGACCGACCGTCAGTCTATAATGTATGCAGGATTGGTATTGAAGTGACCAATCACTGATTATTTTCATCCAGCTCTCCAGATAATCGCTTCAGCAGGAATGAAAAGCTCCCCTTTTCTGCATGCAATGAGGATTCGAGTATATCAATAAAAGCTAAAGCGCGTTGTATACTTTCTTCGGCTGTCCATTGAAAAAGGCCTTCATCAAATATGACCTGTGCAGAAGCAAGGAGAAATTCAACCGTCTCTTGCGGATACTTCGTTTTGAATGTCCCTTCCTCTACACCTTGCTGAATGACATCTGCCAACACGGGTGATAGTTCTTTAATGGCTTTGATTAAGCTTTTTTGATGCATTTCTGCATTAGAAGGCTGATGGAACTGATCGATCATGCCCTGTTTATGGCTTCCTTGCTGAGGTGATTGCGCCATGATGATACGAAATAGTTTGTCAACGACTGGAAGGTCTGGCTCAGCTGCAATACGCTTTGCCACGATGATATCTTCTTTGATGATCCTGTCAATAATGGCATCCATTACTTCTTCTTTTGATGCAAAGTAGTAGTAAAAGGTGCCTTTTGCGATGCCAACGGCTTTTAATATGTCAATAATCGTTGTTTTCTGATAGCCTTTGGTTGAAAAAAGCGCTTCGGCTGCGTTTAATATGTCATTTTTACGTTCCTCAGGATGTTTAACGGTTCTCATAAAGCCATCCTTTCTTTTAACTAGACTGTCGGTCGGTTCTTGATTTGATTAAACACTTTTCAGGGTGTCTTTGTCAATGGCTGGTTTTTAAACACTTTGCATTTATTGTTCAAAGACACTATGATACATTGAATGAAAAAAACCTTCAGGGGAGATGACAAATGCAATTTTTGACCAGTGAATTGGCTCAAGAAATGGTTGAACGTACGATGCATATTTTACATAAAAACATCAATGTGATGAATGCAGATGGTGTCATTATTGGTTCTGGTGAGCGAAACAGGATTGGCCAGAAACATGATGGTGCACGGCTTGTACTGACAAGCGGGAACAGTGTGGAAATTGACCAGGAGACCTCTTTGCGCTTAGAAGGGGTGAAACCTGGGATTAACTTGCCTATCTGCTTCCATGAACAAGTAGTTGGTGTGATTGGAATTACTGGTGAACCAGAGGACATTCGGCATCATGCCGAGCTGGTGAAGATGGCAGCTGAACTGGTGTTAGAGCAATCTTTTCTGCTTGAGCGGGTTCAATGGCGTCATCGAATAGAGAGTGAAATTGTCAATCAGTTGATTTCATATTCTGATGTTGGGGATCATCAGCTGAAAAATCGAGCTGCTTGGCTGGGGATGGATTTAGACAAGCACCGAATGGCTATTGTTTTTCAGCCAGTTCCATCCTCAGAGGATGCTGTTCATAAATTGATGCATGCGATTCAATATGATAAGAATGCGGATGATTTACTTGGCATGACCTTTTGTCATGAATTGATTCTTTTAAGTCAGCCCATACCTGAACATCGAGTAAAGCAGGCGGCAGGTCATCTGCAGAAAACAATGCAAAGAGCAGTAGGAAGCCAAGTGTTAGTGGGGATAGGGACTGTCGCTGAAGACATCAGCCAGCTGCCAATTTCTTTTCAGCATGCGAGAGAAGCCCTGAGGTTAGGGAAGGCTCTTGATCCGGAAGAAAGTATGTATTTCTTTGAATCGTATCAGCTGGAAAGCTTATTCATGAAGGTGAGAATTGCTGAAAAGAACAGTCGATGGACTGACTTTTACAAGCCTTTGACACAAGAAGCAGAGCTCGCCCATACATTAAGGGTTTACATTGAAGAGGGCGGTGATTTGCAAAGAATTGTTGATCGTTTATTTATTCATCGGAATACATTGCGTTATCGTTTAGACAAAATTCAAGGATTGACCGGAAAAGACCCTCGTCATGTAAAACAGTTAATCGAGCTTTATATGGCGCAGCTAATGACTCAACTATATTGATTGTGCAAATGCACAATTTGGAAGAGTGGTCAGTTAAAAAAGTTCATCCAGATTCACAACACAATCCCTTAGGGTAAACGCTTACAATTGGAGAAAGATATTTTTAGGGGGATTGAGAATGGGTGGAGATGTGACGGTAAGTACTCTGGGAGCCATGGCGGCGCTTGTGATCGCGATTGTTCTCATTCTAAAAAAAGTATCACCTGCTTATGGCATGCTGGCTGGTGCATTCATAGGCGGATTGGTTGGCGGGGTAGACATTGTTCAGACCGTCAACGTTATGATGGAAGGTGCTAAGGACATGATTCCGGCTGTCCTTAGAATTATGGCCGCAGGTGTACTGGCTGGTGTTCTCATTGAATCAGGTGCAGCGTTATCTATCGCTGAGGCCATCGTGAGAAGGCTTGGTGAGGCGAGGGCACTATTAGCACTCGCTCTTGCAACGATGATTTTAACAACAGTGGGCGTTTTTGTAGATGTTGCGGTTATCACAGTAGCGCCCATCGCACTTGCCATTGCCAAACGCGCAAAGCTCTCAAAAACGGGAATTCTCCTTGCTATGATTGGAGGCGGGAAGGCAGGGAATATCATGTCACCGAATCCGAATGCCATTGCCGCTTCAGACGCTTTTGGTGTACCTCTGACTTCAATGATGGCTGCAGGAATCATTCCAGCTGTGTTCGGGTTGGCTGTTACATATGTATTAGCTAAAAAGCTTGCAAACAAAGGGACACCCGTTCTTGAAGAGGAAACTGGGCAAAGTAAAGTTCAAATACCTTCTTTTTTTCAAGCACTGGCTGGTCCGCTGGTTACCATTTTATTGTTGGCTTTAAGGCCGCTTTTTCAAATCAATATAGACCCAATGATCGCTTTACCGATTGGAGGGATTGTAGGTGCTCTTTTCATGAAAAAAGGGAAATTTCTCAATGATTATGCGATGTCGGGTCTTCATAAAATGTCAGGTGTAGCGATCATGTTATTAGGGACAGGTACATTAGCAGGAATCGTATCGAATTCTTCCTTAAAAGATGTGTTTATTCAGGCACTGGATGCATCGGGTTTACCTCCATATTTACTTGCGCCTACTTCCGGGATATTTATGTCAGCCGCGACCGCTTCGACAACAGCAGGAACGGCGGTAGCGAGCGGTGTGTTTAGCGGAACACTGATTGGGCTTGGTGTATCTGCTCTTTCAGGGGCAGCCATGATTCATGCTGGCGCAACAGTGCTTGACCATATGCCGCATGGGAGCTTTTTCCATGCAACAGCAGGAAGTGTTCAAATGGATATTAAAGAGCGTTTGAAGCTCATGCCTTTTGAATCGTTAATCGGTTTGACGTTAACCGTTGTATCGACCATTATTTTTGGCGTTTTCCAGCTGTTTGGCTGAGGACATGATAAGAAAAGAGGGGCTTTAGGATGAAAATTGTGATCGCACCAGATTCATTTAAAGAAAGTTTATCTGCTTATGAGACAGCATGTGCCATTGAACGAGGATTTCGTTCTATTTTGCCAAACGCAGAGTATATCAAACTGCCGATGGCAGATGGAGGAGAGGGGACCGTTCAATCGTTGGTTGATGCGACTGGCGGACACATTGTTCATCAAGTGGTCACGGGCCCGCTTGGTGAGCCAGTGACTGCCTTTTTTGGCATGTTAGGAGACGGTCAGACTGCTGTCATAGAGATGGCTGCAGCCTCTGGTTTACATCTTGTACCGCGAGAAAAACGTAATCCATTATGGACGACATCAAGAGGAACTGGTGAATTAATACTTGCAGCGCTGGATAAAGGAGCGAAGCACGTGATCATTGGCCTTGGCGGAAGTGCAACAAATGATGGCGGCGCTGGAATGATGCAAGGATTAGGTGCAGATTTCCTTGATAACACAGGACATTCCCTGACGACAGGCGGCGGGGCACTTCATCAATTAGCTTCAATTAATTTATCTGGACTCGATCCAAGACTGCAATCCGTCCGTCTGGAGGCGGCTTGTGATGTGGATAATCCTTTAACGGGTGAGAGAGGAGCGTCTGCTGTTTTCGGACCTCAAAAGGGAGCAGATGAAGAAATGGTTCAAGTGTTAGACAAGAATCTGGCTCATTTTGCACAAGTAGCTGAAAAGCAGTTCAATGTCTCCTTTGGAGATGCACCAGGGGCAGGAGCGGCAGGAGGACTTGGTGCGAGTTTATTAGGCTTTTTAAAAGCTGATTTGCAAAGAGGAATCGATATTGTGCTGAAGGCTGTTCATTTTGATGACGTCATCAAGGAGGCAGACCTTGTCATTACGGGAGAAGGCCGAATTGACCGGCAGACCATTTACGGAAAAACCCCAATCGGCGTAGCCAAAGCAGCAAAGCAGTATAATCTGCCTGTGATTGGTATTGCAGGCTCTCTTGCAAACGACAGTGGAGTCGTACACGATCATGGAATTGATGCACTGTTTAGTATCGTTCCAGGTATTACCTCTCTGTCTGAGGCGATACGAGATGCGGCTCTTCATGTAGAAAGAACAGCCCGGAATATCGCGGCTGTGTTAGAAATTGGAATAAAAAAGTAAACGATGAAAAATGTTTCCTTTTCTATCACATTCCTTTCTATCGAAATGTGGTAAAATTGTTATAAACGATGTAGAAAGTTGGAGGAAACAAAAATGTCTAATCTACCGAATTGTCCTTCGTGCAGCTCACCTTATACTTACGAGGACGGCAGTCTGCTGGTTTGTCCTGAGTGTGCGCATGAATGGTCACTTGAACAAGAACAAGCGGCAGAGGAACAGCTTGTGGTCAAAGATGCGAATGGTAACCTGTTAAGTGATGGGGACACGGTCTCTGTCATTAAAGACCTAAAAGTAAAAGGTTCATCATCCGTTTTGAAAATAGGAACGAAGGTCAAAGGCATTCGTTTAGTTGAAGGCGACCATAACATTGATTGTAAAATTCCTAGCTTCGGCGCAATGAAATTAAAATCAGAGTTTGTGAAAAAGATATAATGTATGAAAAGAGGCTGTAAGAGGGCCTCTTTTCTTTATTTATAGGTGAAAGGAATAATCTCAAACAAAATTCCATACATATATACCTGTTGAAAAAGGTTCATTTTTTAAAAAAATCAAGCCTCTTTTCACATAAAAATCCGCAGTTTTCTTAACCCTACCTTAAAAAAGGCAGATGATTCGCTAAATTTTGGCTAATCCCCTTCACAACTTTTGGGCATTGCTGTACCATATGGAAGTGTTCTTCTATTTTTGACGGATCATGGTGTTTATCAGGAAATAGAATGATAGATGATACTTAGACAAAGAAGGAGAGGTAACGTGACGAACGTTTTAGAACTGCATAATGTATCTAGACATATTAGCGGGAAAAAGATTGTTCAAGACTTGAGCTTTTCTGTCCAAGCGGGCGAAGTCTTTGGCTTCTTAGGACCAAATGGTGCAGGGAAAACAACAACCATTCGTATGATGGTCGGTCTTTCTCCCATTACATCTGGTGACATTCTGATTAATGGTCATAGTATTCAAACATCCTATCAGCATGCCATCCAACATGTCGGTGCGATTATTGAAAATCCAGAAATGTATAATCATTTAACGGCAAGACAAAATCTTGTTCACTTTGCCAGAATGAATGGGAAAGTGGATGAAGCGCGAATTGATGAGCTGTTAGAGCTAGTCAGCTTACAGCATGTGAAACATAAGCGTGTGCGTACATTTTCATTAGGAATGAAACAGCGATTGGGCATTGCGCAGGCACTCATACATAGACCGAAACTGCTAATCTTAGATGAGCCGACCAATGGACTTGATCCTGAGGGGATTCGAATGATACGAGATTACTTGAGAAGGCTTGCGAAGGAAGAAGGGCTGGCTGTAATTGTTTCAAGTCACCTCATGTCAGAGATGGAATTGATGTGTGATCGCTTTGCAATTATCCAAACCGGAAAGCTGATTGCGATTGAGGATCAGCGTGCTGAGACGAAGCAGGATGATTTGGTTAATTATCGAATGAAGGTAGCAGCCGGGGAGCTTGAAGGAGCACAGAAGCTCATTGATGCATTTGAGGAAGGCGTCACTGTAAGAGAAGAGGAGCAGTACTTATTTTTCTCTATGCCAGAACAAAAAATGCCAGAATTAATCCGTCATTTGAGCAGCGCGTCTATTCATTTGTACGAGATCAAAATTGAAAAACAAACCTTAGAAGATAAGTTCTTAAGCTTAACAGGTAAAAAGGAGGCAGACGTATGATTCGCCTCATTCAAAACGAGTGGATGAAAATCAGTTATCGTGTTGGAACTTGGATTATGGTTGGGCTTCTTGTGTTAGGTATGGTTGCCACGCTGATCTTTGTAGTGAAAACAAATGACAAAGATCATGCTTCAGGTGATTGGAAAACCCAGCTAGAAATGATGAATAAGGAAAACAAGAAGGAGCTCAAAGAGACAGAGAATGGTTTCTTTAAAAGAGAGCTTGAAAAAGAGATCGCTATTAATGATTATCGAATCAAGCATAACTTGCCGCCGGCTGATCAGTTTAGCCACAGTGTATGGGATTATGTGAAAACAAACGCCAATTTACTTCAACTAGTCGGTGTGTTTGTGATCATTATTGCTTCCACCATTGTGTCGGCTGAATACAAGCATGGTACAATTAAATTATTATTGATTCGTCCACCATCAAGGCTAAAGATCCTAATATCTAAATATATTACGGTGCAGCTGTATGCTCTTTTACTTGTTGTGGTGCTATTTATTTTGTCATTCATATTGGGTGCTATTTTCTTTGGACTTAACACTGATTATGTGAATTTGGTGTATCAAAATGGTGAAGTGATTGAACGTTCGCAGTTTGCAAATATGGTCTATTATTATCTTGCTCATTGTGCAATGTTTGTCGTTTTGGGAACCCTTTCGTTCGCCATTTCTACAGTGTTTAGAAGTGAAGCTATCTCCATTGCCATTAGTGTGTTAGCGTATATTGTGGGTGGATCAGTCACAGGTATTTTAATGCTCTTCTTTGATTGGTCAAAATATCTGTTATTTGCAAACGATCCATCCCAATACTTTATGGAACAGGTTACTCTTATCGAAGGTATGTCTCTAGGATTCTCACTAACCGTCCTAGTCATCTATTGGGCTATTTTCTTAGCTATTGCCTTAATCGTCTTCCAAAAGCGAGAAGTGAAAACAGGTTAATTTAACTTTTTAGGAGGTTTACACATGATTAAACGTAAAGGTGAAAAAATTATGGGGATTATTAGTATTGTCCTCAATGCCATTGGTGTCGGGTTTGGGGCATTAATCCTTTCTGTGGGTCCATCATTTTATGATGAAATCAATGAAGTGTTAAAAGAGGAAGGGGAGACATTGCCGATTGAAACGCTTCAGGCTTCGGTTCATGCATTTGGTACTCAGTTCATGGTCGTTTCCGCCATTGCGGCTGTGCTGTCGATTGTAGGTGTGATTTTCTTGAAAACCGACCGTCGTGCCGTGCTTTCAGGTATTCTTTTCTTGGTTTCTGCTGTGACTCTTTTAATTGGAACAGTTGGCCTTGCATTCGCTCCAATGGTTCTATTGTTTATCATTGGATTAATGTCTCTTATTAGAAAGCCGAATGCAGACATTCACACAAGTGAATATCCTTCATAATGAAAAAAGACATGCGTCGCTGTGCGCATGTCTTTTTTATTTAAATAATGCCTATCAGTTTGGCAGCGATCAATAAAACAATACTGAATCCCCACATCCAGAAGAAAGAGTAGCGAATATGTTTCCCCATATCGACTCCTGCAAGACCGATCGCAAGCCATACGGCTGGAGCGAGAGGACTGACAAAGGTTCCTATGATGTTTCCGATCATCATGGCATACGCCGCAGAAGTGCCCGTCACGCCGACCTCAGATGTGATTGATTCGACAATTGGCAGAAGTGCATAATAATAAGCGTCTGTACTTGTCAGCATATCCAGTGGTACCCCAAACAGCCCGACAATGATATGTAAAAATGGAAGCAGGAAAGCAGGTAGAATCTGAATGCTGTCCACAGCAATAGCTTTTAGCATTCCCGTTCCTTCGAGAATTCCTAGAAATGAACCTGCGGAGAAAATAACAGCGGCCATCATGAGTGCACTAGGTGCATGCGCCTTGATTCTCTCCATTTGTACATCCACTTTCGGATAGTTAATTAATAGTGCGAGAGAAAGACCAATCATAAACATATAACTAGCCGGAATCACGTTGAGCACAAGAAGGACAACAACAGCTATAAACAGAATGAAATTCACCCAAATCAAGTGATAGCGTTTTAAAGCGGCATCACCTGTCTCGCTAATGGATTGAATAGCCCGGTCCCAATCTGCGCCTTCTAATTGAACAGCAGCGATTTCATTTGCGGCGATTTTGACCCGAATGCGTTTTTCTTCTCTTTTTCCTAAAATAAATGCCATTCCTAATACGAGAACGACCCCAATGAGCTGAATGGGAATGAGCGGCACCCAAAGTTCAGATGGGTCCATATTAAGGACACTCGCTGCCCGTCCTGTGGGGCCAGCCCACGGCACCATATTCGTTAAGCCAGCACTTGTCCCGATCAATAACAGCAATAAGTACGGACTCATATGTAATTTTTTGTAAAGTGGAAGTAGTGCAGGTACAGTTAATAAAAATGTAGTCGCTCCTGCTCCGTCTAAATGAGCGATGACTCCTATTAGAGCTGTCCCCATCGCAACCGTGACAACATTTCCCTTTGTCAGTTTAATCAGCGTTTTTATTACAGGTTCAAAGAACCCTGTATCTTGTAAAATGCCAAAAAATAAAATGGCGAAGATAAACATGGTCGCCACCGGCAGTACTTTGATAATCCCTTCTTCAAAGAATGATTGAATGTCATTAATCCCAAAGCCTGCGATGAATGCCCCAATTAAAGGCACCATGACCATGGCAACAATTGGACTTGCTTTCCCCCAAATCAGCAGCACAACAATCGTTAAAATAATCATCAATCCAACAAACGTTAACATAAGCCCCTCCCCCTACAAATAAAACGTTTACATTTGTCTATACTTTTCATCCAATGCATTCCCACAGGTGCATTGAAAAAAAAGGGTATCAAATTTATGAGTATTAAGCAACCGCTTTCATACCTATACAATGGTAAAAAAGGATGGAGGGACCAGTCGTGGCGCGGCATCAAATATTGTAAAAAAATTTAGATAAAAATAACGATTAAAGTTCACAACAATTAATATGGGTATTTAGACTTATTAAATTAAAAAGCGCCCAATAAATGGACGCTTCTTTCAACGATTTTTCAAGATGACATACTCGTAAGGATCAAGTTGAAGCTGCTCAGGCACTTGCTGTCCAGTCAGCATATTCTCATAGCTTGCCTCTGAATCTAGTGACATGTTCTGCTGCTCTTCTGTAAAATTCATCAAAAACACATAGTCCTGCGACCCGTCTGTTCGTTTTTGTACACTGACTCCTTCTGGAATTGCAGTGGATAGGACGGGCTGTATGCCAATACCTGCGATAAGGTCTTCGTAAAACTCATCATAAAAAGACTGCTCATTTTCTGAGGCCATATAGTATGCTTTCCCTTTTTCTAATGAACGGACAGTCAGGGCTGGCTGTCCTTCGTAGCAGCCATTTTCAAAATGCCCTAACACAGAGGCCGTTTCAGGATGTATAGATTCGCAATATTGTCCGACATGATAGGTGCGTCCATTCCCTGTGGTCATTAACACATGTTCATCAGGCATCAATGTGTTGATTTCCTCTGCCCAAATGCCAAGTACATGGCGGAGAGGGCCAGGAAAACCGCCGAGGAAACAGAGATCATTTTCGTCGACTATGCCGCTCCAGTAAGTCGCGATAAAAATGCCGCCCGCTTTGACAAAGGCTTCAATTTTTTCTGCAACGCCTGGTTTGATCATGTAGAGCATTGGCCCAATGAGCACACGATAGGATGAGAAATCCTTTTCCATTCCGACTATGTCAACAGAGATACCTTTTTTCCAAAAGCTTCGATAGTGAGTTTGACAAGCCTCTACATAGCGTTTGTTTGTATTATTTAAGCCTTGCGCATCATCAATGGCCCAGTGATTTTCCCAATCATAAATGATGGCAACCTCTGGCTGAACGGATGTGCCCGCAATTGGGTGCAGCTGCTCCAGTTGTTTCCCTAGATCAGCTACCTCTTGAAACACGCGCGTATGTTCATGACCAGAATGATCGACAACGGCACCGTGGAATTTCTCAGAGGCGCCTCGGCCTTGCCGCCACTGGAAATAAAGCACGGAGTCTGATCCGTGGGCAATTGCCTGCATGGCAGAAAGGTGTGCCATGCCTTTATGTTTGACCTTGTTCACTTCATGCCAGTTTACAAGGCTCGGCGTACTCTCCATAACGAGAAACGGCTGTCCGTCCTTTAAGGAACGGTACAAATCATGTACAAAGGCAACGTTCGATGCTAATTCGGCCGTTGTTTCTCTGCCGCTGTGCCAAGCAGGATAGCTATCCCATGAGATCACATCGACCTCTTTTGCAAATTGATGATAATCCAGCCCAAGAAATGGACGCATATGCGGATAGTCGCCCATAAAGTTCGTGGTTACTGGGATATGAGGCGTCAATTCCCGCAGCGGCTTAATTTCATTTTGATAAAAATTGATCGTTTGTGCTGTGACAAAGCGCTTCCAATCCAGGTTCATGCCGTGAATCATGTGCTCCCCGTGTGGTGCGGGTGACTCGATTTGTGACCAATCACTATACGTGTGGCTCCAAAATCCCGTCCACCATGCTTGATTCAAAGCCTCAAGATCGTGGTTGTATTTGTCCTTCAAATAGTCTCGAAATGCTTCCTGGCACAGCTCGCAATGACACTCGCCGCCGTACTCATTCGAAATGTGCCACATGATCAGTGCTGGATGATCCTTGTAGCGTTCCGCAAGCAGCCGGTTGAGTGTATTCGTTTTTTCTCGATAAACCGGAGAGGTGAAGCAATGATTATGGCGCAGTCCATGTAAGTTACGCTGACGATTCGCTTCGACGCGCAATACTTCTGGATATGTTTGTGACAGCCAAGCAGGTCTTGCTCCGCTTGGCGTTGCGAGAATGGCGTGTGCCCCCTGTGCTGCCAAGCGGTCCATGATGTCATCCAGCCATGCAAAGTCATACTGACCCTCTGCTGGCTCTAACTTACTCCATGCGAAAATGTTGATGGAGAATGTTTGACAGTGTGCAAGCTTCATTAATCGAAAATCTTCGTCTATGATCTCTGGCATATGGAGCCATTGATCTGGATTGTAATCGCCACCATGCAAAAAGCCTTTCACATTTGGGTGAACGAGTGGGTAACGCTTTCCCATTTTGTCACGTCCTATCCTTTTAGTTACGGTGTCATTTGTTTAAATACATCAAGAGAAGGCAGTGCTTTTCCGTTGAAATCAAACATCGCTTGATTTTCCCACGCATTTCCGACAGTCCCGGTTGTTTGGATATAAGCGAGTCCGTATTGACTAGACCACGGAGCGCCTTTCGCTGGAATCCAAAGCGGCTCCCAATAAAAGAACCCCTTCCCGCGGTTGTTGTTTACTTGTGAAATTTTTTCGGATAGATCTCGTATAAAAGATGCCTGGCCTTGAGGTGAGGCTGGATAACCGGCTGTATTGACAGAGTCTTGGTTAAATGAGTTATCTAGGTTGTCACCGTTTGCTGTCGTAAAGCCGTAAGCAGTTTCTACCACGATGACGTCTTTGTTATAGCGGGCACTAATATCATTCATATTGGACGTAAGCCCGCTAAAGCCGCCGTCCCAATACGGGTAATAAGATAAACCGATCGTATCGAAGGAGACGCCTCGTTTTGTGATTTCATCAAACCACCAGCGGGATGCACCATTGTCTCCGCCATGTGCAAGGTGAAGCATGATTTTGATGTTTGAATCGACAGAGCGGACGGCATTTGTACCAGCTTTTAGCAGAGCAGCGAGCCGGTCAAATTCACCACCGCCTTCACCCCAGCTTTTTCCGTTTGGCCACAGCATACCTGAGTTCAACTCATTCCCGACCTGAACCATATTCGGCAAGGCATTTTGCGCTCTCATCGCTTTGAGCACATCACCTGTGTAAGTGCCGACCGCTTTTTCTAAATCGCTTTGTGAGAGGGATGCCCACGCTTTCGGTTTGAATTGTTTACCGGGGTCAGTCCAGAAATCACTGTAGTGAAAATCAAGCAGCACTTTCATGTTTTGTGCTTTTGCACGTTTCGATAAAGCGATGGCTGTATTGAGATCATTTGTGCCGCCGTTATAGGCACGGCCTTGATTGTCATATGGATGGTTCCACAGTCTGATACGCACATAGTTGACACCTTTATCCTTTAATAGCTTAAGCGGATCAACCTGCTGTCCGTTCTGGTTGTAGTATTTGCCGCCGCTTTTCTCCACTTCTGCAAGCATCGAGATATCGGCTCCCTTGATGAAATCACCTTGCAGTCCATTGATCGGTTTCACAGAAATCGTATCGGCCCTTGCTTCAGGCAGAATACCTAATCCCATCAGAAAGAAAACGACAACAGTGACAAGCAACCATTTCTTCATCAAATCTCCCCTTATCCTTTTGTCCCGCCTTGTGTGAGACCGGACACAAATTGTTTTTGTAAAACAAGGAACAATAAAGCGACTGGAATCGCAATGAGTAAAGCCCCGGCTGCAAAGGTCGTGTAGCTTGCACCCATTTTGTCTGACACAAGATTGTACAGACCGATTGGGAGCGTATACATTTCGGGTGAGCGGACAATGACACTGGAAATGATGAAATCACCCAGTGGACCTGTAAATGAGTTGATTGCGACAACAGCTAAGATGGGCTTAGCGAGCGGCATAATAATTTGGATGAAAATCCGGAAATGCCCTGCGCCGTCCATTCTGGCTGATTCATCGAGATCCTTTGGAATCGCATCAAGATAGCCTTTCATTAAATACGTATTCATCGGAATTTGTCCACCTGCATAAATCAAAATCAGGGCAAGGTGGCTGTTAATGAGTCCAAGCATTTGAGCAAGAACAAAAATCGCTATCAGCGCTGAAAATTGAGGAATCATTTGCAGCAGCAAAAAGAGCATCAGCCCATTTTTCCGTCCTTTGAAGCGGAATCTGGAAAAGGCATAGCCTGTAAAACTGACAAGAACGAGCGTTAAAACCATTGTGGCAATACTGATCTTCATTGAGTTCCAATACCATTTTGCATAAAGTGCCCCCTGACCGAAGAACAGCTCGGTGAAGTGGCTGAACGTTGGATTCTTCGGAAACATGCTTGTACTCATGAGGCTGTTCCCAGGGTTAAAGGAAGCACCGATCGTCCAAAGCAGTGGATATAGAATACAAATGGAGGCAATGAAAAGGATAAAATAAGTGATGCTCAGGCGAATGAGCTTGTTTTGTTTTGATCCCATATCACATCATGTCCTCCTCTTTGAATGAATTCGTTCTCTTAAACTGCCAGAGTGCAATGGCGATGACAAAGATTGAAAGTAAGATCGTGACAGCGGCAGCAAGTGCATATTGAGAAGACTGCATCGTGAGTTTGTAAATCCAAGAAACCAAGATGTCCGTTCCCCCAGCAGTTGAGCCAGCGACAGGCGGTCCTCCGCCATTAAATAAGTAGATGATATTAAAGTTGTTAAAGTTAAACGTATATTGCGTGATTAATATAGGCGCAATGGAATAAAGGACAAGCGGTAACGTGATGGACCGGAATTTCTGAAAGAAGTTTGCCCCATCAATGGTCGCAGCTTCGTATAGATCCTCTGGAATTGCTTGCAAAACACCGGTTGTCATAATGAAAACAAAAGGAAATCCAAGCCAAGTCTGCATCGCAATGAGGGCAATTTTGCTCCAAAATGGATCTGTCAGCCATGGTTTTGGATCAATTCCAATCGATGCAAAAAGTGTGTTGTTAATGGCTCCAAATGTATCGTTGAACAGTCCGGCAAACACCAAAATGGTCACAAAACCCGGAACAGCCCAAGGGAGAATCAAAATGGTTCTAAAAAAACGTTTTCCTTTTAAATCCTTCTGATTGAGCAGAACCGCTAGAAAGATGCCGACAGCACATTGAAGGGTCGAAGCAGCCAGCGTCCATACGACGGTCCAGCCAAGTACATCAATGAAAGTGTCTCTCCAAATATCAATTGAAAAGATATTTTGAAAGTTCTTGATCCCTACCCAATCGATCAGATTGGCAGGAGGCGAGTGGTATAAATCGTAGTTCGTAAAGGCAAGCGCAAAGCTGAACATTATAGGAAAGACAACAGAGAATAGAAGTAAAAAGAAAGCAGGAGTGCTCATTAAGTAAGGAAAGCCTTGGTCGATCAGCTGATGATATTGAGCTCGGATGGAATGAAGCGGAATCCCTTGATCACGTTTCTTTCCGTTCATAAAAGCATCACGCATCATGAGTACGTAAAAGCCGATACCAAAACAAGCTGTTAACAGCGCAATAATCCCTTTTGCTAAAAGAAAAACAGAGTTGTCACGAGGCAGCATCGTACCAAGTGTGAACAGCCCCCAAAAGCCAATATTGAATAAATCATAAAATACGATGAAAAAAGAGACGCCGAACAGGAAAAAAAGTGCCCCTTTGCCGTACTGTTTGTTGTACATCTGCCCCATCCCGGGTATTAAGGAGAACATTAGCGCCCGTCTCCGGTGTGTCTTTGATTCCACTATGTGTGTGCGGTCTAGTTCAAGGTTACCCGTCACGTCTAACACCTACTTCATATGAAATTAGATCAAATACGGGCAGCTTGATAGACTTAAAGGCTACCCGTGTTTGATGATTACTTAGAGTGATTTGCTTTAATTTGAGAGTCGATTTGATTGACCGCATCATCAAATGCCTTTTTCACATCTGTCCGGCCTGTTGCAATGAGACCTAACGCGCTGTCAATCGGCTTCCACACCTCTGCCATTTCAGGGGTATTCGGTGTCAGCGTGGCATATTTCGTTTGTTTTGAAACAGCATCCGCATTGGCGTTTCCTGTGATGATTGGATCCTTCATCAGCTTTTTCACTGGTGGAATTTCCTCTGTTACTTCGAATCGCTTCTTCGAATTTTTTTCATTCGTGATAAACTCAACAAATTTCTCAGCTAGGTCTTTATTTTTAGAATAAGAGGAGACGTTGTAGCTCTTTACACCTAAGAATGAGCTCATATGCTTTCCGTTCGGGAGTGTTGGCAGCTCTGTTACGCCATAGTCAATACCAGCTTCTTTATATGGACCAAATGACCATGGACCAGAAATGACAGCTGCGGCCTTTTTCTCTGTGAATAAGGAGTTGAGGACATTGATTCCTTGTTCACCAATGATGCCTTTCGGGAAAAGTCCTTCGCTAAAGAATGTTTGAATGTATTTTCCGCCTTCAACAGCGCCATCGTTGTTCAGGCCAATATCATTGACATCATAGGAGCCATCACTTTTCTGTTTGAAAATATAGCCTCCTGATCCGCCTAACACACTTTGTGCATAGTAAATTTCATCCCATTTCGCTACAAAACCGTATTTCCCGTCTTTTGTCAGCTTTTTCGAAAGGTCATACCAGCCATCAAGTGTAGTTGGTGCCTTTTTGACAAGGTCTTTGTTATAGAAAAGCACTGTCGTTTCAACGGATTTAGGAAGGCCATACAGCTTGCCGTCTATCGTTTGTGATTGAATGGATTCGTCTGTAAAGGAATCGATCACTTTTTGATCAGGCTTGATTTCCTGTAACAGCCCCTCAGTAACGGCTGATCCAATTTGATCGTGAGGCATCGTAATGACGTCTGGGCCTGTCCCGGCTGCTCCATCAAGGCGGAGAGCTTCGATTTGGTCGGCATACGCTTTTTCGACCACTTTGATTTTCACATCGTTTTGTTTTTCGAATTCTTTTACAGCGTCTTGAATCCCATCAGACTTTTTGACATCCTCCCATACTAGCAAGGTCTTTGTACCTGTAGATGCTGGCTGAGTCCCGCTTGAATTGTCATCTCCTGGCCCGCATGC
Source organism: Bacillus sp. PAMC28571 (assembly GCF_014250435.1). Classification (NCBI taxonomy): domain Bacteria; kingdom Bacillati; phylum Bacillota; class Bacilli; order Caryophanales; family Bacillaceae; genus Bacillus; species Bacillus sp. PAMC28571. Next base: position 3,351,623 of record NZ_CP060191.1, on the reverse strand, counting down.
TGAAAGCAGAAGCACAGCAGTACCAACAACTGCTGATAATGTCGCCCATTTTCCCTTTTTCATTGGTAATCCCCTCTCGTTCTTTTTTCACAGATGATAAGAAAACGCTTTCTTAATGTGAGAATATCAACTTAAGTAAAAAAAGTAAACATATTTTATTAAATTTATTAAGTAAAATTTTTTACTCGTATAGAGAGAAAAGAAGCCCTCCACATTAGGAGGGACTTCCAGTTGATTATATGGTACTTTTCCGAAAAACAGGTTCTGACGCAATCAGAACAGTCTTAGGCAATGTTCTGCCGTCCACAAGTCTTTCTAAAAGTAAATCGATCGCTGTCTCACAAAGTAATGACGTATGGATGTGATACGTGGTGAGCGGCGGCGATACATATTGAGACACATGAATATCGTTGATACTAAAGACGCTGACGCGGTTCGGCAGAGAAAATCCTCGCTCATTTAATGCTTGTAAGCAGCCGATGGCAAGAGGGTCACTAGCGACACAAAAAGCGGTGGGCAGATCATCACCAAGCTCGTCGATCGCCTTCATCATCAGCGAATATCCTTCATCTACTGAGAAATGGTGGCCGATATAGACCAATCGCTCATCAAGCATATGGCGGGCCAGCATGTATTCACGGAAAGTCGTTTCACGAATATCTGGAATGTGCACATTCGTATTCAGATCAAGGTCTGTGCCGCCAATGAATCCAATAGATGTGTGCTCTTTTTCGATAAAAGAATCGATGATCTTTTCAACAATTCGTTTCAGGTTCGGCTTTACAGAATCAAAACGGTCTTCATCTGGCGTCGTATCAATAAAGACAATATGCGGAGTGATCGCATATAATTGGTCAAGTTCTGACGTTTTAAAGCGGCCGATGGCGATGATTCCTTCTGTAGCAGAATCAATGGAATGTAGCCCATCAGACGGATTGTAAGCGGTGACATTTAAGCTCCGAGTATTGGTGAGTTCCTCAATGCCGAGTCGAATGGATTTAAAATAAATATCTTCAAGCTCTTCCTTTTCGGTCATCCAATAGAGAAAGGCGATTTTTTTTAATGAATGTTTGAATGTCTTCTTTTGGTAGGACAAAGCTTCTGCGGCGGCATATACTTTTTCGCGTGTTTGATCGGTGACAGATAGGTTGGGATCTTGGTTCAGTACGCGAGATACCGTTGCAATGGATAAGCCTGCTTTTTCTGCAATGTCCTTTATTTTAGCTGCCAAATCAGCACCTCCTATAGAAAATATCTCCTCTTAGTATAGAGTCTTTAAAAAAATTAGTAAATATTTTTATTAAATTGTTTTCGTTTAGGCGGTTCTTTACGTGCTGGAAAGGAATTAGTAAGATATATATAGGTAAGGTGTTGGATTAAGATTTCTGATAGGAGAGGGACCGATGTATTACGATGCACTGAAGACATTTGTGACAGTGGTGGAGGAGAAGAACTTTACAAAAGCAGCCCAAAAGCTGCGGATTTCTCAGCCAAGTGTCAGTCTTCATATTAAGAACTTGGAGCAGGAATTCCAGACCGTTCTGCTGAATCGTTCGCCAAAGCAATTAACCGTTACACCAACAGGAGATATGCTGTACCATCGATCAAAACAAATCATTCGTCTCTATGAACAGGCGAAGCAGGACATTTATGAGCATCACCACCTGGCAAGAGGAAAGCTGACCATCGGGGCGAGCTTCACCATTGGTGAGTATGTGCTGCCGCAAATATTGGCGGAGTTTCATCAGCTCTATCCGCATGTTGATATTGAGGTGGTCATTGATAATACAGAGGCTATCGCCAGACATGTCCGTTTATTCCATGTCGACATCGGTTTGATCGAGGGACAGACCAATGACAAAGAGCTTTCTGTAGAAACTTTTCTAGAGGACGAGCTTTATATTGTGGCGCCATTAGATCATCCTTTTGCCAAGAGAAAAGATGTCACCATTGATCAATTACAGAACGAAACATGGATCACGAGAGAAGAGGGATCAGGTACAGGAGAATATTTACAGCATGTCCTGAAATCAAATGGACTGAAAGCACGAACCTTTGTGACTTTTAGCAGCAATCAAGCGATTAAAGAAGCGGTGATCCATGGAATGGGTCTTTCTGTTTTATCTAAATATGTCCTCCAGCGAGGCAGCATTGGCGGTGAATTGGCTGTTATTTCTGTGAGAGGCATGGATTTCAAACGAAAGTTCTCCTATGTCGAGTCACCGATGACCGGGGGAAATAAAAATAAGGAATTGCTCGTTGAATTGTTAAGGAAAGAGAAAAAGGACGCTTCTCCTCAGTAGGAGAAACGTCTTTTTTTATAACCCTTTAATTTTGATTTCATCGACTGGAAGGAAAATCTCACCTGTATCTGTATATTTCATCGTGACCTGATCGCCTTCTTTTAAATAAATGACGAGAGGTTCTTTTTCAGATGACATAGTGTAGCTTTTTCCATCGTCTAGCAGGAAGGTGACGGTTGTATAATCACCGGTCTTTTCTTTGTAGACACGTTTGACCTTCCCTGCTGCTTCTTTCTTTTCCTGCTTAGAGGAACTGTTAACGGTACCGCCGCCTTTTTGAAGAGCTGTCTTATAGGCTCTCAGTGCTTCGTTTGGTGTAGAAGCATACGCAGCAATTTCTGGATTGGCTGCAGAAACGATAAAGTAGTTTTGCAGGAATCCATTTGAATCGAGAACCGGTGTGAGCCAGCTGGCTTCCCCATAGAAATTATAGAGAATTGGCATGCGGCCTTTCCATTTCTTCTCGATGAATCGTTTCTCAATAATTTGTAGAGCGCCCTGAGAATCCATGTAGGATTCTTCAAGATTTCCAGTATAATAAGTCGCTTTTCCTGTCCGGGCATTGGTCAGGGCATATCCGAGCATGGAATCAACGCCCTCTTTCGGACTTGTGAAATCTGTGAAGTAATACATATCTCCTTTTGAATCAAATACAGGGCTCACATTGGCTTCCGTTCCTTCATCGGAAGGCAGCTTGACATCTGACTTTCCAAACATACTGTTCCAGAACCCGTGAATATAGTTTCCGAAATAGCTGTTTTGCAGACTGACCGCCTCTGGTGAAACAGCACCGTCGATAAAGGCAGGTACTTGATCTAGAGCATATTTCTTCGTCGCACCTGTTTTGGCATCAACAACGACGACACCGGAAGCTTTAAAGCCGTTTCGGGCAGAGATGAAATCGCCATACGTTTGAATGTAATAAGGCTTGCCGTCATCATTGATTTCCAGCTGTGTACCGCCGTAGAAAATCAAATCTGGGTACTGGAGACGGATATGCCGCTCAATTTCTTTGTTGAAATAGGAGGAAGGCGTATAGACCATCTCCGTTTTCACGAATTTTGGATTAGCAGAGGAGTCGGTCGCACTTAATGTGAAGTAACCCGGCGTGCTGCCTGCACGAATCCATTTAAAGAAGTCCGAGAACTCCACTGGAGCGATGTATACATACTCACCGTTGACCTTCTGAATTTGCAAGCTGCCAAGCTCATAGTAGCTTGTGTTTGGCACCTGTCCGAACGATTTCTTCATTTTGTTCCGGGCAAATTGAGGCGGCACACTCGCAGGTGTTTCTTTTTCATCAAATGCTTTGATTTCTACTTTTTGCTCCATTTTGGAGACATCGAATTTCTCATTCGCATTGAATAGAAAAGCTGTCGCCATGTAAACACCGAGCAGCAATAGAATAAGAAACAGCACGCCTTTGATTTTACGCTCCAATCCAACCGACAAAAAGGCGCCTGCTGCTGTCACAACAAGTCCAATCAGCCATAGAGATGAAGGGTTACGGTCTAAATTGGTAATGTAATAGAAAACAAAAATACCGATCATGAACAGCAAAGCAAGGCCTGCAATCCACATGAGCGGCACCTGCTGTTCTGTTCCTTTCTTTCTAACGATCAACCTGAGCGGTGTGAGCAAAAGGGTCAAGACAAGACCGATCACAACCGAAAATAACAAAATATATCCCACAAACAGATCTCCTTTCAAATCAATCACTCTTTTAGTATATACGAGTGAGGCGGGGAAAAGATTCATCGGATGGAAGGTTCATCTAAATGCCAATCGAGTTGATGGCAGATTGAACATCTTCTTTCAGTTCGTAAAATTTGAGTCTTTGTTCAATTTTTTCTATTAAGGCGTCTATGGCTTCACCTGACATGTGCGTATGGATGCGCTGTTGCTGTTTATACACTTTGACCAGAAGGTCGTCAATTAGATCTAAAATTTTTTCCGCTTCTTGGCGGTCTTCTGCAAATTCATTTTGAAGCTGATGCCGGATAGCTCTGATAAGTGCTGTTTTCTGTTCTTCTTTGATCTTTGCTTTCAAAGCTGCCAGCTCTGCTGGTGTCATGTCTTCCGTGTCAAAGTTTGCTTTTGAGAAGATGGAGCTTGATGTATGCGTATCTGTCATTCTTTGCAAAAAACGATCTGCATCTGTTGGTTGTTTCTTTGAAAATTCCATTTGTCGTTCTCCTTAAGAAATACCCATGTTCTTCGCCAGGGCTGTATCTGCATCGTGGTATTGTTTTCCTAGCTCGCTCATATCATCTGATATTGAGTCCAGCCATCTTTTTAAATTCATAGCGTTATCAATCGCTGTATCATACTTTTTGACCGAATAGAACTCATTCTCAAGACCCTCTGTTTTTAAGTGGCGAATCACAGTATCCACATCTGAAGCCGTCAGCTGATCATATGAACCAAAGCCAACAATTTGTTTATACCTTGAGCGTACCCGTTCCACAGATTGATCGACTTTGTCATCGAGTTTCTCGATTTTGCGAATGATTTGCTGCATATGGTGATCGGCATATGTCGAGAATTTACGCCCTGTGTTCATGAGAACGTGGGATTTAATTAAAATCGCCACCACACTATGAGGATCAACATTTGATTGGCTCAACTGATGTAACATGGCCGTGGTAAGTGAAGGGTTTTTTCTCAACATATCATCAATGGTTTGAACGGAGCCGTCTGCCGAAAAGGTATAACGATCTAAGCCATGGCTGCCAGCGATTGCTTCAAGGAATAAATTCGCATCCAGTGAAGGATTCACACTCATTGCCCGATTGAGGAGGTCTTTCATGAATTGGACGGCTTTTGAGGAGTCCTCGGAGTAATCGACACCTTCGGGGAGAGCGGCATCATACATCACTTTCACTCGGCCGATTTCTGTCGTATGGCGATTTAAAAGAGAAAGCCCGTCATTGAGATTGATATATTCTGTTAATCTGCTGCGGTAATCGCCTTTTAATGCTTTAGCTTGTAGACCATCTGATAGATTTGGATAAATATTTGGATTCTCAAATGTGACCCCGCCTTGAATAAAGTCGTTTTTGACAAGAACATAGGAAGCATTTGACCCGCCGAGTGAATGACCTGTCACATACATTTTGGCATTCGGCATTTTCTTATGTATTTCTTTCGCATATCGATCCGCTTGAACCATTTGATTCTCTGCACCATGCTCAAATGGAATATTTTTAATCAGATACTTTGTATCCGAAACCACCCAATCTTGAACAATTTCATTTGTATAGGCGGTTGTGCCTGTTGTCAGCTTAGTCGTCACTTCCTGTGAACCCTTCGATCTACTAAAAGGAGGCAGCTTCGTCAAAATGGTAGAAAGAAGATCATCTGACTCTTTTTTTCCATGTTTTTTAATGGTATCTTTATATTGGCCTGCACCAATCGGTTCAGAACCACGGTATGCGATGACGGCGTTTTTGATTTTGGTGAGGTCTTTGCCTTTGTTTGAAATACGATAATCTTCTCTCGAGACAAGGGTTAGTGCATTTAGACCTTTTTTTGTTTCTTTATAGTCAACGACATACATATTTCTACCATTACTAATTTCAATCTCTTTAAAATCCTTAAAGTTTTTTATAGCATAGGATTTCGATGATATTTCCTTATAGTCTTCGTCAGTAAGCTTAAATATATCTGACTTATTGGTCAATATTAACACTCCTGTTATATTTATCTTTAACAATTATATTATAGAGTGGTATAAATAGCTATTGTAAATACATTGCTTGTTATACAAAAAAACTGTGTTATATCATTAAAAGGTGGATGTTGTATAAATGAAAAATACAATTAAAATCATATGTGTTCTAGTTCTCGTCATAGCCATCTCAGTGATTTTACTTATTTTACAATTTGATAAGAAAAGAGAATCAAACGATGCGGGAGGAAGAAATATAGTGGAAGAAAGAGAAAAAAGCGACCAAGAAAAAGCAGAAGAGCTTGCAGAGGAGATGAAACCTAAGATTGAAGAGCATTTACATAAAAGAGACATTCATCACTTTATTAAAACCATAACGTTTGAAAAAGATGTGACCATCAACCCTATGGGAGATATTATCATAGATGGGTATGTAAATAATGAACCGGAAAAGTACGGATTTTCAGCTTCTTTACAATATAGAGCTAAAAAAATAGGTTCAATGAGTTATGATCCGGATTTATCAGACCGCTTTGAGAATTGGGATGACTTTGATCCTCAAGTAAAAGAAGATTTTCTAAATAGTCTTTCAGAAAAAGAACGGGAACAGTATCTGAAAGACATTGGAGAAAAAGAGTAATAAGATCAACCTGCTAATATTCCCCAAATAGTTGAAACAGGCATATGCAATCATTCACCTAACAACACTTTTAAGGGGGAGATTTCACCCATGGCAAATACAAAGAAATTGATCTTAGATGTAGATACTGGAATAGATGATGCGATTGGGATTTTGCTGGCAGTGAAAAGTAAGCAGTTTGATATTTTGGGGATTACGACGGTATGCGGGAATGTGTCTGTCGATGCGGCTACATTGAATACGTGTAAAGTGCTTGAGCTGGTTGAGGCAGATAACATTCTTGTCATCAAAGGTTCAGCAACTCCTCTTTTAAGAGCGCCTCACTATGAACATCGGGTACACGGAGAGGATGGAATTGGCGGGGCTTTAAAGGATGCCCGGCCAAAGAAAACAGCAGATGCTGGTTTTGCGCCTGATTTTATCATTGAACAAGTGCTGCAGTATTCGAATCAGGTCACGCTTGTGTTGACAGGGCCTTTAACGAATTTAGCCCTTGCGGTAAAAAAATGCCCTGAGCTGATTCATCATGTGAAAGAGGTCATTTTTATGGGTGGTGTCGTGAAGGGGCAGGGGAACGTCTCACCAGTTGCGGAATTCAATACATATGCAGACCCAGAAGCAGCGAAATTGGTGCTGGATGCTGGGTTCCCTTCGTTGACTCAAGTGGGGTTAGATGTCACGAGACAGGTCTTGTTAACGGATGAGAGAATCGATGCCATTCAAAATGAAACGTTGGCAGCTTATATCAGAGAGAGTACAAGCATTTACCGCCAGCGCTATTTTGAGCGCAATGGTGTGTGGGCGTGTGCTATGCATGATCCGCTTGCTGTCAGTCTTGCCATTGACAAGAAGCTTGTAAGCACACAGGCTTTTCATGTAGAAGTGGAGACGAAGAGTGAGTTTTGTGACGGTCAAATGATCTGTGATTTTCCGCATCAGTGGGAGAAAGAGCGTAATGTCCAAGTGTGTACAGATGTAGATGCTGAAGCTTTTTTCGATTTATTGATCAAAACGATGAATTCATAAAAAAAGAAGTCTGTGCAAACAGGCTTCTTTTTTATAAGATGGGAACATGAGGAAATGTATGCGCTCACATGAATAAGGAAGGAGTGAAGTCAATTGGCTTCTGTCAGTTTAAGTAGTATTGAAAAAATACGAGCAGCAAGCAGAGGATTACCGCCAAAGTTGAAAGGAATTGCAGAACATATTACGAGTGAACCTGGCGACATTATTCATTTATCAATTGTCGAGCTTGCTAAAAAGACAGCGAGCTCAGAGGCAACGATTTTTCGTCTTTGTAAAAGGCTTGGATTTGAGGGCTTTCAAGATTTGAAGATTGCAATTGCCCAGGAAATAGATCAAACAAAGCCTGATTATGTAGATGAAGAAATGAGTCTTGATGATGATACGGCCGTTTTTATGCAAAAGGTTTTTCAAGCGAATATATCTGCATTAAAGGATAGCTTTCAATTACTAAATCCAGAGGATGTAGAAAAAGCCATTCAAATCATTCATGAAGCAAAGCGCTTAGAGTTTTATGGGAGTGGCGGGTCCGGCCTCATTGCAACAGACGCTTTTCATAAATTTATGAGGACAGGTATCAACTGTATTGTTCACACCGATTCCCATTTTCAAGCGATGTCTGCCGGTCTTCTCGACCAGCACAGTACAGTGATTGGTATATCTCATTCTGGCCGTAATAAAGATTTACTCGATGCAATGAAAACAGCAAAGGAAAAAGGAGCGAAAACCATCGGTATTACAAGTTATCAGCGCTCTCCATTGAGCCAGCTTGCCGATGTCACATTGTATACTTCGACACAAGAAACGGCTTTTCGAACAGAAGCGATGTCTGCAAGACTTGCTCAGCTCACTGTCATTGACGTACTATACTTTGCACTTGCTCACTTAAGACAGCAGGAAACTTTAACAAATTTAAAACAAATGAGAGAAACCATTTCACAAAAAAGGGTGTAATGGTTTCAAAAATAAATTTTTCTATTAGTGAAAAATGCCGTTGTGGTAACGATTTTGAGCTTTTAAGTGAAAATAATTTTCTTTTTAGTCGTTGAATGTCGAAAAAATTATTCCTATAATGGGATTTAACAGGTATATCAAAACAATAAAATATGATTTCAAATCAATGATTGGGCGTGATACAGATGAAGGGAAACCAGGCGGTAATTGGTTTGGATATTGGAACAACAAGTACAAAGGCGGTTCTGTTTGGACCACAGGGGAAAGTGATAGCAAAGCATTCGGTTCCTTATGATCTCATTCAGCCCCAGCCAGCATGGGTTGAACAGGACCCTGAACATATATTAGAAGCCGTCATTGCAAGTGTAAGAGGTGCGTTGACGAAAGCTGCATTTGATGCAAAACATCTCATAGGCGTCGGGATTAGTACAGCGATGCATTCCTTGATTGTGATGGATAAGCATGGCAAGGCGTTAACGAACAGTATCATTTGGGCAGATAACAGAAGTGCAGAACAAGCGAAGCGAATCACTTCAGACATGGACGGCTTCCAAGTGTATAAAAGAACCGGTACACCGATCCATCCAATGTCACCGCTTTCAAAAATACGGTGGATCAAGGAAATGGCACCTGATGTCTTCAAGAAGGCAGCGAAATTCATTTCCATCAAAGAATATATTCTTTATCATTTCTTCGGTCAGTATGTCGTCGATTATTCAATCGCTTCAGCAACGGGACTGTTCCGTTTGGAAACGCTTCAATGGGATGAGCAGGCGCTGCGTATTGCTGGAATTGAGGCTGATCAATTGTCTGAACTTGTTCCCACGACGTATCAGCTGAGAGGGCTTCAGCCAGAGATCGCCCTGCGAATGGGCATTGCGGAAGATACACCATTTGTTGTTGGTGCGAATGATGGGGTTCTAGCGAACTTAGGTGTGGGAGCGATTGGAAAAGGTGAGGTGGCTGTCACGATTGGGACAAGCGGTGCAGTCCGTACGGTCGTGGACAAACCAATAACAGATGAACAGTCAAGAACGTTCTGCTATGCGTTGACTGATAAGCATTGGGTGGTTGGAGGACCGACGAATAATGGCGGGATCATGCTGAGATGGCTGAAGGATGAATTTGGATCCTCGGAGGTAGAGGTAGCAAAGCGTCTTGGAGTGGACCCTTACGACCTGATGATTGATATTGCGAAAAAAGTTCCAGCCGGCTCAGAGGGACTGCTGTTTCTGCCATTTTTAACAGGTGAGCGTGCACCTTATTGGAATCCAAATGCGAGAGGCACTTTCTTTGGGATCGGTCTTCAGCATAAGCGGGAGCATTTTATAAGAGCTGTGTTAGAAGGCGTCATTATGAGTGTGTTCTCAATCGGTGTTGCCTTAAGGGATTTAACCGGTTCAGCAAAGGATGTCAGGGCGTCGGGCGGATTTGCGCGATCTCCGTTGTGGCGGCAAATTTTAGCGGATACGATGGGCAGGGAAGTACTTGTCCCAGAAAGCTACGAAGCATCAGCACTTGGGGCGGCTGTGCTCGCACTTCATAGTTTAGGTTATATGGAAGAGATAGAAGAGGTTCAAGATTGGATTCGAATCTCTGCCCGTCATGAACCAAATATGGAGAACAATGAAACATACATAGAACTGTTTTACTTATATGAGCGTCTCTATGACAAACTCAAGGATGAATTTGATGTCATTAGTGCGCTTCAATTAAAACAAAATCATTAAACATCAGGGAAAAGGTGGGAGAGCATGCTTTTATTCATCGTGATTGCCGCAATTGTCCTTTTACTCATCCTCATAACAGTTGCTAAGTTGAATCCGTTTGTGAGTTTAATTATTACCTCTATGTTAGTCGGCTTTGCCACAGGGATGGACCTGCAGGAAATCATTCAATCCATCAAAACGGGGTTAGGCAATACGTTATCATTGCTGGCCATAGTTCTAGCGCTTGGAACCATGCTTGGGAAAATGATGGCTGAATCAGGTGGAGCTGAGCGGATCGCTCACACATTAATCGGCCGGTTTGGGACAAAAAATGTGCATTGGGCGATGATGTTTGTTGCCTTTATTGTAGGAATACCTGTCTTTTTCCAGGTCGGATTCGTTCTTCTCATTCCTTTATTGTTTACGATTGCGATTGAAACGGGCATCTCGCTCGTGACAATTGGGATTTCGCTCATTGCTGGCTTGTCTGTCGTTCACGGTCTTGTGCCGCCTCATCCAGCTGCTATGGCAGCTGTCGGCATCTATCATGCCAACGTGGGGAAAACCATTTTCTTTTCCATTATTGTCGGTTTGCCGACAGCTATTATTGCTGGGCCGCTGTATGGAAAGTGGATTGGAAAGCGGATTCATAAACCAGTTCCAGAGCTGCTGAGAAAGCAATTTACTGAACGCAATGAAGATCGAAAACTTCCCGGCTTTGCAAATACGATGTTTACGATTTTGGTGCCAGTGATTCTAATGCTTCTTGCCACACTGGCGGATATTATTTTACCAGAGGACAATATTTGGTATCAGGTATTTAAGTACATTGGAGATCCAATTACAGCACTGCTGATTGCAACGGTGTATTCTTTCTTCAGTCTTGGCTTTGTGCAAGGGATGAGCCGTGACCGGGTGCTTTCCTTTAGTAATGAGTGCTTAGGACCGATTGCTTCTATTCTGCTTGTCATTGGAGCAGGCGGGGCTTTCAATAATGTGCTCATCGATTCGGGTGTTGGTGATTATATTGCAGATTTAGCCAAACACTCGCCGATCTCGCCAATTTTGCTTAGCTGGCTGATTGCTGCGGTTATTCGTGTGGCAACAGGATCTGCTACGGTCTCCATGATGACCGCAGCTGGTATTGTCGCACCGATTGCTGCATCTATGCCGGATGTGAGCAGAGAGCTTCTAGTGTTAGCTACAGGGGCGGGTTCATTGATTTTGTCTCACGTCAATGACTCTGGTTTTTGGCTGATCAAAGAGTATTTTGGTATGACCATTAAAGAAACGTTTTTGACATGGACGGCTATGGAGACGATCATTTCTGTTAGTGCCATTGCATTTATTATGATCATTAATATGTTTATTTAGTGAAACGCAACAGCCTGATTCTTCGGAATTGGGCTGTTTTTGCTTTTGGCAATACCACCTCTTTCAGATTGGGGTAAAATAAAGATATTGAGAAGCGGGAGGCGGACACGATCGAACCATTAAAACACGTTTATCATGAATTATTTATTGAAGAATTAGCGGAGAAACTTGCACAAGCGTCGACTGGGTTTGATGCTGGAGAATTCCAGCGGCTTGTGTTTCAAAAGGATTGGCAGCAGCTTGAGTTAAAAGGCAGAATGAGAAGAGTCACTGAATCGATGCATGCCTGTCTGCCTAAGGATTATGAGCAGGCAATTGAGGTGCTGCGTCAGACAGCCCCTCATTTTTCAGGACTTAGTGCGCTTGTATTTCCAGACTACGTCGAAACATATGGCCTAGCACATTGGGATATCTCGATCAAGGCGCTTGAATTCTTTACGCCTTTTTCCACTTCTGAATTTGCCGTTCGGCCTTTTTTGATACAGGATCAAGACAAAATGCTGGCGCAAATGCTTGTATGGTCACAGAATCAAAATGAGCATATTCGGCGGCTGGCGAGTGAAGGTTGCAGACCACGTTTGCCATGGGGATTAACTGTTCCTGCGCTTAAAAAGGACCCTTCGGTTACGCTGCCTATTTTAGAAAACTTGAAGTCAGACCCAGCGCGCTATGTGCAAAAAAGTGTAGCAAACCACTTAAATGACATTTCAGCGATTCGGCCTGATCTGATGAAGAAGACGGCTAAAAGCTGGTATGAAACGAATGAACATACGAACTGGATCATCAAACATGCATCTCGTACCTTACTAAAAAAAGGCGATCCAGATATCATGGCTTTGTTTGGCTATGGGGATGATCCATCTGTTCAAGTAACAGATTTGAAGGTAGTGCAAGACCCTATTCGTATTGGAGAGAAAATGACCTTTCAATTTACACTTCAGGCTGCTAAGCCACTAAAGCTGCGTGTAGAGTATGCCATAGACTATGTCAAAGCTCGGGGTACCCGCAATCAAAAGGTATTTAAAATCACAGAGTTTGAAACAAGTTCAGCGTTACATAGAGAATTTATCAGGTCTCAGTCCTTTCAAAATATGACGACGAGAAAGCACTATGAGGGAACCCATACTTTAACGATTATCATCAACGGCATTCCAAAAGCGTCGATTGATTTTGAGGTAACAGAAGATAGCAGCTCATAAAAAAACCCGCCATTTCGGCGGGTTTTGGCGTTTAAGCCTTCTTTTTCATTAAGAATGAAGCGATGATGGCAGCGACTAAGAAGCCGATACTGATAATGGAGCTAGGCAGGTTTTCTTGTCTGAATAGGAACAAAACAAAGCTCAAACTGAGTACAAGACCTGCAAATAAAGTTAGATACGGAAACAGCCACACTTTGAAATACGGCTCCTGTGGATATTTTGGACGCAGCTTCAGATGTGCCATACAAATACTGATCCAAATGAGTGAAACAGCAAAACCAGGAATAGCCAGCATGTAGCTGAAAATTTGGTCTGGATATAAGTAAGCAAAAAATGTTCCGATGAGAAGAAATAGAACGGTAACCCATAAACTTAAAATGGGTACGCCTCTTTTGTTGACCCGTGCCAGTTTTTTCGGACCGCCGTCTGATTTAGAAAGAGAATGAATCATTCTCGTCGTTCCATAAATTCCGGAATTCGCGGCAGATAGAACGGCTGTAATTAAGACGAAATTAATGAAGTGAGAGGCACCTTGCATACCAGCAGCAGAAAAGACTTGGACAAAAGGACTGTTATTTGGGTCAATTTGATTCCAAGGAATAAGGCCGCAGATGATCAAAATCGGCAATGTGTAAAATAAGATAATCCGCCACATCATACTTTTGACTACTCCAGGCAGAACCTTCTCCGCATCCTTTGTTTCAGTAATGGTCAGCCCAATCAATTCAGAGCCTCCGTAAGAGAAAATAACCACTAAAAGTGATGCAAAGATCGCACCCCATCCATTCGGGACGAAGTTTTGATAGTTGGTAAGCGCTGGTGTGCTTTGTTCGTTTGGAATGATCCCAAATAATAATGCTGCACCGAGAATAATAAAGACAATAATAACGAAAATCTTCATTCCAGCGAACCAAAACTCAATTTCACCAAAGTATTTTACATTATTTAAGTTAATTCCGATGACTAAGAGTGAGCAAAGTAAACATAGTGACCATAACGGCACGTTCGGCAGCCAGTATTGAAGCAGACTGCCAGCTGCAATAATCTCAATGACACATACAGTGAGCCACATAAAACAGTAAACCCAGCCGACAACAAATGAAAAACGTTGACCAAGCGCAATTTGTATAAGGTCGCGAAGATTATTTCCCGGATACACAATGGCCATTTCGGCTAATGCTGCCATTACAATGAGGAGCAGCAATCCGGCAAATACATAGGAAAAAATGACCCCAGGGCCTGCTAAACCAATTGTATCGGCACTTCCTTTAAAGATTCCTGTACCAATGACCCCGCCCATCGCAATCATGCGAATGTGACGCGGTGATAAAAGCTTTTTTAATTCTTGTTGCTCCTGATTCGCGCTCATGACGTTCTCCTTTTTTAAAAAATGCTTATGTTCCATTTTCTTTTTTCAAGACGTCAGTGTCAATATAAAAAAAGAGATTTTTCAGACAAAAATAGAGGTTGATTCTATCAAAACATATATTTATATCCATAATTACCTTATTTCATCCATATTCTAAAAATGAAACTTCAAATAAATGAACATTTGCCTTATTTATGACATAAACAATTTTCAGTTTTTGTCGATATATCATTTGTATTACTAAAGTCCTAATAAAGAATTGTTTATAACTGTAAAATATTTCAAGAATGTTAGAGTTGAAAGGAGTTATGAAAGATGTTTAAGAGAAAAGCAAATGATTCATCGGCTGGAATCCTTCTGAGTGAAAGCAGCCAATTAATAGAAAGAATCGAAAAAGGAGACCTTTCAGCAAGATTAGATACTGCTGCATTTTCTTCTAGCCAAACAATAGAAGCAGTGGCGCAAATGAATGAAGCTTTGCAAAAGATGCAGGATGCCAATGAAAATATTCAAATGCGGATGGATTTAGTGACAAAAGCCATTCAAGTTGGCTTATGGGATATGGTCGTTATCGCTGGAGACCCGGTCAATCCAAAAAATGAATTCACATGGACGGATGAATTCCGCAGAATGATCGGCTTTCAAAATGAACACGATTTTCCGAATCTATTAGACAGCTGGGCGTCTCGAATTCATCCGGATGAACAAGAATATACTCTAAATGCATTCTCTTCGCATTTATTGGATCATTCAGGGCGTACGCCGTATGATATTGAATATCGCTTAAAGTTAAAAAACGGAGATTATCGCTGGTTCAAAGCAACTGGAACGACTGTTCGCGATCGGAATGGTGTCCCTCTTCGTGTGGCGGGAGCACTTTTTGATATTCATGATCAGAAATTGAAAGAAGAAGAGCTGCAAGCATTTGTCACAAGATATGACTTAATCAACCGTGCGCTTGTCGAAGCTCCTTGGGACATGGTGGTAGAGGCCGGCGATCCAGTCAATCCAAATAACGAATTCTGGTGGTCTCCGCAGTTCAGAACAACTCTTGGCTTTACAGACGAAAAAGATTTCCCGAATGTTCTGAGCAGCTGGAGCGACCGTCTGCATCCTGAGGATCAAGAAATGGCTTTACAAGCCTTTGCAGATCATTTAAATGACCACTCTGGACGCACACCGTTTGATATTGATTACAGATTGCAACGCAAAAATGGTGAGTACCGCTGGTATCATGCAGGTGGTGAAACCATCCGTGATGAAAAAGGTGTGCCTCTTCGTGTGGCAGGAACCATTCGTGACATCACGTTAGAAAAAAACAAAGAGAAAACAGCAGATGAAATGGCTTCACAAGTAGAACAGCTTTCAAGTTCTATTAGTGAGATGGTTTCGGGCATTAGCTCTGTGACAAATCAAGCACAGGAGCTGGCTGTCGCTCAAGAGCAGTCAACGTCTGCCGCACACTTAGCAAAAAATAGTGCAGATGAGACAAAAAATATTTCTGACTTAATCAAAGAAGTGGCAAACCAAACGAACCTGCTTGGTCTAAATGCTGCGATTGAAGCAGCTAGAGCTGGTGAACAAGGCCGCGGATTCTCTGTCGTTGCAGATGAAGTACGAAAGCTGGCGCTG
This sequence comes from Bacillus sp. PAMC28571, assembly GCF_014250435.1. NCBI lineage: Bacteria > Bacillati > Bacillota > Bacilli > Caryophanales > Bacillaceae > Bacillus > Bacillus sp. PAMC28571. The sequence goes on along the minus strand of NZ_CP060191.1, from coordinate 3,335,750 downwards.
CATAGTGCCAATGCAACGGAAAATATTGAATCTAGTTTAACGGATATGAAAACACAAATTGATGAAATTCTTGAAAATATCTCGAATATGACAGCTCTTACGCAAACTCAGGCTGCTTTAACAGAGCAAGTGAATGCTGCAGTCGATGAAGTGAATCACATGTCTCAGCGTCTTGTGGCGTATTCAAAGAGTATTTAATGAAAAAAACCGCCCTCTCATAGAAGGCGGTTTTTTTCATTAAATTTGATCTGCTGGGAAAACAATACCTGCATCTTTTCTTGCGGCATCAAGAACTTTCATCACGGAGAGACTTTCATCAAGCCATGCATAACACTGTTCATGATTTTTTGTTTCAATGATCTGCTGGAAAGCTTCTGCTTCATAAAACAGCCGATTTGGGTTCGTTTGTGCATTGAGTGAGATGACCCTGTCATCAACATGCAGCAGCACTTCCTCGCAGCCATTCGCCCCATTTTTCACATGAATGAAGCCTTTTTCTCCTTGAATCAATGCAAAGTTCATGCTGCTTGTATCCTTACTGCCGACACTTGTCGCAATAAAATCATTGTAAGTGAACGTCAAAACACCAGATGTGTCAATACCGTTTGGATGGCGGTTTGCCTGATATCGGACTTGCTCTGGTGATCCAAAGAGGTTCATGATGAAATGGACATTATAGATATTAATATCCATCAGCGCTCCCCCAGAGAACTCAGGGTTAAAGACATTTGGCGTTTCGCCGGCTAGCAGCTGATTATATTTGCTTGAATATTGACTATAGTTGCATTGAACCAGTTTGATTTTACCTAATTGATGAAGGTGCTTTTTGATCAAATGATAGTTTGGCATATGAACGGTCGTAATGGCTTCAAATAGGAGAAGCTGCTTTTCCTTTGCGAGAGCGATTAAGGCTTCCAGCTCTTTCACATTAGAGGTGAAAGGCTTTTCGCATATCACATGTTTTCCGTGTTTCAATGCTTTCGTTGCATGCTCGCTATGTAAACGATTCGGTGATGCGATGTAAACGGCTTCTACGTGAGGATCTTCTAGCATAGCAGTTAGATCCGTATAAGTTGTCTGCACCCCAAATTTGTCTGCGAGCTTCTTTGCCGTTGCTTCCTTTCTTGAATAGACAGCGTGACAAGAAGCACCGTCGAGCTGTTCAATCGCTTGCAGGAAGCCTTCCACAATGATACCTGTTCCGATGGTTGCGATGTTCATTCTCAAAACCCCTTCCACTCGTTAAGCTGACTCTAGTATAACCGATGTTTTCATTGAACGTGTACTGAGATACCTGAGCGAAGGTGTGCCAGTGATCAACACCGGCACACCTTTGGCAGCCCTTACAATCAGCTGATATTTGCTAATGTTTGCTTTGTTAACAATTGAATAGCTGCCTTCCTTTTTTTTAACTCTTGAATAGAGTGCTGGATATCTTCGACTTTTTGCTCGAGCAGCTGTTCAGCTTCTGTTTTTGACTTTTTTTCGAAAAGTGATTTGATAATTTCACGAATTTCTTTAAGTGAGAAATCTAGCTTTCTCGCTTCGGTGATAAATGACAGCATGAGTACATATTTTTTATCATATAGACGATAGCCGTTATGCGCTCTTTTGGGCTCTGGGAGCACCCCTTCATTTTCGTAAAAACGAATGGTTTCAATATGTACTCCAGACATTTTTGACAATTTACCTCTCGTAAACGTAATCATTCCCTGCACCTCCTTTCTTTGCTATTCATCATACAATTAGATTTGCTCGTTTCAAAACATTCTATAGTGGTGGACAATTGTTCTGTTTTACTTGTTTCAAATGGGTAATCAGCACGATGAATAGAATGCGTTATAATAGAGTAGACTCTTGTGATATTTGTTACAGATAAGAACAAGTAGACAGCGTGAAGAAAAAACGATAGGCTAAAATAGGTAAATAGTAATGAAATAACCTGTCATCATCGTAATGGTGGCTCAAAATAGTGACAGCACGTTTTTGCTGAGAAAAGGGGACCAGTGAATGTATAAATTAGTCGCAATTGATATGGATGGTACGTTATTAAATGATCAACATATGGTGCCGGATGAAGTGTTTGAAGCCATTCAACAGGCTAAGGCAGAAGGAATTAAAATTGTTTTATGTACAGGCCGGCCAATTGGCGGGGTAAATCGCTATTTAGCTGATCTTCAGCTTGATCAAGAGGGAGATTATGTGATCGCCTATAATGGAGCGCTTGTTCAAAACAGCCATACAAATGAAGTGGTGTCAGAGCTGACATTATCCTATGATGACTTAACTTCGTTATATGAATTGAGCCGTCAGCTGGACACGCCGATGCATTATTTCGATTCAGCCAATTTATACACACCGAATCGCGATATTAGTGAATACACAGTGCTTGAATCCTACTTAACAAAACTGCCGCTGAAATATATGCCTGTTGAAGAGGCAAATTCATCGATGAGACTTCCAAAAATGATGTATATTGATCAGCCAGAACGTTTGGAAAAAACGATACAAGCCATTCCATCTGAAGTGAAGGAAAAGTATATGATGGTAAAAAGTACAGATTTCTTCCTTGAAATCCTGCATCCTGATGTGAGTAAGGGAAATGCCGTGAAGCTTCTAGCGAAGGAGCTGGGAATTCCTCGTGAAGAAGTCATGGCTATTGGGGATAACGGGAACGACGTCTCAATGCTAGAGTTTGCAGGCTGCGGCGTCGCTATGGGAAATGCCATTGATGATGTCAAAGCTGTAGCAGATGTTGTAACAAAATCTAATAATGAAGCCGGAGTAGCACATGTCCTGCATGAGCTGGTTTTAGGAAAATAAAAAGAGAGAGCGGTCTACCAGTGCGGTAGCCGCTTTTTTATATATTGGAGAAAAAGTAAACAAGCATACGTCTGCTGCTTAAATTCGTCTTTTGCAGCATCGCTTTCACATGATCATGAACGGTATGGGGTGAAATATATAACGTACTCGCAATTTCCTTTGTCGACTGGCCCTTTAATAAGCAGTCGAGGACGTTCATCTCTCTTTCTGTCAGCCTGTACGTTTTCGCTGCATAAGGAAGAATATCATTTGTTTGGGCTCGTTTGATGTGAATCATGACAGCCTCCTCCTGCCTGTCAGCCTGCGCCAATCGAAAGGCTTGAAGGGAAAGAAAGGCCCCCGTAGGCATTCTTGTGATGCTTGCTGCTGTTTGATCGGTGCCGCCGTATAAAAGTTTAGCGCCTAATGCTCTGAACGGGCGGGGCATGACGGCTTGGTCATGGATTTGTTCAAAGGCTTGAAATGTACGAAGCCAATGGAGCCCTGTCTCATTTCCATAAAGAAGCTTGTAATGAGTTGAAAGAATGAGAAATCCTTGCTGCTCCGCCGCATCATCATCTTCAATGTCTCTTTTTTTGAAAAGCTCATCTCTCAGCTTGGCTGCAAGTGCCGGTGTTAGATCGATGACTGCTTGTATATCTCGCTTCTGAAAAGATTCCTTGCCCTTTTGACGATAAAGGCTGGCGATACCCCAGCATTCTCCTTGAATCACAAGGGCTGCCCGCAATTCATCAGACCAACCGTTAGGTAACAAAATATGCTGATAGCGCTCGCTGTTCAAATATGCCCCGCTTTGGATGAGACTCGCAGCATGAATAGGGCCTGTGGCTAGAAACTCATGCTGATGCACGTCCCTTTTTAAAAATTCATTTTGAAAGAGCTGGTCATGAATTTCTTCAATCGGTTCATCAGTGTAGGAACCTGTCGAGAGGAGAGTGGCTGGATCGATGGTTGTGATACAGACGGCATCAAAATCAATGACAGCAGCAAGCTCGTCCCGAATGTGCTGCCTTATCTGCTGAAAATGAGTGGCTGGATTGACCACATGATCTCCTCCTCAAAAACCCCCACTTTTAGGGATCGTTTTTTCTGGTGCCTCTTTTTACAATAAAGATGTCATATCGTTAGTGTACAGGAAACGATGGAAAGCGGAAAGGAACTGGAGGAGAATCATATGAAAGGAAACCAGCATTGGCACGACCCTGTTGCTGAATCATACGCAGCAACGATTTCACATAAAGTACCCGGCTATCACCTTTTGCATGAGTTATCAGTAGATGTATTAGAAACTGAAATAAAGGGAGCGGCCTCTCGTATTCTAACTGTCGGAGCGGGTGGGGGCGAAGAGATCATCAACATGCTTCAGAGAAAAGAAGACTGGCTCATCACAGGAGTCGATCCGTCTGCATCTATGCTGGATATGGCGAAACAGCGGGTTTCACAGCTCCATATGGAGGCGCGTGTCACCTGGTATGAGACCACATTAAACAAGGTGTCTGCTAAAGCTGTTTACGATGCCGCAGTGAGCCTGCTCGTGATTCATTTTGTAGAAAATCGGCTGCCATTTTTACAGGAGATTGCCCGAAGGCTTCAACCAGGGGCCCCGTTTGTACTCGCATTTATACAAGGAGAGATGAATTCCAGCGCATTTCAGCAAGAGCTTCATATGCTGTCTCTTTTCATGAAGCGGCAAGGTCTAGGAAAAGAAGTGTTTTCGTCCTTTAATGACAGGGTGGGACGTGCAACATATCCTGTGCCTGAGGAGGAGATGAGAGGACATTTAATTGAGGCGGGGTTTCGAGACATCAGACCTTATTTTCAGGCAGGAATGATCAAAGGGCTTGTTTGCAAACGAGGTCGTAGAGAGGCGGATGAGAGATGAGATCACAGGTGATGGTAATTGGCGGCTATGGACATGTCGGACAGCAAATATGTCTTCAGTTAAGTGAAGTGTATCCAGGGCAAATTGTTTCGGCGGGCAGGAGCTATGAGAAGGCCGAACAATTTTCACAGCAGACAAAAAGAAGAGTCCGTCCTTACAAACTAGATGTTAGTCAGCCATTACATTCTGACTGGATGGATGAAACAAAGCTGGTGATCATGTGTCTCGACCAAGATGACACGTCATTTGCTGAAACCGTTCTGCGGGCAGGCATTGATTATATCGATATTTCTGCAAAGGGGGCGTATATGGAGCAAATGGCACAGCTGGATCAGCAGAAAATCAGTGCAACGGCTTTGCTCAGTGTAGGTCTCGCGCCCGGTCTTACAAATTTATTAGCTGCAAAAACGGCATCTATGCTTTCATCAGTGGATCAAATAGATATTGGGATTATGCTTGGGTTGGGGGATCAGCATGGAAAAGCCGCGATTGAATGGACCATTGATCATGTCCATACTGAATATGAACTCACTGAGCATGATCAGCGGAAAAGAGTGAAAAGCTTTACTGGAGGCAGACAGGTCAACTTTGGTGAACAGCTTGGAAAGCGGTATGCCTATCGATTCCCCTTCTCTGATCAACAGACATTGCCTTCCACACTTCATGTGCCATCTGTGACGACAAGGCTTTGTTTTGATTCACGTCTCGCGACGGGTGCATTGGCCTTCACAAGGAGCCTTGGACTGACGTCGTTTCTTACACTGCCGAAGATGAAGGACAGAGCCATTTCAATGATTCAATCTTCTCAAGCGGGTACAGATCAATATGCAGTCAAAGTGGAAGCGGCAGGGACGGATGGGAAAAAGGTTCATCATGCAGCGCTTGGTATAAAAGGACACGACGAGTCTCAAGCAACAGCTCAAGTCGCCTGTGCTGCGGCCCTGCATTTATTGAACAGGCGGTTTCAGTCAGGAGTTTTTCATATTGAACAATTATTTTCACTAGCATATGAGAACGGGCTTTTTGCTTTGGTGGATCAAAAAACAAAGGAAGAGCAGACATTAGCGATAAGGGCCAGCCTTTTGACGGCATAAAAGCAGCGTGCAGACAAACCCTCGCATTCGGTGTCAGGTCTGCGTGCCGGTGCTCACGAATGTCAAATTCGCTCCGCGCCGGTACTCGCCCTTCCTCGACTGCAAAGGTTTTCTATCACGCTGAAAAAAAGACTAGCAGAATGCTAGTCTTTTTATGATGACGTCGACACATCCCCTTTTTTCTTGATGCTTGCAGTGATGAGCTGTGTCAATGTGTCGGAACCTTTTTTTGAAAGGTGGACACCATCAGACTGAAAATAGGATGGCTGTCCAGTAGCGGCTGAATGCCAATCGACTAAGGTGACATTTTGATCTTGATCAGCCACTCGCTGAATGACCGCATTCACATCATTTTCCCATGACCTTGGAACCCTCGTATTCACTAGGAAAATATGTGCCTTTGAAAAGTTTTGAATGAATGCTTTCAGCGTGTCCTCAGTAAAATAACCATTTGTGCCAAGTTCAATGATAACAGCGGCATCAGATTGATTAAATGATTTGTATTGAGGGGCGATACTGATGGCTTCGTTCATCTGTCTGCCAACCTTCCCATCGATGGTGATCTGTTTATATGCTTTTTCAAGATTCGGCGCAATGTCTAGCATGACAGAATCACCAATGGCAAGAATTTGGTGAAATTGTTTTTGATAAACCGCTTTTTTCTCGTGCTTTTCTTTCTTTTTCTTCGCTTTTGATTCCGATGGTTCGGCTGTTTTTTTCGGTGCTGTCTTAATTTGCGTCACTTCCTTCACATATGGGGAGGAAGTGGACGAGTTAGACATGCCAATGATAAATAAGATCAAAAGAGCTGCGGTGATTCCAAGAAACACCTTATTAGATGTAGACCACTGTTTGATTCCTTTTTTCCAAATAGACCAAGAGGAAAAATATTGTCTGAAGCCATTCTGGCGGATCGGTTGTTCGATGAAGCGATAGGAAGCTTCAGCAACTAGTAAAATGGCGATGAGCTGCATTGTGACACGCGCTATGGAAGGCTGTCCAATTTCAATGACCGGTGTGGTCAGTACGATAATGGGATAATGCCACAGGTAAATACCATAAGACCGCTTACCTAGCCAGACGAGCGGCTGAAAGGACAGCCATTTCCCTATAAGACTTGCAGGGTGGCAGACGCACGCAATTAAGATGGCCGCATTCAGACAGAATAAAAGCATGCCGCCCTGATAGAGAAAGGCATCGAAATCGTCCACTGCATAAACACAAAGAAGGAAAATCGCAAACGAACCGAACCCGGCAATATGTAAAATACGTCTGCCAACAGGAAGTAATTTTTTGCTGGACAGTCTTTGCATAGGCCACACAAATGCTAGGCTACATCCAATCAGGAGCGCAAATGCACGAGTATCTGTTCCATAATAAACCCTGCTTGGATCGGTATCTGGTGAATAAAGTATCGCCATCCATAAGGCAGAGACAAGTGCAAGTCCAAAGGTGATCATAGGCAGATGGGATCTGTTTTTTACCCATTTCAGCCCTGCAATCAACAGTACCGGCCAAATGATATAAAATTGCTCTTCTATCGCCAGAGACCACAAATTTTTCAGTGGAGATAGGGCATTGAAGCTATCAAAATATGAAAGCTGGTGAAAAATGTACCACCAATTACTGACATAAAAAAAGGACGATATGGCATCGCCACGAATGGACAATAATGCGTTTGATCCAGCAATCGCGCACCAGCTGACGGTTATAAAAATCATGATGTAAGCGGCTGGAAGAAGCCTCCTGATCCGTCCCATCCAAAATGGCAAAAGCTCTTGATAGCCTAAATCCTGCTTATGTAACAAGATCGTTGTAATCAAGTAACCAGAAATGACAAAAAATAAATCAACGCCAAGAAACCCGCCGCTTGCGGGTCCGATATGTAAGTGATAAGCAATGACTGCCAATACAGCAACGGCTCTTAGTCCATCTAATCCTAAAATATAACGAAAACGATTTTCCTTGCTGTTCATGAAAATGAATCCCCCATCAATGTCAAACGCTTCTTTTTGTTGTTCATTCAAAAGAGCAACGATTCTTTTATTTTATATAAGATTAGACGAATCAGCATTACATTTTGTTGGCGAATTTCTGTCTTTTTTAAAATTTTTTTAATTGGTGAGTAAGAGATGTCGAATTTGATACTCAAAACCAAAATCCCTGTCATAATAAAAGGAGAAGGAAAGGGGATGTATTGAATGAAAACGATTGAAAATGATCAGTTATTGGTTCAGATTCATGAAAAAGGAGCGGAAGTCAGGGAGGTGCTTGACAAGGAAAGCGGGCGTCACTATATGTGGTCTGGTGATCCAGCTTATTGGGGTAGGGTGTCGCCTGTCTTGTTTCCGATTGTTGGGCGATTAATGAATGATCAATACAAGATTGACGATCAAACCTTTGAGCTCACACAGCATGGGTTTTTACGTGATGTCAATTTTGATTTATATGAAGAAACGAAGCATACGGTGACCTTTCAATATGAATCAAGAGGCCGGCACGTGAAGCAATACCCGTATGAATTTACAGCGCGAATTCGTTATGAACTATTGGAAAATGGACTGGAGATTTCCTGGGAAATTGATCATGACGGAGAGGATACGATGTATTTCTCCATTGGAGGACACCCAGCATTTCGTATTCCGCTTGTTGAAGGCGAGCAAACATCAGATTATTCACTCACATTGACACCTTCCACTGAACATCTCCCTGTGCAATATGAACTGCGGAATTCACTTATCAGGGAGAAAGAAAAAGGCATTCAGCTTGAGCCGATCCAGCTTCGCCCAGAGCTTTTTCAGCATGATGCGATGATCTTTAGCCATATCAATCGAGTGTCATTGACTTCAGGGGCAGGTCACGGAGTTGAGGTCGATCTCACTGGCTTTCCTTTCGTTGGCATTTGGTCGCCTTATGATCAAGAAAAAGGAACGATGGCTCCTTTTGTTTGTATTGAGCCGTGGTATGGCATCGCCGATAGGGAAGGGACGAATGGACAGTATAAAGAGAAGTTTGGCATTCAAACATTAGAAAAGAATGAGACCTTTCATGCCGCTTATACAATTTTCTTTAAATGAACATTTGTGCATGATGAGGTGAACAATTTGTTATGATAGAAGAAAAAAGGGGGCGTATGAATGGATCGAGAGAAACAACAGCTGAGTATTGAAGCGGCAAGGCTTTACTATTTGTCTGATTACAGCCAGCAGGAAATTGCCAAGCAGCTCGACCTGTCGAGACCGACCGTATCTCGGCTGCTTCAATATGCGAAAGAGAAGGGATACGTCCAGATTACGGTGATGGATCCGTTTGAGGATTTAAACGAGCTTTCTTCACTGCTCAAGGAAAAATATGACCTGCTCGAAGCTCATGTGGTGTTTTCGCCAAAGGACGACTATCCAACCATCACCGATTATTTGAGCCGATTTGGTGCAGATTACTTGCAAGAAACGGTGAAAGACGGCGATATCGTTGGCGTGAGCTGGGGAACGACTATGTATCAAATTGCACAAAAGATGCAACCTAAACAGGTAAAAGGTGTAGAGGTTGTCCAACTCAAGGGCGGAATCAGCCATTCTCATGTGAATACATATTCGGCGGAAACCATCCAGCTGTTTGCTGAGGCCTTTCAAACAGCACCGCGCTATTTGCCGCTTCCTGTTGTATTTGATAGTGCTGCCGTCAAGGAGATGGTTGAGCAGGACAGACATATTCAGCGAATTATTGAAATGGGCAAGCAGGCGAATATCGCTGTGTTTACTGTTGGAACGGTTAGAGATGAAGCACTTTTGTTTAGACTAGGTTATTTCCGTGAAGAAGAAAAAGCGCTCCTCAAGGAATCCAGTGTTGGAGACATTTGCTCGCGTTTTTATGATCAAGATGGACGCATTTGCAGTGAAGCCATTAACAATCGCACAATTGGCGTAGAGCTAGATGATTTAAGGACAAAAGAACGATCCATTCTTGTCGCTGGCGGTCATCGAAAGGTGGCTTCTATACACGGTGCACTAAGAGGGAAATATGCCAATGTATTGATCATCGATCAGCACACAGCGAGGGCTCTTTTAAATGTCACAAAATAGATGAACAAAATTTCATAACCATGTTTACAATTGTTCATTCGTCATATATGATGAAAGTATCATAATTAAAAGGAAGTGTGAAGCATGACGATAGCAAAGCTCATTGATCATACAGCACTAAAACCAGATACAACTAGAGCTGCAATTATGCAGTTACTTGAAGAAGCAAAGACTCATCAATTTGCATCTGTTTGCGTAAACCCAACTTGGGTATCTCTAGCGTCGAAAGAACTAGCCGGAACAGGTGTTGATGTATGTACAGTCATCGGTTTCCCGTTAGGCGCAAACACAACAGCAGTGAAAGCATTCGAAACAAAGGATGCCATTGAAAACGGTGCAACAGAAGTGGACATGGTCATCAATGTTGCGGCATTGAAAGACGGCGAATATGATGTGGTTGAACAAGATATTCGTGCAGTTGTAGACGCAGCAAAAGGCAAAGCATTAGTGAAAGTCATTATTGAAACATGTTTACTTACTGATGAAGAAAAAGTCAAAGCTTGTGAGCTTTCAGTGAAAGCGGGCGCAGATTTTGTGAAAACATCGACTGGATTTAGTACGGGCGGTGCAACGGCTGAGGACATTGCATTAATGCGTAAAACAGTAGGACCTGACATCGGTGTGAAAGCATCAGGCGGCGTGAGAACAAAAGAAGACGTTGAGGCAATGACAGCTGCAGGTGCTACCCGTATTGGCGCAAGTGCAGGCGTTTCCATTATCAAAGGGGATCAATCAGCTCCTTCGAAAGACTATTAATTCATACGATCCTATGGTAGGATAACATTCATGACTCATAAATGATGAAAAAGTCATATGCGGAAGGAACTCACTTCTGGGAATTTCTTCCGCGTTTTGTTTGCGAAATAGGGTTTGTTCCATACAAGCGCATTAATGTAAACGAATTCATTCAAGGAGGAAAAACATGAAATACGTGATTGGTATCATCGGTTTGCTAGTGATTCTCGCCATTGCATGGCTGGCTAGTAATGGAAAAAAACGAGTGAAATTCCGTCCAGTAATTGTCATGATTGTACTGCAATTTATTTTAGGTTATATTCTGCTCAATACAGGTGTTGGAAACTTTCTAGTCGGAGGCTTTGCAAAAGGATTCCAAATGCTTCTAGGCTATGCCGGCGAAGGAATCAACTTTGTATTTGGCGGGTTAATGAATGATAATGCGTCCACTTTCTTCATCAATGTTTTACTGCCGATCGTCTTTATCTCGGCGTTAATCGGTATTCTGCAGCATTGGCGTATTCTTCCGCTTATCGTACGCGGAATCGGATATTTGCTTAGTAAAGTGAACGGTATGGGGAAACTAGAATCTTACAATGCAGTAGCGTCTGCGATTTTAGGTCAATCAGAAGTCTTTATTTCTATTAAGAAACAGCTTGGATTATTACCTCAGCAGCGTCTTTATACATTATGTGCATCTGCAATGTCGACGGTATCGATGTCGATTGTTGGTGCGTACATGCAAATGATTAAACCAGAGTACGTGGTTACAGCACTTGTGCTGAACCTATTTGGTGGATTTATTATCGCATCAATCATCAATCCATATGAAGTGTCTAAGGATGAAGACATGCTTGAAGTCGTTGAGGAAGAAAGACAATCCTTCTTCGAAATGCTTGGCGAATACATTATGGATGGTTTCAAAGTAGCAATTGTTGTTGCTGCAATGTTGATTGGATTCGTTGCATTAATTGCGATGATTAATGGTATCTTTACAGCAGTCATCGGTGTTTCTTTCCAAGATGTACTTGGATATGTCTTTGCTCCATTTGCGTTCCTTGTCGGTGTACCTTGGAGCGAAGCAGTACAAGCAGGAAGCATTATGGCAACCAAAATGGTATCGAACGAATTTGTTGCGATGCTTGCTCTATCTGGAGACGGCCTGCATTTCACTGCTCGTACAGAAGCGATTATTTCTGTATTCCTTGTATCATTTGCGAACTTCTCTTCTATCGGTATCATTGCTGGAGCAGTCAAAGGCTTAAACGAAAAGCAAGGGAACGTTGTCGCACGCTTTGGATTAAAGCTGTTATTCGGTGCAACTCTTGTCAGTTTCTTAACAGCAGGCGTTGTCGGTTTGATTTACTAATTTAAAAAAAGGAATGGTGAAAACAATGAGAATGGTAGATATCATTGCGAAAAAACGTGACGGAAAAGAATTAACTTCAGAGGAAATTTCTTTCTTTGTCAAAGGTTATACGGACGGAACAATTCCTGACTACCAAGCAAGTGCCTTGGCTATGGCGATTTTCTTCCAAGATATGACGGATCAAGAACGTGCAGACTTAACACTCGCTATGGCGAACTCAGGAGATACAATTGACCTGTCTGCCATTGACGGTATTAAAGTAGACAAGCACTCAACAGGCGGTGTAGGCGATACAACAACGCTTGTACTCGCTCCTCTTGTTGCGGCACTAGATGTACCTGTTGCGAAAATGTCTGGGCGCGGTCTTGGGCATACAGGCGGTACAGTGGACAAGCTTGAAGCGGTCAAAGGCTTTCACGTAGAAATTACAAAAGACGAATTCATCGAGCTCGTGAACCGTCATAAAGTAGCAGTTATTGGCCAATCAGGTAACCTGACACCAGCTGATAAAAAGCTGTATGCTCTTCGTGATGTGACAGGAACTGTTAACTCAATTCCGCTTATTGCAAGCTCCATTATGAGTAAGAAAATTGCTGCTGGTGCAGATGCGATTGTACTTGATGTGAAAACAGGCGCAGGTGCTTTCATGAAAACACCAGAAGACTCAGAAAAGCTTGCAAAAGCCATGGTACGCATCGGAAACAACGTAGGCAGACAAACAATGGCGGTTATCTCTGACATGTCTCAGCCGCTAGGATTAGCGATTGGAAATTCCCTTGAAGTGAAAGAAGCGATTGACACACTCCGAGGCGAAGGTCCTGAAGACTTAAACGAGCTTGTGCTCACATTAGGAAGTCAAATGGTCGTTCTTGCGAAAAAAGCAGACACACTTGATGAAGCAAGAGAAAAGCTGATTGAAGTGATGAAAAACGGCAAAGCACTTGAGAAATTCAAGGAATTCTTAGAAAACCAAGGTGGAGACAGCTCAATTGTGGATCAGCCTGAAAAATTGCCGCAAGCACCTTACAAAATCGAAGTACCTGCAAAAGAATCCGGTGTCGTAGCTGAAATCGTCGCGGACGAAATCGGTGTTGCAGCGATGATCCTTGGAGCAGGCCGCGCAACAAAAGAGGACGATATCGACCTATCTGTCGGCATCATGCTGAACAAAAAAGTGGGCGATCGTGTTGAAAAAGGAGATTCACTTGTGACTCTCCATGCGAATCGTGAAGATGTTGCAAATGTCATGGAGAAAATTTATGACAACATCCGCATTGCTGATCATGCCGATGCACCAACATTGATTCACACAGTCATTACTGAATAAAGAAAAAGGACAAAAGTGATTCGTCGCTTTTGTCTTTTTTTATGGTCATTTTAGGCTCGTCTTTTTCTATTGAAATAAAAAAATTCACTTTATGAAACAAACCTCTTGCAATCATCAAACAATGGGTGTATATTAATTGACGAGTCAATGATTGATATATCAAGTAATTGATTTCTGAATAGAAAAGAGGGGATGGCATTGACTGCATTTTGCTCTGAAGAGGCAGAGGTATTATATCGTTTGCAGTGCGTGAACCGTATGATGGGCGTGAAGTTCGAAGCATGCACGGGCATCAGCCAATCAAGACTTGAGTTGCTATCGCTGTTATTCCAAGCCGATGAAATCAGCCAATCAGATTTGCAGAAAAAAGTAAATATTGATAGTGCAGCTGTGACGCGTCATTTAAAACAGCTAGAAACAAAAGGAATGGTCACACGCAGAAGAAAACCAGAAGATAATCGAGTCACACTTGTCCGCTTAACAGAAGAAGGCAGAACGAGAATCGAAGCTTCTAAAATAGAAAAAGAACGATTTATCTCAGAAATGCTTGAAAACGTAAGTGAAGAAGAACGAAGGCTTCTCACTAATGTGCTCATCCGTATACAACAAAACATCGAAAAGATTCAAACAACCTAAAGGAGTGTTACACATGGCTATAACATTAAAAACAAACGATTTTATGGAAATTATGAAAGGGCGCCGCTCTATTCGTAACTATGATCCAGCTGTGAAAATCAGCAAAGAAGAAATGACAGAGATTTTAGAAGAAGCAACAACTGCACCATCATCAGTAAATGCACAGCCTTGGCGCTTCATGGTTATTGACAGCCCAGAAGGAAAAGAAAAGCTTGCACCACTTGCAAAATTCAACCAAACTCAAGTGTCAACATCAGCAGCTGTCATTGCAGTATTTGCAGATATGAAAAGCAATGAATACTTAGAAGAAATTTATTCAAAAGCAGTAGAGCATGGCTACATGCCGCAAGAAGTGAAAGAAAGACAAATTGCTGCATTAACTGCACACTTTGAGGTTCTTCCAGAGCAAGTGAACCGCGAAACCATCTTAATTGACGGTGGGATTGTGTCTATGCAGCTTATGCTTGCTGCACGTGCACACGGTTATGATACAAATCCAATTGGCGGATATGATAAAGAAGTCATCGCTGAAACATTTGGATGGGATAAAGAACGTTATGTACCAGTCATGCTGCTATCAATTGGGAAAGCAGCCGACGAAGGCTATGCATCTTACCGCTTACCAGTTGATCGTATTGCTGAGTGGAAATAATATCTTTTCAAAAGGAGACGATCAAATGATTATTATTCATGCAGGGATGACCATTCATCCAGAAAAAGAAAACGTATTTTTAGAAGAAATCAATGAGTTAATGAAAGCTTCACAGGCTGAAGAAGGCAATGTTTCCTACAAGCTGTTCAAGGATACAGAAAAGGAAAATACCTTTTTAATGGTAGAAGTGTGGAAAGATGACGCTGCGGTTCAGAGCCATAATGCAAGTGCTCATTTCCAGGCTTTCGTAGCGAAGGCAAAAGAATTCTTAGCCGCTCCACTTGACGTGGTTGCCTTTCAAGGCCAGCAGCTTTCATAGAAAAACAACAAACACCCTAGGCGGTTATCGCCTAGGGTTCTTTTATTTTCGACATATGGTTCCACCCATTTCATTCACGTATTGTGCATTTTCCACAAAATTTCTGAAAATAAAATGTTTTTCGACTTAACTATATTGGAATATGCTAGAATTAGATATTATTTATTACCAAAATAGGGAGGAACCAATATGAAAAAAGGGAAATGGACGAAAATTGCACTAACCGCTGTCCTAAGTTTAGGCACATTGACAGCTTTCAGCACCCCTCTATCTGCCCACACCACAGAAAAATCAACATCCTCTGATGGCGGTCATTATTCAGGTATTCCATTTGACTCAAGTGTCGTGAATGAAGACCGTCTTGTCAAAGCCTTGAAAAAACAAGGAAAGATCAAAAAGAATGCCAATGAGGCAGAAACCCAAAAAGCATTAAAGAACTATCTAAAGAAAAAAGAAGAATCAGCAATGAAACAAAGTGCCAGCACCTTAACAGAAGAGCCTGAATTCCTGAAAGAATACAAACAAGAGGTACATAACAAACTTGCCAAAAAGAAAAAATTAAAGAAGCATAAAGGAAAAGAAAGCAATCAAGTAAAACCGGTCAAAAAGGAAAAGTATAAAGGTGACGTCCGCAATGATAAAGTATTGGTTTTATTAGTAGATTTTAAAGATTATAAGCATAATAGTATTAAAAAAGAAGAGACTGATATGTACTATGACAAGTACGATCAACAGCACTATCAAGATATGCTTTTCGGAAAAAATGGCTACATCGGTCCTGATGGGAAACGGAAAGTATCCATGAAGCAATACTATGAAAAGCAGTCCGGCGGGAGTTACACAGTTAGTGGAACAGTTGCAGGATGGTATACAGCGAAGCATGAAGCAGCTTATTACGGCGGGAACGTACCTGACGATTCAGGCAGTGACGGCAGACCGCGCGAATTGGTGAAAGAAGCACTCGAAGCAGCAGCAAAAGATCCGAATATTGATCTAAGCGAGTATGATCAATGGGACCGCTATGATATTGATGGCGACGGTGTTTATAACGAGCCAGACGGTATCATTGACCATCTAATGGTCGTTCACGCCGGCGTAGGTGAAGAAGCAGGCGGCGGACAACTTGGTGCTGATGCGATTTGGTCACACCGCTGGTCACTTGGTGATGTATTTGAAATTCCGAATACTGAATCTGAAGTTGGTCAAGGCGGGAAATTAGGCGCGTTGGATTACACCATCGAGCCTGAAGATGGCGCAGCCGGTGTGTTCACACATGAATTCGGACATGATCTTGGTCTTCCTGACGAGTACGATACACAGTACACAGGCAGAGGAGAGCCCGTTTCTTACTGGTCGATCATGTCAAGCGGAAGCTGGGCAGGTAAAGTTCCTGGTACGGAACCAACAGGCTTTAGCCCATATGCGAAAGAAATGCTTCAAAATCTGCATGGAGGCAACTGGCTTTCTGGACAAACCATCGATGGTAAAACATTAAAGAAAAGCAAAACAGTATTAATTGATGAAGCAGCAACAAAAGGAACGAACCATGATGCCGTTCGAGTCGATTTACCAGATAAAGAGATTGTCGTCACGACACCTGCTCAAGGGAAATATTCGTACTTCAGCGGAACGGGTGACAATTTGAATGCAACCATGACAACAACAGGTATTGATTTGTCAAAAGGAAGCAAAGCAGAGCTGACATTTAAAGCATGGTACGATATTGAAGAAGATTATGATTATGCGTATGTCGAAGTGCGTGAAACAGGGACTGATCAATGGAAGACCATCGCAGGTAACATCACGAATGATCGAAATGAAGCAGGTGCAAACGAAGGCAATGGCATCGACGGAAAATCAGACGGCTGGGTAGATGCAGCCTTTGACCTGTCTGCTTATGCAGGGAAGAAAATCGACCTGCAATTCCGTTACACAACTGATGCAGGCTATGCACTTCCAGGCTTATTCGTAGATGACCTGAACATCACGGCAGATGGAACGAAAGTATGGTCAGATGATGCCGAGGGCACGTCTACTTTTACCTTTAATGGATTCTCAAAATCTAATGGAAAACAATATGCAGCACAATACTATTTACTAGAGTGGCGCTCTTATGCTGATGTCGATAAAGGCTTAAAGCATATTAAACGCGGGGCAAGTCTGATGAGCTATAATAACGGGTTGGTCGTTTGGTATGTCGATCAATCATACAGTGATAACTGGGTAGGAAAACATCCGGGGAACGGCTTCCTTGGCGTAGTAGATGCAGATCAGCAAGTATTAAAATGGAGTGACGGTTCCATTGCCGCAACAGGGTTCCAAGTACATGATGCAGCATTCTCTTTGAATCCAAGTACGAAGCTGAATATAGATTATACAGCAACAACGGGCTTAACTTTGCAAGATCGCTACATTCGCCCGGCTCGTACATTTAGTGATAAAAAGAACTATGTGAATCCAAACAACCCAGATGCAGGACGCGATGTACCGACATATGGGTTATCCTTTAAAGTCGTTGGACAAAGTAAGGATCGTTCTGTTGGAAAGGTGTTAATTTCGAAAAGTAACTAAATAGAAAGCCGGATTCTACCATTGAATCCGGCTTTTTGATATGTGAGAAAAGGATTATGAGGGCACGATTGGTTTTTAAATCGAATGTCTGTTCTTTTTTATTTTGATATCCGAATGAAACCATTATATAATAGACACTGGAAGGTTTTTCTTTCAACCATGATTCTTTTTAGCTGTTAAAACAAAGGAAAGGATGAGCGTTACCAATGAGTTGTGTCACTGCCAAGCAATTAAAGGTGATTCGAGGGACGATGCAGACTTTTTGCAGCCATTTGGAGTATGCTGGCCACGGTAAGCTTCATATCAATACCATCATGGCTTTTATTAAAAAGGAATTCGGCGTGAGAAAAATGAAAGACATTCCACAAAGTCGCTTTACAGAAGCGCTAGAATTGATACAAGACTTTGATTTATACACGGACAAAATAGAGATTCGTGAACGTCTATCAGAAAGGAATTAACTAAATTGAATATTTTAGCAATGATTTTAGTAGGAATTGTCGCATTAGAACACATTGTCATCATGTTATTAGAAATGTTTTTTATGGAATCAAAGATGGCGAAGCGGTCTTTTAAACTGCCAGAACACTTGCAAAAAGATCCAAATGTCAAAGTAATGTTTGCCAATCAGGGGCTTTATAACGGGTTTTTAGCTGCAGGACTCATTTGGGGGCTCATTCTTGGATCGAATACCGTTGGATATATGATTCAGCTGTTTTTCATTCTTTGTGTGCTCATCGCCGCAGTATTTGGCGGTGTAACATCCAATAAATCAATTATCATCAAACAAGGAGTACCAGCACTGCTTGCACTCATTGCACTGATGCTGGCGATCTAATCTTAAATAAAGCCGCCCCTAGTGAGGGCGGCTTTTATCTTTTTCGAAGACCCATCAAACGAATAATGGATGTTAGACAAAGGGCTACGGCAACGGCCAAAATGATTTTTCCGTACATGACCCCCGTTAGGTTCATCAAAAAGACGGCCAATATAATACAGAGCGTGATGATGATCATCACAATCGAATAGGTTTTCATCTCTTTTCCACTCCTTTAAAAATTCCCTCATGTGACGAGAGAACTGTCAATCTTTCCTCATATTATATCACTCAATGACAATTTTACATGAAATTCCCTACCAATAGAATGTGACATATTGATTAGATTTGGAGTCATACCATATTTTTTAGAAAATCGGGTATAACATAATGAGCTGGCCTAAAATCATATTGCTTGATATTTAATTGTGCAAAATATAAAATAGCCACAGGATAAATCGAAAGGATGATCAAGATGAGTAAGAAAGTGTTATTAGTATCAACAAGCAGCCCGGAAATGAATGGACATCCAACAGGCTTATGGCTAGAAGAGTTAGCAGAGCCATTTCATATTTTTAAAGAAAATGAACTAGAAGTACAAATTGTCTCTATTCAAGGTGGCACTGTACCAATTGACAAAAATTCAATTCCTGAAGGTGTCCCAGCGCAATATCAAGATGTATATGAATTACTTCAAGACACAAAGGCGCTTACAGATGTGAATCCCGCAGATTATGACGGAATTTTCTTTGCTGGAGGGCACGGCCCTATGATCGACTTTGCGTCTAATCAACTGGTAGCGGATGCGATCTTAGCAGTTTCAGATAAAAATGGTGCGATCGGAGCCGTTTGTCATGGTGTTTCAGCATTCGTTGATGTGAAGGACCAAAATGGCAAATCATTTATCAAAGGCAAAAAAATCACAGGCTTCACAAACGAAGAAGAGGAAGCCGTGCAGCTGACATCAAAAGTTCCATTTTTATTGGAAACAAAACTTCGTGAGCAGGGGGCAGCGTTTGAAAAAGGAGATGCCTTTGCGCCATTTGCTGTCGTTGACGGACAAATCATCACTGGACAAAACCCGGGATCAAGTGCAGAAACAGCACGCTTGTTTGTCAAAACCATTGCATAAAACGATCAAAAACCAGTCGTAACTCATGCGGCTGGTTTTTTTGTTATAAAAATGTCCCAAAAAAGACCAAAACAATAATTAGAATAATGGTAAAATAATCACAGGGTAAAAAACCCAAATGAGGAAAGAGGGGATGTTCCTGTGAGAGCATTTTATGTCAAAATCACCGCAGCTTTACTGTCTGTTTTACTCGTCGCAACAGGTTTGTTTTCACCAGCATTAAAAGCAGAAGAAGCACCGAAATCAGAAGGGAAAATATCACCACTGACGGAAAAAGCGATTCAGCAAGTGCAAGAATCGTTTTTGAAGCAGGATGAAGGAATCGCTATTCAACAAAAGCAAGTGAAAAAATCATTTAAAGTGAATAAGAAGAAAGGAATCAGTATCAAACGAAAAGCTGCTAAAGAAGGCAAAATGCGCACGTCTGCCGTTCGCTCCATTGATGGACTAGCTATTAATCAATCGGCTGTCTTAACAGAGGACGACCCAGTTGATTTATGGTTTTTAAGCACATCTTCACCTCAGGCACTCATCAGCCGGATTACCTCTTCAAACCCTGATTATTTTGTTCAATTATTTGTTGTTGATTATGAAACAGGACAAGCCTACCCGACAGATTTAATTCAACCGGCAGGCAGCCTGCTTGGATTGACCAATTTACCAGCAGGTGATTATGCATTCGGTATTACAAGCGGCGGAGAATTTGGAGACTCCTACACGATACAAGTGAATGCAAAAAACCCGCCCAATTTCACGGGGGCTGTATCCCTTTCGTCCACCTTGCAATATTTTGTAGCTGAGTATGCAAACGGTGATGTTTTCGCAAATGGTACAAAAGTATACAATAAGCAAACAAAGACCGCCGATTATAAATGGGAGCGTGTGTTTTACTTCTCATATGATGGAAAATATGAACAAAGAACTCATTCTGTTGACAGTGTGAAAGTGAAAAGTATTTCGGCACCAGTGTCGTACTCCGCTCCATATGCAAGTTCCTCTGAGGCCATTCTCGTCTACTTAGATGTGGAGACTTTATTTATGTATCATGAATCATCGTTTGCTAGCGGGCAGTACTACCATAGTAGCTTTGTTGATACACTCGGGAAGACAACACCAAGACGCTTAGATATTGATGATATGACAAATTACGGTGATCATATTTTAGCTGTAGATTTAAAAACAGGAAAGCCGATTGATTTCTTCAGTGTGCTGAATTTCTACTATGCTGCAGGGATCGAGAAGCTGCCAACAATCAGAACGTTGAATTAAGAAAGGCGGTTGACATCAAATCGCCACATGTGTAGAGTAAAGATAATTAAATGACAAAAGTCCACTAGGGGAGTCATGTATGACTGAGACAAGAGAAAATCTTGGACCCTTTGAACCTGATCTAGTTCGTACTAGCGGAGGGAAGTGGAGCTGGACCTTGTCTTATTCATGATTGAATCGATAAGAAGGCCGCTCCATTTGGGGTGGCTTTTTCATTTATTCAACTGAAGAAGAGGAGGCTTTTTTTATGACATTTTCTACGCAATTAAGGAAAGAAGCAGAACCGTTATTTGAAGCCATTTATCAGCATCCGTTCGTCAGAGGCTTGGCAGCAGGAAAGCTGAAAAAGGAACAAATCATTCATTACGTCAAACAAGATGCAGAATACTTACAAGCATTCATTAAAATTTATGCAGCAGCGTTCAGCAGATGTACAGACAGAGAGGATATTACGTTTTTTCATCAGCAGATTGCGTTTGTACTAGATAGTGAGACGCACCCTCATCAAAACCTTTGCCGAGTGGCAGGAGTCGCATATGATGAGCTCCAAGGTGCTTCTTTGGCTCCGAGTGCTCACCACTATATTCATCACATGCTGCAAGTTGCGCAAGAAGGCACGCTTGGTGAAATCATCTCTGTCCTGCTTCCATGTCCTTGGACATATTGGGAAATAGGGAAACGAATGCTTACAGATGTGCAGCCAGACCCGTCACATCCGTTTTATGAGTGGATCACGTTTTATGGAGGATTAACTGATTCTGTTACAGGTGAGCTTTGCAGGCGGCTCGATCAGTTGGCGGAAGCAGCAAGTGAGAAGGAAAAGGAAAAAATGAAACAGCACTTTATCTTAAGCTGCCAGCTCGAGTACAAGTTTTGGGAAATGGCCTTTACTGTTGAAGAGTGGCCAGTTCAACTGGAGGTGCATTCATCATGACATGGAAGATGAAAGAAGTCGTCCTTGCGGTGATTTTATCCGTTGCGTGTGGTGTGATCTATTTAGGATGGTCCACGCTATACTTACCGATTACAGCACTTGTTGGCCCAGCAGGAGGCAACATCATGTTTGGAATATGGGTCATTGCCAGTCCAATCGTTGCTTATATCATTCAAAAGCCGGGGGCTGCCCTGATTGCAGAAACAGCCGCCGCTGCTGTGGAATTATTGACAGGAAGCCACTTCGGACTTTCAGCTCTGTTAATTGGTGTATGCCAAGGACTTGGAGCAGAAATCGCCTTCGCTCTTTTTGGTTATAAACGATATCGCATGTGGACACTGATGCTCTCTGGTGCCTTTGCCGCTATCGGAGCGATGGCGTACAGTCTCGTGGCAAATGGCTTTGGTTATTACACGCCTCAAGTTTTACTTATGACCCTTGTGACTCAAATTATCAGTGGAATGATACTTGGCGGCTGCCTTGCGAAAGTGGTGGTAGACGCACTATCCAAAACAGGTGTACTGAATCAATATGCCATCATGAAAGAAGAACGAAACAAAGGTGAACAGCATGAATTCATTTCTCGCGTGCAATGAACTCTCTGTCCGATTTTATGAACAGCCTAAGCCCGTTTTGCATCAAATCTCCCTTACGATTCAAAAAGGGGAAAAGGTGCTTATTTTAGGACCGAGCGGAAGCGGGAAATCCACGCTCATTTCGGTTCTGGCTGGAATCATTCCAGAGCATGTGGAAGCAGACATGCAGGGCGAAGTGGTGCTGCAAAGACATACAGGCGTGATGTTTCAAGATCCAGACTCTCAGTTTTGTATGCACCGCGTCAATGAAGAAATTGCCTTTAGCTTAGAGAACCGTTCCGTCCCTCGTGAAGAGATGGATGACACCATTCAGCAGCTCATGCAAAAAGTCCAACTGAATGTCGATCCGCATACAGAGATTCACACGTTATCTGGCGGCATGAAGCAGCGATTGGCACTTGCTTGTTTACTCGCATTACAGCCGGATGTTCTATTCTTTGATGAACCAACCGCACAGCTTGATCCGGCAGGTAGAATGGACATATTTCAACTGCTGCAGCAGCTTGCAGCCGGTCAGCAGCAGACCATGATTTTTGTAGAGCATGTGCTTGACGGTGTCATCGAATGGATGGACCGGGTGATTTTATTAGATGATCAAGGCAGCATTTTAGCAGATGGAGCTCCAAAAGATGTGCTCACGGCATATGAGGAAGAAATGAAAGAGGCTGGTATTTGGCGGCCCAAATTATTTCCCGAGAAATGGTCCACGATCATTCAAGATCCATTTCATCCACTGAGTCAAACCTTTATGCAAACTTTTAAAACACGAAAAGAGCAGCGAAAAAAAGTGCCATCAATCGAACGAAAGACAATGATTCGTACAGAAAATCTTCAATTAAGCTACGGGAAAAAAAGGATTATGAGTGATCTCCAGCTTGATATCAAATCAGGGGATTGGGTGGCGATCATCGGGGAAAATGGAAGTGGAAAAAGTACACTTCTCAAACATTTGGCTCGTTTAGAGCCAACGAAAAAAGGCCACATTTTCTTAAAAGATACACTCCTAAAAAAGTGGTCAGACCGAGAACTATATGAAAAAGCAGGCTTTGTGTTTCAAAATCCAGAGCTTCAATTTATACAAGACACAGTATTCGATGAAATTGCCTTTGGCGGCAGACAGCGAAACTGGCCAGAATCAGTCGTACAAGAAAAAACGGTTCAGCTGCTGAAAGAGTTCGGTTTAGAGAATCATGCAAAAGCACATCCCTTCACCTTAAGCTTAGGGCAAAAAAGAAGATTAAGTGTTGCCACGATGCTCCTTTTTGATCAAGATGTATTGCTGTTAGATGAGCCGACTTTCGGGCAGGATGAAAAAACGGCGAAGGAATTGATGAGGCGTTTAAAAGAGCGTCAGCGCCAAGGTACGACCATTGTGATGGTCACACATGATATGGAGCTTGTCGATGAGTGTGCCGATCAAGTGCTTCTGTTTCATCAAGGGAAGCATGTGTATGAAGGCACCCCTTATGATTTATTTTCAAATCAAGAACTTGTCGATGCTTATCAACTGAGAGCTCCTTTACATTACCGCTATGTGGCAGAAAGAAAGGACGTGCTGACGATTGCAAAGTAATCACTCCTTTCTTTCTACTGTGAATCCAGTCATGAAATTACTCGCTCATCTGCTTGCGATGGGCTGTCTCATGGCGATTTCTGACCCTAAAACTACCTTTATCATTTGGCTGTTTGCTCTTGGCATTGGAGTTGTTTTAGGTGGATGGAATATGAAGTATCTCGTTACAAGGCTTGTCCCTTATTTGCTCTTTTTTATTCTCGTCTTTTGGATGATGGCGGCCTTCGGCAAGGGGGATCATACCGTTTGGAAGTGGGCGTGGTTTCATATCACAGAGGAGAGTTTAAGAAATGGGCTCACCATCGCTTTTAGAATGCTGGGATTTGTGACATTTGGTCTCCTTTTTACGTCCACAACAGATTTGACGGCATTTATGATGAGTCTGATTCATCAATGCCGAATGTCCCCAAAATGGGCGTATGGCATGCTTGCCGGCTTCCGGTTTATTCCGTTATTTCAAAGTGAATTAAAACAAATGAAAGCTGCACACAAAATCAGAGGCTACAAGCAAAAAAACAGCTGGAAAGCCTTTATGCGTTATGCATTGCCCCTTTTTACACAAGGTGTACGAAAATCAGAACGCTTAGCGATTGCAATGGAAGCCAGGGGCTTCACAGGGACGAGAGAGCGAACATATTATCATATCATCAGCACCTCATGGATTGACTATATGTATCTTTTTCTCATCGGTATCAGTGTCTTCATGTGCATTTACTTTGTTTAAAAAACACCCACATTCTCTTGATAGAATGTGGGCTTTTTATATGTCTTAGGTCATTTGATTGATATTAGTACACATTACAGGCTGTAATAGATCATATAACGAACCGATAAAGAAGGTGTACTAGAAAAAGAGAGGATGAACGTAAGCGAATGTCACAGAGAATCGATAACATAATAGACGCTTTACCAATCATTGGACTCGCTATGAGAGAGCAGCTAACCTTTTCTGTTTTAGGGAAAGAGAAGGTTCTTTACTATCAGCAGCATGGGAATATTGATTTAGGATTTAAAGCTGGTGATGCACTAGATGCTGGATTCCAAAACTTTGCGATGTTGAAAAATGGGAGAGAACCATCGTTTATCCAAATTCCGAAAGAAGTATACGGGATTCCAATGGATATCGTAGCCGTTCCAATTAATGATGAATCAGGTCAAGTGGTTGCTGCCTTCTGTGTGGCATATGACCAAACGAATCAACAACGATTAGATCACATCATGACGGAAAGCAACGAAGCTTCCGAAAAACTAGTCGCAATGGTACAGCAGGTTGCCGCACATTCAGAGGAACTACAAGCGACAAGTGAACAAATTCTACAAAATACGAAAACCACTGTCGAAAATTCCTCTAAAATCAATCAAGTGTCCAATCTCATCAAAGGTATCTCTGATCAAACGAACTTACTTGGACTCAATGCATCAATAGAAGCTGCAAGAGTAGGGGAAGCAGGAGCAGGCTTTGGAGTGGTCGCAACAGAAGTGAGAAAGCTGTCAACTCATGCGAAACAGGCGACGACTGATATTGAAACAGCCCTAAAAGATGTGCAGGGGTCGATCAAAGGAATGGAAGAAGAAATTGCGCAAATTGTCGCTTCCTCTGAGCATCAAGCAGAACTAGTAGGCACTTTTACGAAAATTATTGAAGGTCTTCACGAAACAAACGAAACGATGAAAGCATTAGCAAACGACTTAGTAAACTATCAAGTGAAATAAAAGAACGACAAAACCTCCAGCTGAATCGGAGGTTTTTTTTATCATTTCAAGGTGAGAAACTTGTTAGGATTATGACCGTTTTATCGCTGACAGGCAGGATACACTTCTGTATGATAGAAAAAGAGAGACTAGTTTTGTCATTAGACCTATTCATAAGGAGGAAGATCATCGTGACACAATCAGCGAAGCTGAAAGAAATACTTGCACCCTACCGTCCGTTGTTAGATGAAACGGAAAAACCAATGATTCAATTGCAGATGAAACAAGGAAAAACAGGACCATACGACAGCAAAATAGCTGGTGATCCTTATTTTCCAAAAAACGACGAATATCCAGTTGACGGCGAAGGACAACCTATGAAACTTTTGGCACAAATTAATTTCGGCCAGCTGCCCAAGGTGAAGGATTATCCAGAAACAGGACTTTTGCAAGTTTTTATTTCTGTGCATGATGATCTTTATGGGATGAATATTGACCATAAAACAGAGCAAAAAGATTTTCGCATCAAATTTATTGAGGAACCTTTCTTGGCAGAAGAAGAGTTAATGACTGATTTTTCTTTTGTGAAAATTCCAGACGATTTTTATTTTCCTGTGACGAAGGAAGGCGCAATTACAGGTGAATTATCAAGCGAAACGATCAGTGTAGGAGATTTCCGCTTTGAAAAAGTCACAGGAAAGAACAGCTGGGACCTATTCGAAGATGCAGAAGGTGTTAATGGCGATGAAGCAGATGCCCTGCTGGATGAATTTTATGAAACAGCGAGTGGCTTTGGTCACAAATTGGGGGGGTACCCAGGGTTTACACAAGAAGACCCGCGTACCTATGTAGATCAAGAACATACCGTTCTGTTATTGCAAATTGACTCAGATGATGAAGTAGATTTGATGTGGGGAGATTGCGGTATTGCCAACTTTTTTATCAAACCAGAAGACCTTAAACGAAAAAATTTCGAGAATGTCGTCTATAATTGGGACTGCTCCTGATTTTGTAAAAAACACACTATAAACACTCTTTTTAGAGTGTTTTTGTGTATGTTTTTAGACTTTTTTGCCCCTATTTCGTCATTTTTGAGAGGTAATATGTCATTCTTTCTAGTTGACCGGATCAAAAAAAAATGTAAAATCATCTTAAAGTCCTCTTTTTTGAAAATAATAATAACATGACATATGAATCAACGATAAAATGCTCGAAAAAGCGGAATGTACTGGGGGGTATCAATTGATCATTTCTAAAGTAATCAATAATAATGTTGTCAGTGCGTATGATGACGAGCAGCATGAGCTGGTCATTATGGGCAGAGGGATCGCGTTTCAAAAGAAAAGCGGAGACCCGATTGACGAAGAACGAATCGAAAAAGTATTTTCTATTCAAAATAAAGATATATCAGAAAAATTCAAAACCCTGCTTTATGATATTCCAATCGAGTATATGCAAGTGTGTGAGGCGATTATTGAGCATGCGAGAACAACCCTTAACAAAAATTTAAATGACAGCATCTATGTGACGCTGACGGATCATATCACCTTCGCCATTGAACGTCATCAAAAAGGAATGGACATCAAAAATGCCTTGCTCTGGGAAATCAAACGGCTGTATAAAGATGAGTTCAAATGCGGTTTAGAAGCTATTCGGATCATTGAGGACAAGCTGAGCATCCATCTTCCTGAGGATGAAGCCGGCTTTATTGCCATGCATATTGTCAATGCAGAGCTCAATGAGGAAATGCCAAACGTGATTCAAATCACCAAACTTATTCAAGACATTTTAAACATCGTTAAATATCACTTTCAAATTGATTTAGACGAGGAATCATTAAATTATTTCCGATTTGTGACGCATTTAAAGTTTTTCGGACAGCGTCTGTTTAACGAAACACAAATGGAAAATCAAAATGAGTTTCTGTATGAAGTGGTAAAAGAGAAAAACACTGCAGCTTTTCAATGCGCAGAAAAAATTAACGAGTATGTTCAAAAAGAATACAACCGAAGTCTCATAGAAGATGAAATGCTATATTTAACTTTGCATATAGACAGAGTAATAAAAAGAAAATAAATTCAAAAAGAAAGCGTTGACATCACAAAATTAACATGATAATTTATAACTATAAACTAAATAACCCACAATCTTTTAGGATTGTTACTGGTCAAGCAGGCAAAACCTAAATCATTGTCCCTATCTTTGATAAGGCGTGATTTAGGTTTTTTTATATCTAAAGACTTATAAAAATTAAATAACGATCAATCGCTATGAAGGATTGTTACTGGTTAAGCAGGCAAAACCTAAATATCGATTAATGTCTGAATCGCTATTTCTCGGACATTAATGGATGTTTAGGTTTTTTCTATATCAAGATGAAATCAACGATTGGAGGGTAACACAATGAACCACAAACAAACAGCAAAAGAAGTGCTAGAACTTGTCGGCGGTGAAAAGAATGTTAAACACGTCACGCATTGTATGACAAGACTTCGCTTCAACTTATACGATGAAAGCAAGGCAGATAAAGAGAAGCTGCAATCAACAGACGGCGTCATGGGCGTGAATCAAAGCGGAGGCCAATATCATGTCATTATCGGCAATGATGTCTCAAATGTCTATCAAGCGATGGTCGCTGATTCAGGTCTATCATCTGATGTAAAGTCAGGCGGTACAGAAGAAGCGTCAAAACAAAATGTGATATCAAAGCTTTTCGATTTTATCTCTGGTGTCTTCACACCGATTCTTCCAGCCATCGCTGGGGCCGGTATGATCAAAGGGATTTTGGCACTGATGCTCACATTCCAGTGGATATCAGATAAAAGCAGTACGTATGCGATTTTAACAGCCATCGGAGATGGAGCCTTTTACTTCTTACCGATTCTGCTTGCTGTAAGCGTAGCCAAAAAAAATGGCACAAATCAGTATATCGCGGCTGCCATTGCAGCAGCAGCACTGCACCCGCAGTTAACCGCTTTACTGGGCGCGGGAAATACAGAATTTCTAGGCTTGCCAGTCGTGGCCGTTGTGTACTCTTCATCGGTGATTCCAATTCTACTCACCATCTGGCTTGGTTCATATGTTGAAAGATTCGCAGAAAAATATAGTCCGAAATCATTAAAGATCATCCTTGTTCCAACAGTCACACTTCTAGTCGTTGTACCAGTTATGCTCATCGCGGTTGGACCGCTTGGCGGGATTATCGGAAGTGGCCTTTCAGGTGGAATTGATTTATTGTTTAAACATGCAGGTCTTTTGGCCGGACTCTTGATCGGCGGATTCATGTCACCATTGATCATTACGGGCATGCACTATGCACTGCTTCCAATCATGATCAACAACATTACGTTAAACGGTTTTGACTACATTCTACCAATGATGTTTGTAGCGAATATGGCACAAGCAGGCGCAGCATTCGGTGTCTTCTTAAGATCAAAAAACAAAACATTCAAATCATTGGCGATGTCTACAAGTATCACAGCCTTAATGGGTATTACTGAACCTGCTATGTATGGTGTGAACATGCGATTGAAAAAACCGTTCCTTGCAGCCCTTATTGGTGCAGCAGCAGGCGGCGTGTTCATGTCAATCTTTAAAGTAAAATCATATGTGATATCTGGATCAGCAGGCCTTCCAGGTCTCCCAACATTCATTGGACCAACATTTGTCTACTCAATCATCGGTTTAGTCATCGGATTTGTTGTAGCAACAATCATGACACTTGTTCTAGGATTCAAAGATGTACCAGTGAAAGATGATACAAAAGCAGACAAACCAGAAGAAAAGAAAGACACAGCAGCACTTCAAAATGAAGTGGTACAAAGCCCGCTTGAAGGTCAACTAAAGCCGCTCAATCAAGTAAATGATGCAACATTTTCTAATGAAATTATGGGTAAAGGTGCAGCCATTGTACCAACAGCTGGGCGTGTTGTAGCACCGTTCAACGGCAAGGTTGAAACCATTTTCCACACAAAACACGCCATTGGCTTGAAGAGTGAACAAGGTACAGAACTTCTCATTCATGTCGGGATTGACACGGTAAAACTTGGCGGAAAGTATTTCACAAGTCATGTGCAGTCAGGTGATCTGATTCAAGCAGGAGATGTACTCATTGATTTTGATATCGAGGGCATTCAGCAAGAAGGCTATGATGTCACCACACCTGTTATTGTCACCAACACAAACGATTTTGCACAAGTTGATGCGAAAACAGATGGAACGATTACAGTGAAAGAGACACTGCTTACAGTCAGTGTAGAAGAAAAAGAGGAGGGTATTCAACATGAACAAGTTAGAAAAAACATTTCCTAAAGGTTTCTTATGGGGCGGCGCTGTTGCAGCCAACCAAGTTGAAGGCGCATATAATCAAGATGGAAAAGGCTTATCGACAGCTGATGTATCACCAAATGGTATTATGCACCCATTCGATGAATCAATGAAAGACCTTAACTTATATCATGATGCAATCGATTTCTACCATCGCTATAAAGAAGATATTGCACTCTTTGCAGAAATGGGATTCAAGTGCTTCAGACTATCCATTTCTTGGCCGCGTATCTTCCCAAATGGCGACGATGCGGAACCGAATGAAGCAGGCCTTGCTTTTTATGAAAAAGTATTTGATGAACTGCATAAGCACGGAATTGAGCCAGTTGTCACCATCTCTCACTATGAAATGCCGCTCGCACTTGTGAAAAACTACGGCGGATGGAGAAACCGTAAGCTTGTCGATCTTTATGAAACATACGCGAAAACATTGTTCACTCGCTTTAAAGACAAAGTGAAATATTGGATGACATTCAATGAAATCAACGTTGTATTACATGCGCCTTTCACTGGCGGCGGACTTGTATTTGAAGAGGGTGATGACGAGAAAAGCATTCAATATCAAGCAGCGCATCACCAATTTGTTGCAAGTGCTTTGGCTGTCAAAGCAGGACACGAAATCATTCCTGATGCGAAAATCGGCTGTATGATTGCAGCGATGACAACTTATCCGTACAGCTCAAGACCAGAAGATATGTTTGCTGCAATTGAGCAAGACCGTAAAACATTGTTCTTCTCAGATGTACAGGCAAGAGGTTATTACCCAGGTTACATGAAACGTTATTTCCTTGAAAATGACATCAACATCGAGTTCCAAGATGGCGATGAAGACATCTTAAGAAACCATACAGTGGACTATATTGGCTTCAGTTATTATATGAGCTTTGTGACAAGTACAGATCCAAAGATCCTTGAACAAGTGACTGGCGGTAACTTATTTGAAGGTGTGAAAAACCCTTATCTAGAAGCAAGTGATTGGGGCTGGCAAATTGATCCGAAAGGACTTCGTACAACACTGAATCAGCTGTATGACCGCTACCAAAAGCCATTGTTTATCGTAGAAAATGGATTGGGTGCTGTCGATCAAGTAGAAGAAGACGGATCCATTCAAGACGATTACCGAATTGATTACCTCAGAAGCCATTTGCTAGAGGCGAGAGAAGCCATCGCAGACGGAGTTGACCTGATCGGTTATACAAGCTGGGGCCCAATTGACCTTGTCAGCGCATCAACGGCTGAAATGAAAAAACGCTACGGCTTCATTTATGTTGACCGTGATAATGAAGGAAACGGTACATTAGATCGAAAGAAAAAGAAAAGCTTCGATTGGTATAAACAAGTGATTGCGTCAAATGGTGAACATTTGGATTACTAAACAGAGAAACTATTGTTTCGTTTCTTTAGGACATATGGTGTCTTGAAACGGTGAAAACAATTTGAATCAGGCATTATCATTCATTGGGTCTCCTCTAGGGGCATGATGGGTGATAATGCCTTTTTTATGAAAAAGACAAAATCGAACAAAAAATAAACCACACTTTAATTTGTTGCGTGGTTCATATAAATCATATAATGGTTTTAATTCGGTAATACCTATTCTTCAAGTATTTCTTTTATATCTTCAATGATTAGGGTATTTAAAATTAAATTCTAGTAGACTTAACCCTTTCCCAATTGTGGTCTAAGAAAAGAATCCTATTCTCAAAAAGTTATCAGCAGCAATTCTGTCTTCAATTCAGTAATTATACATCTGAATCTTTCTCCACTGTATGAATTCATGATCAATATTATAAAATTTAACTAGCCCAGGATAGACTATTAATAACTTGGTAGTACTCATGGAACTAGTCAGTCAGCTTTTTATAGTCATTGTATCAACCTTTTTTCAAATTCTAATTCATCTTTGACATGTATTCCGTAATTTCCTATAGAGGGAATTGTAGGTTTAACCATTCTTGCTTTATCAATTGCACCAATATAGATGTTTTTGAAAGAATATCCCTTTCTTTGATAAAACCTAATTGCATTTAAGTTATCATTACTAGTGATTAAATTAATAGAGTGTATATTTTGTGTTTTTAGATTTTGTTCTAACTCAAAAAGTAATCTACTTCCAACACCATGGTACTTTTCTAGAGCCTCCAAAGTCAGGATTTCTGCCTCTTCTTTGAATATTTTGTAAACTAATATTCCTACTATATAATCTCCACGTTTAGCCAACAAAATGTTTTCATTTAAAACATTATAAGTTGTCCCTTTAGACACCATAGTCGTTCCACCCCAATGTTCATTAAAAAACCATGTTAACCACGAAAAGTCTTTTGAACTTGGCTGAGTTATTATCAATTCTTCTGAAAGAGAACATTTTTTTGACAGCTGGATATGGGCTATTTCTTTTTCATGAGCTTGATCCTCAGAAAAATGGATTGAGATGCCTAGTTTTTCGGCGTTTATTTGAGCAAGTTTTTGTGCATAGTTCGAAAAATCTTCAGGGTCAATACCAAAATAAAAAAAACTCTCAGGTGGATTCTTTTTGTACCACAGTTTGCTACTGATGACATATTCGTTTTGTTTTGTTTCAGTTATGCTGATATCATCATATAATAGTGCTCTTCCTTCAATAAACTCTAAGACAAATTCATCTAATTTGTTTTGAGTAAATAAACGGTTTTTTTCTTGAAAATATCCTATTTCACTTAATTTGCTGTGAATCCAATTAATTAAATCAATCTCGTTTAGTTCATTATCTCTCGCTAGTGCCATTAGCATTGCAATGTAATTAACGATTGTCTTGCTTCTCTTAGTTGAAATGTTTTTATAGATGTTTTCTAAAATATCGTTGTTAAGTTTATTCATTTTACATATACAACTTCCTTTTCAATTAATTGTTTACTCAATGCTTCCAGGTCTTCGATACAAGTTTGAACATCTGTATCATATTCTTCAGTAATTTCTAACAAGTTACCAAGATTGTGGCTTTGGCTCGTTTGTATCCATACTTGTTGGAATATCTCCGATTTCATCATAACTTCCATAAACTCTTCAACGGAGAATTCTAAAGGATGGAATGAATAATTTGAATACCTGTGCTGGTGTAATGGGGGTATGGTTTATAATTTTATTACCTATCGACGGATAGTTTATTTTCTTTGGCGAAATCATTATATAAATAACATTCATCATAAGTTAGCCATGAATGTACACTCCTTTCATAAAGTGTTAAGGTATGAAAAAACAAGTTTATAATACATGTCCATTAGCAATAACTACATTACTAAACTCAACAAGAAGAGTAGTTTTATAAACTTTATTCTTGTAATCATTTTTCTATTTATGTATTAAATTTCAAGTTA
The DNA here is from genome assembly GCF_014250435.1 of Bacillus sp. PAMC28571. Lineage (NCBI taxonomy): Bacteria > Bacillati > Bacillota > Bacilli > Caryophanales > Bacillaceae > Bacillus > Bacillus sp. PAMC28571. The sequence continues at coordinate 3,302,568 of NZ_CP060191.1, read as the reverse complement.
ATACCCTAACGGAAGTCATAATATCACATTTTTCTTATTTTTTTAATTTAGATCAATAAATTTTTGACAAGTTTTTATATCGATACTCTCTATCTAATAAAGTGAATATCATTGAGGAGGCAGGGATCTTAACGAATTTTTAGTACCACCTGTAGGGGGCAATGAGTTGGTATGAAAAAGAGTTGCCTTAGCATTTGATTTCACCGATATATTTAAACCAAAGCTTCGAGACCCCATAAACTATAGTCATACTTTTAGGTTTGCTTGAGGGAACGATGGAAAAAGCAGTATTGTAATTTCTAATAATTAGGGTGGATTTTCAGTAGGAGATATTCTGGCTAGGAAGATGACTTGAATGTATCAATCCACTTAACTTGTTAGACAACTTATGAGTATAAAAATGGTTTTTAAGAAGATAACGTATGTTCAATATCTTCTTAAACTCAACTATAGAAGTAATACGATTAAACTTAATATCAAGTTGATTGAGATGACAAAAAATAAAGAACCGCTTAAAAAAGCGGTTCTTTATTATGAAGGTCAGGTTTTTCTGTAAGTTTCCGCCTATTTCCACACTTGATCAGCAATTTCAATCACATGACGCAGCTTTTCCCATTGCTGCTCTTCTGTTAACAGGTTGCCTTCCTCTGTTGAGGCGAATCCGCATTGTGGGCTCAAACAGATTTGGTTAATGTCTACATATTGAGCCGCTTCCTCAATGCGTTTTTTAATCTGTTCAACTGGCTCAAGCTCTCCGTATTTTGAAGTGACAAGGCCTAGTACGATTTGAAGGTTTGGGTTCTTCACATATCGAAGGGGCTCAAATCCGCCAGAACGATCGTCGTCAAACTCTAAAAAGAGACCATCAAGATCTAAGCCGGCAAAAATTGTTTCTGCCGCTGCTTCGTAACCACCTTCAGCTGCCCATGTCGATTTAAAGTTACCTCGGCAAATGTGCATCGTGATCACCAAATCCTCTGGGCGGTCGGCAACAGCTTCATTGATTGTCTTTGCAAACGATTCACGAAGTTCATCTTCTTCTCGGCCAAAGGCTTTGATTTGTTCGTGGCCTTTTTCGGAAAAGAACACTGCCCATGCCGTATCATCCAGCTGCAAGTAGCGGCAGCCTGCATCATAAAAAGCACGGATGGCTTTCTTATACGCTTGTGCCACATCATGGTGGAATTCCTCTAAGCTGTCATACACTCCTTCTTCAAGCTTTCCACGGAAAAAGAGCATATTCGGACTTGGAATCGTCATTTTAGCCGTATGATCACCAGCGATGCTGTGAAGGAAACGATAATCCTCCAGCATTGGATGATCTGTAAAATCGATCTTGCCTGTTACCTTGATACCTCTAGCTTTTGTCGTTGTGTTATGGAATTGAATGCCTTGATCTGCTTCAAATCCTTCAACTCCATCGAGTCCTTCAAGAAAGTCAAAATGCCACCATGCACGTCTGAATTCACCATCTGTGACAACCTCTAACCCAATTTCTTTTTGCTTCTCTACAATACGTGTAATTTCTTCGTTTTCAATTTGTCGGAGCTGCTCTGCTGTCAGCGTACCGTCTGCTTTTTGCTTGCGTGCTTCCTTGATGCGCTCTGAACGAAGTAAACTTCCTACTTGATCTGCGCGGAATGGCGGTTTCGTTGTTTTCTTTCCAATGGTTTGTACTTGTGTCATGCTGAATCCCTTCTTTCTTCAGGTTAAAAAATCAAATAAAAAAGCTCTTCCTTAGATAAGGAAGAGCATCATATACTGTGAGAACTCTGCCTTATCTTCAAACAAGCATTTGCTTGCTTAAGGAATTAGCACCATTCTGTTCCTAGGAACAGCGGTTGCCGGGTTTCACAGGGCCAGTCCCTCCACCACTCTTAATAAGGTTACCTTTTGATTCAATTTTCTTAATAAACACAATTATTCAACGTTTTCAGGGAAAAGTCAATGGTTTTTACAATTTAATTTCCTACATGAACAAATCAGCGACAAGAACACCAGCAAGTCCGACAAGTGAAAGCACGGTGACCATCAATGTCCACGTTTTAAAGGTTTGAGCCATTGATAGGTTAAAGTATTCTTTATAAATCCAGAAACCCGCATCATTCACATGAGAGAATGTAATACTTCCCGCACCTGTTGCGATCACCATTAATTCAGGGCTGACACCCGTCAGGCCAATCAGTGGTGCAGAAATGCCAGCCGCCGTGAGACCGGCGACAGTGGCTGATCCTAAAGAGACACGAAGGACAGCAGCAATGAGCCAAGTCAGAAGCAGGGGAGAAAGTGTGCTTCCTTGCATGATCCCTGCAATGTATTGATCGACGCCGCTATCAATGAGCACTTGTTTAAAGGCACCGCCGCCTGCAATAATTAATAGAATCATAGCAATAGAGCCGATAGAATCCGTGATGGACTTCATCACATCCTGCATGCTCTTTCCTCTTCCAAGCCCAAACGTGTAGATGGCAAGCAGCACTGAGATTAATAGTGCAATCGCCGGTTCGCCTAAAAACTCAGCAGTTGGCAGCAATGGGGAGGATGGGAAGAAAATTTCTAGAAATGCTCTGAATGTCATAAGTAATACAGGCAAAACAGCAGTGAAAATGCTAATGCCGAAGCTAGGCATTTCTTCTTCTGTGAATTCCTTTGGATTAAATAAGTTCTTTGGGATATGTGCGTGCAACTGATCTTTTTTAAATAGTTTCGTAAACAGAAGTCCGCCTACTAAAACAGCAGGAATCGCTAAAATAATCCCAACCAATAAGGTTTGTCCCAAGTTTGCCTGAAAGACATTCGCAATGGCAGTCGGTCCTGGATGAGGAGGGAGGAAGCCATGTGTGGTGATGAGTGCAGCGACAAGCGGCATACCCACATACAGCACAGGAAGTCTTGCAGCTTGAGCGATCGTAAAGACTAATGGAATTAAGATAATGAATCCGGTTTCATAAAATAGAGCAATTCCAATCACAAACCCAGTCAGCATCGTCGCCCATTGGATTTTTCCGATGCCAAATCGGTCAATAAGTGTCATCGCGATCCGTTGAGCTCCGCCAGAATCAGCCATCAATTTCCCAAGCATCGCTCCAAAACCGAGAATGAGTGCCAGATGTCCGAGCGTACTGCCAAGTCCTTTTTCGACGGAAGCGATCGCTTCTAGTGGTGTCATCCCTTCTAACACAGCAACAATTAAAGAGACAATAATCAAAGAAATGAAAGCGTTTAACTTAAAGACAACCATGAGTAAAAGCAATAACAAAACGCCAAGCCCAATAAACACTAACGACATGATCTTTCCTCCTTTGTGGTGCATAAGGGGCGCAAACACCCCCTATGCCTTATCCTTCAAGTATGTCTACAGCTTCTTTTAACGTATCCTTTGCCCCAACATTTCCCGGGAAAATCACATAAGACATGAAAGGGAATTTACTTTCTTCTCCTGTTTGCCAAACGGGGATACCTGGTTTGATTTGACCTGCCACGGTCGCACGTTTCACGCTAAGTCCTCTTGTCCCAATATCGCTGGAGGTAATTCCACCTTTGGCAATAAGATACTTAGGACGAATGGTGAGACGCTGGACAATACTTGTCACAGCATCACTAATCTCTACAGAGAGCTTTAGTTCTTCCTCTTGGCGATCATCCCCAAGATCAAGCCGTTCTCTTCTTGTATAAACAGCCACAGATTGACCACCTGCCAACAGTGTTTCAGTTTGCTGAATGACGCGGTCAATTTCTTCGCGAAAGGCATCAGGCTCTAACACGAGGTGGGTATTAAATTCAATAAAAGCCATCTTTTTATTTTGTTGCAGCGCTTTTAATTGTTCTGTTGTTTTTTTCACATGAGAACCGATCATAATGAGACCACCATGCGGGCTTTCTCCTTGTATCAAGGCATCTCTTGTTAATAAGGCTTGATCCCCTATACCGCCAAGTACTTTTGTGAGCGCCGCCGCACTTCTGAACATCAGCTGCTGTCCTGCTTGAATGGCTTCAATGAGAGCGGTGACAAAGACTTTGACATCGTCATAGTCCACCGCGTTTACAACCACCTTTTTGAAATCCTTGACACTCATGAGCTGATGTTTGATTTGATCAATGCGTAAAGCCCGCAGATCAGCTAACGAAATGTAGGTCGTGTTCTCTTTTGTGAACATTCCTTCTGACTTTTCTTCAATCCATTCTCCAAGATGAGATGATTGAAAGCCGAATGTACGGTCTCTTGCAAATTCTGTGTCACCAGCAGGAATTAATTCATGTCCTTCCTGTACGTAATGAATATTGTCAATCGTAAAGCGTCCACCTTCTTGGAAAAAAGGAAGAAGGATTTCACCATCGAAATGGCGGGAGCTTTGCTGTTCAATGGTCGTTTTGAGTACTTCAGTTTCAAGCGGAAAGTGCCCGCGAAGAGTAGAATCCCCTCTGCTGACAATGACGAAGTCCTGATTAAGCCGTTTAGCCACCTTTACAATGGTTGCTGCGATTGTTTTGTGCGCAGCGGCAGTTTCTTTCTCTGTCATACTGCGAGAATTGGTCAAAATAAAGAACATGCGGCTGTCTTCAAGAAAACCAGCTTCAATGCTTTCCTCTGACCAATCGGTGAAAACAGAGACGCCATGTACGGTTTGAATCCCTGTTGGATCATCGTCTAATACAATAACTTTATGCTGAAAGCTGCTCAGTGCTTGTTCGTATGCTGATTGAATGGCCTTTGAATCTGCTTTCGGAATGGCATTCAGTATGTCAGTGTTTTGTTTCATGACCATCTCATCCTTTCTTTACTTCGACATGAGCCATTTTTTCGTAATATTGAACGATGCCGCCATGATCAAGCCCGGATTTTCCGTCCGCTTTGAGGGCGTGGAAGATTTCGAGCAGCTGACTAGAAAGCGGAAGAGGAACACCGATATCGTGAGCAGTTTCCATGACATTGGTTAAATCCTTCAAGTTGATGTCGATGCGTCCGCCAGGTTCAAAATTTCGTTCTAAGATGAGAGGAACTTTTGCATCGAGCACGGCACTTCCTGCCAGTCCGCCGCGGATGGCTTCATACATCTTATCAATGGCAATGCCTGATTTAGCAGCTAGAACGAGCGCCTCGGACATGGCCGCAATATTTAAGTTGACGATGATTTGATTGGCAAGCTTCGCTGTTGTCCCGCTGCCATTTGCCCCAACTAATACGACTTCAGTGCCCATTGCAAGCAGGACATCCTTCACTTGCTCAAAGATGGATTCTTCGCCGCCAGCCATGATGGCAAGTGTTCCGTCTATTGCCTTCGGTTCTCCGCCGCTGACAGGTGCATCGATAAATTCCACCTGATGCTGTTTGGCAAGAGCAGCTAAAGCCCTGGAGGTGACAGGAGAAATTGAGCTCATATCTACGATGACAGTGCCAGGTGCAGCTGTCGTTAAAATGCCTTGATCACCTGAAACGACTGCCTCTACATGCTCTCCTTTAGGAAGCATTGTGATGATGATATCGCTTTCAGAAGCTGCCTCAGCTGCTGAAACAGCACCTTTTGCTCCGGCTTCTTGTAACGATCGAATCGCTTCCTCATTTAGGTCAAAAACTGTCAAAGCATGACCAGCTTTTAATAGATTGAGTGCCATAGGTTTTCCCATAATACCTAGTCCAATGAATCCAATCTTCTTTGTCACGTTGTCCGCCTCCTATATAGAAAACCCTTAAAAAAAGCGCTTTCTTTTCATTGTGTTAGTATATATACTATCTTTAAAATTTAATAGTAGGAAATAAACTATTGTTCATTTAATGTACATGACGTGATAGGAACGTGTCAACGGAAAATATGAAAAAAGTCACAAAAAAAGACCGGAATCAGCTCCGGTCTTTTGTGTTTATGTTTTATTTTTAGCTACGGCTAATCGAGATCGTTTCACGTTTTCAATGGCATTTGATCCTAGCTCTAAAACAGCGGTGACGTATAGTACATCAATGATCACAAGCTGGTTGATACGGGAGATCATGGAGTCTGATCGATAGGTTGTCTCTCTTGAAGAGCTAAGCAGATGAAAGTCAGACCGCTTTGCGAGCTCAGATTTCGGATAGCTGGTGATAGAAGCAACCTTTGCCCCTTTTTCTTTTGCAAACTGTACGGCGTCAAGAATTTCTCTGCTCTCTCCAGAATGGGAGATTGCGACGATAAAATCGTGTTCCGTGGCGTGTGTTGCAATCATATTCATCATATGCGGATCACTGCATAGGCTCACTTCAAAACCAAGCTGCAGGAACTTATGATAAGCATCCCCAGCAATAAAGCTGGACGCGCCTGCTCCAAAAAAGACGGTTTTATGTGCCTGTTTCATGTGTTCAATGAATTGTGTGACGGCATGATCTTCTAAAATATGCTTCATATCTTGTATAGAGTTTGTTGTTAACTCTATGACCTTATGTTTAATGTCAGCTACACTATCGGTTGCCTCGATCTCACCGTATATGGATTGAGGTGTATTGGTCGCGATATCCTGTGCGACATGAACACGAAACACTTGATACGATTCATAGCCAATTTTTCTTAGAAACCGAAAGATCGTCGTTTCACTTGTGCTGCATTCAGCAGCGAGTGCACTTATAGAATGAAGCACAACTTTCTGAGGGTTTTGTAAAATGTAATTGGCAATCTTTTTCTGGGTTGGGGACAAACTATGAAACGTTGTCCGAATGTGACTAAAAATATTCTCTTCTATGATAAACACCACACTTCATCTAGCATTCTACATTAAGCATACAGGAACTTATGAAAACGGTAAACAAACCCGATGTGGAAAAATGAAGAATAATATGGAAAAAATACTTCTTTTGGTTCTTTTGTCATGGTATACTCATTTGGTAATAGACAAAAATGGGGGTTTTTACTATGACAATGAAAAAAGGCCTAACGATCAGCCTGCTCATTTTCTCACTGATTGTTTCCTTGTTTGCGCCAGTTGGATCTGCTGATGCCAAACAAGCAAAAAAAGCAAAAGTAAGCACACACTATTATAAGAAGAAAAAAACGTTCAAATATGCACAGGTGAAAAATCTAAGCAAGACGCATATGAAAACCATCAATCGTGATTTAAAAGAAGATATCGCTTTTTCTTATTCTACTTACTTGTACTTAAAGGACGAAGCGAAAAAAGAAGGCTACGGGAAGGTCACGTATGAGAGAACGTATAAAACGAAATTTAACAATGGTAAGAAACTGAGTATCTTAAACTATGATTACATGTATAACGGTGGAGCGCACGGAGACACAATGGTTTCCAGCATGAACTATGTGTTAACAAAGAAAAAAACAAAGCAGCTGTTCTTGACAGACGTTGTGAAAACAAAGAAAAAGCGTACGAAAGTAAGAGATTATATTTATAACTACACAAAGAAACATAAAAGCAAATTCTACGCGAACCTGAAAAAAAGCGACATTGAAATCAACTACAACACGCAGTATTACTTCACGAAAAAGGGAATTGCTGTTGTCTTCCAGCCATATGAAATTTCACCTTACTATGTTGGAATTCCTATGATTCAAGTGCCTGCGAAGGTATATAAATAAAAAGAAAAACGACCAGATTCAGTGGTCGTTTTTTGCTGTTTTTCAACAAAAAGAGCCCCCTCATGAGGCTCTTTTATTTGGATCTATACTTGTTTAGGTGCATCATTTAGTGGGTGACGGCGTTTTCCGTTGTAGTGGCGGCGCATACGAAAGATTTCAAACTCCGAAAGCTCTGCGCTTTTTCTTTTTTGAGTGCGGTTATCTTTTTTGAAAGAGAATAGTAAGTAGCAGCAAAGTGAAGCGATAATCAATAAAATCATCATATGACATTCCTCCAATTCATCCTATTCTTTAAGTGTAGACAGGGTGAGTGATGTTTATAACTGAAAATAAGCAGCAGACTTGGTTTAGTTCTTAAGGTTCATTCAATCTGCTATTTTAGGTCTAAAATACTGGTTGTTTTTAACTATTATATTTCCAGTTATTTCACTCGTCAAGAAGAATTTTTTCTGGGGTTGTCTCTATTAGTACGAATAAGTGTCATAAAAGTTTCAGAAAATTGTAAACTTTTATTAAAAAACCGTTCCCGAACAGGAACGGTTGTAAACATGTTTATGCTTTTTCCTCAAATAAACGGGCAATTTCAACGATAACTTCGGTTGCTTTCACCATGTTTTCAACGGAAATAAATTCATATTTACCGTGGAAGTTTTCCCCGCCAGTAAAGATGTTTGGCGTTGGGAGACCTTTATATGAAAGCTGGGAGCCGTCTGTGCCGCCGCGAATTGGTTCAATGACCGGTGTTACTGAGCGATTTTCCATGGCTTCATGAGCAATGTCCACAATATGTTTCACCGGCTCAATTTTTTCTCTCATATTATAATATTGATCCTGAATGCTGAGAGTGATGCTGTTTTCTCCGTACGTGGCTTTTAAGTCATTTGCTATTTTTTCAAACAGTGCCTTGCGATTGTTGAATTTCTCTTTATCAAAATCACGGATAATATATTGCAGCTCGGCCTCTTCTACTTCCCCTACAAATTTCGTCAGGTGGAAAAAGCCTTCGTAGCCTTCTGTATATTCTGGAGATTCGTCAGAAGGAAGTTTATTGTGAAAGAGCATCCCAATTTTCGCAGCGCTGACCATTTTGTCCTTTGCTGTTCCTGGGTGGACGTTGTTTCCTTTAATGGATACTTTCGCGCCCGCTGCGTTGAAGCTTTCATATTGCAGCTCGCCAAGCGGTCCGCCGTCAATTGTGTACGCATAGGAAGCGCCAAAGGCATCAACATCAAACTTGTGCGGCCCTCTGCCAATCTCTTCATCCGGCGTAAAAGCGACGCGGATTTTTCCATGCTTGATTTCTGGGTGTTCGATGAGGTACTGCATAGCTGTCATAATTTCTGCGATACCAGCTTTGTTATCTGCACCAAGCAGGGTTGTGCCATCTGTTGTAATCAGCGTATGTCCTTGGTACTTTTGTAAATTTGGAAACTGTTGTGGAGATAAAACGATATGTAGATCTTCATTTAAGGTAATGTCGCCGCCTTGATAGTTCTCATGAAGCTGCGGTTTTACATTTTTGCCGGTGAAGTCAGTGGCTGTGTCGATATGAGCCAGGAAGCCAATGGTCGGCACGTCTTTGTCTGTGTTAGATGGGATTGTCCCCATGACATAGCCGTTTTCATCCATAGTCACTTCTTGAATCCCGATGGATTTCATCTCTTCAACAAGCTGTCTCGCCAGGTTCAATTGTCCTTCAGTAGATGGGCAGCTTTCCTTTTCTGCATCTGACTGCGTATCTACCTTCACATAACTTGTGAAACGCTGAATCATTTCCTCTTTCATCTATACGTCACTCCTTTTGTAGAATACGTCCATTTTATCACGTCTTGAATGCGCTTCATAACAAGAAAGGCTTTCTCTGGCAATTAGAGAGGAAAAAGGCCTACTTTCATTAGGTAATGTGCTGAATGGTTCTTTAGGGTGATTTTTTTGGGTGTCTTTTTATTTATAATGAGGACATATAAAATCATCCATTTGTACGTTAAATTGGGAGAAAGGGGTGCGAAAGTTGGATTCTAGTCAAACGCTGGCACTCGCTCAAAAGTTTCAGGAAGCGGCTGATGAGATTCGGCAGTCCAAGCAGCTGCTGGAAAATCGGCTGAAGGCAGTAGGATCAGGCTGGCAGGGAGAAGCAAGGGATAAATTTGATCAAAGCTTTGAAGAAACAACGGCACGCTACGATCAATTTGAAAAAGATTTGCTTGAAACAAGTCAGGAACTGCGGGATGCAGCGGTCAAAATTGAGGAGCGTAAAGCTGAAATTGCCAGGATGGAAGAGCTTGAGCGAAAGAGACGAGAAGAACGGAGAGAAAGAAACCGAGAAGGGAGATGATGTGATGGCACGTGACATTGTGGTTGATCCAGATCAGCTGACAGGGCTGGCGAATGATTTTGTAGGCGAGCTGTCAGCCATTGAAACGAAGCACCGCGATTTACATAGTGAACTGGACGGGCTGATTTTAGGCTGCGATCCTCGGTATAGAAGCTGTTTTTCTGGTGTCGGGGATGCATGGGGAGCAGGACAGGCATTAATCAGCAAATTGAGCAGTGATGATATTGCCATTCGTCATGCAACCGATAAAATGGTCGAAGCAGATGATATATTGCGGAAATTGTACAGTATCTATGATCAATATGGTACACTCACGAACTTAGCTGGTATCGTGATGATGCAGGCGAAATATTACGGGCTTGGGATGACGACTTTCATTAAAGAGAATGGCCGATATGCAGCGCAGCATTCAAAGCTGCTGCTTGATCTGACCAGCCGGGTAGAAGGAACGAGATTTGACCGGTTAGCAAGGATTTGGCTGAGTAAAAAAGAATTATTAAAACGATCGAACTGGCCGATGGCTGACTTGGTCCATAAGAAATTCACAAAATTTTATCCTGACGATACAGTTTCGTTCACAAACAGTGTTCGTGATTTTACAAAAGGAAGTATTAATTGGAAGGACACGGCTGCGATTAAGTCTGTTCTGAAAAATGGTGCAAGATTTGCGAAAGGAAATGCCATTATTGCAACAGTTGTCACTGGTGCAACAGAAACGGTTGGCTGTGGATTGAAAATTGCCGAGAACTATGCAGAATTCGGAGATCAACCCGAAGTTCTTAAGCGTGAAAATGCAAAGGCTGTTGGAAATGCAGTGAACAATACGGTCTTTATCGCTGGCGGTTCTGTCGCAGGTGCCGTTGTCGGCGGTGCTCTTGGCAGCTTTGCAGGTCCGATTGGAACCGTTGTTGGCGGCGCCATTGGTTCAGCAGTAGGTGGATTTATTGGAGAAAAAGTCGCCAAGCTGACATCCGGTTTTGCTGAACAGATGGCAGTGAAATTAAAGGACCCGATTCATGCAGTCGTGGATAAAGGGAAAAAAGCATTCGAACTGGCGGGTCAAGGTGTGAAAGCAGTGAATGATACCATTGATCAGGCAAATCAGGCGATACATAAAGGGATAGAAAAAACAAAAGAAACCGCAGATTCGCTCATAAAGGGTGCAGGCGATTTCTTTAAGGGTGCATTTTCTTTTGGATAAGGAGAGATCAAGTTGGATCAGCTAAGTCTAAGTATTGAGGAACTCATCTTTAGTTTTTACAGTGAAGGCTATTTTGAACAAGGCATGTCCTTAAAGGAGGCCTATTATCCTGAAGTAGAGGACGAGCGCCTTGGGTTTTTATTTGAAATTGCGTGCCGCTCTTTGCTTGCAAAAGGTGTACTGGAATTTCGAAACAGACAATACCGTTATAAAGCGGAATACCGTCATTTCATCCAGGCGATGAATGATGCCTCTCACACGATCAAGGCATCTAAATTTGGAGACACAGATGAAGAAGTCAGCACCTCTTTTCACACAACACAGGCGGGTGTATATGCGCATCATACGCTTTATGATCAACAAGTACATCAGATTCGCAAACTGGACGGCGATCAGCAGGCAGAGGAGCAAGTGACAGCCTTTTTCAATATACAAATGAATGATCACCCTGAACCTGTCATCAGCCTGCAGGCAGAGGAATTTGAAATGCTATTAGAACAGGCAAGCGAAGCGAAAAGTGAGTGGCCATCCTTCCTGAATAAAGCGGAGAATCAAGAGCTCGTGAAGGCATTTGTTTCTGATGTACAGACGAGAAAAGGAAAGATGGACTCCCTCATGAAGGTCGTCTATGACAAAAATAATACGCCTGATGTGGAGTCGATGATATTTGTGATTCCAGGTGAGAACCAATCGTGGCTTGTATCAGGAATAAAAGAAAATCAATTTCGCATTGAGACGGCTCATCAAGACGGGTTACGTTCTATATTCTAATGGAGAAAAGGAGAATGACGCTTGAATCCAAGTGAAGTAATAGAAGTAAGGAGCAGACCTTTTTTAAGAGTATGGGCATTCTTAGCAACGGGCGGCTTCGGTATCATCGGTATTTGGTTATTTTCAGAAGCCCTTACATTTGAATCGAACTATACATTGTTTTTATTTTTAGGCGGACTATTAGGTATTATCTATGGCTGGATCTCCTTTTTGATGATTTTGCCTGCTTTTACGAAGAGGGGAAATGTGATTTTTCGCATTCAGCGCGGAGAGAATGGCGCTGTGCTGCACCGGGAGCGAACGATCTCTTTTCAAGATATTCAATCAATTGACATGCGCAGGCATCGTTACAGTATAAAAGGATTTCTTTTCATGGATGTGCTCATTCGGAAAGTAGATGGGAAATTGATCAAAATTCCAGCGTACAGCATTTTAGATGAAGAAGTATTTGAACAGACCGTCAAACAGGAGATCTATCCATATTTACATCAGACAGCCCAAGAAAATTGGAGACAGCAGCATGGCCAAGGAGAAGAGAAGACCGACTAAGCTGTTTTTGTCAGAATTCTATAGGATGAGGCGCCACTTTTTCGAAGAAATCGTGTATGATGTCAGTAAAGACTGAACACTCGAAAGAGGCGATGAGAGATGGATAAAGAGATGGTAATCGACCTCGTCACAGAACAAATGGCACGGATTCGAAAAGAAAAGGATTATACGCAGGATCGTATGGCGGAGGTACTTGGTCTATCGAAACGGCATTTACAGCAGGTTGAAAAAAACAGGCTGCGTCTCAATTGGACGCAATCCGCGGCCGTATGTGCATTATTCAGAGATAGTGACATTCTGAAAGGGACACTAGGGGATGACCCGCTTGAGATTTTGGAAGTTGTGGCACATGATGAATTACATCTATCAGTAGAGCGTACGATTGGCGGCAAGGTTTGGTGGAGGACGTCTGTCAAAAAAGGCACGTTTCGCCTTCAGCAAAATGTACTTAGTCAGCATTACCGCATCTTAGATGAGGAGAATTATCGCTATTATAGTTCGTTTAATAAAGAAGAAGCGAAGCGGCGGCTAGAGGAATTAAGCCAGCTGTCTTCTCCATATTGAGATTGGAAAAGGAAAGAGAGGCACCTGTTTATAAGGTGCCTCTCTTTTCTGTGTTTATACTTTTAGAGTGTTTTTCGCCCGAATAAAGGCAACAAGCTGTTTGATTTCTTCATCATTTAGGGGAACGCCGTCTACATAAATGGTTCCTTCTTTTGCTTCCGTCAGTTCAATTTTGATATCAGAGATTTTGCGTTGTATCTCTGGCTCGTCCGTTCTACCAAGTAAAAAATCAATGGACGTATCATACAAATCAGCCAGCAGCTTCACTGCTTCAAGCGAAGGTCGTCGGTACCCAGATTCGTAACCGGCATAGGTGCTTTTGGCGATACCTAGGCGATCTGCCGTATGCTGGAGAGACCATTTTTTCTTTTTTCTAAGGGTGGTTAAACGATCGAGTATCATACATGAACGCTCCTTTATTTACAACAACAGTATATCATATTTTGACATAGAATGTACGCGTTATGCGTAACAATTTCTTGATTAATTCGCGTTATGTGACTATAATGGCAATGAAGGTACGCGTAAAGCGTATATTATAGAATAGCACAAGCTAGCTTATAATATGTGTGACAAACGAAGTAATTTTACGAAAGAGGTGGACCTGTTGAAGAAATTATTGCTTTTAACGACTGGTGGGACGATTGCATCTGTAGAGAGTGAAAATGGTTTAGCTCCAGGTGTTAAAGCTGAGGATCTTTTGAGCTATTTAAACGAAATTAATGCAGAATATACAATGGACACAAAGTCCCTAATGAGTATAGATAGTACAAATATGCAGCCTGAATACTGGGTTGATATCGCAACAGCCATTTATGAGAATTATGATCAGTATGACGGGTTTGTCGTTACTCACGGAACCGATACAATGGCCTATACATCAGCAGCGCTGTCTTATATGCTGCAAAATCCTGATAAGCCGATCGTGATTACAGGTTCACAAATTCCGATTACTTTTAAGAAAACAGATGCGAAGAAAAACATCACAGATGCAATTCGCTTTGCATGTGACGGTGTTGGCGGCGTGTATGTCGTGTTTGATGGCAGGGTCATCCAAGGAACACGTGCGATCAAACTAAGAACGAAAAGCTACGATGCATTTGAAAGCATTAACTACCCATATATTGCATCGATTGAAAACCATCAAATTGAATACAATAGCAAAGTAAAAAGATCGTCAATGAAACCGCTTAAATTAGATGCATCCTTAAACACCGACGTTTGTCTTTTGAAATTGCATCCAGGTCTAAAGCCTGAATTCTTAGATGCAATCAAAGGTGTATACAAAGGAGTCGTCATCGAAAGCTACGGCAGCGGCGGAATTCCTTTCGAAGGAAGAAACCTTTTAGAAAAGATCAACGAATTGCTCGAAGAAGGCATTTCTGTTGTCATCACCACTCAGTGTCTTGAAGAAGGAGAAGACATGAGTGTGTATGAGGTAGGACGCAAGATCAATCAAGAATTGGTGGCACGTTCAAGAAATATGAATACAGAAGCTATCGTGCCGAAACTGATGTGGGCACTAGGCAAAACAACAGATCCAAGAGAAGTCAAAAAGATTATGGAAACGCCAATCGCAGAAGATTTAGTGATTTAACTATTCTATAGAAAGCAGGTCATAAGAGATGGTTCAAGCAACTTATCGCTATGAGAAGGATTTTCTTGGTGAAAAAGAAATTCCAGCAGACGTGTATTATGGGGTTCAAACCCTTCGTGCAAAAGAGAATTTCCCGATTACAGGATATCGGATGCACGAGGAACTAATTAGAGCCTTTGCCATCGTGAAAAAAGCAGCAGCTCAAGCCAATATGGAAGTTGGACGTTTATATGAGGGAATTGGAAATGCCATCGTTCAAGCGTCTGATGAAGTCATTGAAGGCAAGCTGCACGAGTACTTTATTGTCGATCCAATTCAAGGCGGCGCAGGAACGTCCATGAATATGAATGCCAATGAAGTGATTGGAAACAGAGCACTAGAAATCATGGGACATCAAAAGGGAGAATACATTCATTTAAGCCCAAACACACATGTGAACATGTCGCAATCAACGAATGATTCATTCCCAACGGCAATCCACATTGCTGTGCTCAAGCAGTTAGACATTCTGCTTGAAACGATGCAAGTCATGCAGGACGTCTTTCAAAAGAAAGCGAAAGAATTCGATCATGTGATCAAAATGGGACGTACGCACCTTCAGGATGCTGTTCCAATCCGTTTGGGACAGGAATTTGAAGCTTACAGCCGTGTGCTGAGCCGTGATATTAAGCGGATCAACCAATCAAAACAGCATTTATATGAAGTCAATATGGGTGCAACAGCTGTTGGGACAGGCTTAAACGCAGATCCTCGTTATATTGAGATCGTGGTGAAGAAGCTCGCTGATATATCTGGTCTTCCTCTTGTAGGCGCAGAGCATCTCGTGGATGCAACGCAAAATACAGATGCTTACACAGAAGTATCCGCCGCTTTAAAAGTATGTATGATGAACATGTCTAAGATTGCCAATGACCTTCGCTTAATGGCATCTGGTCCGCGCGCAGGTCTTGCTGAAATCGCATTGCCGGCCCGTCAGCCTGGATCATCCATCATGCCTGGGAAAGTCAATCCAGTCATGGCAGAGCTCATTAACCAAATCGCATTCCAAGTCATTGGGAACGACCACACGATCTGTCTTGCTTCTGAAGCAGGCCAGCTTGAGTTAAATGTGATGGAGCCTGTTCTGGTCTTTAACTTGCTTCAATCTATTAGTATAATGAATAACGGATTCCGCTCATTCACAGATCATTGCTTAGCGGACATTGAAGCAAATGAAATACGTTTGAAAGAATATGTAGAAAAAAGTGCAGGCGTGATCACTGCCGTGAACCCTCACTTAGGCTATGAAGCAGCCGCTAGAATTGCAAGAGAAGCCATTTTAACAGGACAATCGATCAGAGATCTTTGCTTGCAGTACGATGTTTTAACGGAAGAAGAACTTGATATTATCTTAAATCCATTTGAGATGACAAAGCCTGGCATTGCGGGTGCAGAGCTCCTAGAGCGATAATAATATCAAAAATTTTATTTTATTAATATGTGGAATTGCCTGTGAAAAAGAGAAAAACAGGCAATTCACTTTCTTTCGAATTGACACACTTTTTTCACAATATTTTGAAAACGCTTAACGCACGCACAAAGGGAGGAAACACAATGAAATCACCACGTCTACCATCTATTTTAGAAGTCGTAGCTGTACTTGGCTTGTTTTTAGCGATTGTTTTATCATTTACTCTTTACTTCAAATTAGATATTCAGTTAGCATTGTTTATCTCATGGTTTATGGTTATTGCTTTAGGTATTCGATTGGGGCATTCATACAAAGATCTTCAAAACGCCATTACAAAAGGGATATCGAATGGTTTAGAGGCTGTTTTGATTTTAATTGCTGTAGGTGCACTTGTTGGAACATGGATTGCCGGCGGAGTGGTACCCACATTAATTTATTATGGACTGGAATTTATTCATCCTAATATTTTCTTACTAGCTACACTGATTATCTGTTCCATTATGTCTGTTGCTACAGGAACATCATGGGGGACAGTTGGAACCGCAGGTATTGCCATGATTGCGATTGGTGAAGGTTTGGGAATTCCATTACCTATCGTGGCTGGTGCTGTTTTATCTGGAGCTTATTTTGGCGATAAGTTATCTCCTTTATCTGATAGTACTGTGCTTGCTTCCTCACTTTCAAAAGTGGACGTGCTCGCACATGTTAGAGCAATGATGGTCTTATCCATACCTGCATTTGTCATAACTGCTATTATGTTTACAATTACCGGGTTTATGTATGGCGGAAAAAATATTGATCAAGGAAAAGTAGAGTTTTTGAAACAAGCACTGCAAGATACATTCACGATTAATATTTGGATGATCATTCCGGCGCTTATTGTTGTGCTATTACTTGTCTTGAAAAAGCCTTCAATGCCTGTTATTGCGATTGGTGCGCTTCTTGGTGCAGTTTGGGCAATGGCATTCCAAGGAATGAATCCAGCCGATGCACTTGGTACAGCTTATAATGGTTTCTCTATTAATTCAGATGTAGAATTCTTAAATACATTGTTAAACCGCGGTGGTATCGTTAATATGTTAGGGTCTCTAGTGGTGATTATCCTGGGACTTGGTTTCGGTGGAGTACTAGAATATTTAGGCGTATTAAAAGTCATCGTCGCGACATTTGAGAAAAAATTACATAATGCAGGGAATGTAACGCTGTCTACACTCGTTGTTGCGTTCTTCGCCAATATCTTTGGCTGTGCGATGTATGTATCGTTAATCCTTACACCAAAAATTATGGAAAAGAGCTACGATAAATTAAAGTTAGACAGACGAGTTTTATCCAGAAACTCTGAGGTCGGTGGTACGCTTACGTCTGGTATGGTTCCATGGTCAGATAACGGTATTTACATGGCAGGAATTCTCGGCGTATCGACATTCTCTTATTTACCATTTATGTGGTTGAGTTTTGTTGCCATTGGTCTTGCAATCATTTACGGATATACAGGTAAATTCATTTGGTACGTGAAAGATCAACAAGAAAGAGAAGAATCGGCCTCATAAGCCGTTTGCAAAAGCCGCTCCTGAACGGGGCGGCTTTGTTTGTCCTAGGACCGTGAGACTATATGTGGCATATAGCAAACGAACAGGAGTTTAGACCTCCTATAAATGAGGTCGAAAGGGGTAGTGTGAAGCAGAATGAAAGCATATTTATCCCATAAAAAGGGCACAAATCCCTATTCAAACATGAGTCTTTGAACCTTATAATAACAATATTGGAAAAAGCGCTATTCACCTTACGCTCGTTTAGAGGGACTCTAAGCAGCGTTTTTATTTTTTGACAGGAGGAGGAACCCATATGAGCTTATCGGATATGCTGTCTGCCCTTAACGGTGGCATTTCAAATAAAAAAGCAGAAATTGAAGAGAAAATCGCTCGGCTCAAAAAGGCGAAAAGCAAGGTTGAACGTGAACAAGATGCGGCAGAAACAGATTTAAAGCAAATCAAGCAGCCAAAGCTTGGGACCTCTTGGAAAGGTGAGCGAAGCCAGGATTTCAAAACAGACCGAAATGAAGCACATGATGCGCTGCAAACGATCGTGAACGATCAATACCCACGCTACGTGAGCCGTATCGAATTCAAAATCAGTACATTAGAAGCAGAACAAGCTGCGTTATCCTTTGCCAGTTCCTTAGCTGGAGACGCCGCACGTCTTGCTGAAAAAGGAGAAGACGCAGTAGAGGACGCAAAACGCTTGATCTCAAAAGCATGGAGCAGCTTGTAAACGAGTTTCATGCTGAACAAATCTGGAGGATATCACAATGGGACAAATTAAGTTAAACTACCAAACAGTTATGGATAAACTAGATGAAGTCTCCCAAGCCGTCGAAGCTTTAGCGATGAAAAAAGCAGCAGATAAAGCGGGTGAAAACAGCCTTGAATTTGTAACCAAGTGGACGGCACGTGAAGCAGAAGTGAGCGAAATGGTCTCAAGCTTTAAAGAAGCCTTAATTAAAAATGTTCAGGATACACGCTCTAACGTGAAAACATTAAAAGAACAAGACGAAGCGATTGCTGCAAAATAATCAGCACAATCGCTTTTATTTATGGGTACCATTGACATAATATGATTCTAGTCTTAAAGACTCATATAAAATCAGGGGTGTAAGACCTTGTATTATTCCGTTTTTCTTCCAAACGCGTCGCTAAAAGGACACCTTTTCCCTATTTAAGCCTGAGGCTTTTCGCCTTATACTATACTTAATGAAAGCAGAACGATAGAAATGTCAGGATTGGAAAAATCAAGTGAGTCGATGGTTTCCAAAGGCGCTCACGCCGTGCTTTCGTATGAGGTCAGATAGAGGTGGATGACATGAGTTTATCCGAGATGCTGCACCATCTGCATATGGGAATTGAGAACAAACGTGCAGAATTTGACGAAATGATCTCTCGGTTAAAGACAGCCAAAAGTAATATTCGAACAGAACAAGATCTTGCCCAGTCAGATATCAAAGAAATTAAGAAGCCTGCACTAGATTCGTCATGGAAAGGCGAGAGAGGAACCGACTTTCATCGCCACCGGAAAGATGCTTACAGTGTGATGCACGACGTCGTTAACAATGAATATGAAAAATATATAACAGAGATTGATCAAAAAATCTTACACTTTGAATTGAAAAAAATGGAGCTGGCTGTTGCCAGTAACTTTGCAGGAAGAGCTCAGGACGTGATGGAAAAGGGCGAGGATTTTGCAAAGGATGTTAAACATTTGATTGAACGGGGCTGGAAAGCTCTTTAAAACCATAAACGAAACAGCCGTCTCTTAAAAGGCGGCTGTTTTTTTGTTTAGTCACATCCACCACCGCCGCTGTCACCTGAATCACTCCCACAGGAGGCTTCAGAAGCGTGATGGGTATACGAATCAGTATAAGTGCTCGTCGTTGAGCTATGATGTGCAGAACGCTTAGCAGATGCACGTTTATCATTTGATGCGAACAAGCTGGCAATGATGGCTCCTAAAAAAGCTAATATGATAATGACAACAAACATAAAAGCATCCCTCCTCTAGTTTCATATTCATACGAATGAGCCATATCTAGGTTCCCGATTTGAAAGAAATACTGGGCAAAGAGTTCTATTTTCGTTTATGATGATAGGCAAAAGTAAATGCCAAGGGAGGAGAGCCCATGCTATCTCTACGTCAGGAGGAGCTTCTGAAACGATTGATGCAAGCGGAGCAGGAACTGACAAGTGAAGAAATTGCACGTGTGATCGGAGTCACATCACGAACCATCCGCACAGATATGAAAGCGCTTAAAGTGATCTTAGAAGAACATGGTGCCGCACTGCATATTAAACGCGGGGCAGGGTATACATTGAGCGTTGAAGATTATGGAGCCTTTCGTACATTTTTGAAAACCTCACTGAGAGAAAGGAATGAGAAAAAGGAACCGTCCATTCCCAATCAGCCTGAGGACCGTGTGGCTTATCTATTAAAAAGGCTGCTTCTGTCAGAAGACTATATCAAATTAGAGGGATTGGCAGAGGAATTATTTGTGAGTGAATCTACAGTGAAAAATGATTTGAAAGCTGTCAGGCACTTGTTTTCATTGCATGGACTTTCTATATCGCACCGGCCTAAATATGGCCTTCGTCTGACAGGCGATGAAATGAAATTAAGATATTGTATGGCAGAGCATGTGTTTCAGCAGGAGCATGCGAATGCTGCACTGTTACCTGAAGAAACGTATCAATTGATTCAGGACATCGTGCGTTCACGTACAAAAGCTACCGGACTTCATCTATCAGAAATCGGTTTAAGTAATTTAGTGACCCACATTGCCATCGCATGCAAACGAATTGAAGAAAAAAAGCTGGTCAAGATGCCAGAAGCGGAATTGAAAGAAATTCAAGTGCAGCCAGTTTTTCAGGTAGCTCAACAAATGGCAGAAGATATTCGCCGCGTATTAGCGATTGATTTTCCGTTATCTGAAATGGCGTACATTGCGATTCACTTAATGGGAGCAAAGATGATGGCATATGGAGAGGCTGGCCATACGCTATTTCATCTGCTGGACGAAGACCATTTTCGTTTCACTCACCAATTGCTTGCTTATGTAGAAGAGCACATGTCACTTGATATTCAGTTTGATAAGGAGCTGATCGTTGGTTTAAGTCTTCATTTGCGTTCTGCTATTCATCGCTTTAGATACGATATGAACATCCGAAATCCTTATTTACCAGACATTAAAAGGCATTATCCCATTGCGTTTGAGGCGGGTGTTTATATGGGCAGATGGCTGAAGGAAAAAGAGGGTGTTGAAATTCCTGAGGATGAAATCGGATATTTGGCGCTTCATATTGGGGCTGCAATCGAGCGGACAAAATCACAGCATGTAAGAAAGACATGTCTTATTGTGTGTGCGACGGGTGTCGCCAGCAGCCAGCTTCTTCTTTATAAACTCACGGCAGCTTTTAACGGAAGGCTGGAGATCGCTGGAACTGCAAGTGTCGGGGAACTTCCTTTGTATGATTTAAGAAGCATTGATTTTATTATTAGTACCATTCCGCTTCAAAATACATTGCCGGTGCCAGTCATTGATGTACATACGATTCTAAGTGACGATGATATTGTGCGGCTGAAACGCTTTGTGCAGAATTCACAGGATACAGGAGTTTTGCGGTATGTGAGTCCGGCGCTGACATTTTTTCAGCAAGATCTTCAATCAAGGGAAGAGGTTCTTCAATTTTTCGTGAACGTGCTAAAGGAGCAGCATCGAATCCCAGACGAGTTTGAACAATTATTGCTTGAAAGAGAGCAAGTATCACCCACATCTTTCGGTCATTTGGTTGCGATTCCTCATCCAATTAAACCGGCAACAGATGACACGTTTTGTGCGATCTGTACGTTGAAAAAACCGGTGCTGTGGGGAGAAGATCGAGTACAAGTTGTATGCTTGTTAAGCATCCAGAAGACGTATCAAAAAGAATTACAGTCGCTTTATCAATTTCTTGTGCGGCTGACAGAACGGAAGGAAGTGGTGGAACAACTCATCAAAGCTGCTTCATTTGAAGAACTGACAGCTGCGCTTCAAGTATTGGAGCATCCAAATGAAAAAACGCGGCACCCATTTCCGCATCTGTGAGGAAAAAGATTAGATGTTAATGAAAGCGCTTTTAAAATATCATCAAAAAGGAGGATGATCACGAGTTTTTGCAAAGGGGGAGACGGATCATGAGCTTCAAGGAGAAAGCGGCAGATGTCATGGGGCATGTGGCTTATCGCATCACCAACCAGAAATATATTATGGCGATTAAACAGGCATTTGTCACACTGATGCCGATCATCATTACAGGAGCTTTTGCTGTACTGGTGGCGAATATGATCATGGGCCCGGAGACAGGGCTTGCTCATTTTGAGATATTCAGGTTTTTAGCAGAGCTTCAGCCTATTATGAAGGCAATCAATTATGCCACGCTGAACTTTTTAACCATTGGGGCTGTTTTCCTCATTGGGATTGAGCTTGGGAAAATCAACGGTCACAAGTCTCTGTTCCCAGGATTGATGGCATTGATTTCATTTATATCTGTTATTCCAACGACACTTCTTCTTGAAGTCGATGGATCGATGCGTGAGGTTGTTGACGTGTTGGCAAGACAATTTTCTGATCCAAAAAGCTTATTTTTAGGGATGATCATTGCGATCGTATCTGTGGAGATTTTTTGTAAGCTGACCGAGGTGAAATGGCTGCAAATCAAGATGCCGGATTCGGTTCCGTCGAATGTGGCAACATCATTTTCGTCACTTTTCCCATCGATCATTACAATTACAATCATTAGTTCATTCGGCTTTGCATTTCATCGTGTGACAGGCATTTATTTGCATGAAGCAGTGTATAACGTGGTGCAGCGTCCGTTAGAAAGTGTTGTACAGGGGCTGCCTGGGATTTTAACGTTGATGTTTGTGGCGCAATTTTTCTGGGTGATCGGCATCCATGGCAACCAGATGATTAAGCCGATCCGGGAGCCGCTCTTATTAGGATCGATTGCAGTGAATATGACAGCATTTCAAGAGGGAAAAGAGATACCGAATATCATCACGATGCCGTTTTGGGATGTGTATATGAGCATCGGTGGTTCAGGTGTGACCATTGGTCTTTTGGTTGCGATTTTTATTGCTGGGAGAAGGGAAGAGATGCGAAGTATTGCCAAGCTCTCATCTGGACCCGGACTGTTCAACATCAATGAACCCGTTATTTTTGGATTACCTGTCATGCTAAACCCTGTGATGGCCATTCCATTTATCGTCACGCCGCTTGTGACAGGTACGATTGGGTATATTGCGACGGCTACAGGATTCGCTGGAAAAGCGGTCGTGATGGTGCCATGGACGACACCGCCGCTTGTAAATGCATGGCTGTCCACCGCCGGCAGTATGGGCGCTGTCATTACACAGCTTATCTGTATTGTGGTGGCTGTTTTCATCTATTTACCGTTTGTTCTCTTGTCTAACCGCAAGCCAGAAGCAGCACCAGATTCAGAATAAACATTCAGACGAAGAAAAGGGAGGCGGCGACATGAACAGAATTGAGATTCCAAGTGATTTTATCCTAGGTGCTGCGGCTTCTGCTTGGCAGACCGAGGGATGGAAGGGAAAGCGGGCGCATCAGGACTCGTACATCGACTTATGGTATAAGGAAGGATATCACGTGTGGCACGAAGGCTATGGTCCTGCTGGTGCGACAAACTTTTACGAGCGCTACCCTGAAGATGTAGCCTTAATGAAAGAGATTGGGCTGACACATTACAGGACATCG
Source organism: Bacillus sp. PAMC28571 (assembly GCF_014250435.1). Classification (NCBI taxonomy): domain Bacteria; kingdom Bacillati; phylum Bacillota; class Bacilli; order Caryophanales; family Bacillaceae; genus Bacillus; species Bacillus sp. PAMC28571. Next base: position 3,279,242 of record NZ_CP060191.1, on the reverse strand, counting down.
ATCAATTGGTCGAGGTTTCTCATAGATTACGAGAATGGGATAGTGGATGAGGCCTATGCTCGTTACATTGATGATCTGATCAATGAATTAATCGCAGCAGGTGTAGAACCAATGTTTTGCTTAGAGCACTATGAGCTTCCTGCCGTTTTGTTTGAGAAGTACGGCGGATGGTCATCAAAGCATGTTGTCGAGCTGTTTGTACTTTATGCAGAAAAGGTGTTTGAGCGCTACGGAGACCGGGTCAAGCATTGGTTTAGTTTTAATGAACCGATTGTTGTCCAGACACGTGTTTATCTAGATGCCATCCGATATCCGTTTGAGCAAAATACGAAGAAATGGATGCAGTGGAACTATCATAAAGCACTAGCGACAGCAAAAGTAGTGAAGCTGTTTCAGGAGATGGGTTTAAAGGAATCGGCAGGAGCCAAAATCGGCGTGATTCTCAATCCAGAAGTGACGTATGCAAGATCGTCTGCCCCGCATGACCAAGAAGCGGCACGTATGTATGACTTGTTTTTTAATCGAATGTTCTTAGATCCTTCCATCAAAGGGGAGTATCCAGAGGAACTGATCGATGTGTTGAAAAAGCATGATATTCTTTTCGATTCTACAGAGGAAGAGCTTCAGATCATCAAGAATCATACGGTGGATGTCGTTGGGCTTAACTTGTACTATCCGCATCGTGTCAAGGCACCGAGTAAGGCTTGGAACGAAGGAACACCTTTTCATCCATCCTATTATTACGATATGTTTGAGCTTCCAGGGAGAAAAATGAATCCTTTCAGAGGCTGGGAAATCTACCCGAAGATTGTCTATGATATGGGGATGAGAATAAAAGAAGAATACGGAAATATTGAGTGGTTTGTGGCCGAAAATGGCATGGGTGTCGAAAAGGAAGAACGGTTTAAAACAGAAGACGGTATCATTGATGATCAGTATCGCATTTCATTTATCAGCCAGCATTTGAAGCGGGCACTTCAAGCGAAAGCAGAAGGATCAAATTGCACAGGCTATATGCTTTGGGCATTTACAGACAATGTCTCACCGATGAATGCCTTTAAAAACCGCTACGGATTAGTCGAAATCCAGCTGGAGAATGAACGAAATCGTCAGCTGAAAGCATCTGCGTATTGGTACCAGACATTAATCAAAACAAGGGAACTGCAGGTTGAAACAGAAGTCATTTATCAATAGGAGTGATGAGAAATGAAACGAATCATTCTCGCTTGTGCAGCAGGAATGTCAACGTCCATTGTGGTGTCCAAAATGAAGGCTGCCGCAGAAGCTAAAGGGCTGGATTACTATATTTATGCTATACCTGAAGGAGCCATTGCGGATGAACTAGAAGAGCATGGAGAGGATGTACAGGCGATTTTACTTGGACCGCAAGTTAGTTTTATGAAAAAAGCAGCAGAAAAAACAGCGGCACCTTATCAAATCCCTGTCGATGTCGTCAATGTGAGATTATACGGAACAGCAAACGGAGAAAAAATTCTAGAGCATGCACTGACACTAGCAAATGAATCTTGAATAATTGGAGGAGAAGCAGATGACGGTATTAGAGGAAATGCAGGGAGCAGCCTTTCAAATCATTGCCCATGCAGGCGAGGCAAGAAGTCATTATGTAGAAGCGATTCGTCTAGCAAGAGCTGATGATTTTGAAAAAGCGCAGCAGTTGATCGAAAAAGGGGAGGAAGCCTTTCGAAGCATCCACAATCTGCACTTGTCGCTGATTCAAAAAGAAGCGGCAGGTGAACAGCTTCCGTTTTCTTTACTGCTCATACACGCAGAAGATCAAATGCTCACAACAGAGACCATTCATCTGCTCGCCATCGAAATGATCGAAATGTGTAAAAAAATGAATACCCTGTCAAAATAGTTGTCAATGAATAACCAATTTCTGTTATAATCATTCGGTAGATAAAGAGAAAGCAGGATTGGTGAATGAAGAAAACATGTAGGCTGATGACGATTGGTCTTATGCTGCTGCTCATTTCGGGCTGTATGGGAATGAAAGAGCAGGCGGAAGGAAGCCAGCAAGTCGTCAAAGAGGAAAAGGGTCCATTACAAACAAAAGAGATTCAGCAGAAAAAAGAAACGGCAGTGATAGAGACAAAAACCTGGATGAAGCAAAAGGAGCCGGTCGAGCTTCCGATTTTGATGTATCATAGTATCTCAAGCGGCAACTCGTTACGTGTGCCTAAGAGCGAATTTGCATCTCATATGAAATGGCTGAAGGACAATGACTATGTCACACTGTCGCCAGAAGAGGCGTACCGCGTTTTCACAACAAATTCGATGCCAAGTAAGAAGAGTGTCCTCATTACATTTGATGATGGATATACGGATAACTATACAAAGGCATTTCCAATTTTAAAGCAGTATGGAATGAAAGCAACGATTTTCATGATTGAGCAATCCATTGGCCGTCCAAATCACTTAACGGATGAGCAAATGGATGAGATGATGGCACATGGGATATCGATTGAGAGTCATACGATTCATCATTTAGAGCTCAATCGATTATCAAAACAGCAGCAGGAAGAAGAGTTAAAAGGATCAAAGACATTCTTCGATCAGCGGTTTTCTCAGCGTACGAGAATGGTCAGCTATCCTGTCGGGCGCTATAATGAAGAGACGTTGAAGCTGGCGAAGGATGCTGGATATCAAATGGCTGTCACCACTGAACCAGGACATGCGAAGAAGGAACAAGGCATGATGTCCTTGCACCGCGTCCGCATTTCACCGGGACTTTCACCAGAAAGCTTTGGCAGGCTGGTCGAAGGGAAGTAACGATCAATGTTTCACATGAAACATTTTACGACAAGTTTCACCAAAATGAATCACCGCCCATACACCTTGACATGATATGTCTTGGTTTCAACTGTTATTATAAGAGACACTTAGATAGACAGAACTTTCATGACCAGGGGAGTTCTGTTTTTTAAAATTGTCATTCAAACCCTACATCGTAAGAAACACCTCAATGAAAGACTCAAAGTATCAAGCCCGCCAATGAAGTAACAATCAAATATTGCTCAGCAACGCAAAACTTAAGAAACCCTACATAGAAAAACCAATTGAGAAAAGAAAGGGAGAGGGAATATGTCAAACTTTTTTGGAATCGACCATGTTCAACTAGCTGCCCCAAAAGGCAGTGAAGAGAAAGCTCGTTTGTTTTTTGGCGAAATTTTAGGGATGAAAGAAATACCTAAGCCTAGTAATTTAGCTAAACGCGGAGGTGTCTGGTTCCAATGCGGTCATCATCAGCTTCACATTGGCATTCAGGAACATTTTCAAGCTGCAAAGAAAGCTCATCCAGCTTTTCTTGTAAAGAGCCTATCGGAATTAAAAGAGGTATTATTGAAGCATCAGATTAGTATAAAAGAAGATGAGCCATTGGAGGGTGCCAATCGGTTTTATGTAGAAGATCCTTTTGGGAATCGAATTGAGTTTTTAGAGAGAAGAGACTAGAAGACAAAAATAAGGCTGTCGAGATTTCCTCGACAGCCTACTTGTTATTGATAAACGGGATAGCCCGTTATTTTAATATCTTTTCCAAGTGGTTCCACGGTGAGTTGATCCAGTTCAATGGCATCACTCATGAGGCGTATGCCTTCGCCTCCGAAAAAGGAAGGGGAAAGTCGTCCGCCAATGAGCTTAGGCGCCATATAGATGACCAATTTATCTACAAGCTGCTGTTCTAAGAACGAGGCGTTAATCTGGCCGCCGCCTTCAATCATGAGAGAGGAGATATTTTTTTCTCCCAGCACTTGAAGCACTTCCTGCAGGGGCACCCGCGTGTCGCTGTCTGTCATGAAGACACGAACGCCAGCTTCTTCTAAGGCCGCTCGTTTTTCCTCATCGGCTTGCTTTGTTGTAAAAATCCATGTAGGTGCCATCTGATCGGTGACGATCTTTGCTGTCAGTGGTGTTGACAGCTTTGAGTCTAAGACAATTCGAATCGGATTGTTTCCATTTGGAATCCGCGCAGTTAATGAAGGGTCATCGTGAATGACGGTTTGAGCACCGACCAAAATCGCATCATTGATACTGCGGATATGGTGAGCATCATAACGGGATGTCTCAGATGTAATCCACTTGCTGTCAGACGTGGAAGAGGCGATTTTCCCATCTAAGGTAATGCCCGCTTTGAGCGTCACAAAAGGTGTTTTTTTCGTAATAAAGTGATTAAATACTTCATTCATCAAAATGGATTCCTGTTCAAGTACGCCCGTGATGACTTGGATACCCGCGTCTTGTAAAATGGCAATCCCGCGGCCAGCGACAAGCGGATTCGGATCAAGTGCTGCCACGACAACAGTTTCGACGCCGGCTTTTACAAGCGCTTCCGCACAAGGGCCTGTACGTCCATGGTGGGAGCAAGGCTCAAGGGTCACATAAATCGTGGCTCCTTTTGCCTTGTCCCCGGCCATGTTAAGTGCATGAATTTCAGCATGCGGTTCACCGGCTTTCATATGAGCACCGACTCCAACAATTTCATTCTCTCGCACAATCACAGCCCCGACGAGCGGGTTCGGAGATGTCTGACCTTTCATTGCCCGTGCATTATCAAGGGCTAGCTTCATATATCGCTCATGATGTGGCAATCGTACGCACCTCTTGCTCCGCCTTCATGTGACCTGAGCGGTTGATTTTTGTCTGCAAGTATTTTTCGTTAAATTCAGAGACATCTCCCCAAAGCGGAATGCGTCCAGAAAGAGATAAACCTGCATGGCTGATCGCATCTGTCTTTTTCGGGTTATTGGTAATGAGTCTGACCGGCTTTGTACGAAGTGTTTGAAGAACGGCAATGGCTTCTTCGTATTGACGTGTGTCATCTTCAAAACCAAGTGCTTCGTTCGCTTCTACTGTATCATAGCCGTTTTCTTGAAGAATATAAGCCATGGCTTTACTGAAAAGACCAATGCCGCGGCCTTCATGATTGGCTAAGTAAAACAGGGCTCCTGCTCCATTGTCCTCAATCATTCGCATAGACTGCTTCAATTGGAATCCGCAGTCGCAGCGCTTGCTTCCGAAAATATCGCCAGTGTGGCAAATGGAATGCATGCGGATAAGAGCTTCGTCAGCATGCTCAAAATCCCCATATACAAGAACGCTTGACTGCTGATGATCAGCAAGCTGGCGGGACGAGAGGCTTTCAATTAAAGCTTCATCCGACAATGGCTCTTTTCCATCATCTTTTAACCATGAATACCAGTTAAACATGACGGTTCTGCCGTCTAAATTCACTGGGAGTTTAATGGGTCCAGTGATATATATATACCCGTCTTCTTGCTGTACTCGTTTGATTTTATCTTTTAATATGGCTGTTTTAAGCTCTGTGTGTTTGTCCATATTCTGCACCTTCTTTTTAGTCTGTTTCTTCAATCTGTAAACGAACGAGAACGCCAAATGGATCAACAAATTCGCTGCTTTTTCCTGTCGTGTTGACTTGGGTGCCTGCTTTTGTCAGGCGTTCGATGACGGATTGTCTGTCTGCTTCTTCTGGGAAAACCAGTGTATAGCTTCTAATTCCTGAGAAACGTGGATCAATGGCTCCTTTTCGTCCGCGTCCCCATGCATTAAAGGCAAGGTGGTGGTGGTACACACCAGCCGCGATAAATAGGCTTGCTGGTGGAGCCATTCGGATATGAAAACCGAGCGTATGGACATAAAAAGGATCTGCTTCTTCTGGGTTGAGATGGAAATGCAAGTGTCCCATCACTGTGCCCGCAGGGAGTCCTTCCCATGTGGTATCAGCGGCTTCCTGCAGGAGTCCATCTCCATCAAGCGGTGAATTTCCGCCACCTTTCAGTTCTCCATGCTCACCTACCCAAATGTCCTGAGGACGGTCCGCATAAATTTCTACGCCAATGCCGTCAGGATCACTTAAATAAATGGCTTCACTGAAAAAGTGATCGCTTGCTCCAATTAAAGGATAGCCTTTTTTGATCACATGTGCCAGCCATGTGCCCAGGTTTTTTCTGGCAGGTAATAAAACAGCAAAATGATAAAGTCCTGGCTCATGATCAGGCTTTTCTTTGAGCTGTGCATCTTCTTTTAACAAAAGAATCGGTTCCTTTGCATTGCTGCCAAGTGTCACCGTAGAATCTGTTTTTTCTAATATAGAAAATCCTAAAATGTCTGTATAAAAAGGTAAAGAACGATCAAAGCTGGACACATGTAATTCTGTCACACCCAGCCTTAGCTGCTCAATTGTCTTCAAGCTCGGTCATCTCCTTCATGATATATGCATCGGCATGTTCAAATGTTTTTGAAAATCTATAAAAAATGAATACCTTGTTACTTTTAGTAACTAAACTATATAATAGTTAGTGACTTATTTCAAGTAATTAATTATGTTATAATGAAAAAAAGAGAAAAAAGCAGGAGGGAGTAAGATATGGCTCAAGTAGATGGCTGCCCAATTACAGATGCCATGGAGATTCTAGGCAAGAAGTGGGTCATTCTCATCATCAATCAGCTTCTGACAGGGCCTAAGCGTTTTTGTCAGCTTGAAAATGAAATGAACATCAGCGGAAGATTACTATCAGAAAGGCTGAAGGATTTAGAAGCTGAGGGACTTGTTGAGAAAAAAGTATACCCCGACATTCCAGTGCGGATTGAATACGAATTAACGGTGCAAGGGAAGAAAATTGAACCGATTATTCGTGAAATGTATGCTTGGTCTTTAGAGCGTAAAAACAGCAAAATGGAGGAACATGTTCCTTCTTAATCCATTTCGATCAGTGTGTCTGATCGAAATTTTTTTGTGTGATTTTCCAGAAAACTAAGACAATAGTATGAAAAATGATATTGACAATTATTTCACCCATTATATAATATCAAGGAGAAGAGGGTTCTTTTCCCTGTAATGGAATGGAGGTTATGCCATGGTATTATGAATGGGACAGATTGCCTAAAACTCTTATCAATCCATCATTTAGAAGCAGACATCTTTGACTTTAGGAAGCAAAGATTTATTTTTTCAACTCAATTGATAATGATTATCATAATCATCTATAAGTGTGTTCCAGCACTTATGAAGGTTATTTTTTTTATTGTCTATTGAGAATAATTATCAATATCATTTAGGAGGGCTCACGTGAAAGTCATTCGTTCAACATCACCCGTATTATTATTCCTTAGTTTTGTTTTATTATTTGCTCTAGCTCCTGTTAGCTCAGCCTCAGCAGCTGGCTTAGCAGATGGTCAATATTCAGCGCAATATGTGGTATGGAAGGCTGATAGCGATTCGACTTCAACAGCGAATACGTATTTCGAAAAACCAGCCAAGCTTGTCGTAAAGGATGGAAAAATCAAAGCGCAAGTCACGTTAACGAATAGCTCTTGGATCACAAGCTTTAAAACGTTCGATCAAGGTGTCTACAAAGATGCGAAGGTGATTAGTACAAATACAGCTGCGAATAAGAGGACAGTAGAATTCAATGTGAACAGCCTGACTGAGGTCGTACCAGCAAAAGTGAGTGTGACTGTACCGGTTATCGGATATACAGGCAATTACGACATTCGTCTCAAGTTTGATGCGGCATCTGTTCAATAGAAAGGGAGGAAATTCGCTTGATGAAAAAAAGAATGAGGCTGTCAGTCTTCATGGCGGTTTTTTTACTGGCACTTATGCTGCCTTTTTCAAACGCACAGGCTGCCGCATTAAAGGATGGTACATACTCCGTCAATTATACAGTGCTGAAAGCTGAAGGAAATGCGGTCTCAATGGCAAATGATTACTGGCTAAAACCAGCAAAAGTGATAGTGAAAAATGGGAACCTGACAGTGCAAATGACGATTAAAAATAGCAGCTGGGTAACGGAATTTAAAGTACCAGGAAATGGCGGCTATGTCGATACAACCGTTCTCTCAACAAATAAAAAAGCCAATACAAGGCTCGTTCAGTTCCAGGCTCAAAGCTTGTCTAAACCAATCACGTCAAAAATTCATGTCACTGTGAAATCTGCTGATTATGATCATGATTACACCATTCAGCTGAAATTTGATGAAAGCAGCATCAAGTCACTTTCTTCTAACAGTGCAAATCAATCAGCGGGTGCAGCAGAAAGTCAGCAGCCATCAAAAGAATCAACGAACAAAGCTGATTCATCCACAACGAAACAAGAAGAAAATCCTCAAACTGGTGATACAAGCCAAATAGGATGGCTCCTTGTGCTTGTCTTATGTTCAGGCGGGTTTTTAGCAAGAAAGTGGATCATCAAGCATTAACGGAAGGAAGTGTCACCATTTGAAACGTCTTTTTCATCTAAAGGCAGCCATTCTGCTCGTTTTATTCAGTTTGTTGACTGCGTTTCAGATTCCTCAAGGAACAGCTCAAGCGGCATCATTCGTTGATGGTGAATACACAGTCGGATTCACCATTTTAAAAAATGGCAGCACAGAAGCGTCCATGATGGATACCTATACAGAAAAGCCAGCTAAGCTGATTGTGGAAAATGGCAAGAAAACAGCCTATGTCACACTGAAGCAAAGCAAAGAAATAACAGATTTCAAGGTCGAACAAAATGGTGCTCTCGTTACCACTGAAACGTTCAGTGAGGACGAAACAGCCAATACACGTGTGATCAAATTTAATGTCGACGACTTATCAGCAAAATTAAACGGCTGGGTGAAAATTTACTGGGATTTAGGCGGCTTTATTTATGACGAAGCATATGACGTACAGCTTGCATTTGATCAAAGCAGCCTAACACTCGTTACGCCTGCAAAACCAGACGATAATGAAACAAAGCCAGATGACCAAAACGGTACAAAGCCAGACGATAACGAAACAAAGCCGGATGACCAAAACGGTACAAAGCCAGACGATAACGAAACAAAGCCGGATGACCAAAACGGTACAAAACCAGACGATCAACCGACAACACCAGGCAATAACAATGGCACAAAACCAGATGATTCTGCACAAAATCAATTAAAAGATGGCGTATATCGTATTAATTACAGTGTGCTAAAAGGGGATACGGATGAGGCATCTCGAATGAGTGATTACTTCTCACACCCTGCATCCTTAACTGTCAAAAATGGAAAGCAAACCATTTCCTTTACGGTGAAGGACCATAAGTCTGTCGCTTCTTTAAAAACAGAGAAAAACGGTTCTTATCAAGAAGCCAAAACAGTCAGCAAGGATGAAGCAAAGAATACAAGAGTGGTTTCATTTGATGTAGATGATTTGAAAAACGAGGTCAAAGGAAAAGTACACATTGTAGTAGCAGCCGCTAACTATGACCAAACCTACGATATTCGTTTTCAATTTGATACAAAGAGTATCGCTCCAGTGAAGGACGGGCAGGTGGTAGAGGAAGAAAAACCAGCTGCACCAGAAACACCAAAACCAAACACACCAACAACAGAAACAAATAACGGCGGAGCAAATCAAGAGACGGCTCAGCTAAAAGATGGTGTATACAAGCTTCCTTTCTCAATGAAGAAAGCAGACAAGGATGAGCTTTCTCGCATGAACGATTACGTCGTGAGTCCTGCGACACTGGTTGTAAAAAATGGCCGCCATTTCGTTTCATATACAGTGAAGAACAGCTCAGCCATCACGTCATTCCAAGTAGGAACAGGCGGAAAGTTTGAAGAGACTCTTGTTGCGAAAACAGATCAAAAAGCAGATACACGCGTTATTCAATATGAAGCAAAAAGTTTAAGTGGAGCTCAGGCTGCACGCGTAAAGATTGATATTCCAGCTGCAAACTACCATGAGCAGTACGATGTCAAACTTGTCTATGACACAAAAGGAATCGCTCCTGGTGAGGGAAGCGGAATTTCAACGGTCATTGGAGACGATGAGAGTATCGGCTTTGTCAAAAATCCAAATGATCACGATTCTCAAACAAATCAACTTGAGAATGCAGCACCTGAGGAAACGGGTGCGGAGCAGATGACATTTACGCCATCAGATGATCAAACCAAATCTGAGTCTGGACAGCTGAATCCGAAAACGGGAGATACCTCTCTTCTTTGGGTGTATATTCTTTTATTCGGCGCTTCGTTATTCGTACTCGTTAGAAAATATCAAACACGGACAAGATAGTTCGTTTTATTTTAAGTGAGATGCGCCTTTTACCTCGGCGCATCCACTCTCTTTTTTCGAAAGGGGGCTTCTGTTTTTGAAGCATCGAATATTATGTACCTTGATCGCTGCCTTCACCTTCAGTGTGTGCATGATCTTATCGGGCTGCTCACAGTCAGATGAAAGCTCAGTAAAAGGCAAAAAAAGCGCTGAATCAAATGAGCGCATTGTGGCAACGACTGTAGCTGCTGCGGAGATCATGGATGCTTTAGAGGTGGATCTTGTCGGGGTGCCAACAAGTCAAAAATCCTTGCCAGCTCGTTACAAAGGACTGCCGGAAGTCGGTAACCCAATGAGCCCGGACATGGAAATCATCCAATCACTTCAACCGACAGATGTCCTGTCTGTCACAACCCTTCAATATGATTTAGAGACACCCTTTCAGCAAGCAGGTGTCCCTGCTACATACTTAAATCTTGAGAGCATGTCCAACATGGAGAAGGCCATCACGAAGCTTGGAGATCAGTATGACAGAAAGAAGCAGGCTGAACGCATTGTGTCTGAGTTTGAGCAAAAAAAGAAAGACATTCAAGAGAGGACGAAAGGAAAACGCAAGCCGTCCGTTCTGATTTTGCTTGGTGTGCCAGGCAGTTATTTGGTGGCGACAGAGAATTCATATATTGGTGATCTTGTGCGTATCGCAGGAGGAAAGAACATTGTGGAAGGCGAGAAAATGGAGTATTTGGCATCCAATACGGAATATTTACAAAAAGCCAATCCAGATATCATTCTCCGGGCCGCACATGGGATGCCCGATGAAGTCGTCAAAATGTTTGATCAAGAATTTAAAACAAATGACATCTGGAAACATTTTAATGCGGTCAAACAAGACCGGGTGTATGACCTCGAAGAAAGCTTATTCGGGACAACAGGCAATTTAAAGGCAGCAGAAGCATTAGATGCATTGACTCGTATGTTGTATCCGTCATAAGCGGCGAATCTTAATGATAAAAGGACGTTCAAGATGAAAAAAACAGGGATTTTATTTCTGATAGTCAGTCTCTTACTGGTCTGCGTGTTTATTTATTCAGCCATTACTGGGAGCATTCATGTCACCCCAATTGAATTATTAGAAGGGCTCATCACCGGTCAACATGCACAGGTAGAAATCATTAAAGATTTGAGAATTCCCCGCATGCTTATCGCGATGTTTACAGGGGCCGCCTTATCTGTCTCCGGTGTACTGCTGCAGTCGGTCATGAGGAATCCGTTAGCTGATGCCGGCGTCATTGGCATTTCATCAGGAGCCAGCTTCTTTTCATTAATGGCGATTACAGCGCTTCCTCAATTTTATTTCTACTCTCCTTTATTTTCGGTATTAGGCGGAGCTATTGCATGTTTCCTCGTGTATGTTCTGTCTTGGAAGGGTGGTTTAAGCCCGATCCGCATGATCTTGGTTGGGATCGCCATCAATGCCATGTTTACTGGAATGGCTGAAGCATTTGTGACCATTTGCAGCTATTTCAATATCACGATTAATCAGTCGGGACAGTCGAATCTCACGATGAAAACGTGGGGAGATGTCCGTTTAATCGGTGTCTATGGTGTCGCCGGCCTTGTCGTTGCACTCTTCTTCAGCAGGTGGTGCAACCTGCTGGCTCTTCAGGACAAGACAGCGAAAAATTTAGGATTGCGTGTGACCAGAATGCGCCTTTTGATTTCCATCACAGCCGTTTTACTTGCGGCGGTGACAGCTGCAGTAGCGGGCGTGATCGCCTTTGTCGGCTTGCTCATTCCGCACATTTCAAGAAGGCTTGTCGGCTCGGATCACCGGGTACTGATTCCATTTTCTGCGTTAAGCGGGGCTTTGCTTATTTTGACGGCTGATACGCTTGGCAGGACGCTTGTGGCGCCAAATGAGATTCCTGCTTCTACGATCATGGCCGTGATTGGCGGGCCGTTTCTGATCTTTTTATTAAGAAGGGGGGACCGTCTCCATGGACATTCGTGAGGTGTCATTCTCATATGACCAGCAGAAGGACATCGTTCAATCAGTCACAACAAAGATTGAAAAGGGGAAAATCACAACCATTATCGGTCCAAATGGCTCGGGAAAATCCACACTGCTTTCCTTAATGGCGAATAATCATTGTCCAAATAAAGGGCAAATTCACTTAGACGGGCAAACGCTGAATACGTTCAAGCCAAAGGAGCTGGCAAAAAAGCTCGCTGTCGTCCATCAGCAAAATGAAGCGCCGCTTGATTTAACGATCGAACGGGTCGTGGCATTCGGCAGAACGCCGTACCAGACGATGCGCGGAGGAGACAAGGAAGAGGATGAGAGAGCGATAGAGTGGGCGCTGTCCAGTACAAAGCTAACAGACAAACGAAAGGTGCCGCTCGCCTCACTGTCAGGTGGAGAGCGGCAGCGTGTATGGATTGCGATGGCACTTGCGCAAAAAACACCGATCCTTTTCTTAGATGAACCGACAACTTATTTGGATATTTACTATCAATTTGACATTCTTGAGCTGATCCGTGAACTGAATGCCGTGCATGGATTAACGATTGTCATGGTGCTGCACGACATGAATCAGGCTGTCCGCTACAGCGATATTATCATAGCGATGAAGGATGGACAGGTTATCAGTGAAGGACAGCCAAACGATGTGTTAACAGAGGAAAACGTGCGTCACATTTATGATGTGTCCGTCACGATTAGACAGGATGCAGAAACAGGGATGTACATCGTGCCTGTTGGTATATAAGCTGGGCAAAAAGCAGGTGAGACAGTGTGAAACGAGGAAAACGGCTTTGGCAGCGGATGCTGACGATCGTTTGTTTAGGCGTATTGATTTATAGCGGGACAGCCATCGGCTTCGAACTTTTCGGTTATTATCAAAATCGCCAGGTGCTTGCAAAGGCCCAGACGATGTATGGACATGAAGAAATGAATGAAAAACGGGAGACGGGAAAGATCCGTTCGTCATTTGATGAGCTGCGGAAGGTGAATGAGGACATTGTCGGCTGGATCAATATGGAGGATACGATGATTCAGTATCCGATTGTTCAATCTCACGATAATGCGTTCTACTTAACTCGCAATTATTTAAAAAACGACACCCGGGCAGGCAGTATCTTTATGGATTATCGTAATGATGTCCTGCATGAAAGCCCAAATACAGTGGTGTACGGCCATCGGATGAGGGATGGATCCATGTTCGCTGGACTCACAAACTATCTAAAAAAAGATTTCTTCCAAGAGCACCGGACATTTCAGTACGATACGCTGTATCAAAGCTATGAAGCGGAGATTTTTGCTGTGTATGAAACGACGGTTGACTTCGACTATATTCAAACCGATTTTCAAGATCTTGGCGAATATGCGCACTACTTGCAAGCTGTGCGGAAGAAATCAATCTATCAAACGAAGACAGACGTGTCCACAGATGACCTCATCCTCACTTTATCGACCTGTGATCATGTGCTTGCACCTAAAAACGGGCGTCTCGTGGTACAGGCAAAGCTAAAGAAAGTTTACTAGAAAAGGAGAGACAGGCGGTTGAAATTTTCACATGTGATCTTGGCAGGACTCGTCTTGATGCTTCTCCTCGGTGGATGCAGTCAGGCAGCACCTGTAGAGAAAGGGAGCGGGCAAGGAGCACTGAAGATAAAGGATTTTACCGGAAGAACGCTGTCGTTTGATGAATCCCCTCAGCGTATCATCGCATTGTCGACCGGGGACATGAGTATTCTGTACGCATTAGGCGGTGAGGCGGTTGGACGGCCAACCGCCGAGTTACCAGACAGCTTACAAAAGGCAAAATCCGTACAAACGATTGGCACAACGCATCAATTTGATGTAGAGCTGATCACAAGCTTAAAGCCTGATGTAGTGCTTGGAAATGAACAATTAAACAGCAAGGACATCTCTACAATAGAAGGAATTGATTCACAGCTTCTTTTGACAAGTGCCAATTCAGTGAAGGACATCCAGCGCCAAATCTCATTATTTGGGGAGTTGCTCGGAAAGCAGCAAAAGGCTAAAGCACTCAATGATCAAATTGATGAGCGAAAAAAGCAGGTCAAGCAGCCTAAGAAAAAAGTGAAAACACTCGTTGTGTACGGTGCACCTGGCACATATATGGCGGCACTTCCTCAATCCTTAAGCGGAGATTTGCTGCACATCGCCGGGGGCGCAAACATTGCTGAGAATGAACCGGCACTCGAAAAATTTCCTCAATACGCCCAAATTAATGCAGAAAAGGTGATCGAAGCCGATCCCGATTTCATTCTGCTCATGACACACAGCAATCCTGACGATGTGAAAGCGGGCTTTATGAGTGAAATGAAACAGAATGCAGCATGGCACGACGTATCAGCTGTCAAGAATGACCGCGTGGAGATTCTGCCTAGTGATTTATTCGGGACGAACCCAGGCGCAGACGTTATAAAGGCGATTGATGAACTAGAGAAGAGATTGAAGCGATTGTCATCATGAAGGTGAATGCAGAGTTAGATTTTCAAAAAAGACAGTCGAGACGAAGATGGCTGATACCGGGACTGCTTTTCTCGCTAGGTGTGGGCATATGTCTAGGGCTTGCATTAGGTTCTGTTCAATTATCGCTGCCAGATTTGATCGCTGCTTTGACGGGATCAGGCCAGCCAGTCCATGAAAAAATCGTCATGGATTTACGTCTGCCGCGCGTTCTCATAGGTTTCATCGTTGGGGCCTGTCTCGCAGCATCAGGGGCAATTTTACAAGGAGTCGTCCGAAATCCACTCGCTGACCCCGGGATCATCGGTGTGACTGCTGGCGGTGGGTTAGCTGCTGTACTCAGCATGATTGTGTTTCCTCAATTCACATATCTGCTTCCAGCGGCTGCCTTCCTTGGCGCTTTATTAGCTGCACTTGTTGTGTATATATTGTCGTTCGATCAAGGGGTTTCACCACTGAAATTGATTCTAGCGGGTGTGGCAGTTAATGCCCTGCTTGGTGCAGTCATGAATGGATTTATGGTGCTTTATAGTGAGCGTGTGCAGGCTGTTCTGCCTTTTTTATCAGGAGGATTAAATGGACGGAGCTGGCATCACCTGAGCTTTGTGTCACCTTATGCGATTGCTGGATTGTGTCTTTGTTTTTTTGCGATCAAGCCAGCAAATCTTCTTTTGCTTGGTGATGAGTCAGCACAGCTGCTCGGCCTTAGAGTCGAGCGAACCCGATTTTTCTTAATTGCACTTGCGGCGCTTTTGGCGGGTGCAGCTGTAAGCGTGAGCGGTTTAATTGGATTTGTCGGTCTTGTCGTCCCTCATTTTATCCGCCTTTTAATTGGAGATGACTACCGTTACCTGCTGCCGATCTCAATGCTTGGCGGCGGCGTACTTGTGGTCTTTGCTGATACAGCAGCACGGGTATGGTTTACACCGGTTGAACTGCCTGTTGGTATTCTGCTTGCCTGTATTGGTGCACCTTTCTTCCTCTATTTATTAAAAAAGAAAGGGAGGGGTTAAGTTGGATGTGATTGCGATGGATGACGTGAGCCTCAGTCAAGGAGGCTTTCGATTGTCGTCTATTTCAGCAGTTGTGCCTAAAGGAAGTGTAACAGGAATTATTGGACCGAATGGGTCAGGGAAGTCGACGTTTATTAAAGCGGCCGCACGCCTTACGTCGATTGAAAGCGGCATGATTTATATTCACGATATCCCCCAAAAAGAAATGACAGCACAGGAGATTGCACAGGAAATCGCAGTTCTGATGCAGACGAGAACGACCATCCCATCGATGACAGTACGTGAGCTGGTCGCACTTGGACGAAGTCCGCATCGTTCGATCTGGAAAAAGAGCTCGAAGACAGATCAGGAAGCGATAGAGTGGGCGCTTGATGTGACAAATAGCCGCGTGAATGAAAACAGGATGCTGCATACATTGTCCGGCGGAGAAAGGCAGAAGGCGTATATTGCCATGGCACTGGCTCAGAAGACAGAGACGATTATTCTGGATGAGCCTACCACTTACTTAGATATTGCGCATCAGCTTGATTTACTGGAGCTGCTCAAACAGCTGAATGAAACGCATGGGATCACCATTTTAATGGTTCTTCATGACCTGCAGCAGGCAGCAAAATATTGTGACCGCCTGATTGCAATGAAGCGTGGTCAGGTTTACCAAATAGGGACACCAAACGAAGTATTAACAGAAAACTTTTTCAAAGAGGTCTTTGGGATTCAGGCAGAGGTTCACCTAGATGGAGAGCATCCGCTCATTATCCCAATCGCTTCGATCCAACAACAAAAGGGAGATGAATCAAACATGATCATTGTAAACAACCAGGTTAGAGTAGAAAAAGGCAGTGCAGACCACCTCGTCAAGCGTTTTAACAAGCAGGGACAAGTAGAATTCATGGAAGGATTTTTAGGCATGGAGGTCTGGGTCACACAGCAGACAACCGATTACGATGAAGTGACTATTCATACCCGCTGGAATCGAAAAGAAGACTTTGTGAACTGGACAAAATCTCAGGCATTTGGAGATGCACACGCTCATGGAAAAGCGAAACCTGAAGGCCTATTAAAAAACAAAATTACGTACTATGAAGTACAAGTGACAAGACCTGCTTTACAGAAAAAAGCTTAAAATAGAAACACAGCGCTGCGGCTCACATGCAGCGCTATTTTTTTGCAGTTGTTTATTTCCCGTCACATATTCTTGACAAAGTATTCAAACAACTGACACAATACCATCCAAATTTTAGGTAAAATTTACTTTATTTTTGAAGCGTATGGGTGTAAAGTACAGGTATAAATAACTAACCGAATGAAAATCAAGAGTAAAATTTCACCGAGTGAACCATTTCAAATGGACTTTTATTTGTGAAACATTGAACAAATAGTGAATATTTTGTGAAATGGTGAGCATGAATCGTTCGGCATGTAAAAGTAAGGGAGGATGTAAGGCTGTGAGTGAGCTGTTTTTAGCAAGATTTCAATTTGCTTCAACGACATTATTTCATTTTATTTTTGTTCCTATGTCAATAGGTTTGGTGTTTATCGTCGCATTGATGCAGACCCTTTATGTCGTCAAGAAAAAAGACATCTATAAAAAGATGGCGAAGTTTTGGGGTCACCTGTTCTTACTTAACTTTGCAGTAGGTGTGGTAACAGGGATTCTGCAGGAATTCCAGTTTGGGATGAACTGGTCAGATTATTCAAGGTTTGTCGGTGATGTCTTTGGTGCACCGCTTGCCATTGAAGCACTTTTGGCCTTTTTCCTTGAATCTACATTTATTGGACTTTGGATATTCGGCTGGGATCGTCTGCCGAAGAAGATTCATTTATTGTGCATTTGGCTTGTTTCCCTTGGTACGATCTTTTCGGCGTTTTGGATTTTACTCGCCAACTCATTTATGCAGGAGCCAGTTGGATTTGCCATTAAAAATGGCCGTGCAGAAATGAATGATTTTGGCGCTCTTGTGACAAACCCGCAGCTTTGGGTTGAGTTCCCGCACGTTCTGTTTGGTGCGCTGGCAACAGGTGCTTTCTTTATTGCAGGAGTTAGTGCCTATAAGATGATCAAAAAACAAGAAATCGCCTTTTTCAAAAAATCATTCCAGATTGCGATGGTTCTTGCTTTAATTTCTGGCTTAGGTGTAGCGTTTTCTGGACATGATCAAGCGAAGCACTTAATGAAATCACAGCCAATGAAGATGGCAGCAAGTGAAGCCCTTTGGAAGGATAGTGGAGATCCAGCGGCTTGGACACTTTTTGCCAACATTGACACAGATAAAAAAGAAAACTCTGCGGAGATCAATATTCCGTTTGCCTTAAGTTATTTGGCTTATCAGAAGTTCAGCGGGGATGTTCCAGGCATGCTGACACTTCAAAAAGAATATGAAGCCAAGTTTGGCCCTGGAGACTACATTCCACCAGTGAAAACAACATTCTGGAGCTTTAGGATCATGGTCGGTGCCGGCATGCTGATGATTTTTGCTAGTATGATTGGTTTGTACTTAAGCTTTAGAAAGAAACTTGAAACAAACAAATGGTATTTACGCTTCATGGTATGGATGATTGCGTTCCCGTTTATTGCGAACTCAGCCGGCTGGATCATGACTGAGATCGGGCGTCAGCCGTGGACCGTCTTTGGTATGATGACGACGGCTCAATCAATTTCACCGAACGTATCGTATGGCATGCTGTTATTCTCAGTCATAAGCTTTACGGCGATGTATCTGATTCTTGCTATTGTGCTCGCCTACTTATTCATTCGAGAAATTAAAAAAGGTGCACATTCTGAAGAAGATACAGATCAAAAGGATGAAACGGACCTGTCTACAGATCCATTTGATGGAGGCGCATATCATGGCATATCTTAACGAGATTTGGTTTATTCTTGTCGCAGTATTGTTTGTTGGATTTTTCTTTTTAGAAGGATTTGATTTTGGTGTCGGGATGTCCATGCAGCTGCTTGGAAAGGATGCGCACGAGCGCCGCATTTTAATCAATACGATTGGTCCTTTCTGGGATGCGAATGAAGTCTGGCTGATTACAGCTGGCGGCGCTATTTTCGCTGCATTTCCTCACTGGTATGCCACGATGTTCAGCGGATACTATATTCCGTTTGCGGTTCTTCTCTTAGCGCTCATTGGGCGCGGAGTCGCCTTTGAATTCCGAGGGAAGGTTGAGAAAGCCTCTTGGATTAAGGCGTGGGACTGGGTGATCTTCTTTGGCAGTCTGCTTCCGCCGTTTTTGCTCGGTGTGTTATTCACGAGTATTTTACGCGGGATGCCAATTGATCAAGACATGAACATGTACGCTGGTTTTACGGACTTTGTGAATCTTTATTCTGTGATCGGCGGGTTAGCTGTGACGATTCTTTGCCTGCTGCATGGCTTGATTTTTGTCACACTTCGTACAGAGGGTGACTTAAGAGATCGTGCAAGAACACTGGGACAGCGTGTCCTGCTCATTGCACTCCCTGTTCTTGTTATATTTGTCGGTGTGTCCATCATTGAAACAGACATTTATACCGTACGCCCGATCATCACCATTCCGTTAACTGTGCTGATTGTGGTTTGTTATATGGCTGCCCTTGTTTTGATGAGAAAAGAACGTGATGGCTGGACATTCTTATTTACAGGAGCAGGCATCATGGTGACGGTGTCCATGCTGTTCACAGCATTGTTCCCGCGCGTCATGATTAGTTCAATCAGCCATTCGTTTGATCTCACAATTCAAAACGCTGCATCTGGATCTTATTCACTGACGGTCATGACGATTGTTGCCGTTTCTTTGCTGCCCTTTGTGCTTGGGTATCAAATTTGGAGCTATTATGTCTTCCGTAAACGTGTAAGCGGTAAGGAGCCAATGACCTACTAATGGATAAACGTTTGCTTCAATTAAAAGGAATGAGAGGGCTTCTTGCCCTCTTAGGTATTGTGTCACTCATCCAAGGAGCAAGTATTATTTTCCAAGCACAGTGGCTGGCACATGCCATTACAACGCTGTTTGACGGGAAAAGCCTCTCGCAGGCAACGCCTTATGTCCTGCTGTTTCTTGCTGCCTTTGTTGTGCGGCACGGTCTCACCTTGATTCGGGAGAAGGTCATGTTTACCTACTCTTCCCGAATTGGAGCAGACGTCAGAAAGCAGCTGCTAGACCAACTCTTTCGATTAGGGCCTGCCTTTGCAAAGAAAAAAGGGACAGGAAAGCTTGTCACATTAGCAATGGAAGGAATTGCTCAATACCGTCAGTATTTACAGCTGTTTTTGCCGAAAATGGTGAACATGGCAGTGATTCCGGCGATGGTCCTTATCTATGTGTGGACATTAGATGAAACATCAGCCGTCATTTTAATTGTGACGCTGCCAATTTTAATTATTTTTATGATTTTGCTAGGCCTTGTTGCTCAGCGTAAAGCGGCCAAACAATGGAGATCGTATGAGAAATTATCCAATCATTTTACTGACTCACTCCGGGGCCTTGAGACGCTGCGTTACTTAGGTATCAGCAAAAAACACTCCCGTAATATTGCGGAGGTGTCAAAGCGATATCGAAAAGCGACCATGAGTACACTGAAGGTCGCCTTTCTGTCATCGTTTGCCCTCGATTTCTTTTCCATGCTATCAATTGCAACCGTCGCTGTTTTTCTTGGCTTACGTTTAATTGAAGGAGAGCTTCTGTTATTGCCGGCTTTGACGGCGCTTATGCTGGCGCCGGAGTATTTCCTGCCGGTACGTGAAGTGGGAAATGATTATCATGCAACGTTAAATGGAAAAGAAGCGAATGAAGCCATGCAGGTCATTTTAGAAGAAAAAGGCTTCCGCGCGCAGGAGACACAATCTGTGCATCTGAATAAGTGGGATGAACAATCCGTGCTCACCCTGCAGGATGTTTGTGTCCAGCATGACGAACATGCCCCTTATTCCATTCAGGATGTAGATCTCACTGTCAAAGGGAAGAAAAAAATCGGCATCATTGGTGCCAGTGGTTCAGGGAAATCGACGTTAACCGATGTTCTCGGCGGCTTTGTTGAACCGTCTTCAGGTCAAATTACGCTAAACGGCCAGCCGCTTGTTCATTTACAGATGAACGAATGGCAAAAGGAAGTTGTCTATATGCCGCAGCATCCCTATTTATTTCACATGACATTAAGAGAAAACATTCGTTTTTATGAACCGAATGCTACAGACGAAGAAGTGGAAAGAGCTGTGCATGAGGCTGGCTTATCTCAGCTGGTTACGCAGCTGCCAAATGGACTGGATGAGGTCATTGGAGAACAGGGAAGAGAGCTAAGCGGCGGACAGGCGCAAAGAATTGCGCTTGCTCGAACTGTGCTGGGCCAGCGGTCCATTATGCTGTTAGATGAACCAACGGCGCATCTCGATATTGAAACAGAGTATGAACTGAAGAAAACAATGCTTCCACTGTTTGAACATAAACTTGTGTTCTTAGCGACACACAGGCTCCATTGGATGTCGGACATGGATGAAATCATTGTCATGGATCAAGGAACCATCGCAGAAATGGGGACACATGAATCATTAATGCAAAGAAAAGGCGTGTATTATCAATTGGTACAGGAGCAAATGGGGGCGGTCACACATGGTCAGTAAAGGCTGGTTTATACCTTATATCAAGGAGAATCAAAAGCTGTTTGCCTTGGTTTTATTTTTAGGAGCCATTGCGGTATTCTCTGCTTCTATGCTGATGTATACGTCGGGATTTCTCATTTCAAAAGCTGCGACAAGACCTGAAAATATATTAATGGTTTACGTCCCAATCGTGGCTGTACGTACCTTTGGTATTTCGCGCTCTGCTGCCCGTTATGCAGAAAGGCTGGCGAGCCATCAGCTCATTTTGACAATGATTGAAAAAATGCGTGTACGCCTGTATGACATGGCTGAACGTAGTGCCAAACAAACAAAGCTGGGGACAGGTGAAATGCTTGGTCTCTTGTCAGATGATGTGGAGAGACTGCAGGACGCCTATTTAAAAACCATCTTTCCATCCATCGGTGCACTGCTTTTATATGCCGCATCCATTGGAGCACTTGGCCTTTTTTCATGGCCTTTTGCTGGACTGATGCTGCTTTATATGGCACTTCTCGTATTCGTTTTCCCATATGTCACAGTGCTTGTGAACCGGGCAAGACAAATTCAAATGAAAATAGGCAGAAATGAGCTGTACAGCCATTTAACAGATGCAGTCATGGGCGTTAGTGACTGGCTGTTCAGCGGCAGGCAGAAAGATTTTGTGGATGGTTATGAGCAGAAAGAAGCGCAGCTGTTAGCGCTTGAAGCAGCCAAACATCGATTTATCCGCGTGCGTCAATTTTTGGCACAGCTCTTGATTGGAGGAGCTGTCGTGCTTGTTGTGTATTGGAGCGGCTCGGTCGTTCAGTCAGGATCCATGTCACACACACTGATTGCAGCCTTTGTGCTTGTGCTGTTTCCGTTAACAGAAGCCTTTCTTCCGCTGTCAGATGCGGCAGGTGATATTCCCGTCTATCAGCATGCTGTCAGCAGATTACATCATTATGAAAAGCAGTCATATGAAGGAGAAGCTGAGAGCGAGGCAGTGGATCAGTCAGCCATTTCTCACGATGAAGCTGTCTGTTTTGATCAAGTGTCCTTTCGGTATGACACGCATCAATATGTCCTTCAAGACCTGTCCTTTTCTCTGAAGCAAGGGGAATCACTCGCGCTTTTAGGAAAAAGCGGTGCAGGCAAATCGACCATTTTAAAATTGTTAGAAGGGGCAGTCGTTCCAAATCAAGGAGCGGTCAGCATTCAAGGGAAATCGGTTCAAAGCATTCAAGAGAAGGTGTCTGCCTATGTGTCTGTGCTCAATCAACAGCCTTATTTATTTGATACGTCTGTTTTAAACAATATTCGTTTAGGATCTCCAGAGGCGACAGAAGAACAGGTAAAAGAAGCAGCAAGACAAGTGCAGCTGCATGATTACATCGAGTCTTTGCCAGAAGGTTATCACACAGGTGTTCAGGAGACAGGGGTTCGATTTTCAGGTGGAGAAAGACAGCGTATGGCGTTAGCTCGGATATTGCTTCAGGACACGCCGGTTGTTGTATTAGATGAACCGACCGTCGGGCTTGATCCGCGGACAGAGCGTGAATTGCTTGAAACCATCTTCCGTGTGTTAAAAGGGAAAACAGTTATTTCGATTACCCATCACCTGACTGGCTGTGAGGCATGTGACCGCATCATGTTTATTGAAGACGGGCGCATTGAGATGCAGGGTCAGCATCAGGATTTACTAAAAGAAAACACGCGTTATCAAAAGCTGTATGAAATGGATCGTCCATTTTCTACTATATAAATGAATGAAATGACAAGAACGTTCGGACAGGAAGTCTCTGCCCGAACGTTTTGTGTTTAAGGGTTTACTTTCCCAACACCTGCATTTGATATCACTTCTGATTTCACATTGTTCACGTTAAGCAAAGAGTAGTTATAAGGAGGGTTATACGTTCCTGTTGAAGACGTTGGCAGACTGCCTGTGCTGTTAATATACGAGTTGTTGATGACATGCCATGTACCAACTTGACGGCTGTCCCAGCTTCCGATCGCATTTTTGGTGTTTTCAAATACGTTGTGTTCAATTCTCATCTTCGCGCCCATACGCGAGTTAATCGCTGTTGTGAGGATGTCTTTGTAATAGTTGTTATAGACATGTCCTTCCCCGAAGCGCATAGACGGTACACGAGAGTTCAGGTTTTCAAAGCGGTTGTTATGGAACGTAATTTTTCGATTGTAGTTATCGTTATCGGAGCTGCCCATGAGCATTGTTTTCCAGCTGTCATGTACATAGTTCCACGAGAAGGTAATGTAGTCAGAGTCATTTTTTACATCAAATAAACCATCGTAGTCATCCTTCCCGGAATTCAATGTGTTGTACAGTTCATTATGATCGACCCATATGTTTTTAGCACCGCCTTCAATCCCGATGGCATCTTTGTCACCGATTTTGCTGTGGTGGATTTTCAAGTTACGGATGATGATATTATTGGCACGCCATACTTTAATGCCAATCCCATTCAATTCGCCGTTCGTCCCTTTACCGACGATCGAGACATTATTTGTATCTTTCACATCGATTTTATTGGCTGATGTATTAGAGGGGGTAATCGTCCCGTCTACAACAATTTTTAATTTTTCGTTTGTTCCTTTATTTTTGAGGGCAGCCAATAGTTCATTTCCAGTTTTGACTGTGACGGTTTTACCGCCTTCACCGCCTGTTGTGCCGCCATTTAATGTGGAGAAGCCTTGTTGATTAAAGTTGGCCATAATAGAAGGGCTTTCTGGATATTTGGCTGCTGCCTTTGCCTCCCCGTTTGGTGCAAATAATGAAGTGACGAGGCCAACAGCTAATACACCGGCTAACATTGGAATTTTTCTCTTCAAAGTCAACATCTCCATTCTATTTTATTTTAATGAAAACGTTTCCAAAATAAGCTGTGATTCAACCAATCCTCCTTCCTTCACACGTATCGCTTCTTTCGGAATGTAGGATGAGCATAGCATGCAAAAAGGTATCATCGGCTAAGGATAGGCGCAGCGTATTCCATGATTTTCTAGGAAGCTAAGCCGATGATTATTTCATTTTCATCTTCATGAGATAAGGACCATTGTCGATAGGTATGAGGATGACATCTTGATTATGGAGAGGAGGCTCTCCGTTTCGTAGAAAATCAAGATGATTACGAACGCATCATTTTGTTAGAGAAGAAGGAATGCCATAATCATTACATAAGAAAAAATTGAATATAAAACGAGAATCATAGAAGATATGCTAAAAAATAAGGTCCATTTTAAACGATATTGTCATCCGTGTCGTCTCATGAGTAAGAGAAGAAAAGGAAGGAGGGGCGTGTTTGGAGCAGACAGAAGAGACATTATTGATTCAGCGGGCAAAACAGGGAGATGATGCCGCGTTTACAGCCCTTTATCGGCATCATTATTCCTTTCTTTACCGATATATGTTGAAGCTCACCCTTCAACAAGAGCTGGCAGAGGAAATCATGCAAGAAACGATGCTGAAAGCGTATATGAAACTTTCTTCATTTAGAGGAGATGCCTTATTTTCAACCTGGCTCATTTCGATTGCATCCAGGCAATTTTTAGATCACCAGAAGAAAAGAAAACGTGAACAAATGAGAGAAGGAAAAGCGAATCAGGAAGCCATACGCCGCTTTAAATGGGACGTTCAGCAAAAGGGGAACACATGGCATGACATGTGGGATGCTTTAAATGAATTAAAGGCTCAGGAGAGAGCACCAATTATTCTCCACTATTATTATGGCTTTACCTACCCAGAAATGGCTTCAATGCTCGGAATGAGAGAAGGTACTGTGAAATCGAGGGTTCATCATGGATTAAAGAAAATTCGAAAGGAGTGGGATTTATGAAGGAAGATCGTATGACCGAACGTTTAAAAGAAGAGCTTAAGCAGCTAGACGAACAAATTGAAGTGGAAAAGCCAAGTGAGCAGGCTGTCATGATGATGCTGAAACAGGCGAAGGAACAAGAGAAAAGGCGTTTTAAACAAGAAGTGCTGGCATACATTCTGATCAGTTTGACCATTCTGGCACTCTTTGCAGCTGCCATTACCCATCTGCCTATCATCTTCATTGTTCTCCAAATAGTGAGCGTCCCCATCTGCTTTGTTGTTGGCTACAAGGAATATCAACATATCAAAGGAGGGTCTTCCTTATGAGTCAGACGGAAATGATTATCTTATTGTGCGTCTTGCCGTTATTGTTTGCACAGGGTTTTCTTTTATTTATGGATGCAAAGAAAAGAGGGCGTTACAAATGGTTCTGGGGCATTGTCGGTCTCATTAACTTTCCATCATCTTCTATTTTATATTGGCTTTGTGTCGTGTTACCTGATCGAAAAAGAGGCGGGAAGCCCCGAAAAGATTGAGTGCATCCGATCAAACTTTTGACCCTTTTTTCGTTGGAAAACGAGCTAGAAATTTATCATGATTCATGTATTTGTCAAAGAAAACGGGACGAGAAACATTCGCTTGTTCGTTTCTAGCACATTAGTCATTCCTTAAGCGCTTATTTTTAATGACAATCGCTGCGGCTGCTTGATCTATCTCAATTCGGCATCATTTTCATCTGTTATCAATATTGATCAGATTTTACAATTGGTGTTAAATTAGTCTCAATATGCGTTAGAAAATCTAACAATTAAATGTGTGAAGATATCTACAAGGAGGCAGATGCGACATGTTGACCTTAGATCGAGCAGCACAAACAGCACAAAGCTACATCCACCGTGTGTTAGAAGAGGTGGAAAAACGAAATCCCGGAGAAGAGGAATTCCAGCAAGCCGTAAAAGAAATTCTGGAATCACTCGTCCCAGTTTTTGCAAAGCATCCAGAGTATGAAAAACAAGGCATTTTAGAACGGCTCATTGAGCCTGAGCGGCTTGTGGTATTTCGAGTGCCATGGGTAGACGATGAGGGCAAAGTACAAGTCAATCGAGGATTTAGGGTTCAATTCAATAGTGCCATCGGTCCTTATAAAGGAGGCATTCGCTTTCATCCAACCGTCAATGCAAGCATTATCAAATTTTTAGGGTTTGAACAAATCTTTAAAAATGCACTGACTGGTATGCCGATTGGCGGAGGGAAAGGCGGATCGGATTTTGATCCTAAAGGGAAGTCTGATGGAGAAATCATGCGTTTCGTTCAAAGCTTTATGAGTGAACTCGGCCGATATATTGGACCTGATCAAGATGTGCCAGCAGGTGATATTGGTGTAGGAGCACGCGAAATTGGCTATATGTTCGGACAGTACAAGAAAATGCGCGGTGCTTATGAAGCGGGTGTACTCACGGGGAAAAGCCCTGGATTCGGAGGCAGCTTAGCGAGAAAAGAGGCAACAGGCTACGGACTGGTGTACTTCATGGAGGAAATGCTGAAAGCACATGGTCTTCAATTTGAAGGACGTTCCGTTGTTGTGTCGGGCTCAGGAAATGTGTCTATCTATGCAATGGAAAAGGTAATCGAATTAGGCGGTAAGGTTGTGGCTTGCAGTGATTCAAGCGGAGCGATTTATGATCCTCAAGGAATTTCGCTTGAAACCATCAAGCGGCTCAAGGAAGTCGAGAATCAGCGGATTGGGGCATACATAGACATTCACCCGCATGCTGAATTGATTGAAGATTGCGAACAAATTTGGTCCGTTCCTTGTGATATTGCGCTGCCATGTGCAACACAAAATGAAATATCAGAGGCGCATGCACAGCAGCTTGTGGCAAATGGTGTCATCGCTGTAGGAGAGGGAGCCAATATGCCATCCACTCTTAAGGCGGTCAAAGTATTTGAAGAGAATCGTATTTTATTTGCGCCAGCAAAAGCGGCCAATGCTGGAGGAGTAGGTGTATCAGCATTGGAAATGGCACAAAACAGTGCAAGAATATCTTGGACATTTGAAGAAGTAGATGCTCAGCTGAAACAAATGATGCAGTCTATTTATCGTCAGTGTACAGAGACAGCAGACGAATATGGACACTCAGGGAACATCATGGTTGGAGCAAATATTGCAGGATTTCGTAAAGTGGCAGATGCCATGATCGCACAAGGCGTGATTTAACTCCTGCTCTCCCGCACCTGTTTATTTCATGACAAGATGGGGAATCGTCCTTTAAGAATGACAATAAGGAGGCGCGGGAGAAATGAAAAAATGGCTGAAACAAATTGTCAAATGGGCACCTGTGATTTATCCATTGGTGAGAAAAATATATAAAGAGCGAAAAGCATCTAAACGTCGTAACGTATCAGCCGGATAATCCGGCTTTTTTTTATGCAAACATACAGAGCCTGTGTTGTAAGAAAAAAATAATAGAATCGAATGATCTATTTTCTCCCTCTCTTCGTTAAGTACATAACAAACGGAAAGAGGAGGAAATAAAAGATGAACATGAAGAAAGCAATGTTAACCATTCCACTGAACGCAGCGTTATTATTCCCAGCGGCTCATATAGCAAGTGCACATGAAGGACATATGCATGGGGGGCGAAGAAGACGTCTTCGTCACAAGAGGTGTCAAATAAAGCAACAGATTTTCGAGCAGCAGAGTTGCCGGGCGCTGACCGGCTTATGACCCTGCGAGCAGACCCCTCGGATGATCCCGCCTTTAACTGATCTAAAAACTAAACAGTCCTTTATCAAACTCTTTGCTTAAGCAAAGAAAGAATGATTTTAGATAATCTATGCCACTCTGCAAATATTCTTTGGCCAATTTATCGTTGCCCAATTTAAAATGGATCAGGGCTTGCTGATAAAGAACTGCTCGTATGTTGGAATGATCTTTTAAATAAATTTCAGCCCATGATTCACCTCCACAGTGATCGGATTTTATCACAAAAAAATCCGTCAAAATGAAGCACTGAAAAATAAAAAAATGCTTGCGGACACCGCAAGCAAAATGGAATTTTTTCAACAAAAACATAATATTAAGAAACAAAAAAACAGGCTCTCTAGCCTGTTCATTAGCGATAATTGACAATCTAATTTTTCTCTATTCGAAATTTCTCCTCCCAATTAAAAGAACCTTAATTGCAGATACCGCAACTGAAAAATAAATTTTCCATATTATTACCAATTATAAAGAAATAAATGGTAGCATGGAATATATCAAAGAAAGTGAGTGATTTTTATAAGTCCATGTCTCTTATGACTCATTATGCAACCATTTTTTTGACTCTCTTATGATCCCCCAAAATAGGAACCTGTACAAAATTACAAGCAAGAAAAAAGTATAAACAAACTCAAAGGGAGAGAATGGTTCATAATCAATTATGTATGCATTAATAAACACTATTACCAAAGAAAACAGTTCCATCAAAGAATCTATAAATCTGTTTTCTTTGAACACGTCCCTTGTCTTTTTGAAATTAAAGATGTCTTTAATTTCCCCACTGGAAAGTCCTTTGATTAAAGCTAAACCTATCAAGTACACACCAAAAGACATCTCAAAGGAAAAACTCAACATCTGTGTGATTACACAATAAATCAAAGTGAATAAGAATAAATACATTTTATTACTCTCCTTAACCTCTAAGTATTCCACCCCAATAGAAGGAAATATCATGTATGCGTTACCCCAAAAAACAAATAGGAGTAGTACGTATGTTTAAAAAATTTCTAGTATTGTTATGTGTGCTTACTATTACATTTGGTTTCTCTTCTCCAATGATTAGTCATGCCAGTCAAGGTAATAATGAGACCCCTCCAGTCAGTGTAGATAAAAAACAATTGGAATTAGCAGAGAAACTATCTAATTACTTCGAATTAGATAAGGATGGAAATATTCATTTTACAGCTGATAAAGAAACCCTTATGGAAATGGGAATTTCAGAACACGACAGTCTACTAATGACTTCAATGAAATCAGAAGAATTTAGCTTTGAAGAGAATGAGAAAAAAGGTGACATGCAGACATTAGGTTTTGTAGGTTTACACCTCAAATTAGGACCGAAAGTTAGAAGCATGAATGCCATAGTAGCAGGTGGATTTGCAGCCGGATATATCGGTTGGTACACAAGTCGAATTGCTGCTGCTGGACCATGGGGTGCTGGAGCCGCTGCGGCTATTACTGCTGGAACTTCTGGTGCTGTTGCATGGGCAGTTAAAAACAAATATAAGAAAGTTGATGTAGGCGTAAATATTATGTTTGTTGATTTAGCATATACTGTAAAAATACCTTAAAAATTACTATTAAGCAACAATAAATAAAAAAGCAGGCTCTTACTGGAGCCTGCTTTTTTATGCTCTACTTTGATAGGAAAGGTATCTTTGTAAATCAAGACCTTGTAAGCAGACAAGCGAGGAATTCATCATTGTAGGAGAAATCGCTCGTGGATTAGATCAACAAGCCGAAGAGTTAGTGACAAAGCTCGGTGGTGAATAACGGTGTAGCTTAATAGTAACAACATCAGAGTATTTAATGCCGCCACATTGAACACTTTTTATTTTGCCAATTTTCCCATCACAGAAGTTTTCCAGCCACGTGCTGCGCTGATACTCCGCATCGATCCGGCTATGCCTATCAACCATTGAAAGGCGGAAAAATGTTCGCTTTTTACTATCAAAAATCAGATCTTCCTGGATAACATCATTCGTGTTTTTTACGGAAGTCCAAAAAATGGACTCCGGTCAATACCAGTGTAGAATGAAAAAATTCCGCACTTACTTTTCGTAAGTTCACATAATGACCCGTCGGGGAAGTCTTTTTTTATTTCCGCCTTCAGGAGCCATTTCGTGTTTGGGAAATAATCAAAAATTCGGCTCCCAATAAGAATAAGACGGTCTCTGTTTTCCTCCATTTATCTCGATATTTCGTATCAGATTCATATTAATCATTTGTACAGGGACATTTGATCATGCAGCAGGTACGCATGAAAAAAGATTGGTTGTCTTTACCCAACTGATCTCTTCATAAAGAAGGCGGGTACACGATGGTGTACGCCTTTTTTTCGTGGTTTTCGCAAGTATCTTTCAAAAAGATTCATAGGACATTAGATATGGTTTGTTGTATAAATAGGGGCATTTGTCATATAAATGAGTTGGCAATTTTTATTTCTTTTCAGTAGAATATGAGTAATGAAGAGAACTGCAAGCGTATACAACCTGTCCAGACAAGGCAGATTCTCCACCCCTACATAAGGAGGCCGATCTGATGCTGAGTAAAAGACTGGCGCACATCTTAAGTCAGCTCATGGCAGCTGAGACCCCGCTCACAAGTGCTGCGCTTTCTGTCAGTTTACAAGTGACAAGCCGCACCATTCGTACAGACATCAAAGAACTGAACGACCGTCTTGCCCCTTATCAAGCAGCTGTAACAGCTGTTAGAGGAGCCGGCTATGAGCTGTTGATCAACGATGAGAATGCCTTTCGCCGTTTTATGAAGGAGGAGGTCGAGCAGGAAGAGCCGCTTGCTGTGCTGCCAGAGGAGCGTGTTCGGTTTATTTTAAAAAGGCTTCTTTTGGCAGAATCCTATGTAAAGCTGGAGGATTTACAAGAGCAGCTGTTTATTAGTAAATCAACGATGAGCAACGATGTGAAATCAGTCAAACGTAAGCTGGAGCCCTTTGATCTGAAGCTGGAAGCGAAGCCAGGCAAAGGCTGCCGAATCAAGGGATCAGAGATGAAAATCCGTTATTGTATGTCAGAATATTTATTCAATGAACGTCGTTCTTATCAAACGATGCTGAACACAGCTGTTACCATTTTGCCAAAGCATGAACTCGAATTGATTCAGAAAACAATGATCAATTATATCAATGAGGAAGGTATGAATCTATCAGACATTTGCATGAATAATTTAATCGTTCATGTCGCCATTGCCTGCAAACGAATTAGACACGGAAACTATGTATCTGTTCTTCCAGAGGAAATCAGCGAAATTCCCCGGGCAAAGGAATATAAGGTCGCTAAAAAAATGGTGGAGCGTCTTGAAGGGCTGCTGGATGTCTCATTTCCACAAGAGGAAATCGTCTATATCACCATTCATTTACTAGGAACAGCCAAAATGGTACAGTCCTTTTCCTCGAGCGGTCAAAAACAAATAGTAGATGATGACACGAGCCGGCTTGTACAGCTCATGCTGAAGGCTATTGATCAAAAACTGCAGCTTGATTTAGCCGGTGATACGGAACTAATGATTGGATTGAGTCTGCACTTAAAGCCTGCCATCAACCGATGTAAATATGGAATGAACTTAAGAAATCCGATGCTTGATGAAATAAAAGCGGGGTATCCCCTTGCTTTTGAAGCGGGGATTATCGCCAGCAGGGTCCTTGAAGAAGAGGAAGGGCTGAGTATTCATGAGAACGAAATTGGATATATGGCGCTTCATTTTGGTGCGGCTTTAGAGCGGAGGAAAATGGAGATCCCGCCGAAGCGGTGTCTCATTGTCTGTGCGTCTGGTGCAGGGAGTGCAAGGCTGCTGCAGGATCGTTTGCGGTCACAATTTGGATCAAAGCTGACCATTTTAGGAACAGCAGAGCTATATTCGCTTCCGCATGTCTCTTTGCATGCCTTGGATTTGATTATTACAACGATCCCAATTCATATGGATTTACCGGTTCCAGTCATTCAAGTGAACACCATTTTGGGAGGCGGTGATTTTTTAAAAATTGAAGAAGCCCTGACGAGTGAAACAAGGGTGACATTGGCCTCTCAATATATGAAAAAGGAATTGGTTTTTACAAAACGCGCCTTTCAAACAAAGGAAGAGGTCATCACCTTTTTAACGCAAAAAGTCATCGATATGGGCTTAGCGCCAGCTGAACTCACACCATCTGTCATGGAAAGAGAAGAGGCTGCCCCTACCTCTTTCGGACATTATACAGCGATTCCGCACCCGATGACGCCGCTGACAGATGAGACGTTTTGGGCGATATGTACATTAGAAAAACCAATCATTTGGGGAGAGAAAAAGGTTCAATTTGTCTGCCTGCTTTGTGTCGAAAAAGAGAATGCCAAAGATTTAAAAGGCATGTACCGCCTGCTGGGGGAGCTTGTGCATAATGTGAAATTCATTCAGCATCTGATCGCCTGTGATACATTTGAAGACATGCTTGATATCATGTATAAAAAGGCTCCATCGTACAAGAACTAACTGTGTGATACTAACTTTTTCCGCTTCCTAAAGGAAAAAGTATGGGTGTTTATGAAAGCGGTTTCATAATATGATGAATGTGTAAAGAATAGCTTCACACTTTGAAAAGGGGGCGTTTACACATGAACATCTTATTGGTTTGCGCAGCAGGTATGTCTACAAGCTTACTTGTCACAAAAATGGAGAAAAGCGCACAAGAACAAGGAAAAGAATATCGTATTTGGGCAGTATCAGGAGATTCTGCGAAAAATCATATTGATCAAGCCGATGTGCTTTTATTAGGACCTCAGGTTCGATATTTATTACCGCAAATGAAAAAGCTCGGAGAAGAAAAAGGAATCCCAGTAGACGTGATTAATACTGTGCATTATGGCGTATGTAATGGCGCTGAGGTTTTAAAATCTGCTGAACAGTTAGTGAACGGATAAAGGGGGCGGAGGGGATGAATGGATTCAACCGATTTCTAGAAGAGAAGGTCATGCCGTTTGCAGGGAAGATTGCCGCTCAAAGACATTTACAAGCATTGCGTGACGGAATTGTTTTAACCATGCCTCTCATTATTGTCGGTTCACTGTTTCTCATTTTAGCCAACCTTCCGATCCCAGGATACAGCGATTTTATGGCAAGTATCTTCGGAGCAGAATGGGCCACGAAACTATCCTATCCTGTGAATGCAACCTTTGACATTATGGCACTTGTTGCGACCTTCGGGATTGCTTACAGGCTTGCTGAAAAGTATGCCGTTGATGCGCTATCGTCTGGTGCGATCGCTGTTGCGGCTTTCCTTTTAGCTACACCATATCAAGTACCTTTCACACCTGAAGGATCAACAGAAGCTATCCTAGTAGGCGGGGGAATTCCTGTCACACTGATGGGCAGTAAAGGTTTATTCGTTGCCATGATTATTGCCATGCTTTCAACCGAAATTTACCGCTTCATTGTACAGCGGAACATTGTGATCAAAATGCCTGATGGTGTACCGCCAGCAGTCAGTAAATCGTTTATTGCACTTATTCCAGGTTTTGTGGTCATCACCCTGATCTGGGTCGCTAGACTTGTGATTGAGATGACACCTTTTGAGAGTATTCATAATATCATCACGGTCTTAATTGGCACACCGCTATCGATTCTTGGTGGCAGCTTAGGCGGCAGTATCGTTGCGATGGGTGTGCAAATGCTCCTCTGGGCATGTGGTATTCACGGAGCAACCATTGTCGGCGGCGTCATGGGGCCAATTTGGCTCGGTGCAATGGATGAGAACCGTCTTGCATTCCAAGCAGGAGAAGTACTGCCGAATATTTTCACAGCGCAGTTCTTTGAAATCTTCATCAACGTCGGCGGAAGCGGAGCAACGCTTGCTTTGGTGCTGACCATGATCTTACGCGCCAGAAGTAAACAAATGAAACAGCTTGGCCGCCTTGCCATTGGGCCAGCCATCTTTAACATCAACGAACCGATCATTTTTGGAATGCCGATTGTCATGAACCCAATGCTCCTCATTCCGTTTATCCTTACGCCAATCATGATGATCATCACCACATATATCGGAATGAGCACAGGGCTTGTGGCAAAACCAGCCGGGATCGCTGTCCCATGGACCATGCCGCCAATCATTTCAGGCTATCTCGCCACAGGAGGCAAAATCTCTGGTGCTGTCATGCAGCTGATTAACCTTGCGCTGTCATTTGCTCTATACTACCCATTCTTTAGAATGTGGGATAAGCAGAAATTGAGAGAAGAAAGTGAGCTAGAAACAAAAGCATCAACTGATGAAAATGTCGTCAGCATGTAATAGAGGGAACAAGGGGGATGCGGCCGATGGAAATGGAACAAATTGTGTTTCAACTCATCCTGCACGGCGGAAATGGCAGAAGCTCCGCGATGGAGGCCATTACATGTGCAAAACAAGGAAAATTTGATGAGGCGAAGCAAAAATTGCAGGACGCACAAGACGCGTTAAATGAGGCGCATCACGCACAGACAGAGCTGATCCAAGGAGAAATCAGGGGCGAAAAGACGGATATTAGCCTCTTAATGATTCATGCGCAGGATCATCTCATGAACGCAATGACCGTCAAGGAGCTCGCAGCAGAAATCATCGAACTCCATGAAAAAATGAAGCAACTCGGAGGTGTCAATTCATGAAAGAAGGAATCAAAATTGTCACAATAGGCGGTGGATCGAGCTATACGCCTGAGCTCGTCGAAGGGTTTATTAAACGATATCATGAATTACCTGTAAAGGAATTATGGCTTGTGGATATTAAAGCGGGTCAGGAAAAGTTAAACATCGTGGGCGCTCTGGCGAAACGTATGGTTGAAAAAGCAGGTCTGCCGATTGAGGTACATCTGACTCTTGACCGCCGGAAAGCCTTGAAGGACGCAGATTTTGTGACGACACAATTTCGTGTAGGACTGCTGGAAGCACGGGCAAAGGATGAGAGAATACCGCTTAAATACGGCGTCATCGGTCAGGAAACGAACGGACCAGGCGGTTTATTTAAAGGCCTTCGGACCATCCCAGTCATTCTAGACATTGTGAAGGATATGGAAGAGCTTTGCCCAGACGCATGGCTTGTGAACTTTACAAATCCAGCCGGCATGGTCACAGAAGCTGTTTTACGCTACACGAATCTAAAAAAAGTGGTCGGTCTATGCAATGTGCCGATTGGGATCAAAATGGGGATTGCCAAAGCGCTTGATGTGGACGTTGAACGCATCGAGGTACAGTTTGCCGGTCTCAATCACATGGTCTATGGATTAGACGTATATTTAGACGGGGTCAGCATTATGGATCAAGTGCTAGATGAACTAGGAAATCCAAACAGCCAGTGGTCCATGAAAAACATTGAAGCGAAAAACTGGGAGCCTTCTTTTGTGAAAGGATTAGGGGTCATCCCATGTCCGTATCACCGCTATTACTATAAAACGAAAGATATGCTGGAAGAAGAGCAAAAGGCGGCTCAAGAGAAAGGAACACGAGCAGAGGTTGTACAGCAGGTCGAGCAGGAATTATTTGAGCTCTATAAAGATCCTGATTTGTCGATTAAACCACCACAGCTCGAAAAAAGAGGCGGGGCCTATTACAGCGATGCGGCCTGTAACTTAATCAGCTCCATCTATAATGATAAGCACGACATTCAACCAGTCAATACAGTGAACAGAGGGGCGATTGCCAGCATTCCGGCTGAATCAGCGGTTGAAGTAAACTGTATCATTACGAAGGACGGACCAAAACCTATCGCGATAGGTGATCTGCCTGTAGCTGTAAGAGGACTCGTTCAACAAATCAAATCATTCGAGCGTGTGGCAGCAGAAGCGGCTGTGACAGGAGATTACGAGACAGCTCTTGTGGCGATGACCATCAACCCGCTCGTCCCATCTGACGACATTGCAAAGCAAATTTTAGACGAAATGCTCGAAGCGCATCGTGAGCATTTACCGCAATTCTTCAAATCAGTCAATGCTTAACATATAATGGCCCCTTCATGGGGTCATTTTTTATGATTGCCCCATATGGAAACTGAAGAAAGAAGTGTATGATTAGAAAAAACAGCATGTATGGCTTCAAAGAAAGGACTGTTGGAATATGGTTGCAATTGGTTTAATGTTTTACGGGTTTGTCGTACAGCCTGTCATAAGTTATGGTACAGTAATCTTGTTTTTGTATGGTCTTATTGCTTCATTTGTTGGCCTCATTCGGCATAAGGAATATGTGTGGATCTATGTTCTCCGCCTGCTCGTTTGTTTTACCATTCCGGTGACCAATCTGTTGATGTATTTTGCAACGATTGGAGGAGATGCAAGAAAATTTGATTTCCAGCCAATGCCGCTTGTTTATTATCTTGTCTTTATCCTAGAAATCATGATCATCTTTTTGCCAGAGATCTTTTTACTGATCGAAAAAAAACGGAGCATCAAAAGGAAACAGTGGATATACACAGGGGCGATTGTTGGGGTGTCGGTCTTGTTTTGGTGCACGATTTGATGGGAAGCAGACGGGTCAACTAAGTCTATTTCGCCTTTTTTTCTGTAACTTTTTTCGTCTGACCTTCACAAAAGTAATGGAAAGAGCAAGGATAGAAATCCCAAGCGCCTTAAATAGAAACCGAGTGAGGAACGGTGAATTGTCGAAACCAGTGGCGACGATCATCGATCCGATGCAGATTCCAAAGAACGCTAGTAGATAAGTAAAAAACATACCATCACTCCTTAATTTATTACCATTATAAGGTATGTTAGAGAGGTAAATAAACAAAAAAGAACCCTTCATGATTGAAAGGTTCTTTTATATGCTTATGCTTGCTTGACGACTGAGTCAACTTCAACTGTCCAGCCGAAGATATCTGGCTGTGTCCCTTTTTGGATGCCGGTAATGGCTTCATACAATTTCTTGGATACCTCGCCTGTTTGACCATTTTGGATCACATATGGCTGATCATGATAAATTAATTCCCCGACAGGAGAGATCACCGCCGCCGTTCCAGTCCCGAAAATTTCTTCAAGCTCGCCAGATTGATGTGCTTCAATTAACTCGTCAATTGAAATTTTGCGCTCTGTTACTGGAATTCCCCAATGCTTTAACAGCTCAAGTACAGAGTTACGTGTGATGCCTTCTAAAATGCTGCCGTTCAATTCAGGCGTCACGATTTCTCCATTGATTTTAAAGAAGATATTCATGCTGCCGACTTCTTCAATGTATTTTTTCTCGACCCCATCAAGCCAAAGAACTTGTGAAAATCCTTTCGTTTCAGCAACCTGCTGTGCTTTAAGGCTTGAGGCATAGTTTCCAGCTGTTTTGGCATTTCCTGTTCCACCCTTAACGGCACGGACAAACTCATTTTCAACGGCAATTTTGACCGGATGAATGCCTTCTTTATAGTATGATCCCACTGGAGATAAGATAATGAGCAGCTTATACGTGCTAGACGGTGCAACGCCTAAATATGGCTCAGTGGAAATAATGAATGGACGAATATACAAGGAAGTGCCCTCTGCATCAGGTACCCAATCCTTATCAATACGAATGAGTTCATTTAAGCCCTCTAATACTGTTTCTGTATCAATTTGCGGAATACACAGGCGGTCATTGGATCTATTTAAGCGTTCCATGTTTTTTTCCGGACGGAATAAGAGAATTTTTTGATCCTCAGAAACATAAGCCTTCAAGCCTTCAAAAACAGATTGACCATAATGGTAGACCATCGAAGCTGGGTCCATTGGAATGGCCTGATAAGGGATAATTCTTGGATCGTACCAGCCTTTATCAACTGAATAATCCATCACAAACATGTGATCTGTGAAGATTTTTCCGAATTCAAGTTGATCAGATTGAGGTTTTGGTTTTTTTGTTGAACTAAGTTCAACGCGGATGGGTTGTTTTGGCATTGTAAATCTCCTTGCTGTTTGATTATTTGAAAATTCTAATAATATGAAATAATTATGATTCTATTCTATACCTTCACAAAATATTAGCAATAGGTTTTCTGTAATTCAGACAAGAAAAATCTGTTAAAGCGCTTTCCTTCTCTCTGCTGTCAGTTTGGCTCATGTCACCCCTTTTTAAAAAAGAAATAAAATCCAAATGCATTATTAACTGATTAATCTGACAATTTAAAAACGAATGGTTTTCCTGTAAGATATTCTTTCAACCATACACCTTTTGACTAGTACATTGCAAGGGACATCGTCATATTTTAATCCTCTTTTTTTTAACCGATAAAGGAAGAAGAGAAGAGAAAGGAGCAATAACAAGATGAAAAGAGCGATACCAGGTATTTTCCTCATTTTATTCATGACCGTGATCAGCTTTGGCTGTCAGGCGATGACAGATGAGGCTGGCGCTAAGCAAAGCACAGCCTATTACGTAGCGGTAAACGGAAACGACAAAAACCCGGGCACAAAGCAAAAACCTTTCCGCACGTTGAAAAAAGCAGCAAGTATGGCGAAGGCTGGGGCAACCATTTACATGAGAGGCGGTACATACAAAGAAAAATTGATTGTCCGCCATTCAGGAACAAAGAAAGCACCCGTTGTCTTTCAAGCTTACGGAAAAGAAAAACCTGTAATTAGCGGGGCTTCCCTTAAAGGAAATCAAGCCGATGGAGGACTTGTCACGATCGATCAAAAAAGCTACATCACCCTCAAAGGCCTGACTGTAGGACATCTTAAGACGAATCAAGAAGATTTGACACCAGTTGGTATTTTCATCAAAGGAAGCGGTAAAGGCGTCAAACTGCTTAATAACCGAGTGTATGACATTCAGACGAAACATAAAAATGGAAATGCACATGGAATTGCTGTCTATGGGACAAAAGCTCCTGCAGCGATTGAAGACATTGAAATCAAAGGAAATACCGTTGAACAATTAAAGCTTGGCTTCAGTGAAGCGCTTGTGCTAAATGGAAACGTCAAAAAGTTCCGTGTGACACATAACACGGTTCGGCACACTGATAATATTGGCATTGATTTAATTGGTTTTGAGAACGTAGCACCCTCCAAAAAGTATGATCAAGTGAGAAATGGGGTCGTCTCTAGAAACAAAGTATATGAGATTACGAGCGCAGGAAACCCAGCCTATGGCAGCGACATCTCCGCTGGCGGAATTTATGTTGATGGCGGAAAAGACATTGTGATCGATCATAACATCTCACATCACAATGATCTGGGGATTGAAGTCACAAGCGAACATAAAGGAAAAATGGCAGACCGCATCCGCATCGAACACAATCAAGTATATTTAAACCGTTATACAGGCATTTCTATTGGCGGCTATGATAAGAAGCGGGGCGGTACAACCAATACGACGATTTCACATAATATTTTGTACAAAAATGACACAGCCGGCTTAGAAGGCGGTCAATTGCTGATGCAGTATCAAGCAGTGAACAATCGAATCACGAATAATATCATGTCAGCTAGTGCCTCGCATTACTTGGTCGTGAATCTTTATCAAGTGAACCAAAAGAATACCTTCCAGAAGAACGTTTATGATGACCGCAAAGGTGCGAAAGCATCACAGTGGATTTGGCGCGGGAAATGGATGGAAGGCTACAAAACGTATCTCTCTAAAAGCGGTCAAGATAAAGAATCAGCACATCTCAACCCACAATTTGTGAATGAGAAAAAATATGATTTCCGTCTAAAGAAATCATCACCTGCGAAGAAAATCATCGGAAGCTGATGATATTTTAGAAATTTTCAAAAAAGTCATTGACATTGATGTGACATCACATTAAAGTAAAGAAGACATTTCAACGAAAACAAATTTCATAACGGATCTCTTATCAAGAGAGGCAGAGGGACTGGCCCTATGACGCCCAGCAACCGTTTCTATTTTAGAAATTGGTGCTAATTCCTGCAAAGCTGTTACAGCTTTGACAGATAAGAGAGGAAGAATTCCCGATACATGTTTCATGCAACGGTGATCAAGCCTCTCTTTCCAAGAGAGGCTTTTTTTCGTCTCTTTTTCGAATCAAATGCCTGTTTTACAGGCGTATTTCCACTTTTTTACCTAGTTTTCCGATGTGAAAAATAGAAATAACTTGAGGAGGAACAGCAATGAAGCGTAAGCATTTTACATCATTTCTTGTTTTATTAACGGCATTGACCGTCCTGTTAACAGGCTGCGGCACCGGATCAAGTGCAGGCTCAAAGGCAAATACGAACGAAAAGGTTTCCTTTGACAATGTACCGAAGCGATTTGCAAAGGGTCAGGGAGCAAAAATTAAAGTTATCCGCAAAATTGGAGGAGACGATCATACGGCTCAATTTTTAGCTGGAACGAAGGCGGAAGGTGAAGCACTCGGCTTTACGGTAGATGTCTACACCGCAAATGGAGATACAGCGAAGTTCCATGATGCCATCTCTCAGGCGCTTGAAGAAAATTATGATGGCTTTATCATCTCTCACGGGGACGACGATGCGACAGTCGCTGATGTGAAAAAGATCACTGCGAAAGGCATTCCGGTTGTAGCATTTGATTCGAATCCTAAGCTGAAGGACATCAAAGGGGTGACAGTGACATCTCAAGATGACGAACAATTAGCAAAAAAATCATTAGATGCGCTCGTGTCTGATTTTAAAGGAAAAGCAAATATTGCGTACCTCTGGGTAGATGGATTCCCGCCAATGGTGAGACGAAATAAGGTCTATCAAGAAACGCTTAAACAACATTCAGGGATCAAGGAGCTTGACCGCTTTGGAATTGCCTCCTCTGATACGTCTGTTCAAACGCAAAATGCAGTAGCAGCCATGCTGAATAAGTATCCAAAGGGCAAGCTGGACGCTATTTTTGCCACATGGGATGCCTTTGCCATTGGGGCAGCAAGAGCGTTAAAGGAAGCAGGAAGAACAGAAGTGAAGATTTATGGGATTGATGTGTCAAATGCGGATCTTCAAGAAATGACGGCGAAGGACAGTCCGTGGAAGTACACAGCAGCGGTTGATCCGAAGCTCATCGGTGCAGTCGACGTGAGGATTCTTGCGAAGAAAATAGCTGGTGAGAAAACACCATCTTCCTATGACCTTGAAGCCTCTCTCATCTCGCAAAAGCAGCTTCAGCAAGCAGGAAAAGCCATTAACATGGTCAATCTTGCAGACGAAGTGAAGGGATTCGGTTCATCGACTGCTTTTGAGGAAGATTGGATGAAGACCTTGAAGAAGCATTATACAAAATAAGCGACGTGCACTCTCTTTTCATAGAGGGTGTTTCGTTTTTCAGATGATATCAAGAGAAGGAGGACACCTATGACAGCGCCGCTTGTTCGTATGAAAAATATTTCAATTGAATTCCCAGGGGTCAAAGCGTTAGATCAAGTGAATTTCACATTAAAAAAAGGGACGGTCCATGCACTGATTGGAGCAAATGGTGCTGGGAAGTCAACGTTAATGAAGATTCTTTCTGGCGCTCATTCCCACTTCGACGGGACCATCCACATCAATGGCCAGGCGGCATCTATTCAAACCCCAAAGGATGCATCCTCATATGGTGTGCAGACGGTCCACCAAGAAGTGGATACGGCGCTTGTTCCCTACTTAAGTGTTGGTGAGAATATGATGATGCATGAGATTGAGAAAAAAACATTTGTCAGCTGGAAAGAGCTGCATCGCAAGGCGGCTCAGCTATTAAAAGAAATGGACATCGACATTTCCACAAAACGACTTGTCAGCGATCTGACCCTTGCCGAAAAACAGATGGTGCTCATTGCCAAGGCCGTTTCCATTAAATGCAGCATTTTAATCTTAGATGAACCAACGGCTCCGCTTAGTCATGCAGAAACAAGCAAATTATTCTCAATGATTGATCGGTTGAAACAGAATGGGACGGGGATCGTGTTTATTTCTCACCGCATGCCTGAAATTTTCACCATCTGTGATGAACTGACTGTGATGCGAAATGGAACGGATGTCGCAGCTCACCTTGTCAAAGACATAAATCCGCAGCAGGTCATTGAAGAAATGCTAGGTGCACCATTAGAGGAGCAGTTCCCGTCTCGCAGGCCACTGAAAGATGCACCAATTGTGCTTGAAGTGAAAGAGCTAAACGATCAACATAAATTAAACAACATTCACTTTTATGTCAAAAAAGGAGAAATTCTCGGGATCGCAGGACTTGTCGGTGCTGGAAAAACAGAATTATGCAAAGCCCTTTTCGGTGCCTCAGAAAAAAAGACGGGGACCGTTCAGCTTCATGGTCAAACCATTCGCATCACATCGCCTCATCAAGCGGTGAGGGCTGGAATGGCTCTTGTGCCGGAAGAGCGGAGAAAAGAAGGGATTCTGACCGAAGAGAGCGTGGGGTGGAACTTAACGGCTGCAAGTCTTCACTCATTTTCACGGATATTCAGCTTCTTACATCGTTCGAAGGAAAAGCGGGAAGCAGGCGACATCGTCAAACGGCTTGGTGTCAAAACGCCGTCTCTTGAAGCAAAGGTGAAGCATCTATCTGGTGGAAATCAGCAGAAGGTTGCTATCGGAAAATGGCTGCTGGCTGAGGCAGATGTGTATCTCTTTGACGAACCAACCAAAGGTGTAGACGTTGGAGCGAAAAAAGATATTTTCACTTTGATTGCAGAGCTTGCCGCCCGCGGAAAATCTGTCATTTATGCGTCGAGTGAGCTGTCAGAGATTGCAGGTATCGCTGACCGAGTATACGTGCTATATGATGGCAGCATTGCCCGGGAAATGACCGCACCGACGACTGAAGAGGAGCTTTTATATCATTCAACAGGAGGACAATCATGAGCGAACAACAAATTCCGGCCCCTGTGCAGCAAATCAAAAAACAGCGGCCATCCTTTCATCTGTTTGATTTCTTTTATCGATATGGCACAATCTTAACTATTGTCGTGTTGATTGTGGTATTTGCGGCATCGAATCCAGCGTTTTTGCAATCAGGAAATATCATCAATATTCTACGATCTATTTCGATAGTTACCATCATTGCGGTGGGCTTAACTATCTCATTGGCAGTAAACGGCTTTGATTTATCAGTTGGATCAGTCGCTACGCTATCAAATGCGATTGTCATTTCTATGTTCGTATGGTTCTCGCAAAACCTACTAATTGCAATCCTCTCTGCACTAGCGGCATCTATCATTGTTGGTTTGCTAAATGCATGGATGATCGTCAAAATGAAAATTCCAGATATGCTCATGACATTAGCCATGATGTTTATCATTCAAGGGCTGGCTCAAACGTATACGAAAGGGGCGACTATTTCTGAAAATATGGTGCTTCCTGATGGCACGTTCTCAACGGGGACGATTCCTGCCTTTTTCAGCAAAATTGGACAGGTGCCATATATCATTCTGATTATGGCTGCCATTGTACTATTTGCGCATGTTTTCATGTCCTACACAAAGCACGGCCGATTCATGTACATCATCGGTGGGAATAAGGAAGCGGCTCGATTGTCTGGCATACATGTGAACAAATACAAAATTGCGGCCTATCTGCTTTCTGCTTTATTTGCAGCGATCGGCGGTATCGTACTGGCTTCAAGGGTCATGACAGCAGAAATTAATGCGGGTGCACCATATTTAATGGATGGAGTAGCGGCTGCTTTTATCGGATTTTCCGTCATGGGAGCAGGTAAGCCAAACGCATTTGGCACTTTTATCGGAGCTGTACTCATCGGTATTTTACAAAATGGGCTTGTGATGATGTCTGTCCCTTATTATGCAATGGATATTGTGAAAGGTTCTGTGCTGGCCCTTGCACTGGCGCTGACATATTACAAACAACGAGGCTAACTGCGTATTTTTTAAAACCATTCGAGTTCTCTCTCCGTCTAGTAAACGGAAAGCGGTGCAGCTGCCGTTTCCAAAAGGAGATGACAAAAAGAAAATGAATATGTCAGCAACTCATGTAGAAGATTTGAAAAATGTCATGGAAGACTGGAAAAATGAACTATTAGTATATAAATTTGCGTTAGATGAAATGGATACAAAGTTTTCAATTATCAGCCAGGAGTATAATTTAATCCATGGACACAACCCAATAGAGCATACAAAATCACGAATTAAATCCTTTGAAAGCATAGTGAATAAACTAGCAAGAAAAGGATGCGACATCACGACACAATGTGCCAAGGAGCATATCCATGATATCGCAGGTGTCCGCATCATCTGTTCTTTTATTCAAGATATCTATAACATTATGGATGTATTGAGGCAAAGAGAGGATTTAAAGATCCTTGAAGTGAAGGATTATATTCAATATCCGAAACCAAATGGCTACAGAAGCCTTCATTTAATTGTTGAGATACCAGTCTACTTAACAAATCGTGTGGAGCATGTGAAGGTTGAGATTCAGGTGCGGACCATTGCGATGGATTTTTGGGCGAGTCTAGAGCATAAAATCTATTATAAACTGCAAAACGATGTTCCTCATCAGCTGACTGATGAACTGAAGGAAGCAGCAGATATTGCCCATTACTTAGATGAAAAAATGCAGAATATTAAACGAGAAATTGATTAGCACATCAAAAAGCAGCTGTTTTGATCACAGCTGCTTTTTTTCATATTAAGGGTTGGTTCCACGGTCTCTCTTTTGAATAATATCTTGAGATTGTGCTGATTGACTGTCTTTTTGAATGGAAGTACCAACAGAAACACCTGTTATCAAGAGGGTTAAAATCGCACTTGTGATGAGCCATTTCTTCATCATACATCACTCCATTTTCTTAACAAGTTTTCAAGGACAACGCCTTGTTTCTAAAATAAGAAGATTCTTCATGAAGCCCAAGATCCGTTAAGTAAGCTGCTGCATCCTGACAAATAGCTTCAAGGTCAACAAGGAAATTCATTGATTCTAATTGATCGCAATAAGCCTTGATTTGCTCAATCATGTTGTCTGGCTGAATCATAAGTGTTTCTAAAATGGATAATTTAAGTGAAATGTTTCGTTGTTTTAAATTTTCTGCTTTTTGAAGTGAAAGCTGTACATAATAGTGAAACAAACCTGGCTTTTTCAGCTTAAATAGTGCTTTTGTGTAGGCGTACATGGCAAGTAAATAGCCGCCTGGAGAAGAAGTTTCGAATGATTCTATCATTAAAGCCTTTTCTAGGAGTGGCACAGCTTCACTGTATTCATTTCTAAGACTTTTAATAAAGGCTGCATTGCAATAGGCATGTCCAAGTAAATCTGGATCATCCATCTGTTCTAGTGAATGAATGACTTCTTCGAACAGCGATTCTGCCTCATCATATTTCGACTGATCCGCATAATTCAAAGCAAGCATCATTTGACAGCTGATTGATTTTTTCACATAACATGGATCTGCGTCGTA
This sequence comes from Bacillus sp. PAMC28571, assembly GCF_014250435.1. Lineage (NCBI taxonomy): Bacteria > Bacillati > Bacillota > Bacilli > Caryophanales > Bacillaceae > Bacillus > Bacillus sp. PAMC28571. The sequence continues at coordinate 3,234,246 of NZ_CP060191.1, read as the reverse complement.
AATAGATGAAGCCATCTTTAAGTGGTGGATGGAGAGAAGCGTGGACCTAATATTATAGTAAAGACACCCTGTTTTATAATGAAATTCGGCTTTTTCAATGTCATCGTGCACGAGATCTAATTTATCCTCGGCCAATTTTAAATGGTGAAATGCCGTATCCTGATTGCCTCTGCGCATTTCATACATCCCTTTAAAGAAATAGAAATAATAGCTGAGCATATCATCCGTACGGATGGCATTTTCATCAACAAAAAGACTATGATCTAACGAAGCTGTATCTTCTATTAGATCTTTAAAACGGTACTCTAGCAGTTGATAGTAAAGTAAGACGTCCTGATTTTCTTCCATTCGATCAAACGCTTGAAGAATGTCTTCTTTTAACTGGATAGCACCTTGTATCTCTCTTTTTTTCATCATGACATACCAATCATTGAGCATATTCGCTACATCAACGGACGACAAAACACCTGCTTCTGCCAATTCATATCCTCCTTTCTTCATCTATCAGTCACCGTTCTTCTGAATCCACTTCCCATATTCCAGTATCTTCTTATATTTTAAGCTCTCTCGTGCAGTTTGTAAAACATGTTTTTTGATGTAAATTCAACCAGTAGTGAAAGAAATAGGGAGCCAGTGCTCTTTTTGTATACGCTTACATATTTTTAGGTAAAAAGAGGGTTTTGAAAAAAATATATTACAATATCAATAAAGAGAGGAAGCAAGTATTTGAGTTTGCCTTCGTATGCAAGGGAGAAACATCATTTATCAAGGCACTGCCTCGTTTTTTGTGAGATTATCTTACATCATAATTGTGAATGACTCTTCTTTTAGAATAAAATGAGTTATTCGCAAAAAAGTAAAATTTAAAGAGACTATTGATCTAGAATTGTATGGATCTTTGGTATTGATAAAAAATATCACACACTATAGCTTTAGCGTGGTATAGTATTATTGTTATTGCGAATATTTAGACAAAACTGACAATGGGGGTCGTGTTTTATGAAGAAATCGATGTTATTGATCATGGGACTAATTGTTGTGCTTGTCATGGCAGCCTGTGGATCAAAATCGGACAGTGGTTCGGGAGAAGGCAAAGGCACATATAAAATTGGGATAGATACAACTTATCCGCCATTTGAATTTGAAAAGGGCGGTAAATATGAAGGGATAGACGTTGATTTAATTAATGCAATCGCGAAAGACCAAGGTTTCAAAGTGAAGCTTGAAGCGATGGACTTCTCAGGCATCATTCCAGCGATGCAGGCAGGACAGCTTGATGTTGGAATGGGCGGAATGAGTATTACAGATGAGCGTAAGAAGAAAGTAGATTTTTCAGATCCTTACTTCGACGCTGGACTGACAGTTGTTGTGAAAAAGGACAGCAGCATCAAATCTATTAATGATTTAAAGGGGAAAAAGCTAGCTGTTAAAAATGGGACAACTGGTGCAAAATTCGCATCTGATAACGCTGATAAATATGGGTATGAAGTCGTTCAATTTAATGACAGCCCATCTATGTTCCAGGAAGTATCAAACGGAAATGCAGATGCCTTAATTGAGGATTATCCTGTCATTACGTATGCGATCGCACAACAAGATTTAAAATTGAAAACAGTTGGAGACCGCTTGAATGGAGACCAGTATGGTATCTCTGTCATGAAGGGGAAAAACCAAGACCTATTGAAGAAGATCAATAAAGGCCTTGAGAACCTAAAGAAAAACGGTGAATATGACAAAATTATTGATAAATATTTGAAGTCATAACACAAGCGAGGCGCGCTCCGAGCGCGCTTTCTTTATGTGTCAGCCGTATGTGAATTAGGGAGGGAGAAACGTGGATACTATTATTAATGCATTTCCGTATTTAATGAATGGTTTGCAAACCACTTTATATATCTTTGTTGTTGCCATCATTTTAGGGTTTATCATCGGGTTAATTGTGGCATTATTCCGTCTGTCACCATTTAAAATCTTAAATTTCATCGCACTCGTTTTTGTGAATGCCATTCGAGGTACACCATTTATCGTACAGCTATTCTTCATTTATTTTGGTTTAAATACACTTGAATTCATTTCACTTGATCGAGTGCCTGCAGGAATTATTACAGTAGCGATTAATGCAGGAGCTTATTTCTCAGAAATTATTCGTGCAGGGATTCAGTCTATTGATAAAGGACAAACAGAAGCTGCGCGCTCTTTAGGCTTTACAGGGGGGCAAAACATGCGCTTTATCGTCCTTCCGCAGGCATTCCGCCGCATGCTCCCAGCGATTACAAACCAGGCCATCATCAGCTTGAAGGATACATCTCTCTTATCTATTATCGGGATTGCCGATATTATGCAGCGAGGACAAGTTCAAGCATCGGCTACATTTGATCCATTGAATGTCTGGCTCATTGTCGGTGTCATTTATTTCGTGATCATTTATTTACTTTCTCTACTGGCTAGCTACGCAGAAAGGAGATTTGATATCAAATGAGTATGATTACGGTGAAAAACTTAAAGAAATCCTTTGGCGATCACGAAGTGTTAAAGGATATTAATGCAGTCATCGAGGAAAAGGAAGTAGTGTGTGTCATTGGTCCTTCTGGATCAGGGAAAAGCACGTTTCTAAGATGCCTCAATAAATTAGAAGATATCACGGCTGGAGAAGTCGTTGTCCACGGACACACGATTACAGATCCAAAGGTGAATATCAATAAAGTACGACAAGAAGTAGGCATGGTGTTTCAGCACTTTAATTTATTCCCTCATAAAACCGTTTTAGAAAACATCACGATTGCACCGATCAAGGTAAAAGGTATCGAGAAGAAGGCAGCAGTCGAAAAAGCGTTAGACTTGCTTGAAAAAGTCGGCTTAAAAGACAAAGCCAAAAGCTACCCTAACCAATTATCTGGTGGACAAAAACAACGTGTCGCCATTGCGAGAGCGTTGGCAATGGATCCGAAAGTACTATTATTCGATGAGCCGACATCAGCTCTTGATCCTGAGGTCGTAGGGGATGTATTAGCTGTAATGAAACAATTAGCTGTCGAAGGCATGACAATGATTGTGGTCACACATGAAATGGGCTTTGCAAGAGAGGTGGGAGACCGTGTCATCTTTATGGATGGCGGATATATTGTCGAGGAAGACAAACCAGAAGCTCTCTTTGGAAACCCGCAGCATGAGCGTACAAAATCATTTCTTAGTAAGGTGTTATAAAAAAGAGTAAGGGCATGTATATGCTCTTACTCTTTTCTTTATGAATAAGTGGAAGATAGATTTAGCGGCCCCATTTCCTAGGAAATATTAGCGCTGGAAGAATTCGATCCACTCTTGGTCTGGCCCTCTGAAAAAGAAGTAGCAATATCCATTTGGTAATGTCGTGATTTCTTCATCAATTAATTCAATTTGCAGCTTTTGAATACGATTGAATTCAGCATGAATGTTGTCTGTTGTGAAGGCAAGATGATGGACCTTCCCTTCAGATGGCAGGTCACTGCTGTAGCCTTGGATGAGCTCAATTTCGGTTTCGGTTTCATCTTTAAAACCGAGAAATGCAAGCTCAATCACTCCATTTGTATGAGTGATGCGGTCCTTTAATTTCATGCCCACCACTTTTTCATAAAAATCAATCGACTGATCAATATTCGAAACCATAATACCTGTATGATCTAAGCGTAATGTCGTCAAACGAAGTGCCTCCTCTATGTCATGTTGATATTTTTCTCCTCATCTTATCATAATAGAAGTAACGTATACATTCATATGGTAGGATAGAGAGAGTCAATTTAGGATAAGGATGACACAAATGAAAAAAATCTCATTAAAACAAACATTTGCGGAACAAGTGAAAAAAGGATATCCGCTCATTTCCAAAGATGCAGTATCGCATGTGAACGGTGTACGGGAAGGCGAGCTCATTGAATGGGTAGATGAGCGGGGCGCTTTTTTAGGAAAAGGGTATTATGGTGTACAAAATAAAGGAATTGGCTGGGTACTAACCTTTGATGCGAACGAAAAAATAGATCAAGCTTTTTTTGTCTCTAGGCTTGAGCAGGCAGCGAAAAGCAGAACGCATTTATTTCGTGATGCACAGACGACTGCTTTCCGTGTCTTTAACGGAGAAGGTGATGGAATTGGCGGCGTCACAATTGATCATTATGACGGATTCTATCTCATCCAATGGTATAGCGAAGGAGTCTATACATTAAAGGAAGATGTATTGGCTGCACTTGAGCACGTATATCCAGACTATAAAGGCATTTATGAAAAGAAACGATTTGATACGTCTGGACAGTATATAGAAGATGATGATTTTGTGAAGGGAGAGAAAGGTGAATTTCCTCTCATCGTGAAAGAAAACGGCATGAACGTAGCAATTTACTTAAATGATGGCGCGATGACGGGTATTTTCCTTGATCAGCGTCATGTGAGAAAAGCGATTCGAGAGCGTTATGCAAAAGGAAAGACTGTGCTCAATACGTTTTCTTACACAGGTGCTTTCTCAGTGGCAGCTGCGCTTGGCGGAGCGAGCCGTACGACAAGTGTGGATGTTGCAAACCGCAGCCTGAAAAAAACAACTGAGCAGTTTGAAGTCAATGGTATTGATGTGGACGGGCAGGATATCAAAGTCATGGATGTCTTTAAATATTTTCCGTTTGCAGCGAAAAAAGACTGGACCTATGATCTCGTCATCTTAGACCCGCCTTCCTTTGCACGAACGAAAAAGCACACATTCAGTGCGGCGAAGGATTATAAGAAGCTATTAAAAGAAGCCATCCAAATTACAGCTGAGAACGGCGTCATTGTGGCATCAACGAATAGCAGTGCATTTGGCATGAAGAAATTTAAAGGGTTTATTGCACAGGCTTTTAAAGAATCAGGGCAAACCTATCGGATACTTGAAGAATATACACTTCCTGAGGATTTCCGTACAACGAAGAATTATCCCGAAGGAAACTATTTAAAGGTTGTCTTCATACAAGCATAAGAAAAAGCCATTTCCGATAAGGAATGGCTTTTTTCTATAAGGCAAACGACATAAGGATAGGTGCTGCACATAATGTAATAATGGCTGAAATAATCATCGATACACTTGAGATCGTCCCTGAGACGGAGCTCATTTCAAAGGCCTTCGATGTTCCTGCACCGTGTGCACCTGTTCCAAGCAGGACGCCCATGGCAATGTCATTATCGATGCGGAAGTAACGGATCACCATTGGACCGATAATCGATCCAAACAGTGCGGTTAAAATGACAAACACGGCCGTAACGGACGGCATGCCGCCGATCATTTCTGACACACTCATTGCTACAGGTGTTGTAACCGATCTTGGGACAAGGCTCTCAATAAGGCCTGTGTCCAGATGAAACAACTTGGCGATAAATGCCGTTGATAAGATCGCAATGACAGAGCCGCAAGCCACATTCAAAAGAATTTCCACTGCATGCTTCTTCAGGATATGAAAATACTTATATAAAGGAATGGCAAAAGCAACAGTCGCAGGCTGCAGCATATTCGTGAGCCATTTCCCGCCTTGGTTATAAGCATCGTAAGGAATGTTGACGATTAACAGCAAGACGACAAGGACAAGCGGAGTCACAAGTAATGGGGAGACATAGACCTTCGGATGTCGTTTGTACACCGCTTTTGATCCGAGATATAAAAGAACTGTTAAAATCAGAAATAGTCCGCCAACTAACATAGTTTTTTCCGCTCCTTTCGTTTCGCAATCATTTGCGTCATGATACCAGTTGAGAGCATGACCACAAACGTACTAATTAAGACGACAAGGACAATACTTGTGCCAGATTGAGAAAGCAGTTTTCCATAATCAATGACACCAACTGCTGATGGAATAAAGAAAAGCAGCAGTTCTCCGAGCAGCCATACGGCGCCAAGTTCTATCCATTTTAATTGAATGATCTTAAAATGAAGTAATAAGAAAATGACAAGAATGCCTAAGATCGTGCCCGGGATTCTTAAATGCAAAAAGGCCGCCAGCACATTCATGAATTTCGCAAAAATAAACAAGACCATAATCTGAAGGGCAGCAATCAGCGGCGTTTTGAGCAATTTCACTTTCTGTTCACTCCTTTTTCTATATAAATTGTTCAGTGTTTCACAAAAAGATGACAACGTTCCAAGTGATGAGCTTACTTTAAAGTGTACAGCACGTTCAGTTATAGGTAAAATACATATATCGAATAGTAATTATTCCTTTTGTCTATAGGAAGGATGAATCAGGTGGACATCAGACATTTAACATATTTCTTAGAAGTGGCAAGGTTAAAGAGCTTCACGAAAGCATCGCAGTCCCTTTACGTATCGCAGCCGACCATTTCCAAGATGGTCAAAAACCTGGAGGATGAGCTGGGGGTGCAGTTATTTTACCGCAATGGCCGGCAGGTTGAAATGACAGATGCTGGCCAAACCATGTATACACAGGCGAGTGAAATCGCACAGTCATTTCAGAATTTAACGAACGAATTAAATGATTTAATGAATGTGAAAAAAGGGCATATTCGAATCGGACTGCCGCCGATGATTGGGTCAAGTTTCTTCCCGAATGTCATGGGGGAATTCCGCCAGCAATATCCAGATGTCACATTTCAATTGGTTGAGCACGGCTCCATTAAAGTAGAGGAAGGGGTCGAGGATGGGTCGCTTGATATTGGTGTCATTGTTCTGCCTGCAAATGATAAAATTTTTCATACGTACACCATTATTAAAGAGAACATGAAGCTCGTGACGCATCCATCCCATCCGATGGCTGGTCGTGAGGAGGTACATTTAGCTGATTTAAGGGAAGAGTCTTTTATTTTCTTTAGAGAAGATTTTGTTCTGCACAGCCGGATTTTGAATGAATGTATGAATGCGGGATTCCGGCCAAATGTCATTTATGAAACGTCTCAGTGGGATTTCATTAGTGAAATGGTAGCTGAAAACTTAGGGATTGGACTTCTGCCAGAACGAATCTGCCGTGATCTTGATCCTGAAAAGGTAAAGGTCATTTCCCTAAACCCGTCGATCCCGTGGCATTTAGGTGTCATTTGGCGTAAAGATCGCTATTTGTCGTTTGCGGCAAGAGAATGGTTAAAGCATACGAAATCCTATGTGTGGGATGCAGAGTAAAAGGGAGGACGATACGGATGAAAACAAGCTGCGCGTCTCATTTATTGGAGAAGGTTCGAGAAAAAAATCCACTCGTTCATAATATCACCAATCAAGTCGTGACGAATTTTACAGCGAATGGACTGCTTGCTTTAGGTGCTTCGCCAGTCATGGCAAACGCCAAAGAAGAAGTGGCTGAAATGGCGCAATTAGCGGATGCACTTGTGCTTAATATTGGCACACTGACTAGAGAGACGGTGGAAGCTATGATACTCGCTGGACAAGCCGCCAATGAAAAAGGTATACCGGTTTTGTTAGATCCTGTCGGCGTCGGTGCGACAACGTTTCGAGCGAATGCCGCTAAACAGCTGTTAAAGAAAGTGAAAATGACCGTTGTCAGAGGAAATGCTGCTGAAGTGGCTCATTTACTTGGAGTGGATGGCTGGGAGTCAAAAGGCGTTGATGCGAAAGCGGCGAATGGAGATGTATCGGCATTAGCCAAACAAGCGTCCATTGCACTTCAGACAATAGTGGTAATCACAGGAAAAATCGATGTGGTGTCAGATGGAGATGAGGTCCTGTCCATTCATAATGGACATGAATGGCTCACCAAGGTGACAGGAACCGGCTGTTTGCTGACGTCTGTCATCGGGGCATTTTGTGCAACAGGTGAACAGCCGCTTCATGCGTCGGCCGCTGCATTGCTGTTTTATGGTGTCGCCGCTGAAAGGGCAGCTCTGAGCGCAAAGGATAAAGGACCGGGAACCTTTCAAATGGAATTGTTAAACGCACTATCACACACAACCGGCGAAGATGTGCTGACACTAGGGAAAATAGGGGGAGTTTCACATGACAAAGGCTGATCAACAGCTAATCAAACAGCAATTATCGGTTTATTTTATTATGGGAACAGCGAATACAAGCAGATTGCCGCTTGATGTTGTAAAAGAGGCCATTCAAGGCGGAATCACCATGTTTCAATTTCGTGAAAAGGGTGAAAAAGCCTTGCAGGGTGAAGAGAAGAAACAATTGGCTCGTCAAATTCAAGCGCTTTGCCAAGAAGCAAATGTTCCTTTTATTGTGAATGATGATGTACAGCTAGCGATTGATCTTGATGCAGATGGCGTTCATGTTGGACAGGAAGACACAAATGCAAAAGACGTCAGAGAAAGGATCGGGAATAAAATATTAGGCGTGTCGACGCATAACCTAGACGAAGTAAAACAAGCCATGAAGGACGGAGCAGATTATGTCGGTATGGGCCCAGTCTATCCAACGGAAACGAAAAAGGATACACGCAGTGTCCAGGGTGTGTCTTTGATCACTGAAGTCCGCCGTCATGCCCTTCAAATTCCGATTGTAGGTATCGGAGGGATCACATACGAAAACGCTGCACCAGTGATACAAGCTGGGGCAGACGGTATAAGCATCATTAGTGCTATTAGCCAGAGCGCCGATCCAAAAAAAGCAGCAGAAGAGCTGAAATCACTTGTTGTAGCAGAAAAAGCATCCCTTTAACTTGAAGGAGACATGGATTGAATCAATTCATGTCTTTTCTTATGTCTGGAAAAATAGACAGGAGAGAAACAATTGTGTACAATCACATTAGTTCGATTAATTTCGAAATGACAGGTAAATAAAGGAGAATGAACATGGAAGTGCTCGATACGTATTTTCGCCGGTATGATGAAGCAGGAAAAGGGAAGGAGCAGCTGGATGAATTGCTGGCATTGTTTTCTGACGATGTCATGATTGTCTTAAATGGCGCCCAAAAGCCTGGAATCCAAGCATTCACACAGTTTTTGAACACATTTTTCCACGTGCATGAAGACATTAAGCATATGTGGGATGGGTGGATGAAAAGAGAAGACGGAAAGTATGAAACAAACTGGGCCGTTTGCGGAAAGCTTTCGGATGGCCGTGTCTATACAGCAGAAGGAATTGATATCGCAGAGCTGGACGACCAAGGGAAGATCGTTTATTTAGAAAACGTTCCGAAAAACCCAGAGTTATTCCAGCGCTATTAAAAAGCCGGCTGAGCAGCCGGCTTTTCCTTATGAATCAGTATCCATATGCATGCCTGTATGTGCCTTTACTTGAATTTCTGTAAAGGTGTCTTCATCTGCTTTTTCAGAAGAGAATATCGTGCCTAAGTAGGCGGCAAGGAATCCGAGTGGAATCGAGATAATCCCAGGGTTCGACAGCGGGATGAGCGGCTCTCCTGTGAAGATGGCTGCTCCTGACGGGTCCCAGACGCTTGGGCTGAGCGAGACAATGATCAGTGCGCTCAGAAGGCCTGTTAAGCTTCCTGCGATGGCACCCGTAGAGTTAAATCGTTTCCAAAAAACAGTGAAGATAATCAAAGGTAAGTTCGCACTTGCCGCCACTGCGAAGGCAAGAGACACAAGAAAAGCGACGTTTAAGGACTGGGCAAATAATGCAAGAATGATAGAGAGGATCGCCACGCCGATTGAAGCAAAGCGCGCCGCCTTCACTTGCTCCCGCTCACTCGCTTTTCCTTTGCGGATAATCTGACTATAAAAGTCATGGGCAAAAGCAGACGCGGCGGATAAAACAAGCCCAGTCACCACTGCCAATATGGTCGCAAAGGCGATAGCGGAAACAAAGGCAAATAACAAATCTCCTCCAAGAGCTTGGGCGAGCAGTGGAGCGGCCATATTCCCTGCTGCATCTGCTGCCGTGATCGCTTCTGTTCCAACAAAGGCAGCAGCGCCAAAGCCAAGGAAAACCGTCATTAAATAAAAGATCCCGATGATCCAAGTAGCAGAAAGAACCGATTTTCGCGCAGAAATCGCATCCTTTACTGTATAAAAACGGATCAAAATATGTGGCAAACCTGCTGTCCCAAGCACTAAGGCGAGGTTAAGAGACAGGGTTTCTAAAGGCACATCATATTTATTTCCCGGGTGAAGAAACGATTCACCAAGCGGGGTTGCAGTTTTCATCTGTTCAAACATCTTCAGCAGACTAAAATCAAACTTTGCAAACACAAGCAGAGAAATAATTAATGTCCCAAGCATGAGAAGCACAGCCTTTGTGATCTGTACCCAGCTGGTCGCAATCATGCCGCCAAACACGACATAAATGGTCATCAGGACACCTACGATCAGCACAGCGATCCAGTAATCAATGCCAAGAAGCAGCTTGATTAATGCACCTGCTCCAACGAGCTGAGCAATCATATAAAAAGTGGAAACTGTAATGGTATTAAAGGCGGCAACCCCTCGGATGGCAGGGCGCTTAAATCGTGCAGCGATCATATCGGCCATCGTATATTTCCCCAGATTTCGAAGCGGTTCAGCCACAACGTAAAGAACGACAAGATACGCTACTAGAAAACCAATGCTATAGAAAAAGCCGTCAAATCCGTTTAACGCGATCATTCCAGCAATCCCTAAAAATGATGCAGCAGACATATAGTCTCCAGCAATGGCAAGGCCGTTTTGAAACCCAGTCAGACCTCCGCCTGCTGTGTAAAAATCACTCGCATTGCTTGTTTTTTTCGCAGCAAAATATGTGATGACCAATGTGAGCCCTACGATCGCTACGAACAAAATAAAAGCGGTCATGCTCATTCGTCATCACCTCTTGATTCAATTTTTAAAGCGCTTACATAATTGTCGAACTTAGCTGCTTTTTTCGCATAAAGTCCACATAAAACCCAGGTCATGACAAATTGTGTGAGGGCGAATAACCAAGCCCATGAGATCGCGCCAATTGCCGGCGTGTTCAAAAAGGTGAAGTAGGATGTAGCAACCGGAAGTGAAAAGTAAAAGAGAAAAAAGAAAATCGTCATCGGTACGATAAATCTGCGTTTTTCCTCAAGAAGTTTTCGAAAATCCTCTGAAGCGGCAACCTTCTTATAATGAACTTTTTTGTCTGCCATTGTTTCCTCCTTTGTACGAATTAGGGACAAGGTACTCCAATGCATATGAGACGATCTGGCTGTTTATGACAGTATATCATAAAAAAGGCACCCGAAAAGGGTGCTTTCTATCGATAATTTGCAAGAAATGTTTGTCTCGCTTTTTCATACGCTTCTGCGTCAAAATGATCTCCGCATTTATGAATACACCAAGGCTCTTCTTGATTTGCAATCCCAACTTCATAGCCCTTCTGAGTGAATTCAAAGGACTGCGAGACATCATAAAAATGAAAGCCGTCAAAGAGGTCCTCACGCCACCTCACATCGTATTGTGTTGCCATGAATAGACCATCAATGGCCGCAGCTTTGATATAATCTTGCGCTTCGGGCTGCTGACGGTCTCTTTCAAACGAAAGCAGCTGATAGGTGTCGTGACGATATTCAATGACTTTTCCCCTGCAATCAGAACTCTCCCACCAAATTCCATTGTCAGGCACGTTTTCTGCTCCAATCACGCCAACCATGCCAAGTGATGGATTTTGTAAAAAAAGCGGGATGAGTTCAAGCAGCATATGCTGTTTGACAATCAAGGTATCCTGATGAAGATAAATTTTAAACTGAGCTGGATGAGTGATGGCTTCATTGTATGCAGAGGTCATACTTGATGCATGTCTGATTGGTAAGACCTCCACATGGTATCCATGAGGAGCCGGAAGTGAAGCCAGCTGCCGGAAGCAAGCTTGAAACATCGATTCATCATTCACACATAAAACAAACAGAATCGTCGGATTACTCATGAAATGGAACCGCCTCGACCACATATTGATAGGCTGTAGCAGACTCGTGAAAATCAGAACGAATGCCGTGTTTCATGAGTAATTCATGTAGATCATTCAACACGCTTGCATAGGAAGGATGCTGTACGCGAATGGCCTCGAATTCGCGAATGCGAAAACCCGCTGAATGAAAGAGTGCATGTATTTCATGAAGGGTGAAGAAACGTAAATGTGTTTGATCCATTAACCCTGCATCTGTATAAGTAAATCTGCCGGCCAGTAATTCTAAAACCGTTGAAATGTGGCCGATATTTGGAATAGATGACAGGATGGCACCCTCTTTTTTAAGGAAGGGTTTCACCTTTTTTAAAACGGCCCAAGGGTCCAATAAATGCTCGAGGACGTCTCCGAAAATAATGCAGTCAAATTGTTCATGTTGATAAGGGAGAGCCATCTGTTCAATATTTCCGCAGAGAACATGATCCAGCTCTTGTACCGCCTCTTTTGCTGCATCTTCAAATGACTCAATGCCATAAATGGTCCGGCCCTTTTGTTTCAGGACTTTTCCAAGCTTGCCTGTGCCGCATCCGATATCCAATAAAGACGTCCATTCCGCGCGGATACGGCTGACGATGACCGGGTTTACCCCATGATAATACTGATCCTTTTTTTGGTGATAATACGAAAGGGAATCTGAACTCACGCTCTACCCGCCTTTCTCTTTCTCGTTGTTTTCATGCTTAATATATGGGAGAGCAGCTTGGTTTTATAACGAGAGAAGGACAATTTTCATGAATGGCGGCTAAAAAGGGATCATATAAAGAACAGGAAATGGACTGTCCTCCTAATATAGAAAGACAGAACCCCATTGAGTGAAGGGATTGGTATGGAGAGGTGTTCAATTATTGTAGCGTATCGTCATGAAAGGATTTTCAAAAGGTCAATTGACAGGTCAGAACTTATAGCCAAAGCAGTCTGAAAGACAAAGGATAACGGCGTTGATTTACGGTTTGTTTATCATCTTCTGATCACCGTTGGATGTTAAAAAAGCTTGTATTTCTTCGATGCCTAGTCCAATTTTTTTCGCTTCCTGAATCAAATAAACCCACTCTTCGTCAACTCTTCTTTTCACTTGCGTATCCATAATATCCTCCAGTTCAATAAGACATATTCACTGCAACCAATGACTTGAACAAACCGTCTAGTAACTGTACGTGTGGTTGAAAACAGCGCAAAATAAATTTTTGTCGAAAAATGATGACATTTAACCTATTTTGTAAAATCTATCACCTACCACGTCCCTAAAAAAATGACTAAAAAACCCATAAATATTGAAATCTTACTTCTAATAATAAACAATTGTAAAGTCAGTTGAAAGATTATAAATTAAAATAATGATAAAGACCTAAAACATTTGACTCATATAAACCAATTGCTTTGACATTTGCCATCGAGTAGAACAAATTTCATCTTTGCAGGACATACATATTGTTCGTTTGGGAAGTTCTTCTCAAGATGGTATTCTAAAAGAAACAGAAACCACCAAGAAGGAATGAAGAAAGACATGTATAGCCTTTTTCAAAAGTATCAAGAAGTTGTCATGTATCTTGTGATGGGTGTGTGTACAACCATTGTCAATATCGTCAGCTTCTATTTATTCGTTGAGATGTTTTCCATGGATTACAAAACAGCTACGGTTGTTTCATGGGTATTTGCTGTTCTCTTTGCTTATATCACCAATAAGAAGTATGTCTTCAAGCAAAAGGCTCGTGACACAAAAAGCCTCATGCGTGAGCTTTCTTCATTTTTTAGTGTCCGTCTCATGTCTCTAGGTGTAGATCTGGGGCTGATGATTTTATTTGTGAGCCAAATGGCGCTCAATGAAACCGTCGCAAAAATTCTCGTCAACTTTGTGATTGTGGTGGTCAATTATGTCGCCAGTAAGTGGTTCGTCTTCAAGAAAACAAAAGAAGATGCGATTTAACACATAAAAAAAGATAGGTGATGTGAAATGAGCAGCAGGCCAGACGACTTATATGATGCCATATATCAACAAACAGAAAAGCAGCATGAACAAGTGCTGAGGCTAGTCAAAGAAATGACCGCACATCCAGAAGCGTTTTCGGAACAAGAAAAGGAAAAGATCAACCGAATGGACATTGCGCTTCAAACGGCAACGGACATTTTAGAAAATTTAATGACCCCTGATACGCAAATGACCATTGTTTTAAGACAAGGGAGGATTCATGTTGACCTGTCAAAAGCGTAAAAGAAGCAGCCTATGATGCAGCGGCTGCTTTTTATTATGCATCGCTTGTTTCCCGCAGTTGCTTTGGAGACATGCCGATTTTCTTTCGAAAGACTTTATTCAAGTAATTCGCATTTCGGTAGCCGCACTGTATGGCGATTTCTTCAATCGAGTATTTCGTTGTTTTTAGTAATGTTTCCGCCTTTTCTAACCGGATATTGGTTAAGTAGTGAATAGGTGTGAAGCCAGTGGCCTTTTTGAATTCTCTCGTAAAATGACTTTTGGATAAACGTGCCGCAGCTGCCATATCGTCTGGGCCAATTTCCTCGTGAAAATGATGGCTGGCAAACAAGGCCGCTTGGACGATGGGCTCAGGCCATTTCTCCATTTGTCCCTCAAGCTTTGGCAAATATGAATACAGTTCCATGACAAATTGATAAGCAAGGCTAGACCCCTCAAATGGATTGGTAATCCGTCTTTCACTGGCTTCATCATAAATTTTCTTCAGCAGGCGGATCGGTTTGGAATGAGGATGAAAACGCATGACCTGCTTTCCTTGATCTATAAATTGGTCAAAGCAAAGATCACAGGCTTCCCCATAAAGCGTCAAATAGAGAAATTCCCAATGCTCACTGTCCTCTGGAAAATAATATTGATAGGCACTAGGGCTTTTCACAAGAAAGGCCTGCCCCGGCAAGACTTTGAACCGCTTCTGTCCGATTTCAATCATGCCATGTCCAGACAGTGTGAGCTGAAAGATGCACTTGCCCTGATCCTTCCGCTCCACGCCATTCCAGCTGTATAACGAAGATGATTGAACCTCCCAGCCAACAGACCATATTTGTGCCGGCAATGTAACATCAGAATGGTGAAAACGAAATGCAAATGCTTCCTTCTTCAAATTGGAAAACCTCCTTCACAGCAAAAAACAACCTTTTTCTATTTTGAATCATGGTACACCTCATATCACATCGTACCATTCACAGCAAAAAAAGGGTATTTTTTAACGATTTTTTTACCATTGAACATACGCAGTTCAGGCAACTAAAATAAGAGTATCAGAAGAGAAAAGGGGAATGGATATGATCGATATGTTACGCACGGCATTTCACCAGCAATTTGGGGATAGAGAAGAAGAACTTCGCTATTTTTTTGCCCCGGGAAGAGTGAACTTGATTGGTGAACATACAGATTACAATGGAGGTCATGTATTCCCTTGTGCGCTCACTCTCGGTACATATGCAGCATGTGCAAAGCGGTCAGATGGCCGCGTGAGAATGTATTCCTTGAACTTTGATGGCGATGGTGTGAAAGAATTCGACCTTTTTGAAATCGCTTACTTGGAGTCGGACGGCTGGGCAAATTATCCGAAGGGTGTGTTCCATCAGTTTATCGAAGCAGGGATGAAGATAGAAGAAGGCTTTGACATTGTATACGGCGGCAATATTCCCAATGGCGCAGGGCTGTCTTCCTCTGCCTCCATCGAACTTGTCACCGCTGTCTTTATCAATGAATGGCATTCATTCGGCGTTTCAAGTGCCCGTCTTGCCCTCCTTTCGCAGCGTGCAGAAAATGACTTTATTGGCGTCAATTGCGGCATCATGGATCAGTTTTCAATTGCTCTTGGAAAAGAAGATCACGCCATTTTGCTTAATTGCGATACCCTTGATTTTGAATACAGTCCGTTTCGGCAAGAGGGGCTGGCGCTTGTCATTGCCAATACAAACAAAAAGCGGACACTGGCAGACTCCAAATACAATGAACGCCGGTCAGAGTGTCAATCAGCTTTAAACGATTTACGAAAAGAAATCGATCTTGCCCACTTATGTGAGCTCACGGCAGATGAATTTGCCGAACATGCCCATTTGATTCAGGATGAAACATGCCGCAAACGTGCAAGACACGTAGTGACAGAAAACGAGCGGACCATAAAAGCGGTCAAATTTCTGAAAGATGATAAAATGGATGAAATAGGTGCGCTTATGAAGTCTTCTCATCTCTCTTTAAAGAATGATTATGAAGTGACTGGATTTGAACTAGATACACTTGCAGAAGCCGCTTGGCTCCATCCTGGAACGATTGGCTCTCGTATGACGGGTGCAGGTTTTGGCGGCTGCACGATCAGTATTGTGAAAGAAAAGCAGCTGGCATCATTTATAAAAGAAACGGGTGCGATTTATCAAGAGAAGACAGGCATTCAAGCCTCTTTTTACACAGCTGGAATTGGAGGCGGCGCAAGAGAACTCACGAAGGAGGAAGTGTAATGACAATTTTAGTGTGCGGGGGAGCAGGGTACATTGGCAGCCATGCGGTAGCGGCTCTTTTAGCGAAAGGCGAACAAGTGGTGGTAGTGGATAATTTGCAGACAGGCCACAAAGAAGCTGTTTTGGAGGGAGCTGTTTTAGAAGAGGGAGATTTACGAGATCAAGATTTTTTAAGACAGGTTTTCAAAACACATCAAATAGAAGCGGTGATGCACTTTGCCGCAGATTCACTTGTCGGCGAGAGTGTAACAGACCCGCTAAAGTACTATGACAACAACGTTGGAGGAGCGACAGCCTTACTTCAGGTGATGAATGAATTTGATGTGAAACACATCGTTTTCTCATCAACCGCTGCCACATATGGTGAACCAAAGCGAGTGCCGATCGTTGAAACGGATGAGACGAATCCAACCAATCCTTATGGAGAAACGAAACTAGCCATTGAAAAAATGCTGAAGTGGTCTGAGCAGGCATATGGAATGAAATACGTTGTGCTTCGCTACTTTAATGTAGCTGGCGCTCATACAGAAGGCCTTGTCGGAGAGGATCATCAGCCTGAGACACATCTCATTCCGATTATTCTGCAAGTGGCTTTAGGAAAACGAGATCAGATCATGATTTACGGTGATGATTATGAGACAGAGGATGGCACGTGTATTAGGGATTACATTCATGTCATGGATTTAGTAGACGCGCACATCTTAGCTGTTGATCGTCTGCGCGCTGGAAAAGAAAGTGCAACATATAACTTAGGGAATGGCACTGGTTTCTCCGTGAAGCAGGTAGTAGATGCTGTTAGAAACGTCACGGGGCATGCGATCCCAGCACAGGTGGCTGAAAGACGTGCGGGGGATCCAGCAAAGCTGATTGCTTCTTCTGAAAAAGCGCTGCAAGAATTAGGGTGGACACCTCAATATGCTGACCTTCACACCATCATTCAAAGTGCGTGGGATTGGTTTCAGAAGCATCCAGACGGCTACCAGAGTAAATAACGCATAACAGGCAGGCAAGAGAGGGGACAGAGAGAATGGCGGTTGATATTTTTGAAAAACTGGAACAGCTGATTCAATACGGGATCAATCATGAGCTGATCACACGACTAGATATCGATTATACGAGAAATCGGCTGCTTGAGGTGCTTGGGCTGGATGAAGCTGAGCCAAGAACAGTCTCAGGGGAGGCGGAGCTTGAAGACATCTTAATGCCGATGCTTGATTGGGCAGCTGAGACTGGCCTTATCCCTGAGGGGACGGATACGTATCGCGATTTACTGGATGCGAAAATCATGGGATGCTTGGTGGCGCCTCCAAGTGTCATCTACGCAAAGTTTGAAGAGAAACGCCAGCATGAAGGGCCAGAGGCGGCTACAAGCTGGTTCTATGAAATGCAGCAGCACGCACACTATATTCATACAGGCAGAATCGCCAAAAATGTGCAGTGGTTTACACCAACAGATGATGGCGTGCTGGAGATCACAATTAATCTATCAAAGCCGGAAAAGGACCCAAAAGCAATCGCTGAAGCCAAAAAGCTTAGTCAAAAGCAATATCCTCTTTGTCTCCTTTGTAAAGAAAACGTTGGGTTTGGGGGGCGGATCAACCATCCAGCGAGACAGAATCACCGGATTATTCCTGTGACACTCACTGATGAATCTTGGTTTCTACAATTTTCACCTTATGTGTATTACAACGAGCACTGCATTGTGTTCAAAGGCGAACATGAGCCGATGAGCATCACCAAAAAGACGTTTGAACGACTGCTTTCTTTCATATATATATATCCGCACTATTTCATCGGATCGAACGCCGACCTTCCGATTGTCGGGGGCAGTATATTAAGTCATGACCATTTTCAGGGCGGTGCGCATGAATTTCCGATGGCGAAAGCGGAGGTGGAAGAGGTCTTTTCTCTGAATGCCTTTCCGAATGTGAGGGCTGGCATTGTGAAATGGCCGATGTCTGTCATCCGGCTTCGAAGCAGCGACCGGCAGACGCTTGCAGACGCCGCAGACTTTATCTTAACCAAGTGGAAAATGTATTCAGATCAAGAAGTGGAGCTGCTGGCTCATACTGGAGAGACGCCGCATAATACCATTACACCCATTGCACGCCGCCATGGCGATGACTATGAATTAGATCTAGTGCTGCGTAATAATCGTACAAACAAGCGGCACCCGGATGGAATTTTCCACCCGCACGAAGAAGTCCATCATATTAAAAAAGAGAATATCGGATTAATTGAGGTGATGGGTCTTGCCGTTCTTCCTGGTAGATTAGCAGAGGAATTAAGCCAATTAAAAGAAGCGCTCTTATCCAAAAACCCCCTTGAAGAAATCAAAGCCCGCCCTGCTATCACAAAACACGAAACATGGGCAAAGCGTCTGCTTGAAGAGAACAACTTTACAGAGGACAATACAGAAGCCATTTTACAAAAAGAAGTCGGCATGATTTTTTCTCGTATTCTCTCACAGGCGGGTGTGTTTAAAAGAACCGAGCAAGGGAAAACAGCTTTTAAACGTTTCATTCATACACTCATATAGGCAGGTGATTAGATGATTGAACAAGTAAGAACATTAATGGAAGAAAAACAGCTCGACGGTGTCTTGATTCAAAAGCGTAATAACTTCTCCTGGCTGACAGGAGGAAGAAGAAATCACATCGTGTTAAATACACCAGAGGGCGTGTGCAAGCTGCTTGTGTTAAAAGACGACATCGTCCTCATTGTGAATCAAATGGAAGAAAAGCGGATCATTGAAGAAGAGATGGCGTATATCGATCACCCATTTCAAGTGGTAACGATGGACTGGTTTGAGGATGATACGGCACACATTCAAACACTCACAAAAGACAAACGGATCGGGTCAGACATTCAAATGGATGGATTCGAATGGATCGAGCCGGATTTGTCGCAAGTCCGATCCATTCTTTCTGCATCACAGCTCCGCCAATATGAAACTCTTTGTCATGAAACAGCAGTCATTGTAGAGAGTGTCTGTAAAGAAATCGTTCCAGGACAGACGGAGCACGAAATCGCTTCGCTTGCGGCTCAAAAAGCGATCGCGCAGGGAATGACGATAGAAGTACTGCTTGTGGCAACAGATGACCGAATTCATCAATACCGTCATCCAATTCCGACAGACAAAAAACTTCAAAAGCATGCGCTTGTTGTTCTTTGCGCTGAACGGCATGGACTCGTGGCGAATGTCACAAGGTCTGTTTACTTCGGTCAGCTTCCAAAGGGGCTTGAAGAGAACAAAGAGCGGCTTGCACGAATTGACACGGTCATGAATGCCGCCACGCGTCCTGGTAAGACATTGGGAGATGTATTGAAAGTAGGTATTGCTCAGTATGAAAAAGAAGGCTTCTCTGATAGCTGGAAAAAGCTTCATCAAGGGGGAAAAACGGGCTTTGTATCTAGAGAAATCATTGCAGTTCCCTCATCGAAGGAAGAAATTCAGCTGCAACAAGTGTTTACTTGGAATCCTTCATTGCCTGGATTGAAGTCAGAGGATACGATGGTCGTAGAGAAAGAGGGTAACCGCTTTTTAACCTATACAGGCAAGTGGACATACATTGACGTTGAGCATGAAGGGGACATCTATAGACGCCCTGATATTTTAGTAAGAGATGAATAACTGCAGAATGCCGGCGCTGAGCCGGTTTTTTGCTGGAATTGATTTAGCGGGATTCCACATATTCATCATGATTGCCAATTCTTACACCGCATAGTCAGAGGATCGATACTTTCTTTTCTTGTCAACTTGCGTTAAAATAAGTAAGGTTTTTGTTAAATGTGGGGATACCTATTTTGAAATTGTTTACCTAGATAAAATTTCATTAAGTTAAATTGAAATTTGACCAAACTTTTTTATTGTGGTAAACCTAAATTTGACAAAGTTCTTGATTGTTTGTCCTTTGCCTTCAACTCTCAACTTTTCAAAATCCTAGAAATTTATTGTGTGTGCAATAATATAAATTTATGTCGAATTTATGACATTTTGAGAGAAATCTGTTGAAAAATAAATGAACTTTTGAAAAAAGGGAAGCTAACTCTAACAGATTTTGATAGCATTACAAAGGGAAGAAAAGTTTTCGAAGGCAGATGGCTTTTCACAATTATTCAGCAATTTATACATTATTTAAGGAAGGATGGTGATCTTCTTGTTCAGAGCCATTAAACCTATGCTTTTATTAGCGATGCTCGTGAGTGTTTTTGTATTAGGAGGTTGCAGCAATATCGCTGTTTTAGATCCTAAAGGACCAGTCGCAGCACAACAAAAAGACTTAATCCTTTTATCTATTGGATTCATGCTCTTTATCGTTGGTGCGGTATTTGTACTGTTTACCATCATTTTGGTTAAATACCGTGAGCGTAAGGACGTTGGAAACGCCTCTTATAACCCAGAAATACACGGGAATACGCTTCTAGAAGTTGTCTGGACAGTGATCCCAATATTAATCGTTGCTGCTCTTTCGATTCCAACTGTAAAAACAATTTACTCTTTGGAAGAGGCACCTCAAGCAACAAGCCATAAAGATCCACTTGTCGTTTATGCGACAGCTGTCGATTGGAAATGGATCTTCAGTTATCCAGAGGAAAATATTGAGACAGTGAACTACTTAAACATTCCAAAAGATCAGCCGGTTTTATTCAAAATCACTTCCGCTGATACAATGGCATCACTATGGATTCCTCAGCTAGGCGGGGAGAAGTATGCGATGGCTGGAATGGAAATGGAACAATATCTTCAAGCTGATGAAGTAGGCACATACCAAGGAAGAAACGCCAACTTCACAGGCCCGGGCTTTGCTCAGCAAAAATTCAAAGTCAATGC
This sequence comes from Bacillus sp. PAMC28571, assembly GCF_014250435.1. Taxonomy (NCBI): domain Bacteria; kingdom Bacillati; phylum Bacillota; class Bacilli; order Caryophanales; family Bacillaceae; genus Bacillus; species Bacillus sp. PAMC28571. Next base: position 3,213,139 of record NZ_CP060191.1, on the reverse strand, counting down.
GATGACGCAGTCTGACTATGATAAATGGGTAAACAAAACGAAGAAAGAAGCACCAAAGTTAACGAAGAAAACGTATGACTACTTGATGCTTCCTGATGCTGCAGATGTGCAGACATTCTCATCAACACATTTATCCTTTGCGAAGCATGGAGAGGATTCTGAATATGCACTCCAAGCACGCAAACGTTTAGGTTATCAATCAGTTTCTCCGCATTCCAAGACAGATCCTTTCGAGAATGTGAAGAACTATAAAAGAAAATTAGAAACAGAATAAACTGACTAAGGAAAGGAGGAGGCCGTTATGCATTTAAAATGGGATGAGTTTTTTGTAACTGGAGACCCATTAATTCTTGGTGCGCAAATTTCTATCGCTCTTACTTCCATTGCCATTGTGTTTGTTTTAACCTACTTTAAAAAGTGGAAATGGCTTTGGAAAGAATGGCTGACATCAGTTGATCATAAAAAGCTTGGAATCATGTATATCCTTGCTGCTGTGATTATGTTCTTCCGCGGTGGGGTAGACGGACTGATGATGCGCGCGCAGCTGGCGCTTCCTAATAATACGTTTTTAGATTCAAACCACTATAATGAAATCTTTACAACGCATGGTACGATCATGATTCTATTCATGGCGATGCCATTTTTAATTGGTTTAATCAACGTCGTTGTTCCTCTTCAAATTGGTGCACGTGACGTTGCATTCCCTTATTTGAACAACCTTAGCTTCTGGACATTTATGGTCGGAGCAATGCTGTTCAACATTTCCTTCGTTATTGGAGGATCACCAAGTGCAGGCTGGACGAGTTACATGCCGCTCGCCGGAAATGATTTCTCACCAGGACCTGGACAGAACTACTACTTGCTCGGGCTCCAAATTGCAGGTATTGGTACACTTATGACAGGTATTAACTTCATGGTGACCATCTTAAAAATGCGTACAAAAGGTATGACACTTATGCGTATGCCAATGTTTACTTGGACAACATTGATTACGTCTGTCATCATCGTGTTTGCATTCCCTGTACTAACAGTTGCTTTAGCACTTATGACATTTGATCGTTTATTCGGTTCTGCATTCTTTACACTCGAAGCAGGCGGTATGCCGATGCTTTGGGCGAACCTTTTCTGGATTTGGGGACATCCTGAGGTATATATTGTTATCCTGCCGGCTTTCGGTATTTTCTCAGAAATCTTTGCGACGTTCTCAAGAAAGCAGTTGTTTGGTTACAAAGCGATGGTTGTATCAATTGTGGCAATCTCTGTTCTTAGTTTCCTTGTGTGGGTTCACCACTTCTTTACAATGGGGAACAGTGCAGCGGTTAACTCATTCTTCTCGATTACAACAATGGCGATTTCTGTACCAACAGGTGTGAAAATCTTTAACTGGCTCTTTACGATGTATCGAGGCCGTATCAGCTTTACATCACCAATGCTTTGGGCACTTGGTTTCATCCCGAACTTCGTAATCGGTGGTGTAACTGGGGTTATGCTTGCGATGGCAGCTGCGGATTACCAGTACCATAACACGTACTTCCTTGTATCCCACTTCCACTATGTATTAATCGCAGGTACTGTATTTGCTTGTTTTGCTGGTCTTGTTTTCTGGTATCCAAAAATGTTTGGTTACAAGTTAAACGAAAGAATCGGCAAATGGTTCTTCTGGGTATTCATGATCGGATTTAACATCTGTTTCTTCCCGCAGTACTTCCTAGGACTGCAAGGAATGCCAAGACGTATTTATACGTATGGACCAGAAGATGGCTGGACTGCACTCAACTTTATTTCAACAATTGGTGCATTTATGATGGGTATCGGATTCATCATCCTTTGCTACAACATTTACTACAGCTGGAGACACTCAAAACGTGAAGTGTCTGGAGACAGCTGGGGAGAAGGACGTACACTTGACTGGGCGACATCTTCTGCAATTCCGCCGCATTATAACTTTGCAGCACTTCCAGAAGTGACAACACCAGATGCATTCCATCATTGGAAGCAAAACAATGTGGACGTTCATCCTGAAAAAGAATTCAAGAAAATTCACATGCCGCATAATTCAGGCAGACCGCTGATCATGTCTGCATTCTTTGGACTTGGTGCATTCGGTCTTGTATTTGAATGGTACTGGATTGGCGTTATTGGCTTAATCGGTGTATTCGCAACGATGATTTTACGTTCATTCGAATATGACGATGGCTACTATATTCCTGTTGAAGAAGTCATTGAAACAGAGAAAAAGAATAAGGAGGCGCAGAAGTAATGGGACATAATGATAGCAGCTATGCAAATGCACCGCTTGAATATCAGTCTGAAACCGGACGTTTAAACATCCTTGGTTTCTGGATATTCCTTGGCGCGGAAATCGTGTTGTTCTCAACACTTTTTGCGACCTACTTTGTTCTACATGGCAGAACAGCTGGCGGCGTTTTACCAGCTGAGCTGTTTGATATGAAGCTTGTATTGATCATGACATTCCTGCTATTGGTTAGTTCATTTACATGCGGGATTGCTGTTCATGAAATGCGCCGTGGAAGTACAAAAGGGGTTGTCATTTGGACGATTCTCACACTGCTTCTAGGTGCAGGCTTCGTTGGATTTGAGCTTTTCGAGTTCTTCCATTATGTACATGAAGGTGCGAGCATCCATACAAGTGCGTATTGGTCTGCATTCTTTGTACTTTTAGGAACTCACGGACTACACGTATCGATCGGTATCTTCTGGATTACCGGGATCTTGTTCCAAATTAAAAAGCGTGGATTAACTCCACAAACAGCAGCGAAGATTTTCATCTCAAGTCTATACTGGCATTTCCTTGATGTTGTATGGATTTTCATCTTCACAGCTGTTTACTTGATCGGATTAGGGGGGCTTTTGTGATATGGCTGGAAAAACACATTCCTCAGCAGAGCACGAACACTTCCCTTGGAAACACGTAGTTGGCTTTATCCTATCCATTGTGCTGACAGTCTTAGCATTCTGGATTGCGATTGGAGCTGAAATTGGCAGTTCCGCAAAACTATGGATTATCTTTGGTTTTGCGTTCATTCAAGCATTCTTGCAGCTGTTCATGTTTATGCACATGACAGAGAGCGAAAACGGAACTGTTCAAGTCGGAAATACTTTGTTTGGTCTGTTCTGTGCGATTATCTTCGTCATCGGATCTGTTTGGATCTTTGCGGCTCACTACAGCCACGGAGAGAACAGTAAAGACGGGTATTCACCGTCTGCGCCAAAGCAGTCTGAGCATTCAGAGAAATAATAAAAAAACCACTCATCTCTTGAAGGTGAGTGGTTTTTATCATGATGGTGATAACGCTTCCAATAGTTGGGCGATATCTATCTGCTGCTGAATCTTTTGCGAATGAATGGAAGTCCGTAGATGAGGAACGCTGCAATGTGAGCCAAAATCACGTTAATGGCAAAGAATGCGATCATGAAGGTATGTCCTGCTGGAGATAAACTGCTTGTCATGTAAAGACCGAAGAAAATCCACATAATCATAATGGGTGGAATAGATGCTAATGCAATTTTTCTGTTTTCCAGCCATAAAAACAGGGGTGTAGCCGTTGCAATACATAGGTACGCAAAGAACATATCCATCGTATCCAACTCCTTTGTAAGTTGATATTCAAATCAAATGAGAGGTCAGGATGCAATTGTGTCTGTTTTTAGGAGATATTGTGAACATTTTGTTACAAGTATTATACCACAATTGACTTTGAAGTAAACGTAATAATTGGAAAATGGGCCTTATTCCATACAAAATGGTTTTATTCCTCTTTCCTCAGTGCAGCTTATGCTCGTTTGATGTTTACTTGTTATATTGCCACATAGGTCATTGAATTTTCTCCTTAAAATCTGTAAAATAAACTTTTTAAAGGACTTGAGATCGATTGAATGAAAAGTGTATAGAGGGATTTTTTCCTATTGTTAGGATGAAAAGTATTTCATTTTTTGAAAATTGAATGGAACCTTTCGGATGTATCTTCCGTCATATTTAAGGTGAGTTGATTTTGTGAAAATTTCAATCTAATATAAATAAGGGCTTTTATGTTTTGTAATAAGGGTGGTTAGTTCATGAACAAGCAGAATACATCTCCTTACTATCAAGGAGATTTGATTTTTATATTTTTAGCCTTCTTTGCCATCAGTGTCATTTCTATATATGCTGCTGGACAGTTTGAACAATATGGTAGTGGTGCATGGACAAGGCAAATTATTTATTATCTCATTGGAGCAATTTGCATTGTAGCCATTAATTATTTTGACCTTGAACAGCTTGAAAAATTAAGTATATACATCTTTCTAGGTGGGATACTTCTTCTAATTATTTTAAAATTGAGCCCTGCTCAGATTGGGGGTAAAGACTTTGCCCCTATAAAAAACGGAGCCAAAAGTTGGTTTATACTTCCGGGGATTGGAACACTTCAGCCTTCAGAGTTCATGAAAATTGGTCTGATTATGATGCTCGCGTCGGTCATTGGAAAGTCTACACCTAGGGGAAAAAGGACATTAGAAGATGATATTATTCTATTATTAAAAATTGCCGGAGTGGCAGCTGTACCAGTTGGACTGATCTTCTTGCAGGATGCAGGGACTGCGGCTGTTTGTATGTTTATTGTTGTCGTGATGGTGTTTTTATCAGGGATCAATTGGAAACTGATCTCTCTCATCGGTTCAGTGGTTGTGCTTTTAGTTGCTTCTGTTTTAGCTGTGATCATCTTATTCCCTGATTTTGCGAAAACAATAGGTATTCAGCAGTACCAGATTAACCGGATTACCGCTTGGCTGCCTGATAGTTCTTCGGCAGCCAACCAAGCACAGACGCAGGATGCATCTGGATCTGATAAATATCAAGTAGAGCAGGCGATTATGGCCATTGGTGCAGGGCAGATTTTTGGGAATGGCATTAAAAACTTAAAGGTCTACGTTCCTGAAGCACAAACGGATATGATTTTCTCCATTATAGGTGAAGCCTTTGGCTTTATCGGCTGTGCGTTTGTTGTGATCATGTTCTTCTTCTTGATTTACCGGCTTGTTGTACTGATTGACCGTATCCATCCTTATAGCCGTTTTGCGTCATTCTTCTGCGTAGGATATACAGCATTGATTGTAATCCATACGTTCCAGAACATTGGCATGAACATAGGCGTGATGCCGGTAACAGGGATTCCACTCTTATTTATCAGCTTTGGAGGAAGCTCTGTCTTGTCCGTTCTCATTGGATTCGGGATCGCCTATAACGCAAGCGTTCAATTAACGAAATATCAAAGTTATTTATTTAAATAAAACGAGTAAGGGCAGTCTAAGTATAGGCTGTCTTTTTTTATGCGAGTTTTAATTTTTGAAAAGCCCTATGTCTTTGCCTTATGATAGAAGAAGTGAAGGAGGTCTTCGAATTGAACAAAACGATAGAAACCATATTAAATCATCGATCCATCCGTTCGTTTACAGACGAGCGTTTGACAGAAGAAGAGGTGCTGACACTGATCAAAAGTGCACAGGCTGCTTCGACATCAAGCTATGTACAGGCGTATAGTATTATTGGGGTGACAGATCAGGAGAAGAAGGCCAAGCTTGCTGAACTGGCTGGGAATCAGCCGTACGTTGAGAAGAACGGGCATTTCTTTGTCTTCTGTGCAGACTTGAAACGCCATGATCATATTGCAAAAAAAGCAGGGAAGAATCATCAGGAGGCGCTTGAGAATACGGAAGCCTTTCTCATTAGCGTCATCGATGCGGCATTGGCTGCACAAAATGTCAGTGTTGCTGCAGAATCAATGGGACTTGGGATCTGCTATATTGGCGGACTGCGTAATCAGCTGAGAGAAGTCTCTGAAGTGCTTGAAACGCCATCTTATGTGCTGCCGTTATTCGGTCTGGCTGTTGGCCATCCAGCTAATCAGTCGTCACAAAAGGAACGGCTGCCAGTTGAACTAATCTATCATGAAAATTCATATCAGCAAGATGAAGCGCATGTGGATCGTTATTTAAAAGAATACGACGATCGTATTTCCGCATATTATGAAGCACGAACAAACGGTGAGAGAAAAGATACTTGGTCTGAGCAGATGCTGCGGGGCTTTAGCCAGCCAAAGCGTGCCTTCCTTGGAGAATTTGTGAAAGAGAAGGGCTTTAATCGAAAATAAATAAGACATCCCCCTTTCCATTAAGAGAGGGGGATTTCTGTAAGAGGTGCAGCATAATGAAATTAAGTATACTGGATCAATCTCCTTTGATAGGAGGCGCTACGCCTGCTGAAGCACTGAAGCAGACGGTTGAACTGGCGAAGCAGGCGGAGAAGTGGGGTTATCACCGTTTTTGGGTATCAGAGCATCATTTTTCAAACCGGCTTGCAGGATCGAGTCCAGAGGTGCTTCTCGGCCATTTATCAGCCGTTACATCGCACATACGCATTGGTTCTGGCGGCGTTATGCTCCCGCACTACAGTGCCTATAAAGTAGCAGAGAACTTCAGGGTTCTCGAAGCGCTGGCTCCTGGCAGAATCGATCTTGGGATTGGACGTGCCCCTGGTGGTATGCCTATTTCCTCCATTGCCCTTCATCATGGGGAGCGAAAGCGTCTAGGCGACCAGTATCCTGAGCAGGTAGAGGAATTGAAGGTCTATTTACATGATCTAGCGGATGAATTTTACCCGCTGCCTCATTTGACTGCTTCTCCGAAGGTAGAGACCGCGCCAGAAGTATGGATGCTTGGTTCTTCTGGAGGGAGTGCAAGGCTTGCGGCGAAAGCAGGTGCAGGCTACACGTTTGCGCTTTTTATTAATGGTGAAGGCGGAGAAGACTCTGTGGAGCAATATATCAATCGATTTGAACCTTCAGTATTCGGTGATCAGCCGCGTGTCAGTCTGGCAGTCTTTGTTTTATGTGCCGAAACAGAGGAGCAGGCAGAAAAACTGGCTGTCAGCTTAGATTTATCTTTACTTGCCAATGAACAGGGGCTGAATCTTGAAGGCTTTCCTTCATATGAAGAGGCACAGTCGTATTCCTACAGTCCTTATGAACAAAAACGAGTGGCTGCCAATCGTCAAAGGATGGTCGTTGGAACACCAGCATCTGTGAAAAAGCAGCTGACCACACTCGCGAAGGCTTATCGGACAGATGAATTGATCGCTGTGACCATCACACATCACATGCAAGACCGGCTCACATCGTATCGTTTATTAAAAGAAGCCTTTGATGCATAACGTATGTATATTTATCGCCTGCGGAGCCAGTAAAAGGGGAAAAGGAGCATCATAGTGAGGAAGAAAGCGGCTGACACCAGCAGGCTGAGCGGATAGATACAGGAAGCATAAACAGTCAGCTCGCATGCTTGATGAAAAGGACGAGGCTGCTTCGTATGTTCGTCAGAAAAAAAGCAGTAAAAAAAGAAACGATCCATAGCCATATCAACATGAATTTCTCTTTCCTCCATATATGATCGAAAAGCCTTGATGAGCTTATCCACTCATACAAGGCTTTTCTTGTGATTCACATTTATTCAGGGTAAATTTCGAAAGGTTCCTTCGTTTGTACGGTATCTGATTTTCCTTTCAAACTTGCATACGCAAGCATTGTATACTCACCAGCTTCAAGCTTCTGGCCTTGATTGATTGTGCCATTCCATTTTACGCGGTGCTCTCCTTTATCAACATGTTGATAAACACCAGCTTCACCTAAATACTCTCCATTGGTTGAGTAGACAAGGAATGCAAGGTTCTCAGCACCGCCAGGCAGGTAGCTGCTAATGACATAGCTTCCAGCACGGTTGTACGGCTCTACTGAAACAGAAGTGACGCGCGGATAATCAGGCTCTTTCACAATCAATAAAGTAGGGATTTCCGTGATCTTTCTGCCATTTTCGCGAATGGTGATGCTGCCTTGGTACGTCCCTTTTTTGGTTTTTCCGTAATTCACCTGTACTGCGGAAGTAAAGGATCCAGTGGAATTCCCTTTGACGGTGATTTTTTTCGTTCCGTTTGTACTAATGCCGCTGCCATTGAATTTGTAATCAATGGTATACGTTTTCGGTGCTTTTGAAAGGTTTTCTACCTTAAATTTCTTCGTTTTGATTTGAACGCCTTTTTCCTTTAAGAAAGTGCCGTAAGAATAGCTCGCATCAGAAACGATAGAAGACGCTTGAAGTGATTCCATGATTCGAACGCTGCCTGTTCCTTGTGTGTTATGAGGGAATGGGCTGCCATTTGCGTCAAATAGTTTTTCTGCTGTATTCATCAGCAATGCTTTGATTTGTTCAGTTGTGTACGATGGTTTTGCTTGTTTGATGATCGCTGCAACTCCTGCCACATGCGGAGAGGCCATACTTGTTCCTTGCTTAGAACCATATCCGTAAGGCTGAGAAGGATCATGCGTTGGGATCGTACTCACAATGCTGACACCGGGTGCTGATAAATCAGGCTTTATCATCCACGTATCCACAACCGGTCCGCGGGATGAGAAGTCAGCGACTTGCTCACTAAGTTCTTTGACAAATTGAATGGAGAAAGCCGTTGTATCGTTTCCAGCCTCAATGGCTTTGATAAGTGCTGTTCCTTCAGCTTTTGACAGCTTAATTGTAGGAAGTGCGAGACCTGGTACGTCGACTGGAATCTCTCCATCGGTATTGTTATACATCACAACGCCGATTGCACCAGCGGCTTTTGCATTGTCGACTTTATCCACAAAAGCAATGGCACCACGTTCAATCACGGCCACCTTTCCTTTAACATCGATGTCTTCAAATGCCTTTTCGTCACCGATTCCTGCTTGGACGAGTGTGACTTGTTTTTGGTCAAGCGCTTTTAAATCACTCTCTTGGTAGTAGCCCATGACTTTTGCAGTAGAATAATTCGGGAATTTCACATTGTAAAGGCTGTACGGAAGCTGAGTTGCTCCGACAGAAATGGCCTCTCTTGACGTGCCGGGAGAACCGACAGTCCAGTTGTTAGGACCGCTGTTTCCATTCGAAGTAACAGCTACAACGCCTTCAGACATGGCCCAATCGAGTGCAATGCTCGTTGCATAATCAGGGTTATTGACACTGTTCCCAAGAGAGAGGTTCATGACATCTGCTCCGTCAGTAACAGCCCGGTCGATGCCTGCAAGAACGTTCTCAGTTGTTCCAGATCCACCTGGTCCAAGTACACGGTATGCAAGAAGCGTGGCATCCTTTGCGACCCCTTTAATTTGTCCATTTGCCGCAATCGTTCCTGCAACGTGTGTGCCGTGATCTGTGGATTCGCCTCTAGGATCTCCTTTAGGTGTCTCTTGCGGAGAATAATCATTATCAACAAAATCATAGCCTTTGTATAAACCGAAGTTTCCTTTTAAATCAGGGTGGGTATAGTCTACTCCAGTATCAATGACTGCGACTTTGACCCCTTTTCCAGAATAGCCGGCATCCCATGCTTTTGGTGCACCGATAAATGGAGCGCTCTTATCCATAAGCGGGGAGACATCTTCGTTTGGAAGCTGGATGCTTTCCTTTTTCACTTCATCGGTTTTATATGTAACATCCGGATAAACGGCTTTTACTCCATCAACTGCGAGCAGCTTCGGGATTTCGTTTGCAGGAAGTTTCATAGAGAAACCAGAGAAGACTTTTTCATATTCTTGACGAACACTCGCTTTATCTACCTCTTTGAGTGCTGCGTTCTTTACTTTTGTTCGAGATTTTTTAAGATAGGCTTTTGTTTGTGATTCGCCTTCTTGCTTGGCTTCAACTAAGGATTTTTCCTTTAATTCAACAATGACAGTGGTTTGTTTTCTCGAGTTGACATTGATTTCACCGAAGATTTCTGCTTTTTCTAGTTCCATCTTTTTGTTAGATGGAGCAGCAGCAGCCTGTTGACCGGTAAAGAATGTGGATAAAATAAAAATAGTGGAGAACAATAGAACAGAAGAACGAGATATGACCTTTTTCATTAATTTTCCCCTTTCTAGCTGTGTTTTTAGGGAGATAGCCTTTCTTTTTGTGGATAAATAGGAAAGATTCACTGCCCGTTATTAAGTATTCAATACGTTGAAAACAATTCCTTTACTAAAATGGTCTTATTTTACATAGTTATAAAGAACTATTTTGTTTATAAAGTCGCACTTATTCACAAATTCCTGTTGATAACTCGATTATTCGGATACATATATGGAAAATAAAAAATTTACATACACAAAATCTAGTAAGAGGGTGTTGATATGTGGATAAACCCTGTTGATAAGATGTGCTTATCTTTGGGATAGTGTGTGTATAAAATATTCAATGAAACATCCAGGCACATGATGATCTTCTGCACTTTTCAACAAAACTTCTGAAAACTAGTTGGTTTTTTCACCCAGATTGTGACAAACCTCTCTTTTTTCTCGGGATATGATAGGAGCAGTTGTTTTGCTAGAGCTGCTAGATTCTAAGAAAAGCGGAGGGATGTTCAGTGAAGAAATTAAAAAGCTGGTTGAGCGTATGGTTTGGTTTCATGATGAATGTGCTTGTGAACCCTGGTGTGATGATGAAGAATCAAGGGTTTCAGGCGGCCGCGGCGGATGCCGGATTCTTTCAAGTAGTGAAAGAGAGAGAGCTGGAGAAGCTGGCAGAAGAACATAAGAAGAAACGCAGAGCAGAGAAGCGGTTTACTCAAAGTCTGATGATGCTTGAAGAGAAGACGATGCGAGAGGCGCGTGCTGGTCCGCTCTTACCTTTACAGAAAAAGTGAAACAGGGTAAAATCCCACTTAAGAAATGTTATCTGCTGGGAGAGGATACCCCTTGAAGATATATAAAATATTGAATAACAACGCAGTGGTTGTGAAGGAGGGCGATCAGGAGAAAATTGTGATGGGACCCGGAATTGCTTTTCAGAAGGGGAAAAATGACGTCGTTCCTCTTCAAAAAATAGAGAAAATCTTTGTTGTGCGTGAAGAAAATGAGAAATTCAAACAAATTCTTGCCACATTGCCAGAAGCGCATATTGAGGTGGCAGAGCATATCATCAGTTATGCAGAGGGGAAACTCATGATGCCGCTCAGTGATCACATTCACATATCACTGACTGATCATTTGTCCTTCGCCATTGAACGCCTTCAAAAAGGCATTGTGCTATATAATAAATTGCTTGGTGAGATCAAAGTCTTATATAAGCAGGAATATGAGATTGGAAAGTATGCCATTCGTTATGTAAAGGAGCGGCTTGGGGTTGAACTGCCGGACGATGAGGCAGGATATGTGGCACTTCATATTCATACGGCCAAAATGAATACGGAGTCCATGAAAAAGACCGTGAAATATACAACGATGATTAAAGAAATGATCGAGCATATTGAAAGCTATTTTCAGCATTCAATTGATGAGGATAGTATTTCCTATCAGCGGCTTGTGACACATTTGAGGTATGCATTAGGCAGGTTGGAATCGAATGAGGCATTTCAAATCATGGACGAAGACATGCTGATTTTTATCCAAACAAAGTATGATACGGCGTACCGGTGTGCACTTGGACTCGCTGATTTGTTAAAAGATGAATATGGACTTCATCTCCCTGAATCGGAGATCGGCTACATCACGCTGCATGTCCAGCGTCTGCAGGAAGCCGAATTGGTTTAAAATGATCGTGCCTGCATGCAGGCTTTTTTTTATGCACACTACTCTTATTAGTGTATATGGGTCATTGGATTTGAAAAAAGAGGTTGACGCATGTCACAGTCTTATACTATGATGAAAGCGTCATCAAAAATTGATATCGCGGGATTGTGACTGTCAGGCAGGCAAGACCTAAAATTTGCGTAACGAGGAGACGTGTATGTCCTTTACTCGTTGGTGAATTTTAGGTCTTTTTTGCTTTAAAAAAGGAGGAGACATCATGGATTATCAAAAAACAGCCAAAGAATTAACGAAACTGTTAGGCGGCAAAGAAAATATCATTAGTGCTACGCATTGTGCAACAAGACTTAGATTGGTAGTGAAAAATGAGGATTTGATTGACAAAGAGGCCATTGAAGAACTTGAAGGTGTGAAAGGGGCCTTCTCAAGTTCAGGGCAATTTCAAGTCATTTTTGGAACGGGATCTGTCAACAAAGTGTATGAACCATTTGCTCGTGAGACTGGTCTTGAGACAGGCGACGAGAATCAAAAGCCTGTCAGCCATGATGAAGCAGTGAAACAAAAAATGAATCCACTTGCGCGTTTTGCAAAGACGTTATCGAATATTTTTGTACCGATCATTCCAGCAATTGTGGCAAGCGGTTTGTTAATGGGTCTCTTAGGCATGATGAAAGCCTTCAAATGGGCTGATCCAAGCTCTGCGATCTTCCAAATGCTTGATATGTTCTCAAGTGCAGCCTTTATCATTTTACCGATTTTAATTGGGGTCAGTGCAGCGAAAGAGTTTGGCGGAAATCCGTATTTAGGGGCTGTCATTGGGGGAATTATGATTCACCCGAATCTGCTTAATCCGTGGGGATTGACGGAAGCAAAACCAGAGTATATGCATTTATTCAATGTTGATATTGCTCTTCTTGGTTACCAAGGGACGGTCATTCCAGTATTATTGACCGTATATATCATGTGCCTTGTTGAGAAGAATTTAAGAAAAATGGTTCCGAACAGTATTGATTTACTTGTGACCCCATTTGTGACCGTGATTGTCACTGGATTTGTGACGTTTATTGCAGTTGGACCGCTTGGAAGAATGCTTGGTACAGGAATTTCGAGTGCACTGACATTTATTTATGACCATGCAGGGTTCTTAGCAGGACTCATTTTCGGCGGTGCTTACTCTTTAATTGTGCTCACAGGGGTTCATCATAGCTTCCATGCGATTGAGGCAGGATTGCTGAATGATATTGGGCGTAACTATTTGCTGCCGATCTGGGCAATGTCCAATGTCGCGCAAGGCGGAGCAGGATTGGCTGTCTTTTTCTTAGCCAAGCGTGCAAAAACAAAAGAAATTGCCCTTCCTGCTGCCTTCTCTGCTTTTTTAGGAATTACCGAGCCTGTCATATTCGGTGTAAACCTTCGCTATCGTCAACCATTTATTGCGGCGATGATTGGAGGCGCATTGGGCGGGGCATTCGTCGTTTTCACGAAGGTAGCAGCCAATGCTTATGGTTTAACAGGCATACCGATGATTGCGATTGCAGCACCATTCGGTCTTCAGAATGTGGTCAATTATGTGATTGGTATGTTAATCGCTGTTGCTGTTTCATTTATTCTCACTATCATTTTTAAAGTAAAAGAAGTCGAAAAATAATCAAGGAGTGGTCACAGTCATGACAACAACTGACGCAGCACTTCGTCAAAAGATAGCAGACCGTATTCGAAACTATGAGCATTTGGTCAAAAAGGATGTGTACCGGCAGAATTTTCATTTGATGCCGCCAGTCGGTCTTTTAAATGATCCGAATGGGCTGATTCAGTGGAAAGGAATTTACCACGTTTTTTATCAGTGGCAGCCATTCAAAACGGGGCATGGTGCAAAATTCTGGGGGCATTATACATCGACAGATCTAGTCAATTGGCAGCACGAAGAAGCCGCTCTTGCCCCAAGTGATTGGTTTGATCAAAACGGCTGTTATTCTGGCAGTGCATTTATAGACGATGGGCAGATGCATGTGATGTACACTGGAAACGTTCGGGATGAACAAGGGAATCGTGAGACGTATCAATGTTTAGCTGTTTCGGAAGATGGTATTCACTTTGAGAAAAAAGGTGTCGTGGCAACGCTCCCTGAAGGGTTCACTGCCCATTTTCGAGATCCGAAGGTATGGAAGCGAAATGGCCGGTGGTACATGGTCCTTGGTGCACAAAGCTTAGACCTGAAAGGACACCTTGTCTTATTTACCTCTGATACGTTAGATAATTGGACGTTTCAAGGCACGATTGCAGGCAGCGGAAAGAATGGTTTAGACAATTTCGGCTATATGTGGGAATGTCCAGATCTGTTTGAATTAGACGGCCGGGATGTATTGATCGTGTCACCACAAGGACTAGAGCCAGATGGCTTAAAATATCACAATACACATCAATCAGGCTATTTTGTTGGCACATTGGATGATCACTCGTATCAATATACACACGGAGCGTTTGAGGAACTGGACCGTGGCTTTGACTTCTATGCGCAGCAAACCTTTCTAGACGAATCAGGCAGACGACTTTTAATCGGGTGGATGGGGGTGCCTGATCAAGGAGAAGAGCATCATCCGACAATTTCTTATCAATGGATACACTGCCTCACGATCCCTAGAGAACTCCGTTTAGATGAGGACGGACATCTGATTCAAAAACCAGTAAGTGAACTTCAATCCATGCGGACCAATGAACAAGAGCATGTTTTTCATATTAAACGTTCTGTTCATTCCATCCCTGTAGAGGATATTACGAGCGCAGAGGTATTCATTGATCAAATTGACACACAAAAAGGGTTTGAATGCTGTATCCGTGCAGCTGCACGCATCATCTATGATTTAGAGGAAGGGAAGCTGACATTAGAGCGGGATCGATTTGAAGATCGATCAAAGGAAGTTCGTGAAGCACTTATAGAGGAATTACACGACCTTCATATCTTTATCGACTCATCGTCAATTGAGATTTTTGTAAACGGAGGCCGAGAAGTTTTTACTGCACGTTACTTTCCTTCCCCGGGAAATAAATCGATCTCCATCAGTGGCAGAAATGAAACAAAGCTGAAACTGAAGACATGGCATTTACAAAGAGAAGCAAATCGATGATCCTTAACCTACAAGTGATGATCAGTATGACGTGAAATTGAAAGTAACAGAAACAGCAAGGCATAAAAAAAGGGCGCTTCAGCACCGTCTGCACGATTGATAGAGAAGGTGCCGATGTAGAATTACATTTCTCTATCAGATAATTGAGGTGCGGGATATTGGGGACCCCAATACCGCATCCTCGTTTTCTTTGTTAAATTCCCCGCCCGTTCCGGCTAAAGTACCTTGTCCAAATTTTTAACTTCAATCATATCAGCCCGTTTAAATGTTCTGCTTCTGATCAATCAGTTTTGAAAACTAACCCCGCCTTCCTCAGGATTAATCGATGTTTTGACATTATTAGTGCTTCAGCCAAAGAAAGTCTTGCATCTTATTCCACTGATCATAAGTGGAATTTTTATTTTCATTGGTTTTTTGGCTTTTGGACCAATGGCAACCACGACATCTGCATCCCCTCGGCATTAATTCCATTATATTTTCTTGATAACTATTAGATAAAACGATTTTTCCCATTTGCTTCACTGTTCGTTTTACTTTATCATGCTGTTCTTTATAAAAAAGGTTTACTTTATTAATTATGAGTGATAACATACATTTAAATTATTGGTAATGAATATTACTTTAATATAAAATAAAGTAATTTTTATTACATATGATAAATCATATAACTTTTTTATGATGAGGGGTGCTCTTTCTCTAAAATGAAAGTTGTCGAAGCTAGGGGTTACGTCATTCATTTCATTTTTGAAAGCGCTGTCTTATTGGTGTATGGCTGGCAGTAAACAGATTAAAAATTCTACTTAGTTGATTGTTTCCACTATCCAAAATGAAGAGGAGTGTATGTTGGTCAGTGATTTAGCACCAGTGGTTGGATGTCTATTAAATCAATATGAAGTTAAGGGGTGTATTTGCATGGGAGTATGGAATTTTAAAGGCGGTTCTATTTGGTCAGAAAAGGGGTTCATTCCAAATAAGTCTACAAGCATAACAGTTACTCATGAGAATGATAGGGATATTCATTTATCTGAATCTAGCGTAATTGTACCGGGACTAGTAGATTTTCATTGTCATGTATGGGCACCTGGAGCAGAGATTGGTGTAACAGATAAACAATATCTTTCCTCAGGAGTAACTACAGTTGGGGACGCAGGTACTTTTGGCTATGACGGATGGGAGGAAGCAAATCGTTATTGGGAAAACAGCCCGTTAACAGTTCGTTCTTGGTTATCAGCTTTACCAGAAGGGCTAACCAATCACCCCAATCCTAACCCAACCAAGCCAGAAAGTATTTCGTTGGATCGAATTGTTGAAGTTGCATCTTTAGCTGATGATTGTTTATTAGGAATTAAGATTCGCTTAGGTCAGGTGGACAAAACGACTGACCGGTCTTTATTACGCTTAGCAAGAGAAGCAGCCGATCGAACTGATTTACGAATGATGGTTCATTTAACTGAAACTCAACTAGATATTGAAGAGGTAACACAATATTTTAATAAAGGGGACATTCTCACTCATCCATTTCAAGGAAGGGATGGAAACGTGTTAAATACTGCCGGGAAGGTAAAAAAAGAATTTCTAGATGCAGTAGAAAGAGGAATAGTATTAGATATCGGTCACGGTAGAAAACACTTTAATTGGAATGTTTTTTATAAATGCTTAGCTGAGGGAATTAAACCAGATACGATCAGTACAGATTTAACAAGCGCGTCATGGAGAAAATACCCTGTTTATAACATGAGCTACATCATTTCTAAAATGATTGTAGGTGGACTGTCTCTTGATGAAGCTTTTAGAGCAGTTCTGGTAACAGCTCCTAAATTGTTAGGAATTGACGATTTTACTTTTACTCCAAATCACCTTGTGGTTCTAGATTCTACTTCTACTGAGACTGCCTTTCCCGATGTAGATGGAGAAACGGTGTTAGGTAACATTAACTATCAACCGAAACATGTAATTTTTAACGGTAAACCAGACCTTGAGAGCAATTTTAGTTGAAAATAAACGTTTTTGACACGATGAAAGAAAGTTTTCATTTTGTTCGCTGTCTTGAGGAAACAACAGAAGAGTAAATGGAGATACTCTTACACATCTTACCGAACCGTAAGAGTATCTCTTTATTTCCAAATGAATGTAAGCGTTATCAAAATTTCTTTTTAATTATTTTAAAAGGAGGAATTTGAATGGAAAATTCTCAATTGAATTTCGAAAAGAAGACGATTCGAAAGGTGACAAGAAGAATAATCCCGTTACTATTTTTACTCTATATAATTTCTTATCTAGACAGGGCAAATGTGGGATATGCTGCATTGGAAATGAACGAAGCTTTAGGACTAACAAGTAAAATGTTTGGTCTTGTGACAGGTATTTTTTTTATTGGTTATTTTCTCTTTGAAGTACCAAGTAATATTTTAATGCAAAAATTTGGGGCAAGAGTTTGGATTACTAGGATTCTCTTTACTTGGGGGATTATTTCTATGGCAACTGGGTTTGCTCAGAATGCTACCCAGCTTTATGTTATTCGATTCCTTCTTGGAATAGCAGAAGCAGGTCTATTTCCTGGCATTATTTTATACCTTACTTATTGGTTCCGAGCTAAAGAAAGAGCAAGTACAATTGCGATGTTTATGACAGCAATCGCAGTTTCTTATATTATTGGAGCTCCCGTTTCTACCTTAATTATTGATCATATTCATTGGATGAATGTACCTGGATGGCGTTGGATGTTTATTATCGAAGGCGCCCCTGCTGTTATTTTAGGGTTTGTTACATATTTCTACTTAACAGACCGGCCAGAACAAGCAAAGTGGTTAACAGCTGAAGAAAAAAATTGGTTGATGTCAGAATTAAGAAAGGACGAGGAGCTAAGAGAAAAGCAAGGCCGACAAGCCTCTAGTCATAAGACGGCCTTGATTGATCCTAAACTGTGGTACCTCGCCTTAATTTACTTTGTATATACTGCAGGTACACTGGGCGTTGGTTATTGGATGCCCCAAATTATTAAAGGGTTATCTAGCTATTTATCAAACACCCAGATCGGCTTCATTGCTACAATCCCTTACATTATTGCTTCAATCGTCATGAATTACTGGTCAAGACGCTCAGATCGCACTGGTGAAAGACGTATGCACACAGCTTTACCGTTACTCGTAGCTGGTTTAACGTTACTCAGTGTAGGAATGGTGTCCAATCCATTTATTGCAATGATTTTTATCACTATTTCATTGGCAGCCATGTATTGTTTTAAAGGTCCTTTTTGGTCATTACCTACTATGATATTGAGTCCAGCCACAGTAGCTGTTGGAATTGCAGTCATTAATTCAATTGGAAATCTAGGAGGTTTTGTTGGCCCTTATGCAGTTGGGTGGCTAAAAGATGCTACAGGAAAAATGCAAGCCGGTTTGATTTTCTTAAGTATGATTTTAATAATAGCTTTCCTATTAGTATTAGCTATGAAATTTGAGCAAAGAAGAACTCCCTTAAAGAGTCAGAAGGAAATAGGGGAAATCCGGCTTGAAAAATAATTTCTCTACAATTTAAGCAGATCAATGATCTGCTTTTTTCTAGTGAGATCAGCCTGTATCTTAGAGCCTATAGCGTGTATATACAAGGTTGGCCTAAAGCGGTTTGATGACGTTTTACATATATGATAACAGGTGGAATTATGGTATCATTTTAAAATATATACAGCTGAGGCTGACGTTTATCCAAATGCGGTAGGACAAAAAAAGGGGTTGTTTACTTGAATTCAAAACAGCAGCCGACGACTAGAAAACGCTTGGAGACAATGGCAGATCATGTTGAAGATAAACGTGAAGAATATAAAGAATTGCTCATTCAAGTTCAATCTATTCTCGGTGAACCTTCTTTAGAGCAGGAAGAAGTGAAAGAGAAGCTGTCAGATACGTATAAACAAATGAAAGAATATGCTTTATTTGTTGAATCCATTGAAGCCTTTATTCGAAAAATGGCGAAAGAGTCCGATCAGCAAAAATAGGCATTCATGTATGGATAAAAGAGTGTACCTGCGTGCGGGTACGCTTTTTTGTATTCTGACTGATTATTCGGAAATTTAAATGAAAGCGTTGACATTTATATTGTCATGATCAATAATAAATAAAAAATTCATCTGAGCATGTACAGGAGGAACGATATGAACCATACAACCAAGAAATGCCTGATCACCTTTATGATTGTCCTATTTTCTATGAGTTTTCTTTTTCCTTCCGTTTCTTCTGCCCGAAATCATACGTCGTATGCTGCATCAACTGCTTCAGTCCCATCTGGTCAATATTATCGTTCACAAGAGGTAGCTCTGCATTCTCACGTTCAAAAAGCTTCTCTTTATTACACAACAGATGGCAGCCAGCCGACAACTCAAAGTCAGTTATACAAAAAGCCCATTCATATCGAAACTGATACGACTTTAAAAGTAAGCGTTTACAAGAAAAACCGCCGCCTTTCCACGTCTACGTACAATTATCGCTTTGTCACACGAGAGGACATTGCATCATCTTTTTTATCTTTCGAATACCAAGGAATGCCTTATCGGCTGTATATTCCAAAAAACCATAAAAGGGGTAAAGCCTATCCTCTCGTCCTATTCTTACATGGAGGCGGGGAGAGGGGGACAGACAATCAAAAGCAGTTACTTGCGAATGATGGTGCAGTTTTATGGGCTTCTCCTGAAGTCCAAAAGAAACATCCTTCGTACGTACTTGCACCTCAGGCACGAAATGCTGTCGATGGAGGCTTTGCATTAACAAGAAATTTGCAAAATGAAATTGATCTGACGAACGTGTTTCAATTTTCACCAGATTTACACAAAGCTTATGATGTCCTTCAGCATGTGTTAACTTCTTATCAGATTGATCAGAAAAGAATTTATGCGACGGGTTTATCACAAGGTGGATTTGGCACGTACCAGTTGAATATCACATATCCTCGTTTGTTTGCAGCAATGATTCCTATTGCGGGGGGTGCAGATCCAAGCAAGGCAGGAATTTTAGCAAACAAGCCAATATGGGCATTTCATGCAGAAGATGATTCCATTATCCCTATCAGCTATGCAAGAAATACAATTCAAGCTATTCAAAAAGCTGGCGGCCAGCCGCTTTATACGGAGTATGCAAGTAAGTATGGATATGACCATGCATCATGGACGCCTGCTTATGAGACGCCAGGCTTAACAGATTGGCTGTTTGCACAGAGACGAAGCTTTCGATAAACAAAAACCGATTCACCTCCTAACAAGGCGAATCGGTTTTTTCTGTTTTACTTGTCAAAACGATGAGCAGAATGCTTTGTTGGTCCGATGTATTCGTTTAGCTGGAAAGAGCCTTTAATGGCAGCCGTGATGAATTCTTTTGCTGCATAAATGGCTTCTTTCACGTCTGATCCATTCGCTAGTTCAGCTGTGACTGCTGCTGAGAATGTGCAGCCTGCGCCGTGTGTGTATTCTGTGTCAATTTTATCTGTTTCAAGGCGTTCGAAGGTTTGTCCATCATAAAGTAAATCGATGGCTTTGTCTTCGCTGAGCTTACCGCCTCCAGTGATAACTACATACTTTGCACCAAGTTCGTGAATGCGTTTTGCTGCTTCTTCCATTTGTTCGATCGTTTTAATCTCGCCGATTCCGCTTAATTGACCTGCTTCGAAAAGGTTAGGTGTGATAACGGTTGCCAGTGGCGTGAGCTTTTCACGCAGTGCTTCCGCGTGCTCTGGATAAAGGACTTCGTTCGCACCCTTACAAACCATGACAGGATCAATGACGACATTTTTTAGGTCATATGTTTTGATGGTGTCAGCTGCAAGCTCGATCACGTCGACGGTAGGAAGCATACCCGTTTTCAGTGCATCTACACCAATGCCTTCTACAATGGTAGAGAGCTGCGCGCGAATTGTCGCCGTATCAATTGGAAACACCTGATGATCCCAATGATTATGTGGGTCCATTGCAACGACAACGGTTAAAGCTGTCATCCCGTAGACGTTTTTTTCTTGAAACGTTTTTAAATCTGCTTGGATACCTGCACCGCCGCTTGAATCCGAACCTGCGATGGTGAGTGCTTTATTCATAGACATAGTTGCTGAACCTCCAATGTGATGTGTAACAGTTATTGTTCTATCCCTTATTATAATCAGCTTTTCCGTTTATCACAATGAAACGGCATAAAAAAGCGTTCCTCTCTTCGGAACGCCTCTCTTTCTTACCTTTTACAAATCACCAATTTCCCTTTTTTCAGCTCGTCTAAAAGGGTTAAGGCTAACTCTTGATCGGCCCCAGTTGACATCATTTTGGCCATCAGTTCATCATCCCGGGTGCGAATGACATTGGCGACTTGATCCAAAATTCCTTGATCGACCGCTGTCATGCTTTTGGCGTCTGTATGCTCTGTTACGGTATCAGAGCGTTCTGGGTCGTAGGCAAAAACAAAAACAGCGTCCTTTGATGATCCCGATGAATGAATGTGGTCAATGGTCTGTTTTGCTTCTTTACTATTCTTCACCGTGATATATTCCATCATCATCACTCCTTTTCATCAAAAATTCCCATTTTCCCATCAAATCAAACCGCCTTTTATATCATGAGAAGAAAGTCAATTTATGTTTTAATGGAAAAAGACGAATCTATTAAAGGAGTAAGCTGCATATGAAGATTTCCTTATTAATTGTGACACATAACCGGCTCAGCGCACTGTGTGAGCTGCTTGAATCCATTACAAGACAAACCGTACAGCCTTTTGAAATTGTTGTCGTCAATGATGCAGGAGAGCGAGTCGACATCATTCGGGAACTTTACCCTGAGCTTCCGATCCGCTTGATTCATTTAGATGAGAATGTCCAGCATGTCAATGCCAGAAATGTGGGGGTGCGGGAGCTGACAGGCGACGTCATCATGCTGAGTGACGACGATGATTACTTCACACCTTGTCATATCGAACGCATGAGCAAGGCGCTGGAGGATGCCGATTTTGTCTTTTCTGATGCAGAAATTGTATCATTTGAAGAAAAAGGCGCGACCCGTTTTCCGCTGTCGAGACGTTTGTTTGCTTATACAGCAGATATTGAGGATATGCGTGTCTTTTCTACATATGTTCCTTCGGGCAGTATGTACAAACGCTGTATACACGATGAGATTGGCTATTTTGATCCAGCGATGCATCATTATTGGGACTGGGACTTCTTTTTGCGTGTATCACAGCATGCCCGAGTGAAACGAGTGCCAGCTGCGAGCGTGATCTATGCGTTTTTTGACGGCGGTGGAAATCAGTCTAGTGATCTTGGTGAAACAAGGAAAAACTACTTAGATGATTTAAGTGAAAAGCATGAACTAGGCGATCTGCCGACAGCGAACTTTGCTATATTATTAGAAGAACCAGCGATGAAAAAAAGAGAATCAGAGAGTGAGATTGTGTGGGATGGAAAACCGATGATCTCCAGACTAGCGCAGCAAGTAGAAGGAGGAAAATCACAATGAAGCCATTTTTAAATGATAGCTGGTGGGCTGTGATGAAAAGTGAATTTGAACAGCCGTATTATCAGGAATTACGTGAATGGATGAAGGAAGAATATCGCACGCAGACTGTTTTTCCAAAACCAGATGACGTGTATCGTGCTCTTCATTTGACATCATATGAAAAGGTCAAAGTGGTGATTTTAGGACAAGACCCTTATCATGGCCCAGGGCAGGCACATGGATTAAGCTTTTCTGTTCAGCCGGGCGTCAAACACCCGCCATCTTTGAGAAATATTTTTCAGGAGCTAAAGGATGATCTTGGCTGTCCTGTTCCAAACCACGGCTCACTTGTCAGCTGGGCAGAGCAGGGTGTGCTGCTGTTAAACACTGTGCTGACTGTGAGAAAAGGCGAGGCGAATTCTCATAAAGGCAAGGGCTGGGAACGTGTGACAGACCGCGTGATTGATGTGCTGAATCAGCGTGAACAGCCCGTCGTTTTTGTGTTATGGGGAAGACATGCTCAAAACAAGAAAGAACGCATTGATCAAAACAAGCATATCATCATTGAGTCACCTCATCCAAGTCCTTTTTCTGCAAGAAACGGCTTTTTTGGCAGCCGGCCGTTTTCAAAGGTAAACGCGTATTTAAAGCAAATGGGGATTGAAGAAATCAATTGGTGTATCAAGGATATTGAATGAAAATAGGACGAGGGGAGAGACCCTTCGTCCTGTTTATTTTAAAAATTTACGAACCAAGTCGAGTCCGTTTTTCGCATTTGGATAACGGAAGGAAAAATCGAAGCGATTGGTTTGCCGCAGGACGCTTTTTTCATGCGTAAAAGTAAAGAAGCTGTCCTTCCCATGATATCGCCCCATGCCGCTTTCGCCGACGCCTCCGAATGGCAGGTAAGGTGTAGCGACATGCATAAGTGTGTCATTGATACATCCTCCGCCAAATGAGAGGTTGTCTAGAATATAGGTTTCTGTTTCTTTATTTGTTGTAAATAAGTAAAGCGCAAGCGGCTTTGGCCTTGCTTTGATCATATGAACTGCCTCATGCAGAGAATCAAAGGTCATGACAGGCAGAATTGGTCCGAAAATTTCCTCCTGCATGACGGGATCATCCCATGTGATGTGGTCTAAAATGGTCGGAGCGATTTTGAGCTCCTGTTCATTGCGCTGTCCACCTGTGACGATCGTTCCATTTGAGAGAAATTGTGTAAGCCTGTCAAAATGACGCTGGCTGACATTTTTTCCAAAGTGCGGATGCGTTTCGGGATGTTCACCATAAAAGTCACGGATACAGGCTGTCATTTCTCGCAAAAGTTCCTCTTTGATGGATTCATGAACGAGCAAATAGTCTGGTGCAATGCAGGTTTGCCCTGCATTGGTGAATTTTCCAAAGGTGATCCGCTTCGCTGCTAATTTGATGTCGGCATCAGGCATGACGATGCTGGGACTTTTTCCGCCAAGCTCAAGTGTGACAGGAGTCAAATGTTTTGCGGCGGCTTCCATGACGACTTTGCCAACTGCCACACTTCCAGTAAAGAAGATATAATCAAAGGGCAGTTTCAGCAGCTCTGTACTGACATCAACACCGCCCTCTACGACAGCCGCATGGTCTTCTTGAAATACATGTTTGATGATAGTGCTGATCACTTGTGAGACTGCCGGCGTCAGCTCAGACGGCTTTAAAATCACAGCATTTCCCGCAGAAATCGCGCCGACTAATGGAGAAAGGGCCAATTGGAAAGGATAGTTCCAAGGAGCAATGATGAGCACACTTCCATAGGGTTCCTTGATGATCATGCTTTTTGATCCGATATGAGTCAGCGGTGTTTTCACGCGAGTTGGCTTCGCCCATTTGTGAAGGTGCTTGAGGGTATGATTGATTTCTTCATACACTATCCCGATCTCTGTTGTATAGGCTTCCTGTTCGGATTTATGTAAATCATGGGCTAAGGCCTGTAAAATATCCTTTTCATGCTGTTTGATGGCTGCTTTTAAGTCTTGAAGAATGCGGATGCGTTCTTGAACCGCCGGCTTCTGAAAGACTTTTTGTTTCTGAAATAGAGCAGTGAGCTTGTCCATTATTCAATCCTTTCATAGACGATGTTGTTTCTTTTATTATGTGTGAATGAAGATGACGGGTCAAATAAGAGAGTCGTGAGCGCACTGCTTTGAAAAAATGAACCCATTTGGTTTGTTCATTTGGTAAAATAATGTTGAAAAGAGATTTTTTTAGATTGGAGGGTCTACCCTTGAATATTCATATATCAAGCCTGCTTCAAAAAATGGAGGAAGCGGTTCAAAAAGCAAAACAAAGTGGAAATGATGAAGAGGTGAAACGTCAAGTGGCGGCCATTTCTTCACTATGTGATGTCATTCTCGACGCACCATCACAGGTGCAAATGCCGCAGTCGCCGGTCATTTCACCACCTTCATCGATACATACACCATCAGCACCATCTGTGTCTGCAGATCAAGCCATGCTGGAGAAACTCATGGGCACAAGTGGCGCGAAGAAATTTCAGCAAAATGATGAGGGTCAAAAAGAGAAGGACGGGAATGGCGACTCTATTTTTGATTTTTAATGTCTTGTCACGACAAAGGGAAGGTGATCGGTTTGAAACTATTTTTGGGCGCCATTCAGTGGATGGCATTTTTTATCGCAGCTTCTATTGCCGTACCAATTGCGATTGCACAAGCATTTGAATTGAACCAAGTGCAATCGGCGGAGCTGATTCAAAGTACTTTCTTTTCACTTGGTCTTGTTGCAATGGTGCAGTGTTTATGCGGCCATATGCTGCCGATTAATGAAAGTCCAGCAGGGCTTTGGTGGGGTGTGTATACCCTTTATGCCGGCATGACAGGTACAATCTTTGCGACGTATCCTGAAACCCTGCAAGCATTACAAGGGGCTTTAATTTTTAGTGCTGTTTTCTTTTTTATTTTTAGTCTATTTAAAATCATCAATTGGCTCGCGTCTTTATTTACGCCAGTCGTCACAGGCATTTACCTGCTGCTGCTTGTTGTGCAGCTAAGTCAGCCAATTATGAAAGGGCTGATGGGCATCGGCTATCGGGGAAATCAAGTAGACGGGCTTGTCTTTTGCTTATCGATCTTGATTATTATCCTTACCTTCATGATCAGCCGCTCAAAATGGCATTATTTAAGACAGTTTTCTGTGTTATTCGCACTTGCAGGCGGATGGCTGTTATTCGCTCTACTCGGATTGGCGAAGCCGGTCCGAATTCCAGAACAAATCATCGAGTTTCCGAAGCTGTTTCCATTCGGTATGCCGGTCTTTGACAGTGGATTGCTTGTCACGTCCTTTTTTATAACGATTTTACTCATTGTGAACATGCTGGCAAGTATTCGAATTGTGGAAAGCTCAGTGAAGGCATTTGGTGAACTGCGTGAGCGGAAAAGAGCACGTCCTGCTGGTTTTGTCGCAGCATTTGGTCATTTATTAAGCGGGCTGATCGGGGCGATTGCGCCTGTACCTATTTCGGGGGCAGCCGGATTTATCCAGACAACCAAAATTCCTTCGAGAAAGCCTTTTTTCATAGGAAGTCTGCTTGTTGTTCTCATTAGTTTGTTTCCCCTGCTCATGAGCTTTTTCTCTGCATTGCCACCCCCTGTGGGGCTTGCTGTAAACTTTGTGGTCTTCTCTTCTATGATTGGGATTGCGATGTCGGAGTTTGATCAGTATGAGAAAGAAGAAATTCCGCGGATTCGCTTTGTTCTTGGGATTGCTGTTTTAGCGGGCGTAGGGGCGATGTTTGTGCCTCAGGGGGCCTTGAAAGGGATGCATCCTGTGCTCATTTCATTATTAAGCAACGGTCTTGTTCTAGGCACACTCATTGCGATCGTGGTCGACCAAGTCTTGTTACGAAAGAAAAAGAAATCCGACAATCTCGTGTCAACGTAAAGGGAAAGTTGAATGTCGCCCTTCACCCGCGCTATGATAAATATAATTGACGAGATAAGGAGAATGACGAATGAAACTATTTTTCATTTTAGGTGCCATTAACGCCATGCTTGCTGTTGGACTTGGAGCCTTCGGTGCGCACGGTCTAGAAGGGAAAATCCCTGAAAAATATATAGAAATATGGAATAAAGGTGTTCAATATCAGATGTTCCATGCGATAGGACTATTTATTGTCGCCTTTCTTGCAGATAAGCTATCAGGTGTTTCCCTAGTTCCAACCGCTGGCTGGGTGATGCTTGCAGGCATCCTTTTCTTCTCAGGAAGCCTTTATGTGCTGGCATTAACGCAGGTGAAGATTCTAGGTGCCATTACTCCTATTGGCGGAGTAGCATTTATCGCCTCTTGGATCATGCTTGTCATTGCAGCAGCAAAAAATTTATAAGCCAATAAACCGATGCTCTCATAGGGGCATCGGTTTTTTTTCTTAACTCCAGTAAGGGGTATAGTTGGGCGGTGCTTGATAATATGGGACGTAGTGAGATGGAGGGACAGGATGCGTTTGAGACTCTTCCTCCCGGTGGCAAAATGGTCCGATAAACACACTTGGTTTCACAGGCTTTATCGCCTGCTTCCACTGTGTTTCGTTCATGCAATAAGTATGGGCCATGATGTGAGAAGGGGTGAGGGTGAGAAGGTCTGAGCCTAGGATCACTTCAGGTGTAGATGCGTTAAAAATGGCTAACAAATGAGTTCTGTCTTGGAGAGCGACTTCATAGTGCCACCAGCCTTGAGGCACGTTTGCCACCTGTCCAGGTGTGATGGTGTAGGTGTGCAGTTTTTTTGTAAATGGATTCAGCATCGATACGGCAGCAGAACCGGCTATACAATAAACAAGCTCTGCCGCATTTTGATGATAATGAGGCTCTACGACTTTGCTTTTACTCAAATATATATCCAGCAGGGACACTTGATCCAACGAGTTTAATTGTTTTTTTCCTAACACATTAATCAGGTTATGCTGATCGAATTTCACAAGGGGGCTTTGATTCAGATCGTATGAAAATTTGACATTTGGTGATGTATAATCCAGCTCAACAGTCATTGATGTCACCTCTAGGCTTTTGATAAAAACTACTAGGCATCTTATGAGCAGCGCTCTAGAGGTGTGACAAAAACCTAGACAAAAGAAAAAAGCAAGGGCACCTGAGTCCTTGCTTTTGCCATGCTTGACGTTATCTCGGAGAATATGTTGACATCGAATAAGGATAATCATATTGAATTTCTCCATCAAACGTAATGTAATCAAGATAGATTGTTAATAGTAAGTATCGTGTTCCTGTCTTATTATCACTAATGATAATGTGGTCACGCCCTGCAGCTTCTATGACGCCTCTAAAAATCTTCGAATTCCATTCCTTACTCGCCTCAAACGTCATATAAATCGTGGCTACCTTGCCGCGGTTCAATCGTAGAATATTTTCAATATAGGACTGCTCAATAGGTAGCTGTCCTGTGACATTCTGCTGATAAACCGGTCCAGAAGGAATTTGATAGGGCTGACCGCCGCCCTGCGTTCCTTGGCCTCCTTGTGAAGTACCGGTTGACGGCATTGGTGAAAACCCCTGCTGCATTTGACCCTGCGTTTGGGGAGGGACTGAATAACCCATCTGCTGCGCAGGATACGGATTTGCTCCATATTGTTGCTGGCGGAAATCTTGACCTTCGAAACCCGAACCTTGCCCAAATTGATTTTTCAATTTCATAACGTTCCTCCTCTTTCCTCATGGTGTTCTAAACAGAAGGCGCTAAAGCACCTGTTGTTTCCATAGCATTCTTTCTCTCTTTCACACTATGAGACAGGAGGGGAGAATATGTACATTGAACGAAAAAAAGGAACTGCTATGCAATTCCTCAGCGTGAAGACAATCCCTCGTATTCTATCGGTACTCGTCCTTTTTACATGATCCAGTTTATAGCGTGCTGAATATCAAATAAAAGTGTCATGATGAGAAAAAAAGCGGCGAGCGGTGTGATCACAATGATGAAGGCTTGCCATAATCTGAGCTTCATCACAGCGACAATGCCTAAAACAGCCATTCCCAATATCCACGTCTTTGCATATGCTTCCGTAAGAGGTAAAAGATCGAGATAATACCATACTTCATAATGCTGATCTAAATATGGTGAGATTTTAACAAACGTGTACGGACCAAGCATCCCAACAGTGAAAATCCAAGTAAGTGAAAATAAAGCAGAAGGGAAAAAGACCGTCAGTGTGCACGCTTTGAGTATATCTCGATACGCCGTTTGACAGCCGAAAAAGAGACGTCCTAACCACTTGATGATGAGGACACCGAAAAATAGAATCATATTGCCTGCCAAAATACCATATCCCGCTCCTTGTAACAGAATAAAAGGGAATGGAATATGATTGCCCATATACTCGCTAAAATACCCTTCGTAGATCCAGCCTGTACCGGCGATACTTGCAAGGAGCATCATCAGCCAAATGGGAATATTGGAATGTTGATATGAGCGAATAATCGTTTTTGTTGCGACGAAAATTTTAAAAAATCGAAAAAATCCTTTTACTTCCTCTTCTTGGGAGTGATCATTCTTCATAGCTTCCAATGTTCTTTACTCCTTTAATACACACAAATGATTACTTATATTACCAAAAAGTTCGCATTTTTCAAAGATAGATCAATAAAAAAATACAATTTTATCAAAAATAGGTCACTCTACAGTCTCTTTAAGAGGAGACACATATGATAAACATAGTTTGAAAGAGACCGAGGTGAAAACTTTGACAAAAGTAACTGTCATTATGACGAGCTACAACAAGGCGGCTTACGTCGGCAGATCGATTGAAGCGGTCCTGCAGCAGACGCTGTCAGACTTTGAACTTTTTATCATGGATGATGGATCAAACGAAAAAACCCTTGCTGCTATTGAACCGTTTCGCAAAGATCCCCGCGTTCATTTTATTCAAAGCGGTGTCAAAACGCTGGAAGAGAGAACAGCGAAAACTCGCTACGCCGTGCTGATTAATCAAGCATTAGAACTGGCAAAAGGGGAGTATATTTCCTATGCCACAGATGACAATGTCTACGCCCCGGACCGTTTAGAGAAGCTCACTCATTATCTAGATGCCCATCCAGGTAAAGATATTGTCTATTCTAGTTCTAAAGTGATCTATTTAAATAGCAAAAAAGAGCCAGTGAAGGAAACGATTCGGCCGGCGCAAACAGTGCAATGGAATGCCCCCTGCGCCATAGATCATTGCTCGGTCGTGCATCGTACATCCATTTTATCAAAAATTCATGAGGAATTTGGGTCTTACTGGGACGAGAGTCCGCATTTTTATCGAATAGGGGATGCCCGTTTCTTTTTCCGCTTAAATCATTTTTATCCGTTCTATCCCTTTGATGAAATATTAGATACAAATTACATTACAGAACAGTCCATTCATTATCAGCTGGCAGAAGAAGAGAAAAGTGCCTTTATTCAAGCACTTCCCGAGCAGTCCACCTGCTGGGAGCTTCGCAGTATATTAAAACAAAGACATGGGAGGTGACCTGAAGTGTCGCACTATATTCATCATTATTGGCAGGTGTACTTTGAGTATGTGAATCTGATGAAGGATTTGTCCTACAAGCAAATTCCTCTTGGGTTGATCAGTAATTTTTATCAATATATCAGTCCTGAAGTGAGGGAACGCATGGAAGATGAAGCATTCGGTCAAGAACTGACAACCGCTTGTCCATTACCGGAAGAGATTCAGCCATTTTTTGATCAGCATAAACAGCAGATCAAGCGTATTGCTTATCGTCCGGCGAATGGAAAGGTATTGCTTCACTTTGAACACCTGCGTTTTACGGAACAAAATTACACGCGGTTCCATCCAAACCAAACGGTGGTGCTCGCTCGTTGGAAGAAGGCGGATTATTTCGGTTTACCCGTGATCAGTAAGCCGGAATTAGCCGGAGAGGTTAATAAAGAAGCCCACGCTGAATATATTGAAAAAGCAAATGCTCTCCTTAAACCTTACGCTCACCACCCTGTCTTTGGCAATGTCTTTTTTAGAGAAAAACTGCGGAAGGACATTGTGCAATTTATTGATGTCATTGACCAGATAGAAATGCTATTTCAAATGCAGCCGATTGCAGCTGTTATTGTTGGAACGACAGAGGATGTCTACAGCCGCGTACTCGCTTTGCAAACAGTGAAACGCCAGCTTACGAGTATCTGTCTTCAACACGGCGCGCTTATGGGAGACGAAGCCTTTTTACCGATTTTTACGACTTGCCATGGGGTGTTTGGAAAGTATGAAAAGGATTGGTATGTAGACAAAGGCTGTCAGCCGGAACAGGTGGAAATCACAGGTCATCCGAGGTTTGATTTGGTGAAGGAGCGAACGCCGCTTCAACAGGATCTCATTTTTCGTAAATTGAATTTCAGTCCGGCTAAAAAGACCGTGCTTGTGGCAACGCAGCCGTTTTCTGAAGCCTTTTATGGCGATGTTCTTAAAACGATCGCCAAACGGAAAGACATTCAGCTGATCATGAAGCCGCATCCTTGGGAAATTGCTCGAAATCGATTAAATGACTATGTGTCTATTGAACGAGCGGGAAATCATGTGAAATTGATTAAAAAAGAAATTGACCTGTATGACCTGCTGCCATATGTGGATATCGTGATTACGCTCACATCTACAGTGGGTCTTGAAGCGATGCTTTTTGAAAAGAGTGTGCTGATCGGGAAAATGACAGAAGGCAGAAGATACCCATATTACGAGTCGCTTGGCAGTTATCATATGGAAAACCCTGTTGAACTAGCTGAGAAAGCCATTCGTATTTTGTCGGATGAACAAGAGATGAAACTGGCAAAGCAGCAAGGAGCTCAGTTCATTAAACAACATTATCCGCATGCGCGATCTATCGATGTTCTGCTTTCTCTGCTCAAAACAAAAACTGGTGTGGATTTTCAGAGATGAAGATAGGGGTGTGCAAGCGATATGGGAAAAAAGAGAGCACAATTTCTTCCTTATGCTCTGCCTTTCATTGAGCAGGAGGAAATTGATGAAGTCATTGGAACATTAAAGTCCGGCTGGCTGTCAACTGGACCAAAAGTAAGACAGTTTGAAGAAGAATTTCAGCAGCTGACAGGTGCAAAACATGCGATCGCTGTCAATTCATGTACGGCTGCTTTATTTTTAGCCTTAAAGGCAAGAGGGATTGGGGCTGGGGATGAGGTGATTACAACCCCTCTGACATTCTGCGCAACAGCTAATACGATTATCCATACGGGGGCAGCGCCTGTATTTGTCGATATTGATCCAGCGACCCTCAACATAGATGCAGAGAAAATAGAAGCGGCCATTACACCACATACAAAAGCGATTGTTCCTGTTCACTTTGCCGGTCAATCGTGCGATATGGACCGAATTTTAGCGATTGCCAAAAAGTATGATCTATTTGTACTTGAAGATGCTGCCCACGCTCTTTACACAACGTACCACGGTCAGCCCGTTGGATCCATTGGTGATGCGACCGCTTTTAGCTTTTATGCAACGAAAAACCTAGCGACTGGTGAAGGCGGCATGCTGACAACAAATGATGATGCGCTTGCTGCTCGGATTAGAAGACTAGCGCTGCATGGGATGAGCAAGGGAGCGTGGAATCGTTATGGAGAAAAAGGAACGTGGTATTACGAGGTCGAGGAACCAGGCTATAAAATGAACATGTTTGACGTGCAGGCATCGTTAGGGCTTGTTCAGCTAAACCGTCTGGATGAGATGCAGGCACGGAGAGAACAGATTGCAAAAGCATACAATCAGGCTTTTCAAAAAGAAGCGGGTCTTATCCTGCCGCCTGTGCATCAAGATGGAAGACATGCATGGCATTTGTATGTACTGCAAGTGAATCCAAAAGAAGCATTCATCACGCGGGATGAACTGATTGATCAGCTGCAAAAGGAATATAAAATCGGCACGAGTGTTCACTTTATCCCTGTTCACTTGCATCCATACTATCAGGAAACATATCACTATTCACCAGAGGATTTCCCTGAGTCACTCGCATACTACAAGCAGACGCTCTCACTGCCGCTCTATCCAAGTATGACAGATGAAGATGTGCAGGATGTTATCACAGCGGTGTTGTCTATTTTAAAAGAACAGAGGGCATCATCATGAAGGTCGTTCATGCTGTAGATGATCAGGTGCTGGCTGCTTGGCTGGAGAAATACGGTCAACAAGCGGAACAAATGAACGGATTCAAGCAGTTTGCTCTTGTTAATGGCGCCCAGCTCAAAGCAGTCCTGTTATATGAATGGTCAAAATGGGAAAGCGGCATTTTTGATCAGCATATTTTTCATGTGAAGTTTGTGGAAGCGGAGTCAGCGTCTTCTTTTCAAGAATTGATGGAGCGTTTCATCAATTGGATGAGAACTGAAAAATGCGATTTTTTCTTTTTACGTCTTGAAGCGTCTGATCTTGTAAAAAACCGTATCGTTCAAAGACTGTCACATGTGTACTATGTGGGAGGTCTCACTCGTCTTGAGGCGCCGCCTGTTCATATGGAGCTTCCATCAACAGGTGAAGATGTGGTTATTAGTCTGCCGAATGAAAAGGATTACGATGAGGCGGTCTCACTTGCTCATCAGGCGTTTGGGAAAAGCCGGTACGCACTTGATCCTTTTTTAGATCAGAATGTCGTCCAGCATTTCTTTCAGGAATGGATGAGAAACAATTTACTCGGACGTGCAGATATCAATCTCGCGGCAAAGGTAAACGATGAAGTCATTGGTTTGATTCAAGGGGTGACAAAGGGCGATGAACTAGTGCTTGATTTATTGTCCATTAGACCGGATGCACAAGGAAAAGGGATCGGAAAAAAGCTCGTGATGGCGATAATAAAAGCCTCTTATGAGAGAGGGCATCGGTTTATGTCTGCCGGAACTCAGATGCATAACACAACCGCGATTCAGCTGTACGAAAAGCTGGGCTTTAGAACAAAAAATGCCTTCTTGTATTACCATGTGTGGCCGAAAAAAGGAGAGAGGTAAGATGGCGCATTTCTATATCGGAGATCGCAAAGTAGGGGATGGTGCGCCTGTCTTTATCATTGCAGAGGCAGGCATTAACCATGATGGAAAGCTGGATCAGGCGCTTGCTTTAATTGATGTGGCAAAAGAAGCAGGTGCCGATGCGGTGAAGTTTCAAATGTTTCAAGCTGATCGGATGTATCAAAAGGAACCGGGTTTGTACGAAACAGCCAAGGGGGAAGAGGTGTCTATTTTTTCTTTAGTGGAACAAATGGAGCTGCCGCCAGAATGGCTCCCGGTGTTATTGTCACGCTGCGCGGAAAAAGGGCTGATATTTTTAAGCACAGTGTGTGACGAAGAATCTGCGGATCTATTGAATCAAACCGATCCGCCGGCTTTCAAGCTGGCATCCTATGAAATCAATCATCTGCCTCTTATGCGTCACACGGCATCTTTTCAAAAGCCCATCATATTCTCAACAGCCGGGGCAACCATTTCGGATGTCCATGAAGCATACGAGGCGATTACAAGCGAGCAAAATCAGCAGGTCGCTATCATGCATTGCGTAGCAAAGTATCCAGCACCTAGAGCTTACACGAATCTGCGCGTGCTTCAAACTTTAGCTGCGGCATTTCCCGACGCAGTCATTGGCTTTTCTGATCATAGTGAGCATCCAACTGAAGCGCCTGTAGCTGCTGTGAAGCTTGGGGCGGCAATCATTGAAAAGCATTTTACAGTCGATAAAACGTTACCTGGGGCTGATCATTCCTTTGCGCTTGATCCTGAAGAATTGAAGGAAATGGTTCAGCATATTCGAGCGGCAGAAAAGCAGCGGAATTTAAAAGAAGCTGACATTCATTCAGTGCCAGAAGAGCTCCTTGGCAGTTCTTATAAAACGACAACAGCTATTGAAGGCAAGATTCGTGAATTTGCGTATCGAGGCATTTTTACGACAAAAGGCATTGCGAAGGGCGAGACATTGACCGCAGAAAATCTAGCTGTGTTACGTCCAGGACAAAAAAGCCAAGGTCTGCATCCAAGGTATATGGCGGTTTTACTTGGCGCAAAGGCTGTCAGAGATATCCCAGCCCATACAGGGGTTTCGTGGAAAGATGTACTCATGAAGGAGACGCCAAATGAACAATGATGTCCTTTTTGTCATACAGGCGAGAATGGGCTCAACAAGGCTGCCAAAAAAGGTAATGAAACCGATCGGCGGTATGGCGCTGATCGACCTGATTGTTGAACGGGTAAAGCAATCAGCTCATTACAATCACAAAACGCAGAACCTTATGATCGCCACAACAGTTGAGGCAGAAGATGATCTGCTGGCTCATTATTGTTTATCAAAGGGCTATAAAGTATTTCGTGGCAGTGAGACGGATGTACTGCAGCGATTTGCGCAGATTGTCCGTCATTTTGAACCGCAAACCATTGTGCGTTTAACGGGAGATAACCCATTTATAGATCCAGTCCTTTTGTCGAAAATGCTTGAAAAACATAGACAAGAGAAGGCTGATTACACGTATACGGCTGGAACGCCACTGGGTATTTCCGGGGAAATGATCGACGCACAGATTTTAAGTGAAATCGACAATTTTCCCCTTACGCAGCCAGAGCGTGAGCATGTCACGCTCTATATCAGAAAGCATCCTGAGCAATTTCACCTGCAATTATTCACACCGCCCAAAGAACTTGCATATCCTGCTTATCGATTCACGATTGATACAGAAGAAGATTATGTGTTTGCGACCCGTTTACTAGAGAAAGCTGGCGGCTCCATTGCTGTGCCTACGGCTGAACTCATCACCATTTGCGAACAAGACCCTGATATTGTTCGGTTGAATCAATTTGTGAAACAGAAGGATGCTGAATGAACAAGAAAATCATGATTGTTGTGTATGGTGGGTTTTTAAGAGGGATGGGGCATGTCGTCAGAATGAAACGGCTGGCAAATCAACTGCTTCAAGAAGGAAACGACATATCTTTCTATACAAATGAACAGATCTGTGTAGAAATGCTCTCAGGTCCAGATTGGCACGTTCATTTGGTGCAGGAGTCGAAGGCATTCCTTCAGATGGAGCAGGACATAAAAGAGCTGAATCCAGATCTTCTGCTGATTGATGTACTTGATTGTGACCTCCAATTTCTTCGATTGATCAAAGCGTCCTCCGGCTCTGCAAGGCTGGTTTTATTTGAAGAAATAAGAGCAGAAGCTTGTCAGCTTGCCGATGCTGTCGTGAACGGCATTTATGGCGGTCTGGACGAAAAGCACATGCAAGTAGATGGGACAGAATATTTTTATGGAACACCTTATTTATTGTTAGATCAAGAGATAAGCCGATTAAAAGACACATATGAGGTTCGAAAAGAATGCAAAAAGGTGGTCATCAGCCTTGGGGGCAGTGACCCATGCGGATTGTTATCAAAGGCTGTATCAGCACTCCTCGAAGCTGACCACTTACACATCTTAGCGGTTACAGGAAAAGCCTCCCGCATTGAAGAACAAATAGAGGCTGAGCATATTCAATTCATTCGTCATACAGATCAATTACTTGCACGCCTTTCGGAAGCTGATCTGGCAATAGTGGCTGGCGGGATGACGTTATACGAGGCAGTTTGTATCGGAGTGCCCAGTATTGTCCTTTCACAAGTCGATCACCAAGCAGTGACAGCCGCTCGTTTTGCACAAAAGGGAGCCTGCCGTCATCTTGGATTAGGTGAACTTGTGGATGAAAAAGATATACGATGTGCTGTGGAAAGGCTGTCCGGCAGCTATTTTCTCCGCAGGAGCATCCATCTCAATGGACGGACACTCATCGATGGAAAAGGAACTGAACGAGTGAAAAACATTCTTATACACCTCATGAATCATCACCAAAAAGAACATAAGGATGTGTAGATGTGAAGGGAGTTATTTTAGCAGGAGGAAAGGGATCACGACTGGCGCCTTTAACGAAGATTTTCAATAAACATTTATTGCCGGTTGGTCCATATCCAATGATTTATTGGTCATTGTTCAAATTGAAGGAAGCAGGGATTTTAGATGTGATGGTCATATCACAAGAAGAACAAATCCCGCTGTTTCAAAAGCTGCTTGAAAGCGATCAGGAACTGGGGATGAACATCGTATATCAGGTACAGCCTGAAGCGTCTGGGATATCAGACGGCTTATCCTATGCAAAGCCCTTTGTTAAAGGGGAGAAGTTTGTGCTGATGCTTGGTGATAATGTATTTGAGGATTCGCTAAACCCTTTTGTTGAAGCCTTTCAGCGGCAAGATAGAGGAGCCAAGGTTTTGTTGAAAGAAGTGGCAGATCCAAACCGGTTTGGCATTGCAGAAATTGATGCCACGCGCCAACGGATTTTATCAATAGAAGAAAAGCCGGAGTATCCGCGCTCATCTTACTGCGTCACGGGCATCTATTTTTATGATCAAGAAGTCTTTCAATATATTGAGAGAATCTTGCCGTCAGATCGAGGCGAATTAGAGATTACAGACGTGAACAATCTCTATATCTCAAATAGCCAGCTGACCTATGATATGTTAAAAGGGTGGTGGATTGATGCAGGAACACATGAATCTCTCCACGAAGCATCTGCGAAAATGTTTGAAACGATGAAGAAAAAAGAGGGATCCGAATGACGAAGTCTTATTTAATTACAGGTGGAGCGGGTTTTATCGGACTGAATTTTGTGAAGCTGCTGCTTCAGGATACAAATATCAGGCTCACCGTTTTTGATAAATTAACATATGCCAGTCATCCAGACGAGATGGATGAATTATTAAAGTTGTCTCATTTTCGGTTTATTCAGGGGGATATTACCCTTCAGCATGAGCTGGATCAAGCATTTGACGAAGTCTATGATGCAATCATTCATTTTGCGGCAGAATCGCATGTTGATCGCAGCATTGAATCGGCAGAGCCTTTTATTCAAACAAATGTCCTCGGAACGTATCGTATGCTTGAAGCAGTCTTAAAAGGAAAGGCGAAAAAGCTCATTCATATTTCAACAGATGAAGTATATGGAGATTTGGAGCCAGATGATCCTGCTTTCACAGAACAAACACCACTTTCACCGAATAATCCTTATTCAGCAAGCAAGGCGAGTTCAGACCTGCTTGTGAAATCCTATATCCACACTCACCAATTACCCGCGATGATTACACGATGCAGCAACAATTACGGACCGTATCAGCATGAGGAAAAATTAATACCGACCATTATTAGAAAAGCAGTCAATGGAGAGAAAATCCCGATTTATGGAGACGGCCGGCAAATTCGCGATTGGCTGTATGTAGAGGACCATGCGAGAGCTGTGAAGAAGGTGCTCGAAAACGGCACAGCCGGGCAGGTATACAATATTGGCGGCGGCAATGAGAAAACAAATCTCGATTTAACCAAAACGATTCTATCGCAGCTCGGAATCAGTCATGATCAAATTGCGTTTATTCAAGACCGAAAAGGACATGACAGACGGTATGCCATTGATGCCAGTAAGCTAAAAGGCGAGCTCGGCTGGACGCAGGAGACGTCATTTGAAGAAGGTATCGAAAAAACGATCAATTGGTATCGAACCAAATACGATCAGAGCGAAGAAGGGTGACGGATGAAAGTTTTAATCACCGGTGCAGGCGGCCAATTAGGGAAAGAATTGAGCAGACAGCTCAAAGAAAAAGACATGACCGTCATTGCCTTAACGAGGAACATGCTCAATATCACAGACCAGCAGGCAGTTAGACATGCGATGAGACACTATCAGCCTGATATTGTTGTCAGTGCAGCAGCCTATACATCTGTTGATCAATGTGAAACAGAAACCGAAAAGGCGTATCTTGTGAATGGCATTGGCGCCTACTATACAGCCCTGGAAGCAAAGCGCGCAGGCGCTGATGTGTTACATGTCAGTACAGATTATGTGTTTGACGGGCAGGCGGACACCCCTTACCAAGTCGATGCACAAGCAGATCCTCAAACCATTTATGGAAAGAGTAAAAAGCTTGGTGAGGAATTGATTCAGCTTGTGTCAGACGAAGTGAAAATCATTCGTACCTCGTGGCTCTACGGACATGAGGGGCATAACTTTGTGAATACCATTCTTCGGCTCGCTGAAACGAAGGATCATTTGCGCATTGTGAACGATCAAATAGGGTCTCCTACTTATACAAAGGATGCAGCCGAGGCCTTGATTCATTTGTTTGATCAGAAGGCAGGCGTGTACCATGTCAGTAATCGAGAAAGCTGTTCCTGGTTTGATTTTGCGTCAGAAATTGTGATGAAAAGCGGCCTGTCCGCTACAATTGAGCCGATTTCCACGGAAGAGTACGGCTTCCAAACGCCACGCCCAGCCTATTCTGTCTTAGATCTTCAAGCGATTGAAGCCACAGGCTGGCAGCCGAGGCATTGGAAGGATGCACTTCACGAATATTTGCAGAAAGAAGGGAGATGGCAACAGTATGATTGATGGTGTTCAAACAAAAAAACTCATGAAACATTGTGATGACCGCGGCTTTTTTGCAGAGCTCATTCGAGATGATGAGCCGATGCTGAAACGCTTTGGTCAGGCGTCATGGTCGAAAAGCTTTCCAGGCGTGATCAAAGCTTTTCATTATCATGAAAAACAAGACGACGTTTGGTTCTTCCCGGCAGGTCATGCACAGGTCGTGTTATACGATTTGCGTGAGGACTCTCCCACAAAGGGGCAAACCGATGTGTATTACATGGGGGAAGACAATCCGATGCTGCTTCTCATCCCAAAGGGTGTCGCGCATGGCTACCGTGTACTAGGTGAGACGCCGCTGCAAATTGTGTATTTCACAACAGAATCGTATGACCCGAAAAACCCAGATGAAAAGAGAATCGCCTGGAATGACGAAACGATCGGGTTTAATTGGGAAACGACATTTAAATAGAGAACGGGGGCCTTTCGCAGGAGAAAGGTCTTTTTTTGTTGAAATACATTCTATATGTGTCATTTTATGTATATGTACTAAGCTGATAAGAAAAGGGATGTGGATGAGTTTGTCTAAAAGAATTGCGTTTGTAACAGGAGCAAGTACAGGGATTGGAAAGGCCATCGCCATAAAGCTTGCCGCTCAAGACAATGTAAAGATCATCATCAATTCTAGAAATCAATCCTCACTAGAAGAAGCGCAGCAGCACATTGGGCGTATGGCAGAAACAAAGGAGCCGGTGGCTCTTTTCTGTGGGGACATGTCAGATGAAGGAGTGAGGGCTGAGGCTTTTACGAAAATAGAAAAAGAGTTTGGCAGACTGGATGTGTTGATTAATAACATTCCAGGGGGGAAGCCAGAT
The DNA here is from genome assembly GCF_014250435.1 of Bacillus sp. PAMC28571. Taxonomy (NCBI): domain Bacteria; kingdom Bacillati; phylum Bacillota; class Bacilli; order Caryophanales; family Bacillaceae; genus Bacillus; species Bacillus sp. PAMC28571. The sequence continues at coordinate 3,173,674 of NZ_CP060191.1, read as the reverse complement.
ACTTTTGATTCATGTGACAGCGAGCAGATGATGGCAGCATTTTCTCAAAAAGCCATTGCGTACATTGATATGATGAAGCGTGCGGCAGCGATGATGAAACGACATGAATATGGCCGGATCATTCAAATTGTCGGGAACCTATGGAAGGAGCCCGGTGACCAAATGTTTACGAACAGTATGATGAATGCAGCGATTATTAATGCTAGTAAAAATGCTGCCACACAGCTTGCACCTTCAGGGATCACAGTGAATTGTTTAAATCCGGGATTTATAGCTACAGATCGGTATGAACAATTTATCGGAAACATGATGCGTAAACAGGCATTATCGAGGGAAGAAGCTGTACAGGCTGTAGCGTCAGGAATTCCAATGAAAAGAGTGGGGTCAGCTAGTGAAATGGCTTCATTGGCCGCTTTTATCGCATCAGAGGAAGCCTCCTATCTTACAGGACAACAAATATCCGTCGATGGTGGTTCGATGAAAAGTATATGACATCAAAAAACCCGCTATATGCGGGTTTTTTGATTAAAGCGAATCGGAAGGATGCGAAGCCGGTCGATAAACAGGGCAAGCTGTTCAATTGGAGCAACCATTGAGATGCGGACATGACGGCTTCCATGTGCTCCAAACACACCCCCAGGCGTGACAACAACATCAGAATGTTCGAGTAAATAGTCTGCAAATGCATGAGAATGTTCAAAATCATCAGGGATGGGAGCCCATAAATAAAAGGCGCCAGCTGGACGTTCGATGGACCATCCTAGCTGCTTTTCGGCCTGACGGATGAAAAAGTGAATTCGTTCAAGGTAGACCTCTTTTAATGATTGTATGTGACAGTCATCGCTTTGCAAGGCGACGGTTGCGGCTTGTTGAAATCCGCCATACATACTGACAAACACATGATCTTGGAAGGCGTTAATGGATTGGATGATGTCCTCATTACCTACAGCAAAAGCGACTCTCCACCCTGCCATATTAAATGTTTTGGATAGAGAATATAATTCCACTCCTACGCTTTTCCCAAGAGGAGCGTTCAGAAAGCTTACTGGTTTTTGCTCATAATGAAATGAACCATAGGCAAAATCATGAATGACATGCAGTCCGTGAGCCGATGCAAAATCAGCAGCCTCTTCAAAAAATGCATCATTTGCCACAGCACCTGTTGGGTTATTCGGATAATTTAAGAAAAGAACCTTTGCCTTTTTAAGCACTTCCGGATCAATTGAAGAGAGATTTGGCAAATAGCCATTTTTCGATTCAAGTTTGATGCAGTAGGGCTTAGCGTCTGCCATCAAGATCCCAGAATGATATTCCGGGTATCCTGGATCGGGGATGAGGGCAACGTCCCCAGGGTCAAGCAGACACTGACTCATGACATAAAGGCCTGTTTTCCCTCCATTGAAAAGAGCCACTTCTTTCTGTGGGTCTATCTCAGTGCCGAACTCCTTTTTGTAGAAATCTGCAATGGCTTGCTTGAAAAAGTCGAAGCCTCTAAAAGGTGCATATTGCTGAAATTGCAAAGTGGCTGCTGCCTCTTGAAGGGCGCTTACGATATGTGCAGGAGTAGGAAGATCGGGATTTCCCTGACCAAGGTTTATGATGTTCGCTCCGTTTTGTGCTTTTTGCGCAATTTTCTCAAATACGGTTCCAAATTTCTGTTCTGGCAGCCGTTTAATCATGTTAGATGGTAAGATCTCCACCACGTTACCCTCTCTTTCTATCCCTTGACTAATTCATCCATTAAATGAATGGCAGCTTGCTTCTGTAAGTTGCGGATGGATGCGGCAACATCCTGTGAGGATGACCCTTTTAACTCAAGCGACACGATGCCGTTAAAGGCTTCAAATAAAGATAGATCGACAAAGGTGCCTTTGGACGGGACGGATTTATTGACGATCACAGTATCTCCAACTAAAGCATCCTGCGGAATATGGATATGATCAATGGTGATATGTGTGGCCTCTGCCGGTATGTGTCCGCTTTCTTTGAAATGCTGAGGGTATAAATGGCAGTCTGCTATATAATGCGTATGTCCAGAAAGCAGCTCTTTTGGCAGCGCCGCTTTTTTTCCATCGACTAATACATCGATCAGCAGCTTAGCCATATCCACCCCAAACACTTTTTTGATATTCGGAATCATATTCCAGCCAGCAAATCTAGCTGCGGATTCGATCAGTCCTGTTTCTCGATTTTTCATGAGCTTGATCTCTGTATGGGTCGCACAGTTTTCAAGGCCCAGCCCTTCATTTGCCTTCTTTGCTGCCTCAATGATGATTTGCTGGGCTTCATTGTCTAGGATCGAGGGAGTAATATGAGCCGTTTCTGTAAAACCGATTTGAGGGGTCTTGTCATGTATGACAAAAGGGATATATTCTCCCTCCACGACGAACCCTTCTACACTGACATAATCAGAATAGCCATCCTCTTGATACCAATCCTCGTAAGCACCCTCTAAATACGTTTCAGCGACAAATGGTGCTTCATATGTCACAGCGTTTGGGACGGGAATCGTTTGCAAGTAGGATTGTACGTTTAAAAAGAGATCATCACTGCCGGCTTTGTCATGAAAAAGGGTCACGCCAATGGAGCTTGCTAAATATGTAGGCTTTAAAATAAGCGGTGTCCCGATATGTTCAATGGCTTGCTGGAAATCAGCTAAAGTCGTGACAGGCTGAGTTTTCACCGCTTTGACACCAGCAGCGTTAAATGCAGCCCTCATTTGGCTTTTATCACGTGCCATTTCAGCTGCTTTTACCCCAGCGCCGCGCAGTCCCAGCCGCTCAGCTGCTTTTGCCATTGGTGCAATGAATAATTCATTATTGGTGGTGATGGCATCAGCTTTGAAAAAGGAAGCCACACGGACTAGGTCTTCCACCACCTCTTCCTCTGATTTCAGATAATCATCATGTGCCCAGTAAATAGAATCAGGGTGTTCAAAAGAAGGGTGTGTCTCAAAATAATCACGATCTTTGATGACGGCAATGGAGTATTTTTCGATTAGTTCAGCGTGACCCTTTGTAATGGCAAAGGGTCTCGGGATATAAGAAACGATATGATAAGATGCTGCCACGCTTTCATAAAACATATGGGGCGGGCATCCTCCTAAGTCAGCAATGACAAGTACGGTTTTTTTACTCAATGAAAGCACTCCTTTTTATCTAGCGGTGTATCCGCCATCTGCTGTGACAACACTTCCAGTCATATAGCTGGATAGATCAGAGGCGAGAAACAGCATCACGCCCGCAATTTCTTCGGGTTTTCCGAGACGAAGCAAGGGATTCACCTTTGCTTTTTCCTTTTTGACAACCTCAAGACTTTCTGAATGATTGTCTAAAAAGGATTTTTCATTTAATGGCGTATCAATGATGCCTGGGGCGATACAATTCACCCTGATTTGATGAGCGGCATAGTCGATCGCCATCGATTTGGTGAGCTGGATGACACCGCCCTTTGTTGCGTTGTATGCAGGAATGTCAGGCCAGCCAACGAGACCTCCGACAGATCCAGTATTAATAATACTTCCGCTTTTCTTTTCAAGCATATGGGGCAATGTATGCTTACTCATAAGAAATACACCAGTCAGGTTGACCTGTAGAATGTGGTTCCAATCCTCCAGAGTCATCTCGTGAATAGGTGAGACAATTTCGATGCCTGCATTGTTAATCAAAACATCAATTGTCCCGAATTGGCTCAGCACGGATTGAACGGTTTTTTGACAGTCAGACTCATTCGTAATATCTGTTTTGAAAAACGCAGCATGTTCATGAGGCAATGATTCAACGAGTTGTTTACCGCTATCTTCATTGATATCAGCCACTGCTACTTTTGCTCCGTGCTCAAGGAAAAGCTTGACGGCGGCAAGCCCAATCCCAGACGCACCTCCTGTAATCAGGACGACTTTTCCGGCAATGTTCATTTCTTCACCTTAGACGCTTTTGGCTTTAAGCGGTTATAGCGTGGAGGGAAGAAGAGATTAATAGACTTTGATGCTTCTGGCTTTGGATTAATGGCGCCGTGATCTTCTTTTGGATCACAGAAGTAGGTCGTGCCAAATTCCATCTTTTCTGTAAAGCCTTCAATCGTCATATCGTACCCACCGCTAATGCAAATCCCGATTTGTTCATTACGGTGCTTATGGAAAGGCATTTCCCCGCCATTTCCCGGAATGTTGGCAATCATAAGCTCCATCCAGTCCTCTACAAAAAAAGTCACTTCCATGCCAGGAAGTAAATCACGCGTTTTGAAAATGTCTAAGAAATAAGTAGGAGGAGCCGTATATTCTTCGCCATCTTTTAATCTCTTAATATCAATGGCGATCACTTCTTCATCTGTCAGATTCGATGCGCCGTGAGGAACGAATGGTGGTGCAATATAGGCTGATTCTAATGGGGTCAGCAATTGGGTCGATTGGCCGACCGTCATTTGAAGCTCGCCTTTTAATACGATGCCGATTTGTGCTTCTGGATGGTCATGAGGTTCGATGATCGTGTGAGGAGGGACGTGTGAAATTAACACTTCCGTATCGCCTCTGACAGTAGAATATTGGATGACACCATTATCCCATTCTCGTTTTTTCGTTTGAGGAAAATATAATTCTTGCACCTTTTGTTCAGTTGTCATGTTACATCTCTCCTTTTCCGAATATAGACCAGCTCATAGGAATGCTTTTAAATGTTCGAATGAAGGTGAGCCCGTATGTAGCTCTTGCCACCTCATTGGTTAAAGCGAAATCAAATTCTCCGTCTCTTACTTTTTGTGCGGCTGTACTTGTAGAATTGACAAGCTCAAATTCAGCATTTTGATGAATAAAATATTGAATCAAATTCACAGGTGCAGGATGAGAAACAATTTTTAAATGGTGAAGCATTTGTTCTTGAAAGGGGAAATCTGGTCTGACAGCCAACCCATACATGGGCGTGTCACATCTGAATATTTGTAAAAGCTGTAGGTCAGGTCTCATGTAGAAGTGTTTGATTCCTTCGTATGCGTGTGGAACGAGAGTGTATTGGAGTGCGTTAGAGAGAGTATGTTCAATGCAAGTTTCGAATGTGTCGTAAAGGGATAGTTTCGTATGGGTGCCGAGTGTAGTGGTGGAATGAGAGATGAAATGTTTTGCTGCATATTCACTGCTTGTCCCCTTAGGGCCTAATGTATTGACTGTAAACATCTTAGGTGAAACGATGGGCTCTTCTTTGAAATGAAAAACATCATTCTTTAAGATCATGTTTACCATCCAATCTTTTTCAAATTTTTACTAGATTATAAAAAATAAAATTGGCAATTGTCAACAAAATTTATAAAAAATGTATTTTATGATGATATTAAAAATTGATCTAAAAAACTGCACATATCAAGATGTGCAGTGAAATGAGCTCACGTTTCAAATGTATTTTTATGTTTCTGCTGTAAAGTTTTTTCGCGTTTATAGCTGACGAAGCTGATGAGAAAACCAACAAGCGTAATGAGTGCACATACAAGCCCTACCGTATGATAGCCGAAATGGACATAAACAGGTCCCATCAGAGCGGACCCAAGCATAACGGCAAGATTGGAAGCAAGGCTGTAAAAAGCCATCACTTTGCCTCGGTGGGTTTGAGAGCAGTCGCTCAGGACGGTGCTCAAAAGCGTGACGGATAAACTTTGCATGGCACCCCAAATAAATAAAGCGAAAATGAGCAATGTCCATGAGAACGGTGCATAAGGAAGTAAGGCAAGAACGAGCGTAATGCCGCCCAGCACAAAGAAAAGTGAGCGTGTTTTGCCAAACCAATCAGCTAATTTCCCGGTAAACATACTCATGGAAAAGCCAACGCCATAAGCCATGATCAGAAGTCCAGCTGTTGATTGACCCCCGGAAAACAGACTTTGCAGGTAAGCCCCTAAAAATGAGTACATGCCATAAAATCCAAGCATGTTACAAAATGTCACGGTCAAATAGGCAGGGACTCGGTCGATTTTTAAAGCCCCCCAGATAGAGCCTGATTTCTCCCTCGCTTGAGATGCCTTCGGATCAGCTGCTGCGTCTTGTTTTCGAGATTCAAGAATGACGAGCAGCAGGACAACGAGACTCATCATGGCGAAAATCCAAAATGTCCAGCGCCAGTTCAAACTTTGACCAATAAAGGCGCCAATGGGCACACCAAGAACAAGAGAAAGAGACCAGCTCGATACAATGAGTCCCATCACTTTGCCGCGATATTCATATGGAACCCGGTCGCCCACGAGAGCATAGGCTGTTGGCACAAATACACCAGTCGCCAGCCCAGAAATAGCACGGCCTGCAAAAAACACGGCCAAATTTGGGGCAGCAGCACACATCACAGTTCCAATCAAAAAGAAAGACAGCCCAATAATCAAACACAGCTCTCTTGAATACCGGTCCCCTAAAGGAACGAGCAGCGGAGCCCCAACCAGCACAGCTAACCCATAAATGCTGATGGAAAGAGCGAGAATATCAAGAGAGTGCTGAAAGGAGTTTGATAAATCAGGCAGCAGTGGTGAAATCACCAGCTCTTCCGATCCCGCCGCAAAAACGCCAAGTGTGAGTGCAATGGCAAGTGTGATGGGAAATGTTTTAGAAGCCTGGCTGTCTAAAGATTCTTTCATCAAGTGATCCCTCCATACTTGCTTTTTCATTCAATTCCGTTAAAATAAATTCTACCATTATTTAGTTTTATTTTACATTTCGCATCATAAGTATTATCATAAAATACTTTTCAAATGGAACGATTTTTGGATAGGAGAGGTACGAATGAAAATCACCGATGTAGATGTGCATATTTTAAATGAATTGAGAGAAGATGCCCGCTTATCCATGAGGGAATTGTCCAAACGAGTGAATTTATCAGCACCTGCGGTAGCAGAAAGAGTGCGTAAATTAGAGGATGCAGGGATTATCGAAGGGTATTCTGTTCAGGTCAATTATAAAAAATTAGGACTTCTGATTGACTGCCTGCTGGAAGTTACGGTGTTAAATGGAGAGTATCAGCGTTTTGTGACTTTTATGAATGAGCATCCACGCGCCTTTTTTGCTTATCGAGTGGCAGGGCAGTCTTGCTTTTTCATTAAGCTGTCAGTTTCTTCTCTTGAAGAAATTGAAGCCTTTATTCAAGAAGTGTCTGGATTTACAAAAACCGTCTCCCATATTGTCTTGTCAGAGCACTCTTTTTCCCATCCAATTCAGGAACGCTTGAAACAAATAGAAGAGCCAGAAATGACCGCGGTGAAATAAAAAAGGACCTGACTCAGGTCCTTTTTGTTTGTCTATCTGACTGATAGCTCATAATTGTAATGATAAGACCAATAAATGTCACAGCTGCAGCAAATAACGGAACAAGCTGTAAATGTGTGATTTCGATAGCAAGACCGCCAAGGGCTGCACCGCCGGCATTCCCAATATTAAAGGCAGAATGGCTGAGCGTTGATGCGAGTGTCGGTGCTTCATGTGCCATGTTCATCGTGCGGTATTGCAAGGTAGGAACAAGAATAAATGAAATGATTCCCCAAACAAAAATGGTCAGCACGGCAGGCACTTTGAATTCGGAAGTGACTGTAAACAATAACAGGACAGCAATGAGCAGGATCAGTGTCACCATAATACTTGGCATCAGCCTCCAGTCAGCAAGCTTTCCGCCAACTAAATTTCCGATAGTGACCCCAAGTCCAAATAGGACAAGGATGAGCGTCACCCCATTTTCCTGAAAGCCAGTGACTTGCAGCAAGATTGGGCTGATATACGTAAAGGCTGTAAATACACCAGCAAAACCAAAGATGGTCATTGCAAAGGAAACGAGTACTTGTGGTTTTTTCAAAACGGATACTTCATTTCGAATATCGAGTACTTCTTCTTTCGACTGATTTGGGACTAAGCTGATGATACCAATTAAGGAAATGAGCCCAATGACGGCAATGACTAGAAAAGACATACGCCAGCCGAATTGATTTCCGATAAAGGTACCGAACGGCACACCGAGTACATTGGCAACTGTCAGTCCTGTAAACATGAAGCTGATCGCGCTTGCGCTTTTCTCTTTAGGCACAAGCCGTGCAGCCATAATGGCTCCGACGCCAAAGAAGGTTCCATGAGCAAATGACGTTAAAATACGGGCGGCCATTAATAGACCATAAGAGGTCGAGACAGCGGCAGCAGCATTTCCCGCAACGAAAAGAATCATTAACAGAATGAGGAGACGTTTCCTCGACATTTTTCCAGTCGATAACGTTAAAATAGGTCCGCCAACTGCGACACCAAGTGCATATCCAGTAATCAGCTGTCCTGAAGCAGAAATTGATACATGAAGGTCGTTCGCGACATTTGGTAAAAGTCCCATGATGACAAATTCAGTCATGCCAATCGAAAACGCACCGAGCGTTAACGCAAAAATAGCGATGGGGAAGTTTTTCATGATGTGATCACCTTTCTAAACAAATACATAAAAAAGCTTCGGAGAGATCCGAAGCTTTAAGATTTTATCATACATGGAAATAAGACGCCAGCTGCTCGTTTGCTAATCGGTTTCCAACAAAGAAGGAACCAAATTCGCCGTAGCGTGCACTGACTTCATCAAAGCGCATTTCATAAACCAATTTTTTAAATTGAAGCACATCATCAGAGAAAAGGGTAACGCCCCACTCATAATCATCAAAACCAACAGAACCTGTAATGATCTGTTTTACTTTTCCAGCATAGCTTCGGCCAATTAAACCGTGGCTTCTCATAAGAGATTTACGCTCATCCATAGAAAGCATGTACCAGTTGTCATTGCCAGAACGTCTTTTATCCATTGGATAGAAGCACACGTATTGAGAAGAAGGAAGCTCTGGATATAAGCGAGCACGTACATGCGGGTTCTCGTAAGGATCTCCGCCATCGCCGCCTCCTGCTAAGTAGTTGCTGAGCTCAACAACTGAAACATAAGAATAAGCTGGAATCGTAAACTCTGCTAGTCGTGTCTTGTTGAATTCGAGTTCAATTTCACCTAGTTCTTCCATTGTCGGACGTAAAATCATGAGCATAATATCTGCTTTTTGGCCGACAATACTATAGATTGTTTGGCTTCCAGCTTTATCTTGCTCAGCTGTTTTCCATTTTTCCAATAGACCTGTGAATTCATGAATGATGGCTTGGCGCTCATCACTTGTCAGCAGCTTCCAAGCTGTCCAGTCGATTGTTCTAAAATCATGCAGCGCATACCAGCCATCTAGTGTTTGAGCTGCTTCATTTGTTGTATGTTGTTCGCTCATTTCTTTCACTCCTATTAACAGTTTTCCATCTGTTCCAACTATAACATAGTTTGTCCAAATGGAGATGTGATCAAAACTTGAACGAGGAAAACAGCTTTTCTCAAAATTGATTAAATTAGTTTGAAAAATAAGAATTTAATTTGTAAGCGCTATAATATAAGTTGGTAGTTTGAATTTAGGTAGAAGAAGAGTATGCTTAAAAGAGAACGCTTTTTTTGTAAAATCAAGGAGGGTATTGAAGTGGCAGATATTTTTTCAACAGTTCAGGAAAAGGTTGCAGGTAAAGGAGTAAAGATCGTTTTTCCTGAGGGAATGGACGAACGCATTCTAACAGCCGTTCAAAAACTAGCAGATGGCAAAGTATTGCAGCCAATTGTGGTAGGTAAAAAACAAGAAGTTGAAGCTAAAGCAAAAGAATTAGGTCTTACACTTGATGGTGTTGACGTGTATGATCCCCATACATATGAAGGTTTTGAAGAGCTTGTACAAGCTTTCGTTGAAAGACGTAAAGGCAAAGCAACAGAAGAGCAAGCAAGAAAAGCATTACTGGATGAAAACTACTTCGGTACAATGCTTGTGTATAAAGGTCTTGCAGACGGACTTGTGAGCGGTGCGGCACACTCAACTGCTGACACAGTGCGTCCAGCACTTCAAATCATTAAAACAAAAGAAGGCGTAAAGAAAACATCTGGCGTCTTCATCATGGCTCGCGGCGAAGAGCAATATGTGTTTGCTGATTGCGCAATCAACATTGCACCAGACAGCCAAGATCTAGCTGAAATTGCGATTGAAAGTGCAAACACAGCCAAAATGTTTGATATCGAGCCACGTGTGGCAATGCTTAGCTTCTCTACAAAAGGCTCAGCAAAATCAGACGAAACAGAAAAAGTATCTGAAGCAGTTCGCATTGCAAAAGAAAAGGCACCTGAGCTTGTACTTGATGGAGAATTCCAATTCGATGCAGCTTTCGTTCCTTCAGTAGCAGCGAAAAAAGCGCCAGATTCCGTCATCAAAGGCGACGCCAGCGTATTTGTTTTCCCTAGCCTCGAAGCTGGAAACATTGGCTACAAAATTGCACAGCGCTTAGGTAACTTTGAAGCTGTAGGTCCTATCCTTCAAGGTTTAAACCAGCCAGTAAACGATCTATCAAGAGGCTGTAATGCCGAAGACGTTTACAACCTTGCGCTTATCACAGCAGCTCAAGCACTATAATGATCTCGACAAAGGCAGCCAGTACGATAGATTCGTGCTGGCTGTTTTTTTGATGACAAATGTGTACAATATAGGGGGAAAAGAAAAAATTTTGATCGTAGATAAAGCCGATAGAATGGGCAGGTGCTATAATGGACGATTTAATACATAAGCTTCAGCATAAGGTCGCAGGATTAACCGAGGCACAAAGGAGAATTGCAGATTATATCGTGCAAAATCCAATGGAGGTTGCGTTTTTAACTGTAGATAAATTGGCGTCAAAAGTAGGGACGAGTACAGCGACCATCATGAGATTCTCTGCTGCTGTAGGGTATTCCGGTTTCTCAGAGCTTCAAAAAGAGCTTCAATCAAATATGAAGCATAAAGCTGCCCCTCAAACGAGACTTGAAGCGAACCTCAAGCATTCAAATAAAAGTAAGCTTTTGCATAATCATGTCGAGCTGCAATTTCAAAATATCCAGTACGCTTTAGACAATATCACAGAAGAAACCTTTCAGCATATTGTTGAAAAAATAGCCAGCTCTCGCCAGGTTCTGTGTACAAGTGTCCGAAGTGGAAGACCTGTTGGAGAGTATCTGTCATTTGGAATCAATCGGCTGTTGGGGAACTGTCAATATATTGATGCAGACAAAAGTGACTGGGTCGACGAACTCGTTCATTTTCAATCTGATGATTTCATTATAGCGGTCAGCTATCCTCGCTATGCAAAGCGTATAAAGGATTTGCTGGAGGCAGCGAAGTCATATGGGGTGGAAGTGCTTTTAATTACAGACAGCTACAGCTCTCCACTAACCAAGTATGCACAATATGTATTACCATGTTCCTCAGCAAGTGCGGGCTCTCATAACTCTGTCGTATCTGCTATCTTTATCGTAGATTACATTTTAAGTGCCTTAGCCATTAATGACCCTGAAAGGACAAAACCTCGTTTAGATCAAATCAATCATATGTTAACGAAAATGAGTTATCACACAACACATTAGTCGTGTGGTGACTCATTTTTTTTATTTTAAAATTTTCTGAAAGCGCTTTACTAAATAAAAATGAGATGGTATGATCTTATCACAAAAGTAATATATATTACTTTATATAAAATTAAATGTAATGAATATAACTCAAAGGGGATGATGGAAACAATGGGTACTGTTCAATTCGTGTCAAATGATCTAATAGATCGGGCAAAAAAACTGAGCTCGACCTTGCTGGCAGATGTGATGGGAAGCACCGGCGCGATGGATCATCAAATCAAACCAGTTGCAAGAGGCATGAATATAGTAGGTACAGCTTTTACCGTCAGCTTACGGCCAGGGGATAATTTATTTCTACATCAAGCGATCTACTCTGCGAAAGAAGGAGATGTACTGATTGTTGATGGAAAAGACCATAAGGGTCATGCATATTTAGGGGAATTGATGGCAGGTGTAGCAAAGGCTGCAGGAATAGAAGGAATCGTGATTGACGGGCTTGTTCGCGACAAACTCGCTTTAGAGGAACTGGCGTTTCCGATATACAGTAAGGGGTTTATGCCAAATGGACCTTTTAAAGATGGTCCTGGGGAATTAAATCAAATCATCTCTTGCGGCGGTGTCAAAGTAGCACCAGGTGACTTAGTCATTGCAGACGATGATGGAGTCGTCATCGTTCCAAAGGAGAAGGCGGAACATCTGCTGACACTAGCGGAAGAGAAACAAGCGTATGAAAATCAGAGATTAAAAACGATTCAACAGTATGTGGACGAAGGAAAGCAAGACATCAGTCTTTTAGCACCGGCATGGCTGGAAGGCAGAATGAAAAAATATCAGGGATAGGGGAGAATCGGTGATGAAGATAGGCTTTATTGGATATGGAGAAGCTGCATATGAGTTGTCAACGGGATTGAAAACAGAAGGATTAGATCAGTTTTATGCGTATGATGTACTTTTACAAAATGAGAAATTGTCTGGTGCGTTGAAGGAAAAAGCATCGCAGACAGGAGTTCAATTAACCAGCAGTATTAGTGAAGTCATTGAGAAATCTGATATTGTCATTGCTGCTGTGCCAGCAAATAAAACCTTAGAAGTGACCCAATCCGTATCGGGAAGTTTGAAAGAGAATCAATTATATGTAGATGTATCGGCATCAACACCAGACATCAAAAAACAAGTGGCAAATGAAATTGAAAAGCAAAAAGCTCTATTCGTAGATGCTGCCATGCTAGGGCCTCTTCCAGTCAACAAACACAAGGTTCCGATCACGGCAAGCGGAAGTGGAACTGACCAATTCATGAAAGTAATGAATGCTTATGGCATGAATATCACAAAAATCAGTGACCAGCCAGGAGATGCTTCGGCCTTGAAGCTGATCAGAAGCGTTTATATGAAGGGGATCGTTGGTCTCATGGTTGAATTTTTGGAAATTTCAAAAAAGTACAACGTGGAACATCAAGTGATTTCTTCACTTAGCGATACAATGGATAGCAAAAGTTTTGAAGAGACCATGAACCGTCTTGTGACAGGGAGTGCACTTCATGCGAAAAGACGAGCGATCGAGCTTCTTGGCTCGATTGAAATGCTGGATGAAGCAGAGGTTGATGCCAGTATGTCTCGGGCAGCACAACAGAAGCTAGAGAGATTAGCAGAGTTTCAATTCGTTGAACGGTTTGACGGGAAAAAGCCGGCCAGCTGGGAAGAAGTCATTGACGTGATGCAGCAGGGGCAATAAATTGTAAGCGTTTTATTTAACGAAGGGGAGGCGAAAAAACGATATGGGTTTTATTGCGTTGATTGTATTCATAGCTGTCATCATTATATGGAATGTCGTCGTGAAGCGGAATATGGGAGAAGCCATGCTATTAGGCTTTATTGCAACCACATTATTTGGCGGATTGGATGCATTAAGACTTTTCTGGGATGGATTAAAATTTGCATCCACATATGAGGTGCTCTATGCAGCTGTCGCATTTGTATTCATGGCTTATTTAATCGAAAAGCTGGAATTAATTCATGCACTCTTGCGAATCTTAAATTCGGTTGTAGGAAAACTTCCCGGTGGAGCGGCTTATATGAGTACGTTAGGTTCAGCAGTCTTAGGTGCACTTTCAGGTTCAAATTCTGCAAACACAGCGGCCACTGGCTCTATCACAGCCTCTTGGATGATTAAATCAGGCTGGAGCCGAACGCATACAGCGACCATTTTAGCAGGGAATGGCGGACTTGGGGCGGCACTGCCTCCGAACTCTTCAATGTTTATCATGCTGGGGTTTGCACCAATTGCAGCCCTTGTATCTGAGGGAGATTTATATATTGCCCTGTTAATAGGAGGACTGTATCAAGTTGTATACCGATTTATTCTTGTGTATATTCTGGTGAAAAAGAATAAAATTCAGGCCATGCCGCCAGATGATATTCTTCCTTTTAGGGAAGCTGTGAAACAAGGGTGGAAGTCGATCTTTATTTTTTTCGGTGCCTTGATTCCTATCATTGTCACGATAGGTCCACTGGCAAACTACTTGAAAAGTAATTCAAACATTGGACCAGAGGCTATGGATCAAATTTCTTTAATTACGTGGATTCCGATTCTCATGATGTTGATTAGTTTAACAATTGGGAGAAAAAAGGCGTCTGCACTAGATTGGTCTCAGTTTTTCAAGTCGGCTATACCTAAGTTTACAACGATCGGTGCCTTGATGCTGTTTGCTGTTGCTGCTAGTCAGGTGCTTGCTGAATTAGGATTGGCAGAAGACTTGACGCAAATCACATCAGTACTTACCATTCCAAAATGGCTCATGGTGCTCATTGTGGGTATTCTTGTCACGCTGGTGGCTGGACCATTATCTTCTACAGCCACATTAACAGCTGTTGGACTTGTCTCATTTTCAGCTTTAGTCTCAGTCGGAGTGGATCCAGTTGTGGCTGTTGTCGCCATTCTTGCTTTTTCATCAACAGAAGGCGCTTCCCCGCCGGCATCAGGATCAATTTTCATTGCTTCTGGTCTTGCAGGAGCCAGACCGGAGAAAACGTTTATACCGCTGATTCTCTACTATATGCTGCCGATCGTAGGAATTGGCTGGCTCATCGGAATGGGAATACTTCCAGTATAGAAAGGAGAAACACATGAGAGCATTGATGGAATTTTTATTTAAAGTGCTGCTTGTCCTGTTCTTAACGTCAGGAGCCCTGTTGGTATTCGGTCAAATACTAGGGATTCTTTTGCAAAAGGGAGATATGATCATTGCAAGTACAAACCTATTCAAAAACCCAACATTGGTGTTAAGTGCCTTTTTCAGTCTTGTCGGTTTCTCTCTAAATTATATTCCTGAAAAGAAAGACACCTCATTTAGCGATCATCCATCTGCATCAGCAGGTGAATCGCTCAAATAAGCAATAAAAAGCTGGGTTCAGTAAATGAATCCAGCTTTTTTGCGCGCGAGAAATAGGTATTAAAACCCAATACGTACGATTCATTTTTTGGTAAATTCACTTTCAATCATATGCCTCTTGTGCTAGTAAATGGTAACATAACGGAGGACTATTTAAGGAATAGAGGTGTTTGACCATATCTGGAGCAATCATCGGATATAAAGCAGCCTTGTATTCATTAAAGGCAGATATATCTATCAAAAAAGAACAAATCATCGAACTCAATATGTGCCGAAAAGAAATCAAAGAGGCAAAATGGGCCCTGTCAGATGCCAGCAAAAAAATCACACATCCAGACCTGACATCACATACATGGTTTGGCCATTTGGCAGACACGTTTGATGACATTCGAAACGAAATGGCTTCCGCCAGTCAGGAAATAAAAGGTGTACAGCTAACCAATTTATTAAATCGAATCAATGAGAAAATCAGTGATTTAACATCGGATATCCATTCGTTAGAACATGAAATTCATTCGGTTGAAAGAAAAATAGAGAAAGAAAAGCAGAAACAACTGGAAGAAAAAAGAGGGTAGTCACATGACGAGAGAAATTAAAATAGATGCCAGTCAGGTCAAACAAGTATTACAGCATGCAAAGCAATCAGGCGCTCAAATGAATGCAGCCCTTCCAACCACCATCAAAGGGAGAAATCATCTCCTGACGGCAGACACATTAGAAAAGATCAATCAGCAGCTGAACGAATTAAGTACATCCTATATAGGCATTCTTCAGAAACAGCTTGTACAAACAGAACAAGCAGTGAACACCATGATTGAAACGGACAAGGCGCTTGCTTCCAGCAGTAAAAGAAAATAAAGGAGAACGCAATGAAAACCCTTGACGCCTTTGCGCTAATAAACGGAATAGATCAAACGCTGAATGCGTTAAAGCAGCAGTCACAGCAAATCAGCTCCCTCGAAAAACAAATCAATCACATCATCTCACTCGATGGCGCACTAAAGGGAGAGGCGGGACAAGCCATCCGCGCCTTTTATACAGAATGCCATATTCCTTTCCTGCAATTCTTCCAGGTCGTCATTGAGGAATATAGCGCCGCATTGAAAAACACAAAGCAGGCTCTTAGCGCGCTAGAATCAAATGAGCACGGCTATATATCACAAGCATTTATTGAACATGATCTTGATCAAGGCTTAAAAAAAGCTGAACGAACGATTTCTGAAATTGTATCAGAGGTAAACCATGCCATCGGCAGAGTTGGTCATATTGTTCATTTGCCAAATGTAGACGAATCATTGTTTCAGCAGAACTATCAAAAAGCATGGCTTGAGACATCAAGAACTATTGGTCTGCTTCATGCATTTGACAGGGAGCAGACAAGTGCTTTACATGAAACCAAAAGCTCCCTTCAAACAATGAAGCAATACATAGATACCTTAAGTACCATGTTCACCGGCCCAAAAATCGACATCACGAGCTATCAAAAGGGTTCTATTTTCAAAGATGGAAAAGAAGAAAAAGTAAGCAGCACCATCAGTGGATTGAAAGATAAAATAGACAACCCAAAAGACAATCCATTGATGATCATGCTGAAGAAATTGAAAGAGAAACAACAGGCGAATGTGGAGACGGTTGTTCGGAATGACAACCATAAAAACATCCGTAAACAAGTCACAGCAAACGATCCATCGCTTACGACATTACAAAAGGAAACTGTGAACGGGAAAAACAAGATTCATAGAGACATCAGAGTCATAAATGGTAGACTATACAACGTAAAAGACATTAAAAAGTTAAAAGAATTCGACATCGCAGATGAAGTCGTCACGGATCCGTCGGATATTGATTTTATTGGTGGAAGATACACCGTTTACGCCAATAAACAAATCATCCGAACGTATATCGCAAACGGCGAAATAAGAATAGAAGAAGTCGACAAAATTCCAGAAAGCCGCAGCCGTGGCAACGCTAAACGCATATTAGACGGTGAAGTCGTCTCAACCACTGAAAACATCATCTTAGAATACAGCGGCATCTACGACGGCTACCGAGCCGTTACTGGCAAAGACCCAGAAACCAGCCAAAATATCAGCAGCACAGACCAAGCTCTATCCGCCGCCTCTATCATCCCAATAACGAAAATAGTGAAGGTTGGGAAATATGTTTTTAGGTTGGATCAAGGGAAGAATGTGAAGAGGGTTAAAACACCTACTTACGGTAAACAATCCGTACCAAAAGGACCGTACCGTGAAGTAAATGGTTTCCCTGCAAAAGTAAAATTAGGAGCTCAAGAAAAACATATTCCAGAAACACCAAATTATAAGCAAGAAATAGCAAATGGAAAAAAGAAAAGCATTTTTTACGGAGATAATAAAAAGGCACAGGAATTGCTGGATAAATATGCAGGGACAGGCAAAGAATTGGGTAAGAATAAAGAAAGGATAGACTTTGGCCAAGCGATAGGAAAATACTATAATATTGATACTGGAAAGTATGAAGAGACTAATAAGGGAATGATACATTATGGGAAAGATGGTGCTCACATCGTACCAGCGAGGCCTTAAAATGATGAATTGGAGGTAAAAAATGAGTTATGATTCTTTGATTGGAACATTAATAAAGTATGAGAAAAAAGATATGATATTGGAATGGAAAAGTGGATTGAAACTCTTAGGAAAACTAGATACAGTTTTTGAAACAAATAATATGTTAGATGAAGATGATATTCATTTTACAGAATATATTGCTGCTGCTTTCCAAGTAAATGATATTCTATCTCATCCTAATGAAAACAGTGGCAGTGTATACGATTGGTTAATTCAAGAGAAAAGCTCTTTAGTTGAGATATCTCTTTATGATGATCCACCAAATAAGATTTTGGTAGATGGTCAAATAGTATGGGAATTGGCAGATGAGTAACAATTGACAAGCCCTCGGTAAGAGGGCCTTTTTATTATTTATGAGTTAACGAAATATGCTTCAAGTTGATCGTTGGCAAAACCGGTTTCTGTAGGTTCATAACTGGGGCAGTTTGGGCTGAAATATGATAGCGCATGTGTATCATCAAAGATCAATAAATATTATTAACAGTGAAGTACCATTGAATGATTTAAATAAAACCTTGAAAATAGGAGCGTTCAATGAACAAAAAACAACAACTAACGAAACAAATCCAAACAGTCATCAACATCCTAGAAAAAGAATATCCACAAGAAATCAATCAAGGTGTTCTCCAACTAATATACAAAAGATATAAAATTGCTGAAAGGATCATTCAGAACAATGAAGATCTCCAAAAGATTTTGATCATTGGCGGGGTGAGAGCTTATTTGGATAGTTATAATGACTATCTAAACCCCTTACTAGATGAATTACATAAAGCAGAGAGTTTGCTTAAAGAAATGCTGTCATAGATAGGACGGTTGTCTGTAGTACTGGAATCAAGTCTTGTATCGGGCAGCAAAACAGAGAAAGGAATGACTATGGAACATAAACAAAACAAAAAAACATCCAACTGGCTATTAAGTATCAGTGTTCTGATTGTTATAGCAACAGCTTTGCTGAGAGGAGTTTCTTACTCAGATGCTGATTATCGCGGTTTCCCTATTGATTGGCTAGTTCTGCACGGACATCATACTTTTGAATTTCTAGTGTGGGGTTTTATACTTGACGTGGTCATTTTCTATTTTCTTTTAAAAATGCTTCTTCGTTTGTATAAAAGGGTGATGAAAAAATCAGCAACTTAAAATAGAGGAGGCCTTAAAAATGATCAATTTACCCCAAATCCCACATCTGCACGTGAACAAACCAGCAAGTGACATACATATCAAAGAGGCAGAATCCCAGCTAAACATGGTGCTGCCCCATGTTTATAAGGAACTGCTGAAACATACAAATGGATGTTCCATTGGCGGTGAGGTGCTTCTATACGGCACTGAGGACATTGCGGAACGCAATGCAACATGGGAGGTTCAGCAATATGCAAGCGGCTATGTAGCAATTGGCGACGATGGTGGCGGGCGAGTACTTCTCATGCGGCTGGCTGAAGAGGAGAAAAAGGTATGGATCGTGGATGCTGGTGTGATGGACCCTCAGCATGCGGAATTGGTCGCTGAAGACTTGTTGAGCTGGGTAAATGAGGGCTGTTTCAAAGAAGTTTAGTCTATTAAGGAGATGATCGATTTGCCGTGGAATACATTGATCGCTGCATGCCTCGTGGTTGGGGTTCCTGTCGTTTTAATTGCAGCTGTTTATTTCATCTCGAAAAGCAAGAACAAGAAAACCAAATCATCCAACTGAAACGCTCTGTGACGCCAAATGTCATAGAGCTTTTTGCATTCTCCCTCCATTCATCACATGTTATAATAAACACAGTTTATGAACGAGAGGATATGCAGGAGATGAAAAATGAACCTATTGAGTTACTGACACAGCCAAAATGGCGTATCATCGATCAGTCGAGTCTCGGTCTTTATGTGGACCCGAAGCAATCCTTTGCGATGGATGATACGCTTTGCGCCTCGGTGGGGAAGGGCCTTTCACCAGCGACAGCCCGTTCTTGGGTGCATCACAATACGATTGTGCTTGGGATTCAGGATACAAGACTTCCATTTCTCCAAGATGGCGTAAAGCTGCTTGAGGAAGAGGGATATCGAGTGATTGTGCGCAACTCAGGCGGTCTTGCTGTGGTGCTGGATGAAGGTGTACTGAATGTGTCTTTAATCTTTGCGGAACAAAAGAAGGGCATTGATATTGACCGCGGATATGATGCGATGGTGGAATTGATCCGACGGATGCTGTCGATGTACGAGGTGGACATTGAAGCCTATGAAATAGTCGGCTCATATTGTCCAGGCAGCTACGATTTAAGTATCAATGGAAAGAAATTTGCAGGCATTTCTCAGCGTAGATTACGCGGTGGGGTCGCTGTGCAAATTTATTTGTGTGCAGATGGAAGCGGGCGTGAACGAGCCGACTTGATCCGCCGTTTTTATGACGCCGCCTTAAAGGATAAACAGCAAGAAGTGAAGGCAGTATTTCCTGATATACAGCCGGATACGATGGCATCCTTATCAGAATTAATCGGTGAACCGATTGATTGTACGCTTCTTATGCGTTTATTACTAGAGGAGCTTCAAAAGCTTAGTGATCAGCTGACAGCCTCGAGCCTGAATGCAGAAGAACAGCTGGAATTTGAGAAAAACATGACGCGGATGATTGAGCGGAATGAAAAGGTGTTTTCGTAAATATCAGTCTTTTTATCTTGAAACGAGTAGAGGTGAAGTGATGGAAACAAAGCTTGAAAAAGCCATTGAACTTCGAAAAAGTGGACATCTTCAAGAATCAAATGAAATGCTGTCTCATCTTGCAGAGGAGTATCCAGACGATGCCTCTATTCATTATCAATGTGCCTGGAGTTATGACCTGTTAGGAGAGGAAAGGCAAGCTGTCTTTTTTTATGAAAGGGCCATTGAGTTAGGATTGTCTTCAGAAGAACTAGAAGACGCTTTACTAGGGTTAGGAAGTACATACAGAACTTTAGGAGAATATGAAAAGTCAAAACAGATATTCCTAAAAGGGATGGAAACTTATCCGGGCAACAAAGCCATTCAAACGTTCTATGCCATGACTTTGTATAATTTAAAGGAACATAGCAAAGCGATGGAAATATTACTGAACTGTTTAACTGAAACGACAAAAGATCCTGCTATTTTAAGTTATCGAAAAGCGATTGATTTTTATTCAAATCAGTTAGATAGGATATGGAAATAATAGTTGATTTGGCTGCTTGAACAGATTTGGAGGGGCAATGTGATGAAAAAATCCCCTCCTTTGTTATGGAATTTTATATGTGATAGTCATTTATGGCGTAAGAAAGAAGGTAAATTTGTTGTCATTATTCACCACGTATTACCCGCTGTTGATGCTTTGTGTTTTGTCTGTGTTGTATGTGATGTATCGTATTCAGCCGCTGGCCTCTACTGTTA
Source organism: Bacillus sp. PAMC28571 (assembly GCF_014250435.1). Taxonomy (NCBI): domain Bacteria; kingdom Bacillati; phylum Bacillota; class Bacilli; order Caryophanales; family Bacillaceae; genus Bacillus; species Bacillus sp. PAMC28571. Next base: position 3,152,875 of record NZ_CP060191.1, on the reverse strand, counting down.
AAAAAATCATCATTGTGCTCTGTGTGTTAACAAATGCTGCCTATATTTGCTGGCGTCTCTTCTTTACACTGCCGCATGAAGGTACATTTAATATGATAATGGGCATCTTGCTTGTAGCCTGTGAATGTATTGGATTTTTACAGCTGCTTGTGTTTTATACACTTGTTTGGAAGCCTTCAAATCGAAAACAAGTCATGATCAGTGATTTGGACAGGCTGCCAACAGTTGATATTTTCATAGCTACATATAATGAACCAATTGAAGTGCTGAAACGCACGGTGGCAGGCTGTTTGAATCTCTCTTATCCAAAAGGCAGCGTCCACATTTATTTATGTGATGATGGCAAGAGGGAGTCTGTGGAGCAGCTTGCATCTGAGTTTGGCGTTCATTATCTGACAAGAACAGATAACAAGTTTGCTAAGGCGGGTAATTTAAACCATGCGATGTCTCAAACGAATGGGGAGCTGATTCTCACACTTGATGCTGATATGGTCCCCCTTCCTGCCTTTTTAGAAAAGACAGTGCCTTACTTTCATGATGGAGCGACTGCGTTTGTTCAAGTTCCACAGGCGTTTTATAACGAAGATCCTTTCCAATATAATATGTTCTCGAAGGATCGAATTCCAAATGAACAGGACTTCTTTATGCAAACCCTCCAGGCTGGTAAGGATCGGTTCAATGCGGTGATGTATGTCGGGAGTAATACTGTATTTAGAAGAACGGCCTTAGAGGAAATTGGCGGATTTGCTACTGGAGTGATTACAGAAGACATGGCGACCGGAATGCTTCTCCAAGGGAAGTTCAAATCTGTGTCTGTCGGAGAAGTATTAGCCGTCGGTCTGGCACCTGAAAGCTGGCTTGATCTGTTAAAGCAGAGAGACCGGTGGTCGAGAGGGAACATTCAGTGCGCCCGTAAGTTTAATCCATTGAAGGTTCGCGGCTTAACGCTTATGCAGCGAGTTCTTTATTTAGATGGCATTGTGTATTGGTTTAACGGTTTGTTTAAAATGATTTACATTCTTACACCAATATTGTTTTTATTATTTGGTATTCAAAGTTTCTGGGCAGATTTCCAGTCCATTTTTATGTTTTGGCTGCCGGCGTTCTTTAGTTCGTATTTAGCGTTTAAACTGGTGTCGAATCAAAAAAGAAGTATGTTTTGGAGTCATATTTACGAAAGCTCTATGGCATTCCATCTGGCTGGTGTAGCTTTAAGTGAGCTGTTTTTGAAGAAGAGGGTTGAATTCCTTGTCACGCCGAAGGGAATTCAAACGGACAAGAGACATTTTCATTTGAAAACGATGATTCCTCATTTGATCTTCTTGCTGCTCTCATTGCTTGTCCTTGTGAAAATAGGATACGATATGAAGGTAAATGGGACGATGAATGCTGATCTCACGTTGATTAATATTTTTTGGGTGCTTTATAACGGTGCAGGTCTATTCATGGCACTGATTGTGGCGTTTGATCGTCCGCGTTATCGAAAATCAGAGCGGTTTGTCATAGAAAAAGAGGGGCAGCTCTGTTCTGATCATCAAGATGAGTCGATTGCTTGTTTTCTACTAGATATGAGTGATTCAGGTGCGCGTCTATCCATTCCATTGGATCAAGCTTCTTCTTTAAATCAAGGACAAATGCAATTGTTCTTTTCAGAGGATCAAAGTGTGGCGTGTGATGTGGTTTGGAGCCATCCAGATGGAGACAAGCTGATGGTTGGTGTTGCTTTTACTGATACAGAAAAATCAGAGTATCTATCACTGATCCGCTTCTTATTCACACGAGAGCATGTATCGATAACGGATCGTGAGAAAAAATCCTATGCTGTTCGGACATTTCTCCGCTTTGTAAGAGAAACGGAGAAAGTACCAAGGGCTATAAGGCGCAAATGGGTGAGAAGACCGTTGCAAAGCGTGACAGGCACGCTGTCCTATGAGGGCCGGTTAGAAGAGAAGGTGCCGGTGAACATACATGATATTAGTTTATCTGGGTGCAAAATCGAGTCTGAAGCTTCAATTGAATTACATGAGAAAGTGCTGATCACCATTGACACAGAATCTCTCACAGATCAGCAGGCGATTGCAGTCTGGACATCACAAAAACGCGGCCGCACAATGGCCGGACTCAAGTTTGTTCAGCCTGAAATCAAGCAGATAGAAGAAAGAGAGGGAGTGGTTTCTTGAAATCCAAAAACGGCGGTTACCTCTATTTACTATGGCTTCCTGTCATCATGGGAGCCGGCTACGGCATTTCGCTTTTAGTGCCATTTCTTCAGCCTGTCCTGACACTTGGCATCGCAGGTCTTTATATTTTTATGTTTGGTGATTTTCAGGTAAGGCAGGTCAGATATATTTTTATGTTCGTGTTTTTGATCAATGTCCTTTTTAGTGTGATGCTATTTTTGGGCATTTAAAAAAGTGCTTCCCGAGGCGGGGAGCACTTTTTGTTATTCTGCCATTTTTTCGAGGTTGCCGTTCCGGTCCATTTTAAAGGTTGGTGCGGCACTATCGTCCTCTTCAAACAAAACTAGTTTTCTTGCACGGTTCATGATTTTCACGAGTGTTTCATAATCTTCTTGAATGGTGAGCTGATCCTTTTCAAGCTTCTTCACTTCAGCTTCTAGCTGCGAGACTTTATGAGAAAGTTCATTGTTTTCTCGTTTTAAGCGGCTGTTTTCCATACGTAAGGCAGTGGATTGCTGACCATCGCCTTCATAACGGCGTAAGAAATCAATGATATCGTCCATGGTTAATTCTTGATGCTGCCTAAATGGATTTGCTTCCGGCTTTTTCTCTGCCGTATTTGGGGCAGGAGCAGCCTGTGACAATAAATGTGATAAACTAGCTAACTCTTCATTGTAGCTTTGATCCACAAACTGAAGCTGTTCGGCCGTTTCAGCTGCTGGTGCAAATGTTTCTTCCTTTGCTGGCTCCAGTTCCTGTGAGAATTCCTCTTGAGTAACCGTTTCTTCTACTTGCGGCTGATAAAGTAATCGTTTTTTCGCTGGCTGGCCATTGCCAAGTGCGCGCATCCGTTGTTTTCGCTGTTTTTTGGCAAGTGCCAACGCTTTTTCATATTGATGTCTGACGACAGCGTTCCATCTAAATCCGCATGCCGCTGAGGTGCGGTTCAGCTTGTCTCCTACTTCTTCAAACGCATTTAGCTGCGTGCTGCCCTCTCTGACGTGACGTAAGACGGTTTCTGCCAGGAGGAGATCATTTTCCTCTGACCAAGCATCTTGTCTTTGTTTTGACATGTGTTTAAACCCCCATAAGATTTGATGGTATTAGATTAGCCAAGTTCAAGAAGGTTTATACAAGTTTGCTAAAAGGATAGTGGAAAATACTAGCTTTTATGTAAGCGGATGATTGGGGCGGTAAAGCGTCTTGCAAGTCCAGCCGCTTCGATGTACAATGTTGGGTGGTATATTATTCACGATTGGCTGTCCAACTGTTTCATATAGAATGAAGTATCATCATTGAAAGGAAGCGTAAGACCATGGCTAATGAGTTTCGCGTATGTGACGATTGTGATGCGACGAACCTAAAGACGTTATTGCCTCGACTCAAATCGGTTGACCCTGATGCAAAAATTGAGATCGGCTGTCAATCCTATTGTGGTCCAGGACGAAAAAAGGCTTTTGCGTTTGTGAACAATCGCCCATTATCCGCACCAACAGAAGATGAATTACTTGAAAAGGTTCAAAAAAAAGTCAAATAAATGTCACTGAATGTGTTCAGTCGACCTAAAAAGAGGTCCGTCCCTGTCAGGTCGGGCTTTTTACGTCCGTGCAAACTTTGAGAACACATTCACCAGCAAATTCAAGGATGTTTTCGGGAAAAGTTACCCGATATAATAGAAACACGTCTTAAAAAAAGAGGGACGAAACGATGGCGTATCCAAAAGGGAAATTATCTGAGGAAAAGGTATTTAAAGATCCTGTGCACCGTTATGTTCACGTAAGGGATGCATTAATATGGGATTTAATAGGAACAAGAGAGTTTCAGCGCCTGAGACGAATTAAACAGCTAGGAACTACTTATTTGACGTTTCATGGTGCAGAACACAGCCGATTCAATCATTCACTCGGTGTATACGAGATTGTGAGACGAATTGTGGATGATGTGTTTAAAGGGCGGCCTGAATGGGATGAAGGGGAGCGCGAGCTTGTACTTAGTGCAGCCTTGCTTCATGACCTCGGACATGGTCCATTTTCTCATTCCTTTGAAAAGGTCTTCCACTTAGACCATGAATCGTTTACAAGAGATATTATTTTAGGGCAGACGGAAGTCAATGAAGTGCTCCGCCGGGTGAGTGATGATTTCCCGAAGCATGTGGCTGAAGTCATTGCCAAAACGTATCAAAACAAACAGGTGGTCAGTTTGATCTCAAGTCAAATTGATGCCGACCGAATGGACTATTTGCAGCGTGATGCCTACTATACAGGCGTCAGCTACGGCCACTTTGATATGGAACGTATTTTACGTGTGATGCGCCCGAGAGAAGATCAGATTGTGATGAAGCAGAGCGGGATGCATGCGGTTGAGGATTATATTATGAGCCGCTATCAAATGTACTGGCAAGTCTATTTCCACCCAGTGACACGCAGTGCGGAAGTCATTTTAACGAAAATTCTTCACCGTGCAAAAGAGCTGCATGAAACGGGTTATATTTTCACACATGCCCCCGTTCACTTTTATTCAATCTTTGAGGGGAATGTCACCACAGAGGACTATATTAAGCTGGATGAATCCATTGTCTTATTTTATTTTCAGGCGTGGGAAGATGAAGAAGATCACGTGCTGGCTGATTTGTGCCGCCGTTTTATGAACCGCCGATTGTTCCAATATACAGAGTTTAATCCAAATGAAGAAATGACGAAATATTTCAAGCTGACCGCCTTGTTCAAGGAGGCAGGAATTGATCCTGACTACTATTTAGTGGTCGACTCTTCTTCTGACTTGCCCTATGACTTCTACAGACCAGGGGAGGAAGAAGAGAGGCTGCCAATCCACCTTTTGACGCAAAGCGGTCATATTAAAGAACTGTCGAGACAGTCAGATATTGTTGACGCCATTTCCGGTAAACGAAGAACCGATCATAAACTTTATTTCCCGATGGACTTAATTGTAGATATGTCGGAAAAAGCTGAAGAAAAAAAGGCGATCATGAAGCTGCTTGGTTTGGGATAAGGAAGTACTGAAAAAGGAGATGTCGGGAATTTGTTGAAAGAGCATGCAAAGTTGATGAAGGTATTCTCTGAATCAGGGGAAATCGTTGGACGGAAGAAGCTGCAAAAGATGATTTACATAGCAAAGAAGCTAGATTTGCCTTTTTACGAGAAATACGATTTTCATTTTTATGGCCCCTATTCAGAGGAGTTGACGCTCAGAATTGAAGAGCTGTGCAACCTTGGATTCTTGGACGAAATGAAGGAAAAAAAGGGCGGATACTATCAATATCGCTATTCGCTGACGGACAATGGGAAAGAGTTTCTCGATCAGTGTGAAGTGGACATGCCTGACCTCAAAGCGCTGACGCAGCAGATGAACGAGCAATCATCCCGTTTCCTAGAGCTTGTCTCAACGATTTTATATTTTGATAACCTGCCAGAAGATGAGGTGAAGGAAAAGGTCTTCACCATTAAAAGCAAGCAGCGCTATACGGACGAAGAATTTGAGGCGGCCCTTGCTTATATTGATCAGTTGAAGGAATTGAACTAGTTGAACAAAAGCCCGACTTTTAGGGCTTTTTTTGTTTTGTAAGACCCAGACCAAAAGCGCTATTTTTCGATGAAATGTGTGTCAAAATATCCGAAAAATTAGTGAAAATGACGTAATTCGACTTTCTTCCTGTGCATCTAATTCCCTGTTTTTGACTGAATAGAAGGAAAATGGTGAATTTTCAGTGAATATATAACCTTGTGAAAAACAAAGGAGGGATAGGAATGAAAAAGCGTTCAGTCTTTTTGTCATTTTTATTGGTAGGTAGTTTGTTACCGGGGGTAAGTTCAGCTTCAGCACCAGTAGCGAGTGCAGGTCATGGGCATGATCATGGTCATGCGCCGTTCGAAACCCATATTAGTGATGGGTTGCCAAAAGCAAAAGATTTTAAAGATTTGAAGACAGCACCTCCAATTGAACGAGATGTGACAACAAAGGTATTAGATGAGTCTGGTAAGCAGGTAGGCTCAAGAACCTTTAAGGCCAATACAGGAGATTCAATTTCAACAAAAGCAAGCACAGGCAGTCAGAAGGTCACTGTCTATGCGGTCGCTGATGCGCAGTATCGTGCGAAATATAGTGACTGGCAAACACGGATTGTCAGCATCATCGAGCAAGCAGATGTCACGTTTAACCGTGATCATGATGTGGACTTTGTCGTACAAGCCGTAGGATCATGGACGTCTTCGGGTTCAAATGCAGAGCAAATTTTGTCTAACCTTGCGCGCAGCTTTGATGGCAGAGGATATGACTTTGTCACTGGATTTACAGCAAATCCAAACTTTGATGCTGGCGGAATCGCTTATGTCTACAATAGTGCACCAAGCGGAAGTGCATTCGCCGTTAACCTTGATCAAGGAACAGCGAACACTGCAAAAGCGGCTACGCATGAATACGGTCATAACTTTGGCTTACCGCACGACCCTCAAGGAAGCGGCATTGTCTGCTTAATGAATTATGATTATTCCTACACAGTCGATTTCTTTGATGCGGCTCATAAAAATCAAGTGAATCGTAATAAAGCTTGGTACAGATAAATAAAATAAGAGACAAAAGGACAAACACCCATGTGCTTGTCCTTTTTTTATGCTTACAGGTCGCTGATGCGTTTTCCTGCTACGGCATAGTGTTCTTTTTTCATTTCTTCAATAATAACAGAGACTTTTTCTGCCCCTGCGCCTGTTGTTTCTACAACGGCATCAGTGACTTTCTCCACAAGAGCTCTTTTCTGCTCGTCTGTTCTTCCTTCAAGCATTTGAACGGTGACAATCGGCATGGCGAAAACCTCCTTTTTCCTTTAATGCTACGCTTCCCTTTAGTTTAAGGGACTTCTTATAGTATACTGAATGAAGTAAATCATTGTATAGAAAGAAAGAGGGATTCATGCCTTTGAACCAATTTCTTGTTTATCCATTAGAACTTATTCCATATGTCGCCATTACGCTTGTTGTTGCATTTACGATGCACGAGCTGGCGCATGCATATGTTGCGTACCGATTCGGAGACCCGACGGCTAAGAATCAAGGGAGACTGACGTTAAATCCACTGAAGCATCTCGATGTATTCGGAACGATTTTGATCTTTGTGGCCGGGTTTGGCTGGGCGAGACCTGTACCGGTGAATCGTTACCATTTTAAAAAACCGCGCTTAGCAGGGATTTGTGTCTCCATTGCTGGGCCATTAAGTAACTTAGTGCTGGCGTTTTTGGGCTTTTTTGTGTATGTGCTTCTTCAGAAATTTGGCGGGGAGTGGATCATGCGCTTTGAGCCGGGAGTCGATAATTTCTTTTTAATCTTTATTAACTTAAACGTCATCTTGTTCCTATTTAACTTATTACCACTTCCGCCGCTGGATGGGTATCGGATTATTGAGGACGTCGTCAGCCCCCGTATCCGGGCGAAAATGACGCAATTTGAACAATATGGGATCATTATTTTTCTCATATTCGTGATCACACCGCTGGGACAGTTTGTGTTTGGTCCATTGATCGGAATGCGGGATCAAATCATACACTGGTTTAATCTTATTTTGAAGCCGCTGCTTTAGGAGGTTTAATAAATGGAAGGTAAAAAGAAGAAACCAATTGGTTTTAACATCATTAAAAAAACAGATGCAACCGACGGACATGGAGGCTTTGGGGCAGGTGCACTCAGCCTTGATAATATCTCGCCAGTCATCATTGATGTAGAGGAAAAGGAAGCTGTCATTGATATTGGTGCCATGCATGCAAGAAGTGCCGTCGAAAAAGGAATTAAATTTTTGAAAACAAAAGAAGAGGTGCCGAACGGAAAACCGTATTGGCTTGTATGGGTGACGATTGACCGCAGAGAAGAAGGGCCTTATTATGCAGGTGTGACGGCTTGTGAAATGACCGTTGACCGTTCGATCCGCCGCGGGTATAAGTCACTTCCAGAGCATGTGAATTTAATGGATAAATCGATGAAGCGAAAAATTGTCGTTAGTCATATGGATGACGTTTCCAAAAAGGTGCTGGCTGATTTCTTAAAAGGTCATAATCAAGCGCTATGGGACGCATCAACAGATGAATTAAAAGAAGGATTGGCTGTCCCTGAATAATTGTGAAATTTTTGTGAAGATTGGCGGATGGCTACCAATTCTCTCCGGTTTTTGAGTAAACTGGTGTTAAAGCTAGGACATGGAGAATCCCGAGATGCAGATCTCGGGGTTTTTCATGTCTTTTTTAACGTTTCAGCCACTTTTCCCACCATTTCTTTGGCTTTTGATCTTGAACTGGTTCCTGCTCAGAGGCTTTGTCCTCAGCACCATAGCAGACACCTGTCGGCTCCGTTCCTTCTATAAAATAGGTGAATACCTTTGATTCACATCCTGGACCTGCGAGGTCGCCGGTTTTTGGATTGATATATACCCCTTTGACACCGTCTGGCGGCATGAAGGAAGAGGCTGGCTGCTTCGAGAGAGCTGATTCCATAAAGGAAGCCCATATTTTTTTCGCATAGGCCGTTTCTTCGACTGAGTCAATGGTGCGGCCTTTATCATAGCCTGTCCATACACCTGTGACGAGCTGGGGAGAGAAGCCGATCATCCAGCTGTCGGCGCCTGTAGTCCCAGACTTTCCTCCGTATGTTCTTGTAAGGTCCTTTATAATGGTGCGGCCAGTGACACTTGTATAGCCGTTTAATTGATCATTGAACATGCCTGACATCATGTCGGTGGTGACAAATGCTGCTTTTTCATCGAGGATTTGTTCTCGTTTTTGTTTCTCTTCAAAAAGCACATTACCTTTTGCGTCGGTTACTTTCGTAATAAAGGTTGGTTTGACGCGTTTTCCGCCATTGACCAGCATGGCGTAAGCATTGGTCATTTCAATGGGTTTCACAGGAGACGTGCCCAGGGCAAGAGAGGGTACTTGATCTAGTTTCTCCTTGATTCCAAATGTCTTGCCAGCACGTACAAGCTGTTCCATTCCTAAAAATAGATGGGTCTTTACAGCGTAAATATTATCAGACAGTGCTAAAGCTTGAAGCATTGTAATGCCGTCATTGGCGTAATAGCCGTGATAATTGCTTGGTGAATAAGCGGCATCGCTGCCTTGATCATCTAATTCAAACACCGTTTCCTCACTGCGCATGACGGTTGCGGGTGTAAACCCGTTTTGCAAGGCAATGTAATAAAGAAGGGGTTTCATGGTTGAACCGGGCTGCCTTTTTGCTTGTGTCACCCGATTGAATGGACTTTTCTCATAATCCCTCCCGCCTATGAGGGCAAGTACATGCCCTGTTTGAGGATGGATGGCGGCAAAGCCGATTTGGATTTCTGATTTGGAATTCATCGTATTTTTTAACGTCTTTTCTGCGATTTTCTGTAATTCTGGATTGAGAGTCGTTTGGATATGAAGCCCATAGGTTTCAATCTGTTCCTCAGTTAACCCCAAACTTTGTTTCAACTCTCGAATCACATCGTCATAAAAATACGGGGCTTGCTTTGCTTGCAGCTGCTTCTTTTGCAAAGGGCGATAGGACAGCTTTTCTTTCGCAGCGTCATCGGCTGCTTTTTTCGTAATCATGCCATCCTCGTGCATTTGTCTCAAAATCATATTCTTTCTTGCGCCGGCTTTCTCCTCATTCACATAAGGGGAATAGAGAGAAGGCCCCTTTGGGATACCGGCAAGCAGGGCAGATTCAGCGAGGGTTAAGTTCTTTGCTTTTTTCCCGAAATACAGACGGGACGCTGCTTCCACACCGTACGCTCCGTGACCATAATAAATGGTGTTCAAGTATCCTTCTAAAATCTCATTTTTTGTATAGTTTTGTTCTAAACGAATCGTGTAAAAGGCTTCATTCCACTTCCGCTTCCACGTTTTATCATGATCTAAATACAGATTTCGTGCATATTGCTGGGTGATCGTGCTGGCACCTTGCACCTTAGCCATGGCACGAATATCGGCCACCGCAGCACCTGCCATCCGTTTCACATCAAAGCCATGATGCTCATAAAAGGTTTTATCTTCAACAGCGACAACTGCCTGTCTGATATGAGGAGACATCTCCTTTAATGGCACCCAATATCTCTTTTCTCCAAAGCTGGATTCTCCAAGCTTTGAGCCATCGGCTGCATAAATGGTCGTGGATTGGGGAACTTGAACAGAAGGGGCACCTTGCCATTTAGCTATCAATAGAATCGTCAAAAAGACGGTACCTGCAAATAGAAAAGCGAGCAAGCCGATAAAAAAACAGGCTCGAATCGTTTTCACGGTCATGCGGATTTTTTTATTACTCATGATTGTGTCCATGCAAAGCCCCCATTTTGACGGTTTTTTATCAGTATGGAACAAAGAAAACCGTTTTAAACAAGCGATTGCAGGAGCGCTTTAAAAAATGAAGAGAACTCATGCGGTTCTTTACAATTTGATATGAATCCACTATACTTTTTTCTTGGACAATCGATATAGTCAAAGCCGATAAAAGGCGCTAACAATAGATGTTTGTTTATTATTGGATGAGAGGAAGATGAACAATGAGCGAACTTTGGTATACAGAGAAGCAAACGAAGAATTTTGGTATTACATTGAAGGTGAACAAAACCCTTCACACAGAACAAACAGACTTTCAGCATTTAGAAATGGTGGAAACAGAAGAGTTTGGCAATATGCTGTTTTTAGACGGCATGGTGATGACATCTGAGAAAGATGAGTTTGTATACCACGAAATGGTGGCACATGTTCCTCTTTTCACTCATCCAAAACCGGAAAATGTTCTTGTCGTAGGTGGAGGAGATGGCGGTGTCATTCGTGAGATCCTCAAACACCCAAGTGTGAAAAAAGCGACACTTGTTGATATTGACGGAAAGGTCATCGAATACTCGAAGAAATTCCTTCCTTCTATTGCTGGGAAACTAGACGATCCTCGTGTAGATGTGAAAGTAGGAGACGGTTTTATGCACATTGCTGAAGCTGACAACGAGTATGATGTGATCATGGTTGACTCTACTGAGCCAGTTGGACCAGCTGTGAACCTGTTCTCTAAAGGATTTTACGCAGGAATCGCAAAAGCACTCAAAGAAGACGGTATTTTCGTTGCACAAACGGACAACCCTTGGTTCACACCTGAGCTGATTACAAATGTACAGCGTGATGTAAAAGAAATTTTCCCTATTACGAAGCTTTACACAGCGAATATTCCAACGTATCCAAGCGGTCTTTGGACATTCACCATCGGTTCAAAAAAATATGATCCACTTGCTGTAGAAGACAGCCGTTTCTTTGATATTGAGACGAAATATTACACAAAAGAATTGCACAAAGCGGCATTCGTTCTGCCGAAATTTGTGAGCGACTTAATCAAATAAATCAAGCGAAATGGACATGCGCAAATGACGGTTTGCGCATTTTTTGAAGCGTAAAAGGAGGAATCTTGCATGAGATTCGACGAGGCTTATTCAGGAAAAGTGTTTATTGGAAGTCATCCGACATGGGAAGATGCAAAGGTCATTTTATACGGCATGCCGATGGACTGGACAGTCAGCTACCGCCCAGGTTCACGTTTCGGTCCGAACCGCATTCGTGAAGTATCGATCGGTTTAGAGGAATACAGCCCTTATTTAGATCGTGAACTGCATGAGGTGCCATTCTTCGATGCGGGTGACATCCCACTTCCTTTTGGGAATGCACAAAAAAGCTTAGATTTAATTGAAGAGTATGTCGACAGCATTTTAGAAAAAGGGAAGTTTCCATTAGGAATGGGCGGCGAGCATCTTGTGTCTTGGCCGGTTTTCCGTGCGATGTATAAGAAATACCCTGATTTGGCCATCATCCATATGGACGCACATACGGATCTTCGTGAGGAATATGAGGGTGAGCCGCTTTCACATTCAACACCGATTCGTAAAGTTGCAGGACTGATTGGACCTGAAAATGTATTCTCTTTCGGCATCCGTTCTGGGATGAAAGAAGAATTTGAATGGGCAAAAGAAGCGGGTATGCACATTTCTAAATTTGAAGTGCTGGAGCCATTGAAGCAAGTATTGCCAAAGCTAAAAGGGCGTCCAGTATATGTGACGATCGATATTGATGTACTTGACCCAGCTCATGCACCTGGTACAGGAACGGTAGATGCTGGCGGTATTACATCAAAAGAGCTGCTTGCATCCATTCATGCGATTGCAGGATCTGACGTCCAAGTCGTTGGGGCAGACCTAGTCGAGGTAGCACCTGTATATGATCACTCTGACCAAACAGCGAATACAGCGAGTAAGCTTTTACGCGAAATGCTGCTTGGATTTGTGAAATAATCAGTTGATAGAGGAGCTTGTCATCTCATGTGGACAAGCTCTTTTTTTTACATTGGTCAAAAAATAAAGGAGGGAGCTCATGTTTTCGTCAATATTGATGGTGTTCCTCGCTTTATGTGTGTTAGGGGCAGGCTTTCTCACATTGAAACGAGAGCTCGCAGCTGATCCGCCTGTTTTTGCTTCAAAGAAGGAAGCAAAGGAAGAGATGCTGGGGCTGTTTCACGATCGAGGCTTTTTCTATCTGACAGCCATTGCGTTATTCATGCAGTTATTTAAAAAGGATCAAATCGCACCATTTGATTTTTTTCAGGCATTTTTGGCAAGTTCAGGCATACAGGCTCTTTTTTACTTAATGAAAAGAAAAGACTTAGGTGTAAAGGCTGGACTTGTCGTAGTGGTCAGTTGTATTTTTCTTTTTTTCTAAAGGGATGGCTGAAGATGAAAAACGAAGTTTAATCGTCGTGAAGAAGAGAAATGATGGTATGATAGGCGATCATGATTATGGTATACTATTTTAGTTAAACGGGTCTTAGCAAAGGAAGTGCAAAATGACACAAAACCAAATTTCAATTCATGTAAAGTCAGTGATGAAACCAGAGACGGAGCCGGCTGAAACGATCGAATTCCGCACGACTGGAACGTACCAAGAGAAGAATGACAAAACGTATCTCACTTACCATGAAGAACATGAAATGGGTCAAGTAAAAACCGTTGTGAAAATGAGTGAAAAAGAAATTTTTGTGATGAGATCAGGGGCTATTCAAATGAAGCAGCGCTTTCTTATTGGAGAAACGACCGTCACACATTACACGATGCCATTCGGTACACTTCAGCTAGATGTGCACACACATGGTATTGATCTCGATGTGGACAAGGGGTTGCTGCACATTACGTACGATATGCTGACAGGAGAAGATCAAAAGCATTTACATACATTATCGATTTCGTATAAGGAGGATTTACGTTCATGAATATCGCAGAACAGGTCAAAGATGCGTTAAAAGAAGAAATCATAGCGGCAGTCGTCAAAGCAGGACTTGCCGATGAAAGCCAGGTGCCAGATGTCTTTTTAGAAGTGCCGAAAGACAAAACTCACGGAGATTACTCTACCAACATGGCGATGCAGCTTGCCCGCATTGCGAAAAAAGCACCTCGTCAAATCGCAGAGGACATCGTCAATGCGTTTGATAAAGGGAAAGCTTCCATTGAAAAACTGGATATCGCAGGTCCAGGATTCATTAACTTTTATATGAACAATCAGTATTTAACAAAGCTCATTCCAGCTGTTCTTGAGGCAAAAGAAGCTTATGGCGAAACGAATACAGGCGGCGGTCAAAAGGTGCAAGTCGAATTCGTCTCAGCCAACCCAACAGGTGACCTTCACCTTGGACATGCCCGCGGTGCAGCTGTAGGAGATTCCCTTTGCAACATCCTTGATAAAGCAGGGTTCGATGTGAGCCGTGAATACTATATCAACGATGCAGGAAATCAAATCAATAACCTCGCTTTATCTGTAGAAGTACGTTATTTTGAGGCACTCGGTCTTGAAAAAGAAATGCCTGAAGACGGCTACAGAGGAGAAGACATCAAAGGCATCGGACAAAAGCTTGCGGATGAATTTGGTGACCGTTTCGTGCATGAGCCGGAAGAAGAGCGGATGAAGTTCTTCCGTGAATACGGCTTGAAATACGAATTAGAAAAATTACGTGTAGACCTTGAGAATTTCCGTGTGCCATTTGATGTATGGTATTCAGAAACTTCTTTATATGAAAACGGAAAAATCGAACCAGCGCTGGAAACACTTCGTGAAAAAGGCTATGTCTTTGAAGAAGACGGCGCAACATGGCTCCGTTCAACTGATTTTGGCGATGATAAGGACCGTGTACTGATTAAAAAAGACGGCAGCTTCACTTACCTGCTTCCAGACATCGCATATCATAAAGACAAATTGGACAGAGGCTTTGACCAGCTCATTAACATTTGGGGAGCGGATCATCACGGCTATATTCCTCGGATGAAAGCGGCGATCCAAGCACTTGGATATCCAGCTGACAAGCTTGAAGTAGAAATCATTCAGCTTGTGCATCTTTACAAAAACGGCGAAAAGATGAAGATGAGTAAGCGTACAGGAAAAGCCGTCACAATGCGTGATCTGATTGAAGAAGTCGGCTTAGATGCGACTCGTTATTTCTTTGCGATGAGAAGTGCGGCGACACATATGGACTTTGACCTAGATTTAGCGATTTCTACGTCTAACGAAAACCCTGTGTACTATGCACAATATGCACATGCGAGAATTTGCAGCATGCTGCGTCAAGGTGAAGAAAAAGGCTATGAACCGAACCTTGAAAAAGCCGATTTCTCTCACATTCAATCGGAAAAAGAATACGATCTTCTGAAAATCATTGGCAGCTTCCCAGAAGTTGTAGCAGAAGCAGCTGAAAAGCGTATTCCGCACCGCGTGACGAACTATATTTATGACCTTGCATCAGCCCTTCACAGCTTCTACAATGCCGAGAAGGTCATTGACGCAGAAAACGAAACAAAAACAACAGCACGTCTTTCACTCATGAAAGCAACACAAATCACGCTTGCGAATGCATTAAAACTAATTGGTGTATCGGCACCGGAGAAGATGTAATGAAATGAAAGAAAGCCCCACTCTATTGAATGAGTGGGGCTTTTTCGTATAAAACCCCGCTATCCTCAAGAGATAGCGGGGTTTTGAAAATTATCCAAGCGTATTAATTATGTTAGAAATAGAATCAAATAATTGGCTAAGTACATCAGAGAACATATTTTTGCCTCCTCTCTTTTCTTTTTACATCTACTTAACGAAGGGAATGAAGGGTTGGATCACTTTTTCTAAAAAAATTTTAAAAAAGATAATGGCATAGAAAAAAGCACCGCCTATTCGGGTGCTTTTTGGCCTTAAGTTATGAATGAATGCGCAGCTTCACGTCTCCATTTGTACACGCTAGCTGAACGTTTCCACCAATCGGGAAGGTGAAGACTGGCTGTGTATGTCCGATATCGACGTCGTAAATCACTGGGATGTGTTTGAGCATTGGGTGCTTATCTAGGATGAATCTTAAGTGCTCCTCTGTCATGTTGGATTTCTTCTGAAAGCGCCCGATGATCAACCCTTTGATTGATTGTGCATGCTGCAAGAGCGAAATAAGGTCTCTGGCGAACATTTCAGGGAACACCAACTCATCATCCTCCACAAATAAGATCGCATCCTTTACATTCGGCATAAACGATGTCCCTTGTAGTAAGTTCAGTGTACAAAGGTTTCCGCCAAACAAGGTGCCTTCAGCTGTTCCTTCCTGATATATGTTCCATTTCGTCGGATGAAACTGCCTGTTCGCTTGATCTAAATACCACGCGTCATCACTCCATTTTGTAGAAGGAATCACATCAAACGGTTCGCCGCCGTTCATCAAGCAAGCTTGAAACATAGCGGTCTGCTCCTCCTGTCCCTGTTCCATTTGAAAGCTTGAGAAATGGGGGCCAGAATATGTCACCATATCACATTTCGCTGTAATGGCGTTTGCAAGTGCAGTGATATCACTATAGCCGCAAAGGACTTTAGGATGCTGACGGATCAGGTCGTAGTCAATATAAGGCAAAAGTTCATTGCAGTTAAAGCCTCCGATGGCTGTCAAAATACCATCAACCTCATCATCTTTGAACGCCTCATGGAGATCAGACAAGCGGTGTTCAATAGATGATGAGGAATGAAGGTCACATTCAAACACGTGCTGTCCAAAAGAGACAGTGAAGCCTAAAGACTCTAAACGTTTTTTCGCTTGAGCAATTCCTTCTTTTGATAAAATGCTTGCACTTCGGCTTGGGGCAATGACACGTATATGGCTCCCTTTTTTAAGAGGTGAGGGGGTATGCATAAACAGATCTTCCTTTCCATCACATATTTCTTTATTATATCGGATCAAATAGCGAAAGTCTGTAAAGGCTAGGAGAAAGGATTGGGTCGTGCGTTTCATACAAGCTGTGCAAAGGGTATGGAAGAGAAAAAGACAGAATGAGGGCGGAGAATGTGAAAAAGAGAAGACTGGAATTTTTATTTTTATATTTTATGATATTCGGGGCATATGTGGTGTATTGGTGGACTGTGCCGGCGTGGAGCGTTCAGCTGTACGCAGCGATTTATATCGCCATTATTTTATTTAGTATCATCTCACTCATGCTGGAGAACCGTACATCACAGCACACGTTGTTATGGATATATGTGCTCATTTTTTTCCCGATCATTGGCTATATGTTCTATCTGTTCTCAGGGCAGCTCTATGTAAAGGGTCATTTATTCAAATCAAAGAGAATGTATAACCGCGAGAAATTACGCAGAATCTCTGAGCTTGAGAGTAAGCCGAATGAGTCAAGTTTAACCGATAATCAGCGTGCTTTTTTTCATTACACAGAAAAAGCAACAGGTATGCATGTGAACACAAATAGTGATATGGAGATTTTAAAGAATGGGGAGGAGACGTTCCCCAGAATTTTTGAAGAGTTAAAAAAGGCAAAATCGTTCATTCATATTGAATATTACATGTTCAAATCCGATTTCCTCGGCCACCGGATGATGGAGATTTTGATTGAAAAAGTGAAAGAAGGGGTAGAGGTCCGTTTCATATATGATGCGGCTGGCAGCATCCGCTTCTCGCGAAAAGATATTAAACGCTTGAAGCAGGCAGGGGTTAAGGTCGCTCCTTTTCTACCTTTAAAATATGGATTCTTTAATCAAAAATTCAATTTTCGAAATCACCGAAAAATCGTCATTATTGATGGAGAGACAGGGTTTGTCGGCGGGTTAAATGTCGGCAAGGAATACGTAGGACGGGATGAAAAGATCGGCTTTTGGCGTGATACACATGCCATGTTAAAGGGTGAGGCTGTTCAGACCCTTCACTCCGTTTTTATGCTGGACTGGGAGTATGTATCAGATGAAGTGTTAATTGATGATCCGAAGTATCATACGCCGCATTCTGTGACAGGCGAGGATGTCATTCAGGTTGTACCAACTGGACCTGATATGAAAGAAAGTATGAGTGATTTATATGATGCCCTCATTTCTAATGCGAAACAATTTGTCTGGATTGCCACACCTTACTTTGTACCAAACGAATCGATTCGCACTGCGCTCAAAATCGCTGCCACAAGAGGGGTGGATGTCCGGGTGATGGTACCGGAGATCAATGACGGCTTTCTCACGCAATATGCCACACGATCCTATTTTTCTGAGCTTCTAAAAGAGGGCATCAAGGTGTATCACTATCAAAAAGGGTTTATGCATCAAAAGGTGATGATCTCAGATGGAGAACTCGCATCTGTCGGCACCGCGAATGTCGATATGAGAAGCTTTCAGCTCAATTTTGAGGTCAATGTCTTTACAGCTGCGAAAAAGCCAATTGAGCAATTGATGGCCCACTATGAGGAAGATATGAAGGAATGTGAGCAAATGGGTCCTGTACATTTTTATAAAAGAGGCTTAAAAGAGCGGTTGAAGGAATCATTTGCCCGGTTGTTTTCTGGCGTATTATGAGGATTTCCAGTCAAAGAAATCATTTCCTGATCTAGTATTTTGAAGAGGATTCCTCTATAATTGAAAATGATTATCAATTATAGAGGAAATGAGGTTCTTTTACATATGCTAAAACGCTTTTTCGCCTATTACAGGCCCTATCGCGGTCTGTTCTTTTTAGATTTCTTTTGCGCTGTCGCAGTTGGATTGATGGAACTTGGTTTCCCGCTGATTGTGAACTACTTCATTGATACATTATTACCAACAGGGAATTGGAAGGTCATTGCATGGACCGCACTTGCTCTGTTTATCATTTATGCACTCAGCTCGGTTATGCAGTTTATTGTGTCGTACTGGGGGCACATGTTAGGTATCAATATTGAAACAGATATGAGGAAGAAGCTGTTTGATCATTTTCAGCGTCTCTCATTTAAGTTCTTTGACAACAACAAAACGGGTAAGCTTATGTCTCGAATGACAAATGACCTCATGTACATTGGTGAGGTGGCTCATCACGGACCTGAGGATTTGTTTATTGCAATTATGACGATTCTTGGCGCCTTTGCTGTCATGCTGATGATTAACTGGCAGCTGGCTATTTTAACCTTCTTGATCATGCCAGTCATCATCTGGCTCGCTCTTCATTTTAATAAGAAGATGACGCAGGCGATTACACAGCTGAACAATGACATTGGAGACTTTCATGCAAGGGTTGAAAACAATATTGGCGGCATTCGTCTTGTGCAAGCCTTTGCCAACGAACATTTCGAGAAAAAGCGTTTTGCTGAAAACAACAACCGCTTTCGGAAAGCGAAGCTTCTTTCATATAAAATCATGTCGGTCAACGGCTCAATCAGTTACATTCTCACCCGTCTTGTGACACTGTTTGTCCTTCTGGCAGGGACATGGTTTGTTCTGCAGGGTCAATTAACGGCAGGTGGATTTATCGCGTTTGTTCTCATTACAAACGTCTTATTCCGACCGATTGATAAGATCAACACAGTGATTGAAATGTATCCGAAAGGAATTGCGGGCTTTAAAAGCTATGTCGATTTACTTGAAACAGAGCCAGATGTGAAGGATACAGAGGGAGCTCGTGATGTATTCGGACTAAAAGGTGAAATTGAATATCGAAACGTGACATTTGGCTACAATGAGCACAGCCATGTGTTAAAGGATATCGATTTGAAGATCAAACAAGGAGAAACTGTTGCGTTTGTCGGTCCCTCAGGAGCCGGGAAATCGACGATTTGCAGTTTGCTGCCACGTTTTTATGATGTGGATAAAGGGGAGATTACGATTGATGGTGTGAGTACAAAATCGATGACCCTGTCTTCTTTAAGACAGCAGATCGGCATTGTGCAGCAGGATGTCTTTTTATTCTCAGGCACCATTCGAGAAAACATCGCGTACGGCAACCTAGAAGCCAGCGATGCAGAGATTTGGGAGGCTGTACGTCGTGCGCATTTAGAGGAACTCGTTCAGCGTTTCCCAGAAGGATTAAATACGGTGATAGGCGAGCGCGGCGTCAAATTGTCAGGCGGTCAAAAGCAGCGCTTGTCAATTGCGCGGATGTTCCTAAAAAATCCTTCGATTCTTATTTTAGATGAAGCCACATCAGCACTTGATACAGAAACAGAAAAAGCCATACAAGATGCACTAAGCGAACTGGCTGTCGGCAGGACAACACTCGTCATTGCCCACCGCTTGGCAACAATTAAACACGCCGACCGTATCATCGTCGTGACAGAGGAAGGCATCCAAGAACAAGGCCGCCACCAAGATCTCATTCAAATGGGCGGCGTATACAGCAGACTGCATGAAGCGCAGTTTGGTCATTGATCAGCGCGTAGACAGCCTCGCATTCGCCCGCAGTTCTGCGTGCCGGTGCTCACGAATGTCAATTCGCTCCGCTCCGGTACTCGTCCTTCCTAGGGCTGCAAAGGTTTTCTATCACGCTGAATGAAAAACAATCTGAGCCCTTTTGATAAAGGGCTTTTTTTGTTAGGATAGAAAAAACGTTTGTAGGAAGGATCTGATGGAATGAAGGGGCTTCGGCGATTACAAAAGGGCGATAAGATCGGTATTTTTTCACCTTCTAGTCCTGCATCAGCGACCTCGCCTCTTAGGTATGAGCGGGCGAAGAAGTGGCTTGAGCAAAAAGGATTCATTGTGGTACCAGGATCATTAACAGGGAAAAAGGATCACTACCGTTCAGGTACAATTCAAGAACGAGCAGATGAGCTGAATGAGCTGATGGCTAAAAGGGACTTGTCGTGCATCATGTCAATGATTGGCGGGACGAATTCAAATAGTTTGCTGCCTTATCTTGATTTTGACCTGCTGAAACAACATCCGAAAATCATGATCGGTTATTCAGATGCGACAGCGATTCTTTTAGCGGCGTACGAAAAAACGGGACTGCCTGTTTTCTATGGGCCGGCGCTTGTTCCTTCTTTTGGCGAGTTTGAACCGTTTGTCACTTATACATATCAGTCGTTTGAGGACATCCTGATGTCCCATCAAACCATTCCTTATCAGATTGAAAAACCGCCTTTTTGGACAGATGAACGAATCAATTGGGAAGAAAAGACGCGTGACAAAAAGCAGCGTCCGAATGATTGGCTGTGCGTCATAGAAGGACAGGCAGAAGGCAGATTGATCGGCGGGAACTTGAATGCGATGTACGGCATATGGGGAAGTGAGTTCATGCCAGCCATCCAAAACGGAGACATCCTTCTCATTGAAGATTGTATGAAAACCGCGTCAGTTGTAGAAAAGAACTTCTCTTTATTGAAAGTAAATGGAGTGTTTGAACGGGTATCTGGGATTCTCTTAGGAAAACATGAGCTGTTTGATGACGAAGGGACGGGCAAAGAACCTTACGAGATTTTACTTGAGGTGCTCGGGGAGACAAAAAGACCGCTCATCGCTGACTTTGACTGTGCCCATACGCACCCGATGCTTACGATGCCAATCGGGGCACAAGTGAAAATGGATGCATCCTCCAAACAAGTTTGGTTAACAAAAGAGTGGATATAGCAAAAGAGCAGCCCGAGGCTGCTCTCCCAGCATGTAGACAAACCCGCGCATTCGGTGTCAGGTCTGCGTGCCGGTACTCACGAATGTCAAATTCGCTCCGCGCCGGTACTCGTCCTTCCTAGGCTGCAAAGGTTTTCTATCACGCTGAAAAGAAGACAAAGAGCTAAAATCAACATCATTTTAGCCCTTTGTCAACCAATCTGAAAGAGCAGCCCGCTGCTGCTCTTCTTTATGAAACCGTCTCTTTTTCAAACGGCTGAAGGAGGTCTTGCGCTTTTTTCCCCTCTACGACAATTAAGTAGTCAGACTCTAAATGAGTGAGCCTGAAGGTTTCAAGCTCTACGATGTTCTTAATGCTACACATTGTTTTTTTAGAATACACATATATACGATGCTGAGCCTGCTGGCACTTTTCATAAAGAGAAATAAGCTTATGTAAATTCAACGCTTTCGCAGCGATTCGGATTGAATAGATTTGAGACATCTTCATATCCTCCTGTTAATTACTTTCTCACAATAGCTTTGTTACCCCCATTTGCACAAAGGTAAACCTTTCTCTATGATTTCCACTCAATGGTTCCTCCGCCCGTTCGTTTATTGCCCCTTATCGCAGACAGCTCTTCGACTAGACGGAGCAGAGCCTGATCCTTTAATTTTGCTTCAATCATGAAATCTACATCCCGGCCATACGGTTTTAATGCTTGAAAAAGCGGTAAGACAAAATTCATATCTACTCCATCTGCATGACTGCGTATAGCTTTTTCTGATTTTGGTGAAGACAAATGGATTTTGGGCGGAATGCCAGTGTTTGTCCACGTGTCGAACATTCTTGACAGGATGTCATCGAGTGCGGCATCGTCATCTTTATTTGCCACGTGATGATGGTAATCAAAAACAAACGGAATGTCATGCTTTTCACATACACCAAGCGTTTCGAGCGACGTATATGTTTTGTCATCGTTCTCAAGTGTCATTCTCGCTTTGATATGAGCTGGAAGCTGTTTGATATTTTCATCAAAGCGTTGAAGAGCCGATTCTTTATCGCCGTACGCCCCGCCTACATGAATGTTCATGTAGGCTTCCTTATCGAGCTTCATCGCCTCAAGCATCTGATAATGATACGTCATATCGATGACGGCATTTTCTGTAATGGAAGGTTTGGGGCTAGTAAACAAGGTGAATTGATTGGGGTGAAAGCTGACCCGTAAGCCGTGCCGTTTCACCAGCTTGCCGATCTCAAGAAATTCTTTGTGAAAAGGTGTCACAAAGTCCCAGAGCACCTCTGGATGGGTCGCGAGCGGGACGATCGAGCTTGAAAAACGGTAAAGCGGGATATCATGAGCAATGGCGAAATAAAGCGTTCTTAATGTATTCACGAGATTGGCCTTCGTTGTTCGCAATAAAGCCTCTTTTCTTTCTTCCTTAGCGAGCTTGCTGTATCTAGCAAAGGTCAGTGACTTGGCAGGAGAAGCCTCCCACAAGGTGACGGCATTTGATACATAACCAAATCGATAACGCATAGGTCATCTCCTTTATAAAAAATACGAGAACATGGCGGCAACCCACTCAAGCGGCCGAGTGAAAAGCGGGCGCTTTGACAATGTTTCTTCTGTCAAGATCTCAGAAACCTCCATATGCTCCCGAATCTTTTCTTCTACGTGTGCAGTAAAAGCGGGATCATCAATGGCTACATCTACTTCTTCGTTTAAAAACAAGCTGCGTTTATCAAAATTCGCGGTACTGATCATACAGCGGCTGTGATCAATCAAAATGGCTTTCGAATGATAAAACCCTTTATAAAAACGATAAACAAGACATCCAGAGGCAATGAGGTCCTTCAAATAATGAAAGCCAGCCTCTTTGACAAGTGGATGATCCGCTTTCATTGGAATGATGATTTCAACTGTGACGCCCCGCTTTCGTGCATCAAGCAGCGCCTTTAGAAGAGGGGCTGATGGAATAAAATAAGGCGTACAGATGATGATCTGTTTCCTCGCCTGCTGAATATCTTGGAGAAATAAAGCTTCTAAAGAAAAGCCGGCAGTCGCGCGTGTTGTGCATTGTAATGTTCCCGGTTCCAATGCAGGGAAAACCTCATATTGCAGCTGATGAATGCCAGACGAACGGTACAAATCATTCAGAAACACATGCTGGAGATCTGCGACAACCTGTCCGGTCATCCGCAAATGATAATCCTTCCAAATGCCAAACCGGCCTTTCTTCCCAACATATTCATCGCCTATATTAAATCCGCCAATATAGCCAATTTTCCCATCAATCACCGTAATTTTACGGTGATTTCTCATGTTTAGACGGTAAATCAAAAAAGGAAAACGAGGCTTATTTAAAAAGTAGAATTGAATCCCGCTTCTTTCTAGCATGTCAATCGCCTTTTGATCAAACGGATAGGAGCCTAATCGGTCGGTCAGCAAAAAGACGGAAACTCCTTGCTCTGCTTTGGCTTTCAAGGCTTGTAAGACCCTTTGACCAATCTTGTCGTTCTTTACAATAAAGAACATCATATGAATAGAAGAAGAGGCCTGCTGTATATCGGTAAGCAGCTGATCGAAAAATGGTTCGCCATCATGATAAAAGGCGGCATCGCCGCTTGTTTGGTTAAAAGACCGTTCAAATGCGTGAGTAGAAAAATATTTCCTCCCCATATAAAGGTCTAACATCACGAGCAAAACGATGGCAATGAGTACGAGTAGGATGATCAATGCGATCATGAAACTTCCTCCTTTTTTGCATATTTCAATAGTGTACCCAAACGCGTAAAAAATATTGACTGAATACTCATTCATTATTTATGATAGAGGTACAACATGGAAACGGAACAAAGTGGGTTTTGGGAATGAAAGGGGGAGCAAGATGAATAGCCTTTTAATTATCAACTTGATCGCATTTGCGGCGGTGACCGCTTACGCAGTGTATTTGTTTGTTTATCTCATTCGAACACGAGCGGCGTATATTCGTCTTGGTAAAAAAGAAGAGTTTCAACAAGACATGAAGAAACGCTTAGAGCGTGTTTGGGTCAATGTATTTGGGCAAAAGAAGCTGTTAAAGGACAAGAAGAGCGGCATCATTCATGTGCTGTTTTTCTACGGATTTATCCTTGTACAGTTCGGAGCCCTTGATTTTATTCTGAAGGGGCTTATTCCAGACAGCGGGCTTCCTTTAGGTCCGGTGTACGGCGTCTTTACGTTTTTCCAAGAGATTGTCACACTTCTCATTTTAGTGGCCGTTGTATGGGCGTTCCATAGAAGATACGTGGAGAAGCTTGTTCGTTTAAAACGAGGCTTCAAATCGGGTCTAGTGCTTTTATTTATTGGCGGCTTAATGCTGACAGTGTTACTTGGGAACGGCATGAACATCATCTGGCATGGACACTCTCTATCACCAACTGAGCCAATCGCTTCTAGTATTGCTTTCTTGCTGGGCGGAATTTCACCTCTGGCGGCTGCCATTGTTTTTTATGCCGCATGGTGGGTGCATCTTCTTATTTTGCTGACATTCTTAGTATATGTTCCGCAGTCAAAGCACGCCCATCTGATTGCAGGGCCTGTGAACGTATTTGTCAGCAGATTAGACCCGCCAGGCAAGCTGCAAAAAATCGATTTTGAAGATGAGACACAAGAGACCTTCGGTGTGGGGAAAATTGAAGACTTCCGTCAGTCTCAGCTCATCGATCTTTACGCTTGTGTGGAATGTGGGCGCTGCACGAATATGTGCCCGGCAACAGGGACAGGGAAGATGCTGTCTCCGATGGATTTGATATTAAGGTTAAGAGATCATTTAACCAATAAAGGGGCCGCTATTACATCAAAGACACCTTGGGTCCCGCAGCTAGCCTTCAAGCAGACAACAGGAAACCAGCTGGCACTGCAGGCGAGAGGAGCAGGTGCGGAAGAGTCGGCTGCCAGCTCGATATATCATCCTTCTCTTATTGGAGAGGTCATTACAGAAGAAGAAATCTGGGCATGTACGACGTGCCGAAACTGTGAAGACCAATGCCCTGTCATGAATGAACACGTTGATAAGATTATTGATATGCGCAGATATCTTGTGCTGACCGAAGGGAAAATGGACGCGGATGCACAGCGTGCCATGACAAGCATTGAGCGCCAAGGGAACCCGTGGGGGCTGAACCGGAAAGAAAGAGAAAATTGGCGTGAACTGAGAGAAGATGTGCATGTGCCGACAGTGAAAGAGCTGAAAAAAGCAGAGCAAACCTTTGATTATTTATTCTGGGTTGGGTCAATGGGGGCATATGACAATCGAAGCCAAAAGATTGCGCTTGCCTTTGCGAAGCTACTCAATGAAGCGGGGGTCTCCTTTGCGATCCTAGGCAATAAAGAGAAGAACTCAGGTGATACACCAAGAAGACTCGGAAACGAATTTTTATTCCAAGAGCTTGCTGCAAAAAACATTGAAGAATTCCAGAAAAACGGCGTTACAAAGATCGTCACGATTGATCCACACGCCTATAACTTATTTAAAAATGAATATCCAGACTTCGGACTTGAGGCAGAAGTGTATCATCATACAGAATTACTGGCAGAGTTAGTGAAAGAAGGGAAAATAACACCTGAACATGAAGTAAACGAAGTGATTACCTTCCACGACTCTTGCTACCTAGGCAGATATAACGAAGTGTACGACCCGCCAAGAGACATTTTAAAAGCCATTCCTGGTGTGACGCTGAAAGAAATGGAGCGCAATCGTGAAACTGGTATGTGCTGCGGAGCAGGCGGGGGCTTAATGTGGATGGAAGAAGAGACGGGTACCCGGATTAACACTGCACGAACGGAGCAGGCGTTACAGGTCCAGCCGTCCATCATCAGCTCAGGGTGTCCTTATTGCTTAACGATGCTGGGAGATGGGACGAAGGCGAAGGAAGTAGAGGAGCAGGTAGGCACATTTGATGTCGCCGAACTTCTTGAAAAATCAGTGTTTGGTGAGTCTGGAAAGCAAGTGTCGTAAACATGACAGGCCGATGAATAGGATGTTCATCGGCTTATCCATGGCGCTGTTTCATCAGCTGCCTAAATGATATGTAAGCGGTAACAAACGGGGAGGGGCATATATGAGTACGACGGTCATTGTATCTGGAGCAAGAACACCATTTGGAAAACTAGGCGGTGCTCTCAGTGGTTTGACTGCCGCAGAACTAGGCGGTATAGCGATCAAGGCTGCACTGGAAAGAGTTTCGGGTTCTCATGAAATAGATGAGGTCATCATGGGATGTGTTTTACAAGGAGGGCAAGGGCAGATTCCTTCAAGGCAAGCAGCAAGATATGCTGATCTTCCTTGGTCTGTTCCAACACAAACCATCAATAAAGTCTGTGCATCCGGAATGCGCAGTGTGAGCACGGCAGATCAAATCATTCGAGCCGGAGATGCTGAGGTCATCGCAGCGGGCGGTATGGAATCGATGTCTCACGCTCCTTATCTGCTAAAAAAAGCGCGATGGGGCTACAAAATGGGAGATGGTGCAGTACAAGATGCGATGATTTTAGATGGGTTAACCTGTTCGTTTACAGGCGTTCATATGGGTGAGTATGGAAGTACGGCTGCAAAGGAGCTCGGCATTACGCGCGAAGAGCAGGATCTGTGGGCGCTCAGAAGTCATGAACGGGCCATCGAAGCGCAAAAAAACGGCTTTTTTCAACATGAAATCACCCCCGTCACCGTCAAAATAAAAACGGGAGAACGGCTGATCACAGAAGATGAGTCTCCGCGGCGTGATACGTCATATGAACGGCTGTCTAAGCTCATGCCTGTATTTGATCAGAAGGGGACCATCACCGCTGGAAATGCACCAGGTGTCAATGATGGTGCAAGTGCGCTCCTTTTAATGAAAGACACGTATGCTGCACGGCATGACGTAAAGCCAATGGCAGTTGTTCTCGGTCATGCTCAGGTTGCTGTAGAGGCGAAGGATTTTCCGAAAACACCAGCCTTTGCTATCGAGAAGCTTTTAAAGAAAACAGGAAAGCGCCTAGAGGATATTGATTTGTTTGAAATCAATGAGGCCTTTTCAGCTGTGGCTTTGGCATGTGAAAAAATAACCGGGATCGACCGGCGGAAAATGAATATCAACGGGGGGGCTGTCGCACTCGGTCATCCGATTGGGGCAAGCGGAACACGCGTGATATTGACATTGATTCATGCATTAAGACAAAGAGGCGGAGGCATTGGCATTGCGGCGATTTGCAGCGGAGGTGGTCAAGGAGACGCCATCATGATAAAGGTAGATGAAAAGGGAGGCGTTTATTGATGAGTATAGAAGAGACCGTTATGGTCGTTGGGGCTGGTCAAATGGGATCAGGCATTGCCCAAGTGTTTGCTCAGTCAGGCTATACAGTCTTGCTCCATGATGTATCAGAAAAGCAGATTCATCGAGCGATTTCCTCCATGACCAAACAACTGACGAAGCGGGCAGAAAAAGGAAAGCTGGCACATCAGGCAGTCCGAGATATTACGCAGCGGCTTGCCGTTTCCACAGATTTAAAAGACATGCAGCAGGCTCATTTAGTCATAGAAGCCGCATCAGAACAAATGAGTGTGAAAAAACAAATCTTTGAAACACTTGATCAATTTGCAGAGGCTGAGGCCATATTTGCGACAAACACGTCTTCCTTGTCGATCACAGAATTAGCAGCTGTGACGAGCAGACCGGAGAAAGTGATTGGCATGCATTTTATGAATCCGGTTCCTGTCATGAAACTGGTTGAAGTCATTCGAGCACTGCAAACGAGTGATGACACATATCAAGTTGTTTATGAAACAGCGAAGACATTAAACAAAACCCCAATTGAAGTGGAAGACTTCCCGGGGTTTGTATCAAATCGCATATTGATGCCAATGATCAATGAAGCCATTTACACCCTGTATGAAGGCGTAGCAGATGCAGAAAGCATTGATGACGTGATGACACTTGGGATGAATCATCCAATGGGGCCGCTTCGTCTAGCTGATTTCATCGGACTTGATACATGTTTATTTATTATGAATACCCTTCACGAGGGACTTGGAGACAGCAAATATCGGCCTTGTCCTCTTTTGAAAAAATACGTGAATGCAGGCTGGCTGGGCAAAAAGACAAAGAGAGGTTTTTACACATACCACGACCACTCATAGGGGGAGTCAAGATGGATGTTTTGCTTACGGATAAACAGCGTCTCTGGAGAGAACAGACAGCAGAATTTGCACGCCAGCGTATATTCCCTGAAGTAGAAGCCATGGAACAAGGCCGGTTTCCAAAAAACCTTTTAAGTGAAATGGGACGGCAAGGCTATCTAGGAATTCCAATACCAGCTTCGTATCAAGGCTTAGGAGCAGATTTTACAACGTATATCATCGCAATCCATGAATTATCGAAAGTGAGTGCGACCATCGGTGTCATTGTGTCCGTTCATACATCTGTTGTGACGATGCCTATTTTGACTTTTGGAACGAAGGAACAAAAAGAAACTTATGTGCCGCCGCTTGCATCCGGGAAGAAGCTGGGCGCCTTTTGTCTGACTGAACCAAAGGCTGGATCAGATGCCTCCAGTATTCAGTTAAGAGCAGAGCGTGTGGGCGACGATTATGTATTAAATGGGACGAAAATCTTTATCACAAGCGGCGGAGAAGCAGAGCTATATCTTGTCTTTGCGGTGACTGATCCGGCTTCTGCGAGAAAAAATATATCGGCGTTCATTGTCGAGAAAGATACACCGGGATTTACGATTGGAAAAGATGAGAAAAAGATGGGACTGCACGGTTCAAAAACAGTCACGCTTCATTTTGATGGCGTGCGGATTCCAAAAGATCAGCTGCTCGGTGCAGAAGGAGAGGGCTTTCAAATTGCCATGTCCAGCCTAAATGCAGGGAGAATCGGAATTGCGGCTCAAAGCCTTGGCATTGCAGAAGCCGCTTTAACCGAGGCAGTGACCTATTTAAAGAAGCATCCAGCAGGTCTTGAAACGACCATTCGGCTGGGCGATTTGGCGGCGAAGCTTGAGGCGGCCAAACTGCTCGTCTATCAAGCGGCTTCTTTCAAAGAGGCAAATCGACCGGTCACAAAGGAAGCATCAATGGCAAAGCTATTTGCGTCAAAAACGGCGGTAGAGATCAGTACAGAAGCGATCCATTTGCTAGGCATGGATGGTTATACGAATCGCTATCAAGCAGAACGTTACTTTCGTGATGCGAAAATTTGTGAAATCTATGAAGGAACAAGTGAAATTCAAAGGCTGGTCATCTGTAAACAGCTAATATGAAACGAGGTGGCTCACGATGCAGTTCCAATTAAGTGATGAACATGAAATGATTCAAAAAATGGTGAGAGACTTTGCGAAAAATGAAGTGGAGCCAACAGCAGCAGAACGAGACGAAACAGAGACATATGATCCATCTATTTTTCGCAAAATGGCGGAGCTCGGTTTGACGGGTATCCCTTGGCCGGAAGACGTGGGCGGAATTGGCAGTGACTATTTAGCCTACGTCATAGCAGTTGAGGAGCTTTCAAGAGTGTGTGCCTCTACAGGTGTCACTCTGTCCGCTCATACATCTCTTGCTTCATGGCCAATCTATACTTTCGGAACAAAGGAACAAAAAGAGAACTACTTAAAGCCGCTTGCAGAAGGACAGAAGATAGGAGCATACGCGCTTACTGAGAGCGGTTCTGGTTCAGATGCTGGCGGAATGAAGACAATGGCCGTAAAAGCAGGCAGTGAATATGTCTTGAACGGGGCGAAAATTTTTATTACAAATGGGGGCATTGCAGATTATTATATTGTGTTTGCCGTAACAGACCAAGAAGCTTCGTCTCGAAATACAACTGCTTTTATTGTAGAAAAAGAGACACCTGGTTTTTCCGTTGGCAAAAAGGAAAGTAAACTGGGCATACGTTCTTCGCCAACAACTGAAATTCGATTTGAAGATTGCCGAATTCATGAAAGGAACCGGCTCGGTCAAGAAGGAGAAGGGTTCAAAATAGCCATGATGACACTCGATGGCGGCAGAAACGGCATTGCTGCACAGGCGGTTGGGATTGCTCAAGGCGCTCTTGATGCGGCGATTGATTATGCCAAGGAGCGTAAACAATTTGGCAAACCAATCATTCAGCAGCAAGGGATCGCCTTTAAGCTGGCTGATATGGCAACAGCGATTGAAGCATCAAGGCTGCTTACTTATCAGGCGGCATGGCTTGAAACGAAAGGCCTCCCGTATGGAAAGGAATCAGCCATGTCCAAGCTCTTTGCCGGTGATACAGCGATGAAGGTGACGACAGAAGCGGTTCAAATCTTCGGCGGGTACGGCTACACAAAGGATTATCCAGTCGAACGATACATGCGTGATGCGAAAATCACTCAAATTTATGAAGGAACACAGGAAATCCAGCGTCTGGTCATCTCAAGGAAACTGCTAGATATGTAGAAAACAAGCAAAGACCGCCTGAACGTGAGGTGGTCTGTTTTCGTTCGTCATCAGTTTTCAAATGTAAGCGCATTGTCAATGTTCATCCATATCATCATCGTGTTATGTTAAAATTAGGGAAAATATCAATATGGAGGTTATGAACTCAACATTTATGGGCATTTTGGCAATCGTCACGATGGTGATCTGGATTATGGTGTCCGCGGAGCTTTCGAAATCTCCAAAAAAGCAGGAAGAAAAAGAAAACAGCCACAGAAAACTAATCGTACTCATGTCTGCTGGAATGTTATTCACGATTCCTATCGTTGTCTCATTCATTCAGAACATCCCATTTTAAAACAGACGAGAAAAAACTAAACGACAAAA
This sequence comes from Bacillus sp. PAMC28571, assembly GCF_014250435.1. Lineage (NCBI taxonomy): Bacteria > Bacillati > Bacillota > Bacilli > Caryophanales > Bacillaceae > Bacillus > Bacillus sp. PAMC28571. The sequence goes on along the minus strand of NZ_CP060191.1, from coordinate 3,122,011 downwards.
AGCATGCCGTACACACTCTAGGTGCTCCCCGTGAGAAAAATCAAAAATTAACATCAATAAAGGTGGCATAAACTCCCCTAATTTGTTTATAATGAGAGGTATGGTTTGTCGTAAGAATAAGGTATAAATACTTATTATTTCACTGATAAATGGATACATACATGTAATAGAAAGGGAGTGTCTGACCTTGAGTTTGAAAGAATACTCACAGGAACAGCTCAAACAAATGTCTTTAGTTGAACTTGCTTATGAAATTTTCAGAGACAGCAAAACACCAATTACGTTTTCCGAGTTAATAGATGAAATTGTCCGTTTGCAAGGAATACAAAAATCCGATCTTGATGATCGACTTGCTCAATTTTATACAGACTTAAATATAGATGGCCGCTTTATTTCGTTAGGTGATCAGAGATGGGGACTTCGCAGCTGGTATCCAGTTGATCAAATCGAAGAAGAAGTTCAGCCAGCTGTGAAAACAAAAGCGAAAAAGAAAAAATCAAAAGCAGCTGTCGTTGAAGACGACTTCGATGAAATCGAAGAGGAAGAAGAAATCGACGAGCTTGAAGAAGACCTTGATCTTGTAGAAGACGACGATGATCTCGACCTAGACGATGATGAAGAAATCGAAGAAGATCTTGAAGACTTCGACGAAGATGATGATGAAGATGATGACGGCTTAACGGAGATTGATGAAGACGATTTAGACGATGATGAGGAAGAGAAATAACCCTCTCAAACCGGTCCTCAAAACAGGACAAAACCGTCTTGACTTTCCTGAGCGAACTATGTAGTATGTATTTTGGGCTCTCTAAAAAAGAGTACGTAAAGATACGTTCATTTACGCTCCCTTTCATTTATTTGAAAGGGAGCTTTCTTATTTTTCAAGAGATTTAGGGATACACTCTAAAAAGGATGAAGCTGTGCATGTGTAGACATGCAAGGGTAAAAAAGAGAGGAGCATACGAAATGACAAAGTATATTTTTGTAACAGGAGGAGTTGTTTCCTCACTTGGAAAAGGAATCACGGCTGCATCGTTAGGCCGCCTTCTGAAAAATAGAGGGATGGATGTTACCATTCAAAAATTCGATCCATACATCAACGTAGACCCAGGGACAATGAGTCCATACCAGCACGGTGAGGTTTTTGTCACAGATGATGGTGCGGAAACAGACCTTGACTTAGGTCACTACGAGCGTTTCATTGATATTAACTTAAATAAGTACAGCAACGTCACAACTGGTAAAATCTATTCTACTGTTCTGAAGAAAGAGCGCCGCGGTGATTACTTAGGTGGAACAGTACAGGTCATTCCCCACATTACAAATGAAATCAAAGACCGCGTGTACCGTGCCGGAAAAGAAACGGGTGCAGATGTGGTCATTACAGAAATCGGCGGAACAGTAGGAGATATCGAATCCCTTCCATTCCTTGAAGCCATTCGTCAAATGAAGAGTGACATCGGCCGTGAAAACGTGATGTACATTCATTGTACCCTTGTTCCTTACATCCGTGCAGCGGGTGAATTGAAAACAAAACCAACACAGCATAGTGTAAAAGAACTTCGCAGTCTTGGTATTCAGCCAAACGTCATCGTGGTCAGAACGGAAATGCCAATGACGCAAGATATGAAGGACAAAATTGCGCTGTTTTGTGATATTGATACAAAAGCTGTTATCGAATGTCAGGATGCGGACACGCTATACTCCATTCCGCTTGATTTACAAAAACAAGGGCTGGACAAGCTAGTATGTGAACATATGAAACTTGACTGCCAAGATGCGGACATGACGGAGTGGACAGCGCTTGTTGATAAAGTGCAAAACCTTTCGAAACAAGTCACAATTGGTCTTGTAGGGAAGTATGTTGAGCTGCAAGATGCTTATATTTCAGTCGTTGAATCACTTCGTCATGCTGGTTATGCGTTTGATGCAGATGTTCAAATTAAATGGATCAATGCAGAAGAAGTGACAGCAGAGAATATCGCTGATTTCGTACAAGATGTTGACGGTATTATTGTTCCTGGAGGCTTCGGAGACCGCGGAGTAGAAGGGAAAATCATTGCTACACAATATGCCCGTGAAAACAAAGTGCCATTCTTCGGAATCTGCTTAGGAATGCAAGTGGCATCTATCGAATACGCGAGAAACGTATTAGGCCTTGAGGGAGCTCATTCAGCGGAAATTGATCCTGAAACAGCATTCCCAATCATTGACCTTCTTCCAGAACAGAAGGATGTAGATGATCTAGGCGGAACACTTCGTCTCGGTCTATACCCTTGTAAATTAAATGAAGACTCAAAAGCATTTGCTGCATACAATGACGAAGTGGTCTACGAACGCCACCGTCATCGCTACGAGTTTAATAACGAATACAGACAGCAAATGGAAGCAGCAGGCTTTGTCTTCTCAGGTACAAGTCCAGACGGACGTCTTGTTGAAATTATTGAGCTGAAGGATCACCCTTGGTTCCTTGCTTCTCAGTTCCACCCAGAATTTGTTTCAAGACCGACAAGACCACAGCCATTATTTAGAGATTTCGTTGGTGCTTCACTTCAAGCATCTGAATCAAAATAAAACAAAAAACTGCCGAGAATATCACTTCTCGGCAGTTTTTTTATTCATATTCCTCGACGATTTCCTTCACAGTAAACGATAGAGCGTGGTAGACGTATAAGCAGGTCATTAAAGCAGGATAACCAAACCTTGTCCCATCTTCAGCGGGCACAAGCGGTTTCTTGAGCTGGAAATCAATGTGGACATCACAATGCTCTTCAATCGTGGACGGCTCCTTTTGTGCCGGTCCTACACCAACAACGGGCGTACCTTGTTCGTGCAGTTCTTTGACAAGAGATTGAATTTCTGGATCTTCTGGGTCTGAATAAAATAGCAGCACCCTGTCACTTGGATGAAGTAAGCTGCGCTCCTTTTGATCGAGCGGCAGTACCTTCGCACCGGGAAATGGCTCCTTGCTTTCAGATGCCTCTAGGGCGACAGCAGCCAGTTCATTCTTTCCGTGAAAATAAACGGCATGTCCACTGACCACAGCCTGTGCAAGAAGGCGTGCACCGTCCTCAATCGCTTCAGCCTGTTTTTCTCCAATACGTGAAAAAATACCTGATAACTGGGTCGTAAAAATTTTTAACAAGACTCATTTCCTCCTTCGGTCAGATCATTTTATAATAGAATATAAAGAGAATATTAGGAAAAATGCTCAGAAAATGTCGTAAAGTAAACTATTATAATTAAAGGAAATGTGAAAATCAAACAGAATTATTTAACAACAGCTCTTTTTATGGCGAAAAATGAAAGTAATGGGGTGTAACAGATGAATGAGAAAATTTTAATTGTCGATGATCAGTACGGTATTAGAATATTATTGAATGAAGTGTTTCATAAAGAAGGCTATCAAACCTTTCAAGCTGCCAATGGACTTCAGGCATTAGATATTGTGAAAAACCATAGACCGAACCTTGTCCTGCTTGATATGAAAATTCCCGGAATGGATGGTATCGAAATTTTAAAACGAATGAAATTAATTGATGAAGACATTCGTGTCATCATTATGACAGCCTATGGAGAATTAGATATGATCCAAGAATCCAAAGAACTCGGTGCATTGACGCACTTCGCTAAGCCTTTTGATATTGATGAAATCCGAGATGCTGTTAAAGAATACCTGCCGCTTGAAACAAATGGCTAGATGGAAATGATTGAATCGAGTCATTCTGTTGCCGATTTGTCGAATAATTGGTATTCTAGAAAAGAAGAAGAAAGCGATCTGACTTTGAAAGTTTACATATGGCGAGAAATTCTGGTCATGCTAGGGTGGAGAGCTTTTTTTAGCAAGCAAATTAGCTACATAGGGAGGATTTTTCATCATGCCTTTAGTTTCAATGACAGAAATGTTGAAAGACGCAAAGGAAAAAGGTTACGCTGTTGGACAGTTTAACTTAAATAACTTAGAATTCACGCAAGCGATTTTACAAGCTGCTGAAGAAGAGAAATCTCCTGTTATCTTAGGAGTATCTGAAGGAGCAGGACGCTACATGGGCGGCTTCAAAACAGTTGTCGCAATGGTTAAAGCGTTAATCGAAGAATATAATGTAACAGTTCCTGTTGCGATTCATTTAGATCACGGTTCAAGCTTTGAATCTTGTGCAAAAGCGATTCATGCAGGATTTACTTCTGTCATGATCGATGCTTCTCACCATCCATTCGATGAGAATGTGGAAACAACTGCGAAAGTCGTTGAACTTGCACATTTCCATGGTGTGTCTGTAGAAGCTGAACTTGGAACTGTTGGTGGGCAAGAAGATGACGTCATCGCTGAGGGCGTTATTTATGCTGATCCAAAAGAGTGCCAAGAGCTTGTAGAACGCACTGGTATTGACTGCCTTGCACCTGCATTAGGTTCAGTACATGGTCCATACAAAGGTGAACCAAACCTTGGTTTCGCTGAAATGGAAGAAATTGGTAAAACAACTGGTCTTCCACTTGTTCTTCACGGCGGAACAGGTATCCCAACTGCTGACATCAAGCGTGCAATTTCACTTGGTACAGCAAAAATCAATGTAAACACTGAAAACCAAATTGCTTCTGCGAAAGCAGTACGCGAAACACTTGCTGCAAAAACAGAAGAGTATGATCCACGTAAATATCTTGGACCAGCTCGTGACGCAATTAAAGCGACTGTTATCGGCAAAATGCGCGAATTTGGTTCTTCTAACCAAGCATAATTTGATGAGAACCGAAAGCCGCCTGAGTCACAGGCGGTTTTCTCCATATCTTGAGAAAGCGCAATCAAATTTACATTTCAGACAATTTATTGATAGGAGAGTGGCACAGTTATGTTATTTTTCGTAGATACAGCGAATATTGAAGATATCAAAGAGGCGCACGAGCTTGGCATTTTAGCAGGCGTCACAACAAACCCTAGTTTAGTAGCGAAAGAAAAGGACGTCTCATTCCACGACCGCCTTCGCGAAATCACTGATGTGGTATCAGGTTCTGTCAGTGCAGAAGTGATTTCCTTAAAAGCAGAGGAAATGATTGAAGAAGGAAAAGAGCTAGCTGCCATCGCACCGAATATCACGGTCAAAATTCCAATGACTACAGATGGCCTTAAAGCTGTCAAAGCATTAACAGACCTTGGAATTAAAACAAACGTCACATTGATTTTTAGTGCAAACCAGGCACTTCTTGCAGCTAGAGCTGGTGCGACGTATGTTTCTCCATTCCTTGGCCGCTTAGATGACATTGGCCAAAATGGTCTTGATCTCATCAGCGAAGTGAAAACTATTTTTGATGTTCATGGATTAGATACACAAATCATTGCTGCATCTATTCGTCATCCGCAGCATGTGACAGAAGCTGCGCTTAGAGGTGCTCATATCGGCACAATGCCGCTGAAAGTCATCAAGCAACTGACGAAACACCCATTAACGGATGCAGGCATTGAGCAATTTTTAGCAGACTGGAATAAATAAATGATTGTGGCAGGCGGGACGTCTCTCGTTTGCCGCAGTTTTCCTTATAAACGCTAAGAAATGTTTTGTGCAAAGAAGAGAACATCACAGCCTCGCAAAGCTTCGATTATTTTTCTTCCGACAAATTTCGTTTAACCTGTATTCTTTCTCTTGATATTGGCTAAATTTTGGACAAGACCTTTTAAAGCGCGACATCCACAAACAGTATAACTCCAACAGTGATCTTCTTTAAGAAGGGAGACAAATATGGAAAAGTTAAACATTGCCGGCGGTGATCCCTTGCGCGGGACCGTACATATTAGTGGTGCGAAAAATAGTGCTGTGGCACTGATTCCTGCCACGATTCTTGCTGATTCTCCAGTAACCATTGAAGGCCTTCCGCATATATCAGATATCGACACATTACGGGATCTGTTAGAAGAAATTGGCGGAAAGGTCACTTTTGAAAAAGGTGAAATGGTTGTGAATCCTGTTTCCATGATCAGTATGCCGCTTCCTAATGGAAAAGTGAAGAAACTGCGTGCATCCTATTATTTAATGGGCGCCATGCTGGGCAGATTTAAGCAGGCTGTCATCGGACTGCCAGGAGGATGCCACTTAGGACCTAGGCCGATCGATCAGCATATCAAAGGCTTTGAAGCACTTGGAGCCGAGGTGACAAACGAGCAGGGTGCGATCTATTTGCGTGCTGAAAAATTAGTCGGAGCCCGGATTTATCTTGATGTTGTCAGTGTAGGTGCGACGATCAACATCATGCTGGCAGCCGTACTGGCTGAAGGAAAAACCGTGATTGAAAATGCTGCAAAGGAACCCGAAATTATTGATGTAGCGACACTGCTTGCAAGCATGGGAGCCAAAATCAAAGGTGCGGGTACCGATGTCATTCGAATCGAAGGTGTAGAATCTCTTCATGGCTGTAAGCATTCAATCATCCCTGACCGCATCGAAGCAGGAACATTTTTAATAGCTGGTGCAGCGATGGGTGATGAAGTTGTACTTGATAATGTGATCCCAACTCATTTAGAATCAATTACGGCGAAACTTAGAGAAATGGGGTTCACCATTGAAACGAGCAACGATCAGATGCTGATCGTTGGCAGAAACGAAGGACTCAAGCCTGTCGATATCAAAACCCTTGTGTATCCGGGCTTTCCGACTGACCTTCAGCAGCCGATGACGGCGCTGTTAACAAAAGCAAAAGGCACGAGTGTGGTCACAGATACGATCTACTCAGCCCGCTTTAAGCACATTGACGAATTGCGTCGAATGGGTGCAAACATGAAGGTTGAAGGAAGATCTGCTATTATTACCGGACAAACACGGCTCCAAGGAGCAAAGGTCAAAGCAAGTGATCTGCGTGCAGGCGCTTGTCTTGTTGTCGCAGGGTTAATGGCAGACGGTGTGACCGAAATCACAGGGCTTGAACATATAGACAGAGGATATAGTTTGCTTGAGAAGAAGCTTGAAGGCTTGGGTGCAACCATCTGGCGTGAAAAGCTGAATGACCAAGAAATAGAAGAACTTCAAAATTCATAAGGCTTTGACTGTGAGAGGAGATTTGGACAAAAATGGAAAGAAGTTTATCGATGGAACTAGTACGGGTGACAGAAGCAGCTGCATTAAAATCTGCCCGTTGGATGGGAAGAGGATTAAAAGACGAAGCGGATGATGCTGCAACAAGTGCAATGCGTGATGTATTTGACACCATTCCGATGAAGGGAACAGTGGTCATTGGCGAAGGAGAAATGGACGAAGCACCAATGCTTTATATTGGGGAAAAGCTTGGGAACGGATATGGACCTCGCGTGGATGTCGCTGTTGATCCATTAGAAGGAACAAACATTGTGGCAAGCGGCGGCTGGAATGCCTTAGCTGTCATTGCAGTTGCAGATCATGGCAACCTGCTGAATGCACCTGATATGTACATGGATAAGATCGCAGTAGGTCCAGAAGCGGTAGGCTGCATCGACATTGAAGCGCCTGTCATTGATAATCTTCGCGCTGTTGCAAAAGCAAAAAACAAAGATATTGAAGATGTGGTTGCAACGATTTTAAACAGAGATCGACATGAGAAAATTATTGCTGAACTGAGAGAAGCAGGAGCAAGAATTAAACTGATCGACGATGGTGACGTTGCAGGAGCCATTAATACAGCATTTGATCACACAGGTGTTGATATTCTATTTGGTTCAGGCGGAGCGCCTGAGGGTGTCCTTTCTGCTGTAGCGTTAAAGGCACTTGGTGGTGAAATTCATGGTAAGCTTCTTCCTCAAAGTGAGGAAGAACTAAGACGCTGTGAGAAAATGGGGCTGGATGTTGGGAAAGTCCTCAGAATGGAAGATCTCGTAAAAGGAGATGACGCCATTTTTGCAGCGACAGGTGTAACGGACGGAGAATTACTTAAAGGTGTTCAATTCAAAGGCTCTGTTGGAACAACACATAGTGTTGTCATGCGGGCGAAATCAGGTACGGTTCGTTTCGTAGACGGCAGACACAGCTTAAAGAAAAAACCGAATCTTGTCATTCGTCCGTAATCTGAAAGCGGGTATTCATTACCCGCTTTTCATATAGGTGTCAAATGTATATCATTTTCTTTTAAAAGTTGAATATTCTCTGCAAATGAGGTAAAACTAAAGAGTGCTGCGAAATTTTCTGCGAATTTACTTCTTTTAAGCTTCAACAAGTTTAAATACTGCCGCATCATGACGATATACTCATTATCCTTCTCTATGTTGACAAAGCTCTATTTCACATTGTTCCTATCTTTCACGATAAAACGAGTGGGAGCGTTACCATCAGAGCGAGGTCATTCCAACAACAACGGAATTAAAAGCTAATCAAATACAATGGTCATGCATTTGTAAAGAAATACATTGACTAGAAAAGTGTGGTGTCCATATTGAAAGATGTATCGATTTCATCTTTGGAAAATATGAAATTAAAAGAGCTGTATGAGTTAGCAAAACGATACAAAATCTCTTATTACAGCAAACTAACAAAAAAAGAATTAATTTTTGCCATCTTAAAGGCGAACGCTGAGCAAGAGGATCTCTTATTTATGGAAGGGGTTCTTGAAATTATTCAGTCTGAGGGATTTGGTTTCTTAAGACCGATTAACTACTCCCCAAGTTCTGAAGACATTTATATTTCAGCTTCACAAATCAGACGCTTTGATTTACGAAATGGAGATAAAGTGTCTGGAAAGGTACGACCTCCAAAAGAGAATGAACGCTACTATGGCCTCCTTCATGTAGAAGCGGTAAATGGGGACGACCCAGAATCAGCAAAGGAACGTGTTCACTTTCCTGCACTCACACCGCTATTTCCTGACCGTCAGATGATTCTTGAAACACAGCCTAATCACCTGTCTACTAGAATTATGGACATGATGGCGCCAGTTGGATTTGGACAGCGTGGTTTAATCGTTGCACCGCCTAAGGCTGGGAAAACCATTTTGCTTAAAGAAATTGCCAACAGCATTTCTGAAAATCACCCAGAGGCAGAGCTGATTGTCCTTTTGATTGACGAACGCCCAGAAGAAGTAACAGATATCGAACGTTCTGTTGCAGGGGATGTTGTTAGTTCAACCTTTGACGAAGTACCGGAAAACCACATTAAAGTAGCAGAGCTTGTCTTAGAGCGTGCGATGCGTCTTGTTGAACATAAAAAGGATGTCATCATCTTAATGGACAGCATCACAAGGCTTGCTCGTGCATACAACCTTGTGATTCCGCCAAGCGGCCGAACGCTTTCAGGCGGTATTGATCCTGCGGCTTTCCATCGCCCAAAACGCTTCTTTGGTGCTGCGCGTAACATTGAAGAAGGCGGAAGCTTGACGATTTTAGCCACTGCACTTGTTGATACAGGATCACGTATGGATGACGTAATTTATGAAGAGTTTAAAGGAACTGGGAACATGGAGCTTCATTTGGACCGTTCTTTGGCCGAAAGAAGAATTTTCCCTGCGATCGACATTCGCCGTTCTGGTACGAGAAAAGAAGAACTGCTTGTGCCAAAAGAGCATCTTGATCGTTTATGGGCGATGAGAAAATCGATGTCAGATACACCTGACTTCGCTGAGAAGTTCATGCGCAAAATGAGAAAAACAAAGACAAACCAAGAATTTTTCGATATTTTAACGCAAGAATGGAAACAAGCCAATATGTCTGCATCAAGAAGATAGCTTCTCTGAAAAAATACATTTGCAATCATAGACTCACACTGTTATAATTTTATCATGTGCGTTTCAGAATTTATTTCTGAGATATTAACTCTGTTTCCGAATTGGATTCAGGGCGGAAGGAGATGACAGTAGATGAAAACAGGAATTCATCCTAACTACAAAAAAGCTACAGTCAAATGCGCTTGTGGAAATGAGTTTGAAACTGGATCAGTAAAAGAAGAGGTACGCATCGAGATTTGCTCTGAGTGCCATCCTTTCTATACAGGCCGTCAAAAATTCGCTTCTGCTGATGGACGTGTTGACCGCTTTAACAAAAAATACGGTCTTAAGTAATAATAGATACAATAAACAGGCAGGAATCCGTTCTTGCCTGTTTTTTTACGTGGATTGATGGAACTTTAAAACGGGGGAGAAGACCTTATGTATGTGATGAAACAAAGCGGTTGGCTTGAAGTCATCTGCGGCAGTATGTTTTCTGGAAAGTCGGAAGAATTGATTCGGAGAGCCAAAAGGGCCACCTTTGCCAAACAAGAAGTAAAAATATTCAAACCAGCGATTGATAACCGATATAGTACAAGCTCAGTTGTGTCACATAACGGTTCATCATTAGATGGGATTGCAGTAGCCTCACCAAAAGACATAATAACGCACATATCAGAAAGAACCGATGTCATTGGCATTGATGAGGTGCAATTTTTTGATGAGACAATCATTGACATTGTCACTCAATTGGCTGACCAAGGCTATCGAGTCATTGTTGCAGGCCTGGATCAAGACTTCAGAGGAGAGCCATTTGGTGTTGTTCCGCATTTAATGGCATGTGCAGAGCTTGTAACAAAACTTCAAGCAGTTTGTTCGGTATGCGGCTCCCCAGCGAGTAGAACACAACGCTTGATCGACGGTAAACCCGCATCCTATGATGATCCTATTATTTTAGTAGGTGCGCAGGAATCATACGAAGCACGATGCAGACATCACCATGAAGTACCAAGACTTGATGTTGGTACAACACTTGACAAATAAAAAAATAGCAAATGCCGCTGTGTTTCGTTTTTCGAGATTTTGGCTGAACACCCATCATTTGTACTTAAATAAATTAAATAACACTACGATTAAATTATCTAATTTTCAACGCTTGCGTTTTGTCATAAGCAGGCATAAAATGACTAACTGTAGTGTAAAGCATTTAAACGAAAAGTTCGATTTCTTGTCATAATTTTTTTGATTAAGGATTTTTCTCCTTAATCGTTCTTTGGATTAATAGTTCACTTTATTTATATTTTAGAAAGAGGGTAGTTTTTGATGAACAACGTGAAGAAAACAAAAGAAGGGTACCTCGAAACCACTTTGACAGGTAAAGATGTATTATCGATTCCAACGTTGAACAAAGGCGTTGCTTTCTCTGAAGAAGAAAGACAAGAGCTTGGACTAGAAGGCTTACTTCCTCCAACGGTTCTAACTTTAGAACAGCAAGCGGAAAGAGCGTACAAGCAGTTTCTAGCTCAGCCGGATCGTCTTCGTCAAAACGTATACTTAAGTGATTTGCAAAACCGTAACGAAGTATTGTTCTACAAGCTTCTAACAGAAAAGCTTCGTGAAATGCTTCCAGTTGTGTACACACCAACTGTTGGTGAAGCGATTCAAGAATACAGCCATGAATACAGAAGACCTCATGGTGTCTATCTTTCAATCGACGACATTGACGGAATCGAGAAAGCATTTGAAAACTTGCACGCAACTGCTGGAGATATTGACCTCATCGTTGCAACTGACTCTGAGAGTATTCTTGGAATTGGTGACTGGGGTGTTGGTGGTATCAACATCGCAATCGGTAAATTAGCTGTTTACACGGCTGCAGCAGGTATTGATCCTAGCCGCGTGATTCCAGTTGTATTAGATGTTGGAACAAACAATGAAAAATTATTGAATGATCCATTATACATTGGGAACCATCATAAACGTGTACAAGGTGAAAAATACGAAGAATTCATTGATGCTTATGTGAAAGCAGCACTTAAATTCTTCCCGAAAGCATTGCTTCACTGGGAAGACCTTGGAAACAAAAATGCGCGTAACATCATGAAAAAATACAACGATAACATCTTAACGTTCAACGATGATATTCAAGGTACTGGTGCCATTACTTTAGCGGGTGTTCTTGCAGCTGTCAAGAAAACTGGTACTCAATTGAAAGATCACCGTGTTGTCATCTTCGGAGCTGGATCAGCTGGTATTGGAATCGCAGACCAAATGCGTGACACAATGGTTCTTGAAGGTCTAACAGAAGAAGAAGCAAACAATGCATTCTGGACATTAGACTACAGAGGATTGCTCACAGATCAATTTGAAGATGAAGTGCTTGATTTCCAAAAACCATACCTGCGTACTTCTGATGAAGTAGAAGGTTGGGCACGCGATGAAAAAGGGCAAATCTCATTTGCTGAAACTGTTCGCAGGGTGAAGCCGACCATCCTTATCGGTACATCAGGTCAAGGCGGCGCATTCACTGAAGAAATCATTAAAGAAATGGCAGCTCATACAGAACGTCCAGTGATCATGCCAATGTCTAACCCAACACCGCTTGCTGAAGCTGTGCCAGAGGATCTATTCAAATGGACTGACGGCCGTGCGCTTGTTGCAACAGGAAGCCCGTTCGAAAACGTTGAGTATAACGGAATTGAACATGAAATCGGACAATCAAACAATGCGTTCGTTTTCCCTGGACTTGGTCTTGGTTCAATCGTAACAGAATCAAAAATCATCACAAAAGGCATGTTCGTTGCTTCTGCGAATGCAATTGCTGAAATGGTTGATCATGAGAAACCAGGTGCTGGTCTTCTTCCAAGTATTGATAAATTGCAAGAAGTGTCAATTCATGTAGCTGTTGAAGTAGCGAAAGCAGCAATTGAAGATGGTGTCGCAAGAAAAACGCCTGACAACATCGAACAAGCTGTGAAAGACGCAATGTGGATTCCTGAATATAAAAAAATTGTAAGAGCATAATAAAATGTGTAACGCGGCATTGCTTCGGGTAATCTAAGCAATGCCGCAATAAATAAGAAACATGTAAAGGATTTAAGGAGGAAGAGTAAGATGGACTTTTTAAATATTTTGATCCTCCTAGCACCGATTTTTTTCGTTATCGCGCTGGGTTGGTTCGCAGGGAACTTCGGCAGCTATGACGCTAAATCTGCAAAAGGTGTAAGTACACTTGTTACAAAGTATGCTTTACCAGCGCACTTTATCGCCAGTATTCTGTCAACACCAAAAGATAAATTCTATAGTCAAATTCCATTTTTCGTTGCATTGATTTTCGGAATCGTTGGTTTTTATATCATTATCCTTTTAGTTACGAAATTTGCTTTTAAATATGATTTAACAGATTCTTCTGTTTTCTCGTTAAACTCAGCACAACCGACCTTTGCATTTATGGGGATTCCGGTCTTGGGCAGTTTATTTGGGGCTCAAGAGGTTGCAATTCCGATTGCGATTACCGGAATAGTTGTAAATGCATTGCTTGATCCAATTGCTATTATTGTGTCAACTGTCGGTGAAAAAACAAAAGGAAAAGCCAAAGAAGGCGAAAGCTTCCTAAAAATGACGACAAAAGCAATTTTGCACGGTTTATCAGAGCCGCTTGCACTTGCACCGTTAGCCAGTATCATTCTTGTACTTTTAGGATTTAAACTTCCTGCAATCGGACATGAAATGTTAGAGGAAATTGGCAGCGTCACATCAGGGGTTGCGTTATTCGCAGTCGGTGTCACTGTTGGTATCCGCAAAATTAAATTAAGCTTGCCAGCCTTCAGTATTGCATTGCTAAAAGTAGCTGTACAACCATTACTTATGTATTTTATTGCTGTTCTTATGGGTCTTTCGGCTGATGAAATTACAAAAGCTGTATTACTTGTAGCCTTCCCAGGTTCAGCTGTTGCAGCAATGATCGCAACACGATTTGAAAAACAAGAGGCGGAAACTGCATCCGCATTTGTGATCAGTGCCATCATGTCACTCATCACATTACCGATCATTATTGCACTTACCGTATAATATAGTAGAAAGGCTGCCAAACGAGGCAGCCTTTCTTAGCGAAATGAATGAAACAGAGGGAAGAGTACACGCTTTTTTTTGATGTTGGGGTGTGCGATTTCCTTTTTTTCTTCTACTTGTGACGGTTGTTTCAAGGCTGCGGCGAGGCGGTCAAATTTTGTGGATAATTCTTCAATTTCTCTGCGGTGCTGAAGCAGCTGATACGATACACCTTCATCTGCCTTTTTAGCCAATTTCCGTTCAAGCTCTTGCAGGCGGTCTTCTACATCAGTGACGTGTAATTGCTGCTGAATGAGCGCTTTTACTTGTTTTTCTAATGTTTCAATCCGCTGTATAGAGATATCAGCTTCGGCGGCAGGTGCTGATTGACGAACGGTTTCCTTATGGATTGGCAGTTGAATATCTTGGAGAATCACACCTTCACTCATTTGGTGTTTGACCTCTTTGAGCAGCTGTACAATATCTTCATGAAATTCATAATGTCCAAGTTCATTCCGGGCGACAGGGATGTTGAGCTGTTTGACCCAACGCTGAATCGTCTTTGAAGAAACACCAATTTCCTTTGCAACCTCATTTGTATTCAAACCAAATGCCCTCCCTTTTTTCAATTACAAGTACCATTCTCTTTTAAGAGTTCCTGTTCCTTCACGTTAGACAAAACAAGTAACCAATCGCCAAAGATCGTGTTTTCTAGCGAAAAATTGCAGAAAATCAATTGTTTTGGAAATTTTTTTGACTGTCATACCCCGCTATACTATAATTAGACTGTTACGCACAAAACAGAGGTGAAGACCATGTTAGACCGTTTAAAATCAATTGAAGAACGCTATGAAAAGCTAAATGAATATTTAAGTGACCCTGAAGTGGTGAACGACCCTAAGAAGCTTCGTGAATATTCGAAAGAACAATCCGATATTCAAGAAACTGTTGAGGTATATAGACAATATCGTGCGGCATACGATCAGCTGAATGATGCAAAAGCAATGCTCGAAGAGAAGCTGGATGCCGAGATGCGCGACATGGTCAAAGAAGAAATTTCAGAGCTCACAGAAGAAACGGAACGTTTAGAAGACGAGCTGAAAATCTTGCTGATCCCGAAAGATCCGAATGACGATAAGAACGTTATTGTGGAGGTTCGTGGTGCAGCGGGTGGAGAAGAAGCTGCTCTTTTTGCAGGAAACCTTTACCGTATGTACAGCCGTTATGCTGAAATGCAAGGCTGGAAAACGGAAGTGATGGAAGCGAGTGTCACTGGCACAGGCGGTTATAAAGAAATCATCTTTATGATCAGCGGGAAAGGCGCATACTCCAAACTAAAGTTTGAAAATGGTGCACACCGCGTGCAGCGTGTTCCAGAAACAGAATCAGGCGGACGGATCCATACATCTACTGCGACAGTCGCTGTATTACCTGAGGCTGAGGAAGTTGAAATTGATATCCATGAAAAAGATATCCGTGTGGATACATTTGCATCAAGCGGACCTGGCGGACAAAGTGTCAATACGACCATGTCTGCTGTTCGATTAACTCACCTTCCAACAGGTGTTGTTGTGTCCTGTCAGGATGAGAAATCACAAATTAAAAACAAAGAAAAAGCCATGAAAGTACTGCGTGCGAGAATTTATGATAAATTCCAGCGTGAAGCACAGGCTGAATATGATCAAACACGTAAATCTGCGGTTGGAACAGGGGATCGTTCAGAGCGTATCCGTACGTACAACTTCCCGCAAAACCGTGTAACAGACCACCGCATCGGATTGACGATTCAAAAGCTTGATCAAATTTTAGAAGGAAAACTTGACGAGGTCATTGATGCACTAATTATGGAAGACCAAGCAAGAAAGCTTCAAGATGCAAAATAAAGAGCGAACAATCTTCGAAGCCCTTAAATGGGCTTCTTCTTTGTTAACGAAAGCTGGCAGAGACCAAAATGCAGCAGAGCTTCTTTTGATGCATGTGCTCGGCTGGAGCAGAAGTGAGCTTCTTGCACGATTTCATGATGCGCTGCCTGAGGAGCAAGATCAACTGTTCAGCAAATTTGTGACACAGCATAAGTCGGGTGTTCCTGTTCAGCATTTAACGGGTATTGAATTCTTTTACGGACGTCCTTTCGAGGTGAACAAGCATGTTCTTATTCCTCGTCCTGAAACGGAAGAAGTTGTTCTGGCGGCGCTCAATTTGGTAGGTGACGTTTTCCCGCCCGATCAGCCGCTCAAAGCAGTTGACGTTGGCACAGGAAGCGGAGCCATTGCGATTACGCTGGCTCTTGAAAAAAAATCACTATCTGTCACAGCAACTGATATCTCACAAGAAGCGCTTGCGGTAGCAAAACGCAATCAACAAGCGCTCGGTGCAGACGTTCATTTTTTACATGGAGATTTGCTTGAACCGGTTATAGCTCAAGGCATTAAAGTAGATGTATTTATTTCCAATCCACCTTATATTGCGGCGGAAGAAATGGACAGTCTGTCTGAGGTTGTGACGAAGCATGAGCCGGTGAATGCGCTGACGGACGGACGCGATGGCTTGTGGTTTTATCAGCGTCTCGTTCATGATCTTCCCAGCGTGCTGAGTGATCAAGCAGTTGTTGTCTTTGAAATTGGACATACGCAAGGTCAAGATGTCACAGCGCTACTTGAGCAGGCATTTCCTAAAGCGGATGTCTGTATCGTCAAAGATATTAACGGAAAAGATCGAGCTGTTTGCGCACACATTCAAAACGGAAAGTCCGGCTGAAGAAAGCCGGACTATTTTATTATGTAAAGATGAAACTTATGGTAAAAGAGAAACGTATATATAGAAGAATGAACATTCTGATCATGATTTTTTACATAAATTTGTTTTGAAGGAGCGAATGGTGTGAACAAAAGGTATGCGATGGTGTTGGTCATCGTCAGTGTACTATTGATTGTGAGTGCTTGTGGTAAACCGAGCTTTAAAAAAGAGGCAGCAGCATTTGGAGAAAGCTATAAAAAAGCACAATACACAGTGAATCGAACGGATGACCTATCTGACATGAAAGAGAAGCTGAAGGTTTATTTAACCGAACATGAATATCAAGAATATACACAAGACAGCATGTTCCCGAGCATATTAGAAGCGGCGAAGGATCAAGATTGTCAAATTAAGCTGAAGAAAATTATGTTTACGCCTTCAGATGAAAGCGATGACAGAATTGAATTTAACTATGAAATGGTGATCCAATTTATCGATCAAAAAGGAAAAGTCAAAAAAGAAATCGAGAAAAAAGGAGCCATGACTGTCATCAAAACAGAATCTGGTTTAAAAATCAGTCGAGATTGGGATGGGAGACTATATCCTTCTGACTACCAATCCTCACTCAAAAGTCGTTCTTAATGAGAACGGCTTTTTTGTTTTGACTCATAATCTATTAAAAAATTCATATTGACTGTTTATGAAATGAGTTTCCTGGACACAATGTTTGTAGCGAAGAGAAAAAGTGGGGGGAACACACAATGTTGAAAAATAAAACGATGATTTGTCTTTATATGTTTCTATTATTATGCGGTGCTTTTGCAAACCTTGGCAAGGAGGAGACAGCCGCTGCTTCTGCAAATCAGCCTGTTGTCATACCAGATGAGGCGATTCGATTACGCATTTTAGCAAATAGTGATCGTTCAGCGGATCAGGATGTGAAAAGAAGTATTCGTGACGAGGTCAATGCGAATATGACGGAGTGGGTGAAAGACCTCACATCCATTGAAGAAGCAAGACGTGTCATTCGATCAAAGCTGCCAGAAATCAATCGTATTGCTAAAGCGAAATTGAAGGAACAGCACATTGATCAATCCGTATCGGTCAGTTTTCAAAAAGCTTCATTTCCAACAAAGCTCTATGGAAATTTCGTCTACCCTGCTGGGAAATATGAAGCCATTTTAATTACGCTTGGAGAAGGAGACGGTGCCAACTGGTGGTGTGTGTTATTTCCACCGCTCTGCTTTATCGATTTTTCAAACGGAGAAGCCATCGCCTCACCAGAAGGGGATGATGATAAACAAGTGACAGCGAAGCAAACGAAAGAGTCTGTTAATGAAGTGGTGAAAGAAGAGGAAGAAGAGACAGGTGAAGTAAAGTTCTTTTTGTTCGAATGGGTCTCTAGTCTTTTCTCTTAAAAAAGGTATAAATCGGTTTTTGCCTCATAGAGTTGAAGTAAGAGATCAAAAAGAGGTGAAAGCATGTATTATCAATTAAGAATAGCCACAGAAGAAGATGTCCCGGCGATCAATGCTTTTCTTGAAAAGGGACAAGCAAAAGGCGGAGTAACACTTGCGGAGCGAACGGCATTTGTAGTGATGGAAGATGCGGATGGTCAGCTGGCAGGCTGCTTAGGTCTTGAACAGCTCAATGAACAAGAGGGATTGCTGCGGTCTCTTGTCATATCTGATAAGCTCGGTCAGGGACACATTGTCTCTTTGTTCCAAAGTGTTCAAACGCTCGGTGAAAAAATGGGTGTGGATACTTTTTATGTCGTCGCAAACCATTCCTCTTCCCATGATTTTTTGGCATTAATGGGCTTTACGCCTTTAAAGGAAATTCCAGAAAGCATATGGAGCTCTGCACATGCGAAAGAGACATTGGGGAAAGAACAGGCTGTGGTCCTGCAAAAAAAAGGCAGTTAATCACAAAATGATGGACTTATACACATACTTATCCACTATAAAACAAGCGTTATCCACAAATTGTGGACAACGCTTGTTTTATTGATCATCATCTTTTATACTTTCAAAAGGATAATTGAGATATATCAACAGTTTTATCTTTTTTAAAAGGAGTTTGTATGATGTTAAATACAAAAAGGTGGTCTGTGGATTTAGAAAAGGATTTATCCACATACTATCCACAAATTAAACAGGCGGCCGATCTGCTGCAGCAAAATGAAGTGGTTGCTTTCCCGACAGAGACCGTTTACGGACTCGGGGCAAATGCGAAAGAGACAGAAGCCGTTATGAAAATTTATGAAGCGAAAGGGCGTCCGAGTGATAATCCGTTGATTGTTCACATTGCGGAGGTTCAGCAGCTTCACGAATTTGCACAAATAGAAAGTGAAAAAGCGAAGGCGCTGATGGATGCCTTTTGGCCGGGCGCCTTAACCATTGTTCTTCCGTGTAAGCCGGGCACTTTATCAAAGCAGGTTACAGCAGATTTATCCACAGTAGGTGTGAGAATGCCTGATCATCCCATTGCGCTTGAGCTCATCCGAGCAGCTGGTCTGCCAATTGCTGCACCAAGTGCCAATCGTTCGGGGAAACCTTCACCAACACAAGCTGACCATGTAGCGAGTGATCTCCAAGGGAGAATCGCTGGGATTGTGGATGGCGGTTCAACTGGAATTGGCGTTGAGTCAACGGTTGTATCCTGTATCGGTGAGACCCCAGTGATTTTAAGACCAGGCGGAATTACAAAAGAAGCATTAGAAGAGGTCGTGGGGACGGTGAGTGTGGACCCAGGGCTGACAAAAAAGGACGAAGCGCCTGTATCGCCGGGAATGAAATACACACATTATGCACCTGAAGCTAAGATGTATATCTTTCATGGAAGTGATGAAGACATGCAGCGTCACATACAGAAATACAAAGCTGAAGGGCTAAAAGTCGGAGTGCTGACAACAGAAGAAAAGAAATCGCTGTTTGCGGCAGATGTTGTGTACAGCTGTGGATGGAGAGAAAAACCTGAAACGGTTGCCGCAAACCTTTATCGTGTACTGAGACAATTTGATGAAACAGATGTAGACTTGATCATTTCAGAAGCCTTTTCAGAAGAGGGAGTTGGTTCTGCCATTATGAACCGTCTGCAAAAAGCCGCAGGAGGGCGTACACTCCCTTCGTTCCAATAGTTCTAACCTTTCTTGGACAAACATAGGTTAAAGAAGAATGTGTGTCCAAGGGGGATTTACATGAACGAACTAGCTGGCGAATTGCTGACACTCAGCATCATGGCTTTTGCACTTGGGATGGATGCTTTTTCGGTTGGACTTGGTATGGGGATGATTCAGCTGAGGTTCCGCCAGATCATTTATATTGGACTTGTTATTGGGATATTTCATATGTTTATGCCGCTTTTTGGCATGCTGACAGGTCAGCTCTTATCTGGATGGCTCGGTCTTCTTGCCACCTATATTGGCGGGGCGCTGCTTTTGGTGCTGGGACTGCAAATGATTGTTGCTTCTATCCGCAAAGAGGATAAGCCCTTTATCGCACCAGTTGGGGCTGGTCTTGTTCTTTTTGCGACAAGTGTAAGCCTAGACAGCTTTTCCGTTGGTTTAAGCCTCGGGATTTACGGTTCCCAGGTGTGGATGACTATATTATTGTTTGGTTTTTTTAGTATGCTCCTCACATGGCTCGGATTATTACTCGGTAAACAGGTTCGGTCATGGGTGGGTTCATATAGCGGCGCGCTTGGCGGAATCATTTTACTAGCCTTTGGTATCAAATTATTATTTCCGCTCTAGCCAGTCTCCTTACATAACATGTAGAATGAAATGCTATATAATAGAAGAAAAGGAGGGCGAAAGATGAAAATCTTATTTGTTTGTACGGGAAATACATGCAGAAGTCCAATGGCTCAAGCCCTTTTTGCTTCCATTGCAGATGAAAAAGGTTTAGAGGTCACTGTAAAATCAGCGGGCATTTTTGCCTCCGATGAAGGGAAGGCTTCTCCTCAAGCGATCGAAGCATTATTTGAGAAAAGCATTCCACTGAATCACTCATCATCAAAATTGACAGAGGATCTTCTGCGCGAAGCTCATTACGTCTTCACGATGACGATGCAGCATAAACAGTTGATTGCAGAGCAATATGCGCATGCAAAAGGTAAGGTCTTCACTTTAAAGGAATTTGCGACAGGAACAGAAGGCGATGTATCCGATCCGTTTGGAGGAAGTCTTTCTGTTTATCAGGAAACTCGAGATGAACTAGAAGCCTTGCTGTATCAGCTCGCTGAGAAGCTGAAAAAAGATCATCATAATAGATAACTTGTAAAACCGTTGCCTCAACGGTTTTTCTGCTATTGTTTGCAAATCACTAGGCAGAGGTTAAAATATAACTGTAAATAAAGAATGAATGTAAGACATAACAGATCAACTCACCCTTAGGAGGAATTGCCCGATGAAAGTAGCCATTGCATCCGATCACGGCGGAACGAATATTCGTGAAGAAATCAAACAATTGATGGATGAATTGAAGATTGAATACATTGATATGGGTTGTGAATGCGGATCAGGTTCTGTAGACTACCCAGATTATGCTTTCCCTGTAGCCAATATGGTGGCAAACGGAGAAGTCGACCGCGGCATTTTAATTTGTGGGACAGGCATCGGCATGAGCATCTCAGCAAATAAAGTAAAAGGAATCCGTTGTGCATTGGCTCATGATACATTTAGTGCGAAAGCAACGAGAGAACATAATGATACGAACGTTCTTGCAATGGGAGAGCGAGTGATTGGACCAGGGTTAGCACGTGAGATTGCGCACATTTGGCTGACGACAGAGTTTACAGCAGGACGCCATGCTGTGCGGATTGGCAAAATTGCTGATTACGAAGAAAAGCACCTATAAGGAGCGCTTAACATGAACATTGGTCAAGATTGGCTTGAAATGTTAAAAGAGTTTCATCAAACAGTTGAATTGCGTGCCGGGCAAATCTTAGTCATTGGCTGCAGTACGTCAGAAGTGGCTGGTGAGCATATTGGTACTGCAGGAAGTGAGCAAATTGCTGCCTCTATCTATCAAGAATTGGATCAGTTAAGACGAGAGACCGGCATCGAGCTCGCCTTTCAATGCTGTGAACATCTAAATCGTGCCCTTGTTGTTGAAGAAGAAGTGGCTTTCCGTTTTAACCTGGAGATCGTAGCTGCAGTACCTGTCCGTAAAGCGGGTGGTTCGATGGCGGCTCATGCGTATCAGCAAATGGAACATCCTGTATTGGTCGAATGCATTGAGGCACATGCTGGAATTGATATCGGCGATACGTTAATTGGGATGCACTTAAAGAGAGTCGCAGTACCTGTCCGCCTCAGTCGTCATCGATTAGGACATGCACATGTGACTTTTGCGAAAACGCGTCCGAAGCTGATTGGCGGAGAACGAGCCGTTTATACAAGATCATAGCTTCGAAATATTTCTAATATAATGTTGAATGATGAAGACGCTTTACCACTTGAATATTCGGGTTTTCATAAAAAAGAAGTCGATTTTCCAAAAAAAACTTTTACATTTTACTCAAAAACCGTGTACAATGAGATGGTGAAAACATCGAATGGAAATAGATTGGAGAGGATTTCGCTGATGAAACATTTACCTGAGCAAGACGCACAAGTATTCAAAGCAATTCAACTAGAGCGGAAACGCCAGCAGGACAAAATCGAATTAATTGCATCAGAAAACTTCGTAAGCGAAGCAGTCATGGAAGCACAGGGCTCTGTATTAACAAACAAATACGCTGAGGGCTATCCTGGTAAACGCTACTATGGCGGCTGTGAACATGTAGACGTTGTGGAAGATATCGCACGTGACCGCGCAAAAGAAATTTTTGGCGCTGAGTATGTGAACGTACAGCCTCACTCAGGTGCTCAAGCGAACATGGCCGTATACTTTACAATTCTTGAGCATGGCGATACAGTACTTGGCATGAACTTATCACATGGCGGGCATTTAACACATGGAAGCCCTGTAAACTTTAGTGGTGTACAGTACAACTTTGTAGAATATGGTGTAGATAAAGAAACTCAGCATATCGACTATCAAGATGTACTTGAAAAAGCACGTGAACATAAGCCGAAACTCATCGTTGCGGGTGCAAGTGCATACCCACGCCAAATTGATTTCAAAAAGTTCCGTGAGATTGCTGATGAAGTCGGTGCTTACTTTATGGTCGACATGGCTCACATTGCTGGTCTTGTTGCAGCAGGTCTTCATCCAAATCCAGTTCCTTACGCAGATTTTGTGACAACAACAACTCACAAAACATTACGCGGACCTCGCGGCGGAATGATCCTATGCCGTGAAGAGTTTGGTAAAAAGATCGACAAATCGATCTTCCCTGGTATTCAAGGTGGACCACTAATGCATGTCATCTCTGCAAAAGCTGTTTCTTTCGGTGAAGTATTGAACGGAGATTTCAAAACATATGCACAAAACGTCATTAAAAATGCAAAACAACTAGCTGAAACACTTTTATCTGAAGATATTCAGCTTGTATCTGGCGGAACAGATAACCATCTTGTTCTCATCGACTTGCGTTCTCTTGGCATCACAGGGAAAATTGCAGAAAACGTTCTTGATGAAATCGGTATTACAGTGAACAAAAATGCAATTCCTTATGATCCAGAGAAACCATTTGTCACAAGCGGTGTACGTGTAGGTACAGCAGCAGTAACAAGCCGCGGGTTTGATCAAGAAGCGATGAAAGAAGTCGGTTCCATTATTGCACTTGCGCTAAAACATCATGAAGATGAAGCGAAATTAGAAGAGGCGAAAAAGCGTGTGTCTGATCTTACGGCCCGTTTCCCTCTATATAACGAATTAGATTATTAAAAAACAGACCCATTTGCCTATTTTTGGCATGTGGGTTTTTTTTGTAGGATTTGCGAATCATATTGAAAGATGATGTCTTTTTATGTAGAATTGTAGGAAGTGTGCAAAGTTCACCGGAAGATGACAGAAAAGGAGTTGTAGCAAGCAATGGCAAAGGTTTATGTATTTGATCACCCGCTTATTCAGCACAAACTTACATATATTCGTGACGTTCATACAGGAACTAAAGAATTTAGAGAGCTAGTGGATGAAGTCGCAACATTAATGGCATTTGAAATCACAAGAGACTTACCGCTTGAAGAGGTAGATGTAGAAACACCTGTACAAGTAGCGAAATCAAACGTGATCTCAGGGAAGAAACTCGGGGTTGTGCCAATTTTAAGAGCAGGTCTTGGAATGGTAGACGGGATTTTGAAACTCATTCCAGCTGCTAAAGTGGGACATGTCGGTTTATACCGCGATCCGAAAACATTAAAGCCTGTTGAATATTATGTGAAGCTTCCATCAGATGTGGAAGAACGTGAATTTATCGTAGTAGACCCAATGCTTGCAACTGGCGGTTCAGCAGTCGAAGCGTTAAACAGCTTGAAAAAACGCGGTGCGAAAAACATTCGCTTTATGTGTCTGATTGCTGCCCCTGAAGGTGTAGAAGAAATGCAAAAGCATCATCCAGATGTTGATATCTACATTGCAGCATTAGATGAGAAACTAAACGAAAAAGGTTACATCATCCCAGGTCTTGGTGATGCTGGTGACCGTATGTACGGAACGAAATAAGAAAGTCTTAATAAAAGCCCACATGCAAACGTGCATGTGGGCTTTTTGAAATATATGACAAACGGTTGATACCGTTCTTAGAAAAATCAATGTATACTGAACATTGGCTGTTTTTTTCAATGAATGTCACATCTCTCCTAAAGTTTGATGAAATTGTGAACATTTTGTGTGCTCTATCACTATAGAAAAGTTTTTTAACTTTCAACCGATTGACACATCATAGACGCTATTGTATGCTAAACGAGGGTATTATGGTAAGGTTTTCATAGCCTATAGCACTCTACTAATCCTCATTGTGAACCCTTTAATAATCAGGGTTTGTATCAACGAATGAAGCAGCATCCCATAGATCTAAAGATTTCAAGTCTGATTGTGCAATTAGACCGATGGGTGATTGATTTTTTTCGAATAGGACGGCTTATCATCAGCGTCTTCTACGCAGTTTTCATCACCATTTATCACCTTTTTTACAATACTTTTCATCGGGAGTCAGATGAATGAACGATCCAAACGCGATTTTCCGCAGACAGAGTAAATACATGTTCTATCTATTGGCAATTTTTGTGTTTGGCTATGCCATGCCTGGTTTTAAACCACTGTTTCTTGGTTTCATTATCGGCACAATTTTTGCTTTCTTTAATTTATTCCTACTTATACGGAGAATGCACGCTTTTGATCGAGCGGTTAAAAAAGGAAAATCCATTCGTTCAATGGGAAGTACAGCCAGGTGGGCCAACGCGATTCTCGCAGTAGCGATTGCTTGGCGTTACCCTAATGAAGTTCATCTGGCAGGTGTTGTTATAGGATTAATGACAATATATCCTGTCATTATGATAGATTCCTTCATTCAACTTAAACGTTCTACTATGGAAGAGAGGTGAATACTCTTTGGGTCACAGTTCAAAAACTACAGAATTTTTAGGGTTAACGTTCAACTTATCCAATGTTCTCATGATTACGATTGCTAGTATCATCGTTCTTCTCATAGCGGTGCTGACTACTCGTGTTCTGTCTATTCGTCCGACTAAGGCGCAGAACTTCATGGAATGGATCGTTGATTTTGTTCGAAATATCATAGGTAGTTCGATGGACATGAAAACAGGAGCCCCATTTCTAGCGCTTGGCGTTACATTACTCATGTACATATTTGTTTCAAACATGCTTGGACTGCCGTTCTCGATTACGGTCGATCACAACTTGTGGTGGAAATCACCAACTGCTGATCCTGCAATCACAATGACACTAGCAATTATGGTCATGGGACTTACACACTTCTACGGTGTCAAGGCAAAAGGAGTCAAGGAATATACAAAAGACTACTTTAGACCAATTCCACTTTTAGTACCATTGAAACTTATTGAAGAATTTGCAAACACGCTAACACTTGGTTTGCGTCTTTACGGAAATATTTTCGCTGGAGAGATTCTTCTTGGGTTACTTGCAGGACTTGCGACCAATTTCTACACGCAAAATATTGCGCTTGGTATCGTTGGTACATTAGGTGCCATCGTGCCGATGATTGTATGGCAGGCATTCAGTTTGTTTGTCGGAACAATCCAGGCATTTATCTTCACCATGCTGACAATGGTGTACATTTCCCATAAAGTCAGCGACGAACACTAAAAAATTGAGAGTCCAAAAAGGACGTTATTTTAAAGGAGGAGCTTTTTAATGAATTTAATAGCAGCAGCAATTGCAATCGGTTTAGGAGCACTAGGAGCAGGTATTGGTAACGGTCTAATCGTATCTAAAACAGTTGAAGGAATCGCTCGTCAGCCAGAAGCTGGTAGAGAACTAAGAACACTTATGTTCATCGGGGTCGCTTTAGTTGAGGCACTTCCAATTATCGCTGTCGTTATCGCATTCTTGGCATTCTTTGGTTAATATGTGAGAAGCGTTCTAATATGAATTTTAATGGCGAAGATCAGATTAGTTCGAAACTTCGCCATTCCTTTATGTTTTGTTTCTTAACATATTATTTAAAGAAGGGAGTTGCCGTACTAAATGTCTCAGTTACCAGTGGTTTTAGGAGCAGGGGGCTTAAGTTTCAACGCCGGTGATATGTTATTCCAGCTTATCGCTATGCTCATCTTGCTTGCACTTTTAAAGAAATTTGCGCTTAAACCTTTATTAGGTATTATGAAGCAGCGTGAAGATTATATAGGAAATGAAATTTCAAGTGCTGAACAAAAGCACGTTCAAGCTGAAAAGCTTCTTGAAGAACAACGTGTCTTATTGAAAGAAGCACGCGAAGAATCACATACACTCATCGAAAATGCGAAAAAGATTGGTGAGAAACAAAAAGAAGAGATCATTCAAGCAGCACGTCAAGAATCAGAGCGCTTGAAAGAGTCTGCTAGAACTGAAATCGTGAAAGAAAAAGAACAAGCTGTGGCTGCACTGCGTGAGCAGGTTGCATCACTATCTGTGCTGATTGCATCTAAAGTGATTGAAAAAGAACTTGATGAGCAGGCACAAGAGAAATTGATTCAAGAGTACCTTAAAGAGGCAGGCGAAAGCCGATGAGCGTAACTATTGTCTCTAAGCGTTACGCTTCTGCTCTTTTTGACATCGTTCTTGCTTCTTCGGCAGTAGACGAAACTGAAAAAGAGCTGAATGAGATCAAAAAAGTTCTAAAGGCTGATCAAGAACTCAATGACTTCCTTGTTCATCCAAAGATTACAGCAGACAAAAAGAAACAGTTGATTGCTGAAGCTTTCAAAGGTGTTTCTACTTATGTATTGCACACAATGTATTTACTGATTGACCGCGGACGCACGAATATTTTCTCTGAAATGACGTCTGAGTTTGTGAAACTTGCAAACCGTACGAAACAAATAGACGATGCGGTCGTGTATTCAGTGAAACCGCTGAGCGGTGCTGAAATTCAATCTTTATCTGAAGTATTTGCCAAAAAAGCCGGAGTCACATCACTGCGTGTTGAAAATGTGATTGACAAGGATCTAATAGGCGGAGTGAAAATCCGTATCGGAAACCGCATTTATGACGGCAGTGTCAGCGGAAAGCTTTCCCGCATTGAACGTCAGCTTGCAGGCGAAAATCGTTAGAAGGGGTGAAACCTTAGTGAGTATCAAAGCTGAAGAGATTAGCGCGCTGATAAAGCAGCAAATCCAAAACTATCAATCAGAAATTGAAGTAAAAGATGTCGGTACAGTCATTCAAGTAGGGGACGGTATCGCGCGTGTACATGGCCTTGACAACATTATGGCAGGAGAGCTGGTTGAGTTCTCTAACGGTGTAATGGGTATGGCTCAAAACCTTGAGGAGTCTAACGTAGGTATCGTTATTTTAGGACCTTACAAAGATATCCGCGAAGGTGACGACGTAAAACGTACAGGTCGTATCATGGAGGTTCCAGTAGGTGAAGAGTTAATCGGACGTATTGTGAACCCGCTTGGTCAGCCTGTTGATGGACTAGGTCCAATCTTAACAAGCAAAACACGTCCAATCGAAAGTGAAGCACCTGGCGTTATGGATCGTAAATCTGTACATGAGCCGCTTCAAACAGGAATTAAAGCAATTGATGCCTTGATTCCAATCGGCCGCGGACAGCGTGAATTGATCATTGGTGACCGTCAAACAGGTAAAACATCTGTTGCAATCGATACAATTCTAAACCAAAAAGATCAAGACATGATCTGTATTTATGTAGCTATCGGACAAAAAGAATCTACGGTTCGTGGTGTTGTTGAAACACTTCGTAAGCATGGTGCGCTTGACTACACAATCGTTGTCACAGCTTCTGCATCACAGCCGGCTCCACTTCTTTACCTTGCTCCTTATGCAGGTGTAACGATGGGTGAGGAATTCATGTATAACGGCAAGCACGTACTTGTTGTCTATGATGACCTTTCTAAACAAGCGGCAGCTTACCGTGAGCTTTCATTATTGCTTCGTCGTCCTCCAGGTCGTGAGGCATTCCCTGGTGATGTTTTCTATCTTCACTCTCGTTTATTAGAACGTGCAGCGAAGCTTAGTGACGAAAAGGGTGGCGGTTCTATCACAGCATTGCCTTTCGTAGAAACGCAGGCTGGCGATATCTCTGCATATATCCCAACAAACGTTATTTCCATCACAGATGGACAGATTTTCTTACAATCTGACCTCTTCTTCTCAGGCGTACGTCCAGCGGTAAACGCAGGATTGTCTGTATCCCGTGTAGGTGGTTCTGCACAAATCAAAGCGATGAAAAAGGTAGCAGGTACACTTCGTCTGGATCTTGCTTCTTATCGTGAGCTTGAAGCATTCGCTCAGTTTGGATCTGATCTAGACCAAGCCACTCAAGCGAAATTAAACCGTGGTGCAAGAACAGTTGAAGTCTTAAAACAAGACTTGAACAAACCGCTTAAAGTTGAAAAACAAGTAGCGATTCTTTACGCACTAACAAGAGGATACTTAGACGATGTAGCCATTGCTGATGTTAAACGTTTTGAAGCTGAGTTATTCTTGTACATTGAAGAAAACCATAAAGGCTTGTTTGACACAATCTCTCAAACAGGAAATATGCCTGCTGATGAAGAGTGGAAGACAGCAATCGAAGGCTTTAAACGTACGTTTGCACCAAGCAACTAATTAGTAATCTTTCTGAGAGAAAAAGATTCTCTTTTTCTCTCTTTTCACGTAAATGAACACGGATTCCTGAAAAAAGGTGGTGAAATCTTTGGCCTCATTACGCGATATAAAGTCAAGGATCACGTCAACGAAAAAATCGAGTCAGATCACAAAAGCGATGCAAATGGTATCAGCTGCGAAACTGAATCGTGCTGAAAACAATGCGAAGTCTTTTGTTCCTTACATGGAGAAAATCCAGGAAGTGGTTGCTGCAATCGCAACTGGAACAAGTGCTAAGCACCCAATGCTTCTTTCAAGACCTGTCAAAAAAACAGGGTATCTCGTTATTACATCTGATCGAGGGCTTGCAGGACCTTTTAACAGCTCGATTTTGCGTGCCGCTTACCAAACCATTCAAGCTCGTCATCAATCCGCTGATGAATATGCGGTGATTGTCATTGGTAAAATCGGACGCGACTTCTTCAAAAAGCGTGGCATTCCAGTTATTTCTGAAGTAACAGGGCTTGGAGACGAAGTAGCGTTTGCTGATATTAAAGAATTAGCAAGCAGTACAGTTCAAATGTTCTCTGATGAAGCGTTTGATGAACTTTACATGTTCTACAACCACTTTGTCAGTGCGATTTCACAAGAAGTAACAGAAAAGAAATTATTGCCGCTAACGGACCTTTCGGCCGCAGCGACACCAAATAAACGTTCCGCATCTTATGAGTTTGAGCCTTCTGAAGAAGAAATTCTTGAAGTTCTCCTTCCTCAATATGCAGAGAGTTTGATTTTCGGTGCGCTTCTTGACAGCAAAGCAAGTGAACATGCTGCAAGAATGACAGCAATGAAGAGTGCAACAGACAACGCAAAAGAATTGATCGACAGCCTGACACTCTCTTACAACCGTGCTCGTCAAGCAGCGATTACACAAGAGATTACAGAAATTGTCGGCGGAGCAGCTGCCTTAGAATAGAAATAATTGTCAGGAGGGAATGCAATGAAAACAGGACGCATCAGTCAGATCATGGGACCAGTCGTAGACGTTCGTTTTGAAGACGGTCACTTGCCTGAGATTTATAATGCGATCAAAGTTTCGCATAAAGCGGAAAGCGAAAGTGAAGTTGATATCGACTTAACTTTAGAAGTAGCACTACATTTAGGTGATGATACAGTGAGAACCATCGCGATGGCATCAACAGACGGTGTGAAGCGCGGTATGGAAGCTGTAGACCTTGGAAAACCAATTTCAGTACCAGTTGGTAACGTAACACTTGGACGTGTATTCAACGTACTGGGAGATAACATTGACTTAGATGAGCCACTTGGTGTGGAAGCTCAAAGAGATCCAATCCACAGACAAGCGCCTTCTTTTGATCAACTTTCTACAGAAGTTGAAATTCTTGAAACAGGTATCAAAGTTGTTGACCTGCTTGCTCCTTACATCAAAGGTGGAAAGATCGGTCTATTCGGTGGAGCTGGTGTAGGTAAAACCGTTCTGATTCAAGAATTGATCAACAACATCGCACAAGAACACGGCGGTATTTCTGTATTCGCTGGTGTTGGAGAGCGTACACGTGAAGGAAACGACCTTTACTACGAAATGAAAGATTCTGGCGTTATCGAAAAAACAGCCATGGTCTTCGGTCAAATGAACGAGCCGCCAGGTGCACGTATGCGTGTTGCCCTAACTGGTTTGACAATGGCAGAGCATTTCCGTGATGAACAAGGTCAAGACGTATTGTTCTTCATCGATAATATCTATCGCTTTACACAAGCAGGTTCTGAAGTATCAGCCCTTCTTGGACGTATGCCTTCAGCGGTAGGTTATCAGCCGACACTTGCAACAGAAATGGGTCAGCTGCAAGAACGTATCACGTCTACAAACGTAGGATCGGTTACATCGATTCAAGCGATCTATGTACCTGCGGATGACTATACAGATCCAGCTCCTGCAACGACGTTCGCTCACCTTGATGCAACGACAAACCTTGAGCGTAAGCTGACTGAAATGGGTATTTACCCAGCGGTTGATCCTCTTGCTTCAACATCTCGTGCACTTGCACCTGAGATCGTTGGCGAAGAGCATTATGCGATTGCGCGTGAAGTGCAGCAAACATTACAGCGTTATAAAGAGCTGCAAGATATTATTGCCATTTTAGGTATGGATGAATTATCTGAGGACGATAAGCTTGTGGTACACAGAGCGCGTCGTGTTCAATTCTTCCTATCTCAAAACTTCCACGTAGCAGAGCAGTTCACTGGCCAAAAGGGTTCTTATGTGCCATTGAAAGAAACTGTTAAAGGCTTCAAGGAAATCTTATCTGGTAAATACGATCACCTTCCAGAAGATGCATTCCGCTTAGTTGGACGCATTGAAGAAGTGGTTGAAAAAGCCAAAGAGATGGGTGTAGAGGCCTAATCTGGTCCTTAGGAGGGTAAAAGCATGAAGACCGTTCAAGTCAATATCGTTACTCCCGACGGCCCAGTGTATCAAGCGGATGTGGAAATGGTCAGTGTAAGAGCAGAAAGCGGTGAGCTTGGTATTTTAGCTGGCCACGTTCCAATGGTTGCTCCGCTAAAAATCGGTGCAGTTCGCTTAAAACATAGTGGATCAACTGAATTGGTTGCAGTAAGTGGCGGATTTGTTGAAGTCCGCCCTGAACAAGTAACAATTCTGGCTCAGGCCGCTGAAACATCAGACAAAGTTGATGTCGATCGTGCTAAATCAGCGAAACAGCGTGCTGAAGAGCATTTGAACCACCCGAATGAAAGTGATGTACGCCGGGCGGAACTCGCATTAAAACGGGCGTTAAACCGTTTAAATGTAGCAGGGAAATAAAACAGAAAAACCTTCTTATCACAATGATAAGAAGGTTTTTTTTAGGATGACATGAGAGATTGATACATCGACACATAAGGATGAGATGCTTGCTTTTCTAGATATAAGTTCTCGCAAAATTGCGTACTGCAATGCCATGTTTTATTGTTTCTGCGTAAACCAAGCGTATATTTGTGCGGAGAGTCCATATAAGGCCGCACCACCCAGTCAGCATCTGAATGATGACGGATGACAACCTCTCCTAAATACACACTCATCATCGCTTCTAATGCATCTATTGGCATTTTCCACTCAGCGAACAGCTGCTTGGTCAATGCATCAAAGTATAGTGATTCTAACTGATACAGGCTTTCCTCAGAGTAATCCAAAGAAATGTTATGAAAATGACACAATTGTGCTAATTCTTCTAGCTGTGTCTGTCTATAATCAAAGTAGAAAGCAATGGCCTCCCATTCATGATCAAATGAGGGAACCAATTCTCCGTACAAATCAACAAAGTCAGGAAAAGAATCTTTCAATGTGTTCAGCTCCTTCCACACGCAGTATATCATCTCCTTGGCATCAGGATAAGAGGGGATTTACACTAAATGTAGCTCTTTTTTCCAAATGATTCATCTTTCCGATTTTCGAGGATATAATGAAAGGGAGTTTTCCTTTACAGAAATAAATAAAAGGAGGATTCAACTGTATGGAAGACGTAGGACAACAAGCAATCGTGGGCATTGTGATCCACCTATTTTTTATCGCGGTTACATGGTGGGCACTGCTTGCTGTAAATATTGATCCACTCATTAAAAAAGGGAAAATCGTTCAAGCAAGGCTGCTGATGATGCTCATTACCATTGCTATCGCATCTGCGGTCAGCAATTTCTTCCTTGATTACTTAAATTTCTCGAGACAAATTCCTTATATGTTCTAACATAAAAGGTTTGGTCACGGCCTTCTGCGGGAACGTAAAAGGAAGGGTCAAAAGGCTTGCCTTTTGTTGACTTTTCCACGTATGCATTGCCCTCCTTGCGGCAACACTTGTAGCAAGGGGGAATGACAAGTGAGAAAGTATTTGAAAGGTTGGCCATTATTTGCGTTTATTCTTTTTTTTGTTCTGATGATTCAAGGTGTTCGTGCGGAAGAATCTTCCCCGCTCGCTCAAATAGCAGAAGGTCTAAAAAACCAGCAAATCGAAGTCGATGGGTGGACCCTTCATGCCAAAACAAATGTAGATATTTCATCCGAACAATTTTCAAAAAAAGTG
The DNA here is from genome assembly GCF_014250435.1 of Bacillus sp. PAMC28571. Classification (NCBI taxonomy): domain Bacteria; kingdom Bacillati; phylum Bacillota; class Bacilli; order Caryophanales; family Bacillaceae; genus Bacillus; species Bacillus sp. PAMC28571. The sequence goes on along the minus strand of NZ_CP060191.1, from coordinate 3,089,298 downwards.
AAACGTTTGAAAGACGAACTACGACAGTATGAGTGGACCGAAAAAAAAGAACAACATGTCACCAAAGTCACAGGAATTTACAAAGATGAAAAAAATGATACAGAATCGAAAATTTTACTCGTGAAGACCGACACAAAATCAAATCAAAAGTCGTATTTATTATATGAGCAAAAAGGTGCTCGCCCACTGAATACCTGGGAGCATACATATGATCAGTTCGTACGTCATGCAAAAAGCATATTACAAGAGAAAATTGTAATTTTTACTTGTCTCGATGGTCATGTAAATGGTATGATGGATGTTGTTTTGCAAAAAAAAGCTGAAACGTTAGCAAATGAATTTCAAGCAAAACCAGTTGAGTATCTCGTTGAGTCTAATTTTGTGTCGCTTTCCGCTTACACAGATAAGTGGGAACAGTTCATTATGACTTCAAATGATAAAATGAATGTTCAAATTGCCATCAGAAGTTCGGAAATGAACGAAAATCATACGATTACGGTTGGCACACCAATCGTAACGACTGAATATTAATATAGAGAATTTGGGACGCGGAGGGGAAGACCTTGGAAAAAATCATCGTCCGCGGCGGTCAAAAGTTAAACGGCACAGTTAAAGTAGAAGGCGCAAAAAATGCCGTTTTACCAGTTATCGCTGCATCTTTGTTAGCAAGTACAGAAAAAAGCGTAATTTGTGATGTACCTACGCTCTCCGATGTATATACAATCAATGAAGTGTTACGTCATTTAGGAGCAGAAGTACATTTTGAAAATAACGAAGTATCAGTTGATGCATCTCATGCACTAGAAACTGAGGCTCCGTTTGAGTATGTCCGTAAAATGCGAGCATCCGTGCTTGTCATGGGACCACTTTTAGCAAGAACAGGTCATGCAAGAGTTGCATTACCTGGAGGCTGTGCGATTGGTTCAAGACCAATTGATCAGCATTTAAAAGGCTTTGAAGCAATGGGTGCTAAAATTCAAGTAGGTAATGGTTTCATCGAGGCTGAAGTAAAAGGCCGTTTAAAAGGTGCAAAAATCTATTTGGATTTCCCAAGTGTAGGGGCAACTGAAAACATCATCATGGCAGCAGCATTAGCTGAAGGAACGACGATTTTAGAAAACGTAGCAAAAGAACCTGAAATTGTTGATTTAGCAAACTACATCAATGCCATGGGCGGTAAGGTTCGCGGTGCTGGTACTGGTACAATCAAAATCGAAGGTGTGGAAACACTTCACGGTGCAAAACACAACATCATCCCTGACAGAATTGAAGCAGGTACTTTCATGGTGGCAGCAGCCATTACAGAAGGAAATGTTCTTGTAAAAGGCGCAGTGCCAGAGCACATGACATCACTTGTTGCAAAAATGGAAGAAATGGGTATTCAGATCATTGAAGAAGAAGAAGGTTTAAGAGTCATTGGACCATCTGAGCTCAAGCCAATCGATCTAAAAACAATGCCGCATCCTGGGTTCCCAACGGATATGCAATCTCAGATGATGGCGCTATTGCTTCGTGCGAACGGAACAAGCATGATCACAGAAACGGTGTTTGAAAACCGCTTTATGCATGCTGAAGAATTCCGCCGCATGAATGGCGATATTAAAATTGAGGGTCGCTCTGTCATTATCAATGGGCCGGTTCAACTTCAAGGTGCTGAAGTGGCAGCGACTGATTTAAGAGCAGGAGCAGCACTTGTACTTGCTGGATTAGTGGCAGAAGGTCATACACGTGTCACTGAGTTGAAGCATATTGACCGTGGTTATGTGAACTTCCACCAAAAGCTTGCAGCAATCGGTGCAGATATTGAAAGAGTAAACGATGAATCGGCAGATGTGACACAAGAACAAGTTGTATCAGATCTGAACGCGTAATCATGAAAGAAATCAGTGTGTCCATTGGGGCATGCTGATTTTTTTTTAGAATCATAGAATGCTTCATTTCACGAAGCTTATCATTAGTGTATCCAACCATCTTAAATTTTATTCATACAGACGAACAGTAAAATCCATTCTAAGAACAGGCCCATACCTTTCATAAAAGACTTGTCCACTAAATGAAAGAAGCTGTCATATTAGCTTGTCCCTGCCCATAGGATAAAAGAGATTCAATGACAAATGGGGGCAGCCAAATATGAAACCAATGATATGGACAATCGCAGGAATATGCATCATTATTTTAATGATTCCAACATTACTTGTGTTGCCGACGTTCCAAGGGAAACCGGCGGCAAGCCAGCACGTAGCAGCAGAACCATCAGTTAAAAAAGAAGTGAAGGGTTCAGTCAAATTGAAGCAATCACCCGTCGCTATCCCCGTCTATCGCTCAGCTCATCAGCAGGTAGAAAACATCCCCTTAGAAGAGTATGTGATCGGTGTCGTAGCATCTGAAATGCCAGCTGAATTTGAAATGGAAGCACTCAAGGCACAGGCGCTCGCAGCAAGAACGTATATCGTCAGACAAATGATCAGTGATAAGACTGTCAAATCACCTAAGGGCTCTCTTGTAGATGATACCCAAATGTTCCAAGTTTACAAAAACAAACAGGAACTCAAGAAAATTTGGGGGAAAGCGTACAATTGGAAATTAAAAAAGGTCACGGAAGCTGTCGCCAGCACACAAGGAAAAGTGCTGACTTATGACGAGAAACCAATTGATGCTTCATTCTTTTCAACAAGTAACGGAAAAACGGAAAATGCCGAAGCCTATTGGAAAAACGAAATCCCTTATTTGAAAAGTGTCTCAAGTAAATGGGACGAAAAATCGCCAAAATTTCAAAATAAGAAAACCATCTCGGTCAGTGAATTTCAGCAAAAATTAGGTGTGACGCTCACTCAGCAGGCTCAGGTCGGACAGATTGTAGAACGGACACCAGGAAACCAAGTAGCGAAAGCCGTGATCAACGGTAAAACACTGTCAGGCCGAGACATTCGGGAATCACTAGGCCTTCATTCAGCGGACTTCACATGGGAACGCAAGGGCCAGCAGATTGTCATTACAACAAAAGGATATGGTCATGGTGTAGGCATGAGTCAATATGGTGCGCATTATATGGCGCAGGCAGGCAAAAAAGTAGATGCCATCGTGAAACATTATTATAAAGGAATTCAAATCGAATCAGCCGATCGTTTTCTCAACACGTATATGGCTAAAAAATAAATCAAAGGTGTCTCAGAAATGAGGCATTTTTTTGTGTGTTCAAAGAGGTTTGAACAGAATGTGACAAATTGCGACTTAAGACGCACCGTAGGAAAACTTAAACATTTACGTCCCGATAAGAACTGATGGCCGATACAAAGTCCCTCGAAAGACAGAGAAAACGAGAGGATAATGGGTGTGTTAGGTGAAAATATCTAGACATCTGACAGAATTTTAGTGATTTTGATGAAAGAGAAAAAGGGACCGAGTCCTATACCATTCCAAGACAGAATAATTTACGATTAAGGTGTTTCAATTAAATACATAAGGAGGAAGGAAAATTATGTTGAAAAAAGTATTCTCACTCGTAACCTTAGCTGTATTGACATTATCTATGTCAATCTCTTCACCAGTATTTGCAGAAGCATCTACAGTCAAAAAACATAATAAAGATGTAAGAGTCACAATCTTACTTGATGCAAGCGGAAGTATGGCAAGAAAAGTAGAGGGAGAGCGCAAATTTGATCTCGCTAAACAAGAGGTATTTAAATTTGCTCAGTCACTTCCAAAAGACGCTAAAATTCGTATGAGCTTGTTTGGTTCTGAAGGAAACAACAAAAATTCAGGTAAAGCTCAATCATGTGAAGTCATTAGAGGCGTTTACGGCGTACAGCCTTATGAAAAAGACAGCTTTGAGAACTCTTTAAACGGACTTGGGCCGACTGGCTGGACACCGATTGCACGTGCACTTGAAAATGCAAAGCAAGCGGATGAGCAGCTTACTGAAGGAACAAAGCATATTGTGTACTTAATCACTGATGGTGAAGAAACTTGTGGCGGAGATCCAGTAAAAGTAGCAAAAGAATTGCATAACTCAAAAGGATCAACTGTTGTAAATGTGATCGGGTTAGACTTTAACGATGGCTATGAAGGTCAATTGAAGCAAGTAGCCAAAGCTGGTAAAGGCCATTACTACCAAGCAAGCACAGGTAAAGAAATGGGATCTATCTTTTCAGCAGAATCATTAAAACTACACGAATAACTTGCTGAACAAAAGGGAAACGATTGATTCATGCTTTCGTTTCTCTTTTTCTGTACAAAAGTAAAAAAGGGAGGTCTTTATTGATGAAAAGAAATATCGTATTAACCATTTTGGCTAGTCTTGTCCTGCTTCTTTCTTCACCAGCTCATGCTGTAACAAAACAGGAGCCGCCTGCTCATGTGGTGATATTACTCGATTTAAGCGGCAGCATGGCACAGTCAGTTGAAGGTGAAAAGAAAATTGAAATCGCCAAACGGTCTATTCAAAGCTTTGCGAGCATTTTATCAGAAGATACACAAGTTCTGCTTCGTGTGTTTGGTCATGAAGGAACCAATAAAAATGCAGGGAAAGCCGTTTCTTGTTCAAGCTCTGAAGCCGTTTACGGATTTGGATCATATGAGCCATCAACATTTCAACAAGCACTGAATGTGTATAAGCCAACTGGCTGGACACCACTTGCAAAAGCATTAACGGATACGAAACAAGATTTTGAAGATCACCAAGCTGAAGGGAAAAATATTGTCTATGTTGTCAGTGATGGTGAAGAAACTTGTGGTGGAAGCCCTTCACAAGCAGCAAAGGAATTACATGAAGACGGAATAGATACAATCGTCAATATCATTGGCTTCGATGTGAATGAAAAGGAAGCAAAAAGTCTTAAATCTGTTGCAAAAGCGGGTGGAGGACAATATCAACCGGCTGCAAATGCCGAAGAATTGAACCATATTCTTCAACAGGAAGCGAGCGCTTTTGGTCGGTAGAGAGTGAATGGCAGCTGGGGAAAACAACCCCAGCTGTTTTTAAGTTGACGATTAATTCAAAGTCGTTTCTAATTCATCAATTCGTTTCTCTACATAATGCTGATCCTTTCTTGCATGGAAGGTTTCGGCTTTTTCTAATATGGCAGCCGTATTATACTCGGGAATCTGTGAGTAGCTCTCATACACACCTTTAGGAATTAAAACGTTCCCTTCCGGCCAATAAACTGCGATATTGCCGCGTCTCAATTCTCCGAATTGAGCCACTCCTTGATAGGATCCATATTGATTAAAGAGAACAACTGGATCACCTTCTTGGATGTAAAGCTCTTTTGCATCTTCTTCATTCATTAGGATAGAATGACGTTTTCCACCATTAAAGGCATCCTTTTCACTGTAGATCATGGAGTTGAATTGCTTTCCTCTTCTTGTCGTGATATTGAAATGTCCTTCAGTTTTTCGATATTGAGGCAGCTGGGCAGGAAGAAGATGTCCCTTGCCGTCTGGTGTTGGACACACGCCATCTTCACAAAGCCATGCGCCTCCCCATTGAAAAACGTCTCCCTTGTGACGTAAATGCTGGATGCCATCATAATTTCGGTTGGCGACCGCAATCTCACGACGAATGTCTTCAGCTGTTTCAAAATGTATCAGCTCGGCATCTTCTGGCCGGACTCTTTTCGCAAGATCAACATAAATCTCCCATTCCGCTCTGGCTTCCTCAATACGAGGTCCTTCAATTTCTGGACTGAAATATACCATGCGTTCCGTACTGGTTGATGTGCCGCCGCCTGGTTGTTCATACCTTGTCATAGCAGGCAGCACAATCACCGCCTCTTCAGCGTCTACCAGCGTAGAGGTATTCAAAATGATATCTTGGTGAACACGGAGTTCAAGTTCAGATAATGCTTTTTCGATCGCTTCCGGATTTGGCATCGTTTCTAAAAAGTTTCCGCCACTCGTAAACAGCATTTTGAGTTTTTGTGGATGGTCTTTTGGGAGAGCCATCTTCTCAAAGGATTGCCCAATGGTGTCACCATGCCATTTAGGAATGTCAAACCCCCATATACGTTCGATTCTTTCAATATTCTCTTCATCAAAATCACTACCCGGCAAAACGAATGGATCAGCACCCATTTCACCAGAACCTTGGACGCCGCTATGCCCCCGAATTGGCATGACACCACAATGTTTTCTGCCGATAAATCCGCGCAGCATGGCAAGGTTGGCAACCTGTGATATATTATCAGTTGCAAAGCGGTGCTGAGTAAGGCCCATACTCCAAATGAAAACGCCTGAATTAGCATTGGCAAGCAGTGACGCAAATTCCTTCATTCTTTCTTTTGATAAACCTGATGATGCTTCTAGGTCCTCCCACTTCAATTGTGTGACATGCTGCTTTAAATCCTGTATGCCTGTTGTATGTTTTTGAATAAATTCGTGATCAAGAGCCGAATGGGGAGCATGCTGCTCCATGTCAAACCAATGCTTGATGACGCCGTTCATAAACGCAATATCTCCGCCTATATTGACTTGGTAAAAATCATCTGCAATTTTTGTACCGAATAAAGCACTCTCTGGAATAGAAGGAACCCAATACTTTTCCATAGCAGGCTCTTTATACGGATTGATGACGATAATTTTTGTTCCCTTCTTTTTAGCAGCGTACATATATTTAGTGGAAACAGGCTGATTGTTTGCTGCAACAGATCCCCAAAAAATTAATACATCCGTTCCAATCCAATCACTGTAATTACAGCTGGAAGCACCGATGCCAAGGGACCGTTTAAGAGCAGTTTTACTTGGTGAATGGCAAATGCGAGAAGCATTATCAATATGATTCGTCCCTATAAATCGAGCAGCCTTTGCAGCCGTATAATAAACTTCATTTGTAATTCCTCTGGCGGTTAAATAGAAAGCAAGCTGCCGTTTATCAATTGATTGGATTTTAGCTGCGATTTGATCTAGTGCATCATCCCAAGAAATACGTGTAAAGGCATTGTCACCTTTTTTTCGGATCAATGGATAAGGAATCCGCCCAAGCTTGCGAAGAGAGGTGCTGTCCATTTGCTTTAGCTGCTGAATATCTTCAAACCATTTTGGATCAATAGCTGGCATTGTGTTAAGACGAAGCACATTTAGTCTTGTGGTGCATATATGAGGTCCTGCGAGCGTTTGATCATACAGTCCTGAGACGCCAAGGGCACAGCCGTCACAAACACCCTGCGTTAAAATACGGTACGCGTAGGGAAGGTTATCTTTGTTCTCCCATGCCACTTTCATCGTATCTCGAATGTGTTTCGGTTTCACTTTGCCAAGCCCCATTGGTACAAAAGAGGCCCATAGCTTTGGTGAGGGTTTTTTATTGAGTTTAACAGGCCCCTTATGTTTTGTTTTCCCCATGAGATCATCACCCTCCTATTACTTTGTAAAGCGTTTTCATATCTAAAAATTACCTTTAGATTGTGATTCTGTCAAATTCAAATTAAGATCGGGCTGAGACAGAGGAAGCAGCAGATAGGTTTCTTTCTCTTAGCTGCTGAATATCCTTTCGAATGAGAAGTGATATGATAAAAGCAATGAAAAATAAGCCAGAGAACACCATAAGGCTTTGTGTGTAATTACCTGTTATATCTCGGATGAAGGATGAAAATAGTGGTCCTGCTAATCCCGCAGCGGCCCAAGCAGTCAAAATATAACCGTGAATGGCACCAAGCTGCTTTGTACCAAACAAATCCCCAATATAGGCTGGAATTGAAGCAAATCCTCCTCCATAGCACGTATAAATGATCGCCATAACGATTGAAAAGATGAGCGGTTCTTTTAAATAGGGGAGTAAAGGAAAAGCAATGAGCTGGATACTGAAAAAAATCGTATACGTATTCGGTCTTCCTATATAATCTGAAAACGATGCCCAGCCAATGCGTCCTAAACCATTAAAAGCACCTAAAATGCCCACAAGAGTAGCTGCAGCACCTGCAGTGAACCCAACACTTTCTTGGGCAAGAGGTGACGCTACTGAAATAATAGCGATTCCGCATGTGATATTAATAAAAAGCATAAGCCACAAATAATAAAAACGTCTTGTTTTGATCGCTTCATTTGCTGTAAGCTGTGATAAATCTTGAGGGATTTTTCTTTTCTTTGTTTTGAATACGTCAAATTGTTTGACGTCATCAGGCGTTGGTGGTGATAAATAAAGAGATGAGATCACCATGATAATAAAATAGGAGATTCCAAGAATATAAAAAGTATTTGCGATATTCACTTTTTCAATGAGATATTGAATAATTGGGCTGCAAATAAGAGAAGCAAACCCAAACCCCATAATGGCTAAGCCGGTTGCAAGACCTCTTCGATCCGGAAACCATTTGACTAGAGTTGATACAGGTGCAATGTAGCCTACCCCTAAACCAATTCCAGCGAGTACACCATAAAATAAATAGAGGAGAGGCAGTGAGGACATGTGGACAGCGAATCCTGAACCAGTCATTCCGATGCCGAAGAAAATAGCTGAGAAGAGCCCCGATGCCCTTGGACCATACCTTTCAACGAAATGTCCCATAAAAGCAGCAGATAAACCTAAAAATAAAATAGCAATACTGAATGTGAGACTTATTTCTGTTAATGACCACTGAAAGGCTTCATGTAAAGGATTCGTAAAAACACTCCAAGCATAAACAGACCCAATAGATAAATGAATTCCTACAGTACTTGCTGCGATGAGCCAGCGATTTTTCGATTTGTTCATTTTGTTCCCCCCATATAAAGCAATCAAGAAGTTTGATAAGATAGAAATATGTTACATTTTTATGACTTTTTAAAATAATATCACAATTTGATTGGATCATATAACTAAATTTGCATTGAAAGGAAGGATCATACAATGAATTCATCTGTTAAAAAGAAACGGGTCATACACCAATACCGTGAAGGCCAGTTTACCTGCAAAACTGATGAAATTGTAGAAGAATATCCTTTAACTGTGATGGTGAATGGAGAAGAATTTGTGACACTTGTTTGTTCCCCAGAGCACCTGAAAGAATTGGTTATCGGCTTTTTGGCTTCAGAAGGGGTCATTCGATTTGAAAATGAGATTAAAAGGTTTACAATAGATGAAAGTATGGGTTTTGCCTATGTTGATTTAGTTCACTCAAGTGGATTTGATTCATCAGATTTTACAAAACGAGTGATTGGTTCATGCTGCGGGAAAGGAAGACACTTTTATTTCCTTCAAGATGTGAAGACGGCAAAAACGGCCATTGATCGAATCAGTATTTCTGCTGATACCTGTATGCATCTCATGAAGTGTTTGCAAGAAGAAAGCCAATTATTTCAACATACTGGTGGAGTGCATAATGCTGGTCTGTGTGACACAGAGAAGCTATTCATCACTAGAACTGATATAGGAAGACATAATGCTTTAGATAAAATTTATGGATATTGTTTACTTCAGCGAATTCCACTTAGAGATAAAATCCTTGTTTTCAGCGGCCGGATATCGTCAGAAGTTCTATTGAAGGCAGCAAAACTAGGAGTGTCTATCGTCATTTCAAAATCAGCACCTACTGAGCTGGCGCTTAAAATGGCAGAAGAATTAAATATTACGACAGTTGGATTCGTCAGAGGGAAATCCTTTAACATTTACACGCATCCTCAGCGTATTACAGAATAGGAGGCAAAGTATGGTCAGTATTTTAGATAAAAGACATCGACCATTGCGCGATTTAAGAATATCAGTAACTGATCGTTGTAACTTTAGATGTACGTACTGTATGCCTGCTGAAATTTTTGGACCGGATTATCCTTTCTTGAAAAAAGAAGAACTGCTTAGTTTCGAAGAAATAGAACGACTTGCTACCCTTTTTGTAAAGAACCTAGGTGTGGTAAAAATACGCATCACGGGCGGAGAACCTTTAATGCGGAAGGATCTGCCTGTCTTAATAGAAAAGCTCGCAAACATTCCAGGGATTGAAGACATTGCGATGACAACCAATGGAACGCTTTTACCTTTATATGCTGATCAGTTGAAGAGAGCTGGTCTTAATAGAGTCACCATTAGTTTAGATTCATTAAATCCCGACCGTTTTAAGCAAATGAACGGAAGGCATATTTCTATCCAAAAAGTGTTTGATGGTATTGAGGCTGCAAAAAAGGCTGGACTTGCTATCAAGATTAATATGGTTGTTCAAAAAGGTGTGAATGATCAGGATGTCTTACCAATGGCAGCTTACTTCAAAAAAGAAGGACACGTTCTCAGATTTATTGAATTTATGGATGTCGGTAATACGAATAAATGGAATCTAGAACATGTCATGACAAAGAAAGAAATAATTGAATTAATTGATTCAACATATCCTATCAAACCAGAACCTCCTCAATATACAGGTGAAGTAGCCAAACGATTTTTTTACAAAGATGGTTCAGGAGAGATAGGCATTATTTCTTCCGTTTCAGATGCTTTTTGTGGAACATGTAACAGAGCAAGGCTGTCTGCACGGGGGGAATTATTTACATGTCTGTTTGCATCATCGGGTTTTGATCTGAAACAGATGATTCGTACGACAAAAGATAATGAAGAATTAACGAACAGGTTAAAGGAATTATGGTCGAATAGACATGACCAATATTCAGCCGAGAGAGAGCAGAAAAAAGATCAGAAAAAGGTTGAGATGTCATACATCGGTGGGTAATGACAATAAAGTATCATGATCATGTATTTTTGAAAAGAAGAGAAAATGTCATAATCGTGGTTGAAAATCCTTTTTTGAAAACAGGTCTTTTTATCTTATGAACTCAGTCACTATAAAAAACCAGCAGAATTTCTGCTGGTTTTTAAATTGCTATTTTGCACCTCAAAAAGATTGAGATAAGATTGGAAAATAGATTTTCCCTCATTGTGTGCGGCTTTACTTTTACGAGTGCTGTGATAAGATCAAATCATTCTTTACCAGCTCGATTTTTTCACTCCAGGGATATGACCCTTATAGGCAAGCTCACGAAAAGCAATCCTAGACATTTTGAATTTTCGTAAATAACCTCTGGGACGGCCCGTTAATTCACAGCGGTTTTTTAAGCGGGTAGGGGAAGAGTCTCTAGGTAATTTTCGTAAAGCTTCATAGTCACCTTTTTCTTTTAACTCTTTCCTTAATTCTGCATATTTCAATACAAGGTGCTGTCGTTTTTTTTCTTTAGCAATCTTAGATTTCTTTGCCAATTAAAACCCTCCTGGCCTAATTTTGTATTTTCCATTGAAAGGGGTCCTCAAATGTAGTCCAATCTTGATCAAATTCCTCAGGTGTGAGCAAGCATTGATCAAGAGTACGAATGATTTCTGCTTTAGGCAAATCTACACCGATAAACACAAGTTTTGTATGGCGATCACCAAACTCTGCGTCCCACTCATCTAGAAGCTCTGGTTCCTGATTTAATAACCGTGCTTTTTCTTGTTCAGGCAAAGCAGCAATCCAGTATGCAATTGGTTCAATCGCAACAGATTTCCCAGCTTGTGAAATTAAAATGGTTAAATCATGATGTGTGGCAAGCCAAGTAAAACCTTTCGCACGAACGATCTGCTCAGGCATTTGATCTAACCAAGCATTCAGTCTGCCGGTATGAAAAGGGAGTCTTCTTTCGTAAACAAAAGATGAAATTTGGTATTCCTCTGTTTCCGGTGTATGCTGACCATGTCCTGCGTTGATTTCTTTGATCCACCCAGCAGAGGCACTTGATTTTTCAAAGTCGAATAAACCAGTATTCAAAATGTCATCTGGCTGTACTATACCTTTTGAGGTTTTGATGATGGATGCTTCTGGTTGTAGTTTGTTCAGCACATGCTCAAGTCGATCTAATTCAGAGGGAGATACTAGATCACATTTATTGATAATAAGCACGTCACAAAATTCAATTTGATCAATGAGTAAATCGGAAATTTCTCGCTCGTCGTCATCGGAAACCGCTTCTTTACGATCTAATAAACTCTCTCCTGACTGGAAATCAGTCCAGAAACGATTTGCATCTACTACTGTGACCATCGTATCTAGACGGCAAAAGCGGGTCAAATCTATACCCATTTCTTCATCAATATAAGAAAACGTTTGAGCGACGGGAATTGGTTCACTAATTCCGGTTGATTCAATGACAATATAATCAATATTACCCGCTTTACAAAGGCGTTCTACTTCGATTAACAAGTCTTCTCTCAAAGTGCAGCAAATACAGCCGTTAGATAATTCAACGAGTTTCTCATCTGAACGAGAAAGCTCGCCGCCTTGTTTGACTAGTTCTGCATCAATATTAATTTCGCTCATGTCATTGACGATCACAGCCACTTTTAATCCTTTGCGATTTTGAAGAACATGATTTAATATCGTTGTTTTTCCTGCTCCTAAAAAGCCGCTTAATACTGTAACAGGTATACGCTTATTCATTTGTTTTTGTCCTTTTTGAAAACGATCATTTTGTTTTCCGCCTCACTTAAAAAGTAATCATTACGATTTGTAATCTAAAAAATTTATTTTGTTTCTCTATGAAGGGTATATTTCTTTAATCGAGGAGAATATTTTTTTAACTCCAATCGGTCAGGATTCGTTCTTTTATTTTTTGTTGTGATGTAGTTTCTGTCACCTGTTTCAGTACAGGCCAACGTAATATTCACGCGCATAAGTAATAGGATCCTCCTTTAATTCGTAATAGTTACGATTTGTATTTTAAAATGATCAAGACTGAATGTCAAGCATAGGAGAATGATCCAAGTCAAATGATAAAAACAAAAGGGGTATCGAATGACTATTGATACCCCTCTCCATTAATAAAAGTCACCGAGTTCTTGTTCGTAATCACCTTCATACTGCTGGACATCATAAGGAATTTCTTGGAGGAAGGCTAACCCGCCTAGTATAAGTATCAAAACGATAGCAATGAATGAAAGAATAACTGCGGCAATACTTGAAATGGCAAACAGTGTTTGCATTTTCATCATCTTAGCGTACTGTTCTAATAATTCTTCGTAAGAAGTAACTGGAGCCTGAATCAAGTGTTCAGCTGCTTTTACAGATTTTTGTACATGAATTCCCATCATAATGAGGAAGACGCCAAGGGCTGCAGGAAGAACAAGCCAAAAACCAATAAGAATAGCCAGACCGCCTGAAATATAGAGAAAGATGCTACCAACCTTTCCCCACTTTACGATTGAATGAAGAGATTGAATGATTTTCTCAGTTTGTTGCAATGGTGTTCACTCCTTTATGTATTCACTCTTTATCATACTTGAGTAAGTAGTGCTTTAGGAAGAGTGAATGTTGTTTAATTAAAATGTTTCTATCTTCACTTCATCATTTACAGATAAATAAATTATTTTCAAATAAGAAAAAAGTAACATTTACTATAAAAATTATCAACAAATTATGTCATAAATAAGATTGGTAGTAAAAAATAATTAGTAAATTTATCAAAATATGTTGTTAGTTTTCTAGTAATTGGTTATTATTGTGTTGTGTTACCATAAAAATTGGAAGGTGGAATTCATATGTTAGATCGTTTCTTAAACAAGATGACCAATGTTCAACCGGCAGCTGCAAGATGTATTTTGCAAAAATTAGTCACTTCATGTAAATCAGCACCGACTTGTTTCCTTCAAGGTGTTGGAACTTTCCGTTACTACGTGGATCGTGACACAGGTGAGATTTGTACTAGTCAAGAACGCGTTAGATGTGGCTGCTAATCTAAGGATCATATTTAATAGGATGTGAACGCATGAGCATATCTTCAATTTCATTCTTAACAAATGCTATGCAGACGTCAAATAGACGTCAAGCGGGTCAAACATCAAATTCTTTTTTAACCCAAGCGGCTCAAATTGTTCAAGGTGACCATTCTCCAGAAGAGAGAAAGGCATTATTTCAACAACTTACTCTAGTTCAGCAAGGAAAAGATTTAGAACTTCATGTTTCTAAATTAAAGGAACTAGAGAAAGAGGCTCAAAAAGAGACGTCTTCTTCGTCTGTTACTGTGAATGAGCATGGTGACCAAGTAGACATTTCAAATGAGGCTCGGAGTGAGTTTGAACAAGCTGAGGAACAGGCTTCAGGTGAAGCGAGTGAAGCTGCTGCAGGAGAAAAAGATCAAGATGTTCAGTCAGATCCACAATAAAAAATGAGGCATGTGTTTGATAGTCTTCACATGCCTCATTTATCTTTATTTTGCAGATATCCTTGAATAAAGACCATCCGGAAAAGGTGCTGCGTATGAGATGATTTCATCTTCTACCATAATGTAATAAGGAAATTCTTCAATTTGGAATGCGTCTATCATTTGCTCGTCCACAGGGATAATTCGCATGTTGGTTTTATTATCACGATATAATTCTTGATCCTCTTTTTGCCCATTCTTTAGCAAAATACTAAATGAAACGTCCAATTTACGCTGCTTTTTCGTTTCTAGGAATTGTTCAAGTGATGGGATGCAATGCGGACATGATGTATCAGTGAAAATAAGTAGCTGCTGCTTGTTGTTGGTTTGCAGTAAATCATTCACTGGAATAGGTGATGGTTTTTCAAGCAGCGGATGCACAAGTTTTTGTCCAACATGCTGTATCGGTAAGATGATCAGTTCCATTTGTTGTTTTAAATAGATGATGACTCCGATCGTTAATAATAGGCTGCAAAGAATAAGAGTGAGCTGTAAAAGTAGGATTGAATTCATCGTATATCGTCCTCTCAGAGTAAAGTTACGCAAAGCTATCATAATATAAATATCAAAAATATGTCAATTATACTAAATGGTGTAAGGTGGAGCGTTTGATGAGTACAGTGAACCATTGTTTATATGCAATTTCCTATACTTGGAAAAGAAGCCGATCTTATCTTCTTTTAACCTTGTTGATCCAAGTGATCGTTGGTTTTATGCCTTTGGCTAGTGTCTGGATTATTCAAACTTTGATTAATGAAATTATTTTATTCATGACGTCTTCAGGAGACATTCAAAAGGTTTTGTGGTTATTTGGGCTGCAAATGGTCATTGTGGTTTTAGGATATGGGCTTCAATTCATTCTTCAGCTTAGCCAGCAGAAAGCGACAAATTTGATTGGTCTGCATTTGAAGGGTGAATTGCTTCAAAAGGCGATCAGGCTGCCGTTTATTACATTTGAACACCCGTCTTTTTACAATGAAAGTCAACGTGTGATGAACAGTCATCAGCATGTTCTGAGCATGGTTAGAAGTATCTTTACCATCATGAGCGCATTGATTACTGTTGTATCACTTCTTATCTATATGATCGGTATCCATTGGGGCTTGGCGGTCATTCTGATCGTGTTTACCCTGCCTGTCTTGTGGATTGAGCTTTTCTTTGGAGGAGCGCGTTATCAATTAAACCGTATGTTAACAGCCAATGACAGAAGAGAAATGTATGTGTCCGATCTTGTCGCACAACGGGATTCATTGAAGGAAATCCGTTTATATGGAATCGGGAATTATCTTCTTCAGAAATGGAAAGATCATTATGTAAAAAGTGCAGATGAAAAATATAAACTGCTTAAGCGGCAAGTCCGCTGGGAGATGGCGGGCGGATTGCTTATGACATTTGCCTATGTATGCTGCGGCCTTTTTATTGTTTTTCTTATTTTTCAAAAAAAATTAGCTGCCGGGACATTTGTCGCTGTGCTGCAAGCGGTGCAAAACATCCAAAGTGGTTTTCAAGACTTAACAAGAGAATGTTCTAGTTTATATGAAACAAGTCTTTATGTTGATGAAATGAGAGCTTTTCAAAAGAGAGAAGAAGAAATTCATGAGCAGACAGAAGAAGGAGCATCGCTTCGAAAAATCGAGTGTATTCAGTCCATTACACTTGAAAATCTCTCTTTTACTTATCCGAATATGAAAACACCTGCCATTGAGCATATACATTTTCATATCAATAAAGGTGAACGTATTGCATTGGTGGGGGATAACGGATCAGGTAAAACCACCTTGATCAAATGTTTGACCGGTTTATATGATCCAGATCAGTCGAACATGCAAAAAGTCAACGGTGAGTCCATTTCTACTATTCATAAAAAGTCATATCATGCGAGAATGGCTGTTCTTTTTCAAGATTTTATGAAGTACGAGTTCACTGTGAAAGAAAACATCGGGTTTGGCCGTATTGATCATATGGACGAGGGAGAGCGGATGATCTCAGCTGCCCGGCAAGCAGGCATAGAGAAAAGAATTCATCAAATGGAAGAAATGTATGATGCGCAGCTTGGCCGATTTTTTGAAGAAGGCCATGAACTGTCTGGCGGGCAATGGCAAAAGCTCGCGATGGCTAGAACCTTCTTTAGAGAGAGTGATTTTATCATTTTAGATGAACCAACTTCTGCTCTTGATCCACTATCGGAAATTTCACTTATTCGAAAGCTATTCGATCACACGCAGGATCAGGGTGTCTTGTTTATCACACATCGAATGGGAGCAGCCCGTTTAGCAGACCGTATAATCGTAATGAAAGATGGTGCTTTCGTTGAAGAGGGGAACCATGATGAACTGATGGTGTTAAACGGAGAGTACAAAAGGCTTTACGAGGCACAATCTCAATTATTTCAACAAAAGGAGATGGCGTAAGGTGAGTGTCTTTTATTACATAGGTGTCTATTTATTAGGTATCATTTTTGCTGGTGCTTGGCTTGATAAAGTAAAAAAACAGACGGCACATATGCAGCAGATGAATGCTTATCGGCTGCTGCCTTCTTCTTTCACGGGACCCATGTTTTATTTGTTTTTAACTGCAGAATTGGTTTGTACTGTTTTTTTATTCGTATGGCATATGACTCTTGTACCTGCGATTGGTCTTACAGCACTTTTAAGTATTTATACTGGAGCGGTGACCTTCAATTTATTGAGAGGACATCGTGATATTTCTTGCGGCTGTGGTGGACTGCTTGATAATGAACGCCTTCACTGGGGAATTGTGATTCGCAATGTGTCGATGCTGGCTCTTGTGATCGGATTGTTTTATGTGCATCCCTATGCAGAAACCATTCCATGGCAATATAACATCATTTGTTTTCTCATTGCCGTGGCTGTCTCTTTCATAATAGCGGTGGGTCAAGAAGTCTTAATGTTTAAAAGAAAATGGATCAATCAATTTGAATTATTTATAGAAGGAGACGATGTGAAATGACAGATATTCTATTGATTATTGTGTTATTCATTGTCATTGCTCAGCTGGCTGTGATATTTTTGCTCGCTCGTTTTATCGGAAAATTTATGAATAAGATCAAAACCCTTGATGGAATTGAATTAAAGGAAGCGGATGTGGGGGATCCTGCACCGTTATTTCGAAGCTATTCCCATTTAGGCGAGAAGGTCATTTTGAAGGAATATGTTCAAAGCGGGAGTGCTGTGATGCTGTTATTTGTGAACTCTACTTGTATGACGTGCAAAAGCATTTTAGCAGACTTGCAGCAGCAAATCGCTGTTGATGATACTCAATTCATTTTTATTAATGGGGATGAACAGGCGGATGATACGCAGATCCTTGAATTGCTGCCGTCCCAGGCTGTGTATACTCGTTCTTCACAAATCATGGAGCTATACGGGGTAACGGTTGTTCCACAAGCGATTCTCATTGATGAACATGGTATCATTCTGCAAAGAAAATCTCTTCAAAATGCGAAACAGTTTGAACAGCTGTTACATGCGTCATAAAAAAGCGTCTCTTTTTCAGGGAGACGCTCGTTTTATAATTCTTTTCCTAGGATATCTAAATCGTATCTGCTGCCGTCCATTTCTGCGATGCGTGGCAGGTGGCCCCATGTCTCAAAGCCGTGCTTTTTAAATAGTCGAATGCTAGCTTCGTTGTGCCCGAAAATAAAGGCAAGTAACGTTCGAATGCCTAATGATGGTGCTAAATCAATGGCTTCTTGCAAGAAAAGTGATCCTAAGCCTTTTCCTCGATAGTCTTGGTTTAAATAGATACTCATTTCAACGGTCCCGTTGTATGCAGGTCTTCCGTAAAAGGTTTCAAAGCTGAGCCAGCCGTAGATATTTCCATCCTCATCTGTTTTCACATAGAGAGGTCTTTTCTCGGAATGATTCAAAAACCATTGCCGGCGGTCCTCGACAGAAACTGGTTCTGTATCTGCGGTCACTTCTCTTGAAGCAATGGTTGAATTGTAGATATCAACGATCGCTTTGAGGTCATCTTCTGTTGCTATACGGTTGAAAGTTTTCACAATTAAGTCTCCCATCTTTTTTTCATTTATCATACATATTATTGATGCGATTGCGCAAAATAAAAAGAAAAATGATTTCGTGTGTATATATTTTTTGAAAAGTGTTCAGAATGTTGCTGAGGTGATGAAAAATGAGAGAGGAAGAAAAGAAACGTACTTCCAAAATCACAAAAGTTCAGCAATTTTTCCGTAAGCGCTGGGTATTCCCTGCTATTTACTTGGTCAGCGCAGCGGTCGTGTTAACAGCCGTTCTTTGGTATCAAGCTGTATCAAAAGATGTGAAAGACCAACTATCTGATGGAAATCAAACAGGGCAAGAACAGCGCGATGATGCCGTTGAAGTTGGAAAGCCAATTGAAAATGTCGCAATGCCGGTCCAGAATTCTGATAATGTTTCTGTCGTGAAAAAGTTCTATGAAGCAGATGCTGACCAAAAAGAAAAAGAAGCAGCACTTGTAAACTATAATAACACCTATACCTTGAGCAAAGGTATTGATCTTGCAGATAAAGATGGCAAAGTGTTTGATGTCACAGCTGCTCTTAGTGGAACAGTGGTTCAAGCGAAAAAAGATCCAGTTCTTGGTCACGTTGTTGAAATTGAACATGAAGATGGATTATCGACTGTTTATCAATCGTTGTCACAAGTGAGTGTCAAAGAAGGCGATGAAGTCAAGCAGAATGATGTCATTGGTGCTTCTGGTAAAAATCTATATGGTGCTGAAAGCGGCAACCATGTGCATTTTGAAATTCGTATGGAAGGTTTAGCGCTTAATCCGCTTAGCTTCATTGACAAGCCTGTTTCTACAATTGAAAAAGCAGCGCAAGAAGTGACGGAACAAGCAAAAGAACCTGCTCAGCCAAAGACTGAGGAAAAAACGAAAGAACCTGCTGCTGAAGATAAAGCCAAAGAGCCAGCTGGAGAAAAATCTGAAGAAAAGTCTGATGAGAAGGGTAAATCCTCTGATCAAGAAAAGTCTTCTGATTCCTCTAAAGACAGCAGTCAGTCAGAAGAAACAAAACAATCTTAATGTCTTACAAGGTCCTCTGTGTATATGAATATGCAGAGGTTTTTTCTGCTTAAAAAGATCCCCCGCCACTCGGCGGAGGATACACTATAGGGCGGCAGGTCCTTCTTCACCTGTCCGGATGTTGATTGTATTCGCTACCTCATATATAAAAATTTTCCCATCCCCTGGTTCGCCTGTACGAAGTACCTTTTGAGCTGTTTCTACGACCTGTTCGACAGGTACTTTGCTTAGGACGATTTCGATCTTTAATCGTTCGTACACGTTGCTTTCCTTTTTGACGCCGCGGTATAGCTCTGTATGTCCCTTTTGTAAGCCGCAGCCGTGTACATTTGAAAAGGTAATCGAGGTGACACCAATCTTTCCAAGCTCCACCTTTAATGTTTCAAAATTAGCTGGACGTGTGACAATCTCCACTTTATACATTTTGCTCATAGAGACACCCCTTTTCTTTAATCTTGATAAGCTTTTTCACCGTGCATGGTTAAATCAAGACCCACTGATTCTTCTTCTTCGGTTGCACGAATTTTGAAGAAGACATTGACCACTTTGATGATCACGTATGTCACAACGGCAACAAAAGCGTACGTAGCAACAATCGCGACCACTTGCTTCCAAAGTAAGCTAGGATCTCCGTAAAATAAGCCATTGGCTCCGCCGTCATTGACAGAAGTTGTGGCGAATAGTCCTGTTGCAATTCCTCCCCAAGTACCGCCAATTCCGTGAAGGCCAAATGCATCTAGTGCGTCATCATAGCCAAATTTGGCTTTGAGTGAAAAGACTCCCCAGAAACAGACGATCCCGCCAATGATTCCTATTATAATAGAAGCAAACGGTGTAACAAAGCCTGCGGCAGGTGTAATGGCGACAAGACCTGCGATGGCTCCAGAGATCGCGCCGAGCATGGTTGGTTTTTTGTTGATCATCCACTCTACTAACAGCCAGCCGATGATTCCTGCAGCAGCAGCTGTATTGGTGTTAATAAAGGCAAACATGGCCACGCTGTCTAATGTAAGAGCACTACCCACGTTAAAACCAAACCAGCCAAACCAGATGACAGCTCCACCAAGAAGGGTGTAGATCAAGTTATGCGGAGAAGAGCTTGCTGCTTCTTTACGCTTCCCGAGCACAATCGCCACGACAAGACCCGCAACACCGGATGAGATGTGAACCACGTTTCCGCCTGCGAAGTCAAGAGCACCCATCTCGCCAATCCAACCGCCGCCCCATACCCAGTGTGCGACTGGAGCATATACAAATGTGACCCAAAGGAGTGTAAATACAACGACTGCTGAGTAGCGGATCCGTTCAGCAAAGGCTCCTGAGATGATGGCTGTTGTTAAGACGGCAAAAGTCATTTGAAACATCATGAACAATGAATGTGGAATGGTCTCACTATAGGAACCAGGCTCAAAACCTACGCCTTTCAGGCCCACCCAGTCTAATCCTCCGATCCATGCATTGCCTGGTGCAAAAGCTAAGGAATAACCGAATACGATCCATACGATTGAAACGATCGCTAGTGACGTTAAGCTGTGCATGGTTGTGCTTAACACGTTTTTGCTCCTCACGAGTCCTCCGTAGAATAAAGCTAAACCCGGTGTCATTAACCACACGAGTAGTGCGCAGAAGAACATAAATACTGTATCACCCATTTGCATGCTGCATTCCCCCGAATCATTCAGAATTATTGTTTTCTTAATTCTTCATTATAGAGAGAAAAGTCATATATAACATATACATGTAAGTTTATCTGACATGGTTTTTTGGTTAAGTTCAATATAAATGGATGAAAAGTTCGTAAAAAATGAGCAAAAACGTAAGTTAAGCACTAAAAATGAAGGGCGTTTGACCTATAAAATGGAGCTGAGAAACAGTTTTGTACGTTCCTCCCTAGGAGAATCAAACAATTCCGAAGGGACGCCTTCTTCGACGATGCGGCCTTCGTGCATGTAGACGACACGATCGGCAACTTCTTTCGCAAAGCCCATTTCATGTGTGACAATGACCATGGTCATGCCTTCTTTTGCGAGGCTTTTCATCGTTTGCAGCACTTCGCCTACAAGCTCTGGATCAAGGGCAGACGTAGGTTCGTCAAATAACATGACATCAGGCTTCATGGCGAGAGATCTGGCTATGGCTACACGCTGTTTTTGGCCGCCTGATAGTTTAGAAGGATATACGTTGGCTTTATCCGCAAGTCCGACTTTTTCTAGCAAGGCGCTGGCTTCAGCGATGGCTTGCGCTTTCTTTGTTTTTTTCACCATAACAGGCGCTTCGATGATATTTTCAAGCACAGTTTTGTGCGGGAAAAGATTAAAATGCTGAAACACCATCCCTATTTTTTGTCTCATTTCGTTTAATTGATCGCGCTTTGGATGAACAGGGCTGCCATCAATGATAATATCTCCATCATTTTTTATTTCTAAAAAGTTCATACAGCGGAGCAGGGTGCTTTTTCCAGAACCGCTTGCGCCAATTAAGACGACCACATCATTTTCATAAACAGTGAGATCGATATCTTTTAAAACATGAAGCTCTCCAAAATATTTATTGAGTTTTTCAACACGAATGATTTCCTTTGATTCTGTCATGCTTCTCCTCCTATTGGTCACTGGCTGATAGTTTCTTCTCAAAGGTTTGGACAGCGAATGTTAACAGCAGGACAAGAACTAAGTAATAGACGGCGACAACAAGTAAATACGTCATATTATCAAAACTGTTGGAGCCTTGCGTGGTGGCGACGTTAAATAGTTCATTGACACTGATAAAGGCGGCGAGTGATGAATCTTTTAAGCCGATAATGAACTGGTTGCCAAGAGGGGGGAGGGCGCGCCGCATCGCTTGAGGGAGAATGATGCGTCTCATTGTTAAAAAACGACCCATCCCAAGAGATCGTCCTGCCTCTTTTTGCCCCTGATCGATGGATTGGATGGCACCTCTAAATATTTCCGCTATATAGGCCCCATTATGAAAGGCGAGCGCAATGGAAGCAGCCCAGAAGTCGGGTATATTCAATTCTGTGAGGCCGAAGTATAGGATGAAAATTTGAACAATCAGTGGTGTTCCGCGTACAAGAAAGATATACGCATTGGCGATATAACCGAAAACGGCTATGCGGGATATTTTCAATAAAGCAAAGAAAAGCCCGATGAACATACCGATGAAGATGCTGATCACCGTCAGCTGTAAGGTGATCAGCATTCCTTCTAAGAAAATACCTCTAGAATCAATCAGTGTCTGAAAAAAGTGTGATAGGGTAGGCAAAACAATCATCTCCATTTGAAGAAAGTGCGCCTATAAAAAAGGCGCACAATCGTGGTTTTAATCTTGTTTGACCGTGATGTCTTCATCAAAGTACTTTTCGCTAATTTGTTTTAATGTTCCGTCTTTTTTTAGTGCGTCAATCGCATCGTTGATCTCTTTTATGAGCTGTTCATTTTCTTTTGATACAGCAATTGCCTGCTCACTTTGTCCGAGTCTTTCCTGCGCTGTGATGTTCAATTTTTTCTTCATCGCTTCTGCACCTGTGGCGAAATCTGTTACGACTGCATCGTGTTTTCCTTTGGCCAGTGCTTCTAAGGCGACGACATCACTATCATAATATTTTGGTTCTTGCCCGCTATGTTCCTTAGCAATATCAGCGTAGGACGATCCTTTGGATACAGCAATTTCTTTGTCTTTTAAGTCATCAGCATGCTGAATGTCTGATCCGGGTCTTGTGAAAATTTGCGGACCAGAGTAGTAATAGGGCTTAGAAAAAAGGACGTGTTTTTTTCGTTCCTCATTGATGGTATGACTTGCAACCGCCGCATCAAATTTACCTGCTTTCACGCCTTCGACGATGCCTGCGAATTTATATTTTTTCTGTATAGGTTCGAGACCTAGTTTGTCACTAATCGCATTGCCTACGTCGATATCAAAGCCGGACATCTGATTTCCATCCATGTAACTAAACGGATGAAATTCACCTGATGCTGCAAAAATAAATTTTCCATCCTCCAAAATTGGCGACCCTTTCGCTGTAGAATTACGTTTATCTCCGTTCCCATTTGTTTCATTTGAACCACACGAAGACAGAAGTAATACTGCAACCGAGAAAAGGGCTGGGACCCAAAACCGTCTTTTTTTAATAATAAGCTTCTCCTCCTTTTCAGCCGTTCTCCATATAAGGAGAAAGTAGGCTTTTCAATATGTGTAGCATCTTACCATTTGTTCCTCATATTCTCAATTTTATATGTGTTATTCCAACAACCGTCCTTTTTAGAATGTATGTCTTGCTTTTCTAAGAGAGAACTTGAATTGATTAGGGTAAAAAAGGGAAATGAATCTCATAATAACGAAAGGGTTGCAAAAAGGAGGTCAGTGTATGAACAAGTGGAGAGACAATCGAAAAGTTTTTTTAACCGCTATTGCCTTTGGAACGATGTTGAATCCGCTGAATTCATCAATGATTTCTTTGGCCTTGCATCAAATTCAGCATGAATTCGGTTTGTCGTTTACGACCGTATCTTGGCTTATTTCTTCTTTTTATTTAGCCAGTGCAGTAACACAGCCAGTGAGCGGCCGGATTGGGGATCATGTGATGAGCCGGAGAACCTTATTTTTATTCGGTCTCGTTCTTGTCGCAGTCTCAGCCATTTGCGCGCCGTTTGTCCCAACGTTTGCGGTGCTGATTGTGATCCGTTTGTTACAGGCGATTGGAAGCAGTGCCATTTATCCTTCTGGGGTCGGACTCATTCGGGATCATATTCAAGAAAGACAGGCTTCGGCGTTAGCGGTATTATCCATTTTTGCTTCAGCGATGACGGCGCTTGGACCGACGCTTGGCGGATTTCTGATGACCATTGGCGGCTGGCCGGCTATCTTTTTAGTGAATCTGCCGTTTATTTTGATCAGTTTCTTTCTCGGTTTATTGTTGTTTCCGAAGGAGCAGAAAAAGAGAAAGCTGCGCATAGGCGAAACTGTGCGAACACTCGATTTGCCAGGGATGCTTCTTTTTACCGTCTGCATTGTTCTCCTCCTTTCATTTTTATTATCACTGGGTGATGGCATTCAATATGTTCAAGGCATTCTTTGTCTCCTGAGTGCAGGCGCTTTTATCTGGTGGGAGTATCAGGTAGATGAACCGTTTATTCAAATACGGATGTTCAGAGAAGAGCAGCGGCTGTCACTTGTGTATGTGCAATTTATCATTTTAAATATCTTTTTCTATTGTCTCTTTTTTGGTTTGCCGAGTTATTTTCAGGATGAGTTAGGCTGGCGTGTGGAGATGACGGGTCTTTTTATGCTGTGTATGTCAGGGGTGAGCATTATTGTGTCGCCGCTGACAGGAAAGTGGGTGGATCGCGGGGATGAACGCCATCCAGTTTTAGCGAGTGCTGTATTGATGCTGGCTGGAGCGTCTGCCATGACTTTCTTTTTTATTCCTGCGCCATTATGGGGAAAAGGATTGGTTCTGGCGCTGCTTGGGCTCAGTTATGGGATAGGGAATGTTGCGCTTCAAGCTGCGATGCTCAAGGCAAGTCCTCAGCAAATGATTGGCACGTCCTCTGGACTTTTTCAAACATGCCGCTACCTTGGTTCTATTCTGTCGTCTGCTGTGCTTGGTATGCTGTTTGGGGAAGAAATTGCTGGTGCTCATTTTGCGCAATTAGGCTGGACGTTGATCATCATTTCTCTTATTGGCATTGGCGTCAGTCTTTATTTTTCAAGTATGGTTAGAGGGAGACCGCCAATAAAAAAAGCGGCGCGATAAGTGAGAGAAGAATCTTCATCACGTTATCGCAAGGCCGCTTAAGAGTTGGACAGGTCTGAACCCTGATCCTTTGTCTTCCTTCTGAAAATTTTCCCTACAATTGTCTCGTAAAATGTCACGATACGATCAATAGGAGAGTCAAAGAACTTCCATAATTTATTCATGATAAAGACAACCACAATCGATACGACCAAGCTGCCTAAAACATCAAATGGATAATGATGACCGACCCAGATGCGGGAGAATCCTGTAAGTAATCCAAAGACGAGCAATATGTTGCCGAGCTTTTTATTACGGGATCGAATGGCTAGTGAAAGAGCCAATGCACCTGTTGTATGGTCACTTGGGAAGGAAGCGTCTGCTGAATGCGGGATGAGTGTGTCGACTTTATGCGCCACAAACGGCCGCTCTTCATAATGAAACAATGTAATGGCAAAGTTGACGATAAGTGCTGCAATGCCTGTTACACCGGAAAAGAAGACATGCTTTTTAAATTTGTGATTCCCTAAAAACCAGCAAATCAATAAGACAAGGGCGTACACAAGAATGGCCTTTTTCGTAATAAAGATCATGGCCTGATCTAAAAACTCAGAATGGTGAGCCATCCCGTGTATGACTTTAAACAATTCGTAATTCAAAACATCACCTATACTTTCGCTTAATGCCAACTATTTTTCAAAAAAGCCTGTATGCTCTATATGAAATATCCTATATTTTAGCATGTTTCCGGCGAAGTTTAAAATAGTATCCTTTTATTCTGAAAGGGAGACCTTTTGTGCATTTGCTTCCTGGGGTTTTCGTTCGCTCCAATAAAAGACGCCCATACTCAGCAAGACAACAATGCCTGCAATGAGGTACACATTTGAAAAGTCTGTGAAACTGACAAGGAGTCCAAAGACAAATGAGCCAGCAGCAATACCTGTATCATACAGAGTAAAGAAAGTAGCCGTCGCATACCCCGTACGGTGAGCTGGTGAGTGCTGAATCGCAAGTGTTTGTAAACATGGCACGAGCGAACCATAGCCAAGTCCAATCACAGCGCCTGATAGAAGAAGCATTGCAGCTGAATGTGTCGCTGTCAGCATCCATAAACCAATAGCAAAAAGGGCAATCGAAGGATAGATCACAACGTGAGCTCCAACTCGGTCAAAAAGTCTGCCTGTAAATGGACGTGATCCAAGCATTGCAGCCGCAAACACAATGAAGAAATAACTGCTTGCACCCATCAAATGGAGTGAATTGGCATATACTGAAATAAATGAAATAATCGGCGAATAACAGAAAGAAATAATAATACCGACGGCCGCTGTTTTTAATGCGCCTTTTTCAAACAGGTGAGAAAACGTGAATCGGAAGACGATGCTTCCGCCGTTTTCAGGCTCTGGCTGTCTAATCAGCATTGTAAAAGCGGCTCCGATCGTCACGATAATGGAAAAGAGAAGAAATAAGGAATGAAATCCTATTTTTCCTACTTGGTTTAGTGCGATAAACGGACCGATGACAACAGCGAGGTTCATGGACATCACAAAGTATCCGAGTCCTTCCCCGCGTTTATGTTTCGGGATCATATCAGCCGCAATGGCACTGGCGACTGTCGTCAAAATACTAAAAAAGATTCCTTGTACGAAACGCAGCACAAGAAGCGTTTGGAATTGATCAATCGGAATGTATAAATAAGTGAGTAAGGCAAAGGCTGTAGAAGAGAAAATCGCCATCCGTTTTTTGCCGAATTTCTCAATAATGGCGCCAGAAAACGGTCTTGTCACAATAGCAGACAATAAGAAGACCGTCACAAGGAGACCGCCCTGTGATTCTGTTCCATTTAGTTCATCCATTGTGTAAATGGGCAGTAATGTCAAAAGGGCATAAAAAGAGGTGAACGTAAATAAATTCACCAGGACAATCATGATAAAATCTTTTGTCCATATGCGTTCGTTCATGATGTATGTCACTTCCTATTCAGTAGATAATTTGTGTAAAAGTGTATGGAGGAGTTGTTTTTCTTCGTAGGTAAAATCTGAAAGACATTCTTCTTCAAATTGTTCCATCGTGCGTTTGATTTCTTCAAATCGGGCTTTTGCATCATCTGTCATCACGATCAGATTCTCACGTTTGTCTTTGCCTTGTACACGTTTCACCCAGCCGTTTGCTTCTAAGCGGGTGACGGTTCTGGTGATGGTCGGTGCTTCGACGTTTAAATATGTCCAGATGTCTTTTTGGGTTTTTGGGCCGAATGTATCCAAACAAAAAAGCACAGTCCACTGGGACATGTACAAGTCATAAGCAGCAAGCGCTTCGTTCGCCTTTTTAGACAGCAGCCGTGCGCCTTGATGTATTTGATGTAAACACTCTCTATTTAACGTATCCATATGCTCACCTTTTTTAAATATTTAGCTAGGTAAATAAATTCACCTTTTCTATTTTACGTGCTGAACCCTTTCTTGTAAAGTGGAAATTTTCGCGCCCCGAAATGATTTTTTGTTTTGCCTTTTCTGATAAATCCCTTGTCCCATCTTCATTTTTAGCATATTCCCTATTCAATGCTAATACACTGTTACAAACCTGACAAAGAGAGTGTTTGAGGTGAGGGATCGTGTTTGGCATTTACTACCTAATGGATGAGAAATTACGACGAACAAGCGCCGCTGAAAATGGATAATCTTCATACGGATCTCATTTCACACTTCTCACATCCATTTTAGGGAGGTCGAGTGGTGTGCACGATTACATCAAAGAGCGAACAATCAAGATAGGAAAGTATATCGTGGAGACAAAGAAAACCGTTCGTGTTATTGCGAAAGAATTTGGAGTCTCTAAAAGTACTGTACACAAGGATCTAACAGAAAGGCTGCCAGAAATTAATCCAGATCTGGCTAATGAAGTAAAGGAGATACTGGATTATCATAAATCAATCCGCCACTTGCGAGGAGGAGAAGCCACCAAGTTAAAGTATAAAAAAGAAGAAATTTTAGAAGGCGAACCTGTGAAACAGTAAGCTTAGTTCTTTGTTCATAAACATGATATATATATCTTCCTCATATCGGTAGTTTCTAACCACAAATTTTGTAAAGACTTTTGTAAAGAAATATCTTTTTTTCTGCAAATTATGATAGAATATATAATTAGGGCAGAATGTGGTATTTGCTATGGAAACAGATTTTCAAGGAGGATATATATAGATGTTTGCTAGGGATATTGGAATTGATCTTGGTACTGCAAATGTACTGATTCATGTCAAAGGAAAAGGAATTGTGTTAAATGAACCATCTGTGGTAGCTCTTGATAAAAACAGCGGGAAAGTTTTGGCTGTTGGAGAAGAGGCTAGACGTATGGTTGGACGTACGCCTGGGAATATTGTTGCGATTCGTCCATTAAAAGACGGCGTAATCGCTGATTTTGAAGTAACTGAAGCGATGCTCAAGCATTTTATTAACAAATTAAATGTGAAAGGGCTGTTCTCTAAGCCGCGTATGCTCATCTGCTGCCCGACAAATATTACATCTGTTGAGCAGAAGGCGATCAAGGAAGCTGCTGAAAAAAGCGGTGGTAAGCATGTATTTCTTGAAGAAGAGCCAAAAGTAGCAGCGATTGGTGCTGGTATGGATATTTTTCAGCCAAGTGGAAACATGGTCGTAGATATTGGAGGCGGAACGACAGATATCGCTGTCATCTCAATGGGTGACATTGTAACCGCCTCTTCTATTAAAATGGCTGGAGACAAATTTGATCTGGAAATTCTAAACTACATTAAAAAAGAGTACAAGCTGTTGATCGGTGAGCGCACGGCTGAGGATATTAAGATCCAAGTTGCAACGGTATTCCCAGACGCACGTCACGAAGAGATTTCGATTCGTGGACGAGACATGGTGACAGGATTACCAAGAACGATTACCGTCACAAGCAAAGAAGTAGAAGAAGCATTGCGTGAATCTGTATCTGCGATTGTTCAGGCTGCGAAGCAAGTTCTTGAGAGAACACCGCCTGAATTATCAGCTGATATTATCGATCGCGGCGTCATCATTACAGGTGGCGGAGCTCTTCTAAACGGGCTTGATCAATTGCTTGCAGAAGAGCTGAAAGTACCAGTTTTCGTTGCTGAAAATCCAATGGACTGTGTAGCAGTTGGTACTGGCGTGATGCTTGATAATATGGACAAGCTGCCAAAGCGTAAACTCAGCTAATGATTTCCCTCATTCTTTTTAGAAAGAATGGGGGATTTTTATTAAAGAACCCTGCTAATCAGCCGATATATTTCATAGAAGATTGTGTTTAGGTCATGTGAAAGAATTTGAATGAGGTGAGCACGTGTTAAAAGGACTATACACCGCAACATCTGCCATGATCGCTCAAGAGCGGCGGACAGAAATGCTTTCAAATAATATCGCAAATGCGAATACCCCAGGCTATAAAGCGGATGAAGGGGCAATGCGTGCATTTCCAGAAATGCTGCTGAGCCGAATGGAATCAGGACGTTTCCAAACATCCTCAGGCAAAGGTTTTAGTGTTCCACTGCAATCGCCGATTGGTGGAATCAATACTGGGACATATATGCAGGAATTAATCCCTCAATTTACACAGGGAACTTTAAAAACAACAGATCAAACAACAGATGTAGCACTAGTTGAAAATAATGTGCCGATCAATCCGGAGACCAATCAGAAATCAGCGCTATTTTATGCGGTCAACACACCAGAAGGCGTTCGTTATACGAAAAGCAGCTCCATTACATTGAACGCACAAAAGCAGCTGACGATTAATGGACGCGCTCTTCTTTCCGTGACGGGTCAGCCGATTACGGTTCAGAGTGAGAACTTCAAAGTGAATGCAGATGGTACTGTGTCTGAAAATGGCCAAAATCTTGGTCAAATCGATGTACGTGTTGCGATGGATACAAGAAACCTAGCGCGTGAAGGAAATGATTTATACCGTACAGCTGATAACCAGCCCCTGCCAAGTGCAGTCAATAACGGTCAAATGTCCTATACGTTAAGCCAAGGCATATCGGAGCTGTCGAACGTGGATGTGACGAAATCATATACAGATATGACAACGGCTTACCGAGCATTTGAAACAAACCAAAAAGTGGTTCAGGCGTATGATAAAAGCTTAGAAAAAGCAGTGAATGAAATTGGCAGAGTGTACTAATCAAGAAATGAAAAAGAAAGGAGGAAAATTATGCTTAGAACGATGATAAATGCAGCTGTATCGATGAATGAAGTGCAAAAGCAGCTTGACATCATCAGCAACAACATCGCGAACAGTGAAACAACAGGATACCGTGCGAAAAACACCCGTTTCTCAGAGCTGATCAGACAGCAGTTTAATCAGGTAGATGAAAAAAATGAGCAGGTGGCAAACAGTCGTCTGACACCTGCTGGGTTAAGGCTTGGTACGGGGACAATGGTCAATGCGTCCATTAACTCGCTGCAAGGCTCGATTAAAGAAACAGGACGTGATCTTGATGTTGCATTCGGAGCGCCGTCGCAGTATTTACAGGTCAACGCCGGCGGTAATATCCGTTATACAAGAGATGGTTCACTTTACTTACAGCCGGGCAATAACCGTAACCAAGTGCAGCTTGTCACGAGCGAAGGCTATCCGATTCTTGATGAAAACGGAAATGCAATCGTCTTAAATGCGAATTTCCGTGATATTTCAATCGATAAAAATGGACGGCTTACGGCGATTTCAAGAGATAATCAACCGAATCAGCAAGTGAATCTAGGCGTTGTACAAGTCAATAATTCTTCAGCACTTGCCTCTGAAGGAGATAATTTGTTCTCAGTCGACGGAACCTATCAAGGTGCATTAACAGCACTAAATGGAGCAAACCGAGAGGCGATTCAGCTCCAGCAAGGTGCACTGGAAACGTCAAATGTGGACATGTCGAAAGAATTAACAGACCTCATGACAACACAGCGTTCCTATCAGATGAACTCAAGAACGATCACGATGGGCGATCAAATGCTGGGATTAATTAATACAATTCGATAATCAGTAGGCTGGTATCAGCCTCTCATGATAAAAAAGGCGGCTCGCTCAAAGTCGCCCTTTTTTTTATAAAAATCTGAGACATCAGCAAGCAGATCCTCAAGATCAATCCAGGCTTCTTTTCGTTCAAGACATGTGACGAGTGTGGCGATCTGCTCATCTGCCTTTGGCGTTTGGCTGTAGAGAAGAGATAAGATTTGAAACTTCATTCTTAATATATCAAACTGGGAAGCAACGGCTTCTTTCAGTCCTTTTTGAATATATTTCATCCCTTCATCGGTTAAATTTTCTTTAAAACAGGAACGCACAGTTTCGTATAGGCACGATACATAGGAGTGTGCTGACTTTCGGTATGCTGGAAGACGAAGTGCTTTTTTGAAGTATTCTAGCGCTTCCTTATGATGGTTTTGTCTTGACTGAATAAAGCCAGCATCATAATAAACGATACCGAGCAGCTCTTGATCATCAATCTTTTTCACATAATCAATAATTTCAATGAAAATATCTTCTGCTTCCTTATATTTTTTTTGGTCGCTATAGTTAAGAGCGAGCACAATTTTACACCGATAGATGCTATGGATATCTCCGTGCTTTGCAAAAATATCCATGGCTTTTTGAACATGACGAATCGATAACAACGAGTAACGGTTGTTATAATAAACACCGCTTGTACGGAAATGGAACTCTGCTTCCTCCAGCTCATCGTTAAGTAATGGCAGTCGTTCCTCTGCCTTTTCGAGATAATGAATCGCATCATTTTGATCACTTTTTAAAGATTCATATAATCCGAGAAAGAAATAAAAATAATATTGCAGTTCTTCGTTCATTTCATCTTTGTGGGGCAGCAGTTCATGTTTGAGTTTTTCTAAGTCTTCTGTCTGATTCATCCAGAGCTGATGACGGAAAAGCATCAGCTGATAATGGAAATAGAGTTCCTGTTTTTTTGATAATTTGCGTTTATATTTTAGCAGTGTTTTTTTGATTTCTTCAGCCTTCGAAAAATGTCGATGCTTTAGCATTGTATACCAGGAATGGAGAAGTTTTTTTATGGATTTATCGCTCATAAAATTCATTTTTACCCTCTTATTCAATCAATGTTGTAATATATATTACCATATTTGTGAAAAAACAATGAGTGTAGTGTGGATTATATTTGATGACAATTGGTAATAGTAGATTCTATTTTTTACCATATGCATAAGGCGAATATTGAAAAATGCCAGCATTCATAATATACTTCTATAGGAATCAAATGAAGATCAGCGATATAGAAAAGAAGGAGAGATCAAGATATGCTTGATGCTCAGCAAATTCAAGACATTATTCCACACCGTTATCCATTCTTATTGGTCGACCGTATTCTAGAGGTTGAGGGAGAAAAAAGAGCGGTTGGAATTAAAAATGTCACAGTGAATGAAGAATTTTTTAACGGCCATTTCCCTGGTTACCCAGTCATGCCTGGTGTGCTTATAGTAGAAGCACTCGCACAGGTTTTTGGTGTGATTATGTTAGGCAAGGAAGAAAACAAAGGAAAGATTGGTTTGTTTGCAGGGATTGACGGATGCCGCTTCAAAAGACAGGTCAAGCCTGGTGACCAGCTTCGTTTAGAGGTTGAAGTGACGCGCCTCCGCGGGCCGGTTGCAAAAGGAAAAGCAGTAGCGACAGTAGATGGCGAAGTTGCATGTGAAGCAGAACTGACATTTTCTATCGGTCCTAAAGTATCATGATTTTCCTGGCGGTTCATTAAGCATGAATCGCTTTTTTATTTAGAAACGTTCAGTTAGAACGGATAAGGACTTGCAATTTTGACAAAAAAACGTCATATTAGACAAAAAAAGATGAAGGTGATAAAGGATGCTGAAAGAATTTAGAGAGTTTGCCGTCAAGGGTAATGTCATTGACTTGGCTGTAGGTGTCATCATTGGGGGAGCATTTGGCAAAATTGTCACTTCTCTTGTGAATGATTTAATCATGCCGCTTGTCGGTATTATTATTGGAGGGCATGATTTTAGCGGTCTATCCATTAAAATCGGAGCGGCTCAAATTTTATATGGGAACTTTATTCAGACAGTGGTTGATTTCTTAATTATCTCGTTTTCCATTTTTATCTTTATTCGTTATTTGAATAAGTTAAAACGGAAAAAGGTTGAGGAAGAAGAGGTTGTGGAAACGCCGGATCAAACGGAAGTTCTGCTAACTGAAATTAGAGATTTATTGAAAAATCAAAGCCAGTCTAAAGATTTGCAATAGAAAAAGAGCGGCTGATCCCGCTCTTTTTTATGTGTTTTGTTTAAAAGCATCCAGTAGTTTTTCTCCTGACAGCCCCTCTTTGACGAGGTCTTTTAATACTTCTTCAGTTTCTGTTCTGTAACGATTTGTAATCATTTTACCATCGAGTAACACAGAAATGTTTTCTTCTAAGGCAACGATGTTTTTGACTTGGACAGATAGATGAACAGGGCGGTTGTTTTCTTTAGTGATCGTTACAAGAATCTTCACTTCTGTGTGCTGCTGAAAGAGTACCTCAAACACCTGTCTATGTTTCTTTGGAATGAGTGCTTCAATCATCCAGTGATTTTCACCGTCTTCTTTATTAATGATTAAACCGTCACGAAGGGGAATACTGGACATTTTATCTTGCTGTGGATCAAGTTCAATTTTTAAATCAATCAGCCTAAAGGTTTTCATATTTATCACCTCACAAGCGTTCATTATTCGTAAGTATTATTATAGCATACAACATCTGTATAAATGAAACCGCTGCCTGCTTAGAACTAGCTGCACATGAGTGAAAGGAGATGTTTTATGGAGTCCTATCAATTGAGAAATATTCATATTGGCGAGGAGAAGGCAAAGAGTGATATACGTGTTTATTCGTGGGGAGACATTCTTTCATTTTGTGATGTCTATATGGAAGAAGGAGAGTCACTCACGTTTCAATATGTCACTGAGGATCAAATGGACTGCTTTGAGTTTCAGCTGTCGGTTCATGATGGCCGGCTTTGTTTTTATTGGTTTGCGTGGGACGGATCTGATTATATTCACATGCCTTCTAGTAATTGGATTCATTCAGATATTTTTTATCAATTTATGAAAAATAAGTATTTCATCAAACAAAACAAGATGATGTTTTATACGCAAGCGGTAAAAAACAGAAATTAATGAGGATATAGAGAATTTGAAGGCCTATTTTGCTATTTTCAAGTTTTGTCACATCAGGCCTTTCTTCGTAGACTAGGGGTAGCTGAAAGGAAAGGAGGCAAGTCCCGATCAAAAGGTAACGTCTATCATCTGACAGCCCCCCTCTAGCTAAAGCTGATAGATGCTGCCTTGTGCATATGAACACTGCGTAATAGAACCAATGCTTCTTTGTATAGGTCATGTGTCCCCTTATGAATCCCCTTTGTGTGTATCCGGTCATAATGCGTGGCCGGATACTCTTTTATTCACTGTTTAACCGATCAGCTCTTGCAAATGGTGGATACTCATTACATAATGATGATGGATTTTGTTAACGGGATATCGGTTGAAAATAAAGACAAAAAGGAGAGAACGATGACAAACATTCAATTAATCGCAACGGATTTAGATGGCACTTTATTGAACAGTGAACACAAAGTGAGTCAGGAAAACGAGCAGGCATTAAAGGAAGCAGCTGCGAATGGAATTGAGGTTGTCGTTTCAACAGGGAGAGCGTATTTTGATGTGAAGTCTATTTTTGACCAGCTTGGTATGAATACATGGGTGATTAGTGCCAATGGAGCTGTGATTCATGATCCAACTGGACAAGTGTACCATTCAGCTGCTTTACAAGAAGAAAAGGCTAAACACATATTGTCATGGCTGGAAGAACGTGATTATTATTATGAAGTCTTTACAAACGAAGCCATTTTCACAACGAATCGCGGCAGAGAGCTTCTTGCGATTGAAATGGACCGTTTAAAAAGTGCAAATCCAGAAACGGATCAAAATGTCTTAAAGCAAGCGGCAGAAGTTCAATACAGCCAGTCAGGTTTTTCTTATATTGATACATATAAAGAATTGTTTCGTGAGGATCGAAAGCTTTCATTTTACAACATCTTAGGTTTTTCTTTCTTTCAGGACAGATTGAAAGCCGGATGGGATATGTTTGGTGATGATTTAGATTTAACATTGGTCAGTTCGGCTGATCATAACTTTGAAATTGGTTCAAAGCACGCGTCTAAAGGGCAGGCATTAACAAGGCTGGCAGAAAGACTAGGTATTCCTTTAAGTAGGGCAGCGGCTGTAGGAGACAGTTTAAATGATGAATCGATGCTTCGAGCTGCTGGTGTTGGGGTTGCGATGGGGAATGCGAGGCAGGATATAAAAGAAATCGCTGATCACGTCACGTTATCAAACGATAAACATGGAGTGGCGCATATGATCCGGCACCTTTTGAAATAGATGAATCAGATGTCGCGGTATAAATCACATAGGATGAAGCGCATTCTACAAAAGAGGAATTCAGAACCACTTCTATTTACACATGATGTGGAACATCATATAATTTAATTAAGAATATAACCCGCTTGTAAGGAAAATAAGGAGAGTAAACGAATGGCGCTGGAATCTTATAAGTCCGAAAATCTGCATTTAATCAAGGAAGCCTTGGACTATACTCAGGTTGGCCTGACGGTGACGGACCCGTCTTTACCTGATAATCCTTTAATATATGTGAACAAGGGCTTTTTAGATATGACAGGCTATCAAGAAATCGAAGTATTGGGGAGGAATTGTCGTTTCCTTCAGGGAGATGAAACTGAACAAATCGCTCTCAAACAAATTAGAACAGCCATTGAGAACAAAGAGGCTGTCACTGTTCAGCTGAAAAATTATAAAAAATCTGGACAAATGTTTTGGAACGAGTTAAGTGTCGCTCCACTTTGGATTGACGAAAATGAAGGGAAACGTCTTTATTTCGTTGGTCTGCAAAAGGATGTCACGAAAGAGAAGGAACAGCAAGAGCTTCTTGAGCAATCAATTGATGAAGTGCTGAATATTTCTGTCCCAATCGTTCCTGTGAAAGATGGGATCTCTGTGTTACCGATCATTGGTACATTAACAGCGCCAAGATTTGATAAGATCATTTCAACGGTCTCCACCTATATCTCTCAATCCAAGGATGATTATTTTATTGTCGATCTGTCCGGATTATTAGAAGTGGATTCATTTGTGGCAGATGCGATCTTTAAGCTGAACGATTTGATTTTAATGACGGGTACTGAACTCATTGTGACAGGAATTAAACCGAATCTTGCCATGAAAATGGGGGAAATGAGAGAGGACTTCCGTGAATTAAATACGTATATGAATGTGAAATCTGCATTGAAAAAACTGAACATTTAGCTTACGTTTATATCAAATAAAAAAGAGGACTTTTCATGAAACTTGAGAAAAGTCCTCTTTTTGCTGTGATTAAGATGATTGAGCGGCGGCACTTAAGGTAAATAAGTCTTCTAGTTCGTTTGTCGATAGCTCTGTAATCCAGCTTTCGCTTTGGATAATTTGATCGTTTAATGTTTGTTTTGTTTCGAGCATTTGATCGATTTTTTCCTCGATTGTGCCCGTTGTGATCATCTTATGGACGTGAACAAATCGTTTTTGTCCAATCCGATAAGCTCGGTCTGTCGCTTGGTTTTCCACAGCAGGATTCCACCATCTATCGTAGTGAATGACATGGTTTGCGGCGGTTAGGTTGAGTCCTGTTCCTCCTGCCTTTAAAGAGAGAATTAAGATGTTGAATTCTTTCTTCTGGAAGTGGTCCACCATTTTGTCCCGCTCTTGTTTTGAGAGGCTGCCATTTAAAAATTGGACTGGTTCTCCAAACATCTTTTCTGCCAGCTGCTTGATCATGTTGCCCATTTCAATATACTGCGTAAAGATGAGACAGCTTTCTCCTTGCTCATGTATCACTTTTAACAGCTCTGCGAGTTTATCCATTTTTAACGAACGTTTCAGCAGTTTCACATCTGTTCCGCTCTCTTTTAAATAGAGCGCAGGGTGATCACAAATCTGTTTGAGTCTGCCAAGCATACTTAAAATAATGGCTTTTCGCTGCATCCCTGTTAATGATGCCATGTGTTCAAATGTATCCTTCACGAGCTGTTCATATAAAGACGCCTGCTCAGCGGAGAGCGGAATGAATTCTTTTTCTTCGAGTTTCTCAGGCAGGTTCAGGGCAACCTCTTCATCTTGTTTTGTTCGTCTTAATAAAAATGGTTTGATCAGCTGCTGGAGCTGTTCAATTCTTTTTTCTTCACGGTCTTTTTCAATCGGAAGGACGAACTTTTTATGGAAGCTGGTCAGGCTGCCGAGATATCCTTTGTTGACGAAGTCGAATATGGACCAAAGCTCTGTCAAACGGTTTTCCATTGGTGTCCCGCTAAGGGCAATGTGATGCTGTCCTTTGAGCTGTCTAATCGCTCTCGATTGTTTCGTATGGGCGTTCTTGATGTTTTGGGCTTCGTCTAAGCAAATGGTATTCCACTTTGCTGCCGTTAATTCATCACGATCAGAATGTGAGAGTCCATAAGACGTCAGAACAATATCTGTTGACTCGTATGCTTTTGTGAAGTCCTCTCCCTGTGGACGCGATGGGCCATAATGCAGGGCAACCTTCAAATGTGGTGCGAATGTTTCGAGCTCTCGCTGCCAGTTTCCTAAAACAGAGGTCGGCGCAATGATGAGAGAGGGAGCGGCATTTTGCTCCTGCTCCTTCAAATACGTGAAATACGCGATCATTTGAATCGTTTTTCCAAGACCCATATCATCTGCTAAACAAGCCCCAAATCCATGAGATCTTAAAAATAAAAGCCAATTCACGCCATGCTGCTGATACGGACGCAGTGTGCCTTTGAAGGACTCACTCATTTCGTAAGAAGGCAGCTCGTGCGAATCATTTAATTGGTGGACAAGCCCTCTTAATTGCGATGAAAGTTCAAATTGAATATGGGCAAATGCTGAACTGTCTAGTAGTTCTGGAATCGATTCAGAGGAAGCTTCTTGATCTGCCAGTTCGCGTGACAAAATATCAGACATGTGAAGCCCTTCATTTTCGGCACGCTCCATCCACTTTTTCATTTGCTGAATGAAGGTCGGGTCTATTTTGATCCATTGTCCTCGAATGTTGACAAGGCGCCGTTTGCTTTGGACAAGTTCGTTGAACTCATCTTCTGTCAGTTCAATGCCGTTTGTAGCAAAGCGCCAATTAAAGTCCATTAATGCGTCCATTCCGACATGCGATTCGCCTCGCGGTGTCGAAGAAATCCTTGCTTTTAACATCATCGTGCTGTCTTTAACAATTTGCCACCACGATGGGAGCAGAATCTCAATGCCCATATTGACAAGTGTTTCACTTGCTTCAGATAGGAAGAGCCATGCTTCTTCTTCTGACATAAGTGTGGTGCCAGATGTGAAAGAAAGCCAAGGGACGATTTGACTGAATCGTTCCAGCTCTCTTGAAATTTTATCTTGATACGGATGCCAAGACCTTTTCAATGAACGAATGCCTTCAAAAAAGTGAAGGTCACTGTTTTTCTTGTCCCGCAAAAACAATTCGATTTTCCAATCATCTCCGTCAAAATCCGGTTCATTTAAGCGCAAGCCGACAGTGAACGGCGTCTCATCATCTATCCAGCCAATCGTCTCCAAGAAATCCTGCTCATCTAGAAAATGTCCTTGGAAGGTTGAGAGCGCAGGCGATTGTGCGTTCATGAGTTCCCATTTGTGCTGCAAGGCATCATCATACTGAATGTAATCCTGTACAGCAAAGGAGAACCAATCAGCCGTATAACCATCTAATAGGCCTTCTTTATCTTTAAACCGAAGCTCGCCTTTTGTCCACGCCTCATAATCGGGAACGAAATCTTCGTCCTCGATGAATTCGTAAATGGTGGAGGCAGTCTTCATCAGTGGTTCCGTTTCATCCGTTAATGTCACATGACTAAACGTATTAAATGAATTTTTTCCTAGCAATTCAACGGTCATCCAAGGGCTTAACAGAAAGGCAGGAGTGCCA
Source organism: Bacillus sp. PAMC28571 (assembly GCF_014250435.1). NCBI lineage: Bacteria > Bacillati > Bacillota > Bacilli > Caryophanales > Bacillaceae > Bacillus > Bacillus sp. PAMC28571. The sequence continues at coordinate 3,050,338 of NZ_CP060191.1, read as the reverse complement.
ATAAAGCTGACATCTTCTAAAAATGTTCCGTAGAAAGAAGATTCGTGCCATTGGAAAAGCTGCCTCTTCATTTCATTAAGCGGAACAGGGTGTCCGTCCTCTGCTTGCGCTGAAATGGTGAAAGAGAAATCTTCAGTTTGTTCTGCATGAATGACAATTTGTTTATGGCGTGTCATCAATCAATTTTCCTTTCTTCATTTCCTCTTGGAACGCACGCAGCCGTTTTGTTGAATCTTGCAGCTGCTTTACATACCTTTCCCAGATCACGGTTTTTTTCGTTTTATGATAAAGCGTGCGCAGTTTCTTCAGCATTTTCACAGACTCTCGATAAGCACTTCGATTCTTTTGATCGAGAAGAAGTGAGATTTCACGGTGGTACGATGGAATGAGGGCTTCCGGCTCCTCTTTTGCAATCTGTTTGATCAAATCCTTCTCCAGTTCACTAATGGAGAAACCAACAAGGCTGTGAATCTCAATCCATTCCGCATAACGCTGCTGTGCATACAAGAGCTGACTGTATTCTGTAAACGCATAGGGCATACAGATTTGGAGATAACGTTCATATAAATGATGATCCTTCGTTTGCTTAAAGTATGCATCTAAATAAAAGAAGAAATCACTGACGGCTCCCCGCAGTTCTCTGTAGGAAAGGTCGAGCTGGCAATATTCCTCTAATATATAGGTGATTTCATGATACCAGAGCTTGAGCCGCTTCCAGTCCTTTCGGTTTGTGAGATCCTTCAGCCAATTGAGCACATTTGGCAGCATATCCGCATTAAGCAGCTGTAATTGCTGAAAGAGGCTTTCGTCTTCTTTCAGTAAATAATCCATGTGCATCAGCCCGATGGTACGTTCAACCGTTTGTTCTTTCTTCTGGGCGTTCTTTAGTAATTCTGTTTCTTTTTTGACCCATTTCCCTCTATTTAATATGGTGCCCCAAATCTCCATAAAGACCGCTACTCGTTCATGCTGGAAAGGTCCATTGATTTGAAGAAGTGTGCGAACGGCAGTTGGTGTGTTTTCAAGAAACGGATCGAGGGAAAAGGAAAGGGCGTATGTCTTCAAATGATCCACTGAATCGAAAATGGTGTTCATGAGCTGTTCTACATAGGGATTCATGGAATAAAAGTCTTTTTCGGCATCAAGCCGGCCGAGGTCGACGAGTTCATGAAGCCTCAGCCATACATCGATCGACGTATGAATTGCATACAAGCTCTTGAATTCAGGTGAAGCAGGTGCGTGTTTTTTTAGGATCGATAAATAGCCGTAATATAAATGCTGCGGTGTTTGCTGGTGCTTCGGTGTCCGTTTCAGCCAGAGGTTAAATTCCTCTTGGAAAAAAGTCAGCCAGCTTTGGAGTGATTGTTCGTCTGGGCGCTTCACTTGGAAGTGCTGGCGAATCAGTTCTTTGCTGCGCTGTAATTCATCCTTTTCTGACCAATGTTCTGTAAACCCGGTCACACTCTCTACTTGAGCGTATAGCGAAAAGAAGACAGCAAGAATGTGTTTACAAAGTCCATCTGCTGGACATGAGCAGCTGCTTCTCACAGGAAACAGCACATGAAGGTGGACTCTTGCTGCCACGACATCATGTACATAAGCTGACCATTCGGTATCAGACTCTTGCTTGAGCCGATATACGCTGTCCTGTCTATAAGTAATCAATGCTTTTTTGATGAGTTGTTTGTTTTCATCTGTTGCAGGAAGAAGTTCTTTGATCTGTTCGGCTGTTTGTTTGATTTCTTCTTCGTTGATGTTGTGCTGAAGCATTTGATCCGCTCCTAACCAAGTAAAAGATTCCAATTCTTTTATTATAGCTCAATGGGGATTTATAAAAAAGTTTTTCATGAAAATGGTCATAAATTTCAAAAGCTGTCGAATGATGTAATAGAGTATTGCATAAACCAACCTTACAGCATATAATAATGAAATTAGTGGAATCGAAAGGATACAGACATGGATAATAAGGGTTTAAATCAAGAAGAGTTTTTAAAGATTTTGATGTACGCTCATGATATTGGTGAAAATTCAAATGATGTCACAACAAAAGAAATGCTTGAAAATCTGATTGCTCATATTCGAAATGGTCTTGTTTCATAAAAGTGACCCCCTGCTAGTGATGGCAGGGGGTTTTTGTATGCTTTTAAGAATGGAATGAACGCTCCCGGCATACGATGTCATTACAAGCATAAGGAGTATGGGGAGCTGATGGAGTCATGAATATTGCGATTGCAGGCTGTGGGTATGTGGGGCTTGTGACAGGTGTGTGTTTAGCGGAGGCAGGTCATGATGTGGCGTGTATTGATATTGACCGCCGAAAGGTCATGCAGCTGAAACAGGGAACCCCCCCAATGTATGAGCCAGGGTTAAAAGAGCTATTGAAGCGCAACCTTGAGCAGGGACGAATTCATTTTCACATAAATGGAGCGGAAGCCTACCCGCAGGCAGATGTGTTAATGATTGCAGTCGGCACCCCGCAGCAGGCAGATGGCCAAGCTGACTTACAGTATGTGTTTCAGGCTGCAAAAGAGATGGGCTTAAAAGCAAAGTCAGGGGCGATTCTTGTGGTGAAAAGTACAGTGCCTGTCGGAACGGGGGATCAAATCGATCAGTTGATCCATCAAGAATTAGGACGGAAGGAGCCACTAGCGATTGCATCTAACCCAGAATTTTTACGGGAAGGCTCTGCCATTTCAGATACATTGAGGGCGGATCGGCTAGTGATTGGAGCTGAAACAAAAGCCGTATTAGACAAGTTAGAGGACATGTATGCTGATTTCCACCTTCCATTGGTGAAAACAGACCGTAAAAGTGCTGAAATGATCAAGTACGCATCAAATGCATTTCTTGCGACAAAAATCAGCTTTATGAATGAGATTGCCTCCATTTGTGAAAAAACAGGGGCTGATGTTGAATGGGTGGCGCAGGGAATGGGGCTAGATCAGCGGATCGGTTCTTCCTTTCTCAGAGCGGGCATTGGCTACGGAGGTTCTTGTTTTCCAAAAGATACAAATGCCCTTGTCCAAATTGCAGGGCATGTGTCCCATGATTTTGAGCTGTTAAAGGCTGTCATCAAAGTAAATAATGAGCAGCGAGCAGGTTTTATCCGCAATATTCAGGAGCGGCTGGGGGCAGCTCTTGAAGGGAAGCGAATTGCGCTTCTTGGTCTGTCCTTTAAACCGAATACAGATGATATGAGGGAGGCGCCATCTATTCCGATCGCTCATGAGCTCCATCAATTAGGTGCGGAGCTTGTGGCATATGATCCTGTTGCTGCCCGGCATGCAGCTCGCGAGCTGCCGGATCAAGTCTTATTTGCTCAAACGATTGAGGAAGCGATCAAGGATGCCGATGCGGTCTGTCTATTAACAGAGTGGGCGGATATTCAGTCGTTTCCACTCGCTTCCTATAAGAAATGGATGAAGCGGCCGCTTATTTTCGATGGACGAAACTGTCATACACTTGAAGAGGCAGAACAAGCAGGGGTCGAGTATCATTCGATTGGGCGCAGATCAGTTTCTCCAATTTATATGTAAAAGAAAACCGATAACAGTGAATGTTATCGGTTTTTATGAATGCGGCAGAATGAATCCGCCATATAAAAATGCAGCCACAATCAGAAAAGCAGGGTGCAGCTTGAATTTGGTCATCAAGAAAAAGGAGATCGCAGCAATGGCGAGCGATTGCGTCCAGCCGATGGCTTTCACAGCATCTCCGCCGATTTCCCATGTTAATAAAAGCATCATCATCGCAATGACAGGCTGAACGGATAAGGTCATGCCTTTTACGACGGGAGATTGACGAAAGCGGTCAATCAGCTTGAGCAATAAAATCAGCCCAACAGCGGATGGCAGGACAGTTGCAAGCAGTGCCACGATAAAGCCTGGCCAGCCCATGACGTCATAGCCGACATATGCTGCAATCTTCGTAGCGATTGGCCCCGGCAGTGCATTGGCTAAAGCCAGCATATTGGAGAATCCTTCGTTCGTCATCCAATGAAAATGATTGACGATTTCTTCATAATTGAGCGGGATGGATGCAGGGCCACCGCCATATCCTAATAGATTGGATAAAAAGAATGCCCAGAATAAAAAGAGAATCAGCATCATGAAGACACTCCTTTCTCTTTATTTGGCCGATTCCAGCGATTTTTCAGTTTAAAATGAAAGGCGCCATAAAGTAAAAAGATCATGACAATAATTCCTGGATGAATGGACAGCACTTGCAGCCCAATAAAGGCAAGAAGAAATAGAACGATCCCGAAGATCATGCCGAAGCCTTTCAGCGCTTTTTGTCCAAACTCATATGCCATGATACCTAACAGAACAGCAATGACAGGGGTCACAGCGCCAATCATATTTTGAATGATTTGTGAGGAGCTTAAAACGCTGACAAGTGTAACAAGGGCTACCATGGCGAGACATGTTGGTAAAATATGAGCAGCTGTGGCGACAATTGCGCCAGATACGCCCTTTAATCGATAGCCGAGGTATGCTGACATTTTCGTAGCGATCGGGCCTGGTAATGCATTGGCGATGGCGAGTGTTTCTCCGAATTCGTCATCGTTGATCCATTGGTATTTCACCACCGCTTCATGGCGAATAAGCGGTATGACGGAAGGGCCTCCGCCAAAACCGAGAATACCGGTTCGCACCATAGCGATAATGAGTTCGATATATGATTGCAAGTGGTTCAACTCCTGTCTACAATTTCATGCCCATGCGGCTTTTGTATCGTTTAATGAGCATTTGGCAGTCCACACTGACAACGCCTTCTAGCGGGTATAGCTTTTTTGTCAGGAAAGTCTCCATTTCCTGTTCATGTTGAAAAATGCCATGCATATGCAGCTTGCTTGGTCCTGTCATGTGGTAAAGGCTTGTGACAGCCGTTTCCTTTTCAAGCTGAAGGGCTACCGCTTCTAAAAATTTCGGCTCTACCTCTACATTAAAGAAGACAGAGACATGAATGCCGACCTTCGCGGGGTTAATTACAGCGGTGAATCGTTCAATGACTCCTGCTTCAATGAGCTGCTGAATGCGGGCTTGTACGGCAACACGTGACAGACCGACCTGTTTGCCGAGATCTGTATAAGACATGCGCCCATCCTCGTGTAATAGGGATAAAATTTGTTTATCTCTTTCGTCTAATGTTAGGTTTGGAATGCTATAGTCTTTTGACACCGTATAACCACCTTTCTTCTGTTGATATTCTATCATATTTTATTACGAATAGAATGGATGATTTCTATTTTGGTATCGAAACGAAAACATTACGTGCGAGAAAACATCTTTGTGCATAAAAAAACACCCCGATCTCATCGGGGTGTCTTCATTTATTGATCCGGGCTGCTTTCTGCACTGGCAATTTGCTGTGCAAGATCAGCACGATCAATGTCTGCTTGGAAGAATTCCTGCGTATTTGGCAGGTGTAAATTCATATGGCGTTTTTGAGAAATGCGGATGGTGACTTGATCAACGGTGTAATCAAATACGTGTCCGCCAACACTTCGATCTTCATCAATAAAATGAAGATGATATCCACTCACCGCAATGCCATGTGCATACTGCGGTGTACGGAAGCCTGCGATCGTGCCTTGAATATCCTCGAAGTCGAAAATAGGCTGAGACTTGACTGCTTCTACCATTGGAACGTAAGGTTTTTCCTGTTTTTCAACCGTACGTGTTTGAACCTTTTTGAATGATCCATCAATGCGGACCGCATAAAAGATATTTTTACTTGGTAAAATGCGGTCGATTTCTTCTTCAAGTTCTTTAGACGTCATAGGTGCATCAATTCGATGAACGATATCTGTTTCAAAGAATGCTAGAGAGCAGAATGGTGAATAATCTTGATTGGTGACCGGTGTCGCTGTTCCGTCCGAGCGCAGCCGGTAGAATGCGCCGTCAAAGCCGATCAGCTCTCCATCTAATTGATTGAATGTACCGATGCCAAAATCACCGTGTTCAGGAATATGTGCGAGGGAGAAATCTCCATCATATACGGCTTCCAGCAGGGAGGTCATTGTTGATACTTGATAGACCTCTTGCTGTTTGTCATGCTGTCTTGTGTCATTCTGTTGATTCATTGGGTGCATCATACCCATAACCGCTCACTCCTTTAATGTAATGTATCGAAGTCTTATCTAACGTTCATTGCATGTTTTTTGCGAAAGACTTCTGGCCATTTTTGACTGGCGAGGTCAGGGTTGTCTTGATAGTCAATCGGAATATCAATAATCACGGGTCCTTCTATGTTTATACCCTTTTGAAGGACGGTTGAAAGCTCCTCAGGTGAGTTGACCCTTAGTCCAGTCGCTCCAAAGCTTTCCGCATATTTCACTAAATCGATCTGCCCGAATTCAACGCAGGATGTACGGTCATATTTCATTTCCTGCTGGAACGCGACCATGTCGTATGTGCTGTCGTTCCAAACAAGGTGAACGAGGTTTGTTTTCTTCCGGACTGCTGTTTCTAGCTCCATTGCGGAGAAGAGAAAACCGCCATCACCTGAGACCGAGATAATCTTTTCATCTGGATTCATGATAGAAGCCGCAATTGCCCATGGTAATGCGACGCCTAATGTTTGCATGCCGTTACTCACCAGGAATGAGTTCGGTTCATAGACGCGGAAGTGACGGGACATCCAAATCGCGTGAGATCCGATATCACACGTGACCTTCGTGTCATCAGGAATCAGACGTCTCAATGTATGAATGACATCCAGAGGGTGAGATCGATGACTTTCTCTTTCTGGTGTCTTTTCGATGTCGCTTAATAGTTCCTGTAATTCAGTGACGAATTCTATGTTCTCTTTGCTTAGAGAAAGGGGAACACTGTCATGCGCTAGATGTTTGACGGTTTCAGAAATATTGCCTACAAGCTCAAGCGCTGGCTCATAAAAATGGTCAATATCTGCCTGCATGTCATCAACATGGATGATCTGACGCTGCTGCGGCTGAAGATTCCAATGCTTCGGATCATATTCAATTGGATCAAAGCCAATGGTCAAAATGACATCTGCATGTTCAATGAGAAGATCACCCGGCTGATTACGGAATAAGCCGATTCTGCCTACATATTGAGACTCGAGCTCTCTTGAGAGAACGCCGGCTCCTTGGTACGTTTCAACAAATGGGATACCAAGTGTTTTTAATAATGCTCTTGTGGCATTTGCAGCAGCTGGACGACTAGCTTTCATTCCCACAATCGCAATAGGTAAGTGTGCATTTTGAATTTTGGCGATAGCCGAACTGATGAGAGCATCTGGTGCAGGACCTAATTCTGGAGAAGGGTGAGCAGACACTGGTGTTTGTGTGGTGTGTTCTGTCACGACATCTTGTGGAAAGCTGATAAATGCTGCTCCAGCCTGCCCTTTTTGTGCCGCGCGAAAAGCATTCGTTAATGCTTCTGGTATATTATGAACGTCTTGTACTTCAACGCTATATTTTGTGACTGGTTTGAATAATGCCGCATTGTCGAGTGATTGATGTGTTCGTTTCAGACGATCTGCACGAATGACGTTTCCGGCGATTGCGACAACAGGATCACCTTCTGTATTGGCTGTTAATAGACCTGTTGCTAAATTAGATGCACCAGGACCTGATGTGACGAGACAAACACCTGGTTTGCCGGTTAATCGTCCGACAGCAGCTGCCATAAAGGCTGCATTTTGTTCGTGTCTGCATAGGACAAGCTCTGGACCTCTGTCTTTTAATACATCAAATACAGCGTCAATTTTTGCACCTGGAATCGCAAAAACATGGGTCACACCTTGAGCAATCAGCGTATCAACAATCAACTCTGCTCCTCGTCTTGTTAGGGGTTGTGCTTGAGATTTCATTTACCCCGCACTCCTTTCGGCAAGTAAAATTTTTTATGAAAATATATTTTCATGATATGATTTACTATACATTTCATAAAATAAATTTTCCAATATATGTTTAACGTGGTTTTGATATGTTTCACGAATAAGTGTGTGAGGAGTGAAAGGATGGAACTGAGACATTTGCAATATTTTGTCACAGTAGCGGAGGAGCTGCATTTTGGCAGAGCAGCCGCGCGGTTGAATATGACACAGCCTCCACTTAGTCAGCAAATTAAGCAGTTTGAGGAAGAATTGGGTTTTCCTTTATTTCACCGGTCGAAGCGGGTGGTGGAGCTAACAGCAGCTGGAAAGGTCTTTTTACATGAGGTTCGGGGAGTGCTGCAGCAGCTTGATAAAGCCGTTGATCATGCCCGTCATACAGCAAGAGGAGAGCTGGGGAAAATCATCATAGGTTTTGTTGGAACGGCGACGTACGATATTCTGCCGCCCGTTGTACGTGAATTCAGGGAGCTGTATCCCTCTGTCAGTATTGAGCTGCAGCAGCTTTCTGTTCCGCAGCAGCTAGAGGCACTTTTAAATGGTGAGATTGATATCGGTTTTTTACATCCTACATCGCCGCATGAAGAATTAGTGAGTCGTTTGATGAAGCAAAGTGAATGTATTTTTGCGATTCCAAAAAATCATCGTTTGGCTAATAAAGAGACGGTCGCGATTGAAGATATCCGTCATGAACCGATTATTTCTTTATCACAGGAATCATGGCCGTCTCTTTATCAGCACTTTGTCCTGCTATGTGAAAAGTACGGGTTTTCTCCAAATATCGTGCAGGAAGCAGCGGAATATCAAATGATCATTGGCCTCGTCACAGCAGGGATCGGTATTGCAGTGATTCCAAAATCAGCCCGGCGTTTATTTAATCTGGATGTTGTATATCGGGCCATTGAGGATGAACAGCTTCTGGCGGAATGGACGATTTCCTATAGACGGGAAAATCATAATCCTGCTTTATTTCATCTTGTTCACCATATCCTGCATCGCACCGAGCTGGAATAAGATGTATAGGGAACGGGTTATGGTATGATGTCGTTACATTAAAAGGAGGCGTACCGAATTGATTACATTGCAAATGGATCAGCTGTCACGAAAAGAGGCATATAAATTATTATCTGGTTCTATCGTTCCAAGACCGATAGCGTTTATTACAAGTCTGTCTAAAGAAGATGTTGTCAATGCCGCACCATTTAGTTTCTTTAATGTCATCAGCGGACACCCGCCGCTTATTGCGGTTTCTATCGGACGACGTGATGGTCAGATGAAAGATACTGCGCAGCATATCATCGATAGGGAAGAGTTTGTTGTTCATGTGAGTGATGAAGCCATCATAGAAGATATTAATGAAACAGCTGCTACGCTGCCGGTTGAAGAGAGTGAGCTGGAACGAACCGGTCTTCATCAAGTAGAAAGTCATGTCATTTCAGTGCCGGGGATCAAGGAAGCACGCATTCGATTTGAATGTCAGCTGGAAAAACATCTGACCTTTCAAAATGATGAAGGGGAGATCACGGTCGATCATATCATTGGACGGGTTGTATGTGCACATTTAGATGAGGGTGTTTATGATGCAGAAAAAGGCTATGTTTCTACTAATGAACTGAAACCAGTTGCTCGCCTAGCAGGTAATGATTATGCCCATTTAGGCACGTCATTTGTGCTGAAAAGACCACAGTAATAGGAAAACCCCCGAGGGAAATCGGGGGTTTTCTGTTTATTTCTTCTGTTCTAGTTTGAGTGGAGCTGCGATATTCTTTTGTACTTTTTTCCCTTTTAATACGTCGTTTGCAGCACCGACTGCCAGTTGACCGATCAGCTCAGGCTGCTGCGCGACTGTTGCAGAGAGCTTTCCTGCTTTGATTGAGCTGAGTGCATCTTCGTTTCCGTCAAAGCCAACGACAAGAATGTCTTTCCCAGAGCTTTGAATCGCTTCTAGTGCGCCAAGTGCCATTTCATCATTGTGGGCAAAAACGGCTTTGATGTCAGGGTTTCCTTGAAGGAGGTTTTCCATGACATTCAGTCCTTTTGTCCGGTCGAAGTCGGCAGCTTGTTTTGCTGTCACTTTTAGATCTTTATCCGCTATTTGATGGAATCCTTTTCCACGCTCACGTGTAGCGGAAGCGCCTGGTACGCCTTCTAATTCAGCGACTTTTGCTCCTTTGCCAACCTTGTCAATGATAAATTTTGCTGCCATTTCTCCGCCTTTGACGTTATCTGAGGCGACAAGTGCTTCTACCTTTCCACTTTCGGCTGAGCGGTCTAATGTGATGACAGGTATATCAGAAGCGTTTGCTGATTCGACAGCGGTTGATATGGCAGATGAATCCGCTGGGTTGATGAGCAATGCGTCGACGCCTTGCTGAATAAGGTCTTCAACATCACTTGTTTGTTTAGCTGAATCATTTTGTGCATCTGCAATCACGACTTCAATGCCTAGCTTTTTCGCTTCTTTTGTCACACCGTTTTTCAGAGAAACGAAGAATGGGTTATTTAACGTCGAGATCGACAGCCCAATTTTGATGTCCTTTTTCTTGCCATCCTTTGATGACTTGGCCCACTCCGGCGGTTCAAGTGAGCAGGCAGAAAGCATGAACAATGAGAGAGTCAGGATGAGAATAAGATATTTTTTCATAGCGGCTGCCTCCTTAAGCAGATTTCTTTCTGTCTAATAGGACTGCAATCAAGATGACAATCCCTTTCACAACAGATTGATAGAATGATGAAACGCCAAGTAAGTTCATACCATTGTTCAGGACACCGATAATGAGCACCCCGATGAGTGTGCCGACAATTCGTCCTCTTCCACCGGACAGGCTTGTTCCGCCAAGTACGACGGCAGCAATGGCATCAAGCTCATAGGACGTACCAGCTGTTGGCTGCGCTGAATTTAGGCGAGATGTTAAGATCGCACCTGCTAAGGCAGACATGAAGCCTGCTAATGAATAGATCATAATTTTCACGCGTGGTACTTTGATTCCTGAGATGAGAGCCGCTTTTTCATTCCCGCCGATGGCATATGTTCTTCTGCCGAAAGGTGTTTTATGAAGCAGTACCCAAAGTACGATAAAGGTGAGAAGCATCGTAATCGCTGGAACAGGAATGCCTAAGAAATATCCGCGGCCGAATAACTGAAAGGCATAGTTAGAGCCAAGCCCAGTAATCGGGTTTCCGTCTGTATAAACGAGTGTCAAACCTCTGAAAATTGTCATCGTGGCAAGCGTTGCGATAAATGGAGCCATCTTGCCTTTTGTGATTAAAAGACCGTTGATCATCCCAAGAACAGCACCGATGATACAGCCGACGATAATGGCTAAAATCGGATCCATGCCAGAAACGATAAAGCCGGCAGTCAGGGCACTGGACAGTGCAAGAATAGCACCGACTGATAAATCAATACCTCCAGTTAAAATAACAAACGTCATGCCAAAGGCAATGAGGGCATTAATGGAGATTTGTCTCAGTAAGTTTAAGATGTTTAATGGCTCTAAAAAGGCCGGGTTTAAAATAGAAACAATGGCGACAAGGATGATGAGTCCTAAGAATGGCCCAAGCTTTTGCATGATGTGATCAAATCGTCCATTAGAAGTAAGTGGTTTCATGTTACTTCCCTCCTGTAGCTAGTGTCATAATTCGTTCCTGCGTTGCTTCTGCTTTGTCTAATTCTCCGCTGATGGTTCCTTCATGAATGACGAGCACTCGATCGCTCATCCCGAGTATCTCTGGGAGCTCAGAGGAGACCATTAAAATGGCAACGCCTCGATCGGTCAGCTCATTCATTAACTGATAGATTTCTCGTTTCGCTCCGACGTCGACTCCTCGTGTCGGTTCATCTAAAATCAAGACCTTCGGCTGTATGCCGATCCATTTGGCAATGACGACTTTTTGCTGATTTCCCCCAGACAGGCTTCGGGCAGAGATGTCAGAGGAAGCCGTTTTAATCGTCAGTCGTTTGATGAGAAGGTCGACAAAATCCTGTTCTGTTTTCTTATCAATCAATCCCTTTGGAGAGAAGCTTTTTAAGTTTGGCAGACCGATGTTTTCTCGGATGGATGCATCAAGCATCAATCCTTCATCCTTGCGATCCTCTGTGATAAAGCCGATGCCGAGCTTGACGGCATCACTTGGTTTTTTAATAACAGCCTTTTTTCCATGAACCCATATTTCTCCTTGAGCAAGAGGATCAAGGCCAAAGAGCGACCGCATCATTTCGGTCCGGCCAGCACCCATTAAGCCTGCAACACCAACGATTTCTCCAGCTTTAACTGAGAAGCTGATATCTTGAAATTGTCCTTTTCTCGTTGCTTGTTTCACCTCAAGGACAATGTCTCCTGTAGAAGGCGTTCGCTCAGGATATCGATCTGTCAATTCACGGCCGACCATTTTTTTGACGACTTCATGGAAATTCGTTTCAGGTATGGCTTTCGTATCGACCGTTTTCCCATCACGCATGATCGTAATCCGGTCACAGATGGCGAAGATTTCCTCCATACGGTGAGAAATATAGACAATGGAAACGCCTTCTTTTTTGAGAGATTCAATGACCTGGAAGAGCTTCTCGATTTCCCGTTCCGTAAGAGCTGCTGTCGGCTCATCCATGATGATGACCTTTGCATCGGTCATTAATGCTTTTGCAATCTCAATCATCTGTTTTTGTCCAACAGAACAGCTGCCTGCCTCTTGTTCAAGTGAGAGATTCACAGACAAACGGTCCAGCTGCGTTTGGGCGAGGGTCTTCATTTTCTTAGTATCTAGCAGTCCGAGTTTCGTATAGATTTCTTTCCCGATGAATAGATTCTCCAAGACGGTCATATCCGGCCATATGTTGAGCTCCTGATGAATGAAGGCGATGCCGTGCTGCTCCGCTTCCTTCGGATTTTTGAAAGCGGTTTCTTTCCCGTCGATTTGTATCGTTCCTTGATCTAAAGAATAAAGACCTGTAAGCAAATTCATTAAAGTTGATTTTCCCGCACCATTTTCACCCATGAGTGCGTGGACTTCACCTGTGACGAGGTCAAAGGAGACCCCGGAGAGAACGGTGTTTTTTCCAAAAGCCTTATGGATGTTATGCATCTCTATGTTCATATCTGGCTCCTCCTTTTAAAAGATGACACCGGCATGAAGAATGCAGTTTGCGTATGGGGTGGCTTCACCCGTTCGAATGACTGCTTTTGCCTGTTTGGTCATGTCTTTGAACGTCTCGTGGTCTACTTCATGTAACGCTTTTGAGAGCGCTTTCTTAAGAAATAAATGATCTCGTTCATTGGCTTCTTTGATTTCACTAGCTACAGTGATGTTTTCAACGGCCATTTCCTGAAGAAGGAGGGAGGTGACCTCCTGAAAGGATGGTGTGCCGATTGATAACGCCAGGTCGATTTTGACTGGACCTTCTGGGATAGGGAGACCACAGTCTGCGATAACGATTGTATCTGTGTGGCCAAGGTCAGCAAGCACCTTGGCGATATGGCTGTTTAGGATGCCGTTTTTTTTCATTTCTTTTTCTCCAATTCTTCTCTTGTTGGCATGCCGCCTTGTGCGCCAAACTTTGTGACGGACATTGATGCTGCAAGGTTGGCAAAGGCAAGTGCGTCATAGAGGGATTTGCCTTCTGTTAGAGCGACAGCCAAGGCTCCGTTAAAAGTATCGCCAGCTCCTGTTGTATCGACTGCTTCGACAGGAACGCCTGGAACCAACACGTCTTTCGTTCCATCAAAGTATCGAACCCCATTTTTTCCTTCTGTGACTAGTAATTTGTTGGGGTATTGACGCAAGACATCTTCAATTGGCAGACCATCAAACATCAGAACAGCTTCATGTTCATTCGGTGTAATGTAAGCAGCCTGATCTAAAACCTGCTTCGATACTTTACGGGCTGGTGCAGGGTTTAAAATGACAGGGATTTCTTTTTCACTGCAAATGGCGCAGACCGCTTCGACCGTTTCTTCAGGTATTTCCTGCTGGATGAGAACCATCTCAATATCATCAATTGTAGAAAGAGCAGTACTTACATAGTCAGGAGTAACCTCGTCATTTGCCCCTTTGACCACTACAATGCTGTTATCACCTTCTGCTAAAATGATATGAGCTGTGCCGCTCTCCATTTCGGTAACCGGTTTCATATATGAGGTACGGACACCTTGTGCTTGTAAATTGCTGAGAATATCATGGCCATAAGCGTCATCACCAACTCGGCCGACCATATATACATCGGCACCGAGTCTGGCGCTTGCGACTGCCTGATTGGCACCTTTCCCGCCTGGGACCGTTTTAAACGATTCGCCTAAAACCGTTTCACCGGCATTTGGCCGTTTATCTGAAGTGACGACTAAATCCATTGAACAGCTTCCTACTACAACAATATGACTCATTGTGAATCCACCTTTCTTGTGGTCTCTCGTTCAATAAAAGAGACGGGCATTTGAATAACTGGTTGATCTATCGGTTGTTTCTGAATCGCTTTGATTAACAGCTGTGCCGCTTCTTTTCCCATCTCATAGGCGGGCTGCCTTATGGTCGATAAGGAAGGGAAGAGCAGCTCACTTTGCGGAATATCATCAAATCCAATGATTTGAACGTCTCCTGGAATCGCTTTTCCGATTCGAAGCGCTTCATGGATGACCGCTGTTGCGACGATATCATTGCTGGCAATGATCCCATCTGTTTCTGGGTACAGCTGGAAAAGGGCCTTGGCACTTTTTCGAGCTTCTTGAAAGGAAAAGGAAGCATTAGACATCACATGAAAGTCGACACCTGTTTCCGTGAGAACATCGAGTGCGCCTTTGAATCGCTGCCGCGCTGTTTGCAGATGGGCAGGTCCTTTTAACAGTGTGATCTGCCGGCTACCGCGTCTGATTAATTCCATTGCCGCCATTTTCCCGCCAGCTGCAGCATCTGCAAAAACAGAAGGTGCATGTGGAACTGTTCGATCTAAAAACACAACAGGCAGATCATCATCATTGTATATATCTGACTCAGGTTCATTTGTGACCGCGATGACACCGACCACTTGATTTTGTTTAAAGGTTTGCAAGTATGCCATTTCTTTCTCTCGATCTTCATCACTGTTTCCGAATAATAACCGAAAACCGTGCGCATGAATCTCATCCTCAACGCCTCTAGCAAGCTGAGGAAAGAAGGGGTTTGTGATATCAGGCAAGATTAAGCCGATTAAGCGTGATTCTCTTTTGAAAAGGGATCTAGCCACTTCATTGGGAAAGTAGTTCAACTCCTGCATCGCTTGCGTCACGCGAGTTTTCGTATCTGAATGAACATATCCAGTATCATTGAGCACGCGTGAAACAGTGGCAACAGACACTTGTGCAGCTTTTGCGACATCTTTAATTGTAGCCAATGGAGAGCCTCCCTTCATGAATGTGTAACCGTTTACACACATAGATTATCACGAAAGCATCGAAATGACAATCTAAAAAAAATAAAAAAAGAAAAGAAAGAAGGCTTCTTCCTTTTCTTAACTAATAATACCTGTTTGTGTAATGTTCACTTTCACTTTTGGAATGATTTTCACCTTCGGATAATCGGTGACCCAGTTCATTTTCATATATTCATCATAGTGTTTTACCCTATATTTTCTGCCAAGGCTTAGGACGTCAGAATTTGCTTCTTGCAGGGCCGCAATGACTCTTTCGGCATCTTTAGTCAAAATAGCTGACAGCCTTTTATTTAGCATTTCAATTTTCTTGTCTGTATCTAAATTATCTTTCGGATATTCAATAACAGAGGTATTGAATTCAAACTCAAGAGAGAAGGTTACGTTTCGATGATCAGGATTGACGATTTTAATGTCTCTTTTTGTATCGGTAACTTGAATGCTGATGTAATTGTTCTCCTTTGATTTCATATCACTTCTTACTTTTTTTGTGAAGTTTGCATAACTGCCCATTTTTCCATCCATGATGGTGAGCAGAATGGCATCTTGCGCATAAAGTTCTCCTTTCATTTTCTCATTATCAAATAAGGCGACCCCCCTTACACTCGTTAACTTTTTTGATTTATCGTAGTAGAGTAATGGCAGTGTGAAATCCTCGCCGGTTTGCAGCATTTTGGACCGGATATTTTGAATGTTCTTAGGTGCAACTTGTGAGGAGCGTGATGCAGAAGTGATCAGGTTGTTTAAATAGTCGCTCACAATGAGTTTTTCCTTGAGCAGAGAATTGATTAAGTCCACACAACTCCCGCCTTGCACCACTGCCAAGTTTGCGAGCAAAGGGCTTTTGGGATCGCGATAAAACATATCTAAGTAAGGGAGCAGCCGGTTTTGGGCAAATTCATCACCGATCAGCAGGACCCTCATTTTAGACATATCAATTTTTTGGTCTACACTCCGGCTAAAGTTGCTTCTTGCTTTTCTTAAAGTAGGCGCATCGGTTGTGAGAACAGTGGTTAAATAGCTGCCTGAATTCCCTTGCTGCATACTTTGAGACTGCTGCACCTTTCGATAGGTAATCGAATATCTCGCATTGTCATCCTCTCCTTGATCAACAGCTGAAGTTAATACGAGAGAGATGTCTTTTAATAGGTTTTGATCCCAGCAGCCAGGCATGAAAATGAGGGAAACACACATAAGCAGTGTCAATATGTACCTATGATGCATGTGATTTCACCTTCTTTTTGCGGTGTTTGATAAAGATGATAACGGCCATCATGATCGGAAGTGTGTATATAAATGAATATTGTGCAGCGGTAGTAAAGTCATTGAAGCGCTGAATTCTAAAGTTATCAGTTGAAAGAAAACAGCTTGCAGCATAAATCAAAATGGCAAAATAGTAGACATATTTTTTGTGATTTTTTTTCTTCAGCATACTGGACACACCATTTGCACAAAAGTACAGATAATTACTCAGTGTGGCTAAAATGACAAAGACCCAAAAGCTTAGAAAAATTAAATCCGTGCGCTCAATGACACCGAATGTAATGGTTTTTAATAGATACAAAACAGGATTCGGGATAACATCAAGCTCAGCTGGGCTGAAAAACATAAAACAAATTAATGTAATAAATAGGTAGTAAAGCGTCGTGCATATATTTGAAATGGTCATCACTTTATATCGTTCCTTAATGGTGCCCTTCATCAGTGGAGAGATGATTAAAATCATCTCAAATCCATTCATTGACAGCACCACGTCCTTCAATCCAAGCTGAAATTGAGAAATATCTGTTTGGAAAAAGGGCAGAAGGTAATCAATATTGGTTCCTTTCAATGAATAGAACATCAATAGAGAGAGCATGAGCAAAAAGGGAGTTAAGATAAAGTTAAACCTGACAATGGCTGTAATTTGCTCCTTTGCGATATAGACAATGCATATCATCAGTAATAGGTTAATCACCCAGTTTGGTGTGAGCGGGAGCACCCATATGCCAAGAATCCTTGTGAATATAGAAAGTACAACAATGCAAACCGAAGCAAAGTATACCGTATAGAGCACGACCAAGGTGCGTCCAATCCATTTTCCAAAGACCTCAATCAGCGCTTGGAAAAATGACGTTTCTGGATACTTGTAGATGATATAAAGAAAAATGGTATTGATGATTTGGATAAAAAAACACGCGACAATTATTGCCATCCAGCCATCGTGTCCCATGTCTTTCATTAGCAAATGGGGGAGCGCTAAAATACCAACACCAATTTGAGATTGGATGATAAAAAAAACAGCTTGAGGTGGAGATATTTTATTTTTCATTTTTCTTTTTCCACCCTCTCAGTTGTTCAATTTGTTTGTTCTTTTGCGGATTTAAATAAACAGGGCGGTTTTTGTACATCCACATTGGGAGTCGAACCACAGTATCTTTTAAGTCCTGCCAGTTAAAGGGAGCAACAGGTGATAAATATGGCACCCCTAGTGATTCTAGGCGGCATAAATTCATGAGAATAATGGCAAGCCCAAATGAAATGCCAATAAATCCAAACATCGATGCCATAAACATGAGCGGGAAACGAAGCATCCTGATGGTGGACGTCATTTCAAACGACGGAAGTACAAATGAAGCGACAGCCGTCACAGCGACTACAATCACTTGGACATTCGAAATAAGTCCTGCTTGTACAACCGCATCCCCAATAACCAAACCTCCTACGATGCCAATGGTCTGCCCGATCGGTTTAGGCAGACGCACCCCAGCCTCACGTATAAGTTCAATTGTGATCTCCATCAGCATAGCCTCAATCAATGGAGGAAAGGGAATGCCGATAATAGAGTTCTTCATCGTAATAGCTAGTTCATCTGGGACAACCTCATAATGAAACGCAATAACCGCAATATAAAAAGATGGCAATATGACTGCGATGATGCAGGCAAGATAACGAAGAATACGAATAAACGTAGCAGGAATCCAGCGGCTGTTATAATCATCCGGCGACTGAAAAAAACTAAAGAACGTGATAGGCAGAATGATGGCCATTGGACTGCCATCCATGAGTACGACTATTCTGCCTTCAAGAATCGCAGATCTTACCTTGTCCGGACGTTCTGTATCAATCAGCTGCGGGAAAATAGAATATGAATCTTCCTCAATTGCCTCAACGATAGAGCCAGGACTTATCAGTGTGTCTACTTTAATAGAAGAAATCCGTCTGTTGACTTCTTCGACCTTTTCTTGATTGGCAATATCAGATATATAAACCGTTGCAAGCTTTGTTTCCGATTTTGTACCGACCTTATGATATTGAATGGCGAGTTTCCGATCATTTAAATGCGAACGCAGTAAGTAGATATTGGTATCAAGACTTTCAACAAACCCGTCATGTGCACCTGCGATAATACTTTCAGAAGACGGTTCAGTAATAGAGCGCAGCGGCGGCTGTCCGACAGCAAACAGCTTGATTTGCGAGGAGTTTTCATCAAGAAAGGCAATACTTCCCGCAATAATACTGTCTGTGATCAGCGTCAAGTCGCCTGTTTCAAGTGTGCTAAGAGACTTTATATAATTCTGCTTTCCAGGAGAGCCTAATAAGTTACCGATAATGAAATCATTTAATTTGCCTTCATCAATTCTTGTTTTAATAAAGAACAGCACAGATTTTGTTTCATTCACCATTAACTCTCGGTATTCAAAATCGCCGCTTTGCTGAAATGTTTTTTTTAGGATACGGATTTTTTCCTCGAAGCTGCCTGATAAAAAATGCAGGCGTGTCTGCTCATTGGTGTTTGGCATCTTTAGCCTCCTCTCACAGATTTTTTACCCATAGTGTAAGCGGAGAAGCGGATTTTATTCGTCTCCTTTGGGGAAAGCATGACATAAGCTGACAACTTTCAACTAAATTCACATTAAAAATGTTAAGAAATGATGAATCTTGATAAAAACAAATGAATAATGTTTCATTGTTTAGGTCATAAGGTGCGAATATCGTAAAGAGAAGGTACACCGAAATGATCAAATATTTACATCTTATCCCAATTTTTTGTGACCTAAAAATAAGCATATGACTTGATTTTTTTAGAGGTGACCTTTGTCATAGGTCAACACATAGCAATCTGACCAATGAGGATGACTTTCTAACCTGTTCGTTCAAAAATATAAAACATTCCAAAACACGCACTATTCATTTAAAGCGCTGATATGACTGATGTTATAGAGAAGAGCGGGCTTTAAAACATTGATTCAAAATACATCTTAATAATTGTCAAAAAATTTAGGGAGAAAAGGACAAAAGATTTTCGGATCATTGATGGTAACGCTTTCTCATGAATTCAGCAGAAATTCAGATTGATTTTTGTCCGCCTTTTGGCCTTTTCATTTAAAGGATGGGTAGGCAAAAAAGCCTTCTGATTAGAGGAATTTGGCATACGAGGAAGTGAAAGATTATGTTACATAATACCGATTGTGATTTTATGCTGAACAGATATACTGTTGATTGAATTTACATATCACACTCATAAAAAAAGGAGATGTAGATAGCGATGTGGTTAATCGTTATAGCCTGTGTCATCATGTTAGGGATTGGCTTTATTGAAAAGAAGCGTCATCAGAAAAATATCGATGCCCTGCCGGTGCGCGTCAATATTAATGGTATTCGCGGAAAGTCTACCGTCACAAGATTGACAACCGGTATCTTAATGGAGGCAGGTTATAAAACTGTCGGTAAAACAACGGGAACGGATGCAAGAATGATTTATTGGGATACGCCAGAGGAGAAACCGATTAAAAGGAAACCGCAAGGACCGAATATCGGAGAGCAGAAAGAAGTTATGAGAGAAACAGTTGAAAGAGGAGCAAATGCCATCGTCAGTGAATGTATGGCGGTAAATCCAGATTACCAAATTATCTTTCAGGAAGAGCTACTTCAAGCAAATATTGGCGTGATCGTAAACGTTCTTGAAGACCATATGGACGTTATGGGGCCGACACTTGATGAAATAGCAGAAGCCTTTACAGCGACAATTCCTTACAATGGACACTTGGTTATTACGGATAGTGAATATACAGATTTCTTTAAAGAGATTGCGAAAAAACGCAACACAGAAGTCATTGTTGCGGATAATTCCAAGATTTCCGATGAGTTTTTGCGGAAATTTGAGTACATGGTTTTCCCAGATAATGCTTCACTTGCACTTGGTGTTGCCCAAGCATTAGGGATTGATGAAGATACGGCATTCAGAGGAATGTTAAATGCGCCGCCTGATCCAGGAGCGATGAGAATTCTCCCATTAATGGACGCGAAAACACCTGGACACTTTGTAAATGGATTTGCGGCAAATGACGCAGCATCTACATTGAACATTTGGAAGCGTGTGAAAGAAATTGGATATCCAACAGATGAACCGATTATTATTATGAACTGCCGTGCGGATCGGGTAGATAGAACGATCCAGTTTGCGGAGGATGTACTTCCATATATTGAAGCAAGTGATCTTGTCTTAATTGGTGAAACAACTGATCCAATTGTGAAGGCATATGAGGAAGGGAAAATTCCGGCTGACCACTTACACAACCTTGAATATCAATCTACAGAAGAAATTATGAATATGCTTGAGAAAAAGCTTCATAATCGAGTGGTTTATGGAGTCGGCAATATCCATGGTGCCGCTGAACCGTTAATCGAAAAAATTCAAGAATACAAAATTAAGCAGCTTGTCAGCTAGGAGGAAATATAGAAAATGTTCGGATCAGATCTTTATATCTCGTTAATTTTAGGTGTTCTACTTAGTTTAATCTTTGCAGAAAAAACAGGAATCGTACCAGCTGGACTTGTTGTCCCGGGTTATCTGGCGCTCGTATTTAACCAGCCAGTCTTCATTTTAGTCGTCTTATCTGTCAGCTTGCTTACGTATGTGATCGTTCGCTTTGGCTTATCAAAATTCATGATTTTATACGGACGCAGAAAGTTTGCAGCGATGCTGATTACAGGGATTGCCTTAAAGCTGATATTTGATTTCTTCTATCCAGTGGTCCCATTTGAAATAGCAGAATTCCGCGGAATCGGAATCATCGTCCCTGGATTGATTGCAAATACGATTCAAAAGCAAGGTCTTACAATTACCCTTGGAAGCACGTTACTTCTAAGTGGTGCAACATTTGCCATCATGTATGTTTACTATCTATTTTAAGATAAGGTGTGTCCAATGATGAATAAAAAATTGAGCTTTCAGGAAAAGCTGCTGAAAATCACAAAGAATCAAAAGAAAAAGACGAATAAACACGTATTAATTGCTTTACCGATCGTCATTGCTTGTACATTTCTATTTACGTTTATCGGGAAAGCACAAGTGCCAACTGTACAAAAGAATCCAGAAAACATCCTGACCGCTTCGTTTGTCGGTGACATTATGTTTGGAAGAAACGTAGAGAAAGTAACAGACCGCTATGGAAAAGAGCATCTCTTTCGTTATGCCAAGCCATATTTTGATGTGTCAGATTATGTGACAGGTAACTTTGAGCATCCCGTCGCATCAGATAAGGAACAGGCAGCCCAAAAGAATATTCATTTAAAAACAGATGAAGATTCTGTCCAAGCGTTGAAGGATTTAAATTTCTCTGTCTTAAACTTTGCGAATAACCATGCGGCAGACTATGGTGAAAAAGGGCTGAACAACACGATCAATGCCTTTGAACAAAATGGTATGGATTATACAGGTGCAGGCCGTAACCTCCAAGATGCGAAGCAGAACATTTCGTATAAAGAAGTAAATGGTGTCAAAATTGCTACACTTGGTTTTACAGATGTGTATGGGAAAGATTTCAAAGCAACGAATCGCCAGGCGGGTATTCTGCCAGCCGATCCATCTATCTTTATTCCGATGATTTCGCAGGCTGCTGAAAAGGCAGATCTCGTCGTTGTTCATGCTCACTGGGGACAGGAGTACAACAATGAAGTAAACGACAGACAAAGAGAATTGGCAAGAGCGATGTCTAAGGCCGGAGCTGATATCATTATCGGTGCTCATCCGCACGTCCTTGAACCAATGGAAGTCTATAACGGAACAGCGATTTTCTATAGCCTAGGCAACTTTATTTTTGACCAAGGCTGGTCAAGAACACGTGATTCTGCACTTGTTCAGTATCATCTGAATGAAGATGGAAAAGCGACATTTGAAGTTGTCCCAATGTACATCAAAGAAGCAACACCTGCTCCAGTAAAAGCAGGATCTCTAGAATCAAAAGCCATTATCCGTATGCTGACCAATGGAACGAATGCAGATTGGAAAGAAAAAGACGGACACATTTTCTTTGAAGTAGATCACGCTGATAAAGTTAAAAACTTAAAAGAAAACGGAGGGAAAGAGAAGAAATGAAATTCCTAAAAGCAAGCTGGCCGTTTGTTGCGTTAATTTTAGTCTTTGTCTTTATGTCTGCTTTTAAATTTAGTGACAGTCTGACAGATCACGAAAAACAAAAGATTTCGGTTGAAATGCAGAAAATTGAACAGCAAAAGCAGTCAAAAGCGGAAGCAGGTAAATAACCTAAAAAGGATAAAGGGCACGCACATCGCGTGCTCTTTTTTTGTCGAAAAAGGGTGTAAAATGAAAGGTGTCATGCCGAAACTATAGAAGATTGGAGGGAAAAGATCATGAAATGGAAAGGAATATTGATAGGAGGGTGTGCGCTTGTTGGGCTGATGTTCATGTCTCAATCAGCGGTATCTGCTCAAACACCATCTCTTTTGGAGCAAGCGGAAAAGCTGATTGGAACACCTTATCATAAAGGAGGAACCGATCCAAAAACGGGCTTTGATGCATCTGGGTTTATTCAATATGTGTACAAGACATCCGAAACATTTGATTTGCCGCGGAAGGTAATCGACCAATATCAGATTGGAAAAAAGGTATCATGGGATAAAGCGCAGCCCGGTGACCTTGTGTATTTCCGAAGCCTTGAAGAAACAAAGGATATCCCAACACATGTGGCGTTGTACGCTGGGAACAATCAGGTCATCCACATCACGCTTAGTCAAGGTGTGGTGAAAACGGATGTCAGCAAAAGCAAATATTGGACAGACCGATTTTATGCTGTCAAACGCCTGCCCGGCACGCAAGAAATTTCTGATGACCCTCTTGTGAAAGATGCGCTGACCTATTTAGGAATTCCTTATGAATTTGGAGGAGCAGATCCAAAGACTGGATTCGACTGCTCAGGATTTTTACAGTATTTATTTGAAAAATCGCTTGGGATTTATTTACCTCGAAGTGCTGAACAGCAGTGGATCGTTGGAGAAAAAGTATCATTAGACAATATCCGCCCTGGGGATTTTGTCTTTTTTAGCAACACATATAAGCCCGGAATTTCTCATGTAGGTATGTATATTGGAGGCGACCGCTTTATTCATGCGAGCCGTTCTGAAAGTGTGACAATTTCTTATTTGTCTGAATCGTATTGGCGCGAAAAATGGACAGGTGCGAAACGGTTAACAGATCTGGAGCTTGCGAAAGAGGACCCTATCGTATCAAAAGCCGCTACGTATATTGGTGAAGTCCCTTATGTCAAAGGCGGTACGAACCCAAAGGAAGGATTTGATACAGCAGGGTTCACGCAGTACGTGTATCAAAAAGTGCTTGGCATTGAGCTGCCCCGCTATGCATCAGGTCAAGTTAAAGCAGGTACACCTGTGAAACGTTCTGAACTTCAGCCGGGAGATCTTGTCTTCTTCAGCGGAACATCATTGATGCCGGCGATATATGCAGGATCCAATCAAGTCATTCATGTGACTGTCTCAAACGGTGTTGTCTTAACCAATATGAAAACAAGTACGTACTGGAAGGACAAATATGAAACGGCTGTTAGAATCAAAAAATAAAGAAAAAGCCCGATCAATACTTGTATCGGACTTCTGGACTTCTCTCTAGGCGCTGATCAGACAAGCGTCTTTTTTTCATGGAATTGATTTTGTAAAAGAAGATCAATAAAATAAGCGACACCGTCTTCATGATTTCCTTTTGTGATGAAGGTGCTCTTTTCTTTAATGACATCAACAGCATTCCCCATTGCAATGCGGTGGCCTGCTTCTTCAAACATAGAAAGGTCGTTTGGGCTGTCACCAATTGCATAAATATGTGAGCGGTCTACACCATAATGGGCTGCGAGCTTTTTCAGGGCATGTCCTTTTCCAGACTCTTTTGGCAGCACCTCAATAATATGCTTTCCAGACGAGGTCAATGAAAGCCCAGGCATGTCTGCCAGAAGATTTCGTGCTTCGTTCAGTTTGTTCATATCAAAAGAGAAGCAGAGTAATTTATAGGTCGGTTCGTTCGACTCAAAAATCTCACGGATATCATCCACTGGTTTGATGCCAAATTGTTTAAATTGCGTCATGGCTCCTTCCCATAGATCAGCGAGATCCTCATTTGGGTTTGCACTTTTGATCAGATCAAATTCTGCTTTCAGCTTCTCTTTTCCATCAAAAGGAGAGAGGAGAGCATCATCTGTATAGACTTCAAAGTAAATGTTTCGTTCCACTAATGCCTTTGCAGCCCGCTTGCCTGCTTCTTGATCCAGTGTGATTCGGCTGAAGAGCTCGTATCCTTCTGTATGGACAGTCCCGCCGTTTGCCGCAATAATGGGGATGTCCAAATCGCCAAGCAGCTCCTTGACATCAAAAGTTGCCCGCCCTGTACAGATCGTCACAATATATCCAGCTTCCTTCGCACGAATCAATGCCTCTCGGTTTTGAGCGGATATTTCACTTTTTGTATTTAAGAGTGTACCGTCTAAATCAATCGCAATCATTTTTTTCATCGCTGTCAAATCCTCCTTCATTCATGCAATAGCCTCTTCAAAGTATGTACGATTTTCTTCATTCTCATAAAAAAGGAAGGTTGATTCCTCTCTATCAAGGCTAAACAAAAATGAGTGAATGATCAAGGAAATAAGAAAAAGCGCCCCTTAGGGACGCTTCCAGCGTGTAGACAAACCCTCGCACTCCGTGTCAGGTCTGCGCTCCGGTACTCACGAATCTCAAATTCGCTCTGTTCCGGTGCTCGCCCTTCCTAGATTGCAAAGGTTTTCTATCACGCTGAAAAGAAGACAAAGGGCTAAAATCAAGATCATTTTAGCCCTTTGTCAACAATCTAAAAGCGCCCCAAAGGGACGCTTTTATTTATGATAATTCAAGCTGCTTCTTCAATTCAGTTTTCACTTCGTTCAGCTGGTTTTGATCCAATTGGAAATAATAAATGCCGTTTGGCTGGTAATCGGATCCTTTAAGCTGAATGGTATCAACCGATTTCAATGAAGTCAGAAGCGGGAAAAGACCGACTAACTCCTTCATAGAAAGGGTGGTTGACACATTATCACCGAGTGTATCAATGATATTGTCGTATGACGGAATAGACGTTAATGATTTTGATTTATCAAAAATGGCTTTTAACACTTCCATTTGTCGCTGCCCACGCATTAAGTCACTATCTGCTTTTCTCGTTCTCACATATGCGAGCGCTTGATCACCATCTAGTGTATGAGTTCCAGTTTGAAGCACAACCTTGCCTTTTGTATCCTTTTTAATCTGTTTCACAAGATACTCATCCTTGATGTTAATAGGAACACCGTTTAATTCGTTGACGATTTCTTTAAACGCTACGAAATTACTTTGGATGACAAAATCGACCGGAATATCTAGTAAATCTTCAACTGTGCTCACTGTTAAATCTGCACCGCCAAATGCGTGTGCGTGAGTAATTTTATCAAAACCGTGGCCTGGAATATTAACGTATGAGTCCCTAGGAATGCTTAATAATTTAACGGTTTTATTTGTGCGGTTAATGGTTGCCAAAACCATTGCGTCACTTCGTGCTTGTTTCACTGTTTCGCCCGGTCTGCTGTCAATTCCAAGCAGCAAGACAGAAAAGCTGTCTTTTCCTGGATCGAATGCTTCAATCCGTTTCACAGATTGTGCGCCGCGATCAAGAGATACTTGAGCCTTTTTGGCAGCATTTGTTATTTTATAGTAGGCATAGCCTGTGACTGAAGCAGTTGTCAGTAAAAGAATACTAATAATAAAAAGAGTGACTTTCACCCATGGTTTTAAACGCTTTTTCCCTTTGCGTTTACTTCGTGATTGATCCATATATTTTAAACCCTCGCTATGATTTTATAGTAAAGATGTCCTTCTTTCTGCTTACAAACTAAAACAAATATACCTTAAAACGGGATATAGTGCGACATTTTTTTCACTAACGCTTAATTGACGTTTCCTTCTCATAAAAAGTTTCAAAGATACACAAATGAAATATATTTGTCATAAAACATCGAAATGTTTGAAATGACAGGAAGTGAGGAAAATGACTTTTCATAAGAGTACAGAGACAAAAGTGGGGTTATGTATATGAAAAATCGGAATGGATGGCTTTATTTCTTCGGCGCCCTTGGCGGTGCTTTATATGGCTATGATACAGGTGTCATCTCTGGCGCCATCTTATTTATGAAAGAGGATTTAGGTTTAAATGCGTTTACAGAGGGGCTTGTCGTCAGCTCGATTTTAATCGGGGCGATGCTCGGTTCCTCTCTTTCTGGAAAACTGACAGACCAATTTGGGCGGAAAAAAGCCATCATCGCCGCAGCTATTTTGTTTATTATCGGCGGATTTGGTACAGCTCTTGCACCGAATACAGAAGTGATGGTCTTATTTCGAATTGTGCTAGGGCTCGCTGTCGGGTGTTCGACAACGATTGTTCCATTATATTTATCTGAACTTGCGCCAAAGGAATCACGAGGGGCACTGTCCTCTTTAAACCAGCTCATGATCACATTTGGTATTCTTCTTGCCTATATTGTGAACTACGCTTTAGCGGATGCAGAGGCATGGCGCTTGATGCTTGGAATTGCGGTTGTTCCTTCTGTTCTATTATTATTCGGGATTTTGTTTATGCCGGAAAGTCCCCGCTGGCTGTTTGTTCACGGACAGGCTGACCGTGCGAAGAAGATATTATCTCAACTCAGAAAAAGTCAGCAAGAAGTGGAAGAAGAAATTTCAGATATTCAAAAGGCGGAAAGTGAAGAGAAAGGCGGTTTTAAGGAATTATTTGAGCCGTGGGTACGCCCAGCATTGATTGCCGGTGTCGGCCTAGCCTTTCTGCAGCAGTTTATCGGTACAAATACGATCATTTACTATGCACCAAAAACATTCACAAGTGTTGGTTTTGGGAATTCAGCAGCGATTTTAGGAACTGTTGGAATTGGTGCAGTGAATGTCATTATGACGTTTGTTGCCATTAAAATCATTGACCGTGTAGGGCGTAAAGCGCTGCTCCTATTTGGGAATGCAGGAATGGTCCTTAGTTTAATTGTCCTGTCAGTGGTCAACCGATTTTTTGAAGGTTCAACAGCTGCAGGATGGACAACCGTTATTTGTTTAGGTCTCTTTATCGTCATCTTTGCTGTCAGCTGGGGGCCAGTCGTTTGGGTGATGCTCCCAGAGCTGTTCCCAGTACATGTCAGGGGAATCGGTACAGGTGTCTCGACCTTCCTTCTTCATACAGGAAATTTAATCATCTCGCTGACATTCCCAGCTTTATTAAGCGCGATTGGTATCAGTAATCTTTTCCTCATCTATGCGGTCATTGGCGTAGGCGCCTTCTTATTTGTGAAATACTTGGTGACCGAAACGAAGGGGAAAAGTCTTGAAGAAATCGAAGAGGATTTAAAAAAGAGAAATCGTGCCGTCGCAAGTGGCGAAGGAAAAACGGTATGAACAATGGCCAGCTGCCGTGTGCAGCTGGTTTTTCTATGTTAAACAAACGTTTAATCAAGAAAGGTCATTCCCTCATCTTCTGAACGTGCTGCCTATCACATACATATGGAACAGGCGGGAGAAAGGTGGAAATGAGATGAAAGGGAAAACAAGCATTGTCATGCTGACGTACAATGAACTGCATTTGACGAAAAAATGTATCGATAGCATTAAACAGCATACGGATAGCGACCAATATGAACTCATCATTGTCGATAATGCGTCAACTGACGGCACGAAGGAATATGTAAGAGAGCTGGATGATGTGATTTTCATTGATAATGAAGAGAATGAAGGTTTTGCAAAGGGGTGTAATCAAGGAGCAAAAAAAGCTTCAGGAGACAGCATTCTCTTTTTAAATAATGACACGATCGTGACGGAAAATTGGCTGCCTCCATTAAAAGAGGCGTTATTTGCATCAGAGCGGATTGGGATGGTGGGGCCCGTCTCTAATTATGTGAGCGGCCCTCAGATGGTCCAGCCGTCGTATACAGATGTGAAGGAGCTCCCAGCCTTTGCTAAGGAGTATACGTCTAAGAGAAAAGGTCAGAGAACTTATGTGCACCGGCTTGTAGGGTTTTGCTTGCTCGTGAAAAGAAAGCTGATCGAGGATGTGGGATTATTTGATGAGCGGTTTGTATATGGATCATTTGAGGATGACGATCTATGTTTGCGGTCATTACTAAAAGGATATCAGCTGCAAATTGTGCATGATTCCTTTGTGCATCATCATGGTCATGCTACCTTCAATGCCAATCAAGAAACGAACATCTCTACACTGTTTACTGAGAATAGACTTCGATTTTTAGATAAGTGGGGCATAGATCTAAATTTGATCACCCCTCATCCGTATTTTGCGGAATTACTCCCTGAGGACGCTGCTCGCGTGCTGGATGTTGGGTGCGGCGCAGGGGCTACCGGGCTTGAACTAATGAATCGTCAGTCAGTACACATGTACGGGGTAGAGGCGGATACGTTAAAAGCAGCGGTCGCAAAGGCGTATTATGAAGAAATCATCGAGGCAAATGCAGATGAATACCCATGGTCAGAGAAAGAGGCCTTTTTTGATGCGGTCATTTTTTCAGATGTTTTAGAGCATGTGTCAGATCCTTGGCACATCATTGAGCAAGCCCACGCATCTTTAAAGCCAGGCGGTGTTATCATTTGCTGTTTGCCTAACATGATGCATGCAGAGGTGCTTCTTCCTTTGATGACAGGGGATTTTACGTATCAAGATGTAGGAATTTTAGACCGAACCCATATGCGGTTCTTCACACCAAACACGATGCGTGCGCTTTTTCCAGACCCATTGTTTGAACGCGTGATCGAGCAGCCGATCAATGTACAGATTGATCAAAACGTCCAATTGTTTTTTGACGAGGTGGCGAGGATAGGAGCATCACTTGGCTTTCAAACAAAAGAGTTGTCTGATCAAGTGACGCTATACCAGCTTCTAATTGTTGTACGTAAAAAAGGCGGTTCCTCATCGGGATAACCGCCTTTTGGTATTACCATTTGAAGCTTTTTGTTGCGCCTTCTGCGCCAAAGTTCAAGATGCTCACTTTGATGTCATACGTTATGTCTGCTTCTTGAAATAGTTTGTCCCATTCATCTCGATGCTGATCCCAATATTCAGGATACTTAATACGAAACTGACGGCTTAAAAAAATAGGATCAACACCTACTTCATGTTGCATATGACTGACCGTTTTTTGTATGCGCTCTTTAATTTTACGAGAAAAAACCTTCTCAAATCGTTTGATGTACTGTTCATCGTATGAGTTTTCCGGGGGATATTGATCCTCTGACAATTTTCCATTTGTTTGTACGCTAATTTTAAAGGAAACCTTTCCATCTTTCAGATAGGGCTCGACCTTCGTTTTAGCTTTTTTTATTTCATACGTAATCGGAAAGCCTTTGTAGGTGGCGGGTACAACACCGCCTGAGATCCGATTCGTTACCCAGTTTAAATATTGGACATCCTTTGAAGAGATGAAACCGATCAGCTTTCTTGTTTTTCCGTGAATGATACCTGCCCCATCATAAATAAGTTCACCGTCTACCGCATCTACACTTTGCACAAGGAAGCTAACGCCCATCTGAAAATAATCAGACGCTCGTCCAATACGAGTTGGCAGTGCGATTTTTCCGTTAAAGCTCCGGTTTTTGGATGTTTCGAAGATATGTTCAACCGGAACCTTTTGCTGTGATTTCAATTTTTGGTTGATGACTTTTGACGCATCTCCTCGTGACACGAGGAGATAGCTGCTGCGCCGAACCTCATCATCTCGAATAAAATGATTGAGTGTTCCTTGAATATCGTGATGCTCAGCCTGGTTTTTGCCGAACAAAAAGATTTTCAGGTGATCACTATAGATTGGCGGATCCTTCAAGGCGACATTGCTGACAGCCTCCAGTACATTTTTTCCCTTCGAGACGACATTCACATAGCCGGGAGAATCGGCTTCTTGTGTTCCACCCGTTTTCGGTACAAGGTTTTGGTAGGTCAGCTTCACTCCATTCTCTTCTTCCTCATCTATGCCAACACCGCGTACAAACGATAGTTTTTCAATATCCTTTAAGTCCCAGCAGCCTGCTGATAAAAGGATAAGACAGCAGGAAAAAAAGAATAACAGTATACGCCTTCTTTTCATGCAGAACGACCTCCCCATTTTTTGCGTATCATCAGCAGGATAGCAGTAATAAAAGGAATGGCTAAAACCGCGAACAATGCGTAGCCGAGTAAAGTAGAATAGTAAAAGACTTCATTAATATTTTTAGGGAAAAGTGAGAGGGCTGATGTAATCAAAAATAGCAGCCATAACAGTCTCGTTAAATTGGTTGTTTTAAAAACGGTGAAACAGCCTTTAATCGCAAACTGGAAAAAGCCTAGCATACAAATGAACTGCTGACACGTCCAGATCGTCAGTAAGAAAATATCAAATCGTTCGATAAACACCCCTTCAATTTCAAGCGCTTGAATGAGGGACACGGTTGGCCAGGTGAGAGATTTCGTTTCACCCACGGTCATGGAGCCAATCACTATAAAGAGTGTGAGGGAGTACACGAGAGACGTAATGCCAACGCCGATGGCAGCTGCCCATTTTGCCTTCGACCATTTGTCTTTATAAATGAGTGGCACGATAAACAAAATCACTTCAAAGCCTGTAAATTGAATAAAGGTTTGAGAGAACAGCTTACTAAAATCTTTAAAACCATGCGCCATCACAGGACGCAAATAATCAAAATCAAATATTTTCAAACAAAACAGCATGAGCGCTATGTAAATGACCATGGTGATTGGATAAATATAGGTCACCATTTTGACAACTGGAAAGATACCGCTTTTCAAATGATAGATCGCCACAAGTAGAAAAATCATTACAATCACTGCCATGGGAGTCGATTGCAGCAGGAAAAACTGGACCACTTCGCCAAGAACACGTGCCTCAAAGCCGACAATGCCTAGTAAATAGGCGACCAGCATTAAATTAAAGATCGTCCCGAAGAATGCCCCTGCTCCTTTTGTATTTGACTCAAAAATGGTGTCTGGTGCATTTTTTTCGGCAATCCACCCCAACAAAAAAGCAACGAAAGCAAAGATGACGCCCTGTATTAATACAATGATCCAGCCATCAGGGTATCCTGAATTGGCAGAACTGCGTGGAATGGTTAAAATTCCAGCGCCTATCATTGTAGAGCTGCAGAGGATGGTGACTTGTAACAATGATAGCCTTTCAGGTCTGTACATCGTTTAATCTCCTTGTCTTTTGAGATTTTTTATTTTTGCTGTTTTTGGTCTGGATTTAAATAGCCCGATTGGTAAACGAACGTACGTATCCTTTAGATCTGAAAACGGTGAAGACAACACTGGTGTGAAATAGTCAAAACCAAAGGTCTTTAATTGCATCAAGTGACAAAGCACAAATAAATAACACATGATTAAGCCGTATAATCCAAACAATGCTGAACTAAAAATCGCCATAAACCGCAAAATACGCAGTGGGAAACTAAAGTCATATGACGGTGCCGTGAAGTCAGCCAATGCAGTCAGTGACACAATAATCACCATTAAGGCACTGACGATATTAGCTTGGACAGCTGCCTGACCAATAATTACGCCGCCAATGAGCCCAATTGTCTGTCCGATGGCTCTTGGAAGCCGTAGTCCAGCTTCACGCAGCAGCTCTATCGTAAAAGACATGAGAATGGCTTCGACAACAGGAGGGAAGGGAACATTCTGCCTGCTGCCTGCGATGGTGAGTGCCATTCTTGTCGGTAATAAACCGGGATGATAAGAGACAAGTGCAATGTAAAGCCCGGGTAAAAAAATCGTGAGGAGCACGGCAATATAACGAAGTAAACGCAAAAGAGTCGCGCTTGTCCACCTCTGATAATAATCTTCCGGAGATTGCATTAAAGCTGTAAGTGTCATAGGTAAAATAAGGGCAAAAGGAGTCCCATCGAGCAAAATGGAGACTTTTCCTTCAAGCACAGATGCAATCACCCGGTCAGGACGTTCTGTGTTTTGAATTTGTGGAAAAATGGAGATGTGACTGTCCTCAATCAACTGTTCAATATAGCCGGTTTCAGGGATGTCATCCATTTTGATTTCGGTCATGCGTGATAGAACATCTTCTACTAGTTTAGGATCAGCAATATCGCGAACATACACAAGAGCAGCGGATTTTTTATTGCGAGTACCGATACTCACCTTTTGAATCACAAGATTTGGGTCGTTTGCCCGTTCACGGAGTAAAGCCGTGTTTTTTTCAAGATTCTCAATAAATCCGATCCGTGGTCCTCTCACTAGAACTTCAGATTGCGGCTCTTCTACTTCCCTAAATTGAAAAAGATTTGTATGGAGCGCAAGCGCTTGAGCCGCTCCATCTACAAATAAAATAGCCTTGCCGCTATATAACTGCTCGATGGCAAGGTTCATATCATCCAGCACATCATTTTGAATGCCAAAGAACGTTTTTGAAAGGGAGGAAAGTGTAGTAGAACCAACCTCAGTGATGTCGAGTTCCTTTTGCATTGGTGAAATGATTTGCTTAGAAAGCATCTCAAATTCTGTGAGTCCTTCAACGTACACGAGACATGCAGAAATAGTGGAAGGACCAAATGAAAAAGAGTGGAACACGATATCATCACTTCTTCCGGCAAAGCTTTTGACACGCTTAATGACGGACGCTATATCTTGTTCAATACGACTTTTCATAATACCTCACCCTCATCACATGTTTTTTATAGAGTGACTCGGAAGGTGGAGAATTATACAAATAGAAAAAAGAGAATCCTGGATAGGAATTCTCTCGTTTGTTTATCTTGCAAGCCATCCGCCATCAACAGCTAAAATGTGGCCGTTCATATAATCAGAAGCTGGTGAGCTAAGGAAAACAGCAGCACCGGCTAGATCCTCAGGCTTTCCCCAGCGCCCGGCGGGAATTCGTTTCAGAATCTCTTCATTTCGATTTTCATCGTCACGAATGGCTTGTGTGTTATTAGTCGCAATATACCCAGGCGCAATCGCATTCACTTGAATATGCTGGCTTGCCCATTCGTTGGCAAAAGCTTTCGTCAGCCCAGCGACAGCATGCTTACTTGCTGTATAAGCAGGGACAAAGACGCCGCCTTGAAACGATAGAAGGGAGGCGATATTAACGATTTTCCCTTGCCCATTTTTCAGCATCTGCTGTCCAACCTTTTGCGTGAGGAAAAAGAGACTGTTGATATTCACATCCATGACCGTATGCCAATCTTCCTCTGAATAGTGAGCCGCCTGCTCTCTTTTAATGGTTCCAGCATTATTGATTAAAATATCAATCGTATGCTTCTTTAATATGGCATCGACAGCTTGCTTTGCAGACTGAGGATTAGAAAAATCAACCTGAACCGCATGAAATGATCGGCCTGCCTGTTCGACAAGTGTCTTTGTTTCTTCAAGCGGTGTGTGATGGTACGTACCGATGATATCTGCACCTGATTTGGCAAGCGCGACGGCAATGCCTTGCCCAATGCCGGTTCCGGGGCCTGTCACAAGGGCTGTTTTTCCTTCAAGGGAAAAGAGGGACGCTGCATATGAAGTTGTCATCATCCTCGTTACCTCAGCTGATCCATTGGGACAAAGTCCATATCTTTGAACGTATAGTTTTCGCCCGCCATTGCCCAAATAAATGAATAATTCGCTGTTCCTGAGCCTGAATGAATGGACCAGGCAGGTGAAATGACTGCTTCCTCATTTGCCACCACAAGATGTCTCGTTTCAGATGGCTCCCCCATAAAATGAAAGACCCGTGCATCCTCTTCGATATCAAGATATAAGTACACTTCCATCCGGCGATCATGAATATGAGCGGGCATCGTGTTCCATGTGTTATTGGTTTCAAGCTGAGTGATGCCCATCATGAGCTGACAGCTTTGGATGCCATCTGCATGGATGACTTGATACAGGTTTCGTACGTTGGAAGCAGCTGCTTCCCCTAAGTGGTTTGGTGTTAATTCAGCGATGGCTGCTTTTTGCGTAGGGTACGCCCTGTGAGCCGTGGCTGATACTAAATAGAACTTGGCCTGCTCGCCTGATGAACTAGTAAACTGTACATCTTCGTGACCAAGGCCAATATATAAGAAATCTTTATGCTCCAGCACAAAGGCCTCACCATCAACAGTGACCGTTCCTTGTCCGCCGACATTCACAATCCCGATTTCTCGTCTTTCAAGAAAATACTCCGTCCGTAAAAAGTCTCCGGCATCTAGTGTGATTGGCTCAGCTGCCGGCATCGCTCCGCCAATCACCACGCGGTCCTCATGCGAGTAATAGAGCTTTAATTCACCACTGACAAACAGCGTAGGAATATGAAAATGACGACGAAGTTCCTCTGTAGTAAAACGTTTGACCTGCTCAGGATGTACAGCATAACGATTTTCCATTTGGATAAGCCTCCCTTTCCATCTGAAACAAATATTGATATTTATTTGGTATCGGTTTCAAGGAAAATTTTAGAGGAAAAAGAGAGCGTCGTCAACCGTTATTTTGAAATCGCTTTCTTTTACTCTGATTAGACAAATTTTTTCTATCATCATACAAAAAAATCTTCTGAAATGCGTTCAATTATGATATGCTCTTTTTAAGTTTATTTGAAATCGGTTTCGAACCAAATGAGAAGATCAATTGTGGGAGTTTTTTTGAATGAAAGAGAAAAAGCAAACGAAAGTCACCATTAATGAAGTTGCAGCTTATGCAGGGGTCTCAAAATCAACTGTATCCAGATATATCAATGGCAGAACAAATGAAATTTCTTCAGAAAAGGTAAAAAAAATCAAGAAAGCCATTGAGGAACTCCATTATCGTCCGAGTCAGCTTGCTCAAGGATTGAAAGTCAGAAAAAGCAAGGTCATTGGGTTTATTGTAGCCGACATTACGAATCCATTCTCTGTGGCAACACTTCGCGGGGTCGAAGAGATTTGTGATGAATATGGATACAGCATCATGGTGTGCAACACAGATAATCGTCCAGAAAAAGAACGGGAAATGCTCCTAAAGCTGAATGCACATTATATTGAAGGGCTCATCATCAATACGACAGGACAGAACAATGACATTCTGGAGGATTTTAAGAAAAACGGTGTACCGATTGTTCTTGTAGACCGGAAGCTGCCTGAACTGAAAGTCGACACAGTGACCACGAACAACCGTGATATCACCATCCGGCTGCTTCAAAAAATGTATGAGAAAGGCTATGATCACATCGCTTTCTTTACTGAGCCTGTCGATGGAATCAGCCCTCGTGAAGAACGAAAGGAAGCATATGAACAGACAGCTTTGAGTAAACATAAGAAGCCGATCATTGCAGAAATTGATTTAAAGCAAAAGGAACAAATGCGTGAAGAGATTGTCCGTTTTTTACAATCAAACGAACAGAAAAAAGCGATTTTAGCCGGTAATGGATTACTCATGCTGAAGCTGATTAGTGAACTTGTAGAGCTTGGGGTGAAGATACCTAAAGAGATAGGCATTGCAGGGTTTGATGATACAGAATGGTATAAGCTGATTGGACCTGGAATCACAACGGTTGCCCAGCCATCTCATGAAATGGGGAAAGCAGCCATGCAAAAAATCAAGACGCGGCTAGAAGGGGATGAAAGTGCGCCCCAAACGATTCAGCTTGATGGAGAAATCATTATGAGGAAATCTTTATAAATGATAGGCAGAGAAGAGTATACATACGTGCATGCTCTCTCTTTTTCAACCGATTTGAAACCGGTACCAAGAAAGGGGAGAAATGAGTGAAAGCGTTGGATGCGGTCACATTTGGGGAATCAATGGCGATGTTTTATGCAAAAGAAGTTGGAGAGCTTCATCAAGTGCATACATTCCAAAAGGCACTTGCTGGTGCAGAGAGTAACGTGGCTGTCGGCTTGGCGAGGCTGGGCTTTCATGTGGGCTGGGTGAGCAAAGTCGGAGCAGATTCACTTGGCACATTTATTTTAGAAGAGCTTCAAAAAGAGGGTGTCGATACAAGTGCAGTGCTCCGTTCAAATGATGGGTCTCAAACGGGAATCTTACTTAAATCAAAAGTGACGGAAGGAGACCCTGACGTCACGTATTATCGGAAAGGCTCTGCTGCGAGCACAATGAGTCCAAGCGACTTTCCCGCCGCTTATTTCAAACAGGCAGGCCACCTTCATATGACTGGTATTCCGCCTGCCTTATCCAGTGAAATGAGAGCGTTTTCTTTTCATGCCCTTCAAGAAATGAAGGAAGCGGGCAAAACCATTTCATTTGATCCAAACCTAAGGCTTCAGCTATGGAAAGAGGAGAAAGATATGATTCAGACGGTGAATCATATCGCCTCACAATCGGATTGGTTTTTTCCAGGGCTTGCAGAAGGGCAAAGGCTCACAGGTTATCACGAGCCAGAAGAGATTGCAGATGTTTATTTGCAAAAA
This sequence comes from Bacillus sp. PAMC28571, assembly GCF_014250435.1. Taxonomy (NCBI): domain Bacteria; kingdom Bacillati; phylum Bacillota; class Bacilli; order Caryophanales; family Bacillaceae; genus Bacillus; species Bacillus sp. PAMC28571. The sequence goes on along the minus strand of NZ_CP060191.1, from coordinate 3,013,344 downwards.
GGTGTCAAGCTAGTGGTCATTAAGCTAGGGGCAGAAGGTGCCTTTTATAAAAGTGCAGCCGGTCAGGGAATTGTGAATGGGTTTTATGTGCAGGATGTCGTAGACACAGTTGGAGCTGGTGATGGATTTGCAGTGGGGGTCATCAGCGGCTTGCTTGACGGCTTATCACATGAAAAATCCGTGACAAGAGGCAATGCGGTCGGGGCACTTGCAGTGATGTCACCTGGCGATAAGGACGGACTGCCAACCCGGAAGGAACTTCAAGCTTTTATGAAAGAAGCCAAGCGATATCAAAGGCGGGAGTATATGAAAGGGGATGAGAGATATGGAAAAGTCAGCAAGTTTGAGCGTTAAAAAGCAGCTAGCGTCTTGTAAATTAATTGCAGTGGTAAGAGCGGGTAGTGAAGCAGAAGGCATTGAAATGATTGAGCGTTTAAAGAAAAAAGGGGTCCGTGCCATTGAAGTGACATATACCACGCCAAATGCTGAACGCATCATCGCATCCTTCCAAGAGGAGCAGGACCTCATTGTAGGAGCGGGAACAATTACGACGCTGGAGCAGGCACAATCAGCCATTGAGGCAGGCTCACAGTTTATCGTTAGTCCAGGATACCTTCCTATAATTGGAGAACATCTTTCATTTTACGACACACTCTATGTACCAGGGGTTCTCACCCCGAGTGAAATCATGCAGGCAAAAGCAGATGGCTATTGCTTGCTCAAGCTTTTTCCGAGCGGCTCTTTCGGTTTATCCTATATGAAAAACTTACAAGGTCCATTTCCAGAAATTGAATTTATCCCTACGGGCGGCATTCATCCAGCTGATGTTCCAAAGTGGCTCAAAGCAGGCGCGGTGGCTGTTGGTGTCGGAAGTCAGCTTGAAAGCAGTACAGCAGAGGAATTACAAGCCGTTCTTTCTTCATAAATACTTGTCAAACGAACAAACAACTGGCTCGTTGATGCCGGTTGTTTGTTCGTTTATCTGACATAACAGCAGGTAAACATTTGACTCTTCACGTACAATGATCGTGAAGGAGTGATTGAAAATGTACATTCTACAAGATGAACTCACGGATGGACGAATTGATCAGCTGATTACCGCACATATAGAAGAGATGAAGGAGCATTCGCCGCCAGAAAGCATTCATGCCCTTCCATTAACTGATTTAAAAAAGCAAGATGTCACCGTGTGGAGTGTGCGAGATGGAGAGGAGCTTCTTGGCTGCGGAGCGTTAAGGCAACTGTCAAGTGAACATGGGGAAATCAAATCGATGAGAACAGCAGCCCTCCATATGCGAAAAGGTGTAGCGAGATATATGCTGAATCATCTTCTCCAAGAGGCAAAACGGCGCGGCTACACACGTGTCAGCTTAGAGACAGGCGCAATGGCTTTCTTTGAACCAGCAAGAAAACTATATGAGAGCGCTGGGTTTCAGTATTGTCCGCCTTTTGGTACATATCAAGAAGATCCAAACAGTTTATTTATGACAAAGGAATTATAGAGGTCGAGAGAGTATGCTTATAAGCAGCTCTTTTTTTTATGCGGAAATAGTGGAAAGGAGGAGGACTCGGTGAAATTATCTAAGTGGATTGGAATGAGCGCATTTCTCACATTTTGTGTGGTATCTGTCATCTTCTTAACGTTATTAGGTCAAGATTTATTTAAAATTGAAAGCGCTTCCGATAAAGCGGAGTCAACGTATCAATATCATTTTGTCCTTGTACCGGAGGAACTTGATAATGAATATTGGCAGCTTGTACAAAAGGGAGCTGCGGATGCGGCAGACGTTCATCACGTGTATCTAGAATATTTGGGCCCAAAGCAAGCGGATGTAGACGATCATCTGAAAACCATTGATATGGCAATCGCTGGACATGTTGACGGCATTATGACACAGGGACTTGATGCGAAAAAATACAAACCGCTTTTTCAGAAGGCGAGGGAAAAAGGAATTGATGTTGTCACCGTCGATACAGATGCAGAGGGGAGCAAACGTCAAGTGTATGTAGGAACGGACAATTACTATTCAGGCTTTATCGCAGGACAGGCACTCATTGCAGATACAAAAGGTGAACAGTATGTAGGAATTGTCACAGGCAGGCTGGATGCCATTCATCAAAAGCTGCGTGTCAAAGGCTTTCGAGATGCAGTCTCTGCTGAAAAACGCATTCATATTGCTGGGATAGAAGAATCAGCCATTACGAAGTCAGGTGCCTCAGGTGCCGCTTATAAACTATTAAACGATCATGCGAAGCTTACTGCATTTTATGGTACAAGTGCTTTAGATGGTGCAGGCATCATTCAAGCAATCGCACAGTATCGATCAACCACTGATTTTTATGTGCTTGCATTTGACACATTGCCTGATACGATTCAGGCGCTTGATGATGGAACAATTGATGCCGTGGTCGTACAGCATCCTTATGAAATGGGCTATCAAGCGGTTGAATCGCTTGTTCGTTTGCAGAAAGGTGAAAAAGAAGAACCGCTTCAGTACACGGGAACGAGTGTGATCCGGCGCGGGGATCTGCCTCTTCAGCAAACAGACAGAAAGCAGGGGGTGCAGCCATGAGAAGGATTCGAAGTAAGCTGTTATTGGCATTTTTAATCCTTGTGCTTCTTGGCAACGTAGCCGCTTTTTTTGTCTACTGGAGCAGTTCAAAAATCACATCAGAATATAGCCGGAGCTTTCGTTCTTTTCTCCTGCTCAATGATATATCGACAGAAGCGAAAACGATGTATGAAAAGGTCAATGCCTATGCCATTGAAAAGGATCGTAAGTTTGCCAAAGAATATCTTACGTCAAAACAGAAAATGAAATCATACGATCAAGCGCTGCGAAAGGATGCCGGTCTTCATGCGGCAATTCCTTCTATTGAAAAATATCAATATATGATGCGGACGCTCATCAATGAAAGTGATGCGACCATGACACATGTAAAAGAAGGGAAAATCGAAGAATATGCTGCAAGTGTGAAGGAAGTGAGAACCGTCTCCTCCTATATACAAGAGCAGACGATGACCCTGCTTGATGATGAATTATCTGAGTATCAGATACTCTATCAAACTCTTCAAAAAAGGCATCAAACCTATGCGCTCTTTACCTTATGCCTGTTTACGTTATCAATCGGGGTCGCCTTATGGATGGCGTATATGATTGCTGGCGGGATCTCAAGACCCATCGTTCATCTGTCCCGAAGCGTAAAAGAAGTATCAGAAGGAAATTTTGATGGAGCAAATTTGCATGTCACCTCAAAGGATGAAATCTCTGTTTTAAATGAAGCCTTTCAGCGAATGCGGCAAGAGATGAAAATGATGATTGAAGAGATCAAACAAAAGGCAGCATTGGATCAAAAAATCAAAGATATGAAGCTAAAAACGCTGCAAAACCAAATGAACCCGCATTTTTTATTTAACACATTAAACATCGTTTCACGTATGGCTTACTTAGAATCAGCAGAAGCCACATCGAGGCTGATTCAATCCGTTTCCACGCTGATGCGGTATTCGCTGTCTGCTCTTAGTACATCCGTTACATTGGAACAAGAAGTGAAAGTGGTGAAAGAGTATTTTCATATACAAGAAACGAGATTTGCCGATCGTATTACATGCAAAACGTCCATCGATGAATCGTGTTTATCTGTGCATATCCCAAGTCTTACCTTACAGCCGCTTGTTGAAAATGCCTTTATTCATGGCGTCGAGCCAAAGGAGGAAGAGGGACTTGTCGAGCTCTCGATTTATCAAGAAGGTGGCTATGTGATGATTCGGATTCGGGACAATGGGATGGGCATCAATGAACAGGAGAAAAGAAGATTGCTGTCAGAAAAAGAAGAGGAAGATCCGAACATACTGAGTAAAGGCCACTCGACAGGAATCGGTCTTCGAAATGTAATGTCAAGACTGCGTTTGTTTTACGGGGTGCAAGATGCCCTTCAAATTGATTCAAAGCCAAATGAAGGCACCACCATACAATTGGCTATTCCGATGAAGGAGGGACCGGCATGCTGAACGTGCTGATTGTCGATGATGAAAAAATAGAACGGCTAGCGATGCGGAAATTCTTAACCGAATGGGTTCCAGAGTGTCATATAGCAGGAGAAGCGGAAAATGGAAAGAAGGCGGTTGAATTCGTGCGATCTGAGTCCATTCATCTTGTGCTCATGGATATTCAGATGCCTGGCATGGATGGACTGACAGCGATCAAACAGATCAAAGCAATCAGTCCTCATACAAAATTCATTATGCTCACAGCCTACGATACATTCGATTATGCCAAGCAAGCGATGCAGGAGGGGGTGAAACAATACCTCGTCAAACCGGCTGACAAAGATGAAACCATCGCAGCCATTCAATTTGTAGCAGCAGAGATTCAGCAGGAGGCGTCTCTGCGGCAGGCGGCAGCGGCCGATCAGCAGTCAAAGTGGCTTGAAGCGCATGTCATGAACGGTCAATCCTATACATCCATGGAGTTTCAACAACTATTCTCCGAATATGAAGCAGGTCTTATCATTGCTGTTCAGCGGACAGAAGGAGACCAGCTATTGATCGATTTACAGAAATCAGCACGATTTCATACGGTGCCGATTCAGAGGGGGGGAGAACTGTTTACATGCCTCATTTATAGTCAGCAGGGACCAGGTCAGCTAAAGGCAGAGGTGCTGCAAGCCATTCGAGCTGCCATGACAAACGGTCAACCTTCACCTGTCGTTGGCATAGGGCACCCAGTCTCAAACTCGCTTCATCTTCAGAAAAGTGCAGCAGAGGCGAAGCTTTCCTATTATCAGCGAAAAAAGAGTGGCGGCGTTGTTCGTTATGGCTTTTACCAAACAGAGGTGAAGCCCGGTCCATTGATTCATCTGCCGGAGCTTGCAGACAGCATGATGCAGGCGCTCGAGGAAGGGAGAAGAGAGGATGCGCTGGCTTTATTTGATGCCTTTCAATTAGAGGGGGCGACGATTTCGCAGGTAAAAGAACTGCTGATTCTCTTCAAATCACGACTCCGTACAGACCTATCGATATTGACAATCAGCACCGCAGCTGAATGCCGCCAGTGCTGTGAACACCTATTTGATGTGTATGAAGCGAGAACCCAGACCATCAATGACATCGAGCGGGCAAAACGTTACATCAAAACATATTATTGTGAACAGATCACGCTTGAGCAAACGGCCGCTTATGTTGATTTAAGTCCCACCTATTTCACAAAACGATTTAAAGATGAGACGGGTCTGACATTTAAAGAGTATGTGACAGCCTGCCGGCTGGATAAAATCAAAAAGCTCCTCAAAGACAGCACGCTTAGCTTAAAAGAAATTACCTTTCAGGCAGGATATACAGATCCTAATTACGTCAGCCGTGTGTTTAAGAAGATGGTCGGCTGTTCACCGAAGGAATATCGAAAACAGGCCGTAAAAAAATGAAGAATTTCATAAAAAAGTGAAGAAGTTTGCCTGAAAAAAAGCAAGGATCTGCCATTATACTTATTTTGATAACGCTTACAAAATGGGGATAGGGGGATCAATTATGAAGTTCAAATTAGGCTTTACACTGCTGGCACTCTGTATGCTTATCGTCACTGCCTGTAGCTCATCGACGAACTCAGAGGCAAAAAAAGAAGGCGGAGCGGAAAAACTCGAAATTTTCTCTTGGTGGACAGGAGCAGGTGAGGAAGACGGGCTGAAGGCACTCATCCAATTGTTTGAAGAGAAGAATAAAGACATTCCAATTGAAAATGCAGCCGTCGCAGGTGGTGCTGGTACGAATGCAAAGGCTGTTCTGACTAGCCGGATGCAGGGAAATGACCCGCCTGCTACGTTTCAAGTGCATGGCGGGGCGGAGCTGAATGAGAGCTGGGTCGCGGCAGGCAAAATGGAGCCGCTGGATGATTTATATGAAAAAGAAGGCTGGAAAGACAAATTTCCAGAATCACTGATTGACCTTGTCAGCAAAGATGGGAAAATCTATTCCGTGCCAGTAAACATTCACAGGGGCAATGTGCTTTGGTATAACAAGAAGGTATTTGATGATGCAGGCTTAGAGCCGCCAACGACATTTGATGAATTTTTCAAAACAGCAGATGCATTAAAGAAAAAAGGAATCACACCACTTGCACTTGGAGATAAGGAGCCTTGGGCAGCGACTCATTTGTTTGAAAGTGTCTTGCTGGGTGTATTAGGTGCAGATGGTTATCAAAAACTTTGGGCTGGCGACATGAAAATGGATGACCCGAAAGTGAAGGAAGCGGCAGACATCTTTGGACGTATGCTCGAATACGTCAATGACGATCACAGTTCACGTAACTGGCAGGATGCCTCACAGCTCGTGGCAAAAGGAGAAGCGGCAATGAATGTCATGGGCGACTGGGCGAAGGGGTACTTTGTGAATGATCTTGATTTGAAGGTGAATCAAGACTTTGGATACGCGGCGACTCCTGGAACGGAAGGAAGCTTTATGGTGATCACCGATACATTTGGACTGCCAAAGGGTGTGAAACAGCCAGAAAACGTGAAGAAATTCTTATCCGTTTTAGGATCTGTGGAAGGACAGGATGCGTTTAATCCGCTAAAAGGATCGATTCCAGCACGTGTGGATGCAGATGTATCAAAATATGATGAATACGGAAAATCGGCGATGAAGGCATTTAAAGAGTCAAAACTGGCGCCGTCTCTTGCTCATGGCTCAGCTGCTGAAGAAGGGTTTGTGACAAAAGCGAATCAAGCCGTCAATATCTTCGTGACACAAAAAGACAGCAATCAGTTTGTTTCATCTTTAAAAGATGCAATGAAATAAAGACGAAGGAGGCGGCGGCTAGGCACCGCCTCTTTTTTAAAAAGGAGTGTAGCTTCATGCGCATGGACACATCGCCGATGACAAAAACACCTGTGCACAAAGTTAAACGTATGCGGAAAAAATGGAATGGAGACCAGCTGCTGGCGCTGCTCTTTTTAGCCCCGTCAGCGGTTTTATTATTCATCTTTGTTTACGGTTTTATTGGCTGGACAGGATATGTGTCATTATCAAACTGGACCACGCTTGTTCCTGATTTCTCTTTCGCAGGTCTTCGCAATTATGTCATGCTGTTTCAAGATTTCCGCTTTCAATCAGATCTTCGAAACACGGTCTTTTTCACTTTATTTTTTATTGGAGCGGTCATTGTCTCTGGTCTCGCACTTGCGATTTTACTAGACCAGAAGATCAAGGGGGAATCTCTTTTTCGGAATTTATTCTTCTTTCCGATGGCCCTTTCCTTCGTTGTCACAGGAGTCGTATGGCAATGGATTTTAAACCCGTCAACTGGGGTGAATTTATTTTTGAAAACGCTTGGTATCCAGCCTAAGTGGTATACGGATACGAACATATTGGCCGGATTTGTCTGGGGGAAAATTGAGTTTGGTGTACCTGCGGCCATGATTGCTGTTGTGATTGCAGCTGTTTGGCAAATGACAGGCTTCTCTCTGGCGATGTATTTGGCGGGTCTGCGAGGAATTCCAGAGGAAGTAAGAGAGGCTGCTAGAATGGATGGCGCAACGGAGTGGCAGATTTACTGGAAAATCATCTTCCCTCTTTTAAAACCGATTACTGCAAGTGTTGTCATCATCATGGCTCATATTTCTTTAAAGATCTTCGATTTGATTTACTCGATGACAGGACCGGGTGCGAATTTTGTCACGGATGTTCCGGGCGTGTATATGTTTGAAATGACCTTTAGAGGAAACCATTATGCAGGCGGTGCCGCCATTGCGGTTGTCATGCTGATCTCTGTTGCGGTCTTTATCGTGCCATATCTCCTGTCGAGCCGGAAGGGGGCTTCATCATGACAGCCAGATGGTTTGTCCGTCCAGTTCTTTATGCTTTATTGATTTTGTGCAGTCTCTTTTTTCTGATGCCTGTTTATGTCATGCTCGTCACAAGCTTGAAGCCATTAGGTGAAGTCACCCTTGAGCGAATGTGGTCGCTGCCATCTACTATCGATTTTTCAAGCTATCAAATCGCGTTTGAAAAGCTGGCGCCCAATTTAATGAATTCTCTTTATCTTGTCATTCCTGCTACTTTATTGTCCGCTGTTTTAGGTGCAATGAATGGCTATGTCCTATCAAAATGGCGTTTCAAAGGGTCAGAAATCGTCTTTACGCTGATGCTCTTTGGGATGTTTATTCCATATCAAAGTATTCTGATCCCGCTCATTCAATTTTTGCGTGAAGTCGGATTGTATAATTCAATTCCAGGGCTTGTGCTTGTCCATGTCGTATATGGACTTCCGATCACAACGCTCATGTTTCGAAATTTCTATGTGAGCATCCCAGATGAAATGATTGAATCGGCGAAAATGGATGGTGCAGGATTTATCGGGATTTTCAGACATATGATTCTTCCGCTTTCGATCACAGGATTTGTTGTGGTGGCTATTTGGCAGTTCACAAATGTGTGGAATGAATTCTTATTTGCGGTCACGATGACCACTGCGGAGCATCAGCCGGTGATGGTTGCCTTGCAAAATCTATCAGGCAGTCAAATTGTGCAATGGAACGTCCAAATGGCAGGAGCGATATTGGCTGCGCTGCCGACACTACTCGTCTATATTCTTCTTGGGAAATACTTTGTCAAAGGGCTTCTTGCTGGCTCTGTCAAAGGGTAAAATATTTTTTGTGTTATCGTTTTCATTCGTTGTACTGAAAGGATTGACTTCTCTTTAGATAGCGTCATAATAAAAGTTGAGACTTACTAGTTTTCATCAAGCTAGGTAAGGATTATCAAAGGGTAGCAAAGGGAGGAGTCATCCTGAATGAAGCAGTCACCAATTTTTTTACTGCCTGAATTGAAGGAGAGAATATGGGGAGGTACAGCCTTAAGGGATCAATTTGGCTATGATATTCCTTCTGATCAAACGGGAGAATGCTGGGCAATTTCTGCTCATCCAAACGGACCAAGTGTCGTGCAAGACGGTCCATATAAAGGGAAAACGCTGATCGAACTTTGGGACAATCATAGAGAATTGTTCGGGGGGATAGAAGGCGACCGCTTCCCGCTGTTAACTAAAATATTAGATGCAAACCAAGACTTGTCCGTTCAAGTTCATCCAGATGATGATTATGCGGAAAGACATGAAAATGGCGAGCTTGGAAAAACAGAGTGCTGGTATATCATTGACTGCAAAGAAGGAGCAGAAATGATCTATGGGCACAATGCAAGAACAAGAACTGAGCTAGTCACCATGATGAATAGTGGAGATTGGGAAGGTCTTTTGCGACGGGTGAAGATTAAGCCTGGTGATTTTTATTATGTGCCAAGCGGTACCATCCATGCGCTTTGCGAAGGAACGCTTGTCCTTGAAACGCAGCAAAGCTCAGATACAACCTATCGCGTATATGATTATGAACGAAAAGACCAGGATGGCAACGAACGTGAACTTCATTTTGCGCAAGCGATTGATGTCACAACAGTTCCTCATGTAGACGGGTATGCAGATGAATCAGTTGAAACACGCCGGGGAGTGACCATTCGTACATTTGTCGAAGCAGAATATTTCTCTGTGTATAAATGGGAAATTGATCAAAAAGTAGAGCTTACGCAGGATTATCCGTTTTTGCTATGCAGTGTGATTCATGGAGAAGGGTCTTTAGAGCATGACGGACACACATATCCACTGCCAAAGGGCGCTCATTTTATTCTGCCGGCTGAAACAGGAAGCTTCTCAATTGAAGGATCTTGTGAACTGATTGTGTCGCATATATAAGGAAAAGAGGACTTCGAGAGGGTCCTCTATTTTTCTATTGCATAAATGACTTGAAAGAGTACTTGTTTTTGTCGATAAAGAGATTAGTAGACTATTATGCAAAGTTAAGAGAGGGACAGGGAACGTGAAAAAAACCATCAAGATTATGTTACTCGCAGCTGCCTTTGGTATGACATTACACACGGGTAAAGAAGCGCAAGCAGCCTCCTATGTCGATCAATCCATTTATACGATGAACACCTCAAAGGTATTTACAACAGAAGCAGAAGTGAAAAAAGCAGTGGAAACACTAAAGAAAGACAAAAAGTGGACAGCCACTTATCAAACCTCAGGAACTACGTCGACCTATCAGCTCACTGCTTCAGGATATGAGTCGCAAGCAGCAGCGAATGCAAGTGCAGCTGCATTAAAAAAAGAAGTGGGCATGAGTGGTACGGTGTCTCCAGTAGGTGACCGCCTTCCTTTACAAAAGGTCGTATCTGACCCAGTCAATGATGAAAGTCAGGCGAAAAAGCTCTCACTTGAGCTAACAAAAACATCAGGGCTCAATAGCTCCTATGAAGTCATCAATCAAAGCAAACCTTCTTATCAGGTCATATCAGGAACCATTGATTCTGAAACGAAAGTGAAAAATATTCAAACTGAGCTGCAAAAGCAGGCAGGTGTCACCAGTACATACCAAACCGAAACGAAAGCTGGCACTGTGTATCAGCTGATTTCAAGCGGTATTGTTGGACAAAGTAAGGCGAATACCATTCTGCAAGGCTTTCAAAAGGCATCCGGCTTAACAGCAGTGCTTCAAACGGTGACAGCGGGTAAGCCGTATTACATCGTCACATCCGCTGCACAAGCGAACCAGTCGAAAGCACAGACGCTCCTTACCCAGCTGCAAAAAGAAGCAAAGATCAGCGGGAAGATTCAAAAGACTGGTGCCTTAAAAAATGTCTACAGCTTGGAATCAGGCTATTTTAAAGACAACAAACAAGCAGCTTCAGCTGCAGCTCAGATTAAGAAACAAACCGGTGCTGCAGGTGCTGTCCAGCGAGTGGGAAAAACAAAAAATTATATCGTGAAGCTCAATCAATTGAACGATACAGCTTACGGCAAAACGGTAGCCTTTTTCAAGAAAAAGAAATGGCGCTACACGTCCAAAAAGATTTCTTCCACACAGCCATATCAAGTCGTGACGGGAAACCTTTTAGGAGATGACGAGGCGAAAAAAGCAGCGGCTTTCTTCCAAAAGAAAAAAGTATCTGCGACAACGAAAAAAACAGGCAAGGTATCAGACAGCACGTATCGACTCGTCGTCAATCAAGCAGTGGACCAAGCGAAAGTGAATAAAGGTGCCGCCTACTTAAAAACGCAGAAGCTGACAAGCAGCATCAAGACAAGTAAGGGACAAGCTGTCAGCAAAACGTATAGTCTCAAGACAACGCCTGTATATGAACAAAGTAAAGTGAAGCAGGCTCAAGAGATCATCAAGAAAAATGGCATTGCCAGCAGTACAAAAACGCTGACAGAAGCGGTCAAGCAATACCGTATCACGACAGAGCCGACAGTGAATCAGACAAAACTGAATCAAGCACTCAGCTATTTGACGAAACAAAAAATGAAGGCCGCTGCTCAAAAAACAGGCGCAGCCGATTATGCTCAATATCAGATCAAAACAGGTGTCATCTCCACCGCTGCACTGCGTGACCAAGGCTTGGCATTTTTCAAAAAACGGAATGAAACCGCTGCGTATACAACAACAACGAAACCAACTTACAAAATCAACATTACGCAGCAATTTACAGGGTTACCAACTGTAAATGAAGCCATTGCATTTGTGAAAAGCCAATATGGCTGGACCGCCACAGCCGTAAAAATTAAAAATGGCCCAATGGTCATGCAAACGAACTACAACCTTACTGTCAATGAGATGGTCAACAAACAAATGAAGGTATCACCACAGACAGATAGTGCGGCCTATGTTTATGCACCATATGTAGACCAAGCCACATCGACAGTGAATACGGATGGCTTAAATGTCCGTTCTACACCTGATTCTAGCTCTGCAAGCAACATTGTGGCACAGCTCAATAAAGGAGCAAAAGTGAAACAGCTTGGGAAAGAAGGGAACTGGATCAGGATCAACCTCGGCTGGAGAAATGCAAGTGCAGCAGAGGTGCAAAAATATGTAGATCCAGCTAATATTGCCGAAGGCACGCAATCTTATTTTCAATTTCTGAAACTCTCTGAAGCTGCGAATCTCAATCCAGCAGAGGTCAATTCAAAGATTTTAGCAGGAAAAGGGATTCTTGCGGGTAAAGGACAAGCCTTTATTACAGCAGCAAAAACGTATCATATCAACGAAATTTATCTTATTTCTCATGCGTTGCTTGAAACGGGTAACGGAAGTTCCATTTTAGCGAATGGTACATTGTATAATGGAAAGAAAGTTTATAACATGTATGGCATTGGCGCATATGACAGCAATCCAAATTATCTTGGTGCAAAGTATGCGTATGAACAACAATGGTTCACGCCAGAGGCGGCCATTATTGGCGGAGCAAAATTCATTGGCAACAGCTATATCAATAATGCCACATACAAGCAAGATACAATTTATAAAATGCGCTGGTCGGCTGCAGCGACTCATCAATATGCAACAGATATTGGCTGGGCTTCTAAGCAAGTCACTCGCATGTATAGTTTGTATAACCTGCTTGATGACTATACGCTGTATTATGATATCCCGGTGTATAACAAATAAAAAAACGTCCGTGCTTCCTAATGAGAAGCCGGACGTTTTTTGTGTAGGAGCAGCTGCTGTTCAATAAATGAGAGGAGCAGCTGACTGGATTGTCCCTTTGAATATTGGTTCCATTCCTCAGCAAAGGTTTTGATTCGTTCTTTATTGGTTGATCCGTTTAGGTGCAAAAGCTCCTGCAAGAGTATGTCTTGAGTGACGCAAGCCTTACCAGGAATGATATCTTCATACCGATCGACTAAGCCGCGTTTCTCTCGATAAGTGTCTAAGTCATAAGTGAAGAACAACACAGGTTTTTCGAGCAGTGCATATTCAAACACAATCGATGAATAATCTGTCACCAGGACATCACAAGCACAAAGCAATGGATAGAGCGGCTGATCGGACACATCAAATATCCATTCACCGTCTGTTTCTGCTTTCGCTAAATGTTTGACCGCAGGATGAAGCTTGACGAGCAGAATGTAATCGCCATTCAGATCAGTTTGTAACTGCTCTTTTGAAAAAGGCAGCACAAGACCGTCCATTGCAAAGTCTCGATAAGTTGGTGTATAGAGCAGGATCTTTTTCCCTTTTGGAACATTATTTAGCTTCAAGGAAGGCTGGTGCTGTTCATAGTACACATCCGTCAATGGTACACCAGTTGGTAAAAAGCGTTCATCATTGACCCCAAACGAGGTCTTGAAAATCTCACGCATGTGATCTGAGCCTGTCACAATGTAATCGAAAGACGCATAGACACGTTTGAAGCGTTCGATGTCACGGGGACTTCGTTCAGAATTTGAAGCATCTTCGAGCCCGAATTTTTTCAAAGCCCCATTGGCATGCCATACTTGAATACAGGTGGTAGAAGGCCGTTTTCTGAGCACACTCGTCATGAGAAAATAATTATCTGTCACGACAACCTTGCTTTTAAACATCGTATACAGACATTGAATGAGATGGAGAGGATTTTTTTCATGAAAATAGCGAAATGACAGATGAGGCTCGTCCTTTTCTATCGCAGAAGCATGCTTCGTATAGAGGACAGTAAGCTTCATTGTCATGTTCGCCTGTTGTTGATAAGTATGAATGAGAGCAGCCGCATTCTCTTGGAATGAAACAAGCAGCGTCACCTGGTTTTCACGAGGCTTCACGCCGCTCATCAGCCATCCAATGAAAGAAATAAAAGCTGCGTAACATGAAATCATCATTGAGCGTATATTCATCATTTATCAGTCTCTCACAGCTGCTTCGTCTGATCCTTTACTTGCTCAGGATAGTAACGTTTTTTTCCTTTGCTTTCTTTTAATACGGCAAAAGCGTACTTAGGAATATTGAGCATTCGTTTCCATCTCCATGGATTCACAATCAATCTGTACAGCCATTCTGTATTTGTCTTAATCATCCAGCGTGGTGCACGCTTCACCGTTCCGCTAAATACATCAAAGCTTCCGCCTAAACCGATGCAAACAGCCTGCGGGAATAAATGGCGGTATTCGTAAATAAAGTTCTCTTGGTTTGGATAACCTAATGCAACAAACACCATATCAGGTTTCGAGCGCGCGATTTGCTTCGCTACGAAACGTTTATCTGCTTGATAGCCGTCACAGCTTCCGGCAAGGACCACATTTGGATATTCCGTATCAATTCGCTGTTTCACTGCCTCAAGCACTTCTTTTTTCGCACCATATAAAAAGATTCTTTTAGACTGCTTGTTTGCTAGATCAAGCATAGACATGAAGACATCAAAGCCGGCAATTCTAGACTTAAGCGGACTTTGGGTCATGCGGGACATCAATACGACGCCTACGCCATCCGGCAGTACATAATCCGCAGATGAGACGACTTGATGGTACGCATGATCCTTCATGACGGCATAGCCTATCTCTGGATTGACAGTCGCAATCATGGCGCCTCTTCTCTGAGAAATATGATGCTGGTTCATATAGCTGATAAATTCATCTAAGTCGCCGTTTACATAAGAAAGGTTAGAGACCACTTCTGTTTGCATTGTTTAGACCTCCTTTTTAACTTGTTATCTATGAACGTTCATTGTAAATTCATTCTTCGCCTACTCATCATTTTATCACAGATGCTCCATGAAATATTAACAATAACTTTACAAACCTTTAAATTTCATGACATTTTCATCATTTCATCTGGACGATCCTTTGTGAAACATTGATTCTTCGGACTTTTCCTCCTGCGCCCAATAAATTGGAAATAGTTTGTCTTTACATCCGCTTAACGTTTGGTGGGCGCTGTGATATAATGAGGTTCCGAAGAGCGAATCGAATATCACAGAATTACGGATAAATTACTGCACGAATGCAGTCGAATAAGGATTGAAGAAAGGAGTTTATGTTTGCAATGAAGAAAGTTATTACTTACGGTACATTTGATTTATTACACTGGGGGCACATTAAGCTGCTAGAACGTGCAAAGCAGCTCGGAGATTACTTAGTGGTGGCCATCTCTACAGACGAGTTTAATTTACAAAAATCAAAAAAAGCTTATCACAGCTACGAGCATAGAAAGCTGATTCTTGAAACCATTCGTTATGTAGACGAAGTCATTCCAGAAAACAGCTGGGATCAAAAAGTCCGTGACGTGCAAGAGCATGATATCGATGTGTTTGTCATGGGAGATGACTGGGAAGGTAAATTCGATTTCTTAAAAGAACATTGCGAAGTCGTATACTTGAAGAGAACAGAAGGCATCTCGACAACACAAATTAAGGAAGAAATTGCGGGACTTTAATAGATCGAAAAAAAGTACTTCTTATCTTTTGGTGAGAAGTACTTTTTCATGTAAAATACAATGAGCAAGTCATCATTATTTTTAAGGAGAGCTTCCTTTGTTTCAAAATTGGATGAAGAAAAAAGTTGAAGACACATTGGATCAATCTGAACAACATGAAACGATGGCATCAATGGACGTGCCTGATATGGACTATTACTTTATTGTGGGTGATGTGCCAAAACAGGATGAGAGCTTAACGAAGTCTTTAAAGACAAGGATTAAGCCTTTGGCTGATCAACATAAACGTACTGCAATTTTAACTTTAAATTACGATGCAAATGTGAAGGAACGTATTCACAGCTTGGAGGAGACATTTCCTAGCCAAGTGGACATCTTGAATGTATTTGAACACTACATCTTACCGGAAAGCGGAAGTAAAAGACGTTACTCAGAATTTATTGCTGGTGAATCGTCACATCAGATCAATGAAGCTATTTTTCCAGAAGATACGTCCGCGATTCAAGTGACGAGATATGAATTGCCTTCTTCTCCCATTTGTTATATTGATCAATATAATGAAAACCAGCAATTAGTGAAGAGGGAAGAATACAATTGGCAGGGCATTTTGTGCAGAGTACAAAGCTTTGTTCCACATACAGGTGCTCTATACTTAGAGGAATTAATCAATGACGAAGGCAGCATCTATATGGAGATCATTTATCCTGGTGATGCAAAAAAGAATCCAGTTCGGCATATTAATTGGTATAAAAAAACAGGAATTCAAACATTTACAAAGAAGACGGATATTAAACAATTATGGCTATCCAGCATTCAATCACAAAATGACCGTTTGAAACTGATGATCACAGAGGATCGTGATCAGGACCGCCACCTGTTTAAAATCGATCAGCCTGAAACAACCTATTACGCTGCATTTGTGCATCACGCACATTATGAAGAAGACCTGCATCAAGTCAATTCTCAATATGGAGAATTATTTAAACAAATAAGAAAACAGCAAGTGGATGCTGTCTTTTTTGGGGATACTAAACATAAAGAAGATGTCGAAAAACTATTGGGAGAACAAGCCTATTTTTATCTTGTTCCTTCTGACGAAGAGACTGTTTGGAATACGGCGATTCATCATATGCTTGAAAATCGTGAGCATAAAGATGAACTGAGAGGGATCGTTGACAGCATGAAATGGGTCTTGCGTGATCTAAGCTCTGAGCATCATGTTCTTCACCTTCAACTCGAGTTAAAAGATGAAATGAGTCATGCGGATCATGTGCAAATTGATTTCGCAGGATATGATCGAGTGAATGGAGCTGAAATCATCTCTCAAACAATTGATGAGAACCATCAAGTCAGCTTCCCAATCGGCCATTTTCAAACAAAGAAAAACATTGAAATCAACCAAACGAAATTTGTGGATTTTTACATTCGTTTTAAAACAGAAGAACTTCAAGAGGTTTTGCAGCGTCTAGAAATAGAAGGTGAGCTGCTTACGAATAAACCATCGTCCATCGATGGATGGTCATATCAAACGAAACAAGGCAACTATTCTTGGAAAGTGAAATAGTGATATAACATAACGGTAAGATTTCTGAACAGAGGAGATTAACGATTAATGATTGAAGAGGGAATTCATAAGAAGAGTGTCGTTGAAGGGTTAAAAAATCATCATGAGAAACTAGAAATGCTGATTCGCATATACGATGACATACCATTAACAGATAGAGAATTTTATTTGTTTATTAGGGAGAGAGTTTCGAAACAAGAACTCTTCCTTCCGCTTGTTCATCAAGAAGAGAATCTATTCAAATTGGTATTGAATGAAGCATCGCTGCCGCTTGCGTTAGAGCAAGGCCAGACATATAACTTGTATGTCACGGACTATTTGAGCACAAACAAAGAAGAGGATGAGGACGAGCTTGAGGACTCAGCTTATGATTCTGATTCCGAAGAAGAGGAAGAAGAAGTAAAAGAAGCGGATATCAATACAGATATTGAATCTGAAGAGAAAACGTCAAACTATAAACGCCGTTTAAAAATGGAAATAGAAAAGCCTGAGCTGACCTTTTTAGAAAATAAAGACGCCATGCTGTGTATCATTCCATACCGTACAGACAAAGGGAATGCTTCTTTGAAAATCAAGCGTGAGCTAAAGGTTGTGAAATTCAATCATATCGAGCTCAACAAAGGATGTATGTTAGCTTTGTCTGGTTATGCAGGCGTTCTAAGTGCAGAACATCCGTATGAGATCAAAGAAGCAAAGCTTCTATTGAAGAAAAATGGTGAAGAACCAATTGAACATCGCTTTCCGGTTAATATTACCCATATAAAAGACGAAGTGATCGAATACCGTGATGATCAACATGTACCACAGCTTTATCAATTTTTAGCAGAAGTCCCTTTAGAGGAATTGACCTATTCATTAAACAAACGCTTTGTATATCGCTTCTATCTTGAATTTATCTGCGATGTAAACGGAGTAGAGGAAACATTAACAACCACTTCTTTAGTGCTTGGAGACCGCTCGAACAAACTCAAAGGACTTGTTCAAATTCATAAACGAAACGATGTACCGATTCGATATGAAGTGTACCGAAAGAAAAAAAGACAAACGCTTGGCATCCGTATTAATGATTACACAATGAAAACACGTGCCAAGTATTACGTCAAAAGCAAGTGGAAGAAATTCAAAAAGAAGATCAGTAAAATCAAAAAAGTCCGTAACCGTCTTGTGACAAGAACGTTTAAAACGACCTTTAAACTGGCGAGTAAGCTGTCTGTGAAAAAGAAAACGGTTGTTTTTGAAAGTTTTAACGGAAAACAATTCAGTTGTAACCCGCGTGGGATTTATGAGTATATGAAAGAACATCACCCTGAATATACGCTGATCTGGAGCGTTAAAAAGGGTCATGAAGCACCGTTTAAGGAAAAAGGCATCTACTATATCAATCGTCTGTCATTAAAATGGATCTTTGCGATGGCAAGAGCCGAGTATTGGGTCGTAAACAGCCGTTTGCCGCTATGGGTTCCAAAGCCAGATCACACAACATACTTGCAGACTTGGCACGGTACGCCGTTAAAACGGCTGGCAATGGACATGGACGAGGTGCATATGCCTGGAACAAACACGAAGAAATACAAAAAGAATTTCACAAAAGAAGCATCGAATTGGGATTATCTCATTTCTCCAAATGCCTACTCGACTGAAATCTTTACACGTGCGTTCCAATTCCAAAAGACCATGATTGAGTCAGGATATCCGAGAAATGACTTCCTTCACAATCAAAACAATGAAGAAACGATGAGAGCACTGAAACAAAAAATGAACCTGCCGCTCGATAAAAAATTGATCTTATACGCACCGACATGGAGAGACGACCAATTTTATAAAAAAGGGCAGTACAAATTTGATTTAGACCTTGATCTGCATGAACTCAGAGCTGCAATCGGAGATGAATATATCATCATTCTGCGTATGCACTATCTAGTTGCTGAAAACTTTGATTTAGGGCCGTATGAAGGCTTTGCCTATGACTTCTCTCATTACGAAGACATTAGAGACCTTTATATGATTTCAGATCTGCTCATCACAGATTACTCATCGGTGTTCTTTGATTATGCAAACCTCAAACGTCCGATGCTGTTCTATGTGCCAGACATTGAAACATATCGTGACAAGCTCAGAGGCTTCTACTTCGACTTTGAACAAGAAGCACCTGGACCACTTGTGAAAGAGACAGCAAGTGTCATTGACTGGGTGAGAGAAACAGAACAGCCAGGCTTTACACTACCAGCTTCATTTGCACCGTTTTATGAGAAATTCTGTTACTTAGAGACTGGAGAATCTTCGAAGCGGGTCGTTGAAGTAGTGTTTTCTGAAAAATAGTTTAAAAAGTACCGTTCTTCGCATAGTAGAACGGTACTTTTTTGTTTTTTTTATTCCATTGTACACATATTTAAATGTAATGGTAAAAATAAAAAAACATAGAAATTTAACAGTAAACATGCTAAATTTAGATAAGATTATCCGGTACTGTAAAAATGCTGAAAATAATATAGAGGTGCTTCAATGTACAAACTTTATCATAATTTTATTGAAATTCTTAATTTAGATGAACAAAAGTTAGTGTTATATATTGATGACATAGAGAAGTTATGTACTTTTGAATTTAAAGAGCTAATTGTAAACGAATCAAAGAAGATTTGTGAAATTAATGTTAAGGATCAGATGATTTTTGAATCTTCAATAGATCATTCTAATGAAATGATCTATCTCTATTCTAAGGATCAGAACTTGTATATTGTCAAAGAAAGCTCTGACATCCTTCAATCAAATCAAATACATCCTATTGACATTAACAATCAATTTGAAGATATATATGTCAAACAATTAGGGTTAGACCGCTATGGCTTATATAGAGGCGAAGAGGAACTGTTATTATTCTCAGGGCTGCTGAACGTTGATGAGATCAATCGGAATTATAAAATGGATTTGAAGATTCACGGGGCAGAAAGAAGATTTGTAGACATCTCCTTTATCCAATATAGTCCCTTCAACTTTGTTGTTACGTATGATTGCCAAAATAAAGAACTAAATGTAAGGAAAATTTTGTTTGATGTGATGCAGGAACATAAAGATATTGAAGTGACTGTGAATAATCGTAATCAAATCAAAATTTTAAATAAGGTGACTGAGCAAAAGAAAATCGTCAACTTTAGACTTGTTCCTAGATATCAGCCGCTCAAAGTTTTTGGTAAAGATACATTAGAGCAATTCAAAGAAGATAATATCCTCAATATTTTGGTGATTAATAAACAAAGGTATTACATATATGTAAGAACGAATGGTGTTTACTTAGTAAGAGGAAACCCTTATCTTGTTACAAAACATACATCAAGACTACGTATTTTTAGTTTGTTTAATAGCTTTTATGTTTATGGAAGACTGACACATTACGCGTATAATTCAGACCAAAAGTATGAATATCTGTACATTAGAAATTCTGATCACCAAGTGGCGAAATTTATAAGACCATTTAGAAAGATCAAATTCTTAAAAAGGTATGGTTTCTTTAAAATTTCGTTAAATGATCTTGACTTAGACAGCAGAATCCATAATAACCTATTCGTTGGCAATGATAACCGAATTATCCATAGTTTAAGGCTGAAAAAAAGAGATAAAAAGGTGAAAACATATATCACGAAAAAGAATGGGGACAAGCTTCAAGTACTAAGAACAAATCTATTTGGAAATGTGACATCAACCATTATTCCTTATTCACAGGAATATTCTTTATTTAGTAAAGTAAAAATAAAAATAGCGAGTATCTTATCATCATTCTATAAAGACAAGAATTATCGTGTGAATTTGTTTTTTGAGAAAAAGAGTGATAAAGCAGATGAATCCGCTATTAGAGTGTATGACTATGTACAAGAGAATTGTCAAACAGACTCAAGAAATTACTTTATTCTTAATAAGAAATCAAGTGCTTATCCGGCACTTAAAGCTAAGTATGGAAAGGGAATCATTCCGAAATATAGTCTGAGACATTATTTAAGTATCTTCAATGCCAGCTATTTTATTTCAAGTGAGTTATCTAACCATGTTCTGAACGATAGATTATATATTGATCACCTTAGAGAGAGAATTATGAGCGTACCACTTGTCTTTTTGCAGCATGGAATAATGTTTGCGAAACCAGTTGATAATCCAATGGCCTTTGGATTCCATAAAGACAAGAACCAATATAATATTTATAAATCAGTCATCAGTTCTGAACTAGAGGCTGGTGAATTCTACAAAATGAAATATGACCGTGAGGATTTGATTTTGACAGGCCTCGCAACTTTTGATCATGCCAAATTAGTAGACGGTGCAGATAAGATCGCCTTTATGCCAACTTACCGCTATTGGGAAGAGGGGCTAATATATACAAATAGAATCGAAGAAACATCTTACTATAGAGTTCTGATTAAAATCATTAAAAGCTTTGAAGAAGCAGGTCTTCTTGATCGTTTGTTAATTGTACCGCATAACAAATTTTCTCAGTACGTTTACCAAAACCTGCCTCAGTATAAACATATTATTTCTGATAATCCATCAGAAGCGCTAAAAGTATCAAAGGTGTTTATCACTGATTACTCTTCAGCTATTTATGATGCACAATATAGAGGAGCATACCCTATTTTTTATTGGGAAGAAAAAGATTACTTGATTAGACAGTATAAAGCGATTCCTCCTGTAAACGAAGAAAATGCACCAGGACCGATTGCATATAATACTCAAGAGCTTATTCGTATTGTCAAACATGCGATTGAGAATGAGTATGCCGTGGAAGATGAATATAAAGAAAAATACTTGAAAATTAACAGCTTTAACGATAATCAAAATACGAAAAGAATTACAGATTTCTTAAAAGAGCATCAAATTATCTAATGTCTTATGCCCCCTGAATCTATGATTGAAAGGATTCAGGGGTTTTTTGTCTTCTAGTTTGACGTGCATGATTTTGTTATAAGATGAAATGTGTATCGTTATCTGTTACAATTATGAGCGGTGCTTTTTAAAAAAGTAATCCCAAAAACTTATATCTAAGGAAGATTAGAATGAACGCAATGTTGACGATACTAAAGGAGCAAATCAGCTCATTTCCGCTGATTATGCGACTTGCTGTTTATGAAACAAAATCAAAATATCAGATGAATTATTTAGGTGTTTTATGGCAGTTTTTAAATCCATTGATTCAAATGCTGGCTTACTGGTTTGTTTTTGGTATGGGCATTCGCGGAGGACAGCCAATTGTCATTGGCGGTGTGGAGATTCCATTTATCATCTGGATGCTTGCCGGATTAATCCCGTGGTTTTTCATTAGTCCGACCATTCTTGATGGATCAAACAGTGTGTTTAAACGCATTAATATGGTATCGAAAATGAATTTTCCGATTAGTGCGCTGCCGTCTGTGGTGATTATGTCCAACTTGTTCAGCTACTTTGTCATGATGGGTGTCTATCTGATTGTGCTGATTTCCTATGGCATCTATCCTGACGCACATTGGCTGCAATATATATACTATCTTATTTGTATGATCGCGTTTATGTTTTCGTTTAGTTTGTTTAATTCCACGATTAGCGTACTCGTGAGAGACTATCAATTTCTTTTACAATCCGTGACACGATTACTTTTCTTTTTGCTGCCGATTTTTTGGAATATCTCAGAGAAGCTCACTGGAGACAAAGCGTGGATTGGGGATATATTAAGATTGAATCCTCTTTTCTACATTATTGATGGTTTTAGAAATAGTTTGTTAAAGGGAGAATGGTTCTTCCATGATGTCAAATATACACTTTATTTTTGGCTGATCACGCTTCTTTTTTTAACAGTCGGTTCATTGCTTCATATGAAATTTAGGGATAAATTTGTCGATTTTCTTTAAAAAGTAAGGAGATTATACGATGAAACTAAAGGTTTCGTTTCGAAACGTATCCAAGCAATACGTCCTATATAAAAAGCAGTCAGATAAGATTAAAGGGCTGTTTTTTCCTAATAAAAATGAAAAAGGTTTTTTTGCTGTTCGTGATGTGTCCTTTGATGTATATGAAGGCGAGACAATTGGTTTTGTAGGAATTAACGGATCGGGGAAATCGACAATGTCGAACCTTCTAGCGAAAATCATTCCACCGACAAGTGGTGAAATTGATATGGACGGCCAGCCTTCGTTAATTGCCATTGCAGCAGGGCTGAACAACCAGTTAAGCGGAAAAGACAACATTCGTTTAAAGTGCTTAATGATGGGACTAACGAATAAAGAGATAGACGAGCTTTATGAAAAAATCGTAGAGTTTGCGGATATTGGCGACTTTATTGATCAGCCGGTTAAGAGCTATTCAAGTGGAATGAAATCACGTCTTGGCTTTGCCATTTCAGCTCATATCGATCCAGATATCCTCATTATTGATGAAGCACTGTCTGTTGGAGACCAAACCTTCTATCAAAAATGTGTGGACCGCATTACAGAATTCAAGGAACAAGGAAAGACGATCTTTTTTGTCAGTCACTCCATTAGCCAAATCCAAAAAATCTGTGATCGGGTGGCTTGGATGCATTATGGTGAACTTCGTATGTTTGATGATACGAAAAAGGTCGTGAAGGAATATAAGGAGTTTGTTGAGTGGTTTAACAAGCTTTCCAAGAAAGAGAAACAAAAATACCAAATGGAACAGAAGGAAGGCAGAAAAGGCGTACAAAAGACAGAAAAGGTGTCTCGCTATCAAGAGAACGGAAAACGCCGCTCATTGTTCGGACCCGCATTTCAAGTGACAGTTTTAGCGGTCTTAACGATATTGCTAGCCTTATCGATGTTTTCAGATCGCCCGCTTCGTACATTGGCGACATTTGGTGCAATCCCATCAGATAAGACAGAAGCGCCTCAGTCGAAGAACCCGCAGACCAAAGGAGCGCCTGATATGAAAAAGGTGGATCAACAGGCGATTGTCACGGCTGATCCCCTCAAGGTTTACAAAGACCAAGCCATGAAAAAAAAGGCCGATGTCACTTTGTCATTTGGACAAGAAGTACAGGCTGTGGCTGAAAATAAACAAACCGTTCAAATTAAAACTGCGTCAGAAACGTATTTTGTTAAACCTGCTGCGCTTCAAAATGCAGAGGATTTAAAGTCATTATCCATTGGACCAGGACAGTTTAATTCCTATGTATCGCCTGCATCGGCAGGTTCGTATGAGTATTTACTGTCTTTCCTTGGAAAAGAAGAATCTGTGCTGAAACAGAGAATGCAAACGCTGAGTTCAGTGAAAAATGATCAAGGAGATACGATTGAGCGATTGACCACAGAGAAAACCGACTATGTCATTCAAAATGGTCAGGCAAACACGATTATGTTTCGTGACATTATGCCAATCTCTCCTTCCACACTTGGGCTGACAGAACAAGATGTCTGGATGAATGAGAAACGAACAAAGTTCGCAGTGAAGGGCGAAAACAACCTGTTTGTCATTGATAATGAACAGCATACACTGACTATTTCAGTCATTAAATAAAAAAGCTGCCGATGCCGGCAGCTTTCAGCGTGTAGACAAACCCTCGCACTCGGTGTCAGGTCTGCGCTCCGGTGCTCACGAATGTCCAATTCGCTCCGCTCCGGTACTCGCCCTTCCTAGGGCTGCAAAGGTTTTCTATCACGCTGAAAAGAAGACAAAGGGCTAAAATCAAGATCATTTTAGCCCTTTGTCAACAATCTGAAAGCTGCCGATGATGGCAGCTTTTTTAATTCACTTCCTCTTTTTCGAGAAGCTGTTTCATAAATGGAATGAGTTTCTTTTTCAATTCTTCATCCTGAAGAGCAAACTCAAGCGTCGTTTCAATGAAGCCTTGCTTCTCGCCGACATCATATCGTTTTCCTTCGAAATCATAGGCGAAGACGCGCTGGATGTCATTTAGCTTTTGAATGGCATCTGTCAGCTGAATTTCTCCGCCTGCACCAATCTCTTGCTGATCGAGGTACATAAAAATCTCTGGCGTGAAAATATAGCGCCCTAAGATGGCTAGGTTCGATGGTGCTGTTCCTTGCGGCGGCTTTTCAACAAAGTTTTTGACTTGGTAGCGGCGTCCTTCTTGTGTAAGAGGGTCGATGATCCCATAGCGATGTGTATCGCTGTCAGCTACTTGCTGAACACCGATGACAGATGAAAGAGTTTTTTCGTATTCGTCCATCAGCTGGCGAAGCCCAGGTGTTTCGGCTTGAACAATGTCATCACCTAATAAAACAGCAAAAGGCTCATCACCGATAAAGTTGCGTGCGCACCAAACGGCGTGTCCGAGTCCTTTAGGCTCTTTTTGACGTATGTAATGAATGTCAGCAATGTTAGAGGACTTTCTCACTTTCTCTAAAAGCTCGCTCTTTCCCTTTTCCTCAAGATTGCGCTCCAGCTCTGGTGCAAAATCAAAATGATCCTCAATGGCTCTTTTCCCTTTTCCAGTGACGATAATAATGTCTTCGATTCCTGATTCAACAGCTTCTTCAATAATATATTGAATGGTTGGTTTATCAACGATTGGGAGCATTTCTTTAGGCATCGCTTTTGTTGCAGGGAGGAAACGTGTCCCAAGACCTGCAGCTGGTATAATGGCTTTACGTACTTTTTTCAATGAACTTTGCACCTTCCTTACATAGATAACCGATTTCATATTTCAATGTTTGTTCTTGGTCGTCTGTTTAAAGTGTAACTTACAAATCATAGGAAAGACAAATGATTTCACTAAAATGACTTTTAGATAATTCATATTTTATATGTAAAATGTAAAGGAAAGAGAAATTTAACGTTAATTCAATGTAAATTTCTTTTTTTATATCATTAATTTTATCCTCCCAATTGTGTATAATTGAAAGTACTATACTAGGAAAGAGGCATAAACAAGTGAAAAAACTAAATGTAATGACTATTTTCGGTACTAGACCTGAAGCAATTAAAATGGCACCACTTGTCCTTGAACTGAATAAACATCCACAGATAAATTCGATTGTTACTGTAACAGCTCAGCATAGAGAAATGCTTGATCAAGTCCTTGAGGCTTTTTCTATTACGCCTGATCATGATTTAAACATCATGAAACAGCGCCAGACATTATCCGAAATCACATCAAATGCACTCTTGAAACTAGATCAACTATTCCAAGAGGAAAAACCTGATATTGTCCTTGTTCATGGAGACACCACTACAACCTTTGCAGGAAGCTTGGCCGCATTCTACCACCAAATTTCGGTTGGTCACGTTGAAGCGGGTTTAAGAACACACAATAAATACTCGCCGTTCCCTGAAGAATTGAACCGACAAATGACAGGCACTATTGCTGATATTCATTTTGCTCCTACAAATGAGGCAAAGCAGAATCTTTTAATTGAAAATAAAAAAGAAGAGACGATTTGTGTGACGGGGAATACTGCGATTGATGCGTTACAAACAACGGTTACAGAGCAGTATCAACACCCTATTTTAGAGAAAATAGGCACAGATAAAATGATCTTGTTAACGGCTCATCGCAGGGAGAATCTCGGCCAGCCGATGAAAAACATGTTTAGAGCGATTAGACGTATTGTAGAAGAGTTTGAAGATGTTCAGGTTGTATATCCTGTACATTTAAACCCTGCTGTTCGTGATGCGGCTCAAACAGAATTCAGTGATCTTGATCGTGTGCACTTAATTGAGCCGCTTGAAGTCGTTGATTTCCATAACTTCGCTGCTGCCTCACACTTTATATTAACGGATTCTGGCGGTGTCCAAGAGGAGGCGCCTTCTCTTGGGAAGCCAGTATTAGTTCTGCGAGATACAACAGAACGCCCTGAAGGTGTGAAAGCTGGTACGCTGAAGCTCGCGGGTACAGATGAAGAGACCATTTACAACATGGCAAAACAGCTGTTAGTCGATCAGAAAGAGTACGACAACATGTCGAAGGCGTCTAATCCATATGGTGATGGACAAGCGTCAAAACGAATTGTCGAAGAGCTTCTCCATCGTTTTGGATTAAGTGAAGAAAAACCAGTTCCATTTCAATCATAAAAAAGAAGACTACATTTCTGTAGTCTTCTTTTTTACTGCTCCAAACTTTCCTTCAATTCCTTCTTCACATTCGCAAGGCTGCTGTCATCAAGCTGGTAGTAATAAATGTTATTGATACGTGTGCCTGATCCTTTCAACTCGTGCTGCTTCACATGCTGTCTTGCATCACGATAATCATTCATCATCGTCCACATATCGTCAAATGACATGTTTGTCTTCATATTATTTTCTACGACTTTGAACATATCGCCGAATTTCGTAATAGATGAAATGTTGGCACCTTTTGCAATGATGCCTTCAATGACCTGACGCTGTCTTTGCTGACGTCCGAAGTCACCCTTTGGATCTTGCTTTCTCATTCTCGTATAGGCAAGGGCTTGATCCCCATTCAGGTTAATTTCTCCTGTACCAAATGAATGGCCGTCATAACTAAATGCAAACGTGCTATTTACTGTAATGCCGCCAAGTGTATCAACAATATCCTTGAAGCTTTCCATGTTCACTTTGACAAAGTAATCAACAGGTACATCAAGCAGTTCCTCTACAGTATCTGCTGCCATTTGTGTACCGCCGAATGCATAGGAGTGGTTGATTTTATCCATTGTGCCTTTTCCGACAATCTTCGTATACGTATCACGCGGGATGCTCACCATCTCGGTCGTTTTCGTTTTTGGATTTACTGTCATGTATATTAATGTATCTGCACGGCCTCGGTCATTTTTTCGTTCATCGACACCCATGACTAAAATAGAAATCGGGTCTTTCTTACTTAAATCGACATCTTTGTCACGCTTATCTGACTTCTTTAAATTCTCCTGAATGCCTGCGACGGTCGATGCTGCTGTGTTCCAAAGATGATATGCGTATCCGCCAGTTGCTAATACGAATAAGCCAATAATCGATAAAACAATCCAAAGAACCTTTTTCTTCTTTCTATTTCTTTCAGCTCTCATAATGTCCCTCACCTTTTCTATGATTCTTCCATGATTATAGGTTTACGAATCTTGATAAACAAGTTATTTTTTTACTCTGAACCTAGATATAGACGTTGTAACAAAAAAAAGGTTTCAAAAAACCTTAAATTTACCTTAAAATAATAACTTATAAGACGATACAAAGACATGAGGTGAAAAAAATGAAGAAAATCGTCGTTTTACCGTTCTTAATACTGCTACTAGGTATCGTGCTCACGGCATGTGGAACGGCTGAGCAGTCCTCAGGAGAAAACAAGACAAGCAGTTCAACTCCTCAGGTACTGGAAGAGAAAGCTGAATTTATTGGAATGGCTGATGCACATACAGTCGAAGTGAAAAAAGTGAATACGACCCTAAGCTATGAATTTACGGATAATTTTAAAGATGTGTTAAATGAATTTAAACCAGGAGACACAGTAGAAATCTCTTACTTTATTAATGACAGTGGTCAAAAGGAAATCCAGAAGATTGAAAAACAGAAGTAAAAAAGATGGGCGGGATGAACAAAATTGAAGAAAACAGGCGTTACACTAATCGTTCTCATGATACTGACTCTACTAGTTGCACCCTTTCAGTCTGCCATGGCAAGCTCGGCAATTTCAGTGAAATTGTCTAATTATATCGGAAACAAAACAAGCATGGATATCTCAACAACTGGGGAATACAAGCTATCAGGATCAAATGTTGCTGTGACAAAAAGATATGACGGCAAAAATAGATACGAAGTAGCCAACAGCATCGCATCTGCTGGCTGGAAAAATCCATCAACTGTTGTCATTGTCAGTCGTGATGCATTTGATCATGCAATTTCTGTATCACCGTTAGCATACAAACTGGGCGCACCTATTTTGTATACGAATATTGAAAAACTGACGAAAACAACAGAAAACCAGCTGAAGAAAATGAAGCCGGATAATATTCTGATTGTCGGAAATACGAAAAGCATTTCAACAGCTGCTGAGAAGTCTATTAAAAAGTATGGCAAAGTCAGACGTATTAGTGGAAAAGATAAGTTTGAAATCTCCCAAAAAATCGCTAAAGAAATGGGTAACTATAAGCAAGCTGTCGTTGTCGGCGGGAACTCATTTATGAATGGGATTGCCATTGCATCCTACGCATCGAGAAAGGGATACCCTATCCTGTTAACAAAAAAAGATTCCATTCCGTCTTATAGAATGCCAAGTAAAGTGATCATCATCGGCAGTACGAAAAGTACTGGACAAAAAGTTGAAAATCAAATCAAAAAAACCTCACAGGTGACAAGAATCAGCGGTGCCAATCGCTATGAATTATCTGTGAATATTATAAAGAAATTAAATATTAATGCAGATAAAGTTTATTTGGCAAAAGCCTCTAGCTATATTTATGCGATGCCGCTGTCTCAATTGGCTGCAAAATCTAACAGTACGGTTGTGTATGTAAAGCCCGATTCTGTCACAGCGTCTTTAAAAGCACTGCTGAAGGAAAAAGGTACATATGCTTATCATCTTGCTGGCAGCACAAGTGCAATTAAAGATAGCTTGAAAAACTCATTAGCCAAACAAGTCTATCTGAAAAAAAATCAAAACTACCAATTGAATATTTCTAACGGAAAAATTTCATTAAAAGGCATAAAGACGTATAACACAGTAAGAGTTGTTCCTGAGAAATATTCAACAAAAAATGTCCTTCAAATTGCAGGAAAGCCGTATTTAGGCAGCGTAAACTTTGCAATTGAATCAGGGTATATCAGGCCGACTCTCGAAAATATTCCATTTGAAGACTATTTAAAAGGTGTAGTGCCAAATGAAATGCCTGCAAGCTGGAATGTTGAAGCGTTAAAAGCACAGGCGGTTGCTGCTAGAACGTATTCGGTGAAAAGTATTGGAAAAGTCGTCCCTGATACAACAGCCTTCCAAGTATATGGAGGATATAACTGGTATACAAATTCGACAAAAGCGGTCGATGCCACAAAAGGAAAGGTTCTGAAATACAACAATCAGCTCATTTCAGCAACCTATTACTCTAGCAATGGCGGTTATACAGAGGCAAGTGAAGAAGTATGGGGAAATGCACTGCCATACTTAGTGGCCAAAAAGGATCCAAAAGATCCAGTCAATCCATGGACACTGAAACTCTCTAAAAAACAACTAGGCACGACATGGACTGCTAGCACAGCAGCTTCTCAATGGTCTAAAGCAAAAGAGACAAATGCAGCTGACCTTGCCGGCCTGAAATCATGGCTGCTCAAAAACAAAGAAACTGCTGCATCTGATATGAAAATCGCATCGATCTCAAGCCTGACGTTCTCAGGGAAAACAAAAGGACAGCGTGCGAAGACGGTATCGATCAAACTGACATACCATCTGAAAAACAAAACAGGTACGTATGCAGTAAATAAAAGCACAACGGCAAGTATGAAAATGACCGAGTTTAGATCCGTTATGGGCGCAACAAAGGTGAAAAGCACGTTTGCGTCAGTCAAAAACAACACAAATGACTTCACGATTTCAGGAAAAGGATATGGCCACGGCATTGGTATGAGCCAATACGGAGCCAAAGCGAGAGCTGAATCTGGAAACTCATATTCTTCCATACTCTCGTTCTACTATCCAGGTACAAAACTAACAAACTATTAAAGGGTAAAAGGAGGACATAGAAGATGCGCTCAATGATGAAAACAGCCATCCTCAGCCTCATCGCCATTTTCGTTATCGTTCCAACAGCATTGGCAGACAATTCAGTCTCAAGAATTGATGGCGGGAGCAGATATGCTGTAGCGGCAAACGTAGCGAAAAAAGGATGGGGAACTGCAAGTACAGTCGTTTTAGTAGGGAAAACTGCGTATGCAGATGCAACAGCAGGAATTCCACTTGCATATCAAAAAAATGGACCAGTTCTTTATACAAACAGTAAAAGCCTTTCGGGTGATACAAAAAAAGCCTTAACTTCATTAAAAACAAAGACGGTGATCGTTTTAGGCAGCACATCAAGTGTGTCAAACAACGTGGTCAACCAAGTGAAGAAAATGGGCATCTCCACACAGCGTATTTCAGGAAAAAACCGATATGAGCTATCTGCCAATATCGCGAAAAAAATGAAAAAGCCAGCAGGCGTCGTTGTCGTTGAGGGTTCTTTCTATGCACATGGGATTGCGATTGCACCTGTAGCCGCTCAAAAAGGATTCCCGATTCTATACACAGATAAAAAGGGACTTCGTTCTGAAATCGCTTCTGTTGCAAAAGCAAGCAATGTGAAACAAACCATTGTAGTCGGCGGAGAGAATTACGTCACAAAAGCAGCTTATAATAAATTGAAATCTCCAACGCGAATCAAAGGCTCGACTCGTTATGATGTCGCGGCAAATATTGTGAAAAAGTACAATATGAGTGTCAATAATACCTATGTAGGAAGAGGATTTGGTTATGCCACTTCATCTTCTGCTGCAGGCATTGCAGCGAAGCAAAACAAAGCATTGCTTCTAACGAATGAAAAGACACTCCCAAAAGTAACAAGAGCAACAGTGAGCAGTAAGAAAATCACCAAATTTACTGTCGTAGGCAGTACAAATACAGTGACACCAACTGTTGTGAATCAGTTGAAAAACCCGGCTGTTGGTAAAAAAGTATTCATTGACCCAGGTCATGGCGCGCATGATTCAGGAGCTGTAGGATACGGATTATATGAAAAGAATTTGAATTTAGATGTAGCAAAGCGTTTAAATACGAAATTAAACAACGCTGGTGCACTTGTGACCATGTCAAGAACATCAGACACATTTGATAGTCTTCAAACACGAGTGAGCAAAGGTGCGTCAGCAAATGCAGATATCTTTATCAGTGTCCATGCGAACTCAAACGATAACAGCAGTGCAAATGGAACAGAAACGTATTATGACAAAACCTATGCGGCTGCAAACAGCCTGAAACTGGCGCAAAACATCCAGCCTAAAATGGTCAGCGCACTAGGTACAAGAGACCGTGGTGTGAAAACAGCTGGCTTCTACGTCATTAAATATTCTAAGATGCCGAGCGTTCTTTTGGAAACTGGTTTTGTTTCCAGTCCAGTTGATTCAAACATCTTGAAATCTGCTACGTATAAAGATCGATTAGCGTCAGGTATTTCAAGCGGTGTATCAGGTTATTTTAGATAAGAAAACACAAACCTGAGGGGTGCCTCAGATACTCCTCTTAGGCTGCTCGAGAACGTACTCGGCAGCCTTTTTTTAAAAGTTCATGAAGTTCCTGGGTGAAAGGTTCAAACCAAGGAGGTTGACTTCATGCGTTTTGATATCAAATGTATGTTACTGATTGCTATTTCACTATGTTTATATACACCATCCGTTTTTGCTCAGCACACTGTATCGAGGATAGAAGGAAGCAATCGGTATGAGGTGGCGGTAAATGCCGCAAAAAGGGGCTGGCAGGAAGCGCCTGCCGTTGTTCTTGTGGGTGGTGATGCTTATGCAGATGCCCTGAGTGCTGTGCCTTATGCTTACCAGCAAAGAGCCCCCGTCCTGTTAACGAATGCTGGCAGTCTTTCAGGTGCAGTAAAGACAGGATTGCAGCAGCTGAAAACGAAGCGGGTAACGATTCTTGGCGGGACTGCGAGTATTTCTGAAAAAGTCGTGAAGCAGCTAAAAGCAATGAATCTATCCGTTTCCCGTATTCAAGGAAAGAACCGCTATGAATTGGCGGCAAATGTGGCGAAGCACATGAAGAGTGCTAGTGCGGCAGTCGTCGTGAATGGTTCTGCTTATGCTGATGCTGTCGCGATTGCTCCATACGCTGCCAAACAAGGCTATCCCATTTTATTAACAGATGCGAAAGGACTGCGAGAGGAAACAGCCAATCTATTAAAAAACAAAGCAGTCAAGCGGACCATTGTGATCGGCGGAGAAGCAAGTGTCAATAAAATGGCTTTTCAAAAGCTTCCATCACCAGTCAGAATAAGCGGAGCCAATCGGTATGAGGTGGCTGCCCAAATTGCTAAAACGTATCCAATGAAGACAAGCCAAACATTTATGAGTTATGGGTATGCCTATGCAGATGCAGCTGCTGCGGCAAGTATAACAGCGAAACAGGGCCAAACCCTTCTTCTTACAGACGCTCAAACGGTGCCGGATGCTATCAGAAAAGTCATCGGAGCCAAACAGATGTCAGCTTTTTCTGTGGTAGGCGGAACATCAACCGTTCAAACGAATGTCATCACGCAGTTGAAAAATGCGGTGTTAGGCGAAACAATTTTTATTGATCCAGGTCATGGTGCGCAGGATGCGGGAGCGATAGGGAATGGGCTGCTTGAAAAGAACATCAATTTAGAAGTAGCATTAAAGCTGCGGTCAAGGCTTCACCAAGCAGGTGCCCTTATTGTCATGTCGAGAACTTCTGATACATTTGACTCCTTGCAGACACGTGTCAGTAAAGGAGCCCAGGCCAATGCTGATATTTTCATCAGTATCCACGCCAACGCAAATGATAACAGCGGTGCAAATGGAACAGAGACGTATTATGATACGACATATGCGGCTGCTCATAGTGTCAAGCTGGCACAACAGGTTCAGCCTCGAATGGTCAATGCCCTTGGAACAAAAGATCGCGGAGTGAAAACAGCAGGGTTCTACGTCATCAAATATTCTAGAATGCCGAGTATTTTGCTAGAAACCGGCTTTGTAACAAGTCCAATCGATGCGAGTATTTTAAAATCTACCGCTGCAAAGGACCGGCTGGCTTCTGGAATTACAACTGGTGTGTCCAATTACTTTGACGCAAAATGAACCGATAAAAGAAGTGTCAAGTTAAAAATACATTTCATTTTTGGTTATGTTTGTTATAATTGAAACATAGAAGGTGAATGGTTTACACATAAATCTTCAAATGACAGCAAACCGACAAATCATGAAGAGGTGACGATTTTGAAAAAATTAATCACAATGCCGTTTCTAGTATTGCTTCTAGGTGTATTGCTCACAGCGTGCGGCACAACAAATCAATCAAGCGATAACAAAAAAGAAGACAGCAAAAAAGAAACAACCGAAGCAGCCGATCAAAACAAAGATAAGGCTGCAGACGAAAAATCAGAAGATCAATCATCAAAAAATGAAAAATCAGATGATCAAAGCAAAGAAACAGCTGCTCAAACAGAAGAGCCAGCAAGTCAATCTGATGAAGAGGCAAAAGACAGCTCAAGCAAAGAAATTACAAAAGAAGAACCTGCTAAAGACCAATCAAAAGCTGACTCAAAAGGTGACTCTAAAACAAAGAAAGAATCAACGACTAATAAGAAAAATGAAGTTACCAAAGAAGGCACATATGTCGGTTTGGCTGATGGACATACAATTGCTGTCAACATTGATGGAAAAGAAGTAGCTATTCAATTCGGAAATACATTTTCTAAACAAGTGAACAGCTTAAAAGAAGAATCAAAAGTAAAAGTAACCTATACAAAAGATGCAAACGGAACACTTCGATTAAAAACGATCGAATCTGTAAAAGCAAAATAAAGAAAAGACCCGGAGACCCGCAGAATTGCGGGTCTTTTTTACGTTCAAAAGGGCATAACTTGATATAAGTGCACATTCTTAACACAGTTTTACAAGACTTAACAGCGCATTTACATTTGCTTAATGTTGCTCTGCTAAACTGACTTTCATAGAACATCTCTTTACACAACAACTACTTTGAATGGTGAGGTGCAGGTCAGTGAGTGCAGAGAAAGCGATGAATCTTTACAGAGAATATGAAGTGAGACGAAATCACTCTTTTGCCTTAACAGAACATATGGTTCGTTATTTATTTGCAAAACGTTTCATAGATTTAATGTTCTCGTTCATCGGATTGATGTTGAGTACGCCAATCATTTTGCTGTTTGCTCTTTTGATTAAGCTGGAAACACCAGGGCCAGCCTTTTATATGCAGGAAAGGGTCGGGAAAGACGGTGTTTACTTTAAATTATGGAAGCTCAGATCGATGAGAATTGACGCAGAAAGCGGAGGAGCGAAATGGGCACAAAAAAATGACCCGCGTATCACCAAAGTGGGGGCATTCATCCGTAAAACAAGAATTGATGAACTTCCGCAATTTATCAACGTGTTAAAAGGAGAAATGAGTATCGTAGGTCCTCGTCCAGAAAGACCGATGTTTACCGCAGAATTTAATCGGACGATTCCAGGCTTCACAAAAAGGTTGGCGGTAAAGCCGGGGCTGACAGGTCTTGCTCAAGTAAATGGCGGATATGAAATGAGTCCAAGTGAAAAATTAACACATGACTTACAGTATATTCAAAACTTGACATTTTCTCTCGACACGAAGATTATGGTAAAAACGTTAAAAGTCATCATGACTGGTGACGGAGCCAGATAAGTAAAGTAGGGAAGAGAAATGGCAAGTATGAAAAAACGCATGCTAGGCGGGGCAAAATGGACAAGCTTGTCCGCATTGATCATCACCATCATCCAAATTGCACAGTTCGCTTTTTTAGGGAACGTGATGTCACTCAAGGAGTTTGGACTCGTTGGCATGATCACAACTGTCACAATATTTACGCAGATTTTACTTGATCTAGGAATTGGGGCAGCAATCATTCAAAAGGAACAAACGACAGAACGTCAATTATCTACATTATATTGGATCAACCTGCTCACAGGGATTCTCTTGTTTTGTCTGCTCATCCTGCTAAGCCCAATGATAGCCGCTTTTTATAACCGGCCAGAGCTAGAGGGTCTGCTCAAGCTATTATCGATTATGTTTCTGATCGCACCGATTGGCCAGCAGTACCAGTATATGATGCAAAAAGACTTAGCCTTTAAAACATTAAGCACCATTGAAGCCATTGCGACCATCATATCGCTGCTCGTTTTACTCGTTTTCGCCTTCTTCATGAATCCGATTGTCGCCTATGTCATTTCTCAAGTGCTGCTGCAATCAGGAAAAGGTCTCATGTATGCAGCGGCTTATTGGAAGAAGTGGCGTCCAGCACCTGTATTTGCATTAGGAGAAGTGAAGGAATTTTTCTCATTCGGTGCATTCCAGCTCGCATCCAGACTGGTTAACCGAGCAGGATCAAACATCGACATGATTTTAATCGGCCGGTTTCTTGGAGCGGAAGCGTTAGGTATTTACAGCTTGGCGTATCAAATTGTGACAATACCCGTGCTGAAGATAAATCCGATTGTGACGAGAGTGGCTTTCCCGGTTTTCGCAAAAAGTCAGCGGGATCACTCCGTGCTGCGAGAGGGCTTCCTAAGTATGACGAATATGCTCGCATTGGTTAGTTTTCCATTATTAATCGGCCTTGCTGCCGTATCAGACAGCTTTATAGAAGTCGTGTTTGGAGAGAAATGGCTAGTAGCGGTCCCGGTTTTAAATATATTGTGCATTGTTGGCCTTCTGCGTGTGCTGATGAATCCAAACGGTTCAATCCTTCTTGCAAAAGGGAGAGCGGACTTAGCCTTTTATTGGGATACGGGGATGCTTATCGTGTATGGCTGCGCATTATATGCAGGTGTCACTACAGGCAGTCTGCTCACAGTAGCTTGGATCTACTCAGGTGTCAGTCTGCTCAACTTTATTGTCGGCAGATGGCTTATGGCATATGTCATTCAGCTTGATATGAAGGTGTATTTAAAATCACTTGGAAAGCCTGCTGTCATGACGCTGCTCATGGCGGTCTGTGCGATAGCTTTACATCAAGGGATGAAGCTGACATCAGCAGATATTTCACTTCAATTACTACTGACTGTTTGTGTCAGTGCTACATTGTATGGCTTGCTGCTCATCAAAATGTATCCGCAGGCTGCAGGCAAATTATTGAGAAGAGGTCGTTCGTCATGAAGGTACTATGGCTGACAAGTGTATATCCCAGTGAAAAACATCCGAGTGAGGGTGTATTTCATGAAACGCAAGTACAGGAGCTGCTCAAACAAGGAATAAAAGTGACTGTCATTTGTCCTAATCCAGTGAATCCACCGGTTTTACGGATGCTCAAGGCATCCTATCGGCAGAAAAGGGATCTGCCTGAACAGGAAGTGAGGAACGGAGTGAAGGTTTACAGACCGCCTTATCCAGCGCTCCCTGGACAGCTGAAATGGGCGCAGCCGAGTAAACGAATAGCGGCTTCCGTTCTCAGAGCAATGCAGCGTCATCAGCTGTCACCAGATTTTATCCATGCGCACTTTGCCATGCCGTCTGGCGGAGCGGCGGCTGTTATTCAGAAAGAAACGAAAATCCCTTATCTTCTGACCTTGCACGGCAGTGATGTGAACGTATATCCGAACTATAGCAAAGGGGCGAAGGCAGCCTTTGAAACGGCGGTGAGGCAGGCATCTGCTGTTCTGACAGTGAGTGAGGAGCTGGCTAAAAAGACAAATGAGATGACGAAGGTAGAAGCAAAATGTCTTCCGCTTGGTATTCCGCTCCGATCATTTTCCAGAACGGAAGAAGGTCAAGAAGGCATCAGAAAACACTTACGTTTACCGCTTCAAGATAAGCTCGTTGTTTTCGTCGGGCGTTTAGTGAAAGAGAAGGGCTTGCTTGAATTAGCTGATGCTGTCAGCAGCATGGATGGTGTGAAAGCAGTCTTTGTCGGAAAAGGCACCCTTGCAAAGGAACTCACGGAACGGGCGGGAGCATCTATTATACTTCCAGGGCAGGTACCGAATGAGCAGGTAAGAGACTACTTAATGGCAGCTGATCTGTTTGCACTCCCTTCCTACAGTGAAGGAATGCCAACCGTCGTTCTAGAAGCGCTAGCTTTAAAAGTACCTGTCATTGCAACACGGGTTGGCGGTCTCCCATCCTTATTTTCTACCTATCAACACCTGCTCGTTGAACCACGTTCGGCGAGTCAGTTGAAAGAGGCGATTCACGCCTGCCTTTATGAAAACAGATGGAATGAGCAAGTGAAAAGCGATCTTCATGAAATGGTTCATACAGAATATTCATCAGAACATAATGCGAAGCATCTCATTCAGCAATATGAGAAGGTGCTCAATCAATCAACATCCATCGTTTAAACAAGATGAAATGTGCAAAGAATGATAGATAGATAAACAGCTTGGAACGGACAATATGCTTTTACTGAGAGGATGAAAAATGTTGAAGAAAATTGCTGTGATTGGAACAGGGTATGTCGGGTTAGTATCGGGTACTTGTTTTGCTGATATCGGGAATCGTGTCATCTGCTGTGACATCGATGAATCAAAAATCAACAGCTTAAAAAGTGGTGTCGTTCCCATTTATGAACCAGGTTTAAAGGAATTGATTGAAAAGAATACAGAAGAAGGAAGACTGTTTTTTACAACGAATATTCCTGCCGCTATTAGGGAATCAGAGATTATCTATATTGCCGTAGGGACACCGATGACACCACAGGGGGAAGCAGATTTAACGTATGTGAAAGCCGTCGCTCAAACGATCGGTGAACACCTGAATGGCTATAAAATCATCGTCAATAAAAGCACAGTGCCCGTTGGAACAGGCCGTCTCGTTCAAGCCATTGTGGAAAAAGCATCGCGCAGCAAATATCCCTTTGACGTCGTATCCAATCCAGAGTTTCTCCGAGAAGGCTCTGCAATTCAAGACACGATGAATATGGAGCGGGCGGTCATTGGTTCAACAAGCACTCATGCTTCCACCATCATCAAAAGGCTGCATGATCCTTTTCAAACAGAAGTTGTGGAGACCAACTTAGAAAGTGCTGAAATGATTAAGTATGCTGCAAATGCCATGCTTGCCACAAAAATCTCTTTCATTAATGACATTGCAAATATTTGCGAGCGGGTAGGCGCTGACGTTGAAAAAGTCAGTGAAGGAGTTGGATTAGACAGCCGCATCGGGCATAAATTTTTAAAAGCAGGCATTGGATTTGGAGGTTCTTGTTTTCCGAAAGACACGATGGCTCTTCTCAAAATTGCCGAAACATCCGGGTATCGGTTCAAGCTGATCGAATCTGTCATTGAAACGAACAACAACCAAAGAGCCCACCTTGTCAGCAAACTGATGAGTGTGTTCGGTGATATTAAAGGAAAAACCATTTCTGTCTTAGGTCTTGCATTCAAACCGAATACGAATGATATGCGTTCCGCACCTGCATTAGATATTATCCCAATGCTGAGAGAGCTAGGTGCTTTTGTAAAAGCCTATGACCCGATTGCTTATATGGAAGCTGAGCGAGAGCTTGGTCCGCAGGCGGTCTTCAGCAATGACCTGTATGAAACAGTAAAAGATACCGATGCCTGTCTCATCCTAACAGAATGGGATGACGTACAGAAGATGGATAAAGACCAGATCAAGCAGCTGCTTCGTTCGCCAATTGTAATTGATGGAAGGAATTTGTTTGATCCAGCAGAAATGAAAGAGAGAGGATTTATTTACCAGTCTATCGGCCGCCCAAGTGTATGGGAAGCAGAATTGGTATCGAAGGCACAATAACAGGGGGAGCTTGGATGAAGAAAGTATTGGTAACTGGGGGAAGCGGATTTATTGGATCACATACGGTAGAGGCTTTACTAGAAAAAGGCTATGAGCCCATCGTTCTTGATAACTTTTCAACTGGATCTCGAGAAAATATTGCCCATCTTTCCGTGCAATGCATAGAGGCAGATGTCACAAAGCCAGCGACGATTGATTTGATCAAACAAATCGCGCCGGATTATATTATTCATCTTGCAGCACAAGTAAGTGTAGCCATTTCCGTTCAGGATTTCGTTTTTGACGAAGAGGTCAATGTCAAAGGATCTCTGCACGTCATGAAAGCTGCGGCTGAAGCAGGAGTGGAAAAAGT
The DNA here is from genome assembly GCF_014250435.1 of Bacillus sp. PAMC28571. Classification (NCBI taxonomy): domain Bacteria; kingdom Bacillati; phylum Bacillota; class Bacilli; order Caryophanales; family Bacillaceae; genus Bacillus; species Bacillus sp. PAMC28571. The sequence goes on along the minus strand of NZ_CP060191.1, from coordinate 2,973,810 downwards.
CATCTTTGCCTCATCAGCAGCTGTCTATGGAGACCCGGTGTATCTGCCAGTAGACACCGCTCACCGGCTGAAGCCTGGTTCACCTTATGGCTTAGCAAAACTGACAGTAGAGCGGTATTTAGAAATGGCAAAATCACTCTATGATGTGGACTATTGTATTCTTAGGTACAGCAATGTATATGGTCCGCGCCAAGACGCACTTGGCGAAGGCGGTGTTGTCTCTATTTTCTCTGATAAGTTTGCAAAGGATGAGGCCCCTTTTATCTTTGGAGATGGGGAACAAACAAGAGACTTTATCTATGTGGGTGATCTAGCGGCAGCGAATGTTGCGGCATTAACAGCCCAATCAAACGTTTGTTTAAATATTTCGTGTGGTCATTCCATCACTGTGAATGAACTGTTTCAAACGATGAAACGGGTAACGAGATCACAGCTTGAACCGATTTACAAGCCGCAGCGTGCAGGAGATATCGTGCATAGTACATTGGCAAATGAGGAAACGAAACAAGTCTTAGCATGGGAGCCTGTTGTGAGTTTACAGGAAGGTTTGGCTCGTACCATTTCCTACTATAAACAGGAAGTCAAGGCTTAATCCCTCAAATCGGATGGGTTGCTTAGGAGGAAAATGGGTATGAGTGTGAAACAAACAGCATGGCAAATCATGATCGGATGTATATTATTTGCAGCAGGGCTAGGACTTGTACAATTGGCGTCTGCGCAGCCCGCCGGGTTAAAAAAGATCGTCGCCATTCCAGTCCTGCTTTTAGTCCTGACGGCTTTTCTCGTGTTAATGAAGCTATACATGAACGGTGAGCAGGTGTTCATGTCAGCCATTTATCTTTTAATTGCATTGACCTTTCTCAACAACGCTTTCTTTTCAATTAGTGCTGGGTTCTTTAGTCTTTTTCTCTACCGTATTATGCTCATTGCTGCCTTTGCATTATTCATATGGCGGATGAGAGATAAGGGGACGTACATATCGCAGTGGCAGCAGATTCGTGTAAAAGGGATTCTTGGTTTTTTCGCTGCATGGTTTCTTTATGGGCTTATCTCACTGCTGTGGGCTCATTCGGTGACAGATGGTCTCAAATATATGTCCCTGCTTGCGATGGGGATGGGGTTTGTCTTTCTTGTGGTCATGTACATCCAGCGAATGGATCAAGTGGTCACCTTTTATAGCATTTGGCTCATCATGACTGTATTTGTCATGGGGATAGGGTTTTATAATCACTTTACTTTGAACCATTTACCGAATACTTCATTGTATCTTGGGCCGGCGTATAAACAGCACTATCCTACAGCTGTCTTTTTTAATCAAAATGACTTTGCGACGTTTTTATCGATTAGTTTTTTCTTGTATTTAGCGTGTATGCGTCAAATGAAAAATGGTTATCTCAAAGCATTTGGATTATTTGGCGCCATCGCAGCACTGTATCTCATTTTGTTAACAGAATCCCGCGCGAGCCTGCTTGGCATATTTGCAGGAGTGGCCATCTATGTGTGGCTGCTCATGCCGCGCTTTCTCAAAAAGTGGTCACTCATCGCAGCAGGTGGACTTGGTGTCATCTGTATCGCGGTTTTTTCAGCCAAGATTTATTCAGTCTTTTATGACTTGTTTCTCGCTTCTCAGGTCGCGCATTCTTTTAGTGAACCACTCCCATCCAACATTGCGAGAGCGAATTTGATCAAAAATGCATGGCATTTCTTTACGGATTCATACGGATTTGGTGTCGGAGCGGGGAATGTGTCTTACTACTTAGCCCACTTTTCAATCTTTGATACAGATCAAGTGGTTGAAGTGCACAATTGGCTGCTGGAAGTGATGACGAACTTTGGATTTGCGGTCATGCTGGGCTATATCTCCGTCTACGCTTATCTCATGTTCACACTGTATAAACAATACCAATGGGCTGACACAAGATCAGCAAAAATGATCATTGAAGGTTTGTTCGCTGCCATGCTGAGCTTTCTCGTTTCAAGTATCAGCCCTAGTTCTGTCTCGAATTTATATTTCCACTGGGTCTTTTTAGGACTCGTGATCGCAGCGGTGAATATGTTGAAAAACAAACAGCGTTTTAAGACTTGGTAAACCGTGTGTGATGCTGCGCTGGTATGGCTACACTAGTGAAAAAGCAAATACGTCAATGTTGGGAGAATGAACATGTCTGGTTTCATATCTAGAATAGGGAAGCGAATCAAAAAGTATATCATATGGCTCGTACTGCTGCCTGTCGTATTAGGCGCTTTTGGATTCTTTTTTGCCAAAGGAACAACGCAGCAATCTAGTTACACAGCTGCTGTTACTCTCACGCTTGGTAAATATGATGACGGAGTGTATAACAATATAGCTGAAGTGACATCTCTATTAAAAAGCGATGCATTTCTGAATGAAGCACTCAGTGACATCAAAGAAGAAGAAAGGCAGGATGTGAAAAGCCGCCTCATCCTCACCAATCAATCAGATACACAATTACAGCTGTCCTTCACAGATGCTGATAAGGATCATGCTTTAGCTGTCGTGAAGCAGGTGTCGGATACATTTCTGAAGCAAGACAAAGCATTATTTACAAAAAGGCAGCAGGTAATTGAAAGTAGATTATCTGCTCTAAAAGACGAATCTGTCAGCAACGATTCCAAAGTAGATAAAGAACGATTCTTATATGAATTGGAGTCTACAAAGCTTGGAATGAAGCAGGCGAAGATTGTTGACCCTGCTCAAGTTCTTGATGAAGGCAATAAAGGCATGTCAGCGAAAAAGCGTGCACTGCTTGGACTTGTCATTGGCTTTAGTATCTCGCTCATGTTTGTGGTCTTGCCCGAAGTGTTCAAAGAATCTTAATGATGAACTGGAGATGACTCTTAGGTGAACAATCAACCGTTAGTATCAATTATTACACCGGCCTATAATGCGGAACGTTATTTAACGGATACAGTTCATTCCGTCCTTGCCCAAACCTATTCCAATTGGGAACTGATCATCGCAGATGATTGTTCAACAGATGGAACAAGGAAGCTGCTTGGGGACTTAAGTGAAGCAGACGACAGAATCAACGTCATTTATTTAGAGAAAAATGAGGGAGCCGCCATCGCTAGAAATACAGCCATCAAACAGGCAAAAGGCCGCTTTATTGCTTTTTTAGACAGCGATGATAAGTGGAAAGAGACGAAGCTCGAAAAGCAGGTAGACTTCATGCTGACAAACGATTATGCCTTTACATTCACGGCATATGACATCATTGCTGAAAATGGAGAACCATTAGAAAAAACCGTCACTGCACCAGCAAGATTAACTTATGATGAAGCTTTGAAAAATACCATTATCGGCTGTTTAACGGTGATGCTTGATGTAGAGAAGATAGGACATGTAGAAATGCCGAACATCCGCACAAGACAGGATTTAGCTACGTGGCTGTCCATATTAAAAAGAGGATTTACAGCCTATGGAATGAGTGAACCGCTCAGTGAATACCGCATCGTTGGAAACTCGATCTCTAGTAACAAGTGGAAAGCAGCGAAAAAAACGTGGTTCGTCTACAGAGAAATTGAGCAGCTTCATTTTGTCAAAGCATCTTGGTGTTTTATGCACTATGCGACAAATGCTGTGAAGAAGCGCTTATAAACAGAAGGGAAAAAAGGTGATAAAGGTGAAAGCAGACTCGATCATACATGTTATCGTAGCGACGGGAGAATGGGGACAGGACGGCTTGAGGTATAGACGGCATCGACTGGCGGAATTTCTAGCATCTGATCCAGAAACGAAAGAGGTCATCTGGGTATGCCCATCTGCATCCCGTCATACAGCTCCCTTTCAGCCCATAACCGATCGAATGAAGCAATTGACCATTCCTGATGTGCTCAAGAGCAAATTTTTCCGCTTTGGCCGATATCAAGACATGTTCTATATTCATAAATTGTCCCCTCTTCTTGAGCATTTGCGGCAGGAAGAAAAGAAGGGAATCGCTGTTTGCTTATGGTATACGTTTCCGGGCTTTCCGCTCTTATCTTCTTTATTTGAATGGAAACATATTGTTTATGACTGCAGTGACCTGTGGGGAGAGCCGATAAGCGGCAAAAATAATTTGCTTTCTTATATGAGGCAGCGTGTCATTGTGAAAGCAGAAAATCGAATCATCAAATACGCACACAGCATTACATGCTCTTCTCAATACTTACACGATCAAATCAAAAAGCGTCTTATGGGCGAACCAAAAGATGTGTTTACAGTGGAAAATGGCGTTGAGTACGATGTGTTTGCAAAAAGCAATCTTCCATGTAAGGAGGATGTGCTGCAAGGTAGAGAAGGAACTGTTCTTGGTTTTATTGGAGGCATCAAGCCGAAACTGGATTTTGACATGATAGCAGAAGCTGCCCGCATGCAGCCTGATTGGACATTTTTATTTGTCGGTCCGGATGGAACAAATGGTGATCCGTCTTTTCAGCATGCACTTAAACTGCCGAATGTGATTTGGACAGGTGCTGTTGCACCAGAAGAAGTGCCTGCGTATATGAAGCTGATTGATGTAGGCATGATGCCATACAAACAATCTCCTTACAATCAAGCCGTGTTTCCGCTCAAGCTATATGAATTTTTAGCCGCAGGAATACCGGTTGTTGGTTTAAATCTTCCGTCAACGGAAAGGCTAAAAGAGAATGATGTGTATGAATATTTAGAAGGCGAGGATCCTGCGCTCTTCGTAGAAGCCTGCCAAAAAGTGATCAGCAAAAAAGACGACATGACCTATAGACATCTAAGACAAAGCCGTGCGAAGAAAAAAGATTGGCACGCGCTGTTCACAAATATGGTGGAACTAACGAATATTAAAGAAAACGCATAATTCATCAGGGATTGTGCGTTTTTATTTGTTTCTTCTTCACAGGGGGAGCTTGTGATCATCCTCTATTCAATTGTATAATGGAAAGAGCGGCCAATATACAAAATACAGATTTCAATTTAGAAGGAGACTGACCTATGGATTACGAACGCGCCTTATTAGCGTTTTTTGTCTCTCTGGCTACAGTTTTAATTGTGACACCAATCGTCAAAAAGTTTGCAATTAAGATTGGTGCAGTGGACCAGCCGAATAAACGAAAAGTTCATGATAAAGTAATGCCTCGAATGGGCGGTTTGGCAATTTTTATTGGGGTAGCGGCTGGAGCATTAGCAGGCGGGCTGTTTCTACATAATAAAATTACAGCAATTTCAGTTGGTGCCGTACTTATCGTCATTCTAGGTATATTTGATGATAAATATAATTTAAGTGCAAGATTTAAATTTCTCGTACAAGTTCTTGTTGCTTGTCTGATTGTAAGCACAGGCTTAAAAATGGACTTTTTCTCTGTTCCTTTCTTAACAGATCGAATTGAGTTAGGCTGGATGGCATATCCCCTAACCGTGTTATGGATTGTCGGAATCACAAATGCCATTAATTTAATTGACGGCCTTGATGGACTGGCTGCCGGTATTTCTGTCATCGGTTTATCAACTATTGCCGTGATGGCATTTTCAGCTGATAAAATTTTGATTCTTTCTTTATCACTTGTTGTCATTGGCAGTACCATCGGCTTTCTCTTTTACAACTTTCATCCAGCGAAGATTTTTATGGGTGACACCGGTTCGCTTTTTTTAGGCTATATGATTTCGGTGTTGTCACTATTAGGGCTGTACAAAAGTGTCACTTTGTTTAGTGTTGTTGTCCCAGTGATCATCTTAGGTGTCCCAATTTTCGATACCACCTTTGCCATCATTAGACGAATATTAAACAAACAGCCGATCTCAGCACCTGACAAGTCTCATATTCATCATAGACTGATGGCCTTTGGCTTGTCACATCGCATGGCTGTCATCGTGATTTATATGATTGGCTTAGTCTTTAGCTTAAGTGCGATTTTGCTGACAAGCGCCACCATTTGGTTATCACTGATTATTATCTTTTTACTGGTCATGTTCATGCAGGTGATTGCAGAAGTCACAGGCTTGGTGAATGAAGAGTTTAAACCATTTACGAAATTTTATAAACGAATGGTCAAAAGACAGTAAAAAACAGCCCGTTCCTAGGAACTGGGCTGTTTTTATTATTGTCCAGGTGTGCTGGTCGATGAGTTAGTTGTATCAGTTGACCCTGTTTCACCAGAAGACGGATTGGTTTGTGAATCTGTTTCAGTCGAAGATTCAGTAGGAAGCTTTAAATGCGTCCGTAATTCATTTTGTACGTTAGCTAAATTGGTCGGATCTGGCTCAAAGTAATACGTGCGATTTGGCCCTAAATAAAGGTCTGATCCCTTAATAGAAAGAGTTTCTGTGTCGTCTCCTTTAAATCCGCTGTAGATTTGCTGAAGCGCAAGACCTTCTGTGATACGGAAATTGGTCGTAATGTGATCACTGACTTCTTTAGCAATGTTATCGACGTTCGCAATGTTATTTGGCTTCGCCATTTGATCAATCATTGCACGTAAAATTTGTTTCTGACGATCGTTACGTCCGAAATCACCGCGTGGATCTTGTTTTCTCATCCGTGCGTAAGCAAGTGCTTCTTCCCCGTTTAAGTGCATATTGCCTTTTTTGAAGTAAATCTTTTTCGATTTTTTAACATCACTTTTTTCATTGAAGTCAAATGGAACATCGATATCAATTCCGCCGACTTCATCAATGACATCCTTGAATCCGTCAAAATCAACGGTTGCATACTTATCAATCGGAATATGCAAGAATTGTTCGACAGTTTCAATCGTTTCATCTTTACCGCCTTTAGCAAATGCTGCATTGATCTTTTCTTTACTTCCTGTTGTATCACTTGCAAGCTGTACGCGTGTGTCACGAGGAATACTAACCATTTTCATCGTTTTGTCTTGAGGGTTAATCGTTGCGACAATGAGTGAATCTGAACGGCCATGATCACCCTTTGTGGCATAATCCTCAATTCCGACAAATAATACAGAGAAAGGTTTTTTCTTAATATCAATGACAGCATCACGAAGATTCGATTTCTCTCCACGGTTTAGTTCATCATATGTTTTGTCAGCAGCTTGAAGAGTATTGACGATTTTATATACTGCAAATCCGCCCATGCAGATGATAAGAAGCAAAAATAAGACCAGAATACGTTTGATAATTCTCTTCTTTTTACTCTTTTTCTTTCGTACACGCACTTTTACTCGTTGTGCCATTCATCTGTCTCCTTTATCGGACCAATGTCCTTTTCTAAATAAATCAGTTCGCCTTCTTTTGTAACACTCTTTCCATTTGTCAGCTCAGTCATCCACTCAATGAACTGCTCTGTTTGTGTTTCTTCGACATATGTCTCAAAAATAACATCTTCTGCATAATGGATTTCTTTTAGCTGAAAAGATGAGGCTCTAAGCTCATTCTCTACCTTTCCAAGCCATGTATAATCTATTGTTGTGTGCATTGTACGCATTAAACAGCGCTCTACCATTCCAACATGGTTGATAGCTTCTGATACAGATTTTCCGTAGGCACGAATCAATCCACCGGCACCTAGCTTGATACCGCCGAAATAACGAGTGACCACAACGACTGTATCTTTCAGCTTCCGTTTTTTTAGCACTTCAAGCATTGGCACACCTGCTGTACCGCTTGGTTCACCATCATCATTCGCTTTTTGAATCAGGTCATGTTCACCAATGAGATAGGCTGAACAATTATGTGTGGCATTCCAATGTTGTTTTTTAATGGATTGTATAAATGCTTGTGCTTCTTCTTCTGAAACAGCACGCTGTATATGACAAATAAAACGTGATTTTTCAATGACGATCTCATGCTCGCCACGACTTTTTACTGTAAGATAGCGATTCAGCAAAAGACATACCCTCCTGACAAGCAAATTGTAAGACTAGTGAAAATTTGCATTGGTTTTAGAATTTTACAGCGTATTTTGTTATGATGATAGGAGCGGAAAAAGGGTCGTCATAAAAACTTCATGATTATACGCATTCTTTCATTATAATTCGACATAAAATGCAGATCAATGACATTTATAATAAAAAAAGATGACATCACTGTTACGGGAGGGAAAAGCCATGACAACACCCAAAATGGATCCGAAATTATTGGATTCAATCATCATGAAAATGCTAAGTACAGTTGATGGCAGCAAGGACGAAGTATTTAGAATAGGCGAACAGTCCCGTCAACAATATGAAAGCCTAGTAGAAGAGCTGAAGCAAATCAAACAGCAAGTAAACGAAGTAATTGATTTTGGGGATAAGCTGGAAGTCCATACAAGACATGCTAGAAACCGCTTATCTGAGGTCAGCAGAAACTTCAACAAATTCAGCGAAGAAGAAATACGTGAGGCCTACGAAAAAGCACATAACTTGCAAGTGGAACTCACCATGATTCAGCAGCGCGAGAAGCAGCTGAGAGAAAGAAGAGACGATCTGGAAAGACGATTATTAAGCTTACAAGACGTCATTGAACGTTCTGAAACCCTTGTGAGTCAGATTACAGTTGTTCTCAACTATCTCAACCAGGATTTACGCCAGGTTGGCGTTTTACTTGAAGATGCTCAGGCAAAACAAGATTTTGGGCTGAGAATTATTGAAGCCCAAGAAGAAGAACGCAAAAGAGTGTCTCGGGAAATTCATGACGGCCCTGCTCAAATGCTGGCAAACGTGATGATGCGTTCCGAATTAATTGAACGGATTTTTAGAGACCGCGGTACAGAAGAAGGTTTTAAAGAAATTAGAAGTCTCAGACAGAATGTGCGAAATGCACTGTACGAAGTGAGAAGAATCATTTATGATTTAAGACCGATGGCTTTAGATGATTTGGGTCTGATTCCGACACTGAGAAAATACTTAAACACAATTGAAGAATATGATGGGAAAACCAAAATTACGTTCCAATGCCTAGGTGATACAGAAAGCGAAAGAATTGCTTCTCAATTTGAAGTAGCACTGTTTAGACTAGCCCAAGAAGCTGTCACAAATTCATTAAAACATTCTGAAGCTGAAGAAATCTCTGTCAAAGTAGAAGTAACGAAAGACTTTGTGACCTTAATTATTAAAGACGATGGAAAAGGCTTTGATATGAAAGATGTGAAAACAAACAAAAACAAATCCTTCGGTTTACTTGGCATGAAAGAACGCGTAGACTTACTGGAAGGTAAAATGACCATAGACTCAAAAATAGGTCTAGGGACATTCATCATGATTCGCGTGCCACTAACATTGCAAAATAAAATTGTAAAATAGAGTCAAAAGACATATTGACCATAAAGTTCAGGTGTAGAACAATAAACATGGGGAGGCGTAGCTTGTGACTAAAGTAAATATTGTAATTATTGATGACCACCAATTATTCCGTGAAGGTGTCAAACGGATTTTAGATTTTGAACCTACTTTTGAAGTAGTTGCAGAAGGAGACGACGGTGACGAAGCTGCACGTATCGTAGAACACTATCATCCGGATGTTGTCATTATGGACATTAATATGCCGAATGTAAATGGTGTTGAGGCTACAAAGCAGCTTGTTGAGCTTTATCCCGAATCAAAAGTCATTATTCTATCTATTCATGACGATGAAAACTATGTAACACATGCATTGAAAACAGGGGCGAGAGGCTACCTGCTAAAAGAAATGGATGCAGACACACTTATCGAAGCAGTGAAAGTTGTAGCTGACGGAGGCTCTTATTTACATCCGAAAGTCACTCATAATTTAGTAAATGAATTCCGACGCTTGGCAACTAGCGGCGTTTCAGCACATCCACAGCATGAGGTATATCCTGAAATTCGCAGACCACTTCATATCTTAACTAGACGTGAATGTGAAGTTCTTCAAATGTTAGCTGACGGAAAGAGCAACAGAGGAATCGGTGAATCGCTCTTTATTAGTGAGAAAACAGTTAAAAACCACGTGAGTAACATTTTGCAAAAAATGAATGTAAACGACCGTACACAAGCTGTTGTTGTAGCTATTAAAAACGGCTGGGTAGAAATGAGATAATGTTCCGGACAAGTACTCCTTTTTCGCCTGTTTTTATTCTCTCACATTTTAGGTGGAGAGAAATGATAGACAGGGTAAGGAGTCTTTTTCGGATATAGCGGGCTTGCCTATTGATTAGGCAGGCTTTTTTGATTACTATTATAAATCTAATGAAAAAATGATCATTCTTTTAAAATAAAAAAGAGTAACTTAACGAATAAGGAAGGTATTTAAGAATGAAAATAGCCGTTGTAACAGACAGTACTGCTTATCTACCACAAGAGCTGCGTGATAAACATAATATTCATATGATCCCCCTTAACGTCATCTTTGGCAGTGAATCATACCGTGAAGAAATAGAAATGGACTGGAAGACATATTATGAAGAAATCAAAAAACACAAAGATCTTCCAACAACCTCTCAGCCTGCTTTCGGTGAATTAATAGCCTTATATGAAAAACTAAGTGAAACATACGACGCCGTGATTAGTATCCACCTTTCAAGTGGAATTAGTGGAACGTATAATAGTGCGGTCTCAGCGAATGATCTAGTTGACGGGATTGATATTTACCCGTTTGATACAGAAACAAGCTGTATGGCACAAGGTTTTTATGTGTTAGAAGCTGCTGAAAAAATCCAAGAAGGTGCTTCTTTAGAAGAAGTGTTAGCACATCTAAATTACCTAAAAGAAAGTCAGCGGGCGTATTTTATGGTAGACGATTTAACTCATTTGCAAAGAGGCGGCAGATTAAATGGTGCTCAGGCTTTTATTGGAAGCCTCTTAAAGGTAAAGCCTATTTTGCATTTTGACAACAAGCTAATTGTTCCTTTTGAGAAGATTCGCACACGTAAAAAAGCCATTTCACGTATTTTTGAATTATTTGATGAAGATGCATCACGTGGTGTTCCGATGAGAGCAACACTGATACATGGTAATAGAGAAGAAGAAGCAGAAGAATTAATTGCGCACTTATCAGAAAAATATCCTCATGTTGAATTTTATAAAAGCTACTTTGGTGCCGTGATCGGCACCCATCTAGGTGAAGGCTCTTTGGCCCTTGGCTGGGTGATTAGATAATTACTAAAAAACCTCTTTTCGTATGGAAAAGAGGTTTTGTTTTTCTATTTTACCTGTTGGACGAAAGGTCATGTCTTTGCGCATAATAGCCAAACATCAATTGAAAGGTGTTTGGTAATGTTGAATATGGACAAAGCAATGGAACTAATGCGGCAGCTGCATTCACGCCATCTGCTCACCGTTGAAACAAAGTGCCCACAGTCCAATTTAGATTGGCTGGAGGAGAAGGGCTTAGTCAATCGGTCTCCAGCCATTGAGAGGAAAGCAAATGGTTTTACATGCTGCCGGTGCGGTGTATCACACAAGCGGTATTTCGCTCATTCTCCATGTGAAGTGTGTCAAAAGGGTTGTGTGTACTGTAGATCATGCATCATGATGGGAAAAGCAGCAGAATGTGGGTTTCTTTATGAATGGACAGGTCCACAAATGGTAGAAACATGTCGAGCCGAATTAACATGGCAGGGAGAGCTGTCTAAAGGACAAAAAAGAGCGTCAGAAAGAATGATTGAAGCTATTAAAAACAAATTTGATCTACTTGTTTGGGCGGTTTGCGGAGCAGGGAAAACGGAAGTGCTTTTTCACGGAATCGAATATGCGTTAAATCAAGGAATGAGGGTCTGTATTGCGACACCTAGAACAGATGTAGTGCTTGAACTCGAACCACGGCTTAGAAAAGCATTTCAAGGGGTGACAATTACCGTACTTTACGGAGGCAGTTCTCAAAGGTTTCAAATAACACCGCTTGTGATCACCACAACCCACCAGCTGATGAGATACAAAAATGCTTTTGATGTGCTCATTGTAGATGAAGTCGATGCCTTCCCTTATTCAATGGATGAGCGTCTCCAATTTGCTGTTCTAAAGGCGATGAGAAAGAACAGAGGGGTTAGGATTTATTTAAGTGCGACACCCTCTAAAAAAATGACGAGAGAGGTTTCTCGTGGAAAACTGGAAGCGATAAAAATTCCTTTGCGTTTTCACGAGCAACCATTACCCGTACCGACCTTTCATTGGATCGGTCATTGGAAAAAGAAATTAAAAAAGAACCAGCTGCCCCCTAAAGTGATGAATTGGATGCAGAGACATATTGCAAATAGGAGAAGAATATTACTTTTTGTTCCTTCAATTGCTACCATGAAGAAGGTAACGAAGATTCTTCGAGAACAATCCTTAAATGTGGAGGGAGTATCTGCCGATGATCCGGATAGGAAACAAAAGGTTCAGCACTTTAGAGATTACGTATACGATGTACTAGTTACAACCACTATTCTAGAAAGAGGCGTAACGATTCCAAATGTTCAAGTGGGGGTACTAGGTTCGGAATCTACTATTTTTACAGAGAGTGCACTTGTTCAGATATCTGGACGGGTAGGCAGACACCCGGATTATTGTACAGGAGATGTTTTCCTTTTTCATTTTGGTTTAACGAGAAGTATGAAACAAGCAAAGAAGCATATCGCAAAAATGAATGATACGGCTGCAAAAGAGTTTTCTGAAAAACAGTGTGGGTTCAACTAAATCATGGTACATTATATTCACAATACACAAATGGCAGGAGAGACAAATATGCTACTCAATGCAAAAGAAATACTACTCAAGGAAATTCTCAATCAATATCTCAACCAATTAAACATGATTTGTCATTGTGAAAAGTGTATGGAAGATGTATTAGCGATTTCACTGAATCAAGTGAAACCACAATATATAACAGATATCGATAAAATATCTTACAGTAAATCTGAGATGGTGGATAAACAGAAGAATACTGCGATGCTGGTCATTCTGACAGAAGCAGCTTCCAAGGTCTCTGCATTTCCAAGGTGTGAAAATCGTCTGCTGCTGAACAAGGAAACCAATTGATTTGCCAAATTTGCGAGGGACATTTTGTGCCTGCTTTTACATGGAAATCATTCCTACTATTAAATGATGATCGCCTTTGTATAGCATGTAAGAATCACCTAGTAAAGATTGAGCGTCCTATTTGTCCAACATGCGGAAGGGCGCAGTCAAATGACCAATTGTGCCGGGACTGTAACAGATGGAATGAACGCTCTGATTCTATTAAAATCCTTGTAAAAAATAGGTCAGTTTATACTTACAACGAGTTGATGAAAGATGTCCTTGCCCGCTTTAAATTTCGGGGTGATACGGCTTTAGCTGAGCTGTTTCAAAAAGATGTACAAGCAGCATTTAAACATTCCTTCTGCATAAAAGACCCATTGCTGATACCGATTCCTTTAAGTCATGAAAGACTAAAAGAAAGAGGATTTAATCAGTCCGTGATAATCGCTTCTTTGCTAGATAAGCCAATATTGCAGCCACTCGTGAAAATACATCAAAGTAAGCAGTCTAAAAAAAAGAAAAATGAACGCCTAGATCAAAAAGGATTGTTTCAAATAAAGCAAACAGATGCGATTGTTCAAAGGGATATTATATTAGTTGATGATATCTATACAACGGGAGCAACCATCTATGATGCGGCAAGAATTTTGAAAGACGCAGGTGCTAAAAGTGTTTCTTCTTTTACGTTGATACGTAGTTAAAAATCATGATAATTAACCGATAATAAGAAAAGAAAATAACGTAAGGGGTTTTTGGTTATGAATCAATTGGCAAACTGTCCACAATGTAATCAGCTATTTTTAAAAACCACCATCCAAACGGTTTGTAACAAATGCTTTGAAGAAGAAGAACGTTCTTTTGATATCGTATATAAATTCTTGAGAAAACAAAGCAATAGACAATCAACCATCGCTGAAATAGTAGAAGCAACAGAAGTTGATGAAGAATTAATCTTGAAATTTATTCGTTTGAAAAGACTGCAAATTAGTCAATTTCCAAATATTAATTATCCTTGTGAAAGATGTGGCAAAGCGATCAGGAAAAACAAGCTATGCAGCCAATGTGAACAGGATATTCATTCGCAAATCAGCCAAATGAACCAAGAAGAGGAGCGTAAAAGGGAGATCGAATCTAGGAAAAAAGACACCTATTATGCCATTAATCCTAAAAACGACTGATTCCCTAAACTAAGTTGCAGTTTGGTCGATAAAATGGATAGAATCAAGACAGACTGTAACGGAAAGCGAGAGGAATCCCGTGAAAATTAATCGATATGGAACACAACCAGTAAATCCTTACAAGAAAACATATGAGAAACAAACGTTGCAATCGAATCAAGCTAAATCAACTGATAAAGTCGAAATTTCTAAAAAGGCAATCGAAATGCAAAAGGTGCCGAATATTATGAGAGAACGCCAAGATAAAATTGACCAAATTAAAAAAAGCATTGAAGCCGGAACATATCAAGTAGATACAAAAGGCATTGCAGATAAAATGCTGAATTTCTATAAACAACAATAACAAAAGGGAGCAGCGTGAATGTCAGTTAAAATAATTATTGAAGAACTGCATCGTCTCTATGGATTGCATGAACAGCTTTTAAAGTTGTCTAAGGATAAAACAGAAATGCTGAAAAGCAATGAGATTGATGCTCTTTCAGAGGTCCTGAATTTAGAGCAAAAGTATATTCAGGCCATTTCTCAATTAGAAGAAAAACGAATTGAAGCGACCGTTCAATTTTTACAAAGTGAGCAATCACCAACCATCACTGCATGTATCGAAAAGGCTGAAGGTACAGATCAAAAAGAGCTCATTTCATTATATGAGAAACTAAATGACATCATGGTGGAACTAAAAGATGTAAATGAACTGAACAAGCAGCTTATTCAGCAGTCACTTCAATTTATTTCACTGACATTCGATCTCGTTAACCCTAATAAAGAAAATATGAATTACGGACAAAATGGTCTTGAGAGTTCAAAGCCTAAACAGCAAAGGGCTTTGTTTGATTCAAAGGCGTAAACAAGGAGGATACCAATGGGTTCTACATTCATGGGACTAGAAACGGCAAAAAGAGGAATCACAGCCCAGCGTGCAGGGCTTTATGTCACATCAAACAACGTCTCCAATGCAAATACGGAGGGCTACTCAAGACAAAGAGTGACCTTTAAAGCAGAAAATCCTTATCCAGTCATTTCTGTTTATGACGGCAAGACGTATGGCCAAATGGGGACAGGCGTACAAGTTGGAACGGTTGAAAGAATTCGAGACAGCTTTTTAGATCTACAATACAGAGATCATAATAATAACTTATCTTACTACTCAACGAAGTCAGATGCCCTTTCACAGATGGAAGGGGTTATGAATGATTTGACGGATGAAGGCTTGAACAGAGCTTTTGATAATCTATGGAAATCATTACAGGTCTTATCGGAATCAAAAAATGCTGATACAGCTTCTGCACGTACAGTTGTTAAAACAAGTGCACAGGCTTTAGTTGACCAATTCCGTCTGCTCAACTCCTCTTTAACAACGATACAAAAGAATTTAAAAACGGAACTCGATTCAACAGCCAAAGATGTAAACACTCTTTTATCTCAAATAGATGAAGTGAACAAACAGATTGCAGCAGTTGAGCCAAATGGATATCTTCCAAATGATCTTTATGATACACGTGATACTTTGGTCGATCAATTATCCTCACTTGTTGATATTAAGGTCAGCTACAATCCACCTGGCGGTAATGCACTCAAAATTGCTGAAGGAACTGTCAACATCGACATTATCGGTGCAAATGGACAATCTGCTGGAAACATTTTGAATGGTATTACGAACGAAAAGTCTGAACTGCAAATCTCTTATGATAATACAACGGGACTTGTTAACTCACTTCAATTCGGAACAACAACAATTGCAGCGGATCAATTACAAGTGAACGGTAAAGTAAAAGCACTTGTTGAGGCTTATGGCTACATGTCAAACGGTGCTGAAAAAGGCATGTATCCAGATATGCTTGCAGAGCTGGATGAAGTAGCAAAAGTATTCATGGATACATTTAACGATGTACATAAGCAGGGGTATACGTTAAATGGTGCAAGTGGACAAGACTTTTTTGATATCGAAAATAACAATGAGTTGAATAAAGGTTTGGCAGCTCGTATTAAAGTGAGCGATGTCATTTTAGCATCAACAGATAATATTGCTGCATCTCTCAATCAAACACAAGGTGACGGTTCGAATGCTACGAAATTAGCTAATATACAAGACTTAAAGTTACCAATCGGCGGCAATACAACGACAATTCAGGATTATTACCAAAATGTTATTGCTGAGATGGGGGTACAAGGGAAAAAGAACATGACGCTTGAAAGCAGTTCAGCTGCTCTTGTCAATTCAGCCAATGAACGTAGAATGTCGACTAGCGCTGTCTCCATTGATGAAGAAATGACGAATATGATCCAATTCCAGCATGCATATAATGCGGCTGCGAGAATTATGACATTACAAGATGAAGTATTGGATAAGGTCATAAACGGCATGGGTGTCGTAGGAAGGTAGGGATAACGGATGCGAGTCACACAAGGTATGATTTCTCAAAACTCACTTCGAAATATTAGTAAAAGTTATGAAAAACTTTCTAAAATTAATGAGCAGGCACAAACAGGCAAACGTTTTACAAAAACGTCTGATGATCCTGTTGCAGCAGTAAAAAGCCTTCAATATAGTACTGCCTTGTTTCGAAATGAACAATATAAAAATAACTTAAATGAAGCACAAAACTGGATTGATACATCTGAAACAAGTGTCACTGAAATCATTGATATTATGTCAAATATACGAGATAAAGTGCTTGATGCGGCAAATGGAACAAAGCAGCCCGAAGATTTAGCAGCTATCGGAGTGGAAATTGGCCAGATGAAGAATCAAATCATTGATGCAATGAACACTCAAATGCTAGGTAAGTTCGTATTTAATGGGACAAATACAAATGTTAAACCAGTTGTTGAGAATGCAGACGGAACGTATACATTTAACTTCGAAAATTATACAGATGCGAATGCTGTTCAAGCGAATATTTCTGATGGTATCACTTTAAATGTAAACTCAAATCCAATCTCAGCGTTTGGCGGACAGGCTAACGGTCAAAATGTCATTGAAATGCTGACTGATTTAGAAAACTCATTGAAAAATGGAACGTTTGCGAATTCTGATGATGCACTAGGAAGTATCGATCAGTTCAAAGAAGTGATGAGTGCTGAGCGATCCGACCTAGGAGCGCGTTCGAATCGTGTTGACTTAGTAGGAAGTCGTTTGACTTCACAATACCAAGTACTGAAAAATGCTAAATCAGATAATGAAGATGTTGAAAGTGAAAAGGCAATTCTTGATCTTCTTCAACAAGAGACGGTGAATAGAGCTGCTTTAGCGACAACAGCTAAAGTCATTCAGCCATCCCTTGTAGATTTCTTAAGATAATAAAAAGCATCCGATGGGTGCTTTTTTGCATCATGGAGGTGAACATATGCAAATCCCTAGATTGTTAATGCAGCAAACCTATGCAAAGCTTCAAATGTCGACAACTCCTTCTCGGCAAGAAGTAGAGCAGCCACAAGCTGATCTTGAGATTCAGCAGCCACGAGCTGTCATGAATATCAAAAGGACACCGTCGAAATTAACCATTGATCAAACCGAGGCGTTTGCCGATATGGATATCAAGTCAATTTTTAGACGTTCTGAGGAATGGGCAGCTGAGGGAAAGCGTGCTGTTGGAGAAGGAATGGGTCGCAGAGCGGAAGAAGGAAGTGAACTCATCAAGATCGAGAATGGTGGGAATGCGATTGCTGAGTTTGCCAAAATCAATGGCAGTCCCCCAGCAAAACAATTTACCATTGGTGTGATACCTTCATTCTTTAGTGTGAAAATTCACTATCAGCCTTCTGAGCTTCAAATTGATGTGGAGCCGCAAAAAGCTATCATAGAGGCGACACCTCATAAACCAATCGTTAACTACCAGCCAGGTAAGGTCAATATTGATATGTTACAATATCCAGAATTAAAAATAGAAGTTGACGAAACGGGCCAAAATGGTGATAAGGTATAGTTAAGAAAAACGAAAAAGGTCGTGAATTATGATCATTCAAACAAAATACCATGGTGAAGTGACAATCAAAGAGGAGCAAATCATTCACTTCTCTAACGGGATACCAGGATTTCTGGATCAAAAACAGTTTGTCATTTTGCCTTTATCAGAAGAGTCTCCATTTTTAGTTCTTCAATCATTAAATAACTCGGCATTAGGTTTTATCGTCAGCAGCCCGTTTTTATTCTTCAATCAATACGAATTTGATTTAGACGAAACGGTTGTAGACATTCTGGAAGTAGAAGATGCCAATGATGTGGAAGTAATGGTTATTTTAACAATGGAATCATCTATTGAAAAAACAACAGCCAATTTAAGAGCGCCTATTATTGTGAACCGGAAAAACATGAAAGCCAAGCAGGTGATTTTGCATGATTCAGCCTATCATACAAAACATTTGTTAGAGGTGGCATCCTCATGTTAGTGCTGTCTCGTAAATTAAACCAGTCGATTCAAATAGGCGATGATATTGAAGTCAAGATTATTTCAATCGAAGGCGATCAAGTGAAAGTCGGGATTGAGGCTCCTAAGCACATCGATATTCACAGGAAAGAAGTGTACCTGTCTATTCAAGAAGAGAACAATCGTGCTGCGAGTTTATCCTTAGATCTTCTCTCTCAATTATCCTCACAAAAAAAGTGAGGATTTTTTTATCGCATTCAGCTGTCCTTCTCCGTGTGAAAGCGTTTCGATACAGATGTTCATGATCTATAGGAAACTTTAACAAATCGGTCCATCTATATTTAATTTACAAATTCAAAGCCGATATAAAAGATAGATTAAAGCACAGGAGCTGAATAACTATGTCTGTTGGTAAGTTGACATCATTAGAGCCAATTATCGATGCATTTCAAACCCGTGTTTCTAATAACCAGAATGACAATGTAAACTCTGACTCACAAGCAAATGGCAGGACTGTTTCAAAAGAAGAAATTGAAAAAACGCTTCAAGGCGCAAACAAGCTGATTGAACCTACTCAATTTCATCTTCAATTTGAATTACATGAAAAACTCAATGAATATTATGTAAAAGTCGTAGATAACCAAACAGAAGAAGTGATTAGAGAAATTCCTTCCAAGGAATGGCTTGATTTCTATGCAGCAATGACAGAAATTGTCGGTTTATTTGTAGATAAAAGAATGTAAATGAAGGGAGAACATAAACAATGGTCAATCGTATTACTGGATTTTCAAATGTGTTCGATATTGATGAAATCGTATCAAAGCTGATGAAAACGGAGCAGGCACCACTTGATACAATGACGCGCCAGAAACAAACACTTGAATGGCAAAGAGACAGCTATCGCGAGGTTAACTCGAAAATCAAAGAATTAGGTGATTTGATTAATAGCTTAAGCTTAGGGTATCCAAGTACATATGGCGCCAAAAAAGTGACAAGCTCAAATGAATCTGCTGTCACAGCAACTGGATCAACTAATGCGACCTCTGGCTCTATTCATGTCACTCAGCTAGCGACAGCTTCTGTCTTCAAGTCCTCTGGTACATCTGGATTTACACCTGCAAATGGCACATTTACGTTTGAAGTGACAACACCAGATTCAACAAAACCAAAAACGGTAACAATCAATACTTCTGATACCGATACAATCGATGACATCGTGAAAAAGCTGAACAGCTCGCAATTAGGTGTGACGGCTTACAAAGGCCAAATCTTTGATGGAACGAACTACGTGGATACCATCGCTCTTACTTCTCGGACAACGGGTGAAGGCGTCAGTATTAAAGCAGCTGATGGTAATTCGGCTTCATTCTTCAGTCAATTAGGCTTTCAAGTAGATGGAGATAACAAATTAGTTGCGACCACTCAAGGACTGAAGGCGCAATACGAGATTAATGGCCTGAAAATGGAAAATAACAACAATACCTTTGTACAGGCTGGTATTACGTACGAGCTTAAAGGAACAACGGATAAGCCTGTCAGCTTAAACGTTTCAACAGATGTTGATGCAATCTTTGATAAGATTAAACAATTTGTTGATAAATACAATGAGCTTGTTGAGCAAATTAATGGTAAAGTCAATGAAAAAAGAAATAGAGACTATCATCCTTTAACAGCAGAAGAGAAAAAAGCAATGTCTGATAAAGAAGTGGAACTATGGGAAACGACCGCGAAGTCTGGCTTGCTGAGAAGTGATTCTATTTTACGATCTGGAGCTTCTAAAATAAGAAGTGATTTTTATGCTGATATTACGACTAGTGATGGGAATAAAATTCACCTCACACAAATTGGAATTACTACTTCAGATAAATATAAAGATGGAGGAAAGCTTGTAATTGATGACAATAAACTAAAAGAAGCCATTGAAGCAGATCCACAGAAGATCAGTCAAATGTTCATATCAGGTAGTTTAAATGTGGATTCAAAGGATAAAGAAAAAGCGCAGCAGCAATATAAAGAACAAGGAATCATTTATCGTGTCCAAAATTCCTTATCTGCCTTCACGAAGAGCATTCAAAAAAAGGCTGGCAGCACAACTATGGAATTAAAGGAATACGGACTTGGTAAGGACCTTGACTCTTTGACAAAACGAATGAGTACATTCCAAGATCGTTTAAAAATGGTTGAAGCCCGTTACTATACGAAGTTTAACGCCATGGATAGTGCAATTCAAAAGCTAAACAACCAATCTGGCTACCTTTCTCAACTGCTTGGACAATAATTGGAGGTTTATAACATATGGCAATACAGAACCCTTATGCCGCCTATCAGAAAAATTCTATTGAGACCGCAACACCTGCCGAGTTGACGCTTATGCTTTATGAAGGCTGCTTAAAGTTCATCAGAATAGCGAAGCATGCCATTCAAAAAGAAGATGCAGAAACGAGAAACTTGAACCTAAAAAAGGCTCAAAACATCATTCAAGAATTAAATGTCACCTTAAATCGTTCCTATGACGTATCAAAGAGTATGGCAAGTATGTATGATTACATTTATCGCAGACTGATAGAAGCCAATCTTCAAAATGACGAAGAGATATTGAATGAAGTAGAAGAGTACGTAACTGACTTCCGTGATGCGTGGAAGGAAGTTATTCAAACCGATCGTAAAGGCCGTCATCACTCTATCGGGGGTTCTCTATGAGTATTGTGGACCAGTTGCATGATCAAACACTAAAAATGGCAGCCGAAATAGCGGAAAATCCGCAAAGTGAGACACTTGTTGAAGACTTTGATGCCTTTTTAATTGAGAGAGACGAATTAATGAGAGATATACAGCATGCATTGACGGATCAAGAAAAAGAGAAAATCCGAGAAATTATCCAAACAGATCAACAGATGGCGCAACAATTAACGGTTATCCAAAATGGGATAAAAGCAGATATTCAAGCCATTCAAAAAAAGAAAACAAAACAGCTGAATTATCAAAATCCATACCAGCCCATAACGAGTGACGGCGTATACTACGATAAACGGAAATAAATAGGTGAGACCTGTGGCGTATCGTTCAAATGACTATATTTTATTAACCACATATTATGAACTTCTATACACGATAGAAGAGAGTCTAAACTATTTAGATGAAATTGAGAAGGATTTTGACAAAACAGAAGGGGATCGGATCTTTAATGATCTGATCCATGCCTTCTTTCATTTAGACACAACACATCCTCTTCTGCTTTCAATTATTGAAAATGAATACTTTGCCAAAACGATTCGTTCGTTTGATCAAATATTTTTAAGTTTTGATATACTAGCTTTCTATACATTCCCTTCAAATCACTTCCAATCATTCCTGAAAACATACTTTATACCTGAATATAGAAAGTGGATGGATGAAATACATGCCTGTATGAGGCCGTATGTCATTCATTAATTTTTGTCCAATTCAGACCATTCGGAGGAAATTATGAGACTAAAAAATCAATTTTTATTTGGGCTTATTGTCATATGTGTATTGTTTGTCAGTATGTTAGGATTCTCAAGCTTTCTCTATTACAAAACAGATCAATCCTATAAAGCGCTATTAAGCAAGGAAGTGAAGCTTTATCAGACCTCGCTGGAATTAGAAGCGCTTCTTCAAAAGCAGGAAGCACAGATTAAAACATATGTCGTCGTACAAGATGCTGAAAATTTGCAGAAAATTGAGCAAACATATGAAGATATTAATAAGAAAACAGCAGAAGCTTCGAAAAAGAGTACGGTCAAACAAGCAAAAAATCTATTAGATCAAATCTCAGAAAAAAATTATCTCTACTACACCTCAACAAATCGATTATTTAATTCATTAAATATGCAAAATCAAAAAGAATTCAACACCCGCCTCAATCAAGAATTACAACCTATCGAACAAGAAATACATACCTTTACAAAAGAGTTCGCTCAAAATCAGCTAAAACAACGTGATCAAAAAATCAATCAGCTCAATCAAGATAGTAATCAATTATTGCTTACACTCATTTTGGTCAGTGCAGCGATTATTGTTGGCCTTTTGGTGATTGGGATCAGATTTGTTCATCGCATGACAAAACCAATTGTTTCTGTCACAAATGCCGCAAAAAGGATGGCAGATGGTGATCTAACCCTTGAAGAGATTGAAGTGACCTCTAAAAATGAGATTGGTCAACTCGGCACAGCCTTTAATCAAATGACGGCTCATTTGCGTCAGCTTATTTTGCAGGTGCAAAGCGGATCAAGACAGCTTGCTGATTCTGCTGCTCAATTTGAGGAAACCATCAGTCAAACGTTATCGGCTAGTGAGCAGACATCTAGCTCGATTGAACAGGTCAGTGAAGCTTCACGTGAACAATCAGATGCGGTCGGAAAAGTAGCATCCGCCATTCAGGAAGTGTCGACTGGCATGCAAAATGCAGCTGTACACACATCCGATGTTTCGGGTTACTCAATTTCAGTGACTGAAAAGGCTGAAGAGGGCGCGGCCCTTATTCAACAGTTTGTGAAACAAATGAGTTCTATAAAAGAGTCTGTGAATGAACACCATTCTACAATGACCCATGTGCAAGCGCAGTTTACAGGCATTCAAGATCTGTTAGGTCATATCCATGCCATTGCTGACCAGACGAATTTGCTTGCTTTAAATGCAGCTATAGAAGCAGCAAGAGCGGGAGAGCATGGAAGAGGCTTTGCAGTTGTAGCAGATGAAGTGAGGAAACTGGCAGAAGAATCTAGTCAGCTGACAGATCAAATTAGTCAATTACTCGAAAACGTGAACAAAGATACAGAAAAGTCATCACAATCGATGACGAAGGTCGAGCGGGATGTAGCAGAGGGTGTAAAAGTATCACAATTATCTGAACAGAGCTTCCATGAAATCTTGGAATCTATTCGTGATATTTCAATGAAAGCAGAAGAGCTGTCAGCCACTGCAGAACAAATTTCTGCTAGTACAGAGGAAATTTCTCAAACGGTTGGTATCATTGAAGAAGGGGCGAAACGAAACTCAGAAGAAACAGAGTACATGTCTGCTGCTGTTGAAGAATCATTAGCGGCCAATGAAGAGATGAAAGCCGCTGCGGAGGATTTAAAATCCTTATCTCAATCGCTGAAAACATCGATTTCATCTTTTACCATTTAATGTGCGCTGGTCTTTTTCAAGAATCAGCCGAATATATATTCATCACCTATCAAGCAACAGTTGAAGCACCGCAAAATTCGACAAATTTCAATAAATATTCACATTTTTTTTACGTTTGAGCAGGAGAAAAGGAGGGAAAAGTAGAAATAGGTTTACATATCCTTAATTTTAAAGGAGGCGTTCTTTACATGAATTACAATGTCAGAGGAGAAAACATCGACGTAACACCTGCACTAAGAGATCATGTCGAGAAAAAAATTGGAAAGCTGGAGCGTTATTTTGAGACAGATGTAGATGCTTCAGTCAACGTGAACTTGAAGTTTTACAACGATCAAGAATCTAAAGTTGAGGTTACCATTCCAATGACTGATCTAGCACTTCGAGCTGAGGTGCATAATGAGGATATGTACAATGCAGTAGACCTAGCAGCCAGTAAATTAGAACGTCAAATTAGAAAGCACAAAACAAAAGTAAACCGTAAATTCCGCGAGCAAGGTGCCAAAAAGCACTTATTTGCTGGAGGAAATGGTACGGCTGAAGTAGCAGTTCAAGATGACGAAGAGATTGATGAAACAGAAATCGTCAGACAAAAACGTTTCAACTTAAAGCCGATGGATAGTGAAGAGGCCATTCTCCAAATGAACATGTTAGGTCATAGTTTCTTCGTTTTCACAAATGCTGAGACAAATTTGACCAATGTGGTTTATCGCCGAAATGACGGTAAATATGGACTCATTGAGCCAAACGCTTAAATATCAGTTGATGCTGATTTAAAAACAACCTAAATAAAGTAAACCCGTTCCCTTCATTAGGGGCGGGTTTTTTGTGCGAAATTATGGCAAATTCTTTGGAAATGAAAGAAGGTATGGTATGATAAATGCAGGTAAATATGGACCTGTCAAACTTTTGGACATGCCGAAAAATTGCATGAAATAGAGGAGCGTTATTATATGCTTGGAATCTTAAACAAAGTGTTTGATCCTACGAAACGTACGATCAGCCGATATGAAAAAAAGGCAAATGAAATCGAAGCTCTCGCTCAAGATTTTGAAAAATTATCTGACGAGGCTTTACGAAATAAAACGATTGAATTTAAAGAAAAACTTGAAAAAGGACAATCCGTGGATGACCTGCTGGTTGAAGCATTTGCAACGGTTCGCGAGGCATCCCGCCGCGTAACAGGAATGTTCCCGTTTAAGGTGCAGCTCATGGGGGGCATCGCGCTTCACGAAGGTAACATCGCTGAAATGAAAACAGGTGAAGGTAAAACATTGACATCAACAATGCCTGTTTATTTAAATGCTCTTTCTGGAAAAGGCGTCCACATCGTGACAGTCAACGAATATTTGGCAAGCCGTGATGCGCAGGAAATGGGCAAAATTTTTGAGTTTCTTGGTTTAACAGTCGGCTTAAACTTAAACAGCTTAGACAAAGATGAAAAAAGAGAAGCGTACGCCGCTGATATCACGTATTCAACAAACAATGAACTCGGCTTTGACTATTTACGAGATAACATGGTGCTTTACAAAGAGCAAATGGTTCAGAGACCGCTTCATTATGCCGTGATCGATGAGGTTGACTCCATTTTAATTGATGAAGCGAGAACACCTCTTATTATTTCAGGACAAGCTGCGAAATCAACAAAGCTTTATGTACAAGCCAATGCATTTGTCCGCACATTAAAAATCGAAGATGATTTCACGTATGATATTAAAACAAAAAGTGTGCAGCTGACTGAAAGCGGAATGACGAAGGCGGAAAAAGCATTCGGCATTGAAAACCTGTTTGATGTCAAACATGTCGCGCTGAACCATCACATCGCTCAGGCGCTGAAGGCACATGTTGCGATGCAAAAAGACGTGGATTATGTGGTAGAAGAAGGCCAAGTAGTCATCGTTGACTCCTTTACAGGACGTTTAATGAAAGGACGCCGTTATAGTGAAGGTCTGCATCAAGCCATCGAGGCAAAAGAAGGTCTTGAAGTGCAGAACGAAAGCATGACACTAGCAACAATTACGTTCCAGAACTACTTCCGTATGTATGAAAAATTATCTGGTATGACTGGTACAGCAAAAACGGAAGAAGAAGAATTCCGTAACATTTACAACATGCAGGTTGTGTCAATCCCGACCAACCAACCAGTGGTTCGTGATGACAGACCTGATTTAATTTACCGCACAATGGATGGTAAATTTAAAGCAGTGGCTGAGGATGTTGCGCAGCGCTATATGACAGGGCAGCCAGTTCTTGTCGGAACAGTAGCAGTTGAGACATCTGAGCTTATTTCTAAGCTGCTTAAAAATAAAGGCATTCCTCATCAAGTGTTAAACGCAAAAAACCATGAGCGTGAAGCACAAATTATTGAAGAGGCTGGTCAAAAAGGTGCTGTGACCATTGCAACAAACATGGCAGGACGTGGTACAGACATCAAGCTTGGAGAAGGTGTAAAAGAACTTGGAGGTCTGGCTGTTATCGGGACAGAGCGTCATGAATCCCGTCGTATTGATAACCAGCTTCGCGGACGTTCTGGACGTCAAGGAGACCCAGGGATTACCCAATTCTATCTCTCCATGGAAGATGAATTGATGCGCCGATTTGGTGCAGAGCGGACGATGGCGATGCTTGACCGCTTTGGCATGGATGACTCTACACCAATCCAAAGTAAAATGGTGTCTAAAGCCGTTGAATCATCTCAAAAACGTGTAGAGGGGAACAACTTTGATTCCCGTAAGCAGCTTCTGCAATACGACGATGTGCTTCGTCAACAGCGTGAAGTAATCTACAAACAGCGTTTTGAAGTCATCGATTCTGACAACTTAAAATCAATTGTCATTAATATGATCCAATCTTCAATTGAGCGTGCTGTGGGATCTTATACGCCAAAAGAAGAGCTGCCTGAAGAATGGAAACTAGATGGTCTTGTTGAATTAATCAACACGAACTATTTAGACGAAGGTGCCATTACGGTCAAAGATATCTTCGGTAAAGAAGCAGATGAAATCACAAGCTTCATCATGGATCGTATTAAAGAAAAATACGATGCAAAAGAAGAAACATTTGGCGAAGAACAAATGCGTGAATTTGAAAAAGTCATCGTTCTTCGTGCGGTGGATTCGAAGTGGATGGACCATATCGATGCAATGGATCAGCTGCGCCAAGGTATTCATTTACGTGCGTACGCACAAACGAATCCGCTTCGTGAATACCAAATGGAAGGATTTGCGATGTTTGAGCATATGGTTGCTTCAATTGAAGATGATGTGGCCAAGTATGTCTTGAAATCAGAAATCCAAAACAACCTAGAACGTGAAGAAGTGGTTCAAGGTCAAACAACGGCTCATCAGCCGCAAGAGGGCGATGAGGAGAAGACAGTGAAGAAGAAGCCGGTACGTAAAGTCGTAGACATTGGACGAAACTCCCCATGTCACTGCGGAAGCGGCAAGAAATATAAAAATTGTCATGGGAAGACAGAATAAGTAATGGAAAGAGGTGAAAACCTCTTTCTATTCATGTCAGCCCCCATACATCTATGAGGTGAAGGATATGGAATTAGTAGAAATTAGACAAGAGCTTGAAAATATGGCTAGCAGGCTAGCTGATTTTAGGGGGTCTCTTTGACTTAGAAACAAAAGAGGCCAAAATCGCAGAGCTTGAAGCGACGATGTCAGAGGCTGATTTTTGGAATGATCAGCAAAAAGCTCAAGGCGTTATCAATGAAGCCAATGCACTGAAGGATTCTGTGAATTCCTATCATGAGCTCAGTGAATCGCATGAAGAGCTGCAAATGACGCATGACTTATTAAAGGAAGATTATGACGAGGAGCTTCATGCAGAGCTTGAAAAAGAGCTGAAGAACTTAACGAAGCAGTTTAACGAATTTGAGCTGCAGCTTCTTTTAAGCGAACCTTATGATAAAAACAATGCCATTCTGGAGCTTCACCCAGGTGCAGGCGGTACTGAATCACAGGACTGGGGTTCTATGCTTCTGCGAATGTACACTCGCTGGGCAGAGCGCAGAGGCTTTAAGGTCGAAACGCTTGATTACCTTCCAGGTGATGAGGCAGGAATTAAGTCTGTGACTTTGCTCATCAAAGGGCATAACGCGTACGGTTACTTAAAAGCTGAAAAAGGTGTCCATCGTTTGGTTCGTATTTCTCCTTTTGATTCTTCTGGCCGCAGACATACATCCTTCGTTTCCTGTGATGTCATGCCGGAATTCAATGAAGAAATTGATATTGATATTCGGACAGAGGATATCAAGGTAGATACGTATCGTGCAAGCGGAGCAGGCGGGCAGCACGTGAATACGACGGACTCTGCCGTTCGTATCACACATATTCCAACGAATGTCGTCGTGACATGCCAAACAGAAAGATCACAAATTAAAAACAGAGAACGTGCGATGAAAATGCTGAAATCGAAACTTTATCAAAAACGGATCGAAGAACAGCAGGCAGAATTGGATGAAATCAGAGGAGAGCAGAAAGAAATTGGCTGGGGAAGCCAAATCCGCTCTTATGTATTCCACCCTTATTCTCTTGTGAAAGACCATCGAACCAATACGGAGATGGGAAATGTTCAAGCGGTGATGGATGGAGATTTAGATTCATTTATCGATGCGTACCTGCGTTCGAAATTATCATAAAAACTCGGCTTCTTGCCGGGTTTTTTTAATTGTGAGAAAATATAATGAATATAAAGGAATACATACGACATACTGATTCTATATCCTTTGTATGATGAAATTAGCAAATAAAGGGGGAAATATTTTGGGATTAACACCATTGCAAGAAACGTGGGATTTAGATGCCTTTTTTAAAGGAGGCAGTTCTTCACCAGAATTTAAGACATACCTGCAAAATATTCAGCAGCTATTAGATGAATTACGACAAAAGGTGAATGCCTTTTCAAAAGAAGATACACACGTTGAAAGCAAATTAACGTCTGTCCTTGACACGTATGAAACTACATATAAAAAATTATCTCAAGCAGGTTCATTTGTAACCTGCCTCCAAGCTCAAAATACGAAGGATATGAAAGCAGGCAGCCTTCGAGGTACGATTGCCAAGCTGGAAGCTGATTTAGGAACCATCCTTGCACTGTTTGATCAAGCGCTTGCTGCTATCCCAGCAAACAAGTGGGAAGAACTGATGAATTCAACCGCCTTTTCAGATGTCCGCTACATATTAAATGAGCGGAGAGACCGTGTGAAGGATCAATTACCTGTTGAACAAGAAACGCTGATTCAAAAGCTGGCTGTAGATGGGTACCATGCGTGGGATGAGCTTTATTCCAGCTTAGTGAATAAAATTACCATTCCGTTTGAACAGCATGGAGAAACACAGATGATCTCTGTAGGCCAAGCAGAAAATGCGATGGATGATTCAGATCGTGAAGTCAGAAAGGCTGTTTACCACAACCTAGAGCATGCATGGACGCAGGATGAACATTTATTTGCTAGTACGCTTAATCACCTTGCTGGTTTTCGTTTGCAAGTGTATGAAGCAAGAGGCTGGGATCACATTTTAAAAGAGCCGCTAGAAATTTGCCGTATGAAACAAGAAACCCTTGATACAATGTGGGCTGTGATTGATGAACATAAGCAGCCATTCATTGATTATTTACACCGAAAAGCTGACATGCTTGGAGTGGATAAGCTGAGCTGGTTCGATGTTGGGGCTCCTATCGGCAGTGAGACCAAAATCTATCCTTATCAAGAAGCAGCTGCTTTTATTGTGAAACATTTCGCTGGATTTGGAGAAGAGCTCGCTGTTTTTACAGAAAAAGCCTTTAATGAACGCTGGGTAGAAGCTGAGGACCGTCCAAACAAACGGGTAGGCGGCTTTTGTACAAATTTCCCTGACAGCGGAGAATCACGTATTTTTATGACTTTCTCAGGAAGTCCATCCAATGTGGCGACACTAGCGCATGAACTTGGTCATTCGTTCCATCAGGAAGTGATGCAGGATGTTCGCATTCTGAATCGCAAATACGCAATGAATGTAGCTGAAACAGCGTCGACCTTCGCAGAAATGATTGTAGCTGATGCTTCATTAAAAGAAGCGGCAAATGAAGAGGAGCGTCTCAGCCTGTTAGAGGATAAGCTGCAGCGCAGTGTAGCATTCTTCATGAACATTCAATCTCGTTTCTTATTTGAACAGCGCTTTTATGAAGAGCGTAAAAAAGGAGAAGTGCCGGCTGATCGGTTGAATGAATTGATGGTCGAAGCGCAGAAGGAAGCGTTCGGTGACTCATTAGATGAATACCATCCGCATTTCTGGGCGTCTAAGCTGCATTTCCATATCACGAATGTTCCATTTTATAATTTCCCATACACCTTTGGATACATGTTCTCGTTAGGAATTTACGCAAAAGCATTGCAGGCTGGTACATCTTTTGAAGAGAAATACATTGCATTATTAAAAGATACTGCTTCAATGACAGTAGAAGATTTAGCCAAAAAGCATCTAGGTGTTGATCTTACTCGAAAAGCATTTTGGGAAGAAGCCATTCGTTTGGCTGTAGCAGATGCTGAAGAATTTTTAGAAGTGACAAAAAAATAATAATGAAAAGCTCCCATTACGGGAGCTTTCAGACTGTTGACAAAGGGCTAAAATGATCTTTATTTTAGCTCTTTGTCTTCTTTTCAGCGTGATAGAAAACCTTTGAAGTCTAGGAAGGACGAGCATTGGCGCGGAGCGAATTGAACATTCGTGAGCACCAACGCGCAGGACTGACAAAGAATGCGAGGGTTTGTCTACACGCTGAAGCTCCCGTTATGGGAGCTTTTTTGCTGGCTTCAACCAGTCAAGCATTGTCTGAATGAGATCATTTTGCTGCGACAGGGCTGGAATGTCCGCTGGCTGATCACCTTTTTGTTTGCCGTACATGCCAAACTGCGCATGATTCCCGCCTTTTATTTCATGATAAACAGTTTGAGACGGCAGATTTGTTTTCGATTTCTTGATTTTCTCTTGTGTTGCCAGCCCATCCTTTTCACCTGAAATAGAAAGGATTTTCAATGAAGATTGTTTCAGATCATCTGATGCTGGATAAGATGCTAGGAAAAAGAGTCCATCGAGCTTGCTCTGATTTTTTTCTGCAAACATAGCGGCAGCTGCCCCGCCAAGTGAATGTCCGCCAATATACCAGTGTTTGATCGTTTGGTGATCTTTGATGATGTCCTGCGCTTTGTTTGGATTGAAAATCGCAAAGGAAAATGGCATGTCAGGGATAAAGACAGAGTAGCCTTTTTTCATCAGCGTATCCCCGATATAGGCATACGCAAGTGGTTCCACCTTTGCCCCAGGATAGAGAATGATGCCAGTATCACTTTTTGATGCTTTAAATGTATAAACATTGTTTTTATGTTCCACTTGCTCAATGTTCACCTGTTTTTTTAATGCGTCTGATGGTCCATATGTAAAGCGGCTCCATGTATAGAAAGCACCAAAAGCTAAGATGATCAGTGCAAGTAATGTTATACCTGTTATCTTCAGTATTTTCTTCATCGCATGCCCCTTCTTTCTCATGTACATATTAAATATACCATCATTTACTCCTATGCCAACCGGCAAGTGCGCTGATCCGTCTGTGTGATAAAGTATTAATCCATTAGCACTGCATTTGGCTGTTATTTACAATCGTTTTAAGAGGGCTTAAAATAGGTGTGCATTCAGAAGTAACGGAGGAAGAAAGACATGAAGCAGGGACATTCAAAATTTTGGATCGAAGTGAAAAATTATTTGTTCATTTTAATCGGATCAGCCATCGTGGCGATTGGATTTAATACGTTATTATTGCCGAATCAGATTGCAGCAGGCGGTGTGAGCGGCATTAGTACCATTATGCAGTCATTCGGCTTTGAAGCGGCGTATGTACAATGGGGGCTCAATATTCCATTGTTTATCGCTGGCTTTTATTTATTAGGCGGTACATTTGGAGTGAAAACACTCGTTGGCTCGATTTTTTTACCTTTCATGGTGTTTGTCACAAGACATATTGCACCTGTCACACACGAAGCACTGCTGGCGGCTATTTTTGGCGGTGTGGTCATTGGGATCGGAATAGGGCTCGTGTTCCTTGGGAATGGATCAACGGGTGGAACGGCACTCGCTGCCAAAATCATCAATAAGTACACAGGACTCACGCTGGGCACCTGTTTAGCGATGATGGATGGCTTGATTGTTCTGGCTGCGATGACGGTCTTTGGAATTGAAGAGGGGCTGTACGCGGTCATTGGTGTGTTTATTTCTAGTAAAACGATTGATGTGGTACAGGCTGGCTTCAGTCATTCAAAAATGGCAATGATCATTACAGGGCATGAAGATGAGGTCAGACAGGCGGTTTTTGATCAAATTGACCGTGGTGTGACGAAGATCTCAGCAGTTGGAGGATATACCGATCATGACCGCCCGATTTTGATGTGTGTCGTTGGGCAGTCACAATTCACAAAGTTGAAACAAGTGGTGAAAGCAATCGATGCATCAGCATTTGTCATCGTGATGGATGCAAAAGAGGTGCTTGGTGAGGGTTTTAAAAGGGCATAAACAAGGATATAATAGCGTTGACCAAATGATTGTAAGGGAGGGAAATAGATGAAAAAAAGCGGATTAACGATGCTGTTTGCAGCGATGCTTCTTGTTCTCGCGGCTTGTGGAGGAAATTCAAGCAGCAGTGACAAAGAAGGCAGCAAAAGTGCTTCATCTGTGAGCAGTGGTGAGGAGATCTATCAGCAAAACTGTATTGGCTGTCATGGGAAAGACCTATCTGGCGGAGGCGGACCAAGCCTGAAAGAAGTAGGGAAGAAATATAATGAAAGCCAAATCGCAGATATTGCGCAAAACGGTAAAGGCTCTATGCCAAGCGGAATGGTAGATGAAAAGCAAGCAAAAGAAGTAGCAAAATGGCTTGCAGAGAAAAAATAAAACCTTTGTCTAATCGACAAGGTTTTTTTGTTTTTTTATATGTAGAAAAAGACTTTTAGATAGTATGAAAACGCATTATATTAAATTTTATTTAAAAAATAAGGGTATAAAGGCACGTTTTTCGGTTTTGATTATTCTATTTACCTTTTATTTATAAGTTTTGAAATATAAATGTAATACCATTGCGTCGATTCATGACGTATAATTGGAGTTGTTGAAAATGAGACGATTCAATTTTTTCATCTTTTTGGATGAAAAGGACATAAATTGTTAGTAAGTATCGAAGGGTATGTGCGTGACCATACATAACGTTTTTTGACGAGAAGTGTCAAAACATCATGATAAGCTGTTAGTCAGCGAATAAGAAAAGATTAGGTGATTACATGATTCAAATGAAGGAAGTCTACAAGATCTATCCTAATGGCGTAAAGGCGATCAATGGAATCAATGTCTCTATCCATCCAGGAGAGTTTGTGTATGTTGTTGGTCCCAGTGGTGCTGGTAAATCCACTTTCATCAAAATGATGTATCGTGAAGAGAAGCCAACCAAAGGGCAAATCTTAATTAATAACAAAGATTTAGGATCAATGAAGGAAAAAGAAATTCCTTATGTAAGAAGAGAAATTGGCGTAGTATTCCAAGATTTCAAGCTGCTTCCAACTCTTACTGTGTTTGAGAACGTAGCATTTGCTCTTGAAGTGATTGGTGAACAGCCTCATATCATAAAGAAAAAAGTGCTTGATGTTCTCGATCTGGTTCAGCTAAAACACAGAGCGCGTCAATTTCCTGACCAGCTGTCCGGCGGTGAACAGCAGCGTGTGTCTATTGCCCGCTCGATTGTCAATAGCCCTGAGGTCGTCATTGCAGATGAGCCGACAGGAAACCTTGATCCAGACACTTCTTGGGAAATCATGAAGACGCTCGAAGAGATTAATAACCGCGGGACAACAGTGGTTATGGCGACACACAACAAAGAAATTGTAAACACCATGAAGAAACGCGTCATTGCAATCGAAGATGGAATGATTGTGCGTGACGAAGCAAGAGGGGAGTACGGAATTTATGATTAAAACTCTCTCGCGGCATTTACGTGAGAGCTTCCGTTCACTTGGAAGAAACA
This sequence comes from Bacillus sp. PAMC28571, assembly GCF_014250435.1. Classification (NCBI taxonomy): domain Bacteria; kingdom Bacillati; phylum Bacillota; class Bacilli; order Caryophanales; family Bacillaceae; genus Bacillus; species Bacillus sp. PAMC28571. The sequence continues at coordinate 2,940,203 of NZ_CP060191.1, read as the reverse complement.
CGTGGATGACATTTGCATCAATTAGTGCGGTTACTGTCACATTGATTTTAGTTGGGGTTTTCCTTGTGATTATGCTCAACTTGAATAACATGGCATCGAACGCTGAAAAAGAAGTAGAAGTAAAAGTATTAATCGAATTAACGGCGAATCAAAAGCAGCAGGATGAATTAAAAGCAGAAATTGAAAAGATTCCTGAAATCAGTGATGTGAAGTACTCATCTAAGGATGACGAACTGAAAGCACTGATTAAAAGCTTTGGAGAAAATGGACAATCCATGGGACTTGTTGATCAAGAAAATCCATTAAACGATGCGTTTATTGTGAAAACAACAGATCCTCACGATACACCAAAAGTAGCGAAGAAATTAGAAAAACTAAAGGGTACATATAAAGTAACCTATGGAAAAGAAGAGGTCAGCCGACTCTTTAATGTAGTCGGAGTAGCGCGTAATGTCGGTATTGTGCTCATTATTGGGCTGTTATTTACAGCTATGTTCTTAATCTCCAATACGATCAAAATTACGATTTTTGCTAGACGTAAAGAAATTGAGATTATGAAGCTGGTAGGTGCAACGAACTGGTTTATCCGCTGGCCATTCTTCATTGAAGGACTATTACTTGGTGTATTTGGCTCCATTATACCTATTGCTCTATTGCTTGGCACGTATCAATATGCAGTGGGCTGGGTCGCACCGAGAGTACAAGGCTCATTTATTTCAATGCTTCCATACAACCCGTTTGTCTATCAAGTATCACTGATCCTGCTAGTGATCGGTGCAATCATTGGGGTATGGGGAAGCTTAACGTCTATCCGTAAATTCTTAAAAGTATAAATATATTTTGATGGCAGCATTCGAGATTTCTATAGAAGATGTGACCGGTTGATCCGATTCATCCGGTCGGCTCTTCATGTCGACAGTTGTCATGGGAGGGGAATATCGTTTTGAAAAGAAAGCTGATGATGGCTGGAATGGCAGCGTTTATTGGAACAACGTGGCTATACATTCCAGGGAACGAGAATCGTGCATTCGCATACGAAGACCTAGATCAAAAACGTCAACAAATCGAAGAGAAAACATCGAAGACTGAATCAAGCTTGAAGAAGAAGAAGTCAGAGCTGGCAAAGCTTGAAAAGAAAGAATCAAAGCTCAAGAAAGAAATTGAACAAATTGACCAAAAGGTAAGTACTGCAACTGAAAAAGTCGCTGAAAAAGAGAAAGAAGTTAAAAAAACGAAGCAAGAGATCAAGAAGCTAAAAAAAGACATTCAAGTCATCAATGAGCGAATTGAAAAAAGAAAAGCCATTTTCAAAGACCGAATTCGTTCCATGCAAAAAAGCGGCGGTACGATCAACTATTTAGATGTGCTGCTAGGTGCTCGCAGCTTTAGTGATTTTGTCGGTCGTGTTGGGGCTGTCACAACGATTGTCGAAGCAGACAAAGACATGATTACAGAACATGAAAATGATTTAAAGCTGGTGGAGCAAAAAGAAGCAGAGCTAAATAATCAGCTAAGCGGACTTGAAACATCTCTGAAAGAGCTAGAAGCACTGAAAAAAGATTTATCTAAGAAGCACAAAGAAAAAGAACACATTTTAGGTGATGTGACAGATAAAAAAAATCATGCACATGATGAACTAGGCAAGCTTGAGAATGAACAAGAAATCCTTGCGAATCAAAAAGCGGCAGTGAAATCTGAGGAAGCACACCGACAAAAGGAAGAAGCGGAGAAAGCAAAACAAGCAGCTGAAAAAAATGCACCTGCACCTCACAGCGGCGGCTCAGATCAAGTATCTGATACACCAGCAAGCAGCTCAGGCTTTATTAAACCAGCTGCAGGGCGTTTCTCATCTGGTTTTGGCGGACGTTCTGGCGGAAACCACTTCGGATTAGATATTGCAGCAAAGGGCACAGTTCCTGTCTATGCAGCAGCATCTGGAACCGTCACAAACTCAAGCTACTCATCGAGCTATGGAAATGTTGTGTTCATTACGCACAATATCAATGGACAGACGTATCAAACTGTATATGCCCATCTGTCTACAAGAAGTGTGTCAACAGGACAGAGAGTCGAACAAGGACAATTCCTTGGCTATATGGGAAATACCGGCCAATCGCATGGTCAGCATCTTCATTTTGAAATTCATAAAGGATTATGGAATGGCGCAAAATCAAATGCAGTCAATCCAGCGCAATATATCCGCTAATCAAAAAGCCGATAACATGATGTTATCGGCTTTTTTGGTCTAGATAGAATTAAAACAGCAGCAGTAATCCGGCAATAATAGGTGTTAACAGAACAGCTGATTTCAATAAGAGCTTCGGTGCAAGGCGTGTAAATTTCGCGCCGATAAATGCGCCTAATACGGTTCCAATTAATATTTGAATCAGCAAGATAAAATCAACATAACCCTCTGAAATATATCCAATTCCACCGCCGATGGAAATCGGAATAATGACAAGCATGGTCGTGCCAACGGCTTGCCTAATCGACAGCTTAAGTAAAATCAAAAGCCCTACTTGAATGAATGGTGCAGACCCGATACCAAACATGCCTGACAGCATCCCAGATACAAGGCCTAAAATAATGCCTCTTGTCATCAGCTGACGTGAAGAAAGCGGCTGCTGTTCAGCCTCTTCATTAAGAACAAATAGTTTGATCATCATAAAAACAGCGGATAAAAAAAGCATTCCTGCTGTTAAATAGTGCAGACTTTCTTCTGGAATAAAAGGAGCAACCTTAGCCCCAGCAAAAGAAGCGATACAAGCAAGAGCCCCGACAATCAAACCAGATTTCAGCTGAATGTTCCCTTCTCGGTAGTGGCTGTATGCACCTGATAGTGTCGTAAATGCCATAGCGGCTAATGACGTCCCAAGTGCGGTATGGATAGGGATATCAAAAATTAATGTAAGCAATGCGATGACAAATCCCGCCCCGCCTGCTCCTACAAAACCTAATAAAATTCCTAATAAAAGCATCGTCAAGATAATATACATAGCGAAGACTCCTTCTCAATCATAACAAAATAAAAATTACACCTAATAAAATGATTCGTCAAGCCTTCACGGGAGAATGTCTTTACATGAAATCCCTTCTTCTGGCATATAATAACTCAGGTCATCAGGAAGAGTTGAAGAAGGAGGCCAAATATGAAAAAACAAATCGCATCTATTATGGCAAGTGTCGTTCTCTTAATAAGTGCAGGTGTGATGACGCATAAAGAGGGAACTCATGCGGAGTCACCGCAAGCAGCCGCTGCAATGGCTGGACAAGCTCAATCAAGTGATAAGGCGAAAGAGAATGGGATGGAAAAGATCGAGAAAGCCTATGACCTTATTTTAAATGAATATGTAGAGGAAGTGGATCGGCAAAAGCTGCTTGAAGGCGCGATCCAAGGAATGCTTTCGACGTTAAACGATCCGTATTCAGTATACATGGACAAGCAGACCGCAAAGCAATTTTCTGATTCGCTTGATTCTTCCTTTGAGGGAATTGGGGCAGAAGTGGGGATGGATGAAGGAAAGATCATTATCGTCTCCGCCTTTAAAAAATCCCCTGCGGCAAAAGCAGGTCTAAAGCCAAAAGATGAGGTCATCAGCATTGACGGTGAGCCGATGAAAGAAAAAAGCTTAAACGATGCTGTACTGAAAATAAGAGGAAAAAAAGGTACGTCTGTCGCCTTAACAATCAAACGAAACGGGATTGAAAAAGAGCTGACGTTCCATATCAAACGAGAAGAAATCCCGCTTGAAACAGTGACTTCTTCTGTAAAAGAGGTCAATGGTCATAAAACAGGCTATATTGCGATCTCCAGCTTCTCTGAAGATACGGCGAAGGATTTCACGTCAAGCCTGAAACAGCTCGAGAAAAAGGGCATAGAAGGTCTTGTACTGGATGTGAGAGGAAACCCTGGCGGCTATCTGCAAAGTGTGGAAGATATTTTGAAACATTTTATTACGAAGGATCAGCCCTATATTCAAATCGCAGAACGGAATGGCGACCGGAAACGATATTTTTCAAAACTGAAAGAACAAAAGCCTTACCCAGTCAACGTCTTAATTGATAAAGGCAGTGCTTCCGCTTCGGAAATACTTGCTGGAGCCATGAAAGAAGCTGGAAAGTATGAAGTTGTCGGTGATGTCTCCTTTGGAAAAGGAACTGTGCAGCAGGCGGTTCCGATGGGAGATGGAAGTAATATTAAATTAACGCTGTATAAATGGCTCACGCCAAAAGGCAATTGGATTCACAAAAAAGGCGTCGTACCGACAATTGCGATTCATCAGCCGGATTACTTTACCGCAGGTCCGCTTCAGCTGAAAGAACCCCTTCAGCTTGATATGAACAATGAAGAAGTGAGACAAGCGCAGACGCTGTTAAAGGGATTGTCATTTGACCCTGGCAGAGTAGATGGATACTTTGATGAAGAAACGAAAAAGGCCGTACTTGCCTTCCAAAGCACATACAATCTCGATAAATCAGGTGTCATTGATTTAAAAACAGCAGAAATGATGAACAAAATGGTGGATGAAGTGAAATCTTACGAAAAAAATGACCTTCAATTACAGACTGCACTAAAAGCACTATATCTTAAAAAATAAAGAGGCGAATAAAAGCCTCTTTTTTTTGGTTCATAAGTGTCATGAACATGTAATAATTTATGATTAAAAATAAATTATATCGAGAAATATATTCATTTATTTTACAAAAAACATAACATTCCTTCAATTTTACCCGATAACATATGTATATAAGAGACTTTCTGTTGATTTAAACATGTCATGAAAATGAAACTTTTGAAAGTTGTATGTTACATAAATAATTCTTACAATAAAAAGTAGCACTCATTTTAAATATTTTATTTTTTGCGGATATTCAGCTTGAGCATTAAGCTGTACCGAGGTTTGCGCTTTTCTTAAAAGAACTAGTAAATGGGGGTACACAATTGAAAAGGGCAAGTATTGTGAGAGAGAAAAAATATTACGAGTTGGTAGAGGAACTTAAGAGTCGTACGAAAGATGTGACGTTTTCCGCTACAAAGGCATTAAGTCTGCTCATGCTGTTAAGCAGGTACTTGGTCAATTACACAACGGTAGAATCAGTCGACGAAATCGATGAAGACTGTGCTGAGATATACTTCAATTATTTAATGGATAATCATAAGAGACTTGGTATAAACTTAACCGACATCAAGAGGTCGATGCAGCTGCTCGGCGGCATACTAGATGTAGATGTCAATCACTACTTAAAAGATTTTTCACTGTCGAATGTCACACTTTGGATGAATCAGGAGAAATAAACCTGATGTCAAGCATCGATTTATTTGATAGAATAAGAGAAAATGCTTGACTTGGGCGGTGAACGATAATGAGCTCGGAGTGGATGGGAGCCGGATTAAAAGCGGTCGGTCTGTTTTTAATCCATCCTCTTTTTTATTTCATGATATTAATCAGCCTATTGCATGGCTACATCCGCGTAAAGCGGGAGAGAAAAGCGTTTCAAACAAGAATAGAAGATGTATACGATGAACTTAAATTTACATATTCAAAGGGATGGATTCTAGGGATTTGCCTATCCGTTATTTCAGTAGGCTTAGGGATTGCCCTCCCCCCTGGATTCATCGTGCTGATTGCAGCGATGACCATCGTTTTCTCTTTATTCTTTAAGGCGAGTGCGCTTTCGTCTGCATACACACTCGGTTTCAGTTTTATTGCGGCACTTGGACTGATGCATTTCCAAGTGAGTCATTCTTGGCTGCCGCAGCTCTCAATGATGAATGCATCAGCCGTTGTCATTCTGCTAGGACTTCTATTAATGACCGAGGGAATTCTAGCCTATCGAACGGCGCATTTACGTACATCGCCTGCTATGGTGATGAGTGCGAGAGGACTTTTAATTGGTCAGCAGCGGGCAAACCGTCTGTGGCTTTTACCGCTTGTTTTGCTAATGCCGGCAGGTGAATTCACTTCTTCTCTGCCATGGTGGCCGGTGCTTCAAGTGCATGATCAAAGCTTTTCATTTATTTTGATTCCATATATCATCGGATTCGGTCAGAGAATTCAAGGCTCACTGCCAATTGTTAGTATTCAAATTACAGCGCGGCGTATTCTCATGCTCGGACTCGCTGTCGCCTTATTAGGTGCTGCAAGTATTTGGTTTGAACCGATTGCTTGGGGAGCTGTATTGATTGCGGTGATAGGAAGAGCCTTTCTCTCATGGAAGCAGAGGGTCAATGACAATGCTGCCCCGTTCTACTTCTCTAAGCGTAATCAAGGGCTGATGGTGCTGGGGATTATTCCAAATACACCAGCGGCTGATTTAAAGCTTGAGATCGGAGAAGTCATCACAAAAGTGAATGGAATTGAAGTCAAAACCGTTTCGGAATTTTATGAAGCCCTTCAAACCAATCGTGCTCTAACAAAGCTCGAGATCATTGGCTTAAATGGTCAGACAAGATTTGAGAAACGTGCTTCTTACGAAGGGGAGCATCATCAGCTTGGCATCCTGTTTGTGAAGGATGATCCACAGCAAAAACCAACGGCAATTTCATCTTAAAAAAAAGCTGCTAGAGATGGCAGCTTTTTTCTTTTGGGCGCGCTTCTTTCCCGTAGGATTCGCCCCATTCACGCATGGCGAAGATGATAGGCTTTAATGTATTTCCGAGAGAAGTGAGGGAATATTCGACACGAGGGGGGACCTCCTCATAGACTTCTCTATGGACAACGCCGTCTTGTTCAAGCTCACGCAATTGCAGTGTGAGGACACGCTGAGAAATTCTTGGCAGCAGCCGGCGCAATTCATTGTAGCGTTTTGGTCCGCAAGTCAAATGATAAAGGATCACTCCTTTCCATTTCCCTCCTATGACACTTGTCGTCACTGAAACGGGACAGCCATGATTGACAATACTGACTGGGTTGGATGGTGCACTCATCTTAACACGCCTTTCTTAGACAAATTTGGTGATATACGAACAAGATGGTAACTAACGAACAAAAATGTGCGTACTTGAATCACTCGAAGCTTTTCTTATACCATAGAGATATCACATCACACATTCGGGCTGTTGTTTTTTTATCATAACAATTTCTATATGGGAATGGAAAGAAATTGGATTGATGAAACTAACGCCCTAATTGGTTAATAGAAAGGATGAATACAATGCGAGACAAAGAGCAATTAAAAAAAGAAATCATTGAGGCGTATGAGTTCCGCCATGCGACAAAAGAGTTTGATCCAACGAAAAAAATACCAGAGGATGATTTTGCATTTATTTTAGAAACAGGAAGACTTTCCCCAAGCTCTGTAGGGTTTGAGCCTTGGAAGTTCCTCGTTGTTCAAAATGAAGCATTTAGAGAAAAATTAAAAGAGTATACATGGGGAGCGCAAAAGCAGCTTCCTACTGCCAGCCATTTTGTGATCATCTTGGCAAGAACAGACGCCCGTTATGATTCAGCATATGCAGAATATATCAACAAGCAAATCAAAGGAATGTCAGACGAAACGTTCGAGATGGTGAAGGGACGCTACCAAGAATTCCAAGAGAATGATCTTCATTTGTTAGAAAATGAACGCACGCTCTTTGATTGGGCTTCAAAACAAACGTATATTGCTCTTGGAAACATGATGACAGCCGCTGCACAAATTGGCATTGATTCATGCCCGGTCGAGGGATTCAGCTACGATGAGATTCATCGCATTCTAGATGAAGAAGGGCTGCTTGAGGATGGTCAGTATGATATTTCTGTCATGGCAGCCTTTGGTTATCGTGTGACTGAGCCGAAGCGCGGCAAAACGCGCCGTCCGATGGATGAAGTCGCTGTTTGGATTCGTTAAAAGAGAATGTCTGAAAAAGGATGTTGACAATTGCGTGGTTAGTCAGTATATTTAAAAAATAAAATCTTTGATGAATATACAAATTGACTATAAACGCTTTGACTTGAGAATAGTAGATGAACATCCGTTTTTTTAGAGAGCTGCGGGGTGGTGCAACGCAGTAAAACGAATCATTGAACTCGCTCAAAGAGCGGTAAGACTGAATGAATAGTAAGTCTTTACGTGTGACCTCCGTTAACGGGTTTTAAGTTGGATTTAGCTATGGCTGAATCAATTAGAGTGGTAACGCGGTTGCAAGGTCAGTCGTCTCTTCAAGGAGATGACTGGCCTTTTTATATGCTTTTATCCTATATTTGTCTGAAGATTCAAATTTAAAGGAGCTATAGAAAATGGAAAAGGAACATGTGCAGTTAAAACGAACAATGACGTCAAGGCATATTATGATGCTCGCACTTGGCGGAGCAATTGGTGCTGGTCTGTTTAAAGGAAGCAGCTCTGCTATTGATATCGCAGGTCCTGCTGTCATTTTGGCATATATGATTGGTGGTCTTATTTTATTATTTATTATGCAAGGACTTGCCGAAATGACGGTTGCACGACCTGGCGCAAGAACATTCCGTGATTTAATTGAACCGGTGTTAGGCAAATATCCGGCTTATTTCTTAGACTGGATATACTGGAAAATGTGGGTGCTGAACATTGCAGCAGAAGCAATCGTATCTGCAATCTTTATTCAGTACTGGTTCCCACAAGTGCCGATTTGGATACTTGTGTTAATCATTTCACTTGTTGTGACATTGATCAATGTTTGTTCTGTTAAAATGTTTGCTGAGACGGAGTACTGGTTAGCTTCTATTAAAATTGCTGTCATTCTTTTATTTATTATCATTGGGTTAACCATGTTGTTTGTCTCATTTGGTCAGCATGCAGCACCGGGATTATCCAACTTAACCGACCACGGAGGATTTTTCCCGAATGGAACAGGCGGCTTAATTGCGGCCATGCTTGTTGTGGTGTATTCATATGGCGGGACTGAAATGATCGGGGTCACATTAGCAGAAACAAAAAACCCTGAAAAAGTCATCCCAAAGGCCATCCAAAGTACATTTGTACGAATCATCGGCTTCTATGTACTGCCGTTCTTCATCATCGTCAGCTTGATTCCTTGGAATCAAGTAAACAATGAGCAAGTGAGTCCATTCGTCACCGTGTTTGCAACGATTGGCGTGCCATATGCAAGTGACATAATGAACGGTATCATTTTACTAGCGATCTTGTCTTCTATGAACTCTGGGCTGTACGCATCCTCAAGGGTACTTTATACGCAAGCGATGGATGGGCGTGTATGGAAGGGCTTCTCAAAGCTATCAAAACAGCAGGTGCCTGTTAGAGCGATCCTAGTGTGTACATCTACATTGTATGCCGCTGTATTGATTTCTCTTTTTGTAGGAAGTCAAACCTTTAATTATTTAATGGGATCTTTAAGCTATACGGTCTTATTCATCTGGTTTATTATTGCTGTCGGGCATTTAAAATCTCGAAGTGTAACAGAACCAGGAGGATATCGCGTGAAGCTGTATCCTTTCACAACATGGTTTTCTGTGATTGCGATCATTGCCATTTTCATCGGCGTTGTGTCAACAACTCCAATTGTCCAAACGATGGTCACGATGGGCATTTATTTGATAATTACTCTTTCTTTCTTCATCAACAAAAAGCGGTTTGACACAGCCGCTTAATACAAAAAGCGTGCGGGACCTTTAAAGAGGTCTCACACGCTTTTTTTAATGCTGTTAGTATTGCTTGAAATGAACAGGGGGTTGAACAGGCTGGGGCTTTGACTGAAGCCCGTAGCTGTCTCTTACGATGTAAAGTGGTCGATCTTTTGCCTCGTCGTAAATTCGGCCGATGTATTCTCCAATCATTCCCAGCATAAAGAGGATGATGCCGCTAAAGAACAGCTGTATGACAATTAATGAACTCCATCCTGTAATGGTGCTGTTTGTAAAAAGCTTTAAGTAAAGTACAAGAAACATTGAAATGAATCCGATAGCGGAAAGGGCAATTCCTGCTATACTCGCTAGCTTCAAAGGTTTATAGGAAAAGGAAGTGATTCCATCCATCGAGAGCTTGAGCATCTTTTTGAGCGGGTATTTTGTTTCTCCTGCTAGACGTTCATCTCGAACGTACTCTACTGCAATTTGTTTGAAACCTACCCAGCTGACTAGGCCGCGAACAAATGGATTTTTTTCTCGTATTTTTCTCATTTCATGGCACACTCTACGATCCATTAACCTGAAGTCACCGGTGTCGATTGGGATATCTACTTCGGTGATTTGACGTAAAACGCGATAGAAAAGGGAAGCGGTTTGCTTTTTGAAAAAAGTTTCGCCTTTTCGTTTGGTGCGCACGGCGTATACGACTTCATAGCCTTCTTTCCATTTTGCGATCATCTCTAATATCAATTCAGGCGGATCTTGTAGGTCTGCATCTATCACGATGACCGCTTCTCCCTTTGCATAATCCATCCCAGCTGTAATGGCAATTTGGTGTCCGAAGTTACGTGAGAAATCAATGAGTCTTACATTCGGATCGTTTTGGGAATACCCTTTAATTAGTTCAGCTGTTCGATCCATACTACCGTCATTGACGAAGAGAAGCTCGTATGCTTCTCCCGTCGAATCCATGACTGTTTTCAGTCGCTGATAGGATTCATGGATCACAAGTTCTTCATTATAGACTGGGACTACAATAGAATATCGTATGTTGTTTTCCATCAGTCATCCTTCCTCCCTTTTAATAGATGAATTAATCAACGGATAGTTCATAAAGAGTGCCGCTCTCCATTCCGCCCATTCTTCCATTTGACCGATCATTTTGTTCTGATTGTTGGCTGTCTGTTTGCTGGTTCGTTTTGGATGTAGAGCTGTTCTGCCATTTAGAAGCAGATACTTCTTTGCCATTTTTTTGAATCCAAGTGAGAATGTCAGAGCTGCCGCCTCTCATACCAGAAAGATAGAAGTACTTGATTTTGCCGTCTTTGACGAGCTGTTTGAATTCACTAAGCGTGAGAATGTTATCAGATCCACTAAATCCACCTAATGCCATAACAGCTTTTCCTGTTTTAATAATGTAAGGTGAAGCAGTGGTTGCATCTGTTGTTCCGAATAGGAATTCTTCTCCCGTATTGTTTTTCTTAAGATAGCTGATCAGCTTTTCATTGACTTGTGAACTCATGCTGCCACTTGAAGTTGCAAGCTGAGGACCAGCCTCTGGAAGCATACTGTTTCCCCCATAAAGAAGAGGTGTGCTTGCCCAGTATAGTGGTGCAATCAGCATGCCAAGGATGGCGATGAGAGACACGAATTGTTTTAGTTTTTCTTTTCCTTTTATCAAAAGCAGAGAAAGGATTGTTCCAACACCAAGGATACCGACTGCAATGCTTAGTCCAAGACCGATCGTGCTTGTAAAAGTAGATAGGATAAAGATTTCAAATGCTGTTGTGACGAATATCGCAATTGGAAGCAGCCATTTTTTAAACCCAGTTCCTGTTTGGAACAATTGTGTCATAGAAACCCAACCGGCTCCTGTTAATACAGCAATTGGCGGTGCCAGCATGATCAAATAATAATGATGGAAAAATCCTGCTACACTGAAAAATGCAGCAACAGGAATAAGCCATGCTAACCAAAATAGTGTTTCTTTTTGTTTTGTATTGAGACGTCTTCTTTCAAAGGCAGTCGAGAAGAAGATACCAATCGCACCGAAGATTGCAAATGGAAGCAGCCAGCTGATTTGATCGGACAGTTCAGATTGGAACAGACGTAACGGTCCCTTGGTTCCTGTACCAAACATGCCGGAGCCATTTCCCATTTTTCCGCCCATGCCATTTGGCGGTCCATCACCATTACCGCCAAATGGCATATCAGGTGGTGTTGTGCCGTTTACACTGTTTGGGGGTCCTTGCATTGAAGGCTGTTCCTGACTGGATGATTGGTTTGAATTGTCTGAGTTGTTTTGATTTCCATGAGATGGCGGCTGAGGCATGGTGGATGAATCATTGTCATTTTGCTGATCACCCTGCTGTGAAGGCGGCTGTCCCTTACCCTGATTTGTGCCGCCTCCTCCGCCAGACTGTTGACCAGTCAGCCGCTGAAGACCGTTGTAACCAAAGGCTAATTCTAGTGCTGAGTTCGATTGACTAGATCCCATATAAGGACGATTGTCTTTGGAAGTGAGATCAACCGCTATAGACCAAGAAGCAGATACACCTAAAAGAACAATCATTGAAATCATTAGTGATAACAACTTTTTCTTCCATGTCGTTCGGTAGGCAATGATGTAAAAAAGAATGAGTGCTGGTACGATCATATAGGCTTGTAGCATTTTTGTATTAAAGCCGACGCCAATCATTGCAAACGAAGCAATCGCCCAAAGAACCTTTTGCTGTTTTACAGCCTTGAACATCATTCCTGTTGCTAGTAAAAGTATAAAGACAAGTAAGCTGTCAATATTATTTGTGCGGGATACAGCCACCGCAATAGGTGTACACGCCATGATAAGTGCCGCTAATCTTGCCGCTGCTTGACCAAAAGTTGGTTTGACAAGACGATAGATTAGATAAACAGATCCAATGCCTGCTAAAGCTTGAGGCAAGATGACGCTCCATCCATGCAGACCAAAAATTTTGGCACTGATCGTTTGCAGCCAGAAGGTGAGCGGGGGTTTATCCACCGTGACATACCCTGCTGGATCAAATGAAGCAAAGAAGAAATGATGCCAGCTTTGCATCATACTAGTGACAGCCGCAGTATAATACGCATTCACCGTATCATCTTCCCAAATGTTATAAATGTTTAAGATGGCAGATAAGATCAATATGAAAAATAAATAAATATCAAATTTCTGAAAACGTCTGATCAAAAGCAAGTCACTCCTTTTTTTCACTTGAAAAAAGTGTAACAAGCAAATATGAATAAAATGTTAATAAAAAAAGACCATTTTTTTATTTTTTAGAAATAAAAACAGCTCTTGGTGAAAAGAGCTGTTCAAGTTGTAGAAAATCATATGGTTGCTGAATTTATTGATAAAATAGTAATTCCAAATGATATTTTAAAATATGTGAGTAGCTATAGTGTAGGTGAGCTCTCATTGAATGGAGCATTGGGAAGTTGAATGATGGCTGTCGTACCAAAGCCAGGTTCAGATTGAATGTCGAATGTTCCATGATGTTTTTTAATGATTTGATAGACAATGGCTAGTCCAAGGCCAGAGCCGCCATCCTTTCTTGTTCGTGCTTTATTTACACGATAAAATCGCTCAGAAACATGTGGGAGATCTTCTTTTGGAATACCGCTGCCTTCGTCGGTCACTTTCAATTCAGCAACACCTTGGTGAACTTGTAATTCAATCGATATTGATTTTCCAGATGGTGTGTAATGAATGGCATTGTCCAGTAAATTACGTATCACTTGTTGGAGACGGTCGCTATCACCATAAACAATACAATCCTCTTCAAGCGTTTGTTTGAAAGTAATGCTTTTTTTGTCAGCGATGAATGCCATTTGATCAAGAACATCGTGAATGAGCTGTGCAAAAACGATTGGCTCCATCGTAAGTGGATAGGAGTCACCTTCTAACTGTGCAAGATCTAAAAGATCGTGCACAAGCCGGCTTAAACGTGTGGCCTCATCTTGGATGATTTGCATTCCTTTTTTTTGATCAATAATCCCTTCTTCAATTCCTTCTGCATAGCCTTTCATATAACTTAAAGGCGTTCTAAGTTCGTGAGAGACATTCGCAAGAAATTCCCTGCGGTGCTGTTCAACTTTTTCGAGGGTTGAAGACAGTTTATTAAAGGAGCGGCTGAGCTGGTTTAACTCATCTCCTTTTTTGGTTACGGCCATTCGTTTTGAGAAATCACCAGATTCCATTTCCATTGCAATTTCTTTCATTTTATTAATTGTCTGCACTACTTTATTGGAGCTCTTATATCCAATCACGAATATCAGGAGCAGAATCATTAAGGTGGATATGCCAAGCGTCAATCTAATTTGGACAAAGGGTTCATATACATCTGATAAGGGCATGGAGAGGAAAATAGTTCCCGATAGATCATCATTGCTTGAGAAAACAGGGATGGCGATGCCAAGAATATCTTGGTGAAACTTTGGGTGTTCTCTAATTAACACGACGGTTTCACCTTGAAGGAGCTTTTGGCGTTCTTTGAACGTAATGAGATTATCATTTGTGTCCGTATCAAAAGGAAGTCCACTTGAAAGCTCCATTGGATCATCTGTAAAAATAATGCTTGCCTGACTTGAGTCATTTGCCCATTTCATTCTGTCGGTAAAATACTTGTCTTTCCCATGTGTGTGATAGATTTCTGCCAGCTTCTTACCTTGCAAACTTAAGGAATCGATCTGTTTATCAATATATAAATGCTGGTATAAGTAAAAGGTAAGGGCAAGCGCTGAGGCTGCAACGATTCCGATCACTGCAAGGATTAAGAAGAGTACTTTCTTTTTAATCGATAATGGCTTCATTCTGCCTCCTCAAACTTATAGCCGACACCCCAAACGGTTTTAATATATCGTTCTGCTTCCTTTAATTTCAGTCGCAGCGTTTTGATATGTGTATCGACAGTTCTTAAAGAGCCGCTCGTTGAATGTGATTCCCACAATTTTTGATAAAGGTGTTCTCGTGAAAACACTTGTCCTTGGTTGAGCAAAAGAAACATGAGTAAATCAAATTCTCTTCTTGTTAAATTAACGGGCTGTTGATGGAGGTAAACTTGTCTGCCATCTTGATCAATCTCCATGTCACCAATCTGTATTCGGCTGCGCTTTAGCGAAAGACCTCTAATTCGTCTCAGAGTGGTTTCGATTCTTGCTGCAAGCTCACGCAGACTGAAAGGCTTCATGATATAGTCATCCGCTCCAATTTCAAGTCCTCTAATTCGGTCCTCCTCATAACTCCTCGCTGTTAAAAATAAAATCGGTATTTGAGATGTTTGTCGAATACGCTGACAGACTTCAAATCCATCCATGTCAGGCATCATGATATCTAATACAACAAGGTCAACAGATTCCTTTTCAAGCTGATGCAAGGCATCTTTTCCATTATTCGCAGAGATAATGTGAAAGCCATGTCTCTTTAAAAAAGACCCGATTAACTCAAGCATATCAAGCTCATCATCTACGATTAAAATACGCATTTGTTCCTTCATTTCTTTTCCTCCAACACGATAGCATAAGGTCCTGATGGGACATTCAGTTGATTTTTCATGATAAGTGAGTGTTTATCGATGATGGATACTGAGTTGTCATCCAAGTTACTCACATAAATTGATGTCTTATCAGCAGTGATATAATTCGGATTTTGACCAGTTTCAACAGAAGCAAGCTGTTTATTTGTTTTGGTATCTACTTTGTATAGCGTATGATCTCCATGACATAGTACATATAAAGTAGAAGAATTTTTCTCTGGAAAAAATGCAACAGGCATAACGCCTAGCTTTATTTCTCGCTGTTTTTTTCCAGTTTTAGGGTCATAAGCAAAAATACTCTTATTTAAGGTGCCTGGTTTACCGTGGCCGCCGATCCAAATAGACTGTCCATCAAAATGAATCCCAGAAGGCCGTTCAAGTACAGAAAACGTACGTATATTTTTTTCCTTTTCAATATCTATGACGGAGACAGTATGACTTTCTGCATTTAAAACAAATAAAATACCTGATGAAGAAAGAGTCATAGAAGAAGGTAATGTTCCAGTTTTCACAGTCGATTTTATTTTTTTGCGCTCCGTATCAATAAAATAAACGACATTTTTCTGTGAGTTGGCAGCGATTAATGTATGAGAAGCTGCATCATATGTAAGGGAAGTCAGTCCTTTATCCACATTCATATAATCTGTCGCTGTACCTTGTTTTAGATTAATTTCGATAAGGGATTCTCCCTCTTTACTTGTAGCGATGATGACGTCTTTATTGATTTGAATAAGATCAGTGAGTGGGTGTTTTAAATCCACAGAAGAGAGCATTTTATTTTTTTGTATATCAACTATTGAAAAGGAGGCTTTTTTTAATTGAGAGATGACAGCGATGGATTGAGAGCTGCCTGGCGGCGTAAATTGCTGTTCTTTTCCACAGCCTGTCAGGAATAAAAGTAGAGCTGATAAACAGATCAAAACATATTTCACACGTTCCATTCTTCCGCTCCTTTGCGTTCTCTATTTTCAAAATCATACCACAAAAATTGTGAAAAAAAATTGAAGTTATCCATGCTGAAAAGATGGAAAGAAGCTTTTAGGTAAGTGAGGGAGACCATTTGTACCTGAAGTTCCTTTTTTGTCTGGACATATGCCATTTTTTCTTCTTTAAAAGATGATTTTCAGGATTTGATGGATGCACTCGCTATAGTTTACAGTGATACAAATGATGAAAACTCCCCGCTCTAACTAAACATAGAGCAAGGGAGTCATTAGGCGGAATGTTCAGATGATGGGGAGGTTGATTTGGTTTTTACACGTTGAGATAAAAGGAAACCAAGAATGCCTGCACCCATTAATACAATAAATAAAGATTGAAAACCACTCATGATCCCAATCAATGTAGACGAAATGATACTGCCAAAATATCGAAAGGTAGAGAAAATACCAGATGCTGAACCAGATAAGCTTTGATCAACAGACGTTAAAGAAGCCATCTGCATACTGGTCATTCCAATACCTGATGAAATTCCGCCTGCGACAAGTGTCACGATAAGCAGTGGTAAGGTAGGGAACTGACTGAGTGTGATTAACATGATGCCTGATAAAGTGAGACAGAGAAATGAAAAGCCAATCATTTTTTTCGCGCCTTTTTTCGGATGGAGTCTTGCCCCTAACAAGCCGCTAATAGACATGCAAAGAGAAAATACTGATAGAATAATACCGCTTTGTGTATGAGAAAGTGCAAGTTGTTGTTCCATAAACAGCGGCATAATTAGAAGAATGGCATACATCACAAAATTACTTAGCATGATCGACAGGTTTGCGTTTGTAAATGAACTGTTTTTAAAAAGCGACAAATCGATAATCGGATTCTTTACTTTTCGTACATGTTTAAAGAATAAAGGAATGACGATCAATGCTAGAATTCCATAGATCAAGTATTCATTTAGCAATTGGCTTTTAGTGCATAGAATGAGTGTGGCAATCCCGATGGTTAAGTATAGTGAACCAGTGATGTCTACATTTGCTTGTAAGCGTGTATGCTTTGTTTTTGGAATGAGTAATACGCCGGTAACAAGTGTAAGGAACAAGAATGGGATATTGACAAAGAATATAGAATGCCAATCAAAACTCTGAATAAGAATCGAACCAATAAAAGGTCCAAGTGCGGCACCAATACCGGCTCCAAACCCAAAATACCCCATTGTTTTAGACAGTTTTTCGGGGGATACTGTTGCACGAATTAATGCAATGCTATTCGGTGTTAAAATAGCACCGCCAGCTGCTTGAATGGAACGAAAAGTGATGAGAAAAGCTAGATTAGGAGCTAAAGCACATCCAATTGAGCCAATTAAAAAGAGCATGACCCCAATTAAATACATTCGCCTGTGTCCGTATATATCTCCTAACTTACCAGCGATAGGCTGAGTGACTGCCATGACAATAAGATAAATTGTGACAACCCAAGTGATGTTTGCAAGGGATTGATCATAATAAATTGATATGGATGATAGAGCGACAGCGATCATCGTTGAATTGACTGGAACTAGTATAGCTCCAAGTAACAAAGAATAGATGACGAAACTCTCTTTTTTTAACCTCAATGTGTATACCACCTTTTGTAAAAAAGAAGAATTCCACCCTTTAAGCGGGAGAAATTCCTCTCATGAAAATGTGTGTGCATGTTTCAATAAAATCTTCTTTTTGTGTGAGAACGAGTTGAAAATCTTGCTCTAGCTGCTGAATGAAAAATCCGAAATACGTACTAATGAAAATGTCTGCATAAATGTCTTCATTTCCTTTTAATACATGATGCTGGGCACCCATCTTTTTGAAATATTGTATGAGCATTTCTCTCAATTCTTGAGGATAAATCTTTTCGTGACTGGTTAAATCCTTATACATAGCCGGTTCTCGCATACTGATATAAATAAATTCTTTTTTGGAAGTCAAATCTTCAAGGAAATAGGTACCGAGAAACTTCAAATCGGTGTATAAATCGCCTTTGAATTCTGCTTCTAGGGTTTTTGTCGGTGTTGATTTCATTTTCATAATGGCAGCAATCACGCCGCGTTTGTTTTTAAAGTTGCGAAAAATAGTTGCTTCACTCACATTCGCTTTTGTCGCTATTTCTTTGGTTGTTGTTTTTTGATAGCCTTTTTCAGTTAATAAATCCATTGTTGCGCGAATGATTCGTTGATTTGTAGATTTTAACAAGCATACTCACCTCAGGTTATGAATGTGTTTGCAACAAAGTAAGTATACCGATAAAACCTATGACCGCCAATATCATCCAAAATGATAAGTTTATGCACGCGAATGCTGTTTTAATATCTGAATGCGTCCATTGCTGCCATCTACTGTCACAAGGTCACCGGATTGAAGTGTTTCAGTTGCTATTCTAGTACCTAAGACAGCTGGCATCATATACTCTCTTGCGATAATAGCTGAATGAGATAAAATGCCTCCAGCATCGGTGATGACTGCTTTCGCATCTCTAAATAAGCACGTCCATAAAGGTGTGGTCGTTTTACAAACTAAAATATCATCCTTTTGAAATTGTGAGAATTCGTCAGCACATGTAATGACTTTTACTCTTCCAGAAACAATACCGCTGGATGCGCCAATTCCATGGATCACATCGTGTGTGTTGTTTTCATTTTCTCTTAATGAACCAAGCATTCTTTCTACTTGCTGCAGTTCCGCTTCAGTTGGTGTACCAATGTAAGCCGGTGGTTGAATATCTTCATTTTCCTTCATTTCTATCTTTCTTTGCTGGATAACCGAATCAAATGAGATAGACGTTGTGAGCGCTTTTTGTACCTCATCATCGTAGAGATACCAAAGATCTTCCTGATGAGGAATAGATCCTTTTTGTACTAGAAGTTCACCAATTTTTAATAGATATACCCGGGCTTTTGCATCTAACATGGCATCAATATAGAAGTGGTGGTCATCTCGGATATTCGCTGCTCGAAGGGCAAATTGATACAGCGTCTCAAATTTTGTTTTAAACGATTCATCCTTCACTTGACTCATAAAATGTTTATATGTCTCTTGTCTTTTGATCACTGCTTTTGCAAATTCTTCATCAAAATCACAATGGCAATGGATGTTATTTCTGATGATATCTAATATAAACTCCGGGTTTTCTGCCCAAGTCTCATCTGTAAGGTCATGACTTTTAACAGATCGCCAGCCGTAAACTTGGAGAAAATCCTCCAATTTCGAAATGAAATGCCTTCCTTTTTCCGAGTGATTGAGTGCATGTAACAGCTCCGAGTTCTTTTCATGTTGAATAAATGCTTGATGAAGTTCTGGATCTTGAAGGACATCCTTTGCGATATCAGATAGCACCTTGTCTGTTTCAAGAGATTTGTTCATCACGCCTATCATCATTTCGTGCAGCAAGACGACTTGGGTTTGATCACCAGTATACGTTACAAGCATGTCTTCAATGATGGCTGATAGAATGACTTGTGGTATGACGATATCAAAATGATCATCATATGCTTGGATATAAAAATTCTTTAATTCTTCAAAACCAATGATGGCTTTTTCAATGGTTATAGGTTCATTCATTTGGCGATCGAGTTTTTCGTAAAATGGAAAGAAATTTTTCTCTAGAATCTCATACATCCGTTCACTTAAATGAGGAAATAACTCAAATATGCTTTCATCAAAAACGGGTGCAGCTCCTTCTTGCGCTTCTGGCAGATCCGGTGCTGAGTATAGGTGGCCTCTGTAAAGCTTAATATCTTTGATGTTCATATCAGGTACTTGATACTTTTCTCCATTTTTCTTCATCCCGCTTTTTAAGGCTGGTATGATTAGGCTTGAGAAAAGAGGGCTCGTTGGACCAGGCATATGATCATCCATTGAAATCCAGAAATCCTGCAGCTCTTCTGGCTTCATTTGAAAAGAAGCACCTGCTGTTTCATTTACTGCTTTTGGAAGAGCTGTAGTAATCGGCCTTGCTTGAAGTAAATAAAACGATCCATCTGCAATTCCAAATTCGATATCGACTCCATGTCCGTAAAGTTCTTCTACTTGTTTCGTGATTTGTGTGATTTCCTTCAATTGATCATCGTTCAGGCAAAACTGGCCAGCCATTTCCTCCGATACTGGCTCCTCGATGACACCCTCTTGGAAAGGAACAATTTGTAGCTCTTTCGCCCCAAGTGTTTTTTCAATCGAAAAGTTCTCTTTATCTACAATAAACGTGTCTGGTGTCACAAGGCCGGAGACAATTGCTTCTCCCAATCCGTAGCTTGCGGTCAGCATCATTTCATTTGTTTTCCCCGATACGGGATTCTCACTAAAGATGACACCGGAGACGTCAGAATGGATCAATCCTTGAACGACAACGGCCATGAGCGGCATCTCTTCCTCATTTTCATTCATCTCTTCCTTATATTCTGTGACTCTCGCTGCAAAATAAGAAGACCAGCATTCTTTGACTGCCTGTAAAAACTCTTCATTTGTTTTGATATTTAAATAAGTCTCGTACTGTCCTGCAAATGAGGCGCCTTCGAGATCTTCAGCAACAGAAGAGGACCTGACTGCAACTGAGGGGTAAGTCTTCCGCAAGGATTGAAAGGACGAAAGCAGCTCTGCTTCCATTTGTAAAGGAAACGATGCTTCTTTGATTTTTTGAGAAAGGTTTTGTTCTGCTGGCTGCAGATTGTGATATGAAAGAAAGCTTGCAAAGCTGTTGGTTTTGATAATAAATCCATCTGGGACTGGCAGGCCGTGATTGTTTAATTTGATTAAATTCAGGCCTTTTGCCCCTGCGAGTGATGCGGATTCTTCAGCCGCATGAAATAAAACTGAATACATGGGAATGCCCCCTTATCCAAATAGCCAATGGTTTGTATGTCTCTCTATTTTTTAAAATGATAGTGCGCACTATCATTTTAATCATAGGATTGATTGGATGTTATTGTCAAAGACGGAAAGACCTATCTTTACAAAGGGGACAATCTCACTAATTTCCTTCTATTTCTAAAACAAAAGTCTCCGAACATGAAGAAAAAAGGCGAAATTGAAAACTGTGAATTGTTCAATATGCCAATCTTTACTATAATCAAGGAAGTAGACCATGAAGAGGGAGGGTTTTTGTGATTACAAAAGCCATATTTGCACTAGTTTTTCCTTTCTTGCTCGTTATTTTATTTTCAAAGGTTACTTACAATCATTACGTGGGCATTGCGTTAACAGCAGCGCTTTTATTTGCTTCGTACATGAAAGGCTATACAGAAACCTACTTTATTGTAGGATTAGATATTATTTCTTTAGTAGCTGGGGCTTTGTTTATGGCTAAGAAAGAAATCGAAAAAAGAGAAAAAGCTGAAGAAAATCAATGATGTCATCGCCATCAAGAGCATGATGGCTGAAAACTGACATGTTTTAAACAAGAGCTGTGCTTACGATTTCTAGTAAGCACAGCTTTCTTTTTCTGCTCATCGAATATCTCACTCCAAAATGTTCCATACTGAAAGGAAGGTTTTCTTAAGAGGGTTATTTGCCATGGGAGAGAGGGTATGACTGTATTGGAAATAAAAATCAAGTAAGAGCCGAACTTTAGTTCGTATTTTTGTGTTCTTTTATGATAATATATTCATTAGATAGATTTCGTAAACGAAACGGAGGCTTTGATGTGAGTGACCGCTTTGAATTAGTTTCTAACTATCAGCCCCAAGGAGATCAGCCAAAGGCGATTGAAAAGCTTGTTGAGGGGATCCATCAGGGGAAACAGCATCAAACGCTGTTAGGTGCTACAGGTACGGGAAAGACCTTTACTGTCTCCAACCTGATCAAAGAAGTGAACAAACCGACACTTGTCATTGCGCATAATAAGACACTTGCCGGTCAGTTATACAGCGAATTCAAGGAATTTTTTCCGAATAACGCTGTTGAATATTTTGTGAGTTACTATGATTATTATCAGCCAGAGGCATATGTACCTCAGACCGATACATTTATTGAGAAGGATGCCAGCATCAATGATGAGATTGATAAGCTGAGACACTCGGCTACGTCCTCGTTATTTGAGAGAAGAGATGTCATCATCATTGCCAGTGTGTCCTGTATTTATGGCTTAGGTTCGCCAGAGGAATATAGAGAGCTTGTGCTGTCTTTGCGTACTGAAATGGAGATTGAACGCAATCAGCTTCTTCGTAAGCTGGTGGATATTCAGTATTCTCGTAATGATATAGATTTTCAGCGCGGAACCTTCCGAGTCAGAGGAGACGTTGTTGAGATTTTTCCCGCTTCACGAGATGAGCATTGTATCAGAGTGGAGTTTTTCGGTGATGAAATTGAACGTATTCGTGAAGTGGATGCGTTGACTGGAGAAATACTTGGTGATCGTGATCATGTGGCGATTTTCCCAGCATCTCACTTCGTCACAAGAGAAGAAAAAATGGAAAAAGCCATTATCAATATTGAACAAGAGCTAGAAGAACAGCTTGAAAAGCTTCGTGAAAATGGAAAATTACTTGAAGCGCAGCGCCTTGAGCAGCGGACAAGATATGACCTTGAGATGATGAGAGAGATGGGCTTTTGTTCAGGAATTGAGAACTATTCAAGACATCTGACTTTGCGTCCGCCTGGTTCAACACCTTACACACTGCTTGATTATTTCCCAGATGATTTTATGATTGTGGTCGATGAGTCACATGTGACGATTCCGCAAATCCGCGCCATGTACAACGGGGACCAAGCTAGAAAGCAAGTGTTGGTTGATCACGGATTCCGCCTGCCATCAGCACTTGATAACAGACCGCTCACCTTTGATGAGTTTGAAAAGCATATCAATCATATTGTGCATGTATCAGCAACGCCTGGTCCATACGAGCTTGAGAAAACGCCTGAGGTTGTGGAACAAATTATCCGTCCAACGGGATTACTTGATCCAATCATTGAAGTCCGTCCGATTGAAGGACAAATTGATGACTTAATTGGAGAAATTCATGCACGAGTTGAGAAAAATGAGCGTGTGCTCGTGACCACACTGACGAAGAAAATGTCTGAGGATCTCACAGATTACTTAAAAGAAATCGGAATCAAGGTGAATTACCTGCATTCAGAGATTAAGACCCTTGAGCGGATTGAGATTATCCGTGATCTGCGTCTCGGTAAATATGATGTGCTTGTTGGAATCAACCTTCTTCGTGAAGGACTGGATATTCCAGAAGTGTCGCTTGTGGCCATTTTAGATGCGGATAAAGAAGGCTTTTTACGCTCTGAAAGATCCCTCATCCAGACGATTGGCCGTGCAGCGAGAAATGCAGAAGGCCGGGTCATTATGTATGCAGACAATATGACGAAATCGATGGACATTGCGATTCAAGAAACGAAGCGAAGACGAAAGCAGCAAGAAGCATATAACGAGAAATTCGGGATTACACCGCAAACGATCCATAAGAAAATTCGAGATGTCATTAAGGCAACAAAGATACATGAGGATTCAGAAGAATACGAAACAAAAGCAGCACCAAAACTTTCAAAAATGAGCAAAAAAGAACGAGAAAAAGTGATCGAAAAAGTCGAGATGGAAATGAAAGATGCAGCAAAAGCGCTTGATTTTGAAAAAGCAGCAGAATTAAGAGATCTATTGCTAGAGCTAAAAGCGGAAGGATGATTGCCTGATGGCTATGGAACGAATAGAGGTGAAAGGTGCTAGAGCCCACAACCTTAAAAATATTGATGTGAATATCCCGCGTGACCAGCTAGTGGTCATTACGGGGTTATCTGGTTCAGGAAAGTCGTCGCTTGCCTTTGATACGATTTATGCAGAAGGTCAGCGCAGGTACGTTGAATCTCTTTCAGCGTATGCACGCCAATTTCTTGGGCAGATGGATAAACCGGATGTAGATGCCATTGAAGGTCTTTCTCCGGCGATTAGTATTGACCAGAAAACGACGAGCCGAAACCCTAGATCAACAGTTGGTACTGTCACTGAAATTTATGATTACTTGCGTCTCTTGTATGCTCGAGTCGGAAAACCTATTTGTCCTATACATGGAATTGAAATTACGTCACAAACGATTGAGCAGATGACAGATCGTATTTTAGAATATCCTGAAAGAACGAAATTACAAGTGCTTGCGCCAGTTGTATCCGGCCGCAAAGGAACACATGTGAAAGTGCTTGATCAAATTCGGAAGCAGGGCTATGTACGAGTGAGAGTCGATGGAGAGATGGAGGATCTTTCAGAAGATATCGAGCTTGAAAAGAACAAGAAGCATTCCATTGAAGTAGTCATTGATCGAATTGTCGTGAAGGAAGGCGTTGCTGCTCGGCTGTCTGACTCCCTTGAAACGGCGCTGCGGCTGGGCGAAGGCCGAGTGATGATTGATGTGATTGGACAAGAAGAGCTGTTATTCAGCGAACATCATGCTTGTCCGCATTGCGGGTTTTCTATTGGTGAACTTGAGCCGAGAATGTTTTCGTTTAATAGTCCTTTTGGTGCCTGCCCGAGCTGTGATGGGCTCGGTTCAAAACTGGAAGTGGATCCTGAGCTTGTCATTCCTAATAAGGATCTGACTTTACGGCAGCATGCCATTGCACCATGGGAGCCGCAAAGCTCGCAATACTATCCGCAGCTTCTTGAGGCTGTTTGTACACATTATGGCATCGACATGGACATTCCTGTGAAAGATATCCCATCGCATTTATTCGATAAAATTTTATATGGAAGCGGATCTGAACGGATTTATTTTAAATATGAAAATGATTTTGGTCAGGTACGTGAAAATGAAATTGAGTTTGAAGGCGTTCTTCGTAATATTGAACGGCGTTATAAGGAAACCAGCTCTGATTATATTCGTGAACAAATGGAAAAATATATGGCCAATCAGCCATGTCCGACATGTAAAGGATATCGTCTGAAAAAAGAAACGCTGGCGGTTCTCATCAATGGCAAGCATATCGGAGAAATCACCGATTTGTCTGTCTCTGATGCCCTTGATTTCTATGAAAAAATTGAGTTATCTGAGAAAGATTTGCAGATTGCCCAGCTCATTTTACGTGAAATCAAAGAGCGTTTGTCCTTCTTAAATAATGTGGGATTAGATTATCTGAATTTGAGCCGTTCCGCTGGCACACTATCAGGCGGAGAGGCGCAGCGGATTCGCCTGGCAACTCAAATCGGCTCAAGGCTGACAGGTGTTCTTTATATATTAGATGAACCATCCATTGGTCTGCATCAGCGCGATAATGACCGGTTGATCGGGACGTTGAAAAATATGCGTGACATTGGGAACACACTGATTGTCGTGGAGCATGATGAAGATACCATGCTAGCCGCTGATTATTTAATAGATATTGGACCTGGAGCAGGAGTTCATGGAGGAGAAGTGATTTCAGCTGGAACGCCAGAAGAAGTCATGAAGGACCCGAAATCCTTAACAGGACAATATTTATCTGGCGAGAAATTTATTCCGCTGCCAATTGAGAGAAGAAAGCCTGACGGCCGCTATATTGAGATAAAAGGTGCAAAAGAAAACAACCTGAAAAACGTGAATGCGAAGTTCCCTCTGGGTGTCTTTACAGCTGTGACCGGAGTATCCGGCTCAGGAAAAAGTACGCTTGTGAATGAAATTCTATTAAAATCACTTTCACAAAAATTGCACAGAGCGAAGGCGAAGCCAGGGCAGCACAAAGAAATCAAAGGAATGGATCATTTGGATAAGGTCATTGATATTGATCAATCTCCAATTGGCCGTACACCAAGATCCAACCCTGCCACGTATACAGGTGTCTTTGATGATGTGCGGGATGTGTTTGCACAAACCAACGAAGCAAAGGTACGAGGCTATAAAAAAGGCAGATTCAGCTTTAACGTCAAAGGCGGCCGCTGTGAGGCGTGCCGCGGGGATGGCATCATTAAAATTGAAATGCACTTTTTGCCAGATGTGTATGTGCCTTGTGAAGTGTGCCACGGGAAACGTTATAACCGCGAAACACTCGAGGTCACATATAAAGGAAAAAACATTGCTGATGTGCTTGAAATGACTGTGGAGGACGCACTCCAATTTTTCGAGAATATCCCAAAGATTAAGCGGAAGCTTCAAACGATTTATGATGTGGGGCTTGGATACATTACACTTGGACAGCCTGCAACGACATTGTCCGGAGGAGAGGCACAGCGCGTGAAATTGGCATCTGAGCTTCACCGCCGTTCAAACGGAAGGTCCCTTTATATTTTGGACGAGCCGACAACAGGACTGCATGTGGATGATATTGCCCGTTTATTAAAAGTGCTTCAGCGTTTGGTTGAAAACGGAGATACGGTGTTGGTCATTGAGCACAACCTTGATATTATCAAGGCTGCTGATTATCTCGTTGATCTCGGACCAGAAGGTGGTGCAGGCGGCGGAACGATCATTGCCTCTGGCACTCCTGAGCACATTGCAAAAGAAGAAGCATCTTACACAGGAAAATACTTGAAGCCTATTTTAGAGCGTGACCGTAAACGCATGAAACAGTTGGTTAAAGAAACGGAAAGTGTGACTTCTTCATAAAGAAAACCCCTCGATAAGAGGGGGTCAGCGTGTAGACAAACCCTCGCATTCTTTGTCAGTTCTGCGCTCCGGTGCTCACGAATGTTTCAATTCGCTCCGCTCCTGGTACTCGTCCTTCCTAGGGCTGCAAAGGTTTTCTATCACGCTGAAAAGAAGACAAAGGGCTAAAATCAAGATCATTTTAGCCCTTTGTCAACAGTCTGAAACCCCTCAATAAGAGGGGTTTTTCTTTTATTGCACATCTTCCTTCGGCATTAAATTACTGAGGTGCGTTAAATCCTTTAAAATATGGGTGCTGCTGCTGTCGAGCAGTACCTTTAAATAACGGATATCACCATACTTTGGATGAGACGGATGAATGGTCTCAAGCTCCTTGATCATATCGCTGTTCATGCTTTTCTGTTTTTGTATAAGGTCTAAAAGCGTTTGAGCCGTTTGTTTTGTATTATGATGATCTGTCAAAATAATTACCCCCTATATTGATAATCACCATCTTTTCAACATATTTTAAAGGGTAATCTGTGAAGAATCTACTCTTAGGTGCAAAAAGAAATAATTTGTGTCTAAGGTCATATGTAAATCGAATGATTTTGAAACTTTTTATACGCAATAAACGTATGAGTTAGAAAGGAATTTTCGTTATGAAGGAGCGAATATATATGAATAGAGATCAGTCGATTATTGCTTCTATTTGTTATTTTAGTGTATTATTTATGCCGTTTATCGTACCGATCGTGGCGTTTTTTGTAGTAGATCAAAAGGAAACGAAGCGGCACGCATTGCGGGCATTATGGTCACATCTTTTGCCGGTCGCAGCGTGCATTCTGTTGATTTTTGGGTCTATCCCATTTTTATTGACGACACAGGCAGGTGACTCGCTCATTCCAGTCATGATGGTGTTCATCTTGTCTTTTTTAGTAGTCATTGGCTTTTTGATCTCTGTCATTTGGAATATCATTCAAGGTATTAAAGTACTTCAATCCATCAAATCTTAGGAGGGCTTTGTATGAATGAAAAAGAACGAATTTTAAAATTAGTAGAAGACGGAGTATTATCAGCAAAAGAAGCAATTACGCTGCTGGAAAAACTAGAAGAAGGTCAGTCAGTCTCATTAGAAAAGTCTACGGCTGATCACACCTTTCATGAAGAAAAAGCTGGAGCAGAGAGCAAAGGAAACGGCACCGAAAATCTTGGGGCAAAGCTGTTTGGCTGGTTAGACTCTGCGGTGAAAAAGGTAAAAGACGTGGATCTTGATTTGAACTTTGGACAGTCCGTTGATGTTGAGCACATTTTTCAGTTCAAGGACGCATCGCTTTCCCATTTAGATATTCAATTGGCGAACGGCAGCCTCAACGTGATGCCTTGGGACGATCGAGATATTCGAGCAGAGTGTCATGCAAAAATTTACCGTGCAGAGGATGGAGAGCAGGCAAGACAGCAATTTCTCAATCAATTGGACTGCGGGCTTGAAGGAGATAAATTTTTTATTCGAACCGAAAAGAAGACGATGAAAGTCAATGTTACATTATACGTACCGCGTATCCAATACGATAAGATCAAGGTCAAGCTGTTTAATGGACCGATTCGCGGGGAAAAGCTAAAGACAAAAGAACTTGCCGCGAAAACGACAAATGGTGTTGTCTCGTTTGCTTCGTTACAAGCAGAAAAAGTCGGAATAGAAACAGCAAACGGACAAATCAAACTGGCAGATCACGAGTGTGGTATGATTGAAGTAGAAACCATCAATGGGCTCATAGACCTGCGCGGGAAAAGTGAATCAATTGATGCTCAAAGCTTTAATGGAAATATTGCTGTTCAGCTGTCAGATGAAAAGTGCCGTTCCATCTATGCGAAAACGACAACAGGCAGTGTGGACGTTCAGATTCCGCGTGCATGTGCAGTGACCGCTGAGCTGAAAAGCAATCTTGGGTCTATCTCTCACGATTTACTTGATGCAGAGATGATTAAAGAAAAAAATGAAACATTACAAAAAGAGAAAATGATCAAAGCAAATCAACAAGCGGTGCACAGTATATCCATTTTTGCAGAAACAAAAACAGGCTCAATACAAGTAAAGCACCAATCAGACAAGGAGTGATTCTACATGAAGAAGCTTTATCGTTCAGCAACGGATAAAAAAATAGCGGGTGTTGTTGGTGGACTTGCGGAATATTTAAGTGTGGATGCATCCCTGCTTCGCATTTTAACCGTCATCATCGGATTTTTGACAGCATTTATGCCGATCTTCCTGATCTACTTCATCTGGTATTTTGTTGTTCCGGAAGAAGGCACTAAATAAATGCTTAGATGGATCGTCAGTATTTTAGTAAATGCATTACTTTTAATCGTCATTGCTGGATATTTTGATTCGGGCATTCTGCCTGGGCTCGGGAGCGTGTATATTGAAGGTTTTGGCGCAGCCATTGTGGCAAGTATCATTTTGTCCTTGCTCAATATTTTAGTGAAGCCGTTTTTGATCATTTTAACGCTTCCAGTGACCGTTCTTTCACTAGGATTGTTCTTATTTGTCATCAATGCGATTACACTCATGATGACATCGAGCTTTATGGGAGATAGCTTTAACATTGATGGATTCGGAACGGCCATTTGGATGGCTGTCATTTTATCCATTTTCCATCTGTTGATACAAAAAGGAATTGTAGAGCCGTTAGCGAAAAAAAGCTAACGGTTTTTTTGTGCAAATTTGCATCGTTTCTCCGTTCCATCTGACATAAAAACGACCTTCAGGAGACACAATATCCGAAGGGAGGCGGTGCAAGATGGTGAACGTGAGCAGACAAATCATGCTTTTATGTTTTTTTATCATTCTTTTTTGTTTCAGTCAGCCTGCTTCAGCAGGCCCTTTTCTTCAAACAGAAGTGAATGTACCGGACAAGCCTTTTTCGCCTTTTATCTTTGACCAATTTCATGTGGACGTCCGCCCGGTTCTAGGAAAAAGCCATGATCTACAGTTTCGTGCGTCCATTAGTGACCAAGAACAGATTTTGTCTGCGAACTTGTATTATAAACAAAGTGATGAACTGGGGTACCGCTTGATTCCAATGGAACGGCTGCCAGGGATGAAGCCAGAATTCACAGCGAAAATTCCGCCAGATCAATTATGGAATCCAACCGTTCGTTACTATACAGAGTTCCTTACGCAAAAATCAGTAATCAAAACGGCAGAGAAATCGGTTCATTTAAATGGATTTGAAGAAGATCTTTCACATATTCCGGATTTATTCATCACAGAAATTGTCGTCAATTCAAAAAACCGAAAAGGCAAAGATGCTTTTGAGTTTATCGAAGTGTATAACACGACACATGCGCCTATCTCTCTTAAACATTATCAGCTCCGCTACCGCAATCCTGCACAGGGCATTGAAATGGATGATGTATATTCCTTTCACACAAATCCAGTCACCATTTCACCTGGAAAACCTTATGTATTATGGCTGAGAAAAAAAGGGCAGGAGCATTTAACGACAGCGGACTTTAATGCCATGTACAAAAGCCAATTAAAAGAGGGCGAGCATCTATCTATTATCGAGAGCAAAGGGCTGTCCAACTCTAAATCTCGTCTTGTTTCGATCACAACAAATATAGGTGAAGAAATTTCTTCTGCCGCTTTTCGTTTGAAGCCATCATGGTTTAGCGAGCATAAATCCTTGCTGTTTAAGTATCCAATGGATGGTACGACGCAGACGAAGCTGATTTCGAAAATTGAGGAAGAACCCACTCCAGGTAAAGTACTAAAAGCACAAATTCCATCTGAGAAAAAGGAAATTTCTCAAGATATCCATAAACCTGTGATTGAAGATATGACGGTAAGGAAGCCGGTGAAACCAACTGAAAGTGTAGAGATTAAGGCAGATGTCCAAGATGATCAGGCTGTAAAAACCGTCAAGCTGCGCTATCGAACGAATCGAAAAGATCCGTTCAAGGAAATCCTGCTGCAAAAAGACCATAATGACCGGTTATTTCATCATATTATTTATTCACCTGAGTTGATTGGGAAAGAACAATTGGAATATCAGCTTGAAGCGTCAGACGGCGAAAATGAAGCCAAGACGTTGAAAAAAACGATTGATGTGGAGCAGGTCAGCAAAGCCCACGGTCTACGATTCAATGTAGAAGAGGGAGATACGGTATCAGGTTTATTTTCATTAAAGGCAACGTCTGATCAGAAAAAAAGCATCGAATTGCGGATAGATGGAAAACGGAATCAGCAAGTATCCTCTGCCCTTGAAGCAGATCCATATATCGCATTTGATGTCAAAGGAACAAATTTATATTTTAAAAATGGTGTATCTATAGGTAGGCGTTTACTTTCTATTTTTGATGATTCGACAAAAGTGTACCGTACCTATACAATGCCAATACCCGAAGAAGAGATAAAAAAGGCAGGTCTCCAAACGATCTCTTTTCACGCTGGCACAAAGTCTTCTCCGGTGGACCGGCTGCCTGGAGAGAATCATGATGATTTTGAATTGAAAAACGTCAGGATGATCTTATCAAATGGAACACAAATTCCGCCAATCAATGCAAAGCCGCTAAAAGAATGGAGAATGGGAGACAGCGGGAACGCAAAAAAGGTGAGAACGTTTCAATTTGAAATTCCAAAAGAGGCGTATGTCTCAACCTATATAAAGTGGGACACAAAAAGGCTGAAAGAAGGGCCGCACCTGATTGAGGCCAAAACCTCAGACGAGCACGCTTCAGTACGTGTGAAAGTTGATAACACTGGGCCGAGAATAAAGACGAACGTACAAGCAAAGGATCAATATAAAGGCGCCTTTACATTAAAAGCAAAAGTAACGGATCGCTGGAGTGACATAGAGGAGTTGAAGGCATATGTAGATGGCAAACCAGTTTCTTTGCCATATCAGACGTCCTCTAGTGAATTAAAGCCTGGGAAGCACACGTTTACGATCAAAGCAAAAGACGCAGCTGGCAACATGTCGACGTTAAAAAAAGAGTTCAAGACGGTACATGAGCATCCTGAAACACCAGAGCGGGTGGCAGATAAGACAAAAATGAAATCATCAAAACAAACTGTGCTAACCAAGGATCCAACGAATGATAAGTTAGATTACTCTTTTTATCGTGCCTATCAATATACATCGCTGCATCCTTCAATGAAGATTTTTAAGTATGCAGCAGAGACAGAACCGCCTAAGAGTTATCTCCAAAAAGGAGAAATGATTTTTTCTGATCAAGAAAGGAACCGCATTGCATTTGTTGATGGGAAGTCTGTTGAAACGAAGGATTTACAGCGTTTTCCTTATCATCGTTTTCAAATTAAGGTTCATCATGGTGTACGTGAAAAGGATGTCGTCGAAGCTGTATGGAAAGGGAGTTCATTGTCAGGGAGAAAGGTGACAATGTACGCGTGGAATCACCAGCAGGAAAAGTGGGATAAAATCACTCATCACTTTGCCAAGGATCAAAAGGAATTTTACCTGAAAGGGCTGCTGTCAGTGAGACAGTACATGAAGAATCAAACGTTTGATTTGCTAGTACAGGATGAAATCAGCAAATCGCAAAAGCCATATAAGATGGTATGGATGTCTGACACTCAATATTATGCAAAGAGCTATCCTCATATCTTTAAACAAATGGTTGAATGGATCAGAGATCAAAGAGAAAAATTAAACATTCAATATGTGTTCCATACAGGCGATATTGTAGATGATTCAAAGGATAAGCAATGGCACCGTGCTGATACATTTATGCGTGTATTGGATCAGAATCACATTCCTTATGGGGTTTTAGCAGGAAATCATGATGTTAGACACAAGGACGGTTTATATGCGGAATACGGGAAATATTTCGGGGAAAAACGCTTTGCTGATAAGCCTTACTATGGTGAATCCTATCGTAACAATAAAGGTCATTATGATCTCATCTCTGCCGGTGGCAATGATTATATGATGGTGTACATGGGCTGGGGGATTAAGCAAGATGAAATTGATTGGTTAAACCGTGTAATTTCTGAGCATCCAGATCGTATCGTCATTTTAAATTTCCATGAGTATTTGTTAGTGAGCGGCAACCGAAGCCCGATTGGCGACCTCATCTTCCATCAAGTGGTGAAACGCCATCCTAATATTGTGGCCGTATTTAGCGGCCATTACCATGGAGCAAGCAGGAAAGTAGATGAGCTTGATGATGACCATGATGGAAAAGTCGACAGGAAAGTATATCAAATACTCGCCGATTATCAGTCAGGACCTGAAGGTGGTCAAGGGTTTATGAGGGTCATAACAGCCGATCAAGAAAAAAATCAACTTCATTTTACGACATACTCTCCTTACTTGAATCAAGAGCATTTTTATGATCCTAAAACGTATGGAGATCAGGATGAATTTTCAATCGATGTAGATTTGACACCGAAAATGAAATCTGTCAAAACCAATTATTTTGAACTCAATGTGTATACGAATGTTCTTCTAGGAGAAGCGCGCGGCGTAAAAAGCGGCAAAAAAGCAAGCTTTGAGTGGAAGGGCTTAAAGCCAAATGAAGATTATTATTGGTACACTGTAGCAAAAGATCGTTTTCAAGGAAAAGCCATTTCACCAATATGGAAAATTCATACAAAAGATGATGACGAAACAAAATTTCTTAGGAAATAAAAAAACAGTGCTCCGTGTCAGGGGCACTGTTTATCTTTCCATTGTATGAATGAGCTTATAACGATCCCCTCTATAAACGGAAACAACATACTCAAATGGAATGTCTTGTTGAAAAAAAGTCGTTCTTGTTATGGACAGCACAGGGTCTCCTGCTGAAATAGACAGCAAGTGTGCTTCTTCCTTTGAGGCAACATTGGCTTCAAGCTCCTGTTTGGCATGAGCAATGACATGTCCAGTGTGAGTTTCTATATATTCATATAAAGAGCCAGTTAAATGTTTCTTTGTTAAATCTCCGGCGAATCTTTCAGGTATATAGCTCGTTTCAATCGCCATCGGTTCATCATTTGCAAGGCGTATCCGTTTGAGCTCAAATACAGCATCACTATTAGACAGCTGTAAGACTGGCAGCAAGTGCTCTGGACATGCAGTTTTTTTGAAGTCAATCAGCTGGCTTGATGCTTTGAGTCCACGCTGGCGCATATCCTCTGAAAAGCTTGTTAAGCCTTGAAGCGGCTGTTCAAATTTTTTCCGGCTAACAAAGGTGCCTTTTCCTTTTTGTCGATACAAATATCCTTCGTTCACAAGATTCGATAAGGCTTGTCTGACAGTCATTCGACTAATACCAAAGCGTTCGGCATATTCTCTTTCAGAAGGAATGAGTGTATCAGGTGCTAATGTTCCATCCTCAATCTGTTTTTTCAGGTTCTCCATAATCTGATGGTACATCGGAATAGGTGACTGCTTATCAATAAACATGTGAAAATCCTCTCGTTTTTAGCGTAGTGATCCAGCATCTCGATCAATCAAGACCGTTACATCTTCATGAAGTTTCAGTGCAGACGCTGGGAAGTCCGGATGAATCTCTGCCTGTTCTAAATATTGTATCACTTTCGCTTTTGATTTTCCCGAAGCAAGAAGGAGAATCTTTTTACTTGAAAGAATGCTCGCAATTCCCATTGTGATGGCATGTGTAGGTACCTCATCAATAGAAGAAAAGTATCTTGCGTTAGCCTGTCTCGTGTTTTCATCTAACTGCACAACATGAGTTTTTGAGTTGAAAGGGGTACCTGGTTCATTAAAACCGATATGCCCATTTTGACCGATTCCAAGGAGCTGAAGATCGATGCCGCCTACAGCCTCAATGAGCTGGTCATATCTTAAGCATTCCTTTTCTAAATGAGCTGCATTGCCATTTGGAAGAAAATACTGATCCTGAGGGAGATCAATATGGTCAAATAAATGACGTTTCATGTAGGTCATATAACTATTTTCGTGTTCTGGATTGAGTCCTGCATATTCATCTAAATTGATTGTTTTTGTTTGCTTGAAAGACAATTGACGCGCTTGATGAAGTTGAATTAACTCTTTGTAAGTTTCAATAGGTGTACCGCCTGTTGCTAGGCCGAGTACGGCATCGGGTTTAGCAGCTATTGTCCTTGCAATAATGGCAGCTGCTTCTTTTCCTAATTGATCTTTGCTTTCAAATTCGATGATGTTCATTAGTGGTCGGCCTCCTTTTTTCAAAGACGATTTGTCCACGGCAGATCGTCATCATCAGTTCACCAGATTCATCCCAAATCACCAGATCTGCTAGTTTTCCAACTTCGATGGAACCGAGCAGTTGATCAAGTCCCAGCTGAGCAGCCGCATTGGTTGAGGTCATCTTCGCAATCTCTGTCCAATCACAATTTGTGAGCTGTTTTATCCTTTTGACGCCGTCTTTCATTCGCAAAATCGATCCTGCAAGTGTACCATCGTTCAGCAATGCTTTTTCGCCGCTGACTGTGACCGTCTGACCGCCAAATTCATACGTTCCATTCCCAAGCCCTTTTGCACGCATCGAGTCTGTGATCATGATTAAACGATCACTTCCTTTTGCCAAATACGCAAGCTTGATGGAAAGAGGATGGGAGTGAATTCCATCTGTGATCAGCTCAGTATGAAGATTCTCGTTCGTAAGAGCAGCACCTACAGCGTTCGGTTCACGGTGCTGAAACGAACTTATTGCGTTATAAAGGTGCGTTACATGGCGTGCACCATGCTTAGCTGCTAAATTGATCATGTCATGATGGGCATTCGTATGTCCAATAGAAGGGATAATGTTCTTTTCCTGTAATAGAGAAAGAAATGCAAAATCTGTGTCTTCCTCAGGTGCAAACGTGACAATTCGAATGAGCTGATCAGAAGCATCCAGCCATTTTTTAAAAAGCGGAATATCAGGCTGTTTAATCCATTGAACAGGCTGTGCCCCTGCCTTATCTTTAGAAATAAATGGACCTTCGAGGTGGATTCCTATACATTGTGCCTGATTTCCTGCTTGTGCTTCATTACTTTGTTTCCACTGAGCGACATTTTTAAGTGCATGCTCAATCTCATGATGGTTTTGTGTGATGGTTGTCGCTAAAAAACTTGTCGTTCCTTCTGACGGAAGGTTGTCAGCGAGCGTATTCATTGCTTCTGCTGTCGCATCCATCATGTCTGCACCATATCCGCCATGGATGTGAATATCAATCATTCCAGGGAGTAAATAAAAGTTTTCCCGGGAAATATATACTTTTTCATAATTTCCTGTCGGTGGTGATGTTGAAATATAGTCAATCTTGCCATCGCGTAAACCGACAAAACCGTTTTCAATGACCTTTGTCTTTGTCACAATATGAATGTTGGAGAGCAATAAAGAACCGCTCATGTTTAAGCCCCCTTATTCGTTATCTTTCATTTAAGTTTACTCTTTTTAAGTATAGTTGTCTATACCAGTTAGGGCGGTGAAACAGGAACAGGATAAAATACTGTTTTGGGTTCATCATTGAAAGTGATAAAATAGAGCTGTATTTCTGAATCGCCTGTGATAAAAGGAGGAAGAAACGTGCCGAAAGTTCGTACGAAGGACATAATGGAACAATTTCATCTTGAACTGGTAAGTGGGGAAGAAGGGATTAATCGTCCCATTACAATCAGTGATCTTTCCAGACCAGGTATTGAAATGGCTGGTTATTTTACATATTACCCAAAAGAAAGAGTTCAACTTTTAGGGAAAACAGAGCTTTCTTTTTTTGAACAGCTCCCAGAACGCGAACGAAAGCAGAGAATGATGTCTCTTTGTACAGATATTACCCCTGCCATTATTTTGTCTCGAGATCGTGATGTGCCGAAGGAATTAATCGAAGCATCAAATGAAAATGGCGTGCCCGTTTTACGATCTAGCCTAAAAACGACAAGACTTTCGAGTCGATTGACCAACTTTTTAGAAAGTAAGCTTGCACCAACGACTGCTATTCATGGTGTGCTCGTAGATGTATATGGTGTAGGTGTGTTGTTAATTGGGAAAAGCGGAGTAGGAAAAAGTGAAACAGCCTTAGAATTAGTGAAGAGGGGACATCGGCTGGTCGCAGACGATTGCGTGGAAATCCGTCAAGAGGATCAGGATACGTTAGTCGGGAGCGCACCTGAGCTGATTGAACATCTTTTAGAAATCCGCGGGTTAGGCATTATTAATGTGATGACCTTATTTGGAGCAGGCGCTGTCAGAAGCTATAAGAGAATTACGATTGTAATGAACCTTGAGCTTTGGGAACAAGGCAAACAGTATGATCGTTTAGGACTTGAAGAAGAGAAAATGCGCATCATCGATACAGATGTGCCGAAGCTAACGATCCCTGTGCGGCCAGGTCGAAACTTAGCGGTCATCATTGAGGTGGCTGCGATGAACTTCAGGCTGAAGCGTATGGGACATAATGCAGCGGAACAATTTACAAGTAAACTTGCTGATGTCATTGAAGACAATGGCCAGGATGAATAGGAGTTGACTATATGAACGAAGCAATTCAGCCAATTGATCCGATTGCTTTTCACCTCGGACCTATTTCGGTTCATTGGTATGGTGTGATTATTGGGGTCGGGGCCTTGCTTGGACTTTGGCTCGCCTTGAGAGAATGTGAAAAAAGAGGAATCAATAAAGATCTGTTTATTGACTTAATCTTATTTGCCATTCCAATAGCGATTATTTGTGCCCGAATTTATTATGTATCCTTCGAATGGGATTACTATCAGCAGCACCCAAACGAAATCATTAAGATTTGGAATGGTGGAATTGCGATTCACGGCGGGCTGATCGGTGCCGTGCTGACAGCCATCATTTTTACAAAAGTGAGAAAGGTATCCTTTTGGAAAATAGCTGACGTCGCAGCACCTAGTATTTTACTAGGGCAGGCAATTGGACGCTGGGGGAACTTTATTAACCAAGAAGCGCATGGTGAGGCGGTTTCAAGAACCTTTTTAGAAAATTTGCATCTGCCTGAGTTTATCATTAATCAAATGTATATTGATGGTACCTATTATCACCCGACGTTCTTATACGAATCATTATGGAATCTTGTTGGTGTTGTCATCTTGATTTTATTACGCAGAACCTCGCTGCGCAGAGGCGAAATCTTCTTGTCTTATTTAATTTGGTATTCAATCGGCCGTTTCTTCATTGAAGGGATGAGAACAGACAGCTTAATGCTGACAGAGCATCTTCGAATCGCACAGATGATTTCGATTGCGATATTCGCAGTGGCTGTTCTACTGATTTTCTTTAGAAGAATGAAAGGATACGCATCCATTCCGTATAAAGAGAACAACTCATCGAATTAAGTAGGGGGGATCAGAAGAAGATGGGAGAGACATGGAAAAACGGCTTGAAAGCAGGGCTGTCGACAACTTGGACACTTGGTAAAGTCATCTTTCCAGTGACCATTCTCGTCAGTATCTTGCAGCATACGCCTGTCATGGATTGGATCATCCGATTCATTCAGCCATTTATGGGGCTGTTTGGTCTTTCGGGGGAAGCGGCTATTCCGCTTGTATTAGGAAATATGCTGAATTTGTATGCGGGGATTGCTGCCATTTTGACATTAGAGCTTCCTGTGAAGGAAGTGTTTATTTTGGCAGTGATGCTGTCCTTTTGCCATAACTTGATCATCGAATCAACAGTGGCAGCAAAGGTTGGACTGAGAGTATCTGTGATTTTGCTGGTTAGAATCAGTCTTGCTGTTATTTCTGCTATTGTCATTCATCTCGTTTGGCAGGGAGGCGAGGAGCCGGCGCAATATGGACTGCTTAGTGCAGCTCAGGCGGCTGATGTGCCTTCCAGCTGGTACATGATCGTCCTTCTTGCTTTACAAAAAGCAGTACTCGGTGTGCTGCAGCTTGCCTGTATCGTTATCCCGCTCATGATCATCATTCAATTCATGAGAGATTTAGGGTGGCTCCATACACTGTCTAAGTGGCTGTCACCTTTTACTAGAATGCTTGGAATGAAAGAAAATACGTCTATGACGATGGTGGCTGGATTAACGATTGGTCTCGCTTATGGAGCCGGTGTGATGATGAAGGCAGTGGAAGAGGACGGTGTGAGTAAAAAGGACTTAACCCTTGCTTTTATTTTCCTTGTTGCCTGCCATGCGGTGGTCGAAGATACGCTGGTTTTTATTCCACTTGGTATTCCGGTATGGCCGCTTCTTGTGATCCGCCTGATTTCTGCAATTTTATTGACAGCTGCCATTAGCTATATTTGGCGGAAGCGGGAGCTTGCAGCTGTTAGAAAGGAAGCCATATGAACGAATCAACGATCAACACAGTGCTATTTGATTTAGATGGCACATTAATCAATACAAATGAATTAATTATTGCTTCATTTCAGCATACGCTGGATCATTATTACCCTGGTCAGTACAGCCGTGAGGATATTCTTCATTTCATTGGTCCGTCCTTGTTTGATACATTTTCTGCGATGGATCCTGATTTGACAGATGACATGATTCAGATGTACCGCACGTTTAATCATAAGCAGCATGATCTGCTTGTGACTGAATATGAGACCGTTATCGACACATTGAAAGTCCTGCAGGATCGAGGATTTAAGCTCGGTATTGTCACAACGAAGATACGCGATACGGTTTTAATGGGATTGAAGCTGACCGGTTTAGAGCCGTTCTTTGAGGTCATTGTGACACTCGATGATGTCCAAAATGAGAAGCCGCATCCGGAGCCTGTTCAGCTGGCATTATCAAAGCTCGGCAGTGATCCGCATGAAGCGGTGATGGTCGGTGATAATTATCACGACATTTTGTCTGGTCAAGCTGCAGGGACAAAGACGGCAGGTGTTGCTTGGTCGATTAAGGGAGAAGAGGCCCTTTTAAAGCAT
Organism: Bacillus sp. PAMC28571; assembly: GCF_014250435.1. Lineage (NCBI taxonomy): Bacteria > Bacillati > Bacillota > Bacilli > Caryophanales > Bacillaceae > Bacillus > Bacillus sp. PAMC28571. The sequence goes on along the minus strand of NZ_CP060191.1, from coordinate 2,900,811 downwards.
CGCCCTGATTTCATGCTGAAGAAAATGAGTGATCTCCTGGCGATTGTTGGAGCTGATTAAGTTGAGAAAAACAGATCGTTATCCTGTAAAAGGGGTCAATTCGCTGCGGCAAGTCTATCGGACAGTTTCCTTTTTCAAAGTGGTGAAAAACTTCATTTTTATTCAAATGGCAAGGTACACGCCTTTTATGGGCATGAAAAATTGGATTTACCGAACCTTTCTTCGTATGAAGGTCGGCGAGGATACGGCGTTCGCCTTAATGGTGATGGTTGATCTGATGTTTCCTGAGAAAATCACTGTCGGTCGAAATAGTGTGATCGGCTATAACACAACCATCTTGTCCCATGAGTATTTGATTAAAGAGTACCGACTTGGGGAAGTCTATATTGGTGATGAAGTCTTAATTGGAGCTAATTCAACTATTTTACCTGGTGTGACCATTGGGGATGGAGCGATCGTATCGGCTGGTACACTTGTTCATAAGGATGTCCCAGCAGGCTCATTTGTTGGGGGTAATCCAATGCGCATGATTTATACGAAAGAAGAAATGGAAGCACGTCAATCTACGTCTGCTGAGTAGCTCGGCAGACTTTTTTGTTGACAATGTGACATGGTGTAACTATAATGATTACAACAGAGGTGAGAAAACATGAAAATCAGCAGCAGATTTACTGTCGCTGTCCATATTCTGGCCTTGCTATCACTTGAAAAAGGATCATTACAGACATCGGAGGATATCGCGGGAAGTGTGAATACAAACCCAGTGGTCATCCGCCGCATTATGAGTAAATTAAAAAAAGCAGGTCTAATCTCAACGAGTCTTGGCAAAGGTGGTTCTCAGCTGAACCGCAGTGAAGACGACATCACACTGCTCGATGTGTATAAAGCGGTTGAAGTCGTGGATGAGGGAGAATTGTTTCAAATTCATGAAAGCCCAAATCCTGACTGTCCGATCGGTGCAAATATTCAAGCGGTGCTTGAATTAATTTTATGCCGCGCTCAAAGTGCGATGGAGCAAGTACTTGCTGAGATCAAATTAAGTGAACTAACGCATGTGCTAATCAAAAAAATTGGATGATCAATTCAATTTTTTTTACCTCTGTTGTAACCGTATTAGTTACACCTTTCTTTATCAACATAAAATCATATTGCAGGAGGAGTTAACATGAAAATTGGAATTATTGGCGCAACAGGTAAAGCAGGACAAGAAATTGTGAAAGAGGCTCAATCAAGAGGACATGAAGTAACGGCAATCGTCCGTGATGCACAAAAGGTGACAGATTCATCTCTAGCTGTTCTTGAGAAGGATGTGTTTCACTTGCAAGCAGAAGACATCAAAGGCTTTGATGTGATTGTAAATGCATTTGGCGCACCTGCTGGAAAAGAGCATCTTCACGTAGAAGCTGGGAAAAAGCTGATCGATATTTTAAAAGAGGCTCCTGAGACTCGTTTGATCGTTGTGGGCGGAGCAGGAAGTCTATTTGTAGATGAGGCGAAAACAACAAGACTAGTGGACACACCAGAGTTTCCTAAAGAATATGCTGCTACGGCTTCACAGCAAGGAGAAAACCTAAAAGATCTTCAACAGACAGAGGGATTAAAATGGACCTTCCTCAGCCCAGCTGCATTCTTTAATCCAGCTGGCAAACGTACAGGTTCTTATGTGAAAGGGAAAGACCATCTGATTGTCAATTCTAAAGGTGACAGCTATGTGAGCTATGCTGACTACGCCATTGCGCTGGTTGATGAGGTGGAGCAGGCAGCCCATGTTGGAGAACGTTTTACCGTTGTATCTGAAGCTGAATAAGCAGTTTCACGGCCGCCTAAAAATGATAAATAGGGAGTCTAACGTATGAATGAACAAGAATTGTCTTTCATCTATGTATGGGATGCGTATTGTGGCTGGTGTTATGGATTTTCAAACAGTATCCGCACTTTGCATGAAAATCATCCGGAGATATCATTAACACTTGTGTCGGGTGGTTTATTTGTAGGAGAAAGAAGTCTTCCAATAAAGGATTATCCACACATTCCAGAAGCAAATCAGCGTATTAGTCAGCTGACTGGTGTCGAGTTTGGTGAACGTTATCAGAAGCTGTTAGCAAACGGAACGTTTCTTTTAGACTCTGAGGCTGCGGCCATTGGTTTTTCTGCATTAAGATCCATCGCACCTGAGCACGCATTGTCCTTGGCTTCATCGATGCAAAAGGCTTTTTATCAAGACGGAAAAAGCCTGAGTGATGAAGAAACGTATCGGGAGATCGCTTTGGCGCATCATCTTGATCCTGACGCAGTCATAGAACGCATGAAAACAAAAGAAGCGATGAATGATGCGTATGCCGACTTTGCCAAGGTTCATCAACTTCATGTGAACGGCTATCCTACACTTTTATTAAAAAGAGGGGAATACTTCAGCCTGGGCGGAGGTGCGATGACAGCTGAAAAGCTTGAAGACCGCCTGAAGGAATTACTAGGAAAATGAAGCAATAAAAACAACCTCTACGTGAATAGAGGTTGTTTTTTTACGCTTTAATGATAATCGCCTGACTGCCCATCTGTTCCCAAGAATCTTCAAATTGATCACGGTCGACTTTTTGATTCTTTTCTCCATAGGGGTTATTCAAGTAGACATGCTCCTTGTCATAGCCTGTGATGACCACGCTATGCACATTAAAGCTTACATCTATTTTGCCATTTGGTGTATTCCATGTTTCGATGTTATCTGTTTTGTCAAAGGTGGATGTCGTAATCACCCAGACAGGATAGCCTTTTTCAAGGGATTGATAGATGGCCTTTTTAACAGGCTTTCCAGTTAAGTCGACTACTTGATCGCCCGCGTATTTTTTCGCAAGCTGATAAATCGGTTCGTGGTAAACCCCAAGACCCGGTCCATTCTCCATATCGCCTACAAACCCGTCATGAGGGTCTCCTTTTAAGCCATTTTCATAATTGAGCGGAACGCGTTTGATTTCATTTGCCAATGTGTTCTTCGTTACTTGCTCATAGCCGCTGTAATGAAGCAGCATCGCTAAGCTCGTGACTTCACATCCGTTATAAAGCCTTGGCGCATCCATTTGATTGTAGAGAATGACGTCCATGGCTTTTTTGCTTCCTTTTAATGAATGATGTGTGGTTTCTGCTTTTTTCGTTGAACGAGTTTCTTCAGCCGCAAGTGCTGTATCGTTTTCTTTTGCTGCTTTTTGCGGCGCAGCTGTTTTCTTGACTTGATCGATTTGTGAAACGTATATAAAGCCGAAATAAACAAGACATGCGCACAACAAAGTTAAGATGAATGTCTGGATGAACTTCACTGTTAATCTCCTGTGTTATTCAATATTTTTAAGTATTATAGCACGTTCCTTCATCGAACATACAGAAAAGGCACAGGTGTCACTTGAATGTAATAATTCCAGAATATGTTGATGAAAATAGGGAGAAATAAAAATGATTGATTTAATCACTTTATTTTGTTAGCATATTATCATATTAGCGAACTAAAGGATTCGGAATTTTTTGTTTTAATGTGTTGGAGGTGCGGAAGAAACATGTTTATGTTTGAGAAACCATATGGTATGCGGGATTCATTACCTGGATTGTATGAGACGAAGAAAAAAGTGAGGCATTCCTTAACAGAGGTCATGACTGGTTGGGGTTTCCGTTTGATGGAGACACCAACACTTGAATTTTACGATACAGTCGGTGTTCAATCGGCGATTACTGATACACAGCTTTTTAAGCTTCTTGATCAAAACGGGCAAACTCTAGTGCTGAGACCTGATATGACAGGTCCGATTGCAAGGGTGGCGGCTTCTAAGCTTCATGAACAGGCGTATCCGCTTCGTGTTGGGTATGCAGCCAATGTGTTCCGTGCTCAGGAGAGAGAAGGCGGAAGGCCGTCAGAGTTTGAGCAGGTCGGAATTGAATTGATTGGTGATGGTTCAATTAGTGCAGATGCTGAAGTCATCGCGCTTGCCGTATTTGCATTAAAAAATGCCGGGCTAAGGTCCTTCAAAATCGCGATCGGGCATGTCGCTTTAGCAGAAACGTTGTTTGTCGATGTACTCGGAAATACAGAGCGTGCAAACGTCCTTCGCCGCTTCTTATATGAAAAGAATTATGTGGGATACCGTCAGCATGTGAAACAATTACCGCTTTCCTCCATCGATAAAACGAGGCTGTTACAGCTTTTAGAGTTAAGAGGCGGCCAAGAGGTTATAGAGCGGGCAGAGGAAATCGTCGTTTCACAAGAAGGAAAAGAGGTGCTCGCACAGTTAAAGTCGCTTTGGGAGACACTTGAAGATTACGGCTGTACAGAATATATCCGTTTAGATTTAAGCATGGTGAGTCATATGAGCTATTATACGGGTATTTTGTTTGAAGTATTTGCAGATCATGTTGGGTCGGTCATCGGAAGCGGCGGGAGATATGATCAATTGCTTGCTCATTTTGATGCACCCGCGCCAGCTACAGGGTTCGGACTTCGACTAGACCGTCTTCTTGAAGCGCTCGATGCAAAAGAAATCATTGAGTCGCAGGAGGCTGTGATTTTTAGTAAAGAACAAAGACTTGAAGCCTTTGCTTTTGCAGAAAAGGAGCGGTCAAAAGGGAAAAAGATCGTCCTGCAAGACTTAGCGGGGATTGAAAATATTGACGCGATGACCAAGGCATTTGAACAGGTGACTTATTTTATCGGCGCTAGAAAGGAAGAGCGGAATGGGTAAAGTGTTGACGATGGCGATGCCAAAGGGCCGGATATTTGAAGAAGCAGCAGGGCTGTTAAGACAGGCGGGGTACCAGCTGCCAGAGGAATTCGAGGATTCAAGAAAATTAATCATTGATGTACCAGAAGAAAACCTCCGCTTTATTTTAGCCAAGCCAATGGATGTGACCACCTACGTAGAGCACGGCGTGGCGGATGTTGGCATTGCAGGGAAGGATGTCATGCTCGAAGAAGCTCGTGATGTGTACGAAGTGCTCGATTTAAACATCAGTAAATGTCATTTAGCTGTTGCTGGCTTACCAGGAGCGAGCTGGGGTGGTGTCGCACCGCGTGTGGCAACAAAGTACCCAAATGTCGCATCATCCTATTTTAGAGAGCAAGGGGAGCAGGTGGAGATCATTAAGCTGAATGGTTCCATAGAATTAGCACCGCTCATTGGGCTTGCCGATCGCATTGTAGATATTGTCTCTACAGGTCAAACATTAAAAGAAAATGGACTTGTGGAAACGGAGCATATTTGTGATATCACGTCACGCTTTATTGTTAATCCTGTGAGCTATAGGATGAAGGATACGGTGATCGATGAAATGGCGCAGCGTCTTGCAAAAATCATTGGAGAAGGGGAGGAATCATCATGAACATCACCTATCTACAAGAAGGTGAGACAGATACTCTCTCACTCAAACGGTCTTTAGATACAGGAACAGAAGAGCAGCGTCAGGCTGTTCAGCGCATTATACAAGAAGTAAGAACAAATGGTGATGATGCTGTACGGTCTTTTACAAAGCAATTTGACGGTGTGTTGATTGAAGATCCGCTTGTCACAGAAGATGAAATGGCAAAAGCCTGCGACCGCTTGGACAAAGAGATGGTTCAAATTATTCAAACGGCTATCAAGCATATTCGCACATACCACGAGCGCCAGCTGACGTCCTCTTGGTTTTATCACCAAAAGGACGGCTCAATGCTTGGACAAAAAGTAACACCGCTTGATGCAGTAGGTGTGTATGTCCCTGGTGGAACAGCTGCCTATCCATCATCTGTATTAATGAATGTGATCCCTGCGCTAGTCGCTGGCGTTGAACGAATCGTACTTGTGACACCCCCTGGGAAAGATGGCCGTCTTTCAGACGCTGTACTGGTTGCTGCGAAGGAGCTTGGTATTTCTGAGATGTATAAAATGGGCGGAGCCCAGGCGGTTGCGGCACTTGCCTATGGAACGGAAAGCATCAAGCCCGTTGATAAAATCACAGGTCCAGGCAACATTTATGTCGCGCTGGCAAAGCGGGAAGTATTTGGTCAGGTAGACATTGATATGATTGCAGGTCCAAGTGAAATTGCAGTGCTAGCAGACGAAACAGCAGTCGCACATGAGGTAGCGGCGGATTTACTTTCGCAGGCAGAGCATGATGCGCTGGCATCTAGTATTTTGGTAACACCGTCTAAGACACTTGCTGAAAGCGTGCAGGCTGAAGTCAGAAAGCAGCTGGATACTTTGCCGAGAAAATCAATCGCAGTACAATCCATACAAGATCATGGCCGTATTTACGTGACAGAATCCATCGATCGTGCAGTAGACGTCATCAATCAATTAGCACCAGAGCACTTAGAGGTGCTGACAGCATACCCAGAATCACTTCTTGGTCAAATCAAGCATGCTGGCGCAATTTTCTTGGGACGCTATAGTCCAGAGCCGGTGGGCGATTATTTTGCAGGGCCGAATCATGTGCTGCCAACAAACGGAACAGCTCGATTCTCCAGCCCGCTTGGTGTGACTGATTTTCAAAAGAAAACGAGCATTATTTCATATAGTCAAGAGGCCTTTGAAACACACCGGGAAAGCATTGCAGCTTTTGCCAGATTAGAAGGGCTTGAAGCACATGCAAGGTCAATTGAAGCGAGAAAGCGGGAGGAATCGTAATGAGACAGGCGGAAACAGCGAGAAAAACAAATGAAACGAACATTTCATTAGCGCTAGAAATTGATGGAGAAGGAAAAGCGGATATTCAAACAGATGTCCCTTTCATGACGCACATGCTTGATTTATTTACGAAGCATGGACACTTTAATTTGACCGTCGATGCGAAAGGAGATACGGATGTTGATGATCACCACACAACAGAAGATATCGGCATTGTACTTGGGCAAATGTTTAAGGAAGCGTTAGGCGATAAAAAAGGGATTAAGCGGTATGGCTCCAGCTTTGTTCCGATGGATGAAACACTTGCCCAGGTCGTGGTCGACTTAAGCAACCGTCCTCATTTGGAAATGAGAGCGGCTTTTCCGAGTCAAAAGGTTGGTACCTTTGATACAGAGCTAGTACATGAGTTTCTGTGGAAATTTGCACTTGAAGCCCGGATCAACCTTCATGTCATTGTTCACTACGGAACCAATACACACCATATGATTGAAGCCATTTTTAAAGCGATGGCACGTGCCTTAGATGAAGCAACAACCATTGATCCACGTGTGAAAGGAATTCCTTCAACAAAGGGGATGCTCTAATGATCGGAGTCATTGATTACGGAATGGGAAATTTGTTCAGCGTATCAAAAGCACTGGAACGAGCAGGTGCCCGCTATATCGTCTCCTCTGATGTGGAGGAGCTGAAAAAAGCAGATGCTTATATTTTGCCCGGGGTCGGTTCGTTTCGTGATGCAATGCAGCTGTTAAAACAGACAGGACTTGAGGCGTTTATTCACCAAGTTGTGCAGGAAGGAAAGCTGTTATTCGGCATTTGCCTTGGCATGCAGCTGTTATTTGAAGAAAGTGAAGAGGCAGGCCGCACAAAAGGATTGGGGCTGTTAAAAGGGCGTGTTGTTCTTTTAAAGGATCGTGATCAGGACGGGCAAAGGCTGAAGGTACCTCATATGGGCTGGAATGAGCTCACATTTCATCAGCCCTCCCCATTGTTTGACGGTGTACCAGAAGGATTTGCGTACTTTGTTCACTCTTATTATGTGAGCGATATGAATCCAGATGAGCAATTAGCAAGCGCGGACTATGGTGTTCAAGTACCAGCTGTTGTTGGCAAGGGAAATGTGCTTGGAGCACAGTTTCACCCTGAAAAAAGCAGTACAACGGGAATGGCGCTGCTCAAACAATTTATTCAATTAGCAAACGAACAGAGGGTGAGCAAATGAGTGAGTTTACATTATATCCGGCGATTGATATGAGAAATGGCAAATGTGTACGTCTTGTGCAAGGAGATTATGATCAAGAAACCATTTATGGAGATTCACCGCTCGACATGGCCGCGCAATTTGCGAAGGATGGAGCAGCATGGATTCATCTTGTGGATCTAGATGGTGCAAAAGCAGGGAAACGTGTCAATCATGAGCATGTGCTGGCGATTGCTTCTTCCTTAGATGTGAAGGTACAAATCGGCGGCGGTATTCGGACAGAAGAAGACGTTGCCTTTTATTTAAAGAACGGCGTAGATAGAGTGATTCTCGGCAGCTCAGCTGTTTCGAACCCAGCCTTTGTGAAAAAAATGCTGGCGCAATATGGAGAGAAAATCGCAATTGGGATTGATGCGCGAAATGGCTTTGTATCGACTGAAGGATGGCTTGAAACGTCTAAAGTGAAGGCAGAGGAACTCGGCAGGGAATTGGCAAAGGAAGGCGCAGAGGTCTTTATTTTCACCGATATTCAAATGGATGGCATGCTTTCTGGTCCCAATGTAGAAAGCACGGTTCGCTTAGCAGAAGCAACCGGCAAACAAGTGATTGCTTCAGGTGGTGTCAGCGCAGTAGCTGATCTTCAAAAGCTGTCAGCGCAAAAACAGTCTGGTGTGTCTGGTGCGATCGTTGGAAAGGCACTTTACACAAAGCAGTTTACTTTAGCAGAAGCATTTGAAGGGCTTGACCGCATATGATGACAAAACGAATCATTCCATGTCTTGATGTGAAGGAAGGGCGTGTTGTCAAAGGGGTGCAATTCCTTGGCTTAAAAGATGCTGGTGATCCGGTTGAGTTGGCGCAGATCTATGATGAGGAAGGGGCGGATGAACTCGTCTTTCTTGATATTTCTGCTTCTCATGAAGGCCGGAAAACGATGGTGGATGTGGTCAAACAAGTCGCGTCTACGCTTGCGATACCATTTACGGTGGGTGGCGGGATTAACCACCTTGATGACATGAAGCGTATATTAAGAGCGGGTGCAGACAAAGTATCTGTCAACACAGCAGCTGTGTTAAGACCGGAACTGATTTCAGAAGGTGCTGACTTTTTTGGCTCCCAGTGTATCGTTGTCGCAATTGATGCAAAATACGATGAAGAGAAAAAAGCATATATGGTCTATACACACGGAGGACGCCGTCAAACTGATTTAGAGGTCAGCGACTGGGCGAAGGAAGCTGTGCAGAGAGGGGCAGGAGAGATTTTGCTGACAAGTATGGATGCTGATGGTGAAAAGACAGGCTTTGATCATCGATTGACAAAGCTTGTATCAGAGGCGGTCAATGTGCCAGTGATCGCTTCTGGCGGCGCTGGCAATGCTCAGCATATGCTCGAGGCCTTTACAAAAGGAGAAGCTGATGCAGCATTAGCAGCCTCCATTTTCCATTATAAAGAAACCTCCATTCATGAGGTGAAGACATATTTGAGAGAACACGGGGTGAAGGTCAGATGAAACAGGCAAATGAATTAACCTTTAATGAAGCAGGCCTGATTCCTGCGATTGTACAGGATGCTCAAAGTAAGGAAGTATTGACGCTTGCATATATGAATCAAGAATCCTATGAAAAAACGCTGGAGACAGGTGAAACATGGTTTTATAGCCGGTCGAGAAACGAGCTTTGGCATAAAGGCGCCACCTCTGGACATACCCAGCAAGTGATTTCTATTCGATATGACTGTGACAAGGACGCTCTGCTTGTCCTTGTCGCGCCAAGCGGCCCAGCCTGCCATACTGGCAGCTATAGCTGTTTCTCGGAAGAAGGCGTGAAACGCCTTAGCGAAGAGCAGGAACGTTTTGCGATATTAAATGAACTTGAACAGGTCATTGCAAAGCGTCAGGCGGAAATGCCAGAAGGGGCTTATACAACCTATCTATTTGAAAAAGGGGTCGATAAAATCCTGAAAAAGGTAGGGGAAGAGGCGTCTGAGGTGATCATTGCAGCGAAAAACCGGGATCAAGAAGAATTGAAATGGGAAACTGCTGACCTCCTCTATCATCTTCTTGTATTATTACGTGAACAGCAATTGCCGCTTGATGATGTATTAAAGGTATTAAAAAAACGTCATCAAGGTGAATGAAAAGCCGGGGGATATCCCAGGCTTTTTACTTTTAAATGAAAAACAAATCCTTCCTTTCCTTTTGTTCTATGTGACGACTAGTGAAGTATGTTATACTACACACGGTACACTGTTCGAAATGGAGGGTATCGGTGAGTAAATACACTTCTCAAAATAATCACACACAAGTCGTCCAGCTATTTCAAGATGGGCATTACTTTTTTCATAAAGGTCTTAAAGCATATAGAGAAAGAAATCTGTCTAGGGCAAGTAAGCTGATACAGCGGGCCATCGTACTTGAGCCTGAAAATGTAGAAATGCTGTCACAGCTTGCCATTATTTATACTGAAATGGGTCATTACCAGCAATCAAACGAACTGCTTGATTTTATCCTTGAACACATCGATGAAAACATGTCTGAGTGCCACTATTTTAAAGCCAATAATTATGCGAATCTCGGACTGTTTCAAGAGGCATATAAAGCAGCTACTGCTTATGCCGCGCTGGAAGAGAACGGGGAATTTGCGGATGAAAATGACGACCTTCTTGACCTGCTCGATATGAGCGACGAAGAGGACGAAGATTTTCCTTATGATCAGGATGACCTGATTGTGAAGCAGGATCAAGCAAACCATTTGCTAGAAAGCGGCAGACTCGATGAAGCCATTGAGATGCTGGAACAGATGATTGTTGAGTATCCAGAATTTTGGTCGGCGTATAATAATCTCGCTTTGGCCTATTTTTATTCTGGCCGAATCCATCAGGCGAAAGAAATGTTGAACCGGGTCCTTCATGAAAATCCCGGTAATCTGCATGCCCTTTGCAATCAGCTAGTCTTCTACCATTATGAAAAAGAAGAAGAAAAGGTCAATGTGTTAGCAAAGCAATTAACGCACGTGTATCCAATACTAAGTGAACAGCGTTATAAGCTTGGTGCAACATTTGCCCTTGTGGGAGAATTTGAATGGGCCTTTAAATGGCTTTATTCTTTGTACAAAACAGGTTTTCAAGGAGATAGTACATTTTTATACTGGCTTGCAAGCGCAGCCTATCATACAGGCCACAAGACGCTCGCCCAAACGGTTTGGGATAAGATGGTCGAAGAAGATATCGATGCAGATGAAATCAAGCCGTGGCAGGATAAACCTGAGGTGACTGAGCCAATGGTCTCGATTGAGGAACGGCTGACTGCGTACTATGTCAGTAAACAAAAAGGGGAACGTGACGTTCTGCAGTCTGTCCTTGATGCACGCGCAGCGAAAACGGCCTTTGAACAGCAATTCATAGAACTGCTTTTATATGAAGATGAAATGAAAGAAAAGTCTTTTTCAGAAGATGCAGTTTTTGCAAAACAGGCGGCATCCAGTCTGGAGGAAGCCGTTCAGCCTGACAGCCATATGCCTTATTTTTGGTTATTCCATATTATTCAGCAGGCACGTGCTTCTGGTATTGATAAGAAAAATGCACCTGCCTGGGCAGCAGCATCTTATTATCTATGGATGAATGAACAAGAAGCAGCTGTCAGCAAAAAAGATGTTGCGTCCGCTTTTCAGATCAGTGTTCAAACACTGTCTAAATACGAACGAGAGATCTGTACGTTAATCGATTAAATAGGTAAATAGATTCAGAACATCCCAGCATGGCCGAAAAGGTCATGCTTTTTTCTTGGATAAAAAGGTGGGATTTGCAAGGAATTGGCGAAGTATGACAATCACGACATGTTTTTGAAACATAAATGTAATAAAAATATTAGCTCATTTTGTCGATGTCTCATGTATAATGAAACTCGTGGATTAAAACAAAGATAGATATTTAAATATTTTACTATACATAATGAAACACCTAGTGATAGAAACAATCTGGTCAACATCTGACTGAACAATCAGGAAAAAAGACATAGAGAGCACAGATTGATCGCAGAGAATTTGCTGCTTTCTAATGTCGCTTGGGAAATTGTCAAAGGAGGAACTATTCGTGAAAAAGTTTATTACTTTTGGTTTAGCTTCGGTGATCGGAGCGAGCGGTTTATTTATTCCATTTACGCATGAAGCAAACGCACAGAACTTTGAACAAAAGAAACAAGAACTAGACAGCAAGCAATCTGAGGTAAACAAGAACCTTCAAAAGAAAAAAGAAGAGCTTTCAAAGCTTGAAGCAAAACAAGAGGCACTTGCACAAAAGCTTAAAGATATTGATGAGAAAGCTTTAAAAACAAGTGATCAAATCGAAGAAAAACAAAAAGAAAATGAAAAAACAAAAAAAGAAATCAAAGCACTGAAAAAAGAAATTGCTGATACAGAAAAACGTATTGAAGAAAGAAACGAGTTCTTGAAAAAGCGTGTACGTGCCCTTCAAGAGAGCGGCGGTTCTACGAAATACATAGATGTATTACTAGGAGCAAAAAGCTTTAGCGATTTCATCAGCCGTGCAGGTGCAGTATCGACACTGATCAACGCAGACAGTGAAATCATTAAAGAGCAGGAAAAAGACAAAGCAGAACTTCAAAAGTCTGAAAACGAATTAAACACAAAGCTTGAAAATGTGCAAAACACACTTGCAAAGCTTGAAACGCTTCAATCAGACTTGAATAAGCAGCTTGATGAAAAAGACAAGCTATTCAAGCAAGTGAAAAAGCAAAAAGGAAGTGCTTTTTCTGAAATCAGCGAGTTAAACAGTGAGGCTAACAGCATTGCATCTGAAAAAGACGCAACAATCGCTGCACAAAAACAAGCTGAAAAAGAAGCAAGAGAAGCAGCTCAAAAAGCAAAAGAAGAAAAAGCGCAAAGACAACAGCAGCAGCGTCAAGCTAGTGTCCAAGTGGAAGACAACAGCTCAAATAACGATAGCAGCCCGTCTTCAAGTAACAGTGGATCATCTTCTAATGACAACAATAACAGCAACAGCAGTGCACCAAGCAAGAAGCCATCTTCTGGCGGTGGATCACCTGTCAGCAGTAACGTAGGCGGAATTGAAGGTGCGATCAGCACAGGTTCTACGATTGTTGGACAATCTCCATATAAATGGGGCGGCGGCAGATCACAAGCCGATATTGACGCACGTCGTTTTGACTGTTCTTCATTCGTTCGCTGGGCATTTGCATCAGCAGGCATCAACCTTGGACCAGTTGGCGGTACAACAACAGATACACTTGTGGGTAAAGGAAGAGCTGTAAGTGCATCTGACATGAAACGCGGAGACCTTGTGTTCTTTGATACGTATAAAGTAAATGGACACGTTGGTATTTACTTAGGAAACGGTTCATTCTTGAACGATAACAGCTCTCGCGGTGTTTCAGTTGACTCAATGAACAACGTATACTGGAAAAAAGCTTTCAATGGCGTTGTAAGAAGAGTCGTTGAATAAATCATTACTTTTTATATAACCGTAAACAGGCTTCCTTAAACAGCAGTTTAAGGAAGCTTTTTCTTTTTTTGAAGATATGAGCAAATGATTCGCTTATTCCCCGCAGATTTAATAGGATATGGGTAAGGAATAAAAGCTAAGAGTGGAAATGATGCTATCTGTCATGAATGGAAGCATCACCCAAGGGCATTCTAATAAGAAATGCGAGCAGCAATTGAAGAGGGAGTGACAGTTGTGTCAGAAGAAAAAATCTACGATACGATCATCATTGGAGCGGGTCCTGCCGGAATGACAGCCGCTGTTTATACATCACGGGGAAATCTTTCAACATTAATGATTGAAAGAGGAATTCCAGGCGGACAAATGGCGAATACGGAAGATGTCGAGAACTATCCTGGCTTTGAAAGTATTTTAGGGCCGGAACTTTCAAATAAAATGTTTGAGCATGCGAAGAAATTCGGTGCAGAGTATGCATATGGCGATATTAAAGAAATCGTGAACGGTGAAGAATATAAAATCGTCAAAGCCGGCTCAAAAGAATACAAAGGACGCTCTGTCATTATCGCGGCAGGGGCTGAATACAAAAAAATCGGTGCACCAGGTGAAAAAGAACTTGGCGGCCGCGGCGTATCATATTGTGCAGTATGTGACGGGGCTTTCTTTAAAAACAAAGAGCTTGTCGTCATCGGCGGCGGTGATTCTGCGGTAGAAGAGGGTGTGTATCTCACACGCTTCGCTTCTAAAGTAACGATTATCCATAGACGCGATAAACTTCGTGCACAAAGCATTTTACAAGCGCGCGCCTTTGATAATGAAAAAATTGACTTCAAGTGGAACAAAACCGTCAAACAGATCAATGAAGAAAACGGGAAAGTCGGCAGTGTGACATTGGTTGATACGGTGACTGGTGAAGAAGAAGTCTTTAAAACAGACGGCGCCTTTATCTATATCGGCATGCTGCCACTGTCTAAACCATTTGAAAATCTCGGCATTACAAATAAAGAAGGCTACATCGAGACAAACGAAAGAATGGAAACGAGAGTGGAAGGTATTTTCGCCGCTGGTGACATTCGAGAAAAAACACTTCGTCAAATTGTGACAGCAACAGGTGACGGAAGTATTGCAGCACAAAGCGCACAGCATTATGTAGAAGAGCTTGCTGAAAAACTCAAAGCAACGAAATAAAAGGCTGTCGTAAATCCTTAATATAGCGTCATGGGCTTTTAACTGGAATGTAACACGGGTGAAATAATTTTCCGTTATGATAAAGCTAGTAATTGACCCCCTTTTATAAGGAATACATGTTTGGCACGGATGTGAATCCGTGTCTTTTTTTTGCCTAAAATCAGAAATTCACGAGATGTTCACAAATGACGCATGGAGAACCGTTAGATGCTGTAAAATAAAGAGTAGAGAAATGGCCCGTTACACGATTCAAACGAAAACCGGTCTGTTTTCGGGGAAGAACGGGCATGTTCATTGTGGGAGTCAGGTTGAACCTGTATAATAAGTTAAAGACATAAAAGAGTAGGTGACAGCTGATGCAACGAGTAACCAATTGTGTGCTGCATCACGAAGATCAAGTTCTCTTGCTGCAAAAGCCAAGACGGGGCTGGTGGGTAGCGCCGGGCGGCAAGATGGAAAGCGGAGAATCGGTCAAGGATTCAGTCGTTCGAGAATATAGAGAAGAAACAGGTATTTATATTTTAAATCCGCAGCTAAAAGGTGTTTTTACCTTTATCATAAAAGAAGGCGATCAAATCGTTCAAGAGTGGATGATGTTCACCTTTATGGCAGATTCATTTACCGGAAAAAACGTAACAGAGTCAGAGGAAGGCATTTTAAAGTGGCATGACGTAAAGGATGTGCCTCATTTGCCGATGGCCCCAGGAGATTCCCATATTCTTGATTTCATGCTTAAAGGAAAAGGACTTCTGCACGGCACTTTTACGTATACACCCGATTTTGAGCTGATTGCTTATCGGTTAGATCCTCAGGGAGAATAATACATGAACCGTTTTCATAAAGAAGGAGAGGAAGCAGGCATGAATACACACAAACAAGAAGATATTCAGCTTGTGATTATTACAGGAATGTCAGGTGCGGGGAAAACCGTCGCCATTCAAAGCTTTGAAGATTTAGGCTACTTTTGTGTTGATAACCTGCCGCCATCACTTTTACCGAAGTTCTTAGAGCTCATGAAGGAATCGAATTCCAAGATGAGCAAGGTCGCTCTTGTGATGGATTTGCGCGGACGCGAATTTTTTGACAGCTTAATTGCCGCGTTAGATGAAATGAGTGATCTTGACTGGATCACGCCAAGGATTCTATTTTTAGATGCAAATGATAAGGTACTTGTCTCAAGATACAAAGAAACGAGACGTTCGCATCCCCTTGCGACAACAGGTTTGCCGCTTGAAGGAATTGCAATGGAGCGCGAGCTGTTAGAGGAGTTAAAAGGCCGGTCTCAAATGATTTTTGATACATCGGATTTAAAACCAAAACAGCTGCGAGAAAAAATTGTCACGCACTTTGCCACGAATCAGGGGCAGGTGTTTACAGTAAACGTGATGTCCTTTGGCTTTAAATACGGTCTGCCGATTGATGCTGATCTTGTCTTTGACGTGAGATTCCTGCCGAATCCTTACTATATTGAGAGCATGCGTCCACAGACTGGAAACGATGAAGAAGTGCGCTCCTATGTGATGAAATGGACTGAAACACAAAAATTCACAGAGAAATTAATCGATCTCCTCAGCTTTATGCTTCCGTCCTATAAACGAGAAGGAAAAAGCCAGCTTGTGATTGCCATCGGCTGTACAGGCGGACAGCATCGATCTGTGACACTGGCCAACTATTTATCGGAGTATTTTAAAAACGATTACTATACACATGTCACTCACCGGGACATTGAAAAGAGAAGCAGAAAATAGATGACGACACTACCAAAGGTGGTCATTCTTGGCGGCGGCACTGGCTTATCTGTTTTGCTCAGAGGGCTTAAAACGAAGCCGGTGGACATTACCGCTATAGTAACGGTTGCTGATGACGGAGGCAGCTCAGGCAGACTGCGGCATGATTTGAATATTCCCCCTCCAGGTGATATTCGAAATGTCCTTGCGGCTCTCTCTGATGTTGAACCGCTTGTAGAAGATTTATTTCAGCACCGTTTTAACAAAGGGAATGACTTAACAGGCCACTCACTCGGCAACCTCATTCTTGCGGCCATGACAAATATAACCGGTGATTTTTTTCATGCCGTCACTGAAATGAGCAAGGTTTTAAATGTGAGAGGAAAAGTATTGCCAGCAGCAAATTCAAGTGTTGTTCTTCATGCGGAATTAGAAAATGGGCAAATGGTGACAGGAGAATCGAAAATTCCCACCTATGGTGAGCGAATTAAACGAGTTTTCCTCACACCCGATACGATTGAACCACTGCCAGAATCCATTCAAGTCATTCGTGAGGCGGATTTAATCGTCATTGGGCCTGGCAGCCTGTATACGAGTATTTTGCCAAACTTGCTTGTCCCGCATATTGGAGAAGAAGTGATTCGCTCTAAGGCGAAAAAAGTGTATATATGCAATGTCATGACGCAGCCGGGGGAAACGCTTTCCTACAGTGCAGCTGATCATGTGCAGGCATTAAATGATCATATGGATCGTCCATTTATCGATACGATTTTTGTGAACAATAAAGAAATTCCAGAAGAAATCAAAGCAAAATATGCAGAAGAACAGGCACAGCCTGTCCAATTCGACACAGATGCACTGAAAGCAATGGGACTAGAAGTGATTCCAGGAGAAATCATTACATATGACCAGCATGTCATTCGTCATGACACGCTGAAAGTAGCCTCGCTGCTTGTCGATCTGCTGCAGCAGAAAAAATAGGAATGGGGGTGGCAAGGATGTCATTTGCATCCGAAACAAAAAAAGAGCTGACTAATCTGGACGTGAAGGACTGCTGCACAAAAGCAGAGCTTTCTGCCCTCATCCGTATGAACGGTTCATTATCTTTCTCTAATCGAAAATTGATTTTAGATATACAGACAGAGAACGCAGCCATTGCAAGACGGATTTATACGCTGCTCAAAAAGAAATACGATGTGACAGTCGAACTGCTCGTCCGTAAAAAAATGAGATTGAAAAAGAATAACGTGTATATTGTCAGACTGGTAGAACGAGCGAAAACCATTTTAGAGGATTTGAAAATATTAGGTGAGCAATTTGTATTTGAGCGCAATATTTCAGAAGAGCTTGTGAAGAAAAGATGCTGCAAGCGCTCCTATATGAGAGGTGCTTTTTTAGCAGGCGGTTCTGTGAATAACCCAGAAACGTCCTCCTATCACCTTGAGATTTTTTCACTATATAAAGAACATAATGATGCTCTTTGTGAGCTGATGAATCAATTTCATCTCAATAGTAAAACACTTGAGCGCAAAAAAGGGTACATTACGTACATGAAGGAAGCAGAAAAAATCACGGAATTCCTAAGTGTTGTGGGCGCTCATAACTCACTGCTCCGGTTTGAAGATGTGAGAATCGTCCGAGATATGAGGAACTCCGTCAACCGGCTCGTCAATTGTGAAACAGCAAACTTGAATAAAACGATTGGTGCATCACTGCGTCAGGTCGAGAACATCCAATTCATTGATGAAAAAATTGGACTTGATGCCCTGCCGGATAAGCTTCGTGAAATTGCCAAACTGCGAGTCGACTATCAAGAGGTCACGCTGAAGGAACTTGGAGAAATGGTGGAAAGCGGCAAGATCAGCAAGTCAGGGATTAACCATCGCTTAAGAAAGCTAGATCAAATCGCAGAACAATTACGAAACGGACAAGCTGTAACACTCAAATAGGAGAATGAAAAAGGGAGGCAGATCATATGGTGGAAAAAACGGTCACCATCCAGCTGAAAACAGGCTTGCAGGCACGTCCAGCTGCTTTGTTCGTACAAGAAGCCAATCGCTTTGGTGCTGATATTTTTCTAGAGAAAGATGGGAAAAAAGTCAATGCGAAAAGCATTATGGGTCTCATGAGTCTTGCGATCAGCTCTGGGGTTACTGTCACACTGATTGCAGATGGTGCGGATGAACAAGAAGCCATTGAGGCGTTAACAGATTTTATCAATCAAGAAAACTGAGTCTCTTCAAAGGCTCAGTTTTTTTAGGAGGGAATGTCATGATTCAATCAGCTTTTTTACAGAAGATCGGATATGAAGGCCAGTCCATCACCTTTAAAGACTTGCCTGTATTATTAAAAAAAATGGCCTATACCTTTCCATTCGAAAATAGATCTGTTTTGAACAAACAATCCTACGCTTTAAATCAAGAAGGGTTGAAGCAGCATCTACTTGAAGAAAACCGAGGAGGTCTTTGTTACGATCTCAATCCTCTCTTATACTATGTGTTAAAAGAGGCAGGGCTCTCTGTACAGCTTCTTCAAGGCACAGTGTATAACAAAGAAGCGGATACGTGGGCAATTGATGGCACGCACGTAGCCATCATGTTGAAGCATCACAGTGAACGCTTCCTCATTGATGCGGGATTTGGTGTGAATTTACCTCTTCAGCCTGTGCCTTTTACAGGAGATTGGGTGAAAGGAGCGTCAATGCGGTTTCGCGTCAAAGCTGAGGAAACCGAAAAAGGGACACATCTGCTCCAATTAGATAAGGGAGATGGCGCTGAAACAGGCTATGCTTTCACATTGAACGAGGTGGACGAGTCTGTATTAGCCCAAATGAGACACGAGATTTATGAAAATGAATTCTCTCCATTTAACAAAAGACCGCTTGCGTCAAAGCTCACGCCAACAGGACGTGTGATCGTTACTGAGGATCATGTCACCACACATGAACACGAAGAAGTGTCGAAAAAGCCGCTTCCGATTCCTTTTGAGGATTACGTAAAAAAGCTTATACCGTAAACCACCATATGAAAAGACAGCCCCAGATCAAATAGGGCTGTCTTTTTTATTGATTATCGAATACGTGTGAAAGTCGCATAATGGTCTGTTGTTTTGTAAATGAGCCAGTCGCTTGAATACACAAGACGGTCTGCATTGCGGAAGCCTGAAACGTAGTTGATGTCTGCCTCACGCCATGTTCGGCCGCTTGCTGAAGGAAGACGTCCCTCCCGGTTTGAGAAAATATCTCCACCAATGCTTTTACCTGGCGCCACCTCGGCTAGATTTCCCTTAGATGCCACCCATCCGAGAGCACTTGCTTGTGATTTCGTAATGTAGTTATCAGGCAGTCGTTTGTAGCGAATTAAATAATCTGCTACACCATCAAACGTATTAATGACGGCAAGGGTGCGCACATCTGGCGTGAGCTGAATAGAAGCAGTTTCAGTTGTGGCTGTTGGTGTAAGAGGTGTTTCTGCATGAGCTTGCTGCGGGACAAATCCAGAAAACAGAATAGTAGCGATCAGAGCGAACATAGTAAAAACCGAACTCAATCTTTTCATCTTCATCCTCCTATTAAGGAAATCGGATGCCGTCCTCTTGATGCTTGTCTAGCTCATATTATAGCACCCGAACATGAAGGAAATGTAAAGAATCAGGATCTTTGCTAAAATGAGTCTTTTCTCCTGATGTCTCCTAAAGAAATAAATAAAAAGACGCAGTTTCTGCGTCTTTGCTGTTCAAGATGAAGCAAGCTCCTTCACAACATCAACAGGCGCCTTCCCATCTATTCCATGAATCACATTATGAATGGCTCGTTTCAGCATGAGATCCCTTGTTGTTTCAGTAGCGGAACCGATGTGAGGAGCTAGGGTGACATTGTTCATCTCTTTGAAAGGATGATCCTCTTGAAGCGGTTCCTGCTCATACACATCAAGACCAGCACCTTTGATCCATCCTTTCTGAAGTGCTTGAATGAGGCTTTTTTCATCCACTGTTTTCCCGCGGGAAATGTTTACAAATAAAGCCGTTTGCTTCATTAACTTCAATTCTCGTTCCCCAATCATATGATATGTTTCCTCGGTCAGCGGTGTAATCAACACGATGATATCAGCTTGTTTTAAAAGATCATCAAGTGCACAATAGACAGCGCCATACGCCGATTCAGCCTTTTCATTCCGGCTTCGGTTATGATAAAGAACGTTCATATCAAAACCATGTGCTGCCCGTTTGGCCACTTGTTCTCCGATACGTCCCATACCAATAATACCGAGCGTTTGGTGATGTACGTCGATGCCAAAGATCTCTTCTTCCTGTACGAATTTTGTCCATTTTCCTTCACGGATAAAACGGTCAAGCTCGGCGATTCTTCGCGCAGAGGAGAGAATGAGCGAAAAGGCAAGGTCAGCCACGGTATGATCGAGCGTATAAGGAGTATGCGTACCAATCACGCCTCTTTGCCTCATCGCTTCTATATCAAAATTGTCATAGCCGACAGAGTTATTGCTCACCACCTTGAGTTTTGGTGCGTGATCTAACAGCTCTTGATCGATTTTCGTTCCAGACGTTAAAAGACCATCAGCGTGCTGCAGCTTCTCAAACAACATGTCTCTTGGAATAGGGTCTTTGGATTGCCAAACCTCGTATGTACAATGTTCCTTTAGCATTTCCTCAAAAGAGGCAGGTAAGGGTTTGGCGACAAAAATGTGTGGTGTCACAGTCAATTCGCTCCTTTCACATGGTCATCTTACTCCTTTTATTATAAAGCAACGATTTCGGCAGAACACGTTTGAATGTTAGCAGCTCAATATTTAATATACTGAAATAACGGTAAAGAAAGACATTTTCTTAGTGAAAAAGTAGATTCTTATGCCATCTGATGCATTTTTCATCTATATAAAAATAAACTGATAGTAGATGAGACATGTGAAATTGCAAAAATTTACGAGAGATTATCTGACAAACTGGAAAATAGATCGAGACTTTTTGATAGAAAATTTATTATATTTGAAATGTATTAAACGGGATGATCATTTTCTACTAAACCATTTTATTGTCTTTTGGTGTGATGAGAACAATAGATTGAAAACAAACCCGCGAAGCCGTTGGGATGCAGCGTAAAATAGAGAAAATGATGATATTTCTTCTCATCGTTTTCTCATTTTTTTCTTTTTTTTCTATCATTTTTCTTCTCTATTCTTGAGAACACAAGAAAGAAAAGGAGGACAGACACGAGCTTACGTTACTTAAAAAAAGATGGGAGATGGCAAAATGGAGTCAAAATTAGAACAGATTCTTCAGCACAATTCAGAGTTTGTGAATGAGAGACATTATGAGCCTTACAAAGCGGGTAAATTTCCTGAGAAAAAACTGGTTATTTTAACGTGCATGGATACCCGTCTTTTGGAATTATTGCCGCAATCTATGGGTCTGCGCAATGGGGATGCAAAAATCATTAAGAATGCAGGCGCCATCGTGACACATCCGTTCGGCAGTGTGATGCGGAGTATCCTGCTAGCTATCTATGAGCTAAAGGCAGAGGAAGTATGCATTGTAGGGCATCATGAATGCGGAATGGCAGGTCTTGCGGCGGACCCTTTACTTGAAAAGGCGAAAGCACGCGGAATCGAAGAGAAATGCTTAAGCATTGTGAAAAACTCAGGAGTTGATTTAAAGGGCTGGCTGACAGGCTTTGATTCAGTTGAAGAAAGCGTGGCCCAAAGTGTGAAATTAGTGAAAGAGCATCCACTGATGCCAAGTGATGTGGCAATTCATGGACTGGTGATTCACCCAGCGACAGGAAAGCTGGATATCGTAGTAAAAGACAAACAAATTGACCCACAGTATACCTAAATCATCTACACATACTTGAAGGAGGCCAACACATACCATGCGTTTTTATGGAAGATTTGAAGGGTACAATTCATCAAAGTTTAGACGCGATTTAATCGCTGGGCTTGTCGTGGGCGTTGTGGCAATTCCTTTAGGCATGGCATTTGCCATTGCATCTGGTGTCGGACCAGAATATGGATTATACACAGTCATCGTTGCCGGCATTTTGATTTCATTGTTTGGTGGTTCAAAGTATCAGATCGGCGGGCCGACCGGGGCGTTTGTTCCAATTTTATTCGGGATCGTCAGCCAGTACGGTATTGAAAACTTGCTCATTGCCGGTTTTATGGCAGGCTGTATGCTTGTATTATTCGGAATATTCAAACTAGGAAAGCTCATGAAATTTATTCCTCGTCCGGTTATCATCGGTTTTACTGCTGGCATTGCTGTCATTATTTTTTCAGGACAGATTGCCAACTTCCTCGGATTAAAGGGTGTTGAAAAACATGAAAGCTTTTTCCTCAATATGAGAGAAATCGTGGTCCATCTTGGTACCACAAACAGTCTCGCCATTGTCACAGCCGTCATCGGGCTCATCGTGATTTTGGCGGCACAAAAATACATTCCCAAAATACCTGGTGCTCTATTAGGTTTATTGGCTTCTACGTTTCTAGCCGTTCTCTTTTTTCAAGGACAAGTTGAAACGATTGGCTCTGCATATGGTGAAATCCCTCGTCAGCTGCCAACCTTCGCTTTTCCTGAATTGACGATTGAAAAAATGATATACCTCCTGCCTCCAGCAATTGTCATTGCGCTTTTAGGCGGCGTGGAATCGATTTTATCCGCAATGGTCGCTGATAATATGAAAGGCTCTAAGCATGACAGCAATAAAGAGCTTGTGGGGCAAGGAATTGCCAATATGGCGGGACCGCTTTTCGGAGGAATTCCAGCGACGGGAGCTATTGCCCGAACGGCAACGAACATAAAAAATGGCGGGGCAAGTCCGATTTCTGGTGTGGTGCATGGCGTTGTCGTCTTGCTGATCTTAATGGTATTTGCGCCGTATGCGTCGATGATTCCACTTGCTGCAATGGCACCGATTTTAATGTTTGTTGCTTGGAATATGAGTGAGAGAAAAGAGTTTGTCAATATTTTGAAAGTGAAAAATGCTGATTCGCTTGTACTGGTCGTGACCTTCCTGCTCACAGTGATCGGTGATTTGATTATTGGCGTCACTGCTGGTCTCATTTTAGCGTTTATCGCCTTTATCAAAAAAATGAGCCAGACGACCAATATTCATACAAATGTCGCCGTTCCTCAAATGGAAACAGCAGCTGCTTTAGAAAAACAGACAGAGGAGAAAGGGATCAGTATGTATTCCATTGAAGGGCCGCTCTTTTTCGGAACAACAGATTCATTAGAAAATTCGATATTGGATCATGTTCAAACAAAACCGAAAACGCTCATTCTGCTTATGAATAAAGTCAATTATATGGACACATCGGCAGAAGCGGTTCTAATGAATATCTCCAATCGGTTAAAGCATCATAATGGAAAGCTGATGATCGTTGGACTTCAATCACAGCCTAAGGAGCTTTTGCATCGAACAGGTCTATTCCATCATATTGGAAAACAGCATTTCTTTGAACGAACGGATGACATCTCACCACAGCATCTTTAAGGCGTAAAAAAACACGTGACAGCTTGGTCACGTGTTTTTTACTGGCTCTTTTTCTCCAGAAAAACGCTTTGTGAGTTTTTGTTGATGAGCGCTGAAGATCTCTTCTACTGTGACATCATATTGATCCGCTAAAATGAGGAGATTTGCTAAAACATCTCCCATTTCTTCAATGAGTTCTTTCTTCAGCTCAGATGATTCCTGTCTCTGCTCATCAGGCCGGTCTCGTCCGATTTCTATTGCTCTAACAGCGCGAGCGAGTTCTCCCGTTTCTTCCATTAAGAAGCCTAACCGGATAAACGGTCCGTATTCTGTCCAATTTCTCGTTTGATAAAAATACTTGATCCACTTCTCCATCTCAGTTGTTTGCATTCTCTCTATACAGCTCCTTATATGGTGTTCACTCTTTTGATTTTACACTATATATAGAAGAAACGGCTGTTTCTTTACAAATCATTATAGTAGAATGAGTGGGTGAAGAAATCATAGAGAGAGATGGGGCTGTTTTGATGAAAACGATTTGTGTGTTTGCTGGTTCGAATCCAGGTGTAAATGATGTCTATAAACAAAAGGCTGTAGAGCTGGGTGCTTATATGGCGAAGCAGGGCATTCGTCTTGTTTACGGCGGATCGCGTATTGGGTTAATGGGCGCGATTGCCGATGAGGTCATGAGACATGGCGGGCAAGTGATCGGGGTCATGCCTAAGGGGCTTTTTAGAGGAGAAGTCGTGCATCAAGAGCTGACAGAGCTAATTGAGGTAACAGGCATGCATGAACGAAAAGCAAAAATGAGCGAGCTGGCCGATGGGTTTATTGCGATGCCAGGCGGCTTTGGTACATATGAAGAATTATTTGAGGTGCTGTGCTGGGCACAAATCGGCATCCATCAAAAGCCAATTGGATTGTATCAAGTAAATGACTACTTCAATCCACTCATAGACATGGTGAAATTCAGTGTACAGGAAGGTTTTTCGAATGAATCACACCTTCAATTGTTACATGCTTCGAGTGAACCGGAGGAATTAATCACGCAGATGGCTTCTTATCAAACACCGTCTCTTCAGCAGAAATGGACGGAGCTGTCTTAAAGTATATGTCAATCACAAAAAACCGTCTGTTCAAGGAACAGACGGTTTGTGTTGTGATCATTATTTTTGGTCTTCTGTATTACGGGTCAAGACTTTGTCAATGAGTCCGTATTGAAGTGCTTCTTCCGCTGTTTTGAAGTTGTCACGATCTGTATCGCGCTCAATGACTTCAATTGGCTGACCAGTACGTTCAGCAAGTACTTGGTTCAGTTTATCGCGTAAAGAAAGGATTCGTTTTGCCGCAATTTCAATTTCTGTTGCTTGACCTTGGGCACCGCCGAGTGGTTGGTGAATCATGACTTCACTGTTTGGAAGAGCATAACGCTTACCTTTTTCACCAGCAGCAAGCAGGAACGCACCCATAGATGCAGCCATACCAATACAAATAGTTGATACCTTTGGTTTAATAAATTGCATCGTATCATAAATGGCCATACCAGCTGTGATTGAACCGCCAGGGCTGTTAATGTAGATAGAAATATCTTTTTCTGGATCTTCAGCTTCTAAGAAAAGCAGCTGTGACACGATGGAGTTGGCAACATTGTCATCGATCGCAGAACCAAGCATGATAATACGGTCTTTTAAAAGACGAGAATAAATGTCGTAAGCTCTTTCCCCACGATTTGTTTGCTCAATGACTGTAGGTATTAAATTCATAATGTTCCTCCTTCACCTTTTAGGTAAGTATGTAATTCAATGATACATTTTTGGTCAATAAAGGTCAAACAAAACGCTGACCTAAATTCAAATACCCCTATCCATTTTCCCCAAAATCATTTCACTTCAAACCATCATATTAGTGTATGAATACAAAGTAAGAAAATACATCATCATGACGAATGATTAATCATTGCTTTCTTGCAGCATTTCCCTTATAATTTGATATGCTGACGTTCAAAAAACATATCGTGCGCTCGTAGCTCAGTTGGATAGAGCGGTGGTTTCCGGTACCACGTCTGCCGGGGGTTCGAATCCCTCCGAGCGCGTACTTGACCTTGCTTACGATGATAAAGGTCTTTCATGAACCCCTCTTCATATGGAGAGAGGTTTTTTTGTGTTCATTCGGGTTTATCGTTCATTAGGGTGAGGGAAGTGAAAAAATGATCTGGTTGCAACACAGCAACATCTATCCGAATATAATAAAATAACCCCCACTCTTAACATAAGAGTGGGGGTTATTGCTATAAAGGAGTTACCTGCCTTTCTGGCCTTTCCTGTAAATAGCCGCAGGTATAATTGTAAGAAGAACAATGACAAATCCAATCACGGATACAGTATTTTTTAATGTATTGTCATTCACAGTGAAGTTTGTCACGATCATTGCCGCTAGACAAAGAATGATAATTAAATAACTGTATTTCTCCAAGACTTTCATAAAATATCCCTCCAATATGAAGCTGAAAATAATATTATGACTAATTATACAAGAATAAATAATAAAGGGTTATATTGGATGTTTGCTCGTGAGAAGGCGTTATGTTCATGTCCCTCCATGAAATACTGGACGTAAGACTCATTTCTTCCCTTTTCAGGCGTATTTGTTGAGCCAGTTCGCTGTATATGATTAACATGGAAGAGAATTGACAATGAGGAGGGATTTCTTGTGGCGAAGATTTTATTGATTACGTTTCCAGCTGAAGGACATGTGAACCCTATGTTAGGAATGATTAAAGCATGGGCGGATCGAGGCGATGAAGTGCATGCGGTCACAACTGTACATTATGAGGAACGAATTAAACGCTTAGGCGCTCACGTACATATACATCCAGACTATATTCGGACATTACATGTGGAAGAAGGAGATTTAGATTCTATGCAGCCGTTCTTTCATGCCATGCTGCAAACATCATATGATATTTTAGAGGTGGTGGAAACACTTTCCGAGAAGCATTCATTTGATTTGGTTTACTTTGATATGTTTGGGGCAGGGGAGCTTGTTCGAGATTACTTGCACATTCCGAGCATTGGGTCCAACCCATCTTTTGTGCTGCAAGAGGCGCATTTTGATACACCGCTATACAGAAAGGATGAGAAAGCCGATCATCTGTTAGAAAAAATACAAGAGCGTTTTGGCGTTCAGCCAACACGTTTGATGCAATTTATGAAAAACCGTGGAGAACTGAATATCGTCTATACAAGTGAATATTTCCAGCCTTCTGTTGATTCATTAAACGATTCGTTTGTTTTCATTGGACCGAGCTTTCTAAAAAGAGCCGACCAGCATGATTTCCCGCTGGAAGCACTTGAGCAAGAAAAAGTCGTTTTTATTTCCATGGGCACCGTTCTTGGGGATACAGAAGCATTTTTTAATATGTGTATAGATGCTTTCGAAGACTTTGACGGAAAAGTGATTATCGCAACAGGTGAAAAAGTGGATCGATCTCTCTTAAAAAAGGCACCTGCTCATTTTCTCATCGAGCCTTATGTACCGCAGCTTGAAGTGCTCGAACTGACAGATGTGTTTATAACGCACGGCGGCATGAATAGTGTCAATGAAGGGATTCATTATCACGTTCCGATGGTCGTCATTCCAGTCGACAAAGATCAGCCGATGGTGGCACAAAGACTGACCGAATTATCTGCTGCCTGTGCACTTGATAAAGATCAGCTGACACCAAAGCAGCTAAGAGAAACTGTTGAGAAGGTTTTAGGCAGTGACACGTACCGTGCGGGGATTGAGAAAATTGAAGAAAGCTTCCAAGCAGCAGGTGGAACAGAAAAAGCATTAAAGGTGATTGATCAATTTATACAAGCGAAACAGACTCAATCATGAGTCTGTTTTTTTATGAAAAGACGTTGTATTTCCCATTTCTGTATGCTAATATTCAATTCGTAATCATTTCGATTAATAATCGTAATGATTACGATAATGTTGAATTGGGGGAAGTACATATGAGTGATCAACCTGTTTACATAAAGAAGAAATATGAGAAAAGGCATCCCTACGTGACATACACCTTGATGCTGTTTTCAGTGATGGTTTGTTTTTTATTGGCCTCATGCTCTGAAAACAAAGCATCCTCCAGCAATGATAGAGAAGAAGATGAGCTCGTGTATGCAAGTACAAAAGATATCAGGGACATCAATCCTCATCTATACGGTGGAGAGATGGCTGCTCAAAATATGGTGTTTGAATCGCTTGTCGTCAATACAGAGAAGGGCGTTCAGCCTGCCTTAGCGAAAAGCTGGGACATATCAAAGGATGGAAGGACCTATACCTTTCATCTTCGAAAAGGTGTGATTTTTTCAGATGGTGAGCCTTTTAATGCAAAGGCAGTGAAATTGAATATTGATGCTGTCGTCAAAAATATTGAAAAGAACGCTTGGCTTAATCTCGTATCTGAAATCAAATCCACAAAGGCGGTAGATGACGATACATTTGTTCTCACGTTGAAAGAGCCTTATTATCCTACGTTAGAAGAGCTGGGCTTAACACGCCCCTTCCGTTTTATTTCTCCAAAAAGCTTCATTGATGGAACGACTGCAAAAGGAGTTAAAAGCTATGCAGGTACAGGTCCTTATGTGCTAAAGGAACATAAGAAAAATCAATATGCCGTTTTTGAAATGAATGATCACTATTGGGGGCAAAAGCCGAAAATTTCAACTGTGAAATGGAAAGTCATGCCGGATCACCAAACCATCTTACTTGCGCTTCAAAAAGGAGAGATTGATCTTTTATTTGGAGCAGATGGTGACATGATTGATGGAGACTCATTCCAGGCTTTAAAAGAAGCAGGGCAATATGGTGTCACCGTGAGCCCTCCTGTTGGTTCAAGATCGATTGTGATTAATTCAAACCAGCCAATCACAAAAGATCCGAAAATAAGAGAAGCTTTTCAATACGCCATTCAAAAGGACATGATCACTGAAGGCATTTTAAATGGAACGGAAAAGGTGGCACACACATTGCTTGCTCCTTCTGTCCCATACGCAGATATTCCACTGAAAAAGAAAACTTATCAAAAGAAGAAAGCAGAGGAAATATTGGATGAGGCAGGCTGGAGGATGAAAGAAGACGGGTATCGCTATCAAAATGGCAAACTGCTGAGTGTGGCTATTTACTATAATTCCGATAATGCAGGGGAAAGAACGATCAGTGAATCGATTCAACAAGATTTCAAGCAGGTGGGGATCAAGCTGGATATTAGAGGAGAAGAAAAACAGGCATTCTTAGATCGCCAAAAAACAGGAAAGTTCGATCTGATGTACTCGCTGTCTTGGGGGCTTCCTTATGATCCACAAACTTATGTCTCTTCATTCCGTGTAGCATCCCATGCTGATTATCAAGCTCAATTAGGACTGAAAAAGAAAAAGTGGCTGGACGAGACGATTACGGAAGTATTAGTAGAACCAGATGAGCAAAAGCGGAAACAAATGTATCAAGAAATATTGACGTATATCCATGATGAAAATGTTTACCTCCCAATCTCTTATTCTGTGACAAAGGCTGTTTATAATAAGCGCCTGAAAGGCGTAGGTTTTCATGTGTCTCAGTATGAAATCCCATTTGACCGTATGTATTTTGCGTCATAAAACGGAGGCAGAGACATGACTCGCTATCTCTTAAAACGAATACTGATGCTTTTTCCGCTTATGATCTTCATCACCTTCTTTGCTTTTGTACTGCTGACGATGCGGGCAAGTGATCCAGCAGAGGTCGCTTTGCGGGTGAATCAAGTCACTCCAACAGAAGAAATGATTGAATCGATGCGGCAGGAGTTAGGCTTAGACCAGCCATTTTTCATCCGCTATGCCACATGGCTTAAAAATGGATTAACAGGTGATTTTGGCAGGAGCTATGTCACTCAGGAGCCCGTTTTTGATCTTATCATGGAGGCGCTGCCTGCGACATTGCAGCTTGCAGGAGCAGCGCTCTTTTTTATCATAGTGCTCAGTTTATTGTTCGGGGTGATCTGTGCATATGCTGCTCACACTTGGGTGGACCGTTTATTGAGAGCCTTTGTGTTTATCGCCGCTTCAATGCCTAGTTTTTGGCTGGGGATTTTGTTGATTTGGCTTTTTTCTGTCAAATTCAATTGGGTTAATACGAGTGGAATGGAAGGGTTCAAATCGATTCTTCTTCCAGCTGTCACATTATCATTAGGCTACTTATCGACCTATGTGAGACTCATACGTAATCAAATTCTAAAATTTCAGCACGAGCCCTTTGTTTTTTATGCAAGAGCACGTGGTTTAAAGGAACGAACTGTTCAACTGAAAGTCATGAGGCATGCCCTGCAATTAGCGGTAACAGCACTTGGCATGTCTATTCCAAAGCTCATTGCGGGAACTGTCATTATTGAGAACCTTTTTGCTTGGCCAGGGGTTGGCCGGTTGTGTATAACTGCTATTTTCCATGCTGACTTCCCTATTATTCAAGCCTATTTGTTTGTGATGGGGTTCCTGTTTGTTATGTGCAATCTCATCGCTGATATGCTGCAAATGACCATGAATCCGCAATTGCGAAAGGAGGTATGACAACAATGATAGGGTGGCATCAATTAAGAAAAGACCGTATGGCGATTCTTTCAATCTGGCTGTTAGCGCTTGTCGCATTAGCTGGACTGTTTGCTCCAATGTTAGCACCACATGACCCAACAAATACGAACATTCTTCAAAAATATGCCGGTATCAGTCTTACTTACCCACTCGGAACGGATCATCTAGGGAGATGTGTATTATCGAGGCTTTTATATGGCATTCGGACAACAATGCTTGCAGCTATGCTGACGATGTGTATCACGATGCTCATTGGCAGCGCACTTGGACTCATGGCAGGCTTCTTTCGAGGAAAGGTGGATGGGGTTTTGATGAGGCTGTGTGATGTCATGCTGTCCTTTCCAGCAGAGGTGATGATTCTTGCGGTTGTGGGAATACTCGGACCTGGACTATTCAATATTATTTTGGCCAATGTCCTAGCGAAATGGGCTTGGTATACAAGAATGATTCGTTCGTCTGTCCTTCAATATGCGAATGAACCTTCTGTTCAATTTGCAAAGGTGACTGGCGGCAAACCCTTTTACATATTGAGGAGACATCTATTTCCTCGCATCTCAGGAGAAATTGCTGTTTTTGCGACACTTGATGCGGGCTGGGTGATCTTAAATATATCAGCACTGTCTTTTCTTGGATTAGGGGTGAGTGCACCTACACCAGAATGGGGCATGATGCTCAATGAGGCGAAGAATGTCATGGTGACACATCCAGCCCATATGCTTGCGCCTGGACTTGCCATCTTGTTTGTGGTCATGGCGTTGAGCTTTTTAGGAGACAGCCTTCAGCATGCCGCGAATCCTGCCATGCATCATACCAGAAAGAAAGGGGTGAGGCCATTTGCCTTTAATCGACGTAAAAAATCTGTCCGTACATGATCCACAGCAGCAAAAGAATATAGTGACGAATATCACATTTTCTTTACATCAACAACGCTGTTTAGCCGTCATTGGAGAAAGTGGCAGTGGAAAATCAACTGTCGCCAAAGCGTTAATTGATCTTGTCGCCCCTTCTCTAGAAGTGGAAGGAACGATCATTTTTGACGGCAAAACATTAACAAATCAAGAAGCGCATCAATGGCGGGGTAAACGAATAGGTTTCATCTCACAGGATGTCATGAATGCATTCAACCCTATTGAAACGATAGGTCATCAAATGGTGGAAACATTTCAGCAGCATTTGGGCTTACGAGGGAAAGAAGGGAAAGCACATTCTATGGCTGGGCTTACACGTGTCCATTTAAAAAATCCATATGATTTGATGAAAAAATATCCGTATGAACTGTCTGGCGGAATGCTTCAGCGTGTGATGATTGGCATCACGATGATGCTTTCTCCAGACATGATCATTGCAGACGAGCCAACTGCATCACTTGATGCCTTTAATCGGCGTGAAGTCATCAGACAATTACACAGCCTAAAGGAAGAAACGGGTGTTACCTTAATCGTCATAACGCATGATCTAGGCATCGTTCAGGAAATCGCTGATGAATTGATGGTTATGCACCAAGGAGTAATGCTTGAGCATGGGTCAGCCAAGGAAGTGTTCACATCACCTGAGCATCCCCAAACAAAGCATTTACTTGAGACGAGGCTTCGATTATCTGCCCCTACTGAAACACTGCGACAGCAGAAGAGAGTGGAGGCGTTTCCATGTTGATCACAGCTTTCGATCTAGTCAAACACGGTGAGAAGAAAGGTCTTTTTTCAAAACAAAAGAAACCAAAAGACCGCATATCAAATGTTTCGTTTCAAATCGAAAAAGGACAATGTGCCGGATTAGTCGGTGAGAGCGGCAGTGGCAAAAGTACATTGGCACGTATCCTGCTCGGTTTAGAAAAAATAGATGGAGGCGAGGTACAGATTGATGGTATGACAGCTGACAAATGGCGGAGGGTGAATCGGGGGAAAATGAGTGTTGTCTTTCAAGATTATCTATCTTCTGTTCATCCCTCCTTTACGGTGAAAGAGATCATAGCAGAACCGATGCGTTTGTTAAAGCAGAATCAGAATATGGATCAGAAGGTTTTGTCATTACTTGAGCAAGTCAGACTGCCCTCGTCTGTGCTGAATCAATATGCTCATCAGCTAAGCGGTGGTCAGCTCCAGCGAGTGTGCATCGCACGAGCCATATCAACGCATCCAGCCATTCTTATACTAGATGAAGTCTTGAGCTCACTGGATGTCTCTGTTCAAGTACAAATATTGGAGCTGCTTGAGACATTAAAACAAGAGCTAGACATGACCATGCTTCTCATTACTCATGATGTAGAAGCAGCGGTGTATCTATGTGACCGCCTTCTATTTTTACATGAAGGAAGCCTAGTGGAAGAATGCAAAAAGGACGAACTGTTTGAAGTGTCCCATCCATTTACACTCCAATTAATCGACTCACTTATGCCATTTCAGCTTGACAAAAAATAACCAATCTTTTATCGTATACGTAACAAACGACGGAAGGGTGACCCAATGCAATGAAGTACTAATCCTATGACCTGTAAGCAAAATGAACGAACGAAGGCAGTGAGCAAACGATCAGTTTGCCATGTTTGCTGCGTTTTCATTTTTTAGCTTCGGAATAGGATGGTACAGCTTGGGAATCAAAAAATGAAGTGATTGATACGTGGGATGTGTGTGTTCAAATATGAACGGCATACCATACTGGATCAATCCGCTTATTTTTGTACACCATTTTGCCTCCTATTCTGAGAATGGGAGGCTTTTTTATGTCTCCTGATATGAAAGGAGAGGATTGGATGTTATTAAAAGCCAATCAGTTAAAGGTATTTCGAAAAGATCGCTTGTTATTTGATATTGAGGAGCTAGCCATCCATCAAGGTGATCGCATTGGTCTTGTAGGGACAAATGGCAGCGGAAAAACGACTTTATTGCATGTGCTGGCAGGACAGGAAACACCAGACAGCGGCACGGTTGCCGCCACAGCGGTCTGTACGCTGCTTCCTCAATTGAAACAAGGAGACGGCAGACAGAGTGGCGGTGAAATGACCCAAACTTATATTGAAAGAGCATTAAGCCGGCCGTCTGCCCTTTTATTAGCAGATGAACCGACCACTCATTTGGATACAGAGCATATTGAGTGGCTGGAAGATAAGCTGCGTCATTATCAAGGAGCTCTCATTGTTGTTTCACATGATCGTGCTTTTTTAGATGCAATATGTACGGAGATTTGGGAACTGGATCATGGGAAGCTTCATCATTACAAAGGCAATTACACACATTTTGCACAGCAAAAAGAGCTAGCACATCGTCAGCAGGTGGAAGCGTATGAAGCCTATACACAAAAGAAAAAACAGTTAGAGCATGCACTGGAAAAGAAAAAGAAAAAGGCGGACAAAGCGACAAAGCCCTCCCAAAAGGTGAAATCCTCAGGACCTAAAATTGCAAAGCCCTACTATGCAAATAAGCAAAAAAAGCTGCAAAAAACAGCCAAATCCATTGAAACAAGGATGGAGAAATTAGAAAAGGTTGAGAAGGTAAAGGACATTCAGCCCATTCACATGACTCAGCATACGATGAAGGAAACTGCAAGCCGTACCATTTTGAGAGTGGAAAATGTAGATGGCAAGGCGGGCGATAAAGTGCTTTGGAGGCAGGCGAATGTGGAAGTGAGGGGCGGAGACAAGGTTGCCATTATCGGAAAGAACGGGAGCGGAAAAACGACATTTCTCCGTATGTTAGTGAATGGACATCCCGGAGTTACTCGTTCAGAGGCTGTCAAGCTAGCCTATTTTCGTCAGGATCTGTCAGGATTGAAGGTAGATGAATCGATTTTACAAAATGCGCTGAAAGAGGCAGTTCAAGATGAAACAGTGGTTCGAACGGTTTTGGCGAGACTAGGATTTAGAGGGGATGATGTGCACAAGCCTGTTGAGGTATTAAGCGGGGGAGAACGGGTGAAGACGATGCTTGCGTCCTTGCTCGTCAGTGATGCCAATGTTCTCATGCTGGATGAACCGACGAACTTTTTAGATCTAGCGGCAGTTGAAGCACTTGAAGGTCTATTGAAGGATTACCCAGGTACCGTTGTGTTTGTTTCCCACGATCGCAGGCTGATTGAAGAGGTTGCCACTCGTATTTTCCATATTCACGAGGAACGTATTGAAGCTTTTGAAGGCACATATGAAGCCTATAAACAAAAGGAAGAAAAACCAGCTGTGACAAATAGAGAAGAGGAGCTTCTGTTAATTGATATGCAGCTGTCTGAAGTGCTCAGCCGTTTAAGTATTGAGCCGTCGCAAGAACTTGAAGAGACATTTCAAGCATTATTGAAACAAAAAAAGTCTTTGGAGTCATAAAAGAAAACCCCTGTTTACTCTACAGGGGTTTGTTCATGTCGTTCTTTTTTTAATTGTTCAAGTTCACTCACTGTGACGAGCTGGTAGCCTTGTTTGGTGAGTTCATGGATGATCTTTACGGCAGCTTGGGCTGAGCTTTCATAAATATCGTGCATTAACACTGTTCTGCCATCGGCTGCATGTGAGAGAACGCGGTTTGTGATTTGCTGGCTGTTGCGGATTTTCCAATCCTCTGGATCAACATCCCACAAAGTGACCTTCATCCCAATTGCATGATTGATATCTTGATTTGTACCGCCATATGGCGGTCTAAAGTGCGTAGGTGTATATCCGCTCGCTTTCTCAATCAGCTGCTGGGTGTCCTTCACTTGTTTGACCGCTTCATCTAAAGGCAGTCTTGTTAATAAAGGGTGATTGTAGGAATGGTTTCCGATCTCATTCCCGCCTTTTAAAATATCGGCAAGCATTCCAGGGTAATATTGCACCCTGCTGCCTAATACGAAAAAGGTAGCATGTCCTTTATTTGCCTTCAGCGCATCTAAAATTTTTGAGGTTGTCGCTGGATTCGGTCCATCATCAAATGTGAGTGCGATGGCTTTTTTATTCGGGTCAAGCTTTGATTTTTGCGGCAGCTTGACGGCTTTTCTTTTTGGATTCGGTTCTTTCATTTCATTTTTATTTTTCAGTTTATCCATATATTCTGGCTTTAATATGTCCTTCAGCAATGTCTTTTTGATCGCGAGTGTTTGCGGACCAAGATCCTCTGCGGCTACTTGAGATGCAGGGAAATAAAATTCTACATATTTGTCTTTCAAGGCAAATTGACTGAAGTTTTGAGCATCAGGGGCTGTTCCTTTCTGAAGAAGAGGCTGATCCTTAGATAAGGTTTTGTCCTTCCGAAGCTCTGTATATGTAATATAGGATAATTTCTTTAAATAATGGGTTTTAGGCAGAAATAAATCTTTTGTGTCAAGAAAGGTTTTTTTCTGAAAATCAAAGTTAATCGTGAGATGATTGGTGGTTCCATTTTGCTGGCCAGTATACGTATAGGTCGTAAAACGAATGGCAGCAGACTGCTTTGCATAATGCACCATTTCATAATCAATATTCAGTTCATAGCGTTTATGTTCATCGATATCCTTTGCTTCACTGAATGTTTTTTTGAAATGCTCTAATGCCGAATTGGCATAGCTTTGAATCTTATCATCTAGCTCTTTTTGATGAAAAAGAGGATAGTTGACTGCATATCTCATAAATTTCCCGTCATTTACGAGAGTGACAATTTCTACGTTTTTATAGTTCGTATCCTGCTTTACATTTTTCTTCTCTGTACCGCTTGCTTGTTGATTTTGAAAGAAAGCAACTGCTCCAATGACGACTGCAAGCGCAAATAGGACGATACTCCATTTTCCCTTTACTGACACAACTTTCAAATCTCCTCTCATGACGGGTCATTCTTTATTAGTTTGACATCTGTTTGTAATATTTTTATAACATTTGACTTACTTTTGTAATTTTAGGGGATATTCATGCGAAATGTCAACTATTTTCCTATTAAACTATGAGAAAAAATGATAGGCCGTTCTGAGCGGCAAAAAGAAATCTCCTTTCTCTGCTCCGCACATACCTTCATTAATTAAAAAATAGGGTGTACATTGATTTTTTAGAGGCTGGCGGCTATAATTTTGTTGATTATGATTCTCATTTTCAAACTGACTTTTAATAAAGAAAAGGATGACACCGATTTTGCAGGATAAGCGAAAACCTCAACAAAAACGATCATCACATATTCTGTTCTTTTTGATATTTTTTCTCGCCGTCATTGGTTTAGCGGCTGCCA
Source organism: Bacillus sp. PAMC28571 (assembly GCF_014250435.1). Classification (NCBI taxonomy): domain Bacteria; kingdom Bacillati; phylum Bacillota; class Bacilli; order Caryophanales; family Bacillaceae; genus Bacillus; species Bacillus sp. PAMC28571. The sequence continues at coordinate 2,864,339 of NZ_CP060191.1, read as the reverse complement.
TGTTTTTTGCTGTGTCATACGGTGCAAAAACATTGTCTCTGCAAACGGTGTGGACAGCTGTATTTGACTACCAGTCAAATGTTACAGAGCAGCAGATCATCCATGAATTAAGACTCCCTCGTGTTTTAGGGGCAGCTCTAGTGGGAGCGGCGTTTGCCGTAGCGGGTGCTCTTATGCAGGGCATCACAAGAAATCCACTGGCAGATGCGGGGATTTTGGGTATTAATGGCGGTGCGATGTTTGTGGTCGCTCTCTGTTTTGCTTTTTTCCCAGGAATGCCTTATTCGGCACTGATGTTTTTTTCCTTTATTGGTGCTGTGCTCAGTACGCTGCTGATCTTTGCGATTGGGGCGGCTGGCGGCGTATTGACACCGCTGCGTCTCACTGTAGCAGGAGCGGTTGTAGCCGCATTACTTCATGCGCTCAGCTCTGGGATCGCGATTTATTTTGACCTGAGTCAGGATTTGGCTTTTTGGTATGCAGGCGGGGTAGCTGGTGTGAAATGGCCGCAGCTGATGATTCTTGCCCCGGTCATTCTGATTGTGATCGTATGGGCAATGCTATTAGGTCGGTCACTTTCCTTACTATCGCTCGGTGAGGATACAGCGGCAAATTTAGGGGTGAAAACACGGCAAGTGCGAATACTAGGAATGACTGCTGCTGTGTTATTAGCAGGGGTTTCTGTTTCAGCAGTCGGATCGATTGGGTTTGTCGGTCTTGTCATCCCTCATATTGCACGAAAGCTTGTTGGTGTAGACTATCGTTTCGTCATTCCGATGTCAGCGATACTAGGCGCAATGCTGCTTGTCTTTGCAGACCTTGCCAGCCGTACAGTCAATCCGCCAAGAGAGCTTGCCATTGGCGTGATGGTGGCACTGGTTGGTGTTCCTTTCTTCTTATACATTGCCAGAAAAGAAGGGAGGAACCTGTCATGAGAGAGAAACAGCGTGCTCTTGTCGTGACACTCGTTTTGCTTTGCCTGAGTGCGGCTGTTGTGCTGTATAGTTTAAATACCGGTACGCTGAAACTAAGCCCTGTCATGGTCGTCAAGACGTTATTTGGCTTTGGAGATTTCCAAAGTGAAACGGTGCTGTTTGACTATCGTCTGCCTCGAATTGTGGTGACGATGTTAGCTGGTATTGGTCTTGGCATTGCTGGCGGCATTTTGCAGAGCTTATCCCGTAACCCGCTGGCCGATCCTGGGATTATTGGATTGAATGCAGGGGCAGCCTTTGGCTTAATTGTGTTTGTGACATATTTTCACGCACTTGAAGGCAATCCGTCTCTTCTTATTCCGCTCTTTACGTTTGGCGGCGGACTGCTTGCGGCAGCTGTCATCGTGCTTCTTGCATATGACCGGCATGAAGGGCTTGTTCCTATCCGGCTGATCTTAGTTGGCATTGCGGTTGCTGCGGGATTTAGTGCACTCACCTTATATTTGTCATTGAAGCTGGATGAAGATACATACACGTTTGCTTCAAGGTGGCTTGTGGGCAATGTATGGGGGAGAGACTGGATTCATGTGCTGGCGCTTCTGCCTTGGATTGTATGCCTTGTACCGCTTACGCTGATGCAGACAAACACGCTTAATGCATTGACATTAGGAGATGCTGTCGCCTCAAGTGTAGGTGTACGTGTCCAGCGTAAACGTCTTCTCCTCTTGACCTTAGCGGTAGGCCTCGCGAGTGCAAGTGTTTCAATGACAGGTGGTATTGGCTTTATTGGTCTCGTCGCCCCGCATTTGGCTAGGAGGCTTGTCGGTTCACTGCATCAGTATTTTTTACCAGTTAGTGCGCTGCTTGGCTTGTTGATTTTAGTCAGTGCCGATACAATCGGACGTTCCATCTTTGCTCCAAATGCCATACCGGCGGGTGTGGTCGTGGCCTTTATCGGTGCCCCGTATTTTCTCTATTTATTAACTAAAACGAAATAAATATGAAAGAGGAACTCATCATGAAAAAACTACTAGTATTTGGATTAACGCTCTGTTTCTTGCTGCTTGCCGCTTGCGGACAACAGGAAACAAAGAATACAACAAATGAAAAGACCAATGGCACACCAAAGATTGCTTCCTTGTCTATTCATTTAACAAATGACTTGTTAGCACTCGGTATCAAACCGGCGGGCTCTGTTGTAGGAGGAGACTTAAAAGATTTCCTTCCACATGCGAAAAAGCAGCTGAGTCAGACGAAGAAGCTCGGCATTGCATCTGATCCAGATATGGAATCACTGCTTGCGTTACAACCAGATGTCATTTATGTTGATGAAGAATTAGCCGGACAAGACTTATCGAAATATAAGAAGATCGCCAAAACAGAAGTGTTTAATTTAAATGATGGCACATGGCGGGATCATTTGAAAAAAATCGCCAAACACGTCAATAAAGAAAAAGAAGCGGATCAATATATTAAGAATTACAATCAAGAAGCAAAAGAGGTCAAATCGCTCATCAAGAAAAAGATTGGAAACGGAAAAGTCATGGCGATCCGTGTGACAGCAAAGGAGCTTCGCGTATTTAGCATGAAGCGCCCAATGGGTCCTATTTTATACGAGGATTTAGGCCTGACACCTGTCGATGGTGTGAAAAAGCTGGACAGCAAGCGCCCGTTTGAAGTGATTTCTCAAGAGGTTCTTCCTGATTATGATGCTGATGCGATCTTTGTCGTTGTCAACCGTGATGATAAAGCGCAGCAGGCATTCAAGCAATTAGAAAAGACTCCGATTTGGAAAGGTCTAAAAGCAGTGAAGAAAAACCAAGTCTATCCGATTGCCGATCAGCCGTGGCTCGATTACTCAGCTCTAGGCAATAAAATGGCATTGGATGAAGCAAAAGAGATGTTTTCTAAATAAATAGCAAATGAAATCAGGCATCATTCCGCATATAGGAATGATGTCTCTTTTTTTGATTCGTTCTTCTATTCATTCGGCTGATGCATACATATGAGAGAGAACGAGCAATACCGCCCGTGAGAAGAGGAAAGGGAGGGGTTACAGTTGGAGGTTCAAAAAATTAGTGCAGGTACGATTGCAAGGCTTGTGCTGCTTTTACTGGCGCTTGTTAATAGTGCGCTAACTGCTGCGGGAAAAAGCCCAATTCCTATTGATGAAGAAGGCGTTCAACAATTCATCACACTGGCCTTTCTGGGAATTACATCACTATGGGCCTATTGGAAAAACAATGATATAACGAAAAAAGCACGAACAAAAAAAGAAGAATAACAGAAAAAAGAGCCTTTCATGAATCAAAGGCTCTTTTTCATCGAAGCGTCAAACGCCTCTCCCCGCAATCATTCTTCCTGAAAGGCTTACGCCCGGCGTTCTCCCATGTTGTTGAGGAAAGCTTTTACTTCCTCAATGCTTAAACCAATTGCCTTTGCTTCACTCATTAGACGCTTCCACTCTGCGATATTTGAATCGGTCAGCTTTCTATGGGTGACATGTAACGACTTTTCTTCCTGCTCCTTTCGGTACGTTTGGAGCAGCTGATAGAGCTCTTCTTTAGGCATGCCTGATTGGACGGCACTTACGATATGCTCCCGCCATTCGTGTTCACCACCCTCAGCGTAATGAAACATCATCGTCTCTGCATCAAACAGCTCTTGTAAATCAATCTCTAGTGAAGAGGATACCTTTTTTAAGAACTGGACAGATGGATTTCTGTGGACACCACGCTCAATTTTGCTCAAATATGACTTAGAGACATGAGCATCCTCAGCCAGCTGCTGAATCGAGTATCCTTTTCTCTTTCGGTAAATGCGTATCACCTTGCCTATCATTCGATCAATGATCTCCCTTCTCACCGGCGAATAGTTCTGCGACCTTTTCGTTCATTATAAGAAATAAATTGTTCTTTATAAAATTCAAAAACGTAAGAATCAGGAAGTAAACAAAAGAAAACGAACGATTTCGTTCTTTAAAAAGAACTATAAGACCTATTATGACATTTTTCTTTGCGGGTATTATCTTTTATAATCCAATCATTAACAAAAAGAAACCATATATAACCTTTTTATGATGAAATCGGGAGGTATCTATGAATGAGAATATAGGTTTTAAGCAGCTGTTTTCTGTCATTAAAGAGAAAATGGCCCTTCTGATCCTGATTGTCCTGATCGTAACGGGCATTTCAGCCTATTATCAGTTCTATGTCTCGACTCCTGTATATCAGGCAACCACTCAAATTCTTGTTCATAAACGCAGCAATGACGCACAAGCAGATTTAAACGATATTCAGATGAACCTTCAATATACACGTACCTTTCAAGTTTTATTAAAAAGCCCAATCGTCATTGAAAAAGTAAAAGAAACACTCCATCTCACAGAATCAGCAGAAGGACTAAAACACAAAATTGCCACAAGTACAGAAAATGAGTCAGAGGTCATCAATATTTCTGTACAAGATGAGGATCGCGCGAAGGCAGTCGCCATTGCGAATACCGCAACAGAGGTGCTGCAAGAAGAAATCAAAAAAACAATGAATATGGATCGCATTAATGTTTTGTCTGAAGCCAAGCTGTCCAACACGATTCTGATGAATTCAAGGAAGTTCGTTCATATCGTTCTGGCACTAGGCGCCTCTTTATTAGGGGGCATGACACTCATTTTCTTAATGAATTTACTCGATGATACTGTAAAACGAACACATCAAATAAGAGAAGAGATCGGATTGCCGTCGCTTGGCAGTGTCTATCAGATGCAGGCAGACAGGAGGGCCAAAAAAGACAAGCAGTCCGTCATAACGGGAGGACAGAACATTGATCTTTAAGAGGAAGAAAAGAGAAAAGAGAGATTTATCCTGTATTTCTGTATTAAATCCTCACTCTGTCATTGCGGAACAATTCCGTACGATCCGAACAAACATCGAATTCACATCGATCCAAACAAGGCTGAAATCGATATTAGTGACCTCCTCCTTACCGAAGGAAGGGAAATCATTTACGGCTGCAAACTTAGCAGCTGTTTTTGCACAGCAGAACAAGCGGGTGCTGCTCATGGATGCTGACTTGCGAAAGCCGGCCGTCCATGAATATTTTGACTTGAGTCATCATACCGGTTTGACGAATGTGCTATTAAATAATTGCAGCTTGGAAGAAGCTATTTTACCGACACCGATTGAGCATTTAGAGCTGCTTCCGAGCGGAACCATTCCGCCGAATCCAGCTGAGCTGCTCTCCTCTTCTGTAATGAAGCAGTTATTTTATGAGATTGAACAGCAATATGACATGGTGATTGTTGATTCCACACCGCTTCTGCCAGTTGCAGATGCAAAGATTTTGGCGAACCGGACGGATGGGAGCATTCTCGTTGTCTTAAGCGGCAAAACAAAGATTGCTGCTGTGAAGAAATCAAAAGAAGTATTAGAAGGAACAACAAGTAAACTGCTTGGAGCTATGCTAAATGGCAAGAAAGAGAAAAAGGGCAGGCTGTACATGTATTAAAAAGATTGATAGGTGATGTCTCCTAATCTTTAACAATGGAGGCACTCGATCCTGCTGTGGGCATAACCGTGCCTTAGATGCTCGTCATCAGTAGTGGGATGTGAGGACGGGTTTGATGCCCATATTACGTAAGAATAGTGATGCTTTAAAAAGGGGGAGGAGCGTTGACTTACGCCCAAAGATTATCAATCATCGTAGCACTAGATTCATATCTCATCTTAGTTGCCGTCTTTTTTGGTTTTCAATTTGTCCAAGAGGCGGCTTTAACCGTTTATACATTTGAAATGCTCGCCATTTCTTCACTCAGTCTGCTCATTGGGCACCATATATTTGCCTGCATTTTTCATGTGTACAAGCAAGTATGGGCTTATACAGGAGTAAGAGAGTTATTTTCTTTAATGAAGACCTTTGTGTGTTCTTTTTTATTTTCGATGACGATGCTGTACCTTTTCGTGCAGACATGGCCATTTCGGTTTTTATTCATCGTGTGGCTTTTTCATATCTTATTCATCGGTGCATCTCGAATGGCGTCTAGGTTATTTCATGACGGGGCAAAGCGGCTTCAGGCAGAAAAAGAGCGGGCCTTAATTATTGGTGCCGGATCAGCAGGAACCATGCTCGTTCGTCAGCTTCAGCAATCGAGTGATGTACATATTGAGCCAGTCGCCTTCATCGATGATGACAAGACGAAACATCGGCTTGAAATTATGGGTCTGCCTGTTATAGGAGGAAAAGAACAAATTCAAACAGCTGTCGTGATGATGGATATTCAGAAGATCATCATCGCCATTCCGTCCAAAAGCAGCCACACCTTAAAAGGGCTGTATAAGGAATGTGTCGCGACCGGAGTCAAAACACAGATCATGCCGGAAATGGAGCAGATTTTAAAAGGAACCCATGCGCTGAATCAATTACGGGATGTACAGCCAGAGGATTTACTAGGGAGAGAACCGATTCAATTAGATACGAGCCGTCTATCTGCTCATTTAAAGGGAAAAACAATCATGGTCACAGGGGCAGGCGGATCGATTGGATCAGAAATCTGCCGTCAAATTTGTGTGTTTGCTCCTCAAGCGATTGTACTTGTGGGACATGGAGAATTTAGCATTCATTCTATTTTACTAGAGCTGAAAGAATTATATGGAGGCAGCATCAGACTCTATCCACAAATTGCGGATATTCAAGATAAACAGAAAATGAGTGAAATCGTTGGTCAATTTCAGCCGGATATGATTTATCATGCTGCGGCACATAAGCATGTCCCGCTCATGGAGATCAGTCCGAAAGAAGCTGTGAAAAACAATATTATCGGGACAAAAAATGTCGCAGAAGCCGCACACGAGCACGGCATTGAAACATTCGTCCTCATCTCATCTGACAAAGCGGTCAACCCTGCCAATGTGATGGGAGCCACAAAGCGGTTTGCTGAAATGCTGATCATGCAAATGGGGGCAAGCAGCGAAACAAAATTTGTCGCCGTTCGATTTGGAAATGTGCTCGGAAGCAGAGGGAGCGTCATCCCTATTTTTAAGAAACAAATCGAGCAAGGCGGGCCGGTGACGGTCACTCACCCAGCCATGACAAGATATTTTATGACCATCCCAGAAGCATCAAGGCTTGTGATTCAGGCAGGTGCACTGGCAGAAGGAAGACAGATTTTTGTTTTAGATATGGGGGAGCCAGTGAAAATCGTGGACCTCGCAGAAAACCTCATTCACCTCTCAGGCTACACCACAGACCAGATTCCAATCACTTTCACAGGCATTCGTCCTGGAGAGAAAATGTACGAGGAATTACTCAACCAGCATGAAAAAGCACAGGAGCAAATCTTCCCGAAAATTCACATCGGCCATGCGCTGGTTGGTGACCCATATGTGCTGAACCGTTTTATCCATGAATTTGACATGATGAGTGAAGAGCAAATGAGACAAGCTTTATTTGCTGCCATTGAGTCGCATGATATGTTGTCCGATCAGATGACACGAGAGGAGGAAGCGCTTGCCAATGAAGAAAAAAGTCTTGTTTTGCGCAACGGTTGATTATCACTTTAAGGCCTTTCATCTTCCGTATTTCCGGTGGTTTCAGGAACAAGGATGGGAAGTGCATACAGCGGCAAACGGCCAGCTGAAGCTGCCCTATGTGAATCAAGCTCACTCAATTCCGATTCAGCGCTCTCCTTTTCATGTACGCAACCGGCTTGCGTATGTAGAACTGAAGAAGCTGTTAGCGAAAGAGCACTATGATTTCATCCATTGCCACACACCAATGGGAAGTGTCATTGGCAGGCTCGCAGCCAAAGGTACGCGCAAAAAAGGAACGAAGGTTCTTTACACGGCACATGGCTTTCACTTTTGGCAGGGGGCGCCGCTTCAAAACTGGCTGCTCTATTATCCAATAGAGAGATTTCTCGCCCGATATACAGACGCTCTGATCACCATTAATGGAGAAGATTTTAAAAGAGCCGACCGTCTATCAAAAGAACGGACATCTGTTTATTATGTGCCCGGTATGGGTGTGGATATGAAGCGGTTCGCACCTGTCGATGAAAAAGAGAAGCAGAGCCTTCGCGCAGCCTATGGCTTTTCCTCGGAAGATTTTATCGTGCTGTGTGCTGGTGAATTAAATACGAATAAAAATCAAGGGATGCTCATCAAAGCATGTGCACAGCTGTCTAGGAAAATACCAAATATAAAGATCGTGTTTGCTGGGGAAGGGACAATGAGGCCGAACTATGAAAAGCTTACCCGCCAGCTCCATCTTGAAAATCATGTCCACTTTGCTGGGTTTTGCAAACAAATGGAGGAATGGATGCATATGAGCGATGTATGTGTTTCCACCAGCTTGAGAGAAGGGCTCGGCATGAACCTGCTTGAAGCGATGTCGGCAGAAAAACCTGTGGTTGCAACGGAGAATAGAGGACATTGTGAGCTTGTCAAACATGGCGTCAATGGTTTTTTAGTTAAACCGCAAGATGTGAATAGTTTAGCTGATTACTTGCAGCAGCTCTACGACAAAAAAGATCAGCTGCCCCTCATGGGAAAAGCGGGACGCTCTATGGCTCATGCATTTGCACAAGAGCAGACGGTCAGTGCAATGGAAGAAATTTATACAATCTATATGGATCAAGCAGAGAAGGTGATACAGCATGCATAAACCAAAGGTGTCTATGATCATGGGCGTCTACAATTGCCAAGAGACAGTAGAAGAAAGCATTGAATCTATTCTTCATCAAACATATGAAAACTGGGAGCTCATCATATGTGATGACGCATCAACAGATGGCACTTATGAGAAAGTGCTGTCTTATACAAAACGACATCCTGAAAGAATTCGCCTGATCCGCAATCAACAAAATCAAAGACTCGCTGCCAGTCTCAATCGCTGCCTGGCTGAAGCGAGGGGAGAGTTGATTGCAAGGCAGGATGGCGACGATCTATCAGTGCCTGTTCGTTTAGAAAAACAGGTTCATTTCCTCGATACATATCCTGAATATGATGTGGTCGGTACGGCAATGACGGTTTTTGATGAAACGGGAACAAAGGGTGTGCGGGCACTTGTTTCAGAGCCTGATCGGAAGGTGTTGGCAAGAGGGACTCCTTTTTGTCATGGGACCATTATGATGAGGGCTTCTGCTTACAAGGCTTTACAAGGCTATCGTTCTGTAAAAACAACAAGGCGGATGGAAGATATCGATCTTTGGATCCGCTTTTTTGCTACTGGAAGGAAAGGTTTTAATTTACAAGAGCCGTTATATCTGGTGAGAGAGGATGAAGCGGCCTTTCAACGGCGAAAGTTTCGATATTCGATGGATAATGCCTGGCTCGTTTTGAAAGCATGCTGGCTATTAAAGCTGTCGCCGCTTGACTATTTATTTGCTCTAAAGCCGGTGGTCCGTGCCTGCTTGTCACCGAAGATCATGAAGCTTTATCATCGCCGGAAGCTGGCGGCGTCTATGCTGAAGAGGAGGGCGATTCGGGATGAGTGAGCCAATACGCGTGCTTCATATTGTGGGCGGGATGAACCGCGGCGGAGCTGAAACAATGATCATGAATATCTATCGTGCACTCGACAGGAATGTCCTTCAATTTGATTTCATTACTCACCGGCAGGACGTCTGTGATTATGATGAGGAAATTCGCCGGCTTGGGGGACGAATCTTTTACGTCCCAAGTATTGGGGCGTCCTCTCCGGTTGCTTTTGTGAAAACATTGACCAAGACAATTAGGCAAACAGGGCCCTATCAGGCAGTGCATGCACATACGGATTTTCAGACGGGTTTTTCCGCACTTGCTGCCAAACTAGCGGGTGTAAAGGTGCGCATTTGCCATTCACATAATACAGCGTGGAAGCAGTCGCCAAACTGGCTGGATCATATGATGCTCAAAGGATTTCGCCAGCTGATCTTTGCATTCTCTACACAGCTTGTTGCATGCGGAGAGGATGCCGGTGTCTTTTTATTTGGACAGAAAAAAATGCAGAACGGGCAAGTTGAGGTGCTGCCAAATGGGATAGATTTATCCCTTTTTTTTCAGCCTGATCCAGACGAAAAGGCAGAGATGAAAAAGCAGCTCCATCTTCGCGAAAAAAACATGGTCATCGGTCATATTGGGCGGTTCCATGAGCAAAAAAATCATGTTTTTTTTATGGAGCTGGCACAGACCTTAAAGAAGCAAGGGGTTTCATTTCAGCTTGTCCTCGTAGGAGATGGTCCACTGAAGCAAGTAGTCGAATCGTATGCAGAGAAGGCAGGCTTGATGGAGGACATTGTCTTTACAGGCGTCGTATCAGACGTTCCACAATATATGAAAGCATTTGATGTATTTGTGATGCCTTCCTTGTTTGAAGGTCTTCCGCTTGTATTAGTGGAAGCACAGGCGTCTGGTCTGCCTTGTGTGATTTCAGATCATATTACAGAGGAAGTAGATTTAGGCTGCGGGCTTGTGAAAAGGATGTCCCTCCGAGATTCCGCGCATGAATGGATGAAGGCGGTGCTTGAAGCATATCATGCAGAACCTCCTCTTCAAGAGACCATTACCTCTCAGCTTGAACAAAGAGGATTTGATGTGAAACAGAATATTACACGTGTGATGAATCTATATGGACTGTAAGGAAGGAAGGGCAGATGGCGGTTTATTTGGTAAACATGATCATGGTCTATTTATGGTCGAGCTTTGCCGCATTTTACGGCAGGCGTGATGATACCATTCAAAGCGGATGGCGGCCTAATAAGCTTCTGGTGTTTTTTCCGTTTCTGTTTCTTTGTATCGTAGCTGGTATTCGGTATAAAGTAGGAACCGATTTTGTCACATATGGCCAGATGTATGAGTTCTCCATCAACTACGAAAAGCCTTGGCATATATTCGGCTTCGGTGTGGAGAAGGCCGCAACGGATCCAGGGTTTACGTTTATTTTATGGATGCTTAATCAATTGTCTCATGATCCGCAAATCATGTATATCTCAGTTGGAGCCATTACTTATTTTTTTATCATCAAGACGCTTATTCAATATGGCCGTCCATTTGAGCTGAGTATGCTGCTTTTTCTTGGGACCTTTCATTATTATGCGTCATTTAATGGCATGCGCCAGTATATGGTGGCAGCGATTCTTTTTTATGCCATCCGGTTGGTGATCAATGGTCAGTGGAAATTGTATTTTCCGCTCGTCCTTGTATGTTCATTGTTTCATTCATCCGCTCTCATCATGATTCCTGTGTATTTTATTGTGAGAACAAAGGCTTGGTCTTGGATGATGCTGGTCTTATGCCTGGTGTTCTTAGGCTTAACCGCTCTTTATGACCGTTTTGTCTCGGTGTTTGTCGTGATGCTGCAAGGCAGTTCATATGGTCATTACGAGGAATGGCTCACAACGAATACGAATGGAATGAATGTGACAAAAATTGGTGTCTTGATTTTGCCGCTTCTGCTTGCTTTCTTTTATCGAAAACGACTTCGTGAGCTGACGCCTGAGAGTGATTACATTGTGAATTTTTGTTTGCTTGGTTTCTTGTTTGGTATCCTTGCAACGAAGGATGTCATTTATGCAAGATTTCATATTTATTTTGGCTTGTATCAGCTCATTTTACTGCCATATTTCACACGCATTTTTGATCAGCGGTCTAATGTGTTTATGTATGTAGGGATTGCTGTTTGCTATATTCTGTACAGCATCATGCTGATGCCGTTCGATTCTTCGGTTTTGCCGTATAGAACGATATTTAATAAGTAGATTTGAAGAAAGGTGGGGCATGCTGTAATGCCAGCTATCAGTCTATTGGTCGCAGTTTATAATACGAGTCAATATGTGGAGCAATGTCTTCAATCAATTGCAGATCAAAGTTTTTCCGATATAGAAGTCATTCTTATCAATGATGGATCGACCGACCGCAGCGGTGAATGGCTTGAAACATTTGCTGAGCGTGATGAGCGATTCCGGGTAATCCATCAATCCAATCAAGGGTTAGGCGCTGTGAGAAACCGGGGCATCGAGGAAGCGAAAGGGACGTATCTCGCCTTTGTGGATTCAGATGATATTCTCGCTCCTCATTACTGTGAAGCTATGTATGAAAAAGCCGAAATGACCGGGGCAGATCTTGTTGTGAGCGAGTATTGGATTCAATTTGAACAGTCAAAGCGAACGATAGCAACGACGCTGTTAGACAAGCGCTCAGCCGAAAAAACGGATGTAATCAAAGCGTTATTACACGGAGACTTGACTGGATTCTCATGGAATAAGCTGTATCGGCGTGCCTTTATGGAAAATCACCACATTCGATTTCCGCTGCGGGGTGAGCTAGAGAACATTGAAGATCAATATGTGACGCTGCGCTGTTTTTCTTTAGCACGCAGTATCGCTTTTGTTCATGAGCCTCTTTATTATTACAGGGTTCATCTGTCATCTATTGTACAGCGATATCAGAAGCAGTATTTTCATCATGGACTGACCTTTTATCATGCACAGCGCTCTTTTTTAAAAGAGCATGATGACATCTCTCTGTATGAGAAAGCATTAGACTTTTTTATCGTCAATCATACGCTTCATTGTATGCTCAACGAATGGAAGAGCCAAAATGATCTCTCTATTCAGGAAAAGCTTGATCACATGCGTGAAATGGTCACACATGATGCTTTTCAGCATGCCGTCAAACAAGTGGAACCATCGAAGCTCACAGTACGAAAGCGAATGATTTTATTTCTTGCTAAGTTCCGATTGGTTTATCCGCTTTCTGCCGCGGCTTCTAGCTATCAAAAATGGATCGAATATCAGACAAGGAAATAGGGGTGATGGGATTGACAGTGCAGCAATTGAAGGCAAAAACCGCAGAGTGGCTGCTCTTAAAGGTCAAATATCCGCTTGAGTATAGACTGAGCCGCCAAAGGCTGCCAGAGCTGAGTCATCAGAAGAAAATCATTCTCACGCTGCTGCCGGGCCATGATAATTTAGGGGATCATGCGATTGCCTATGCGAGTTATTGTTTTTTAAAGAAACACTTTCCAGCCTATGACATCATAGAAGTGGACATGAAAGAGATCTATCGCCTTGCCCGTCCGCTAAAGCGCAGCCGGCATCCAGAAGACATCGTCTGTATGATCGGTGGGGGCAATATGGGGGATTTATACCGGTACGAAGAATGGACGAGACAATTTATCATCAAGACCTTCAAGTCCTATCCCATGATCCAGCTGCCTGCTACTGTACATTTTACAGAAACAAAGAGAGGGAAACGAGAGGAACACCGCGCCATTCACACGTATAGTCAGCATCCAAGACTGCTCCTCATGGCAAGAGATCAAACAACCTATGAATGGATGAAGCTTCATTTTCCTGATCAAGATGTGTGGAAACAGCCTGATATGGTGCTGTCATTAGACGAATCATCAAAGGATGAAACACGTAAAGGGGTTCTGCTTTGTCTGCGTGAGGATCAAGAAGCATATCTCACCAAGGAGGAGCGCCAGCAGCTGCAGCAGCATATCCAAGAGACATATGATCAAGTCGGTTTGATCACAACGACAATTGGCAAACGAGTCGATCGAACAACTCGCTTAGAGGAGTTAACGTCTTTGTGGACGGAGTTAAAACAAGCGCAGGTCGTCGTGACAGATCGTCTGCATGGTATGATCTTTTGTGCGATCACTCATACACCGTGTGTTGTCCTTAGATCTTTTGATCATAAGGTGATGGAGGGTTTTGAGTGGGTGGCTCATCTTCCGTTTATGACCCTTTTAAAAGAACCAAATGAGGCCGCTGTGAAAGAGGCCGTTCATCAGCTGATGAAAACAAGCGGTCAAAAGGGAGAGGAAGCTGGATGAGGGCTCTTAAACGCTGCGTGAAAGCACAATGAATCGAGCGTTTCTTTATAATGCCAGTGCGAACTTAATCACGTTTGTCCTGATGATGCTTATGTCTGTTTGTTTAACACCTTATATTGTTCATACGCTTGGAGTGGAAGCATTCGGCTTAATCCATCTGACGCAAAATATGATCAACTATTTATCGGTCATTACGGCTTCGTTAAGTGCGGTTGTTGTGCGTTTTTTTTCTGTGGCGGCTCATAAAGGAGAGATGGAGAAGGCGCAGCGCTATCTCGCTTCCTATTTCGTCAGTTCGTTTTTACTATCTATTAGTCTCTTTTTGCTTTGTCTTTTCGTGTCTCATCAGCTGGTTGAATGGCTTCATGTACCTGTTCATCTCGCAAAAGACACACAGACCACCTTTATTTTAGGGGGTCTTTTATTTATGCTCAATTTCGTCATGTCTGGCATTGGGGCTGCACCGTTTTATGCGAATAAGCTCTATGTATCAAGTATTGGACAGGCGATTCAAATGTTTTTGAGGGCGCTGATGATTGTCATCCTGTTTACATGGACGACACCAGCCATTTGGCATATCCCGCTTGCGGCCGTCATAGGAAGCTTAGCGGCTATGGGAATCGGTATCTATTATTTTAAGAAACTCATCCCTTGGTTTTCATTTAAGTGGCTGCACGTCTCATTATCGTCTAGTCTCACACTTGTTCGATCAGGGGTCTGGCATTCATTTGAGCAAATGGGGATATTGTTGTTTTTACAAATTGATTTATTGATGACCAACTTACTCATTGGAGCGGAAGCGACGGGCCAATATGCGGCAATTTTACAGTTTCCATTATTATTACGCACACTGGCAGGGACATTGGCCGTTGTGTTTGCACCAACGATCACGAAATTTTATTCGAATCAGGACAAAGAGGGACTCATTCAATATGCTGCAAACGCCATTAAGTGGAGCGGCTTATTTGTTGCGTTTCCAGCCGCACTTCTAGGAGGTCTCGCTGGTCCGCTCATGCTTTTATGGCTTGGGCCTGTCTTTGAGGAGCTGAAATGGCTTCTTATGATTCATGCGGCTTATTTATGTTTGACCTTGATGTTTTTACCGCTCACATATGTGCCAACCGTGTTTAATCGATTGAAAGTTCCTGCAGTTGTCACCCTTATATTAGGTGTGTCTAATGTGCTTTTTGCCTATGGATTGACTCATATGCTGCAGCTTGGTTTATATGGCATTGCATCAGCGGGGGCAATGGTTTTATTGATTAAAAATATTGTGTTTCTGCCATTTTATACAGCCAGGATCACGAATCAGAAACGCACTATCTTTTACAAGCATACACTGGTTCCACTTGCTGGAGGGCTATTTATTTGGGGCATCTGTGCGGGAATTCAGGCGGTATATAACGTGACTTCATGGTGGGAGCTGTTTTGTATTGGAGGGCTTTGTTTCATTCTCTATATGGGCTACTTGTATCTGTTTGCAGGAACGAAACGAGAGCGGATTCAGCTGATGCGTAAGGTAAAACATGCGGTCTCCCGCTAATATGAAAAGGAGATGCAATGATGAAAAGAATGATAGATGTGATGGTGGCATTGACGCTGCTCATCGCAGGCAGTCTTCTTTTTCTTCTCATCTATGGACTGATTAGATGGAAAATTGGAACGCCTGTGGTGTTTCGGCAGAAGCGGCCTGGTCTGTATGGCCGGCCTTTTATGCTATATAAATTTCGGACGATGACCGATGAACGAGACGAACATGGGGTGCTGCTGCCAGATCATTTGCGATTAACAAAAACCGGTGCCTTGATTCGAAAGCTTAGTCTTGATGAATTGCCGCAGCTAGTCAATGTACTCAAAGGAGAGCTTAGTCTTGTCGGGCCAAGACCGCTTTTAATGGAGTATTTGCCTATGTATACAGAAGAACAAGCAAGGCGTCATCTTGTGAAGCCCGGCATAACAGGATGGGCACAGGTGAACGGACGGAACACGCTTTCATGGGAGGAGAAATTCACCTATGACCTTTGGTATGTCGAGCATCAATCGTTTTGGCTCGATATGAAAATTTTATGGATGACCTTGCTGAAAGTCATGAAAACAGAGGGGGTGCAGCAGCCGGATCATGCCACAGCTGAAAAATTTAAAGGAACCAATATGTAAGAAGCAAACCATTGGTTTAATTGGGTCCGGAGGACATAGCAAAGTCATTCAAGATCTCATTTTTGCACATGCCGATTACTCATTATGTGCGGTGTTAGATGATCAATTTGAAGAGACGGTCACTCAAAGCGGGATTTTGTATGGACCGATCTCCATGAGTGAGCAGCTGAAAGAGACAATGCCTCATATGAAATGGCTGATTGCGATCGGACAAAATGAGATTAGAGAGCTCATGAAGGAACGCCTTTCATTTGAAGACACAGCATATGCCACACTCATTCACCCAGAGGCGGTCATGAGTCCGTCATCTGTCATTGGAAGGGGGACTGTTGTGATGGCAAGGGCAGTGGTTCAAGCAGATGCAGCCATCGGTGAGCATACGATTATAAATACAGGGTCAATCGCCGAGCATGACTGCATACTCGAATCGTTTGTGCACCTGTCACCAGGCGCGGTGCTCACTGGCGGTGTATCCGTGCGGGAAGGGGCCCATATTGGGGCTGGTGCTGTGGTGACACCGGGTACAACGATCGGAAGCTGGACGGTCATTGGCGCTGGAGCAGCAGTGACAAGAGATATACATGATCAGAAGGTCGCTGTAGGAATTCCTGCAATAGAAATCAAAGATCGGAGAGAAGGTGGGAAGTGATGAAAGAAAGGAAGCGAATTTACTTATCTCCTCCGCATATGAGCGGAAAAGAGTCTTTCAAAATAGAGGAAGCCTTCAAGAGCAACTGGATTGCGCCGCTTGGACCGCTTGTGAATGAATTTGAACAGGCGGTGGCGGACTATGCAGGAGTGAAGACAGGAGCGGCTTTATCTTCAGGAACAGCAGCGATTCACCTTGCTTTAAAGCTGATAGGTGTGCAAAAAGGAGACATTGTCTTTTGTTCCACCCTCACGTTTGTTGCAACGGCAAATCCGATTTTATATGAACAAGCAGAGCCCGTTTTTATTGATTCTGAAAGGGAGACATGGAATATGTGCCCGCTTGCTTTAGAGAAAGCCTTAGTTGAATCAAAACGTCTTGGGAAAAAACCTCGTGCGGTCATCGTTGTCCATTTATATGGGCAAAGTGCAAAAATGGACGAGATCATGGCTCTGTGTGAAGCATATGATGTACCAGTCATTGAGGATGCCGCTGAATCGTTAGGTGCGCTTTATAAAGGAAGAAAAAGCGGCTCTATGGGCAGGTTCGGTATCTATTCTTTTAATGGAAATAAAATCATTACAACATCAGGGGGCGGAATGCTTGTGAGTGATGATGAAGCTGCGATTGAACGATGCCGCTTTCTTGCTTCACAGGCTAGAGAACAAGCGGTGCACTATGAGCATCAAGAGATGGGATACAACTATCGCATGAGCAACCTCTTAGCAGGGGTCGGGATTGCTCAAATGGAAGTGCTGGACGAGCGTGTTGAACAAAAGCGCCGCATTTTCCAGCGTTATCAGGACGCTTTATCAGAAGTAGAGGGTGTTCATTTGATGCCAGAATATCAAGAAACGAAATCCAACCGCTGGCTGACGGCATTGACCATTGATCGTGACACACAATTGTCTCCAGCAGATATCATTGGTGCTTTAGAAAAAGAACAAATCGAAGCAAGGCATGTATGGAAGCCGCTGCACCAGCAGCCGCTCTTTCGCCATTGCCCTTTTTATACTGCGGAAAAAGGCACTCCTGTATCTGAGCTGTTATTTGAGCGGGGGCTTTGTCTTCCGTCTGGAACGAGCATGACAGATGCAGATCAGGAACGTATCATCCATATACTCCATGACATGCTGCGAGAAAAAACATTTACCTCTTCACAGGCTGCTCATTCGTAAGCAGCCTGCCTCTCTTTCTATCAAATTCCTCAATTTATGGAATAAATCGGAATAAGTATTGTCATTTCGTTTCAAATATGATATTGACAACGGCTTCCTTCCTCCTTAAAATGAAAATGATTATCAGCATCAATTAGGAGGAGCAACTTATGTCTATTTGGAGAAATTTTCCGAAAATTAAAATAAATTCAGTATTACCATTCCTGCTTATTTTCTTTTTACTAGTAGGATGCTCTCAAACAAACAATGGAGCAGAAGGCAATAAGGATCATCCTGATATGATCACAATGGCGTGGCCAAGAGATATTGGTGAAATGAATCCACACGTATACAACCCATCACAATTATTTGCGCAATCAATGATTTATGAGCCATTGGTCAGCTATCAAAAGAATGGTAAGCTGAAACCTGAATTAGCGAAATCATGGGATGTTTCAAAGGATGGCAAGGTGTATACGTTCCATTTAAGAGACGGAGTGACTTTCTCAGACGGCTCTGAATTTAATGCGGACATTGTCAAAAAGAACTTCGATACAATTTTAAAAAATAAAGATTTACATAGCTGGTTAGGTGTCATTAAGAAAATCAAAAAGACAGAAGCCGTTGATAAAAAGACATTTAAACTCACATTAACAGCACCATATTATCCAACTGTGCAAGAATTAGCCGTTGTTCGTCCAGTTCGTTTCTTAGGTGAAGCAGGTTTCCCTAAAAACGGAGATACGTCAAAAGGAATTAAAAAACCAGTGGGGACAGGCCCTTGGGTTTTAAAAACATATAAGAAAGATGATTATGCCATTTTCGAACGAAACGATCATTATTGGGGAGAAAAACCAAAGATAAAAGAAATCAAGGTAAAGGTCATCCCAGATGCGGAAACGAGAGTCATGGCTTTTGAAAAAGGTGATGTGGATTTACTTTACGGAGAAGGAACCATTAGCCTTGATTCTTACAAACAGCTGGAAGCAAGCGGCAAGTATGAAACGAAAATGTCAGAGCCTGTTGCAACGAGACAGCTTGTTATGAACACAAAAGTGGATCAGCTGTCAGATGAGAAAGTGCGTCATGCCCTTCAATATGCCTTCAATAAAAAATCAATGGTAGAAGGGGTCACCTCAGGTTTAGAGGATGAAGCAGATCACATCCTGCCGACTAACATGCCGTATACGTCACACATTCAAGTGAAGTCTTTCAAATATGATGTGGACAAAGCCAAAGCATTGCTGGATGAAGCGGGCTGGACACTTCCAAAAGGAAAATCCATTCGTGAAAAAGATGGGAAAAAGCTTGAGTTTAGTATGATGTATGACTCAGCGGAATCGATTCAAAAAGCGATGGCGGAAACGCTGCAAGCAGAATGGGCTGCCGTTGGTGTCGGCGTCAAGCTTGAGGGTGTGGATTTGGCCACACAGGTTCAACGCTTTAAAGCCAATAAGTTTGATATGAACTTCTTTAGCAACTACGGAGCGCCGTATGATCCGCATACATTTATGAACGTTCTCTCATCAGATGGTTTTGGATTTAAAGAAGCTATCTCAGCCTATCCAAATAAGGAAAAGCTGATCAAAGAAATGACGGAAATTCCATCCACAACAAATGAAAAGAAACGCAAAGCACTGTATTCGTCTGTCTTATCCTCTTTACAGGATCAAGGGGCAATTGTGCCAATCTCTTATTTTAAAAAGACAGCCGTTTATCAAAAAGCTGTGAAGGACTTTGAATTCCCTGCAAATCGTGATGAACATCCTTTCACAGGCATTAAGCTGAAGTAACAGAAGGAAGGTAAGGAAATGGGCCGCTATATCGTCAAACGAGTGCTATCAATTATTCCTGTATTTTTATTAGCCACACTGCTCACAACTGGTATGATTCACCTCTCGCCAGTTGACCCGGCTGAGGCATATTTAGCAGCGGCTCATATCCAGCCTACAGATGAAATATTAGCGCAAAAACGAAGTGAATTCGGCTTAGACGAGCCGTTTTATATGCAGTATCTTCATACCATTGAAAAAGTCATTCACCTTGATTTCGGCCGGTCGTATATGTCCAATCAGCCTGTCGTTGATGAGGTGATTTATCGAATACCGGCGACAATCCAATTGGCGCTTACCAGTCTGCTGATCGCTATTTGTGTCAGCATTCCGCTCGGCTTTTTCAGCGGCATGAGGAAAAATGGTGCCGTTGATCATGTGAGCCGGCTCATTTCTTTCTTAGGAGCATCTATCCCGACGTTTGTCTTGGGGTATTTGCTCATCTTCTTTTTTTCAGTGAAACTTGACCTCTTACCAGTTGAAGGGATTGGAACATGGGAGCATCTCATTCTGCCGTCGATCACACTGGCAGTTCCTTTAATTGCTACGTATACAAGGCTGTTACGGTCAAGTGTGAGTGAGGCGCTTCAAGAGCCTTTCGTTCAATATGCGAGAATCAGAGGTTTGAAGGAACAATCGATCATGTTCAAGCATGTGTTCAGAATTGCGATATCGCCGATGCTGACCGGACTAGGGGTGAACCTTGGCAAGCTGTTAACCGGAACCATTATTGTAGAGGCCGTTTTCTCATGGCCAGGGTTTGGCCGCTTTTTTATTGAAGCGATCTTTAACAGAGATCTGCCTGTCATTCAATTTTATGTCCTCATGTCGGCATGTATTTTTATCTTGAGCAGCTTGATCGTTGACTTAGTTCAGCTGATCATAGACCCCCGTATTTCTAGAAAGGAAGGCCGCCAGCAATGATGACAAAAGTAAAACATCTCTTCGTTCATCAAAAGATGATCTCGATCTGCGCTTTGCTGCTCGGTCTCCTGCTCATTGTCACAATATGTGCACCATGGATCGCTCCACATGATCCGGCTGCTGTCAATCTAGCAATGAAGCTAAAGGGATCTTCGTGGGAGTATCCTCTTGGAACAGATCAATTAGGACGGTGCAATTTATCTCGTATTTTATATGGTGCGCGTGTTTCGCTCGGCTGTGCGTTATTAATCTTTCTTTCTTCGTTATTCATTGGTTTAATTGTCGGCCTCTTTTCAGGATACAAAGGCGGCTGGATCGATCATGTTTTGATGAGAATCTGTGACGGTGTCATGGCATTTCCCAACCTGGTGCTGATTCTTGGATTAGTCGGCATCTTCGGTCCGGGACTTCCTCAAGTCGTACTTGCCTTGATGCTTGTGCAATGGGTATATTATGCCCGCGTCTTCCGAGGAATGGTGCTCAGTTTAAAAGAACAGAACTTTATTGCAGCTGCAAAAATCAGTGGGACCTCGCATTGGAACATTATGAGAAAGCATATGATTCCCAATGTCCTGCCGCCATTAGCAGTCATTGGAACACTTGAAATGGGATGGGCGATTATGGACATTTCTGCGATGTCTTTCCTCGGATTAGGGGTTCAGCCTCCTATGCCTGAATGGGGAGCGATGATTCATGAAGGGAAATCTTACATTCAAACGAATCCTCAGTTAATGCTGTACCCAGGTCTTGTGATCATGGCTGTGGTGGTTCTGTTTAATTTACTAGGAGAAGCCCTTTCAGAGAAATATGGCATCAAACGCCGTGTGTAAAGGAATGATCAATGTGCAAGAGTCCATTTTACAAGTAGAGAACCTGCATGTGCAGACGATAACTCCTCAAGGGACAACCCCTCTTATTCAAGAAGTCTCGTTTGAAGTAGGGCACGGTCAAATCCTTGGATTAATTGGTGAGAGCGGCTGCGGAAAAACAGTGACAAGTATGTCGATCTTGCATATGCTTGATCGAAAAACAACGGAAGTCACTGGCAGTATCACATTACAGGGACGAGAATTGATCGGTATAAGTGAAAAGGATATGCGTTCCATTCGGGGCAAAGACATCTCGTATATTATGCAAAATCCAATGAACAGCTTTACGCCGGTATGGACAATCGGCCATCAGCTGGTTGAAACGATCCGCCGGCATACGGCTGTCAGTAAAAGGCAGGCACGATTACAGGCAATAGATGCGTTAGCGAAAATGAATCTGCCGCAGCCAGACCAGCTGTTCAATAAGTATCCTTTTGAATTAAGCGGAGGGATGCTGCAGCGTGTCATGATCGCCATGGCTGCCTGTATGCACCCGCCCCTCATCATTGCAGATGAGCCGACAACTGCATTAGATGTACACAATCAGAAACGGGTCCTTCAGCATCTGAACCAAATTCGTCATGACTATGGAACGGCCATTTTACTGATTACCCACGATCTTGGTGTCATTGCTGAAATGGCAGATCAAGTTGTCGTCATGAAACAAGGAGAAATTGTTGAAAAGGCAGGAGTTCTTGAGATTTTTGAACAACCAAAACATGATTATACAAAAAAACTATTAGCAGCTCGTCCATCGATTCCAGCTGTTTGCCCGATTTGAGGTGAGAAGGCCCTTGCATTTATTAGAAGTGAAAGCAGTCAGTCATGCATACACGAACCGGTCGTTTCTAATGAGAAAAAAAGGCGCAGCCCCTGTCCTGAAAAGCGTCGATTTAACTATTGAAGAAGGCACCTGCCTTGGGCTGCTGGGACAAAGCGGCGCAGGGAAAAGTACACTGGGCCGCATCATACTTGGTCTAGAGAAACCAAGAGCTGGGCAGGTGCTTTTTGAAGGTCAGGATGTCTATCATGCAGATCAGCAAACACGTAAGCATTTTCGCCGGCATGTGCAAGCGGTGTTTCAGGATTCCTATTCGGCGGTAAATCCAAGATGGACAGTCGAACAAATTTTATCTGAGCCGCTTGAAAACTACGAATCCATAAGCCGAAAGGAACGTAAAAATGTAATGATTCACTGGCTGGAAAGAGTCGGGCTCGGTGAAAAGGATTTGTCTAAATATCCACACCAATTCAGCGGCGGCCAGCTGCAAAGGATCAACATCGCTAGAGCCTTATTGCTCCAGCCAAAGCTCATTGTACTTGATGAATCTGTCAGCAGCTTAGACATGGTCACACAGGCTGTCATTTTAGATTTATTAGTAGAATTAAAGAAGGAGCTGGGTGTGGCTTACTTATTTATTACACATGATATAACAGCAGCCTATCACTTATGTGATCAATTGGCGATTCTTGATCAAGGAGAGCTTGCTGCCCAATTTCAATCAAAGGATGACTTCTTTTCATCAGAAGAGGAAGCGGTACGGAAAATGAGAGATGCAATGCTCGCAGACCATCCTTTGTCACGAACGATTGGCAGACCGGTTCGGTAAATCTTCATTTTACCAATGCCTCAGCGTGCAGCCAAAGCGTCGCATTCGGTAAAAAGCAAAGAGCGAAAGCCTCTTTGCAGGCAATCTGCGCCTCTTTTAGGAAAGAGGCTATTTTTCATGAAAGGCAGGTGGCATCGTGAACCATCGAGCGTATTTAGCTTTGGCCATTCCTTTAACAATTTCAACGATGACCACTCCATTACTGGGAGCTGTTGATACAGCGGTTGTCGGTCAGCTCGCAAATCCCGCTTATATTGGAGGCGTTGCGGTCGGCAGTCTCATTTTCAGTACATTATATTGGCTGTTTGGTTTTTTGCGGGTAAGTACATCTGCTTTTGCCGCCCAGGCAAACGGTGCGCAGAATGAGGAGCAGGGCGTTCTTGCTTTTCTAAGACCTTTTTTCGTCGCCATCATTGTCGGACTTTGTTTTATTGCCCTGCAATGGCCGATCATTCAATCTGCTTTTCTAGTGATCTCTCCTGATGCTGATGTCCGTCAATTTGCCGCAGACTATTTTCATATTCGCATTTGGGGAGCGCCATTTACCTTAATGAATTATGTCATATTGGGCTGGCTGATGGGGATGGCTAAAATGAAAGAAGCTCTTTCATTACAAATCTTGATCAATGTTATGAATATGGCGCTCGCATTTCTGCTTGTTCATGTGTTTTCGTTTGCGGTCAAAGGAGTTGCGGCTGCGACATTGATATCTGAACTAACCGCTTTTGTGTTAGGGGCATGGATCATTCTGAAGCATTCGTCAAACGGATTCCAGATGCCTTCCATCAAGAAAATCATGGATACTCAGGCAGTGAAGAAAATGTTTCATGTGAATAAAGATTTGTTCATTAGGACGATCTGTCTGCTAGTGGTCATCAATATGTTTACGGCAAAAGGTGCTTCTTTTGGTACAGAGCTGCTGGCAGCCAATGCCATCTTATTTCAAATTCACTACATCATGGCTTATTTGTTCGATGGTTTTGCCAATGCGTCCAGCATCCTTGTTGGCAGGTCAGTTGGTGCAAATGACCGCACCCTTTATGAAAAAACCTTAACCCTTTCGAGGCAGTGGGCACTTGTGATGGCATGTGTCATTGCGGCGGTTTATTTTTTATTAAAAGAGCCGATATTGAGCTTGTTTACAAATCTCCCTCAGCTGCTAGATGTGACATTACGCTATGCAGACTGGCTTGTTCTTTATCCATTTGCGGCTTGCTTCGGTTTGGTCATTTACGGCGTATTTACAGGTGCGACAGAAATTGCCCCTGTTAGAAATTCGATGCTGTTTGCGATGATTTTGTTTATCGTCGTTCAAACCGCAGTCACGCCCATTTGGCACAATCATGGCCTATGGTTTGCCTTTATCATCTATACTGTAGGGCGGTCTGGCTTTTTAATGATGTATAAATCGAGGCTGGATCAGAAGCTTTTTGCATATGATAAACACCCTTTGTCATCTTGACAAAAGGGTGTTCTTTTTCGTTCATTCGCTTTCTTTTTTCACCTTTTGATAGGCTTCATCAAGATGCTGAATTCGCTTCAATACAACCGCATTTTTGGTCAGCTGGTCTTGAACAAGCGTTGACACTACTGAGCGGTAATAGGCATTCATCGCATGAACCTTGTCTTCATTTTGGTTCATGGCGATGTGCTGCTTCAAGTTGTCGACAAAGTATGGAACGGAAAAAAGTTCAGACATAGAAATCACTCCTATTTCGTATATACGGTCCGTCAATCTTCATGTAAAATGATGAGAGGGAGGGGAGACAATGAGCCTTAAACTGCAACAAGAACAGGTATTAAAGCAGGTGCTCACACAAGAACTTAGGCAGGCCATTACGCTGCTGCAGCTGAATTGCGCAGAGCTCGGCGAGTATCTTGACCAGTTAGCGCTTGAGAACCCTCTGATTGAGCGGAAAGACACGGACAGCTATCAACCAGTTTATCATAAAAAATCACAAGATCGAATGACAGAGCCGTATCGAACGCATCAAAAAGAAAGCCTGCAAATGTTTTTAAAAAGACAGGCGATTGATTTGAATTTAAGTGAAAAGAATCAAAGAATCTTTCACTTTATGATTGACTCCATTGATTCCAATGGCTATCTAAATGAACCGATTGACGCAATGGCAGCTGTCTTAGAGGTGCCAGCTGAAGAAGTAGAAGCTGTCCTTCATCAGCTGCAATCGCTGGAGCCTGCCGGGATTGGCGCAAAATCATTGCAGGAATGCATCCTCCTTCAGCTGAGAAGGAAAAAGAAGCGCTGGTATGAAGCCGAGCTGATCATCGAAGAGCATTTCTTTCTTTTTGCGAGAAAGGCTTGGAAGGAAATTGCGGCCAAAACAGGTGTTTCAATGAAAACACTCCAGGCGGTACAAGATGAAGTGTCTCAGCTTGAACCAAGACCAGGCCTTCATTTCTCATATGATGAAGAGCATGTGTATATAGAGCCTGATGTGACAATTACTGTGGTGCAGGATCACATCACATTTGAGCTGAATCAGCGCGCTTTTCCAGACGTAGAAATGAATGAAGGCTACTTCGCCATGATTCAAGACCAAAAGCGGCATGAAGCATATGCGTATTTAAAGGAAAAAGAGCAGCAGTACAATTGGCTTGTCCAAGCGCTGAAGCAAAGAAAGCAAACGATGACTCATGTCGTTCGTGAGATTATCTCACATCAGACCGATTTTTTTCTAACGGGGAAACATAAAATGAAACCGCTTACGATGAAGCGGATTGCAGATATACTGCAAGTCCATGAGTCAACAGTCAGCCGGACTGTAAAAGGGAAAATGGTGCAAACCCCTTATGGTCTTATGGAAATGAAACAATTTTTCCAAGCGAAATTAGAAGGGCATTCGCTAGAAGAGGCGTCCAGCTACACAGTCAAAACGCACATTGCAGAGCTCATCCAAACGGAAAATAAGAAAAAACCGTATTCAGATCAGCAAATTATGACACTGCTTCAGCAAACCTTTGGCATCCGCGCGTCGCGCAGAACCATTGCAAAATATCGTGAACAAATGAATCTTCCGTCCTCTACGCTGCGGAAGCGATACGATTAAAAAGAAGTACTTGCCAGAACATGGCACGTGCTTCTTTTTTGTTGAAAGCAAGGCAGCTCGAAGATTTCTTGAAAATTAAAGAGGGGAGACGTGTGATCGGAAATTTTGGGGTAAAGTATAAGATAGGGCATGAGCCGATAGGGATAGACAACAGTGATGAGGTGAGACCAATTGAAATATAAACAAATCAAAACGAAAAAAATATATGAAGAAATTGCGGATGCATTAATTGAATCCATTCGTACAGGTGAGCTTCTTCCAGGGGAAAAATTAGATTCGGTTCAAGCGCTTTCAGAAAGCTTTCAAGTCAGCCGTTCCGCTGTAAGAGAGGCACTGTCTGCTCTCAAAGCGATCGGATTAATAGAGATGAAGCAAGGGGAAGGCACGTATGTGAAGCAGTTTGATCCTGAGCAGCTCACATTTAGCCTGTCTCCTGCATTTTTGATGAAGCAGCATGATGTCACACAGCTCCTTGAATTAAGAACCATAATTGAGACGGGTGCTGTCAAAAAGGCAGCGCTCATGCGAACGGACGATGACCTTCATCAGCTGCGTGAGGCACTCGAACAAATGAAACTCGCAGAAGCACATAAAGAAACTGGTGAAGAAGCAGACTTCTCCTTCCATCTCGCCTTAGCCAAAGCCTCAAAGAATGATTTATTAAAGGCGTTAATGAATCAGGTCTCCACCTTGCTGGTAGAAACAATGCGGGAAACGAGAAAAGTCGTCTTATTTTCAAGGAAAGCCTCCATTCGGCAGCTTTACAAAGAACATGAACACATTTACAAAGCCGTCATGGCAAGACAGCCAGAAGAAGCAGAAAGAGCGATGCTCACGCATTTAAAAAATGTAGAAAAACTGCTGAGTGATGTGAGTCAAGAACCGGCAGGACAGTCAGAACCACAGTAAGCTGTGCCGAATGAGGGCACAGCTCTATTATTAACGAGAAATATGCAGTTTTTTCATGCGATATTGCAGACTTTGCCTGCTCATGCCCAATAACTTTGCAGTCTGTGAAATATTATCGTCCATTTTTTCTAAGTAATGGACGATGTATTGTTTTTCGAATCGTTCCATTTGGGTTTGAAAATCAGTCGTATGTTCTGGGCTTGTATAAATAAACGTGTCAGCTGCGGTATGCTGCAAAGGGTTCGTCTGTAATTGCGCTGCAGGACGGCCTTCCCTATGTTTAAATCTAAAATGATATGGAAGGTGATGCATGCATAAGTAATCCTCATCCATCATCATATTCATCCCCGCTTCAATCACATGCTCCAGTTCTCGTACATTACCCGGCCAATCATACGCTTGAAAAAGGGCTAGTACCTCTTCGTCAGCCGCCTTCACCTTCATTTGAAACAGCTCATTATATTTTTGAATAAAATGACTGACAAACGTAGGAATGTCTTCTTTTCGTTCAGAAAGCGGCGGAATAAATAAGGTGACAATACCCAGCCGGTAAAATAAATCCTTGCGCATGCGTCCGCCTGCGATTGCATCTACAGGATCCTCATTCATATTGGCAATGACTCTTACATCAACAGCGATTTCTTTTGTGCTGCCAAGCCTTCTCACACGTTTCTCCTGTAATACACGCAGCAGTTTTGCTTGAAGACCAGGATTTAATGAGTTGATCTCATCAAGCAGCAGTGTACCTCCCTGCGCCTGTTCAAATAAGCCGGGCTGATCAGTTGCGCCTGTAAAAGCCCCTTTTTGTGTACCAAAGAGCAGACTTTCAATGAGATTATCAGGCAGTGCCGCGCAATTTTGGGTAATAAATGGTCCAGATGACCGGCTGCTGCCGTTATGAATACTTTGTGCAAATAGTTCTTTTCCTGTCCCTGTTTCTCCAACAATGAGCACATAGGAAGAGGTGCGTGTCGCTCGTTTTGCATGCTCAATCACCTCTAAAAACGCAGGGCTTTGTCCAATAATGGAATCAAAGGTAAAGCGCGTGCTTCCTTTTTTCTTCATATTGTGGTGAATCAGCCGTTCCAGCTTGGTCACATCATTCGAAATTTCAACCGCTCCTTGGATGAGGCCGTCTCGAACGAGCGGGTATGTATGATTAATCGTTGTGATTTCTTTTCCATTGTAATTATGATACGTCTGCTTTGCATGAACGGTTTGTTTCCCGGTACGCAGCGCTTGGACAAGCGTACTGTGCATTTCGTCTTGGAAGACGAAGAGGTCTAATACATTTTTATGGAGAACATCAGAGCGTTTCAAAGACTCAATCTCCATCATTTTTTTATTATAAATAACAGTATTGCCATTCTCGTCAATTGCATGAACCCCGACATCTATTAAATCAAGCATTTGTTTATACAGATCAATCTCATTTTCCAGCTTTGCAGTATACTGATCTTCTTTCATTGAAGCACCTCCAGACGTTACCTCTATTTTACATGAAAAATTTTGCGGTTTCCTCTAAAAAATTTGGCAGGTGCAAAGATATTTTGCACAAAGAACCAGATCAATCACTGCCACAATGCGGGCAGAAAGTTGGCACGATCCTTGCATATCATATGTGTGAAGATGAACCTAATGAAAAAGAGGCTAGCTTATAGAAGGAGGAATAGACGATGACACAGACAAATGAATTGATTCAACAAACCGAACAATATGGTGCGGCTAACTATCATCCGCTGCCAATTGTGATTTCAGAGGCTGAAGGAGTTTGGGTGACAGACCCTGAAGGCAATCGATATATGGATATGCTGAGTGCGTATTCCGCGGTGAACCAAGGCCATCGCCATCCCCGCATTATTGAGGCGCTCAAAAAACAGGCAGACCGTGTGACACTGACTTCAAGAGCTTTTCACAATGATCAGCTTGGCCCTTGGTATGAGAAAATTTGTCAACTGACGAATAAAGAGATGGCACTCCCGATGAATACTGGCGCTGAGGCTGTAGAAACAGCTGTAAAAGCAGCAAGACGCTGGGGCTATGACGTCAAGGGAATCGAAGACAATCGCGCAGAAATCATTGCGTGCGTCGGTAACTTCCATGGCAGAACGATGACGGCTGTTTCCCTTTCTTCTGAAGCAGAATATCAAAGAGGTTTCGGTCCAATGCTTCCAGGCATTAAACTGATTCCTTACGGAGATATTGAAGCGTTACGTGAAGCCATTACACCACAAACAGCGGCTTTTCTGATCGAACCTATTCAAGGAGAAGCGGGAATTGTCATGCCGCCAGAAGGCTTCTTGAAGGAAGCGAAAGCGCTTTGTGAAAAGGAACATGTGCTGTTCATTGCGGATGAAATTCAGGTCGGATTAGCGCGAACAGGCAAGATGTTTGCATGTGACTGGGAAGACATTGAGCCAGATATGCTGATTCTTGGAAAAGCTTTAGGCGGCGGTGTATTCCCAATCTCGTGTGTGGTCGCAAACCGCGATATATTAGGTGTGTTTAACCCTGGATCTCATGGCTCTACCTTCGGCGGAAATCCTCTTGCGTGTGCGGTGTCGCTGGCTGCACTGGATGTCTTAATCGACGAAAACCTTGCAGCGCGTTCTATGGAGCTTGGCGAATACTTAAAAGACAAACTCACGCGCATTCAAAGCCCTGTCATCAAGGAAGTTCGCGGCCGCGGATTATTTATCGGCATGGAGCTGACAGAGGCAGCGAGACCTTATTGTGAGAAGCTGAAACAAGCAGGGCTGTTATGTAAGGAAACCCATGAGACCGTCATCCGCTTTGCACCGCCTCTCACGATATCTAAAGAAGATTTAGACTGGGCGATTGGTCATATTGAAGCATTATTTCAAGCATAAATGTCAAAGGGGGAGAAACCTTCACTTTCTCCCTTTCTCTTTCAACGAACAGCGAATTTTGTCAAAGGATGATGAATAGAAGAGTGAAAGTGGGGAAACGGATTTGAACCAAGAACAGCATAATGAACTAGAACGTTCCATGAAAAGCAGGCATCTCTTTATGATTGCCTTAGGCGGCGTCATTGGTACTGGTCTTTTCCTTGGGTCAGGACTCATTATCCATCAGGCTGGACCCGGGGGAGCCATTCTATCCTTTATCATTGGCGGATTGTTAATGTATTTGGTGATGCTCTGTCTTGGAGAATTAGCGGTGGCGATGCCGACAGCGGGTTCCTTTCAGGAGTATGCAACCAAATATATAGGTCCGTCCACAGGCTTTATGATCGGCTGGCTTTATTGGTTTAGCTGGGCATGTACAATAGGACTGGAGTTTACGTCAGCAGGCATTTTGCTCCAAAGGTGGTTCCCAGATATCCCTGTTTGGCTTTGGTGTCTTGCATTTAGCGTGATTTTATTTGCCGTGAATGCCATCTCAGCTCGCAGCTTTGCTGAAACCGAGTTTTGGTTTTCAGCCATTAAGGTCGCTGCCATCCTATTATTTATTATCATTGGAATTGGCGCAATTTTCGGAATGATTCATCTGAAAGATGGAGAACCAGCCCCTCTATTTCGTCATTTGACGGATCATGGCGGACTATTTCCTAACGGCGTTTTTGCTATTTTATTAACCATGGTCACGGTCAATTTCTCCTTCCAAGGAACAGAACTTGTAGGGATTGCAGCAGGAGAGAGTGAAAGCCCTGAAAAAACATTGCCTCGTTCTATACGAAATATTATTTGGAGAACGATGGTCTTTTTCGTTTTATCTATTGCGGTTCTGGCCGCGCTTCTTCCGTGGCAGACAGCAGGCACTGTCGACAGCCCGTTTGTCGTCGTGCTGGACAAGGTCGGTATACCATATGCGGCAGATATCATGAATTTTATCATCATCACAGCCGTCTTATCTGTAGCAAACTCTGGATTATATGCATCATCACGTATGCTTTGGTCGCTTTCGAAAGACGGGAAAGGACCTGAATTTACGAAAAAGCTGTCCAAGCGTAAAATTCCGATCAATGCACTATTGGTGACAATGGGCGTATCTGCCCTATCTCTGCTGACAAGTGTTGTGGCACCAAAAACGGTGTATGTGTGGCTCATTTCTATTTCTGGTATGGTTCTTGTTGTGGTATGGATGTCTATTTGCTTGTCTCAGTATTTCTTTAGAAAACAATTCATAAAGGCGGGCGGAGATGTAAAGGATCTCGTCTTCCGAACACCGCTTTATCCATTTGTTCCACTAGCAGGCTTTATCGCATTTGGCATCGTCCTCATCAGCTTATTTTTTATCGAGGATCAGCGGATCGGCCTTTATTGCGGAATCCCGTTCATGGCTGCCTGCTACATTATTTATTATCTCAAAATCAAACCGAAGGAAGAGGCAAAACAGTTTGGAAGCATCACAAAAACATAAGCAGGTCCTGAAAAAAATGTGCATGCTCATATCACCAGCATGCACATTTTCCATCGTGAATACATTCTATATAAAAGAAAATAAATATTTTGAAAAGAAATATCATCGCAAGAACCTTGATGACAAGCAGGCTATCGGTGAAAATGTGTCTATTTTTTGTCTAAATGTGTTTGTAAGAGTTGAAAATGCAAGATTATCCTGTTAAAATAATTAAAGAAAGCAGGGATTGATTTTTTTTGGCTGTGGCGGGACGTTTTTTGTCACAGTGGGACGTTTTTAGTCCAACGTGAAAAGGAAGGGTCGTTAGCCATGAATCGTTTATTGGAAGCTCAAAAAAAATTATTGCCAGATCTTCTCATTGTTATGCAAAAACGCTACGACATTTTGCAGTACATCAGATTAGCTGAACCGATTGGCCGCAGAAGTCTTGCGACAAGTCTTGGTCTCAGTGAGCGCATCTTACGTGCTGAAGTTCAGTTTTTAAAAGAACAAAATCTGCTGGATGTGAAAACGAGCGGTATGATGCTGACGAGTGAGGGTCACGCTTTGCTTGAAATGCTTGAAGGAATGATGAAGGACGTTTTAGGTTTAACCTTTTTGGAAAATACATTAAAGAGAAAGTTAGGCCTGGAAGAAGTCATGATCGTTTCTGGAGACAGTGACGAATCCCCGTGGGTGAAGCAAGAAATGGGAAGAGCTGCTGTCCAATGCATGAAAAAAAGGTTTACTGGAAATAATATCGTCGCCGTCACTGGCGGAACGACGATGGAAGCCGTTGCCGAAATGATGACCCCTGATGCCAAAAACCGCGATACGATGTTTGTCCCTGCGAGAGGCGGTCTTGGGGAGAATGTAAAAAATCAGGCAAACACCATTTGTGCCCACATGGCTGAAAAAGCTTCCGGTACTTACAAACTGCTGTTTGTTCCAGGGCAGCTGTCAGAAGGTGCTTACTCTTCCATTATTGAAGAGCCGTCCGTCAAAGAAGTGCTTCAAACGATTAAATCGTCCACAATGCTCATTCATGGTATTGGTGAAGCAAAAACAATGGCGATGAGACGAAATACACCAGCTGAAGATTTAAAGAAGATTGATGAGCATGACGCAGTGACAGAGGCCTTTGGCTATTACTTTAATCGTGATGGTGAGGTCGTACACAAAGTGCACTCCGTCGGCATGCAGCTAGATGATCTAGAAAGCATTCCACACATCATTGCTGTTGCAGGTGGATCATCAAAGGCGGGGGCGATTGAAGCTTATTTCAAAAAACCGCGCCGAACGGTTCTCGTCACAGACGAAGGAGCCGCAAAAGAGTTATTAAGGGAGTCAATTGATCCCTCAATATAAAACATTGTGACCTATAAAAGGAGGAAACATCATGGCAGTAAAAGTCGGTATTAACGGATTTGGACGTATTGGACGTAACGTATTTCGTGCAGCATTAAATAATCCTGAAGTTGAGGTAGTAGCGGTTAACGATCTAACAGATGCTAACATGCTTGCACACCTTTTACAATATGACTCTGTTCACGGAAAACTAGATGCAGAGGTTTCTGTAGACGGTACAAACTTAGTAGTGAACGGTAAAACAATCGAAGTATCAGCTGAGCGTGACCCTGCGAAATTAAGCTGGGGTAAACAAGGCGTAGAAATCGTTGTTGAATCTACTGGATTCTTCACAAAACGTGCAGACGCTGCGAAACACTTAGAAGCTGGCGCTAAAAAAGTCATCATCTCTGCTCCTGCTAACGAAGAAGATATCACAATCGTTATGGGTGTAAACGAAGACAAATACGATGCAGCTAGCCACGATGTCATCTCTAATGCATCTTGTACGACAAACTGCTTAGCTCCATTTGCAAAAGTACTTAACGATAAATTTGGTATCAAACGCGGTATGATGACAACTGTTCACTCATACACAAATGACCAGCAAATTCTTGATCTTCCGCACAAAGACTACCGTCGTGCTCGTGCAGCTGCGGAAAACATCATCCCAACTTCTACAGGTGCTGCGAAAGCTGTTTCACTTGTATTGCCTGAACTTAAAGGTAAATTAAACGGTGGCGCTATGCGTGTTCCAACACCTAACGTTTCTTTAGTTGACCTTGTTGCTGAATTAAACCAAGATGTAACAGCTGAAGACGTAAATGCAGCACTTAAAGAAGCAGCTGAAGGAGAACTTAAAGGAATCCTTGGCTACAGCGAAGAGCCATTAGTATCTGGTGACTACAATGGTAATGCAAACTCTTCAACAATCGATGCTCTTTCTACAATGGTAATGGAAGGCAGCATGGTGAAAGTAATCTCTTGGTACGATAACGAGAGCGGATATTCTCACCGCGTTGTTGACCTTGCAGCTTACATTGCAAAACAAGGTCTTTAATTTCTCACACTGAAGGAACTCACTTGGTTCTTTCCTAGAGACACGATATAATGAAGACGGACAAGGGAAGGGGAAGCATCCCTTTCCCTTTTTCTCTGTTTTTATCCGTTCTGCACGATTTCTCGTTTTGATGAGGGCAAAATGGGAAAAGGATAAAGAGAGTCTTGTCCAATGCGTAAGGAAACCAGAATAAAGGAGGATCTCCTGACGAGCATGAATAAGAAATCAGTAAAAGACATTGACGTAAAAGGTAAAGTTGTGTTCTGCCGCGTAGATTTTAACGTTCCGATGAAGGACGGAGAAGTGACGGATGATACTCGTATCCGCGCAGCATTACCAACAATTGAGTATTTAACAGGACAAGGCGCAAAGGTACTGCTAGCTAGTCATTTGGGTCGTCCGAAGGGTCAAGTTACTGAAGAACTGCGTCTGACACCTGTGGCAAAACGTCTGCAAGAGCTTCTTGGAAAAGAAGTGAAAAAAGCAGATGAAGCTTACGGCGACAACGTGAAAAAGCAAATCTCTGACTTAAAAGAAGGAGATGTGCTAGTGCTTGAAAACGTTCGTTTCTATCCTGGTGAAGAAAAGAACGATCCTGAATTATCAAAAGCATTTGCTGATTTAGCCGATGTGTATGTCAATGATGCGTTCGGTGCTGCACACCGTGCACATGCATCGACAGCTGGTATTGCAGCTTATCTTCCGGCTGTTTCAGGCTTCCTCATGCAAAAAGAGCTTGAGGTTCTAGGGAAAGCCATTTCAAATCCTGATCGCCCATTTACAGCGATTATCGGCGGCGCAAAGGTAAAGGATAAAATCGGTGTGATTGAAAGTCTTCTTGATAAAGTGGACAACCTCATCATCGGCGGCGGACTTGCTTACACATTTGTGAAAGCACTTGGCCACGAAGTAGGGAAATCTCTATTAGAAGAAGACAAAGTCGATTTAGCGAAATCCTTTATGGACCGTGCAAAAGAAAAAGGCGTGAACTTCCTGATTCCAACAGATGTTCTGGTAGCCGACGACTTTTCAAATGATGCGAATACAAGCATTGTGCCAATCTCTGAAATTCCAAGTGATCTAGAAGCACTTGATATTGGAACAGAGACAAGAGAAAAGTATGCTGACGTTATTAAAAACAGCAAACTTGTTGTCTGGAACGGACCAATGGGTGTATTTGAAATCGATGCATTCGCTAAAGGAACAAAAGCTATCGCAGAAGCACTGGCAGAAGCAAAAGATACATATTCTGTCATTGGTGGTGGAGATTCAGCAGCAGCTGTTGAGAAATTTGGTCTTGCCGATCAGATGAGCCATATTTCTACAGGCGGCGGCGCTTCACTTGAATTTATGGAAGGCAAAGAACTTCCTGGTGTTACTGCATTAAACGATAAATAAGACCAAAACTGCTATAAGGAAGTGTCAATCATGAGAAAACCAATTATAGCTGGGAACTGGAAAATGAACAAAACACTTGGCGAAGCAGTCAGCTTCGTTGAAGAAGTCAAGTCATCTATTCCATCTCCTGACAAAGTGGAATCCATTGTCTGTGCGCCAGCTCTTTTCCTTGAAAAGCTAAACAGCCTATCAAACGGAACAGACCTTAAAATTGGTGCACAAAACATGCACTTTGAAGAAAATGGTGCATTCACTGGTGAAATCAGCCCTGCTGCTCTAAAAGATTTAGGCATCGGCTATTCAGTGATTGGGCATTCAGAGCGCCGTGAATTCTTTGCTGAAACAGATGAAACAGTGAACAAAAAAGCACATGCTGCATTCAAGCATGGCATCGTTCCAATCATTTGTGTAGGTGAAACGCTTGAAGAGCGTGAAGCTGGCAAAACAAATGAACTTGTCGCTGATCAAGTGAAGAAAGCACTAGCTGGTTTAACGAAGCAGCAAGTTGCTGAATCTGTGATTGCATATGAGCCAATCTGGGCTATCGGTACAGGAAAATCTTCTACAGCGAAAGATGCAAACGACGTTTGCGCACACATCCGCCAAACCGTTGCAAGCGAATTTGGTCAAGAAGCGGCAGACAGCCTTCGCATTCAATATGGCGGAAGCGTGAAGCCGGCAAATATTAAAGAATATATGGCAGAATCCGATATTGACGGTGCTTTGGTAGGCGGCGCAAGCTTAGAACCTCAGTCTTTCGTTCAATTATTGGAGGAAGGTCAATATGAGTAAGAAACCAGCTGCATTAATCATCTTAGACGGGTTCGGTTTAAGAGGCGAAACAGTCGGTAACGCTGTCGCACAAGCAAAAAAACCGAACTTTGACCGCTACTGGAACGAATTTCCGCATCAAACCTTAACGGCTTCAGGTGAGGCAGTAGGTCTCCCGGAAGGTCAAATGGGGAACTCTGAAGTTGGGCATTTGAACATCGGTGCAGGACGCATTGTGTATCAAAGCTTAACAAGGGTGAATGTTGCCATTCGTGAAGGGGAATTTGAGAAAAACGAAACGTTCCTAGATGCAATGACGTATGCAAAAGAGAATGACAAGGCGCTTCATTTATTTGGACTCTTGTCAGACGGCGGTGTGCACAGTCACATCCAGCATCTTTTTGCCCTGCTGAAGCTGGCGAAAAAAGAAGGCTTAACAAAGGTATACATTCATGGCTTCTTGGACGGACGTGATGTTGGTCAGAAGACAGCCAAAGTGTACTTGAAACAGCTGGAAGAACAAATCAAAGAAATCGGTGTCGGTGAAGTGGCAACACTTTCAGGACGCTATTACTCAATGGACCGTGACAAACGCTGGGATCGTGTGGAGAAAGCGTACCGCGCGATGGCATATGGTGAAGGGCCAAGTTATCAAAACATCTATGATGTCGTTGATGACTCCTATGAAAATGGAATCTACGATGAATTCGTTATTCCATCTGTCATTACGAGAGAAAATGGTGAGCCGGTTGCCAAAGTAAACGACGGCGACTCTGTGATTTTCTATAACTTCCGTCCAGACCGTGCCATCCAAATCTCAAACACTTTCACAAATGCAGATTTCCGCTCGTTTGACCGCGGAGAAGCTCATCCGAAGAATTTACACTTCGTCTGCTTCACACACTTCAGTGAAACGGTAGATGGCTATGTTGCCTTCAAACCAGTGAATTTGGATAACACAGTAGGAGAAGTGCTTTCTCAAAACGGATTGAAACAGCTGCGGATTGCTGAAACAGAGAAATATCCTCATGTCACGTTCTTTATGAGCGGTGGACGTGAAGAAGAATTTCCTGGTGAAGACCGCATCTTAATCAATTCACCAGATGTAGCAACCTATGACCTCAAGCCGGAAATGAGTGCTTATGAGGTAAAGGATGCACTTGTTGCAGACATCAATGCTGACAAGCATGATGCGATCATTCTGAACTTTGCTAACCCGGATATGGTTGGTCATTCAGGTATGCTTGAGCCAACAATCAAAGCCATTGAAGCAGTAGATGAGTGCTTAGGAGCTGTAGTCGACGCAATCCTGGCAAAAGGCGGACATGCCATCATCACGGCAGACCACGGTAACGCAGACGTGCTGATTACCGAAGAAGGAAAGCCGCATACTGCACATACAACGAATCCTGTACCAGTCATCGTGACGAAAAAAGGTGCGACGCTTAGAGAAGGCGGCATTTTAGCTGATCTATCTCCAACGCTTTTAGACTTACTTGGTCTTGAAAAACCAAAAGAGATGACAGGAACATCATTAATTCAGAAATAAAAAAATTGATTCAAAAGGAGAGAAATAACGATGCCATACATTGTTGACGTATATGCACGCGAAGTATTAGACTCTCGCGGTAACCCAACAGTTGAAGTAGAAGTTTACACAGAATCTGGCGGCTTTGGCCGTGCGCTTGTTCCAAGTGGTGCTTCTACTGGTGAATATGAAGCAGTAGAACTACGTGACGGAGACAAAGACCGTTACCTTGGAAAAGGTGTTCTGACAGCTGTAAACAACGTAAACGAAATCATTGCACCAGAGCTTTTAGGCTTTGATGTAACAGAACAAGTAGCGATTGACAAAATGTTAATCGAACTTGACGGAACAGAAAACAAAGGGAAATTAGGCGCAAACGCAATCCTTGGCGTATCTATCGCTGTAGCACGTGCGGCTGCTGATTTCTTACAAATTCCACTTTATCAATACCTTGGTGGATTCAACTCCAAAACGCTTCCAGTACCAATGATGAACATCGTCAACGGCGGAGAGCATGCGGATAATAACGTAGACATTCAAGAATTCATGATTATGCCTGTAGGTGCTCCAAACTTCCGTGAAGCACTTCGCATGGGCGCTCAAATCTTCCATAGCCTGAAATCTGTATTAAGTGCAAAAGGCTTAAACACAGCTGTAGGTGATGAAGGTGGATTCGCTCCAAACCTTGGTTCTAACGAAGAAGCACTTCAAACAATCGTTGAAGCGATCGAAAAAGCTGGCTTCAAACCAGGTGAAGAAGTGAAACTTGCAATGGATGCTGCATCTTCTGAGTTCTACAACAAAGAAGACGGTAAATATCATTTATCAGGCGAAGGTGTTGTGAAAACATCTGCTGAAATGGTTGACTGGTATGAAGATATGGTATCGAAATACCCAATCATCTCTATCGAAGACGGCCTTGATGAAAACGACTGGGAAGGTCACAAACTATTAACTGAGCGCCTTGGCAGCAAGGTTCAGCTAGTAGGAGACGACTTGTTCGTTACAAATACGAAGAAGCTATCTGAAGGAATCAAAAACGGCGTTGGTAACTCAATCCTGATCAAAGTAAACCAAATCGGTACATTAACTGAAACATTTGATGCAATCGAAATGGCAAAACGCGCAGGATACACAGCTGTTATCTCTCACCGTTCTGGTGAAACTGAAGACAGCACGATTGCAGACATCGCTGTTGCAACAAACGCTGGACAAATCAAAACAGGTGCTCCGTCTCGTACGGACCGTGTGGCGAAATACAACCAATTACTTCGCATCGAAGATCAATTGGCTGAAACAGCACAATATCACGGCATTGCAACATTCTATAACTTGAATAAATAATGTCAGCTATGCGCTGCGTTCCGCTCTTTCACGAGAGCGGGGCGCAGCGTTTTTTTGTGTTAAGCGAAATTCCTCTGGCTGATTCATTTGACTTATCCTATTTCTGTAAAAAATCCTCCTTCAGTTAGAGAAGAAGGCAAAATCCTCTCCATTTATAAGCACTAAATCATGAAAAATCGACTAAAAATATGATCTGAAATGAACTTATGCTTTCTGTAAGGGGGTGGTATCATTTTACATATATTAGGGGGTGATGAGATGCTGAATCCTTTTAGCCTTCGTTTTCCAGTAGGTGTATATATGTATGTTCTTCACCTATTGGCGGCATATGATGAAAGGAAGCAACGAATTCTAACTTCTAAGAATGTACAGAAAAACGCATTTTGGATTTATGTCCTTGCCGCTATATTGGGCATTATTTCACTTGGAGCATTGATTTGGGCATGCAAGACCTTTGGACGAGGCTCCAAATTTTTAGGTGAGTTCAAATTATTAGGCATGTACGTTAAAATCCAGTGCGGTTTTTAACAGGGATGAGAACAGATGCAAGGGCATCTGTTCTATCTGAAACAAACGGAGGGATATGATGCTGACATTACGATTAAAAGAAAAAACATATAGCCGCACCTTCTCTCTCCACAATATTCAAATGAATGTCGAGAAAGGGCAGATGCTGCTGCTTTTGGGGCATAATGGTGCGGGAAAGACGACGATAATCCAATCCATGTTTGGGCTGACGCCATTTAAAGGATGCGTCACTTTACATGGTAAACAGCTGAACCTTCAATCCTCAGAACATATCTCCTTGTTGAAAAAACATGTGTCCTATATTCCTGACGAGCATTCGTTGTTCGATTATTTATCACCGAGGGAATACTTTCAATTACTTCAGCTGCCAAATGAGCAAGATGTCACACGGGAAGAGACGTTCATCGATCTGTTTGAGCTGGGTTCTTATATGGATCAGCCTATCGCTCAGCTGTCTCATGGCAATCAAAAGAAAACGCAGATCATTTCACAGCTCCTCAGGCCATGTGATTATTATGTGTTTGATGAGCCAACGAACGGACTTGATCCAGATATGAT
The DNA here is from genome assembly GCF_014250435.1 of Bacillus sp. PAMC28571. NCBI lineage: Bacteria > Bacillati > Bacillota > Bacilli > Caryophanales > Bacillaceae > Bacillus > Bacillus sp. PAMC28571. The sequence continues at coordinate 2,824,520 of NZ_CP060191.1, read as the reverse complement.
GATCATCTTAAAAAAGGTGCTCATGAAGCTGAGAGATCAAGGCGCTGGCATTCTCATTTCAACCCATCATTTGAGCTTTGGTGATACGCTTTATGACCATCTCATGATCTTAAGAAATGGGGACGTCAAGCTGGATATGTCCCGCCAAGAAACGACTCAGACATTTCCTCATCAGGCACTTGAAGAGATTTATAAAGAAATGAATCGAGATTACTATATGCAGGTGGAGAGGTTACTCAATGATTTGGACACGACACGTTCTTCATAAAATAGAATGGGGGATGCTGACAACGAAAGGAAAGCAGCTCGCAAAAAAGTACCCTATACAGCTTCTCGCAGCCGCGGTTTTTTTCTTGCTCATGTATGCGATATACGTCGTCATCAGCCTGCGCTTTTTTATGCAGGCAGGAGAAAGAGAGCCGGCTGCTTTATACCTCCAATTGATAAAAATGACGCTTTTACTTTTAGGCGCAGGTATTGTTTTATCCCGCAATAAACTAAAGCGCCAGGAATATCAATTCTACTTTTTAAATAGTGCGATACAAAGTGTGCCATTTGTCCTTTGTGTATATTTCTTTCCAGTGCTCTTTTGTTTCCTTATGGTTGGACTGCTTTTTTTACCGATTGTTTTAGGCCTTTTGATCAGCGGTGTTACGCCATCTCTGTATTGGATAACGGCTGTATGCATGACTTGCTGTGTACTGGCGCTGCTTGCACTTGCTTCTTGGATGGTGATGCGGATTGCTGTGAGCCGTTTCGTCTCAAAAACAAAAGAGCATTTGCTGCTGCAAACGCTCGGCTTTGCGGTGCTGAATCTATTGGTGTTTCTCCTTTTGAAAAAAGCAATGGAAATGATCCGAGTATGGCCATTAGTCTATCTCATATTTCTCGTGATCCTTCTAAGCGCTGGCTGGCTATGGCTGAAGGGGTTAGCGGCTTCTTATGTCCATCAGATGTTTTTGCAGCTGAAAACAGAGGTAAAGTCGTTTTCTTACAAGAAAATCAGAACGCAATCTTCCTTTCTGACGCACCTGCGGCAGGAATTGGTCTATTTCAGCCGGTCAGCTGTTTTTAAAGAACAGGGCATTTTGTTTTTATTTCTCGTTTGTTTGACTGCGGGGCTGCCTATTGTTTTTACACCTGTAGAAACCGGCTGGATGTATGCTTTTATTGTGCAGTATGCATTAAAGGAAATATTGATCATGCTTCCACTGATGATTGGCAGAGAATATCATATGAATCAAAGGGCCATCTTTATGTTAAATACATCAAAGGGTGCTTATTTATTGTCGAGAATTTTATTTTATTACGCTATTAATTTGTTGATATATTTTGTGTTTATTGGGTTTGCATCTATGGTGATAGGTATTGAAAGTGAAGGTCATGGCCTCGCAAGTTTGTCCATTTTGTTGATCACTGCCATGGCGGCCTGTACAGGGTTTATCGTGAAGATCAGTGAGTTTAATAAACTGTTTGTCATCGTGATGATGATTGCTGTATTCAGCTTTATCGATATGCTTTTATTGAAGTGGCTTTCAGCAGATGTGTATCTTCTCGCCACTGCTTATCTGCTAGGTTCACTTGCATTTTATAGCTGTATATATACGGTCATGTTAAAGAGGCCTGTCTTGCGATGATAGAACTTGTGTGTAGTTTCCTAGCGGTTGTGATGATACATGAACTCGGTCATATGCTGATGATCATGTTGTGTAACAAAATCGAAAAAAGGCCGCCCTTTGATTTTGTGATCACGATTGATTGGAAGCATGTGGCGGTCGTCCATGAGAAATTTGTCCGGCCGAGCTTCAATATGATGGTGGCACTTGCAGGCCCGCTCTTTCCGGTGCTTTGTTCGCTTGTGCTTTTTATGATATGGAAGCATCCTGTAAGTCATCAGCTGCTATTTTTTTCTTTACTGAATACGGTGATGCTGCATCCAGCTTGCCCTGACGGAAAAAATATCACAGCCAGTTTAAAAGAGATGAAGGAGAGAAAGAGATGATCAAAGTATTTCATTCGTTTTCCAGCGGTATAACACTTGCGATGCTGTATGTATTTGCTGTGTTTATGACCCCTGTTTTTTTACTGCTGCTAGAGGTCAATCATGTTGAATCAAGCCCAACATTGTTTGGCATGCCATTTTATATCATGAAAATTGAAGAGTATCAATTCAGCTCAGAGGCGACGCTCTTTGGATGTGTGGTCTGCTTTTTAGCTGGCGCCGTGCTTTATTTCTTCATTCAATATGTGAAGCATGTGGTAAAAAAACGCAGAACATAAAAAAGCAGACGGACGGAACAAAACATCAGTCTGCTTGCAAAGTGAGTGACAGCCGTACCATATCCATACACTGAATGCCATTTTCAAAAATCGGTTCATCATAATGCTTAAGAAAGAAATCGTGGTCAATAGATATCATGCGGAAGCCGCATTTCTGATAAAGTGCGAGCTGCTGAATGCTCGAGTTGCCTGTGCCGATTTCAACCGTGTGAAAGCCTGCGGCTTTCGCTTCAGCAATGGCATGGCGGATCAGCTGCTTCCCAATTCCTTTCCCTTGCCATGATTCCTTCACGGCGACATTGATGATTTCAACTGTCTGCTGAGACAGAGATAAAAGCACATAGACACCAATTACGTCCTGATCATGATACGCGGCATAACAAGAGCCGGATTGCACATAAGTAAGAACCTTTTCCTTTGAAGGATCAGCTAAGAGTAAAAGATCCATAGGGACGGATTGATCACCTGACAATGGCCGAATGTGTATCATGTTTTTTCATCCTTTCTATTCTTTAATATATCCTTGTTTCACACCCCAATCATATTGATCCTGTACCCATTGTGAGGGCGGATTGTGAGTGACATTTGGGTCTTTTTTGACAGTTGGTTGCCTTGCAGCCTGTGCGCTCTGTTTATTCGCTTGAGCAGTGGCTTTCGCTGCTGTCAGCTCTTTTTGAAGCTGGTCAATTTTTGCCTCAAGCGCTTTACGCTGCTTGACTTCTTTTTGATAGGCTTTCTTTTCGTTTTTGAGCTTTTTGGTGATGGTAGACAGTTTCTTTTTTTGATCTTCGTTTTCATGCTTCATATCCGCTTGAACTGATGTTAACTTCGAAAGCTGCTCGTCGTTCGTTTTGCTTTCTTGCTGATGTTTTTCCTCAGCTGCTTTGATGGTCTGCTGCTGCCAAACCATCCAGCCGGCTGCTCCTAAAACCGCAACAGATAGAAGGATGATGGTGATCGTCTTCTTCATGTGTCATTCCCCTTTCTTTAAAACCTTTATTATCATCGGTTAAATATATACAGGTTTTAACATCACAAGGGAATATTCACATCAGATTGGCAGACACTATGAAAAAAGGAGGGTGTCTGTTGATTTCCTTTATGATTCATGTCGTGGTCTCATTATTTGCTGTATCAAACCCTATTGGAAACGTGCCTCTTTTCATCACTTTAACAGAGGGATATACAGAGAAAGAACGCTCCCAGACAGCCAAAAAAGCCATTGTGGTCTCTTTCATTATTCTTGTTGCCTTTCTATTGGCTGGGAGGCTCATTTTCAAATTGTTTGGGATCGATATTCATGCACTCCGTATCGCCGGAGGTATTTTTATTTTTGGTATCGCTTACAATTTACTGAATGCAAAGGAGTCACATGTCCAAAATCCTCATTCTGAGGAAAAGGCAGAAAGCATAGAAAAGGCGGATGTTTCCGTTACGCCGCTGGCGATTCCGATCATCGCTGGTCCCGGTACAATCGCTACAGTGATGAGTTTAACCCCGGGAAGTCAAGGGATGCTTCACATGTTTACGATTTTAATCGGCATTGTCATCGTTCTGGCAATGACCTTTTATGCCTTTCATTATTCAAGTTTCATTATGCGGAAAATGGGGAAAACAGAGATGAATGTCGTGACGCGGTTGATGGGATTAATTCTTGCTGTAGTGGCAGTTGAAATGATCGGCGCAGGCTTAAAAGGGATGTTTCCAATGTTTATGCAATAAGTGTATATAAAAAAGCTGTTTTTTTCTACAATGATGTAAAATAAAACAGCTTTTTTAAGGTTTCGGCACATGCTTAAACACTTCTTCACTTTCAAAGAATTCAATTAAACGGCTAATCCAATCATAGTAATCAAGACTTTCCTTGATTTCTGAAAGAAGCAGATTGATTTTATTCTCTGTCTCTTCTGGCAGGTCGTCCTGTTCAAGCAGCTCCAGCAATTCCTTGCACGTTTTCTTATGTGCCTTGCGGTTTTTGCTGACAACTCGGGACCAATTGGCTGCAAACAAGGAAATAAACGTTTGGTATTGATCTTGCTCAACGTCATATAGATCTTTACGTATTCCTTTTTCATAAACCTTTTCCGCAATATTCAAATCAAGCATTTCTCGAACGACTTGACTCATTCTCGTTTTGCTCATGCCTGTCGCCTCTGATAGCTCTCCAAGCGTCATTGGTTTACGGTTCATGTGAATGATACCAAGCACTCTACCCACTGTAGAAGAAAGACCAAAGGCATTCATGTTCTCGGCAGCTTTTTCAATATAATGATCCTGTGCTTTTTGAATGGCACCTAACGCTTGCTTGTCCACTCCCCGATTCATCCCTTCACGACTGACAATTTGTAACACAATATATCATATACCTGTTTGTTGATGAAAACAATAAATATTGAGTATTTGCTCGTAATTTGGAGTAAAAAGGAGAGATCTCTATCTATCAGGCCGTTAACTGAAAATTTTAAATAAATGTTATGCAATACAAACACATCATAAACTTTTTATTTTATAAAGTTTGCACTATAATAAATAAGGTGTAAATTTTCTGAAAATATTGATCCGACTAATGGAGGTGTCTCATTTGCTGAAACTAGAGAATGTATCTAAGACGTATAAAGGCGGAAAAAAAGCTGTCAAAAATATTGATTTAGAAATAGCAAAAGGAGAATTTATTTGTTTTATTGGACCGAGTGGCTGTGGTAAGACAACAACCATGAAGATGATTAACCGACTCATCGAACCTTCCTCAGGAAAAATCTTCATCGAGGGAGAAAACATTATGAAAAAAGATCCAGTTCAATTAAGAAGAGAAATTGGCTATGTGATTCAGCAAATTGGACTGTTCCCCCATATGACCATCGCACAAAACATTTCACTTGTTCCGAAGCTGTTAAAATGGCCGGAAGAAAAACGAAAAGAACGGGCACGTGAACTGCTGAAGCTTGTCGACATGGGACCGGAATATTTAGAGCGCTACCCTCATGAACTCAGCGGAGGACAGCAGCAGCGCATCGGTGTTCTTCGCGCACTAGCAGCGGAACCCCCTCTGATCCTCATGGATGAACCATTTGGCGCACTTGATCCAATCACACGAGATTCATTGCAGGAAGAATTTAAGAAACTGCAAAAAACGTTAAATAAAACCATCGTATTCGTCACACATGACATGGACGAAGCTATTAAACTAGCTGATCGAATTGTGATTTTAAAAGATGGAGAGATTGTTCAAGTAGGTACGCCTGACGATATTCTGCGGAACCCAGCCAATGAATTCGTAGAAGAATTCATCGGCAAAGAACGTCTGCTTCAATCAAATCCGAATATGGAACGTGTAGAACAAATGATGAACACGTCACCAGTCACCGTTACAGTTGAAAAAACATTAACAGATGCCATCTACATCATGAGAGAAAAGCGGGTCGATTCCTTGCTTGTAGTAGATGAACATCATGTGCTAAAAGGCTATATCGATATTGAAACAATCGATGCGAACCGCAGAAAAGCAGCTTTCGTTGGTGATATTTTAAATACAGAGTTCTATACCGTACAAGAAGGTGCACTTCTAAGAGACACTGTCCGGAAAATCTTAATACGCGGCATTAAATATGTACCGGTTGTGGATGCAGAAGGGCACTTAAAAGGCATTGTGACACGTGCAAGTCTTGTAGATGTTGTGTACGACTCCATTTGGGGAGACGATACGCCGGCGGCTGTCACTGAAATGAAGTAAGGGAGGTGTACACATGGATCAAATCATCGACTTTCTAGAGAAAAATGGTGGGGAACTCCTCACAAAAATGTGGGAGCATTTATATATTTCCTTAATTGCTGTTGTGCTTGGTATTATCGTTGCCGTTCCTTTAGGTGTGGTCCTCACACGAATGAAGCGAGGCGCAGGTTTTATCATCGGTATCGTGAATATCTTTCAAACACTCCCTAGTTTAGCGATTCTTGCTTTTTTTATTCCTATTTTAGGGGTTGGGAAAATACCTGCAATCGTTGCTCTCTTTTTCTATTCGGTTTTACCTATTTTAAGAAATACGTATGCCGGGGTCCAAGGTGTGAACAAAAACTTGCTTGAATCCGGTAAAGGAATCGGGATGACAACATGGGAACAAATTCGTCTTGTTGAACTCCCGCTTGCTGTACCGGTCATTATGGCAGGTGTCAGAACGTCAACGATATATTTGATTGGCTGGACAACACTTGCAGCCTTTATCGGTGGAGGCGGTCTAGGTGACTACATTTTGATTGGACTTCAGCTGTATCAGCCGGAATTTATTATTGCGGGTGCGATACCAGTCACAATTTTAGCAGTCATCATCGACCTATCATTAATGAAGCTGGAGAAAAAGGTAACACCAGAAGGCTTAAAAGGATTGAAGGAAGTTTCATAAGGAGTTGGCTTATGTGAAGAATCGAAAAACAACATGGATCAGTGCACTGCTTGCCGGATGCTTGCTATTGATAAGCGGCTGTTCACTTCCTGGACTAGCCGGCTCCTCAGGGGGCACGCTGCGAATTGGAGCACAAAACTTTACCGAATCAGAAATTATGGCCTATATGGTTGGCGATATGATCGAACATTACACAGATAAAAAGACGACAATTGTGAAAAACCTAGGCTCCAACACTGTGCAGCAAAAAGCAATGGAAAACGGAGATGTCGACATTTCTGCGACAAGATATTCAGGCACGGATTTAACAAGCACGCTTGGAATGGATGCGGAAAAAGACCCGGAGCGTGCGATGGACATCGTCCAAAAAGAATTTAAAAAACGCTATGATTACAAATGGTTTGATTCTTATGGATTTGATAATACGTATGCCTTTGCTGTGACGCAGAAGATGGCGAAGGAAAACAAGTTAGAAACGGTCTCTGATTTGAAAAAGAATGCGAACAATTACCGATTTGGTGTCGATAATATTTGGCTCAAAAAGAAAGGCGACGGCTATGACGGGTTCGTGAAAACATACGGAATCAAATTTGGCAGCACGTATCCGATGCAGATTGGTTTAGTCTATGATGCTCTAAAGAATGAAAAAATGGATATTGTGCTTGCCTATTCAACAGATGGACGAATCAAAGCCTATAACCTTAAAATCTTAAAAGATGATAAACGGTTCTTCCCGCCGTATGATGCATCACCAGTAGTCCCGGAGAAAGTCTTAAAAGAAAATCCAGGGCTTGATAAGGTGATCAACAGGCTGATCGGAAAAATCAATACAGAACAAATGCAAGAGCTGAACTATCAAGTCGACGGGGAGCTTCAAGAACCAGCAACCGTTGCGAAGAATTTCCTGAAAAAACACAATTACTTTGAGTAAGATGGGGAGGTGTCACGGCTGATGGACACACTGCAGCAATTATGGACGTATTATCAGCAGAACGGGTCATATGTGTTAGAAGAATTTTATCGGCATTTTCTCATGTCGGCGTATGGGGTGTTGTTTGCGGCGATTGTCGGGATTCCAGTAGGCATCTTTGTAGCGCATTACCGCAAGCTGAGCAATTGGATCTTCGCCGTTACCAACGTCATTCAAACGATACCGGCATTAGCGATGCTTTCCGTATTGATGCTTGTATTAGGACTTGGCGCAAATACCGTCATCCTATCACTCTTTCTGTATTCGCTTCTGCCGATCATCAGAAACACGTATACGGGCATTGTCAGCATTGAACATGCTTATTTAGAATCAGGTAAAGCGATGGGCATGACGAAATGGCAAGTGCTGAGAATGGTTGAATTACCGCTTGCTTTATCAGTCATTATGGCTGGTTTAAGAACCGCACTGGTCATTGCCATCGGTATTACAGCGATTGGAACATTTGTGGGCGCGGGAGGACTTGGTGATATCATCATCAGAGGATCAAACGCCACAAACGGAACAGCCATCATTTTAGCAGGTGCGATTCCAACTGCACTCATGGCTATTATGGCTGACCTTGTCATGGGCTGGCTCGAACGCTATTTAAGCCCGACAAACAAGAAAAAGGAAAGAAAAGCGTTAGCTGAAAAAAACATCACATCTGCTTAAGCGGTTGAAAAGACAAAACCTCCCTTACATCTGTAAGGGAGGTTGTTTTATGATGATCAGGCGGTTCGCATGCTTGTATTTTATGATTCAAGCGTGATCCATTCAGAGGACCACTTCGCAATTTCCTCAAAAACGGGTGCAAGTGAACGCCCCATATCTGTCAAAGAATACTCAATGCGCACGGGTGTTTCAGCAAAAACCTCCCGTTTTACAATACCTGCTGCCTCTAGCTCTTTTAATCTCTCAGATAAAACTCTTCCACTTAAATTTGTCAGAGCCGCCTCAATTTCACTAAAGCGCTGCTGACCTGAGAGAAGCTGAAAAACAATCAGTGCCACCCAGCGTTTACTCAATAACTCAACTGCTTTTTCAAACCGCGGGCACATGTCAGATTGATTCATCTTTCTTCACTCCAATCTGAACCCATTATACCGTAAATCTGTCATAAATCGGCGCAAAAAGCTTAAACATTTATGAGGTCGAACGGCTGTTTAACATAAATAACAAATAGCGGTTGAGGTCCTCTATTTCTTTTTTCGAAAGGGTCGACCATATGTCACCATCAAATATTTCGAGATCACCAAGTTCATATTGCGCTGCGGCTTCCTTTATTTTGGATAAAGCCAGATCCTCTTCCTCGTGCTGATGGACAGAAGAGGCCTCCTCAATATAGCCCGCAGCCTGCATCATGTCTTCATAAGGTACCTTTAACGCACCAGCTAGCTTTTTAATCGTAGGAGGTTTCGGAATGCCGCGTTTCCCGTTTTCAATACGAGATATACCGGCAGCGCTGACCTCAGAATACATCGCTAATTGGTTCACCGACAGCTTCTTTTCCTCACGTAATGCTCTTAAATATGCACCAAAGTTCATCAACGCAAAACCTCACATGGTTATAGATTCGATATGTCTATTTTACTTGATTTGTTGACTATTGGCAATAAGAACACCATGAAAATATTGACATTAGTTAATGGTGGATGTACATTAGGTTTATGCCCCGCTATTTGTTCGCCTTTTTTTGGTCGATGAGCGTGAGAAAGTATTCATTCAGCTGGCTGATGTCTTGTGCGGAGAGCCTTTCCCATTTGTCTCCGTCAAAAATGGGGAGATGTTCTACATCCTTTTGAAGCGCCGTTTGATAGATTTTTAACATGGACTCATATTTCGGTTTCATTTCATGAACTTGTTCCTGTTCAATATGACCGGCAAGCAGCATTAAATCCTCATAGGGCACCTTCAAGGCGTGTGCTAATTTTTTTATGGTTAAAGGCTTTGGCACACCGCGCTTTCCATTTTCAATACGAGAAATTCCAGCAGCGCTTACACCTGAATACATGGCAAGCTGATTGACCGACATTTTTCTATTTTCTCTTAAAATGCGTAATTGTTCACCAAAGTGATTCATGACATCGAACCTCACATTTCAGTATATGACTTATTTTAGTATGATCATTGACCAAAGGAAATAGCAGAGGGGTAAAAGTGTTGACATAAGTTAATGAATCTGCTTGATGTGAGAGTCTTACATGTTGTACATAATGATTCCATAGGAGGTTGTAATGATGGTCGAAAAGATTCAGATCAGGCGGGCTTTTGTCATGCAGTATATGATCGAGAACGATATGTCGTTAAATCAGCTCGCTGATGAAATTGGCATCTCTCCTGCCACACTTAGCAGGGTATTAAATGGTCACCGAAAACCAGGACAGCTTGTCATTGGCAAAATGATTCATTACTTTGATAAAAAATTTGAAGATCTATTTTACTATGAGGATATTGACAAAAGTCAATAAATGATATCATCATCAAGGAGGAAATGTCATTGAAAAGGACTGGGATGGTCAGACACATTGATTCTCTCGGCAGAATTGTTCTGCCCTCAGAAATGCGCAAGGTACTCAATATTAAAGAAGAGCAGCTGTTAGAAATTTTCATTGAAGATCAAACCATTATGCTGAAAAAATATGATGCAGATAAGAGCTGCCTGTTAACGGGACAAGTGACGAAGTACAACAAAAGCTATGGAAATGGGAACGTGATGCTGAGTCCTGAAGGAGCTGAACGTTTGTTAGTAGAATTAAAACAGCTATTGAAGGAAGAAGCAACTCATTAAAATGTGTTTTTAACCGAAAAAATTCATATAAAAATGCTGCAATCAGCACTTTGGAACGAAATTGTATCAAAATAACGAATCAAGTCGACAATATATAGGAAATCTTTATTTTGATGTTTCGTGACATGCACCTTGTTTTCATGTAAAATAAAGTTATGTGTACCAGTTTGTCTGGAGGTGTTTTCATGCACGCATTTGTTATCACATTACTCGTAATTGTCAGTATCGCACTTATCATCGTTGTATTACTACAATCAAGTAAAAGTGCTGGACTGTCAGGCGCTATTTCAGGTGGAGCCGAGCAGCTTTTCGGTAAGCAAAAAGCGAGAGGCCTTGACTTGATTCTTCACCGATTAACGGTTATTTTGTCAGTGCTTTTCTTCATCTTAACACTTGCATTGGCATATTTAGGCGTGTAAAGCGCGAGTAACAGAAGGTCTGATCTTTTTTCAGACCTTTTTTTATTATCAGCACTCTTTTGTGTTTGTTTCATACATACAAGTGGAAAATATAAACCATATCAGAAGGAAAGGAAGTCACATCATGAAAGTTGTTACACCAAAACCATTTACGTTTAAAGGTGGAGAAAAGGCGGTGCTTCTTCTTCACGGTTTTACTGGAAATACAGCCGATGTTCGAATGCTTGGCCGTTATTTGAACGAAAGAGGATATACATGCCATGCACCTCAATATAAAGGACACGGTGTGCCGCCAGAAGAGCTTGTCCATACAGGCCCGGCTGACTGGTGGAAAGATGTAGAAGAAGGCTATCAATTCTTAAAAGATGAGGGCTATGAGGAGATTGCAGTTTGCGGACTATCCCTCGGAGGAGTTTTTTCATTGAAATTAGGTTACACTGTACCTGTAAAGGGAATTGTACCTATGTGTGCACCTATGTACATAAAAAGTGAAGAAGTCATGTACCAGGGTGTACTAGATTATGCCCGTAACTATAAGAAATTTGAGGGTAAGTCAGAGGACCAAATTGAACAAGAAATGGAAGCGTTCAAGAAAACACCAATGGATACACTGAAGAGCCTGCAAGAACTGATTGCAGATGTCAGAAACAATGTCGACATGATCTATTCACCTACTTTTGTTGTGCAGGCACGTCACGATCATATGATTAATACAGACAGTGCAAATATCATTTATAACGAAGTAGAGACAGATGATAAGCATTTGAAATGGTATGAAGAATCAGGCCATGTCATCACGCTTGATAAAGAGCGGGAGAAGGTTCATCAGGATGTCTATGCATTCTTAGAATCACTTGATTGGTCAATTTAAATATATAGGGGGTTAGAGTGTGCAAAAAGAAGAATTTATGGATGAATTACTCGCTTTTATGAAAGAAGAAGCATATAAACCGTTAACTGTTCAAGAGCTGGAAGTCATGATGGAGATTACCAATCCTGATGATTATAAAGAGCTCGTCAAAGCACTTGTGACGCTGGAGGATCAAGGACTCATCGTTCGCACGCGCAGCGACCGTTACGGTGTACCAGAAAAAATGAATTTGGTAAAAGGAAAGCTGTCTGCCCATGCAAAAGGATTTGCATTTGTAACGCCTGAAGAGTTTGGACAGGATGATATTTTCATTCCGCCAAATGAGTTAGGCACAGCGATGAATGGCGATACCGTCATGGTTCGTGTCAGCCACAAATCAAACGGCACGAAAAAAGAAGGAACTGTCATCCGCATTCTCGAGCGTAATACTCAGACGGTTGTCGGTACCTATACAGAAACGAAAAGCTTTGGCTTTGTCATTCCTGATGATAAAAAAATCACAAACGATATCTTCATTCCGAAATCCGCTAAAAACGGTGCGGTCGAAGGTCATAAAGTCGTTGTGACGCTGACAAGCTACCCTGAAGGAAGAATGAGTGCAGAGGGTGAAGTGACTGAAATCCTCGGTCATAAAAATGACCCTGGCATTGATATTTTGTCGATCATTCATAAACACGGTCTGCCAGGTGAGTTCCCGGAAGAAGCACTTCAGCAGGCAGTAGACACACCGGAAACGATTGATGAAAAAGACCTTGAAGGCAGACGCGACTTGCGCAATGAAACGATTGTGACGATTGACGGTGCAGATGCAAAGGACTTAGATGATGCCGTAACCGTGCAAAAGCTGGATGATGGCAAATATAAGCTTGGCGTGCACATTGCAGACGTTTCTCATTATGTCACAGAGAATTCTCCGATTGATCAGGAAGCTTATGAACGTGGAACGAGTGTCTATCTCGTCGACCGCGTCATTCCGATGATTCCGCATCGTTTGTCAAACGGTATTTGTTCATTAAATCCAAAGGTCGATCGTCTCACCCTGTCTTGTGAAATGGTTATTGATCGTAACGGGAAAGTCGTCAAACATGAGATTTTCCAAAGTGTGATCAAAACGACAGAGAGAATGACCTATTCCGATGTGAATAAGATTTTAGTCGACCAAGATGAAGAGCTTCTAAACAAATATGAGCCGCTAGTGCCGATGTTCCAAGAGATGGAGAAGCTTGCAGAGATTCTTCGTGACAAACGAATGGAGCGCGGAGCTGTAGACTTTGACTTCAAGGAAGCAAAAGTACTTGTAGATGATGAAGGCGCTGCGAAAGATGTTGTCATTCGTGAGCGTTCCGTTGCAGAGAAATTAATTGAAGAATTCATGCTTGTTGCAAACGAAACGGTTGCAGAGCATTTCCACTGGATGAATGTTCCGTTCATTTACCGAATTCACGAAGAACCAAATCCTGAGAAACTTCAGCGCTTTTTAGAGTTCGTGACGACGTTTGGTTACATTGTGAAAGGGACGTCAACGAACATTCACCCGCGCGCACTTCAAAGTGTCCTCGATGCTGTCAGGGATCAACCAGAAGAAGTCGTCATTCAAACTGTGATGCTTCGCTCTATGAAACAGGCGAAGTATGATCCAGAAAGCATTGGCCATTTTGGATTATCAACGGAATTCTATACACACTTCACATCACCGATCCGCCGTTACCCGGATTTAATCGTGCATAGATTGATTAGAACCTACTTGATTCAGAAAAAGACAGATGAAGCGACCTTAGAAAAGTGGGGCCAGCTGCTGCCTGAAATCGCAGATCATGCATCTACAATGGAGCGCCGCTCAGTCGATGCAGAGCGTGAAACAGATGACCTGAAAAAGGCAGAGTTTATGCTAGATAAAATCGGTGAAGAGTTTGATGGTATGATTAGTTCCGTGACGAACTTCGGACTATTCGTTGAACTGCCGAATACGATAGAAGGTCTTGTCCATGTCAGCTATATGACTGACGACTACTATCGCTTTGATGAACAGCACTTTGCTATGATCGGTGAACGTACAGGGAATGTCTACCGTATCGGTGACGAAATCACTGTCAAAGTCGTGAATGTCAATAAAGATGAGCACTCAATTGATTTTGAAATCGTCGGTATGAAGGGCACTCGCCGTAAATCACCAAAAGATTTCAAGTTCAAAAAACGAACAGATCCACCAGCGAAAAAAGGCCGTGGAGGTCAAAAAGCCTCTGGGGAAAAAGGCAAAGAGGATAAAAGCGGAAGTGACTGGTTCACAAGCCGTAAAAAGAAGAAAAAGAAAAAACGCGTATTTGAAAACGCACCGAAACAAAAACGCAAAAAGAAAAAGTAACGTGCCAAAAAGCAAATAGGGCATCACGCTCTATTTGCTTTTTGACCACATGGCGTCAGCATTGTCGAAAGCTGGATTGTTTGATAAAATAATCCGTACGATTTGGACCGTGTTTGTGTCAAAAGGAGGGTGTACGCCAATGCCAAAGGGAGAGGGAAAGGTTGTTTCCCAAAACAAAAAAGCAAATCATGATTACTTTATAGAAGAAACGTATGAAGCTGGTCTTGTGTTGCAAGGAACTGAAATCAAATCGATTCGTGCTGGAAAAGTGAATTTAAAAGATTCCTTTGCCAAAATCGAACGAGGAGAAGTGTTCCTTCATAACATGCATGTGAGCCCATACGAGCAGGGGAACCGTTATAACCATGATCCGCTGAGAACGAGAAAGCTGCTTCTTCATCGCAAGCAAATCAGCAAATTGATTGGTGCGACGAAGGAAGAAGGCTATTCACTTGTGCCTCTGAAACTCTATTTGAAAAATGGCTTTGCCAAAGTGCTGATCGGAATCGGAAAAGGGAAGAAGAAATACGATAAGCGTGAAGATCTGAAGAAAAAAGATGCAAAACGTGAAATCGAACGTGCCTTCCGCGATCGTCAAAAGCAATTCTAGCCTGATGCTGATGGCTTGCTGAGAGCGGAAGCATTATGCTACAATATGTTATGCAGTAAACAATCAGCGCTGTTTTGACAGAAACCACCAGTTGTTTCGAGCAGTGAGATTGTTATAATAGTTATATACGGAAGCAGTGAAGCTGAACTTCCATCCCGTATATCCCTTTTACAAGGGGACGTTACGGATTCGACAGGGATGGTTCGAGCTTAGGCTGCGAGCCGAGAGGCGATCTCGTTAACACGCACTTAAATGTAACTGGCAAAACTAAAAGTTTTAACCAAAACTTAGCACTAGCTGCCTAATAAGCGCAGCGAGCTCTTCCTGACATCGCCTATGTGTCTGTGAGGAGCCCAATGAAGTAGGCTACGCTTACGTTTCCGTCTGAGGACGTAAGAAGAGATCCATCAGACTAGCTCTCCAAGCGCCCGTCAGCAGGCATGCGGATGAGTGAACACGAAATATGTTGACTACGCTCGTAGACGCTTAAGTAATCGATGTCTCTGGACGTGGGTTCGACTCCCACCGTCTCCATCAAAACTTTTAGAATGCAGCCGTATCAAGAGTTTGAAAGCCCTTGATGCGGGTCTGGCAACATTTTGGCAACATTTTAAAAAACTTCTTCTTTCATAAAAGCTACAACTTCCTTTTGTGTGGAAGGGTATATATGGCTATAATTGTTTAGTGTTTCTGAGAACTCCTCCATTTTTTTGGAGGGGTTTTTTGTGTTAATTCAGTTACTTCAAGTACACCTATCTATCATCCGTATTTTTGGAAAATCAAAAAACAAGTAGAGAAAGGAGGGATACATCTATCTTGTGTAATGCTTCTTATTACTTATTTTTACATAAATGTTGGAAGGCGAAAAGGAAATTTGAGATAATAAATTGAAATTACCTTGGATATACATGAAAAGTAGATGTGTAGAATGTTTGATTTTTCTCTAATTTGGGAGGTGAACTATAATGAATGGTATAGATATATTAGAGAACGCTTCAAGACTTGGTCAATTAATTCTTTTCTTCTCTGGATACGCTCTTTATTGGAAACTAGTCAAAACAAAAAAAGAGCGCCCTCTCACAAAGTACGAAAATTTCCTTAAATTTTTTGTAATGTTGGGCATGGTCATTTATTTTCTCTCGTTTTTATGTTTAAACTTGTGGGCGTAATATGTCGATTTATGTATGATTGAGTCTAATGGGTTTAACTCTCTCTTAAAACCCTTTATTTTACATAAATGTATGATAAAGTAATTTTAAGTTAAAAAAAGGGGGAGTTAATATGAAAAGATTGGTTTTTTTAATGTTAGCATTAGTTCTGGGTGTGACTGCCTTTGTTCCAGCTGCTGCTGCAAAGACACAAAGCACAAAGGGATTAGAAGGTTTGACAGAAGAGCAAATTGAGAAGTCTTTAAAAGAAATTGAATACATCTTCACAAAGATTATCATTTCTGATAAAGAAAAAGGCTACACCATTAATGAAGAAGAACTTGCAAAATCACATTATACAGATGCAGAGAAAAATGGCATGATCGCTTTCGCAAAATTAATGAATCAAGAAGCGACCACGAAAAGTAACACGGTAACTCGCTGTGTCGAGGATGCAGTTGGTATCGCTAAAGGTACTTTAAAGCATCTGCAAAAAGCAATAGATAAGGGAGATTGGATGACAGTGGCAGTATACTTAGGCGGTATGGGCCTTGCAATTAAGCCAAGCGTGTTATTCGTATTCATGCTATTTTGTGGTGCGCCAGTAGCCAAAATTGCTCCTGCTCAATATGAATAAGAGTAATATGTAAAATTGGCTGTCCACCTGGGCGGCTTTTTTACATTACTTGAACTTTCACTCATGCTTCTCTTTATCCCATTCTATTTCATTTCTAGACATCAGGTTTTTAACAGCCTTACGGATCGCGAGTTCATCTTTACCCGTTTTCTTTTTAAGGTCATCCATCGAAGGGTTGTTGCGAAATCGGCTCATATTATAAATGTTTCGGTATAACTTCCTTTCAAGATCCGTCACGTCATACCCTCCTACAAAAAGAATGTACGTTCGATTATAAATGTTAATAAAAAACCCTTCAACTTGAAGGGTCATTTTAAAGAAGATACTTTATCAGTAATTTTCATTTGTTCTCCAGAACGTTCATACGAGAATTTAGCCACTGTTTCATCTTCATCTATATAAGGAACTTTCCAAAATACAGCTATTTGATTGACTGTATCATTATCTTTGCCAATGTTTGCAGCTAAGTCATCACTATACATTTCAACCATGTTATAAGCGGTTTTACTTGTGTTCAACGCGTCAAATGACAAGTAAACAAGAGCTATTAATTTATTATTCTCATTTGAACCCATATCTTCGTTAATTTCAATTTTTTCAATCGATGTGGTTTTATAGTTCTCTTCGATAATTGTTTTGATTTCTATTTTTGCATCATCTTTTACCATATCTAACTCATCTTCTTCACTGTTATCTTCAACTTCTTCTGAGGTATAATCTTCATTTTTCTCTTCCTCTGCATCTGTATCTTTAGGCAAAGTTTCCTCCTCAGATATAACTTCAGAATTGTTTATTTTTAAATTTATTTCAGCAGTAGCTTTTAGTTCTGAGTCATCGCTAATCTGTGAACCACTGAGGTTAGATCCATTATCTCCAAAAAGTTCTTGAACAACTTCAGTTTGTTCAAGAACCGGTAGTGTTTCGACATATATAATATATTTCCCATCATCAAATACTGTGTCACCTTCATTAAAGAATTTATACTCGAAAGATCCATCCTTTTGAACAGCTGTATTAACTATGGAGTTTTTATGGGAATTTTTTTGTTCAAGACGAATCCTTAGTTTCGTATCTTTAGGTAAGTTGCTTTTCCCGCTAAGGATAATAATTTTATTGTTTGTGATTTCTTTATCCAAAGTGATCTTTACGTTTAATTTTTTTTTAGTTTCAATGCTTTCTTCTTTTTTACTGGAGTTACTTGTGGATGTGTTTTCTGCTTTGCCACAAGCAGATAAGAATAAGGCACATAAAATCATAAAGAGAAAAGTTTTAAGGTAATTCAATATTAACCCTCCGTATCAAATAATTTCCATAACAGTTTATCATATTAACAGGGGATAATGTTAAAGTGAGGGTTTTGTGGCATCATTCTGGCATTAAAAGTTTAAAAACGCTCAACTAATAATAAACAAAACATTGAATAGTAAACGTATCTAATGAATATTACAAACATACGAACCCCATCTAATAGACTCCCACCGTCTCCATCAAAACTTTTAGATTCCAGTCGCATCAAGGGTTTTAAAGCCCTTGATGCGGGTCTGGCAACATGAAATATTTAGATTAAATAAAAGAAGACGCTATTGATAGCGTTTTTTTATGCTTTTTTAATTTTTTAACAGAAAAGCCAAATACGAATTTTTTTACTAATAATTTGAATGAATAGCTAAATATAACCATCTTTTAACCGATGAAATGTAGGGATGTTACACCATATATTAGTGGGTGAATTTATTAAACTTAAAGCCTGAAAATAACAGCAGGAATGCAGAAGGAGTTTATCTCAGTGAACAAAGTAAAGACTAAATCACTATTCGCCACGATGATTATGCTTGCCGTGCTGATGGTATTCGGTACAGCGTGCAGCAATCAAAAGGCAGAAAAAGAATACGCCGAGTGGTATGAGAATTACAGAAGTGATATTGAAGACACAATGTTTGCGTTTGCTAAAAAGATGGTGGCAATTGATGCAGGTAATGATGAATGGCTTGGATCTGTCGAGAAGTCACTTTTTGATGTACAAAAAGTCATTGATGAGGGTAATGAAAAGAAAAACGTTCCTGGTGCTTATAAAAAAGCACATGAGTATTTGCTAAAAGCAAACAAAGGATATCAATATGCCGTAGAAGAAACACCGAAAGCACTTGAAAATCTTGATCTTGAATCACTGGATAACATTTCGAAAAGACTCGACAAAGCATACGATCAAACAGCCAAAGCCGATGACGAAGTAGAAAAAGTCTCAAAGGATAAGGAGTAATTCACACATGAAGACAAACAAAAGGACAATGCTTTCAATATTTCTTCTAGTATTTACATTGATGCTGAGCACAGCATGCGGTAAAAATGAAGCAGCAAACGGTTCATCGTCAAATAAAACGCCGGTAAAACAAGAAAAAATTGAAAAGATGACCGATAAAGAATATGCTGCATGGTATAAGGGGTATTTAAAACGTTTTGAAGATAGAATTATGCCTTTCTTTTTTTCATTAGTTCCAATGGATGATGTTTATGATAAAGAATGGGCTAGTGAACTTGAGAAGAAAATTGATAGTCTGCGAGAATTACTTAACGAAGCCAAAGAAAATGAAAACAAAGTTCCAGATACGTATAAAAAGGTAAATAGTTACTTAGTGAAAACAGATGACAACTTAGAGCCGATTTTCAAAGATATTTTAAAGGTTGCCAAGCAAGATAAGGTAGACGGTGATGATTTGAATTTCATAGATTCTAGGATGAAGAAAGCATTAGAAGAGATGGTTCTTGCAAAAGCAGAGGTTAGTAAAATTGAAGATGAGAAAGCTAAAAATACAACAAAAGATAATTCAAAACCTTGATTTAGAAAAATAATGCTGGAACCTTTTAAAGGATCATAAACCGAACTTGGTTCACAGCAGAAAAAGAGATGTCAGATCTGGCATCTCTTTTCTTATGTACGGTTTCTCAAAGAAGACACCAACCGAACAAACAAAGGAAAAACGACAACCACCGCAATCATCATCAAAAATCCATCCGGCACAAGTTCTACAAACGTTGTCTGAATCACATAAACCGCAATCAGCAGCAAGTAACTGATCAAAAATAACAATCCAGAACTTCTCTTTTTAAACGGTTTTTCTAAAAGAATCAGCATAAACAGCCCCGTCATAATCATCCAAAAATTCATATTCCTTTCGAGTCTCCTCTCCATTCATCCCCACATTGTACAGATATTTCTCCGAACGCAACATACTTCTTCTCAAATTAAGCAAAAAGTAGTGAAAATATAAGGAATCACGAACCGATGACGCCTGAAATTTTACAAAAAACCTCCAACCAATTCAAAATCACATCTTCCCATTTGAGACGTCCTCATATATAGTAAGATTAGACTAGTTCTAAATAACTGAAATTGGGGCGTTTACATGGATTCGATTGTTTTACATTTTATTGTGATCATGAGTGTTTCTGGCATTCTGTCCGTGATATTATCAATCATTGCTCATGCAAACCGCCATCGATATATTGGCTGTCAATTGTTTATGTACATGTCTGGAGCAACTGCGATTTATATCTTTGGACATACGTTTGAATTATTGGCTCGTACTCCTGGAGAAATCATGTTCTGGGTTTGTTTTCAATACATAGGTCTTCCGTTTATCGCACCGCTCAGTCTGCTGATTGTGCTACAATTTACGGGGTTCCATCAATATTTCACAAAGCGCCGCGTGCTTCTCATCTTATTGATTCCAACTCTCACAACCATTATGGTGTTCACCAACTCTTTACATTCACTCTTTTATCGAAGCATCACGATGAATCCAGTAGATGGGTTTTTATTGGCTGATTTTACGATTGGCTATTGGTATATCATTCATGGCGTTTATACGTTTGGCTGTTCGATGCTTGCTATCTTTATGCTGCTTTGGTTTTTACGTGTCACAAAAAAAGAATATTTAAAGCAGATTCTCATACTGTTAGTGGGAATGTCATTACCAATTTTGACTTCTTTTATTTATTTATTAGGCGTTACACCCCTACATATTGATCCGGTTCCTGTGGTGATGTTTATCACCAACGCACTCTATTTATGGGCAATTATGTCGTTTCAGCTCTTTAAGCTGTCTCCTATTGCAATGGAGCGTGTGTTTGAGCATATGTCTGAAGGGGTTCTGATTTTAGATCGATATCGGACACTCATTGATTACAATCCCGCTGCTGCATCGATCATTCCAGCACTTGCGAATAAAAAGGGAATTGGCTATAAAATCGACGATATTTTCTCAGCAATCATCAAAGATTCAACGTTCATTCAATGGCTGCGCTCTCCGCAGGATCATTCGCAATATGATTTAATGTGGAAAAAGGAAAAAGACCAGTCCTGCTATTATCATCTGACCGCTTCGTCTCTATTTAATAGAAGAGGAGAGATCGAAGGCAGGCAAATAGTGATCAGTGATGTAACAGAGCAGCGTTTGCTGCAGGAAGAGCTGGAGCGTCGTGCGTATATCGATGGATTGACGAATATCTTCAATCGTTCTTCTTTCATCGAACGAACGCAGATGATCTTGGAAGAGGATGCACAGGATACGGCTGTTATGCTGTTTGATATTGATTTCTTTAAACAAATCAATGACACACACGGACATCATATCGGGGATGAAGCGCTGCGTCATGTTGTCTCTATTTGTCAGGAGCATTTACAAATGGATGATTTATTTGGACGATATGGGGGAGAAGAGTTTGCCATTTGTCTGCCTCATCAGTCATTTAAAGAGGCATGTCATATCGCGGAAAAAATAAGACATTCGTTTGAAGCAAGTTTCTTTACGAATGATGAGGAAAAAGTGCGAGTGACAGCGAGCTTTGGAATTGCTCACACAGCCAATGATCCTTGTGTATTAGAGACACTTCTATTTGAAGCGGATCAGGCCTTGTATATGTCAAAACGCCAAGGACGGAACCGGATTTATGCATCCACTGGTAAGGGCCATGTGCTGTATCAAGAGCAGGATCTTCCGAATTGACTGTTGTCCTGACATTCGATATGATAAACATAACATTTGAACGGTTTCCTAAAGGGGAGTAGCTTTTACGGTTTGGTCGTCACTACAGAAACATTCGTTGTTTCTCGGCCATTCCGGCATGAACAATGTTAGCCAGACCTTTGCCTATCACACATGAGGCAAAGGTCTGGCTATTTTTAAGGTCTTTTTGCATCTGTGTGATAGAGGAGCGGAACAAATGATGCTTTTAATCCTACAGATGAAAGGATGATCGATCTTGAAAAAATATGTGATGGCTTGCCTATTTTCCGGAACGCTTGTATTAAGCGGGTGCTCCGGCTTGCTTGATCAGGTCAACGATACAACGACATATGTCACTGAGGCAAATGACTATGTGACAGACATTCAGCAATTTACAGAGGATTTTCCAAAACTCGCTGAAGAAGCTGTGCAAAATGCCGCCAAAAAAGCAGAATTAACGCAGCAGCTTGAATCATTGAAGGCAGACATTCAAGATTTTAATGACGTCACAGCGCCAAAAATGGCAGAAGACCTGCATGCGCAAATCATTGAAAAAAATAAAGTGCTGTCAGAGGAAATCCAAACGTATTTACAGAAATTGAAAGCAGGCGATATCGATGCTGCCGCCATACTGGAGGATCAGCAGGGATTGATGAAACAGCTTCAGCAATCCGTCAATCTTTTGCAGGATATCGAACAATTAACAAATTAGGACAAACACAGCTTTATATGCGGTGCTCAGCATATCTTTGCCTTTTCCGGTGGAGATATGCTTTAATTTAGGTACAGACAAGTCATAATGGAAAAAAGGTGATCACATGACAGAACATGAAGAAAGACATATGGCTTCGCCTAGAGCCGAAAAGGAAAAGGACCAATTGATCAATCGCTTAAAACGAGTGGAAGGACAAGTGCGCGGGATTCAGCAAATGATTGAAAACGATCGTTACTGTATAGATGTTGTGAATCAAATTTCCGCAGTCAATGCGGCTTTGAAAAAAGTCAGTCTTCATTTGATGGAAAAGCATACACACCATTGTGTTGCAGATGCTATCAAGAGCGGCAATGGGGATGAAGCCATTGAAGAGTTAATGACGGTCTTTACGAAACTGACAAAATCGTAGCATTTATGTTTACATTAATACCCTACTAGGGTATAGTAAATTGTAGAAAATGATTGATGGAGGCGATGAGAAATGGAACAAGCAACACTTCAAGTGCAGGGCATGTCTTGCGGACATTGCGTGAAAGCAGTCGAAGGAAATGTAGGAGAATTAGCAGGTGTTGAATCTGTGAAAGTCCATTTAGACAAAGGACAGGTGGAGGTTTCATTTCACCCGGATCAAGTCACGTTACACCGTATCTCCGATGTGATTGAGGAACAGGGATATGATGTCATATAAATAAGTATACGTGCTGCAAAACAGCACGTTTCAGCGTGTAGACAAACCCTCGCATTCGTTGTCAGGTTTGTGCGCTGGTGCTCACGAATGTCAAATTCGTTCCGCTCCAGTGCTCGTCCTTCCTAGACTTCAAAGGTTTTCTATCACGCTGATAAAGAAGGAAGACAAAGGGTTAAAATAAAGATCATTTTAACCCTTTGTCACAATCTGATACGTGCTGCAAAACAGCACGTATTTTTTTCAAAATATAATACCCCCATGGAGTATGTGGAGAGGTGAGATCAATGAAAAAAGAAATTGATTTTCAAATTACAGGGATGACCTGTGCTGCCTGTGCAGGCCGCATCGAAAAGGGATTGAATAGGCTGGAAGGTGTGGAGGATGCCAGTGTGAATTTGGCGCTTGAAACTTCTCATATCATTTATGAAACAGAGCAGCTAACACCAGATGATTTGAAGCGAAAAGTTCAATCTCTTGGCTATGATGTGGTGATGGAGCAAGCAGAATTTGATATAGAGGGAATGACCTGTGCAGCTTGTGCAAACCGCATCGAGAAAAAAATTAACCGAATGGATGGTGTCGATCACGGGTCTGTAAACTTTGCCCTTGAGACACTTCAGGTCACATATCATCCGGGCCAAACGTCTGCAAATGACATAAAAGATGCGGTGCAGTCTATTGGGTATTCTTTAATAGAACCAGATGCAGATCAAGCGGAGGAAGGAAAAAAAGATCACCGGCAAGCTGCAATAGAAAAGCAAACGGCACGCTTTTTATTCTCGATGATTTTATCACTGCCGCTTCTTTGGGCAATGGTCAGCCATTTTTCTTTTACGTCCTTTATTTGGCTGCCAGAAGCGTTTATGAATCCATGGGTACAGCTGGCGTTAGCAGCGCCGGTGCAGTTCATTGTCGGCTGGCCCTTTTATGTAGGTGCGTATAAGGCTTTAAGAAATAAAAGTGCCAATATGGATGTTCTTGTCGCACTTGGGACATCTGCCGCGTTTTTCTATAGTTTATATGAAAGCATTCAGTCAGCGATTAGAGGCACACATGAGGCAGCCCTCTATTATGAAACAAGTGCTGTCCTCATTACGTTGATCGTGCTCGGAAAATTAATGGAAGCAAGAGCAAAAGGAAGATCATCAGAAGCGATTCAAAAGCTGATGGGCTTACAGGCGAAAGAAGCGGTTATCGAGCGAGATGGCAAACAGATGACTGTGCCTATTTCTGACGTGAAAGTGAATGATCTTGTGTTTGTCAAACCCGGGGAAAAAGTGCCGGTAGATGGAGAAATCATAGAGGGGACAACCGCAATAGATGAGTCCATGATTACAGGAGAAAGTCTGCCTGTTGATAAAACAGCAGGAGATATGGTCATTGGGGCAACGATCAATAAAAATGGATTCATCAAAATAAAAGCGACTAAAGTCGGGAAAGAGACCGCTCTTTCACAGATTATCCGAGTCGTAGAACAAGCGCAGGGCTCAAAGGCACCGATTCAAAGATTGGCAGATCAAATATCAGGGATATTTGTTCCTATTGTTGTAGGAATTGCTGTGCTCACATTCCTCATATGGTTTTTCTTTGTTGATCCAGGAAATGTGACGTCAGCACTTGAAACCTTTATAGCCGTCATTGTCATCGCATGTCCGTGTGCGCTCGGCCTTGCGACACCAACCTCTATTATGGCTGGCAGCGGCCGTGCGGCTGAATCAGGCATTCTGTTTAAAGGCGGAGAGCATTTAGAAGTGACTCAATCACTCGACACGGTCGTGTTAGATAAAACAGGGACTGTGACAAAAGGAGAGCCTAGTCTGACAGATGTACTGGCATATGCCAACTGGACAGAAGATACGCTGCTGCAGCTAGCAGGCTCGGCAGAACAGCAGTCGGAACACCCGCTTGCCCGGGCGATCACAGACGGTATGAAGGAACGAGGTCTTGAAGCGGTCGAGGTTGAAGCGTTCCAAGCAGATCCAGGTCATGGAATTGAAGCAAAGGCAGCAGGACACAAGCTTTTGATTGGAACGCGTAAGCTATTACAGAAACATCATATCCAATATGAGCAAATTGAAGCTTCTGTCACAACACTGGAGGAGCAAGGAAAAACGGCTATGCTTGTTGCGATTGACGGTGAAGTCGCCGGCATTGTCGCGGTTGCAGATACAATCAAATCATCCTCTCCACAAGCCATCGTTCGTCTAAAAGAGCAGGGGATTCACGTTGTGATGATGACAGGTGATAATAAACTAACAGCAGAGGCGATTGCGAAACAGGCGGGCATTGATCATGTCATTGCTGAAGTGCTGCCTGAAGAAAAAGCGGCTCACATTGCAGCGCTTCAGGAACAGGGAAAGAAAGTCGCCATGGTCGGAGACGGTATCAATGATGCCCCAGCTCTTGCAACAGCGAATATTGGGATGGCTGTGGGAACAGGGACAGACGTTGCCATGGAAGCAGCAGATATTACGCTCATGACGGGAGATCTCCATGCCATTGCAGATGCGCTGGAATTTAGTCAAAAAACAATGAGAAACATTAAACAAAACCTATTTTGGGCGCTTGCCTATAACTGTATTGGGATACCGATTGCTGCATTTGGTTTTCTTGCGCCATGGCTTGCAGGAGCAGCAATGGCCTTTAGCTCCGTGTCCGTTGTGCTGAATGCGCTCAGATTGCAGCGATTGAAGCCAGTTAGAGAGGGAGTGGCAGAATGAAGCTGAATGTCAAATGGATTTGGACCGTTAGTGCATTGTTCTACGTTGCTCTTGTGCTCATTGGATATACGATTTATAATGAATTTTTTCCAAATCAACATACACCAAGTGAACAGATGCAAAATCATTAAGACTTCGCCAAAAGCGAAGTCCCAGCGTGTAGACAAACCCTCGCATTCTTTGTCAGGTCTGTGCGCCAGTGCTCACGAATGTCTATTCGCTCCGCGCTGGTGCTCGCCCTTCCTAGACTTCAAAGGTTTTCTATTACGCTGAAAAGAAGACAACGTGCTAAAACAAAATCATTTTAGCACGTTGTCTATATTCTAAGACTTCGCCAAAAGCGAAGTCTTTTTTTTACAATATTGTGGAAAAACCCACCTTTTTAAAGATTTTTCATAAAAAATTCACTTCTTTTTGTTCCTTTTTGTCGTTTTTTGTAGGTTCGTCGTTAAGATGCGATTAAGCAACAAAGAAAGCGTTATCAAAAAAAGGGGGTTCACGTATGAAAAAGTTAGGGTTAGCTTCTCAAATACTCATTGCACTTGTTCTGGGTGTTGTCGTGGGAGCGCTGTTTTATCAAAATGAAACCGTTATTAATGTGTTAACGCCGATTGGCGATATATTTATCCATTTAATTAAAATGATCGTTCTTCCAATTGTTATTGCTGCATTGATTGTAGCAGTTGCAGGTGTAGGAGATATGAAAACAATCGGAAGACTCGGCGGAAAAACCATTCTTTACTTCGAGATTGTGACAACGATTGCATTAGCAGTTGGACTGCTTGCAGCAAACGTCTTCCATCCTGGTACAGGAATTGATATGAGCAACATGGAGAAAGGCGATATCTCTAAATATGAAGAGACATCTAAGGCTTCTTCTGAAAAAGCGACTTTCTCTGAAACGTTGGTGCATCTTGTACCAACAAACGTTTTCCAATCTATTGCAGAAGGTGATCTATTACCAACCATCTTCTTTACAGTCTTATTCGGATTAGGAATTGCCGCAGTAGGAGACAAAGGAAAACCAGTATTAGGATTCTTTGAGGGGATACTCGAAGCGATGTTCTGGGTGACCAATAAAGTGATGAAGTTTGCACCATTTGGTGTATTCGCGCTCATCAGTGTGACGGTGATCAAATTCGGGGTCGGAGCGCTTCTCCCGCTAGGTAAACTGGTACTTGTTGTTTACGGTACAATGGCATTCTTCGTCATTGTTGTACTTGGCATTATTGCGAAAATGGCTGGAACAAGCGTCTTTACACTATTTAAAGTATTAAAGGAAGAAATCATTCTTGCATTCTCAACAGCAAGTTCAGAAGCTGTACTGCCTAGATTAATGGACAAAATGGAGAAGTTCGGCTGCCCGAAAGCGATCACGTCGTTCGTTATTCCAACAGGCTACACCTTTAACTTAGATGGAAGTGCCATCTATCAATCCATTGCTGCGATATTTGTTGCACAAATGTACGGCATGCCGCTTTCCATCTATGAGCAAATTACGTTACTATTAATTTTAATGCTGACATCTAAAGGAATGGCTGGTGTACCAGGTGCATCAATCGTTGTTGTCATCACAACTCTTGGTGCTATGGGACTGCCGCTTGAAGGACTTGCCTTCATCGTTGGGATCGACCGACTTCTTGACATGGTTCGTACAACAGTGAACGTATTTGGTAACTCACTTGCAGCCATTGTCATGTCTAAGTGGGAAAAAGTATTTGATCAAGAGAAATCGAAGAAGTATATTGAGGAATTAAAACAACAAACAAAAGCAGCGTAAAAAAGGAGATCTTTTCAAATGACGAAGCTACAGGACAAGCAAGTTCGAATCGAACGTGACTTTCTAGGTGAAAAGGAAGTAGACACTCAAGCATATTATGGAATTCAAACATTACGTGCAGTGGAGAACTTTCCAATTACAGGCTACCGTATTCATGAGGAACTCATCAAAGCATTAGGGATTGTCAAAAAGGCAGCCGCACTTGCAAATATGGATACACAGCGACTATATTCTGGTCTTGGAGAAAAAATTGTTCAAGCCGCAGATGAGGTCATCGAAGGAAAATGGAACAATCAATTTATTGTCGATCCAATTCAAGGCGGGGCTGGCACTTCAATGAATATGAATGCCAATGAAGTCATTGCAAACAGAGCGCTTGAACTACTAGGAAAGGAAAAAGGCGCTTATACTGAGCTAAGTCCAAACACGCATGTGAACATGTCGCAGTCAACAAACGACGTTTTCCCAACAGCGATTCATATTTCAACATTGAATATGATTGAAAAACTACTTTATACGATGGAAAACATGCATCAAGTCATGACCGAAAAAGCGCAGGAATTCGATCATGTCATCAAAATGGGACGCACGCATCTTCAGGACGCTGTTCCAATCAGACTTGGACAAGAGTTTAGTGCGTATGCAAAAGTTCTTGCTCGTGATATTAAACGTATCAAGCAGTCTAGACAGCATTTATATGAAGTCAATATGGGTGCAACAGCAGTCGGAACTGGATTGAATGCAGATCCTAAATATATTCGCCAAGTGGTTGGCTACCTATCTGACATTAGCGGATTACCGTTAGTTGGCGCTGAAGACTTAGTCGATGCAACGCAAAATACGGATGCTTATACAGAAGTATCGGCTGCACTTAAAGTATGTATGATGAACATGTCCAAAATGGCGAACGATATTCGTCTGATGGCTTCAGGTCCAAGAGCAGGCTTTGGTGAGCTGCACCTGCCGCCGAGACAGCCAGGTTCATCCATCATGCCAGGGAAAGTCAACCCAGTTATGCCTGAGGTCATGAACCAAGTGGCATTCCAAGTCATTGGGAACGATCACACAATCTGTCTTGCATCAGAGGCTGGCCAGCTTGAACTAAACGTTATGGAACCAGTGTTAGTGTTCAACCTGCTTCAATCTCTCAGCATGATGAAAAATGTATTCGAGTCCTTCGTGGACAACTGCTTGCGTGACTTAAAAGCAGATGAATCTAGATTAAAAGAATATGTAGAAAAGAGTGCCGGTGTCATGACGGCGGTGAACCCGCACATTGGTTATGAAGCGGCTGCACGAATTGCAAGAGAAGCCATCCTTACAGGCGCATCTGTACGTGAGCTTTGTCTGCAAAATGATGTGTTAACAGAGGAAGAGCTTGATGTCATCTTAAATCCTTTTGAAATGACAAAACCAGGTATTGCTGGCGCATCACTTTTAGAAAAGGATCGTTTAGAAGATTAAGCGGCATCATGAAAAGCGCACACCGGCAAAGTTCCGGTGTGCGCTTTTTCATGGAGGTTTGTTTTTCTTTAGCTCACATAGTATACTATCGTCAATTATTAGGGATGTGACTGCGTTTGAATCTACTGAAAAAATGGCTGAATACAGAGCCTTATTTAATTGTGCTGCTCATTGTACTGACGCCGATTGGCGGAGAGTTTAAATTTTATCCGTTTGAGGACAGCTTTCGGGTCAGCTTTGGAACCGTTGTCTTTTTCTTTATCCTGCTTCAAATGAAAAGATTTCCGGCATGGGCAAGCGGCATTATCGCTGGGATATCTGTTTTTGTGTTTCGCGTGCTGCTTGATACAGCTGTGACAGGGCATCTTCCGCTTGAAGAGGCAGTTTCATTAAGATTTCCTTCCCTGCTTTATTATGTTGTCTATGGCACACTCTTTTATTTATTGAAGGTCAGACGTTTCCGCGATCAGCCATGGCTGATTGGAGCAACAGGCATCGTCATGGAGCTGTGCGCAAGCGTTGTTGAAATCATCGCACTTCGAGGCACGATGGATGAAATTTTAACGGTGAGGACGCTGTTCCAATTATTTGTTTTGGCGATATTCAGAAGCTTTTTCGTGTTGGCTTGTTATACAATGATTCGCTTATATGAAGAGCAGGCGAGAGAGCGTCAGATGAAAAAGGAAAAGGAACATCTGCTGATGCTTCTGTCTAACCTTTACACAGAATCTACATATTTTCATAAAACACTCGCACATGCTGAGCATATTACGGCTACATCCTATCAATTGTATCAATCCCTTCACCACGCAAAGGATGCGGAATCATTGGATTTGAAAAAGCTCGGTAAAACCGCCTTGCAGATTGCAGGAGAGGTGCATGAAATCAAAAAGGATAACCAGCGCATTTTTTCTGCCTTATCAAAGCTGATTCATGAGGAAAACTTCCAGGCTTATGAGAGTCCTTCTCATATCGCTGGGCTTGTCATTCGCATTCATGAAAATTATGCAGAATCTCTTAAAAAAAACATCGTCTTTCATTATGATGAAGATGGAAAGCATCCCGCCTATCACGTGTATACCATTCTATCTTTGTTAAATAACATCGTATCCAACGCTGTGGAAGCCATTCCTGTAGAAGGAGAGGTGTCACTTTCTATTTCACAGAAAGAAAACCACGTGATTTTTCAAATCAGCGACAACGGGCCTGGTATAAAAGAACGTAATCATCATGTGATTTTTAAACCGGGCTTCACTTTAAAATACGATCAGGCTGGGAATCCATCGAGCGGTATCGGGCTTGCCTATGTAAAGGATACAGCGGAGAAGCTTGGCGGAAGTGTTGAGATGAAGAGTATCCCAAATGAACAAACGATTTTCACATTAACGATACCAGTAGATCAAGTCAGTAGAAAAGAGGGGATTGGGAGATGAGATTTTTTATTGTTGATGATGATGAAGCCGTTCGTTCTTCACTGGCTCAGCTCATTGAAGATGAAGAGCTTGGCATTGTGGCCGGGGAAGCAGAGGATGGCGCAGAGTTAACAGCCAGCTACTTAAATGATTTGCACATTGATATCTTATGTATTGATCTATTGATGCCGGAAAGGGACGGGCTTGAAACGATTCGAGCGATCAAGGATGAGTTTCATGGGAAATACTTAATGCTGTCACAGGTTGAAACAAAGGAATTAATCGGACAGGCGTATACGCTTGGCGTCGAATATTATGTGACAAAGCCGATCAATCGTGTAGAGGTCTTAAGTGTTCTCCATCTCATGATTGAACGTCTTCATTTAGAGCATTCAATTGAAAATATTCAGCACTCACTCAAATCGGTCATGCAATTTCAGCAGCGCGGTCAGACGAAAACGAAGCAGCGGGGGAAAAGTCTTGCAGAGGCGGGGCAGTTTTTGCTGGCGGAGCTTGGTATTGTTGGGGAGAAGGGGTCTAAAGATTTATTAGATATGATTCTGTTTACAGACCAGTATTTAGCGCTGCATGCTGATCAGCATGATTCCTTTCCTTCTTTAAAGATCATTTTCACTGGGATTACGGAGGATAAGTTAAGTGAGCCCTACACATCGGCAGACATCGCAAGAGAAGCAAAGGCAGCCGAACAGCGGGTAAGACGTGCGATCAACCAATCATTAAAGCACATCGCATCACTTGGGCTAACCGATTTTTCTCATCCAACGTTTGAAAATTACGCATCTAAATTTTTCGATTTCACCATCGTACGAAAGAAAATGAGTGAATTGACGAAAGAGATGAGCGGAAGAGAAGAACACACCCGCATCAATGTGAAGAAATTTGTGCAGGTGCTTTACTACGAAGCGAAACGTATTTTTATGGAAGATTAAAAAAAGACATGCTCTCCAATTAAGGAGACATGTCTTTTTTTGTGATAGATTGCAGGTGCATCTGCAGTACGGAGCGTATGAGCTGAGGCGGTATGCGTTCGGGCTGCACGATTCCATTCAATGCAAGCCCATTGATGACCGCATAAAGCCGCTCAGTTTCTAATAAAAGATCGATATCAGTTAGCAGCAGCCCATCCTCTTTCAATTTCATTAAACAATATTGGACCGTTTTGAATAGCTCGTCATACATCTTTGCATTGAGCGGCTGTAAATCTGGTTCAGTCAGCGCCTTAACTGTAAAAGCCTGCCACACCTCCATTTCAAATTTTCGTTCTTCATCAAGTGGAAGAAGCTGTTCCAATAAAGTGAGGACATTTTCCTTCGTTGAACCGTTTAATGCAAGCCCTGTAATCCGCTCCTTGACTCTTTCCTGAATTAAATTCATAGAGAAGAGAAATAACTCTTGCTGTGTGGAAAAGTAATGACGCATAGAGCCGGCTGAAATTCCAGCTTCGACTGCTATTTTTCGTACAGAAGCGTTTTCCAATCCCTCTTGTTTAATTACTCTCATTGCAGCTTGAGCGACCTTTTGTTTTTGTTTATGGTGATCGACGATTTTTGGCATACATTGATTTTAGCATAGCTGTTGTTTTTTTAACACAGATGTGTTATTTTTTATTTAATACAATCGTATTAAAAAGGATGTGGAGAAATTGGTCGGGTTATTGATTGTGGCATGTGAAATTGGTTTTTGGCTGTTTATTCTAATGGGCTTAACGCTTCGTTATGTGTTTAAACAGAAAAAGTGGGGTGCTTT
This sequence comes from Bacillus sp. PAMC28571, assembly GCF_014250435.1. Classification (NCBI taxonomy): domain Bacteria; kingdom Bacillati; phylum Bacillota; class Bacilli; order Caryophanales; family Bacillaceae; genus Bacillus; species Bacillus sp. PAMC28571. Next base: position 2,792,486 of record NZ_CP060191.1, on the reverse strand, counting down.
TTTTCTTGTCTGTACGCCAGTTTTAGATCTCATCCTTCTTGCGGCTACTTATATAGATTTAAGGCAAGGGGCTGTGGCGAGTGTCATCCACGGGCTTGCGGCTGTTTATATTGGTGTGAGCCTTGCCTTCGGACATCAAATGGTGAAATGGGCAGATGCTAGGTTTGCCTATCGATTTGCAGGAGGCCCTAAGCCAAAGGGAAAACCAAAGTACGGGAAAGAGCGGTCTGTGTATGAAATGGTCGGCTGGGCGCGGCATTTCATTTCTTATGTTATTGGAGCGGGGCTGTTATATGGATTGACCTATCTCATCCAAGCACCAGAGCGGACGGAAGCGCTGATACAGCTTGTCAATACATGGGGGATGATCTTAACGATTGATTTCATCATTAGCATCAGCTACGTCATTTGGCCGAAAAAACATCCAGAAAATATAACAGGCTGACAAAAAAGACAGGCGGATTCACTCCGCCTGTCTTTTCTTATGATGACAGCCCTTTGTAAATGGTGTCGATATTCCATTTCATCATCTTATAGTAGCTGTCTCCATCTTCCCCTTCTTTTCCAATAGAGTCAGTGAAGACTTTTCCTTTGATCGGAACCCCGGTTTCCTCAGAGAGGCTTTCAAGGCTGCGTTTATCAACACTTGTTTCAAGAAAGAGTGCAGGAACTTGATGATCTTTGACAAAATGAATAATGCGCTTCATTTGTCCTGGTGTTCCTTCACTTTCTGTGTTGATCTCCCAAATATAGCCGGCTTTCAATCCATACGCCTCTGCAAAATATTTGAATGCCCCTTCACTTGTGACAAGGAGCTTTTTATCTTTTGGCAGCTGATCAAACTTGTCTTTTGCTTCATCGTGAAGAGCTTGAAGCTTTTTGATATAGGCTTCTGCATTTTTTTCGTAATCCTCTTTATGTTCAGGGTCCGCTTGAATAAGCGCATCTCGGGCATTTTGGGCATAAAGGATCCCATTCTCAACATTCAGCCATGCGTGAGGGTCCTGCTGGCTTTCAAGGCCTTTTGAGGACAAATGCTTCACTTTGACGCCTTTACTCAGCTCGGCTACAGGTGCATCATCCCCGTCCTTGCCGCTCGATTCAAGCAGCTTTTGAAACCAGCCGTTCCCTGTTTCAAGGTTCAAGCCATTATATAGAACAAGGTCTGCATCCGTCGTATACTGAACATCCTTTGGCAGTGGGTCAAATTCGTGCGGATCTGTACCAATGGGAACAATGCTGTGAATAGAGACATGCTGCCCGCCTACTTCCTTCACAATGTCATAAAGAATAGAGTAGGTCGTGACAACTTTTAATGTGCCGTCATCTTTACCGGAATTACTTTGCTTGGTCGAACAGCCTGCGATGATCATAAGGGCAATGAATACTGCGGTCAAACGGATAGCAAATACCTTCTTCATATATGTCCTCCTTTTACATAGACGCTTCCTTTTTTAAGTGCGTTCGTTTTCGTTTAGATTTTAATGATCTCCATAGAATGCCTTGCTTTGGTGAAAAGATAAAGGCACTGCCGAATAAAATAGTCGCGACCAGCACGATGGAAGCGCCAGATGACAAGTTATACGTAAAACTAAGCCCAAGACCTACGACAGCAGAAACAGCACCGAAAAAAGCAGATAAATAAATCATGATCCAGAGCCGGTCCGTTAAGAGATAAGCGGTGGCTGCCGGTGTGATCAGCATGGCAACGACAAGAATAATTCCAACGGTTTGCAGTGATGCAACGGTCACAAGGGTCAATAAGGTCATGAGAAAATAATGAATCATACGATTCGGCAAACCGTAAACCGAAGAAATCACCGGATCAAATGAACTAATGAGCAGTTCCTTGTAGAAAACAATGACGGCTAGCAAAATAAAAATACCGATTCCCAGTGTAATCCACATATCAGATGATCGAACAGCTAGAACGTTTCCAAATAGAATATGATATAGATCACTTGAACTTTTCAAAAATGTGATCAAAATAATTCCGATTGAGAAAAAGGCTGTAAAGACAATGCCGATGGCAGAATCATTTTTTATGCGGCTGTTTTGACTCACATAACCGATCCCAATCGCTGTTAACACGCCAGTTAAAACGGCCCCGAAGAAAAAGTTAATTCCAAGCATATAAGAGATGGCGACCCCTGGCAGTACGGCATGAGAAATGGCGTCTCCCATCAGAGCCATGCCGCGTAAAATGATAAAGCAGCCGATAACGCCGCAAATGATGCCTACCATGACGGATGTAAATAGCGCTTTTTGTAAAAAAGCATATTCAAAGAGTCCGGTTAAAAATTCCATTACACGTCTCCTCCTGCTGATTTTAAGAATGGCAGCTGTGTTTCATATGCTTCCAGCATGATCTCTGGGCGAAGGATGTCATGTACAGGTCCTGCTTTGATGAGCTTTTTATTTAACAGAACAAGATGGCTGAAATAATCATCTGCCTTACTCAAATCATGATGGACAACCAAAATGGTTTTCCCTTCATCTCGTAATTCCTTCAAAATGCGCACCATCGTTTCTTCACTTGCCATATCAATCCCGACAAATGGTTCATCCAAACAGAAGAGCTGTGCGTTTTGAGCAAGTGCCCTTGCAAGGAAGACACGCTGCTGCTGTCCGCCGGATAACTCACCGATTTGTCTTTTGGCAAAGTCCTGCATCCCGACTTTTTCTAAACAGTGATACGCATATGCCCGGTCTTCTTTTTTTGGACGTTTGATTAGTCCGAGCTTCGGATATGTTCCAAGTAGTACGGTATCCAGTACATGAATCGGAAACGTCCAATCTAAATCATTTCTCTGCGGTACATAGGCGATCTGTTTTCTGACGTGTTTAAAGGGCTGTTCAAAAAAACGAATATCCCCTTGGTCTTTTTCAATGAGATCCAAACATGCCTTGAGTAACGTCGATTTACCAGCACCATTTGGACCGATGATTCCTGTCATTGTCCCTTCCTGTATGGAAAGAGAGACATTCTCTAATGCATCCTGTCCGTGATATGAGACATGAAGACGGTCGATTGTTAAAGCATTTGACATCTCTTGCGGCCCCTTTCAATCATCATTGCACTTCCTAAAGATATATGCATACATTAAATAATTTTGACTAAAGGATGAAATGATTCTCTAATGCTAATTTGTTTCCTTAGGGAAACTTTTATTTTATTCTAAGCGTCTGTCCTTCTTTTGTAAAGAGAAAAACTGCAAACGATCGTTTTTATGTTATGCGGGGGGCGGGGGACATGAGCTTGGTTTATTGAAAATCCGTGTGACAGAATTGGACACAAAAAACCAATTATTTCTTCAGAAATGATTGACAGAAGACGAGAACTCCTCATATAATAAAGGTAATCCAATATATGAATATATGCTCATATATAAAGTTTTTGATTTTTAATAGGTTTCATCGATCCAGGGAACGTTACTTATCATATAGAAAAAAGGTGAGAACATGAAAAAAATGAAGGATGAATACGTATTAAGCGGTCTTGATTGTGGAAACTGTGCACGTAAAATTGAAACAGGTGTCAGCAAAATGGATGGCGTTGAAGCTTGTTCCGTTAATTTTGCGACAGGGACATTGACTGTCACACATGCAGATAAGCAAGAAACGATGTCAAAACGTATTGAAAAAACGGTTCAGTCCATCGAACCTCATGTGAGTGTATCACCAAAAGAAGAAGGACATCACCACGATCATGATCATGGGACAAAAAATTTAAAAGCGATTGTGCTGAAATTAATTGGCGGTGCAGTCATTGGAACAGCAGCTTATTTTATACCAGAAGATGGCTTACTGAAATTTATTACGTTTTTCGCAGCGTATTTACTAGTCGGGGGCGATGTGGTTTTTAAAGCGCTGAAAAATATCGTGCGCGGCCAAGTATTTGATGAAAACTTCTTAATGACCATTGCAACAGCTGGCGCTTTTGTGATTCAGCAATATCCAGAGGCACTGGCAGTGATGCTGTTTTACCAAATTGGAGAGCTGTTCCAAGGAGCAGCAGTGAATCGTTCAAGACGATCCATTAGTGAACTAATGAATATTCGCCCTGAATATGCGAATCTCAAAGTAGGAAATGAAACGAAAAAAGTGAAGCCGGAAGAAGTAAAAGTCGGTGACCGTATCGTCGTAAAACCGGGCGAAAAAATTCCACTTGATGGTCTCGTCATTGAAGGCTTTTCACTCGTGGATACCTCTGCATTAACAGGTGAGTCTGTGCCGCGGGATGTAGAAGCAGGGAAAGAAGTTCTTGCAGGATTTGTGAATCAAAACGGTATTCTTGAAATTGAAGTGCAAAAAGGGCTAAGCGAATCGGCAGTGACGAAAATTTTAGATTTGGTTGAAAATGCGAGCAGCCGAAAAGCACAGACAGAAAACTTTATCACAAAGTTTGCAAAATACTATACACCGGCTGTCGTTGTATTGGCATTGCTGCTTGCCTTTGTGCCGCCGCTTCTCATTCCATCAGCTCAATTGTCTGACTGGGTTTACCGGGCACTCGTTTTCCTAGTGATTTCTTGTCCTTGTGCCCTTGTCGTGTCCATCCCATTAGGGTTCTTCGGAGGAATTGGGGCAGCTTCTAAACGAGGCATCCTTGTAAAAGGCAGTAACTATCTAGAAGCACTAAACTCTGTGAGCTATGCTGTATTTGATAAGACGGGCACACTCACAAAAGGGAACTTTACAGTGACCAATATCGTGACAACGAGCGACAAGTGGTCAGAAGAAGAGCTGCTTTCTTTTGCAGCTTTAGCAGAAGCCCACTCCTCACATCCGATTGCTGAATCAATTAAAACGGCATATGGTTCGCCGCTTGATGAAAGCAAGATCGAAGCATATGAAGATATTGCGGGACATGGAATTAAAGCAACCATCAGTGGTTCCCAAGTGTTAGCGGGTAATCATCGCTTGATGGAACGAGAAGGCATTTCATATGAAAAAGAAAAACGAAGCGGAACGGTTGTGTACATGGCCATTAACGGTGAGTTTGCCGGATCGATCTTGATTGCAGATGAATTAAAGGATGATGCAATTGAAGCCGTCTCAGCTCTAAAAGCATCTGGCATTCAAACAGTCATGCTGACTGGTGATGCCAAGCAAGTTGGAACAGCGGTCGCCCAGCAAATTGGCATTGATGAAGTACATGCCGAATTATTACCGCAGGATAAAGTAACGAAATTAGAAGAAATTGATCAGAAAAAAGCGCCTCAAGAAAAATTATTATTTGTTGGGGACGGCATTAATGATACACCGGTATTAGCAAGAGCAGACATAGGAATTGCGATGGGCGGACTTGGTTCAGATGCAGCGGTAGAAGCGGCTGATATCGTCATTATGACAGACCAGCCGTCAAAAGTTGCAGAAGCCATCGCTGTCGCTAAACGAACAAGAAGAATTGTATGGCAGAACATTGCATTTGCTCTTGGGGTTAAAGGGGTTTTCCTATTACTCGGAGCATTTGGTATTGCGACCATGTGGGAAGCTGTCTTTTCGGATGTCGGTGTGACTGTACTCGCTGTTTTAAATGCCATGAGGGTAATGAAATAAAATTGTTAGGAAAAATTCATGAATACCATCTTTCATAATGAATCCCCTCTTGTTAAAATAGAAGAAGTTGGATAATGGCATTATTCTAAGCTATTATCCTTTTTCTTTTGAAGGAATGAAAAAGATAAGGTAGGTGCTTATGTGAGTAAAAAAAATAATCAATCATCATCCATTAAATTTGCTGTCATTTTAACCATTATCGCAGCTCTTCTCATCGGATTATTCGTCGTCATTGGAAATAACAACAGCAAAGAAGCACAAACGGTTGACAGTAAGCCTTCTATTAAAGGACAGCCTGTTATGGGGGATAAAAACGCAGCGGTGCAAATCGTCGAGTTTGGGGATTATAAATGTCCGTCATGTAAATCATTTGAAACAGACATTTTCCCAAAACTGAAAGCGGACTACATAGATAAAGGCGATGTATCATTTTCGTTTATTAACTTGCCACTTCCTGTTCATGGAGATGGCGCAGTGCTGGCAGCACTAGCTTCTGAAGAAGTGTGGAAAGAAGATCCGAAAAACTTTTGGGCATTTCATGAAGCTGTCTATCAAGCACAGCCAGATAGTGAAGCAGAATGGGTCACGCCTGCTAAGCTGACAGAGCTAGCGAAAAAGACAACAAAAATAGATACGGACAAGCTTAAAGATAACCTATCAAAGAAAACATATCAGCCGCAGCTGAACACAGACGATCAGCTTGTGAACCAATATAAAGTGAATGCAACACCAACTCTTTTCATTAACAATAAACAAGTCGAAAACTTTTATGACTATGATGAAATCAAAGAATTAATTGATCAAGAGCTCAAAGGGAAAAAATCATGAAGAATAAGCTTGTTTACTTATACAGTGCTTGGATCGTTTCTATCGTTGCGACGATGAGCAGCCTGTATTTAAGTGAAGTAAAGAAGTTTATCCCATGCGATATGTGCTGGTTTCAGCGCATTTTCATGTACCCGCTCGTGCTTTTACTTGGAATTGCGACATTCAGGGGCGATGTGAAAGTGAAATATTACGTTCTGCCTTTGGCTGTGATTGGCGCTTGTTTTTCTATCTATCATTATATGGAACAAAAGATACCTGGCTTTGCATCGATTCGCCCTTGCCTGAGCGGTATTCCTTGTTCCGTTGATTATTTGAACTGGTTTGGTTTTATCACCATTCCACTGCTAGCCCTTATTGCATTTATTCTCATCATCATTAGTATGCTGCTGTTAAATGCAAAAGAAGATTGAAAGAGATAGCCTGCTTATAAGCGGGCTATTTTTTATTTTTGCAAAAAGATAAAATTTAAAGAAAATTTGTATTGCTTTTCACCAGTGTCAGATATACATTAAGGGAGTAGTGTTAGATGATCAGATAAAGGTAAGGAGATAAGCGGAAAATGGCATGGGAAGTCTTAAGTATCATTGGCATTGTCGCATTCGCTATTAGTGGCGCGATTGTGGCAATGGAGGAAGAGTACGATATTCTTGGTGTGTACATTTTAGGGATTGTGACAGCATTTGGCGGTGGAGCGATTCGGAATCTATTAATTGGTCTGCCGGTGTCTGCTTTATGGTCACAGGGCAAAATGTTTACGATTGCCCTTGTATCCATTACGATTGTGTTTCTTTTTCCAAAGCTTTTGCTCAAGCATTGGAGCACATGGGGGAATTTCTCAGATGCGATCGGTTTAGCAGCGTTTGCGATTCAAGGCGCATTATTTGCTGTGCAAAGAGAACTCCCGCTCAGTGCAGTTATTGTGGCAGCCATTTTGACTGGAAGCGGCGGCGGAATTGTGCGTGATTTATTGGCAGGGCGGAAGCCGCTTGTGCTAAAAGCAGAGATTTACGCCGTATGGGCAGCCCTTGGCGGCTTATTCGTCGGACTCGGCTTAGCGCAAGGAGAGCTTGCATTATATCTGCTGTTTGTCATCCTCGTCGTATGCAGAGTTTGTTCCTACTTATTCAAATGGCGTCTTCCCGCCAGGTCTTATTTTTTAAATAAAGGGTAAAACGAAAAAAGGGCGATTCCGCTCTTTTTTTGTGTTTAATAAGAGCTGAATATCAGCAGATGATGGAGTTTTCGTGTAAAATAAAAGCAGGGTCTTTTGTTCATCATTTGAACAATACATATGATGAAAATTTTGTCAGCTGGCTGAATATCTAGATTCAGCCTTTTTTTGCCTAGATGGATTGTTATGTGTTGGTTTCACTTTTTGCGGAATACTAAAGAAGCACTTCTGAGCGGACGGATGGATGAAATGAACACATCTTTGCATGTAAGCAAAACTTGACGAAAAATATACATAGGAGGGACATGTACTAGTGGAGATTTTTTTGGCAGTGCTTGTACTACTGGCACTCATTGCAGTATCTAATATTATCAATCGTTTTGTCCCCTTTATTCCCGTTCCGTTAATTCAAGTGGGCTTAGGAATATTGGTGGCAGCTTTTCCTTCAGGTTTACATATTTCTTTAAATCCTGAACTCTTCTTCGTTCTATTTATTGCGCCGCTGTTATTTAATGACGGGAAGCGTACCCCAAGGGACGAGCTATGGAAATTAAGAGCACCGATTCTTCTTTTAGCGCTTGGGTTAGTGTTTGCGACCGTCATTGTAGCGGGATATACCATTCATTGGATGATTCCAAGCATACCGCTTCCAGCCGCATTTGCGCTTGCAGCAATTTTATCACCGACAGATGTGGTGGCAGTAAGTGCTTTATCCAGCCGTGTGAATATGCCAAAGGGCATCATGAGACTGCTGGAAGGCGAAGGGCTGATGAACGATGCATCAGGACTTGTCGCCTTTAAATTTGCCATTGCTGCAACGGTGACGGGAGCATTTTCAATTGCTCAGGCATCCTTTAGTTTTGTACTGATTGCAGCAGGCGGGTTATTGACTGGATTTATTCTATCCTTTTTTATCATTCGTTTTCGCTATTTTCTCCGCCGTTTAGGAATGGACGATGTCACAATGCATATCATCCTGCAAATCCTTACACCATTTGTGATTTATTTAGCAGCGGAAGAAATCGGTGTATCTGGAATTTTAGCCGTTGTGGCTGGCGGTGTGACACATGCCATTGAGCAAGACCGAATGGAAGCGAATTTAGCCAAACTGCAAATTGCTTCATCAAACACATGGAATATTATTTTATTTATTTTAAACGGACTTGTTTTCGTTTTACTTGGATTGCAGATTCCGGATGTTTCTACAGTCATTTTCCAAGATGAATCCTTTAACAACATGCAGGTGATTGGCTACATCTTAATTATTACGCTATGTCTCATGGTGCTGCGGTTCTTATGGGTATGGCTGTTCTGGGCAGGAAAATGGAGTGCAACAAAAAAGCAAAATGTGAAAAAGCCGAAGTTTCGCGCCTCGATGCTCATGACATTCTCTGGTGTCCGCGGGGCTGTGACATTAGCCGGTGCCTTCTCTATCCCATTTACGCTCGCGGACGGATCACCATTTCCAGAGCGGCATTTGATTATCTTCCTCGCAGCAGGCGTCATCTTATGTACACTCATTTTAGCCAGTGTGTTACTGCCTCTTTTATCTGAGAAAAAAGACAAACAAGTCGACGTGGACTTGGATACAAAGATTCAGCATGCGAAACGAAAACTGCTGAGAAGCGCGATTAAAACGTTAAAAGAAGGGATGAATGAGGACAACAGGGAAGTATCCCTTGCACTCATCAATGATTACCGAATGAAGCTGAGAAATATCCAGCGTGAACCATACCAATTCGGGATGAGAAAACAAGAGCGAAAAATCAGACTGCACGGCATCAAAGCAGAACAGATGAAACTTCAACAATTAATCGATGAAGAGAAAATTGACAAGGAAGAAGCCTATGAGCTGCAAGAGAGATTTCATGAGCTGGAAATGCTGTATTCAAACTCCTTCAAAATCCGTTTTTCAAAGGTAAAGTTTCTCCGCTTGCTTCAATGGCTGCAATTATGGCGGCCGAATCAGCACATTTCAAGCGGTATTTTAGAAAAAGAGGACGCGTACAAACAAATCCGTAAGAAAACGGCTGAGGCTGCGGTAGACTCGATCAAACAGCATATGACAGATGAAAACCAGCAAACATGCCACCAAGTGATTGGTTTTTACAACCAAGTGATTTACCGCTGTGAACACGGTCCAAGCTTCTTCCAGCAAAAAGACCGTTCATTTGACCGGAAGAAAAAAGAGCTTAACTTCCAAGCTGTACAGTCGATTCGAAATGAAATTCAAACCTTATATGAAGATGGTGAGATCAATCGTGATATTGCCCATCATTTAAGGGAGTATATCAATGACATGGAAGCTGTTCTGCTCACCAATACGTGATGTTGTCATCTTCTCCCTCGTGTTTTATGATGAAGAAAGAGAACGAGCAGAGGGGAGATCAATGATGGCGTATTATGGAGCGATTGAAGCTGGGGGTACAAAATTTTGTTGTGCAATCGGCAATGAGCATGGAGACATCTTAGAGGAAATGACGATTCCGACAGAGCACCCAGAAAAAACAATACAGCAGCTTATTCCATTTTTTAAGCAGCATGACATTGCAGCATTAGGGGTTGGCTCCTTTGGACCCATTTGTGTTCAAAAGGAGGATCCTTCATACGGTTATATTATGAACACGCCGAAAGTGGAGTGGAAGCATTATCCGTTCATTCCTGAGCTTGAGAAGCAATTAGGTGTCCCAGTATCCTTTACAACAGATGTCAATGCCGCAGCACTAGGTGAATTAACAAAAGGGGCAGCCAAAGGGCTAAGCAGCTGTTTGTATATCACGGTCGGTACAGGCATTGGTGCGGGAGCTGTTGTGAAAAATGAGCTTCTACACGGCCATTCACATCCTGAGATGGGACATATCCTTATCAGAAAGGATGAATCAGATCCGTTTGCAGGTGTCTGTCCGGCACATGGAAATTGCTTAGAAGGGCTGGCAGCTGGACCAGCGATTGAGAAAAGGTGGGGAAAACCCGCCAAAGAGCTTACGCAGGAAGAAGCAGTTTGGGCACTTGAAGCGGATTATTTAGCGCAGGCGCTTATGCAGTACTCACTCATTTTAAGCCCAGAGCGCATCATCATGGGCGGAGGCGTCATGAAGCAAAAGCAGCTATTCCCACTCATTCGAGAGAAGCTGGCTGCTTATGTCAATGATTATGTCGATCTGCCGCCGCTTGATACATACATTGTCTCCCCCGGGCTTGAGGACAAGGCTGGCATGACAGGTGCACTGCTCTTAGCCGTCGAAGCGAAGAGAAACGCCTGATAATAGAGTTTTGAAGCACAACATGAGATAATGAAAGAGATGGAATCTATAAAAAAGGTGGTTGTAAAAATGGTCAAAAGCTTGAATGATACCGTAACATTGAATAACGGAGTCGAAATGCCTTGGTTTGGTTTAGGTGTATTCAAAGTGGAGGACGGCAATCAAGTGGTAGATGCCGTAAAAGCAGCCATACGAAACGGATATCGCAGCATTGATACGGCAGCTGTTTATAAAAATGAGACAGGCGTAGGAAAAGCGATTAAAGAATCTGGCGTGAAACGAGAAGACTTATTTATCACATCTAAAGTATGGAACACAGATCAAGGCTATGAAAAAGCGCTTGAAGCGTTTGACGCAAGCTTAAACCGATTAGGTCTTGATTACTTAGACCTCTATTTGATTCATTGGCCTGGACCAAATGCAGATACATTTAAAGACACATGGCGCGCACTTGAGAAGCTTTATAAAGATGGGAAAGTCAGAGCCATTGGAGTCAGCAACTTCTACATTCAGCATTTAGAAGAGCTGTTAAAAGATGCTGAGGTTGTTCCAGCTGTGAACCAAGTGGAATTTCATCCGAAACTGACACTTGTTGAACTGCGTCAATATGCAAAGGAAAAAGGCATTCAGATTGAGGCATGGTCTCCGCTGATGCAAGGGAAGCTATTAGATCATAACGTATTGAAAGACATTGCTGCACGCTACAACAAATCTGTTGCTCAAGTCATCTTGCGCTGGGATCTGCAAAGCGGTGTCGTGACAATTCCAAAATCAATCAATGAAGAACGCATTAAACAAAATGCAGACATCTTTGACTTCGAGCTTTCCAAAGAAGACATGGAAAAAATCGATGCATTAAACAATAACGAACGCGTCGGCTCAAATCCAGAGACGATGACGGTTGGGTTTGAATAAATAATAAAATCCTCTTTCTTATTTGAGAAAGAGGATTTTTTACGTACTGCTTCGGCGCACAGCCAAGAGCATGATAAAAGATAGGATCACAATACAAATCGTCCAAGCCCAAGCAAGCTCCATTCGTCCAGAATCAATTGCCACATAGATAGCGGTTGGGAGTGTTTGGGTTTTTCCTGGGATGTTGCCGGCAAACATTAAGGTCGCCCCGAATTCTCCAAGGGCTCTGGCAAAGCTGAGGATGCTGCCTGACAAGAGGGAAGGCAGGGCAAGTGGTACTGTAATATAGGCAAAGACTTGGAATGAATGAGCACCATCTACTTTTGCAGCCCCTTCAATGTCTGACTCAATCGTAGAAAATCCAGCTTTTGCAGATTGATACATAAGGGGGAATGCCACAACCGTCGATGCAATAACTGCCGCCCACCATGTAAAAATGACAGGTTGGTGGAAGATCCATTCAATCACGCCTCCGATCAAGCTATGCCTTCCGAATATGACGAGCAATAAAAACCCTACAACTGTTGGCGGAAGGACAAGCGGCATCATCAAAAGCGTTTCTACGATCATTTTCCCCTTAAATGAAGTTCGCGCCATCCAATAGCCAATCATTGTACCAAAAACTGTTGCCAGCAGCCCGCTCACAACGGCAACTTGCACAGACAGCCAGATGGGAGATAGGAATTCTTCAGTGAGCATGGGCATTATGTTACTTGAAAGCCGTACTTTTTAAAAATGGATTTGGCTGCTTTTGATTGTAGAAATTGAAAAAAGGACTTGGCTTCCTCTAAATGTTCTGTCCCTTTTACGATCCCTACTGGGTAAATGATCGGGGAATGCATGTCCTGATTGGCTTCAGCTGCAATCTTTACTTTTTTGGAAACGAGGGCATCTGTCTTATACACAACACCAGCTTCCACATTTCCTGTTTCTACGTAGCTTAAAACCTGCCGCACATCCTTGCCGTACACAGTGTTCTTTTTCACTTGATCCCAGATGTTCAGCTTTGTGAAAATCTCTTTGCCGTATGTACCAGCAGGAACGGATTCAGGTGTGCCAAGAGCAACCTTTCCTTTTATGTGCTGGACGTCTTGAAAGCTTTTAATAGAGGAAGAGTGATCTTTTGGCACAATGAGTACAAGCTCATTTTGGATAGCATCCTTGATAAAGTGTTGATCGATGTCTCCAGATTTCACAAGCTCATCAAAGGGCGCTTCAGCTGCAGAGAAAAAGAGATCCGCCTTTGCCCCTTGCGCAATTTGCTGCTTTAATGCGCCGGATGACCCGAAATTATTTGTTAATGTCACATTCGGATGCTCATCATTATAAGTGGATTCAATTTCCTTTAGTGCATCCTGAAGGCTTGCCGCAGCTGAAATGACAAGCTCAGTTTTTTTGGTTGTATCCGATGACTTCATCTCTGTTTGACATCCGCTCAGGAGCAAACAGATGGCGATGAAGGCGAAGAACGCATACTTCATGTTTACACCTCTTATTATTCAATATCATCTGTATCCTTTATTATAAGCAAACTTATTTGACCATTCATAGGCTTTCAGTAAAAAGAGAAAAGAAAAAGCCGCCAGAAGGCGACTTTTAATGCTGATAAAAACGGAGCAAATTTCCATTGATCACTTTGTCTGATAAGGAAAGCTCTTTATTGGCTTTTTCGATATAAGGCTGACACACCTCATCCTGTTCAACAGGTTCTTTTGTTTTTTGATCATAGCAGGTGTTCTTTGTATAGAGATAATCATCTGTAATAAAGTTTCCGTTTCTCAAAACAGCAAAAGGCGTCCGTTCGTTTGAAAATAAGTCATTGCCAAATTGAATGGCATCCTTCGTTTCAATACCGAGTAAGTGCAGGAGTGTCGGCTTCACGTCGATTTGCCCAGCTGTTTCAGAAATTGTCTGCGGTGCTTGATCTGTGACTCCCGGAATGTAAATCAAAAAGGGAACCCGCTGCAATTTCACAGCATCAAACGGTGTGATTTCATCTTTATTGAGCAGCTCTGCCATTGCCTGATGATGTGCCTCGGAGATGCCATAGTGATCCCCCATGAGAACAAACATTGTATTGTCATACAGTCCTTCTTCTTTCATACGTTCAAAAAATGTCTTTATGGCTTCATCCTGATAGCGGACGGTCGTCACATAGCGGTTTAAAATGGCGCTGGACGAATCATATTCATCAATCAATTGATCGTTTGGATCGATTTCAAATGGAAAGTGATTGGTCAAGGTAATGAATGTGCTGTAATAAGGTGCCTTCAACTTTTTTAAATAATCAATGGATTGGTTAAAGAAGTCGATATCCTTTAAGCCCCAGCCAGTTGAATTCTGTTCATTGACTTGATACGAATCGACATCATAAAAGCGGTCAATCCCAAACGATTCATACATCACATCACGATTCCAAAACGTTTTATTATTCGCATGAAATTGGACGGATTGATAGTTCTTTTTTTTCAACTGCTTGTATAACGTGTCGTATTCGTTGTCACTCGCTGTGAAAAAGACAGCGCCGCTGCTAGATGGATAGAGGGAATTTGCGACAATAAACTCTGAATCCGACGTCTTTCCTTGCTCAGTCTGCTGATAAAATTCATCAAAATAAAAACTCTTTTTAGCGAGTTGATTTAAAAAGGGGGTGATGTATTGTCCATTCACCTTTTGATCAACGACAAATTGCTGGGTTGATTCGAGTGAAATGAACACAACGTTCTTGCCTTTAGCAAGTCCAAAGTACTCTTCGTTTGGTGCACTGTAATCAGCCTTTGTGTAGTTAGCTACGGTTGAAAGTGTATCTTCATCTGCAAAGGCTTTTTGTCCAATTCGCGCTGTTTGGGCAGCGCCGTCATATAGGTGGAACTGGAACAGCCCAAGGTTTCGTACAATCACTTCTCGATCATAAGAGCTTGTCAGAAAACGAGGGTGATCCATCATGGCTGAACTGACATGAAACAATAGAAAGCTGCAGCACACGGCATAATATGTTTTGATCGTCTTGAAGGAGGCTTTTGGTGCTAAAGGTTTACGCTTTAACAGCCATGCCAGTACCACGAAATCAATGAGCATCAGTAAAAACAGCGGGTGGAACAATTCTGTCATACTGCTGCCCATATCCCCCATGTTTTTCGCTTGGAATAATACAGGGATCGTAATGAAATCAATATAAAATCCATAAAAGATCGTATTCGCTATGAGAATCGCCGTTAAAATAAAATTTGCGGTCAATAAAAAAATCTTTTGCTTCTTTTCATTTAAAAAAAGAGCAATCCCAAACAAAGGGAGCAAAAAGCTAAGTGGATTGATCAAAAGCAGCCATTCATGAAACAGATTGGCCGTTCTTATGTGAAATCCGAATTGATATATGATGTATGTTTTCATCCACATGAAGAGGATGGAATACACTAAAAACCAGTGATTTTTGAAGAACGCTTTCATTTATGTAGCTCCTCATCATTCTGTATTCAGCTGCAAGGCAAAAACACTTATCTTAAACCTACTAAAAAAATGAGGAATGATCAATTCATATCCTGTGTTTTTCGGAAAAACTCTTTTTAATTCATTAGAATGGGATGGATATGCCGCAGATGACGGCGATGTAATAGCAGGTAACGACGGTAAGAGCAGCTAGTACGACTTGTTCTCCTGTGCTGCCTGTTTTGACATAGAAGGGAAGACGCACTTTAATGGAAGCTGGAAATAAAAATTTAATCCCGTTCACTGTTCCTGCATCCAGGATGAGATGACTTGCCATCCCGACTAGTAAACCGATACTTAGGCTGTCATTTGGAATGTATGTTGTCGCTAGAAAATAAATGATCAGCAAAAATAATAAACTGTGTGTAAACGTGCGATGACCGAATACACTGCTGATCAGTGCCGAGAGCAGCGGGAATTTTCTGCCGATTTTACTTTTTGTATGGCAAAGATCAGGGATCAGGGCACCAAGTGATCCAGCAGCAGCCATCGTCACTGGGTCTAATCCATAATAGTAGGCAACGGCTGTAGAGGCGGCAACTCCGCCCATGATGTGTGTTTTTCCTGTCATGATGCGTACTCCTGTTCTATCTTTAGTTCAAGTACTCACTATATCAAGGGTGGATTTATTCAGCAAGGCTTATTTCTAAAGAAAAAGAGGCCAAAATGGTTGGCTGAATGGAAAAACATTCTATAATAAGGGAGAAGTCATGTTGATACTAACGATAAGGATGCGATTCGGATGGGTAATGCAGACATTTTAAAAGAAATTGTTCTTGTACATTATGAAGTCAGCCGTAAATTAAACCGCAAGTTACTTGAGTTAGAGAAAGACATCACGCCCCCGCAGATATATGCTCTTTCTATTTTGATACAAGGCAAAGTATCACATGCCGAAGAGCTGAAGCAAAGACTCTCTTTAAACCCTGGTGCAGCCTCTATTGCACTCAATAAATTATGTGAGCAGGGTTATATTCAAAGAGAACGGGACAAGGACGATTCATCACTTGTTCGTTTAGAAGTCACGGAAAAAGGGATGGCGATTTATGAAAAGCATACACGTCTTTTCGGAAAAGTGATTCAGCATATGATGTCAGACTTCACAAAGGATGATTTAAAAACCTTTCTGTCGTACTTGCAAAAAATGAGACAGACCTTTCATGATGATTGAGCCCCTTCCCTTGTATAATGCTGAGCGCTGTAGCGCAAATTAAACAGGCAACCGCATTTTATGAAAAGGGAGGAAACAGCGATGTCATTTTTCCAAAAGGATAAAAAGGCGAAAAGTGAGAAAAACCATCAGCAGGTAGATCAGCTGTTAGAGGAAGCAAGTAAAGAGCTAGCAGGCGATCCGCTTCAGGAAGCTGTACAAAAGAAGAAAAACAACCAACAATAAGCAGGTAAAGGGCAGAGAAACCGTTCTCTGCCTTTTTTCTATGTTTTTCCCTTTGACAGATGTGAGAATGTTTGATAACCTTCGTGTAGTAAAAATGAATAGAAATCCTCACGCTATGTCTCAGTGAGGTAGAGGTTGCGCGGATGATGAGTCACTCATAGGAGAGATGGAATCGTAGATCATGAGAAAAAAGGCATCAGCGCCGAAGTGTAAAGAGAGCTCCAACTTTCTTTATGCTGGGTCTGCATTGAATAAATGCAGGACTGCCACGTCTTTGAAGCGTGGAGGGCTATCCGGAGATCAAGGTGTATGTTTTGAAAAGCATGGACTTTTGTTCAGGCTTTTTTTTATGTTCTGAGTAAAAAAAATAAGGGTATGCTGTGAATAAGTAATCCATAATGAACATAAAGAATGCAAGTCATTGCTTCACAAATATATCAATGAAGATACTGCCGGGTCTGGTCCAAAGTGAATAAAACGGAGGTACGGAAATGGAACAGACAAAAAAATGGGGTTTTTGGTTATTGACGGCTTTTGTCGTCGGAAATATGGTAGGTTCAGGCATCTTTATGCTGCCAAGTACGCTTGCCCAGCACGCCAGTCCTTTAGGTGTGACGATGGCATGGCTTGTCACAGGCGGCGGTGTGCTGATGATTGCGCTTGTATTTGGGCATTTGTCCATTCATAAGCCGCAGCTGACGGCTGGACCACAAAGTTATGCAAGGGCGCTTTTTAAAGATCCGAAAAAAGGGAAAGCGGCCGGTTTTACAATGGTTTGGGGATATTGGGTGGCAAGCTGGATTAGTAATGTCGCAATTATTACAAGCCTTGCTGGTTATTTAACGACTTTTTTCCCTATTCTCACCGTGAAGACTGAAGTTTTTACCTTTGGAAAAGAAGCGGTCACACTTGGCCAGCTCATGACGTTTATCGTATGTACCCTTCTTCTATGGGGAACACATACCATTTTAATCACTAGCTTAAGTGCTGCAAGTAAATTGAATTTTATTACGACCTTTTCGAAGGTGCTTGGATTCGTCCTTTTTATTGTGGCGGGATTATTTGCATTTCAAACGGCATTATTTGAACATTATTACTTCCCAGTTGAAACAGGCGGAGAAGGAGTGCTTGGACTTGGTGGCCAAATTCATCATGCGGCTATTTCCACACTATGGGCATTTATTGGGATTGAATCAGCTGTCATTTTATCAGGAAGAGCATCCTCACAGCGTGATGTGAAACGTGCGACGATTACAGGTCTTTTAATCGCACTTTCGATCTACATGATTATCACATTGATTACAATGGGCGTTCTGCCGCATGATCAATTGCAAGGCTCTGACAAACCATTCGTGGATGTGCTTCAGCTTATTATTGGGCCAGCTGGCGGAATTGTCATGGCACTGCTGGCGATTATTTGTTTGTTTGGTTCGATGCTTGGCTGGATTTTACTTGGTTCAGAAGTACCGTATCAAGCAGCAAAGGCTGGTGATTTTCCAGCAGTATTTGCAAAAACAAACAAAAAAGGAAGCCCTGCTTTCGCTTTGACTGTTACAAATATTATGTCACAGCTGTTTATCTTCTCTGTGATGTCACGTACGATTAATGAAGCTTTTACCTTTTTAACCACATCAGCGACACTTGCGTATCTTATTCCGTATATTGTGTCTTCCATCTACAGCTTTAAGGTCATTATGCAAGGTGACACATATGAGCTTCAAAAAGGGAATCGAACAAGAGACGGTATCATTGCACTTGTTGCGATGGGATATTCAGCTTGGGTCATTATTTCAGGAACAGCCGACTTGAAAACTTTTGGTCTTGGAATCGGTCTATTCTTAGTGGGTATTTTGCTTTATCCACTTATGTCAAAAGGATTTGCCAAAGAAACGGTATAAGATAAGGAAGACGTTTCTCCATCTCTGGAGAAACGTTCAGCGTGTAGACAAACCCTCGCATTCGTTGTCAGGTCTGCGCTTCGGTGCTCACGAATGTTCAATTCGCTCCGCTCCGCTCCGGTACTCGTCCTTCCTAGGGCTGCAAAGGTTTTCTATCACGCTGAAAAGAAGACAAAGGGCTAAAATAAAGCTCATTTTATCCCTTTGTCAATAATTTGGACGTTTCTCCATCTCTGGAGAAACGTTTTTTTATGATGCAGATGTCAATCGGTCCACAATGAACTCTAGCTGACCTTCTAGTGACACTGGGTCATTAAAGAAGTAACCGACGGGATCTATTTCAAATACACGTTTATTTTTGACGGCAGGAAGTGATGTCCAAATGCTGCTTTGATACACTTGGTCACCATTACTTTTTGAGCCGCTCCATGGACCTGTGAAAATATAGTCGCCTGCGAATTCTGGCAGCTTCTCAAGAGAAATGTTTGCATAGCCGACACCGCTGTCGATCGCTTCTTTTTTGACGGCCTTCGGTGCTTTTAATTTCAGCTCGTCATAAATGATTTCGCCCCCGCGGCCAAAGGTGTTTCCAAAAATATAAATACCTTTATCAAATGGCGATACGATCGAAACCGTTTTGCTACCGACCGCTTTTGTTACCTTTGGTTTCACCTCAGCAATTTTGGTATCCCATTTCGTGATCCATTCTGTTGCTTTTTTTGGTGTATCTGTCATTTTACCGAATTCTTTTAGCTGGTCTTTGAAGGAATATTGGTTGTATTTAACCGCTACAGTTGGGGCGATTTTTTTGTATTGATCAAACTTCTCGTCTTCTCCCCATGCAATAATCATATCTGGCTTCAAAGCGGCTACCTTTTCGACTGATGGGGTCCTTCCGAGATTTTCCACTCCATCTGTTTTCCCTTTATAAAAAGGGTTTTTAAAGATGGGTGATGTTGTAGCAACCGGCGTCTTGCCGAGCGTGACGAGGTCCCCGTAATAGCTTTCTGCAAGAAGCACTATTCGTTTCGGATTTTTCGGTAGCTTCACTTCACCTTTGGCATCCTGATAGGTGATCATGTCATTCTTTTTCTCTGCAGATTGTTTATTTGAAGTGCTGCCGCAAGCGGCTGTAAAGATCATAAGGATGGATAAAGAAATCAAAAGAAATCCAGTTCGTTTTTTCACAAAAGTTCTCTCCTATTCACTTTCCTTTGATAATGATTCTCATTTTCAATTTTATCGTAACATGGTAGGAACAAAAATGCATCGGCTAATTTAGAACCAAAAGAAAAATGATGAAATTCTCACAGTTTTTTGCCGAAAATAAAGAAATTTATCAGAACAGTGATTTCAAAAAGAAAAGAAAGTGATATACTAGACTTCGAGATTGATAATCATTATCACTAATACAGAATAGACATGAACGGAAAGGAAGAGACTGGTTTTGGGCTCACAATCGAATAAACAGCTGCCAGCCAGCGATGATACGATCGATATTGTCACGAAGCCTTTTGGAACAGCAGCTGTTATCATCATAGGAATGATCGCTTTAGCATTTGGTCTTTTTTTATCAGTATCATTAGGAGCGGCAAACATTCATCTACAGACTGTATGGGAAGCCGTTTTTCATTTTGATCCACATCAAACTTCACATCAAATCATTCGGGAATTGAGGCTGCCGCGTACAGTTGGAGCTGCCCTCGTCGGTGCCTTTTTAGCCGTATCAGGTGCCATTATGCAAGGAATGACAAGAAACGCGCTTGCGTCACCTGAGATTATGGGCGTGACAAATGGCTCCGCATTTGCGATTGCCATTGCATTAGCATTTTTCCCTGGCCAATCTTCTTTTACATTAATTCTTTGGTCATTTGTTGGAGCCGCACTCGGTGCCTCTATTGTATTTGGTGTCGGTACTATGTCAAAAGGGGGGCTGACTCCTGTAAAGCTCGCACTAGCTGGTACAGCGGTTGGAGCACTTTTGAGCTCCATCTCCTCAGCCATTGCCATCCGTTTTGACGTCGCTCAAGATATGAGCTTTTGGTATGCTGGTGGAGTGGCAGGTGTGAATTGGAGTAACATTCATATCATCATTCCAGTTGCCATTGCAGGACTAATCATTGCAATGATCCTTGCCCGTTCGATCACGGTTTTGAGCTTAGGTGAAGAACTGGCGAAAGGACTTGGACAATATACAAAAACGGTCAAGGTGCTTGGTATATTGGTTGTTATTCTTTTAACGGGTGCTGCCGTGTCGGTAGCAGGCTCTATTGGTTTTATTGGGCTTGTGATCCCTCATGTCACTCGATTCTTGGTTGGAGTGGACTACCGCTGGATTATCCCATGCTCTGCTATTTTAGGAGCCACTTTGTTAATTTATGCAGACATTGCTGCAAGGCTGGTCAACGCTCCGTTTGAAACGCCAGTCGGTGCCATTACTGCGATTATAGGCGTTCCTTTCTTCTTATACTTAGCTAGACGTGAAAGGAGCGGGATTTAAATGGAAATGGTGCAGCAAGCAAAGAAAAAGAAGTATCAACGAACGATGCTCATGATCTTTTTCGCGATCGTAGCTGTGTTTCTCATTAGTTTAAATACCGGAGAAATTCGAATCTCTCCGATGGATACATTAAAAACACTTTTTGGATTCGGAAGTGAAATGGATGAACTCGTATTATTCGAGTTCAGGCTTCCAAGAATGGTCATCGCTTTACTTGTCGGCGCTTCTATCGCTGTATCAGGAGCGATTTGGCAAGGTGTTTCTCAAAATGGTTTAGCTGACCCGGGTATTCTCGGTGTCAATGCCGGTGCTGGTTTTGCCGTTGTGCTATTTATCTTTGCATTTCAAGGCACGATGACAAATTTAGGTGATTTTACGATTTTTGTA
This sequence comes from Bacillus sp. PAMC28571, assembly GCF_014250435.1. NCBI lineage: Bacteria > Bacillati > Bacillota > Bacilli > Caryophanales > Bacillaceae > Bacillus > Bacillus sp. PAMC28571. Next base: position 2,771,080 of record NZ_CP060191.1, on the reverse strand, counting down.
CTGCCGCTTTTCGCGTTCGTAGGTGCAGGCTTTGCTGCATTTCTCATCTATGTGTTAGCGTGGAAAAAAGGCATCACACCTGTTCGATTGATTTTAACTGGTATTGGTGTGAATGCTGCGTTTTCAGCAGCAATTGTGGTCATCCAGTTGAAAATGAGCCCAAATGATTTTAACCAAGCCATCGTGTGGTTATCTGGAAGCATTTATGGCTCGAGCTGGACGTACGTCTTATCTGTTCTGCCATGGATGCTGATTTTCCTTATATTAGCGCTTGTCAGATCACGCTACTTAAACATTATGAATTTAGGTGATCAGCTGTCCTATGGATTGGGCATTTCTGTTCATAAAGAAAGAAGCCTTCTCATGCTGATTGCCGTTGCATTAGCAGGTGCGAGTGTTGCTGTTGCAGGAAGTATCTCTTTCCTAGGATTAGCCGCACCGCACTTAGCTAGAAAGCTTGTTGGGCCAAAGCATCAAGGAATGATACCGGCCTCCGCGCTGATTGGCGCGCTGTTATTATTACTGGCAGATACAATTGGCCGCGTCATCCTTGCACCATCAGAAGTGCCAGTTGGCCTTGTCGTTTCTGCTTTAGGCGCACCTTACTTCATTTACTTATTGATGAAATCGAACTAATGAGGAAGGAGAGACAACATATGAAATCACTCGAAACAGAAAAGCTTTGTATCGGTTATCAAGACCGTTTGATTGTAGAAGATTTGAATGTCAGTATCCCAAAAGGCAAGGTGACAACACTGATTGGACCGAATGGCTGCGGGAAATCAACCATTTTAAAAACGATGTCTCGTATTATGAAATCCAATCGAGGAGCTGTTTACTTAAATGGCAAGGCTATCCATGAGACGCCGACAAAAGAAATTTCAAAACAAATGGCGATCTTACCGCAAACGCCCGAAGCACCAAGTGGATTGACAGTGTATGAGCTCGTGTCATATGGACGTTTCCCGCATCAAAATGGGTTTGGCCGCTTATCAAATGAAGATAAACGAATCATTAGGTGGGCACTTGAGGAAACGGGAATGATTGCTTTTCATGATCGGCCAATTGAAGCACTTTCCGGCGGACAGCGTCAGCGTGTATGGATTGCGATGGCACTTGCCCAAGAAACAGAGCTGCTCCTATTAGATGAACCTACGACGTATTTGGATCTTGCACATCAGCTCGAGATTCTTCAGCTGTTAGAACGCTTAAATAGGGAGCAGGGCCGAACTGTGTTGATGGTCATCCATGATTTGAATCATGCGGCGCGTTTTTCACATTACATGATTGCCCTCAATCAAGGGAAAGTCATAAAAGATGGTACGCCTCATGAGGTCATGACCAAAGATGTACTCAGTCGGGTATTCCATATTGATGCAGAAATTGTGCTTGATCCTAGAACGAATAAGCCGATCTGTTTAACATATGACTTAATGAATCATGAACGAAAGCTAGAAGCTGTGAATGGATAATAGATGTAAAGGAACCCGGTGCAGCTGCCGGGTTTTTTTGCATGTTTAAAACTTCCTGGTCCTGCCATTTTCTCCAGTTGATATTTTTTCGCTTTTATGCAGAAAAGAGGTACTTTTTTACTTTAGACAATGGTAATATACGGTTAGAGATCATGCTAGAAAGGAAAGAGATGCGTGGAAACAGCAAAAATATTGATTGCAGATGACGAAGAAGCAATTGTGAAAATGGTTGAACGCGTATTAAAAAAAGAAGGATTCAAGCATATTTATAAAGCCTACCATGCAGATGAAGCATTAGATATTGTCAAAAACGAGGACATCCACCTCTTACTTCTAGATGTAATGATGCCCGGTAAGTCTGGTTTTGACGTTCTGCCTGAAATCAGAAAGTTAACGAAAGTGCCTATTTTCTATTTAACTGCAAGAACGTCTGATGTCGATAAACTGACGGGCTTTGCACAGGGGGCAGATGATTACATCACGAAGCCATTTAACCCGCTTGAGCTAGTGGCTAGAATTAAGGCTCACCTAAATCGAACATATATCTCCTTACAGGAGGAGCAAGAAGACACTCAAAGCCAATATCATTATGCCCATTTCTCCTATCATCCTCATGCAGCCGAATTGAAAGTAAGAGGAGAGGTGACGGCATGTTCTGCTCAGCTTCTTTCTTTGCTGAAGTACTTTTGTGACCATCCGAATGTGGTACTCTCAAAAGATCAAATCTATGAGAAAGTATGGGGCGTCCCATCATATGGTGATAACAACACTGTCATGGTTCATATTCGAAAGCTGAGAGAAAAGATTGAATTAGATCCGAGTCAGCCAGAATATATTGTGACGATCCGTGGTATGGGATATAAATTTATACCCCACCCTGCAAAGGTCCTTCAATAATTTATGAATTTACGATCAAAACTTTTCTTTCACTTTGTCGGACAAATGTTTATTGTGATTGCCATTCTGACGATCGGGCAGACGTTCTCTGAAAATTTATATATAACAAAACAATACGAGAACATGGCTGAAACTGGTTTAACAAAAGCTGATGGAGATACACTCATGAGCTGGCTTTATTTTAACGAGGATGGAAAAATGGAAGCCGACGATCAGCTCAAGCAAGCAGTGAAAAAACGAGACGGCTGGCTGCAAGTGATTGATTCAAAAAAGAATACTGTTTATAGCTATCACCGCCCTAAATCCATTCCAACGTCTTATCAAAAGGATGAAATGATCAAGATCTTTGAAAAAAAAGAATTTAAAGATTACAAGATGTACTTCTGGCCCATTGAGATTGATCAAGAAAGCTTTATTGTGTTATATGGGTTCAAAACGAACAGCACAAAGGTAGCCAATTATCTGAAACAGCACGAGAAAAATTTGGCTGCATTATCTCAATATTCGGTTGAAACGAAAGAATTCTTGAAGAGAATGAACGGATCAGTTCATTTGTTCAATGACGAAGGAAAATATTTAAAAGGCATTCGAGCCAACACCGATTTGAAACATAACGTAACAGATGTTGAACTGCTCAAGTATCAATCGAAGCCTTGGGAGTTTAGAAGTGACCTCACTTATATAAAAGTGAATAAAAAACTATATATCATCGTTTCAGTACCAAATAAAGTATACAGCCCGGACGAGCTTTACGATAAAGAGAGAGACGCTTTAAATCAATATACAACCATCTTAATTGCAGGTCTTGCACTCACTATTATTATTGTCATGACATTATGGTATTCGTATCGTTATGGGCTGCCAATTTATCACATTATTCGCTGGCTGATTTTCTTATCAAAAAATAAATTGCAGGAACCAACAAATAGAAAGGGAATTCCAGTCAGCAAAAATAAAAAAGGCCGTATTAAGCGGGAATACCGATTATTTGAGGATATCCTAAAAACAATGGAGCAGCTCACGCTTACATTAAAAGAGAATGAAGCAAACCGAAGAAAAATTCAAACCACAAGGGAAGAATGGATTGCAGGATTGTCTCATGATTTGAAAACGCCTCTAAGTACGATTTATGGCTATGGACTCATGCTTGAATCCGATCAATATCAATGGTCCAAGGAAGAAGTCATGGAAATGGGACAGGTGATTCGTGAGAAATCAGAATACATGTCAACACTGATTGAGGATTTAAACCTCACGTACAGATTGAAGAATGGTGCCCTGCCTATTAATCGGAAACCGGTTGAACTCAGAGAATTTTTAGCTTCCATTATGGACGAGTTTTCAAGAAGCTCTTCTTCTGAGGATTATCCATCCTCCTTTGAAGATCAAACAGATGGTGTCATATTTGAGATCGATAAAGCATGGTTCAGACGAGTGATTGAGAACCTGCTGGCGAATGCAGTGAAGCATAACGAAAAAGGCACACATATTACAGCTGTTTTATCTGAAACAAATGAAGAAGTTCGAATCGAAATGAAAGACAATGGCCGCGGAATGGCACAGGAAACGGTGGATCACCTATTTAACCGCTATTACAGAGGGACAAATACAAACGATCCAACGAACGGAACAGGTCTCGGGCTTGCGATAGCAAAAGAGCTCGTCTTGCTGCATGACGGTGATATTCAAGTTGAAAGTGAACTAGGCATTGGAACAACTATTGCGATTATCCTAAAAAAATCATCACCTGTAAAATAGCCAAAAAACGATTTTCTTTTCTAAAGGAGATCGTTTTTTCCTGTTTTAGGATTGAAATCAATTTTGTAAACGATTACAATGAAATTGTTAACGTGAACAAATCAATTTTATCTATAAGTGAGATGGGGGAGTTTGATGAAAGCCTTTTTAGATGAGCATTTTTTACTCAACAGTCAAACGGCGGAAAAGTTATACCATGAGTTTGCAAAGGACCTTCCAATTATAGATTACCATTGTCATTTAAGCCCCAAAGAAATCTATGAGAATAAAACCTTCCATAATATCACCGAAGCATGGCTTTACGGAGATCATTACAAATGGCGTGCCATGAGAGCAAATGGCATACCCGAATCGCACGTCACAGGGGATGCCTCAGACTATGAGAAATTTCTGGCGTGGGCGAAGACTGTTCCCATGACCATTGGTAACCCGCTCTATCACTGGACTCATTTAGAGCTGAGACGATATTTTGGAGTTGAAGAACTTTTAAACGAAAAAACCGCACACATCATCTGGCAAAAAGTAAATGAAAAGCTGCAAGGAGAGGGTTTTGGTGCAAGAGACTTTATTGTGAAATCGAACGTTGAAACAGTCGTGACAACAGATGATCCAGTCGATTCGCTTTGCTATCATCAAAAACTGCGGGAAGAAGGATTCATTGTGCAAGTACTGCCCGGATTTCGGCCTGACAAGGCACTAGATATAACGAATCACCTATTTACAGTGTATGTTCACGAACTGGCAGAGGCTTCATCTACTTCAATACAATCCTATCAAGACTTTTTGACAGCACTCCTTTCAAGAATTGATTTTTTCCATGAACAAGGCTGCTTGATCTCAGATCATGCTATTAACGAAATGACGTTTGAAGAAACGACGGAAGAAGAAGTGGAAGCCATCTTTCATAAAAGAATGTCTGGGCATTCATTGACGGAAAAAGAGAAGATCAAATTTAAAACACAAACTTTCATTCAGCTAGGTCAGGCTTACTATGAGCGGGGCTGGGCAATGCAGCTTCATATCAATGCGCTTAGGAACAACAATACGAAAATGTTTGAGCGGCTTGGGCCAGATACAGGGTATGATGCGATGAATGATGAAGACATTGCCAAGCCGCTTTGCAGAATATTAGACCGTTTAGAACAAGAACAGGCACTGCCAAAAACCATTCTCTATTCCTTGAATCCTCGGGACAATGTTGTGATTTCAACATTGGCTGGAAGCTTTCAAGATGGGACGACACCTGGGAAGATCCAGCACGGCACAGCTTGGTGGTTTAATGATACGAAACAAGGGATGACAGAGCAGATGATGGCTCTATCCAGTATTGGACTGATCAGCCGTTTCATTGGGATGCTGACAGATTCACGAAGCTTTTTGTCGTATACAAGGCATGAATATTTTCGAAGACTGCTATGCGATATCATCGGAGATTGGGTAGAAAAAGGAGAAGCCCCTTATGATCTTGAACTGTTAGGGGGAATTGTGAAAGGAATCAGCTATGAAAATGCCAGGCAGTATTTCCAATTTGACCGGGCAAAGCAGCTCCAGCATCCAAACTGAATGACATGAAGAAAATGAAAGCGGTTTTATGATAAGATGGTAAAAAATCATAAAAGGCGGAATAGCATGACAGTCACAATTAAAGACATAGCAAAATTGGCAAACGTCTCTCATACCACGGTATCAAGGGCTTTGAATAACAGTCCTTTTATTAAAGAGAAGACAAAACAAAAGATTTTGTCGATTGCAAAACAGCTGAATTATTCACCGAATGTCCATGCGAGAGGCCTAGTATCACAAAAATCATTCACAATTGGTCTGTTTTTTACGAGTTTAACAGAAGGCACATCTTCAAGCTTCTTTGTGGATGCGTTAAAAGGTGTCAATAGCGTCATGACAGAGCATTATAATCTCTTTGTAAGAGGAATTGACGACTTTCACGATTACACAACCATTCATAAACAACGCTACGATGGCATTTTGCTCATGAGTCAAAGCGAACACGATGAAGCATTTATTCATCATGTGAAAAAACAGGGCATACCCATCATTGTGCTGAATCGCCGTGTAGAAAGTCATGAGGTTATGAATATATTAGCAGATGATAGTCAAGGAGCTTACCAGGCTGCACACCATTTCATTCAGCAAGGTCATGAACAAATCGCCATCATTGAAGGGAAAGAAGGCTTTAAATCAACTCAAGAAAGAAAAGCTGGTTTCCTGCAAGCGTTAATTGATCACCAAATACCTATGAAGAAAGAATATATGATGAAAGGCGATTATCATATGAAAAGCGGCTATGAATCAATGGAATCGCTGCTGGCCCTTGATGAACCGCCAACAGCGCTCTTTTGCTCAAACGATGACATGGCGATTGGTGCAATGAATGCATTATTTGCAAAAGGCAAAACGTGTCCAGGTGATATTTCTATTATTGGATTTGATGATATTGCTTTTTCGTCCTATACCACACCTGCATTGACAACGGTGAAAAAACCGATTGAAAAAATGTGTGCACTTGGAGCAGAAGCTATCCTTTCAGTAATAAACGGTGAAGAGCAAGAAGAGGATCATATGGAAAAAGTGTATGTCCACACAGAGCTGATGATTAGAGATTCAGTCAAAAAGGTGCAGTAATCAGCACCTTCTTAGAAAAATGTTCACGTGTGCATATTTCTTTGGAGAGGGGAATCCATTTGAAACGATTATCAAAAGCCATATACCCGGCGGCTGAGTATCCGGAAACGATTTTGCAGATTGGCGAAGGAAATTTTATGCGAGGATTTATCAATTGGCACATCCAGAAGCTGAACGACTGCACAGATTTTAAAGGAAGAGCGGTTGTTGTCCCTCCACGAAAAGGATCGGTAGCAGCCTTAAATGAACAAGATGGCTTGTACACATTATGTATTCAGGGATATCATGACCAGCAAGAAATGAATGAACGTATGATCATCCAATCGATTAGCAGAGGAATTAGTACGTATACGGATTACGAGGAGTTTTTACACGTAGCGGAAAACCCGAATCTTCGCTTTGTCTTCTCAAACACGACAGAGGCAGGACTTGTGTTTAGAAAAGAGGATCGTTTGGAGGATCGGCCGCAAGCCAGTTTTCCAGGAAAGCTGACATCGTTCTTGTATCACCGGTTTAAAGCATTTGCTGGAGATGAGCAGAAAGGACTGATCATTCTGCCTTGTGAATTGGTTGAACAAAATGGTGATCGATTGAAGGAATACGTGATCAGTATGGCAGCTGAGTGGGAACTGCCGCCTGCGTTTATTACATGGATTAAGAAAGCCAACACGTTTTGTAATACACTTGTGGACCGGATTGTCCCTGGATTCTCTAAGGAAGCGGCTGAAATTGTACAAAAGGAGGAAGGGTATATCGACGAATTGCTTGTCACGGCAGAATATTATCATCTTTTTGTCATTGAAGCGCCTGCCTTTGTACAAAAGGAGCTTCCCTTTCAAGAAGCAGGATTAAATGTACTTTTTGTAGAGGATATTGCGCCTTATCGTATGAGCAAGGTACGAATTTTAAATGGTGCACATACAGCGATGGTGCCGATTGCTTACTCATGCGGTTTAGAAACTGTAAAAGAAGCTGTGGATGATGAGCATGTTGGTCCGTTCGTCCGGCGTATGCTGGAGGAGGAAGTACTTCCAGGGCTTGAACTCCCTGAAGATGAGCTTCTTCTTTATACACAATCCGTTTGGGATCGTTTTTGCAATCCATTTGTAAAGCATCAATTGCTGGATATTGCACTGAATGGGGTATCCAAATTCCGAACCCGTAATCTTCCGTCATTGCTTGATTATGTTGAACGAAAGAAACAGCTGCCAATGAAACTTGTGTTTTCACTTAGCAGTCTCATTTATTTCTACAGAGCACATGCAGGAAGGGTCAAGGATGATGAAACTGTGCTAACGCTCATGAAGGAAGCAAGGGGAGAGGAAAACCATTCTAATGAAGGAGTTGCAGCGAAAATTCTTTCATGCGAGTCATTATGGGGCAGAGATTTAACAGATATAAATGGATTGAGTCAAGCTGTAGCTGATCAGCTTAGCCTCATACAGACGCATGGGATGAGAGCAGCTGTTCATCGAATGATGCTTCATCAATATGAAAGTCAGGGGGAGAAAGCATGAAAGACTTTATTGTCATCCACCCTTCAGATAATGTCGGTATTGCTTTAAAAGAGCTTGAGCAAGGGGAGGAGCTGCAGCATCAAGGACATACGATTATCTTAAAAGAGACCGTCGCCAAAGGTCATAAGTTTGCATTGGCTGAAATCAAGCAAAGAGAGAATATTATCAAATATGGCTATCCCATTGGTCATGCAGTGACTGCCATTTCTGCTGGAGAATGGGTGCATACGCATAATATCAAAACCAATCTATCTGGCAAGCTAGAATACGAATACCAGCCTTCATTATCAGAAAACCCCTATGAAAAAACGAATCTTACATTTAAAGGATATAAACGAAAAAATGGCGGAAGCGGAATCCGCAATGAGCTTTGGATTGTTCCTACCGTTGGATGCGTAAATGGCATCGCCGATCAAATGATCCAAATATTCACCGCTGAAATGGGTGGAAACATCCATCCTTTTGAAACAGCCCTTGTATTAAAGCACAATTATGGCTGCTCACAGCTTGGGGACGATCATGAAAATACCAAAACCATTTTACAAAATGCGGTGAAGCACCCTAACGCTGGAGGAGTACTCGTTCTTGGACTTGGCTGTGAAAACAATGACATTGAGGATTTTCAGTCCACTTTAGGTGAATATGACCGTACGAGAGTGAAATTTTTAAGAAGCCAAGAAGTAGGAGATGAGATAGAAACGGGAGTCGCTTTACTCAAGGAAATTTATGATGCGGCGAAAGAAGATCATCGTGAAGACATTCCGTTATCTGAGCTGAAAATTGGCTTGAAGTGCGGAGGATCAGATGGATTCTCTGGTATTACCGCAAATCCGCTTTTAGGCAGACTGTCGGATTTTCTTGTCGCGCAAGGCGGAACAACTGTGCTGACAGAAGTGCCAGAAATGTTTGGTGCTGAAACGATTTTAATGGAGAGAGCGGAATCAGAAAAGACTTTCGACAATATTGTGCAAATGATCAATGACTTTAAACAATACTTCATGGATCATCGACAGCCGGTATATGAAAATCCTTCCCCGGGAAATAAAGCAGGTGGAATTTCGACATTAGAGGATAAATCTCTTGGCTGTACACAAAAAGCAGGTACTTCTGAAATTAAAGATGTATTGAAATATGGAGAGCTGCTGAAACAAAAGGGATTGAACCTATTAAGTGCACCTGGTAATGATTTGGTTGCTTCATCTGCACTTGCTGCTTCCGGTTGTCAAATGGTCCTGTTTACAACAGGCCGGGGTACACCATTTGGTACGTTTGTGCCAACAATGAAGATCTCAACAAACACAGCCTTATATGAAACAAAAAAGCACTGGATTGACTTTAATGCTGGAGAACTGCTTGAAGATGTACCAGAAGATATTGTATTAGAAAAATTCATTTCAACTGTCATTGATGTGGCGAGCGGGAAGCTGTTAAATCATGAAAAAAACAATTTTAGAGAGCTGGCTATTTTCAAAACAGGTGTCACACTTTAAGTCGACTGGGGGATGAGTACGTGTCTAAAAAACGGGATTTGATGTATATCACAGCAGGAACGGTACTAACTGGAGTTGGAATTGCTCGTTTAGCAAAGCAAGGGAAGAAAGATAAAAAAGTAAACGGAATTGATCAAGTGCTAAAGCAGATAAAAGCACCGCAGTTCCCAGATCGTGAATTGAATGTGGTGCATTATGGAGCAGATGCGGAAGGGCAAGAGCTTTCAACAAATGCTATTCAGTCTGCCATTGATGATGCGCACCGGTTGAAAGGGGGGCGGGTGCTGATCCCAGCAGGGAGATTTATGACAGGTGCTTTAGAATTGAAAAGCAATGTAGAACTTCATCTTCATGAGAAAGCCTATGTGACATTCAGCCAAGACCCAAAGGATTACTTGCCTCTTGTACTGACAAGATATGAAGGGGTTGAACTTTATAATTATTCACCTCTCATTTATGCACACCATGCAGAAAATATCGCTATTACGGGAGCCGGAACGCTTGATGGCAGAGGGGATGAGCATCATTGGTGGCCTTGGAAGTATGGGACAAATGGCCAGCCCTCTCAGGATCGGGATCGCCAGCTTTTGTTTGAAATGGCGGAAAAGAGAATACCGGTAGAAGAAAGGGTATTTGGAGAAGGTCATTATTTAAGGTCAAGCTTTATTCAGCCATACCAATGTCAGCATGTGCTAATCGAAGGAGTGACAGTGAAGGATTCACCGATGTGGCAAATTCATCCTGTGTTAAGTGATAACGTCATCGTCCGCGGCGTTAAAATCATTGGGCATGGACCAAACACAGATGGTGTCAATCCGGAGTCTTGCCGGAATGTACTCATTGAAGATTGTTATTTTGATAACGGAGATGATTGTATTGCCATCAAATCGGGCAGAAACGAGGATGGACGGAGAATAGGGATTCCATCTGAAAACATTGTCATTCGTAGAAATGAGATGCGGGATGGACACGGCGGTGTGACGATCGGGAGCGAGATTTCTGGTGGGGTAAAGTATGTTTATGCAGAAGATAATGTAATGGACAGTCCGAACCTTGACCGGGCACTGCGTATTAAAACCAACTCTGTCAGAGGCGGTACCATTGAACATATTTATTTTAAAAACAATACAGTGAAAAGTCTAAAGCATGAAGTGGTCTGTATCGACATGATGTATGAGGAAGGAGATGCTGGTCCGCACCGTCCTGTTGTACGTCATATTGAAGTAGAAGGACTCAAAAGCAGCGGCGGACGATATGGTGTGAAAATAGCCGCATACGCACATTCTCCTGTGACACATTTTAAAATGAAAGATTGTGTCATAGATGATGTGGCGTATCCCTTATCTTTAGAGCATGCCGTTTCTCCAGCTTTTCAGAAAGTCGTCATCAATGGAGAACAAATCAATTCATTGAAGAGTGAAAAACAGTCTTTTTAGAGGCTGTTTTTTTGTTTTAGGGACAGAAAAGACGCTTTTAGAAATCACATATACAACCTATCTGCACTGTAGTATAATATTCCCGAAATTAGAAAAGAATTGACGAAAGAGATTTCGTTAAGCAGTACATAAACAGGGGGTTCACTCATGAAAAAGTTAACAGCTATTTGGCTATCGTTATTGCTTGTGATGGGTGTTTTAGCAGGATGTGCAGGCGCTGAGACAGATCACAAAGCAAAAGGGTCACAAAATAAAGAAACGGCCACTGCGGCTTTTCCAGTATCAATAAAAGATGCAGCTGGCAAAACAGTTGAAATTAAAGAACAGCCTAAACGAATTGTTTCGTTAATTCCAAGTAATACGGAAGTTGCTTATGCACTCGGTCTTGGAGATAAAATGGTTGGACGATCAGACTTTGACAATTATCCAAAGGAAGTCGAAAAGGTAGAGAAGATTGGCGGACTTGAATTCAATGTCGAGAAGGTCATTTCCTTAAAGCCAGATCTTGTCTTAGCACATGCATCTCAGATGGGATCAAAAGATGGATTTAAACAGCTTGAAGATGCAGGGATCCAAGTGCTGACTGTAAATGATGCAACGTCCTTTAAGGATGTGTACAAATCAATCAATATGATCGGTGAAGCAGCTGGCGTGAAAGAAGCATCAACAAAGCTTGTAGACGAAATGAAAACAAAGCTGAATGACATCAAGAAACAAGCAGAGGGGATTTCGAAAGATAAGCAAAAAACAGTCTTTGTCGAAGTGTCAGGTGCACCTGAAATCTATACAACTGGTAAAAATACATTTATGGATGAAATGCTTTCTGTTATTCATGCCAAAAATGCTGCAGGCGATCAAACTGGCTGGGTGCAAATGACAGAAGAATCGATCATCAAGCGAAATCCTGATGTCATCGTGACAATTGATGGTTCCAGCTTAGCTGACTTGAAAAAAAGAGACGGCTGGAATGCAATGAAAGCAGTGAAAGAAAAACAAGTCTTTCAATTGAATACGGATCTCGCATCAAGACCGGGACCGCGATTGGTTGAAGGAGTCGAGGCTCTTGCGAAAAACGTCTATCCTGATACGTTCAAATAAATTGACCATCGCATATACACTAAGTGTTTTACTTCTTGTGATGAGCATTGGAATGGGAATCTCCTTTGGAAGCTTAGGGATTCCCATTCCTTCTATTCTTCGAATATTTGTTCACGAACTATTCGGCGTGCAGTTTGGAACCATTGATTTCATCGATCGCAATATTATGATGAACATTCGGCTGCCAAGGGTCATATTAGCGGCATTAGTCGGAGCAGCACTTGCGTTATCTGGTGCAGCTTTTCAAGGTTTATTAAAAAATCCTCTTGCTGACCCTTATACGCTGGGGGTATCTCAAGGGGCATCAGTTGGAGCCGTAGCGACCCTGTTTTTCAGCTTGCAGCTCCCGCTTTTTGGTAGTTTCACACTGCCATTATTCAGTATGACAACAGCGCTTGTGACCCTCTGTCTCGTTCTCTTTTTTGCGCGTCTTGTTCATCGGGGGATGAGCATTTCTTCTTTAATTTTGACAGGAGTAATTTTCAGCTCTTTTTTGGGTGCGCTCATTTCATTGATGATTGCTTTAACAGGTGATGATCTAAAAGAGATCATTCATTGGCTGCTTGGCAGTGTGTCCATGAGGGGCTGGCGTTATATTGTGCTTTTTCTTCCTTTCTTTCTTATTGGAACCTTTGCGTTAATGTTGATGGGGCGGGATTTGAATGTGATGACGTATGGCGAGGAGAAGGCAAAGTTATTAGGTGTACATGTGAAAAGGAGCAAATATATTGTGCTGCTGGCGGGCTCGATCCTGACTGGAAGTGCAGTTGCGGTATCAGGGACGATCGGTTTTGTAGGACTTGTGATTCCGCATTTTATCCGCCTCTTAACTATCACGGACCATCGGCATCTGCTGCCTTTGTCTATGCTGAACGGTGCTTCCTTTCTTGTATTAGCAGATGTGTTATCCCGTACCATCATCGAGCCGACTGAATTACCGATTGGCATCATTACTGCGTTAATTGGTGCACCTGTATTTGGCATCATCCTCATTCGTAAATATAGAGGGGGGACGCACATATGATTCAAGTGAAAGAAATCAGAGGTGGATATGGAGAGAAAGAGGTCATTCGTGGCATTAATCTTGAAGTAAAGCAAGGAGAATTTCTCGGTATACTCGGTCCAAACGGAAGCGGTAAGACGACCCTGCTTAAAATGATGGCAGGGATTTTAGCACCTATGAGCGGTGAAGTACGTCTCGGCGGTCACCTTATTCAATCCTATCAGCCAAAGGCGCTTGCGCAAAAGATGGCAGTTCTGCCGCAGAAAACGGACCAAGCTTTTTCATTTACGGTGGAAGAAACCGTCCAATTTGGTCGTTATCCATATCAAAAAGGGTGGCTGCAATCTGTCACGCAAGAAGATGTGCAGGTCGTCAGCAAAGTCATGGAACAAACGGGTGTTGCACAGTTTAAGAATCAATCCATCCATGAGTTAAGCGGAGGAGAACAGCAGCGGGTGTATTTAGCACAGGCATTGGCGCAGCAGCCTGAATATTTATTGCTGGATGAACCAACGAGTTTCCTTGATTTAGCCTATCAAAAAGATTTGCTTGATTTAATTAAAGAAGAAACTGCTTCTTCTAGGTTAACGGTCATTGGCGTATTCCATGATGTGAACATCGCCAGTTTATATTGTGATCGGCTGCTGCTGCTTCATGAAGGAAAGACTGACATGTTAGGAATGCCGCATCACGTCTTGACCACTGAACGAATCAACCGTGTGTATGAAACAAATGTGACACCGCTCCAGCATCCATTTAGGGCAAACCCTCAGCTGATGGTTGAGCCTGCAGCCCCTTCTAAAGCATCAATTGTAAACATAGCGGATGGTTGGAGGACATATGGCTCAGAAGGAATGACGTTTTCCATTAATCAGCCTCTTCGCATCCTTTCCTCACATAAGAAAAACGGCGGGTTCTTTTGGAAAAGGTCTATTGGAACGGGGACGAAGACGCTTCATGAGCAACTAGAGTCAGCTGAAGATATGCTGTTTTTCGAGCAAGCTAACAGATTAGCACAATTTGCCGCAGAAGACGACGAAGACGATATGATCCTTTACGGCATGCTTCAGCAGGAAGCGTTGACTATTTGGCTTATCCTAAAACGATCTTTAGCAAATGGCGCAGCTGTTCAGCTCATGGGGCAGCTTATGCACATCATTAAGCAAGAAACAAGTTATCCGATCCATCATCTGTGCATCGCTGCACCCAATACGCAAGAAACGGAAGATGCTGACCATTTACACGAAAGATTAGGACAAAAGGTGCAAGGGCTTCTTCATACGTTGAAAGACATTCAAAAGTAAATGTACAATTATATTTAGGTTAGTTGAGTAAAACAGTTGAAATAAAAGGACTACACATATCTAAAATGTGTAGTCCTGACAATAGTTCTTAATCTTTGCTTTAAATAAGAAAAAAAGCTGCCACAATGACAGCCAGTTCTAATTTTATATCTAAGACGGTCGAATTCTAATTAGATGAAATGCCCTTTCCGCCTTGTGTTATTAAAGTATTGATTCTTTCCATACCAGTAATAATTGGTTTCGCACGACTTATTAATGTTTGGGTAGCTTCGAGACCTAGAGACGCTTGATGGGCATCTTCATTTGCCCACACTTCATAAACATAAACAGAACTTGGTTCATTCTCGGAAATATTCACAAGATATATTTCACATTCATCCAAATTCTTCATTGATTCTGCTGCTTCTAACAGAATATCAACCATTTTTTCTTTTTCGCCTTCTTTTACCAAAAACTTGTTAAATAAACTAAATTTACTCATACCATCCTCCTTCATTTTGTCTTAATCATATTTTAGGCATTAAAAACTATATCTTCAATCGCTATTTTATAATGAAATAAAAAGGATGGTACGTTGAATGTCATTCAAAAGTGAACCAAAATGGTTCGCTTTTTTTGTTGAAAACATCAACAGCTATATAAGAAAAGGACGGATTATAGTGAAAAATCAAAAAAGTGTTGCTAATTTAATCGAAATCCTTTTATAATAAATAACATGAAAGCGCTTAATTTATAATATGTTTAAAAATGCAACATATAAGAAAGGGAGGATCATTTGAACATTCAAGGAATTATACCAGCTATTTTGACACCGCTTACTGAGAAAGAACATTTTCATCCCGAAGTGGCAACGCAATTAGTGAATCATTTGATCGAGTCAGGTGTACACGGCATCTTTGCTTTAGGCACAAATGGAGAGTTTCACTTGTTTTCAGAGGAAGAAAAGCTTCAAATTGCTGAAACTGTCGTGAAGGCTGTTGGCAGACGAGTGCCGGTATTCATTGGAGCAGGTGAGAATAGTACGGAGGCAACCATCAGACTGTCAAACAAACTGGCAGATCGAGGGGTAGATGTTCTGTCTATCATTACACCTTACTTTGTTGCACCAACCCAAGAAGAGCTGTATGAGCACTTTCGCCACATATCTGAGAATGTGAATATTCCGATTCTGCTTTATAACATTCCATCGAGAACAGGCGTATCTCTAGCACCAGAGACGGTTGCGCGGCTCAGTGCACTGCCGAATGTGCTAGGCATTAAAGATAGCAGTGGAAACATTGAAAACATTAAGGCATATCTGGATGTCACAAAAGATGAAGATTTTGTTGTCCTTGCAGGTACGGACTCACTCATTTTGGATACCTTGAAACTCGGTGGAGCAGGGGCGGTCGCAGCAACTGCAAATGTACTGCCTGAAACTGTCGTTGGACTCTATGAATCTTTTCAAAAAGGGAAGCTTGACGAAAGTGAGCACTTCCAGAAGCAGCTGCAGCCATTAAGAGCAACATTCGGTTTAGGGACATTGCCAGCACCTTTGAAAAAGGCAGCAGAGCTTTATGGAATTCCGGTTGGCCCGCCCAAAAGCCCTGTAAAAGAGCTGTCAGGTGAGGCATTGGAAGCTGTGGCGCAAATGGTTGAAGACTATCGCAAACAAGGAAAAGCGGCAAAGGAGTAGTGAAGAGATGACGATCACCCATTATCACTTTCAGACGGCATCACACATTGTATCTGGCGCAGGTTCTTTAGACCTTCTTGGGGAGAAATTAGATAGTTTAGGGCTTAGCGGACTCACATCCATTTTTATATTAACACAGCCATCTATCGTATCACTTGGTTATGCAGATCACATCAAAAGAGAACTTGCGAAAAAGGGGATAGCAAGTGAGATAAGTACAGAAATCAAACCTGAACCAACAGAAGAAAATATCGAGGGCGTATTCCACACCTTTTTAAAAGGAGAGCATGACGCCATTATTGGCATTGGTGGCGGGAGTGTCCTTGATGCTGCAAAAATTCTAGCTGTTCTTAAGACAAACGATCAGCCGATTTCTGCTCTCGTTGGCACAAACCTTGTGGAAAAAAGGGGAGTGCCGACGATTCTAATTCCGACAACTTCTGGTACGGGATCTGAGGTGACACCAAATGCAATTGTGACTTTTCCAGAAAAGGAACTGAAAATTGGAATGGTTAGTCCGCATCTTTTGCCAGACCTTGTCATCTTAGATCCAGCACTTACACTCAACTTACCGAAATCTATTACCGCAGCTACAGGTATGGATGCTTTTACGCATGCGCTTGAATCTTATATTTCAAATAAAGCCAATCCATTCAGTGATATGTTTGCACTGGAATCGATGCGGCTGATTTCAGGAAGTATTCAGGAAGCGTATCATCACGGGGATCATATGAAGGCAAGAGAAAATATGCTTGTTGGTGCAATGTATGGGGGAATGGCGCTCACAAGTGCCGGAACTGCGGCTGTTCACGCCATGGCTTATCCATTAGGGGGGAAATACAAGATTTCTCATGGTGTTGCTAATTCCATGCTGCTTCCGCATGTCACTGCTTTTAATGCAGATCATATCATTGATCGGCTTGAACATGTGGCAAGAGTAATAGGACTATCGGGAGCTCACACAAAGCAGAATCTTGCAGATCGTGTGATTCATCAAATTGAAGAATGGACAGCGGATTTACACATACCACAGCAGCTCAAAGCTTTTGGCGTGTCGAAGGAGGATGTACCGGCACTTGCTCAAGCAGCTTCAGAGGTGAAGAGATTAATGGACAACAATCCAAAGCCAATGTCTGTTTCCGAAATTGAACAGGTATACATGAAACTGCTTGACGCTTAATGCTTCATTGGGATGGGACATGAGAAGTTGCTTCACACGGCTTGCACACAAAGGGGGATTTTAAATGAATGTCTTAAGCAGTTCTGTCATCACATTTATTTTGATCGTCATTATTCTCTATATACTATTTACGACTTGGCTGACGATGCGTTTCCGCAGTAAATCCAATTCAGAATTTAACAATGCTGCTAAGTCACTTCCAGCCATTGTAGTCGGTATCTTGCTCATGAGTGAATTCATTGGAACGAAATCCACTGTTGGAACTGCAGAATCTGCCTTTACGCATGGGCTTTCTGCTTCATGGTCTATTGTGACCGTCGCTATCGCCTTTTTTATTTTTTCATTTTTCTTAGTAGGCAAGTTTTATCGAACAGGGCAGTACACCATTTCAGGTATTATCGATCAGAAGTTTGGGAAATCAACGAAGCTAGTTGTTTCTGTTATTATGATTGCTGCATTACTGCTTGTGAATCTAGGAAACTATTTAAGTGGGTCAGCTGCTATTGCATCCATTTTAGGGCTTCCTTTAATGACCTGTGCGATCATTACGGCCGTTGTGAGTACATTTTATTTTACATTCGGAGGAATGAAAGGGGTAGCATGGGTCACGATCCTTCATTCGATCGTGAAGTATGCGGGAATTTTAATTACACTAGGGGTAGCCCTTTATTTAACAAAAGGCTTTGAACCGATGAAACAAACGATGCCTGATCATTTCTTTACATGGGACGGGACAATTGGTTGGGGGACAATTGGAGCTTGGTTTATAGGAAACATGGGCGCCATCTTTGCTACGCAGTTTATTATTCAAGCAATCACCTCGTCGAAAAGTGAGCGTGAGGCAAAGAAATCGACACTTTATGCAGCTCTGCTTTGTTTGCCGCTCGCCGTTGCGATTGGTGTGATCGGTGTAGCTGCACATTATTTGTATCCAGACATTGATCCTATTTATGCCTTCCCTGTCTTTTTACAGCATATGAATCCAATTTTGAGTGCCATTGTGGCAACATCGCTTGTGGCATCCATCTTTGTCGGTGTGTCGACGGTCGCGCTTGCGACGACAACCTTAATTATCGATGATTTTTATGTACCGAAAATGAATCCAACACCAGAGCAGAGAATGAAAATCACGAGGTATGTGGCTGTACTCGTTGGAATTGTGCCTCTTGTCGGAGTGGCACTTGCGCCGGAGCTGCTGTCCCTTTCCTTTTTTACAAGGGCGCTTCGAACATCGATCGCCGTTGTAGCAGCAATGGGCTTTTACTTGCCATACTTTAATTCAAATAGAGGGGCGACCATTGGCCTTGCTGCTTCAGGTGTTACCACGACGGTTTGGTATTTACTCGATAATCCGTTCGGAATCGATAATATGTATATTGCCATTATCATTCCTTTCCTTGTGCTGGTAATCGATCGACTTATCAGTCCGCCTGCTAAAAAGGATCAATCATTGAAAGGAGAATTGTCATGACAAATGAAGAGACTGTGATGAAAATAGATGGAATTTTGCGACAAAATGAACAAGATACAGAGAGAAAAGAAGCCTTTCTGCCAACAGACTGTGTGCAAAATCATGCGGCCAATCTACTTGAGCTGGATAATGGAGATGTATTATGTGTTTGGTTTGGTGGAACGCAGGAGGGAATACCTGATATCTCAATCTATACGTCGAGACTCAAACGGGGAAGTAACAAGTGGACAGAGGCAGTGAAGTTATCTAACGATCCTGCACGCTCTGAACAAAATCCAGTTCTGTTTCAAGAGGAAAATGGCAGGCTATGGCTGCTGTATACCGCGCAGCTATCTGGGAATCAAGATACCGCCATCGTGCGATACCGGCTATCAGAGGATAGAGGTGAGACATGGGGTGAGATTGATACTTTGTTTGAACAGCCGGGTACGTTTATACGGCAGCCGATTGTTGTACTGGATAATCAAGATTGGCTGCTGCCCGTCTTCTATTGTAAGACCATTCCAGGCGTCAAATGGACAGGGAACCGGGATGTCAGTGCTGTGAAAATTTCATCCGACCAAGGAAAGACATGGGAGGAGGTCATTGTACCAAACAGCACGGGCTGTGTTCATATGAATATTGGAAAGTGTGCAGACGGGTCCCTCATAGCCCTCTTTAGAAGCCGGTTTGCTGATTCGATTTATATCAGCCGTTCCGTCGATCATGGACGGACATGGTCTGAGCCAAAGGCAACGGAGCTGCCCAATAATAATTCATCCATTCAATTTACAGTGCTCCAAAATGGGCATCTTGCCCTAGTCTATAATCATATCAATGCGGATGAGCAAACAGAAAAAAGAGCTTCTTTATACGATGAAATTGAGGATGAAGGCGATACGCGCACGGCGGTTGATACAGAAGCACGTCCAGCGTTTTGGGGAACACCGCGTGCACCAATGACTTTGGCGCTCTCTGAGGATAATGGTCATACATGGCCTATCAGACGTAACCTTGAAGTGGGTGATGGATATGCGATGACAAACAATTCAAAGGATAAACTAAATCGAGAGTATTCTTATCCATCCATCACGGAAGGAAAAAACGGGAAGCTGCATATTGCGTTTACGTATTATCGGCAGGCGATCAAATATGTGTGTGTGACAGAAGAATGGGTCAATCGCACTTCTTAACTGCAAGAGGGCCCTGCTTCTGGTGAATTGTAACCCTCATTTGCTTCATTTATAATTGATGTTTGGAGGGTTGTCCCCATTTTCTATCGGCTGGACTCCCTCAAGGTATGTCTCATGATGAAGAGATAAAAAATGGGGGTCCTTTTCATGAATATCAAAGTGTTAGGTGTTGCGCCGTATAAAGGGTTGGGAGATGTGTTAATCGACCTTGCCAAAGAAGAAAAAAATATCACATTCCAGCTTGTAGTCGGAGATCTTCGGTCTGGGGTTGCTCTCGCAGAACAAGCAGAAGCTCAAGGGATGGATATCATTATGAGCCGGGGCGGAACAGCTGCGCTCATTCAAAAACATGTGAACATCCCAGTAGTGGATATCCCTGTGTCAGGGTACGACTTGCTTCGTGCCTTAACGCTGATAAAAGATTATCAAGGTAAAAAAGCGGTCGTGGGTTTTGAAAATATCACTCAAGGTGTCCGCACCATTGGGGAATTATACGGAATTAAAATTGATATTTACACAGTGCAGCAAGAGGAAGAGGTATGGGATCTCTTAAAACAATTACAAGATCAAGGGACACAGGTTGTGCTTGGAGATGTCATTACAGATAAAGCGGCTAAAGAGCTGGGAATGCAGAGTATGCTCATTACATCAGGTCGTGAATCGGTCAAAGAAGCATTTCATCAAGCAAAACAAATGTATCGTTTATATAAAGAGGCGACAGCTGAACAGCGTCTTTTTCGTGAAATGATTGATCAAGAGCCAAAAGGCATGCTAATCGTCGATCCACACAACAAACTTCATTTTATGAATCAACAAATGAAACAATGGACAGAAAAAGGATTATTTGCACCGTCTACTTCTCATGCCGATGTGATTACATGGTGTCCAGCACTTGAACCGGCACTAAAGGCGATTCGAGAAGGGAAACAAAATGGTTATTCTCAAATATCTCATCAGCAGCAAGTGTGGCATGTCAAAGGAAGCATGCTATCGAAAGGCGAGTTGCTTGTCACGATTGAAAGGCCTTCGGCTGTGATGAATCAAGAAGGTCTTCGTATTTGGACGCTTGCGTCGCCTATTCATTCAGAACATCCATTTGCTCTTTTTACAGAACAAAGCCCAAAAATGAAAGATGTGATCAAAAGGGCAAAAGCGTTTAGCCAAACGGAGCGCTCGATTTGCCTGTATGGTGAACAAGGAACTGGTAAATCAAGCCTTGCATTTGCCATCCATCAAATGAGCGAGAGGAAAGATGAGAGCTTTACGACGGTACATTGCAGACGTTTGATAGAACCGGAAGATTTAAAATCAATCCCTCTGCATCAAAAAGGGACGATGTTTCTAAAGGATATTGAGAGCGTTCCAATGGATATACAGCAGCTCATTGCTGAGCAGATGCATCATCATCAGAATATTCGCTGGATGGCTGCATCTCAAGTGGATTTGTTCAAATTGATGCAATCTGGAGCGTTTTGTGAGGAATTATATACAGGCTTACAGGAGCTCACGATTCATGTCCCTCCGTTGTCTGAACGGCCAGAAGATATTGAGGACATGAGCAGGTTATTTATTGCGGAACTAAATTCTCTTTACGGGACGCAGGTGGTTGGGCTGTCAGCAGATGTGATTGAAGCCTTTCAACACCAGAAATTCAGAGAAAATGTCAGGCAGTTCAAGCGGATCATTGAGGAGCTTGTGCTGACGACAAAAAGTGGATATATCACGTTGAATAAGGCAAAGGCAGCAATTGATCAGCTTGCTTTTGAAAATGAAGAAAAACAGCTGTCCAGCTATTTGAATGGAACGCTTGATGAAATTGAAAGACGGATTATCAAAACGGTGCTGGAAGAAGAAAATATGAATCAATCAAAGGCGGCAAAGCGGTTGAATATCAACCGTACGACGCTATGGAGAAAGCTAAAGGAATAATATGTAATGAGGCCGAGGTGTCTAAATGACAAACGATCTATTAAAAAAAGGAGCGAAACTAGAGCAAAAGGTAATCATTGTGGCGGATGATTTGACAGGTGCCAACGATACAGGTGTTCAATTTGTCAAAGCGGGCTTCACAGCCTCTGTCCTGTTTCAGCCGTCATTTGAAGGCGTTGACAGGTATAAAGAGGATGTGCTGATTGTGGATACCGATTCACGAAGTATGTCTTCAGAGAACGCCTACCATGAGGTCAGCCAAATGGTGCAGCCATTTCTCCAAGATGAATCGCACCTTTTCTTTAAAAAAATAGATTCAACATTGAGAGGCAATATAGGAATTGAACTGCAAGCACTAATGGATATTGGCCCATTTGATGCGGCGGTTATCGCACCTGCCTACCCAGATGCACAAAGAGCAACCA
This sequence comes from Bacillus sp. PAMC28571, assembly GCF_014250435.1. Taxonomy (NCBI): domain Bacteria; kingdom Bacillati; phylum Bacillota; class Bacilli; order Caryophanales; family Bacillaceae; genus Bacillus; species Bacillus sp. PAMC28571. The sequence goes on along the minus strand of NZ_CP060191.1, from coordinate 2,748,613 downwards.
ATGATGGCATACATTATGTGGAAGGAGTGCCTGTTCATCTGTCAGAGGCGGCAAAGGATCCGAAAACACCAGTTTTGACATCCAGCCTATCAGATTTAATTGAGGAGCAGACGAACGTCAGACCAAAAAACCTTTCTCAACAAACAATCGGCGAAGAGCTCAAAGGAACGAGTGATGAGGTATCATCCTTATTGAAGCATGATCACCAATGGTTTGTGTGTGATGCAGAAACAAGTGATGATTTAGGGCGGATTGTGGAAGTGTTTATGAAGATGGATAAAAGAATACTATGGGTCGGTTCAGCGGGACTAGCTGGTGCATTATCGGCATATGTCGCTAAACGTAGAAATACTTCTCGCTTTAAAAAACAGAGACCTGTCCTCATCGTATCTGGAAGTGCCTCTCAAAAAACAAATGAGCAGTTTGCTTATTTAAGAGAAACTCACGATTGTTTTGAGATAAAAGTGAATCCGCTGAATGTATTAAACGGCCGTGAAGCATGGGAACGAAAATCAGTTCTCGATCAACTGCGTAAGCGTCAAAACGAAGATATTCTCCTTTACACAGATGCACGGCCAGAGATGGTTGAAAAGATGCTGGTTTACGGAGAAAAGAAAGGGCTGTCAAGACAAGAGGTTGGAAGTGCTTTGTCCGTCTTTCTTGGAATGATCACAAAAGACATTGTCACATTATCAGGAATGAGACGACTTTTCCTAACTGGCGGAGATACAGCGCGGGCGATTTGCCAGGAGCTTGGAGCAGGAGGTATTCGGCTGCTGAAAGAAATTGAACCTGGCATCCCGCTCGGTCAGCTTGTTGATACGAATTTATATGCGGTTACGAAAGCAGGAGCTTACGGTCAAAAAAATTCAGTACTCCACGCGGTAGAAGTGCTGAAAAAGATAGAGGGGGAAGTCGAATGTCAAAACCAATCATTGCTGTAACGATGGGAGATGCGGCTGGTGTTGGTCCTGAAATTATTTTAAAAGCTTTTCAGCAAACGCGTTTACATGAAGAAGCCGTTCTATTTGTGATCGGAGATACCAGTATATTAAATAGGGCAAAAGACTTTGTGAATACAGATGTGGAGATTGTAAGTATCAAAGAACCAGAGGAAGCGGAGCAGGTGAAAGCCGGAGCAGTTCCGTGCTTAGACCTTAAGCTCTTAACGAACGAGATTCCAATTGGGGACATATCAAAAGAAGCAGGAAATGCTGCTTTCCGATATCTTGAAAAAGCCATTAGTCTTGCAAATGACCGTAGAATTGACGGCATTTGCACAGCGCCGCTAAACAAAGAAGCACTTCATAAGGCAGGTCATATGTATCCAGGACATACAGAAATTTTAGCTGACCTGACAGGTACAGAAGATTATGCGATGATGCTGGCGGCCCCTAACTTAAAGGTAGTTCATGTCACCACACATATTGGATTAATGGATGCCATTTTAAAAATTAATACTGAGCGTGTATACACGACGATTAAGCTGGCACATGATACACTCGTCCGTTCTGGGATCTCTGCTCCTAAAATCGCTGTATGCGGGATTAACCCGCATGCTGGGGAGAATGGATTGTTTGGGAACGGAGAAGAAGAGGAGAAGATCATCCCAGCGGTTGAACTAGCGCAGGAAGAAGGGATTCAAGTATTTGGGCCGCTGCCTGCTGATACCTTGTTCTTTAGGGCAGTAAGAGGTGACTTTGATATCGTTGTGGCGATGTATCATGATCAAGGGCACGGACCGATTAAGGTGCTTGGCTTAGAGTCGGGTGTAAACATTACAGTTGGACTGCCGATTATCCGTACAAGTGTCGATCATGGGACGGCATTTGATATCGCAGGAACAGGAAAAGCTGATGCTGCGAGCATGGAAGAAGCTATTAGACAGGCCATCATGCTTTCTGGTACGAGAGAAAATCAATATGAAAAGAAAAAGAGCCTTTAAGAGAGGCTCTTTTTTTCTAGTTCATATACGTTCCGCCATTCATATTGATGGTTTCTCCTGTGATAAAATCCGACTGGTCAGAAGCTAAAAATGTCACAACATTTGCGACTTGTTCTGGTGTTCCAATCGTTTTCAAAGGAATTCTATCTAAAACCGAACGCCGGTATTCATCGCTCCACTGTTTGCTCATGTCTGTTTCAATTGGACCAGGGCAGATAGCATTCACATGAATGTGGTGCTCTGCTAATTCTTTGGCAAGATGCATGGTTAAATAATTGATGCCTGCCTTTGATGCACCGTATGCAGGTGATGCATTGTGATGAGGGGTTTTGCCAGTTGTAGAACTCATATTGATAATCTTTCCGCCTTGTTGTTTGATCATGTCAGGAATGACCGCTTGGCACATGAGGAACGTGCCGGTCAAATTAATATCAATCAATCGTTTCCACTCATCAAGGGTTGTCTCGACTGTTGATTTTCGTAAATTGATCCCAGCATTGTTGACCAGCAGATCAATCTGTCCAAAATGTGTTTTCGCTTGCTCCACGAGTGAAGAGGCTGTCTCTGGTAAACTAGCATCACCAGCTACATAAACGGCTCGTTTCTCTTTTTTATTCAGTGAGGAGCAAACCTCTTGCAGCAGCATGTCGTTCGTTCCATTGAGAACGACGCGCACTCCTTCGCAGGCAAGTGCCTCTGCAATGGCGCGGCCAATTCCTCTGCTTGCACCTGTAATGATTGCTACTTTATTTTGTAAACTCACGTACATCCCACCCCATCTCTCATAATTAAAAAGCGCTTTCATTCATTATAAAACGGGATGTTTCATCATTCAACATATATAAGAGGGTTGGAGTGATTTTCAGTAAAAGTGTTTCATAATAAAACAAATACATCTTTTTAACTTCAGGTTATACTAAAAGGACAAAGCAGTAGAAAAGAGGGAAAACCGTTGAAACTTTATACGAAAACCGGGGATCAGGGCCAAACAGGCTTGATTGGCGGAAGAGCCGATAAAGATGATGTGAGAGTAGAGGCGTATGGTACGTTAGATGAGGCGAATAGCTTTATTGGACTCGCGCATGCAAAATTACGGCAGCATGGCGAATTGTTTCCGGACCTTTTGTCAGAGCTGATCGTTATACAGCATGAGCTGTTTGACTGCGGGGGTGATTTGGCAGCAGTCAAACCACGTAAAGAAGGCAAATTAACAGAAGCCTCTGTGACAGTCCTTGAGGAAAGAATGGATGTCTATGTAGAAGAGGCTGAGCCGCTTACTAAGTTTATTTTACCGGGTGGTCAGGAAGGCGCTGCTCTCTTACATGTAGCGCGGACAGTCGTCAGAAGAGCCGAGAGGCATATTGTGACGCTTGCAAAACAGGAGGAGATTCCAGCCGTTGCTCTCTCATACGTAAACCGTCTATCCGATTATTTATTTGCAGCCGCTCGAATTGTGAATTATCGGCTTGGTGAAGCTGATGTTGAATATGAACGAAGTGCCGATGTGTTTCGTTCTAAATAAGGAAAGCACTCTTCATAGAAGAGTGCTTTTTTATTAGGTTCTGCTTCTTAGTCTGAGCATTGTTACGACTCTAGTCGCAATCAAAGATCAATCTGTGACACGTTTTGCCGGCTTTCTTTTTTGACTATAGTTAAAGCAAGGAGCAAGAAAGGAGGCATGAAGATGAAAATAACAAGTAAAACCATTATCGGTTCAATTTTATTGTTTGTCGGTTTATCCATCTTCTTTGGTGGTTCATTAGGTGGGCTGATCCCGGTTTTGATTGGTGCAGGGCTCATCTATGTAGGTGTTAAAAAATACGAAAAAAGCAGTACAACCTTAGGTGTCATTCTAGCAGTCATTGGTGTACTGATCGTCGTGCAATTTCTGCCGTTTATACTCGGCATCGCATTTGCAGGGGTACTTCTTTATTTTGGCTGGTCGATGATCAATGGTGAATCTACCGAAAAATCATCAAGCAGAGCCTATATGGAGCCAAACACGGCACCTAATACGGAAGAACCGATTCATACGTCTTTTGATCAAGAATGGGAAGACTTTTTAAAGAAAAAATAAAGGGAGGAATATCAAATGGTATTAAGAAGAGTAAGAGATATGTTTGTTGCAACTGTCAATGAAGGTTTAGATAAATTGGAGAATCCGCGTGTCATGCTGAATCAATACGTTCGTGATATGGAGGATGATGTTGCGAAAGCGAAACATGCCATCATCAAACAGCAAACGATTCAGCAAGGCTTCCTGCGAAAAGCAGAAGAGACGGAAGCATTTGCTGAAAAGCGAAAGAAACAGGCCGAGCTGGCATATCATGCGGGAGAAGAGGAGCTTGCACGAAAAGCGCTCACAGAAATGAAGTATTTTGAAGAAAAGCACAACGAATACCAGGAAGCCTACCAGCAATCTGTGAAACAATTGAAAGAGCTGAAAGAGCAATTGCAGCACTTAGAAACGAAGCTGCGTGATATAAAAGACAAGAAGCAGGCACTGATTGCAAGAGCCAATGCCGCACAGGCAAAGCAGCATATGAATGATTCCATCAATAAAGTAGACAGTGAAAGTGCATATAAAGAGTTTCTTCGAATGGAGAACCGTATTGAAGAAATGGAAACAAAAGCAGGCAGCTATGCACAATTTGCAGATCAAGGGGCATACGCTCATTTAGACTACGCCGATGAGGTTGAAAAAGAATGGCAGAAGCTGAAGCTTGAGAAAAAGCCTGAACAGCAGCAAGCAAACGTATAGAGGTCAAATCGGAAGAAAAGCAGGCTTTTTCTTCCGATATTTGATTTCTTTCTGTTTCGCTTTTCCTTATAATGAAAAGGTCAGAAGATAAAGGGATGGTATAAATGAAGCGATTAATCGGTCTAATTTGTATACTTGTAGGTATCTTTTTAATGATTGGCATGCTTTTCAAAAATGAAAATCTCTTTCATTTAAGTTTTTCCCGTGAAAAACCAGTGACAACAGCTTCAGCGAAAAAAGAGGAGATTGATCAATTAGATATTTCTCTTTCTGGGTTTCGCGTGAAGGTAAAACCTGAAAATCGTTCCGATATCTCGGTGACTGCTGTCAATGGAAAAGGGAAAATGTATGCGGAGCAAACAGGCGGTACGTTCAAAATTCGTGCTGAAAATAAAAGCTTCTTGTTTTTTACTCAATTTGAAAAAGGAGAGCTTTTAGTTAAAATTCCAACAGATTATCATAAAAATGTGAAGATTACGGGTGGAAGCGGCGTCAGTGAGATTGACGGAGAAGGAAAGCTGTCCCTTCAAGATGTGATACTTAAATCAACGAGCGGAAACCTCACAGCTGAGAATTTCTCAGCAAAAAATGTAGAAATCAAAGCAACCTCTGGCAGACTGGCAGTGTCGCACATTGATGCGAAGGATAGTGATATTGGGGCAACTTCAGGGCGTGCCGATATTAATGATGTCAAAGGCGAGCTGCAATTGGGCATGACAAGCGGCCGATTGACAGCAAGTTTTGATACAATTGAGTCACCTGTCTCCTTTCATATGACATCAGGGAGTGCGAAATTTAATTTGCCAGATGACGGAGATTTCAACGTTCAGGTGAAAAAAACAAGTGGAAGCGTCGATCACTCGTATGACTTTGATCAAGTGGATAGTGAAGGTCGAGGCTTTACAGGTACGCGGGGAAAAGGGACACATGTAGTCGATATTGAAATGACAAGTGGTAACCTCAAGCTGCGGTAATGAATGAAAGAAAGGAAGGAGGCGAGTCAACTGCGTTTTACAAGGAATCAAATTTTAGGCATCATTGTTGTGATATTTGGTATTAATTTATTTCTCAAAATTATTGGGATCGGAGCAGATTTGTTTTGGCCTGTGTTTTTTGCGCTGGCGGGTTATTGGCTGCACTCACGATCCAAACGTTGGCTCGGTTCAGTTTCCTATATTTTTGCCGGCTTTCTCTTCTTAAAATTTCTGCTCAATATTACATTTAGTTTAACAGGTTACCTATTTGCGGCCTTTTTGATTTATGCCGGCTACCGCTTATTGAAAAATAAACCTGTTTTTGATGTCGATAAAAAGGAAACATCAGACGACGGGAAGCCTTCACTGAAAGTCAATCTTGAAAAAAAGAGCGATCAGAAGAAAACAAAAAGCCAGACAAAGCCGCGCAAAGAGCATGACTTTTTTATTGGTGAAGTCAGGCTGATGAAAAAGCCGTTTCAATTAAGTGATTTGACGATTTCAGGTTTTATTGGCGATGTTAAAATCGATTTATCAAAGGCGATCATCGCAGAAGAAGAGAGTACGATCGTGATTAGCGGGCTGATTGGAGATGTGGATATTTACGTACCGCAGGATATTGAAGTATGTGTGAGTGCTTCCGCCGCGATTGGTGATATGAAAATCATAGATGAAAAAAGAAGCGGGTTCGGCAGTAAAGTGTACGTGATGACCAACGATTACGATGAGAGCAAACGAAAAGTGAAAATCTCCATCTCTCTGCTGATCGGAGATGTGGATGTGAGATACTTATGAGGAAATTGCATTTAGGTCTCCAGTGGCAATCTGTTCGTCTTGGCGTCGGTATCTCGCTCGGTGTTGTGACGATGACGACCCTGCCGATGTTTTTTTATTATCAGCTTGATCCAATGATCCTGCTTTCTACCCGCTGGTTTGGCATACCGTTTTTTTGTATTTTACTCATCGTTAGTCTTGCGATTGGGATTTCTGCCGGGAGTGTATTTGGCTATCAGCATAAGAAACGCCTCGATCAGCTTGTTGAGTCGATTTTGAAATTTGAAAATGGAAACTTTGCATATAGACTGCCGTCTCTTGGCGACGATGAAATTGGCTTAGCCGCCGATCAATTAAATGAAATGGCGAAGCGGGTCGAAGGGCAAGTAGCCTCTTTGCAAAAGCTTTCAAATGAACGGGCTGAATGGCAGGTTCAAATGAAGAAATCGGTCGTCTCAGAAGAGCGGCAGCGGCTTGCACGAGAGCTCCATGATGCGGTCAGTCAGCAGTTATTTGCGATTTCAATGATGACTTCAGCTATTCTTGAAGGCATGAAGGAAAAGGACGAAAAGATATTAAAGCAAATGCAGCTTGTCGAACGAATGGCTGGCGATGCACAAAATGAGATGCGTGCTCTTCTGCTTCACCTAAGACCGATCACGCTAGAAGGAAAAGACCTGAAAAAAGGCTTAATTGAGCTGCTAAATGAATTCCAAGCAAAGCAGCCGATTGATATTGATTGGGAAATCGAAGATGATGTTCCGTTATCTAAAGGAGTAGAGGACCACCTCTTCCGAATTGTGCAAGAAGCCCTGTCTAATGTATTTAGGCATGCAAAGGCGACAAAGGTAACTGTGCGCCTGCTCATAAGAAACCGGCAAGTGCAGCTAAAGATTATTGATAATGGTATCGGCTTTCAAACAGATCATGTGAAGACAGCCTCCTACGGACTTGAATCGATTCGAGAGAGAACAAGTGAAGTAGGCGGTGTCGCAGAGATTATGTCATTTGAGGGAAAAGGCACACAAATTGATGTGAAGGTCCCCATTTTTGATGAAGGAAAAGGAGAGAACGTTCGATGATTCGAGTGCTTTTAATCGACGATCACGAAATGGTGAGAATGGGTCTTGCGGCCTTTTTAGAGGCGCAGGCTGATATTGAAGTCATTGGTGAAGCGTCAGATGGACAAAAAGGTGTAGAGCTAGCCGTTGAGTTAAAGCCAGATGTGATTTTAATGGATCTTGTCATGGAAGGGATGGATGGCATCGAAGCAACGAAAAGAATTTGTCAGGAAATTGAAGATGCCAAGATTATCGTTCTGACGAGCTTTATTGACGATGATAAAGTCTATCCGGTGATTGAGGCGGGTGCTCTAAGCTATTTATTAAAAACATCCAAGGCAGGAGAAATTGCTGATGCCATCAGATCAGCAAGTATCGGTGAACCAAGACTTGAATCGAAAGTGGCTGGAAAGGTCATGAATAAACTCCGTCATTCATCAAATGGGTCCATCCTTCACGATTCATTAACAGCAAGAGAAATGGAGATCTTGAAGCTGATTGCGGATGGGAAATCGAATAAGGTCATTGCCGAGGAATTATTTATTACAATTAAGACGGTGAAGACCCATATTACCAACATTCTTTCCAAACTTGATGTGGAAGATCGAACGCAAGCGGCTGTGTATGCGCACCGTCATAAGCTGATTCAATAAAAAAACAGCTTTCAAGTGAAAGCTGCTAGAACATGCGTAAAATTAGTCCTTCTGTCCTGTGATCGGACGTTCGGATAGTTGATGGAGCTCAGGAACTGGAAAAGCCTCCTGCTCCTTGGCCGATTTTTCTTCCAGGGTTTTCTTCATTTCGGATAAAAGCTTTACGCTCTCCTTTGCTGCTGCCGCTTTTTTTTCCTGCAAATCAATGATCTGTGAAAGTCCGACGAATAAACCGCCTCCCAACAGAAGGAGCGCAGGGGTTTGTCCATAATAAACCACGATCAAAAATGTGCTTGAAAAGCTGTCGGCTTCAATGAAGAAATCTTCTTTTGATTGCGTGAATACAACGATTAACAGAAGTATCCCTAGAATCAAAAATAGAATGCCGGCCGAAAGTAAAGCTCGTTTCATGATTGACACCCTTTTTTTCTTACCATTTTAACACACTCTATAAAGATTGTGTTGCGCCCTTAGTCCCGAAGTCACGGATTTTCACATTTGCCTTGTAACGAATGTCCGATTCACTAAAAATTTCATCCCAATGCTTCGCTTCTTTTCGAAAGTCCTTCGGATACGCAATACTCGCTTTTTGAGAAAACCCGCAAATATCTGCTTTGATCTCATGTTGTAATTCCCCAATGAAATCTTTTACGTTTTTCTCTAATTGACGCTCCACTGCACCCTCAATCTCTTGAAGATACTTTTCATTAAATGAGTTTTCACGCTCATTCCAATCCTCAGACAACCTTCCTTCAAGCGCCACTGACACATTAAATTGATATTTTCCGCTCGCTGTTTTATTCGTTTCAATGTTATGTTTCAGTTTAAAAATCTCAAACGAATAGATGCTGTGATCATATTCAAATTCAATGACTCCGCCTTTTCCGTCCCCAGTCAACAGATTGTATGACTGCACGGCTAACGGAGAGATGCTGGTGAGAAATCGTCTGTTCTTAATAATAGAGGCTCCATCGAGTATTAATTTCCCTTGATCCACACCGACTTTCGGAACAGCAAAAGATACGTTGTTTTGCATAGCAGAAGAAATATCTCCTAATGAAACGGGCTTGAACATACGTATGGTCGATTTTGTATTCCCAGAAATATCATATAATGTAGAAGAAGCTGGCTGCCCATCGTCATTGATTTTCAGCAAGTCCCCAGGCTTTTCTGAGGTCATAAAGACGAGGCTTCCTCTCCGCGTTTCATTGTCGCGAATAAATTGATTAATGACGAGGTCGAAATTATTCTCATTGATAAGTTCCTCAGAAAATAAATACACCCTCAGCTGCTGGGCGAAAATCCGGTGACTTTTGAGCGTCGTTGTTCGGAATATTTGATGTACGGAATCACCACTCGTTTCTATAATCTTTGTTGGGTCTTTTACGCTGGATTCTTGTTCAATTTTTTGAGGAACAAGGACTTGCATTGATATTTTAAGCTTATGACCGTCATCTCCTTTATCTAAGCCATAACCAATCGCCATGTTGAGTTCCTCAATATTGGTACTATCCCAGCATCCACTTAATAGAACAAGGGTCATTAATGCAAAAACCACTTTCTTTTTCATGCCGCTTTCCGCCTCCTTTTCAAAAATACGATGATAAATAAGAGAAACGGGAGAATGCCGAATAAAAGGAAAAATAAATTGTTCACATAGGTTAAATAATCACGCACTGTATCAACATCCTTTGGGAAAACGGCGGCAAAGTAGATGACAATTCCCATCAACGTGAGTACGACTTTTTTGGGTAATTTTGTTAGTTTGGATACCCCCATTGCAGCAAAAAACGTATATCCTACAAAGCTCGTATAAAGCTGAACAAGCCAAACGATAAGCAAAAAAGATTCAATCCGCTCAATAAAGATCCCCTGTATATCGAACGATTGAAATAAAGCAATCGTCGGCCAAGTCAACGTCGCAGTTTCTTTCACCGTGAACGCACCAACGACAAGAATATAGGTGAATATATAAATGATCGCAGGAATCAAAAAGCCGATTGCGCCATAAGCAAAGGTGTGTTTTTGCGTGTTCATATAGACAGGCATAAACAGCATCATTTCAATACCGACAAACGAAATGGCTGATGCATTAAAGGATTTGAAGACAGGGGAGAAGCCCTCGCCTAAAACAGGCCGGAGGTTATCTAACTTAAACTCTTGAACACTGAGTCCGTAAGCAATAAATAAGATAATTAGGGTGACAATGAGGAAAAAAGGGCACAGTCTGGCAAAATCACCAATCCCGCCGACGACAAGATAAAGACCGACCAAAATAAAGCTGATCATTGTCACCGCTACTGGAGTGTTTTGAAGCAAAAAAAACTTCACCATTTCCGACATAGCCCGCACTTCATAGCTGGCAACGCCGAGAAAATAAATAATAATGAGCAGGTTAGCAAGGGCACCGATCCACTTGCCAAGCCCCTCGTTCGTATAATCATAGTAAGAGGAGAAGGGGACTTTTTTCATCATAAGGACATTCGCAAAAATAAATACAATGTAAATGCCACTCATGAGTAAGAGCGCAATCCAGCCGTCAGGTGTAGCTGCAGCCTGAGCCATTGCTCTTGGCAGAATCATCATACTTGCACCTAATGTTGTATTGGCAATGATGGCACTTGCCTGATAGCTGGTGATCGACTCTTTATGATTGACCATATCGTTCTCCTTTCTTTTGATTTTTTAAAGGCAATCGAATGATGGAATTGTCTTCGTTTTTATAGCTGAACACAAAATCTGGTGAGAAATAAGGCGTCCCAAAACTTTTTTGCCGTGTTAAATGAGTAAGGAGAACGAGCATGAACAGCACAATCCCATATAAACCAAAGGTAGCTGCTGTAAACATGGACACAAACCGGAGCACGCGGAACGACATGCCCATCCCATATTGCGGGACAGTGAATGATGCGAGGGCAATCACACTGACGATAATCACCATGATCGAGCTCACAATATGAGCCTGAACGGCCGCCTGCCCGATGACAACTCCGCCTACAAGTCCAATCGTTTGCCCGAGCGGATTTGGCAGCCTTAAACCGGCTTCCCGCAGCAGCTCAATCGTTATCTCCATGATCAGTGCCTCCACAATAGGCGGAAAGGGGACATTTTCTCTAGTGCTTGAGATTGAAATAGCAAGAGTTGTTGGTAAAAGCCCTTGATGGAAGGACACAAGTGCAATATAAATGGCTGATAAAAATAATGTCAGAAAGATAGAGGTAAACCGCAGCATCCGAATGAGAGAGGCAGCGATCCATCTTTCATAATAATCATCAGGTGATTGCATAATCGTCGCGAGAGAAGCAGGTACAATTAACACAAAAGGAGAATGATCAACAAAAATGGCGACACGTCCATTATTTAAAGCAGAGGCCACTTTATCCGGCCGTTCTGTGTTTTGTATTTGCGGGAAAGGCGAGTACACATTGTCTTCAATCAGTTCCTCAAGAACACCGGAGTCTTGTATATCATCAATGGTGACTTGCTTGAGTCGTTTTTTCACTTCTTTTAAAACAGACGATTGAGCCATACCGTCAATGTACATGATGGTCACTTGGGTGTACTTTTTTTGACCAATCTTCATGTCGACGGTTTTAAGATCGGGGTTTTTCAAGCGCTGTCTTACAAGAGCTAAGTTCGTATCTAAATCTTCAATAAAGCCAATTTTCGGTCCTCTCACAACTGTTTCAGAGGTAGCATCCCCTATACTGCGTTTCTTTGTTCCGTGCGTTTCTAAAATATACGCATGCTGAAATCCGTTAATCAGAACAACACAATGCCCATCAAAAATCGCATCGACCAATTCCTCAGAGGTTTTCACCGAACGTGTGGTCATCATCGATAAATTGGATTCTAACTTCTCTTTTGTGAGAGACGTATGATCTTGGAGAAGCAGCTTTAAAAAGGTTTGAATCTCCATCTTTTCGTTCATTTCTTTTATGTATAAATAGTAAACCACCTGTCCGTGAGGCAGCGTTTTTTTCTCATGGACCAAATCGTCCATTTCCTTTAATTGCGGAAGAATGACGGAGAGATTATCGTATAAGTGCTCTTTTAATGGAGTCTGATTCATTCGGATCACCCGCCTCAAATCTTTTTCTTAGCATTACCTGCTTGAAAAAACAATATTCTGTGTTACATTATTTTGTGGTAAAAGAAAGAATGAGGGTTTTGGAGGAAACAAGATGGCACAGATTCGTTTAGCAGGAACAAAAGAGGAGATCGACCGTATTCTACAGTCGTTTGACAAGCATTATGAGGTGACATATACATCAAAGAATTACGGAAAAACGAACCCAAAATACAAATATTCGAAGGATGTTCGCGTTTATATTGAACTAAAATTAAAATAAAGATAAAATTTTAATTGAAAACGCTTAAAGGATTTTCGTTTTTTGTATAGAATAGAGTTGAGTGATGAGAAGCTATGGAGGGATACATAATGACAGAATTTAGAATCGAAAAAGATACAATGGGCGAAATCAAAGTGCCGAAGGACAAGTTCTGGGGTGCACAAACACAACGAAGCAAAGAAAATTTCAAAATCGGTTCTGAGAAAATGCCAAAGGAAGTTGTGAATGCGTTTGCAATTTTGAAACGTAGCACAGCGATTGCGAACGAGCGTCTTGGCAACCTTGAAAGCGAAAAAGCAGAAGCTATTGCTGCTGTATGTGATGACATCATCAGCGGAAAGTATGACGAGCATTTCCCGCTTGTTGTTTGGCAGACAGGCAGTGGAACACAAAGTAACATGAACATGAACGAAGTCGTTGCAAACAGAGCAACTGCTTATTTGAAAGATAAAAATAGCGAGTTCAGCATTCACCCGAATGATGACGTTAACCGCAGCCAAAGCTCAAATGATACATTCCCAACGGCTATGCACGTGGCAGCTGTTTTAGCTGTGTACAAAAAATTGCTGCCTGCTATTGACCAGTTAAGAACAACTCTTGATGAGAAAGCAAAAGCGTATCAAGAGATTGTGAAAATCGGCCGTACGCACTTGCAGGATGCAACACCGCTGACAGTTGGCCAAGAGATTAGCGGCTGGGTATACATGCTGGACCGTTCAAAAGAAATGATTCTAGAATCAACTGAAAAAATGAGAGAATTGGCCATTGGCGGAACGGCTGTTGGTACAGGCATTAACGCACATCCTGAGTTCGGTCAATATGTTGCTGAGGAAATTAGCCAGCTGACAGGTCAAACATTCAATTCTTCACCAAACAAATTCCATGCGCTGACAAGTCATGATGAAATTACGTATGCACACGGAGCCTTAAAAGCACTTGCAGCTGACTTAATGAAAATTGCCAATGATGTGAGATGGCTTGCAAGTGGTCCTCGCTGCGGAATTGGTGAATTGATCATTCCTGAAAATGAGCCGGGAAGCTCCATTATGCCAGGAAAAGTCAACCCAACCCAAAGTGAAGCTTTAACCATGATTGCAGCACAAATCATGGGGAATGATGCCACAATCGGTTTTGCAGCAAGCCAAGGAAACTTTGAGCTGAATGTATTTAAGCCAGTCATCATTTATAACTTCCTGCAATCAGTTGAACTACTTGCTGACGGCATGAACTCATTCCATGACAAGTGTGCAGTTGGAATCGAACCAAACCTTGAAACGATTGAGAAAAACTTGAACAATTCATTGATGCTTGTGACGGCACTAAACCCGCACATCGGATATGAAAATGCAGCGAAAATTGCGAAGCTTGCGCACAAAGAAGGATTAACACTAAAAGAAGCAGCACTTCAATTAGAGCTGTTAACAGAAGAGCAGTTCGAGCAATTTGTGAAACCAGAGGAAATGGTGACACCGAAAGCAAAATAAGAAACCAGGGGCGGCTGCCCCTGGTTTTTATGTGGGAAGATATTTGAGGTGAATAGTTGTGAGAACATTAAAGACAAGGTTTATTAGATGGTTGCGGACACGCGATGTTGAATTCTTTCAAGTAATGTCCCAAGATACGGAGGAGTCAGCTTTTTTGTTATATATTGATCAAAGACGGCCCGAGGGTGGGAATCATATTGATATATTTTTGATCTCTCATTTTGAGCTGTCAGAAGAGTCGTATGAAGATGTTCTAAGTTTCAATAACGATATGCTTGGCTTTAAACCAACCTGTTCGTATTGTATGGACACTCTGTCGATAGAGGAAGAATTTGAATTTGATTTTCCTTGTGACATGCTTGCTGTTCAAAGATATGTAGATGACTTACTAAATAGAGTTCAAGCCAGCAAACTTCCTGAACTGACACATAAGGATTTTGATTTTTTATCACAACAATAAACCCAGGGCATCCCCTGGGTTTTACAAATGATCCTCTTTCAAAATACGCAAAAGAGATTCGGAGTTGGTTTGAAGCGGTGCGTATAATTTCAATTGGTACAGCATGCCTTTCACGATGACTTGTCTTGGTTTTTGTTTGTTTAATTCATTTTCCAGAATGCCAAGCGCTTCAAATAATTCAGGCTCGTCTTTCACTTCATAGTGTGCTTCAGCCATCTCTCTTAATTCCTGTAAAAGAGATTCTGTGAGCGGATCGAATGACCGTTCATAAATCGGACCAAACCAATCGCTCGCTTGATCTACAGAAATGAGAGGAAGATCTTTTCGCTTCATCATACCGCCCATCAAATCATCGATACGGTGAATCATGGTTGTGGCAAGCTCTTCTGCTTCCAGCTGAAAATCATATAAAATCGCAAGCTCGAAATAAACGTGGCTCATGCCCTCAATCGTCAAACATAAATCAGCCATATAAGGAATGGCAGCGTCTCCATACACTTGTTTAATATTGTCGATATGAAGCTGAATCGTCGCAAGCCTAATTTGTTTTGCGAGCTGCTGCGTTTCTTGAGTCATAGGAAGCGCTCGATCGCTCAGCTGCATTTTAATAAAATCCTTTTGCTGCAAAATATTATCGTAATAGACAGTGAGCTGTTTGCGGTAGGCTTCTTTTGGTGTGCCGCCCTCTGTTTGAACCTCATGAATCCGGGTAAATACCTTATCGTAATAGTAATGAAGGATCGAAATGAGCAATGCTTCCTTTGATTTAAAATAAAGATAAAAAGCACCCTTTGACATGTGGCATTCATCCGCAATTTCCTGAACAGACGTTGTGTTGTAGCCTTTGCTGGCAAATAATTTCATGCCAGCCTCAATGATCATTTTTTCTTTCTTTTTCAATATGAATGTCATCCTTTCTTACCGAGAGACAAATGTCTTAGGAAACGTGCGCAAAGAGATGTGACTTATTGGTCATAAACGACGAAAGTTTTCAAAAATTAATCAGATTGTAACTTGTTTTTTACAGTGTAATTCTTTATATTATAAAGTAAGGTGACCAACTGGTCAAAATATGTGAAAGGATGATGTTCCATGAGAGAAATCGATGATATGATTAGACGCTTGCGAACAAAAGGGATTCAAGTAGAAAAAGTCAAAATGCCGAAAGAGACAACCATTGAAAAGAAATGGATGTATCAAGCTGGCAAAAAGATCAAAGCCACATACCGTGATTTCAATGGGTATTCATTCATTTAAAAAAGACTGCGGTCAAAAACCTACAGTCTCTTCTTTGGAACCATGATTGTATAACGTACACCTAGATCATCATTTTCAATAGATATGGACGCTTGATGCATTGAAAGGATTCTTTTGACAATGCTTAATCCAATACCGAATTCGCCCTTTTTTCCCTTACTAAAAGGTTCGTATAGGTTGGACAGCATATGTTCTTCAATTGGAGGACCGTCATTACGAATGACAATGCGGATTTGATCCTCTTCTTGTTTCATCTGAATATCAATCTTACTTTTTGCGTAGCGAAGTTGATTTTCTAGTACATTCTCAAATAATTTGCTCCATTGTTCTGGATCGCCTTCAAGAGCAGCCTCATCATCTAAGTCCACGTTCCACTGCAATTCATTTTTCGACCAGCGTATTCGGTCGACCACTTCCAGCATCGTATTACTGAGTAGGAAGGAAGAATGTGCGGGATGTTGTTTTGATAAATAATCAAGCTTTGTTAAGTACAGCAGATCCTTGATTTTCTTCTCAAGCTTTTCCGCTTCACCTTCAATGACTTCCACCGTTTGTTCAAGATCTCCCTTAGGAAAAATACCATCTTTAATGGACTGCGTATAGCCGCGGATGACCATGACAGGTGTTTTTAAGTCATGTGAAATATTCTGCAAAAGTGTCCGTTCTGTTTCATCTTTTTGAATGAGTTTTTGTCTCATTTCTTCAATGGTATGACCAAGTTTGCCAATTTCATCTTGCCGGTCAACGATGACAGGATCGTCCCAGTCCTCTTGGGCAATCCGTTTGACGTGCTTTTCAAACGCAACGATTGGTCGGGATAGATAGCGGGCAAGCCAAATCGATGGAATCCAGCTTAGTAAAATAACAGTGCCTAAGATAAAGATCAGCTGTTTAAACAGCGTAAAGGACAGGTCATCTCGATAAGAATCTGGTGCATAGGACAGAAGAATATATTGTGTATTGCCTGATGATACTTTTTTGATGACAAAAAAGATATGCTGGCCGTTCACCTCTTCAGAATACCGTTTCGTTGCGCTTTTTTGTTTTTTCACAAACGATTGGATTTTCTCAATAAAAGCATGCGGAAAAAACTGCGCCATTTGATCTAATTCATCTGACGGGATCAAAATGTGCTGCACGGAGCGGTTTTCCGGTGTCGACTTTGGCGAGCCGTCTCGGTTCAATGGATATTCTGTCAGCACTTGCTGTTCATTTTCGATATTTTTATAAATTTCATTTGTGAAGAAGTCACGTAATGTATTGGAAAATAGAATAATCAGGACAATGGAAATGGTGAGCAAAATGCCAGAGATCACAGCCCAAATTTGAAAAGCGAGCGGTTTGTTCTTCATCCTTTCAGCATCCTATAGCCAAATCCATAGATGGTCTCGACCTTTAAGTCGGGCATTTTTTTGCGCAGCCGTCTGACAAGGTCATCCACCACACGATCTGTCCCGAAGTAATCGTGTCCCCAAATCTTGACGAGGATATCTTCACGAGAAAAAGCATGTCCTTGGTGATGTGTAAATAAAAGCAGCAAGTCAAATTCCTTAGACGTTAAGTTAATGAGCTGCCCCTCTTCATAGACCTCTCTTACATCCTCATGAATGACATAAGAAGAAACTGAAGTGACGCTTTGCTGCTGCGGGGTATCGCTGTTTTTATACACAAGCTCCAGCAGCTTTTGAACCCGAATGATCAGCTCACGAGGAAGAAACGGCTTCGCAATATAATCACTGCTTCCCAGCTCTAAGCCGAGGACACGGTCGATATCTGCATCACGTGCTGAAATGAAAATGACCGGTACGTCAGGTGATGCGGCTTTGATTTCTTTAATAAGGGTGTAGCCGTCTGTATCAGGCAGCATGATATCTAAAATCCATAGATGCGGCGGCTTGTTTATGGCTTCGCGTGCCGCTTCTCCGGTTAAAAAAGAGGAGACATTCCAATCTTCACTCTCTAAATATTTGGTTAACAGTTCATTTAAATTTTGTTCATCTTCAACTAAATAAATGGTGTACGACAAAGTCTTCCACATCCTCTCAACGTCATTATAACGGGATACGAAGGCGGCATGTCAACAATCACACGCTTTTTTCACAATTTCACATATTCTTCTCATCATTATCCCATAATGTTTGATTATGATAAGGTCAAGGGAAAAAAGGGCATAGACAAAAGGCGGATGAATAGGTGCTTTTCATCAATGTGCGCACCTTGCTTTTTTTCTATGAATAAGTATTATATAATTTGACATATTGCCATAAAGTATTTTTCAATGATCTTTCCATTAAGAGGACCTGAGTCCTATCTAGACATATGAATGAAACATGATGTAAAGGAGTGCAAGCGATGGATTTCCGAAGAGAAGATGAAGAGAATAAGATGAATCATCCAGAAAATCAAGACAATGAAATGAATCATCAAAAAGATACCCATCAAGAGAATGAGAAACAAATAGACGTACCAGAAAAAGAGAAGGAACTCGTTTTTCACCAGCATGAAAATGAAGCATCTGCCTCGCAGGAGAGTGTGACAAATCATTCTCCTCAAATGGTGGATGACCGTGCGTCGAAAAAAGAGAAAAAGCGGAAGGCGGCATGGCTCAGCCCAATTCTTGGAGGGATTATTGGCGGGGGTCTTGTACTTGGCATTACACCGCTTTTGCCGCAGTCACAGGATACAGCTGCCAACACGCAAACGCAGACCGCATCAAGTGAGGCGGCAGCCTCAGATAATTTCTCGACAAAACAAATCACCAATGCAACAAATGTGGCTGATATGGTAGAAGATTTAGAGCCCACTATTGTTGGGGTCTCAAACTATCAATCTACACAAAATTCGTTTGGCTTGAGCGGTGATCAAACAGAAGCTGAAGCTGGAACAGGCTCTGGTGTCATCTTCAAAAAAGATGGCAAAAAAGCGTACATTATTACAAATAACCACGTTGTCGAAGGGGCCAATAAAATCAAGGTCACCCTTTATGATGGAAAAACAAAAGACGCAAAGCTTGTCGGCAGTGATGTCATGACCGACTTAGCCGTTGTTGAAATGAACGCAGACGGCATTGATAAAGTGGCGAGCTTTGGTGATTCTTCTAAGCTTCGTGCTGGAGATAAAGTCATTGCCATTGGGAATCCGCTCGGTGCACAGTTCTCAGGTACTGTGACAGAAGGAATCATTAGTGGTCTTGATCGTACCGTAGAAGCAAATACGTCATCTGGTACGGTGGAGATGAATGTACTGCAAACAGATGCAGCCATTAACCCAGGAAACAGCGGGGGGCCACTGATCAATACAGATGGTCAAGTCATTGGCATTAACAGCTTGAAAATCAGCGAAAGCGGTGTGGAATCACTCGGATTTGCGATCCCAAGTAACGATGTCAAACCGATTGTAGATGAGCTGTTGAAAAATGGAAAAGTCGAACGTCCATACCTTGGCGTACAAATGATTGACCTTGAGCAAGTGCCTGAGACGTATCAGGAAAATACGCTCGGCTTATTTGATAAACAAATCGGCAAAGGCATTTACGTAAAGGATGTTTCAAAAGGTTCACCTGCTCAAAAAGCAGGCTTGAAATCTGGAGATGTCATCATTAAGTTCAAAGGAAAAGACGTAGTGAACAGCTCTCAGCTGAAAGAAATTCTTTACAAAGAAACAAAAGTCGGCGATAAAACCACAATGACTGTCATCCGTGAAGGAAAGAATAAAAATCTAGATATTACTCTTGGACAGTCAGATAGCGAATAAATGAAAAAACAGGTGGATGTCAACATGTCCGCCTGTTTTTTTGTGCTTATTTTTTTGAAAGTGTACGTAGTATGATCTGTTCCCACATGTTCCACGGCAGAAGCTGCTTTGCTATGAATGAAAGTCGTACACCTTTTCCAACAAGATATCTCAGCCGTTTCAGCCGCCTCTTTTCTGCTAAACGTACAACAAGCTCTGCCACTTCACGAGGATCTCCATAGTTGGATTTCTGGGCATCAATATGGGCCATCATCTTTTGATAGAGTTTTGTGTATTTCGAACCTTCTGCTGGCTGAATCATTTGCTCGTTCATGGAAGTGTTCCAAATATTCGTCTGGAAAGAGCCTGGCTCGATCAAGGCCGCCTGTATACCGAACGAAGCCAGTTCAATCCGCAAGCTTTCTGTATAGCCTTCCAACGCAAACTTAGACGATACATATGGAGAAAGTGCAGGCATTCCCATTAATCCACTGATACTGCTCATATTGAAAATTTTTGCGCCACTCGTCATAAACGGCAGCACTGCTTGGGTCATTTCCATCACACCGAAGACATTCACTTCAAATTGTTGGCGGTATGTATCGACAGGAACCTCCTCCGCAAAACCAGCAAAGGCTGTTCCCGCATTGTTCACAAGCAGGGTAATGGGTGCATAGGTATGAAGCTTCTTCTGAAATGCTTGAATCGACTGCGTATCGGTCACATCTAACGCTTCAATATGTATCATGCCAGATAAAGAGGCTTCCTCGATTTCTTCAGCGAGCTTTTTGGCATTGGTTTCCTGTCTGACGCCGGCAATCACTGTATAGCCCCGCTTTGCGAGACACATCGTGATGAGCTTGCCAAAGCCGCTATTGGCACCAGTTACAATGGCTATTTTTTTCATCATCATCCGGTTCTCCTTTTTGTTTCAATTTATCATAGTGGGCTGTTTTATTGAATAACAAAAAGGAGCCTGGAGAAGAATAAAAAGCGATGCTGTGAAATAGGAGGAAACACATGATGTGTTGGAAGAAGGCGGGACGAATAGGAGTGCTGCTCTTTATGCTGTCCGGCTGTCAATCAGTTGAACCGTTACAACAAACACATGAAGCAGAAGCAGAAAGTCTATCAGCTGTTCAAATGAAGGAACTGCCATTTCAGCATGTGCATCTGCTTGTCCAATATGGACAGAAAAACGAATTATACGAAGCGACCTACCGTCAGGCAAGAGGCAAAGAGGAAGCAATCATTCGTGATCATATGAATGGGGCCCGCTATGAAGGAGAAGAAGCCTTGCGCGAGATGAAGATGAAGCTGAATGATATGTCGATCCCTAGTGCAAAGATCAATGAAGCGTATGTAAATGAACTATTAACTGCTTTTAATTTAGATGATGATTATCAGCAGATTCAGATCGATCTAAAACTCGAGGATGGGACCAAACGTACATTCCAAAGGAAGAAATAAACGAGACTTTCTCATTTTTTAATTGAAAATGATTTTCAAGATCACTTAAATCTGATACACTAAATTGAGATAAGTGATCTTTTACGTCTGTACATAGACGATATTTCATATAAAAATTTGGATGAGAAAAGGAGCGTTTGAGCGGAATGAGTGCCATTTCTACTGAAGGTTTAAGCTTAGGCTACGGAGAAACAATGATCATCGATGAACTAAATGTATCAATCCCTAAGGGTGAAATCACAGTATTTATTGGCAGTAATGGATGTGGTAAATCCACGCTACTGCGCTCTTTGGCCCGTCTCATGAAGCCAATGGGTGGTTCTGTCCTGCTTGAAGGTCATTCCATTGCAAAATTACCAACAAAAGAAGTAGCGAAACAGCTCGCCATTCTTCCACAAGGACCAGAAGCGCCAGAAGGATTAACTGTGCATCAGTTAGTGAAGCAAGGCAGATATCCTTATCAAAATTGGCTGAAGCAGTGGTCGAAGCAAGATGAAGAAGCTGTGAACCGCGCATTGAAGTCAACAAAGATGGAAGATCTTGCTGATCGGACCGTTGATTCATTATCAGGTGGACAAAGGCAGCGTGCATGGATTGCGATGACGCTGGCCCAAGAGACCGATATTATTTTGTTAGATGAGCCGACGACATATTTAGACATGACGCATCAAATCGAAATTTTGGATCTTCTGTTTGATTTAAATGAGAAAGAGCAGCGCACGATTGTGATGGTTCTTCATGATCTCAATCTTGCATGCAGATATGCTCATCATCTTGTGGCGATTAAAGACAAGTCGATCTATGCAGAAGGCAGACCAGAAACGGTGATTAATTGTGATCTCGTGAAAAATGTCTTTGATATGAATTGCCAAGTGACAACAGATCCTTTATTTGGAACACCATTATGTATTCCGCACGGTAGAGGACGCTGTATTGTGCAGCAAGCACAAGCTGAAACATTTCTTGCTGCAAGATAATCGTATGTCAAAAGCCTGACATCTGTGTCTCACAGAGTCAGGCTTTTTTCTGAAAAAGGAGCGGAATATCAATGGGAAATGAATTAGATGAAAAGCTGGAAGGCTTGCTTGATAAATATACAGAGCTGCTGCTCGGTGAATCAACAGACGAGCTGAAACAAGATGTGAAACAATGGGTGATCTACTCCCATATCGCAAAAAGCATGCCGCCGCTAGCAAAGCATTTCAATGAAACGTATCCAGAAGCAAAAGAAGAAATCAAACACACGATTCAACGAATCAAACAGTTGAACGAGGCTCATCGCGCCAATAAAGACCGTTAAAAAACTGCCAGCAGCGTGTAGACAAACCCTCGCATTCTTTGTCAGTCCTGTGCGCTGGTGCTCACGAATGTTCAATTCGCTCCGCGCCAGTGCTCGTCCTTCCTAGACTGCAAAGGTTTTCTATCACGCTGAAAAGAAGACAAAGGGCTAAAATAAAAATCATTTTAGCCCTTTATCAACAATTGACTGCCAGCACTAGACTGGCAGTTTTTTTCTTATGACATTTGTGATGAACCGTACGGGGATTGATCTGTCAGTGTTTGCTGGAATTTTTGGTGTGCCTGCTGGAGCTTTTGCTGATCAGCGGCTTCAACAGAATACCAGCCATATCGGAACATGACATCATATAAATGTCTTTGTGTTTTCTGTGTTTCCAGTGCAATTCGCTGAATATCCTGATAAAGAGATTCATGACTGAATTCATTGAGCGCTGTGTTGTATCCACTTGTCATATATTTTTCAGTCGACAAGAGGTCTGTGACAAAATCACGATCGTTCATGTTGGTTGTTGTGGGAACCGGAGTTTGTGGATTCCCGATTTTTTGTTGGTTTTGCTGTTCCATGTTTTTTCCTCCTATTGCATAAAGCCAGTAGACTGGCCTTGCCCTGAGCTGCCTAAATGCTGAAGAATTTGTGTGTAATGCTGATGATGCATTTGCCCAACTTGATTTAATTCTTGTTTCAATGTTTGGTCCTGGCAATGCTCGGCCATAAAATGAGCCTTTTTCATGGCGATCAAATTCCAGTTGAGCATATCCTCTAAGTACAAGGAATCCTTCACTGAAATGACTTCTGGGGGCATATTCATTTGCTGATTGTTCAACTTGTGTTCCTCCTTACGAATTTGTTTCCTTACTGATTCTTTTTATATTGCTGATTTTGACTGGTTTTTTTCCCGCCTAGGTCTGCTTCCTGTGATGGACCTGCGTTTCCTTTTACACTTGCAGCACTAACGCCTGCTTTCGATGGGTTTTTCTTCAAACGAGACATGTGGACATCACCTCCATTCTTACAATTCCCTCTCATCTTTAATTCATACGCCGCAAAATAAGGCACACGAGAATGTGTAAATTTTTGAAATCTGCTATTGAACTGTTTCGGAAAATCTTTTAAGATAAAGAAAGAGGCATTGCTTTTTTTTGGACAAAAAATGAATGACTGTTCATTCAAAACGTTTAGGGGGATATTTATGGGCAAACATATTCGCAAGGCGGCTGTCATTGGTTCAGGTGTCATGGGCTCAGGCATTGCTGCACATTTAGCCAATATTGGGATACCAGTTACACTGCTAGATATTGTGCCAAATGAACTGACAAAGGAAGAAATGGCGAAAAAGCGGACGCTTGATCACCCTAGTGTTCGGAATCGATTAAGTCAAGAAGCGATGAAAAAATTGTTAAAGCAAAAGCCAGCACCTCTTACTTCAGCAAAAAACCTATCATACATCACACCGGGAAATCTCACAGACCACCTTTCCTTATTACACGATGCTGACTGGATCATTGAAGTCGTCACTGAAAAGCTCAGCATCAAACAACACGTATTCTCTCTCATCGACGAACACCGCAAAGAAGGAAGCATCGTATCAAGCAATACATCCGGTATTTCAGTTGAAAAAATGGCAGAAGGCCGATCAGATGATTTTAAACGCCATTTTTTAGGCACACATTTTTTTAACCCAGCTCGTTATTTAAAGCTCTTAGAAATCATTCCTATTCAAGAAACCGATCCAGAAGTACTGTCATTTATGAAAACATTTGGCGAGGATGTACTCGGCAAAGGTGTGGTTGAAGCAAAGGACACACCGAACTTTATTGCAAACCGCATTGGCACTTATGGACTTCTTGTCACAGTGCGTGAAATGCTTGAGAACAAATACACCATCGGAGAAGTGGATTCTGTCACAGGACCTCTCATTGGAAGACCGAAAAGTGCGACCTTCCGTACACTGGATGTAGTGGGACTCGACACGTTTTCTCATGTGGCACGAAACGTATATGAACAGGTAGAAGGAAAGGAAAAAGAGATTTTTCAGCTGCCTGAGTTTATTGAAAGAATGCTCGAAAAAGGATGGATTGGCAGCAAGGCAGGCCAAGGTTTTTATCAAAAAAATGGGAAGGTCATTTTAGAGCTTGACCCAGTGACGCTCACATATGGAGAACGCACAAAGCTAAATGATCCAGGCATTGAAATGGCGAAACAGCAAAAGGGTGCAAAAGCAAAGTTGAAAGCGCTTATTTATCAGGATGGCCGTGCAGGGCAACTACTTTGGAATATGACAGCTCCCGTACTTCTTTATTCAGCTCATCTAAAAGGTGAAATTGCGGATGATATTCAGTCTATTGATAACGCCATGAAATGGGGATTCGGCTGGCAGCACGGCCCATTTGAGCTGTGGGATGCAATAGGTGTCAAAAAAGCCGCTGAACGCATGGAAGCAGAAGGCCACAGTATTCCAACATGGGTGCAAGACATGCTGTCAGAAGGACACGAGACATTCTATCAAGAGAATGCTGATGGAGAGCGTGCGTTTTATCATAATGGGGCTTATGAACAGGAAAAAGGGAACGACAAACATATATCTTTAGCTAGATTGAAAAAGAAGCACGACGTCATCTTCAAAAATTCTGGTGCGAGCCTGATCGATATTGGTGATGATGTCGCCTTGCTCGAATTTCATTCTAAAAGCAATGCCATTGGACTAGATGTCATTGATATGATCAATCGCGCTGTTGATGAGACGGAAAAGAATTATAAAGGGCTTGTCATCGGAAACCAAGGGAAGAACTTCTGTGTTGGCGCAAACCTTGCCCTGATTTTAATGGAGGCACAGGACGACAATTTCTTTGAAATTGACTTTGTGATCAGACGCTTCCAGCAGGCAATGATGAAGGTGAAATATAGCAATCGCCCAGTCGTAGCCGCACCATTTGGGATGACATTAGGAGGCGGAACAGAAGTTTGTCTGCCGGCAGCAGCTATTCAGGCGTCCAGCGAAACTTACATGGGACTTGTGGAAGCGGGAGTTGGACTGATTCCAGGAGGCGGCGGAAACAAAGAGTTATATCTTCGTCACCTGCAAGGATCAGCGAAGCCGTCGCAGACGGCTATACAGGATGCCACGCTGAAAACATTTGAAACAATTGCAATGGCAAAAGTATCAACTTCAGCTGAGGATGCGCGGGATATGAACATGCTCCGCGTGAGTGACCGGATCAGTATGAACGGGGATCACCTGATCTATGATGCAAAACAACTGGTGCTCTCTCTTGATGAAGCCGGTTATCGTGCGCCGCTCAAGCAAAAGGTGCCGGTCATGGGAGAAACAGGCTATGCAGCGATGATTTTGGCTGCTGAAAATATGAGACTGTCAGGATACATTTCAGAGCATGACATGACCATTGTAAAAAAATTAGCTCATGTCATTTCCGGCGGGAAACTGCCATTTGGAACAGAGGTAGAGGAGCAATACTTATTAGAGCTTGAAAGAGAAGCCTTTTTAAGTCTTGTAGGAGAAGTGAAATCACAGGCACGTATGCAGCACATGCTCGTCAAAGGAAAACCTTTACGTAACTAAGGGGGAGTCAAAATGAGAGAAGCAGTCATTGTCGCTGGCGCAAGAACACCAGTAGGGAAGGCGAAAAAAGGATCGTTAAAACATGTCCGGCCTGATGATATGGGCGCATTATGTGTAAAAGAAACGTTAAAGCGTGCCGGTGAATACGACGGTCAAATAGATGATTTGATCATTGGCTGTGCAACGCCAGAAGCAGAGCAGGGGTTAAATGTGGCCCGGAATATTGGGGCATTAGCAGGATTGCCTTATACGGTACCTGCCATCACCATAAACCGTTACTGCTCGTCTGGACTTCAATCTATAGCTTATGCGGGTGAACGTATTATGCTCGGGCAGGCAGACACGATTTTAGCCGGAGGAGTCGAATCGATGTCACAGGTGCCGATGATGGGGCATTCCATTCGTCCAAATGCTCTCTTGGCAGAGCAAGCACCTGAATACTACATGAGCATGGGGCACACGGCAGAGCAAGTGGCGCAAAAGTATCAGGTCACACGTCAAGATCAGGACGCCTTTGCGGTGAGGAGTCATCAAAAGGCAGCAAAGGCACTTCAAGAAGGAAAATTTTCAGATGAAATTGTGCCTGTTGATGTAACAGAGCGACGGGTAGGTGAGCAATATCAATTAGAAGAGCATCAATTCACGTTCTCACAGGATGAAGGTGTGAGAGCAGGCACAACGGAGGAGATTCTTTCCACTTTGCGTCCGGCTTTCTCAACAAAAGGCACGGTGACCGCAGGGAACTCGTCTCAAACAAGTGACGGGGCTGCGTGTGTGATGATGATGGACCGCGAGAAAGCATCCTCACTTTCTCTTCAGCCGCTCGCTAAATTCAGAGCATTTGCTGTTGGCGGTGTACCGCCTGAAGTGATGGGGATCGGTCCGGTTGAAGCCATTCCGCGTGCGCTGAAAATCGCTGGACTTGAACTGAAGGATATTGGCCTGTTTGAATTAAACGAAGCGTTTGCCTCTCAGGCAATTCAAGTCATTCGTCATTTAGGAATTGATGAAGAAAAGGTAAATGTCAATGGCGGGGCAATTGCGCTCGGACATCCGCTCGGCTGTACAGGAACGAAACTAACGCTGTCACTGATTCATGAAATGAAACGGCGAAACGAGCAATTTGGCATTGTCACAATGTGTATCGGCGGGGGCATGGGAGCAGCAGGCATTTTTGAATTGATCTAAAGGGGGAAATCAGGATGAAAGCATTGGAAGATGTAAAAAAGGGTGGAAGCTTTTTAATTGATGAGACGAATTATGAGCATATTTTTACACCGGAGGATTTCTCTGATGAACATCAAATGATTGGAAAAACAACAGAGGATTATATTTTACAAGATGTGGTTCCGCATATAGATCAAATTGAAAACCATGAGTTCGAGCATTCGGTTAGGCTTCTCAAAAAGGCTGGTGAGCTTGGACTTTTAGGAGCCGATGTGCCTGAGGAATTCGGCGGGCTTGGATTAGATAAAATCAGTTCAGCTATCATTACTGAAAAATTCGCTAGAGCAGGAAGCTTCTCACTTTCCTATGGTGCTCATGTCGGTATTGGTTCTCTGCCGATCGTGCTCTTCGGGAATCAAGCGCAAAAGGAAGCGTACCTGCCTGGACTCGCCTCTGGTGAAACCATTGCGGCGTACGCACTTACTGAGCCTGGATCAGGTTCTGACGCTCTTGGAGCAAAAACAACGGCAGTTCTGAATGAAGCAGGTACCCATTATGTCCTCAATGGAGAAAAGCAGTGGATCACAAACTCCGCATTTGCCGATGTCTTTGTTGTGTATGCGAAGATTGATGGTGAACACTTCTCTGCTTTTATCGTCGAAAAGGATTTTCCAGGTGTCAAAACGGGGCCTGAAGAGAAAAAGATGGGTATTAAAGGATCATCGACAAGAACGTTGATTCTTGAAGATGCCCAAGTACCGAAGGAGAATTTGCTCGGTGAAGCCGGCAGAGGTCATGTGATTGCGTTTAACATTTTGAATATTGGGCGCTATAAGCTGGCAGTCGGCACAATCGGTGCATCCAAGCGCGTCATTCAATTGTCGGCAGAATATGCGAACCAGCGTAAGCAGTTCAAAACACCAATTTCTCGATTCAGCTTAATTGGTGAAAAAGCAGCCAATATGTCAGCAAAGCTCTATGCGATGGAAAGTGCTGTTTACCGTACGGTTGGATTATTTGAACAACGGATGGGGCTCTTAAGTGATGAAGAGCAAAAAGACGGCAAACAAATTGCCCAATCCATTGCGGAATATGCGATTGAATGTTCTCTCTGTAAAGTGCTTGGCTCTGAAACGTTGGATTATATTGTGGATGAAGGCGTGCAGATTCACGGCGGATATGGATTCATGCAAGAATACGAGGTCGAAAGAGCCTATCGCGACTCGCGAATTAACCGGATTTTTGAAGGGACAAACGAAATCAACCGTTTGCTTGTACCAGGTACATTCTTGAAGAAAGCGATGAAAGGAGAGCTTCCGCTGCTTCAAAAAGCGCAAACCTTACAGGAAGAGCTAATGATGATGATGCCGGAAGAGCCAGGCGATCAGCCGCTCGATCAAGAAAAATATTTGCTCGCCCATGCGAAAAAGATCGCCTTAATGGTGGCTGGTATGGCAGCTATGAAATACGGGAAAGCCTTAGACAAAGAGCAAGAAATTCTTGTGAACATAGCCGATATCGTCAATGAAATTTTTGCTGCTGAATCAGCGATTCTGCGTACAGAAAAGGCAATCGCTGCAACAGGGGCAGAAAAGAATGAACAAAAGCTTGCTTACACACAAATTTTCACGCAGGAAGCTTTCTTAAAGATTGAAGCCCATGCAAAAGAATCCTTGATTGCGATGGAGGAAGGAGATTCACTCCGTATGAGCCTGTCAGCCCTTCGCAAGCTGACACGATTTACGCCGATCAATGTCATCGCCAAAAAGCGCGAAGTGGCAAAACGAATCTTTGAAGCAGAGAAATATATTGTATAAGGACGGCTGAAAAGGTGCGGATATCACTCCGCACCTTTTTGTAAGCATACATTTAGGTTTTTAAAATATTTTGTGATAAAATGTTGTCACAATTTGCAGGAGGTGAAAATGGTGGCTTTAGATTTTTACGAATACCCATCTTGCGGTACATGCCGAAAAGCAAAAAAGTGGCTGGAAGCACACAATAAAGACATCAACAGCATACATATCGTCGAAGAGACGCCTGATAAAGAAACATTAAAAGCCCTTTACGAAAAAAGCGGTTTAGAGCTGAAGAAATTCTTTAATACAAGCGGACAAAAATACCGGGAGCTGCAGCTGAAAGATCAACTTCCTGCAATGTCAGAGGACGAGCAGCTAGAATTACTCGCGTCTAACGGAATGCTGATTAAGCGCCCGATTACAACAGACGGAAAACGAGTCACGGTAGGATTTAACGAAGATACATTTAAAAGCGTCTGGAAATGATGTAACTTTCATTCAGATTGTGGTATCTTCAATATAGATTGTAAGAAAAGACTGGAGGGGTATTGAATGAGCACACCAAAAGATTTACGTTATTCAGAAGAACATGAATGGGTCAAAGTAGAAGGAGATAAGGTGCGTATCGGTATTACGCATTTTGCTCAATCTGAGCTGGGCGATATCGTGTTCGTTGAGCTTCCTGAAGTAGGAGACAAAATCACAGCGGACGAGCCTTTCGGAAGTGTAGAATCAGTGAAAACCGTTTCTGAACTTTATGCACCGATCAATGGCACAATCGTTGAAGTGAACGATGAGCTGGATGACAGCCCAGAATTCGTCAACGACTCTCCATACGAAAAAGCATGGATGATCGTGGTAGAACCAGCTGATGCTTCTGAAATTGAGAACTTAATGACGGCTGAGCAATATGAAGAAATGACAAAAGAAGACTAATTCATGAGAAATTGGACACTCTACCTTTATGGGGGGTGTCCAATTTGTCTTTTCAAAAAGAACACGTGGATATAACAGAGCATGTCACTGGACGATTCAAAGAAAGCGGCATGGTGCTTTATCATCAAAATGAAGAGATTGGTACGATGATTAGTGAAAACCAATATGAGCTGAAATCGGGATATTCCTATGATCAAAATCGTTTTTATCGTTTAACGGATACATTGACCGATGGGACAGAAAAATATGTTGACTGTGACGATGAAAATGGCTGGTGCTAATCACAGATGAGACTGCAGTGAACAGAAGCTGCAGTCTTTTTGATGACGAGGCGCTCAATCTTTACAACCTGAATGAAAGATTGTAATCTAAGGAAGAAGTGAATCAACGTCAAAAGGGCCGGGTGATCGTGATGAATGTCGAGATAGAAAAGGTCATCATTGTAGAAGGTAAAACAGACAAACAAAAGCTAAAAGAAGTCATAAGTGAACCTGTTACCATCATTTGCACCAATGGCACGATCAGTACATCGAAGCTGGATCAGCTTGTGGACGATTTAGTGGGGAAAGACGTTTACATATTAGCTGACAGTGACGATGCAGGCGACAAACTGCGGAAGCAATTTCGAAAAGAATTCCCTGAAGCACTTCATCTTTTTGTCGACAGAACGTACCGCGAAGTGGCCGCTTCACCGTCAGCCCACATTGCATCTATCCTATTAGCTGCAAACATTGATGTTCATTCGAAATATTTATGAGGGTGGACGTATATGAAAGAGATTGAAGAACACGAATTCAAGGAGATAGAGGACGATTTATTTCTTTTATACTTATATACACCGTTTTGCGGAACATGCCAGCTGGCAAAGAAAATGCTGGCAGTCGTAGACGCCATGCAGCCGGATGTACCATTTTACGAAAACAATTTAAACTATTCACCAGGCTTTGCGAAAGCATTTGAAATCGAGAGTGTTCCTTGCTTTCTCATGTTTAAAAAAGGTGAATTGGTGCAAAAAGGCTATGCCTTTCACTCAGTTCCATATCTTCATGAAATGATTGAAACCGCTAAATAAAGCGGTTTTTTGTCATATTTCAAGAAATTCATTTGAAAATTTGTCGAGTTATTTATAAAGGACAAGCCGATGTTTGTAGAGAAATGTTATGTATAACCAAATGACAGGGAGGTTATACATGTGGAAAATGTGAAAGCCCATGGTAACACAGGGCAGCGTTTATTATTAAAGCCGCTGCTCTCATCATCATCCTTGAAGATTACATTTGAGGCGGAAACTGACTCTTGTACATTGATTGTGGATGAACGTGGTGAAGTGAAGAAACTACCTGCAATTGAGTTATCGGATCTCATCTTTTATGGTGAGAGGAAAGAGATTCTTCAATTATTAGATGGAGATATGTCCTTACAGCAGTTAATCAGCAGAGGACAAGTCAAAGTGAAAGGGTCATTCCGTGCGCTCCTTAGACTAGAGGCAGTGCTTTGGCTGACGAACGGTTTTTTTCGAAAAATGATAACGTAGTTGTTTACTTGGAAATTAGCGATTTACAGCGTTGACATATCTCGGGTAGCATGATATTCTACGTTAGTAAAAACATGAACATCACATAAAACAACATATTTTCTCTTATTAAGAGAGGTGGAGGGACGTGCCCTATGAAACCCGGCAACCGTCAGCATAGCTGAAATTGGTGCCAATTCACTCAAAGCCGCAGCGCTTTGAAAGATGAGAGAAAGGCGTAATTGACATAAAAGGCCTTTCTGCTTGCGTTGCAGTTAGGTCTTTTTTACTGACCTGGCGCCAGGCTAGAGTCATGACAGAAAGAAGAATAAATAACGTATGTGATGGAAACCTATAGATTCAGCAAGAAAGCAGGTGATCAGACTGTGATCCATTTACAGAATGTATCAAAAACGTACCATTCAAAAAGCGGAAATGTTGATGCCGTGAAAGACGTCAACTTGGATATTGATAAAGGTGAAATATTCGGAATTATCGGGTATAGCGGTGCAGGGAAAAGCTCGCTTATTCGCCTATTAAACGGTCTGGAGCTGCCAACAGAAGGAATTGTTGAAGTGGCAGGCAACCGGATCAATGAAGTATCAAATGCGAAACTTCGGAAAGCAAGACAAGAAATCAGCATGATCTTCCAGCACTTTAACTTGCTTTGGTCAAGAACGGTGAGACAAAACATTATGTTCCCGCTTGAGATCGCAGGTGTACCGACATCGAAACGGAGAGAGCGTGCGAATGAACTGATTAAATTGGTCGGTTTAGAAGGAAAAGAAAATGCATACCCGTCTCAGCTAAGCGGCGGGCAAAAACAGCGTGTCGGCATTGCGAGAGCATTAGCGAATGATCCAAAGGTTCTTCTATGTGACGAGGCGACATCTGCGCTAGATCCGCAAACGACCGATTCGATCCTTGAACTTTTGGCGGATATCAATAAAAGGTTAGGGCTCACGATTGTGCTCATTACACATGAAATGCACGTCATTCGCAAAATTTGTCATCGCGTCGCGGTCATGGAAAATGGACGCATTGTCGAAGAAGGCGAAGTATTACGCGTCTTCAGACAACCGAAGGAAGA
Source organism: Bacillus sp. PAMC28571 (assembly GCF_014250435.1). Taxonomy (NCBI): domain Bacteria; kingdom Bacillati; phylum Bacillota; class Bacilli; order Caryophanales; family Bacillaceae; genus Bacillus; species Bacillus sp. PAMC28571. Next base: position 2,716,308 of record NZ_CP060191.1, on the reverse strand, counting down.
AATGACGAAACGATTTGTGAAACAGCTTGCAGAACCAGAGGAAGCGAAAGAAACAATCGAGCACGTCTTAGAACGAGTAAAAGAAGGTCAGGTCGTACGGTTGTCCTTTATTGGAGACTCTGCCGAGCAGCCGCTGATCACTGAAATCATTCGATCCTTCAATGTCGATGTGAATATCCTTCAAGGGAAGATTTCTCAAACGCAGGAAGGCGCGTTTGGAACACTCTTTATCCACATTAATGGAGAAGAGACTGAGGTAGAAAAAGCCATCGCCTATATCCAAAGCAAACAGGTTGAAATCGAGGTGATGACACATGTTTGAGAAATGGTTTCCGAACGTTGATTTAGACGTCATCTGGAGTGCAACAGGTGAAACGGTGTATATGACACTGATTTCATTGGCATTTGCCTTTGCCATTGGTATTATCCTTGGACTATTACTCTTTCTAACGAGTAAAGGCGGTCTTTGGGAAAATAAACCGATTAACACCGTCATTGGGGCAGTCGTCAATATTTTCAGATCGATTCCTTTTATCATTCTAATCATTCTATTATTAGGATTTACAAAACTCATTATGGGCACGATTCTTGGCCCAAATGCAGCACTCCCTGCCCTTGTCATAGGGTCAGCTCCATTCTATGCACGTCTTGTCGAAATTGCACTGCGTGAGGTAGATAAAGGAGTCATTGAAGCAGCACGATCAATGGGAGCAAAAACGTCGACAATCATTTTCAAAGTATTGCTGCCAGAATCATTGCCAGCCCTTATTTCAGGTATTACCGTAACAGCAATTGCTCTGATTGGCTCTACTGCGATTGCAGGTGCAATTGGAGCAGGCGGACTTGGTGACCTCGCCTATGTGGAAGGGTACCAATCTGGTAATACAGATGTCACACTTGTAGCTACTGTGTTTATTCTCATCATCGTCTTTATTATTCAAATAATCGGTGATTTGATTACAAATAAAATTGATAAACGTTAAGGGAGGATTTATTCATGAAGAAATTGATTTTAAGTGCACTATTTCTAGCATTTGCAGGTATTTTAGCTGCGTGCGGTTCATCTAATAACGCAAGTGAAAGCAAAACCATTACGGTTGCCGCTTCAAAAACGCCGCATGCCGAAATTCTTGAAGAAGCAAAACCACTTCTAAAAGAAAAAGGCTACGATTTAAAAGTGAAAGTGCTTAGCGATTATAAAATGTACAACAAAGCGTTAGCTGAAAAAGAAGTTGATGCGAACTTTTTCCAACATATCCCTTACTTAAACGAAGAAAATAAATCAAACAAAGATTATAACCTAGTGAGTGCTGGTGCGGTTCACCTTGAGCCTTTCGGTATCTACTCTAAGAAATACAAATCCGTAAAAGATATTCCAAACGGCGGCACAATCATCATGACAAACAACGTAGCTGAGCAAGGCCGTATGCTTGCCCTGCTGCAAAATGCTGGTGTCATCAAGCTTGATCCGAAGGTTGATACAATTAACGCAACAGTAAAGAACATTAAAGAAAACCCAAAGAACCTAAAATTCAAAAAAATCGCGCCTGAATTAACTGCGAAAGCTTATGAAAACAGTGAAGGCGATGCTGTATTTATCAACGTCAACTATGCGATCCAAAATAAATTGAATCCGAAAAAAGATTCAATCGAACTTGAGCAAACAAAGAACAACCCATATGCAAACATCGTTGCGGTTCGCAAAGGTGACGAAAAATCAGATAAGATCAAGGCACTAATGGAAGTTCTTCACTCTGATAAAATCAAAGAATTCATCGACAAAAAATATGACGGTGCAGTATTGCCTGTATCTGAATAACAACATTTCAACCTCGCTTCTACCAAAGCGAGGTTTTTTGTGTATTTTTTCAAATCTCGCTCATAATAAAAACGTACAAATGACCTGAAGGGATGGAATCAAGATGAATGAACAGCATATGAGCGGATCCATGCAGCAATCACTGACTGATTATAAAACCGCAATGGGTGAATTCCAGAAGAAAATGCCGGTGTTTGGAAAGAAATTCAATGAATTTACGGAGCAGTGCTTCCAAAGCGATTCATTAACGCAAAAGGAAAAACAAATGATTGCCCTCGGTATCAGTATTCATGCGCAGGATGAATACTGCATGATTTATCATACAAAAGGAGCGCTCGATCAAGGGGCGACAGAAGAGAATTTGCTGGAGGTTGTCAGCGTGGCGGCAGCTTTTGGCGGCGGGGCAGCACTAAGCCAAGGAATCACTGTCGTTCAGCAATGTATTGATGAATTTGGAGGACAGACGCATTAAGGGAAGCAAAACACGGTATTTTTCCATCTCAGGGAGTTGAGCGCTTCTCATCCGATTGTGTGAGAAAATATGCCAGCATAAGGTGTCATATCCCTTTTGAGTGAAGCCGCATACGTTTGCTACAATAAAGCTACACTCAAGGAAGGGAATGGTTTATTATTTGTTCGGACCATAGTACACTGGGATTGGATTATACCGCCGAGATGGAAAAGGCCATGCATCAAGCTCATGGCATGAGCTATGCAGAGTACGAAAGAGACCATGACTTAAGGATGAAAGTGGAATATAAACGAGAGCAGTCCTATCGAGATGAGAAAAGACAGCTCGCAAAAATGAATATACGAGGCTAATAATAGCTGAGGGGCGGGGAGAACAGTTTCCCGCCCTTTCTTTATGAAAACAGTCTTTTCGACATAAATCCTTTTATCTACCTGCTTTTTTTGTTAGAATTTTGAGAGCATCCTCTCACGCTTATCGTGAATGTGTTGTATTCAGTTTTAATTTGTTATAAAATTAGAATGAGAATAAATTGAGAATAATGATTATTTTGGAGGTATCGATATATGACTGCTTCGACATTAACAATTAAGGACTTGCACGTTGAGATTGAAGGGAAAGAAATCTTAAAGGGTGTAAACCTCGAGATAAAAGGTGGAGAATTCCACGCAGTAATGGGACCAAACGGAACAGGTAAATCTACTTTATCTGCTGCCATTATGGGTCACCCTAAATATGAAGTAACAAAAGGGAGCATCTTGCTTGATGGCGAAGATGTCCTTGAAATGGAAGTAGATGAGCGCGCTCAAGCTGGTCTTTTCCTTGCGATGCAATACCCATCTGAAATCAGCGGTGTTACAAATGCTGACTTCCTTCGTTCTGCAATTAACGCACGCAGAGAAGAAGGCGATGAAATCTCTCTTATGAAATTCATCCGCAAAATGGACGAAAACATGGAGTTCCTTGAAATGGACCCAGATATGGCACAGCGCTACTTAAATGAAGGTTTCTCAGGCGGGGAGAAAAAACGCAACGAAATTCTTCAATTAATGATGATTGAACCAAAGATCGCCATCCTTGACGAAATCGATTCTGGTCTTGATATCGATGCCTTGAAAGTTGTTTCTAAAGGAATTAACAAAATGCGCGGCGAAAGCTTCGGCTGCTTAATGATCACTCACTATCAGCGTCTACTGAACTACATCACACCAGATCACGTTCATGTCATGATGCAAGGTCGTATCGTGAAATCTGGCGGACCAGAACTCGCGCAGCGTCTAGAAGCAGAAGGCTATGACTGGATTAAAAAAGAGTTAGGAATTGAAGACGAAACTGTTGGTCAAGAAGCGTAAGCGTTAGGAGGATTATTGATGACATTAGAAACGAAATTATCAGTAGATCAAGATTATGTCAAAAGCTTCTCCGAGAAGCATCAGGAACCGGCATGGATGAGCTCCCTTCGCTTACAGGCTCTTGAAAAAGCAGAAGACCTCCCAATGCCAAAGCCTGACAAAACGAATATTTCAAAATGGAATTTAACGAATTTCAAACAGCATACAGTCGAAAGTGCGCCATTTGGATCATTAGAAGAGCTTCCAGAAGAAGTGAAATCTCTGATTGATTTAGAGGACACAGATAAGACAGTTTACATTCAGCGTGATCAAACGCCGGCCTATTTGTCTCTTTCAGCTGAAGCAAAAGACAAAGGTGTGATCTTCACTGATCTTCATACAGCGATTCGTGAGCATGGAGATTTAGTGAAACAATACTTCATGACAGATGCAGTGAAAGTGGATGAGCATAAACTAACAGCTTTACATGCTGCTTTAGTGAATGGCGGAGCTTTCCTCTATGTACCGAAAAACGTAGAGCTTGAAGCACCAATTCAAGCTGTTTATCTTCATGAAAATGATGAAACGACTTTGTTCAACCATGTCATCGTCGTAGCAGACGATCATAGTGCTGTGACATATGTAGAAAACTACATCAGTACAGCAAAACCGGAAGAAGCGATCTTCAATATCGTTTCTGAAGTGTTCACAGGCGCTAACGCCCGCGTCACATACGGTGCTGTAGATAACCTTGCAGAAGGAGTCACAGTATATGTAAACAGACGCGGTATGGCAAATGGCCGTGACAGTAAAATCGAATGGGCGCTTGGCTTGATGAATGATGGAGACGTCGTATCTGAAAACATCACAAAACTGATGGGCGACGGTACATTCGGTGATACGAAATCAGTTGTTGTCGGCCGAGGAAACCAAACAGAAAACTTCACAACAAGCATCATCCACTTCGGTAAAAACTCTGAAGGGTATATCTTGAAGCATGGTGTGATGAAGGATCAAGCATCTTCTATCTTTAACGGAATTGGCAAAATCGAGCATGGCGCAACAAAGTCAAATGCAGAGCAGGAATCACGTGTCCTCATGCTGAGTGAGAAAGCACGCGGTGACGCAAACCCAATTCTTTTAATTGATGAAGATGATGTGACAGCAGGGCACGCCGCTTCTGTTGGACGTGTTGATCCAATTCAATTGTACTACCTCATGAGCCGCGGGATTTCCAAAGAAGATGCAGAAAGACTTGTGATTTATGGCTTCTTAAATCCAGTTGTAAAAGAACTGCCGATTGAAGGAGTTAAAAAGCAGCTGATTTCTGTGATTGAAAGGAAAGTAAAATAATGAATATCAAAGACGTTCGTGAGCAATTTCCAATCCTTCATCAGCAAGTGAACGGACATGATTTGGTGTATTTGGACAGTGCAGCGACTTCTCAAAAACCAAGAGTGGTCATTGATGCAATGAATGAGTATTACCGGTCTTACAACTCGAACGTCCACCGGGGTGTTCATACCCTTGGCACAAAAGCAACGGACGCATACGAGGGTGCGAGAGAGAAAGTTCGTGCATTCATCCGTGCTTCATCTGTCCAGGAGATTATTTTTACTAGAGGTACAACAACTGCACTAAACACAGTGGCGATCAGCTATGCTAGAGCCAACCTCAAAGAAGGCGATGAGATTGTCATTACGCATATGGAGCATCATGCGAATATCATCCCTTGGCAGCAAGCAGCAAAAGCAACTGGCGCCACATTGAAATACATTCCGTTACAGGAAGACGGCACGCTATCGCTTGAAGATGTGAAGCAAACGATCACACATCAAACGAAAATTGTCGCAGTCACACATGTCTCAAACGTATTAGGAACCATCAACCCGATTAAAGAGATCGCCAAAATTGCCCACGATCATGGGGCAATCATTGTCGTCGACGGTGCGCAAAGCACCCCGCACATGCAAATTGATGTTCAGGATCTAGATTGTGACTTTTTCGCATTCTCTGGGCATAAAATGTGTGGACCGACTGGCATCGGTGTGCTTTACGGGAAGAAGGACCTTTTGAATAATATGGAGCCTGCTGAGTTTGGCGGTGAAATGATCGACTTTGTGGATCTATATGATTCTACATGGAAAGAGCTGCCGTGGAAATTTGAAGCGGGAACACCGATTATTGCTGGAGCAGTTGGACTAGGAAAAGCAATTGACTTCTTAAATGACATTGGTATGGAGGAAGTCAGCCGTTACGAGCATCAGCTTGCGACTTACGCGCTTGAGCGCTTTAAAGAGCTTGACGGTGCGACTGTTTATGGACCGCAGCACCGAGCTGGGCTTGTGACGTTTAACTTAGACGACGTCCATCCGCATGATGCGTCAACTGTTCTGGATACGGAAGGTGTCGCCATTCGTGCTGGACACCACTGTGCACAGCCGCTCATGAAATGGCTTGGTGTATCAGCGACTGCAAGAGCAAGCTTCTATCTGTATAATACAGAAGAAGAGATTGATCTACTCATTGCAGCGCTCCGTAAGACAAAGGAGTATTTTACGAATGTCTTTTAATGTAAACTTAGATACACTGTACAGACAAGTGATTATGGATCATTATAAAAATCCGAGAAACAAAGGTGTACTAAACGACAGCATTGTCGTCGATATGAACAACCCAACGTGTGGTGACCGCATTCGTCTTACGATGAAAATCGAAGACGAAAAAGTCACGGATGCGAAATTTGAAGGAGAAGGATGCTCGATTTCGATGGCATCTGCCTCTATGATGACGCAGGCGATTAAAGGGAAAGATATTGAAACAGCTTTGAAAATGTCTCAGATTTTCTCCGATATGATGCTAGGAAAAGAATACGACGATTCCATTGATCTTGGTGACATTGAGGCGCTGCAGGGAGTGGCAAAATTCCCTGCCCGCATCAAATGTGCAACATTATCCTGGAAGGCGCTTGAAAAAGGCGCATCTGCCGAAGATAACGGCAAATCATAAGATTGGAGTGAAAATGGATGGCTAAAAAAATGCCAGATGTTGGTGAATATAAATACGGCTTTTCTGATAAAGACGTTTCCATTTTCCGTTCAGAGCGCGGACTGACAAAAGAGATCGTTGAAGAAATTTCTCGTATGAAAGAAGAGCCTCAGTGGATGCTCGATTTCCGTTTGAAATCTCTTGAGCACTTTTACAACATGCCGATGCCACAATGGGGCGGAGATTTAAATGCATTAAATTTTGATGAAATTACGTACTACGTAAAGCCATCAGAGCGCTCTGAGCGTTCTTGGGATGAAGTACCAGAAGAAATCAAACAAACCTTTGATAAGCTTGGTATTCCAGAAGCAGAGCAAAAATATTTAGCTGGTGTATCTGCTCAGTATGAATCTGAAGTTGTGTATCACAACATGAAGCAAGACCTTGAAGATCTAGGAATTGTGTTTAAAGATACAGACAGCGCATTAAAAGAGAACGAAGACATCTTCCGTGAGCACTGGGCAAAAGTCATTCCTCCGACTGACAACAAATTTGCTGCGCTTAACTCGGCTGTATGGTCTGGTGGTTCATTTATCTACGTACCAAAAGGCGTAAAAGTAGATACTCCACTTCAAGCATACTTCCGTATCAACTCTGAAAACATGGGTCAGTTCGAGCGTACACTGATCATCGTTGACGAAGGCGCACATGTGCATTACGTAGAAGGCTGTACAGCACCAGTTTACACAACAAACTCACTTCACAGTGCGGTTGTTGAAATCATCGTCAAAAAAGGCGGCTACTGCCGTTATACAACGATTCAAAACTGGGCAAACAACGTCTTCAACCTTGTGACAAAACGTACAGTATGTGAAGAGAATGCAACAATGGAATGGATTGATGGAAACATCGGTTCTAAGCTGACAATGAAATACCCAGCGGTCATCCTAAAAGGTGAAGGTGCTCGTGGTATGACATTAAGTATTGCTCTAGCAGGTAAAGGTCAGCACCAAGATGCAGGTGCGAAGATGATTCACCTTGCACCAAACACATCTTCAACAATCGTATCGAAATCGATTTCCAAACAAGGCGGTAAAGTAACATACCGCGGAATCGTTCACTTCGGACGAAAAGCAGAGGGTGCACGCTCAAACATCGAGTGTGATACACTCATCATGGATAACAAATCAACATCTGATACGATCCCTTACAATGAAATCTTAAACGACAACATTTCATTAGAGCACGAAGCAAAAGTATCAAAAGTATCAGAAGAACAGCTCTTCTACTTGATGAGCCGCGGAATTTCTGAAGAAGAAGCAACAGAAATGATCGTCATGGGCTTCATCGAGCCATTCACAAAAGAACTGCCAATGGAATACGCCGTTGAAATGAACCGCTTGATTAAGTTTGAGATGGAAGGCTCTATTGGTTAATAAAAAACATTGATACACAACGCTTTTTGAAGGCATTTAATTTCGAGTGATATCGTTATGATACCACTTGTTAATTAAATGCCTTTGTGGCGTTGTTTTTTAGTGAATGGAGAAAAGTATTCAGTGTGAATCCAACAAATGCCTCTTACTCACATGAATGAAGGAATTACAAAAATCTATCCCTCCAATAACATCATAATTATCATGAAAGTCATCTTATTTTTTTGGACTCATTTTCATTTGAGAGAGAATCCTTTAATCAAACTTTTTCTAAACGACGAACATAAATACTTGCCACATTCAAATTAGTACTGTATAGTTCTAATTATGACAAAGGTAAAATTAATGAATCAAAAACGTGTACTTGAAGTAGCTGCAACATTATTTTTGGAAAAAGGGTTTGCTTATACAAGTATGGATGAATTGGTACGTGTAAGCAAAGTATCAAAGTCGAATGTGTATTATCACTTTTCTAATAAGGAGGAATTATTAGAAGGGGTCGTTGATTATTGGATTGATATGTATCAAGCTGCAATAGACGAGGTAATGTCTCAGACCCAATTTTCAGTTGAAGATCGTATCCAAATGTTTTTAAAGCAATTATCACAAGGCGTTCAGTCGAGAGAGTATCAGGGAGGCTGTCCATTTATTACTCTTTATATTCAAAGTCCTGCACAGGCCACACAAATAAAAGAAAAAATAGGTCTTTTTTTCACAGGATTACAAAAGAAAGTTTCTCTATTACTGAAACAAGGTGTAGAGAACGGGGAATTCAGAAATACGATTCAGATTGATGAGGTGGCATCACTTTTTATTACAAATCTTGAAGGAGCGTTATTTATTTCAGAAACATTGAAGGATGCCACTGTCATCACAAAAACAGCAGATCATTTATTTAACTTGCTTCGATAAAGAAGCATTTTTTTTACATCAAATTAGTACTGTTTAGTACTAAAAAGGAGATTTCATATGAAAACAGTATTTTTAACAGGTGGAACAGGCTTTATTGGAAAGCAATTAGTTGAAGAACTAGTGAAAGAGGATGTGAACATTCTTCTTTTAGTGAGGTCGAAAAGTAAAGCGACACGCATTTTTCAAGAAAGAGGTATTTTAAAAGAGTCAGTGATGCACTTTATTGAAGGTGATTTGACGAAAATAGATTTAGGTCTAAATCCTGAAGATAAAGAGAGGGTATTGAAGACGGATGTGATGATTCACGCAGGAGGCCCTATGGATATTCAAGCGACAAGTAACGAGGCAGCTTCCGTCTTTTTAAATGGCGCCAAATATATTGGTGAATTAGCTAAAAGTATTCATCAATCGAAGGGCTTGCAGCAATTTATTCATGTTGTCGGTTATATGAGCCCCTTTGATGATCAAAATAGCAAGATTGGAATTGATGTGTTTAAAGAAGGAAATGATTACCTGAAAATAAAGAATCCTTATGAGAGAACAAAATTTTTAGCAGATCTTTATATCCGTCAACAAGCATCAGCTGTAGGTTATCCGCTGTCTGTCATTAATCCGCCAACTGTGGTCGGCAGTAGTAAAACAGGGAGTACAGAACAGATAGCAGGATTAGGATTGCTTGTGACAAGTATGCGAAGAGGGCTTATGCCAGTGATTCCTGGAGGTAAAGGATACAGGCTGCCACTGATTTCAAACGATGAGTTTGCGAAGTTTATTGTGCAGGTTTTCAGGATGGAGCAGCCGGCTATTCAAACATATACACTTGTTGAAGACAAAGAGCATGATCAGAACATTGCTGAATTATTAAGTGTGATGTCGGAAAGTATGAATATGAGGGCACCAAAAACCTCTGTCCCAATGCCGTTTATGAAAGCAATGATGAAAAGTGGAGTAAGTAAAATAACAAACATTCCTTCTGATGGACTCAATTTTATGACAAAACGAACATTTTCAAATGCTTCAGTGAAAAAAATGATGGGGGAAGATTGGTTTAAGAAGACGAGTGTCATGAACTTTTTCCCTGCTGTAGTAGCTGATCTGGATTATCGCATGATGGATCAACATGGTGAGCATTATCATGCATTTGAGCGAACATTATGCGATAACAACACCCTTTACCAATTACAAGGAGAAGGGAAACCGTTTATTTTATTACATGGTTTATTGAGTGATGGAGAGGATTTATTCCCTTTAGCACAAGAGCTTCATGAAAAAACGGGTCAGCCTATATGGATCTTGGATCTTCCAGGTTTGGGGCGTTCCCCATTTAAACGAGAGAAACATCTTCTAGATATCTATTTGAATGTAGTGAAAAAGGTATTGGAGAAAGCGGCTAATGGTGCACATCTAATCGGCCATTCATTCGGTGCGTTTATTCTATTAAAAGCATTGGGACAAGGGTACATAGATAAGAAATATTCAATCACTTTACTTCAGCCGCCTGTTGCTAAAAAAAATGCTAAATCGCTAAATGTTCCACAATGGATGAACAAATGGTCTTTAAAATTAGCAACTCCTAAAATGATAGAGCGTTATTTATTAAGTAATAGTTTGTTTGAAAGGACCGAGAGCATCCCTGAACATTATATTGAAAAAATCAGAAACAGCTTTACTTCTCCTAGAATTTTAAATACAACAGTTCAGCTTAACCATTTACTATTGAAAAACGATCACGGTGAATTCAATGAAGCAACAAAGCATAATCTTCATATGATTTGGGGGGAGTTTGACAGAGGCTATTCTGCTCCATCGCATCTAGGTAAAGTTGATGTTGTTCCATACGGCCATCATTTTCCTCTTAGCCATCCGAGTGAAACGGCAGCATTGGTTATAAAAAATAGTCTTACTAGCAGTTGAGAATGTGGGATAAATAAAGAATGTCGTAATTGTAATGAAATCGCAGTGCTTGTGATCCAGCCGATGCACACCAACTGAAAGATTTTATAGCACCCTAAAACGAAAAAGGTGATTTTTATTAAAAAAAGCACGATTTTTCGTTTTGGGTCTTTTTGATTAAATAGAGGTTAATTAGGTGCATAAAACTCCTCTAAGGTTTTCGTCATATCATCAGATGCAGATTGTAAGATCGCATCTTGTTCTAAAATCGCTGTTCCTTGTGCTCGGACAATATGAAATTGATGAAATCCCATCAAGTTTTGAAATATTTCTTTTAGGTAATGATGTGAAAATTCCAGAGGTGTATATCGATCGTTATTTGTGAAAATTGAGCCACTTGCTTGAAGCAAAAGTACACGATAATCATCTGTCATCAGACCAACTGAACCAACTTCTGTATATTTAAACGTTTCTCTCGCAATAAAGATATTATCTATATAATCTTTCATTCGTGAAGTCACATTGAAATTATGAACAGGTGACACGATCACAATTCGATGATGTGCTTTGAATTGAGCCAATAAAGCAGATGAAGCAGCAGCGATTTTTTCCTCGTCAGCCGTTAATGCTTGTTCGGATGCTTGCTTATCCCAAATTCCTAGCAGCTGTTCTTTTTCGATACGAGGAATTTCAGTTCCATATAAATGTAAAATGGTTGGTTCCTCATGAGGAAACCTTTCTTTAAATTGTGTTAAAAATAGTGTTTGCAGTTTGTTTGAATAACTTTCTCGATGAGTGAAATCTGGGTGCGCGTTAATGATTAATGTTTGCATGTACATGCTCCTTTTCTTTTGATAAGCTGAGTATAAATGATAAAGGTGACAAAATAAGTCACCTTTTTAAGAGGGAAAACAAATGAAAAAATCAGAACGTTTAAATCAAGAACTTATTTTTTTAAGTGATAAACACTCTTTTCAGTTAAAGGACTTACAGTCCGAATTTGGCATTTCTAAAAGGACGGCTTTAAGAGATATAGAAGAGCTAGAGTCAATGGGCTTAGCTTTTTACGTTGAATCTGGCAGACACGGAGGATATCGACTCGTGAATCAATCTCCATTGGTTCCTATTTATTTCAATATAGAAGAAGTCCAAGCTATTTTTTTCGCTCTTAAAGCTCTTGACCTGGTGTCAGCAACACCATTTAAAAAATCTTACTCACAAATTCGGCAAAAGTTGTTTGCCACAATGTCTGATGAGAGAAAACAAATGATTACGGAGACTTTGGATGTGATTCATTACTATAATGTCGCTCCAGTTAGTGAACAAAATCATTTGGAATTGATTTTACAGGCGATGATGAAAGATCAAATCGTGAAGATGACGTACACTCAATATGAAAATAAATGGATCAGGCTGCAATTTCTTGAGTTATTTTATCGAAATGGCATTTGGTTTTCTCAAGCATATGATGTTCAAAATAAAAAGTGGGGCATCTACAGATGTGACTTTATGAAGGACATGGTGATTGAAGAAGAAATCAGAGACACATTTACAAAGGAAGAATTAAAAGAACTGCAGCTCGAATACGAAAAAACTTATCATGATATCTCATTTAAATGTCGATTAACGGAACAAGGAAAAGAAAAGTTTTTAAAGCATCATTACCCAAATATGCGATTGGAGATCATTGATCAGATCCCTTATATTGTGGGTGGATACAACCAAGAAGAATTATCGTATATGACTCATTATTTGATGTCATTTGGGAAACATGTGAAAATTGAATACCCAGATGAATTGAAAGAAAGTTATTTGAATCAATTACGAGAAGTGATTGACAAGTATTGAATCAAAAAAAATGAATATACTACAGAAAAGGCGAACCACTAAAGTTCGCCTTTTCCCACTCTTTTTAACTCCTATTATTTCAGTTACTTCGCCATATCCATTGTATTTGTTTTCGGTTGATCATCAACCTTCCCATATGTCAGCTGACGCCAAATAAACTCCATCGGGCCATATTTGAACCGCTTTAACCATAATGTACTAAAGAGCACGAGGAAGACATAAACCCCGAGTCCAATCATAAACGTGCCAGCAGGCTGAAGATAATCAGCAAGTCCGGCTCCGTATTTCAGAAATAGCATTGTGCCAATGATGGAGTGAAGCAAATAACAGGTCAGTGACATGCGTCCGACTTTGGTAAAGACCATCAAAGCACCTCGCAGCTGAGGGACGTGAAGAAACAGCATCGCAAGTGTACTCATATAGAACATACTGCCTGTTAATCCGCCGTTTTGTTCAAGGGCAGAGGCTATGTTCATCCAGAGTGTATTTTCAAAAGGATTGACCGCTGTTATGATCGTGCTGCTCTGTGTAATCAGAAAAGCGATGGCAAAAATGATCCAAATGCGATTCCAAATCGCTTTTTTCGCCTGCATGTTTTTGAAAAACTCCATTTTCACAAAATACACACCGAGTAAAAACATGAAAAACATAGAATAGACGGTGGAAAAAGAACCGGAAGCCATTGTGACCATATCTGTCCACCGATCACTAATTGATGCTAAATAAGTCAGACTGTTGTGGCTGGTCAGCTCGAAATCAGCAAAGTCCGGCTTGCCTGATGATCCTGAACTGACGGTATTGAACAGCATCGTGAAAATAGGTGTGAGCAATTGAATCACAAAGAGTGTGATGAGCCAGTATAGGATGGTTTTGGCTGTGCGTTTGTAAAAGAAAAGCAATAAAAAGCCAGCGACTGCATAATAGGCCAAAATGTCACCAATCCAAACAAAAGTTAAATGCAGAAGGCCAAATCCTAAGAGAATGGTTAATCTGCGGGCAAACAGCTTGTTCGGACTGTCCACCTTCTGAGCAGCTCGATCCATAAAAATCATAAAACCAACCCCGAATAGGAAGGAGAACAACGTAATGAATTTCCCCGAGGCAAACCAATTGACCACATTGTGAAAGACATCATTTGACTGCATGTCAAATCCCTTGGCCGAATCCACGATCAAAAAGTAATTGACTAGAATAATCCCCATTAAGGCGAACCCTCGTACAATGTCCAAGAAATGAACCCGTTCCCGCAGACTCATCGGTTGTCCTTGTGCTACTTTGTTTGCATTCATATCCATGCTCCTTTTCTTGTTATGATAATGTGATTCGGATCAATTCATCGATCCTTACAATGAATCAATATACGGCCCAATTCTTAACAATTTATGAAGATCCAATTTTTTGAAAATAAATGTGACAAATTGATGGCAGATGGTCAAATTCATAAACTGTTAAGGTTTATGCTGTATTTTTTCACATAGCTAGATGATATATAGTAAAGACATAAAAGAAAGAGCAACACATTACATGAGGTGAGAGACATGACCCATCGAATATTAGTCGTAGAAGATGATCAGGATATTGGTGACCTTCTGCAGGAATCCCTTTCACGTGCAGGATATGAGGTGCTAAGAGCGATGAATGGCGAAAAAGCATTGAAGTTTGTGGACGATTCGCTCGATTTGGTGATTTTGGATGTGATGATGCCGGGGCTCTCAGGCATCGAAACGTGCCAGCAGATAAGAGCCTCTTCTAATGTCCCGATTCTATTTCTAACAGCCAAATCAAGTACATTCGATAAAACCGATGGCTTACTTGCCGGCGGGGATGATTATATGACAAAACCTTTTTCACAAGAGGAGCTTCATGCTAGAGTGATTGCACAATTACGCAGGTATACTGTCTATCAGGAAAAGAAGGAACAGGAAGAGACCTTTCTTGTTGGGGGCAAACTGAAGGTAAGTGAAGAATTTAATGAAGTATGGAAAGAAAACCAGCAAATAAAGCTGTCTGATCTAGAATATCGGATGTTAAAACTGCTTATGAGCAGGCGAAACAAAATCTTTTCAGCCCAAAATATTTATGAAAGCGTGTGGGGACAGCCTTATTTCTATTGTTCCAACAATACGGTGATGGTGCATATTCGAAAGCTGCGTGCCAAAATTGAGGATGATCCTGCGCGTCCTGTATATATCAAAACTGAATGGGGAAGAGGATATCGATTTGGCACATCCACATCGTAAATATACACTGGCCAAAAAGCTTGCACTGCTGATTTTGGCGGCTGCAATTGTGAGTGGTATTGTCTTTTTGACGCTGCAAAAGATCACCAATGATTTGATCGATGGATATTTGAGTTCGGACGAGTATTACGATCAGGAATCAGCCAAGTACATTCAAAAATTCAGCCGCTATGTGTCTGAGAATGAGCTGTCTTCAACGGATCGAAAAGCGTTTGGCGAGTGGGTGAAAAAAGAGAATTACATTAATTTGACCATCTTCAAGGATCAAGTGCTGCAATATGACTCTATTTATTCTGCTGCCGATGAATCGGCGTACGGAAAAGAAAAGATGACCCAGTACGCTGAGCAACATTCGTATCCGGTTCAGTTTAGCGACGGTAAAGGCCGCGTCATGGTGGACGGGTTCTATTCATCTCGCTACCACGATCTTGCGTTTACACTCGAGCTGCTCGGAGCAACGCTTATTTTTCTCCTCATTGTTCTTCTCGGGATTCGCAAAAGTTTGCGCTACCTGCAAACGATTCACCAAGAGATACATATTCTTGAAGGCGGAGAGCTGGACTATGAGATGACGGTGAAAGGGCATGACGAATTAGCGATGATTGCCAAAAGTATTGAGGACCTTCGTAAAGCTTTTTTGGACAAGCTTCAAGCCATTGATGAGCTGCAAGAAGAGAGCCGCAGCTTGGTTACTGAAATGTCCCATGATATGAGGACACCGCTGACGTCGCTGATGATGAATTTGGAGTTTGCGAAAAAAGAGGAGGCTGGAGCGGATACCCGTAAGGATCAATATATAGCAAGTGCTTATGAAAAAGCACTGCAATTGAAAAATCTATCTGATAATCTGTTCGCCTATTTTCTACTTGATAAAGAACATGAACCTGAGCTTGAGACAGTTGCAGTCAAAGAGGTCATTTACGATCTCTTATCAGATCAGGTGGCGATTTTGCAACAAGAGACATTTAAGGTTCATCTTTTAGGAGAGCTGCCAGACAGCTATATCAATGTGAATGTCGAGGAGCTTGGCCGAGTGTTTGATAATCTGATGTCGAACATACTGAAATACGCTGACCCGAAAAAAGATATCAATCTCACGTTTCTATCCGACCAAGAAATCTTTGAGATCCATATCAGCAATGCGATAAACGAGACAAATGACACGCAGGAAAGCACTGGACTTGGTGAACGAAGCATAAAACGAATGATGTCCCGCATGCACGGGCAGTTTGAAAGGATGGAAAAGAACGGCGTTTACTACATCGTGCTGCGATTCTGGCACATCAAAATATAGGTGGCAAATGAATAACATGGAATGGAGAGACAATCTAATGAAACGATTCAACAACTTCCAAAAAGTACCCGATCTCTTGCAAGGCCTTCTGAATATTTGTTTATTCTTTCTGGCCATTGCTTTAAGCGTCCTCTTAATTAGTGAAACTTGGTATATTGTCCAATTCGTTTACAAGAATTTGCTCAGCAAAGAAGACAGTTATTATGAAATGCTTGGAGAGCTGCTGATCTTCTTTATGTACTTTGAGTTTATTGCCTTAATTATTAAGTACTTTAAATCAAACTTTCATTTTCCACTTCGCTATTTTATTTATATTGGCATCACAGCCGTTATTCGTTTGATTATCATCGATCATAAGGAGGCTGTATCGACCTTCTGGTGGGCGCTGACCATTTTAGCCATGACCGTTGCTCTCTTTATCGCTAGTAAACGACATGCGGTTCAGGAGCATGAAGAAGTGAAGTGAGGGAAAAAGACGAACGATGACCGTTCGTCTATTTTTTTATATGTTGATTCATGAAACGCCTTGTGACGTACCTGTAACAAGTGCCTTTATGTGTGATGACAAACAACATGTTCCTGGCTTATTTACTTTCTGGCACGTACACATATACAATTTTCATAGTGTTTGTTCAGCTAAGGAATTGGAGGAAGAACATGATTAAATTAATTATTACGGATTTAGACGGCACTTTTTTAAATCGCCAAGGATCATTTGATCAAGCTTTATTTCAGAAAATAAAAGCATTAATGGAAGAGAAAAATGTAGCGTTCGCTCCTTGTACGGGAAAGCAGTGTGAACGAGTGGAGGCATTGTTTGGTGAGCATGCAAAGGATTTTTGGATTTTAGGGGATAGCGCAACGCGGATTAAAAAGAATGGACAATTTGTTTATGAATCTTTAATAAAAAATGGTCTGGGTTTATCGATCATCCATAAGCTGGAGGAGATAAGTAAAGTGCAGACGATCATTGCATGTACGAAAGATGGTGCAGTGGTCAATGAGCATTTATCTGAGAGTGAAATGAGATTTGTGACGGGCTCTTATACAAATGTCCTCAAGGTTTCAAACTTTGCAGACATACAAGATGACTTTGTGAAAATCACCGTTCATGATCCTGAGGCAAATTGCGTACAGACGAGAGAAATGTTAAGTGAATTCTTTGAACAAGTATATGTTGTCGCTTCAGAAGATACGTGGATTGATATTTCCAATATTGGTGTTCATAAAGGAACCACCGTGAAGCAGCTGCAGAACATTTTGGGTGTAACAGAAGAGGAAACGATGGTATTTGGTGATGGACGTAATGATCTAGAACTGATGGAATCCGCTCAATACAGCTTTGCTGTAAGAAATGCCGTCCAAGAGGTAAAAGATGCTGCGCATTTTATTACGCTCTCAAATGAAGAGAGCGGGGTCATGCATACGATTCAAAAAATCCTAAGCTTGCAGCCTTAACCGCTCTCTGCCAAGAAGACGAACTTGCCCAGTTCGCGAGATGAACACTCAGTCGTTATCTGTCTATTAATGAATGGTTTAGGATCAGAAAGACAATGGATTGGTGTGCAACTAAAAAGGAGTATATGAGTAGCAATAAAGAAACAGTTGTTTATTCATGAATAACTGTTTTTTTTTATTGAGTGACCTATCTTGGTCCAAAAAAAGAGAAGTTGATGGCTACTTTTTTATTGCACCTGAATTCGGCTATCAATCAGACACTGCAAAGGCCAGATTAAATTCCTTTTACGACCGTTCAAGTATGGAAAATTCGTTCTGTCTGCCATGACAAAAGGAAAGCTGATGGGGTATTCTGAAGCCGTACGTTTTCATTATTCAGCATGGGCAGTCGAGCAGGATCCACTTTTATTGACAGCCATCACCGTCAATTTATTACTTGCCTTGACCCCGTCTGCACCTAAAAAACAACTTGCAAAGATAGATCAGCCATATGCGATGTTAGTAGGCAACGAGGATGAACTATTTGATATTGAAAAATTCCCTGCCTATCAAGCTGCCGCATGAAGAGATCAAGCAGCAATCAGTCTATCAAGTGCTGGGTGGCCATACCCATTTGTCAGTTTTACTAGAAGCAGGAAAACAGATTGGCAGGACCATCCAGATGTGGAATCCTTCTATTTAGTATGAACAATTAGTCAATACTCTCCCATTTAATTAAAAATTTACATTGACACCATCCTTTTCTATGATAAAATCATAATGTGATAATGAGAATCGTTATCAAACGATATGACTACATATAGAATGGATAGGTGAGGTACATGTTCAAGAAATCTTTTTGGTCGCTATTAGTTGTGCTCTCCATCGTTTTACTTGCAGCTTGCGGCAGCAATAGCAGTAACGGCAAGTCAGATAGTAAAGAGAAAACAAGAACCGTTGAAAGCGCTATCGGTTCAACTGAAATTAAAGGATCGCCTAAACGTGTGGTGACACTGTACCAAGGAGCAACGGATGCAGCAGTCGCTATGGGCATTAAACCAGTAGGTGTTGTTGAATCATGGCTTGAAGCACCTACGTATAAATATTTAAGAAATGACTTAAAGGATGTTAAAATTGTTGGGCAGGAAACACAGCCAAACTTAGAGGAAATTGAAAAGCTCAAGCCTGATTTGATCATTGCATCGAAAATCCGTCACGAGCAAATTTTTGATCAGCTGAAAGAAATCGCTCCAACTGTTGCAACTGAAACTGTGTTCACATTTAAAGATACAGTGAAGTTGATGGGTGAAGCGTTAAACCAGGAAGACAAATCAAAAGAATTGCTGACGAAGTGGGATGACCGCGTCGCTGATTTCAAAGAAAAAGCGAAAAAAGACATCAAAAACTGGCCAATGAGTGTATCTGTGGTGAACTTCCGTGCAGATCATGCTAGAATCTATCAAACTGGTTTCGCAGGATCCATTTTAACAGAGCTAGGCTTTGAAGGACCTAAGAATGTCAAAGATAAAAAGCAAGACATCATTACACTGACAGACAAAGAGAGCATTCCGCAAATGGATGCAGATGTGATCTATTACTTTATGGATGAAAAGGATAAAGCGGTTGAAAAAGCATATAAAGAGTGGACGAGTCATCCTTTATGGAAGCAGCTTGACGCAGTGAAAGCAAAACAAGTGCATAAAGTTGATGAAATCACTTGGAACATGGGCGGAGGTATTATCGCTGCAAACATGATGCTTGATGATATTTACGATCGTTTAGGAATTGATAAATAAGTCTTAAAAGAGGAGAAAATGTGAATATACCATTTTCTCCTTTTTTCCATAACAGATTGAAAGCGGGAATCAGATGAGAAGTTTAATAAAAAAGGATTCAAGCAAGGCACTGCTTTTTGCTGGATTCATTGTGTTGATGTTGGTCTTTTTTATGCTCAGTATTTCCCTTGGGCAAACCTCAATTTCCCTCAAAGCCACCATCCATGCTTTTCTTCAATTTGATGAATCGGATCCAAACAGTGTCATTGTCATGACATCCAGATTATCAAGAGCTTTAATTGCAACGGTCGTTGGCTCAAGCCTGGCGATTTCAGGTGCACTCATGCAGGCATTGACAAGAAATCCGCTTGCGGCGCCTGATTTATTAGGAATTAATGCAGGTGGACTATTTTTTATCGTGATTTCGATTGTTTTCTTTTCAACAGAGTCGTTAACAAGCTATATGTGGACAGCCTTTCTAGGCGCAGCGATTGCAGGGATGCTCGTTTTTCTATTAGGTTCTATTGGAAGAGATGGATTGACGCCGGTCAAAATAGTCCTTGCAGGTGCGGCGATATCTGCACTGTTTGCGTCTTTTACACAAGGTCTTTTAATCGTGAATGAACAGTCGATTCAAAGCATTTTGTTCTGGATGGCTGGGTCAGTGTCTGGAAGAAGCATTGATATGTTAATCCCTGTTTTGCCTTATATTTTAGGTGCGACTGTAGTGGCGCTGCTTCTTGGACGTTCTATTAATGTTCTTTTGTCGGGAGATGATATTGCCAAAGGACTTGGCCAGCGTACACTGCTGCTGAAAATCACGATGGGTGTCCTCGTTGTCTTTTTAGCAGGTGGTTCCGTCGCTGTTGCTGGTTCAATTGGTTTTGTTGGTTTTCTTGTGCCGCATATTGTGAAAAAGCTCGTCGGGCCTGACCACCGCTGGGTACTGCCGTATTGTGCCGTTGTGGGGGCGTCGCTTTTACTTGCCGCGGATCTGGCGGCTCGTTTTCTGATCATGCCGCAGGAAGTGCCGATTGGTGTCATGACGGCGGTAGCAGGAGCGCCTCTATTTGTTTATCTCGTGCGCAAGGGGTTGAAGACAGGTGGCTAAAACATATACAGTGCGTTCTAAAGGCGGGCGCATTTCATTTCAATTTTCAAAGCGGACGTTTTTGATTTTACTTTTATTGACGGCCATTGCCTTTGGCTTATTTATTCTCAGTCTCAGTATGGGAAGCCGGTTCATTCAGCCGGTCGATGTGCTGCTTCATTTAATCGGTCAGGGAGAGGGGAATTCCTTTGTGTTAAATACACTGAGGATTCCACGAACGCTGCTGGCTGTTTTAGTTGGATCTGCACTTGCGGTATCAGGGCTTATTTTGCAAGGGTTGATCCGCAACCCGCTGGCATCACCTGATATCATTGGAATTACAAGTGGTGCTTCGTTTGGTGCGATTATGTTCATCGTTTTTTGGATGGGCACTGTGCCTATTGCTTATCAATCCTTATGGGCGATTGCAGGTGCTTTTGCGGTATCGAGTCTGATCTATTTGCTTTCATGGAAAAAAGGGGTCAAGCCGATCACACTTGTTCTAATGGGAATTGGGATTTCTGCCATTATGAAGGCATGTGTGACGTTTACGCTTGTTCTTAGTGATACGATGACAACGACCAAGTCTTACATCTGGCTGACGGGGAGCTTATATGGTTCTACGATGAAAGACGTCACTGCGATGCTTCCTTGGGTGATGATCATTTTACCGATTGTCATGGTGTTAGCAAGAACGATGAATGTAAAAGAACTTGGCGATGATCTTGCAACAGGTCTCGGGGTAAAAGTGCAGGCGAAACGATTATTCTTTCTCCTGATGAGTGTGACATTGGCTGGTGTTGCAGTCGCATTTGCAGGCGGCATTGAATTTGTTGGACTCATGGCGCCGCACGTTGCACGGATGATCATTGGACGTTCATTCATAGCGCTTGTCCCAGCATCTGCGCTAGTTGGAAGTATTCTCGTGATGCTGGCTGATCTTGTGGCTAGAACCGCATTTCTACCGTTAGATGTTCCAGCAGGTGTATTTACGGCAGCTATTGGTGCACCGTTCTTTATTTATTTGTTATATCAACAGCGTAATCGATAAACAGAAGATGGGGGTTTTGATATGAGGCCAGAGTGGGTTGAGAGAGAATTACTTGATTTCGGGGTACACATCATAAATGAACCTATGACATCTGATCGCACACTTGCTGCGCTTTTTTCAGAAGCAGCCGTCATACGTTTATTAGAAGCTGAAAAGGAAGCGATGCATGCACCGAATCTTGCGGTAGCAGCTTCTATGTTTTCAAAGCGGTACGCCTACTTAGCCGTCAGTTCCTCTTTATACTTGATGACGCTGTATGACGGTGTCTATCAGTTTCCACCAGCAGCATGTGCATTTAGAGAGGATCGAAAAATTGAAATAGATGAGGCGTCGTGTTCGTTTGTTCCACTAGAAGGAGAGCGGCATGAATGGAGAGAGAAGGTCGTGCGTGCGCTGTTTACGGAGTGTGTCACGCCTCTTTTAGACGTGCTGAACCGCACATCGAAACTCTCTTATCGTATTTTATGGGAAAATGTAGCGGTTCGAATCAACTCTCTTTATCGAAGCATGATGCGGGAAGCGGAAGAGCCTGCGGTGAAGCAGCGCGTGCGGGAGGATTATCTGTATCTGAAGCAGGCGGCTGGAGATGTTTTTGGAGCTCAGCAAAATCCATTTCAGCACAGCCTAAACCTAGACGACAGTTTACTTGAAACATCCAACCGGAAGACCTGCTGTATGTATTATAAGCTAGAGAAAAAATCGGAGAGTCTCGATTATTGTCTTGTTTGTCCGCTTGAAAAAAAGAAAGGCACTGCTTGCTCGTAGCAGTGCCCTTTTTTTATTCCCAAATCTCACTTGCCCATTCAGGGTGATCAATAAAAGGGTTGCGATTGTGCTGATACGTTTGATATATGATCTCATTGCGGTTCCGTTCGATTTGATCGACTGGGTCCTGCTTGTGCCATTTGAGAAGTACAGACATTTTGCCGTGAAGAGGAGAGCTTCCATTATTTACTTTGTCGTTCAATTCTAAATCTGGAAAGCGGTCATCACCCTCGTAGCGAACCGCCATATAAAAGAGCATTCTCGCAACATCTCCTTTGACCCGGCTGTGAGGTTCGAATGAGTCGCTGTCGTAGAAATTGCCCGGTGCACCTTTGTATTCATTACCACCCGTGTCAAAATCTAAATTTCCGCGTGTGCTGTTCGTTTGCACATCTGCCGCACGAAGGTGGTGGAGATCTGTCCCAGGCCCTTGGCTTGTCCCGAAATTGCCGTGAGACTTGGCCCAGACATGCTCCCGGTTCCACTGACCCACATTTCCGCCATTCGACTGCTTTGAACGGGAGACACCACTATAAAGCAGCAGCACATTGTTTGGGTTATTGGGGTCTTCATCTGTTTTCTTTAAGGCCTCCCACACCTGGCTGTAGGATAGCTGCGTATGATCATCGATGATATCGTGTAAAGCCTTCTTAAGAGCGGGTCCTGATTTGCCAGCAGCAGATTGGTAATAGGAATCGATTTGACTTGTGGCGGCAGTTTGCGTTTGTTGTGCAGATGTTTCGTTTTGAAGCTGTAACGGGGAAAAGGTGATCGTTTGACTAGGTTCACTCAGATTGAAACCTTGAGCATTTGCAGCTGGAGGCAGCGGGGCGGCGAATGTGCCGAATATCATGATTCCGGCGGCCACAGTTCCAAATAAAGTTCTTTTCATTCGATTTCCTCCTTGATAGGGAATGTATTCTCTTTATTTCTATCATATTGCCATGAAGAAATAAATGGATTTCTCGTAAATTTTATGTAATAAGTTCATAGGAAAAGAGATTGCTATTTTAGGCGTATTCCTGTATAAGTGGGCTTATAAGGATGGACAGCAAGGGAGAGGATGGATCACGTGAAAGAACTGCAAACACCTTCAAGAACGATTATGACACCGGGACCCGTTGAAGTAGATCCGAGAGTGCTCCGTGTGATGAGCACGCCAATTCTCGGTCAATTTGATCCAGCATTTACACACATTATGAATGAAACAATGACTTTATTGCGGTCACTTTTTCAAACAGAAAACAGATGGGCTTATCCAATTGACGGTACGTCCCGTTCAGGGCTTGAAGCTGTGCTCGCCAGTGTGATTGAGCCGGGAGATTCAATGCTTGTACCTGTCTTTGGCCGCTTCGGTCACCTGCTCATTGAAATAGGGCAGCGCTACGGTGCTGAGGTACATACAATGGAATGTGAATGGGGGGCGGTTTTTGATCCTGACGACATCATCAAAGAAATAAAGCGGGTCAAGCCTAAAATCGTTGCCATGGTTCATGGTGAAACATCCACCGGACGATTGCAGCCGCTCAAGCAAATCGGTGAAGCATGCCGGGCTCTTGATATGCTGTTCATTGTAGACGCTGTGGCGACCATTGGCGGTGTCGAGGTAAAAGTGGATGAATGGAAAATTGATGCGGCGATTGGCGGCACGCAGAAATGTTTATCTGTTCCATCAGGCATGTCACCTATTACGTATAATGACCGAGTCGCAGCTGTCGTTGAATCAAGAAAGAAAGTAGAAAAAGGCATTGCGACACAGGATGAATTACAAAAACAAATCGACATTTCTCCAATCAAAAGCAATTATTTTGATTTAAGCCAGCTTCAGGATTATTGGAGCCCAAGACGATTAAATCATCATACAGAAGCGACAACGATGCTCTATGCACTGCGAGAAGGGGTTCGTCTTGTGCTGGAAGAAGGGCTGTCTGAACGTTTTCAAAGGCACACGTATCATGAGAAAGCCTTGATGAAAGGTCTTGAAGCAATGGGGCTTGAATTGTTTGGTGATCCAGATTGTAAAATGCCGGTTGTAACCTGTATTGTCATTCCAAGTGGTATTGACGGAGAAGCGGTCCGTGCCGATCTGCTCCATCATTTTGGGATTGAGATTGCAAGCTCCTTTGGACCGCTTGCCGGCCGTATATGGAGAATTGGGACAATGGGCTACAGCTGCCGAAAGGAAAATGTGCTGTTTGTGTTAGCAGGGCTGGAAGCGATTCTCATCAAACACGGTGCGGCTATCCATTGCGGAGCAGGGCTTCAGGCGGCTCTTTCTATCTATGAACAAGCTGAATAACGAGCTCCAACATACTCGCCATTGGCGGGTATTTTTTATTTGGAAAAGAACACTAATTTTTGAAAAACTAGACTTATAGATGAGGTTATCGCTATACTGGAGAAGTTCTTATCATTTTTGTCATCATTTTCATTTATTTGAAGAAAGAGGTTTTTTGTATGAAGAAGATGGGAAGATTATACATTTTGATGCTCAATATTTTTATTGCCATGCTGGGCTTTGGCCTCATTGTACCTGTTATGCCGAGTTACATCGAAGCCTTTGGTGCAACAGGAAAAACACTCGGTTTTCTTGTGGCTGCAACAGGTCTTACACAATTTGCGTTATCGCCGATTGCCGGCGCACTGACCGATCGATTTGGAAGAAGAAAATTGATCATTGCCGGGATTGCGGGTTTTACGATTGCTCAGTTTATTTTTGCTTTTGCTGATCAGCTTTGGATGCTGTTCGTGTCTCGATTTTTAGGCGGTGCTGCCGGAGCTTTGCTTATGCCGGCCATGTTTGCATACATCGCTGATATCACAAGTGAAAAGGACCGAGGGAAAGGAATGGGTCTATTCAGTGCAGCGATGACACTAGGTTTTGTCATTGGGCCGGGCGTAGGCGGCTATTTGGTTGAGTACGGGATCGCATTTCCATTTCTGATTGCCGGTTCCTTTGCTGCTCTTTCTACTTTGTTATCCATCCTCTTCTTACCTGAAACATTAACAAAGGAAAAACAGGAAGAGGCGCGGCTCAACAAGGATATTCATTTCAATCCTTTTGTACAAATGATCGAGGCTCTAAGGACATCTTACGGCTTTTTGTTTATATTGGCCTTTGTCCTCAATTTCGGAATCATTCATTTTGAATCGATTTTCGGCTTATATGTAGACCAAAAACACGGCTTTTCACCGAAGGATATTGCGTTTGTGATTACGGTTGCGGGTCTTGCCGGGGTGCTTGTTCAAGGGGCGTTAGTGAATGCCTGTGTGAAACGATTTGGAGAGATGAGAGTCGTCCGTTATGCGCTGTTAGGTGCGGCTTTCATGCTGATCGCCTGCCGTTTGGCGCCGTCCTTTTGGTTGATTTTTACGGGTTCGATTTTATTTTTATCGGCTACGTCATTTGTCCGACCAGCCCTCAATACATTGCTGTCCAAGATGGCAGGCAATCAGCAAGGGGTAGCAGGCGGTCTCAATACATCCTTTATGAGCCTTGCCAATATCGTCGGACCGAGTCTTGCGGGTATATTATTTGATGTGAATATTGAGTTTCCTTTTATGTTTGGAACACTGGTGCTTTGCGTAAGCTTCGCTGCATCCATCGTGTGGGGGAAAAAAGTGCAGCATGCTTCGGCAGCTTCTTAAATTTTGCTGATAAAAAACCGATCAGGACGAATTGATCGGTTTTTTTATGATGGGCATCATCTCTCATATTTCACGACAGGTGACTTTTCTTTATGAAGCGCACGAATCATCGCTTCATCTACGTGTAAATGCTCTTTCACTAATTGAGGCGGGGTTAAGGCCATCCACTGATTCAACGAAATATCTGCAAACCGGTCACTTTTAAAAATCTCTAAAAACCAAAGGCTCGTTTGGCCGATATTTTGGATGTAATGCCCCATGCCAAAAGGAACATATCCAACATCACCTGCTCTGTAATTAAAGGTGCGGGCAGTACCTCCTGCTCCAAAGACCGTCATTTTAGCTGTACCTGTTAAATAGTATTGCCACTCATCATTATTAGGGTGCCAGTGCATTTCTCTCATGCCGCCAGGTTTTACTTCAACAAGTGCAGCCGCAATCGTTTTTGAAATTGGGAAATTCCGTGAATCGACAATTCGGACGGTTCCGCCAGAGGTCGTTATCGGGTTTTGACGAAGGAGCTGGTGTGTAAATGGCGGTTTAATGCTCCCGTATGGATCAGATACCATTTGGCTTTCTAAGGATGATGGCGGCGAGCCTTGAAACATATAGCGCTGCTTATTCGGAATATGGTCAAACAATTTCCTAGGAACACCAAAATTGGCGGAGAGAATCTCTTTCGGTGTATGGGCAAACCAGTCTGTGATCGTGAATGTATCAAATTCAGAAAAATCGCCATCATCAAATACAAGAAGGAACTCACAACCATCCTCAAGTCCTTGAATAGAGTGCGGGATACCAGGCGGGAAATACCACAAATCGCCTTCTTCTAGATCAGCAATCATATTTCGCCCTTCGGCATCTACAGATGTGATGCGGGCTTTGCCTAAAATCATATACGCCCATTCCGCCTGCTTATGCCAATGAAGCTCACGAACACCTCCACGTGTGAGCCGCATGTTGACACCTGCAATCGTTGTTGAAACAGGCAGTTCCCGCTTTGTAATTTCCCTAGACCAGCCGCCGTGATTCAAATGCATGTGTGTATCAGAAAATGAAAATTTTAAATTTGGGATTGTTCCGGCATCGGTTTTAGGCGGAACGAGCATATCAGGGTTCTCTATATCTCGAAGGACATCGCGCGGGCCTAAGTCGGTGGCACCTGCGCCATCCTTTCGAATGGGCTGCGGGATGTGACGGAGCTCATCATCCATTTGTCATCCCTCCTTGAGTCTCATTTTTCTCCTCCAAACTATATGAGGTTTCAGAAGAAAAAATTCTATCAGGATGGGATGAGAGAAACATTTGAATACGGAAGGCTAAGCGCAGCCGCAATGTTGCGTCAGAATCTTTTAAGCTGATTCGAAGCAATTCTTCACACTTCTCGAGGCGATAAATGACCGTGTTGCGATGAATGGACAAGCGTTTGGCTGTTTCTGAAATGTGGCAATGGGTTTCTAAATAAACAGATAAGGTGTGAAGAAGGCTTTGATCGACTTGTGATGATTCAGATAACGGGTGAAGGTGCAGCTGGTGAAACGTGATCATATCCTTTCTTGGAATGAGCCTTAGTAAATCTGGCACATCCTTTGCTTGATAAAATTGAATATATTCAGTCCGCGATGAGAGATGTCCGGTTTGAAGAGCCTCTAATGCTTCATTGTAGCCTTCAGACAGATGGGAGATGTGGCAGCCCGTCAAGCTCACCCCAAAAGAAATAGTATGATTCACTTGCAGTTTAACAAGCATCTGCAACTGTTTTAAAAAAGAGCTGAGCCTGTCGCTAACCTCCGGCCAACTGCCAGTCTCCTCCATCAATACAACCCCCATATCACCTTTTAAAAACAGAAAGGCAGGAAATGGGCAGCTTGGAAGTGCACTTTCGAGCAGATCAACCACCTGATCCAAAACCATTTGCTGCTTCATAAAACATGTGGTATCACTGCGCTCGTCAAGCTGACAGATCATACATAGATAGCGGCATTCGGCGTTTAATCCAAACGCCTGAGCGAAATGTAAGGAATCTTGCTGGGAAGACGATGCCCTCTCTATCCATTTGCGAAAGCCCTCATTTCTAGCACGCTTGGCCGTTTGCAGGGCGGCATATTGTCTCATGCGTGCAATCGACATTTCGTTTACTGCTTTTGCAATGATCCCATGCAAAGTTTTATTCTGCGGGTGAATGAAAGCAAGGATGACCAGATAATCACATGTTTGTTCGTTTAGATCAATTGGAAAGATGGAAAAGGTTTGTTTTGCATGTATCATTGAAAAAGAATGAGTTGTCCTGCTTTGAAAAAAGGGGAGAATGTGCATCCATTCTGAGCTTGTGATCATGGGGTGCGAGGTATAGAGAATACGTCCATGCTGGTTAAACAAATAGATGGGCTTGTGAATCTTTTTGGCCATTTTTTGTAAAATTTCAAACTGGTTATCGTCTATGTTCATATCCACTCAATCTCCTTTATTGGTGAAGATGAATAAAAAAATGGACAATCACTGTCTACATCTCTGATATGCATTTTATGTTATCAGCTAAAATCATTTTAGATAGAAAGTTGTCAATTAATATAACAAACAAACAGAGCGTCAGGACAAAATCACGTGCCGCCAGTCATCTTCATTCAGAATTACGAGCAAATATGATATGTTGTAGACAGAAGAATTTCTTTCAGAAAATATGGGTATCACAAGAAACAAAGGCTTCGAAGGAGGAAGCCGTCTATACATGAGAGTGGCAAGAGGTGAGAAACATGATTTATATCGGATTAACTGGCTGGGGAGATCATGACAGTCTTTATCCGCCGAGAATCGGCAGCGCGCAAAAGCTGTTTCACTACGCGTCAACGTTTCCGATTGTGGAACTGGATGCCAGCTTTTATGCGGTTCAGCCTGAGCGTAATCATGAAAAGTGGATAAAAGATACGCCAGATGACTTTCAATTTGTTGTGAAAGCATACCAAGGAATGACTGGACATCAAAGGGGCGAGATTCCGTTTGCTTCAAAGGAAGACATGTTTGATGCATTTATTCTTTCGCTGACTCCCCTTATTCGTGAAGGGAAACTAGCCATGGTGCTCTTTCAATTTCCCCCATGGTTTGATTGCAAAAAAGAGCACGTCCACTATTTAAGATGGTGTAAGGAGAAGATGGGCGATATTCCATGTGCCCTCGAATTCCGAAACCGTACATGGTTTTCAGAGGAATTTTATGAGCAGACTTTGTCCTTTATGGAAAAGGAAGGATGGATTCATTCCGTCTGTGATGAACCGCAAGTCGGAGAAGGCTCCATTCCGCCGGTCGTACAAGCTACACACCGTGATAAAACATTGGTCCGGTTTCATGGAAGGAATAAACAGGGCTGGCTTCACCCGGCAGACCATGAGAATTGGCGTGAAGTGAGATACTTATATTTATATAATGAAGCTGAATTAAAAGAGTGGAAAAAGAATCTCGACATCCTGCATCAGCAATCGAAAGATGTCTATGTCGTGTTTAATAATAACTCCGGCGGAGATGCAGCGGCAAATGGCCAGCAGATGATTGATTTGCTGGATATCACCTATTCAAACCTGTCTCCGAAGCAGTTAGATTTATTTAGTTAACCGAGAGCTGACTGAAGCTTTCAACCTGAATGAGACGGTCAGTGACAACTTGAGGGAGAGATCAACATGCTGCAGAAGCTATGGTTATATCATACAAACGACTTGCACAGCCACTTTGAGAACTGGCCAAAAATTGCAGCTTATATTGAAGAAAAGCGTCAAGTTCACGATCAGATGCTCTTGTTTGATATTGGCGACCATATGGATCGAGTGAACCTCGTATCCGAAGCGGATTATGGAAAGGTAAACGTCAAGCTCCTCAATCAGCTTGGCTATGATGGAGTCACGATCGGGAATAATGAAGGTATTACGCTGCCCCATGATCAGCTGGATCACTTGTATGAGAATGCACAATTTCCAGTGGTCCTGTCTAATTTATTTGAGAAAGGCAAAAGGCCATCATGGGCAAAGCCCTATCATATGATCACAATGGAAAACGGACTGAAGCTCTGTCTCTTAGGCGTGACCATTGCGTATACACCTGTATATGAAAAGCTGGGCTGGAACATTACTGATCCGTTTGACAGCATACGGGACATGCTGCAGGAAGTAAAGGGACAGGCAGATGTCATTGTGCTTTTATCTCATCTCGGTATCATCCATGATCGAGAGGTCGCCCGTGATTTCCCTGAAATCGACATCATCCTAGGTTCACACACGCATCATCTGTTAGAAGAAGGTGAAATGGACAATGGTGTGCTGCTTGCATGCGCTGAAAAGTACGGGCATTATATTGGCTGCGTTGAGCTGACGATCGATACAGCGCGCAAAGAGCTGATAGAGAAAAAAGCGACAGTACAGTCAGTCGATCAGCTCATTAGTGAATCAGATGAAGCCATCACCACCTTGCAGCAGGCAGAAAGAAGAGCGAAAGCACTCATGCAGGAAAAAGTGACAACGATTGAGTCGAAGCTAGAAACAAAGTGGTTCGACGATTCTCCGCTTCCGCAGCTCTTAACAGATGCCATTAAAGATTGGTGCGGAGCAGATATTGGCATGATGAATGCAGGTATGGTGCTTGATTCATTAGAGGCAGGGATCGTCACAAGAGAAGAAATCCACCGGATATGTCCGCATCCCATTAATCCTATTCGGGTGACGCTTACCGGTCAACAGCTCATCGAAACAGTTCAGCGGGGCTGTGAAGAAAAAATGGAACAGCTGCGCATCAAAGGCTTCGGCTTTAGAGGTGAGCTGATGGGGAAAATGCTATATAGCGGCCTCAGCTATACATTAGAAGAAGGCGAGGCAAAACGGGTGAAGGATGTCTTTGTACATGGTCAATTGATCAAAAAAGACGCCTCCTATACTGTTGGCACAGTCGATATGTATACATTAGGCTCTCTTTTTCCTCATATCCGTGATCACGAACACATTGAATATTTTATGCCTGAATTTTTACGTGATGTTCTGACATGGCGCTTGAAGGAAGCAACATGAAATCCGCTTCAGCCTAACAACACGCGCCCTCTTTTCACATAGATTGTGATGAGAGGAGTGAAGGGATTTGGTGAATTTAACACCTATTACAATTGATGGCCATTCCTTTACAGCGGTCACCGTCAAGCTGCCGAAGACAAATTTCATGGCAGTAACAAATGAACATGGGTATATCATGTGCGGTGCACTGGATGTCGGGCTCTTGAATGAAAAGCTTGCAGATAGAGGAATTATTGCAGGAAGAGCAGTGGGTGTAAGAACCATTGAGCAATTGCTCGATGCTCCTTTAGAATCTGTGACATACGCCGCAGAAGCGCTGGGCATCTCAGCTGGAACAATTGGAAGAGATGCATTATTAAAAATGGTGAAATAAAATAGAGAGATGATTCCTATCCCCCCGCCTGTCTGCATACACATGTAATGGAGAAGGGGGGATTTTTTATTGAGAATGAACCGCCGTTATCGCCCCTACAAGAAGGGCCCTTTGCCATTTCGTTACGTTATGCTGCTTGCGATCTTATTCTTTGTGCTCTCAACCGTAATTAGTTTATTTTTTATCAACCGATCCATTAAACCAACCCTTATTCACATTGCTGAACTAGAAACAGAGCGCATCGCCAATCACCTCATACAATATTCAGTTCAAGACTTTGCAGACGATCAGGAGAATATGAAGGATATGGTGGTCATGAATACAAGTGAGAACGGAAAAGTGACGACCATCGATTTTAATGCGCAAGCAACATCGAAAGCAATGGCTGACCTCTCGCGTCATCTTCAAAAAAATTTAGAGGACATTGAAAAGGGGAACTTTCAAAAAGAGGCAAAAGAAGCATTAAAGGATCAAACAGATGGACATGACGGCATTATATATAACATTCCGCTTGGGCAAGCATCCGGAAATGCACTCATTGCCAACCTCGGACCAAAAGTGCCTGTACGCTTTAGTGTGATTGGTGATCCGCATACGGACGTTGAAAAAAATATTAAGCCTTATGGCATCAACAATGCCTTGATTGATATTAGTGTTCTGATCGAGGTCAAGGTAAGAGTCATTATCCCATTTGCTTCTGAAACAATCGTAGTGAAAAACTCTGTTCCTGTCTCCATACAAGCCGTTCAAGGAGACGTGCCAGATTATTATAATGGCAGCGGAACAAACTCAGGTGCTCCATCAATTGTTCTTCCAGAAAAAAAGAAGAAAAAGGAATAACAGCCCAACAATGATTGGGCTGTTATTTACTTTCGTTTCCGTTCAGCTCTTTCCCACGCCCTCAAATGAGGGTATGGGTCAAATGACCATTCGGTTCTGCCGTTGTCTTTGTACATGCCATAGTGAAGATGCGGCGGAAACTTTCCTGCGGTGCCTGGAGGACCGTAACCGGAGCTTCCGACAGATCCAATCACCTGGCCAGGCTCAACAATTTGACCTGTCTTGAGTCCTTTCGCAAAGCCATTTAAGTGAGCAAAGTAATGATAATGATTATGAATATCTCGAATGCCTATCCGCCAGCCGCCAAAGCGGTTCCAGCCTTTCATTTCAATCACGCCATACGATGTCGCACGAACGGGAAGTCCATAATGGGCAAATAAATCGGTTCCCTCATGAATTCTCCTTCCTCCAAATCCTCTCGCATCTCCCCATGTACTCCGGTAGCTGTAGTCAGCTCCAACCGGAAGAGGAAAAGCATGCTTTCCAAGATCAAGATGGCCGTAGTGCTTATATAGCTTCATAAAAGATGAAATGATTCCAACGGTTTGATCACGTCCATAATAGTCCCATAAGCCAATTTTTAATTGATCAATGCTGCTGCCGTAGTGAAGCAAGTATTGTGCAAAAGTGAATAATACATCCTCATCGTCATCGCTGCTTGCTTTGCCATCCCCATTCCCATCAAGACCAATTCCGTCAAACACTTTAATGCTTAAAGGAGAGGTATCCTGTTTATTCGGGTTTTCTGGTCCAATCCACATTTCCCGGGGAATGTAGATGCCAATGACGCCTTTTTGTTTCGGTAAATCTCTTCTGCTCTTTCGAATATTGTGTTCATACTGATCAACTGCAGCAAGTACATACCATGGAACCTGTGTTGTGATGGAGACTTTTTCATATAGGGCCATTCTTTGCTTCAATTCATCTGGCTGCTTGCCCGTCCCTTTTGCATGAACAGGTAAAGGGAGCATTGAAAGAGCAATCAAGATGGCTAAAACCACTTTCACAAACGTCCATCTCCTTTCATCGAGCATCGTCTTCTACCGTTTAGTGTGGTTAGAACACTCTATTTCATAAGAAGAAAATGTTAGTAATTTTCTTCTGTTTTTTTAGGAGGCTTTTGGGTATTTTTGCAGCTCATTCCCTTGTTGTTCAATCTGTACTATGTTAAAGTGTCTAAAGAAAAGGCTTTAGGCCGAAGATTCAATTTTTTGCAGCTTCTTAGCTGCATCCATCGTATATAGCAGGAAGATTTTTGTAGATGCACCTTTAACGAATTCATATGGAGATGATGGAATTGGCAAAGAAGGAAGAGCACGTAAGAAAACCGGACTGGCTTAAAATCAAGCTGAATACGAATGAAAACTATACCGGTTTAAAGAAAATGATGCGGGAAAACAACCTGCATACTGTTTGTGAGGAAGCAAAATGTCCGAATATTCACGAATGCTGGGCAGTGAGAAGAACCGCTACATTTATGATCCTTGGATCTGTTTGTACGCGCGCATGCCGTTTCTGTGCGGTGAAAACTGGACTTCCAACTGAGCTTGACCTGCAAGAGCCAGAACGCGTGGCAGATTCAGTAGCCTTAATGAACTTAAAGCACGCTGTTATAACAGCGGTTGCAAGGGATGATCAAAAGGATGGCGGCGCAGGTGTGTTCGCTGAAACCGTTCGTGCGATTAGAAGAAAAAGCCCATTCACGACCATTGAAGTTCTCCCTTCAGACATGGGCGGCAATTATGATAACTTGAAGACGTTAATGGACACGCGTCCTGACATTTTAAATCACAACATTGAAACAGTTCGCAGATTAACGCCAAGAGTTCGTGCGCGTGCTACATATGATCGTTCATTAGAATTCTTGCGTCGTGCAAAAGAAATGCAGCCCGATATTCCAACAAAATCAAGCATTATGATTGGACTTGGTGAAACGAAGGAAGAAATCATTGAAGTCATGGATGATCTTCTTGCCAATAACGTGGATATTATGGCGATTGGCCAGTACTTACAGCCTTCGAAAAAGCATTTGAAAGTTCAAAAATACTACCATCCGGATGAGTTTGCAGAGCTGAAGGAAATTGCGATGTCAAAAGGCTTTAGCCACTGTGAAGCTGGGCCGCTTGTGCGCTCTTCCTACCATGCAGATGAACAAGTAAACGAAGCGTCTAAAAAGCGTCAGGCGCAAGCGTAACAAAGAAAACGCCAGAGCTCTCTGGCGTTTTTTCTCGTATTAATTTTGGCCGTAAGGGGCGTTTCTTCTCATTGTACGGTCTGAATTCGTCATCCCATTTGCATCTTCTTGATTCGATATGTTCCCGCCTTGAGGGGAATACTTCATTTGCTGAATCGTTTTGGTTAAAATTTGGTCAAAATCACGTGAATTGGTTTGAAGACGTGAAAAATTGGCAATGGATTGAAAGTGCTCTGGATTATCAGAGACGTATACATGATAATAACGAGGGAGAACAGAAACCGCCGTTTTCTTTACTTGATCGGCAGATTCATCACGGTTTTTGTTTCCTGTTCGATACACGATGAGTGCATCCTCATCTGTCACAAGTGTGGCTGCATCTTTGATGTTTGGCAGCTGCACCGTTAGACTTGTAATCACGTGGGCAAGATGCTCACGATTTAAAGCAGGGGTTCTTTCTTTCTGATCCGTTACTTGCTGGCGCTGATAACGAACATATCCTGCTTTGTTTGTATCTGCTTCTGGCATATTGGAATTATTTCCTTCATGACGATCCGACAGACGGATGGTTTTACTTGAAGAATCTTCATCCACTTGCCGGTTCATACCTGATTGAAAGCCGCACCCGCCTAAAACCATGCTGAGGAGAATCGCGGCAGTCAGTTGTTTCTTCATAAATGTGACCTCCTTTTTCCTTTAGCTTCGGCTAAATCGGAAAAAACATGCTTTAGCAATTGATGGAGTTCTTCCAATGAATTATCATTAAAGATGGATCGTTTAAAAAGAGGTGAGAAGATGATCGTCGTTCAGAATGCTACCTTTGATCTTGTAAGAGATATCAAAGACGGCTTTAATGAAGAAGCGTTTAAAGCAAGGTACTCAGATATTTTAAATAAGTATGATTATATTGTGGGGGACTGGGGCTACAATCAGCTCAGGCTGAAAGGGTTCTTTGATGACCAAAACCAAAAGGCCACATTTGATACTAAAATCAGCACACTCGATGAATACATTTATGAATACTGTAATTTTGGCTGTGCCTATTTTGTCTTAAAGCGAATTAGAAAATAACGCAAAGGGGAGCGTCATGATGTATTTCGTAGACAGAAAAAAGATTGAAGAGACATTACGTTTTTTCGAGGAGCAATATGAGTTGTTGCAGAGTCATCAAACATGGACAAGTCCTCTAGAGAAAAAAGCGCTGGAACGAATTGTTCATTTGCTCGTCGAATGTATTCTTGATACCGGAAATGACATGATTGATGGCTTTATTATGCGTGACCCAGGAAGCTATGATGACATCATGGATATACTTGTTGATGAAAAGGTTGTACCAGAAGGAGAAGGAAGTCAGCTGAAAAAGCTTGTCTCATCCCGCAAAACACTTGTACAGCAATATCAGGAAGTAAATCATCATGACTTATTGCAGGTGATCAGCGAAGTAGAGCAGGCGCTAGAGGTCTTTCCAAGCCGCATCCGTACCTACCTGGAACAGGAGCTTGGCCCAGTATCAGCGTTTAAATAAACCATTGGAGTTGTGAGCATCATGAAATACAAAGGCTATTTAATTGATTTAGACGGGACAATGTATAAAGGAACAGAAAAGATCGAAGAAGCAGGTCAATTTGTTCAAAAGTTAAATGAGTTGGACATCCCTTACTTGTTTGTCACGAATAACTCATCACGTACGCCAAAGCAGGTAGCGGAAAAACTCGTTTCATTTGATATCCCAGCAACAGAAGAACAAGTTTTTACAACAAGTATGGCGACGGCCAATTATATTGCTGAGCAAAAGAAAGATGCATCAGTTTATGTGATCGGTGAAGAAGGAATCAAGCAGGCCATTGAAGAAAAAGGGCTGACGTTTGGTCAGGAAGACGCAGATTTCGTTGTTGTTGGAATTGATCGGGGCATTACATATGAAAAATTAGCAGTAGGTGCGATTGCCATCCGTCAAGGCGCACAATTTGTCTCAACAAATGGGGATATTGCCATTCCAACAGAAAGAGGGCTTTTGCCAGGGAACGGCTCGTTAACATCTGTACTGACCGTGACGACAACGGTTCAGCCGACATTTATCGGAAAGCCGGAATCCATTATTATGGAACAAGCAATGCGTGTACTTGGGACAGATGTGTCTGAAACGCTCATGGTGGGGGATAACTATGATACGGATATTATGGCAGGAATGAATGCAGGAATGGACACATTACTCGTCCATACAGGTGTGACAACAAAAGAGCTGCTTCAGAAGTACGAAAAGCAGCCAACCTATGTCATTGATTCATTATCCGAGTGGATTGAGCGATTATCATAAAAAAAGAGGACAAGCGTTACGCGCGCGTCCTCTTTTTCTTTATTCCGCATTTCTTGCACTATGTGCCAGCCTGCTTGATGCGGCGGCAGCAATAGCGCCGACAATGTCATCTAAAAAGGTGTGGCATTCGCCCGTGGATTTATCGTTGAGTTTCCCGAGAATTCCTGGTTTTTCTTTATCGATATATCCGTAATTCGTAAAGCCGATCGAACCATAAATATTGACGATAGCAAAGGATAAAATTTCATCAACGCCATACAGGCTCTCGTCCGTTTCAAGTATTGATTGAAGCGGCTCAGTCAGCTTTTTTTGTTCGGCGAGTACGTCTAGCTCAACGCCCGTTAATATCGCATTTTGGACTTCACGTTTTGCGATGACACGCTCCACATTGTGGATGCACTCTGTCATGTCTAAGCCAGGATGATATTTTTCCTGTAAAAAGTAGACAAGGTCTGCTATATCTTGAATGGTTACGCCTCGTTCTTGTAAACGGCGTCTTGCTGTTTTTTCTACTTCGTTCATCTCATGATGATGCGGCATGTATTCCTCACCCAATCCTCGTATTTTGTCCACAACGTGTAAAAAGCTTCGGATAGTAAATAGTATTCATAAATCCCTCAACCTGCGACTACGATATGATAAGAGATTGATCATAGGAACGCAGGTGAAAACATGAAAGAAACCATTTATCACACATTTGGTATTGATGTTCGTCAATTTACGCCATATGGCAGTTATCAGAGCTTTCAAACGGCGGAGGCTCTCTTCCTCATTGTTCCTGTGTCTCATTTGCGAGAAGAAGAACTCTCGGAGTTGTATCATATCAGTCAGTATTTACTGAATGCTGGAGACCCATACGTCGCTGTGTTTGAATTAACAAATGAAGAGAAACCCACCTTTACTCATGGGAAGGAGCAGTATGCTTTATTAAAAGCAGCGCCTCCGCTCTCAAGCCGCTCGTTTCAGCAAGCGTCAGAGCTGGCATCCTTCCATGTCAGGGGAAGAGGATTTCCATATGAAGTTTCCGAAACAAAACGTGTCGGTGCCTGGAAGGAATTATGGGCAAAACGATTAGATCAGCTCGAAGGCTTTTGGATGCAGCAAATGCATCAAAAACCGCTGGAACGGTTTGAACAAAAATTCATTGAATCGTTTCCGTATTATCTTGGATTAACGGAGAATGCCATTCAATATTTAGTCGATACTGAACTTGATGATGAACCGAAAGAAGGTGACTCAGGCACTGTCTGTCATCAGCGCTTTTCACGTATGACATGGCCGCATGAGCAGCCGCTTCGTTTACCTGTGGATTGGGTCTTTGATCATCCAACCCGTGATATTGCCGAATACTTAAGAGAGACCTTTGTACAGCATAAGGAAGATTTAATTGAAGAGGGCTTTTCCTTTCTTCAGCAATATGAACAGGTGACACCTCTTTCCTCCTTTTCAAAGCGTTTGTTATACAGCCGCCTGCTGTTCCCGCTTCATTATTTTGAAATTGTGGAAGGCTACTACATGTCGGGAGAAAATGAAAAAGCATATTATGAAGAGCGGTTAGATTACGTCTTAAATGATGCCAATCGTTATGAATACTTTCTGAAGGTCTTTCAAGAAATGAGTGCCATGCGAAGCGGCGGGAGCCCCATTCCGGCTGTTGGCTGGCTTCAGCCTGCAGCTGATTTGAAGTTTCAGTGAACAGACGAAACGTCTCTTTTCTCTTGAGACGTTTTTCGTTATGCTTAAAGAAATCGATAAAAGGAGTGTTCTTCTTGACGAAACCTTACGTCTATATCACAAGAAAACTGGATGAAGCATCACTTACACCATTAAAAGAAGTCGCTCATGTTGAGATGTGGCCAAGAGAGGATGAGCCGTGTCCAAGAGAAGAGTTAGAAACACAAGCTGCTAAAGCGGATGCGCTTCTCACCATGCTGTCAGATCAAATAGATGAGCCGCTTTTATCAAAGGCTCCGAATATCAAGGTGGTTGCAAACCTTGCTGTTGGCTATGACAATATTGATCTTGAAGCAGCCAAAAAGCACGGAATCACCGTATGTCATACACCAGACGTCTTAACAGAATCGACGGCGGATTTAGCCTTTGCTCTTCTGATGGCGTCAGCTAGACGCATTGTCGAGGCGAGTGATTGGATTAAGGATGGAAACTGGACAGGCTGGGGGCCGCTTCTTCTTGCCGGTGCTGATGTTCATCACAAAACACTCGGGATTGTCGGAATGGGCAGCATTGGAACAGCACTTGCCAAGCGGGCCAAAGGCTTTAATATGAATGTCCTTTATCATAATCGTTCAAGAAAATCCGAGGCAGAAGCGCAGCTTGGCGTGACCTATGCGGCTTTTGAGGAACTGCTCAAGCAGTCTGATTTCATCGTCTGTCTGACGCCGTTAACCCCGGAAACGAAAGACATGTTTAATGAAAAAGCATTTGACCTGATGAAGAACTCTGCTTATTTCATTAACGTATCAAGAGGACAGACTGTGGATGAGGATGCTTTATACGAGGCTGTCACAACAGGAAAAATTGCCGGCGCTGGTCTGGATGTATTTAGAGAGGAACCTGTCAGCCCGTCTCATCCGTTAACGACATTACCTAACGTCACAGTCCTTCCTCATATTGGAAGTGCTAGTGTTGAAACAAGAAAAACGATGATGCGTTTATGTGCTGAAAATATTGCGCTTGTCTTACAAGACGAGCCAGCCAAAACGCCGGTTCGTTTATAATATAAGGCTTCCCGGTGTTCGGGAGCTTTTCTAACAAAAATATTTTGAAAATATAGAATCTTGATATAAATAGCTGTTAAGCGGTTTCATTCTGACAATCTCTTATTTTATTACCTTGTCAAAATGAGGATACCCCTTTATAATGTGTGTACATTGAATGTCTGTGTAAGGTTAACAAATGTCTTTTTAGAGAGGACATTTACGGAGAAAGGTGGAATTTCAGGTGAAGGCAATTCGAGTTGGGCTATTAGGATTAGGAACAGTGGGAAGCGGTGTCGTAAAAATTATCCAAGACCATCAGGATAAATTAATGCACCAAATCGGCTGTCCGGTATTAATACAAAAAGTGCTTGTGAGCAATCCCGATAAAAAAAGAGATGTGGATGTCGCAAGAGAGGTCTTCACAACTGAAGTATACGATGTGATTAGAGATCCAGAGGTCGATGTCATCATTGAAGTGATGGGCGGCATTGAAGAGACAAAACAATATTTAATAGATGCGTTAAGTGAGAAGAAGCATGTCATTACAGCCAATAAAGATTTAATGGCGCTTTACGGTACGGAGCTTTTACATGTAGCGAAAGAAAATAGCTGTGATCTTTATTATGAAGCAAGTGTCGCCGGAGGAATTCCGATTCTGCGCACGCTGGAGGAAGGATTGGCCTCAGACCGAATCACCAAGATGATGGGGATTGTGAACGGTACAACGAATTTTATTTTAACGAAAATGAATGTCGATAAAAGCGCATATGAGGATGTCTTAAAAGAAGCACAGGATCTAGGCTTTGCAGAAGCAGATCCGACAGCTGATGTAGAAGGACTGGATGCAGCAAGGAAAATGGCGATTCTTGCAAGACTCGGCTTTTCTATGAATGTAGATTTAGAGGACGTCAAGGTGAAAGGTATTTCTGATATCTCTGATGAGGATATTAATTTCAGTAAGCGGTTTGGCTATACAATGAAGCTGATCGGCATTGCTCAGAGGGACGGAGAGAAAGTGGAGGTCAGCGTTCAGCCAACCTTACTTCCTGATCATCATCCATTATCATCCGTCAACAATGAATTTAATGCGGTATATGTCTACGGAAGTGCTGTAGGAGAAACGATGTTTTACGGACCTGGAGCAGGAAGTCTGCCGACAGCAACAGCTGTTGTATCAGACTTAGTGGCTGTGATGAAAAACATGCGCCTTGGCGTGAACGGAAGCGGATTTATCGCACCGCAGTTTGAGAAGAAGATCAAATCGTCATCAGAAATATTTGCTCAGCAATTTTTAAGAATTCATGTTAGAGATCAAGTCGGGGCATTCTCCCGCATTACATCTATTTTTTCTGAAAGAGGCATCAGCTTTGAAAAGATCCTTCAGCTTCCTGTGAAAGGACATGATGAGCTGGCTGAAATTGTGATTATTACACATCAGACTTCAGAAGAAGATTTCTCAAATATCCTGCAAAAATTAAACGACCTCGACGTGGTGGTTCAAGTGAAGAGCACGTACCGAGTAGAAGGGAACGGTTTAAGCTGATGAAATGGAATGGACTCATTGAAGAATTTCAAGAATTCTTACCAGTAAACGAATCTACACCTAAACTAACATTAAATGAAGGGAATACACCGCTGATCCATCTTGCCAAGCTTTCAGAAAAGCTGGGAATCGAGCTTCATGTGAAAACAGAAGGCGTTAATCCAACAGGCTCTTTCAAGGATCGAGGAATGGTCATGGCTGTTGCAAAGGCTAAAGAAGAAGGCAACGATACAATCATGTGCGCCTCAACGGGGAATACCTCTGCAGCAGCAGCAGCTTATGCAGCCCGTGCTGATATGAAATGTATTGTCATCATTCCAGACGGGAAAATTGCCTTCGGTAAGCTTGCACAGGCCGTCATGTACGGAGCAGAGATCATTGCCATTGATGGCAACTTTGATGATGCACTGAAAATCGTTCGCAGTATCTGTGAAAAAGCGCCGATCGCCCTTGTGAACTCCGTCAATCCTTATCGAATTGAAGGACAAAAGACAGCAGCATTTGAAATCTGTGAGCAGCTAGGCTCTGCCCCGGACGTACTGGCGATTCCTGTTGGTAATGCCGGGAACATCACGGCCTACTGGAAAGGCTTCAAGGAATATCACGAGAAAAAAGGAACTGGACTGCCTGTCATGCGTGGTTTTGAAGCAGAAGGTGCAGCGGCAATCGTTCGAAATAAAGTGATTGAGCAGCCAGAAACAGTGGCAACGGCTATCCGTATCGGAAATCCAGCGAGCTGGAAACAAGCTGTGGCAGCCGCAGATGAATCAAATGGAAAGATTGATGAAGTAACAGATGAGGAAATTCTTCATGCGTATCAATTGATTGCACGTGAAGAAGGTGTGTTTGCAGAGCCGGGTTCTTGTGCGTCGATTGCGGGCGTGTTAAAGCAGGTGAAATCTGGAGAAATCAAGCCAGGCAGTAAAGTTGTTGCGGTACTAACAGGCAACGGACTGAAAGATCCAAATACGGCTATCGATATTTCACAAATCAAGCCGGTCACACTCGATGCAGATGAAGATCAAATTCTTGAACACTTAGAAAAGGCCGCACGCGTATGAGTGAAGCCTCCATGCTTTTTTCAATCACAGTACCGGGAAGCACTGCCAATTTAGGACCAGGCTTTGATTCAGTTGGAATGGCACTCAGCCGCTATTTAAAGCTATCGGTCTATGACCATGATAGCTGGCTGTTTGAAGCAGAAACAGATGTCGTGTCTGGAATTCCATCAGGCACCGACAACCTAATTTATCAAACAGCCAAAAAGGTCGCAGATGACTTTGGAAAAACACTCCCGCCTGTTCATGTCAAAGTGTGGAGTGATATTCCATTGGCACGGGGGCTTGGCAGCAGTGCTGCTGCCATCGTGGCCGCCATTGAACTTGCCAATCAGCTTCTTGAATTAAACATGACAGATGATCAGAAGCTCTTTTATGCAAGTGAGGTAGAAGGTCATCCAGATAATGCGGGTGCCTCTTTATTCGGTGGTTTACTGATCGGTCTTCATGAAGAAGACAAAACCCATGCCGTTAAAGTGCAGCATGTGGATGTAGATGTCGTCGTGGTGATTCCTTTTTATGAAGTGCTCACAAAGGATGCCCGTGATGTCCTGCCAGAGGATTTCTCCTATAAACATGCTGTCAGTGCGAGTGCTGTGAGCAACGTCCTTGTAGCCGCCTTAATGACGCAAAACTGGCCGCTTGTTGGAGAAATGATGAATAAGGATTTATTTCATCAGCCTTACCGCACAATGCTCGTGCCAGAGCTGTCGAAGGTAGAGCATGTCGCTTCGCTCAAAGGAGCGTATGGAACGGCTTTGAGCGGTGCTGGACCGACGATCCTCACCTTAGTGGAAAAAGGGAAGGGAGAAGCGCTGAAAGAGCAGCTTGCCCAAAACTTCCCGCATTGCGAAGTCGATTTGCTGACGGTGCCAGTAGAAGGGGTTGTCGTGCAGCATTATCCTGTTAATCAAGTAAAGAACGTGCTGTGAATCTGCACGTTCTTTTTTTATGCTTGTTTTTATGGGAAGAAGCAGGGATTATTATTTAGAGGATCGAACTATTTTTTAAGCATAAAAGGGGGAGATACGTTCATGAAGAAATTGATGACGGCAGAAGATTTAACGAAGATTGTTTCTGTTTCCT
The DNA here is from genome assembly GCF_014250435.1 of Bacillus sp. PAMC28571. Classification (NCBI taxonomy): domain Bacteria; kingdom Bacillati; phylum Bacillota; class Bacilli; order Caryophanales; family Bacillaceae; genus Bacillus; species Bacillus sp. PAMC28571. Next base: position 2,673,136 of record NZ_CP060191.1, on the reverse strand, counting down.
ATCCGGTTTATTCACCAGATGGAAAAAAGGCAGTCTTTACAAAAGTCACTGTGAATGAGAAAAAAGACGATTACAACATCCACTTATGGGTTCGAGATGAAGAGACAGAGGAGCTGGCACAATGGACATTTGAGGATGGAAAGCATCATCAGCCAGTTTGGTCAAAGGACGGCAGGCAGCTTGCTTTTATTTTACAAAAGCCAAAGGAAGCCCCTCAGCTCGCACTCATAAAGAGCGAAGGAGGCGGCGTGCGAACCTTAACGAAGATTCCTTACGGAGTATCTCATCCTGTCTTTTCTCCAGATGGTGCTTTTCTTTATGCGGCTGTGTCATTGAAACAATCAGAATCTGTTCATGATGAAAAAAAGGAAGAGCAAGATGACTTTGCTCCAGCGGTATATGATGATTTAACCTATAAAGCAGATGGAAGAGGCTTTTTAGATGGGCGTGTCACGCAGATCGTGAAGGTAGATATCGATTCAGGAGAGATAGAGCCTGTCACGAGCGAGCAGGTTCATCATATGAATCATACGATTTCTCCTTGCGGCAAATGGCTTGCCTTTATTCAATTAAATCCACAGATACCTTACATAAGTGACGTGTGTCTTCTGTCATTAGAGGATGGTACGACAAAAAAAATCACACAAGCAAACGGCGCTTATTCCACCGTATCTTTTTCTCCAAATGGAGGGAGTCTTTTGTATATTGGACATGAGCGTGAATTTCAAAATGCCACCTTCCCATCACTATGGCTGTATGATCTGAAGGAAGAAAAGACGGTTCAACTGTCAGAAATGCTCGATATGTATGTTGGGAACTGTATGGCAGGAGATAGCGTGATGGGAGAGGTCTATCAGCTACCGCAGTGGACAAAGGACAGCCAAGGGTTTTATGCGCTTGTTTCTAATCAAGGCAGTACAGGGATTTATTATTTCTCTATTGAAGGTTTAGCCTATCCTGTTCGACTAGAGGCGGAACATATCACCAATTTCAGCCTTCATCCAAATGAATCCAAATTGCTGCTCAGCCGGCTTTCACCTGTCTCACCAAGTGAGCTGTATGAGATGATATTAGGGGAGACAGAACTAAAGCAAATCACATTCGAGCATCATGATTTTCTAAAGGAGCATGTCGTATCCGAACCTGAACCATTTTCTTTTCAGTCAAAAGATGGTGACGAGGTGCATGGCTGGTTTATGAAGCCTTCCAAGATGGAAGAGGGAAAGAAATATCCGCTCATTCTAGAGGTTCATGGCGGACCGCATGCGATGTATGGTCATACGTATTTTCATGAATTTCAAATGCTCGCTTCTGAAGGCTACGCCATCGTGTATATCAACCCGCACGGCAGTCATGGGTATGGACAGATGTTTACTGACCGTGTGAGAGGAAACTATGGTAACGTTGATTATGACGATGTCATGCAGGCTGTTGATCATGTGCTCACAGCCTATGATTTCCTTGATGAAACAAGGCTTGGCGTGACAGGCGGCAGCTATGGCGGTTTTATGACCAACTGGATTGTTGGTCAAACTGACCGCTTTCGGGCAGCTGTCACACAGCGTTCCATTTCCAACTGGATTAGCTTTTATGGCATCAGTGATATCGGTTATTTCTTTACAAGGTGGCAGATTGATGGGGATATTTATGATTCTGTCGATAAGCTATGGGATCGTTCGCCGCTAAAATATGTGAAGCAGATGAACACGCCGCTGCTCATCCTGCACAGTGATGAAGATTATCGTTGCCCAGTTGATCAAGCAGAGCAGCTTTTTGTGGCATTGAAGGAGCTTGGGAAAGACACAAGATTGGTCAAATTCCCGAAGGCATCTCATGATTTATCCAGAAGCGGCCACCCGGGGCAGCGTATTCAAAGACTGACTTTTATAAAGGAATGGTTTAGAGAAAAGCTAGCTTAATAAAAACCGACCCTTCAGCGTGCTGACAAACCCTCGCATTCGCTGTCAGTCCTGCGTGCTGGTGCTCACGAATAGAAAATTCGCTCCGCGCCAATACTCGTCCTTCCTAGACTTCAAGGATTTTCATATCACGCTGAAAAGAAGACAAAGGGCTAAAGCCTTTGTCAATCATGAAAAAAACGACCCTAATTGGGTCGTTTTCATGTCATATATGAATTAGAAAACCTGTTCAACTTCTACAACGCCAGGCACTTCTTCTAATAATGCGCGCTCAATACCGGCTTTCAATGTAATGGTTGAACTTGGGCAGCTGCCGCATGCACCAAGAAGACGTAATTTCACAATGCCATCTTCAATGTCTACAAGCTCACAGTCTCCACCATCACGTAATAGAAATGGACGAAGTTTGTCCAGTACTTCCTGTACTTGGTCTTTCATTTCGACTTCAGTCATTAGATATAATCGCTCCTTTCACAACATATCACCATTATATTCATCTGGACGATAAAAATCTATTGATTGGTTTCAAAGTTTCCTTCTCATTATAGCACAATCTCATCTTGAAACAAAAAGTGATTTTGACTTTTTTCATCCAGAAAATTCAGCTAAAATGAAGAAAGAATAGGGGGCTTGTCAAATGAACAAAACCGTCGATCTTTATGTATATGGAAGAGATGTCTTGTGCGCTAGCTGCGTGAATCTGCCTTCTTCAAAAGATACGTTTGAATGGTTAGATGCAGCATTAAAACGAAAATATCCGAATCAGCCTTTTCGCATCACATATATTGATATTGAGCACCCGCCAGAAAATGAACAACAAAAGGAATTGTCTGAACGAATCCTTGATGATGAATTCTTTTATCCGCTTGTCTTAGTAGAGGATCAAATCGTTGGAGAGGGCAATCCGAAATTAAAAGACATTTATCAAGAAATGGAGAAATACGGGTACAGGGAGAGCAGTGAATAAGCTGTTCTTTTTTTGAGAAATATAAACGAACAAGTGTTCCTTTTTAGGTTGAAAAAGAACGTTTGTTCGTTTATAATGAAATGAAAGGAGCGTGAGCATCATGAATTATTTACTGAAACAATCTCTTCAACAGCAAATACCGATTGAGATGATTTATATGAAGAAAAACGGAGAGTGCACGAAGAGAAAAATCATTGTCTACCGTGAGACGGATCAGTTTATCCAAGCATATTGTTTATCGAAGAAAACGATGAGAACCTTTCGTAAAGACTGCATTCTTGCCCTTGCTCCGATCAAATGGACCAACTCATCGGCACATGCCGTTTCATAGAAAAAAGCTCCCTCGTCACGAAGGAGCTTTGAGAAAAAATTCACATAATTTTAGCCGTTGTGATGCTTGTACATCCAAAGCAGTCCAGATTTCAGAAGTCTTGGCACCCTGCCAACAAGTGGACGATCTGCCACTAAGCCAAATCCGGCTTTTTTCCCTAATGAACCTAAAACACCTTTTAGCTTAAACTGTGGATAAGCCTCAGGAAGCGGCTCATTTTTCCAGCGTTTTTGCAGAGATTGGACAATTTGTTCTGCCTGCGCTTCAGCAAGCTGTGCACTTGGGGCATGCGGCAGACTTGCGCAGTCACCTACGACATATACATGCTCATCCCCTGGGAGATTGTGATGAGGAGTTAATACGACACGGCCTTGTGCGTCTTTTTCAACATCCATCTCTCGTACCACTTTGCTTGGCTGTATTCCTGCTGTCCACACGATGACATCAGCTTCAATCGCGTCATCATGGTTATAAACAAGACCTTCTTCAACCTTTGTAATATTGGCACAGTTAATAATCTTTACGTCATTTTCTTCAAACCACTTTTGCACATACAAACTTAATCTTTTTGGGAAGCTTGATAGAATCAGCTCTCCGCGGTCAAAAAGAATAATGTTTAAATCAGCACGGCTTTCTCTTAATTCACTGGCCAGCTCTACCCCGCTAAGTCCAGCACCGACGATGCCAACCGTTGCACCTGCGCTCAAATTGTTTAATTTGTTATACGCATGTCTTGACTGATCAATGGTTTGAATGCTGTATGTATGTTCTTTCGCACCAGGGACATTATGATACTTGTCCTCACAGCCGAGTCCAATCACCGTATCATCATACGGAATCGGTTCACGGTCGCTGAATAAGATCTGTTTGTTTTCAATATCAATTTTTTCTACTTCCCCGTATTGAATATCCAGCTTCGGATGCTCTGGAAAAGATACTCGAATGTGATGATCAGAGATCGTTCCAGCAGCAAGTGCATAATATTCTGTTTTTAAACAGTGGTAAGGATTTCGATCAATTAATGTGATAGTGACATCATCAGGTAATTGATTTGGCAATAAGCGGTGGAGAACCCGCATATTCCCGTAACCTCCGCCGATCAAGACTAAATTTTTCATGACGATTCTCCTTTTCCCCGTAGACATTGAAAAACACTTATACTAAAAAACTTTAAGTTAAAATACCAAATAAAATTATATCGAATTTACTGTGAAACCACAATAATTGTTTCAAAATAACCTACATATTCATCAGTTAGTCCCAAATAGTAAAACATTTTAAGAGGAATAGGCGTAACGATACAGACGAAGCTCATATTTTGACTAATACAAGGAATTTCGGTAGGATGGTAAGGCAATGTGAGGTGAAGCACAGTGTTTCCACTGATCGAATTTTGTGTAAGTAATCTTGCACAAGGGTCTCAAGAAGCAAAAGAGAAGCTTGAAAAAGACCCAAACCTAGACGTAATGGAATACGGCTGTTTAAGCTATTGCGGCAAATGTATGGACTCCCCATTTGCACTTGTGAATGGAGAATTTGTTTCAGGAGAAAATGCAGAGCAGCTAGTCGAGCGTATTTATGCTTTTATAGAGGAAAACGACATGTTTTAAATGCACCACATGGGTCATGAGGTGCATTTTTTTCACATTTTCATCTTCCATTTTTAAGGAGAATCAATAGAAAGCGCATCCAATATGTTATGCTAATAAAATATCATCAATATGAAATATCACACGAGAGAAAAAGAGGCATATGCATAATAAAAGCCCTTTGCCATGGCAGCAAAGAGCTTCTATGTATGAAAAACGGGGGATGATAAGATTGTCTCCTGAATCGACTCCTTTTATACTAAAAAGAAACAACATTTTTGGAGGAAGCTCATGACATCATTTCAATTCACGAAAATGCACGGATTAGGAAATAATTATATTTACGTCAATCAGATGAAGGAACAGCTTCCAGAAGAGCAGCTATCAGAGATAGCGATCCGCGTTTCTTCTGTTTATACAGGAATCGGTTCTGACGGGATGATCCTGATTTGCCCATCAGATGTTGCACCTGTGAAGATGCGCATTTTCAACAATGATGGATCAGAGGGCAAAAACTGTGGTAATGGGCTGCGCTGCGTTGCAAAGTATGTGTATGAGCATCAAATTGTAACGGACACAACGTTCCAGATTGAGACATTGTCAGGACTCGTTGAAGCGACCGTTCACGCTCAGGATGGTCACGTTCAGCTAGTCACAGTAGATATGGGAAAACCACGTTTTGAAAAAGAAGCAATGCCGATGCTTGGTGAACCGGCTAGCACAACGGTTAATGAGCTGCTTGATTTTGGTACTGCGAAATTAAATGGAACGGCCGTTTCGATGGGAAACCCGCACATCGTTTTTTATTTAGAGGACATTGAAAAAGCGCCGCTTCATACACTTGGGCCGATCATCGAAAAACACGACATGTTCCCTGAAGGCGTCAATGTAGAATTTGTTGAAGTTGTCAGTGAAACAGAACTTCATTTTCGCGTGTGGGAAAGAGGTTCAGGAATTACCCAGGCTTGCGGAACTGGGGCCTGTGCTGCGGCTGTATCCACAATTGTGAATGGTCAGGCAAAAAAAGAAACAGACATGACCGTTCATTTAGCAGGCGGAGACCTCATCATTCGTTGGAAAGACAATGACCACGTGCTCATGACAGGACCTGCTGAAACGATTTGTGACGGCACATTTTATCTCTAAACCATTTATTTGAGAAAAGGCATCATCACGTTTATAATTGAAAAGAAACATCCAGTCAAAAGGAGGGATGATCATGAGTACACCAGTAACCATTACAGAAGCTGCTGCACTGCAGATTAAAGATATGATGAAAGAACATGAAGAAGAAAATGCGTTCCTTCGAGTGGGCGTAAAAGGCGGCGGCTGCAGCGGTCTCTCATACGGCATGGGCTTTGACCATGAAGTCTCAGAGAAAGACACGCAGTTCGAGCAGCACGGCATCAATGTCCTTGTCGATTCCGAAAGCCTTGATATCATGAACGGAACCATCATTGATTTCAAACAATCACTAATGGGTGGCGGTTTCACGATTGACAATCCGAACGCTATCGCGTCATGCGGATGCGGTTCTTCGTTCAGAACAGCAACGAATACCGGTACGCCGGAAGAGTGTTAAGGGTTAAAACGATTCATTCTGTAAAACCATTTGTATAATGAAGACCTCCTCATATTAATCATTTTCTTGAGGAGGTTTTTTGTGTTGTTTTTGAAGATGCATAAAAAGGACATGACTTCAATCACTCAGCACGTCCTCTTTATAAAGATATTTAATTAGAAAAAAGCTCGCAGTTTCTTAGTATTTCCTCTGTTCATCTTCCACATCTTTTCAAAAGGTTTCATCATGGTGTGTCGGAAAAAATGTTCTTTGTTGTGTTTCGTTGAGAATAACATTTCGTATTAATCGATTGTATTCTCAATCATCATTTTCAAAGCTGTTCCCTCTTTTATGAAGAGTAGTAAAGACTTTCATCGCTTCGCTCATAAATGATGCCAAGCCCTCACCATAACGATCTATATTCTTTGTGAAACGTTCATCTTGAATATAGAGTTGGCCTAAACCGTAAAAAGCATCAAGAGAGTAATAACGAAAGTTTTCGTTTAAAAAGTCGTACCATTGTTTGATGACGATTTGCACCTCTTTGGATTTAGGGGATTGGCTGCGAAGAGAGGCTAGTTTATTCAATATGCTATCCCAGCTATCAGATAATTTAATTTGTTCATCTTTAGACAAATGATTTAGTTTTGCGCTGACTTCATCAACAGCTTGATTTCCCCAACGGTGACGAGCTTCTTCTTCATATTGGCTAAAATTCATATTCATATTCTCAAACCTTTCTTTATAGGTGTATTGAGTTTCTCCCGTTAAATGCTGTAGCGTCTTATCAATATTTCCGATCATTTTATCGAGATTATTTCGTTTCTCTACTAACATTTTTCTTTGTAGCATAAATGCTTCTTTCTTATTAAATGAAGGATTGTGCATCATCTTTTGGATTTCCTTCAATGGAAATCCAAGTTCCCTGAAAAATAATATTTGCTGCAATGTTTCAAGGTTTTCTTCTGAATAGAGCCGATAACGATTATCTGTGACTTCACTTGGAGTCAATAAACCAATCTTGTCGTAATGATGAAGTGTACGAATGCTAATACCAAATAATTCAGCCACTTCTTTTACTTTCATTTCAATTCACCTCTCTTGATATCCACTATAAAATATGACGTTGCGTTAGGGTCAATCATCTTTTTAAAAATTTATATCATTGTTGATCTTGTTTGAAGCAGCGGATTCAAGGAGCTATGTTTTTTTTCGCAAATCGCTCAATTTTGTTACAGCTGGCCCGAACAACTGGCTATTTCCACTCGAAAAGAGTATCATGAGAACCAAACATAAACTGTAGTGAGAAAAGAGGTTGCTGAGGTTTGAGTGAACAAATCAATTGCAGGAACTGTCATGAACTGATTCCTTATCGTTCCAAAACGTGTCCATCTTGCGGGATTGAGAAGCCGCTTCCGAAAAAGGAACGTGTGAAGGATCGGGTGATTTTGGTTGTGGCAGGGATTGTTGTGGTGCTGCTTGCTGCAATGGTACTTGGAATGGCAAATGCCTATATTGGGGTTTTTAAATAAACGAAAAAAGGAGTTCCGCGAGTGGGAACTCCTTTTTTGATCCGTTCTTATTTGTTTTCAAATAAGCTTGTGGAATGGAGAGGCTGTACACGGGCTTTCGGGTCCATGTAAGCTTTCGCATTGTTGACAGCAGTTGGTGCTTCACCAAATCCGCTTGCAATCAATTTGACTTTTCCTTCATACGTACAGATGTCTCCTGCCGCATAGAAGCCTTCAATGTTTGTTTCCATTGTAGATTTCACCACGATGGAGTTCTTTTCGATTTCAAGGCCCCATTGTTTGATTGGTCCAAGGGAGGAAACAAAACCGAAGTTGACGATCACGTCGTCCACATCAAGCACTTGTTTTTTGTCGCCTTTGACTTCTTCGAGCACGATTTGTTCAATGCGGTCTTCACCAATGAGCTCAGTTGGTACATATGGTGTTAGTACATTGACTTTCGAGTTGTGCAGGTTTTCTACACTGTGCTCATGTGCGCGGAATTTATCGCGGCGGTGAATAATGGATACTTCTTTTGCGATTGGTTCAAGCATAAGTGCCCAGTCCACCGCAGAGTCTCCGCCCCCAAGAACGGCAACACGTCTGCCGGCAAATTGGTTCAAGTCATTAATGAAGTAATGCAGGTTGCTTCCTTCAAATGATTCTGCTGAATCAAGTTCAAGCTTTCTCGGTTGGAATGCACCGTTACCAGCTGTGATGATAATTGTTTTAGAATAATGAATCTCTTGATTTGTCACAAGTTTAAAGATCCCATCTGCCTGCTTTTCAACCGTTTCAACTGCCTGCTCTAAGCAAATGGTTTGATCGAATTTATCCATTTGTTCCTTTAAGTTATCAACTAATTCTTGTGCGCGGATTTTTGGAAATCCAGCCACATCATAAATATATTTTTCAGGGTAAAGAGCGGATAGTTGACCGCCGAGCTGAGGAAGGCTTTCAATGATTTTCACACTTGCCTGTCTCATGCCTCCGTAAAACGCAGTAAACAATCCAACGGGGCCGCCCCCGATAACGGTAATGTCATATACCTTAGAATCTTCTTGCATTCCTTTAATCCTCCCAAATGAAAATTGTTATCACTATATCATATCATACCACATATCGTCGTTTGACTTGTTTTGAAAAACTTGTCGTTTTTTGATGCCGAAGCTTTAGAAAGGAGGAAAAAGTGAGAAAGACCGTTTATCATAAGGATTTTCAGTTTAAAGCCTTGAAAATTGGAGCAGAACTCGCTATTATTGTTAAGGGAACTAAATATTAATTTTTTATGAATTTTTGTCGGATACGGTCAAATGCTTTCGTTTTATGTAGGTGAAAGTTCAGATTTTCACATACTTATTTTTTTGTTTAAATTTCATAAAATGCCGCAAAGCGGTTGAGAATAACGATATGTAATTCTTTATCCGTTTTACAGCAAATTTAAAAAAGGTGGATGTGATTCCAGTGAATAAACCGAAAATCGTTGTATTAGGTGCAGGTTATGGCGGATTAATGACTGTAACAAGATTAACAAAACAGCTTGGCACAAATGATGCGGACATTACTCTTGTGAACAAGCATAATTATCATTACGAAACAACATGGCTTCATGAAGCAAGTGCAGGTACTCTTCATCATGACCGCTGTCGTTATCAAATCAAAGATGTGATTAACAGTTCCCGTGTCAACTTTGTACAAGCAACAGTTGAAAGCATTGATAAGGAAGCGAAGAAAGTTGTGACATCAGATGGCGAACTTTCTTATGACTACCTTGTTGTTGCACTTGGTGCTGTTCCTGAAACATTTGGTATTGCAGGACTGAAAGAATACGCATTCTCAATCTCTAACATCAACTCTGCTCGTCAGCTTCGTGAGCACATTGAGCTTCAATTTGCGACGTATAATACGGATGCTGAAAAACGTCCAGAGCGTTTGACAATCGTTGTCGGCGGCGCAGGATTCACAGGTATTGAGTTCCTTGGTGAGCTTGGAAACCGTGTGCCTGAGCTTTGCAAAGAGTATGACATTGATCAAAAAGACGTGCGTATCATCTGTGTAGAAGCTGCGCCAACAGCTCTTCCTGGATTCGATCCAGAATTGATCGACTATGCGATGAACTACCTTCAAGGTAAAGGTGTTGAGTTCAAAATTGGTACAGCGATCAAAGAATGTACACCTGAGGGGATCATTGTTGGAAAAGACGATGATACAGAAGAAATCAAAGCTGCAACTGTTGTTTGGGCAGCAGGTGTACGCGGTAACCCAATCGTTGAAGAAGCTGGTTTTGAAAACATGCGCGGCCGCGTAAAAGTTTCTCCAGACCTTCGTGTACCAGAAAATGATGATGTCTTCATCATTGGTGACTGTTCATTGATTATCAATGAAGAAATCAACCGTCCATACCCACCAACTGCACAAATCGCTATGCAGCAAGGTGAAACAGTAGCGAAAAACCTTGCAGCACTAGTAAAAGGCGGTTCTCTTGAAAGCTTTAAGCCAGACATCAAAGGAACAGTTGCTTCTCTTGGTGAACACGACGCTGTAGGTGTTGCGTTTGGTAAAAAACTTCAAGGAACAAAAGCTTCTGCAATGAAGAAAATCATCGACAACCGTTCTTTATTCATGGTTGGCGGACCAGGACTTGTTTTGAAAAAAGGAAAATTCAAGTTCTTCTAAACCATCATAGACAAAAACGTGTATCCTCGTGATACACGTTTTTTTATAAGTTGTGGTATATTTTCTCACTTGGTCATTGACGGCAAAATATGTTATGATGAATTATCAGAAAATTTAGATTAAGGAGTGAGCAATATGAATGCACAAACAAAGGAAAAAACATCAATCTGTCAATATTGTTCAGGAAAAGGGTATTTTCAGCTATTGCTCGGCGGATCTGAAACGTGTGAGGAATGTAAAGGGACAGGAAAGAAGCGTTAATCGATCTGCTTTTTCCATTGATTGACTTCATCTCTATTTCCAAGTTAAACTAATGATGGGATATTTGGGGGTGGAGATGAAGTGATCAGTTTACCAGTCGTTATCATTTCAGTTATTTTATTTTTCGTGTTATTCTTCGGCATTGGCTTTTTGCTCAATATGCTACTGAGAATGTCATGGATTATGGCTATTTTATATCCAATTGTATGCCTTTTCATTATTAACAATCAAAAGATGATCGCTTATGTAAGAGAGCCTGGCACTGCTTTTTCAGGAATAGGAGACCGGATCGTCTCACTCGCTGCGGCAGATATCATCATCTTATTAAGCGGCCTGATCGGTGCAATCACATCAGGTTTTGTCATTAATGCACTTCGAAAAAGAGGGTATCAAATGTTTTAACTCACTTGTGGACACGCAAGTGGGTTTTTTTGTTTCTCCTTTGCATAGTTTCCATTTTGTTTGGAAACAAATAGATGGGTAGAGGAGTGACAAATAGAGATGAAAACATGGATGAAACGATTGTTCATGACCGCCCTATTCATGCTTGCACTTTTGACAAGCTTTACGGGCATATCTGGAGTCGAACCAAGTGATTTAGCTGTTTGGGTGAAAAAAACCGATGCGGGCAAGCAAGTATCTTCTTTTTTTCAGCAGCAAAAAAGGGAAACGATCGCACTCAAAAGTGAAGATTCGCGGGCTGTTTCTCTCGAAGAAGCCTTTAATTGGAACGATTACCCGAAGCAGAAAGTTGTGGCAACCGGCTATACAGCAGGTGTGGAATCAACAGGCAAAACGAAGGAACATCATGCATATGGCATTACATATTCAGGCGTCAAAGTGAAACGTGATTTATACTCAACAGTGGCAGCCGACCCATCTGTTTTTCCGATTGGAACGGTGCTGTTTATCCCAAACTATGGCTACGGTGTGGTTGCAGATACCGGGAAAGCCATTAAAGGTCATAAGCTTGATTTATACTATGAAACCGTAGATGATGTGTATAGAGAATGGGGTAAAAAAGTGCTCGATGTGTATATCATCAAAAAGGGTGAAGGGACGTTAACGGAAAAAGACTTAAATCAGCTTAATGAAGCAGAATCGATGCAGGTATTCCGTCAGCAGTTTCAAGCCAATAAAGAATAAAAAAGCTTTGGGCCGTTTAAGGTCCAAAGCTTTTTCGCTTCTACATGAAGTAATAATCTAAGATGAGTGTCAGCAAGATCCCTGTTAAGCCGCCGAAGAAGACTTCAATCGGCTTATGACCAAGAAGCTCTTTTAATTTCTTTTGCTTTTCTTTTTCTTCCGCATTCGGGAAATTCTTTGCTTCGGAAACAAATCGGTTAAAATCTGTTACAAGCTTGTTGAGAACAGTCGCCTGTTCTCCTGCCTGTCTGCGAACGCCTGTCGCATCAAACATCGTAATAATGGCAAAGATGGCGGAAATGGCAAAGATAGATGTATCTAGCCCGTGCTCTAAAGCCACTGCTGTTGAGAGTGCTGTTACTGCTGCGGAGTGTGAACTTGGCATTCCGCCTGTGCTTGTAATGAGCGACCAATCTAGTCGTCTAGAAATGATAAATTGAATCGGTACTTTTACAAATTGAGCAAAAAAGATGGCTGCAAGGCTGGCAAGCAGCGGAAAATTCGTCAGTACGCTCATGAACAAGAAACATCCTCTCTTTAAGAAAAAATATTGTGCGAAATGATGGACTAAAAATCCTAGTATGATGAAAAAATGATAGCAGTAAAAAATGCTGCCAAGTCCATGTTCATTATAACATTAAAGAAAGTAGATGTGGAACGAGGAGAACAAGGACAGGCTGCTCAGGTTTTCGCCGCTTTTTCATGATGCCCTTCCGCGTGTGAAAATATAAATGTTCATCAAGTAAAGACAGACTGGCAATGATCGTATAGGCACGCAAATTTTGATATAATAGAAGTTCCAATGTGAAAAATGGAGTTCATTAAGGAGCGTGTGATAAATATGTTTTTCTCGACAAATGAATTGCAGCATAAAGATACACTGGCGATCGGACTTTTTCAAAAGAGCCAATTATCAGGAAAAGCAAAAGAAATGGATGAATTACTCGAAGGAAGAATCACTGAATTATTAAAAGAAGGCGACATTTCATCCAAACGAAATCAGCTTTCGAAGTTTTTCCCATCCCCTGAAACAGGCATCAAACGCATTTATTTTGTCGGGCTTGGGAAGGAATCAGATTACACGTTTGAAGAGGCAAAAGAAGTGTTTGCCCATTTATTCAAAAAGCTTCATCAAGATAAAAAGCAAGCGGTTTCTGTCTTGCTGGATACGTTTATTGGAAAGGATCTGCCTGCTCAAGATGCAGCCCATGCCCTTTCTGAAAGCTGCCTTTTAGCTACATATGAATTACAGGATTTTAAACATAAAACAAATGAACCGGATCGTTTTATCGAGTTTGTTTATGCAACGACAGAGCATGATCAAGCTGAAATTCAGGCGAGTTTGAAAGTCGGCGAAGTGTACGGACAGTCAGTTAATTCGGCCCGTACCCTTGTGAATATGCCGCCGAACATGCTCACATCCTCTGATCTGGCTTCGTATGCGGCAGAGCTTGCATATAAATATGAATTTGAGATTGAAATTTTAGATAAAGAACAAATGGAAGAGCTCGGAATGGGCGGTATTTTAGCCGTCAATAGAGGCTCAACAGAACCGCCAAAACTCATCGTATTAAAATATCAAGGCAAGGAAGAATGGACAGACGTCATCGGCCTTGTCGGTAAAGGCATCACGTATGATACCGGCGGCTATTCTTTAAAGCCAAGAGCGAGTATGGTTGGCATGAAAACAGATATGGGCGGCTCAGCCTCTGTTCTAGGCGCAATGGAAATCATTGGCGAACTTCGCCCAGAGCAAAATGTCATTGCGGTCATCGCCTCAACCGATAATATGATCTCGGCAGACGCTATGAAGCCGGACGACGTGATTGTGTCACTAAGCGGTAAAACAATCGAAGTGCTCAATACGGATGCAGAAGGCCGTCTTGTTTTAGCAGATGGGGTGACATATGCGAAGCAGCATGGTGCCTCTGTCCTTGTAGATGTGGCCACATTAACAGGCGGTGTCATTGTGGCGCTTGGAAATGAGACAACAGGCGCGATGACCAATAACGATGAGCTGTACGCTCAGTTTAAAGAAGCATCAGAAGAATGCGGTGAAATGATCTGGCAGCTGCCAATCACGGAAAAAGATAAGAAACGAGTACGAAACAGCAAAATGGCGGATCTCAATAACTCACCAGGCCGTGATGGTCATGCGATCATGGCAGGTGCTTTCATTGGCGAATTCGCAGAGGAGACGCCTTGGGTTCACTTAGATATTGCAGGAACTGCAACAACAGAAAAACCTTCATGCTTTGGACCAACAGGGGCAACAGGTGTGATGGTGAGATCACTCGCAACATTTGTGGAACGATTTGAAGGAACAAAATAAAGGAGAAGGCTCTGCCAAGTGGCAGGGCTTCAGATTGTTGACAAAGAGCTAAAATGAACTTTATTTTAGCTCTTTGTCTTTTTCTTTTCAGCGTGATAGAAAACCTTTGAAGTCTAGGAAGGACGAGTACTGGAGCGGAGCGAATTTGACATTCGTGAGCACCAGCACGCAGGACTGACAAAGAATGCGAGGGTTTGTCTACACGCTGGGCTCTGCCAAGTGGCAGAGCTTTTTTATGTAGGACATACGCCATTTGACGAAGTTTTTTTTCTATGGTAACATACGTTGGTACTTTAATTATCTACTACATTAGTAAACTAAAGGATTTCGGGGGTTTCACCATGAATGCAGTTGTTTTAGCGGTTGTTTTAATGTTGATATTAAGCTTGCTGCGGGTCAATGTCGTGATTGCGCTGGCAATAGGCGCTTTAGCTGGCGGACTTGCAGGTGGAATAGGCTTGGGAGGAACAGTGGACGCCTTTACGGACGGACTCGGAGGAAATGCAACAGTGGCGATTAGTTATGCGTTATTAGGAGCATTTGCTGCGGCACTGACGAAAACAGGTCTGCCAGATGCTATGGTTGAAGGAGCAGTGAAGCTTCTAGGAAAAGAAGGCGATTCAAGACGGAAAACACTATCAAAAGTGCTCATCGTTCTTGTCATTTTGATCGTGTCCTGTTTTTCACAGAACGTCGTTCCTGTTCACATTGCCTTTATCCCAGTCCTCATTCCGCCGTTATTAAAGGTGTTTAACGAGCTTCAGATTGACCGCAGACTGCTAGCGTGTGTCATGACCTTCGGACTCACTGCACCATATATATTACTTCCAGTCGGTTTTGGACAGATTTTCCACGGAATGCTTCGTGACAATATGAAGGAAGCGGGTCTAACCGTAAACCTTGCAGATATTCCGTATGCGATGCTGATTCCTGTAGCAGGCATGGTTCTTGGCTTGATCGTTTCCATTTTTGTATATCGAAAGCCGAAGGTATATGAGAATCGTGAAATTACAGACGTAGAGAAATCGGCTTATACGAAAAAAAGCTTATTCTTTGCCGGTCTTGCTATTCTCGTTTCGTTGATTGTCCAGCTTTATCTATCACAAAGCCTTGGTGTGGAAGGAATGATCTTCGGTGCACTCGCAGGACTGCTTGTCTTGTTTGTGACTGGAATGATGAAACGGGATGAAGCAGATGAACTGATTACATCTGGAATGAATATGATGGCATTTATCGGTTTTGTCATGCTTGTTGCGGCTGGGTTTGCCAATGTTTTAACAAAAACAGGAGACATTGAATCTCTTGTCAAAGCATCTTCCCAATTTATCGGAAACAGCCAGAGTCTTGCGGCGATTTTAATGCTGCTCGTTGGTCTGCTTGTGACAATGGGAATCGGATCATCATTTGCAACGATTCCGATTATTACAACCATCTTTGTTCCTCTTTGCTTACACTTAGGTTTTAGTCCAATGGCTACCATTGCCATTATTGGCTCTGCTGCGGCTGTTGGAGATGCAGGTTCACCTGCAAGTGACAGTACGCTTGGACCAACATCTGGATTGAATATGGATGGACAGCATCACCACATTTGGGGAACTTGTGTCCCGACTTTTATCTATTATAATATTCCGCTTGTTCTGTTCGGCTGGCTGGCGGCGATTATTCTGTAAAATGAAAAGCTTGTAGAGAAAACAATGATGTTTTTTCTATAAGCTTTTTTTGTTGTTCGCAGATGAAAAAATAATTAGGACAAAAGTACGAATTAAATGAATCTTTCTTTCTCTATCTTACGTATATATGCTGATAAAAATGAAAAGGGGAAGATGGGACATGTCATTTTTTAAAAAGCTAGCGGCAAGTGCAGGAATTGGTGCGGCAAAAGTAGATACCATTTTAGAGAAAAACGCTTATTATCCAGGACAAGAAGTAACGGGAACTGTCCATGTAAAGGGCGGAAAAATTGCTCAGGAAATCCGCCATATCAATGTTAAAATTGAAACACAGTATGTGATTGTAAAAGATGATGAAGAGCGTAGAAAATATGCAAACATCCATTCTGTACGGGTGGCGGATTCTTTTACCATCCAGCCTGGAGAAAAGCATGAATTTCCGTTTTCTTTTATTCTTCCTATCGATACCCCGATGACGATCGGAAAAGTTGAAATTGCAGTGGAGACAGACCTTGATATCCAAGGCGGAATCGATAAATCAGACTATGACCGCATTTTCGTTGAAGCACACCCTTGGGTGAGAAATGTACTGGAGGCCACTAGAAATCTAGGCTTCCACCTGAACGAAGCAGACTGTGAGCAAGCACCTTACTTCCAGCGGCGCCTGCCATTCGTCCAAGAATTCGAGTTCATTCCGACATCAGACTACTATCGCTATATGCTTGATGAGTTAGAGCTGATTTTTCTGATAGATGAAGGCGGATTAGACATTGTTTTCGAAGTCGACCGCAGAGCAAGAGGCCTGAGAGGCTGGCTTGAGGAGATGTATAATGATGGGGAACAGCTTGTGCGCTACCGCTTCAGTCCATCAGATCTTGAAAATGTAGAAGTGCTTGAAGGAATGCTGGAAGAAATCATAGATCAATACGCTGAGTAATGATGAAAAAGAGCCTGAATGAAGACAGGCTCTTTTTTCTATGATACAGCTTCTTGTTTTCGAAAGGATGTGGCTTTGGATACAGAGCGATAAATTTTAGGTGCCAGCATCGCAAGTAATATAGTCAATGCGTAGTCTTTTACCATAAACCAGATCATAAAGAACCATGTGGTTTGATAGGAAATCGGTGCATTAAGCCATACATTTAATGCGAGGTATGTATAGGTCGTTCCGATCACATACATCACGGTCGTACCAGCAATGGCTGCAAGCAAAAAGCGGCCAAAGCCAGGGTTTTTTCTTTTTTCTAGAATGAATCCGGCAAGCCAGGCAGCAGGGATGTATGATAATACAAAGCCGCCGCTTTTGCCTAATATGACCCCAAAGCCCGCAGAGAACTGGGCGAATGCAGGTGCACCAGCAATTCCAACCAAGGCATAGACAATCATAGCTAATGCGCCAAGCCGTCTGCCGAGTAAGAGACCAGCAAGCACACAAAAAAACGGCTGCATCGTAAGTGGAATTCCGCCGACCTGTAAAAATGGCACAATGGATGTGATATTGGCTCCGATAGCCATGAGTGCAGCAAACATTCCCACTAGCACAAAGTCAGCAGTTCTTGTCTTCTTTTGCATGATGTTTCCCCCTGTCTTATCTGTACAAATAGATTAAGGGGAAGAGGGATTTTTGTCAACTTGTTTTTATTTTAGGTTAACAATAAAACCCGCCCATCAATAGGGCGGGTAGCTGATTAAGCTTCGGTCATAAAAGAGGCATCGATGGCTTTGCTGACAGGTACGTAATCATAGCCGAGATCACGAGCGACCGCTTCGTACGTGATATGTCCGTTCATCACATTGACACCTTCTGCGATGGCATTGTTTTCTCTAATAGCTTTTGCAGCGCCTTTATTCGCAATTTGCAGCGCATATGGAACAGTGACATTCGTTAGAGCAACAGTTGATGTCCGCGGAACCGCGCCTGGCATATTAGCGACAGCATAATGTAAAATGCCGTGTTTTTCATAAGTAGGCTGATCATGGGTTGTGATGTGATCAATGGTTTCGACAATGCCGCCTTGATCAATCGCTACATCCACAATGACAGAACCAGGCTTCATTTGTTTCACCATTTCTTCTGTCACAAGCGTCGGTGCTTTGGCACCAGGAATCAGCACCGCACAAATGAGAAGGTCTGCCTCACTGACTGAATCTGCAATGTTGACAGGGTTGGACATTAACGTTTTCATTTGATGGCCAAATTGGTCGTCCAGCTGACGCAGGCGTTCTGCGTTTACATCAATCAGGGTGACATCTGCGCCAAGTCCGATCGCCATTTTCGCTGCGTTTGTTCCAACCACACCGCCCCCAATAATGGTGACCTTTCCTCTTGATACCCCTGGTACACCTGCAAGTAAAATACCCTTTCCGCCTTTTGGCTTTTCTAAAAATTGAGCCCCAATTTGAGCGGCCATTCTGCCTGCTACTTCAGACATTGGTGTGAGAAGAGGGAGTGATTTTCCGTCCGTTACTGTTTCGTAAGCAATGGCTGTAACGCCTTTTTGTTTTAATGCTTCAGCCAAGGAGGGCTCTGCGGCTAGATGCAGGTACGTAAATAAGATAAGTCCTTCTCTGAAATAAGGATATTCCTCAGGTAATGGTTCTTTTACTTTCATGATCATATCAGAAGATGCCCATACATCTTTCGCCTGATCAAGAATCTCTGCACCAACAGATACATAATCGTCATCAGTGAATCCGCTTCCAAAACCAGCGTTTGTTTCAATTAAAATCTGATGTCCAGCTGAAAGCAATTGAGAAGCTGCTCCTGGTGTTAAAGCCACTCGGTTTTCATTGTTCTTAATTTCTTTCGGAATGCCGATGATCATGTTTATTCCTCCTATGCTTATCTATTGATATTGTATGTCTAGTGTATCCGGAAAGTTTAGAAAATTCTTCGGTTGAAATAAAAAATAAAAAAACGCCTCTTTGTGAAATTTCACAAATGGACGTTTTTTAGTTTCATATCAAGGTAGATGGTCATTTTTTCATTCATGTTTTTTAAATCAATTTCTGCGATGTCTGTAATCCGTTTTAATCGATAATTTAAGGTATTGATGTGGATGTTTAATTGCTTTGCGGCAATATTGGCATTGCTGTCACAGTCAATAAACCGCTCAAGGGTTTCGACAAGGTTGGAATGATGCCTCAGGTCGTAATCCTCCAGCTTTGATAAAGAGTAACTGGAGTAAGAAGAGCCCTTTCGCTTCTCAGCAAGCACATCAAGATATTGATAAATGCCTAGTTCAGAAAAGCTGTTTAAACGTTCTGTTTCAACTGGAAAGCGTTCTTTCGTCTTTAATACAGCCAGTGCTTCTTTATAGGAAGGCTGAATTTGAGAGATGTTATCGTAAATTCCTCCAATTGCTGCCTGAACATGCTGAATATGATACCGGTCCGCAAGCTGCTGCAGCATGCCGCTTGTGAATTGCTTAATATCTTGAAGCGGATGTTCTGTTTTTGGTGAGACAAGAATAATGAATTCGTGAAAATCAACAGTCGTTAACAGTACCTGTACTTGCTGTGTTGTTTCAAGCAGATAGGACAGCTTTTTTTCTGTTTCCTCTGTGAGTTCGTCACGAAGACGGAAGATGATGATGGCATATGTGTCTGGACATCTGATGCCAAGCCTTAAAAATAGGTCAAGCATCTCATCCTTTTCATGAATATGACCTGTGAGCATCTTCCAGAAAAGCTCCTGATTACGTTCTTCTGTTTTCGTTTTTCGAATTTGTAAATTGAGTAATTTGTTTTTCACGGCATGCGCTGCCATTTTGAGAAGGTCCATTTCTTCTTCTGAAAAAGGCTGTGCGGATTCAATCGCCCAAATAAATCCGAGCACTTCTTTGTCCTTCCAGATCGAAATGGCGACCCTGCTAGATAAACCCACCTCTGCAATTTGAGGGACACGAAGCGGTTCGTCTGTTTTAAGGAGTGTAGGAATGATGCCGTCCTTCCAAAGCCGATTAATGACTTTTTCCGGTACCCGGCGGGAGATAATGGTTGAAGTTCTGGCGGGATCAGTAAAATCATTGTGTGTGCTATATGCCAATAATCGATGATGAGTATCTTCTATAGTAATAGGGCAATTGAGCACATCACTAATTTGGTCTGCCACATCCTCTAAACGATCAAGACTATACTTAAACGGATCTGTCTTTTTTGTCATAAAAAACCCCTGCTTTTTCGAATATTTCACGTACTTACATTATGAAGAGAATGAGGTACGTAAATCAACAAAAAACTGCCATAAACTTAAAAAAACAAAAAGTGTGAGAAGCAAGCAAATGGATGTTGAAGCATGTTGAAAAAGAAATAGTACAATAATAACGTAGTAAAAAATCAATAGGCGGAAAGATCCACCGAAGCAGGTGGATACTTATTATGAATATATGACCAAAAAACTGTTAAATACTAGATAAAAAGCGAAAAAACAGTAATTCTATAGACTCATTTTGTAAAATAAAAACAGATTTGTTTGACTGTGTATCATTTCTGTTTTTATAATAATAACGTCAAAAAATAAGTGGATTAGCCCATTATATGGCGGCTATGCACGGGAGGTAATGAGGAATATGTCAGGAATTATTCGCGTAACCCCAGAAGAACTAAGAGCGACCGCTAAGCAATATGGTGTTGAAAGTCAAGAAGTGTTAAACCAAGTTGATCGTCTAAATAGAATGATCTCTGATTTAAAAGGAATGTGGGAAGGTGCTTCTAGTGAAGCATTTGCTGATCAATACGAACAGCTTAAGCCTTCATTTATCAAAATGTCTGATCTATTAACAGATGTCAGCAATCAGCTTGATCAAACGGCAAATACACTTGAAAGCACTGACCAAGACATCGCAAGCCAAATCCGCGGCTAATCAAAGGGATTTCCTTTCTAAGTGTGAAAAGCAGAAACAGCGCCGAGTCTGTCAATGGATGCCGGCGCTCTTTCTATTTTGTGAGGTGGAAATTTGTGTATATCGATATTACCATCGACTTAAAAAATTATGATGGCAGTGTGTTTGATTTGAGACTATCAAATTATTTACATATTAAACAAGTCATCCATATCGCCTGGCAGGCAAAACAAATCTCACTTCCAAAGCGAGAAGGCGGATGGGTGCGGGTAGTCAATAAGAAAGCTGTGTTTTCAGGCGAATATAAGCTGTCAGACTGTGGAATTACCACAGGAGACAGGCTGGAAATACTATGAAAGGACTTTTGTAAATGGCAGATAAAAAGAGTTCCTATTTAGAAGAACAATTAGAAGCAGTCATGAAAAAAGAGGGAGGCACCTATACCTTTATTTTTCAAAAAGAGACGATTAAACTCTTAGACGGTTTAGAAGCGGCACCGATCAAAGACATCAATCCTTCATTTCAGAAAGAGATTCAATTAACTGAAGATGAGGTCATCATTTCTATACAACCGCCTCCTGCCTATCAGGAATTTCGTTTCATCCATGCAAAGGATGAAAAAAGCAAATGGATTTTTTCATACCAGCTTGTCGATGCAGTTCTTACACACGACGTGAAGCGGCTGCATCCTATTGTTTCTCCTGAAAACATTGTTTTTCATCAAGGCTTAGCTCCTGCATTTTTGCATTATGGAGTCAAAGAAAGCATCCCGCCATATGAAACCGATGAGCATCGCCTGTTAAAAGAGGTCAAGGCTGTCGTTCTTCGAGTGGTTGACCATGAATATCAATTTCAAGAATATGTGGCTTACAATGAAACGTTGAAATTATCTGAGCTGGCAAAAGAAATTAGTGAAACGAAGTCGCTGGAAGAATTGTCAACTTTGATTGAGCAAAAGATCAAAGCAATCGATGCGAAAGAAAAAACGCTCTTAACCATTCCTAAAAAGAAATGGAAGATCGAGCGATACATTGGACTAGGTCTACTTGTCCTGTTAATCCCTGCATTGGTGTACACCATTTACACCTTCTTTTTTGCCATGCCAAAACAAGAAGCATACGTCGAGGCAAACAAATATTATCTCAACAAGCAGTACAGTCAAGTGGTGGATACGTTAGAGAAGTATCCAGCCAATCAAATGCCAGTCTCTCTTCAATATGAACTGGCCATTTCGTATGTACAAACGAACCAAGGCAGTTTGTTGCTTGATCAGCATAAAAAAGAAATCACAGAAACGTACACATTACAGACAGATCCGCAATACTTCCTATTCTGGATTCATATTGGACAAGGCAATAGCAAGGAAGCACTTGATATTGCACGGGTGCTTGGAGACGACAGGTACATATTTACGGCACTCGTCGCCTATCGCAATGAAATTCAAAACGATGACAGCCTTTCTGCTGAAGAAAAACAAAAACAGCTAGATCCGATCATTAAGGAAATGGCGAAATATGAAGAAAAAGAAACAACCGAGACAAGCACAAGTGACTCCTCAGACGCAAGCCAAACAGATGAAACAGCTGAACAAAAAGAGCAGTCAAAAGCCGATCAAGAGAAAAAAGAGAAAGAATCTGAAGCGAAAAAGAAAACCTCTCAGACGAAAAAAGATGAGAAAAAATAATTCTTTCGATACAACTGACAGTTGGTGCTGTCCCATGAGGAGGTGGAGCGTTTGAGTCTTCTTTGGGTTTTTTATGAGGAGGATTATCAAACTGTCCGTTTAGATGAACAGTTCAATCGAGAAGCTCTGATTGGACCTGAAATAGAGCATACAGTGACAATCCCTTCACTTTCGTTTGATGAAGGGGTCATTCGTTTATCTCCTGATGAACCGAATGATGGTTTTACTATTTATCAGGGAGATGAGAAGAAAGGCAAATTACTTCCACATGAACCATATCAGCTTGGTTCACTCACACTTATTTTAATGGATGCACATCATGATCAACATATTTATTACCTAGGAAATAGAGTGGAGCTGTCTTTTTCACGTGAAGAGAAAGATGAGATTGATGTGTGGAAAGAACAAGCTCATTCCATGTTTCAAGATGCCAGCCAGTTCACTTTAGAGAAAATCGAAGGAACATGGTATGTCATGCCTCAGGACGAGACGATTTACGTGAACGGAAAGAAAATCCACGGTCCAGAGAAGATTTATGCAGGAGATGAGCTGTTCTGGAACTTTCTGACGGTGACATTTAAAGATGATGATTTATTACAGGTGACAGCATACGAACCCTTTCATACACGTTTGGAAAAAACAAGACCGCCAAGTACAGAAACAAAACAAAAATACCCTTCATACAGACGTACACCGCGTTTGATTTATGATTTGCCAGATGACCGGGTATCCTTTAGCTTTCCTTCGCAGGAGAGTGAAAATAATAGCAGAGGGCTTTGGCTTGTTGTCCTTCCGCCGCTTGTGATGCTCCTTGTGATGGGGATTGTTGCCCTTATCCAGCCGCGTGGAATCTTTATTATCGTGTCAATGGCGATGTTTATCATGACGTTAATTACATCGTCCGTTCAATACTTTAAGGAAAAATCACAGCGCAAAAGACGAGAAGAGAAGCGGCAGCGTGTCTATTCTCTTTATTTAGAAAATAAACGAAAAGAGCTGCAGGAGCTGTATGACCGCCAGCAATATATTTTGACGTATCATTATCCGTCATTTGAACAAATGAAGTATTTAACATCAGAAATCAGCGGACGCATTTGGGAAAAGACGCTTGTGAGTGACGACTTCTTGCACCTGCGTCTTGGAACAGGCGCAGTCCCATCAAGCTATGAATTATCGATGAGCGGCGGCGATATGGCCAATCGAGATGTTGATGACTTAATGGAACAAACGCAGCACATGCAAAAAGTATATCGTGAAGTGAAGAATGTCCCGATTACATTCGGTCTTGCGGATGGTCCAACAGGATTAATAGGGAAGCCTGCGATTGTGAAAAATGAGCTTCATCAGCTAGTTGGACAGCTTGCTTTCTCGCACAGCTATCACGATTTGAGATTTGTCTTTATCTTTCATGAGCAGGAGTATGAGAATTGGGAATGGATGAAATGGCTTCCGCACTTCCAGCTGCCTCATACATATGGCAAAGGGTTTATTTACAACGAACAAACACGCGATCAGCTGTTGTCCTCTATTTATGAAATTTTACGCGAGCGTGATTTAGAAGAAGAAAAAGAGAAGAAAAATTTTACGCCTCATTTTGTGTTCATCGTGACAAATCATGAGCTCATTGCCGAGCATGTGATTTTAGAATACCTAGAAGGCAGCCGGACAGATCTTGGTATCTCCATCATCTTTGCAGCAGAAACAAAGGAAAGCTTAGCTGAAAATATTTCGACGCTTGTCCGTTATATTAACGAAGAAGAAGGAGATATTCTCATTCAGCACAAGAAGGCAGTACGAATTCCGTTTCAGCTTGATACACATCAGCGCGGGGACAATGAACTGTTTGCCAGAACACTGAGAACATTAGATCATCAAGTCGGTATGACCAATTCGATTCCTGAGACGGTCTCATTCCTTGATCTTTTCCATGCCAAACAGGTAGATGACATTGGCATTCGTGAAAAATGGCTGACTTCAGAAACGGCCAAATCATTATCAGTTCCAATTGGTTATAAAGGGAAAAACGACATTGTCGATCTGAACCTGCATGAAAAAGCACATGGCCCGCACGGACTGTTGGCGGGAACAACGGGATCAGGGAAAAGTGAATTTTTACAGACGTATATTTTATCGCTCGCTGTACATTTTCACCCGCATGAAGTTGCTTTTCTGTTGATTGACTATAAAGGCGGCGGAATGGCGCAGCCGTTTCGAAATATTCCTCATTTACTTGGAACGATCACCAATATTGAAGGCAGCAAGAACTTTAGTGAAAGAGCGCTTGCCTCAATTAAAAGTGAATTGAAGAAAAGACAGCGGCTGTTTGATCAGTATCATGTGAATCACATCAATGATTATACGAAGCTTTACAAGGAGAAAAAGGCTGAGCAGGCAATGCCTCACTTGTTCTTAATCTCTGATGAGTTTGCTGAATTAAAAAGTGAAGAGCCAGACTTTATTAGGGAGCTTGTCAGCGCTGCACGTATTGGCCGAAGCCTCGGGGTCCATCTCATTTTGGCTACCCAAAAGCCAGGCGGGGTCATTGATGATCAGATTTGGAGTAACTCCCGTTTTAAGGTCGCACTAAAAGTACAAGATGCGTCAGACAGTAAGGAAATTTTGAAAAATAGTGATGCAGCGTCCATTACCGTCACAGGCCGCGGTTATTTACAAGTGGGCAACAATGAAATTTATGAATTGTTCCAATCGGCTTGGAGCGGTGCACCATATATGGAAGATGGCTACGGCTCAGAAGATGACATTGCCATTGTGACAGATACTGGTCTTATTCCGTTATCAGGGGTAAGCACAGAGCCAGCAGTGAAAAAAGAGACAGTGACGGAGATTTCCGCTGTTGTGGATGAAATTGAACGTATGCAGCAAGAGCTTGGAATTGAGAAGCTGCCAAGTCCATGGCTTCCACCGCTTGAGGAACGTATTCCAAAAACACGTTATGCGTCGAGTGAAGAGCATGTCTTCCATTTTGCGCTTGTCGATGAACCAGATCAGCAAAGCCAGCATCCACTTTCTTATCAAATGATGGAAGATGGGAACATTGGCATCTTCGGTTCCTCCGGCTACGGCAAATCACTTGCTGCCACAACACTGCTGATGAGCTTTGCGGAGAGGTATTCACCTGAAGAATGGCACGCATATATTTATGATTTCGGAAACGGAACATTGCTTCCGTTAGCTAAACTGCCGCATACGGCGGATTATTTCTTAATGGATCAGATGAGAAAGATTCAAAAATCAATGAAGCGTCTGCGGGAAGAGGTTGAATATCGCAAGCGCTTATTCAGACAGCAAGAAATGAGTCATATCAAAATGTACAACGCCTTAAATGAGAAAAAGCTTCCGTTCATTTTTATCGTGATTGACAACTTTGACATTGTCAAAGACGAAATGCATGATCTCGAATCTGAATTTATTCAGCTGAGCCGTGACGGACAATCACTAGGTATATACTTCTTGATTACAGCAACCCGGGTAAATGCAGTGCGTCAATCGCTGATGAACAATCTGAAAACAAAGATTGTCCATTACTTAATGGATCAAGGAGAGGCGTACTCGATTATTGGCAGACCGAAATTCAGCTTAGAGCCGATCCCAGGACGAGTCATTATTAACAAAGAAGAGCTTTATTTTGCGCAAATGTTTCTGCCAGTTGAAGGAGAGAACGATCTCGAATTGTTTGAGCATTTGAAACAAGAGATACAGATTCTTCATGACCGCTTTGAACCATCCGAAAAACCAAAGCCTGTGCCAATGCTTCCTGATAAGCTGACAGTTTGGGAGCTTGAGAGTCGTTTAGATGAACAAAAACCGCCTTATGACATTCCAGTCGGATTAGATGAGGAATCTGTGGCACCTGTTTATTTTGACTTGAAAAAGAATAAACATTGCCTCATTATCGGTCAAACGCAGCGCGGGAAAACAAATGTGACAAAACTGATGCTCGATCAGCTTTTAGTGGCAAAGCCTGAAAAGCTGGCTGTCTTTGATTCAATTGATCGAGGTCTATCCCATTATGCAAAAGAAGAGAACATTGATTACCTTGAAACAAAAGATGATATCACCGAATGGGCAGAAGAAATGGACCGCATATTCAAGGTGCGGGAAGAAATGTATGTCGAAGCTGTGCGCCAAGGGGAGACCGATCAGCTGTCATTTCCTCAAATTGTGCTTGTGATTGATGGCATTACGCGTTTTCAGCAGACGATCGATCCGCGTCTTCAAGATCAATTGGCTGATTTCATGAAGTCATATGCACACTTAGGCTTCAGCCTGATTGCATCAGGGAATCATACCGAGTTTAGTAAGGGCTATGATGCACTCACAAACGAAATCAAACAAGTTCGTCATGCTATGTTACTCATGAAAAAATCAGAGCAAAACATCATACCGCTTCCGTATGCAAGACAAGAACCAGAGATTCAGCCAGGCTTCGGGTATTTGGTTGAAAACGGAAAAGAGAAGAAAATCCAGGTTCCTTTATGTGCGGTAGAAAGGAAGAGTGTTCAATGACAGAGCAGCAAAAAAGCTCCATCAAAATCGTATCCACCATGATATTGATTCTTGTGCTGCCGGTTTTATTTTTCCACCTGATTGGAGATGACCCGGCAAAACAGAAGAAGAATGCCACGCGAAATATTGCAGTGGTCAATGAGGATATGGGAGCGAGCGAAAGTGAAAACACGGCTCGTTTCGGACAGGATGTTGTGGCAGCATTGTCAGAACGTCCTGATTATACATGGACTGTAGTGAATCGCAGTGCGGCGGAAAATGGACTGAAAAACAGAAAATATGACGCTGTCCTTTATATTCCGTCTGATTTCTCTAAAAATGTGCTGAGCTATGATAAAGACCATCCTGAAAAGGCGTCCATCCAATTTTCGATTCAAGATCAGCTCAATGCAGTCAATAAAGAGAAAGTGCAGAGAGAGCTGGAAAATGCGCAAAAGAAAATGAATGAACAGATGTCGACGCTATACTGGAGTTTTGTATCACAGGAAATTGGCAATGTGAGAGAAGAATTTGAGCATATTGTCGGCAAAGAAGTTGAATTCCAAAACACGATGTACAACTTCTATAAACCGAACTCAAACAAACTATCAGATGCCGTCCAGCAGCAGAAGAAACAAATAGAAGAATTAAAAAATGCGATGGCCGATTCACAGAAACAATATAAAGACGGCTTGAGTACAACAGAAGAAGCAAAGAACCGATTAAAGGACTTTGTGAAAGTAGTCGATCAATACCAGCAGTATCAAGATAAACAAAAGGATCTCTTGATCAAAGCACAATCAGCAAGCCAAAAGCAAATCCAGCAAGGGCTCAAACAGCTCGCTGACATTCAAAACCAAAATGCCCGCAGCTTTAGTGATCAAATGGGCGGACTCAAAACAGACATCAACGGGGTACAAAGTCAGCTGAAAACAACGGACAGCGCCATCCAATCTGTTCAAAAGTCGAGAGAAGACGTTATTCCTGATCAATCAAAGGGATTAGCTAAACTTGTGCAGGACTCTCAGGAAGAACTAATTAAAACCTATGAAAAGCGGTACTTGGACTATTATAAAAATAAGATTATCGTCTTGCAGAATAAGTTAGATACAAAAAGGCAAGAGTTAATAAACGCATCTAAGCCGCCAGAAGACGATAATGATGACGATTCATCAGATCAAGATAATGAAAACCCAGAAGAGATTGGGATTAACCTAGATGAAGAAACAAATGAGCTCTCACAAATTTCAACAGAAATGAACGATCTTGCGGATCAATTAGCAGATCAGGAGACACCGCCTACTGGAGATAACAATGATGATAATACAGGTGATGATCCTGCTCAGCCAGATACCGGCAGCACGAATTCATCGAAGGATGATCTAAAAGCACTCGCTACTCGTCTAGATGAAGTGAAAAAGAAAATTCAAGAAAAAGCGGCCGCTCATAATGACGAATTGAAAGATAAAGTGAGTCAGATAAATGAAGAGCTTAAAGACCTTTCTGACAAAATAGATAAACTTGAAAAGAAGTTTTTACAGTTACAAGATCGATATAATGTGATTCCAAATGAAATCAAAAATCAGGAATCCTCTATTTTAAGCAAAGTAAAAGAGCTGAAACAAGAAAACTCACCTATTGCAAATGCCTTTAACATTAAGATATTTGATCAAGAGTTTGAAACAAATACAAGAAACACTAAGAAATTAATGGAGTATTCCAATCAACTCTCCCAACTAGAAATGATGCTTAATGATTTATACGAACCATCTAATAACTCTTCTCTATATGATGCAAAAGAAGAGAATATCCAGTCCATCCTCTCCATCAAAAAAGAAGAAACAGAAAACTGGGATAAGCTCAAAAACCAGATGCTGACATCAAACGATGATGTGTCTACTTTTATTGATGAGATGCAGAAGTTTTCAGATGGTTATGCGGAGTACATTACGACTCAGCAGGCAAGCATGGAACAGGAGTTACAGACAATCTCTGAAAGTGCCGACAATGTAGCTGAGCAAATGGCTGATCAAGGAGATGCGGTGTATACGGCAGATCTTGCAGGCAGTTCAATAGTTGTCAGTGCACAGGATTCAATTGGACAGGAAGTGCTTCGTCTTTCTGAAAATATGAGTTCGTTAACCGACCGCCAAAAAGGGGTGGCGGATTATACGAATAACATTGAAGAGAGTGTCACAACAGTTCAAGAAAAAGCAGATACGCTGAATGAAAACTGGAGCAAGAATGTCGACTCTACAAAGCTTGTTCAGCAAGATTTAAAGGGTATTTTAGGAAATACATTAAGTGATCAAGGCAACAGCAACTATGTGTATAACCATTTAGCCAATCCGCTGAAAATCAGCGGCGATGTGCCGGAAGAAAAAACGCAGACTGTACCGCCGGTCGTCATTTTGGTCATTGTGATGATCAGCAGTTTGTTAATTGGCTTTTTCAGCTCGTATTATGCGTCAGCTCCGATGCTGGTCAAAGGTGCACTGTTTGGCATCTTGAATCTATTAGTCGGACTCATGATCAGCTTGTTTGGACTGAACATTTACAAACTAGCAGATGATCAAGCCATTCAATGGTCGATCTTCACCATTTTGTTATTAGTGGCGTGCTCTGCTTTTATTCGCACGGCCTTCCTATTCGGTTCTATTGCCGGGTGGATGGCAGCAACAGCGCTGATTTTCTTCTTTGTCGCACCGTTAATTGATTTGGTGATGCCGAATTTCCACTTTACCAATCCAGTGACAGACGTGTACCTGTCGATTCAATATGGAAATGGAGACACCTTTGGAATGGGCGTCACAGGGTTAGTGATTTTAACTGTTCTTTTCATGGTCGTACCGCTTGTGAAAAAGCTATGGAAAGATAAAACAGAGGAACGTGATGTGACTCATGAAGCTTAATCTATTCGTGAAAGGGACGGCACTCGCTGCCGTTTCCCTTTTTCTCCTCATCCCTGCTGCTTTCGCTGCTGATGAAGATACGGATACGAATGTCAAGCCGAATGAATATCAGGAAAAGGAACTCAATATTAACTCGAGTATATTGAGGGATCAAACGAAATACGAACAAAGCAAAACGACATCAAAAATCAAAACAGACATTCATTTTGCTAAACCGCCTAAAGCCCCGGGGGGATCTCTTTCTCCGCAGCTATTTAGTGATCTAAAGGAGAACCCGCCCAAAACACCAGCTCGTATGATGAAAGAGATGAATATCTCTTTTAGTGATTCGGCTGTATCAGCACCTTCTGAGGATGAACATGAGAAGCAGACATCGGCACTGCTTCCGATGATCTTTGGTTTCTTGATAGCCCTTGGTCTCGTTGTGATGATCATCCTGATTCCAAAGGTGAATGTGAAGGCTGAAAAGAAATAGTCTGTCTCTTTTAATAGAGGCAGGCTTTTCTTTATGCAGATTGCTTGCTGTCATACCGTTTCACTACGTAAAATAGTGATATCAAGGGAGGAGATTGTCATTCGAATTTCAATCGTTACAGGCGGATCAAAAGGTTTTGGCTTAGCACTTGTAAACAAGCTGCTTTCACGCGGGGATCATGTGTACACGGCAGCAAGAAGTGCATCGCCAATATCCCATCCGAAGCTTACACATACCCAGGTTGATCTGACCGATGAAGAAGCAGCGGCCAAATGGCTTCAACATAGTCTTACGCCGCAAACTCTGGCAGATGCTGATGACATCTTACTTGTCAACAATGCAGGAATGGTCACACCGATCAAGCGCGTTGGACAAGGCGGACAGGATACACTTCATCAGCATTACAAGCTGAATCTTGTCATTCCTATTTTGCTGAGCCATGTGTTTGCCAAGCAGACTCAATCATTTAACGGAAAGAAAACGATCGTTCATCTCTCTTCTGGAGCGGCGAAAAACCCATACAAAGGCTGGAGTGCGTATTGCAGTTCAAAGGCAGGACTCGATATGTTTATGAGGACTTTTCATGAGGAACAACAGGACGAGGCGCATCCGATCAACACGTTTTCCTTTTCACCCGGCACAATCGATACAGATATGCAGGGGGAAATTCGGAAATCATCAAAACAAGACTTTGAACAAATAGACCGTTTTCAGCAATTATAT
Source organism: Bacillus sp. PAMC28571 (assembly GCF_014250435.1). NCBI lineage: Bacteria > Bacillati > Bacillota > Bacilli > Caryophanales > Bacillaceae > Bacillus > Bacillus sp. PAMC28571. The sequence goes on along the minus strand of NZ_CP060191.1, from coordinate 2,642,029 downwards.
GAAACAGGCACACTGAAGAGTCCAGATGAAGTCGCACGTATTTTGCTCGATCTTTTATCGGGTGATCCAGCTGGCGGATGTGTCTACGATGCACGTGAGTATGGGAAAAAGCAGTCATAACGACGGCTGCAGCGTGAAGAAAAACCCTCGCATTCGGTGTCAGGCCTGCGTGCCGGTGCTCACGAATCTCAAATTCGCTCCGCACCAGTACTCGGCCTTCCTAGACTTCAAGGGTTTTCATAACACGCTGAAAAGAGGAAAAAAAGCAGTCATAACGACTGCTTTTTTCGTATTGTACAAGCAAACACAGCTTATTTGACATAAGCTATTCTTGAGACTCATAGAAAATATAACAGAACATTTGAGTTTCTTTTCAGAATATGTTAGGATGCTAAAAATATAGATAAGGAGGGGTTTCCATGAGAAAGGTTACATTAATGGATGTTTACACCCATCCAGTCGCTCAAAAATATTTAAATCGTTCAGGAAAAGCCCATGCGATTGCTTGTGCTTATCACGCATTCAAACTGGCGGTGCAGGCTGGGATTAATCCAGATCTCGCTGTGAAAGCAGCCCTCTTGCATGACATCGGCCACTATGAATGGTATACAGATGGCGGAGAATGGGATTACGAGACATATAGACGGAATGATATTCATGCCATTAAAGGCGCAGAGCGGGCTCACAAACTGCTCATACGGCTCGGTGAGGAACCGAAGGCAGCCAAAGATATTGCGCTTGCGATTCTGCTTCATACAGATTCATATTTGCCAGAGGGCGACCTTCATAAGGACACACTCCAGCAAATCGTCAAGAAAGCAGATGAAATGGATGAAGAGCCTGGCGGACATCATCATTACAGACAAATAGACGAATCACTAGCAATGAAAAAAATCACGGAATTGGATCAAAAAGTGCAGCAGGCACTTCAGCCCATGAAACGTTCTGTTTAGTATGGAATGTCTCCATGAATATTTCCATGCTGATCGACATACAATGTGCGAATAACGGTGCGGTTAAATGCTGATGTACCTGATGCAGTGAGTCCAGTGTAATGAACCGTGACAGAATAAGCACCTTCTTTTTTCAATTGAACAGCGGATGAATCAGTTGTTTTGAGTGGATGATCTTTTTGGGCATCCTTAAAGTAAAAGGTTTCTACTTTCTTGCTTAACCGTTTAATCAGACCGCTTGAATGGGTCGATGCATCATCCCCTGATTTCGCTGCCTCTGCTTTGATTTCTTCATTTAATGGTGAATCAAAGGATACGAGCAGCAAATAAGGAGCCTTTTTTCCTGAATTTGATCGAATCGTCCATTTTCCAGGAACGGGTTTATTGATTTGCACATGGTGCGTATATGCGCCTTCATATGGGAAAGATGCTTCCGATGTCTTCAGATTTGTTAAGACGTCTCCATTTGGGGCGATGATTTCTGGCCGCGTCTCCTGTCTTTCATTTAACCAATGAATCGATAAGCCATTCGTTCCTTCCTCTACATAGAACGCTTCTGTTTTCTCCTTTTCACTTTCACCGCCTTTCACATAAATATCTGTATTCAGCTCAGTAGAGTTCGGGCTCTCTATATTTTCTTTTTCAGCGCTTGCGGCATTTGCCAGCAGCTGATGCTGAAACACAGGGAACATGCTTGTGCCGTTTTTAATTGAGTTGTGATCCCATTTCCCTGTTAAAATATTGTTTGCATATGATAGTCTTGTGCTGCTTACCGTGACGGCGCCATCGTTTGCGCCAAAGCTCTTTAAATACATGCCTCCTAAGTACAGCACCCCGCCAAATGTTCCCCATTCCGATCCCGAATACGTGATGTATTTATGAGGAAACTTCTCCAGCTTGTCGGTTTCACTTCGAAAAGCCGCCATGAGCCCCGTTTGCAAAGAATAGAGCGCGTCGCTTTTTTGTCCAAGAATTTCCGCGAGCCAGCTTCCGCCCTTGCTATACGCTAAATCTGCCAGCGGCGTCCCGTAATGAGGGGAGCCGAGTGTGATGACCTTCTCTACATATGGATGGGCATTGTGATACACGAGTGCGGATTGTGTATCCACCCCGCCTTTACTATGACCAATCACAATGAGTTTTCGACCGAACACATCATAGATTTCTTTTAACTTTTCTGCTAATAGTTTGCCATTCTTTTTCGTATCCTGATCTGGATACAAATCTATGAATGCGCTTTCGTATCCGTTCAGAACAGCTTGCTTTGCCATGTCGTTTCGGTCGAACCATGTGGAGGAGGAGCTGTTAATGCCGTGAACAAAAACAAGCGGCGGTTTTGACTCGTCTTTTTGAACCGGCTCTTCTCCTTTAAACCACTTCCCTGGTGTCCCAGGCTCATCCCCAATTGATCCTGCATACGCATAACTTGCAAAGGAAAAAAAGAGCATGACAGCAGCGAGACAGATGAGTTTTTTCAAGATCATTCACCTCTTCAAATGTTTTAAATTGTTGGCAGCACCAATCTATTATACTTCCAAAAGATGTAAAGTTACATAAAATGTTAAAATATGGTATTTAGGTTGTGGGTTTGCCCTGAGTGACATTCACATGGGTCATTGCATACGCTGTGGGTAAATACACAAGTAAAGGGGCAGGTAGGATGGCACAACAAGGAAGTCCGCAGCTTGTTTCATTAGTTGATCCATATGTTTATCAAACATTGCAGAAAGTGATCGGTATGAGATTAATTGTTCAAACAGTGAAAGATACAGTGCGCGGAAAATTGAAGGAAGTCATGCCGGATCATATTGTGATTGAGGCGGGGGCAAAATCAGTTTTTTATGTGCGGATCCAGCAAATTGTATCGGTGATGCCTGATCACAGTGAAAGAGTGTAACAAGCAGACGCAAAGGTGTCTGCTTTTTTCACGCTTATAGAATGTATATCTGGAAAAAGTGCATGATATACCAATTGTTCTTTTTTTTACAAAAAATGAGGTTCTAAAACAAGAAGCAGTTGACAGAAGGTGGGTTGAATAGTAGTTTTTTAATAAGATCAATACGTAACAGGAGGAGCATCTTTGTTAAAATCTAAAGTTCATTTTTGGACATTCCAAATATTACTTGTTTTACTCATTGTTTATGTATCAACAAAGGTTTCGTTTTTATTTCAGCCGATTATTTTATTTGCATCCACCTTGTTTGTTCCCATCTTGCTGGCTGGGATTCTCTTTTTCATCTTTAATCCAATTGTTCGATTTTTGTCCAAGAAAATTCCTAGGACACTTGCTATCCTGATTATTTATCTTTTGTTCATCGGACTTATCACGTTCATTGTGAATGCTGCGGGACCGGTTATTGTCACACAGGTCGGTGGACTTGTCAAAAGCTTCCCTGGTTATGTGACGGATATGCAGAAATTTATCAACGACTTCTCGCATTCTAAAACATTCACTTGGATGATGAACCAAGATTATGTCTCCGTCTCGAAGTTTGAACAGACAATTGTTTCAACATTAAAAGGTTTGCCGGAAAATATTGCTTCAAGCATGTCTGCTGTGTTTGGCGTGATTGCTAATATTGCTTTAGCTGTGATCACAGTTCCGTTCATTTTGTTTTATATGTTGAAAGACGGACATAAGTTTCCGGACAAGCTCGTTCAATTTTTGCCAATGCCTTACCGTAAGGAAGGATTGAAAATCTTTAAAGAATTAAACGATACACTTGCGGCTTACATACAAGGGCAGATTGTTGTCTGTTTATTTGTTGGAGTGGCTTGTTTTATCGGATACTTATTAATCGGTGTGAAATATGCGCTCATTCTCGGCATTATCATTGCGGTCACAAATGTGATTCCGTACCTTGGGCCATATCTTGGCGCGGCACCAGCTGTGCTTATTGCGTTTCTTGATTCGCCTGGAAAAGCGGTGGTGACAGTCATTGTCATTCTTGTCGTTCAGCAAATTGACGGAAATGTCATTTCTCCATTGATCATTGGAAAACGCCTCAACACACATCCTTTGACCATTATCCTGTTATTAATTGGGGCAGGAAGTTTTGGTGGAATCCTTGGCATGATCTTTGCGGTCCCTGTCTATGCACTGCTCAAAGCCATCACCTTGAATATTGTTAGATTGGTGCAGCTGCGTCAGCGATCTCGCAAAGAACAGCATTTAAACGTCTAGGACAGATGCACACCTTTTCCCTACTTGCATAAGATGATTGAGATAAGCAGATAGGGGGAGATTCTGATGCCTGCAATCGTTGGACCTATTCATATCGAGTCGTTAGGAGGAAACGGTGCAGCTACTTTCGGTGATGTCCTGGCCATTGCCCCTTTGGCTGTAGACCACTCTACTGGCGGTGCGGGAGCCTTTAATTCAGGTGATTATATGTCGCTTACAAGTAATCCGAATGCCACGATGCTTTGGGACTTTACATTGTTTGGCCAGCCTCAATCATTTAATGCATAGGAAGGCAGCTGATACTCACAGATCAGCTGTCTTTTTTATTTTTCATACACGTATTTTTAAGCTGGGCATATGATGTGGGGAGAAAAGGTGGTGGAAAGATGCCAGCGATTGTTGGGCCTATTCATATTGACCGTGTGATTGGAAATGGTTCTGCACATTTCGGTGATGTTTTTGCCATTTCGCCAAAAAGTGTCGATCACTCCGCCGGTGGATCAGGTACCTATAATGCAGGGGACTTTGTCCAATTTTTTAGCAGTCCAAACGTTACGTTTATGTGGGATATAAACCTGATCAGCCAGCAAAAGAGCTTTAATGCATAGCCAGCTTTGAAAGGGAATTCCTTTTTCAGAAGCTGTCTTTTTTTATGGTACAATAGATATGGATGTAAGAAGAAAAAAGAGGTGTGAACTGAGTCAAATGAAAATTAGAAAAGCACACATCACAAGCGGACAACCAAAGACCTACAATGTATATTTACATGAAAATAAAAAAGAATATAAAACGCTTGTAGCCGTACCTGACATTGAATGGAGTATTTCCATTGCGTATGAGGACGAAAAGGAGCAGCTCATCCATACGCTTGAACAATCTTTAATGGAAAGAGTAGAAACAGACGAAGCCCGTGACCTCGCACTCAAAATTGTGCACTGGGTCACAGAAATGTAAATTTAGAAACCAGGAGTGAAAACAGCGATGAAAGAAGAATCCGTAGACTTTTATTTGCAGCAAGGGATATTTGGACATGCTGAAACAAAACCTGATGAACGAAGGATGTTTCTTGGTTCATTAAGGGAACGAGCGCTTCTCGCCCTGACAAAGGGACAGGTATCAAGAAATAAACCGTATCAAGAGGTGGAACAAGTATTGAAGGCCAATCGACAGGCCTCCCTACTTTTAAATGGTGAACTGTCTTATGCTTCTTATTCTCAATATGTGAAAATGGCAAATGCCGCTGGATGTTCCTTTAAAGTGGTGAATCATCACGAAGCACACTCTCCTTTTGGTCTTGTCATCGAGATGCCTGGTGCGGTCAATCAGGAGCATATCTATATAGAAGATGAGCTGTTTCAAAAAGCTTTTTCTCATGAATCTGTTGAATAGGTTTCCCTAGTGAAATGAATAAGCTATAATGATTCAAAAGAGCATATGGGAGAGATGCGGATGGGCAAAGCGTTGATTTGTATTGATTATACAGTTGATTTTGTTGCAGACGATGGAAAACTGACATGCGGAAAGCCTGGACAGGCGATTGAGTCTAAGATCACAGAGATCACTTCTTCATTTATTGATGAAGGCCACTTTGTCGTCTTTGCTGTCGATCATCATGAAGAAGAGGACCCTTATCATCCAGAGACAAAGTTATTTCCGCCCCATAATATTCGCGGAACAGAGGGTATTGAACTTTATGGAAAACTAAGTTCACTATTTCACACGTCAAAACATTTAAAACATGTCTACTATATGGAAAAAACAAGATACTCTGCTTTTGCAGGCACTCAATTAGAAATGAAACTGCGCGAGCGCGGCATCACGGAACTTCACTTAGCCGGCGTATGTACCGATATTTGTGTACTTCATACAGCTGTTGATGCGTACAATAAAGGCTTCGAACTTGTGATTCACCAAAATGCTGTGGCGAGTTTTAATGAAGCGGGGCACGAGTGGGCACTTTCTCACTTTGAGCAGTCGCTTGGTGCGAAAGTGGTTAAGTAAGGGAAGGAGAATGGAAGTTGGAGCATCGGTTTAATGACGACAGTTTATCACTACATACAGATCTTTATCAAATTAACATGGCAGAAACGTATTGGAGAGACGGCATTCATGAGAAGAAGGCAGTCTTTGAACTCTTCTTTAGAAAGCTTCCATTTGACAATGGCTTCGCTGTATTTGCTGGCTTAGAGAAAGCGATTGAATATTTATCGGACTTTTCCTTCACCGAAAGCGATCTGGCGTATTTAAAAGATGAACTCGGTTATAAAAGCGATTTCATTGACTATTTAAGCGGATTGTCCTTTACAGGTACACTTCATTCAATGCGAGAAGGGGAAATTGTCTTTGCGAATGAACCGATTATGCGCATCGAGGCAACGCTTGTTGAAGCTCAGTTAATTGAAACGGCATTGCTCAATATCGTGAATTTCCAGACGCTGATTGCAACAAAAGCGGCCCGGATTAAAGGAATCATTGAAGATGAGACAGCATTAGAATTCGGAACAAGACGTGCGCATGAAATGGATGCGGCGATGTGGGGAGCAAGAGCAGCACTCATCGGCGGCTTTCAGGCGACAAGTAATGTTCGTGCTGGGAAACGCTTCAACATTCCAGTATCAGGAACACATGCTCACGCACTTGTACAAGCATACCGCGATGAATATACAGCATTTAAAAAATATGCTGAAACACATACAGACTGTGTCTTTTTAGTCGATACGTATGATACTGTCAGATCAGGTATTCCGAATGCGATTAAGGTAGCGAAAGAATTTGGAGACAAAATCAACTTCATTGGTGTCAGACTTGATAGCGGAGACCTTGCATACTTGTCTAAAAAGGCTAGAACAATGCTGGATGAAGCAGGATTCCATGATGCCAAAGTCATTGCATCAAGCGATCTTGATGAACACACCATTATGAACTTAAAGGCACAGGGCGCCAAAATTGATGTGTGGGGTGTTGGAACAAAACTGATCACAGCATTCGATCAGCCAGCCCTCGGTGCAGTGTATAAACTGGTGTCCATTGAAGAAAACGGCAAAATGAATGATACCATCAAAATTTCATCCAATCCAGAGAAAGTGACAACACCAGGCCGTAAACGTGTGTACCGCATTATCAATCAATTGAATCATCATTCTGAGGGTGACTACATTGCGCTTGAAGAGGAAGATGTTCATAGTGAGGATAAACTAAAAATGTTCCATCCTGTGCATACATTTATTAGTAAATTCGTGACAAACTTTGTGGCGAAAGATCTTCACGTCCCGATTTTTGAGCAAGGGAAACTTGTCTATGACAATCCAGATATTCAAACGATTCAAGCCTACGTGCAGGACAGTCTTGGACTCTTCTGGGAGGAATACAAACGAATCAGCAAACCAGAAGAATATCCAGTCGATTTGAGTCAAAAATGCTGGGATAATAAAATGCAGTTTATCCATGATGTGAAAAATAAAATCAAAAAAGAGCTTTATGAAAGCGAATGATTTGAAGAAAGGGAGACCATCAAGCCAGGTGGTCTCTTTTTTTTATTTTGACCGATTGAAATTGAACTAAAAGCGCAATCATTTGGTATACTGAAAGCACATCTTGTTTGTCATGGCATAAAGGAGGATTGGAGCAGTTGAGGGTGTTTGTTGCGAGACAGCCTATTTTTAACAGAAAAGAACAAGTCGTATCATATGAGCTGCTTTATAGAGATAGTGAAACCAATACATATAGCGCTGAAGACGGTGATCAAGCGACAACGGACCTCATTATCAATAGTTTTCTAAATATCGGCATCGAAACACTGACAGAAGGAAAACGATGCTATATTAATTTCACCGAAAGCTTACTTTCATCTGATCTGCTCACCTATTTTGATCCGCATCAGCTTGTGATCGAGATATTAGAAAATGTACCGATTACCCCGGCACTTATTATGAGATGTAAGCAGTTAAAAAAATGGGGATATACGATTGCACTCGATGATTTCTTCCTAAACGGAACACATTATAGTGACAAGCTGCTTGAGGAACTCCTCTATTGCATAGATATTTTAAAAATTGACTTTCTGAAAACCACAACGCAAGAACGAAGAGATATTCTGCATTCGTATAAAAAGTATCGCCTTCGATTCCTAGCAGAAAAGGTAGAAACGAGAAGAGAATATGAAGAGGCACTAGAAGCGGGCTTCCACTTGTTTCAAGGGTATTTCTTTAGTGAGCCGCATGTGATATCGGGACGAGCATTATCGACCAGCTTCCATGCGTACCATCAGCTTTTAAATGAGTTAAGCAAGGACCAGCCGAATATCCAGACCGTGACCCATTTTATTGAAAGTGACCTTTCGCTATCATATCAATTATTAAAAATGCTGAATTCAGGCGGCATGAGACGTCTTTATCAAATTAAAAGTATCCGGCAGGCGATTATCCTGCTTGGATTTAATGAAATTCGGCGCTGGATCTTTATCCTTTCATTTAAAGAACTGAATGTCCAAGCTAACTCAAGCCAAAAAGAAATTATCAAAATGTCATTCATTCGTGCCAAAACGTGTGAACTGATTGCTTCTCGTACTGAACGAGAGCACCCCGCCTCTTATATGCTGACAGGTATGTTTTCTCTCATTGATACGCTTGTCAGGGCAGATATCACAGAACTTGTAAAGGAACTGCCGCTTTCTGATGAAGTTGGTGAGGCACTGCTTGGCTATGAAAATGATTATTCTTTTGTGCTAGGTGTGGCCAAACGTATTGAACGAAATGAATGGGATGATGAAATGTTAGATGGAAATCTCCCGAAACAGGAAGCCTATGGGTGTTATATAGAAGCCATTGAATGGTGCCATAAAATGTTTGAATCTTAAGAAAAGCCGCTCGTGTGAGAGCGGCTTTTTCTTTGTCATGCCCACTTTAAAAGAAGAAAAAGTCTGCTGGAGGCAAGAGACAAGTAGATTCGAATCCCTTCTGGACTAAAGCGGATATCAATGCCGCTTTTCACACCAATTTGCTTCAGCATTCGGCTCACACTTGTGGAATCAGAGCGCTCAGCAGCCTCCATGATGCGCTGCGCAAACGGAAGGGAGCTTGAAATTTGCTGCGTGATGAGTGAAGCATCAGCAACGAGACGGGCCGATTCCTTTGCGGCTCGTTGAAATGAGTGGGCATCTACTGGAGGAAAAGTCATTGGCGTGCGCGGCGGGTATGCGTGGCTCATTGCGGGAACCGGCAAAGCAGGATAAGGAACATAGTAAAACACATGGTCACCTCTTCTCTCATTGACGTGAAATTGGACGGATATCTGTTCTAAATGTATGTAGAAAATCAGAATAAAGAATCAAAATGATCTTTCTAGCTTTGTAATTCCAGCATAAAAATAGGTACTTTTGCGGTCAATTTCGGTGAATGTCGCCAAAAAATTGCGGTGTCCACAATAGCGTCTGTCATCTGGCCTATGACACGCAAAACCGAAGATACAGAGGGGATCGTACGTTCTATCGGGAGAGAAGTGTGACGAATGATGCCTATTCCTGTCGCAAAAATGACGCAATTCCTTTGAAATTGAGATAAAAGTATGATTTGAAAAGTCAGAAAATGATGAAAAAAGACCTATTGAATTTTGCGGTATCACGCACACGTTTTGTGCATACTTTTCGGTGAAAAAATACTCAATTACATTTACACTGTTAGTAACAGATCAAATACTTATGACCCAATCACCATACACAAATACATTGATCTTCCAAAAAAGGAGAGTGGAATCGATGGAAAAGTATGAAATCGAAGAACTTAAACAATTATTATGGAAACTTGAAAACGAAATCAGAGAAACAACGGCTTCTCTTCATAACATTAACAAAAGCATTGATCAATACGACAAATATGAATATGTGAAAATTTCTTAAAGACTTGATAATCATCAAGTCTTTTTTTTATCCAAATACATACAAAAAAAGGATATATTATTATATAATTGTTAAATAGTGATGTCAGTGGACATTTGCTCATGTCTTTTTAGTAAAATAAAAGACGAAAGGGTGAGGTACAAGATCGAGTATGCTAAACTATCTAGAGAATACAAAAATCAAGCAGAATATGTCTGATTTTATTCAACATGCAGTCAGGCAGAATGATTTACAAAAGCTGCTTCTTGAATTTACAGATAGAAAAAAAGAATTTCCTCTTGGTCAATTGGCTTACCAGCATTATGAGGCATTTGGCGGACAAGACAAGCAAGCGATTACAAAACTGGCAGCAGGGATTGAACTTCTCATTTTATCTGCCGATATATTAGATGATATTGAAGATCAAGACAATGATTCGTATCCTTGGATGAACGTCGATCAAGGAGTGGCCATCAATGCTTCTACGTATTTGTATACGGTGAGTATCCAATTCATCACATCAATATGTGAAAATAATTCTCAACTATTAGAGAAACTGTTCCATTTCATTAAAATGTCAATGGAAGGGCAGCACGAGGATTTGCGTCATTTGCATGGAACAGAAGAAGAGTGTGTAGAGGTTTTAAAGAAAAAATCAGGATCTTTAACAGCTATTTCTAGCGTATTGGGTGTTTATTTAGCGACAGGAAAAATAAACGCCACTGTGGAATCTTATTCGATATATTATGGTGTTGCTGAACAGATCAGTAACGATTTTTTTGCGTTATTTTCAAAATCAAACGGAGATTTTCAAAAAAAACAAACGCTGGCATTCAGTTATTTACAAAGACGTTTTAACGATGCCAGTCAAGAGCTTCTTTCCTTTTTTTCTAAGCGGCTGGATGAGTCAGAGCAAAAGCCGTTTCAACTGAAGCAGAAGTTACTTGAAGCTGGTTTGACTCAGTACATGGTATCGATGAGAGAGATTATGCTGTTAAAAATGAAGCAAGGAATTGAACAACTTGATTTACCGGGGAAGAAGAAGGAACAATTATGTGCATTTATGACAAAGGAGGGCAATGATTGAACATTCAAAATGTTATTGCATATTTAGTCAAAAATCCTGGTGTTGTGAATGAATTGGACTTAGGGAATGCAAGTTTAATTCACACAGATGAGCAAACCATGCAAGCAATCATTCAGGGGATTAAAAAAGGGCAAATGTCTGCAGATTATATATGGTACTATAAATGATACTATTCATTTAAAAATGATTTAAAAGTTCTCCAGTTAAGGATGTTTTTTACATGAAGATAACTTATACGAAACTATCTGCTTTTTTAGTTTTTCTGTCTTTTTTATTTGTGATCTATGTTTCATATATTTATGTATTTGATATTTTTAATGGAGCACGTGTAGCGGAGAACAAGAACGGTCAAGCAGAAGTTGTCAAAGTTGAGTATCTTTCTTTAGCCTACACATCAGGATTAGAAGAAGGAGATATTATACTTAAAATCAATGGGGAACCTGCTAACAACAAAGATCATTTGATCAATGGTGAGCTTAGGAATGTGCAAAGAATTGATATTCAAAGAGGCAACCAAATGATCACCCTAAAAAATAAGACATTGATTGGTCAAGAAAGTTTATTTGTCTATATAATTCCTCTCATCCTGTATTCAATTTGTTTATTTTGTATCTTCTTTATCATTCGAATTAACAAAGAGGCCCAACGAAAATCAGCATTTCTTTTAGTTGTATTTTTATTAACGATTTGTATCGGATATCTTAGTGCAGGTACTTCAGGTATTGGTGAAAGATTTAGCCATTATGTAATTACATTTTGTTTATCAAGTGTATTTGTCTTTTATATTCATTTCATTTATCAGTATTTCAAAGAGTTTGACCTGCATATAACGACTCAAAAAACAATTCGCTTTTTATATAGTCTTCCTATAATTAATCTAGTAATAGAGTTATTTGTTCCGATTGATTCAGCGATAGCCAGATACATGCCAAGTTTAAATCTTTTATTCTTTTTCGCTTCTATTATCATGTCATTCAAAGTGATTATCAATGGAATGCGGAAATATAAAGAGACAGAGCAGGGGTCTGTTTTAAAGTTTTTTGTCATGATAAATATCATAGCATTTTGTCCATTTATCTTTTTATTTGCAATTCCATATGTTTTGTTTCGTATTTATGTGGTAGATCCCTTTTTCTTAACTTCTTTTGTCTTGCTCATTCCTTTTTCACTCGTGTATCAATTTATGACGAACAAGCTTTACAATATGGATTTTTTGATAGGCAGACTGAAATACTATGGGTTTCTTGCCATTACACCGACCGTTTTTGTTGTTGTCACGTTTTACATTCTGCAAAAACCAGAAGATTTGAAGTACACACTGAAGCTCGCATTAATCACCTATACACTCATGTTGGCTGTATTCTATTTCAAAGAAATTCTAGATTTCCGCTTCCGTCTGAAGCGTTTTTCAGAAAAGCATAATTACCAGGACAGTGTGTTTAAATTCACGCAGCTCATTCGTGAGGCGTCCTCACTTCATCAAGTGCTGTATCATTTGAAATACACCATTTTAGAAGTGCTTGTTGTGAATAAAGCCTTTGTGCTTGAGGTGAAAGCTGACGGACAAATTATTGAAATTGATGAATCGACAAATGATAGTAAGCTATGGAAAGAATACGTGGATCAATTTCAAGATATTTTAGGTGAAGTCGGGAAAATTATTGAGCTTGATAAAGGGTTTATGATGAAAATTGGCGAACGGGGCGGTCACTCGTTTATCATTTGCTGCTTATCCAATATACAGACACCGAAATTGACGCGTGATGAGATTTCTTGGCTGAAAACATTGGCCTTTTATACAAGTGTCAGTTTAGAAAATGTCGTCAAAATTGAAGAGTTGATGGAGCATCTTGACGATTTGAAACAGCGTGAGGCCAATCCTGCCTGGCTGAAGAAAATCATGTTTGCTATGGAAGAAAAGCAGCGTTCAGATTTAGCGAGAGATCTTCATGATTCCGTGCTGCAGGACTTGATATCACTAAAAAGGCAGTCGGAGATGTTTTTAACGAATTTCCAAAACAACCAATGCCCGACATCTATTGAAAATTCGCTTATCTCATGGAATGATCAAATGTCCAAAGTGATTCAAACGACGAGAGAAACGTGTCATGAGCTTCGCCCGCAGCTGCTGTATGATTTAGGTTTAGTAAAGGCGATATCGAAGCTGACTTCTCAAATTCAGGAGGAAGCGCCGTTTCATATTAGGCTGAATACGACACGCTTTGATAAAGAATTGGACATTGATATTGATTCACAGCTGAATATTTACCGAATTGTTCAGGAGCTGTTATCCAACGCCCTGAAGCACTCAAAAGCCACTCAAGTGTTAGTGATGCTGATTTGTATTAAAGATCAGGTTGTTCTTCACTATGAGGATGATGGAGTCGGTTTTGATGCCAGTCATCTTGATCAGCACACAATGAGCATGGGGCTATCGGGTATTAGAGAACGAGTGAAAGCGTTAAATGGAAAGCTTCAAATTCACACAGCCCCGGAAAAAGGGCTTAAGGTGAAAATTGAAATGGAATTGTAACGATTTATTAAGGATTAAGACTTGGCATCAGCCAAGTCTTTTATATAAAATGGAAGTGAGTGATTTAAAGGGAGGAAGACATGAAGAAGATATTGGTCATTGATGATCATCCGGCTGTCATGGAAGGGACAAAAAGCATATTAGAATCAGACCAGCAGCTATCAGTCGATTGTTTAAGTCCTGATGCAGAAGCCGCCTTTTTAAAGACGCATGACTTTTCCATCTATGATGTGATTTTAATGGATTTAAATCTCGGGGATATCAATGGAATGGACATTGCGAAACAAATTTTAGAAACCAACCATCAAGTGAAAATTATCATTTATACAGGGTATGAAGTAGATGATTATTTTGAAGAGGCTATTCGGGCTGGATTACACGGTGCAATTAGCAAAACAGAGACGAAAGACAAAATTATTGAATACATACACCGGACATTGCAAGGGGAAGTTGTCATTCAGCTGTCCTATTTAAAGAAATTAATTTCACAGCAGCAAGAAAAGCCAGAACAGGCGCAGCAGACTGATCACGATCTCTTAACCGAACGGGAGTGTTTGATTCTTAGAGAAGTGGAAAAAGGATACACGAACCAGGAAATAGCCGATGTGCTTCATTTGAGCAAACGGTCAATTGAGTACAGTTTGACATCCATCTTTAATAAGCTGAATGTTGGATCTCGTACAGAAGCGGTGTTAATTGCCAAGTCTGAAAGTGTGCTGTAAACGTGTGAAGGGAGAGGGCCTTAATGGATGTGAGCGGATCAAATACACTGCTTGAGGCACTAGGCATTGAAATTGTAGAGTGCAATAAATCACGATGCGTTGCAACAATGCCAGTCGATCACAGAACAAAACAGCCATTTGGACTGCTGCACGGAGGAGCATCTGCTGCTCTAGCAGAAACAGTGGCGAGCATGGGGGCTGCGGCTCATTTAGACTTAACGCAGCAAGTTTGCTCAGGTATTGAAATCAATGCCAATCATTTAAAATCTGTACGCGATGGAGTTGTGACAGCGACAGCTGTTCCTGTACATGTAGGACGGCGTACAATGGTATTTCAAATCGATATAAAGGATGATCGAGACCGGCACATCTGTACGTCAAGATGCACACTTGCTGTCATTGATCGCATATAAAAAAGCTCCCGGTGCAGCGGAAGCTTTTTTTATATGCTGTTGAGAGGTAAAAAAAGAATGGCCCAACATGGCAGGCCATTCTTTTTTGCTTTTTATAAATAAGAATCTTCTTTTCGCTTAATCACAAAGTTACGGAAACCGCCATAATCATCTTGGACACTGCGTTTGTCGAGCTTCACACCAGTATTGTAGGCGGCTCTTCCGATTAAGTGTGCGCCGACTGGTGCTGTCAGGAAGATAAATACGATGCCGAGTAGGATTTTTGCAGAAATAACGCCTGCAAGAAACCATTCGTGAAAAAACACACCTACTAAAATCAGAACAACGCCAAGGGTCGATGCTTTTGATGCAGCATGCATACGTGTGTAAACATCCGGCAGGCGAAGGACACCAATGGCTGAAATCAAACAAAGGATAGCGCCTAGCAGGATAAAGAAAATCACGATGGCTTTAGCGATGACGATCATTTTCAATCACTTCCCCTTTCTCAAGGAATTTGGAAAAAGCGACAGTACCGATAAAGGCAAGGATGCCGAGCAGTAAAATAATTTCAAAGAATGCAGTCGTTTTCAGTAAAATTGAAACGATGGCTGTCATCCCAATTAAATTGATTCCTATCGCATCAAGCGCACTCACACGATCAGGAATAGAGGGGCCTTTGATCACTCGTACCACAAAAAGCAAGGTAGACAGTGCAAGAATGCCAAGTGACATTTGCAAAATGAGTTCCATTACTTACCGCTCACCTCCTGAATCGCTTTTTCAAATGAAACCCGGATATCGTGAATGGCTTTTTCAGCATCTTCAATATCCATCGCATGAATGTATAAAATGGACCGATCATCGGAAATATCAATTACTAATGTACCTGGTGTCAATGTAATCATATTTGACAGTATGGTGATTTCCCAATCTGTTTTCAAGTCCGTACGAAAGGCGAAAATACCGGGCTTAATCTTGAGCTTTGGAGATAATACAGTCTTTAATACACTTAAATTGGCAAGAAGCAGCTCGCGAATGAAAATGATGATCAGCTTGAAAATTGCATAAAGGGCATAGCCGTAAAAACGCTGCGGGAAAAATCGACGCAGCATAAAAATGGCGATCATTCCTAATGCAAAACCTGATACAAAGTCTGCGGCTCTGTATGTATCATTCATAAACATCCATGTAAAGGCGAGGAGAGCGTTTAGTAATATTTGAAAGGCCATGTTCATCTACTCCTTCAGCACAGCTTGAATATATTTTTCTGGTGTTGAGAGCATTTCCGCTGCTTGATTGATATAAGGGGCAATGAACTCTGTCCCTAACCCAATGGCAAGCGATAAGACGACAAGCAGTACGCCAGGATACACCATTCCTTTAATTGACGGCTTTCTTCTTCGCATATCCTGTTCCTCGCCCCAAAATGCGGACATGAAAATCTTCATAATAGAGTAGAGGACAAGGAGACTGGACAGTAAGACCAGGATAGAAAACGTCATGTATCCAGCAGAAAATCCACCTTCCACAATTTTTAGTTTTCCAACAAAGCCACTCAGCGGCGGAATTCCTGCAAGCGATAAAGCCGATATGAAAAACATCCATCCTAATAGAGGCTGGGATTGAATCAGTCCGCCCATTTTTTTCAGTTGATTTGTACCAGCATACACAAAGAGGGCACCTGCCAGCATAAATAATGCCCCTTTGATCACCATGTCGTGAATGAGATAATAAATGGCACCTTGGAGTGATGCGGGTGTGTTGGCTGCAAATCCAAACAAAATGACCCCAACAGCTGTGACAATGTTATAAATCACAATCTTTTGCACATCAGAATAGGCGATCGAGCCTATCACACCGAATATCACCGTCAGTGCAGCAAGCCACGCCATGAGTGTATGGGTGAAGCCTGTATCGTGTATAAAAATTAATGTAAAGACTCTGGCAATCGCATATAAGCCAACCTTAGTGAGCAAAGCACCAAATAGAGCTGAAATCGCTGCTGGCGGCGCGTGATACGATCCTGGCAGCCAGAAATAAAGCGGGAAGATCCCAGCTTTTAAGCCGAATACAATGAGGAACAGGATGGAAATGACAGTGATTAGCCCTGTTTGTCCTGATTCAGCTATTTTCACACTTAAATCAGCCATATTGAGCGTACCCGTCACTGCATATAAACAGGCGACTCCAACAATAAATAAGGCCGACGAGATGATATTAAACACAATATATTTGAGTGATTCACGAAGCTGAGGCTTTGATCCGCCTAATACAATAAGCATATAAGATGCCATCAGCAGTAACTCAAAGAATACAAACAGGTTGAAAATATCTCCCGTTAAAAAGGCTCCGCTCACGCCAGCTAACAAAAACTGTACGCCAGAATAATAGAAGAGCCGCTCTCTTTCTTCCCCAATCGTTTGAAAGGAGAAGAGGACTGTCACAAGCCCGACAACGGAAGCGGTCAGTACAAGGAGTGCAGCAAATTGATCGGCCACAAGGGCAATCCCAAATGGCGCTTTCCAGCCGCCCAAATAAAGTGTTTGTATCCCATTTGTGAAAATCGTTTGAACCAAATATGCATTACATATAATGGCTGAAAGAGATGCCAAGACACTAAAGACTCTTGACAGCATGATGTTTTTATTCATAAAGATCAATAGTGTAGCAGCTAGTAATGGAATTAATATAGGCAGGATCACGAGATTATTCATGCTGATCATTTCCTCTCATTTGATCCATGTCATCTGTTCGCAGCTCTTGGAAGGCACGGAAGGCCATGACAAGTAATAAGGATGTCACACCAAAAGCAATGACAATGGCTGTTAAAATTAATGCTTGTGGCAATGGATCCACATAGGATGTGAGCCCCTCTTTTAGAACGGGAGGCGCTCCTTTTTTTAAACCGCCCATTGTTAAAAGAAGCAAGTGGACGCCGTGACTCAAAACAGCAGTACCGACGATGACCCGCAGAAGGCTCTTTGACAGCATCAAATAGGTCGCCGCCATAAAAATAATTCCGACGATAATAGACATTAGAAATTCCATTATTCCTTCTCTCCAATCATTTGAATAATGGTCATGGTGACACCGACAACAACCAAATACACACCGATATCAAACAGGACGGCTGTCGCCAGTTCTGTTTTCCCTAAAAACGGTAATTGGAAATAATCAAATGCATGGGATAGAAAAGGTGCACCGAATAGAAAGGATCCCATACCGGTCAGGATTGCAACAAGCAAACCGGCTCCAGTTACATAAATAAAATCAAATGGCAAAATGCGTCTTACTGTCTTCAGATCATAGGCTAAAAGCAGAAGAACGACAGCCGCAGCACTCATCAGGCCGCCAATGAATCCGCCGCCAGGATTGTTATGTCCCGCAAGAAATAGGTGAAGGGAGAAAAGCAAGATGATGAATGCTGTGATTTTTGTTGTGACTTGCAAAAGCATATCATTCGTATCAATCTTTCTCATCGCCGCGCACCTCTCTTCCGTTTAGCCTGTGTTTTTAATAACCCATAAATACCAAGTGCCGCAATGGCGAGCACGGTAATTTCAAAAAGGGTATCAAAGCCCCTGAAATCTACAAGAATGACATTGACAATATTGTCACCGCCAGCAAGTTTGTAGCTGTTTTCAATAAAGTAAGTTGAGATGGTGTCAAGTGACTGCTGACTTGTGGAAGCGAAAGCTAGACAAGTGACAACAACCCCAACACCTAATGAAATGATGAAATTGGTCATTTTGAATCTTCTTGTTTTTTGCTTTAAGCTCAGCTTCGGCAAATGATAGAAGCAAAGCAAAAACAGTGCAACAGAAATCGTTTCAATAATCAGCTGCGTCAGCGCAAGGTCAGGTGCTCTGAAAATCACGAAGAATAATGACAGCGTGTAGCCCATGACACCTAGTGCAATAATAGCTGTTAATCGTGAACTTGCGAATACTGTGGCAATCGTCGCCGCCACCATCACAAGTGAAAGAATCACCTCATACGTGCCAATTGAGGCAGCCTGATCAGTTTGAAATGAAAAGGCCTGCTGATAAAACATCACGCCGCCAATGACGATAATCATGAACCCAAACACATAGACAAGATAGTCACGAAGAAAACCAGTCATATAACTGTTTGTCAGGCGGTATGAACCTTTTTCTAAACCGATAAGAGAGCGGTCGTATAAAGCGTTAAATGACCACTTTTCCTTAAAGATGTTGTACATTGGACGCCATTTTGAAAGCGTCAAGTAGCCGATTGTGCCGAGTACAACAACACCTATTGTCATATAGAGCTCTGGCTGGAAGCCATGCCATGCTTCAATTTTCACAGAAAAACGGCTTCCTGTTTCAATCGCTTCAGGAATGATCGCCGCCATTGCAGGTTCAATGACAGAATAGGCAAGAATATTAGGGAAAAAGAAGAAGGTGACCACAAGTGCAGCTAGAATGATGGGCGGAATGAGCATGCCGATCGGTGCTTCATGCGGTTTTTTCTCCAATTGGTCTATATTCAGACGGCCTCTAAACGTTTTAAAGAGGAGCATCATACTATAAATGAACGTAAAGACACTAGCGAGCCAAGCGAGTGCTGGGAAGATGACACCCCATGTTGAAACGTCTGTAAAGCTGATATCAGAAATCCGTATCATACTTGTGAAAAATAGCTCTTTACTTAAGAAACCGTTAAATGGCGGTAATCCAGCCATTGAAAATGTACCGATTAACGTAATTGTGAAGGTAATCGGCATGATCGTCATTAATCCGCCTAATTTCCGAATGTCACGAGTCCCTGTTTCATGATCGATAATACCAGCTGCCATAAAGAGACTGCCTTTAAACGTAGCATGGTTAATGAGGTGAAAAATAGCTGCAAGAACGGCTGCACCAAAAAAGGCAGGATTGTTTTCATGAATTGCAGCTGCACCGACGCCAAGCATGAGCATAATCATGCCGAGCTGGCTCACTGTCGAATAGGCCAGAATGGCTTTCAAATCGTTTTGCCGGACGGCGTGGAATGATCCCCAGAATAATGTGACAAGCCCAACGATGGAAATGGTCCAGAACCATACCTCTGATATAGCAAAGATTGGACTGAAGCGCGCAACAAGATAAATACCGGCTTTCACCATCGTAGCAGAATGCAGATAACTGCTCACAGGGGTCGGTGCTTCCATTGCATCAGGCAGCCAGATATAGAATGGGAACTGCGCTGATTTCGTAAAGGCACCTAGTAAGATTAGGATCATGGCAGGGATAAAGTAAGGTGATGCCATAATGAGCTGAAGCTGATTGACTGCTTCACGAATACTGAATGAATCAGTAATCAGGTAAATGAGGATGAAGCCACCAAGCATAGCTAATCCGCCAAAAACAGTAATAAGCAGTGATTTCGTTGCTCCATACCTAGAGCGCTCACGCTTATACCAATACCCAATTAAGAGGAAGGAAGAGATACTCGTTAACTCCCAAAACAAGTATAGAACCACCATGTTGTCAGAAAGAACGACACCAAGCATCGCGGTCATAAACATGAGCAAATACGTGTAGAAAGAGCCAAGCTGTTCTTTTTCCTTTGATAAGTAGAAAATACTGTACAGTACCACAAGTGCGCCGATACCTGTAATTAATAAAGCAAATAACAGGCTGAGACCATCGACATACACAGTGAAATTCATCCCTAAAGATGGAATCCATTCAGCCTGTGAGAAAAGCGTTCGTCCATTCGAAGTGATATGTAACATTTGGATGAAATAGGTAAATAAAAGAATCGGCAAGATGAGAACAAACCATCCTGTATGTATACGCTTCACATATTTGTAAAGGAAAGGTACAACAAAAGCGAGTAAAAAAGGTGATAGGATGGCGAAGTGAATAAGCTGCAAGAAAATGAACCTCCTTTGATCAATATAAATTCACGTTCTAAAGAACTGGTAATTAAAATTATAGCGTAAATACAGCCATAGTGCATTGGTTTGAAACGATTTCAAGCAAACTGTATTTGTTTTAGGTTCTTTTGACCACAAAAATAATTTTATCAAAAATGACACTCATTGTATATTGTTTTGTTTTTCGTACATGCTTTTCTTAAAGGAGCTGATCAAATGAAACGAAAGATCGCCATCAGCTTAAGCCTATTCTGCACGATTTTAGGAGGAGCATTCTTGATTGACCGAAATGATCAAAAAAGGTGGCAGGCCGGAAGTGAATGGCCGCTATTTTCTGAGCATCTTCTTCACATGAGCTATCAAGAAACGAAGCTGTATCCTTTTCAGCCCAGGGAATATTTACGAATTGTATTAGCTGATGAATAAGAGATCCTATAGGAGAAAAGAAATATAAAAAAGCATGAGCCCATGTGAGAGCTCATGCTTTTTATGTGTGGTAGTTTAACTAAACATTCTGAGTAAGATCGTTGCACAGATAACAGTTGCTGCTCCGCCAAGTCGTGTAGATACTTGTGCGAAAGGCATAAGACCCATTCTTCCAGAAGCTGAAAGAATGGCAACATCACCAGTACCGCCAAGTCCGCTGTGACAGCCAGTGACAATAGCAGATTCTACTGGATACATGTTCATTAGTTTTCCAACGAAGTAACCAGAACCAACCATTGCGAGTACAACAGCGATACATACGCATACGAATGGAATTGAGATGACAGTTGCTACATCATCAAGTGGAATGTATAGAATACCAAGACCAACCATTAGCGGCCATGTAAAACTTCTTGATACAAACTTGTAGAACTGCTGTGAGCCATTTTGAAGATGCTGAGGCATCACGTTTAAGTATTTGATTAAAGCAGCAAGAACAATCATTAAGATTGGACCTGGAATATGAACAAAGCTTTCTAACAAACCACCAAAGATAAAGGTTGTACAAGCAACGAGTACACCAGCACCCATTAACCCGAAATCAACTTTTGCATCCATATCTGGCTGTTCGAAAATTTCGTTTGCTTCTTTAGATTTCACAAGACGGCCATTCCCATTCAGTTCAGGACGTTTCTCACCAAGCTTCTTCATTGCGCCAGCACAGATAATGGCAATGACGTTCCCAATGACAGCCGCAGGAATTAATTGAGAAATTAATGACTCTGCTGATACATCAAGAATTTGTGAATAAGCGATAGATAATGGCAAAATTCCTTCTCCAACACCACCGGCAATAATCGGTACAATAATAAAGAAGAATGAATGATGCGGTGTGTAACCAACTAAAAGGCCAACAAGGATACCAGCACTCACAGCTGCAATTGTACCTGCAACTAGAGGGACAAACATACGAATAAGGCCTTGTACTAAAACAGTTCGCTGCATGCCAAGAATACTTCCTACTACAAGAGCAGAAATATAGAAGTAAAGGAAGTTCGACGTTTTCATCAGAGACGTAACCGCTTCCAATGAGTTCGGATTTAGAACATTAAAAAAGACCAGGAACGATGGTACGAATAAAGAAAGAATCGCCGGTCCACCAATATCTTTTAAGATTGGAATACGTTGTCCTACATCTCCAAGGAAAATCCCCAAAATCATAATAACAGCGAAACCACCAAGCATATTTGCTGGAATTTTATTAAAATAAGCGGCAGTTAAAATAATCGCTGCAAGTACTAAATACACAGGTAGATCAATAACACCAATTTTCCAAGACATGATCTTACGGAAAACGCTTTTATTATTGTCAGAATCGTCTGTAATCGATTTCAATTGTTGTGCATTAGCCACATAAACACCCCCAAATGCTATTTGTCTCAATTGTAGAAGATTCTGTGACACTCATCTATTTATTAAACTAAAATAAGTGTAATAAAAGTAAAATAAACAGGAGTTTTTGAGTTTTTTATCATACAAAAATCCCCTGAAGGTAGTTTGTCCTTCAGGGGATTGATCATACATCGTATTTATCGTTTTCCTTTTAAATAAGGTGTACCAAGTGCTTTAGGTGCATCGGCACGTCCAATGAAGCCAGTAAGTGCTAAAATGGTGAGCACATATGGTGCTATGAGCATATACACATTCGGTATATCTTGGAACAGCGGCAGGAGAGAGCCAATGATGCTTAAACTTTGAGCAAATCCAAAGAATAAAGCAGCGCCCATTGCGCCAAATGGATGCCATTTACCGAATACAAGCGCAGCTAGTGCGATGAAGCCTTGTCCAGTAATGGTGGCATGTGAGAAATCAAGCGCGATCGTTGAGGCATAAACAGCTCCGCCAAGACCGCCAAACAGTCCACTAATGAAAACAGCGATGTAACGCATCCGATACACTTTGATACCCATTGTATCAGCTGCCATTGGATGCTCTCCGACTGCACGAAGACGAAGACCAAACGGCATTTTAAATAAAACAAACCAAGCAACAACCGCAAGAGCTAAGGCGAGTATAGACGTATAATAAACATCTTTAAAGAAAATATCACCAATGATCGGAATGTCACTTAAAAGGGGGATATCTCCTTTATAGAAAGGCTCTGTAATTTTATCAGTTTGTGCTTTCCCATAAATCAGTTTGACGACAAACAATGTAGCGCCAAGTGCCAGCATGTTAATCGCCACACCACTGACCGTTTGATCAGCTCGGAAGGTAATGGTCGCCACTGCATGAATCAGTGAGAACAATCCGCCAACGGCCATTCCGACGAGAAGCCCAAGCCACGGGGTCAAGGCTCCAAACGTATCAGCAAAAAATAAGTTAAAGATAATACTGGAAAATGCTCCGACGACCATCAACCCTTCAAGACCGATATTGACAACACCTGATCTTTCTGAAAAGACGCCTCCAAGAGCGGTTAAAATAAGTGGTGCAGCATAAACAAGTGTAGCTGGGACGATGATTTCAAGTATTTGCAGAAATCCCACTTATTTTCCCCCCTTTTTCTTCATTTGTTGAATCACAAGACGGATAATATAGCTTGAGGCGACGAAAAGAATGATGATCGCAATGACAATATCAACAACCTCAGTCGGTACGCCTGATTCAAGCGGCATATTTAATGCACCGACCTTCAATCCACCAAGCAATAATGCAGCAAGGACAACACCAACAGCCGTATTTCCACCTAATAAAGCGACGGCAATTCCATCAAAACCTACGCCTGTAAATGAGCCTTTAATAGAGGCATATTCAAATGTACCAAGACCTTCCATAGCGCCTGCAAGACCTGCAAAAGCACCTGAAATAAGCATCGCATAAATGATATTGCGGCGAACGTTCATGCCAGCATACTGTGATGCCTGCTGGTTCATTCCAACTGCTCGTAATTCAAACCCTTTAGACGTTTTTTGAATAATGATCCACATCACGACCGCAGCAATAATGGCAACAAAAATACCGTTATGCATTCGGGAAAAATCAGTGATCTGCTCAAAAAATCCAGAGCGGAGCGAGGCAGTGGCATCGATTTTATCTGTTTTATCTTTATTATCTGTTAAGACATTTGAGATTAAATAGTTTGTGACATGAAGGGCAATGTAGTTCATCATGATAGTAACGATGACCTCATGCACATAAAAACGAGCTTTTAAAAAACCAGGAATAAAGCCCCATAAAGCACCTGCAGCAGCAGCGGTGATGAGTGCAAGCGGCAGATGAATATACATAGGTGCATGGACAGTTGTTCCAATCCATACAGCAGCTACCCAGCCAACAAGCATTTGACCTTCTACACCGATATTAAACAGGCCTGTCCGAAATGCAAAGGCAACAGCAAGACCTGATAATATATAAGGTGTCACTTGCCTGATGGTTTCTCCCATATAATAGGTTTCACCGAAAACGCCATTCCAAAGGGCGCTATAGCCTTCGATGACACTATAACCGCTTGCCAGCATAATAATGGCCCCAACCAAAAGACCAAGTACAATGGCTATAAGCGGAATCAGCAGATTTGTTAAGCGATTAGACATTTGCTTCTTTCCCCACTTCCTGTTGCGTACTTCCAGCCATTAATAGACCAAGCTCTTGCTCTGTTGTTTCTTTTGGATCAACAATGGCGACAATGCTGCCTTCGAAAATAACAGCGATCTTATCACTGACATTGATAATTTCATCAAGCTCAAAGGAGATGAGCAAAACAGCTTTGCCTGCGTCTCTTTGCTCGATTAGACGTTTATGAACAAATTCAATCGCACCAACATCAAGTCCTCGTGTCGGCTGAGCGGCAATTAATAAATCAGGATTGCGGTCAACTTCACGGCCGATAATGGCTTTTTGCTGGTTACCGCCTGACAGAGCGCGCGCTTCTGTATATTCACTCGGTGTTCTGACGTCATATTCCGCAATGATTCGTTTTGCTTTTTGATAAATATTTTTCATATTCAATAAGCCGAATTTTGAATAAGGACGCTGATAATACGTTTGTAAGGAAATGTTTTCTCCAATTGAAAAATCGAGTACAAGTCCATGTTTATGACGATCCTGAGGAATATGTCCAATCCCAGATTCGGTCACTTTACGAGGCGGGAGATTTTGAATGGCTTTCCCGTTTAGCATGATTGTGCCAGATTCTGATTTCTTTAGACCGGTAATGGCTTCAATTAATTCAGACTGGCCATTGCCATCTACCCCAGCAATTCCGACAATTTCGCCAGCCTTCACTGAGAGGTTCAACTGTTTGACCGCTTCAATTCCTCTGGCGTCTTTTACTGTGAGGTCTTGAATTTGAAGAACTTCCTCAGCTGGAGAAGCAGCTTTTTTATCTGTTTTAAATGACACTTCACGGCCAACCATGAGGCTTGCAAGTTCGTCTTTATTTGTGCTTTCCACATCAAGTGTACGAATGCCTTGGCCTTTTCGGATAATGGTCACGCGATGACAGGCATCCATAATTTCTTTCAGCTTATGGGTGATTAAAATAATGGATTTGCCTTCATTAATTAAGTTTTTCATAATTTGTATGAGTTCTTTGATTTCTTGAGGTGTTAAAACGGCCGTTGGTTCGTCAAAGATCAAAATGTCAGCGCCGCGGTAAAGTGTTTTTAAGATTTCTGCACGCTGCTGCATGCCGACAGAGATGTCAGATACTTTTGCGGCAGGATCTATTTTCAAACCATAGCGGTCAGAAAGCTCTTGTACTTGCTGTATGGCTTGTTCTTTGTCAATCTTTCCAAACTTCTTGGGCTCTTTACCTAAAATGATGTTTTCAGCGACAGTGAAGGTATCGACAAGCATAAAGTGCTGATGCACCATTCCGATGCCTAAATCACTAGCATCATTTGGACTAGAGATGGTCACAGGTTTTCCGTGTACCTTGATTTCACCTTTTTCAGGCTGGTACAGTCCGAAAAGCACGTTCATGAGCGTTGATTTTCCAGCGCCGTTTTCACCAAGCAGCGCATGAATTTCGCCCTTTTTTAGCTGCAGCGTAATGTTGTCGTTTGCTACAATGCCAGGGAATTCTTTGCGTATATTCAACATTTCAATGACATAATCCACAGGTTTAACCGCTCCTTTTTTAGGGTGCTGATGAAGATAAAAACTAGCAAAAGAAAAGCTGCAAAACGAGGCTGCAGCTTTTCTTTTACCACCTTTTACGAAAAAGAGGAGGTAAAGGAGAGGCAGGGGATAAGGCGCGCTTATCCCGCTGCTCAAATTAAGCTTTAAAATCTTTTAGTTCATCACGTGTTGCAGGGATTTTCACTTCACCCTTGATGATTTTTTGTTTCCATTCTTCAACTTTCTTTAATACATCTTTATCAAGGTTTTCCTTAGATGGAGAGATGTCAAGAGCGCCTTCTTTCAGACCGTATGTGATCACTTCGCCGCCAGGGAACTTACCTTCTTTTGCTTTCGTTGTTAAGTCTTGTACCGCTGTGTCTACTTTCTTAACCATAGAAGTAAGGGTAACACTTTGTTTTGTTCCAGGTACTTTTCCTTCGTCATACTGGTCTTTATCTACACCGATAACCCAAACTTTACGGTTAGGATCTGCTTTTTTCAGGTTTTTCGCTTCTGTGAAGACACCAGTTCCAGTGCCGCCAGCAGCATGATAGATGATGTCGACGCCAGATTTGTACATGCTTTCAGCTGTTGCTTTCCCGATGTCAGCCTTATCGAATGCACCGGCATATTTCACTTCAACTTTTGCTTTCGGGTTAGCTGCTTCAACACCTGCGCGGAAGCCAACTTCGAATTTTCTGACTAATTCAGAATCAACGCCGCCTACGAATCCAATTTTGTTTGATTTTGTAGAAAGAGCAGCCGCAACACCCACAAGGAATGATCCTTCGTTTTCGTTAAATACAATGCTGGCTACGTTGTCTTTTTTCACGACTGCATCAACGATCGCAAAGTGGTTTTTCTTACGTTGATCCGCAATTTCAGAAATAGCATCTTCCATTAAGAAACCAATTCCGTAAATCAAGTCGAATTTCTCACGAGCAAGTGTGTTTAAGTTTGTTGTATAGTCAGCATCTGATTTAGATTGTAAGTAATCAAAGCCGTTTTTACCTTTTTTTAGATTGTTGTCTTTCCCAAATGCTTGTAAACCTTCCCAAGCTGATTGGTTAAACGATTTGTCATCGACACCACCGACATCAGTTACCATTGCAACAGTGAATTGATCTTTATCTTTTTTGCTTTCACCGCTGTTTGAGCCAGAGTTGCCGCATGCTCCAAGGATGGTTCCTGCTGCTACGACTAAGGACAATGCTAGTCCAATTTTGCGCTTCTTCAAAACATAACCCCCTATAAAATTTAAAAGTTTCAGAAAAGTCTCGCGAAAAAAGACCGATCTATCTCTTCTCACCCTTCTGAAGAGGGTATTTTATCCTGCTTTCTCATGAAACTTATGGAGGGCAGGAGAGAAGATGTAAGACATCAGACTTATATCTCGTTGAACTAATCAATCATAATTTATCATTTCCGATCGAATAAATAAATAGAAATTTGTTTTATTTTTAAAAAAATGTTAAATGGCTTTATTTGATGTCTTTTTATCTGCTGAAATATGATATAATGCCGCTTTTGTGATGTGCTCCGCTACAGCAGAACCACTGATATCAAGGGGTTTGTTACATCGTATGCCATAAAAAAACATCTGGCCTTTGTGAAAGGTCAGATGTAGTATTTTAAAGATATTGCTGAATCAAATTCATATTGCTCGTGTTCAGTTTATATTGGAAAACAGGACGTCCTATTGTCCCATATGCCATTTCAACATCCACCACTTCGATATCCTCAAGGAATTTCAAGTATTTTCTAATGGAGACTTGAGAGATTTCTGTATGATTGGCTAGGTCTTCGGTTGTGAAAGCCTGCTGGCCAAATGATTGAATGCTTGTCCAGATGAGTTTAAGTGTGCTTTTGGTCAGTCCTTTTGGCAGGAGGACTTTTTCCGCCTCTGCTTTTTTATGAAAAAGCTTCGCATCTAAATCATTTTGCGAAATGCTGTTCATGGATTGATACAGGGCGTGTTTCCGTTTATACTCTGCCAGTGCTGATTGGAATCGTTCGAACTCAAACGGCTTAATTAAATAATCAACTGCCCCGTTTCGCATCGTTTGCTGTACAACATCGACTTCATTTGCAGCCGAAATGACAATGACATCAACGGCATGATTTTGCTGGCGAATTTCTGTTAGTAATGCCAGTCCATTTTGTCCAGGCATATAAATATCGAGCAGTACGAGGTGAATGATTTCTGTTTTTAACACTTCAAGTGCCTGCTGAAACGAGGTGGCAATCCCCTTTAACTCAAAGCCGTCGATTTGGGTCAGGTAGCGTTTGTTCAGCTCCCCAACCATTGGATCATCTTCTACTATTAACACATTAATCATGTGAATCCTCCTTTTGTTTATACGGAATGCGGAGACTAAAGGTCGTTCCTTCTCCTTTTTCACTCGTGACAATCATATGTCCGTTCAATTTCTTGATGCTTTGGTCAACGAAGTAGAGTCCGAACCCTCGGTCTTCTCCTTTAGTTGAAAAGCCTTGATCAAACATGATGTCTTGTTCTTCTTTCGTGAGACCAACACCTGTGTCCGTGATTTCAATGTGAAGCTGCTCATGGACGTATCTGAAGGAGATCGAGATGTTTTTCGTATCAGTATGTGAAACAGCATCGAGTGCGTTATTTAACAAGTTGCCAATCACGGTAATGAGATCATGCGTCACTGCCGGGTCCTCCGTATTTGGCACTTGTGTGCTGCAAATAACCTCCAAGGCAGCGCCTTGTTCTCTGATATAGCTTTGTTTTCCTAGTAAAAATCCTGCTAAAACAGAGTTTTTCACATGGTTGATGATTTCATTTGTTTCCGTTTGCTGATAGATCGCAATATCTTTGATATAGGTGCCAAGGTCATCGTAGTTTTTGAGCTGAACCAATCCTAAAATGACATGCAGCTTGTTCATAAATTCATGTGACTGGGCACGGAGCGCATTCGCATACATTTTGACCCCGCTAAGCTGCTCAGCCAGATGTTTCACTTCTGTTTTGTCACGGAAGGTGGCGATGGCTCCGACAATTTCACCTTTTACCGTAATGGGCACTTCATTAAAGACGAGTTCCAGTCCATTCATTCTCACGTCACGATCAAGCAGCGGCTTGCGTGTTTCAATGACCTGTTTTAAGCCGCTTGAAGGGAGGAGAGTTTGCACATCTTGTTCTCTAGGATCAACCATAATGCCCATATTATGAAAGAGCCGTTTAGCCTCTGCATTGGCCAGTTTGATTTTACCGTGCTGATCGACGGCCAGAATCCCTTCTTTTGTTGATTCTAGCATGGCACTTCGTTCTTTTAACAATGTGGCGATCTCATCCGGCTCAAGTCCAAACATAATCTTCTTCACTTTTCTTGCCACAATGAGTGCTCCGATGATGCCAGATAGAAGGCTGAGTGATGTGACGAAGTAGAGTGGAAGTAAGCTTTGATGAATAATCAAGTCAATTTCCTTTAACGTAATCCCTACGGCCACAGCCCCAAGCTGCTTTCCATTTTGATCATAAACAGGAACAAAAGCACGCATGGATCTGCCGAGTGTACCAGAAGCCGTACTAATATGTTCTTTTCCCTGTAATGCTGCTTTTTCATCACCGCCGGCAAACCGCTTTCCAATTTTCTGCGGATTCGGGTGTGTTTTGCGGATACCGTTCATATCCATGACGACAACGAATTCGGTTTTGGTGATTTGCTGAACACTTGTTGTATATTTTCGTAATGCGGAATATGAATGATCTTCTAATGATTGTGCTGTAATCGGTGCCTCTGCGACCATTTTGGCAGTAGAGAGAGCAATGTCACGCTCCTGCTGATGAATGTTCTTGGCTGTTTCCGACCATATCGTAAAGAATGTGATACAAAGGGAGATCAGGACAACGATGCACACAAAGATCGTCAGTCGTGTTTGCAGTCTTAAAGTTTTTTTCACGAGTATACCCCTAACGCACGATTTTTTCGTAACAGTAATACTTTAACGGGAAAATGTAAGTTTGTGAAGGAATGTACGTGCAAAATCATAAATTTGATTTTGCTGTCAGTTTACTTTGAAAGCATCTTGTCAATCCGTTTTAAGTGAGCCATAATAAATGTGAGCTTATGAGAAAGGAACTATTTATGAAAAATACATATTTGACTGGATATTTTCCGCTGATTTCAATTTTACTATTCAGCTCTGCTTTTTCGATTTTCACAGTAGGTATCACAACTGATTTCTTGACTCAAGCAGGTATTTTAAAAGGAATGCTGGAATTTTTCTCAGAACAGGGCATCCGTCTTGCTCTCTTTGCTGCTTTTGCACTTGTTTATTTTATGATCTTATCTGCTTTAAAACTGATTGCAGATACGGTATTAGAGCTGGCGTTGCTCTTTTTCGCTAAGGACCCTGAAGGGGAGAACTTAAAGAAAATTCGGATTGCATCCGTTGTTTATTTATTTGCCAGCTTGCTTGCATTTCTGTTGACGCAGCAGCTCATTCTGCTAGTCGGACTTTTTGCATTAGCAAGTCTTGTCTATTTTATCTGGGTTGTGGTTCGCATTTATCAATCGCTTTCTATGCTGAATTTGATTGGATTTATGATGTTTATTCTGCTGTTTTGGGCGACGTTTTTGATCGGTATTTTGTACTTATTTATTAAGCTTTATAACAGTGTGATGGCAAGTCTGCCTTCATAAGCAGACAAAGAAAGCATCCTCCGATGATGGAGGATGCTTTCAGCGTTTAGACAAACCCTTGCATTCGTTGTCAGTTCTGCGCGCCGATGCTCACGAATGTTAAATTCGCTCCGCTTCGGTGCTCGTCCTTCCTAGACTGCAAAGGTTTTCAGGTCACGCTGAAAAGAAGAAAAAGAGCTAAAATAAAGATCATTTTAGCTCTTTTTCAACAATCTGAGCATCCTCCGATGATGGAGGATGCTTTTTTTTATGAAAGAAACCGTTTTTGAATATCGGGTGTAGGCATCATACAAGATGTTTTTTGACCAAACCATTTGTAGCGATTTTTTGCTATCAACTGATAAAACCAATCACGGATTGGGCGAGGTATGGCAAGGAGTAAAAAGCTCCATCTGTATATCCCTTTTAAATGCCGCGCGGCTTTTAAGATGCCTGTTGATTTCGTATAAAGGGTCCCTTTTTCGATATAAATGAATGAATTGAACTCATCTAAAGGCAAACCGTTTTCCTTTAAAATACGCTGTCCTGTATCTGATTGTAAGGAAGCGAACATCATCCGTTCATTCGGATCGCGCTTAATCACAAATTGAACAGCGCCGCTGCACACGTTGCAGACACCGTCAAATAAGATTAAATGGGGTGGATGTGTTGAATGCATCGCAATCAAACCTCCTGTTTATCTGGCGTATTGCATCGTATTTTTCCAAATACGTAAGTGCGGGCTTGAATGATAAATCGATTCCACCGTTCCTCTATCTCTTCCAACCCATACACCCATTGTGTACTGATCTGTCAGTCCCACAAACCAAATATCTTTGTAGTCATTGGATGTCCCTGTTTTCCCACCGATGTAAGGGGCGTTGAAATTCGCTTTTTTCCCTGTCCCACTCTTCACAACAGAGGTAAGCAGCTTACGCATCGTTTCATTTGTACGCTGAGAATATACTTGCTTTGGCGACTCTTTCCACTTGTAAAGGGTCTTACCGTTTAAGTCTGTCACTTTTGTGATCGAATGACTTTGTGTGTAGGCTCCTTGGTTGCCAAAGACGGTATATGCATCTGTTATTTCTAGCGGTGAGAAGCCTTTCGTAAATCCGCCAAGTGCAGAAGGAAGGCGGTAATCATCCGCTACGATATGCTGGAATGAGAACTTCTCTAAATAGCTGAAGCCTTTTTTGACACCTACTGTATCCAGCATTCGGATCGCAGGGGTATTGTAAGAATTTTTAAAGGCTGTTTCAAGTGTGACTGTTCCATACGTTTTATGATTATAGTTCTGCGGACAGTATCCACTGCTGCAAAACTTGCCGGCACTGATGGTGCTTGAAGCCGTTGCACCGGTTTGATCAATATAAGGCGCATAGTCTAAAAGCGGCTTAATCGCAGAACCAGGCTGTCTTTGCGCTTGATAAGCGTAGTTAAAATCAAATTTCTTATAGTTTTTTCCGCCAGCAAGTGCAACAATTTGATGCGTTTCATGATTAATGACGGCTGATCCGCCTTCCACACCTTGGTAAGGCAATTGAGCATTGAGCTGATAGACGGCTCTTTGCTGTAAGGAAGGATCAAGCGCCGTATAAATTTTCACACCATCCTGGAGCAGGGCACTGACCTTTTCAGATAATTCCTTTTGAATCGCCTTTTTCGCTTCAGCTGTTTTGGCTTTTTTCAATCGTTTTGTAAAGCCCTCCTGATCAGACACAAGATCGGTAAACTCTTCATTGGCATATGTCACATAGTCAGGGTATAGGTTTTTCTTTTCACTTAAAGAAAGGCTGATTTTTTCTTTGACAGCTTTTTTGTATTGTTTTTTGGTGATGACGCCATCTTTCTTCAAAATACCAAGCAGTCGTTCTTGGCGTTTCTTTGTGTGCTTGAACTGTTTTAATGGGTCATACAGTGTTGGGTTGTTTGGAATTGCAGAGATAAATGCCATTTGGGCAAGTGTTAAAGAACTAAGCGGCTTGTCAAAATAGTAATTAGCCGCAGAACCGACACCGTAAACACCATTACTGAAATAAATCGTATTTAAATAGCTTTCGAGAATTTCATCCTTCGAGAATTTCCGCTCAAGTTCATAGGAATAGAGCAGCTCCGTAAACTTTCGGCTGAACGAACGTTCATGGCTTAAATATAAGTTGCGGGACAGCTGCTGTGTGATCGTACTCGCTCCTTGGCTGATGCCATGGTTTTTGACATTTGCAGCAAGGGCACGAACAACTCCCATAAAGTCAATTCCCTTATGGTCATAGAAGTTGCGGTCCTCTGAACGAAGGAACAGCTCCTTCACAGGTTCAGGAATGTTATCGTATTTCACGAACACTCGGTTCTCATCGTTTGAGACGATCTCGGAGATAAGAGAACCATCCCGGTCATACATATAACTGTTTTGGGAAAAATCTATCTTTTCCAGCTTGATTTTTTGATC
This sequence comes from Bacillus sp. PAMC28571, assembly GCF_014250435.1. NCBI lineage: Bacteria > Bacillati > Bacillota > Bacilli > Caryophanales > Bacillaceae > Bacillus > Bacillus sp. PAMC28571. Next base: position 2,608,745 of record NZ_CP060191.1, on the reverse strand, counting down.
AAGCACTTCGTTAACAGGCTTTACACTTGCAGCTTCTTCCTTTGATAGATAAAAAGTCAGAGCAAATAATGGGATGAGGGCAGCAAGTAATAACCAACCAATGATTGCACGAAACATGAGGTCACTCACTTTCTTCAATTTTCTAGCCATATCGTACCATTCTTTTGCGGATACGAGAAGGTTATTTTTAGAAAAGAAAGGGCGTGAAGTCTAGTGAATCAGGCTTTTCCGCAAGAAAAAAGAGTATCTGAAGATGATCAGACACTCCTTTCCTTTGTTTTCGCATGCGAGCGGACCGCCCATAAAAATAACGCGCCAAACAGAAAAATGCCGGCAGTGACATAAAAGACAGCTGGAATCCCGTAATGACTCGCCACTATGCCGCCGATTACCGGACCGACAACATTCCCAAGAAAGCGGAAGCTGACATTGTATCCGAGCACTTCTCCTTGCATAGAAGCAGGTGCTTTAATCCGGATATACGCCGTCGTACACGGAATAATTCCGCCAAGTGCCATCCCGTATAGGAAACGGAAAATGACTAACATGACGTACGAATCCGCCATCGCTTGCGGGATGAATAAAATAGAGGAGAGGATGAGAAGGGCAAGCAGCACCTTGTCATGACCAATTCGATCTCCGAGATCTCCCCATTTTCGCGTAAACAGCAAATTGCCAAGTCCAGTTGCAGAAAAAGCAAGCCCCGCATAAAAAGCGAGATTGACAGGACCATGTAAATCATGAATGTATAAAGCCAAAAGCGGCTGAATGCTAAAGTTCCCTACTTGTGTAATAAACGTTAAAAGCATCGTGACCACAAGTAAAGGCTGCTTGAAAATGTGAAAGAGTACATCCTTCCGTGAGTAAGAAACACGCTTTGCTTCTTTTGATCGGATCGGCTGTTCTTTCACTCCGAAGATAATCACAATAGCTGACACATAAATGACAGCCGCTGTCAGGAAAAACGTATAAATAAATCCGACGCTGTCTGCCATGAATCCACCCATTAATGGACCAAACAATCCTCCGGCAACATTACTCATCTGCATCGTTCCAAGGGTTTTACCGGCAGTTGCCTTTTCGGTTTGTGCAGAAATCAGTGCCATTGAAGTCGAGATAAAGCCTGTGACAAGCCCCATGAAGAGCCTTAATGCGAATAGCTGATACACGGTGTTTACAAGCCCCATTAATAGAATACTTGTGGCGATGCCAATACCGTTAATTAATAAAATCTTTTTATAGCCATGCCGGTCGCCAATCCGCCCCCAAATCGGAGAAATCAGGAAGGCTGTTAAAAACGTGACCCCAAAGACATAGCCGCTCCATCTTTGAACAAATTCATTTGAATAGCTGCTATCAAGAGATTCTATGTAAAGTGATAAAAAAGGGACGATCATTGTAATGCTCGCAGATACAAAAAAGTTCACAAACCACATGATGTACAAGTTTTTCTTCCTGTTTGTGATAGAGACCACCTTCTTTATTTATTTCGTGTTCCTTAATAATTATAAAGGAAAATAAACGATCTTTCATCAGATGAATAGGTTGGGCATAGTGAATCTGCATTATTTTCACAAAAATGAAGTGATTTCAAGGTCCGTCTTAATATAATGGTATGAGAATGAAAAGCTGACGAAAAAGTGAGGTGAAACTGGTGGAACAGAAGACGGTGCTTGTGGTCGATTTTGAATTTACGATGCCTGATGGAAAATATCATCCGCAAAATTTTTTTCCTGAAATTATTGAAGCTGGGGTAGTGAAAGCAGCAGATGAAACGATCATAGACACATTCTCTAGCTACGTCAAACCGAAAAAGTTCCCGAAGCTGACGAAGCGCTGTAAATCTTTCCTCGGAATTACGCAGGAGGATGTAGAGAGCGGAATTTCATTTGAGGAATTTATCGAGAAGCTCGTGTCACTTGATGGGGGAGAGAATTGTGAAATTATTACGTGGGGCAACATGGACATGAAGGTATTGAAGCAAAATTGTATGCTCAATCACATTGCCTTTCCTTTTAAGGGGAAGCTGAGGGACCTGGCCTTTGAATATAAAACCTTTTTTGGTGACCGCACACTGACAGGGCTTCGAAAAGCAGCAAAGGAATACGGCAGTGAAGGAGCTGGTAAGCATCATAAAGCACTCGATGATGCCATGACGACTTATCAGCTGTTCACCCTTTTTGAAAAAGACAGAGCCTATGTGGAAAATCCGCAAACAACCAAAATTGGTGAGCTGATCGATTTCTCACATTTTTTTGATTCGGCTGATTAGCGGCCGTCTTCTGGAAAATAATCTTTCTCAAGAGAAGATAGGCATGCTCTTGATTTTTCAGCCCATTTGGAATCATCCGCACGGAGTGCTTGTTTCAATTTATCTACAGCTTCTTTCAGTGACTCTTCATAATCAGGGATATCGCCATCATAAGGCTTCACCATATGATGAGGGATATTTGTCTGTTCTCTATAGGCCAAAGCCCGCCTCTCTTGGAAAAAAGGCACGTCTGCTTCTTTCGGATGATGCAGGTCGCCTTGAGTGGGATGTGTCAGAACGGCTTTTACTTGAACGAGATAGGTCGATGGTTTCACTGCTGTCACTTCCCCAACGTATACACCTGTTTTATAAAAACCTTTCACAACTTGTCCAATTTGAATGTCTGTCATGTGAAATTCCTCCATTTCCTTCTCAAAGGAAGGTATTTCATTTCTTTTAGCCAATATAGTGAAGTAAACGAGCAAAAGGGGGAATGGCGAGATGTCATTCATCGTACTTTTTCTACTATATTTTCCTGAAGATAAAAGGGAGTACATCCCAGCGGCTATCACCACGGTGATTTTCTTTATTGCTGCGTTTATTTGTTTTCGTCTCATCGTTCGTGCGTCTAAGAAGCAGGAGCGGATAGAAGAAAAAAGAACAAAAAAAATGGATTAATCATTTTCTTCTTGTATCTTCAGGAAATTTCACGGTGACGGTTGTTCCAGACTGCAGCGAGCTTTTGAAACGAATCGTTCCATGGTGATTTTCAATAATTGAAAAAGTCACTGTCAGCCCAAGTCCAGTTCCTTTATTTTTAAGTGTGTAATAGGGTTCGCCGAGTTTTTTCATCTGACTTTCTGTCATACCTACACCGTTATCAACGAAATAAAGGCAGATTTTATGATTTTCTTTTGAAGCAAAAAGTTCAATTTTCCCTTCATGTTCAGGAGCTGCTTCAATTGCATTTTTGATTAAATTAATCATGACTTGCTTGATCTTCGTTACGTCACCTTGAATGTATAAGTCAGGTTCAATGGATTGATGAATCGTGACCGATTTAAAATTCGCATAGGATGTCATCAGTGATGCACATTCCTCAAGTAATTTAGAGAGATTAAGAGATTCAATTTGATAATAGTTTTGTTTTGCAATGTCAAGATAGCTCGTGATAATGTCCTGCGCCCGGTCTAACTCGGACAGAACGAGATTTTTATAATCTTTATTGGCAGGTGGCTCTTTTGTATGATCACTCGAAAAGAGCAATTGAATAAAGCCTCTCACAACTGTCAGCGGATTGCGTACTTCATGGGCAACGCTTGCAGCAAGTTCACTTACAATGGTCAGTTTTTCTGACTGGACAAGCTGTGATCTCATTTCCGCATTTTCCTTAACGAATTCAATGGAATAGATACTGAGCACAAGAAAGAATATGTAGTAAAGAGTTGAGAAAAATAACTCAAGGAGCTTTTGCTGCATAATAAAAGCTGGGCTGTATGCCATTAAGCTGACCACAAAAAGTCCAATGTAAATAAAGAATCCTTTGGATAAACCGATAAGCACTCCGTAAAACAGCTTATTTGGCTTCGAATATTGATGCCATTTTCGGTAGAACAGGAATGGGATAAAAAAGTAAATTGGGACAACGATAAGTCCAATCCATAAGAAAGAGCCGTACATCACGAATTTGACAATGATGCTTATCAAGATGGCAACGATCCCCGCCATATATCCTCCGTATAAAATAGCAAGTACAAGGGGAATGGATTGAAGCCCAGTCTGCAAATCTAAAATCGAACCAACTGGATACATAATACATAGTGCTGAAGAGATGGATGCGAATACTGTGATGAGCAGTTTATTCGTTTTTGGGAAATGAGCAGGGGTCCGGCTTAACCATAGCGCATGATATAAAAAGATTGGAAATAGAATAAAAGATACATGGAGCAGAAAATCCTTGAACATTTCCATTTAAATGCTCTCCTCGTAAATAATTGTAATTCCTCTCATTATATCATTTCATGTACAAAGTAGATATGATAAAAGGAGGGTTTTTTTCTTTAAAAAGAACACCCGTTAGGATGTTCTCAGATTGTTGACAAAGGGCTAAAATGATCTTGATTTTAGCCCTTTGTCTTCTTTTCAGCGTGATAGAAAACCTTTGAAGTCTAGGAAGGACAGTTACTTTTGCAGAGCGAATTTGACATTCGTGAGCACCAGCACGCAGGACTGACAAAGAATGCGAGGGATTGTCTACACGCTGAGAAAACCCGTTAGGATGTTCTTTCTATCGTATAGGTCTTATTCAGCTGATAGCGTGAACGCTTGGTGGAGACGTTTCAGTCCTTCTTTGACTGTTGCAGCAGGACAGCCGAGATTCATCCGAATAAAGCCGTCTCCTTCGTGTCCGTACACGTGGCCAAGCTCTAGGATCACTTTCCCTTTTTTCAGCAGATTCTGTTTCAATTCCGCTTGACTGAATTGATAATCCCGAATGTACAGCCACAATAAATAAGAAGCATCTGGTTTCATATAACGCATATTTGGAAGATTTTCGTCGATATAGTCCATCGCCGTCTTCATATTGCCTTCGAGATAAAGAACAAGGGCATCAAGCCACTCATCCCCGTGGCGGTATGCTGCTTCCATCGCTGGAATCGCAAAGGCATTCAGTTTGGACAGTCCGTTTCTTTGCACTTCATTATTGAAAAGGGTTCTTTTTTCTTCATCTGAAATGATAATAGCAGAGGCCTGGAGCCCCGCTAGATTAAAGGTTTTACTCGGCGCAATACACGTTACCGTGATATGTGCAATGTCGTCAGAAAGGCTGGCGAAGGGCACATGCTGCTTCCCGTAAAGCATCAAATCCGAGTGAATCTCATCTGAAACGACTGTGACTCCATGTTTTACACATAGGTCTCCGACTCGCTTTAATTCCTCTTTTGACCATGCTCTTCCGGACGGATTATGCGGATGGCAAAGGAACATGAGCTTTGCTTGTGGTCTGCTCAGTTTTTTCTCTAAATCATCAAAATCCATCATATAGCGGTTGTTTTCTATTTTTAAAGGATTGGTTGAGACTGTACGTCCATTTCGCTCAATCATTTGATAAAAAGGTGTATACACTGGTGACTGTATAACTACTTCGTCGTGCGGTGCTGTAAAGGCTTGAACAGCAAAACTAAGTGCCGTTACGATTCCTGGTGTGAAGGTGACGGCATCTGTCTGGATTGTCCATCCATGTCTTCTTTTGAGCCAGCCAGCGACTGCCTGCTGCGTATCCTGATCCTGAAATGCATAGCCAAATACACCGTGATCTAATCGCTCTTTCAATGCATCAAGGACGACCTGCGGTGCTTTAAAATCCATATCGGCCACCCACATCGGAAGGGCATCTGTTGTCAGGAACAAAGACTCTGCCTGATCCCATTTCACTGATTTTGAACCTTTACGTATGATCTGTTCGTCGAAATTCATGAAACCCACCTCTAGCTGTTTTTCAACCATTCTTGGTTGTGCTAAAATAAACATCACAAAATTTATTATAAGCGGTGATACCGATGAAAGATAGTCAAGCTGTAGAAGAGATGATTCAATTCATTAAGGCATGGGACCCTTTTCATTATGGAGAGGATTTTTATGAAACGGAGCCTGCTGACGTCATCAGTGCATTATACGACGCAGAAGACCCGTTATCTTTAGCAAAAGAGATTCAAGCCATCTACCATCACTCATTTGAACAGCTTCTTCCGATAGAGAGCTGTCAGCATATAGCAAATCAGCTTTTTGTCATACGAGACAGCAGCTCCTGTTCACGCTAAGACAGGCTGAAATGTCCGATTTGATCAGACACAAAGACCGGATTTTCCTCAGGAATGAGGTGCCCGGTTTTTTTTAATGCATGTAAGGTCGAATTTGGCAGATCTTTGTGCAGTCTTTCGCCTATTTGAATGGGAACGATTCGATCTTCCTCGCCCCAAATGAGCAGCACGGGTGTTTCCATTTTCTTTAAAACGTCCGAGGTTAAATCTCCTTCCCGGTGCCGAATCAAACGAAAGATCCCCCGAAAGATTTGATCATCTGAAAATGGCTTTAAATATCCGTCGACCATCTCTTGATCAATGATGGAATGATCATGCACAACAGCCGTTAAATTTTTCATAATGCCCTGCTTTAAAAGCTTTCTTTTTAGATACAGATAAAAATAAGGAATATATGTGCTGTAAACAAGTGATCTTTTTGACTTATTCAAATAGCCTGAGCTGCACAATAGAACCGCCTTTTCAAATAGATCCGGCCGTTCAGTAGCAGCGTATAAGGCGATTTGTCCGCCCATTGAATGGCCCACTAGAATTGCATGCTGAATCTGTAAATAACCAGCTAGCTCTATAATAATTTTCCCCATGTTGCGATAGCTGTAAATAAACGTATTCGACTTCTCGGACTGTCCAAATGGCGGCAGATCAATCGCAATTAAATTGAAGTCCTGTTTCAGAAGCGGGATGAGCTTTCGATAGCTGAAGGTAGAAGAGAAGAGACCGTGAATTAAGATCAATGTCTTCTTGCCTTCATTTGGATAGTGCTCGTAATAGATATCTAAACCGAATGCACTTTTCATATAAGCTGGCTGAACAATGTCCACATTCTTCACTCCGATACTTGATACTCTCTCTGTTAGGTGACTGTATTGTACCCTAAAAAGTGGATTTTAAGCTATCATTAGAATCTTTTCCCTGCTTAGCATAATGGGAAAAACGTGCTATAATGTTCAGAAGATTTTTTAAAACTAGCTTTTATAATCTGAGGTGTAAAATCAAATGAAACTAACAGAAAAAGAAACTGAAATATTAGAGATTTTAGATGAAAACAGCCGCGCCGATTTAAATACAATTGCAAAAATGGCAGGCGTGACAACAGAAGAAGCCGAAGCCATCATTCAAAAACTTGAAGATCAAAAAGTTATTATTGATTATTCAACCATGATTGACTGGCGAAAAGTGGATGGTCATGAAGGCGTTACAGCAATGATTGATGTAAAAGTGACACCAAAAAGAGGCGTCGGATTTGATGAAATTGCTGAACGGATTTATCGGTTTCAGGAAGTGGAGTCTGTCTATCTCATGTCAGGTGTTTACGATCTTTCCGTTGTGATCCGCGGAAGATCAATGTCTGATATTGCCCGCTTCGTATCTGAAAAATTATCGACACTTGATTCCGTTGTTTCAACAACTACCCACTTTATTTTGAAAAGATATAAACATGATGGGAAAGTGTTTGAAACAGGAGACGATGACAAAAGAATCGTGGTGTCTCCTTAAATGAAAAAGTCTTATTTATCTGAAACGGTACAAAGCATTCAGCCGTCAGGTATTCGGAAATTTTTTGATTTGGCAGCCACAATGGAAGGGGTTATCTCCCTTGGTGTCGGCGAGCCGGATTTCGTGACAGCTTGGAATGTCAGAGAGGCAAGTATTATGTCATTAGAACAAGGGCTGACCTCTTATACGGCGAATGCAGGTTTAATTTCTTTGCGAAAAGAATTGAGCCACTATTTATATAAGCGGTTTCACATTGATTACAGTCCCGAAGAAGAACTCATTATCACAGTTGGCGGAAGCCAGGCACTTGATTTGGCCTTTCGTGCGATTTTAAACAGCGGGGATGAAGTAATCATTCCAGAGCCTTGTTTCGTAGCATACGGGGCACTTACGACACTAGCAGGCGGAGTGCCTGTCTATTTAAGTACAACCGCTGAAAAAGATTTCAAAGCAGATTCTGCTGATCTTCGCACAAAGCTGACGCCGAAGACAAAAGCTATTTTGCTTTGCTCGCCATCAAATCCGACTGGGTCTGTTTATTCAAAGGAAGAGCTTGAAGATATTGCTCAATTTGCGAAAGAGCATGACCTGCTTATTATTACGGATGAGATTTATGCAGAGCTGACGTACGATGAAGCTTTTACAAGCGTCGCAGCTATTCAAGATATGAAGGAAAGAACGATCTTGATTTCAGGCTTTTCCAAAGGGTTTGCCATGACGGGCTGGCGTTTAGGATATGTGGCCGCACCACCTGTACTGCGGGATGCCATGCTGAAAATACATCAATATTCTATGATGTGCGCACCGGCGATGGCACAATATGCGGCAGAAGAAGCATTAAAAAATGGGCTTGAAGATGTAGAGAAAATGAAGAAAAGCTACAGAAGACGCCGTAATTTGTTTGTCGGGTCCCTGAATGAACTAGGACTCACATGCCATCAGCCAAACGGAGCGTTTTACGCGTTCCCATCGATTAAAAGCACAGGCATGACATCAGAACAATTTGCTGAGGAGCTGCTCCTAAGTGAAAAAGTCGCTGTTGTTCCTGGGAATGTATTCGGACCGAGCGGTGAGGGTCATATCCGCTGTTCATATGCTTCGTCACTTGATCATCTTCAGGAATCACTTTCAAGAATTCAGCGCTTTTTGCAGGCTCGACAAGTGAAGGAAGAAGCATCAGCCATATTAAAATAAAAAAAGGCATCAATCCAAATGGACTCATGCCTCACAAATTAGGGGGGAATACTAGAAAGCATTCTTGTTTTCAGGTATTCCCCCTTTTGTTCTCATCTAAACCCATTTAAAAAATATTTTGCGTAACTGCCCGTTCTGTGATATAGTTTTTAATTGCGTATAAACGAATATTAAAACATTTATTTAGGAGTTGTTATCATGGCGACAAAGTTTGAAGTAGGCAGTGTTTACACTGGTAAAGTAACAGGATTACAAGCGTATGGTGCGTTTGTTGCATTAGATGAAGAAACTCAAGGACTTGTGCATATTTCTGAAGTAACACATGGCTTTGTAAAAGACATCAACGAGCACCTTTCAATTGGTGACGAAGTACAAGTAAAAGTTCTTTCTGTTGATGAAAATGCAGGTAAAATCAGCCTTTCTATCCGTGCGACACAAGAAGCACCTGAAAGAAAAGAAAGCAAACCAAAGAAACAAAGACCACAGCAAGTGAAAGAAGAAGCTGCTGCACCACAAGGTTTCAATACGCTTAAAGATAAACTTGAAGAGTGGATTGAGCAATCAAACCGTAAAGACCTTATCAAGAAATAATAAAAAAGCACCGCTTCAAACGGTGCCTTAGATTGTAGACAAAGGGCTAAAATGATCTTGATTTTAGCCCTTTGTCTTTTTTTTCAGCGTGATAGAAAACCTTTGAAGTCTAGGAATGGCGGGCACTGGAGCGAATTTAGAATTCGTGAGCACCAGCGCGCAGACCTGACAAAGAATGCGAGGGTTTGTCTACACGCTGAGGCTGCCTCATGTAGGCAGCCTTTTTTATGTCCTTTTATTTAACGAACTTCTGGGTTCGGCTCGTCACGGCGAACAGCTTCTTCGCTTGGTTTGAACAACAGACCAAGGTTGACAAGACCTGCAATTCCAACAAGACCATAAATAATACGTGATAATGCAGAACCTTGTCCGCCAAAGATCGCTGCTACTAAGTCAAATTGAAAAAAGCCGATTAGTCCCCAGTTAATAGCACCGATAATCGTGAGCACGAGGGCAATACGCTGAATAGCACTCATCGTGATTCCTCCTTTCGCTACAGCATCAATACATTTATATTTTGCAGATTTTTAGCCAAACTATGCGTAAGAAAATGGATGAAAGCAAATTACTTTACTTTTGGAATGAATGAGGCGCATAATGTAGCGCGAGGAGGAGATCACATGGATCGATTTACTTATTGGAACCCAACGAAATTAATTTTTGGAAAGGGAGAAGTATCAGCCCTTTCAGATGAACTCAAACACTACGGAAAAAACGTATTACTTGTATATGGTGGAGGCAGTATTAAACGAAACGGCCTTTATGACCAAGTTGTCAGCATCCTAAAAGAATCAGGAGCTGCAATCACTGAACTTGCTGGTGTAGAGCCTAACCCGCGCTTAACAACAGTAAGAAAAGGGGTAGAGCTTTGCAAAGAGAACAACATTGATTTTATTTTGGCAGTTGGCGGCGGCAGTGTCATTGATGCCACAAAAGCAATCGCAGCTGGTGCGAAGTACGATGGAGATGCTTGGGATATCGTGACACGCAAACACGTCCCAATGGAAGCTATTCCGTTCGGTACAGTGTTAACACTTGCGGCAACAGGCTCTGAAATGAACTCAGGATCAGTTATCACAAACTGGGAAACAAATGAGAAGTATGGCTGGGGAAGTCCAGCAGTTTTCCCGAAATTCTCTATTCTTGATCCAGTTAACACATTCACTGTGCCTAAAAACCATACGATTTATGGCATGGTTGACATGATGTCACATGTGTTCGAACAATATTTCCATCACACAGAAAATACACCTTATCAAGATCGTATGTGTGAAGGACTTCTTCGCACTGTCATTGAAACGGCACCGAAGTTGATCAACGATCTAGAGAACTACGAGCTGCGTGAAACGATTTTATTCACTGGCACAATTGCACTTAATGGCATGCTTTCAATGGGGGCACGTGGTGACTGGGCATCTCATAACATTGAGCATGCAGTATCTGCTGTCTATGATATTCCTCATGCAGGCGGTCTTGCGATCTTGTTCCCGAACTGGATGAAACATGTGATTCAAGAAAACCCAGGCCGTTTTAAACAATTAGCGGTGCGTGTATTCGATGTAGATCCTGCGGGCAAAACAGACGAAGAAGTTGGCTTAGAAGGAATCGACAAGCTGTCAGCTTTCTGGACAAGTCTTGGTGCACCAAGCCGTTTGGCGGATTATGACATCAACGATGAGAAAATTGATTTAATTGCAGACCGTGCAATGGCACGCGGTGAATTTGGTCAATTTAAAAAGCTGAACAAAGAAGATGTTTTAGCCATTTTGAACGCTTCTTTATAATTGAACAACAAAGGGATAGCTGCTTGCGGGCAGTTATCTTTTTTTGAGTTCATCGTGTACATATGTTACAGTAGTCTTTCATGTTTTTGGATATATTCGTTGTAAGGAGATGTTTCAACAGATGGAGAATTTTATTTACTATAATCCAACAAAATTGATGTTTGGAAAAGGACAGTTAGAAGGACTCAAAAGCGAACTCGCTCGTTATGGAAAACGAGTGTTACTTGTATATGGTGGCGGCAGCATTAAGAAAAATGGTCTTTATGACAAAGTCATCAGTGCGTTAAAAGAAGCAGATGCTGAAGTATTTGAGCTGTCTGGCGTTGAACCAAACCCGCGCCTCACAACAGTGAAAAAGGGAATTGATATCTGCCAAAAGGAGAACATTGATTTCTTATTAGCCGTTGGCGGCGGCAGTGTGATCGACTGTACAAAAGCGATAGCAGCCGGAGCAGAGTATGACGGTGATGTGTGGGATATTATTTCAAAGAAAACAACCGCTCAAAAAGCGCTGCCGTTTGGCACAGTGCTGACACTTGCAGCAACTGGTTCAGAAATGAACCCGGATTCAGTCATCACAAACTGGGAAACGAATGAAAAATATGTGTGGGGCAGCTCTGTCACTCACCCTGCTTTTTCAATTCTAGACCCTGAGCATACGTATTCTGTGCCAGAAAACCAGACGGTGTATGGTATGGTCGATATGATGAGCCACGTTTTTGAGCAATACTTCCATAATGTGAAAAACACGCCTTTACAGGACCGGATGTGTTTTGCTGTTCTTCAAACGGTCATCGAGACAGCACCAAAACTGCTGGAAGACTTACAAAACTATGAGCATCGTGAAACGATTCTCTATGCAGGAACGATTGCTTTAAATGGCACGCTGCAAATGGGTTACTTTGGCGACTGGGCGTCCCATACGATTGAGCATGCTGTATCGGCTGTCTATGACATTCCGCATGCAGGTGGGCTTGCTATTCTCTTCCCAAACTGGATGCGCCACACGCTCGATCATAATGTGGAACGCTTTAAAAACCTTATGCTGAACATGTTTGACATCGAAACAGAAGGAAAATCAGATCGTGACATCGCATTAGAAGGAATCGACAAACTGTCAGCTTTCTGGACTAGCCTTGGTGCACCAAGCCGTTTAGCTGATTATGACATTGGTGAGGATCAGCTGGACAAAATTGCCGACATTGCAGCAAAAGAAATGGAATACGGTGGTTTTGGAAACTTTATGAAACTTAACCGTGATGATATTCTAGCGATTTTGAAAGCTTCTTTATAATCCAGATTGCCGCTTTTCATCCAGAGAAGCGGCTTTTTGCTATGCCAGTGACGATCACTTGATTTCAATAGCTAGTTCCGCTAAAGTGAAAGGGACAGAACTAACGTAATGGAGGGCTTACAAGCGATGACACATATTCAATTTGACTACTCGAAAGCGTTACCTTTCTTTCAAGAACATGAGCTTACATATTTAAAAGATTTTGTGAAGGTAGCCCATCATAATATTCATGAACAAACGGGTGCAGGCAGTGACTATTTAGGCTGGGTGGACTTGCCGAAGCAATATGACCGCGAAGAGTTTGCCCGCATTAAAAAAAGTGCAGACAAAATTAAGTCTGACTCTGACGTCCTGCTCGTCGTGGGAATCGGCGGGTCATATCTAGGTGCACGTGCGGCGATTGAATTTTTGAACCATTCTTTCTATAACACTTTGCCAAAAGGCAAGCGCAAGACACCGCAAATCATTTTTATTGGAAACAACATCAGTTCTTCTTATTTAACAGATGTGATGGATCTATTGGAAGATGCAGATTTCTCCATTAATGTGATTTCAAAATCTGGTACAACAACAGAGCCAGCCATTGCGTTCCGCATCTTTAAAAAGCTCCTCATTGAAAAATACGGTGCTGAAGAAGCGAAAAAACGTATTTATGCGACAACTGACAAGGCACGCGGTGCATTAAAAACATTAGCAACTGAAGAAGGCTACGAATCATTTATCATCCCTGATGATGTTGGTGGACGCTATTCTGTATTAACAGCAGTCGGTCTTTTGCCAATCGCTGTGAGCGGTGCAGACATTGATCAGATGATGGAAGGTGCGGCAAAAGCAAGCGAAGACTTCGCTTCATCTGAGCTTTCTGAAAATGCGGCTTATCAATATGCTGTCGTCCGCAATGTCCTTTACAATAAAGGCAGAACGATTGAAATGCTGATTAACTATGAGCCAGGCCTGCAATATTTCGCAGAATGGTGGAAGCAATTATTTGGTGAAAGTGAAGGGAAAGATGAAAAAGGAATCTATCCTTCATCTGCTAACTTCTCAACAGATCTTCATTCACTTGGCCAATATGTTCAAGAAGGAAGAAGAGACTTGTTTGAAACAATCGTCAATGTAGAGAAGCCTCGACATGAGCTTGTAATTGAAGCAGAAGAACAAGACCTTGATGGCTTGAACTATCTAGCAGGAAAAACGGTTGATTTCGTCAATAAAAAAGCATTTGAAGGAACGATGCTTGCCCATACAGATGGAAAAGTACCGAATCTCATCGTGACAATTCCTGAGATGGATGCTTATACATTCGGATACCTTGTTTACTTCTTTGAGAAAGCATGTGCGATGTCTGGATATTTACTAGGCGTCAACCCATTCGATCAGCCTGGAGTAGAAGCTTATAAAGTAAATATGTTTGCTTTACTAGGAAAACCAGGCTTCGAAGAGAAAAAAGCAGAGCTTGAAAGCCGCCTGAAACAATCATAAGAATGAAAAAGCACACCTTTTCATAAGGGTGTGCCTTTTTTATTTTCTTCATGTTCCTGTGCAAGCTTTCCTATGTTCTGTACATAGAATAATGAATGGAGGAGGGTGAAAAATGAGGACGAATCATATTTATATTCATGATATTTCTGGCCAGGCAATCGTGAACTTTGGCAATGTCGGACGCATTTGTTCTAAAAGTGCTACGAAGGAAACAGCAGGTTCCGGCAGTGATAACGAGACGAATCAATCAACCAATCAAAGCTTATTTGATGCCGCGTTTACAAACAATGTACAAATCACGAGAGGCAAATGTATGAATTCCTCTCTTTAACGAACCCTAATAAAAAAAGGAGGGGTTCGTATGATTCATGTACCATCTAGGCTGCCTGGTGAAAGCTTTTCACTTTACCATTTAGAAGAAACGATGAAGCCGCTCGGTTATGTCATTAATGGGAACTGGGATTATGATCACGGGTATTTTGATTATAAAATTGATAACCGTGATGGCTATACCTTTCTCAGAGTTCCTTTTACAGCCGAGAAAGGCCAGCTCGATCAGCCTGGTGTTGTGGTGAAAATGGGACATCCATTTCTCTTAAAGCATGTATATCAAGACAAGTTAGATGATCATGCGATGGTTGGAAATGTGGGCGCATCCTTTAACCAATTCCAAGAACCAAAAGAGAAAGATGGGGATGTATCAAAGGCTTATGCTGAGATTGGCTTTTCGCTCGTCAAGGAATTAGAAGACGCACTGCTTTAAAGGCTGATCAGTTCATCCTCTGGATGAAGCTCATAGCCAAAGGGAGGATTCATCATGGGTCCTTCTTTTTTTTGTACGCCGACGATGATCACATGATGCTCTAAAAAATGATGCAGCGCTGTTAAAAAGGTTTCTCCAGCCAATGAAGCCGGTACAGGTATGATGGTAACGTTTTTATGCAAGGTCATTTGTCGTTTTTTTGTTAATGCTGTGAGTTGTTCCTTTATCAGAAAATGTTCAACCATTAAATGATTGACAGCATCAGAGGTATGAATGACTTGATTGGCACCAGCACGCTCGGCATTTTTCACGTAACGATCTGTTAAAATTTCAATTAAACAATATAGCGAAGGGTTTAATCCTTTTGCTGCAAGTAAGGTTAAAACACTCTGCATATCGGCTGTCACTTCATTTTCATGCTGATCTGCGGTAATCATCAGTGCATCTGCACCTGTAATGTTGGCTTTGCGCAGTGTGACGTCTTCGGTCCCGTGTCCTTTAATAAAATGAACATTCTCTAAAAGAGGCCCCTCTTTCAAGGAGTCATCAATCAGCACAATCGGCATAGCTGGATCAATCGTTTGAAATGACTGAAGCAGTTTGTTCGTTTTCTCATTCCAGCCGACGATAATGAGATGTCCTTTTCCCTTAAAGGCTACCTTGCCCTCCACATAATGGTGCTGCTTACTGAACACAGCGGCGGCAAGTGTGGCAAAATAAGCGGTGACAAAGCTGGCTCCGATAAAAATGAGCGCCATACCTGCCACCTGCCCTGGCGTGGTTTGCGGCACAAAATCACCGTAACCAACCGTAGAGACTGTAATAAGCGCCCACCAGATCCCATCAAAGATCGTATGATACTGCTTCGGTTCAAGTAAAACGATTAATTGTCCAAAAAAGAGAAGCAAGAAACAGATGATGATGGCAATTCGAAGATAAAGCGGCCACCTTAGCCAAGCAATAAAGATACGGTTTGATTTCATCGGACTCTTCCTTTCAGGAGACTGCTAATGTCAGTATGCCCGATTGGGAACACATTTTTTCATCTTTGTCATGTATTGAAATAGAACCCATATCTTAAAATAAGGGAGAAGAAGGAGGGAATTCGAATGTCGTTTGTTCAAAAGACCGTACTTCTTTTTATTGGTGTGCACTTTTTATCATCAGCTGTCATCTTACTCGTGTTTGATTTAAATGCTGTGAATCATTTTATGAATGATTTTTCATGGCTGCATTTTTTTCAAGACCTTTATGGTACGGGAACCTTTTATACAGCTTGCTTAGGTGTGTTCTTCTTTTTCATTGGTGCGGTTATCCCCCTGAAAAAGACCTAGTGCTTTTTGCTGTACATGATACATAAAAGTCATTAAAATTGTAAATAAATATATAAAATAAAAGGAAGCTGATGAGCATGCTGTTTTTTTATTTTTTAACATTTGCCGCATTGGGATTATCATTTTGGGCACAATTTAAAGTAAAGAATAATTTTGAAAAGTATTCAAAGGTTGAAGCATCCAGTATGAAAACAGGTGCTGAAACCGCTCGATATATTTTAGATCGCAATGGGTTATACGACGTGCCTGTTGAACCGGTAAGAGGAACTTTGACTGATCATTACGACCCGACGCAGCGTGTGGTTCGTTTATCTGAACCTGTGTACTACGGCCATTCCATTTCGGCCATTTCAGTCGCATCACACGAGGTTGGACATGCCTTGCAGCATCAGGAATCCTATGGTGCGCTTGTTTTGAGACATAAGATCTTTCCTGTCGTGAACTTTGCATCTGGTGTTGCTCCGCTTCTTTTCCTTGGTGGAATTTTGCTCAGCAGCCTTAACTTAATCGGGCTTGGGATCATTTTGTTCTCAGCAGCTGTATTCTTTCAGCTTGTGACATTGCCTGTCGAGTTTAATGCAAGTTCTCGTGCAAAAGATATCATTGTTTCAGAAGGAATCATTAGAAGCAGTGAAGAAAGAGGCGTGAACAAGGTGTTAAATGCTGCAGCTCTGACGTACGTAGCAGCGGCCCTTGTCTCCCTGTTTGAATTGCTCCGTTTTGTAATGATCTTCCTAAATGGCCGTAATGATTAATTGATGCCAGAGGAGGTGAGCCCTTACCAGTGTTAGGTAAGGGTTTTTTTGTATATTTTAAACGTATTTTTAGTCATATTACTCATTGCTGCGACAGCATTTTTTGTTGTCACTGAATTTGCGATTGTGAAAATTAGAGGCTCTAAAATCAACCAGCTGATCGAAAGCGGTGATAAGAGAGCCATCCATGTTCAAAAGCTGATATCAAATCTCGACGAATATTTATCCGCCTGCCAACTTGGCATTACCATCACGGCCTTAGGTCTAGGGTGGCTGGGTGAACCGACGGTGGAGCATTTTCTGCATCCGCTGTTTGAAAAAATCGGGCTTCATTCTGCATTGACTGACATCCTTTCGTTTATCATCGCATTTGTGATCATTACGTTTTTACATGTCGTGGTGGGAGAACTCGCGCCTAAAACAATTGCCATTCAAAAGGCAGAGGCCGTCAGCCTTGTGACAGCAAAACCACTCATCTTTTTCTATAAAGTCATGTACCCGTTTATTAAAGCATTAAATGGGGCTGCACGAAGCATCGTGAAATTATTTGGTTATCATTCTGTCAAAGAACATGAAGTGGCGATCAGTGAGGAAGAATTGCGACTCATTTTATCTGAAAGCTATGAGAAGGGTGAGATTAACCAATCTGAGTACAAATATGTGAATAAAATCTTTGAATTTGATAACCGAGTGGCGAGAGAGATCATGATCCCGCGTACAGAAATTTCAGCCATAGAGATTGAACAGACCTTAGAAGACGTGACCCATTATATGCTGAACGAAAGGTACACACGCTACCCTGTTATTAAAGAAGACAAAGATCATGTGATTGGTGTTATCAATAGCAAAGATGTATTTAAGGCGAGTTTCCTAAATCAAGATGTATCGATTGAAGACTTAATGCGTCCGGTGATCCGGGTCATTGAAAGCACCCCTGTTCAAGAATTGCTCATTTTGATGCAAAAGGAACGGATTCATATGTCAGTGCTTGTAGACGAATACGGAGGTACAGCGGGACTTGTCACAGTAGAGGACATATTAGAAGAAATTGTCGGAGAGATTCGAGACGAATATGATCAGGATGAAACACCTCATATCGTTAAAAAAGGTGATTTTCATTATGTGATGGATGGGAAAGCATTGATTGATGAAGTAAATGATTTATTGGATTTAGCCATTGAGAATGATGATGTTGATACAATTGCAGGCTGGATGATGACGCATAAATTTGATTTTGACATTGGAGATACGATTGAAGCAGAAGGCTGTGAATTTACGATCATTGATGCTGAAGACCACCATATTCGAACCATTGAAGTCAAAAAGGTTCACTTTTCTTAAAAACCTCGCATTGCTTGACGAGGTTTTTTTGCTTGGTAAACTTTAGATAAGAAGATTTGTTTCACATAAAAAGGGTATGGTTTTTATAGAAACGTCAAAAAGGAGCAGCTCATATGAAAAAAATCAATGTACAAACAGACAGACGCGATGACATGCTCGACGTCACACACGAGGTTCTCCAATATGTCAGGGAAACAGGCATACAAAACGGAACTGTCATCGTCTATTGTCCACATACGACAGCTGGGATCACCATTAATGAAAATGCGGATCCAGATGTGAAACGGGATATGCTTCGCCGGCTGGATGAAGTCTTTCCGTGGAAACATCCAAAGGATCGCCATATGGAAGGAAATACGGCAGCACATATGAAAGCGAGTTATATGGGGGCGTCTCAGCATGTTCTCATTCATGATGGAGATCTTGTGCTAGGCACGTGGCAGGGAATCTATTTCTGTGAGTTTGACGGGCCGAGGCAGCGTCATTTTTATGTACAAGTGATGTCAAACGAGTAAGAGATGGGGGAAATAAATGGGGGATATCAAAAAGTTGCAAATCGAACATGAAATCATCCAAGCGCCAATGGCAGGAGGAGCTGTGACACCGCAGCTGGCAGCCGCTGTTTCAAATTACGGCGGGCTTGGCAGCCTGGCAAGTGGATATGTGCAGCCTGACGATTTGAGACAGCAGATTAGACAGGTCAAACAGCTGACATCTCGCCTGTTTCAGGTCAATGTGTTTGTACCAGAGCCAATTCCTGATGTGAAAAAAGAGGATGTGGCATTTTGGGAGAGGAAACTGCCTGTATGGCCCGAAGCTCATAGGATGCCAAGCGAAGAAGAATTGTGGGATGATTTTGAACAGAAAATCAACATTCTTCTGGAAGAAGACGTTCCGATTGTTTCCTTTACATTCGCCTGTCCAAAAGAACAAACGATTCACCGCTTAAAACAAAAGGGAATCTTTTTAATCGGAACGGCCACAACAAAAGAGGAAGCACTGCTTTTAGAGGAAAAAGGAATGGATGCCATTGTTCTGCAAGGATGTGAAGCAGGAGGGCACCGCGGCACATTTTTACGTGCAAAAGGAGACGCTCTGCTGGGACTCATCAGCCTGATCTCTGATGTCAAACCGGTCTGCCGAGTGCCTTTGATTGCAGCAGGGGGCATCACGGACCGATCAGGTGTGAAAGCAGCGCTGGCGCTTGGAGCGGATGCGGTCCAAATCGGTACACGGTTTTTAGCCAGCAAGGAAAGTGCTGCGGCAGAAGTATATAAGAAGGCTATTTTACAGGCAGAAGGCAGTGAAACAAAGGTGACCAGACTTTTTTCTGGGAAAAGAGCGAGAGGTATTGTGAATCAGTGGTTGGAGGATGAAAGCCTGCATGAAGATCGGGTTCTTCCTTATCCAGTTCAGCATGTATGCACAACACCGATGCGAAAAGCAGCTGCTGCCGGCAGTAACCCTGATCAAATGGCTCTGTGGGCAGGACAGGGGGTTGGACGTATTCACTCGATTTTAAGCGTTGAAGACATCATGCACGAACTGACGCAGACATAAAATCATGATGGGTGGTGTGACAGGATGGACATCTTAAAACATTCCTACCGAAAAAAAGGCCAGATTGAATTTTGGTTTGATGATTTCCCTCATTCTCCTGCTGTCCTTACGCCCATTCGTCATTACTATTTTGTTCGCTACGTGAAATGGAGCCGGCACGACTCGCCGGTTACAAGAAAAGATTTAGAAGAAATGGAGGTCCTTGCGAACACGATGCTTGGCACACTCCAAAATTATCGTAAACGCAAGGCATACAAAAGCCCCTTGTCATAACCAAGAGACAAGAGGCTTTTTTTAGCTGCCAAACATTTGCCTGAGATAAATGACATCCATCCGGGTAGTCTGCGGTAATAAATAAGCGGATTGAACCGCACCTGGCCGTCTTCTCTTATTTAGTTTGTCGATAATTTCTGCCGCTGTTAAAATTCCAAGCCCATGACCGTAATATTGATCTTCTCCTAAGTAAATCACATTTTCTCCGCGCCATTGCGACTGCTGATAGCTAAACTCTGGATTTTCGAAATATAAACAATCCCCATAGATAAAATCATTCCCGCGCTCTGTATAAATCGACAAAGTATCATAGTGCCAGTCATACAGTGTTAAACTGCGAAGTCTCCGATTAAACTTCTCCTCTCCTACTGTTTGCAAGACCCCCATATAAAACACAATGACAATTGCGGTTGCACATTCAAATGCATATTTTGAACCATTTTCAAAAATGTCTTTAATGCCTCTAGATGGCTCCACTTGATAGCGCAGCTCTAGTGCTCCTGCTTCCGATACTCGCCAAAACGCATCATTTGCACGCGATCTTTGAAAGATGGCAAATGAGGCACCGCTTTTATTCAAATCTCTTGCAGCATTCATAATGTTCGATCTTAAAGTGACCTCAAATAGCAAATCAGATGCTTGCCTATAGCGGAACGTATCATTTGAGGCTTGTAACTGCATCAAAATGCTCCGCTTTTGTCCCTCTAGCTGAAACGATGCCAGCTGCTCATTTGTCACTGGCTGTCCTGAAAGGATAATCATATGAAAAGCGCCCCCTTTTGTATTAGCGTATGCAGGGTGCTTGGGCAAGGAATCAATTTGTGAAAATAAACAAAATAGCATCCTTTTTATTTGAAAAACATGAAAATACTATGAAGATGTCCGATATAAAACATATCGTTTAAAAGGAGGAAAAACATGAAAAGTGCAATAAAATGGTTGAAAAAACCATCGATTTCCAAGAGACTGATTATTTCATTCACACTTGTTCTCGTCTTGCCAATCATTACACTTAGTACAATTTCATATCAGATTGCCAAAGAAGAATTAGATCATGAAATCATGTACGGAGCAAAAGCAAGAGTCAATGATATGAATGACATGATCGAGCAAAAGCTTTTGAATAAAGAAAACGCGGTGAAACTTTTTACTCAAACAACTACTGCTGCAGACTTTAAAAAGAAAAACCAGGACGAACTGTATGAGCATTTCGAAATATACAGCAAAATCAACGAAGATGATGTAGTTGGATTTTATGCAGCAAGTAAAAATCGTGATTTCATTCAGTTTCCTAAAGTAGACATGCCAAAAGGCTATGACCCAACAACACGCGATTGGTATCAGCAAGCGATGCAGGATGAAAAAGGTGAGCCAGTTGTCACCAATCCATACATTTCTGCTACAACAAACGGCATGGTGGTCACAATTGCCCAGCGCCTGAAGGACGGGTCGGGAGCAATCGGAATCGACATTGATGTGCAAGACATTGTTGATAAAATCAAAGAAATTAAAATTGGACGAGAAGGATATCCAATTATTGCAAATAAAAGCAAACAAATTGTAGCCCATCCAGAAGAAAAATCAGGATCTGAAGTCACTGGAAATATTTCATCAATCCTTTACAGCGGCAAAGAAGGAACATCAACTTATGAGAATAAAGGAGAACAAAAACGTATCGTTTTTGTCACAAATGATTTAACAGGTTGGAAAATTGCTGGAACGATGTTTGTATCAGAAACAGAAGAAGCAGCACAGCCAGTTTGGAATTCTGCCATTATTCTTTTAATTTCTTCATTTATCCTTGGCGGTGTCGCTATCTTCTTCATTGTTCGCTCGATTACCATTGGACTGAGAAGGCTTGTTGATTTCTCAGAAAAGGTGAGTGAAGGGGATTTAACAGAAACCCTGGAAACCAAATCGAAGGATGAAATAGGAGATCTCACAAGAAGCTTCAGCAAGATGAGTGAATCTCTTCGTGACGTCATTCGCGCTGTACAGCAATCTGTCGACAACGTGGCTTCGGCTTCAGAGGAGCTGACGGCAAGTGCCAGCCAAACGAGTCAAGCAACAGAGCATATCACGATGTCAATTGAACAATTTTCAAATGGAAATGAAGCACAAAACGAGAAAGTCGAATCCAGTACGAATCAGCTTGTGGCAATGAACGAAGGATTACAAGATATGTCACAAACCTCATCTGAAGTGGCTGCTGTCTCACTTCAATCAACAGAGGCGGCTGGTCAAGGCGGACGCATTGTTGAAAGCACAGCGAACCAAATGAAACATATTGATACATCTGTACAAGAAGCAGAACAGGTCATGAAAGAATTAGAATACAAGTCTAAAGATATTACGAGTATTTTAAATGTCATTAACGGCATCGCGGATCAAACAAACTTACTTGCGCTTAATGCAGCAATTGAAGCAGCAAGAGCAGGTGAATCAGGACGCGGCTTCTCCGTCGTTGCAGAAGAAGTGAGAAAACTAGCTGTCCAATCCGCAGATTCAGCGAAAGAAATTGAGAAGCTTATCCAAGAAATTGTGTTAGAAATTGCTAAATCTCAAGATATGTTCAAAGCAGTCAATCGAGAAGTAAATGCAGGACTTGGTATGACAGAAGAAGCAAAAGAAAGCTTCCAGCACATTTATGAGGCGGCAGAAGGAATGTCGAAAAAACTGTCGCAATTAAACGATACAGCTATTGACCTATCGAGCGGTTCAAAGCTTGTTTCACAAGCGATGCAGGAGATGCGCCAAGTCTCAAGAGAAAGCGCAGCAAACATTCAGGACATTGCGGCTTCTGCAGAAGAGCAGCTAGCATCTATGGAAGAAATCACATCTTCTTCTGTGACACTTGCCAACATGGCGGAGGAACTAAAAGAGCTCACAAGTCAATTTAAAATTAATTAAATAATGATGAAAAAGTATCCAGAATTGTCTGGGTATTTTTTTTATTTTTAAACCTCATTTCCAGTCTCTAAAAATACACCTTTCATCCGATATTAACTTTAGAGAAGTAAAGGGGGAAAGTTAAAATGGGAAAAATGATCCAATGGTTCAAAAAACCATCCATTTCAAAAAAATTAATCATTGCCTTCTTGGTAGTTCTTATCCTGCCGACTGTGGCACTGACAATTAGTGCGTTTTTTACATCAAAGACAGAACTAGACAAACAGATTATGCGCAGTGCGATGAGTCAGGTCAATGCATTTGATACCTTAATCAATGAGAATATTGGCAACAAATCAGATGCTGTGACACTGTTCTCAGATTCACTCAAAGCGTCTAATCTTCAAGAAAAAAATAGAAATGCGACCATTAAAGAATTACAGCAATTTGGTAAAATTAATGAAAAGGATGTTTCTGCGATCTATGCAGGCTCTGAAAAGGGATTATTTATGCAATACCCAGTTCAAAAGATGCCAGATGGCTACGATCCAAGAGAACGTCCATGGTATCAAGAGGCATTGAAAGCAGAAAACGGCAAACAAGTCATCACAAAACCATATGTAGCAGCATCTACAGGCAAAATGGTTATCACAATTGCCCAAAAAACGAAAGATGGTTCTGGTGTCATTGGTCTTGATATGGAAATTGACAGCCTGCTCCAAAAACTAAAAGAAATCAAAATTGGGCAAAAAGGCTATGCTTTCATGATGGAGAAAGATAAAACGGTTTTAGCAGATCCAACCCAAAAGTCAGGAAGTCAGGTCAATGAAAATCTGGCCAGTATTATTTATAAAAACAAAGAAGGAAGCGGCAGCTATACCCTCAAAGGAACAGATAAAAAGGTTGCATATGTCACCAATGAATTAACCGGCTGGAAAATTGGTGGAACGATGCTCGTATCTGAAGTAGAAGAAGCGGCAAAGCCCGTTTTCAATACTGCCATTATCGTATTCAGTGTCACACTCATTGTAGCAGGAACCCTCATTTTCTTTATCGTCCGCTCTATTTCAAAAAGGTTATCCAATCTTGCCCGCTTCTCGAAAAAAGTCAGCGAAGGTGATTTACGCGATAAGCTTCAGATTCAGTCAGATGACGAAATTGGACAAGTTGGTAAAGGCTTTAATACGATGATTGATTCATTGCGATCCCTCATTGGAGCTGTTCAAACTTCAGTCGAGAATGTCGCATCTTCATCAGAAGAACTGACTGCCAGCGCAGGACAAACAAGTAAAGCAACAGAGCATATTACACTAGCCATTGAACAATTCTCCAGCGGAAATGAAAGCCAAAATGATAAAGTGGAATTGAGCTCAGAAGAGTTAGAGGAAATGAACCGAGGCCTTCAGAATATGAATGAATCGGCTGAATCTATTACGGCTTCATCGATCAAATCAACAGATATCGCAGGGGAAGGCGGGCAGCTTGTTGAAAAAACCGCTTCTCAAATGAATGTCATTGATCAGTCCGTGAAAAAAGCAGAGAATGTCATCAGTGCACTTGAAAGTAAATCGAAAGACATTACCCAAATTCTCGGTGTCATCAATGGAATTGCCGATCAAACGAATTTACTTGCGCTAAATGCAGCAATCGAAGCAGCAAGAGCTGGTGAATCTGGCAGAGGCTTCTCCGTTGTAGCAGAAGAAGTAAGAAAACTGGCGGTTCAATCTGCCAACTCAGCAAAAGAAATTGAGAATTTGATCAAAGAAATCGTGCAAGACATCGATGTATCACAGGAAGTATTCACTGCGGTGAATCGAGAAGTTCAATCAGGCTTAAGCTTCACTGAACAAACGAAAGTAAGCTTCCACAATATTTTCGACATGACAAAAGAAATTTCTAACCAGCTCCAAGCAATGAATCAAACCGTTGTCCAGCTTTCAAAAGGCTCTGCACATGTGTCAGAGGCTGTTCGTGAGATTGCAGACGTATCACGTGAAAGCTCGGCAAATATTCAAGACATTGCGGCTTCAGCAGAAGAACAGCTGGCATCAATGGAAGAGATCAGCTCGTCCTCTGCCACTCTCTCTTCGATGGCAGAAGAATTACGCGATTTAATTAGTAAATTTAAAGTTGAATAGACATGAAGAAAAGAGCCTCCAGCTAGAGGCTCTTTTTTATTGGATAAACCAAAAGAAGTGGGTAATTATACTTATTTTTTGTTTTTCTTGAACATTATTCCTTGAAAAATAATTCATATTACCTAAGAATAGAAGAGGAAGACCACAAATCATAAATCAAAAGGAGTAGAGTCATGAAAAAAATCAACTTTTTTAAGCACTTTACGATGTCGAAGAAATTAATTACTGCATTCTTAGCGATTCTCCTAGTGCCAATTCTCGTATTGGCCGCATTTTCTTATGAAGTGGCATCAAAGTCTCTCAATGATGAGATTATGTCTAGTGCTGCAAATGGTGTTCAACAATTAGACGAACTCATTAATAAAGATATACAGCCTAAAATTGACATTGTTTCATATTTATCCAGATCGGTCAAAAAGGAAGAATTGACTGCTAAAAACAAAGATTTACTCAAAGTGAAATTAGAGCAATTATCGGAAACAGATGACGATGTAGTAGAAGTATTTGTTGCAGATCAAAATGGTAAACTAACTGAATATTCCGAGATTCACAAAGGTAATGCAAAGAGCGCAAAAAATGAACCATGGTTTCAGCAATCGATGGGAGAGAAGAAACTCATCATTTCAGATCCTTTCACCGACAAGTCATCAGATGACCTGCTCATCACAATATCAGAACAGTTAGCAGATGGATCTGGTGTGATTGGGGTGAATGTACGATTAAATACGGTTGTAAAAGATACAAACAGCATCAAAATTGGCCAAGAAGGCTATGCGTTTATCGCCACATCAGATCAGCGTTATGTGGCCCATAAAACCGAAAAGGCTGGGACAAAGCTGACTGGTGACTTCATCTCAAAACTATATGATAAAAAAGAAGGCAGCTTTGAATATGAATACAATGGCCAGCCGAAGCAAATGTTTTTTGACACAAATGAAGCAACCGGCTGGAAGCTAGCTGGAACGATGTATGTGAATGAAGTAAAAGAAGCCGCACAGCCAGTGCTCGACTTAACAATGATCATCCTTGCGGCTGCAATTGCCATTGGTGGAATCGCGATTTATTTTATTATTAAATCGATTCGTAAGCCACTGATAGAGCTCTCAGAATCGGCTGAGAAAATCAGTCAAGGTGATTTGACCCAGCATATTGAAGTTCGTACACACGATGAAATCGGTAAACTTGCGCAAAGCTTTAACGACATGTCAGCTAAGCTGAAACAAGTCATTCAAGCTGTCCAAAATTCCATTGAGAATGTGGCTGCCTCGTCTGAAGAGTTAACGGCAAGTGCAGGACAGACAGCTCAAGCGACTGAGCATATCACATCATCTATTGAACAGTTCTCAAACAGCACTGAACATCAAAATGATATGATCGAAAAAAGCTCAGTCCAGTTAAACGAAATGGATCGGAGCTTATCGCATATGGTCGACACAACCTCTCATATGATGGAATCGTCGATCGAATCGAGCAAAACCGCTCAGGCTGGAGGAGAACTCGTTCAAAAAACAGCAGGTCAAATGCAAACGATTGAGCAGGCAGTAAAAGAAGCAGAGCTTGTCATTGCAGGCTTGGAGCAGAAATCAAAGGATATTACAAACATTCTTGGGGTCATCAACGGTATTGCGGATCAAACGAATCTCCTTGCTTTAAACGCTGCGATCGAAGCCGCACGAGCAGGTGAAGCAGGCAGAGGCTTCTCTGTTGTCGCAGAAGAAGTCCGCAAGCTGGCAGAGCAGTCAGGAAGCTCTTCAAAAGAAATTGAAAGCCTGACGAACGAAATTGTGGAGGAAATAGAAAAATCGCAGAAAATGTTTAAACAAGTAGCAGGTGAAGTACAATCTGGATTAAACATTACAGATGAAACGAAAGTGAGTTTTGAGAAAATCACTGATAAAACATCAGAAATGACAGAACAAATGAAACAAATGAACGGATCAGCCAAAGAGCTATCGCATGGTTCAAATGATATTTCTCATGCGGTGAATCAAATCAAAGAGCTCTCAAGAGAAAGCTCAGCAGGCTTCCAAGATATCGCGGCATCAGCAGAAGAACAGCTTGCATCTATGGAAGAGATCAGTTCATCATCTGCCACTTTATCTCAGATGGCAGAAGAACTAAGGGAGCTCATTAAACAATTTAAAATGTAAGAGAGTAGCGAAACACCTGACGCCAAAACGTCAGGTGTTTTTCCATTCGATGCATATAAATTGGGTAATTTGGACTTATTTAGACTTTAATAAGTTAAAAAAGTAAAGAACCTAGTAGTACTTCCGATATATATACTATCTTACTAAAAGGAGTTTTCTTTTTTATGAAATTCATACAGTATTTCAGAAAGCCATCTATTTCAAAAAAGCTCGTATTCTCTTTCTTATTTATTCTTTTATGTCCAATCATCGTATTGGCATTCTCTTCATACCATACGGCAAGCACTTCCTTAAATGATCAAATTATGCAAAGTGCTAAGGAAAACGTAGAGCAGCTAGATAAAAATATTACGAAGGTTGTAAAAGTGAAAACAGACGCAGCCGATTTCTTTAGCAAATGGATCACGGAGAAAAAGCTCAAGCAAAAAGGAACGACCGATATTCAAGAACGCTTTGAGCAGTTCATGAGTATGAATGATGACACAGAAGGCATTTTTGTCGCTTCAAGTGACGGTAAAGTGTTTTCAAGATATCCTAATCAAAAAATGCCTGCCGATTATGTCGCCACTGAGCGTGATTGGTATAAAGACGGCTGGGCGAAAAACGGTGAGCTGTCTGTTTCAGCACCATATCCAACGGCATCAACTGGTACGCTTGTAATCACAATCTCTAAAAAACTAGAGGATGGATCAGGCGTTATTGCGATGAACCTAGACATTGCGAATCTTGTAAAAGAATCAAATAGTATTAATATTGGAAAACAAGGCTATGCCTTTATTTCAAGTCCAGATCGCAAATATGTGGCACATCCAAAGAAAAAAGCTGGAACAACATTATCTGGTGGTGAATGGTTAGAAAAGCTGTATTCACAAGATCAAGGATCTACGAGTTATATGTTTGAAGGAAAAGAAAAGCAAATGGAGTTCACCACAAACAAGGCGACTGGCTGGAAGATTGTCGGGACGATGTTTGTCAGTGAAGTAGAAGAAGCTGCACAGCCAGTCTTTAACATGGCTGCTATTATTTTAACAGGCGCGCTTATCATTGGCGGGATTCTAATCTTCTTTATCATCCGTTCCATTACAAAACCACTTTCCACTCTTGTCTCTTCTTCGAAGAAGATCAGTCAGGGAGATTTGACAGAAAAAATTGATGTCCGCTCAAAAGATGAAATTGGACAGCTTGGCACAAGCTTTAATGAAATGAGTGAGTCCCTAAGAGATGTCATTCAAGCTGTACAAACATCTGTTGAGAATGTCGCTTCATCATCTGAAGAACTGACGGCAAGCGCAGGTCAAACAACAAAAGCAACCGAACATATTACATCATCTATTGAAACATTCTCAAACGGCAACGAAAATCAAAGCGAAATGGTGGAGCAAAGCGCGGCTCATTTAAAACAAATGAATGAGGGTCTGAACGAAGTTGCCGAAACGTCTGATGTCATCACAGCGTCATCTATTCAATCAAAAACAGTTGCGGAAACAGGCGGACAGCTTGTGGAGCAAACTGTTGGCCAAATGAAGACGATTGACCATTCAGTGAAAGAAGCTGAAGGCGTGATCAATGGGCTAGAGCATAAATCAAAAGATATCACAAACATCTTAGGCGTGATTAACGGTATTGCGGATCAAACGAATTTACTTGCACTAAATGCCGCTATTGAAGCAGCACGCGCAGGCGAGTCAGGCAGAGGATTCTCTGTTGTTGCTGAAGAAGTGCGTAAACTAGCGGTTCAATCATCGGATTCAGCAAAAGAGATTGAAAAGCTTGTAAATGAAATCGTCACTGAAATTGAAACATCTCAAAATATGTTCAAAGCAGTGAATGAAGAAGTGAAGAATGGTCTTACAATTACAGATCAAACGAAAGAAAGCTTCTCACAAATAAATGAACAAACAGCGGAAATCGCAGCAAGAATTAACGAAATGAATACAACGGTGCGCGAGCTGTCGAAAGGGTCTGAGCAAATTTCTAAAGCAGTGAATGAAATTGCAGATGTATCAAGAGAGAGTTCAGCAAGTATCCAAGATATCGCAGCATCTGCTGAAGAGCAGCTTGCTTCTATGGAAGAGATTAGTTCTTCATCCACAACTCTCTCACAAATGGCGGAAGAATTACGTGATTTAATTAAAAAATTCAAGATTAGTGAATAAGGTTAAGTGGTTCTCCTCAAGGGGAACCGCTTTTCTTTTTAACAGGACATCTCGTACAATAGAGGAAATCGAAAGAAGAGGAGAGATAGTATGCGTTTATCAGATAAGAAAGTCATTGCGTTTGTCAGCGATGATTTTGAAGATTTAGAGCTGTGGTATCCGGTTCTGCGATTAAGAGAAGAGGGAGCAACTGTCCATCTTGTAGGTGAAAAAGCAAATCATGAGTACATCGGGAAGTATGGTGTGCCGGCGGTATCCGATGCAGATTTTTATTCCATTCAAGCTGATGATTATGATGCTGTGCTTGTCCCTGGTGGATGGGCGCCTGATAAACTGCGCCGTTTTCCAGAAGTATTAGACATCGTTCGTACATTTGATGCGAAGGCAAAACCAATCGGTCAGATTTGTCATGCTGGCTGGGTGCTGATATCAGCAGGAATCCTGAAAGGCAGACAAGTGACAAGTACACCAGGTATTAAAGATGATATGACAAATGCTGGTGCGGACTGGTTCGATGAGGCAGTCGTCACAGATGGCCACCTCATCTCCAGCAGACGCCCGCCTGACCTTCCGCCGTATGTGAAAGCATTTGCGGATGTGTTAGCGGCAAAATAAATGACCGACATGAAACGTAAAAAACAAAGGGCGAACAAATCAATCATTCGCCCTTTGTTCCTCATTTCATGCCCTATACATTTTGTCTGTCGGCAGGATACATCACGCCCATTTGTCTTCTCGCTTCGTCCATGACGGACATGGTTTGAACAGATAAGGCAAATGTATTGACCGGAGACTGCCCCATTCCCTGCTGAATACACTCAATAAAATGATTAATCTCATAAGACATTGCTGGCTGATCATCTTTGAGAGAGATGTCAGTTTGATGTCCGTCACGGTCATGTATCGTAATTTGTGAAGGACGGTGGAATTGATCAATCACCATCGTGGCATCCTCGCCTTGAATTTCAGCCGATAAATGAGACGTTGAAATTTTAGAATGAAAAAGAAGTGCTTGATGCCCGTCATACTGTAAAAGGACTGAACCGTTCCCATCCACACCAGAAGAAAGCTTATAGCCTCTCGCGGTGATTTGATTCGGCAGACCAAATAAGGATATGACTGGGTAAACGAGGTACACCCCGATATCCATTAAAGAACCATTGGATAGCTCAGGCTTAAAGGCATTTGGAAGCTCGCCGCTTCGATAGGCATCGTATCTTGAAGAATATTTACAGTAATGCGCGACCACTTGCCTGATAGGTCCAAGCTGATCAAGATGCTGTTTGATTTGAAGGAAATTAGGCAGAAATGTCGTTTTCATCGCTTCCATCAAACAAACGTGATGTTTTTTCGCTGCGGCAATCATTTCTTCCACTTCTTTTCGATGAGAGGCGAATGGTTTTTCGCATAAAACATGCTTTTGATGCTCCATCATCAACATGGCTTGCTCTTTATGAAGGGCATTTGGACTCGCAATATACACGGCATCAAACGTATCACTTTCCGCCATTTGTTGTAAGTTCGTAAAAACCGTATCAATCCCATATTTTTCGGCAAAGGCCTGCCCTTTTTCAGCGGACCGTGAATAGACGGCTGTACATGTAAAATCAGCTAGTTCTTCACCAGCTTGTAAGAACCGATCTGTAATCCAGTTCGTTCCGATGACAGCAAATCGAATCATGTGATTCCCTCCTTCTGCTTTTCTCTGATTATACATGCTTTGAAAGCGTTTGTATGAAAGAATATTCTTTTTATTGATAAGCGGATGAAACCTTTATATAGGCTGAAACGTCTTACATAAAGGATAAAAATGTACGAAAAGTGGGTAGTTTCTTCCTTCTTCGGGTAATACTCAGGATAGAAGGGAGAGGAGGAAACATGAAGCGCGTCCTGCATATAGGAAGTACATATATCTTTGCGCTTTTATTCATAACGGCTGGCATTTTTCATGTGATAGAGCCGAGCGGCTTTGCCCGCATGATGCCAGGCTGGCCATTTCCATATGTAATGGTCTATGCGACTGCATGTTTTGAATGGCTGCTGGCCGTGCTGCTGCTTTTGCCAAATGTCAGGATTACAGCGGCAAAATCCATTGCTGTCTATCTTGTACTCATTTTCCCTGCAAACTTATTTGCTGCTCGTGAGGGAATACCATTTCCAGGTCAAGAAAATACAGAACAAGCCTTGCTATGGATAAGGCTTAATGGACAGCCGATTCTCATTGTATGGGTGATGTCTATTGCAAAATGGGAAAAAAAGCTGAAACAATGACCACCATAACATGATCAAGTAGTGTACAATTTACTCATAAAATAGCCCGTGTTTGGAGGAACGATATGAACTCTATGCAAATGTGGAGCAGTCGATTTAGAAAATTTTTTCTTGATAACAAGTTTGTTCTCTTTTTACTCGTCCTGTTATTAATTGGATTGAATATCCTTGTTTTCATGAAAACATCATTTATTTTCACACCGCTCATTGTACTCGTCAAAACCATTGCCTTACCGATTATTTTAACGGGGGTCGTGTATTATTTATTAAATCCAATTGTCAACTTGTTAGAGAAAGCAAGAATCAAGCGGATCTATTCCATTTTGCTTTTATATATTGTCATTATTGGGATTATTACAGTGACCATCGTGTCCATTATTCCTTTTTTACAAGCTCAAACCATGAGTCTATTTCATAATCTTCCGAAATACGTCGATACAGTAGAAGATCAAATTAGACAATTAACAGGAAGTAACTTTATTAATCAAGTGCAAAACTCGATGAACTTTAACGTGTCTGAATTAGTAAGTAAAGCATCCAGTCAAGCGACGAAGATTTTGGAAAGCACCTTTACCGGTGTAGGAACATTCTTAGGGGCGCTCACAGAAGTCATCATCTCGATCGTGACTGTGCCGTTTATTCTGTTTTATCTCTTAAAAGACGGTAAAAAGCTGCCTGACTATCTATTGAAATTTTTCCCAAGTAAAATGAGGGAACATACACATATCATGCTTCACGAAATGAACCACCGTCTGAGCTCGTATATTCGCGGACAGATCATTGTCAGCTTCTGTATCGGTGTTCTTCTGTTAATCGGTTATATGATCATTGGACTTGACTATGCGCTGCTGCTCGCTATCATTGCTGCATGTACAAGCATAGTGCCTTACCTTGGTCCAACAATTGCGATTACACCAGCGATTGTGATTGCACTTGTGACGTCACCAGTAATGCTGTTAAAACTCATTATAGTCTGGACAGTGGTTCAGCTAGTTGAAGGGAAATTCATTTCTCCTCAGGTGATGGGGAAAAACCTTCATATTCATCCCATTACGATTATTTTTGTTATATTAACAGCTGGTAAATTGTTCAACGTGGTCGGCATCATTGTCGCTATTCCGACGTATGCTGTTCTGAAGGTCATCACGACTCACTTATTTGATTGGTTCAAAATGCGGTCCAATTTGTATAAAGAAGAAAAGGTTTGATGTCATAATCTTTTTTTGAAAAAAATATAGTATCATAAAGACGAGCTTTCGATGAAGGAAGCTTGTCTTTATGTGGACATAGATGTTTGGCGTGTTCAAAAGATCAGAATTGAAAGGAAAGAAAATCATGAATCTATGGGATTTATTCGTGGCACTGGTTTTAGGAATTGTCGAAGGATTAACAGAGTACGCACCTGTTTCATCTACAGGTCACATGATTATTGTCGATGATCTTTGGCTAAAATCAAAGGAAATTATTACGCCAGAAGCGGCTAACACATTTAAAGTCGTGATTCAGTTAGGCTCAATTTTAGCTGTTATGATCGTGTTTAAAGATCGTATTTTAAACTTATTGGGCTTAAAGAAAAATATCACCGAAGAGCAAAAGCGCAGCGGGCATAAACTGACCATCGCCCAAATTGCAGTTGGACTTGTTCCAGCCGTCATTTTAGGATTCTTATTTGAAGATTATATTGATAAATACTTATTTGACGTCAGAACGGTCGCTGTCGGTTTGATTTTAGGGGCAGTGCTGATGCTTGTCGCTGACTGGATCAATAAACGAAAAACAGAAACAAGCTCTGTCGATAACATGACGTACAGACAAGCGCTTTATATTGGACTGTTTCAATGTTTAGCATTATGGCCAGGTTTTTCGCGCTCAGGTTCGACGATCGCAGGCGGGGTTATTCTTGGTTTGAATCACCGTGCTGCGGCAGACTTTACATTTATCATGGCGATGCCGATTATGGCAGGAGCAAGCTTGTTAACCCTTGTGAAAAATGCCGAATATTTAACACCAGACATGCTGCCATTCTTTATCGTCGGCTTTGTGAGTGCGTTTGTTGTGGCTCTCTTTGTTGTTCGATTCTTCCTAAAACTGATCAATAAAATCAAACTGGTGCCTTTTGCGATATACCGAATTATCCTAGGTGTGATTTTATTTATCCTGTTCATGTAATACTGCTGTAAACTACTCTTTTATAAGAGTAGTTTTTTTGTTATTTCGCCTAATTAAACAGTAAAAACACCCTCTTAATTGGTAGAATAAGAATTTTTTTCATAAATTAGTGTTTAAGAGACAGATAAAGGGGTAGTACATAAACATACCAATTAAAGGAGGAGTTAGAAATAATGAGAAAAACAAGCAAAATGTTTGTTGGTTCTGTCATCGCTACATCAATGATTGCTGCCCCTCTATCTCTTACGACTTTTGGTCAAACGGCTGAAGCTGCTACAACAACAGGGGTTGATGGAAGTGTCTCTATTGATCCAGTAGCTATTGCCGATAAAATTGAACAAGCAGTAAAGTCATCTCAAAATCGTGATGGATTCGTAAAAAATGCAGCATACAGTGCGTTCTATGAAGCAGGTCAAAACTACAACGTAGTTGTCCAAAACTTAAGCCAAGACCACGACTTTAGCGGTCTGAACAATGTTGTTTACTATGATAGTGTTGAATATGACGGTATTACGTTTGGTATTTGGGTATTTGAAGATGGTACGTTTGTCAATAATGGCGACGGTGGATATATTAACTGGACGTTTGTTGGCAGCTTTGACCGAGAAGATGGAAGCGGAACTGTCGATTTTCATAAAAGATTCTAATCTTAAAAGTCTGCCGGAGAATCGGCAGACTTTTTTTATAACGCACATTCTTCTATTTCAAACCCTAAATCTTCAATGATGTGATGATCCGTTTGGACTTGCTGGCCTTTAGTTGTTAAATAATCACCAACAAAAATGGAATTTGCGGCATAAAGTGCGAGCGGCTGGAGTGTCCGTAAATTAAACTCTCTGCCTCCGGATACCCGAATTTCTTTTGTTGGGTTGACAAATCTCATCATTGCCAGCACTTTCAATGCTTTGATTGGGTGTGTTCGTTTTTGATGCTCAAGCGGTGTTCCTTCGATGGCATGAAGAAAGTTGACTGGAATTGAATCCGCATCAAGTGCTCTAAGCGCAAAAGCCATTTCAACGATCTGCTGATTGGTTTCACCCATTCCAATAATGACCCCTGAGCAAGGTGACATGCCAGACTGTTTGACCTGCTCAATGGTCGACACGCGGTCATCGTATGTATGAGTTGTCGTAATTTGAGCATGATGATCATGATGTGTATTGATATTGTGATTATACCGATGAACACCCGCTTCCTTCAGCCGCTTCGCTTTTTCTTCATTTAATAACCCAAGACAGGCACACACCTTCAAAGGCATCGTTTCAGTGATCTCCTTGACTGCTGCTGTGACTTCATCTAATTCCCTATGAGAAGGCGCTCTCCCGCTTGCCACAATACAATAAGTCCCGGCTTTTCTTTTAAGAGCTTCACGCGCACCATCTACAATGGTCTTTTGATCAAGCATTGTATATCTTTCAACTGGTGCTTTTGAAATCATCGACTGTGAACAATATCCACAGTTCTCAGGGCAATATCCACTTTTCGCGTTAAAAATCATATTTAATTTCACCTTTTTTTGAAAAAAATGAAATCGTACCTGATAGGCTGCTTGCATAATAGATAACAATTCTCTATCGTCAGCTTCAAGAATGTCTAGACCCTCTTGCACCGTGATCGGTTCATTTTTCATCGCCTTCTCCGCTATTGCTTCCCAAGACAAAGACAGCTGCTCTCTCATCATGAATGCCCCCTTAATATGTTAACTTATTTTTATTAAAAGTTAACATATTGGGCGGATGTTGGCAATCATGATTCAGATGAAACCGACTCTAAACACCAAAAGGCGATGACTTCATGTCATCGCCTTTAGATATGTAAAGCTAGATTGTTTATCGAACAGTAATATAGTTAATCACAAGCTCGCCTAGTGAATTATAGTAGGAAACTGTTACAGAACCGCGTTGTACAGCGCGAATCCAAGTGAAGTTTGGAGCTGTTTGATCTAATTGAATTGCATACGTTGCACCCGACACAGAAATTTGGCTTGCTGGAAGAGAGACGGCGATTGAAGAACCTACAGAAAGTGTACGGTTCACCGTAATTACTTTATTCATAATAGGAGCTTTTGCTATGACTGGTTCTTTTGGCTGTGCAGCTGCATGAGCACCTTCAGTTTGAGAGAACGTAAGAGCACCTACAGCAGCTAAAGACAATGTACAGATTTTCATGAATTTTTTCATCGGTAACACTCCTTTTTTTTGGTATATACATATATTAATAATAATAGAATTATTTGTCAATTAATATATATGAAAAAAAGAGTAATTATGGTGAAAATTGTCACATATTTGTTGGAAAAGACATGATTTTTTATTCATATGCTATTTCTTTTTTAAGGGAAAAAGAGGTATAAAAAAAGCTGGGTTCGTCCCAGCGTAAAGCAGATGAAAAGAGATGATCAATTGTCGTCACGCTTTTTTGGCTGACGACCTTTTTGCTTCTCTTTCTCTCTAATGTAGTTAATAAAATCGATGGTTTGTCTTCGTGCTTCTTCGGAAAAATCTGAGGCTGCTTTAAACGCAATTTGCAAATCAAGATCGTCTGCAAGATCGTCATCGGGCCTGCCTTTGTCCTTACCTGTGAGAAGATAATCGGTTGAGACCCCATATAACTCGGCAATTTTCACAATCATTTCACCGTCGGGTTTTCTCAAGCCGTATTCCCAGTTTGCATAAGTGGACATTGCCTTTAATCCGAGTTTTTTAGCAACTGTTGACTTGCTCCATCCATGCTTCTCTCTTAATTCAGTTAGAATCTTCCCAGTCAAATTATCCATCAGAAACACCTTTTTTCATGTTATGAGTAAATTTTATCATGAATTACACGGAAAAGATAAATAAATACACAAAAAGAATAAAAATATGATTGACTTACTCGTTCAGTGTATATTATCATAATGAATATAACTTACACATATTGAGTAAGAGGTGGAAAGATGAAACTTGAAAATTTACGAGAAGAGCGCATATTGCAAGGAAAAACACAAACCTATATGGCGAAAAAACTGGGATATAAGTACATAAGCGGCTATGCAAATATCGAAATGGGCAGAACGAAGCCTAGCTTAGAAATAGCAAAGCATATTGCAGATCTGCTGAATACCGGGGTTCAAGAGCTTTTTTTTGGCCAAAAGTTACACGAAAAGAGTAATTCTTTAAGAGAAGATCGGTTCTTAGAAAAGGGGAGACGAGCAGAATGAATATTGAACATCCAATGGTGACTCAGATGAGTGACTTTGGTTATCCAAAAAGCTATTGGTTATATGACATGAAACGATATGGATACCAAACAGAAATTGAGGACAGCTTGGAGGGAGCTGAAGAAGATGAGACATCAGCTGACGTTTGATGCTAGAAAAGAAGCGCAGCTTTGTTTAGACCAAGCTGGCGGCTGGATCGCCTTTCATCGTCAGAAACCGATGTTTGTTTTTGCCACAGCAGAAGAGAAAGAGACATATATGACCCTCCTGGAGGCTAAGGTCGATGATACAAAAAAGGAGGAATCAGGGCAACGTGAAACGATGGAAGCAAATCATGACATTTTTGAAATGCTTGCTCAAAGCGAGTAAAAACGAACAAGACATCCGCCAGTGGTCAAAGGATGACGGGAGATCATAACATGGTCATCCATTTAATTATTGAACATGAGCATTTGTTAACAAAAGAGACATTGATGAAAAGAATACGATCAGCTGCAAAAGGGCAATGCCCGCAAAAATTAAAAGGCGCACTATCACTTGAAATTCGTTTATTTGATCACATGCCGTTTGACATAGCTGACTGCCAAAAAAAGCGTACATACGCAGAAAAAGGGTTGATACGCCCGGTACACGTCAGCATCTTTCAGCCGAATCTACAGCATATTCAAGAAGCACTTCATTCTATAGCTGATGAAGTCCCTCTGCAGATGGTCGATTTAAGAGTTTCCCAGTTTTATAGTATGTGTCCAAGAGTTGAAATCATTATCAATACGGTAGGTGGTGGCACGAGGCCATCACCAAAAAAGGAGACAAGCATATGAACGAGCCAAAACAACTATTCATTCAAGAAAACCAAACATTTGTCGGTGAGATGGAAAAAGGAAAAATTCAAGTCATCGTGTTAGATGGGAATGTAGGAACGGCTTATAAAATGGATGTACCTGAACATGGAAAAACTATTATTCAAACGGCAAAAGGTCATTTTGCAAGAGTAGACCACGAGATTGGTTTTAAAATCAGCTAACTGACTGAACACATCAAAGCACAATATGTCCAAGACGGAAAGCCTGCGGACACTGATCAAGACCCTGCTAAAAGGGGGCCTGATTGGTGTCCGTTTTTTATTTTCTTAAAAAAGGGAGAGAGCCAATATGCAAGATTTACTCATTGAATATAAAAGAGCTTTAAAGAATGCTAGAAAACAATATGAACCATTTAAAGAAAAAGAAGAACATCAGCTGTCCGTTCAAGACAAGCATGATAAAAAAATGATCGCCAGTATGGTAAGCGATCTGGAATACGTAGTAGAATGGCTTCAAATCGGAAGAGAGCCAGGTGCGCGCAGAGGATTAGACAGACGTTCAGTCTATCAGCGTACCATTCTCGCAAATCCTGAAGTGTTAGAGGCTTTATCACATGAATATACCCTTATTCAAGAGAAAGAAAGAGAAGTCAGTGAGAGAGACAAAAGACGAATTGATGAAGCTTTGTCTGTTTTAACAGATCGAGAAAAGGACGTATTCTTTATGCACACAACACAAGGGTTATCGTTTAGCGAGATTGCGGTTATGCTGGATGTCAAAAAAGGAACTGTCCAAAAACATATGGAAAGAGCGCGGACGAAGATGTCCAAAAAAGTACAAGAACGCCTATTCAGAGCTGCTGAATAGGTGTTTTTTCTATTCAAAAATAAAACAGCTAAAGCTTGTCTTACAGTTGCCACCTATAGTTAGAAAGACCAAACGAATGTTTGCTAGCCCTACACAAATGATTCCTTCAGAGGGAATCATTCGAATTAAAAGGAGGCGGCAGGTGAATGTAAATGAAAGATAAACGGATAGAGGCCAAGCAGGATTATATGAAGGGGATGACGTACCAGCAAATTGCTGATCATTACAATGTCTCGATCCATACCGTCAAATCGTGGAAAAGGCGATACGGATGGCAAAGACAAAAAACTTCGTCAAAGCAAGCACACTCGATTTTCAATCAATTTCTTTCAGATGAAACGATTGAAATCATGGAGAAAATGGATGGACGTACATCGCTTGATTTAATCTGGGATCAAATTCAAATTCAATATGCAGCCATTATTCGCGCGCAGCGAATCATGTATGTAGCAGATCAAGAGGACATGATCAAAGAGCTGAAAAAGGCGGCATACATGCCTTCTTCATTAGAAGAAACAGGAGAAGGCATTCAGACAGAACTAGACATCACCTCAGAAGAATATTCGTTTCAATTTTCATGGGATCGGCATGCGACGTTTTTAAATGCACAATCCCGTGCAATGGGTGAACTCAGGCGTTTAATAAAACAGTTTGAAGAGCTCGCACATGCGAAGGATGAACGAAGATTAAGGCTGAAACAAATTGAACTGACGATCGAAAAAACGAAAAAAGCAGTGCGTGAAGAAAAAGAGGAAGATCTTCAAATCATGATCAAGCGAAAAGAGGACGACTCATGACGCCATTGATTGAAAAAGAAGTCAATCCTCATTTTGAACACTTTCTATTCGATTGGAATCAAAAGTTTCAATTTTTAGTAGGGGGCTACGGCTCCTCTAAAAGCTATCACATTGCTTTAAAGCTCGTCTTAAAGCTGCTGGAAGAAAAGCGGACAGCACTTGTCATTCGAGAAGTGTATGATACGCACCGCGAATCAACCTTTTCTTTATTACAAGAAATCGTCAGCGACCTCGGCATCGACCACGTGGTGAAGTGCCGAAGTTCGCCGCTTGCACTAACATTTCGAAACGGCAGCAGCATCTTATTTAAAGGACTGGACAAGCCTGAAAAATTGAAATCGATCAACAACATCTCGATCATTTGGATTGAGGAATGTTCAGAGGTTTCTTATGAAGGCTTTAAAGAGCTGCTTGGAAGGCTGAGGCATCCATCCTTACCGCTTTATATGATGTTATCGACCAATCCTGTTGGTCAGGATAATTGGACGTACAGACATTTTTTTCGAGATGAACAGCTGAAGCGATTTGTTTTAGATGACGAAACATTATACAAAAAGCGAACCGTTGTCATCAAGGATACGTATTACCATCACTCCACGGCGGAAGATAACCTATTCCTTCCTAAAAGCTACGTGAAGCAGCTGGATGAGCTGAAAGAGTATGATCCAGATCTCTATCGTATTGCGAGGAAGGGGTATTTCGGCATTAATGGCACAAAGGTTTTTCCTCAATTTGAGGTGAGAAGCCATTCTGATGTATTAGAAGCCATTCAGCAGATTGACAGACCGCTGAAACGAGCAGGCATGGATTTTGGATTTGTTGAATCGTACAATGCGCTCATTCGGTTAGCTGTCGATCATGAAAAAAAGTACTTATACATTTATTGGGAATATTACGACCGCGGGAAAACAGATGATGAAACAGCCACTGACTTGAAAGAGTTCATTGAATCAAAGGAACTAATTAAAGCCGACGCAGCCGAACCTAAAACCATTCACTATTTTCGGCAGCGCGGCTTTCAAATGGTAGCAGCACATAAGTTCCAAGGCTCACGTTTGCAGTATACAAAAAAAATCAAACGGTTTAAGAAAATTATTTGTTCTGATGCTTGTCCATATACCATCTATGAACTTCAATCACTAACCTATAAGGCAGATAAGGATGGACGTCTAGAGGAAGATGAATTTCAAATCGATCCGCACACTTTATCAGCCATCTGGTATGCGCTGGATGATTATGAAGTGACAGATTTGAAGCAGACCGCCTCAGAGCGTGTCCGTCCAAACAGAGAGAGGAGGTCCATACAATGAAACAATTGAAAGCAACCATTATGAAGGCAAACATGTCTGATCATACAAAACAAATGTATGCAGATGAATTTTCCTACGAAAAGGATGACATTGTTCCCCCGCCTTACAATATCAATGAATTAAAAAGCATGGCAGAATATTCAACCATTCTTCAGCAATGTATTGATGCGTATAAGACCAATATTTTAGGCTTTGGTTTTGGTGTAGAATATGCCTTTGACTTTAATGCAGAAGGTGTGAAACCAGCAAAAAAGAAGGCCGCAGAGAAGGAATGGACAAGACTTGAAGAGTTTACGAAATACATGAACTATGATGAATCAGCCGATGTAGTGCTTGGCTATGTCATCGAAGACCGGGAGAAAACGGGCAATGGTTTTTTAGAGGTGCTCCGAGATGGTCAGGGAAAGCCGGCAGGAATCGAGTATTTAGATGCGCTCCATATCCGTATTTGCAAGCTGAGTGAGCCAGTCGACGTCGAATTCCAGTACACAGAAAACGGTGAATTGAAAACAATGAATCGAAAGAAACGATTCCGTAAATATGTGCAGGTGATCAATGAAAAGAAAGTCTTCTTCAAGGAATATGGTGATCCGCGCATTTTACATTGTGAAACAGGTAAATACGATGACACCACCCCAGAGCCGCTGCGCGCAACAGAAGTAATTCATTTTAAAATCGGCAGTGGAACGTATGGAATTCCCCGCTGGATTGGCAACATCGTCAATATGTATGGAGCACGCAAGGCAGAAGAGCTGAACTACCTTTATTTTAAACAAGGGCGGCATGTACCTGGTGCCATCATTGTCGAAAATGGAATGCTGTCTGAGTCTTCCTATCAGCAGCTTCAGGATTATATGGACGATATTGAAGGCTCTGATCATGCACATAAGTTTCTATTGCTTGAAGTCGAAGGTCTCCCGACGGAAAAAGGGTTAACTGGAGAAGAAGATGTCTCAAATGTCAAAGTGAACTTCAAATCCCTAGCAGAGATCTTGCAAGAAGATGCACTCTTTTTAGAATACGATGAAAAAACAAGAAACAAAATCCGCTCTGCTTTTCGCCTGCCGCCTATTTACACAGGTGAGTCTCAAGACTATAACAAAGCGACAGCCGATACGGCGCGAAAAACAACAGAAGAACAGGTATTTCAGCCTGAACGGCATCTCATCACAGGAAAGCTCAATACCCTTTTCTTGCCGGATCTTGATATTTGGCATGTTCGTTTCCTATTAAATGGTCCTGACTTTAGAGATCCATTAGAGATTGCCAAGGTTCTGACACCGTTTATTCAGGCTGGGGCAGTGTCACCAAACGATTTGCGAGATCTAGCGGGACGTATCCTTGGGAAAACGTTAGAGGAATGGCCGGAGGATCTCTATCACAGACCTTTAGAAAGCCGCATGACATCAGCCGAACAACAGCCTCAACGAGAGGCGATTCAGCTGAAGAAATAAACCGAAGCGCATGCGCTTTTTTGAAAGGGGGTGAACATATGCCAAGAGAATTAAAAAACGCAAAAATTACGCATGTTTCCTATGTGGACAGAGCCGCAAACAAAAAGAAATTCTTTTTGATGAAGGCAAAGAAAAAGCGGCCTGACTTTCAAAAGGAGGTTAGTGTGCTGACAAAGGCAGAAGATGCTCATCGCCTTGTGTATGGTGTCGTGTATGAACCGAATACACCTGATGCACATCAAGACTTTATGTCTGCCAAAGAAATTGAAAGAGCGGCACATGGTTTTATGAAGGATGCCCGCCACATTGACAAGCAGCATGATTTTCAACATGGTGTGGGCGAGGTTGTGGAATCATACATTGCCCCCGCTGATTTTGAGGTAGGCGGTGAGCTGATTCGAAAAGGATCGTGGGTACTTGTAACAAAGGCTTCCCAAGAGATTTGGGATCAAATTCAGAAAGGCCACATTACAGGGTATTCAATGGCTGGAACGGCGGACATCGTAGCAATAGAAGAACAAGATCAGCTCCTATCTCAAAGCACAAATGAGAGAGGGCTTTTTTCTTTGCTGAAAAATTTCTTTTTGAAAGAGGAAGGTGCAAACATGTCACAACAATTTTGGAGCGTTTTAGACCATCTGCTGGAAACCTTACAGTCAAGTGATGGTGATGAGGCGGGTGTAAGATCAGCGCTTGAGCAATTGCTGCCAATCGTGCAGGACATTTTGAAGACAGAGGATGTGCTTCAAACGATTGGTGAAAGGCCAGCCTCCGTACAAAAACAAGATGCCGCTCTGACAACGGAGCAAGTACAAGAGCTTGAAAAAGCAAAAATGGCTATCGAAAATGTCTTACAGCAAGAAACAGATCAAACAGGGGAAGAACCTGTCCAAAAGGTGCTTGAGCAAGTCGTTGCACCGATTCGTCATCAGCTTTCTTCCTTAGAGAAATCAGCCAGCAGAGAAAAAGCATCGCTTGAGCAAGTGCTTCAGCAGCAGCTTTTGCCTATTTCAGAGCGGATTCACATGCTTGAAAAAGCGCGCGGTATGTCAAAACAAAC
Source organism: Bacillus sp. PAMC28571 (assembly GCF_014250435.1). Classification (NCBI taxonomy): domain Bacteria; kingdom Bacillati; phylum Bacillota; class Bacilli; order Caryophanales; family Bacillaceae; genus Bacillus; species Bacillus sp. PAMC28571. Next base: position 2,565,542 of record NZ_CP060191.1, on the reverse strand, counting down.
AATCCACGATACACAAAACGACAGTACAAAGCCCATATGGGATGGCTTACTATAAGCCTAAATAAGGAGGAAACAGTGTGAGAAATCAAGAGTTGATTCGCAAGGCCGAAATGACACTTGCCAGCTTAAAAACCGGCGGTCTCATGAACGCCACCCAATCTAACACATTCATTAGAATGATGCAAAATACACCAACCGTTTTAAATGATGCACGTATCATTCCAATGGAAAGTGATTCACAAAAAATCGAAAAAATCGGCTTTGGCCAGCGTATTTTGCGCCCAGCAGAAGAAGGCAAAGCACTTGATGCGAAAGACCGTGTTGTCCCAGCGACAAGCACTGTCCAGCTAAATGCGAAAGAGGTCATCGCAGAGATTCATATGACCTATGACAGCATTGAAAACAATATTGAGAAAGACGGAATTCAGCAGACGATTATGCAAATGCTCGCTGAACGAGCAGCCGTTGACATTGAAGAGCTCATTGTCAATGGCGATACGACTTCAGCAGATCCATTTTTAGCTCAAATGGATGGCGTGAGAAAACAAGCAGTCTCTCATATCGTAGATGCAAACGGAGCGGAAATCAGCCGCCAAATGTTTAAGCAAGCCTATAAAGCGATGCCGTCAAAATATTTACGTGTACCTCAGGATTTCCGTTTCTACACATCCCCAAGCTTAGAAGTTGAATGGAAGGATCAAGTAGCAAACCGTCAGACAGGCCTTGGAGATGCAGCCATTCAAGGCGGACTTTCTTCTGCATTTGGTGTGCCGGTCAAAGGTCTTGCCAATATGCAGCCATATGACGAAGCGGGAACAGACGTATCAGATATTTTGCTGACACACCCTAAAAATATTATCGTAGGTTTCTCTCGTCATATTCGAATTGAAGTAGAAAAAGATATTCGCAGCCGTAAATTTATTATTGTCCTCACAGCGAAGCTAGACAGCAAATTTGAGGAAGAGGATGCTGTAGCAAAAGTGATGAAAGTGAAAGAGTAGGTGACGGCAGGCCATGATCATTTCTGCTGAAGAACTGCAAGCCTATTCTGTCTTTGATCGTGTGAAAAATCGATCTGTGGAAAGACTGACAGCAGATATTATCGAAGCAGAAGCTGCGGTATTTCAGATCGTAGGTCACGATTTCTCAAGCGAAAAATATCAGCCCCTCCCTGAAAAAGCAAGAATTGCATTATTAAAAATGGCCCAATATTTTGCCATGCTGAATGATGACGAATCTATGATGAAAGGCTTTACGTCAGAAAAAATGGGCGATTATTCATATGCGAAGGCAGCTGATCAAGTCAAAGGCAGACCCTATGTATATGCCCTGCTTGTAGATTATATTGAACCAACATTGACCGGCGGCAGTGCCAAGTTAAAGGTGAGGTCATTATGAGCTATCAATCTCTATTAACAGACCGCTGTGATCTTTTTCACCTTGAACAGCAGGAGTCTGCCCGCGGGAAATTTGGAATTCCAGCTGATGATTTACAAATAACACTTTCCTATCCCGATGCTCCCAGCATAGCCGATCTATCTTGTTATGTCATAGAAAAAAACCAGTCACTTGTGCAAGAAGAGCCAAATACAGTCATTTATCAATCCTATCTTGTCCATTTTCCTTTAGCAAGTGATATTCGCTTGCATGACAAAATGGTGTGGAATGGCGTGTCACTCAAATTACAACAGCCTAAAAAAGTGAAAAATCATCACATCGAAGTGATAGCAGTCAGGAAGAAAAATCTATGAAAATTGATGGACTTGACCGGCTGATTTCACAGCTGCAGACAGCGGGTGATGGCGGCTTAAAGGCAGAATATCAAGATTGGCTGGAGGACATGGGCCTGCAGTTTTTAGACATCATTCAGGATGAATTAATCAAGGAGAATGCTGTCGATACAGGCCGGCTTCTTAGATCCTTTACACAAGGCGATAAGGAGAATCATTTTCTCATTTCAAAAGGCGGTCTCACACTTGAAGTGGGAACGCAGCTTGAATATGCCTCCTATGTCAATGACGGACATGCCACTTCTTCAAGTGGAGAGCGAAGATGGGTGCCTGGCAGATGGACTGGCAGCCGCTTTGAATATGATCCGAATGCAAGTACAGGAATGATGCTTGCCTCTCAATGGATTGATGGCAATGGCTACTGGGATCATGCTGTCATGCTCTATGAGCAAATGTTTGAACAGTCGCTGGATCGAAAGCTGCAAAGCTGGTTCGATCGACATTTTGGGAGGTGATGGAATGAATCAAGAAGTCGGGGCAATCATGCATTATATCTACACACACTTTCCTGTGACAATGTATGATCGTCTTTTGCCAGAACGCTTTCAAGTGCCATCGGTTTATGTGCCGCCTGTGACAGTAATCAGTGGTCCAGATACGGTCTCTACCTTTATGAAATCTTATTCGCTGCAAGTGAAAGTCTTTCATATTGATACAGAAAAAGCACATGATGCGGCAGAAACAATCGTTGATGCATTGCTTGCTGATCGTCAAATCATTCAGATGATGAGTGAAGACGGAGAGGTGCTTGATGATTATGTCCGCATAAAAAGAGTGGAAACAAGAATGATAGATCAAGGCGTAGCAGCGATTGTCCTGACGTGGGATAGCAGCTATTGGTACAACCGTGACAAACAGGCAAGCCTTGAAGATATCAACTTTTCAGATGGGGTGATCAAACGTGAGCAAGACTAAAAAAGCAGAGCCCGCTCAAACAGCCGGCGAAGAAAAAGAATTTGGCTTTTCATTTGAAGCCTTAAAGGAGCACAGTAAGGATCTTTTTGGGGTCAAACCAGAAATCCTTGAAGGGGCTCTTTTTTATATCAAACATCAACCAATTACAAAAACAGAAGCGAAAAAGCACATTGATGCTTTTTTGTCCAAGGAGGTTTAAAGGATGAACGGAGGCACTTTTACACCAGGTACAGAGAAAAAGCGTCCTGGTATTTACTTTAATTTTAAAACAACAGCAGAGCAGCGAATTACTTTAGGCGATCGAGGTACGGTGGCACTTCCTCTTGTGATGAGCTGGGGAGAACCAAAAACCTTTATTTCCGTTTCAAATATGGAAGATTTAAATAAAAAGGTTGGACTCAACATTGATGATAAGTCACTTCTTCTTTTCCGTGAAGCAAAGAAAAAAGCGCAAACAGTCTTGCTTTACCGCCTAAATGAAGGAGAGCCGGCCAAAGCCGAAATTGCTGAAAATTTTGTCGTCACAGCAAATTATGGCGGCCAAAAAGGAAATGAGATCACAGTACAAGTCGCAGAAAATGTACTTGATAGCGCAAAACGCGATGTGATCACTTATCTTGGAACAGACATTGTGGATAAACAGGTTGTCACTGATGTCAAAGATCTTGTGAAAAACAAATACGTTCAATTTTCTGGTGAAGGTGAAGCTGTCATCACAGCTGGTGTGGCACTAAGCGGCGGGAAAAACGGGGTGGCAAGTGTCGCAGATTATACAGCTTTCCTAGAAGCGGCAGAAACAGAATACTTCGATGTCATTGCCCTTCCAGTCGATAATAGTGAGCAATTAAAAGCAACCTTCGCTTCATTTATCGAGCGTTTGCGTGATAAGCAAGGACGTAAGGTGCAAGGGGTTGTGGCGAATTATGCAGCTGACCAAGAAGGAATCATCAATGTGACAAGCGGTGTTGTACTCGAAGATGGAACCGAACTAACACCTGCTCAAACAACAGCATGGGTCGCAGGTGCAAGTGCCGGAGCAAATTTCAATCAGTCACTGACCTTTGTTGAATACGAAGGAGCGGTCGATACATTAGAACGCCTTGACAATGATCAAGTAGAATACCGATTATCTCAAGGGGAGTTCCTTTTCACCTTTGATGCGCGAGATCGTACCGTGAGTGTTGAAAAAGATATTAACTCCTTGACAAGCTTCACAGCTGAAAAGAACCAGCAAATGGCGAAAAACAAAATCATTCGTGTGCTTGATGCGATCAACAATGATTTAACATTCGAATTAAAAAATCTGATTAAATTACGTAAAGCCAATGGCAATGACATTCCAGCATCAGATGATGGAGTGCAGCTTGTGAAAACACTGATTACCCAGTATCTCACACAGCTTCAAGATGGCAGCGGCATTACAGGCTTTAATTCAGAAACAGATATCGTAATTGGCCTCAATGAAGATCGTGATGGATTTATCATCGATTTAGCGGTTCAACCAGTAGATGCAGCAGAAAAATTCTATTTCAATGTGGAGGTGAAGTAAGATGGCTTTTAAAGCACAAAATACAATTTCAGGTAAAGAAGGTCGTCTTTTCTTAGAAGGTGAGGAACTTGCATTTATCAAAACCTTCGAAGCAAACGTGGAGAAAAACAAATCAGAAGTCAACGTCATGGGCCGCCGAATGACTGGCCATAAAACAACGGGAGCAAACGGAACAGGAACGGCAACATTCTATAAAGTTACGTCCCGTTTCGTTCAATTAATGCTCAATTATGTGAAAAAAGGAGAAGATCCATATTTCACTCTACAAGCGGTAATTGACGATAAATCATCAGGCCGTGGCACTGAGCGTGTGACATTATTTGATGTCAACTTTGATTCTGCTAAAATCGCTGGATTAGATGTTGATTCAGAGGCGCTTGAAGAAGAAGTTCCTTTCACATTCGAGGACTTTGATCTGCCTGAAAAGCTGAAGAATACATTCTAAGAAAAGTGGAGGAAATTAGCTAATTAATTAGCTAAATAACAGCTGAATATGCTATAATGCAGTTGTAATACAACCGTCTTGATGCCGTCTTCATTTCGTCTGGTAACGTCTTGTATTCGATTCATTAAAATATGTTTACTTGCAAAGCAATTTGCATAAAATAAAAAGAAGCCAGGATGCTCTAACATCCCGGCAATGTACAATGAGGCCCTTCAATGGGCTGGCTTATCGAATAGGTTCTTTAGGTAGACTTCCCTTTAACCTTCCACAGCTCAAGGGGAGTCTATTTTTTGTCTATATACGTCAACAAAGTAAAGATAAACATCCCGAATAAAAGCATAAGGGAAATCGCTTCAAATGTTGACATATGCATCACCCCCTTCCTATCGGGGATGAGCCAGACGCCCTTGAGCAAGCCGTTCAATTGTACAATTTAAATGATACATGAAAAGATTGGAAAGCACATTCAAAAAATGGATGTGCTTTTTTGCATTCAAAAAAACATAACAAAGGGAGTTTTTAAACATGAGTGAAAAACAAACATTTGATCTTTCATTTTTTATGCCAGGACAAACAGTAGAAGCGGAAGAAGTCAAAGTACCGATTTCTAAGCGTTTTGTTGATAAAAAAGGGAATGTCATTCCTTTTGTCTTTAAAGCTATTACAACTGAACGTATTGATGAATTGGAAAAAGAAAACACAACCTTCAAAAATGTCAAAGGCAGAGGACGTGTGAAAGACTTAGACAGCCAGCGCTTCTACGCACGTATTGCGATTGAATCGACGATTTATCCAGATTTCCGCTCAAAGGAATTAAGAGAAGCCTACAGCACACAAGATCCAGTTGAAGTAGCAAAACGGGTCCTGTCAGTCGGCGGTGAATATGCGAACTGGTTAAACAAAGCGATCGAAATCAACGGATTCGAAGATGAAATTGAAGATTTAGAAGAAGCAGCAAAAAACTAATAAAAGATGGGGATAAAGAAGCGGTGTTTTTATATTACGCAATGCACGAGCTTCACTACTCCCCATCTGAACTCCTGGAATTATACGAATCACCAAGACCGTTCAAAGCATTCCTTTTCGGACTCATCAGCTACAAGCTAGACCTGCTAGAAAAAGAAGCAAAGAAAGGAGGTAAATAATTGGCGAAACTTACAGCACGATTTGAATTAGAAGACCGGGTGTCGAAGAAGCTATTACGCATTCAAAAACGATTTCAAACGTTTGAGAAGCAGCTCAAACCATTTAGAAAACCAGTGAAAATAAGTCTGGAAATGGATGAAAAGAAATTAAGAAACCTCACTTTATCGCTGCGGAAAGTTTCAGTATTTTCTATGAGGCTGGATCAAGGAATCTATCGGGATCTAAAAACATTGAACAATCAGTTAAATATGATTCCAAATCATCTGGTCATATCCTTTCAAGCGAAGGGGCTGAATGTCATTAAATCCAACATAGATCGTTTGAAACAAATGGGGACAAGTCCCATTATGCTGACGTTTAAACTAAACGATCAATTGTCAGCGAAAATGTCATCGATCAAAAAATCAATCCTTCAGCTCATCAACAGAACGTACTATATGAGATTAAACATGGTTGACCAAGCCACCGCTGCAATTCAACGAATCAAAAAGACACTCAAAAGCTTGACAATGTCCAAACACGAAATCAGAGTGTCTGTTCAAGACAATGCAAAAAGTAAGTTGAAAAAACGAGATCAGGCAGAGTCTGTTGTGAAAGAAAAAACCATAAAAAAAGAGCCTGAGGCTGCTAGTCCGTCAGCTAAAACGGATGAACCTAAACAGAGTTTGCTACAGAACTTTGCCAATAAAGGATTAAATGAAATTCAAAAATATGCAGGTGACGTTGCAGACAAAGTGAAGGAAAAATTGAGTCCTAGAAAGTTTTGGGATGAAAAAGCACTTCCTTGGGTTGAAAATAAAATAGAAGAGTACAAACAAGATGTGATCGGAAGAATTAAAGAGAAGATTAAATTTAATCCTGAAGAAAAACTAGATCAATGGGTGAAGACTGGATTAGATCGCCTCTTTGGTACAAGTGATCAATCAAGTGAAAACAACAGTACCACTCCGGCACCAACAACAGCACCGACAACAGCACCAACAACAGCACCAACAACAACACCAACATCAACACCATCTAATTCGGCTCCTAAAACGCAGCCTAAGCCGCGAGGCGGAAAAGGTTTGTTTCGCAGTAGTTGTTGCCCTTGTTGTGCAAGAGGTATAAGCAGCCGAGGATCTACTAAAGCGAAAAATGGCCGTTCATCGAGACGATCAACAAATCCAAATGCCACATCAAGAACCGAAATGAATAGAAGGCCTCCAAGTAAATTAGGGAAACTGAAATCAAATGCAGGTAAATTATTTGGAAAAATCCCTAGTGGTCTAAAGAAAGGTGCGGGTATCGCAGCTTCAGTTGGCGGACTTACGGGTCTAATGAAAGGTGGCAAGGGGTTAAGTGGACTAGGAGATGCGGTGAAAAATATCGGTAAAGGGAGCGGTAAATTATTAAAGAAAGTACCTATTCTAGGTGGTTTACTTAGCGCAACAAATTTAATCGGTATGAAAAAAGAGAATGCTGGTGAAAAGATCGGTACGACTGGAGGCGGTATTGCCGGCGGAATGGCAGGTGCAGCAGCAGGTGCAGCTATTGGAAGCGTAGTTCCAGGAGTAGGTACAGCCATCGGTGGTCTAGTAGGCGGCATCGCTGGAAGTATGGGCGGCGAATCTATCGGTGAAACGATCGGAAAATGGTTTGATGGCGGCGGATTTGAAAAGATTGGTCAAAAAGCCATTGAAATCAAAGACCAAATTGTTGAAGTTTGGTCAACAGTTGCGACTTGGTTCACAGAAAATGTCTGGACACCATTAAGCAGTACGGTTGTCACAGTAGCATCATCCATCTGGTCAAATCTAGTCAATGCCTGGACATGGATCCAAGAAACATTCAGTACAGTTGCAGGCTGGTTTATCGAAAACGTCTGGACACCGTTAAGCGGTACAGTCGTTACGGTAGCCACGACCATCTGGTCAAGCCTAGTCAACGCCTGGACATGGATCCAAGAAACATTCAGTACAGTCGCAGGCTGGTTTATCGAGAACGTCTGGACGCCGTTAAGCGGTACAGTCGTTACAGTAGCCACGACCATTTGGTCAAGTCTAGTCAATGCATGGACATGGATTCAAGAAACGTTCAGTGCAGTCGCAGGCTGGTTTATCGAGAACGTCTGGACGCCACTAAGCAGCACAGTTGTTACAGTCGCTACAGGAATTTGGACAGCATTATCAAATGCATGGAAAAAGATACAATCAATCTTTGGAGTTGTATCGACATGGTTTATGGAAAATGTGTGGAATCCACTTGTAGATACGGTAGGAACCATTAAAGACAGTTTCGGTAAAAAGTTTGAAGAAGCGTATAAAGTTGTGACAGATATATGGGATGGATTATCCAAATGGTTTGAGGAAAACATTCAAAAGCCAATTGTAAAAGTAGCAGAAGCTATTGGTGATGGGTTTTCTAAAGCGTTTGGCTGGGTCAAAAAGATTTTTGATAAGGCTGGCGGTGGGGTTGATTTTGTATTGAAACATGTCTTTGGAGGTGCTGATAATAACGCCACAGGCGGCTATATCACCCAGCCAACCTTATCATGGGTCGGTGAAGCTGGTAACGAATTTGTTATTCCAACTCAAAATAACCGAGGACGCGGAAAAATGCTGCTGGCACAGGCCGCTTCTCAACTTGGAATGTCTGTTGTACCAAGCGGAGCGGCAGGAAATTCAGTGTCAAGCTCTCCAGCTCCTACAGTAGTAGCTTCATCATCTTCTGTCGGTTCAATAGACGGATCGCTCTCGATGACGGGGGACATTCAAGCCTCTAGCATTGGCGAGCAATTTAATAACGATTTTGAACAAGGATTAAATCGTAAAGTCATCTCTCTTGATCAATGGAAACAAAAGAATATTCATCAGCCTTTTGGTCAATTGACATCAGACTCAGGAAAGTATGGTCAGCAAACGGTTTCTGCCTTTGCAAACGGTCAGCAGATGACACCAACTGGAACAGATAGCTTTTTACAAAGTCGTGTAAAAGCACCCTACCAACAAGTGATGACAGCATCACCCACTTGGGGTTCTGGAACGGTTAGTGGTTTTGCAGCAGGCCAAAATGCCACATCAATTGGCACGAGCCAATACGTAGATCAAAACATCAAACAACCATTCCTGCAAGCGAAACAAGAATCACCAGGCTGGGGTTCAGGAATGATTGACGCCTTTAACAGCGGCATGCGTTCCAAAGGAAGCGAAGTCACGCAAGCGGCCAAAGAAATGGCGAAGAAAGTAGAACAGGCGTTTAGAGAGGAATTAGACATTCATTCCCCTTCACGCGTCATGATGAGTCTTGGTAAATTTGCATCGATTGGTGTCGTCAAAGGTCTTGATTCAGTTGACGTGAAGAAATTCGCAGAGAATCAAGCCGGTTCATTAATCGGAGCGTTTAGCGGTATGGGTGCTTCAGGCCTTAGTGTTCAGCAATGGCTTATGGCAGCTCTCATGGCAACTGGCACATCTATGAGCTGGCTACCTGGTTTGATGACCATCGCGCAGCATGAATCAAATGGAAACCCGAGAGCGATCAACTTATGGGATTCCAACGCCAAAAAGGGAACACCTTCTAAAGGCTTAATGCAAACCATTGGACCGACTTTTAATTCCAATAAAGGCAAAGGCATGAATGACATTTGGAACCCAATTCATAATGCCGTAGCAGCCATTAACTACATTAAGGGAAGATATGGAACAGTCTTCAACACGCCGGGATTACGAAGTATGAGAAGAGGCGGCCCTTATAAAGGCTATGCAAATGGCGGATTGATTACTCAAGAGCAGGTTGCTAGAGTCGGTGAAGGAAATAAACGCGAATGGATTATTCCTGAGGAAAGAGGCATTCGCGGAAGGTATTTATTGACGCAGGCAGCTAAAGCACTTGGGATGCAAGTATATGATCCATCAAATGCATCTGCTCCTTTACCAGAAGCACAGATGCAGCAAGTTACCTCAGTTCAGTCTACTGGCAGTACAACATCGCCAGGTAATAAACAAATCACGATTCAATTCAATGGAGATCAGCATTTCCATAATGGACAAGATCAGCAATCGCTAGTCGAAAAAATTAAAAAAATGCTTGTAGATGAACTAGAAGTAGAGATTCATACAGGAACGAAGGGGGTCGTAATTGATGGGTAAATCAGTGTATCAATTGTGGATTTCTCAAGGAAAGGACAAGTTGCGATTCCCTGTCCTTCCATCCGAACTCGAAATCACAAATAACGTACAAAATGAAACGGTAAAGGTCGCCTCTTTTGGAGAACTGACCTTTATTGACGTACCATCGGCGAAACAAGTATCATTCACCTCATTATTTCCTAAGAAATATTCGCCGATTGCTGAATATAAAAGCATTCCATCACCAGAGAATGCGATCGCGAAAATTGAACGAATGATGCGTTCAAAGAAATCTGTTCGGTTGATTGTAACTGGGACAAAAATCAATATGACGTGCAGCATTGAAAGCTTCACCCACAAGGAAGGGTCATATGATATTGGAGATCGTGAATTTACGATCGAGTTAAAGGAATATAAAACCGCATCGCCTAGGAAAATCAAACGAAAGAAAAAAGCAAAACAAACGAAAAAGAAGCGGCCTTCAAAAACACCACCAAAAATGTACACCGTCAAAAAAGGGGATACGCTATGGGCCATTTCAGGCCGATTTTATGGTGACAGTACAAAATGGCGGCGTATTTGGAATACCAATAAAGCAGCGATGATTAAACGAAGTAAACGCAATATTAAGCAGCCAGGGCATTGGATTTTTCCTGGACAAAAATTAAAAATACCACAATAAGGGGGGCTGGCATTGATTGAGCTTTTTGCCATCAGAAGCGGCACCATGTATGAGCTTGTCACAGAGAGTGTGACACTTCAGGGGCAAAGGTATCAAGCCCCTCGCTCTATTCAGGCAAATATTATCACAAAGCAAGGCAGTCAAACATATTACAGTGTCTCAGAAGGGGACACGGTTCTTTTTAAATGGAAAGGGAAAGAGCTGTTCAGGGGTATCGTTTTTTCCCGGACGCCTGTTGAAGGAAAGCTGACCTTTACTGCATACGATATGCTTCAATATTTGGTGAAAAACCAAGATGTCTATGTTTTTTCAAATCAAAGAGCAGATCAAATCTTAAGGCGGATTGGAGCTGACTTTCAAATTCCAATGACCTCCATCTCCAATACAGGACATGTCATAAAATCACTAGTGTTTAAAAATGATACGAGCTTGTATGACATGATATTGAAAGCATTGAAAGAAACGAAGCGGCAAACAGGAAGAAACTATCAAATCTATTCTGCTAAAGGCAAGATGGGACTGAGAGCCTGGCCTGATCCAGAGGACGTCTGGGTCATTGAATCAGGCGTCAATCTCATCAGCTATCAATACAGCACCTCGATCGAAGAGACAGCCACTCGTGTCAAGATGCGTACGTCAGCTGATGAACACGGGAAGAATAAGAAAAAAGGCAGTAAATCCGAGATTGTGGTGATTGAACAGGATAAAGCCGGTCAGAATAAATACGGTATTTTACAGCATGTTGAGACAGTCACTGGGCAAATCAACCAGCCGCAGCTGCAAAAAAGAGCCAAAGTACGGCTGGCAGAGAAAAAAGGCGTCAAACAAGAAGTCAAAAGCATACAAGCCCTAGGAATTCCTGAGCTGCAAAGCGGTCTCCCAATCTATTTGAAAATTCCTGAAATCAACGTAAAAAAAACTTACTGGATCGATCAAGACAAACATGAATTCAGTGGGGTGAAACACACCATGACCATTGATGTTGTTGAGAAAAATTCTATGCCAAAGGGTGATCAAGCGTGAGATTAAGTGAAGCGATTAAACGATTAGCAGTGAATGCAGTAGACGCAGAATCGCCAATTGATCTTGTCATCGGAGAAGTCACGGCAGTTTCCCCTCTGAGCATCCGATTAAATGAAAATCATAAGCTGATCATTCCAGAAGAATTACTGATTTGGCCGAAGCGCTTAAATAAGGGTGAGGATGATGAGCTGAAAAGGGGAGACAGTATTATGGTGCTTGCAATGGCAGGAGGCCAGTCCTTTTACATCATCGACAAATTGTAAGGGAGGTGATGAACGTGGCACTTTCACCAGAGGAAGAAATCGAGGAAATAGAAGAAGATGAAGAGGTCGAAACCTCAACGACGTATCGAATAGATTTTGAAACTGGCAGACTGACAGGCGAAACCATTTCAGGTATTGAGGCAATCCGGCAATTCATTTATATGACACTTAGGACAGAGCGGTATGCACATCCTATCTACAGTCACGACATTGGCACTGAAATTCAGGAGCTGTTGACGGATACAGAAGCTACGGATGAATACAAAGAAATGGAGATTCCAAGGCTGCTAGAGGAAGCACTGCTCGTTGACGAACGGATTGATCATATTGAAGAGTTAGAGGTCACAAAGCAAAATGACTCGTTTCATGTCAAGCTAGCGATTGTCACAGATGAGGGCACATTAGAAATAGAGGAGGTGATGGAGGGCGATGTTTGAGGAACAGACGTACGAAGCATTAATGGAAAGAATGCTGGACAGACTGCCAGATGATATAGATAAAAGAGAAAACAGCGTCATTTGGAATGCCTTGGCACCTGCTGCCGCTGAACTGGCCCAGTCCTATATTTGGCTTGACCAAGTATTTGAGCTGGTCTTTGCAGACACAGCACAAGGAGAGTTTCTAGATCGGCGGGCTGCTGAAGTAGGGATCGAAAGAAAACCAGCCACTAAAGCGGTTTGGTCAGCGGTCATTCAGCCAGACAATATCAACATACCAGCTGGCTCACGTTTTTTTATTGAAGACGTTTATTTCCAGTATTCGAAGGATGGTACGCTAGAATGCGAGACACCTGGTAAAGCTGGCAATGTTCAATTAACAGATCAGCCGCTGCTGTCACTTGATACAATTCCAGGACTTGAATCGATTAAGATGAAAGAACTGGTGATACCAGGTCAAGAGGAGGAAGATGACGCTTCTTTATATGATCGATATTTAATACGTGCGAGGCGGGAGGCTGTCAGTGCCAACAGGGCGCATTATAAAAAATGGGCTGAGGAAGTGCCCGGTGTTGGCAGAGCGAAAGTGTTCCCGCTTTGGAACGGAGAAGGGACAGTCAAAATTGTCATCACAGATGGCAATCTAGATGTTGCATCAGACCTTCTTGTCAAAAGGGTACAGGAATATATCGACCCAGTGCCAGGTGAAGGAGAAGGACAAGCGCCTATAGGCTCGAAAGCAACCGTTGAAAGCGCCAAATGGCTGGATATCGACATAGAAGTGGCTGTCGAACTTCAAATGGACTGGACCCTTGAAGGCGCTCAGAAAGAAATAGAAGAAAAGGTCAAGACGCTGTTGAAATCAATCGCATTTGAAAAGAGTACCATTCGAATGTCCGCCTTAAATGATATTCTGTACCATTCAGAAAGTGTGTCAGATTATGCAGATGTGTTATTGAATGGAGAGTCGAAAAACTTAGTATTACAGGATATTGAGATTCCGCGTCTTAGGCAGGTGAAGGTTATTGAGCAAACAGGATGAAATGAAAAACTACTTGCCGCCATATTTTACAGAGATTTATGAAGTTGATCACCTGCTCAAGACAGAGGCACCGGAATTTGAGGGATTGGACGAATCTATTTTCGACTTAACGGATCAGTTCTTTCCTTTAACAGCGACATGGGGATTGAATAGATGGGAAAGAATGCTGAAGGTGCAGCGGGAATCAGATGATTCAATTGAACTGCGCAGGGCACGCTTACTCAATATGATGTCAAATATTCCCCCAATCACTTACCTTTCATTAGAGAAATCAGTCAATCGCTTTCTCAAGAATCCAAGTGCCGTCATCCGTCTCACAACCAATCGCTATCACTTCGCTTTACGTGTGAACCTAGATGATTTGCAAAACACGAGATATATTGTAGAAATACTTGAAACGTTAAAACCCGCACACTTGGCTTATACGTTCACGGCTTTTCATCATACTGATGTACATGAAAAAAATGATCATCACGGGAGGCTCACACTGCGCAGCAGAGTGGGTTTTTTCGATCATATCCCCATTTTACTCAATGGTGAATTTGTCTTAAATGGTACGTTTTATCTCAGCGGAACAAGAGGGACAACGGATGTGCCTGCTCGTTTTTGGCACTCATTAAACATGAGAATGCCGCTTCATCATCAGTCAGAAACAGCATATCGCATGAACTATGTCATGACTGGAGCGGTACATGAAACGAAGCAAGGAGCGGCATTGACTTTACGCACAAAAAAGCAGCTCCAGCATCAAACAGAGAAGAAGATGACGTTCCGTCTGCCAGTACATGTCCAAACTGAGCAGGGTGGAAGCTTACTGATCAAGGATCATTACTGGATTCTCGATGGATCTGTTCCGCTGGACGGATCAAAAATGCTAGCAGCAACTTCTAAAAAAATAGATTTATAAGGAGGATCACAATGGCTGATCAATTAACTGTAACAACACTGTATGCACGTCAACAAATGGCAAAGGCAAGAGCTGAAGGAACAAAACTTACAAAAGTCGTCAAAATGGCCTTTGGAAATGGGGGAACGAAGGATGGAAAACCGATCTCACTAGACGGCACTGAACAAAAACTCAAAAAAGAACTAGTTCAAAAAAATATTGATTCGTTTACTTTCATGGAACCAGCAAAAATCCGCTACACCTGCACGATCGCGGAAGGAGAACTGGCAGGAGAAGTGATCAACGAACTAGCACTTGTCGACGAAGACGGCAAATTCACCGCCATCCGCACCATGACAGACAAACAAAAAGACGGCGACATCGAATTTGTTTTTGAGATTGATGATATTTATTAATGGAGGAGAAATGAAGTGGACATAAAATCACCTTTACCGTTTGAAACCTCTGACAAAGCACATGCCAATTTGTTTAACCGGATGGTCGACACACTTGTGGAAAATGACAATGCGCTTAGTAAACAAATAGAAGGGATCACAAATGAAAGCTTATTCAAACTACCAGGGGATCAAGCCATTCAAGATGCGACAGTCAGCGGCGAGGAATATCCAATAGGTATTACATTCATGGATATTGGTCAAGCCAATGATACGGGATACCCTACAAGATTCGGCTTTGTGAAAAATGAAAAATATAGTAACTTTCGATTTGTTCAATATTATTATGGGACTGGAAACGAAGCAGGCAGCTATTTTGATAGCACAGGTACGTGGTGCCGTCATTGGTGGACTGGGTCGGGTTGGACCGACTGGCATAAACTCTCTGGGTTCTGTCATGCCAATATAGGTACAACCGGGAAGCAGTTATTAACCAAGGGAGAGTATCAAAAAGTCCTTTTTAATCGAAAGATAAAAGACAGTCATAACAATTTTGATATCAAAAATAATCGCTTCATCTGCCTTGAAAACGGAATGTATTCAGTGAATGCTGGTGTGTATATTGAAAGCTTTCAACGGT
The DNA here is from genome assembly GCF_014250435.1 of Bacillus sp. PAMC28571. Lineage (NCBI taxonomy): Bacteria > Bacillati > Bacillota > Bacilli > Caryophanales > Bacillaceae > Bacillus > Bacillus sp. PAMC28571. The sequence goes on along the minus strand of NZ_CP060191.1, from coordinate 2,550,223 downwards.
ATGCAAACTTTGAATTATCGATCTATTTAAATGGAAAAAGATATAAAAATATTTCACATCAAAGACAAAGTCCGACAAGCCCATCTGATACGTTGAGTTTTAGTATGGGACTTTATGGTTCTGCCAATGTACCGGCTAATAAAGGGGATTATTTAGAAATTTACATGTACGCAGGATATGACGGAGACGTTAGTCGTTATATATCAGATAACTCAGGCTGGTACAACTATTTTGACATTACAGAAGTAGGCGGCCGAAATTTCCCGCGAGTATAGGAGGGTTTTGATGATTTTATATGAAGCCATTAAATATAAATATCCCGATGCGGATCCGCAAAAGGATTTTGAACTAAGAAATGACGGTGCTGGTTCGTATATAGATGAATGGTATCTTGATGTGCCCAAACCAACAGAGAAAGAGTTGAAAAAATGGTGGGAGGAATCACAAGCTAATCCAAGGTATCAACCACCGCTCCCGCTAGATTATCTAGCACAAGAAGTAGCAAAAGAAAAGCTGATGAGAAAACAGCTTGAACATCAATGTGATCTTCTATCAAACGAACTAAAAGCGTTAAAAAATGAGATCCTTTTCATTAAAGGAGAGAGTGATAGATGAGTTATTGGGTAATGGCATTATATTTCAAATGGGTGACACCTGGATTGGTCAAACAGGCAATTGAACTAGGTGATTGTTCGATGGAAGATCTAAATGCAGGATACGAGCAAAGGCTGCTCACTTTAGAGCAGCTGCAAGAGATAGAACCAAATTTCAAGGCAAGGGAGTGAAAACCGAATGGAAATAAAAGAACCAAAACCATTTAACGTGAATGATAAAGCGCATGCAGATCTGTTTAATGACATGGTCAGAGTATTACTTGAAAATGATACTGGATTATTAGAGCATCTCTTAAAACATACAAATGATGGCGGAGTACACGCATCTGAAACAGAAAAGAAAAAATGGAATGAATCCCAGAGTTATAAGATCACGGCTGATAGTGGAAGACAGCTTATCAATGTGTCAGCCGGGGAAAGCATATTTGATGCGATAAAAGACAAAGGAACATGTACATTTTATGCAGCTGCTGGCGTGGAGGATTCACCTGCCTTACCGAATCTATCAATAAGAGGGCTGCAGACAGTAGGGCAAGAAAATATTGGATCTGGCTTTGCGATTGATATGTCAGGTAATGCTTATTTTTTCTATTATGATGCTGGACATACATCGATTTCATGGACAAAGCTGCCTACAGAAAGTGATATGAATAGATGGGATAACGGCCAATTAGTAAAAATCACACAAGATAATGGAAAGCCCATTTATCATGGATTTGCTAGCGAAACAGACTATAACACCCTCACTCAGACAGGAATGTACCTCATTTATAACCAAGGTATAAACGGTCCATCATCCTTTAATCGAGTGTTTTTATTGGTCATGAGTTATGGCAGTACATTAGTGCAAATAGCATACGAATCTGTTTATGGGAAGAACACATACTTTAGAGTTCTTAAACACAATGCAGAATCATGGACACCATGGGAGAAGCAAATCACGCTATCAGATTTATTAGAAGGATCTTGGGAAACACCTAAAGAGATTAAAAGCAATTGGAAGGAATATGACCCTATTAATTTACCAGTAAAATATCGCAAGAATCTCCTAGGTGAAGTTGAGATAGTAGGAGCTGTAAAAGGTGGGACATTAGGAAATAATGCAGTGTTTAATTTGCCTGAAGAATATCGGCCGAAACAGGCAATGCATTTTGTAGGAGTCGCTTCTAGTATAGGGACTCCAGGAGTACCACAATTCCATCGCACCTTAATAGATAAAGAGGGTAATGTATGTGTACAATCATCTTCAAATAACGCCAATCCCACTGAGTTTATTACATTTGGTTTTAAGTTCAGCACAAGGTGAAACTAATAAAATCAATATTTAGAGCTGAAATATAAAAGGAGAATGTTCATGGAGATAAAGACACCTCGTTCTTTTAAAGTCAGTGACAAAGCCCATGCAAATCTGTTTAATGACATGAGCAAGGTTATTCTTGAAAATGATGTTGGACTTTTGGATCAAATCAATCAACACAAAAATGATGCAACATCTCATGTATCTGTAACAGAAAAGCAGAAATGGGATCAATCTCAGTTATATAAAATGACAAGTGATAACGGGTCCCAGTTGGTGAATATCCCTGCTGGCGGCAGTATTTATAACGGGATTAAATCGTTAGGTGCCTGCTCGTTCTATGCTCCGGGAGGTTCTGGAGTAGTCGATTCTCCTGCTATAGGTAATGCTGCATTAAGAGGTTTTCAGCTTGTAGGTCAAAATAATATTGGCGTAGGAATCGCGATTGACACATCAGGCAATGCATTTTGTTTTTCCTATCATGTGAATGACGTCGGAATTAACTGGCTCCAATTGCCGACACAAAATGAAAAAAACAAATGGGACGCAGGACAACTATCTAAAATCACTGCTGACGATGGAAAAGCTTATGAAAGAATTAATGCAAACGATCCTAGTATTTTAGATAAACTTATCAAATTACCTGGCGTGCATTCTTGGTATATTCATGAAGCACACCCCGATCTGCCTACAAAAAGTTCTATGAGGGCCTTATCAGTCTTTAGTGAAAATACTTATGGTTGGATCATTGGGGCGAATAATACAGGCGATGTATACATCAATCGATCGACGACAGATGTTACCGGTACTCAGCAAGAATGGAGCGGCTGGAAGAGGTTGAACGAGCACCCATTATTGAAAGCGAATGGAAATAGAATGCTTATTCCTACTGGTACAGATATATTCACTCTGCCTTCTGGTTTTTATTATGTCTCTGGAACGAATGCAGTAAATATGCCATCAACGACCGATGCTTCTTGGTTTAATGTAGATATTTTAGAAACGGGAAATAACCGCAAAACTTTTCATGTGAGTCGAAGCTATGATAACAGCCATTGGTACGGAACTACTCATACTGATGGAATCTTCAGGGGCTGGAAACAGCTAGTGACAAATGCTGAGTTTGAACATGTCACGTGGCTTAGTGTTACCTTAGACAAAAGTTCATCTATAGGGGATAGACCCGTTGAATATGTGAAATGGGGAAATTTGTTGTTGCTGAGAGGTCATCTAAAAGCAAATAGAGAAATCATCTGTGGCCGGATTCCAGCCGAAGGTTTACCAGAGAAAGGTCTTGTGGTGTCAGTTCCCGTATCAGGTACAACGGGTCATAGTAAATTACTTATATATAAGACAGGAGAACTAAAGCTAACTGGTTTACTGGCAGCGAATGAAAGTGCAGTAACTGGCTACTATTTAGACACAGTCGTCCCATTAAATTAAGGAAGTGATAGTATGATACAAGTTTATGAGTACAATCATCAAAATGAATTGGTCAGACCTATAGTAGTGTTTGAGAGGGATGATGAAGGAAATTATATCATTCCAGATCAATGCACAACAATTGCTCCACCCAATAATCCTTCTTTTTATAAAGCAGCTTTTGATGTGGAAAAACAACAATGGTATGAATCTGCGACACAGGAGTATATAGATAGCCTAAAACCAGCCCCTCGCCCGCCAAATGATATAGAACTATTAAAGAAACAAAATGCTTTATTATCAAAACAATTAACGCAGCTATTTGCTATCTTTAAAGGAGCTGAATCAAAATGATGTTTCCAACTGTAGCAGATATCAAACAATTTTGGGACTGGCAATGTTACGGCCCAGAGGACATTGCATTTTATGTAAGCATCGGCTGGATCTCGGCAGACGACTATCAAGACATAACAGGAGACAAATACGAAGCCTAATGGCTTTATTTTTTTGTCGGAAAGAAGGTGATTCCAATGGAAGTAGATGTTGTTCAAAACTTAATGACCCAAGGCCCATTTGCCGTTCTCTTTTGCTGGATTCTGTTCTATGTTCTCAACACCACAAAGGAACGAGAAAACAAACTCAATGAGCAAATCGAGGCGCAAAATGATGTGCTAGCCAAGTTTAGTGAAAAGTATGACGTCGTGATCGACAAACTCGACAAAATAGAACGAAATTTAAAATAGGAGGAAAACTCATGAAAACATTCGACAAAGGCACTGTGATTCGCACAGTGCTTCTTTTTATTGCTCTGATCAATCAAACGCTTGTCATGTTTGGACAGACGGTGCTGCCGATTAGTGAGGAGCAAGTACAAACCGCAGGTGAGGCACTATATGTGGCAGGTTCTACAATTTTCACTATGGTCACAGCGGTAATAGCTTGGTTTAAAAACAATTATGTGACCTACAAAGGCAAATTACAAAAAGATGCTCTGAAACAAAGAGGGCTAACAAAATAATACTTGAAGGAGAAACGACATGGTAAAAATCATTCAAGCATTGATTCCAAAACAACATCGCAACAGACCAGGAAACACGATGAAGCCGCTCTATATTACAGTGCATAATACGTCAAACAGTGCAAAAGGTGCTAATGCGGCCAGTCATGCAGCATTTGTTGCACGTTCAAGTACCGGGGTGAGCTGGCATTACACCGTTGATGATCAGGTGATTTATCAGCATTTACCGTTAAACGAAAACGGCTGGCACGCAGGGGATGGCAGAGGCACCGGCAATATGAAATCAATTGGTATTGAAATTTGTGAAAATGCAGACGGCAATTTTGAACAAGCAGTCGAAAATGCGCAATGGCTCATTCGAAAGCTGATGGGAGATTTCGGAATTCCTTTATCAAATGTAGTGCCTCATAAACATTGGAGCGGGAAAGAATGTCCAAGGAAACTTCTCGGACGATGGGATCAGTTTAAAGCTGGCATAGCCACAGCACATACCGGCAGCAAAAGCACAAGAAAACCAGTTCAGGCAGAAAGCTTGAGCCACAAAGCACCTGTTTCCAAACAGAAATCGTCAAATCTGCCATCTGGCATTTTAAAAGTTACCAAGCCCTTAACAAAAGGCCCTCAAGTCACATCATTGCAAAAAGCCTTATCTTCCCTCTATTTTTACCCAGACAAAGGGGCAAAAAACAACGGGATTGATGGCTATTATGGACCGAAAACGGCAAATGCGGTCAAGCGGTTCCAGCTCATGAACGGCTTAGCTGCAGACGGAATTTACGGACCGAAGACGAAGAGCAAAATCGAACAATTGCTGAAGAAGTAATGATTTGGTAAAAAGAGCTATCAGCAAGTGAGGAAATGCCACCTTGCTGATAGCTAACAAAAAATAACATCTTTTGTGATATAATCAACCAAATCAATATCATAAGAGGGGAGAAAAATGAAAAAAGGACTGTTTCAGATCATCATGCTGTCAGTGCTGCTCATCTATTTCATTTATCACGGAAGGAATGACGAGCGATTTCCCTGTGTCCTACACAATCATTCTCATCCTAACTTATCTTTCTGTGATTACATACCGCATCATAAATTTATTAAGAATACGAAAAAACAAAGAACAAGCATAAGAGATATGTACATAAAAAAACCATCCTTGATTTCTCAAGAATGGTTTTTCGTATGGAGCATAGCGGGATCGAACCGCTGACCTCTACGCTGCCAGCTTCCACGTCGTTATATCTACGTTGTTTTTCTCCGATAAGTCACCCGTAAAGTCAACTATATCAACGTTAAGTCAATCGTCTCTAAGCGCATTATATCGTATAGGAACGCTACACCGCAACTAAATACGGCGTTACTCTGAACCCTCGTCTTAATAGGCGGTTGGGGGGTTACGTCATTATCAAGCGGCGCAATAGTGGGGAATATCGAGAGCTTTGCCCAAGCGCTCATCAAACTGGCATTACGGTTGTTGATGCGTTGGAAGAAACGGAATGAGGCGCAGGTGGCTTCGGGAGCAGCGGTGTTAGCTAAGTCCGATAGTTTGTCTGACGTAATTTACTGCTAATTCTCCAATAACATTTAGAGACGCTCCACCCACCTTATTCACGGCTGATTTAGTTTTTGCCCATATTTCAGGGTCTCTAATATTTTCTATAAATTGGTGACCCTCAAACGAGATATCCAATATTACGAAGCTATAATCGTGTGTGAAAATGACATGAATCAGCCCAGCTTCATGCAGTTTCTTTAAAGTGTATAAAACATCATCTTTATTATGGTTTTTGATTTTATCAATAGATAAAAATTCATCTTTATTCATTTCTTGCTCAAAACCCAACTCTTCCTCCAGGCTGAGTAATACGTCTCTGATAATCTCATTTTTTAATCTCATAGAAATACAACCTTCCATTTTTAAGTTTATTGTATTGGAATTCACTATGTAACACAAATAGAGGAGGACGAATAAATGGCGGAAACCAAAATGAACGTGAAGCTACTCGCACATACGCAATTAAGCGATAAATTCTATCGATCTCACTCTCGTGTAGACTTTAGCGATGATCACGAGGCTGATTACGAAGCCACACACGGCCAAGCGGTCGCCTTATCCGCGATCAGAACTTGTTATAGCGCAAACAAGCCGTCAGAAATCGCATCCAAAGAAGGCGCTAAGTATTTCGAAAACAACGCATCAGATGGCGGCGGGGGGGGGACGGACGCAGACCGAATATTCCGGGAGATCGTGGCATAGAAGTATCTGGCGAGACGTAATTAATTTAAATATCACAGTAAGTACGTACATACTACGTATAACATTCGGGTTCCAGCTATATTCGAAAGGTACAAGATTAAGCGGAGAGTATACGACTATAATTCGGAGGCGCAAACGTTAAAGCATATCGGCATAACTGTGGATGAGATCTACGCAGCTTACGAGGCTATCGAGATATAAAACACCAAGCAAGCACCGCCCGCGGACGAGGCCTCCGAAAACTCAGGGGGGGTTGCACCATGTTACCGTATATAGAATGTAGGGGCTGAGCGTAATGGTCGGTACACTGCGGCACAACGAGGCGTTAAGCCGCGTCATACCAACGTTTATGTGACGATAGGTTATCGGCATAGGACGCCTTAACGGTGTGTGTTACGTATCGACGTGTAACATCCGACGACGAACCGTTTATGCATGATCTTATACAGTCGGGCCGGCATAGGGCATCGGGGAGCATACCGGCGTGGCGCGGTTTATACGTTGCATAAAAACAATAGTAGTCATTGCGAAGATAAGAACGTGACAAACGTTGTCATACCAATGATATCGTACGTTCGCGAATGTAACAAAAGGTGATTCTGTTACGTTCATTATGCGTTTTTATGTATGTTTTATTCATTTGCGTGATGAAACGATTGAAAGAGGCGCCGCCCCCCCATGCGCCCCCAACGAAAACGGAGAATCAGACGAATAAAAACTCCGCACAATTTTTAAAACTCGGAAGATATTTTTAGTTTTCGATACGATTGTTCCTTACAATTATTACAACTATTATGGAACAAATAAAGAAAGACGTAATTGTCAAAATGAAATTTTTAAAGAGTAATACTATTAAAAACGGTATTATAGCTATTAGAAGATTGATAATTAAGATTTTAAAATTTATATTTCTGTCAATGAATGATGCGATGAGTAGAAGTAATACCATTATATAAAAGAAAAAAGAGAAATATATAAACAGTTCTTTTTCGTTCGAAGTATTAACAATTATAGTAAGAATGAAGTACATGATAAATACAGTCGCAAGTAAAGGTTTAAGGATTGCGCCTAACCTATCTAAAAAAGAACTTACTTGATTAATTAATTTTGAAGGGGTACTATCATTATGGATTTTTGATTTGTTCAATAATTCCATTGCTAATTCTTGAAAGTCTTTTATTTTACGATCTTTTTTTATTAGTAGTAATTTAAGCTTCTTAAATGATTCTAAATCTATAGATGAAAGATGGTTACTTACTGATGCATAAAATTCTGATTCTGTGATTACTGATCCCTGAGCTAATTCTGCATTTTTTAAAATGTCAGCACAACAATCTTCTGTATCCTTTAAAATTTGATTGCGTTCTTCTTCTAATTTGTCATCTTGTTTTTTAATAGATTTATACAACCAAATCGATGCTAATAGAATAATAGTAATAGTAATGCTAGAAACTATATCTTGTTCATAAATTCCGGAGATTTGCTTTATCAAAAAATCCATACTGCCTCCTAAGATTCATTTGATTTTATGAAATATTCTATATCTTAATCTGGATCAAGCTGAGTAAGAACTGGTATCACTTATTTATATTAACAGATTTTTTTATTCAGTTTTCAAAGAATAGCAAAGAGATTCTCACTTTCAATTCTCCACTTTTTCTTCCTAATGCTAATCTTTATGTAAGCAGAAGCCACATCATAGATAGCTGTTAGGCTCTTCAGTCAACCAGACAGCTTAGGAAAGCTTTAAATTTCTATAAGGCTTCTTCTAACATATATAATTTCCAATTTGTTTCTCTCAATTAGAATCATACAAAAAGGTATTTTTTGTAAATTTTTTAAATTCTAACATAATATCTTAGATATATCAATTGAAATTTGTGAATTTCTTTATGGGATGCTAAACGGTTTTGCTTTGATAAAGGAGTTTTCATGGGATGGAACCCAGTATATTCTAGGTAATGTGAGTGGCTGGACGTAAAATAAGTAACGACACGCCCTTCGGTACCGATCGATAGTTTCCGGTGCTCTGCTCTATTTTCCGCGAGCTTTGATTCGCATATTTTCTCGCAGATAACCGAGATCGAATACGTTTTACCGCGCCGGGTTTTAGTTATCGTTCTCTCCGCCTTGACTCGCTTACCTTTCCATCGTTCTGAATGCATAAAAAATCGCCTCCTATTCGTATAGAAGACGATCGATTTACCGGTGCGCTACACTGCGCAATATAGTAGCGATACGCTACGTTGAGTCAACGCTTAAGTCACCGTTAAGTAAACGTTGATATACCACCGTTAAACCGGAGTATGGAGCATAGCGGGATCGAACCGCTGACCTCTACGCTGCCAGCGTAGCGCTCTCCCAGCTGAGCTAATGCCCCGAGGTATGACGACATAACTTATTATAATCAATCCTCCTGTGAAATTCAAGCTGTAAAACGTAAACACATCGTCTATTTTTCTTTCTGTTCAATCGGAATATAGTCAAAAATTTCACCAGAATGAACAGAATGGGCTAATCGTCTCAGCCAGTCATAATAGGCTTTTGAGCTTTCAAGCTGCTCAATGAGCTGCTGCGCTTCCTCTCTTACATGCTCCTCCAGCTGATCATCACGCGACACCTCTTGAAGCCGCTCTTGCGCTTCTTCAATTGCCGCTAAATTGACCTCGACCTCACGTTCCCATTTTTGCGGAAAGAAGTTCGTGAAAAACTTAAAAAAATCTTTTTCCGCAACAAAGCTGTGTTTTCTTCGGCCACGGTGAAACGTCTTTTTGACAATATTCATGTCTTGCAGCTTTTTCACACCCGTACTCATACTCGGCTTACTCATTTGCAGCTCTTCACGCATTTCATCCAGTGTCATTTCCTCATTTAAATACATCGTCCCATATAGAATACCTGCACTTCGTGTAATGCCATAGAGATCCATCGTTTCAGCTATGGAATCAATGACTAGATCTTTAGCAGCTAAAATACGATCTTCTGCTTGCGGCTGTTCCTGCTTTTTCATCTTGTCCCTGCTTTCTATTAAGAGAATTCAATCCGTTCAAAAAAATCTTTATGGACTATATGTTAACGAAAGAATACAAAATGTCAAAATAAATGAAGCATATCTCCCTTTGACAGAAAAATTTGAACATGATAAGTTAATTATGTTCAAAACGTTAAATTTTTATTTAACAAACTTACCAAAGAGAATCAGAGGAGGTTCCTTCTATGAGTCAAACGCTATTTATAGACGGACAATGGGTTGGCGCTAAAAGTAGCGACACACGGGATATCATCAATCCGTTCAATCAAGAAGTGATCGCGACAGTCAGCGAAGGATCTAGAAATGACGCGCAGCTAGCCATTAAAGCAGCGAGAAAAGCCTTCGATCAAGGGGACTGGGCAAACCTGCCTGGACTTGAAAGAGGAAATATTGTGTTTAAGATAGCTGAATTGATTAGACGTGATCTTGATGAACTAGCCAAATTGGAATCGCTTGATACAGGCAAAACATTAGAGGAAAGCAAGGCAGATATGGACGATATTGCGAACGTGTTCCAATATTACGCAGGTCTGGCTGATAAAGATGGCGGGGAAATCATTGCATCACCAATTTCAAACTCGAAAAGTGAATTAGTCAGAGAGCCTGTCGGTGTATGCGGACAAATCACTCCTTGGAACTATCCATTGCTTCAAGCAAGCTGGAAAATCGCTCCTGCACTTGCGGCGGGAAATACAATCGTTCTAAAGCCAAGTGAAATCACACCACTCACCACAATAAAAATATTTAAACTCATGGAAGAAGCGGGCGTTCCAGCAGGCGTTGCAAACCTAGTGCTTGGACCTGGGGCAACCGTTGGTGATGAGCTTGCTGTAAATGATCAAGTAGATCTGATTTCATTTACAGGCGGTATTGAAACAGGGAAGAAAATTATGCAGGGAGCCAGCGGGAATGTGAAAAAAATAGCCCTTGAACTTGGCGGAAAGAATCCGAATATTGTGTTTCAAGATGCTGATTTAGACGTAGCGGTTGACCAGGCAATGAATGCTGTATTTTTCCATGCAGGGCAAGTGTGTTCAGCAGGTTCACGTTTGCTGGTGGAAGAATCTATTCATGATGAATTTTTAGAAGAACTGGTGAAGCGTACGAAAAAAATCAAGCTAGGCAACGGCTTTGATGAAGACACCCAGAGCGGGCCGCTCATCTCAGCTGAGCATCGAGAAAAAGTAGAAAAATACGTCAGCATCGGTTTAGAAGAAGGCGCTAAGTTAGAGACAGGCGGAAAAAGACCTGACGCAGAGGAGCTGCAAAATGGGTTCTTCTACTTGCCGACCATATTCTCAGGCTGCACGTCAGATATGCGGATTGTGCAGGAAGAAGTCTTTGGACCTGTCCTGACAGTCGAAACCTTCCGTACAGAGGAAGAAGTCATCAAGCTGGCAAATGATACGATTTATGGATTAGCAGGAGCTGTGTGGTCTTCTGATATCAGCAAGGCCGAAAGAGTGGCTCGACAATTAAGATTGGGCACGGTTTGGATCAATGATTTCCATCCTTATTTTGCTCAAGCACCGTGGGGTGGCTACAAGCAATCAGGCATTGGGCGTGAATTAGGACGCACGGGACTTGAAGAATATACCGAGCTGAAGCATTTATATCGAAATACAAAACCTGAAGCAGTTCATTGGTTTAAATAAAAATTACGCATTTGGAGGAGATTCTTAATGACACTAAATATGAAAATTGAAAGCATGCAGAAATTCCATACATTTGAAATTCCGACTGTTATCAAACACGGCATTGGTGCAGTGAAACATGTTGGGGAAGAAGTAAAAGCATACGGCGTTTCAAAAGTATTGCTTGTAACAGACCCTGGTATTTATCAAGCCGGCGTGGTGGACCCAGTAATTGCTTCATTAAAAGAAGCACAAATCGATGTCGTTCTATTTGATAAAGTAGAGCCAAATCCGCCAGTCCGTCTAGTGAACGAAGGATCTGCTTTATATGAAAAAGAAGGCTGTAATGGATTAATCGCAGTAGGCGGCGGCAGTTCAATGGATACAGCAAAGGCAATCGGAGTAGAGGCGACCCATGAAGGCTCAGTCCTTGATTACGAAGCGGCAGAGGGAAAAAAACCGCTAGAAAACAGAATCCCTCCTTTAACCACTATTCCGACAACAGCTGGTACAGGTTCAGAGGTAACGCAGTGGGCGGTCATTACTGATGAAGAAAGAGAATTCAAATTTAATACTGGTGGACCTCTCATTGCAGCTCATCTAACAGTAATTGATCCAGAGCTTCATGTGTCCATGCCGCCTCATGTGACAGCAATGACTGGAATTGACGCGCTTGCTCACGCGATTGAATGCTATACGATGAAATTTGCTCAGCCGATTACAGATGCGGTAGCGCTCATGGCAATTGAATATGCAGCTCATTATATTCGTCGTGCCTTTGCTGATGGCGAGGACTTAGAAGCCAGATATGGAATGGCACAAGCTGCGATGCTTGCCGGGCTTTCTTATGGAAGTGAATCAGCTGGAGCTGCACATGCGATGAGTCAAACACTCGGAGGCATTATTCCTGTAGCGCACGGTCAGTGTGTTGCAGCGATGATGGGACCAGTGATGGAGTATAACTGGAAAGGGTATCCGGAAAAATTCGCTCGAATTGCGCAAGCGTTTGGTATTGATACAAGCAGAATGTCAACAGAGGAAGCAGCCAAAGCAGCTGTGAATTGGATGTATGATTTAGTAGAAGATTTAGAAGTTCCTTCATTAGAAGAACAAGGTGTATCAAAAGATATGATTGATCGTTTATCTAAAGAAGCGATGAAAGATCCGCAAACAGTTGGAAACCCAAGAGATTTAAACGAAAAAGCGTACAAATGGATTTATGCTCGCTGCTTTGAGTTAACACCTAAAACGGTGTAACAATGAAAAAAGGCTCCCAAAAGGGAGTCTTTTTTATGTCTATAGTTGTTCTTTAATTTCTTTGATTTGATGAATATGGCGTTTTTCGTGTGCACCGATAAAATCAAGGTATTGCTTAAGGGATAGCTCTTTAAACACAGGGTGTGCAATGACGCGTTTGAAATCTTCCTCAGTAAATGTTGATAAAATTTGATTGAGCTGCTCACGTGCAGTATCGAGCTCATCCTTTAAATGTGTAGGTGTTACATGCTTGCGCTCAGGCTCAACAATACTAGGCGCAGTGGCTTTTTTCGAACGGTCCTCTGCCATTTCTACCGGCTTTGGTTCATATTCTTTAATTGGTGCTTTTTTACCCTCAGCAGCTAGATGTTTTGCTGCAACTAGGTCCATTTTCTTTAAATGATCTGCTACCTCTTGAATACTCCAAGTATCATCAGATAATTTTTGGTTCAATTGTTCTTCGCTCAAACCTTGCAGCTCGTGCCACAATTCTTGTCTCGCTTCATGTAATAAACTCATTTTCTTCATCACCTCAAGATCAAATTTTAACATAATGGTACATGACAATCATTCTTGAGCTATCCGAAAAACCCTTTGAAGAATTGTGATGAAATATGAAACCTTTACAAAAGTGGTTCGTATTACCTGTTAGAAGGAATACATTGGAGGTGAGTGTGGTCTAAATGAAACAAAGATGTTCATTTCATGAAGAAAGGGTGAGGAAGATGGATGTGTTCGGGCTGCCTCTTCAGACGCTGTATTTATACATATTAATGATATCAGGAATCCTGACACTTGTTTTCGTCTTTTTCGGCGATGTATTTGATGGATTGTTTGAAGCGATCCCTGTTCCATTCCTTCAACCAACATTGATCCTCGCATTTCTTACCTTTTTCTCGGCTGGAGGGTTTATCTCTGAAAAAACAGCAATTGTAGGAAGTGGACTTGGCGCAGGATTATCTGCCATCCTCGCAGTGATCCTTGTGACCTGTTTGAATGTATTTGTACTAGTCCCGCTTTCCTCTGCTGAAGAATCTCTCTCTTATACGGAGGCCGATTTAAAAGGAAGAACTGGGGAGATCATTGTATCTGTTCCAAAAGACGGATTTGGAGAAGTGCTGTTAATCAGTAATAGCGGGAAAATCTCAAAGCCAGCTGTCAGTTTCGACCAAGAGGAGATTCCATATGGAACCCGTGTGCTAGTTGTCGAAGTGAACAAAGGCGTCTTATCTGTTATACCAAATGAAGAAATCTAGGAGGGAATGCTATGCCAGGAACAACTATTTTAGTGATCATTGGAATTGTGCTTGTGATTCTTATTGCACTTATTGGTGTATTTGTTTCTAAATACCGGACAGCAGGTCCAGATGAAGCATTAATCGTCACAGGAAGTTACCTAGGAAGTAAAAATGTCCACGTGGATGAAGGTGGAAACAAGATTAAGATTGTGAGAGGCGGCGGTACCTTTGTACTTCCAGTCTTTCAACAAGCAGAGCCGCTCAGCTTACTATCTAGCAAGCTAGACGTTTCAACACCTGAAGTCTATACCGAACAAGGTGTACCGGTCATGGCGGATGGAACAGCCATCATTAAAATTGGCGGATCGATTGAAGAAATCGCGACTGCTGCAGAGCAATTTTTAGGGAAAACAAAAGAAGACCGCGAAAACGAAGCAAGAGAAGTATTAGAAGGCCACCTTCGATCCATCTTAGGATCAATGACAGTTGAAGAGATTTATAAAAACAGAGAGAAATTCTCTCAAGAAGTACAACGTGTCGCTTCTCAAGATTTAGCGAAAATGGGTCTTGTCATTGTATCGTTTACGATCAAAGATGTTCGTGATAAAAATGGCTATTTAGAATCTCTAGGTAAACCAAGAATTGCCCAAGTAAAACGCGATGCAGATATTGCAACAGCTGAAGCAGATAAAGAAACACGTATCAAACGTGCGGAAGCAGATAAAGATGCGAAGAAATCTGAGCTTGAGCGTGCTACTGAAATCGCTGAAGCAGAAAAGATCAATGAGCTGAAAAGAGCAGAATTCAGACGTGAACAGGATACGGCAAAAGCAAGTGCTGACCAAGCGTACGATCTAGAAACAGCTCGTAACCGACAGCACGTAACTGAACAAGAAATGCAAGTCAAAATCATTGAGCGTCAGAAACAAATTGAATTAGAAGAAAAAGAGATTCAGCGTCGTGAACGTCAATACGATTCTGAAGTGAAAAAGAAAGCAGATGCGGACCGTTATGCTGTTGAGCAGTCAGCTGCGGCGGAAAAAGCGAAACGCCTCGCTGAAGCAGATGCGAAGAAATACAGCATCGAAGCAATGGCCAAAGCAGAAGCTGAGAAAGTCCGTATTGACGGGCTTGCCAAAGCGGAAGCGGATCGTGCGAAAGGGGAAACAGAAGCAGAAGTCATTAGACTGAAAGGACTTGCGGAAGCGGAAGCAAAAGAGAAAATTGCGGAAGCATTCGAACAGTATGGCCAGGCAGCGATCCTTGATATGATTGTGAAAATGCTTCCTGAATATGCGAAGCAAGTATCTGCTCCACTTTCTAACATTGATAAAATTACTGTTGTGGATACGGGCGGTAACGGCGAAGGCAGCGGCGCCAATAAAGTGACCGGCTATGCGACAAACCTTATGTCCAGTCTTCAAGAAAGTCTGAAAGCTTCCTCTGGGATTGATGTCAAAGAAATTATTGAGAATTTCTCTGGCAAAGGCAATGTGAAACAAAGCATCCAAGAACTGACCAATGAAATCAAACAGCCAAGAAAAAAAGAAATCGCTGATCGTCAAATAGAAGAATAAAATCAAAAGACACCTTCTGATAGAAGGTGTCTATTTTATTTGGGGCACATGCCGGTGTCTTTTGATAGATGAAGAAAGATTCACAAGAATGCCTGCTGATATCATCATGAACACCAATGAAGATCCGCCGTAGCTAATAAAGGGAAGAGGTATGCCTGTAATGGGGAGAAGCCCGAAGACAGCTCCTAGATTAAATGCTGCTTGGAGCATGATTTGAAACGTGAGCCCGATCGTTAACAGTTTTCCAAATGGGTCGTGTAAAGCTTGCACAATTCGCATGGCTCGATACATGATGAGAAGATATGCACCAATCACAAGCAAAATTCCCATGATTCCCAGTTCTTCACTGATGATGGCCATGATAAAATCCGTATGGGCTTCAGGAAGAAAGCCCAGTTTTTGAATGCTTCCGCCTAAGCCATTTCCCGTCAGCCCGCCTGAATTCATCGCGAAATACGAATGAATCAGCTGATATCCATCCCCATTTTCATACTGAAAAGGATTACGAAAAGAAGTCAGCCGTTTTAAACGGTAAGGAGCTGTCACAGCAAAAAAAGTGATTCCCGCTGCGGCAGTCCATCCCAGCAAAATAAGATGGCGCGTTTTCAGTCCAGCGCATAATAAAATAATGCCGCAGCTTAATAAAATAGACACAGCTGTGCCTAAATCCGGCTGCTTTAAGATCAATAAAAAAGCAATCCCTAAAAGAATGAGTGGGGGCATTACACCTTTTTTAAAAGATGTAATGTACGCTTGTTTTTTCGCATACACATAGGCAAAATAGATCACCATCACTAGTTTCACAGCTTCTGAAGGCTGGAGCATGAGAGAACCTAGATGAATCCACCGCTGTGAATTATTTTTGACAACACCAATTCCAGGAAGCAGGACAAGGATGAGACATAGCAATGACAGTAAGACAAGCCACTTTATCCATTTGCGATAAATCTGATAAGGGAGAAGAGCGGCAATGAAGAAAAAGAATCCCCCCATCACGAGCCATTGCCATTGTTTGATAAAGAAATAGCTGCCCTGTTCATACTTCACTTCTCCTAAAGGATAACTTGCACTGTAGACCATCAGTAAACCAAATAAGCAGAGAAACACAATCGTACCAACAAGAATGCGGTCGATTCTTTTGAGATGGGATAAAAGGAATGTCATCATCTTCAACCCCAATTGCGACCAAACATATAGGATGATGATCTAAGATTGACACTAAACACGAGACCAATGGCGATCATGTTGGTCAATAGCGCACTGCCTCCATAGCTGATAAAAGGAAGTGCAAGTCCCGTCACAGGCATTAAACCGATTGTCATCCCTACGTTTTGGAAAACTTGAAACATGATCAGCCCAACGACACCTGCACATATGTATAATCCATAGAGTGTATTAGCGTGCATAGCCACGTGAATGATTCGGTAAATCATCATTAAGTACAGACACATCAAAAGAGAGGCGCCAATAAAACCAAACTCCTCACCAATGACGGCAAATATAAAATCCGTATGGGCTTCAGGGATATTGCCACCTTGTACTTGTTGCCCCTTTGTAAAACCGCTCCCTGATAATTGACCTGATCCAATGCCGAGTATCGATTGTTTCAGCTGATACCCGTATGTTGAATCAAATTCATCAGGAGAGAGCCACCCATAAATGCGATCAAGCTGATGAGGCTTAATGATTTTCGTAAAATGCTCAAAATGATGATTGTGCAGATAGATCAAAAAGGCAAGAAGTGCAAGAAAAGCAGCCATTAATGCAGCCGTCATCTTGCTCGAAATCCCTGATACAAGCATCAGTGTAAAGGCAATGGATAAGATCACGAGCGCTGTTCCTAAATCAGGCTGAATTAAGATGAGGAAAAAAGGGACGATAGTCCAGCAAATGACTTTAGTTGTAGGAATGATGCTTTCTTGAAAAGAAAATCGCTGATGCTTGTATTGGTTCAAGACAGCCGCAAGCAGCAGGATCACAAAAATTTTCATGAACTCTGATGGCTGAATTTTGATTGAACCGAAGCTGATCCACCTTTGGGAACCATTTTGACTCGTTCCGAAAAAATGCACAAGAATAATGAGAAAAATACCACCTGCAAATAACCGAAAAGATAAACGCTCAAGCAGCTCATAATCAAAGTAGGCAACTGCTGCCATGAGACCGAAACCGACGATATACCAGAAAATTTGCCTTTTGACGAAATAAAGCATATCTTGCGTTTCATACTGTCCCGATCCGCTATAAACAGCTAGTAGGCTGATGACAAATAAACAAATAACAGTGAGTAAAAGTGCGAAGTCAATGCTGTACTGTTTTTTCATGGATTCTTTTCCTGCTATGCCCTATTTGTCAGTTGGTTTAATATGACTTGCACCGCGGCAGCGTCATCAATATAGCCGATCGGAAAAATATAATCTGGTATTAAATCAACAGGCATAATGAAATAAAGGAGTGCGCCTCCCATCAGCATCAATTCTCGAGGAGTTCCTCGTCCATTGATGAATAAACTGTACATGTTTTTCAACTGCTCAAGAAATGGCCCGACGCCGCTTAGCGTCTTCATCTTTTTTTCAAACTTTGCCGTAATCGTTTCTTTTCCTTCAGCTGTTTGGCTGTAGACTTCGTATTCGTTTAACTTTTGTTCCAATTTGGTCTGACTAAACGTACCGTCGTAGATCTCTTGATCTTTTAGGGTTTTTTCAATCTCTTCTACCGCTTGAATGAACGTATCACCGTGCGCCTTTTCGTTTTTAATTGGATACCCTGAAGCAGTCAATAGTTGATCTAATGATATGTTCAGAGATTCTGAAAGCCGCTGCAGATGATTCAAAGTGGGTTTTCTTTTTCCATTCATGATTCTGGACAGTGTCGCTTTATCGATTCCTGTGTATGTGCTGAGCTCTCTTAAAGATAAAGAGCGTTGCTGCAATTTTTCCTTTAAAATTTGCCCAAGCTCTGTTGTCTTAATATCCATTTTCTACGCCATCCTTTTCATTATGTATCAACTCTTCTATAGAAGAAGTCGTACCCAATATAAAGGTGTGTTGACAAAATGTCAACGGATATCCTTTATTGATTGAATTTTAAAAAATAAGAATTTATCATAATATAAATAGGATAAAAACAGTGAGTAGGAGTGGCGCGGATGAAGGTGAGACACGCGGTACATCAAGATATTCCAAAAATCGCTGAGATTCATGTGAAAAGCTGGCAGACGACTTATCAGGGGATTATTTCGCAGGAGTATTTAGATGGATTAAACATTGAAGATCGGAAAGAGAGCTGGAGAAGAAGGTCACTTGAAGGGACGTTTGTCGCAGAAGATGCGGATGGCGTATTTGGTTTTGCTTCTTTCGGAAAACAACGTGACGAACGTTATTCTACATATGATGGAGAGCTATATGCCATCTATTTATTACAACAGAAACAGAAATCAGGTGCGGGTATTGCCTTAATTGCTAAAGGTGTCGATTATTTAATAGAAAAAGGGTATCAGAAGTTGATGCTATGGGTGTTTGAACAAAATTCGGCAAAACAATTTTATCAAAAACTTCAACCTAGTTTTGTCGTTACCAGCCAGTTCGAGCTGGCTGGCGAGAACCATAATGAAATAGGGTATGGATGGGAGCTGTCTATATTGAATAACCATGTACAGCGAATTAAATCGTCAGCTTCCAGTAATAATGAGAGAAAAAAGTGAAGAGCACAGCAAGCAACATGTAAGAAATAAACGGTGAAGCTTCTACTTTTCCTTTCACGCCTGCTATTTTTAAAGCTTCATAGAAGCCTGCCAAAAAATAAGCAAGACTGAGAATATAACAGCACAGCATAATGGAGTAAGGGCTCATTGTCGTACCTCCAGCATGAAATCTTCTACTATTAATAGATTCCATAGAGCAGCAAATTATGCATAAAAAAATAACCAGCTGAAATCAGCCGGTTATTTTTGATGAGGAAAAACCAAACGGGATGCACTTGGGATAAGTATACAAAGAACAATACTGCAAATAATAAATGAAGGAACCATATATGTGCTGTTATAAACTAAAGAATAAACCCATCCTGGTGTTCCTTTCGGTGCATATTGAGAAAAGAAAACGACGCCAGAAATAAAGAACGTCAGCAGCCTGAAGAAACTAGCAATAAAAACAGCTAGGGTAATATAGAAGAATTGCTGTTTTCGCTTTTGATCCTGAATGGCTTTTTTGATCAGTCCAGAAAACAGGCCGCTTAAAGAAATGACAACAGATGCAACGAAGTAATCGAGGAATCCTTGAACAGGTGTAGCGATGATCGGGCTATTCATCAGCTGAAGACCTGCGATTAACACACCGATG
The DNA here is from genome assembly GCF_014250435.1 of Bacillus sp. PAMC28571. Taxonomy (NCBI): domain Bacteria; kingdom Bacillati; phylum Bacillota; class Bacilli; order Caryophanales; family Bacillaceae; genus Bacillus; species Bacillus sp. PAMC28571. The sequence goes on along the minus strand of NZ_CP060191.1, from coordinate 2,530,541 downwards.
ATAAATCCGGTAGATATTCCCCATCTAATAGACATGAGAATGACGGGAATCATAATCAGCGCAAGAGAACCGCCATTGGGCATTCTTAAAAAGAGACCTGATAAGTAATCTAATACAAGTGCAAGTGAAGTCATAATTGCGATTTCCATCAGTCGTACCAATTGATTTGATTGCTGCATAAAAAAATCTCCTTTTTCATGAATTGAGCAAGGAGAGACCGTGTAAGGATGAGTATGTTATTCATAGAAAAACATATCGATTTGAATACACCGTATGTATTCAAGTGATTCCACATTCCTACTTCAGTATTAACTGACAGGTTCAAAGGGTCAGAACAACGAATGTTCACTCTCAGCACAAAGCTCCCCCTGCGGTTATTTAGTTTCAATCTATTATAAATATACTAAAGACCTGCAGGATCAACAATAGATAATTCCCGAGATAAGCAGCATTTGTATCAATATATAGGAAGAGATAAGGAAAAATAAATTATTTAGAAAAAATACTTGTTTCTTCTTTCAAAAGATGTTATATTTGTATTCGCCGCTGAAACAGCGCGGTTGATAAATAACATTAAGAAAAAAGTTGTTGACTTTATCTTGATAGAATGTTATATTAATAAAGTCGCCTCTGAGAGACGACGAAGATGATCTTTGAAAACTAAACAAGACAAAACGTACCTGTTAATTCGAGTTTTTATAAAAAAATCCTATGATACTTCATAGGTAGTCAGTCAAACTGGCGAGGCAGGAAGTGATCACATGCTAAGTTCGCTACATCGTGTAGCAACGCATGTGTGATATGCATCCTGCATACCTCGGAGAGTTTGATCCTGGCTCAGGACGAACGCTGGCGGCGTGCCTAATACATGCAAGTCGAGCGGACAGAAGGGAGCTTGCTCCCGGATGTTAGCGGCGGACGGGTGAGTAACACGTGGGTAACCTGCCTGTAAGACTGGGATAACTCCGGGAAACCGGAGCTAATACCGGATAGTTCCTTGGATCGCATGGTTCAAGGATGAAAGACGGTTTCGGCTGTCACTTACAGATGGACCCGCGGCGCATTAGCTAGTTGGTGGGGTAATGGCTCACCAAGGCGACGATGCGTAGCCGACCTGAGAGGGTGATCGGCCACACTGGGACTGAGACACGGCCCAGACTCCTACGGGAGGCAGCAGTAGGGAATCTTCCGCAATGGACGAAAGTCTGACGGAGCAACGCCGCGTGAGTGATGAAGGTTTTCGGATCGTAAAGCTCTGTTGTTAGGGAAGAACAAGTGCGAGAGTAACTGCTCGCACCTTGACGGTACCTAACCAGAAAGCCACGGCTAACTACGTGCCAGCAGCCGCGGTAATACGTAGGTGGCAAGCGTTGTCCGGAATTATTGGGCGTAAAGGGCTCGCAGGCGGTTTCTTAAGTCTGATGTGAAAGCCCCCGGCTCAACCGGGGAGGGTCATTGGAAACTGGGAAACTTGAGTGCAGAAGAGGAGAGTGGAATTCCACGTGTAGCGGTGAAATGCGTAGAGATGTGGAGGAACACCAGTGGCGAAGGCGACTCTCTGGTCTGTAACTGACGCTGAGGAGCGAAAGCGTGGGGAGCGAACAGGATTAGATACCCTGGTAGTCCACGCCGTAAACGATGAGTGCTAAGTGTTAGGGGGTTTCCGCCCCTTAGTGCTGCAGCTAACGCATTAAGCACTCCGCCTGGGGAGTACGGTCGCAAGACTGAAACTCAAAGGAATTGACGGGGGCCCGCACAAGCGGTGGAGCATGTGGTTTAATTCGAAGCAACGCGAAGAACCTTACCAGGTCTTGACATCCTCTGACAACCCTAGAGATAGGGCTTTCCCTTCGGGGACAGAGTGACAGGTGGTGCATGGTTGTCGTCAGCTCGTGTCGTGAGATGTTGGGTTAAGTCCCGCAACGAGCGCAACCCTTGATCTTAGTTGCCAGCATTCAGTTGGGCACTCTAAGGTGACTGCCGGTGACAAACCGGAGGAAGGTGGGGATGACGTCAAATCATCATGCCCCTTATGACCTGGGCTACACACGTGCTACAATGGACAGAACAAAGGGCTGCGAGACCGCAAGGTTTAGCCAATCCCATAAATCTGTTCTCAGTTCGGATCGCAGTCTGCAACTCGACTGCGTGAAGCTGGAATCGCTAGTAATCGCGGATCAGCATGCCGCGGTGAATACGTTCCCGGGCCTTGTACACACCGCCCGTCACACCACGAGAGTTTGCAACACCCGAAGTCGGTGAGGTAACCTTTATGGAGCCAGCCGCCGAAGGTGGGGCAGATGATTGGGGTGAAGTCGTAACAAGGTAGCCGTATCGGAAGGTGCGGCTGGATCACCTCCTTTCTAAGGATATATGGAGCAGCGTGCGTTTTCGTCTTGTTTAGTTTTGAAGGATCATTCCTTCAGAACATGTCTCTAGCGAGACAGGATTGTTCTTTGAAAACTAGATAACAATAAGTAATACATTCACATTGAATGCAATGCAAAGTTCATCACACATAGTGATTCTTTCTAAAGTAAGAAATGGTTAAGTTAGAAAGGGCGCACGGTGGATGCCTTGGCACTAGGAGCCGATGAAGGACGGGACGAACACCGATATGCTTCGGGGAGCTGTAAGCAAGCTTTGATCCGGAGATTTCCGAATGGGGAAACCCACTGCTCGTAATGGAGTAGTATCCATACTTGAATACATAGAGTATGAGAAGGCATACCCGGGGAACTGAAACATCTAAGTACCCGGAGGAAGAGAAAGCAAATGCGATTCCCTGAGTAGCGGCGAGCGAAACGGGAACAGCCCAAACCAAGAGGCTTGCCTCTTGGGGTTGTAGGACACTCTATACGGAGTTACAAAGGAATGATATAAGCGAAGAGGTCTGGAAAGGCCCGCCAAAGAAGGTAACAGCCCTGTAACTGAAATGTTGTTCTCTCCAGAGTGGATCCTGAGTACGGCGGAACACGTGAAATTCCGTCGGAATCCGGGAGGACCATCTCCCAAGGCTAAATACTCCCTAGTGACCGATAGTGAACCAGTACCGTGAGGGAAAGGTGAAAAGCACCCCGGAAGGGGAGTGAAATAGATCCTGAAACCGTGTGCCTACAAGTAGTCAGAGCCCGTTAACGGGTGATGGCGTGCCTTTTGTAGAATGAACCGGCGAGTTACGATCCCGTGCAAGGTTAAGCAGAAGATGCGGAGCCGCAGCGAAAGCGAGTCTGAATAGGGCGCATGAGTACGTGGTCGTAGACCCGAAACCAGGTGATCTACCCATGTCCAGGGTGAAGTTCAGGTAACACTGAATGGAGGCCCGAACCCACGCACGTTGAAAAGTGCGGGGATGAGGTGTGGGTAGGGGTGAAATGCCAATCGAACCTGGAGATAGCTGGTTCTCTCCGAAATAGCTTTAGGGCTAGCCTCAAGGTAAGAGTCTCGGAGGTAGAGCACTGATTGGACTAGGGGCCCCTACCGGGTTACCGAATTCAGTCAAACTCCGAATGCCGATGACTTATCCTTGGGAGTCAGACTGCGAGTGATAAGATCCGTAGTCGAAAGGGAAACAGCCCAGACCGCCAGCTAAGGTCCCAAAGTATACGTTAAGTGGAAAAGGATGTGGAGTTGCTTAGACAACCAGGATGTTGGCTTAGAAGCAGCCACCATTTAAAGAGTGCGTAATAGCTCACTGGTCGAGTGACTCTGCGCCGAAAATGTACCGGGGCTAAACGTATCACCGAAGCTGCGGACTGTTCTTACGAACAGTGGTAGGAGAGCGTTCTAAGGGCTGTGAAGCCAGACCGGAAGGACTGGTGGAGCGCTTAGAAGTGAGAATGCCGGTATGAGTAGCGAAAGACGGGTGAGAATCCCGTCCACCGAATGCCTAAGGTTTCCTGAGGAAGGCTCGTCCGCTCAGGGTTAGTCGGGACCTAAGCCGAGGCCGAAAGGCGTAGGCGATGGACAACAGGTTGATATTCCTGTACCACCTCCTCACCATTTGAGCAATGGGGGGACGCAGGAGGATAGGGTAAGCGCGGTATTGGATATCCGCGTCCAAGCAGTTAGGCTGGGAAATAGGCAAATCCGTTTCCCGTAAAGGCTGAGCTGTGATGGCGAGCGAAATTTAGTAGCGAAGTTCCTGATTCCACACTGCCAAGAAAAGCCTCTAGCGAGGTGAGAGGTGCCCGTACCGCAAACCGACACAGGTAGGCGAGGAGAGAATCCTAAGGTGATCGAGAGAACTCTCGTTAAGGAACTCGGCAAAATGACCCCGTAACTTCGGGAGAAGGGGTGCTTCTTAGGGTGTTAAAGCCCCGAGAAGCCGCAGTGAATAGGCCCAGGCGACTGTTTAGCAAAAACACAGGTCTCTGCGAAGCCGTAAGGCGAAGTATAGGGGCTGACGCCTGCCCGGTGCTGGAAGGTTAAGAGGAGCGCTTAGCGTAAGCGAAGGTGCGAATTGAAGCCCCAGTAAACGGCGGCCGTAACTATAACGGTCCTAAGGTAGCGAAATTCCTTGTCGGGTAAGTTCCGACCCGCACGAAAGGCGCAACGATCTGGGCACTGTCTCAACGAGAGACTCGGTGAAATTATAGTACCTGTGAAGATGCAGGTTACCCGCGACAGGACGGAAAGACCCCGTGGAGCTTTACTGCAGCCTGATATTGAATGTTGGTACAGCTTGTACAGGATAGGTAGGAGCCTTGGAAACCGGAGCGCTAGCTTCGGTGGAGGCATCGGTGGGATACTACCCTGGCTGTATTGACCTTCTAACCCGCTGCCCTTATCGGGCAGGGAGACAGTGTCAGGTGGGCAGTTTGACTGGGGCGGTCGCCTCCTAAAATGTAACGGAGGCGCCCAAAGGTTCCCTCAGAATGGTTGGAAATCATTCGCAGAGTGTAAAGGCACAAGGGAGCTTGACTGCGAGACCTACAAGTCGAGCAGGGACGAAAGTCGGGCTTAGTGATCCGGTGGTTCCGCATGGAAGGGCCATCGCTCAACGGATAAAAGCTACCCCGGGGATAACAGGCTTATCTCCCCCAAGAGTCCACATCGACGGGGAGGTTTGGCACCTCGATGTCGGCTCATCGCATCCTGGGGCTGTAGTCGGTCCCAAGGGTTGGGCTGTTCGCCCATTAAAGCGGTACGCGAGCTGGGTTCAGAACGTCGTGAGACAGTTCGGTCCCTATCCGTCGCGGGCGCAGGAAATTTGAGAGGAGCTGTCCTTAGTACGAGAGGACCGGGATGGACGCACCGCTGGTGTACCAGTTGTTCTGCCAAGGGCATCGCTGGGTAGCTATGTGCGGACGGGATAAGTGCTGAAAGCATCTAAGCATGAAGCCCCCCTCAAGATGAGATTTCCCATTCCGCAAGGAAGTAAGATCCCTGAAAGATGATCAGGTTGATAGGTCTGAGGTGGAAGCGTGGTGACACGTGGAGCTGACAGATACTAATAGATCGAGGACTTAACCTATATTCTAATGTGAAGCATGAACATTGTTATCTAGTTTTGAGAGAACATTCTCTCCATCAGGTTTGGTGGCGATAGCGAAGAGGTCACACCCGTTCCCATACCGAACACGGAAGTTAAGCTCTTCAGCGCCGATGGTAGTTGGGGGTTTCCCCCTGTGAGAGTAGGACGCCGCCAAGCTTCTATAAGGATCAGTTCCAGTCGGAACTGGTCTTTTTTGTGCAAGTTGAGGGTACATACATTCACTTGTTTGATAAAAGATCGTGGCTTCATTTTATGTCCAGAAGCAGCGTGTGAAATACTTGGATATAAAGAGGAAAATGAGCCTATCGCATAAAACATTAGCTATAAAAACAATAGAGAGACAGAGTATCAGCTTATATAGGGAAATTAAAGATGTGTATAAGCCTATATGATTTTTATAAATGCTTACGGCTAAAGAGATTACATATATCATTAAAGTATAAAAATGAGGGACTGCTAATATTTCTGAAGGAATCGAACGTTTTAAAAGAGAATATAGAAGAGAGAAGTTCAGCTGCTGAACGGAACAGCAGCTGTTTGAATAGGTGAAATGACGATCATTTGTTAAAAGAAATACGCAATGAAAATTGAAATAAAATTTTTTTAATATAGCCTTTACAAATGATTAAAACCTGTATATAATAATCTTTGTCGGATCGAGAGATTCCTACATAGTGGAGGATTAGCTCAGCTGGGAGAGCATCTGCCTTACAAGCAGAGGGTCGGCGGTTCGAGCCCGTCATCCTCCACCATATTTATTCTTACATAATGTTAGGATAGATAAAGCCGGTGTAGCTCAACTGGTAGAGCAACTGACTTGTAATCAGTAGGTTGGGGGTTCAAGTCCTCTTGCCGGCACCACTTTCATATGGTAAGATAGACAAGTCGCTTTTAAAGCGAGCCATTAGCTCAGTTGGTAGAGCATCTGACTTTTAATCAGAGGGTCGAAGGTTCGAGTCCTTCATGGCTCACCATGTTTCATGCGGGTGTGGCGGAATTGGCAGACGCGCTAGACTTAGGATCTAGTGTCTTTATGACGTGGGGGTTCAAGTCCCTTCACCCGCATTGCCAAATAAAATAAAGAAATCCTGTAATGCGGAAGTAGTTCAGTGGTAGAACACCACCTTGCCAAGGTGGGGGTCGCGGGTTCGAATCCCGTCTTCCGCTTATACCATCCACGCCGGGGTGGTGGAATTGGCAGACACACAGGACTTAAAATCCTGCGGTAGGTGACTACCGTGCCGGTTCAAGTCCGGCCCTCGGCATTATAAATAAGCGCCCGTAGCTCAATTGGATAGAGCGTTTGACTACGGATCAAAAGGTTAGGGGTTCGACTCCTCTCGGGCGCGCCATTAAGATCGGGAAGTAGCTCAGCTTGGTAGAGCACTTGGTTTGGGACCAAGGGGTCGCAGGTTCGAATCCTGTCTTCCCGACCATCTTTTATGGGGCCTTAGCTCAGCTGGGAGAGCGCCTGCCTTGCACGCAGGAGGTCAGCGGTTCGATCCCGCTAGGCTCCACTTTTTAAAAGATTAATTTGATCATGGCGGTGTAGCTCAGCTGGCTAGAGCGTACGGTTCATACCCGTGAGGTCGGGGGTTCGATCCCCTCCGCCGCTATAAAGGACCTTTAGCTCAGTTGGTTAGAGCAGACGGCTCATAACCGTCCGGTCGTAGGTTCGAGTCCTACAAGGTCCACCATCTATACGGAGGAATACCCAAGTCCGGCTGAAGGGATCGGTCTTGAAAACCGACAGGGGTGTCAAAGCCCGCGGGGGTTCGAATCCCTCTTCCTCCGCCATATTTTTTAAAACCCATATCATCGCGGGGTGGAGCAGTTCGGTAGCTCGTCGGGCTCATAACCCGAAGGTCGCAGGTTCAAATCCTGCCCCCGCAACCAAAATGGTCCGGTAGTTCAGTTGGTTAGAATGCCTGCCTGTCACGCAGGAGGTCGCGGGTTCGAGTCCCGTCCGGACCGCCATTTTTCAAAAGAATACTTGGCTCGGTAGCTCAGTTGGTAGAGCAACGGACTGAAAATCCGTGTGTCGGCGGTTCGATTCCGTCCCGAGCCACTTTTATAAAAATATTCATAGTATGGCGGTTGTGGCGAAGTGGTTAACGCACCAGATTGTGGCTCTGGCACTCGTGGGTTCGATTCCCATCAATCGCCCCATACATATTTTTGCGGGTGTAGTTTAGTGGTAAAACCTCAGCCTTCCAAGCTGATGTCGTGGGTTCGATTCCCATCACCCGCTCCATTTGTATATCTGTTCATGGGCCTGTAGCTCAGCTGGTTAGAGCGCACGCCTGATAAGCGTGAGGTCGGTGGTTCGAGTCCACTCAGGCCCACCATGATCTTCCGCAGTAGCTCAGTGGTAGAGCTATCGGCTGTTAACCGATCGGTCGTAGGTTCGAATCCTACCTGCGGAGCCAAATGGAGAAGTACTCAAGTGGCTGAAGAGGCGCCCCTGCTAAGGGTGTAGGTCGCGTAAGCGGCGCGAGGGTTCAAATCCCTCCTTCTCCGCCATTGATATGGCCCGTTGGTCAAGCGGTTAAGACACCGCCCTTTCACGGCGGTAACACGGGTTCGAATCCCGTACGGGTCATTTTTAAAAGAGATCTTGTCAAAGATCTCTTTTTTATTTTCTCCAAAACGAAAGACCGCATCATGGCGGTCTTTTTTTACATATTCATGGAATAGATCGTATAAGACAAGTATGTGGCAAAGAAGCCCCATAAGACATATGGAATCAGTAAAATTGGAACGACTTTGCTTAGTTTACGTGAGACGATGACAAGTGCAAGTGCTGTCAGTGCGACGAGAAGGCAGTCGATTGTAGCTACAAACAAATCCTTTTGTGTAAATTGAAAAAAGCTAAAGGCTTGATTGAAAACATAATTTAAAAGGAAAAGAATCCAAAATGGTAAAGTGATTTTTTGGAATCCATATTTTCCATAAATGATCGCTGCGGACAATGAGATGAGTGCAAATAAGACAGCCCACACAGCACCGATCACACCGCCACCAGGCGTCCATTCTGGTTTATTCAATGCGTCATACCATTCTCTGTCGACGGGGAACAAGAATCCGGCAATAGAGAATAGTGCGTATGTAATAAAGAAGACGACAATCGCCCAAATGATACTTTTTCTAGCCATCAAGAATCTCCTCCAATCAAATTCACTCTTAAAATGATTTCCCAATAATTACATGATATAAACATAAAGCCCCCAATATGAGGGGACTAATGATTTTCTTCTGTATAAGGTTCTTCCTCGTACGGTTTCAAGTCACCAAATACCGTCATGACACCTTCTTCGTCTAGTGCTTCTTCATAGGCCTCGTGTGCTTTGTTCGGATACACCTTGCTTGCTTTTCCTTCAATATCAGCAGCTGCGAATCCTTCGTAGTCCTCTACATAATCTTCATCTTCTGATTGTGTATATACATCATCGTATGTCAGAGGAGGGAATTCCATATCAGACGGGGTCTCAGAGTTTCCGTAGCGTTCTACGTCTTGGTAGGCATCCTCTCCATCGTACGCAGCACTTTCTTCATTTTCAAATTGTCCCGCGGGAGGACTTAATAAATCCTCTTCAATCGGACGGTTTTGTGAAACGGTCTGTTCTTTTGAATGCTCTGTGCATGTGACGGCAGTAGGCAAGGCTTCTAAGCGTTCCTTTGGAATAGGGGCTTTACAGACCTTGCACAGACCATAAGAGCCGTCTGCAATGGCTTGGAGTGCTTCATTGATGTCTAACATATGTTCATGTTCCAAGCTGTTTAAAGCAATATCTTTCCCACGCTCGAACAGCTCTGTCCCTTGATCACCAGGGTGGTTATCATAGGCAGACAATTCACCGATTGAATCGTAGGGAAAGGATACTTTCTGTTCATCGTCATGGCTTTTGGCTTCAAGTTCTTTCTTTTCATCGAGAAGGCGCTGCTTCAAATGATGTAATTCGTCTTTAGACAACAAAGCGATCATCCTTTCATATCAAACATATTGTTAGTATGAGCAATTTTGTATGTAAGACTAGTTCCAATTTGAAGCAATTCCTTATTAAAAAAACGCCTGCGGCTGCAGGCGTTCTTTGTTACGCGATATAGTATTGTAAGATCAAAGCGATCGTCAGCAGAAAACCAAAAAATGTATTGGTTTGAGCTGTAGATTTCATGGCATTCATTAATTCAATCGGCTTTTCTTTTTGTTTAAACTCTTTAATGGCTGTATAGGCTTTTGGCACACTCAGTAAAACAAGAAGACTCCAAAGACCGACGATATCTGTGAAGATATAAACAAAAATGAGTACATATGATACCAAAAACATGGAAAGTAAAATGTTCACTGCAGCTTTGCGTCCAGCAAGAATGGCAAGGGTTCTTCGTCCATTTTCCTTATCCCCGTCTAAATCACGGATATTGTTCGATAGTAAGATGGCACCAACTAAAATAGAAATTGGTAGTGAGATGAGAACCGCTTTAGACGTCAGTGTGCCAGTTTGGATATAGAAACTAATCAGGATGATTCCTAATCCCATAAAAGCACCTGAAACAAGTTCTCCAAACGGTGTATATGCAATTGGTACAGGGCCGCCAGTATAGAAATAGCCTGCTGCCATACAAATAAGTCCTATTAGTGCAATCCACCAGCTAGACATCATGCAAATATATACCCCAAGCAATAAAGAAAGTGCAAATAGAGCATAAGCGAGGCTGAGGACTGTCTTTGGCTTCACACCGTTTCTTACAATGGCTCCGCCGATGCCGACAGATTTCTCGTTGTCAAGCCCGCGAACATAATCAAAGTACTCATTAAACATGTTTGTTGCGATTTGGATAAACATAGATGCAAACAGCATGGCTAAAAACAGCCCAACATGTATTTGATCACTTGGAAGTGCTAAAACAGTTCCTAAAGTAACGGGAATAAATGCCGCTGTTAGTGTATGCGGTCGTAGTAAATTCCACCAAATTCGCCAGTTTTTATCAGGCTTTATTGGTGAAAGCTGATCTGATATCGATTGATGCTGCATAAAATATACTCCTTTAAATAAAAAAATACGTACACGTCCAAATTCCAGTTTAGCAAAGTTCAAAAAGGTGTCAATATATTGATGCGATGAATCGGGAAAAAGATGTTTGCTAATCGTTGCCATATCGAAGGAAAGCTTGATTTTAGAACAGGACCTGCCATTTTACCTTTGATGCTCTCGTTTCAATAAGCAGGAGCGAAAAAATCTTGAAAGCGTGATATAATAAGGATTCGAGGTTTTAAAAGCTGTTTTCTTTACTAAGTTCATCTGTTAAGGTTTATAATAGAAAAGCAGGTCATTCGACATATTCGAATGTTCATGTATTTTTTTGTTATGGTTTTATTTTTTATGTTATTTCATGGATTTTGGAGGAATGTATCATGGTGACAACAGTGCAAAGTACTTTCCGGCAGGAAGCGCTCGCGACATTAGAAGAAGCGAATAACGTCAACCATGCTGTTTTGATAAGCTACTCCAGAAGAGTTGACGATCTGGATCCTCTTGCCTTTTTCCAAAGCGGCGAAGCTGATTTTTTAGGCGAGCGGTTTTTTTGGTCTGATCCAGAAAGCCAAATGATATTTTCTGGACTTGGCAGAGCGGCCGTCATTAAATCATCTGAGCAAGGCAAGGAACGATTCGATATAGTCCATCAAGAATGGGAACAGCTAAAACAGCACATGTTCCATTTTCATGATGAGAAGGAGTTAAAGCAAGCGGCTGTTGGTCCGCTTTTATTTGGAGGATTCTCGTTTGATCCGCACGAAGAGAAGGCACGTCATTGGGAAGCATTTGGCGAAGCTCATTTTTTTGTGCCATCGATCATGCTGACTGTCTCAAAAGAAGGCAGTTTTCTCACGATCAATGAGTGGAAGCAGATGGACGGGAATGTTCATCAGCTTATTCAAGAATTAGAACAAAAAGCCTCTCGTTTCGAGACATTGCCAGTACGGACTGGTGGACAAGCTGAACTTGTTCATATGGAAGAGCTGGATGTGAACGAATGGATGAAGGCGATCCAAGAAGCGACAGACCACATTCGTGCAAACGAATATGAAAAGGTTGTTTTAGCAAGAGAAGTCTTGCTTCACTATAAAAATCAAATTGAACTTGCTCCACTATTAGCAGAATTATTAAAGCACCAAACAACGAGTTATGTATTTGCGGTTGAACAGGGAAGACAAGCATTTGTCGGAGCCACGCCGGAACGCTTAGTGAAAAAAAGCGGTGGAGAGGTCTTTTCATCCTGTTTAGCAGGTTCCATTGTTCGCGGAAAAAATGAAGCGGAGGATCACGCATTAGGCGAGGAACTGCTGCATGATGAGAAGAATTTGATTGAACATCAAATTGTCGTCAATATGATTGAGCAAGCATTTAAAGCGAATTGCCTTCATGTGCATAAACCAAATCAACCAAGTCTTTATAAAACAAAAAACATTCAGCATTTGTTTACACCGATTGTGGGAGAAATCAAAAGCAGCTGTTCCCTCTTTTCATTAATTGAGCAGCTTCATCCGACGCCGGCATTAGGCGGATATCCTAAGGAAAAGGCGGTTGAAGTGATTCGTGAAATCGAACCGCTTAAGCGCGGCTGGTATGCAGCGCCGGTAGGCTGGATTGATTCTCAGGATAATGGAGAATTTGCTGTAGCCATTCGGTCAGGTCTTATTGAGGAAGATCGTGTTCGTTTGTTCGCCGGCTGCGGAATTGTAGAGGATTCCCTTGCAAAGCAGGAGTATGAGGAAACACAAGTGAAGTTAAGACCAATGCTGTCTGCTCTTGGAGGTCATCCTATTGAATAATCACATCATGACAACATATATAGGCAGATTGATGGATGAATTCGTCCAAGGTGGTGTGAAAGAGGCAGTTGTCTGTCCTGGTTCTCGTTCAACTCCGCTTGCGATGCTGGCCCTTGCTCATCAAGACATCCATGTCCATGTTTTAGTGGACGAACGGTCTGCTGCTTTTTATGCGCTTGGTCTTGCAAAAGCAAGTCAATCACCAGTGCTGCTTATTTGTACATCAGGTACAGCAGCTGCTAACTTTTATCCAGCCATTGTAGAGGCGCATTATTCTCGTGTACCTCTTATTGTTTTAACTGCTGATCGGCCGCACGAATTGAGGGAAGTTGGGGCACCTCAAGCGATTGATCAGCAATTCTTATTCGGTAAGTTTGTTAAATGGTTCACAGACTTAGCATTGCCAGAGGAAAGTCAAACGATGCTGCGTTATGTTCAGACAGCAGCTGCGAGAGCAAATCACATGTCGATGCAGGAGCCAAAAGGGCCTGTTCAGATCAATGTACCTCTGAGAGAACCATTGCTTCCTGATCTGTCTATTGACCCTTTCGCGCGAGAAGAATCAGACACGAAAAAGGTATTAGCATCAGGTCATGCTTTCCCAAATGATCGAGTGATGTCTGAAATCGTAACCGTCATGAATCAATCAAAAAAGGGACTGATTGTGGCTGGTGAACTTCATACACAGGAAGAAAAAGAGGCAGTTTTACGCCTTTCAAAAGCTCTGCATTTACCTATTTTAGCTGACCCGCTTTCTCTTTTGCGCAACGGGCATGAGAATAAAGAGCTAATTATCGACGCTTATGATTCTTTATTGAAAGATGAAGCATTGCAGCAGCACCTATTGCCGGATATGGTCATTCGCTTTGGACCGATGCCTGTATCTAAGCCCTTATTCAAGTGGCTGGAAAAACATGCGGAAGTAAAGCAGATTGTTGTAGATGCAGCCGGAGGTTTTCGTGATCCTGGGTTAAGTGCTTCATACGTCATTGAAAGTACTGTCTCTGCTTTTGGAGAAGCAGCATTAAATCAAGCAGTACAACGTAAAGAGACAAGTTTCTTAAACTGCTGGCAGAATGCTAATTCTTCATTCAGAACGCATGCAGCCCGCTATTCAGATGAGGATTTGTCCTTTGAAGGGAATGTGTACCGTCAGCTTCAGCACCTCTTGCCAAAGGAGAGTGTCCTTTTTATCGGTAATAGTATGCCGATTCGTGATGTAGATACATTTTTTGAGACTCAGTCCAAGCCTTTTCGAATGATGGCGAATCGCGGAGCAAATGGCATTGACGGCGTTGTGTCCACAGCACTTGGCACGTATGCAGCCTTGAAGCAGCCAGTCACTTTAGTCATTGGAGATTTATCATTTTACCATGATATGAACGGTCTGCTTGCAGCTAAGCTGATGGACATTCCGCTGACAGTTGTTTTGATAAACAATGATGGGGGAGGTATCTTTTCTTTCCTTCCGCAGGCGTCTGATAAACCTTATTATGAAAAGCTCTTCGGTACGCCGACAGGACTGAATTTTGAGTATGCATCGAAGTTATATGGGGGAACCTATTCGAAACCGTCAACGAAACAAGAGTTACATGATGTGTACATGGCGCATATAGATGAACCAGGGCTTCATTTAATTGAAATTGAAACAGATCGTCATTCCCGTGTAGACAAGCATCGTCAAATGATGGATGACATATTGGAAGAAGTGAAAAAAGAATGCCTTCTCTCATCATAAGAATGCGTGATGGGGTAGCGTACGAAGTGGTGGACCAGGACCCTTCGGCAGCAAATGCCACATTATGCTTACACGGCTTCACTGGAAGTGCAGCGTCTTGGACGTTCTTGAATGCTTATTTGGAGAATACAAGACTGATTCAGATCAGCTTGCTTGGACATGGGCGTACGGACTCGCCAGAAAGTGTGAGAAGATATGCCATGTCTCAGCAGCTGGCAGATCTTGTAGAGATTTTAAACCAATTAAAGCTTCACAAAGTGAATATTCTCGGATATTCTATGGGAGGACGTATTGCTTTATCATTTGCCGCTCGTTATCCAGATCGTGTCAATAAATTGATTCTTGAGAGTACATCTCCTGGGCTACGCACTTTTAAAGAGCGGATGGCAAGACTGAAGCATGATCATCAGCTCGCTCAAAAAATCAGACATGAGGGCTTAGTGAAGTTTGTGGATTTTTGGGAAAGCATTCCTTTGTTTGCTTCGCAGAAAACTTTATCAGCCGAAAGGCAGACTGAGCTGAGAGAGGGAAGACTGAAGGCCAATCCTCTTGGGCTGGCTCGCAGCTTAGAAGGAATTGGAACAGGTTCACAGCCATCTGTTTGGAAGGCATTAAAGCATATTCATTTGCCTGTATTGTTCATTTGCGGAACGCTTGATGAAAAGTTCTGCCATATCGGGAAACGTATGCAGCAGGAGCTGAAAGGAAGTCAATTTATAGTGGCTGAGCATGCTGGGCATACAGTTCATGTGGAACAACCACATTTTTTTGGTAAAATAGTAAGTGAGTTTATTTTAGCGTAAGATTAGAGGAGGAAATATTGATGGCTATTGAATGGCAAACTGAGCGTCAGTATGACGAAATTTTATATGAAACGTACAATGGGATCGCAAAGATTACGATTAATCGTCCGCACGTACATAACGCGTTTACCCCAAAGACTGTTAGTGAATTAATTGATGCATTTTCACGGGCTCGTGATAATTCAGAAGTTGGTGTGATCGTACTTGCAGGTGCTGGCGGAAAAGCATTCTGTTCTGGTGGAGACCAAAAAGTTCGCGGCCATGGCGGTTATGTAGGAGACGATCAAATTCCACGTCTAAATGTATTAGACTTGCAGCGTTTGATTCGTGTCATTCCAAAACCAGTTATCGCAATGGTAGCAGGTTACGCGATTGGCGGAGGCCACGTTCTTCACGTTGTGTGTGACCTGACGATTGCAGCAGATAATGCAATTTTTGGACAAACAGGTCCAAAAGTAGGCAGCTTTGATGCTGGTTATGGTTCAGGTTACCTTGCACGTATTGTTGGTCATAAGAAAGCAAGAGAAATCTGGTACTTATGCCGTCAATACAATGCACAAGAAGCGCTTGATATGGGACTTGTTAACACAGTTGTGCCATTAGATCAGCTTGAAGAAGAAACGGTGAAGTGGTGTGAGGAGATGCTAGAAAAGAGCCCGACTGCTTTACGATTCTTGAAGGCTGCATTTAACGCAGATACGGATGGATTAGCTGGAATTCAGCAATTTGCAGGAGATGCGACACTTCTTTATTACACAACAGATGAAGCAAAAGAAGGACGCGATTCCTTTAAGGAAAAACGCAAGCCGGACTTCGGCCAGTTCCCGCGTTTCCCTTGATTCAATGATATCAATGAACAACAGCTTAGTGCATCAGACTAAGCTGTTTTCTTTTACGAAAAGGAGGTGTCATGATGAAGCAACCTAATTGGCTGCTGCACCGTGCCTATTTAACGCCAGATCGAGTCGCACTCATTTATCAAGAGAAAGAGTGGACATTTCACGAATTAGCTCAAGAAGCGGAAGAGCTTTCAAATAGACTTGCTCAGGCATCATTGAAAAAAGGGGAAACGGTTGCGCTTTTGATGAACAATCATCCTCAAATGGTGATGCTTGTAAATGCCTGTTTTTTATTAGGGTTAAAAATTGTGCTATTGAATAATAAGCTGACAAAAGCTGAAAGGCGCTATCAGCTAGAAGATGCAAAAGCCGCGGCGTTATTAACAGAATCTAGTTATGCAAGCGATCATGAGGGTGATTTACCCGTTTATACAATGGAAACTTTACCTGAACCAGGGCAAGGCCATGTCAACAAGATCGAGAGTGAATTTGATTTGAATGAAACAGCGACCATCATGTATACATCTGGGACAACAGGACGTCCAAAAGGGGTAGAGCAAACGTTTGGCAATCATTTTCATAGTGCTGTTTCCTCTGCACTGAATCTGGGTCTCAGAGAGGATGACCGCTGGCTCATTGCCCTGCCTCTTTTTCATATTAGCGGCTTATCTGCTTTATTTAAGTCTGTGATATATGGAATGACAGTCGTGCTTCATCAGAAGTTTGACGTCGATGAAGTAAAGGATTCTATTGAACGGCATCGTGTAACGATGATTTCTGTTGTGCAGACGATGTTATCTCGTTTGTTAAGCAGATTGGCAGAATGTCCGTCTTCTTTGCGCTGTCTTTTATTAGGCGGAGGACCTGCGCCTTATGCGATGCTTCAAGAAAGCAAAGAGAAGGGCTTTCCTGTCTTTCAATCGTACGGGATGACGGAAACCTGTTCACAAATTGTGACCCTTGCGCCCGAATTTAGTGTAGAGAAGATTGGGTCAGCGGGAAAACCTCTTTTTGGGTGTGAGCTGAAAATTCAAGATGGAGATCGCATTTGCCGTCCTTTTGAGCATGGCGAAATTATGGTGAAAGGTGCAAATGTGATGAAAGGTTACCTTTACCGTGAAGAAGCGACCGCGGCTGCCTTTGATGAGGGCTGGCTGAAAACGGGTGATATTGGCTATGTGGATGAGGAAGGGTTCTTATTTGTGCTTGACCGCCGTTCAGATTTAATTATTTCTGGCGGAGAAAATATTTATCCTGCGGAAATTGAAGCGGTTCTGCTAACACATCCGCATGTCAAGGAAGCCGGAGTAACGGGTATGTATGATGATAGATGGGGAGAGGTACCTGCTGCTTTCCTTGTAACAGATGATAAGATACCGGAGAATGAGCTCTATGCTTTATGTGAGTCGCATTTAGCCAAATATAAATGGCCCGCCGCTTTTCACTTTGTGGACGAGCTGCCAAGAAATGCGTCGAATAAATTGCAAAGGCACAGACTCAGATCAAAGGGGTTTTCAAATGATTCAAATTGAACGAGTAATTTTATATCATGTCACGATGAAGCTTAAACAGCCATTTACAACAAGTCTTGGAACCATTTCAGAGCGTGAGTTTATTATTGTTGAAGTCAAAGATCAGACAGGATTGACTGGATGGGGAGAAGTCTCTGCTTTTTCTTCTCCGTGGTATACAGAAGAAACAATTGAGACTTGCTATCATATGCTGAGAGCTTTCTTTATCCCGAACGTGCTGACGCGCACCTTTACACATCCTTCAGAAATCCCTGACAGTCTGTATCAATTTAAAGGCAATAGGATGGCGAAAGCAGGCATTGAAGCGGCTGTTTGGGATATTTATGCGAAGCGTGAGAATAAGTCTTTACGCGATGTATTAGGCGGTACAAAAGATAAAATACCATCTGGTGTTGTGGCGGGGTTAGGCCCTATTGACGATATGCTTGAGCAAATTCAGCAATTTGTTGACCAAGGTTATCAGCGGGTGAAGGTGAAAATTAAACCTGGACAAGATATTGGACTTCTTCAAAAGATCAGAGAGTCTTTTCCTGATCTGCCATTAATGGCAGATGCAAACTCTGCTTATGAATTAAAAGATATCAGCAAGCTTAAGCAGCTCGACGATATTCGTTTATTAATGATTGAACAGCCTTTAGCAGCAGATGATATTGTGGACCACCGCCATTTGCAAAAGCATTTAAAAACGCCGATTTGTTTAGATGAAAGTATTTGTTCTTTAGATGATGCTAGAAAAGCTGTAGAGCTTGGCAGCTGTCAAATTATTAATGTGAAGCCTTCACGAGTTGGCGGATTGACAGAGGCTCTTAAAATTCATACGTTCAGTAAGGAGCATCAAATTCCGTTATGGTGCGGAGGGATGATTGAAACAGGTATTTCCCGAGCGCAGAACGTAGCACTTGCTTCGCTTCCTCAATTTACGATTCCCGGTGATATTTCAGCTTCGTCAAAATTTTGGGAGCAGGATATCATTTTTCCTGAAATTAAGGTTGAAAATGGGTTTATTGAGGTGCCTCGTTCACCAGGAATGGGCGTGGAAGTTGATTACCAAGCGCTCCGTTCGTTTTCTGATAAAATCGACGTGTTTACAAAACATGATTTTGTGAGATAAAAACGAAGGAATCACCTTTTGCATCCCAAATAGAATCTAGGTATAGTGAGAGAAAGTTTTTCCTTCCTGTCTGAACAAAAAAGAAAGAGCGGTGATCCGCTCTTTCTTACTCTTCAACCAGCTCGCTGTCATAAGCAAGCTGTCCGATATACTGATGAATTTCACTTGGCATGTTTGATGCATGTCCATATTCATAATCCCAAAGATTTAAAAAGGAGTGAGCGGCTTGGTGGAATGCGGCTTCATCCGCGTCATGAATTTCGTCAAAAAACGTTTGAAGCAGCCGATCGTGTTTCAAATTGAAGCGCCTCCTTTAATGAGACTTAAAGGTCTTGTGGTTTAAACGTTTTACAATCCGTTTCTTCACTTTTCTCAGCCGTATTTCCTGTGTGGCTGACGACATAGATTGCATCTGCACCACAGCGGTTTCCAGCATTCCAATAGGAACAGTTATTGACTTCACAAAGGATTTTTTGACTCATACAGATGACCTCCTTTTGAGTATGTCTTTCATCTATAATGTAACCGAAATGATGCTTGTCCATTCATGTTAATCTTCCTGACGAATATAGCGCTTATCCTTCATAAATAATTTCCAGAAGAAATAAAATCCGGGAAACAAGATGATAAACCCTACAATATAGGTGATAAATAATGCCCTAAATGTGACAGGGTCTGTAAATCCAGACATGATTGTAATATTTGGATAAGCCATGTAAGGCAAATGGGCACGCCCATACACATAGCTTGCTAAGAAATATTGAATGGTAATCGCAATGACGGCAAGGCGTGGTCTCCCTTTCCGATGCTTAAACCGGCTGTTTGGTAAAAATAGAGCCAGTCCTGCGAGCAAAAACATTAAGAGAGATACAAGAAGAATAGGAATGTTCTGCATCATTTTTGTGAACAGCCAATTGGCCTCGCTTCGTAATGTCAGCATGATAAAAAAGGCCATCATGAGTGAAAGTGGACCCGTAATGAGCGCTCCTCTTCTATAAATGCTGTAAGCTTCATCTTCATCAGCAACATTAGAGAAATCAGCTAAAAGCAAGGACGAAAGAAAAAGGGTGCTGAAAATGGCAAAGCCGATAAAAGAATAGACATTTGCACTTGTAAAGACTAGTCCAAGATCTAATGAGTAGACGTTGTTCTCCTGAAAGATAAAGCCACCATGGGTGATTGGGAGAACCATGATCAGGATGGACGGAATGATAAAGCCGCTGATCCCTGAAATATACGTCACCGCTTTTCGGTATTTCTTAGGCAGTGAATGAGAAAACACGAGAAACCCGCTTCGCAGTGCAAGAAGCAATAAAATGATGCTGCCGGGTATTAATAAAACGGTACCAAGTACAAAGGTCGCACCTGGAAACAAGCTGAACAATGCGACAACGATGGCGACAATAAAGACGTTTGTCACTTCCCATGTTGGAGAAAGGTACTTATTTGCGATATTAGCG
The DNA here is from genome assembly GCF_014250435.1 of Bacillus sp. PAMC28571. Lineage (NCBI taxonomy): Bacteria > Bacillati > Bacillota > Bacilli > Caryophanales > Bacillaceae > Bacillus > Bacillus sp. PAMC28571. The sequence continues at coordinate 2,510,729 of NZ_CP060191.1, read as the reverse complement.
GCCTTTGTTTGTTCTCTATTCATATAAATCATCGACCAAAATCCTGCGCCGAAATCCATTGATGCCATCACTGCATAGATAAAAACGAATCCCCATAAGATGGTGATTGCAATGAGCGCATCAGTTGTAACATCCATTTGCATCAAGATCGCTCCCTTTTTAAGATTCTGTTAACCGTAGGTCTTCTTCAATCGAATGTTTTCTAAAGTAGTAAGTCAGCACAATAACGGTTGCTATGCCTAAGATGAGATAGACAATGGCAAAAAGGATAAAAAGTGTCCCGATCGAGCCTGATGATGTGACAACCTCTGAGGTTTTGAGCATTCGATAAATAACCCATGGCTGGCGGCCTGTACAAGCAAAGATCCAGCCAAATTCAATAGCCAAAAGACTAAGAGGCCCGCCGAATAAGTAAAGAAAAAGAAGCCACTTCGGAAATTTGTCCCGTTTTAAAATTTTACGGTAAAGTAGTGCTAATACCGCAAATAGAATGAGCACCGATCCAATAATGACCATGCCGTTAAATAATGTGTGTATAAATAAAGGCGGCCACTCGTCACGAGGAAAATCATTTAAGCCTTTGACCACTGTATCAAAGCTATTTCCTGCCAGAAAACTGAGCGCCCAAGGAATTTCGATCGCACCTTTAATTTCCTGTGAATCAGCATCCGTAAAACCACCTATTGCAAGAGGCGCATGTGATTGCGTTTCAAATAAACCTTCAGCTCCAGCCAGCTTTTCAGGCTGATATTCATACAGAAGCTGAGCGGATTCGTGGCCATTTAAGGCTGTTAGAAAAGAGAAAAGTCCTCCTACAATGAGTCCAAGAAAAAGGGCTTTTCGATGAAATGTATAGAGCTTCTCATTTTTTCTCGTTTTGAGCATTTTAAAAGCTGCAACTGAAGCAATCACAAAAGCACCTGTTGTAAAAGCAGACAGCACAACATGTGTAGCAGTTACAGCAAAGCTTGGATTGAAAAAGGCCTTCCAAGGCTCGATATTTGTGATTTCTCCATTCACCATCTGAAAGCCGGCAGGTGTCCCTTCAAAAGCATGTACGTTTGTAATTAGAATCGCTGATGCAGCTGCACCAATGACGATAAAAATAACCGTAATGATGCGCATTGCATTTGATAGGCGATCCGCTGCGTACACATAAATAGACATAAATAATGCTTCTATAAAGAACGCATAGATTTCAATCTGGAATGGCAGTGACATGACCTTTCCGATGACCTCCATAAAACCTGGCCATAAAAGGGCAAGCTGCGTACCAGCAATAGTACCTGTTGGAATGGCGACCCCTAACAGAACAGCCTGTGCTTTTGTCCACCGCTTGGCCATGATGGCATAATGCGGGTCCTTCGTTTTTTGAAAGATGAGTTCAGCTAACAAAATCATTAGCGGGATGCCAACGCCAAGCGAGGCATAAATAATATGAAAGCCCATGGTTGTGCCGAACAGGCTTCTAGCTAAAACGAGATCAGTCAATTTTTTCTCCGCCTTTCTTATCGCTTCTCTTTTTCATGATGCTTATTATTCTCCACCATTTTTAGATTATTCTTCCTGACTAAGAAAGCTTGTTTTTTGACAAGTTGTAAAAGAGGGAGTAGAATATAAATATAAAACGTAACCATTACGTTTTATTAACGAAAGGAGTTTTGACATTGAAAAGAGATATTCATCCAACCTCACATGAAGTTGTATTTATGGACGTAAACAGCGGTTACCGCTTCTTGAGTAGATCAACAAAGACATCAAATGAGACAGTAGAGTGGGAAGATGGGAAAACGTATCCTGTCATTAAAGTAGAAACAAGCTCTGATACGCATCCTTTTTATACAGGACGTCAAAAATTCGGAGAAAAAGGCGGAAGAGCTGAGCAGTTTAAGAAAAAATATCAAATGTAATCAAAAAAGCACGCCTGATAACGGTGTGCTTTTTTTTACAGCAAAAAACCCCGGTTGATCACCCGGGGTTCAAAGCATTAATCATTTAATGCAGTTTTTAAGGTCTTTAAGTTTTGTTTCATTAAGCTGACGTAGCTTTCGCCATTTTTGACATCATCCTCAGTAATGGATTCTAGATTTTTAAGGGTCAAGCTTTTTGCCCCAATTTCACTGCGGATTGTATCTGATACTTTGCTGCTGACGTTGTTTTCAAAAATAACGTATTGAATGTGATGCTTTTCCGCTTTTTGTACAATGTTTTCGAGCTGTTTTTGTGATGGCTCCTCAGAAGCGGATAACCCTAAAACACTGATTTGCTCAATGCCATAGCGCTTTTCCCAATAACCATAAGCTGCGTGAGAAACAAGAATTTCTTTATGTTTCGCTTTAGATAACGTTGTTTTAAATTCTTGATCTAACGATTGCAAATCTTTTTTTAGATGTTCATAGTTTTTTGTGTATTCGTCTTTATGATCTGGATCTAAAGAGACGAGTGTGTTTTTAATGTTTTTCGCCATTTGCTGTGCATAAACCGGGTCTAACCATGCATGAGGGTCTTTATCTCCGTGATCGTGCCCGTCATGATCATGGTCTTCACCTTCATGGTCATGATCTTCGCCTTCTTCATGTGCATGTTCTTCATTTGTCGATAACAATTTGATGCCTTCGGCTGCTTTGACTGTTTTCACACCTTGGTCTTTTAAAGTGGCAGCAGTTTTGTCTGCGAATGCTTCAGCCCCTGTGCCGCTGTAGATAAAGGCATCACCTTCAGCCATTTCAACCATTGTTTTTGAACTTGGTTCAAAGCTGTGTGCATCTGCATTTGCAGGATACACGCTTTGAGCATGAACGTGAGAGCCGCCAATTTTTTCAGTGAAATCTTGAATTGGGAAGATCGTGGTGTAAATGATTAGTTTCCCGTCTGCCTTTCCTTTTGAAGCATTAGTGCCCGCACTGCTTGAGCAAGCGGCAAGACCGATCGCGAATAAAGCAGCTGTTAAAATAAAAAAGATTTTTTTCATGTAGAAAATGTCTCCTCTCAATCTAATAGATAGAAATGATTACGATTTAATGTCCTGAGTTATTGTATCGTAATAATTACGATTTGAAAAGAGGAAAATAAAAAATTTTCGTCAGCAGATGTTTCCTCTAAAAAAATAAGCAGCAACACGTGACGAAATTTCTTACATTGTGCTATATTTATTTTTAAAAAAAGATAAAGGAATGGACAAACGTATGAAACTTTTAGATGAAATCATCGAATATAATCAACAATTTATTGAAGAAAAGAAATACGAAGAATTTACAACAACAAAGTTTCCACAGAAAAAAGCTGTCATTCTATCGTGTATGGATACAAGACTTGTTGAACTGCTTCCGCGTGCCATGAACATGAAAAATGGTGATATTAAGATTGTCAAAAGTGCTGGGGCGCTTGTTTCTCATCCATTTGGAAGTATTATGCGAAGTATTTTAGTTGCTGTTTACGAATTAAATGCTGACGAGGTATATGTCATTGGGCACCATGATTGCGGGATGAGTAAAATAGACAGCCAGACACTTTTAAATAAAGCCGTTGAGCGCGGTATTCCAGAAAAACGTATTGAAGTACTGGAATACTCAGGAATTGATTTTAAACAGTGGCTCAAAAGCTTTAGTTCAGTTGAAGAGAGCGTGAAGGACAGTGTGTCTGTAGTAAAAAATCACCCGCTTCTTCCATCAGATGTACCTGTACACGGGCTTGTCATTGACCCTGGAACAGGGAAGCTTGACTTAGTTGTCAACGGATATGAAGAAAAGTAAGTTACTTTTCCTTTTTAGGCGGGACAGGATCGATGCCGCCAGGGTGAAGCGGATGACATTTCAAAATCCGTTTTATGGTGAGCCAGCCGCCCTTGATCGCTCCATGCGTTTTGATTGCCTCTAGTCCATAGTTTGAGCATGTTGGATAAAACCGGCAGCTTGGCGGTGTCAGAGGGGAAATACATTTTTGATAAAAGCGTATTATGCCGATAAAAATTTGTTTCATAGAGGTTCCTCCTTGTCTGTCTTCCACAGTATAAGAAAAAAGAACAAGGAAGGAAAGTTTTATAAACTAAACTGGTCGGAGAAATATGTTATAATATAGGAAATTGCAATTATAGGAGTGGTGATTATGCCTTCAGTCGAAAGCTTTGAACTTGATCATAATGCTGTAAAAGCGCCATATGTTCGTCATTGCGGCGTTCATAAAGTGGGATCAGATGGGGAAGTAAATAAATTCGATATTCGTTTTTGTCAGCCCAACAAGCAGGCGATGAAACCTGATACGATTCATACATTAGAGCATTTGCTTGCGTTTAATATTAGAACACACTCAGAGAAATATGATCATTTTGATATCATCGATATTTCTCCAATGGGCTGCCAGACAGGCTACTATTTAGTTGTCAGTGGTGCACCAACTCCAAAAGAGATCGTTGAACTTCTTGATGCAACATTCAAGGATGCGGTTGAAGTAACAGAAATTCCTGCTGCAAACGAAGAGCAATGCGGCCAAGCGAAGCTTCATGATCTTGAAGGGGCAAAACGTTTAATGCGTTTCTGGCTTTCTCAGGATCAAGAAGAGCTTTTAAAAGTATTTGGTTAATAGAATTTTGAACCGGACATTGAGATGTCCGGTTTTTTATTTGAATTCAAACAGAGATGTCAAAATAGGGGATATTTGTTAAAATGGACATGTCAGTAAAAGAAGGGGGAAACGCAGGATGCGAAAAATGTTGGGAATGATTCTGATACTCACGTTATTGAGTGCATGTGGAAACTCTGCAGCAAATAGCGGCAAAGGGGAAGTGCCTGAGCTGTTAGAAGTAAAGCTCACAGGACCTGAGCAAGTGGAGAAAAATGAAAGCGTTATAGTAAAAGCAGCTGTCACATACGGTGATACGCCTGTTGATGATGCAGATGATGTTCAATTTGAAGTGTGGAAAGATGGCGACAAGGATAACAGCAAGATGATTCAGCCAAAGAAAGAAAACAAGGGTGTATACGAATTGCACACCGCCTTCAAAAAAGATGGCCTTTATATCATACAAGTCCATGTGACAGCTAAACAGCAGCATAATATGCCGAAAACGAACATCCACGTAGGTGAGGTGAAAAAAGAGAGTTCAACTACTGCAGAAGAAGAAACCTCACATCATTAAAAGCGGATTTATTTTGGATTAGGACGTTGATTTGGTTCTGCATCCTGTGGTGAATCGACTTTATGCTTATATTCATAAGCCTTAGATGTCGTCCACAATGATAAAAAGACAACGATTGAGATAATGATAAAGCTGATAATCCCAAGTAACAGCATCTAACTCCCTCCTTATTTCCATATTAACATATATTTCATGCAGTCAAAATAGAAGAAATTGACGGCAGGTTTCAGTATAATAAGAAAAGGGTATTCTCATACTAAACGCAATTACATAAGGAGGAATAAATATGTCTGAACAATTATTAAACGTCGTTAATAAACAAGTAGCTGATTGGACTGTGCTTTACGTGAAATTACATAACTATCATTGGTATGTAAAGGGAAAAGATTTCTTTACACTCCATGAGAAATTTGAGGAACTATATACAGAAACAGCTACATATATTGATGATTTGGCTGAGCGTATGCTTGCTTTAAATGGACAGCCTGTTGCCACAATGAAAGAGTGCTTAGAAATTTCCAGCATTCAAGAAGCAGAAGGCAATGAATCAGCGGAGCAAATGGTGAAAAATCTATATGATGATTTCTCCAATATCGCTGAGGAATTAAAGCAAGGAATGGAGCTGGCTGCAGAGGTTGGCGATGAAACTACAGGTGATATGCTGCTTGCGATTCATCAATCCATTGAAAAACACAACTGGATGCTTAAAGCATATTTAGGATAATACATGTATGAAAAGAATGTCGGTCATCAATAGACCGACATTCTTTTTTTATTGGAATCGGGACAGACAGCCCATTGAAATCATAGGGCTTTCAGCCGAAGAGAAAAGAGAAGGGAGGGAAGAAGATGTCTTCTATTGCAGGAATGATGAGTCAGCAAGTAGCGAGCATTCAAAAGACACTCAATATTAGTTTGTTGAATTCACAGCTTGCTACGAATACAGCACAAGCTATGGTGATGCTGGATCAAGTGCAGCAGCAGCCTCAAGCTGTTCAGCCAAAGGATTCAGATGCTTCATTTATTGATGTCAGAGTCTAAAAAGAGAAGCCGCCTCATGGGCGGCTTTTTTGGTCTCATTCGTCTCCCTGAATACATAACAGCGCCTTTATTTTTTGTCGTCCAAGCTATTGCGAGAATTCGGCATATACTATTGAGGTAAGGAGTTCCACTTTGAAAGGATGTTGATGCCAAGTGAGCAAGGATTTAGGCATCTTTTCGTTGGTTACAGTGAGTTTGTCGGCGATGGGCTTTCTGTTTGGTGGAGCAGGATATTTACTGATGATTTTAGTGACGTTGATGGCTATTGAATTAATTTGTTCAAGCCTAAGAGAATCTTTGACTGGGCAGCTCACAATGAAGCGGTTTTTAACGCGGCTTGTTCGAAAGGTCGTGACCGTCTCCTTAATATCTATGGCACATTTCTTCGATGTCATGCTGAAGACAACTGGGACGATTAAGGATTTAGCGATCATCTTTTATATTATTTATGAATCTTACCAAATCGTCTCGACAGCCAGAGCCCTTGGAGTTCCCATTCCACAGTTGTTTATTGATGTATTGGACATGTTGAAAAATAAATTGCGCAAAAAGCCGTAATTTCCTCATATCTGGTCATACTAAAGGAAAAAGGATGATTCGGATGGCGAGACACACATACTATGTATCCGTACAAGATGGATCGATATCGCAGCATAGAGATGCAGCGGCTTGGCAATTTCAAATAGAAGCAGATGATGATCAAATTTTGCAGCTGAGAGACTACTTCGATGAACAGTATATGACAGATTGGAAAGGCTTCTTTCGGGCGCATGTTCCGTTTCTTGAATATCATTATGATAGTCCAAATGATGAAATGGATAGAAAAAGAAAAGAGATTTACACAATGATTTATGAGCTCGGCAATGAAGAAACAAGGAGCTTTATTGAGACAAATGGTTTGATGAATTGAAAAAGCATGTAGAGAATCTCTACATGCTTTATTTTCGCGGTTGTAAAATGCCTCCGATCAAATCACTGATCCCGCCGCCTCTATTTTCTTGCTGTGAATTGGTGAATTCATGAGAGGAGCTCTGGCTCTGAGGTTTGTAGCGATTATCATCTAAGCCCACCCGTAAGCCAGATGTGCGCTCAGATGGCTGGATAATGACGATTTGATCTTGTTCCTGAAACTCAAATAAGTAGGATTCGCCAGATGTTTGTCCAATGAAAGTTTTCCAGTTCACATCGAGTTTGACCTTCGGTGCTTTGCCTGTCCAAGCAACAATTGCGTCAGGGTCTACACGGCAGGGGGCTTTTAAAATGAGCGGATTTCCATTCGTTTTAATAGCGACTTGCGCTCCGTGCCCTTGATAAGAGAGTTTTGATGTAAACAGTCCTTTCTGTGATAAAATACCAACGCCTACTGGTGTGACGCCGTAATGGCATTCCTCAGTAAAGGCAAGTAAATCTTCACTTTCTACACTTACATGCTGCCAAGGACCGCTTGGCTCAAGATTAATCACTGTTACATGCTCGCTTGCATCCGCCAAGTAGCAAGTACCTTGTCCACTCACTTCCATCATCTCAAGGTTTTCACCTGTGAATTTCCTGCTGATATGGTTAAATACTTGGCTGACCATATTTCCTTTATTCGTTCCAAGTAATCGCTTGCGGTATTGGAAACTTCCTTGATCAGCAATCATGGCGCCTTTTTTGGCAAAAAAGATTCCGCTGCCTTCTGCTTGTAAGGTAAGCTCTTCTATCGTGTTGAAATGAAATCCCATAGGTGCCGGCTCCTTTCCTGCGTCAAGATGTAAATCCGTAGATGCGGCATAAATCATTTAAATCTAGAGTAGTCCCTTGCCCGGTCGCCGTGATTTTCCATTCCTCCTGATCTCTCGTGAGTTCAGCGCATATAATGGATGTACAATACGAATAATCATCTGTTAACTGAAAGGTACAAATCTCTTGCTGCGAGATTTGATTCGTAAGTCGCACGTAGGCATTGGTGACTTGTCCAAAATGATGCTGGCGTTCGTGTGCATCATGTATCGTGGCTGTGACGACAATTTTATGAATATCAGGTGAGACTCTGCTTAATTGCATAATAATCATTTCATTGTCTCGATACCCTCCGCCAAATTGATGATCACCAAGGTGACGAACAGCTCCATCTAAGCTTTGCTGCTGGTGATAATAGATCAGATGCTTAGGAGACAACAGTTTGTCCTCTTCATTTAAAAGAAACACTTGCGTATCTAAATCAATTGGCTGACCAGCCAGGTCCCAGCCAAGCCCGATATGAATTTGGTCGGCCGCTGGATTGTCTTTTGTTAAATCTAACTTTTGCCCTTTCAAGAGGTGTTTCTTGATCACCTCATGGGACGCGTTTTGTTTTGACCCATTTTTTATACTCATGCTGATTTCCTCCTCGTTGTCATAGGACAAACACTGATTCATTTACGTCATATAGGGATAAAAGGTTTCATGATTAAAATTGGGTGAAGTTGGAGATGATAAAAAGGTTTTAGCAACAATACCTCATTTTAGATACAGACGAGTTAGAACCACTCGTTTGTTTCACTTTTGATAAAAATTCTTCAGATAAATGTGATCTGTGGTATGATGTTTTACAAGAAGCAAGGACAGGATATGAGGGATTTCACATGCATGTATTTAAAGACTATTATCATAATACGGTCAAGCTCTCTTTTGAGGAGAAGCCTTTTTCAAGTCATCCTAAGCATGTTTGGGCCATCTGCCGCTACCAAGGGAAATGGCTGCTCACTGAACATGAGGATCGGGGCTATGAGTTTCCAGGAGGGAAAGTTGAGCCGGATGAAGAAGCAGACCAAGCCGCTATACGGGAGATTCAAGAAGAGACGGGTGCTGTTGTTCGTGAATTAACGTATATTGGTCAATATCAGGTGCTGGGCAGAGAAAAGGTCATTGTCAAGAATATTTATTTCGCTGATATTGAAAAGCTAGTGAAGCAAGACACGTATTTTGAAACGAAAGGACCCGTTCTTTTCGCAGACTTGCCAAGATCCATCGCCAAAAATAAGAATTTCAGTTTTATTATGAAAGATGATGTGTTAAGACAAAGTCTTGCTTATTTAGAAAAGAACGGTTTGATTCTTTAAAAAAGCGCAGGGGTGACAATCCCTGTGCTTTTTTATTTTTGAAGAAAACGGCGTTCGAGCCATTCCACAAGCTGGTACATGATGGTCGCAAACACGGCAATAATGAAAAGACTTAAGAACACGAGTGTAAAGTTGAAGACTTGAAAGCCGTAAATGATCATGTAGCCGAGCCCTTTTGAGGAAACAAGAAATTCCCCTACAATAACCCCAACCCAAGAAAGGCCGACATTGACCTTGATGGCAGAAATCATCGTTGGAATACTAGCTGGCAAAATGACCTCGCGAAAGACGACGCTTTTTTTCGCACCAAAGGTTTTCATCACCTTTAAATAATTCTCATCGACCTCTTGAAAGGCTGTATAGATGACGATCGTCGTAATGATTACACTAATGATTGCGCCCATGGCAACGATGCTGATCATGCCAGGCCCAAGGGCAACAATTAAAATCGGAGCGAGGGCAACTTTTGGCATGGCATTTAAAATGACTAAATAAGGATCAAGAACGTTTGCCAGGCGGGTGGACCACCATAAGGCGGCAGCGAGCAAAATGCCGCAAAAGGTACCAAGTAGAAATCCGAGCACCGTTTCAAATAATGTAATACTCATATGATTCATTAAAGACCCATCGGATATTTTTTGTACAAACAATTGGCAGACTGCTGATGGTGAACTAAATATCAGTGGATCGATAAGACGAAAATGACTGGCAAGCTCCCAAAGCGAAAAGAAGCTGGCGAAAATAATGAACTGATAGATTCGGGTCATGCGTTTTTCCATTCGGTATTTTTTGCGATAGGCTTCATGTAAAAGATCACTGTGTTTCAACTGTTTTCAGCTCCTTCCAAATCGTTTGAAAGAGCTCTTGGAAACTCTGGGTCTGTCTGGCATCGAAAGGAGAAAGAGTCCTCAGTTCATCTGGAACGGTAAAAATCCTCTTGATTGAGCCAGGATGCTTAGAGAATAAGAAAATGCGGTCACTCATCGCAATGGCTTCGCCAATGTCATGTGTCACAAGGACCGCTGTTTTTTGATAGTTTTTGAGTGTATGAAAGACGAGATCCTCTAAAGTGAGTTTGGTTTGATAGTCTAGAGCTGAAAAGGGTTCATCTAGTAAAAGCAGACCGGGATTCACTGCAAGCGTTCGGGCGAGAGCCGCACGCTGCCTCATACCGCCTGACAGCTCCTTCGGGTATTTTTCCTCTACATCATGAAGGCCAAGCTTAGGCAGTAAGCCAAGAGCGGCGGAGGTGGCTTCATGTGAATCTTGCTTGGTAATTTTTAACCCGAGAATGATATTTTCCTTGATGGTTTTCCAAGGAAACAAATAATCTTGCTGGAGCATGTAGCCGATTTGATGCTCTTTTTGATTCGGTTCTTTTCCTTCGATTAAAATTCGGCCTTCAGAGGGCGGCGTTATTCCTGCAATGATAGACAGCAGGGTGGTTTTTCCGCAGCCGCTGGGACCAATAAATGAGATAAATTCTCCTTGGTCTATCTCCATATTGATGTGCTGTATGGCCGTTGTTTTTTCTTTTAAAGAGAAGTACGTGTGGGTCACATGGTCAATTTGAAGGAAAGACATGTGCTACCTCCTATTCTATTTGTGTTCTGTGACCTTCTTTGCAATGGATGAATTGACAAGTTGTTTGTACGGGATAAATTTCGGCAATTCATCGCTCTCCTTCATGATTTCCTGCAATTTGTTCCATTCCTCTTCATTCAGAAGGGGATCTGTTGCATAGGAGTCCTGCTGTTTGTAGCGTTTAATGGCAGTTGATAAAACATCAAGTTCTGTGTCAGGAAAATGAGATTGAATGGTTTTGGCAATCTCCTCCGGCTGCTTGGCTTCTACCCATTTCTGCGCTTTATAAATGGCGCGAGTGAAGGCTTCAGCTGTTTCTTTGTTTTCCTCTAAGTAACTCTTCTTTGCCATGAAGGTGGTATACGGCACCTTTCCGGAAGCCTCTCCAAAGGAGGCGGTAATGTACCCTTTGCCTTCTTTTTCAATTAAGGATGCTGTCGGTTCGAATAACTGCACAAAATCGCCAGTTCCAGAGGAGAAAGCACCTGAAATGTTGGCAAAATCAATATTTTGAATCATGCGGAGATCCTTTTTTACATCAATGCCTTCCTTTTTCAGGACATATTCACCGACCATTTGCGGCATGCCGCCTTTCCGCTGTCCAAGAAAGTCTTTTCCTTTTAATTGATCCCAAGAGAATTCGCTCACTTTCTCCCTTGAAACAAGAAATGTACCGTCTGTTTGTGTCAGCTGTGCAAAGTTGATGACAGAGTCTTTTGTGTCTTGAGCCTCTACATAGATAGAGGATTCAGATCCGGTCAGGGCGATATCTGCACCGCCGGATAAGAGAGCTGTCATCGTTTTATCGCCGCCCCAAGTCGTTTTTAATTCAACCTCTAGCCCTTCTTCTTTGAAGAAATCCTCAGATAAGGCAACATATAGCGGAGCATAAAAAACCGAATGGGTCACCTCGGCTACTTGTACGGTCTGCTCTTGTTCTTTTTTACAGGCGACAAATGGAATAAAGAGCAGGACAACGACGATGAATGCCAGTCTGACTTTGATGGAACGATTCAAGAGTAATTCGCCTCCTTTGTTCTAGATCACTAATTAAAGTATGTCAAAAGGGATTTTTGGTGAGTGCCTAGATGAAAATAAGAAGCGCATTGTTTATTTATAGAACGTGTCTTTTTTTCTATACTAGAAGCATGAATACTTTCTTGAATTTGGCAGAAATAAAGGGGCGGTTTCGTGTATAGAGTGAGTTGGGTATTTCTTGGATGGTATTTAGTAGGACTCATATTAATGGTCTCTTTTGAAGTGCCAGCATGGCTTCAGTTTGCAAATGGCATTTTCCTTGTGCTGTATGCCTGCTGTGTGATAGAAATTGGGCGAAATATTTATGGTTCATGGGGGTTTGTGATCAAAAGGGCAGCTATTGTCGGGGTGCTGACATTTACGGTTGAATGGATAGGGATCACAACCGGTTTTCCTTTCGGGGCCTATGACTATTATCCGACGTTAGGTTTTCTAGTGGCAGGGGTGCCTTTAACCATTGCTTTTGCATGGGTTGGTGTGTTTTTAAACAGCCTTTTTTTAGCCAATCAGCAGTCGAAATGGAAACGAGCTGTCGAAACGGGGATATGGATTGTCTTGCTTGACCTCATATTAGACCCAGTAGCGGCTGAACGGAAATTTTGGGTGTGGTATGACGGCGGTGGTTTTTATGGTATTCCTTTTGAGAATTTTGTGAGCTGGGGTATGATTGGAGCAGGACTTTCCTTTCTCTTCCCGCTTGTTCAGATTGATCAAAAGGCTCTGAGCTGGACGAGCCGTATTTATCAGGCAATGGTGTTCTTTTTTGGTGTGCTGGCATTAAAGGGCGGGCTTGATGTCATTTTTTATTTAGCACTGATCATTGTTATTTTGTGTGAAGGAAGGGTTCAATTTGAAAGAAAGCGACAAAAGCCGATCGTTTAGACGTATATTTTCTCTTTATCTTGAGCGGTATTTACTTCATAAACATTTCCGCTGTGTGATGATGAAAGGCACTGTGGATCCAAACGAGAAGCTGCCTGTTCTTTATATCGCCAATCATAGCTCATGGTGGGATGGACTGATCATCTTTCTTTTAACAGAAAAAGCGTCCGAACTCGATCATTATATGATGATGGAGGAGAAACAGCTGAAGCAATATGCCTTTTTCCGAAAGCTTGGTGCCTTTCCGGTTCAGAAAAAGAATCTGAAAAGTGTGAAGCAAGCATTAATGACGGCAAAAGAGAATATGCAGGCTGGCGGGGCTGTATGGCTTTTCCCGCAGGGGAAAATCATGCATCAGGATATGCGGCCGCTTGAATTGGAGGGCGGGGCTTCATTTTTAGTGAGACAATTTGAGCAAGTTGTGGTGAAGCCTGTGACATTGCATTATACATTTAATCAATTTCAAAAGCCGACAGTATCTGCTGTGTTTGGTGAAGATACCTTATTATCTGGCGGAGAACTTCGAAGCAAGGACGTGACGCATCAGCTTAGAGAGTTGCTTGAAACGCAGCTAAATGCACATCAAGCACAGGTCATCGCAGATCCTGATTTTACAACTAATCAAGAATTTAGACAGATGACGAGGACAAGTCAGTCAACAAGTGATGCGTTTGATTCCTTTAAAAAGTGGGTGAAAACATGGCGGTCTTCTTAATCGTAATCAGTGTACTCTTGCTCTGTCAGTTTATTTTCACCATATGGAATATGAAGCAGCTTCCTGTTTTAAAGCCAGTACCCTTTTCGCCGGGTGAACCTATTTCATTATCAATTCTGATTCCAGCGAGAAATGAGGAAAACCGAATAGAAGCTTGTCTTCAGTCGATCGTTGATCAACGTCTTTACCCGAAAGAGCTTATCGTCCTTGATGACCATTCGACAGATCAGACAAGAGCGCTGGTAGAGCGCTTCGCAGAAACATATCCGTGGATTCGAGTCCAGTCAGGTCAGCCATTAAAGCGGGGCTGGCTTGGTAAATCATATGCCTGTTCTCAGCTCGCAGAGGCAGCAGATTCTGACTGGCTGCTATTTTTAGATGCGGATGTCCGGTTAAAAAAAGGGGCAGTTGAATCAGTATACAAGCAGTTATGTATGCAAAAAACGGGCATGCTGTCAGGTTTTCCAGAACAAAAAACAGGTACATTTTTTGAGCATCTTGTCGTTCCTATGATGATGTTTACCATTGGCTGTCATCTGCCAGTGAAATGGGTAAGAAAATCTAAGAACCCCGCTTTTGCCGCAGCACATGGTGGTTTTATTGCCATTGAAAAGAATTGTTATCACGACATCGGCGGGCATGAAGCGATCAAGGATTCACTCGTTGATGATATGGCCTTGGCTAGAAGGGTGAAGGAAAAAGGCTTTCCGTTCACACTTGCAAGCATTCATCCATTTGTGTATATGAGAATGTATGAAAGTGGACAAGAGGTTTGGGAAGGTTACCGCAAAAATTTGTTCCCGGGCGTGAATCGAAGCATTGCTTTGTTAAGCAGTGTCTTTTGTTTATACACCCTCCTTTATTTGGTTCCTGTCATTTGTTTCATGATCGCATTGTTTCAGCTGGATGTTTTGAGCATATGCTTAGCCATTCTTTGCTATGGGCTGGGTGTATCGATTAAAGCAGCAATTGATACTGAAAATGGGCGGACATCTGCGATGGCTTTTTTATTGCCGGTCAGTATTTTAAGCCTGATCGCCATTGGCTTTGCTTCTATGAAAATCGGTCTCAAAAAAGAAGGGTATGAATGGAAAGGGAGAAGGTACGAATGAAAAAAGTGATCATCATCGGCGGCGGACTTGGCGGATTATCAGCCGCGATCCGTCTACAGTCACGCGGGGTTCAGGTCACCATTTTAGAAAAAGAAGCGGCTTTAGGGGGGAAATTGCAACGCCATCACGAGGCAGGCTACTCTTTTGATTTAGGACCGAGCACCATTACAATGAAGGCCTATTTTGAAGAAGTGTTTACATCCTGTCATAGACGGATGGAGGATTATGTGACCTTTTATCCGATTTCTCCGCTGACCAAAAATATTTTTCCAGATGGACATACGGTCGAGTTTACGCCGAATATTGAGCAAATGGAATCACAAATTGCTGCATTCAGTCCTGAAGATGCGAAGCAATATCGCGCATTTTTACAGGAATCAAAGACGCTTTTTCAAAAGGCAGAGGAGCAGTTTTTAAATCGTTTGTTATTGAGCTGGAAGGATAAGGCGGATGTAAAGCTGATGAAAGCACTTCTTGCTGTCAAACCATTCACATCGGTTCAGCGCCTGCTGCGTCAATATTTCCGTCATCCCCATACATTGGCGATGTTTGGACGGTATGCCACTTATATTGGCTCTTCTCCCTACGAGGCGCCGGCTATTTTTAATATGATGGCATATTTAGAAGGAGAGAAAGGGATTTATGGAATACAGGGCGGTACATATCGTTTAGTTGAGGCATTTGAGACGCTGGCAAAAGAATTAGGCGTTCAGATTTATCTCAATGAACAAGTGAACAAGATTCATGTGAAGGATCGGCGGATCAAAGGAGTGGAGACGGATCAGCAGATGTATGAGGCAGATCAAGTCATTGCAGGAGCAGATGCGCTGACTGTATACCGTCATCTCATAGATGAAAAAGACCGTCCTCGTTTTTTAAATCAAAAATTGTCTGGCATTGAACCGTCGTTGTCGGGCTTTGTTCTCTTATTAGGAGTACCTAAAGTCTATGAACAGCTGGCTCATCACAATGTGTTTTTCCCTGAGGATTATGAGCAAGAATTCAAGGATATTTTTCAGAAAAAACAACTGCCTCAAGATCCGACGCTTTACATATGCTATTCAGGTCATTCAGAACCAGCTTTAAGCGGAGGACCGGGAAGAAGCAATCTGTTTGTACTGGCCAATGCACCTTATGTGACAAATGAGCAAGATTGGGACATGCTAAAGGAGACATATCGTCAGCATGTAAAAAACAAATTAATGGAAAAAGGTCTTTTTGATTTGGATGAGCTTATTGAATATGAAGCGGTTCAAACCCCGCTCGATCTGCAGCAGAAAACGGGGGCATATCGCGGAGCCATTTATGGCATGTCTTCAAACTCGTTCAAACAGGCGTTCTTTCGCATCAATAATCAGTCAAAAGATATTGAAGGACTTTGGTTTGTTGGAGGAACAAGTCATCCAGGCGGCGGCACGCCGATGGTGACAAAATCAGGCCAGCTTGTCGCAGAAGCGATGCTGAAGCAATGGACGTATTCAAAGATGAAAAGGAGAGAAATCGAGTGATTGTGGAAAAAAGAAGGTTTCCGTCGCCCCATCCGCATATTCACTTATATACAGTGACCTATGAGGCAGATGGACTTCGGATGAAAGGGCTGCTCGCTGAACCGGCCGGAGAAGGTTTCTACGACGGCTTTTTGTATTTACGAGGCGGCATTAAAAATGTGGGGATGGTCAGACCAGGCCGGATTGTGCAATTTGCCGCGCAGGGCTTTGTCGTCTTTGCTCCCTTTTACCGAGGAAACCAAGGAGGCGAAGGGAACGAAGATTTTGCCGGAGAAGATCGAAAAGATGCGTTCGCTGCCTTTCAGCTGTTAAAACAGCACAAAAAAGTGAAGAAGGACCGCATTCATATCTTTGGTTTTTCGCGAGGCGGTATTATGGGCATTTGGACCGCTGTTGAAATGAAACAGGATGCGGCTTCCTTTGTCACATGGGGAGGCGTCAGTGACATGAAACTGACTTATGAAGAGCGTGTGGATATGAGACGGATGATGAAGCGTGTGATTGGCGGACCGCCGCATAAGGTGCCAGAGGCATATGAGAACAGAACCCCTTTAAATGATGTGGACAAAATTGAAGCACCTGTCCTTATCATCCACGGAGAAGAAGATCAAAATGTATCGATTGAGCATGCGTATTTGTTAGAAGATGCGCTGCGCCAGCACGGAAAGTCCGTGGAGACATGGTATTTCCACGGATACAACCACTATTTCCCGCCGCAGCATAATCGAGAAATTGTGAGAAGGCTGACCACATGGATGCACAGCCGAAAAAGCGGAAATGTGGTAAAATAAGCAGTATAACGAAATATAGAAAGTAGGGGGATTTTCATTATGGGAATGCCTGTTGAATTTAATACAATGATTGTCACAAAGGGAAAAGAGACAAGAATTGAAGAAAATGTATTTGAACTCATGAAGGATGGATACCGCATTTATCCATTAAATATTCCACTTGAGGTGCGCAAAACGAAAGACGGAGAAAAAACTGGGACAGCACATGTTGAAAAGCTGGAGCTGACAGACAATGTCACGAAGGTGACGTACCGTCTTGTGTCATTGCATTCAACCAACTAAAAAAGCTGAGGGATTGAATCTCCTCAGCTTTTTTCATTTGGTTATACGAGTGGTCCGCCTTTGGCTTCAATGTCACTTGCCGCGTGGCTGAATTTTTGGAAGTTCTTTTTAAATTCATTGGCTAGGAAGTGTGCTTTTTCTTGATAAGCCTCTTGGTCATCCCATGTCTTAGCAGGTTGAAGCACTTCATCTGGTACACCAGGAATATGAAGCGGGATGTGTAATCCAAAGATGTCATCAGTGATCATCTCGGCATTGTCAAGGTCACCTTCGATTGCTGCCTGCACCATTGCTCTTGTATGAGCGAGATTCATTCGTTTGCCTGTACCATAGCCACCGCCAGTCCAGCCTGTATTCACAAGGAATACTTTTGCACCGTGCTCATCAATCTTTTTGCCAAGCATTTCAGCATAGACGTGAGCTGGAAGCGGAAGGAATGGTGAACCGAAGCAAGTAGAGAATGTCGTTTCTGGTGATGTGACACCTCGCTCAGTTCCAGCTAATTTACTTGTGTACCCGCTCAAGAAATGGTACATTGCCTGCTCTTTTGTTAAACGGCTGATTGGAGGTAAGACGCCAAACGCATCAGCTGTTAAGAAGACAATAGCAGATGGATGTCCTGCGATACTTGGTTTCACGATGTTATCAATCATTTCGATTGGGTAAGCAGCGCGTGTATTTTCAGTAAAGAAGGTATCATCATAATCCGCTTCACGTGTTTCTTCATCAAGCACAACGTTCTCAAGAACTGATCCGAAGCTGATCGCTTTGTAGATCTGCGGTTCTTTTTCTTCACTTAAGTTCACACATTTCGCATAGCATCCGCCCTCGATATTGAAGACCCCTGTGCCAGACCAGCCGTGTTCATCGTCTCCGATCAGCTTGCGGCTTGCGCTTGCAGAAAGCGTCGTTTTCCCCGTACCTGAAAGTCCGAAGAATAGGGCCACATCGCCTTCTTGACCTACGTTTGCTGAGCAGTGCATGGATAAAATGTCTTGCTCAGGAAGCAGGTAGTTCATCACAGAGAAAATGGACTTTTTCATTTCTCCTGCATATTCTGTTCCACCGATAAGTATCGTGCGTTTTTCAAAAGAAACGATGATAAACGTTTCAGAGTTTGTGCCATCTGTTGCAGGATCTGCTTTAAAGTGCGGTGCAGATAAGATGGTGAAAGGTTTTTCGTTTGAAGAAGGTGTTGACCCGTCAGGTCTGATAAATAGCTGCTTGGCAAAAAGATTGTGCCATGCGAATTCGTTTACAACTGTAATCGGCATACGATATCTTTCATCAGCGCCTGCAAACCCTTCAAAGACGAATAGTTCATCACGTTCTTTTAAGTATGACACAACCTTTGTATATAAACGGTCAAATGCTTCTTTGGAGATCGGCTGGTTTACTTGACCCCAATCGATTTTATGTTCAGAGCTTTCTTCTTTGACGATAAATTTATCTTTAGGCGAACGTCCTGTATAGGCTCCAGTTGTAGCGCGGACAGCTCCAGTTGATGTTAAAACGCCTTCATTACGTGCCAAAATCTTTTCAACAAGTTTCGGAACAGATAAATTTTGGTGCGTATTTTCTAATGAGAGCAATGACTGCAAATCTTCTTTTAAATCCACTGAGTTCATAAAAAAACCCTTCCTTTACCGTTGAATTTGTTTGTTTCGATTAGTATAACACATTAATAATAATAGTCTATACTATTTAAAAATTTTTGTGTGTGTTTTTTCATTTCTGCTATGAAAATATGCTTTTTGGTGATGCTAATGGTGAGGAGAAAAAAGAGGGAGATAATTCTTATGAAGCATTGACATGACGCAAGGGTTTAAGATAAGATATCTTATTGAACGGATACTCTTATCCCGAGTTGGTGGAGGGACAGGCCCGATGAAGCCCAGCAACCGGTTTCTTATGAAAAAGGCATGAAAATGCTGAGAAACCAAGGTGCTAACCTGATGCAAGGTACAAGAACACCTTGAGCGATAAGAGTGAAAGGCATGCGATCTCAGACCCTTTCCTCGCAATGAAGGAAATGGTTTTTTTATTTTTGGGATATCATATGAACAAATTGCCAATAACATCTCTAATATAAACGTTTTCAAATATAAGAGGGAACGAGTTCCGTATCATATTGGAGGCCTCATCTTGGGATGATGTGGTCTTGTACAGGAGGAAATAGCCATTATGAGTCAAAATCGTCGTTTATTTACTTCAGAATCAGTGACAGAAGGACATCCGGATAAAATCTGTGATCAAATTTCAGACAGCATTTTGGATGAAATTTTAAAGAAAGATCCAAATGCACGTGTTGCCTGTGAAACTTCTGTTACAACCGGTCTCGTATTAGTAAGCGGTGAAATTACAACGTCTACTTATGTCGATATTCCAAAGACGGTGCGTGACACAATTAAGGAAATTGGCTACACACGTGCGAAATATGGTTTTGATGCGGAAACATGTGCGGTACTTACATCAATTGATGAACAGTCTGCTGATATTGCGCAAGGTGTAGACAAAGCGCTTGAAGCACGTGAAGGAACAATGACTGAAGAAGAAATTGATGCGATTGGTGCAGGTGACCAAGGATTGATGTTTGGTTTTGCCAATAACGAAACCGAAGAGCTCATGCCGCTGCCAATTTCACTAGCGCATAAATTATCTCGCCGTTTAACAGAAGTACGCAAGAATGAAACACTTGCATACCTTCGTCCAGACGGAAAAACACAAGTTACAGTTGAATATGATGAGCAAAACAAACCAGTTCGTATTGACACAGTGGTTATTTCTACGCAGCATGCACCAGAAGTGACGCTTGAACAAATTCAAAGTGACTTAAAAGAGCATGTCATCAGTCCTGTCGTTCCAAGTGAACTGATTGATGAACAGACAAAATACTTTATTAACCCAACTGGCCGTTTCGTGATCGGTGGACCTCAAGGGGATGCTGGTTTAACTGGACGTAAAATCATCGTTGATACGTATGGCGGATACGCTCGTCATGGCGGCGGTGCTTTCTCAGGTAAGGATGCAACGAAGGTTGACCGTTCTGCGGCATACGCTGCACGTTACGTAGCGAAAAACATCGTAGCTGCCGGCCTTGCAGATTCTTGTGAAGTACAGCTTGCTTATGCAATTGGGGTTGCACAGCCTGTATCGATTTCAATTGATACATTCGGAACAGGAAAAGCTTCAGAAGAAAAATTAATTGAAGTGGTTCGTGCAAACTTTGATCTTCGTCCAGCTGGCATTATTAAAATGCTTGACCTGCGCCGTCCGATCTACAAACAAACAGCTGCATACGGGCATTTCGGCCGTCACGACTTAGATCTTCCGTGGGAAAAAACGGATAAAGCCGATACACTTCGCAAAGAAGCATTGGGACAATAACAACATAAAAAACCGCTTATTTTAAGCGGTTTTCCTTTTGATTAAAAAAAAATCTGCAAAAAGCGAAAAAATGTGAAACAAAATCGGACAAAATACTGTCTAATTATAGGTCTACTTTTAAGAAATAACATAACGTGGAGGCAATAATATGTGTGGGTTTGTTGGTGTATTTAATCACCGTCCATTGTCCGAAACTACTGAACAGGAAGAGCTAATTAAACAAATGAACCGTCTCATCGTTCATCGTGGTCCGGATGATGAGGGTTACTTTCATGATGAGCATGTAGGATTTGGATTTAGACGTTTAAGTATTATAGATGTTGAGCACGGAAAGCAGCCGCTTTCTTATGAAGATGAAAAGTATTGGATTATTTTCAACGGAGAAATTTATAACTATGTGGAGCTGAAGGAAGAGCTTGTGAAAAAAGGCTATACGTTCAGCACAGATTCTGATACGGAAGTACTTCTTGCCACATACCGTCATTATAAAGAAGAAGCGGCTTCAAAGCTTCGCGGCATGTTTGCATTTTTAATTTGGGATAAGGAAGCGCAATTATTATATGGCGCAAGAGATCCTTTTGGCATCAAACCGCTTTATTTTACACAAATGGATGAGCAAGTGTACTTTGCGTCTGAACGCAAAAGCTTGATGGCAGTAAGCGAGAACATTTTATTTGATGAGACATCCTTACAGCAATATATGTCATTCCAGTTCGTACCTGAGCCAAATACACTTGATCAAAAGGTGCACAAAGTAGAGCCGGGCCATCAGTTTACTTTACGCCCAGGACAGGAGATTGAATTTAAGACTTACTGGAAAGTTCAATTCAAGCCTGAGCAAACACAAGAACAAAAACTGATTGAAGAAGTCCGCGATGCAATCTATGATTCTGTGAAAATTCATATGAGAAGTGATGTACCTGTTGGTTCATTCCTATCAGGTGGTATCGATTCTTCTTTCATCGTATCTGTCGCAAAGGAATTTCATCCTGAGCTGAAGACGTTTTCTGTTGGCTTCCAGCAGGATGGCTTTAGTGAAGTTGATGTAGCGAAGGAAACGGCTGATAAGCTTGGCTTACAAAACTTCAGCGCCGTGATTTCTCCTGAGGAATATATGAATGAGCTTCCGAAAATTGTTTGGCATTTAGATGATCCTTTAGCTGATCCGGCGGCGATTCCATTGTACTTCGTGGCAAAGGAAGCGAAGAAACAAGTGACGGTTGTTCTTTCTGGTGAGGGAGCAGACGAGCTGTTCGGTGGATATAATATTTACCGTGAGCCGCTTTCTCTTAAACCATTTGAATCTGTACCATCTATGCTGAAAAAGCTTCTTCTTCGTCTGGCGCGCTTAATGCCAGAAGGAATGAAAGGAAAAAGCTTTATCGTCCGCGGCTGTACACCATTAGAGGAGCGTTATATCGGTAATGCGAAAATCTTTGAAGAGCCAGTAAAGAAAAACCTCTTAAAGCAGTATGATCCGAACATTACGTATCGTGATGTGACGAAGACATACTTCGAGGAAAGTGCAGGCTACAGTGATATTAACAAAATGCAATATGTTGATATTCATACGTGGATGCGCGGGGACATCTTACTAAAAGCAGATAAGATGACAATGGCGAATTCTCTTGAGCTTCGTGTTCCTTTCCTTGATAAGGTCGTATTTGAAGCGGCTTCTAAAATTCCAGAAGAGCTGAAAACAAAAGATGGCACAACGAAATATTTATTGCGTAAAGCAGCAGAAGGCATTGTGCCTGACCATGTGTTAAACCGCAAGAAGCTGGGCTTCCCTGTTCCAATTCGTCATTGGCTGAAAAATGAGATGAACGCTTGGGCGAAAGACATCATTAAAAACAGTCAAACTGACGAATATATTAATAAAGCGTATGTGCTTGATTTATTAAATGAACATTGTGCTGGTAAAGCAGATCATAGCCGTAAGATTTGGACTGTCCTGATCTTTATGATTTGGCACAGCATTTATGTCGAGCGCAGTATTGATCCAGAGCAATTGAATCATCAACCGAAAGAAGTCATCTTCAGTTAATGAAAAAAGGTTTTCAGCTTTGTGCTGAAAACCTTTTTTGTCATGATAGAAAGGGGTGGAAAAGGGTAAAATAACTAGCGGTTCATAGTTATTGCTTAATATCCTGAAAAAAACATGATAAAGTGAAGATACACGTATGATGTTAACGAGATAAAAGGGAACGATAGTATTGTCCTTTTTCTACATATTCTCTGCGGATTCGGTCCATGTCTTGGATATCTTCATCTGTTAACAGCCGAACGACTTTGGCTGGACGGCCAAAAGCGAGTGATCCTTTTGGGATGACCTTTCCTTGAGGGACAAGACTTCCTGCACCGATAAAGGCGCCTTCGCCAATCTCCGCACCATCGAGAATGATAGACCCCATGCCAATGAGGGCATTTTTTCGAATGATTGAGCTATGTAATGTGACCTGGTGTCCAATGGTAGCACCATCTTCAATAAGAAGTGTTTTTCCAGGACTTTGATGCAGGCACGATAAATCTTGAATATTGACGTTCTTTCCAATTCTCACAGGTGCAACATCGCCTCTGATGACGGTTTGAAACCACACGCTCGAATATTCTCCAATTGTGACATCACCGGTAATGGTGGCGTTATCTGCGACAAAGACCGATTCATGAATCTCAGGTGTAAACTGATGATATGGATAAATCACTTTTTCGACTTCCTTTCTTAATACAACATTTGTGAGGTGTTTACTTTGTGGACTTGGCATGCTGAAAGACCAGTTGGTACAATTGTCATTGTACATGGTGCGAGTGAATATCACGGCCGATATAAATGGCTGATTGAAATGTGGCGGAATGCAGGCTATCACGTCGTCATGGGTGACTTGCCTGGACAAGGCACATCGACACGTGCGCGAGGCCACATTCGTTCGTTTCAAGAATACATTGATACAGTCGATGAATGGATCGAACATGCGAAATCATTCAGACTTCCTACTTTTTTACTTGGACACAGTATGGGTGGACTCATTTCAATTGAGTGGATGAAGCAGTATACCCATACGAAGTTGAATGGCCTTATTTTATCATCACCTTGTTTAGGTCTGCAATTTAAACCGAAGAAGCTGATGGATTTTGCGTCAAAAGGTCTAAATGTGCTGGCACCGTCTTTTAAAGTGGAGTCAGGTCTGTCGATTGAACTAGCGACACGAAATCAGGCGGTCATTGAGGCAGACTCAAATGACTCTCTATACGTGACAAAGGTGTCGGTTCGCTGGTATAGAGAGCTGATCAAAAATATCGATGCGGCGATGCAGCCGACGAATGTCTTTAAATCGATCCCGCTCCTTTTAATGCAGGCGGGAGATGATAAGATCGTCGATAAAACGAGGGTGATTAAATGGTTCAATGGCATAGAATCAACCAATAAATCATACCGTGAATGGGAAGAGCTGTATCACGAAATTTTTAATGAACCAGAAAGAGAAGATGTGTTTAAGGCGGCAAGAGCCTTTACAGATCAATATATTTGATTGTGAGCTTTAAGTTGGGGGTGGAGTGATTTGTCAGTACCAGAGCGTCCTTTTGCACTGATGACAAAGGTGTATAAAGATATTTTTCCGCTTGTTCATCAGGAGCTGAAAAAGTGGCGGGCTCATGCCGAAATGATTGAAAATGAAGAACTGAGAACGCAGGCACTAGCGAGCATATCGAGTAAAACGTTTCACTGTGAAGGCGGAGGCATTTTATCTCTTCTAGCAGGTGAAGAGAAAGAAACGTGCATTGAATTCATTGTGGCGTATCAAACCATCAGTGACTACTTAGATAACCTATGTGACCGCAGCACGTCGCTTGATCCTAAGGATTTTCATATGCTGCATCAAGCGATGAGAGATGCGCTTGATATTCATGCTGAGCTCAAGCCATACTATCAATTCCGTGATGATCAAGAGGATCATGGATATTTACATGCGCTTGTCCGCACATGTCAAGACGTGCTTACGCGCGTTCGGCATTATCCGATCATTCAGCCATATTTACACACGCTGTGTGATTACTATAGTGACCTGCAAGTACATAAGCACGTCGTTCCCCATGAGCGTGTACCACGGCTAGAGTCATGGTTCCGCCAATATGAAAAAGATTTGCCGAAGATGGAATGGTATGAGTTTTCAGCTTGTGCGGGATCAACGTTAGGAATATTCTGTCTTGTGGCGTATGCGCTGCAGCCTGATTTTACAGAAAAGCAGGCGAAGCAAATTTACGAAAGCTATTTCCCTTATATTCAAGGTCTGCACATTTTACTCGATTATTTAATAGACCAAGAAGAGGACCGGCTTGGGGGAGATCTGAACTTTTGCTCATACTATGATTCTCATCATGAGATGATGGATAGACTTCAGCATTTTATCGAAAAAGCGGATGAGCAGCTGAAAGGTATTCCGCATGAAAACTTTCACAAATTGATTAACAGAGGATTACTGGCGGTCTATTTGTCTGATGAAAAAGTGACAGCCCAAAAAGAGATGAACAAGCTGGCAAAGCGGCTGATCAAATCAAGCGGGAAAACATCGTTCTTTTTCTATATTAACGGAAGAGCCTATCGGACCTATCAGAAAATGCCTTGGATGAAATCATCATAAAAAAGCTCAAATCCATTAGGATTTGAGCTTTTTTTCAATGGCGACCACAAACGGCGGGTCGTTTTGAATATTCATGTATTGATATGATAAAACTTGTACTTCTTCATGAGGCAGTGATCTGCAATAGTCGAGAAGCACTTCTTTTTCTCTTTTTCCTTCGGGATGTCCGTGGTAGATCACAAGGACGATCAGACCTCCGGGTTTGAGCCATTCGAGGAGCTGCTTGATGGCTTCAATGGTTGTATGAGCCTGAGTGGTGACGGCTTTATCGCCTCCGGGCAGATACCCAAGATTAAACACTGCACCGGATATTTGTCCATAAGCATCCTTCGGAAGATGATCCGCCAGTTTTTCATGTCCATCATGGATGAGGTGAACGTAAGGATATTGACCGCCAAGCCTTTTGCTTGTCTGCTGCAAGGCTTCCTCTTGCACGTCGAATGCAAACACTTGTCCATCAGTTCCTACAAGGTCAGCTAAATAGAGTGTATCGTGGCCGTTGCCCATTGTTGCATCTATAACGATGTCGCCTTTTTGACAAGCGCGTTCTAACAGCTCTTTACTAAAAGGAAGCATGCGTTTCAAAATCATTTGGCTGCTTCTTCCAATCTGACGAAACGTTTCCCTTGGTAGCTGTTACGTCTTTCGAGCTCAGCATTAATGGCATTGAGTACTTCCCACTTGTTTACACTCCACATTGGACCAACCATTAATTCAATTGGGCCGTCACCTGTAATACGGTGAATAATCATTTCTGGCGGCAGAATCTCCAGCTGATCACAAACAAGCTGAACATATTCCTCCTGGCTTAAAAACTCAAGCTTTCCTTTTTCATATTGCTTGACCATTGGAGTCCCTTTTAAAAGGTGAAGCAAATGAATTTTAATTCCCTGCACATCTAAATCCGCAACAGCTTTTGCTGTTTCCATCATCATGTCCCGATTTTCAAGAGGCAATCCATTGATGATATGTGAGCAGACACGAATTCCGTGTTTTCTCAGTTTTTCTACACCTTCAACGTAGCATTCATAATCATGAGCACGGTTGATGAGCATAGCTGTCCGTTCGTGTACCGTTTGAAGACCAAGCTCTACCCATAGGTAAGTGCGTTCGTTTAATTCGGCTAAATACTCCACTACGTCATCCGGCAGACAGTCAGGTCTTGTTGCAATGGATAGACCTACGACACCATCCAGATTCATGACGGTTTCATATTTTTCTTTTAGGACAGGAAGCGGCGCGTGTGTGTTTGTATACGCCTGAAAATACGCCATGTATTTTCCGTCTTTCCATTTTGTATGCATCCGGTCTTTGATTTCGTTAAATTGAGTGATGAGATCATCAGCCCTGTTTCCTGCAAAATCACCAGATCCAGCGGCACTGCAAAATGTACAGCCGCCGTGGGCTACGGTACCATCCCGGTTTGGGCAGTCAAAGCCGCCGTCTAAGGCTACTTTAAATACTTTATGACCAAAGTGTTCACGTAAATGGTAGTTCCACGTGTGATAACGTTTTTCGCTGTTTGAATATAAAAAAGGGTTATGCTGATCCAAGTCAGTAACCTCCTTGCATAATAATAGGCATCCTTAAAGTTTAACAAAAATTACGAAGGAGGACAATTGAATCTGTCCAACATTTTCTTTAGTGAAAAAGCTTTACATGGGCAAAATAGGCGGGAGCGATGATGAAATGGAGGGAATGTAAGATGGCAACAAGGCAGTCGATCGATGAATTTATCCAAAAAAGTACGGAAACCCTTGAGTTTGCAAATGAACAATTTGATTTGAGCTCACGTCAGGAACATTATAATGAGGAAGAGTTTTCAAAAGCACAGCTCATGCTTGAGAATACGGTCAACGAATTAGAAAAATTAAAAGATGTCGCCAATGACCAGCAAAGAGAACGGTTAGACAGGGCGCGTGTTCAAATTCAGAGCTTGCAAAATCAAATGATTTTAGGGATTTCCTACGATAATGAATGATGAACAGATCCTTCTTTTAAGGGTCTGTTTTTTATTTTTTAATAAGCTATTGACTTTTATACTGGGTGTCTATATTGTATTAAGTGTACTACATCAACTAATACACTACAGACACTTAAAAAGTGGAGAAAGGTGTTCGACCATGAAAAAAGAAAAAAAGCCAATCAATTTGAAGTGGATGGTGCTGGCTGTTGCGTTAGCATGTACATTTTTTTTCGTTCTTGTTTTCATTGGTTTTGAAGTTCAAAAAGATTTGATACCCAATTCAGTTCCTTTAATGCAAGGACATGATCAAGCGATAGGACTGCAAAAGCATGAATGAGGAAAGAGGGAGTCATCATGATTCAAATAGATCCAAGAAGCGCTGCGCCAATATATGAACAAATCATTGAGCAGCTCAAAATTTTATGTTTAAAAGGCGTGATGAAGCCAGGTGACAAACTGCCCTCTGTCAGAGAGCTCGCCACCATTATTATTGCCAACCCAAACACCGTCAGCAAAGCGTATAAAGAGCTGGAGCGGGAAGGGATTATTGAAACTCTGCGGGGCCGCGGTACGTATGTAACAGAAGGTGCTCAGTTAAAGCTGAATGAAGGGAAGGTGCTCGAGATGAAAGAACAGTTAAGACAACTCATCATAGAAGCTCATCATGCTGGTATTGATATTCATCAGCTCAAGGAATGGCTGGAAGAGATCGGCTCAAGTCTAAAAGGAGGAAAACAAGTTGATTGAGGTCAGAAATGTATCGAAGAAATTAAATGGACGCGAAGTACTCAGCGACGTTTCCTTCAAAATAGGCGAAGGTGAGATCTTCGGTCTGCTTGGCCGGAATGGCTCTGGGAAAACAACACTTCTCAGATTGATTCAGCAAATTCTTCTTCCGGATGAAGGAGAGATTTATTTTAAAGACGTACTGGTGAAAGACCACCCTTTAGTAAAGCAAAATATTGTATTCATGCCAGTCGTGAATCCTTACTTTGACAGATACAATTACGGACAACTTGTCCAGCTGTTAAAGCATATATATCCAAAGTTTGACGTGACCTATGCCAATGAGCTTGTGAACCGCTATGAAATTCCGGAAAAAGTGAAGTATCGTGAATTGTCGACAGGGTTAAAGAAACAGCTGTCATTAATTTTAAGCTTTGCCATCAAACCAGCGGTCATTTTATTAGATGAGCCGACTGATGGTATTGATGCCGTCACAAGAAATGACGTTCTTCAGCTGATGATTGACGAGGTGGCAGAACGACAAACAACGATTTTAATTACATCTCACCGCTTAGAGGACATTGAGCGTATGTGTAATCGAATTGGATTTTTAGAAGGAAATGAACTCACAAGTGTCATGGATTTAGATGAATTAAAGAATGACTATGTCAAAATCCAAATGGCCTTTGAAGAAGATATGAACTTAAGTATTCGAAAAAATGGCGTTGCGATTTTGGATCAAGCGGGCGTTTTCTATACAGCGCTTGTTCTAAAAACCGACGAAGAAGCTAAAGAGTACTTGAAGTCACTGAAGCCAAAAGTATGGCATGAACTGCCTGTGAATTTAGAAGAAGTATTCATTGCGAAGTTTGGAGGGAAACGCAGATGGTAAAGCGGCAATTATTATATAAGGAGTGGAAGCAATCTGAGCTGACATTCATTTTAGTGATGCTTGTTGCGGTCTTTGCGACGCCATTATCCCTCTTAATGGATTACTCAACCTTTCAAGATTGTTTGAAAAATCCAGACTGTATACTGGATTCAACAACATTCACTTATCTGTTTAAGAAGGATGCATTTCTCTCACTATCATGGTTAATGGGAATATTTTTTGCTGTGGTTCAGCTAGGATTTGAGAGAAATAAAGGGCAGATGGACTTTACATTATCCTTGCCATTTAGCAGAAGTGCTATCTTTCATACCAAGTTTTTCTTAGGTGCTGGCATCATCGCAGGCGTTCATGTTGTCTCATATCTTATCATTTATTTACTCAAATTAGGCCTTCATCCAATAGAAACACCTGAGTTCAACAGTCGTTATTTTTATGCACTGTTGTCAGCTTTGATGATCTACAGTTTATTTTTTGCAGCAGGTACATTAACAGGAAGTGCTATATCCCAAACAATCGTTGGATTCAGTACGTCCATTCTACCATTTTTGTTAATTGGACTTCCGATCGTTCATTTAGATTTTATCTTTAGAACAAGTGAGAGGTGGATAGATACGAGCCTCAATTATTTGATATCGCCTATTTCACCAATTACTTATATTACAAATGACATTTTTCAACAAGAATATCAGCATTGGTTTAATGGTGAAGCATTCATCATTCCACTTGTCATGATGGTCATATTTTACCTGATTGGTTTGTTTAGCTTTATAAAACATCCAATTGAAAGAAATGGCCGCTTCTTCCTTTACTCAAGTATGGATAGACCTATTCAGATTATGGTCATTGTCTTCGGTGTTCTAGGGTTTGGATGGTTTGGTTTTTCTTCAGATAATTCCATATTTGGTTATATCGTTGGCATGCTCATCGGTGGAGTCGTAGGCGCCTTAACGAGTTATTTCTTAATCTATAGAAAAAGATAAACAGAGAGCAGGGGAGTAGAGATGATTCAGATTCAAGCATTAGATCATGTATTTAAAATTGGTAAAAAGGGCAGGGAAAATGAAATTCCTGTGCTGAAAGGGATTGACCTGTCCATCAAAAGAGGCGATATTGCTTGTATTGTTGGACGAAGTGGTTCGGGAAAATCGACTTTATTGAACTTAATATCAGGCTATATTACGCCAACGAGCGGAAAAATTGTCATTGATGGCACCGATGTGACCGGCTTTAATGAAAAAGAATGGGCAGACTTTCGCTTAGATCACTTTGGCTTTATCTTTCAAAGCTTTCAGTTGATCGGGAGCTTAACAACGTATGAGAATGTTGAACTTCCGCTCACTTTAAAAGGGGTGAAGCCGTCTGAACGAAAAGTGAAAGTAAAAGAAATGCTGAAACGAGTAGGACTTGAACATCACGCAGGACATTACCCAAATGAGCTGTCAGGCGGACAGCAGCAGCGTGTGAGTATTGCAAGAGCCTTGATTTTAAATCCATCTATTATTTTAGCGGATGAACCAACAGGTAGTCTGGATTCAGAAACTGAAGGAGAAATTTTAGCCTTTATCCAGCAGCTCAATCGCGAAAAAGGAATTACATTTGTCATCATTACACATGACGATGAAGTCGCTTCAATCGCAGACACAACGTTCCAGCTTCACGACGGTGTATTAAAGAAAGGGGAACAATCCATTGAAATTTAGAGATCAGGTCAAATTCATTAGAAGAAATATGAAGAAAAATAGATTGCGTGTGTTTATGACCATTCTTGCGACGACAATGGCATGCTCTTTCTTAATCGTTCTAGCGTCTGTCGGTTTTGGTTTGCAAAAATCAGCTCAAGATGAAATTATGAAACAGCAAATCATCACTGAAATTAAAGTGTTAGGAAAAGAAAAAGGAGACGTTAAGATTGATGATTTAAAGAAATATGATCATGTGAAATCTGTCGTCTCAAGAACGGCAATCAATCCATCGGTTAACGTCGAGCTCGATAACCGTTCAAGTGAAACGCAGGCTGCTTTGACTGATATGAAAGAAGAAAAAGAAGCAGGGCTTGAACTAGACCGAGGAAAAGTCCCAACATCAGCGAACGAAATTGTGGTTGGATATCATATGGCGCAGCAACTGTGGACAAAAAAAGAACGCGAAGCCTATGAAAAAGAATTAAACCAGACGTCAAATGGGGAAGAAACACCGAAGGAGCCAAAAGGCTACACGAAGGATATTTTAAATAAAGTGATTCAAATCAAAGTGCCAAAACTAAATGAAGAAGGGGAAGTCGTTAAAGAAAAAACATTTGATTTCCGTGTAGTAGGTGTTTTGAAAAAGCCGAATTTGGAGTGGCAGGAGGATCATAAAATTCTGATTCCGAATGCTTATGAAAAAGAATTTGGTCAAATACTCGACCTGTCTCCTGAAGCAGGAAATGTCGAGAAAATGACTTCTGTTTATGCAGATAAATTCGACAATGTCGGTACGCTCACGAATAAACTGACAGATGAGGGCTATCAAGTCATCTCTGTGACGAACCAGCTTGAAGGAATGGATATGTTCTTTACGGTCTTCAAAATTGGACTCATTTTTGTCGGATGTATTGCAGTCATTATTTCTGCCATCGGAATTTTCAATACGATGACCATGGCGGTAACAGAGCGAACACAAGAGATTGGGATTATGAAAGCCATTGGCGCAAATCCATCCATTATCAAGCGGATGTTCCTAATGGAAAGTGCTTATATTGGAGTCATCGGATCAATCATCGGTATTATCATCTCATATTTGATTAGTTTCGCCGTTAATTTAATCATCCCAGCCATTTTGTCGTCCATGTCTGAGGGAGGATCAAGCGATCAATTCTCGATTACTTTTTCCTATATTCCACTCAGCCTTGTGATTACAGCGACAGTGATCAGCGCAGGGGTAGCGATCATTTCAGGGCTTAACCCGGCACGTAAGGCAACAAAAACGAATGTATTAGCAGCTTTAAGAAGAGAAATCTAAAAAAGAACCTCCTGTAAACCCGATTGGGCGCTCAGGAGGTTCTTTTTTATCTTAATTAAACATCGCTATTGCTTAGGTGCCCTGTATCCGGCACGCTCTGCTTCTTCTACTGAGCAGAACATTTTGGTTACATTCTTTGTTCTAGAGTAGTATCTGCTGCTTGGTGTGTGGTAAATACCGTTGACACTCCCTTTAATGTTACAGGCAGCCGATTCTTTTTTTGTTTCCTTTTGTGATTCATGACCGCCTGTGCTTTTTCCTTCATCTTTAGGTGCGGAGCGCTGGACGGTGGAAGACTTCGTATCGCTGCTGCTATTCTTGATTTCTTGTTTGAGTGTTTCATTGCTGGAGGTGAGCTTGTCTATTTTCTCTTCAAGCGATTGAATGGTCTTCTCTTGCTGTTTGACCGTTTCTTTTTCTGAGGTGATGGTTTCTAGCTTTTTTTCCAGCTTTTCTTTTTCCTTCTCCGCATCTTCTAAAGAGGAGGTAAGCGACTCTTTATCAGCTTTTAAGCGCGAAATGTCAGATGAGAGTTCCTTTTGATCCTTTAACAGCTGTTCGGAAGATGGATCGGCTTGTGCCTTTGGCGCATTTCCAGCAGTAAGAGGTAATGACATAATGGAAAAGAAGAGACCAATGATCAAAAAAGGATAAAAAAGTTTCTTTGAAAAAATCAGCTCGTTCTTGCGTTTGAGTAAGAAGAAATTGACAGCATATCCGATGGCAAAACAAACACATAAAAGACCTATGATGAGTAACATCATATTTAGCAGCCCCCCTAAATTGCTATTTACACCTATCATACCTCATTTTTCCATTTTGGGGAGCGGTTCAATTAAAAAAACCCTGTTTACACAGGGTTTTCAGCTAATGGTAATCCTTTTATGGCTTCTTTTACTGTCAAATAAGTGATCGTATTCTGGAAATCTGTATCCAGGTCTTTCATTTTCAGCGCAAGCTGCGGCTTGATCCCAGTGATGATCAGTTCGGTTCCAGTTAGATTGAGAAGATGATGCAGTTTGAAAATGCGTGCTGCGACGGAATCATCGACATCGATTAAACCAGAAAGGTCGACAATTAAATAATCATCCTTTGAATCATCTAATATACAGGTTAACTTAGCGACAATGGCATCAAAGCGTTCTTCAGATAATTTTCCGATAAGCGGAAGAGCAGATACACCATTTTTGATTGGGACGATTGGCGTCGAAAGAGAGGTGACTTCCTGTAAGGAATCTTCTAGGAGCTGTTCATATTCTTTCTGTTTCGTAATATCCTTTTGAAAACCAATGAAAAATGTTTTGTCATCTTGTTCAATGTATAGAGGATCTATATTGAGTTCATTCCAAAAAAAAGTGCCGTCTTTTTTATAATTTTTTAGCTGTGTGGTAATAGGTGTTTTGTTTTGAATTCCATGACGAATTAAAGCAAGCTGCTTTTGATCCGTGTCTTTTCCTTGAAGGAATCGACAATTACGACCAAGAATCTCATCTGGTTTGTATCCAGTCATTTGTGTAAAGCCGTGATTCACATAAACGATAGGGTTATCCTCTAAGGAAGGGTCTGTAATGACAACACCGATCCGCGCATGATCCAGCGCTTTTTTGATGAGTTCAAGCTGTTTTTGAAAGCCGAAAATGTTCGAGCTGACCATATTACCCTCCTTTGCTGCTATAAGACATATCAAATGGTTGTCTTTTCAACCAAATGAATCCTTTTAAACGTAACATAACATATGTTCTGTTTCAACGATTGCAAACGCTTTGTTAAATTTGTCATCATAGTTTGTCCTCCATTAGAATAGAGTAAGTAAGGAGACTTTTCATTAGAAAAAGAAGGAATCAATTACTCATCATTCATAAAATGACAAAAATAGTTAATATGGATTAGGTGAAAATGATTCCAATGCATCAAGATTGTTTTTAGGTCATTCACATATAATGGAAGAAACAAGCTTTTTTTCTTCGTTAGAGAGAATAGACCTTTTACATGGATTATGACGGAACAGCAGAATGGCATTACAGGGGGCTGGACAGCCTGAAGTCGCTTTACTATTCTAAGGGCTTTAGGAAGGTGATGAAAATGCTGCAACAAGTCATTATTGCTTGCGCCATTGGAGGGGTCATGGGCATTCTCGGTCACGTAAAGAAAAAAGGCAGGCTAGAGAAGCCCAGAATGACAAAAAAGTTTATTTACTTAGGGTTTATTGAAGATTGGCTCGTTGGGATGATTGCCGCTACACTGCTTGTCTTATCCTCAAATCCCGAATCTAGTCTGCACTTGATCATCTTATCCATTATTTCAGGTTACGGAGGAGAAGCAGTTCTGCGAAGCTTCGATTTTGTGAGAGAAGAACGTTCACAGGATGCAGGCTCCAACCGTCATAACCGATCTCCACACGAATAATATCCTCTACTTTACCCTAGTCTAGGGTACATTCCCATTGTATACAAACCTGCTTGCACTTATGATCATAATTCTATAAAATACTACTTAGATGACGGTTACGATAAGAACAGTGAAGAGGAGTAGTAGGAAAGCAGTATTTGTCTTTAGAGAATTGACGGCTGGTGAAAGTCAATCAAATCTGCTTCTGAACTCGCCTCAGAGTTGCAGTTGCGTTAAAGCTTCTGTCGCATGTCTGCGTTAAAGATATTAAGTGAGCGTATGAACAGCATGTTACGCTAACAAGGGTGGTACCGCGGGAACCAAAAAATCTCTCGTCCCTTTCCAGGGATGAGGGTTTTTTGTTGATTTTAGAAAAATCTGAATTCTTGCAGTGGTCATCTAAGCAGATAAAGCCGTACATATTAAAGGAGGTTTTCACATTGAGTTTTCAGCATCGGGAAATTGAAAAGAAGTGGCAGGATTATTGGCTGACACATAAAACATTCGCCACATCTGACTCGGAAGATAAACCGAAGTTTTATGCACTTGATATGTTTCCATATCCATCAGGAGCAGGGCTTCATGTCGGGCACCCTGAGGGCTATACAGCAACGGATATTCTATCACGCATGAAACGTATGCAGGGATATGATGTTCTTCATCCAATGGGATGGGACGCATTTGGTCTCCCGGCAGAACAGTATGCACTTGATACAGGAAATGACCCGGCGGCCTTTACAGAAGAGAACATCAATAACTTCCGCCGCCAAATTCAATCACTAGGGTTCTCGTATGATTGGGATCGAGAAATCAACACAACAGATCCGAATTACTATAAATGGACACAATGGATTTTCTTAAAATTGTACGAAAAAGGATTGGCCTATATCGATGAAGTACCAGTGAACTGGTGCCCAGCGCTTGGCACAGTGCTTGCAAATGAAGAAGTCATTGATGGAAAAAGTGAACGCGGAGGCCATCCTGTTGAAAGACGTCCTATGAAGCAGTGGATGCTAAAGATTACAGCATATGCGGACAGGCTGTTAGAAGATTTAGAGGACATTGATTGGCCTGAAAGCATCAAAGATATGCAGCGTAACTGGATCGGACGCTCTGAAGGTGCGCACGTTCATTTTGAAGTAGAAGGACATGACGAACAGTTTACGGTTTTCACAACGCGTCCTGATACACTATTTGGCGCTACATATGCAGTACTTGCACCAGAGCATGCACTTGTTGAAAAAATTACATCAGATGCTCAAAAAGAAGCTGTCAAAGCGTATATCAAAGAGATTCAATCAAAGAGTGACTTAGAGCGGACAGATCTTGCTAAAACGAAGACAGGTATTTTCACAGGAGCGTATGCCATCAATCCTTTAAATGGTGAAAAGATGCCGATCTGGATTGCCGATTACGTGCTGGCGACTTATGGAACTGGAGCCATTATGGCGGTTCCTGCCCATGATGAACGTGACTATGAATTCGCCAAAACCTTTGATCTTCCAATTAAAGAAGTTGTAGAAGGCGGAGACATTGAAAAAGAAGCCTACACAGGTGATGGAAAGCACATTAACTCTGATTTCCTAAATGGCTTAGGAAAAGAAGAAGCGATTGAAAAAGCGATTGCATGGCTTGAAGAACATCAAAAAGGTGAAAAGAAAGTCACATATCGTTTAAGAGACTGGCTGTTCAGCCGTCAGCGCTACTGGGGTGAGCCGATTCCAATCATTCATTGGGAGGACGGAACATCTTCAGCTGTTTCAGAAGAAGAGCTTCCACTGATCTTGCCTAAGACGACAGAGATTAAGCCAAGTGGTACAGGTGAATCACCGTTAGCCAATATTAAAGACTGGGTTGAGGTTGTAGATCCTGTTACAGGTAAAAAAGGCCGCCGCGAAACGAATACAATGCCGCAATGGGCAGGCAGCTGCTGGTATTTCTTACGTTATATTGATCCTCATAACACAGAAGAGCTTGCCTCTCCTGAAAAGCTGAAGAAATGGCTTCCAGTTGATGTGTATATCGGCGGAGCAGAACATGCTGTACTGCATCTTCTATATGCACGCTTCTGGCATAAGTTCTTGTATGATATCGGTGTTGTTCCAACAAAAGAACCTTTCATGAAATTGTTCAACCAAGGTATGATTCTTGGGGAAAACAATGAAAAAATGAGTAAATCAAAAGGAAATGTGGTCAACCCAGATGATATCGTAGAATCTCATGGTGCGGATACATTACGACTTTATGAAATGTTCATGGGACCTTTAGATGCATCAATTGCTTGGTCTGAAACAGGACTTGATGGCGCTCGTCGTTTCCTTGATCGTGTATGGCGTCTCTTTACAAATGAAGATGGTTCACTCAGTGATAAAGTGACAGAGCAATCTGGCGGCGCATTAGAACGCAGCTATCATGAAACAGTTATGAAGGTAACGGATCATTATGAAGGCTTGCGTTTCAATACAGGAATTTCACAATTAATGGTGTTTATCAACGATGCCTATAAGGCGGATACACTGCCGAAAGAATATGCAGAAGGTTTTGTAAAGCTTCTTTCTCCAATTGCACCGCATTTAGCAGAAGAGCTTTGGAATAAACTTGGTCATGAAGGATCTATTTCTTATGAAGCATGGCCTCAATATGATGAGTCAAAGCTTGTCGACGATGAAGTAGAAATTGTTGTACAGCTTAACGGTAAAGTAAAAGCAAAATTAACCGTTCCTGCTGATGCAACAAGGGAGCAGTTAGAAGAGCTTGCGAAAAATGATGCACGTGTAAAAGAACAGCTTGAAGGGAAAACCATTCGTAAAGTGATTGCAGTTCCTGGGAAGCTTGTCAATATTGTTGCGAACTAATGATGACACCCATCGGTATGAACCGGTGGGTGTTCTTTATTTCCCGGGACATAATTTTGTCGAAAACAAGGTGATTCCCGCATCGGTCTCGTATTTTAACAGGTGATCAAGAAAATGAGGAGTGACGTCAATGGAAAAGGAAAGCAAACGTGAACAACTGCTCAGTCTGTTAGGAGAAATGCCAGAACGTCATCGCGTGGAGGCTTATACGTTAAAAATGGAAGAACGTGAATCATATGTAGTGGAAACTCTCATTCTCTCTATGAATGGTGTAGAGGAAGTCCCTGCTTATTTTGTGAAACCGAAGGATACGGTGAAAAAAAGACCCGTTGTGCTGTTCCAGCATTCACATGGCGGGAATTACGTGAATGGCAAGGAAGAGCTGTTAAAAGGTGCTCATTATTTGCAAACGCCTTCATATGCAAAAGAGTTTACGTCTAAAGGATATAGTGTACTGGCCATTGATCATGCAGGGTTTGGTGAGAGAAGAGGGAGAACAGAAAGTGAAATTTTTAAGGAAATGCTTTTAACAGGAAAAGTGATGTGGGGCATGATGCTGTATGAAAGTATGTGTGCGATTGATTATTTGCTGTCTCGATCTGATGTGCTGGCGGACAGGTTAGCTGTCTTTGGGATGTCAATGGGCGGTCTTCTTTCCTGGTGGACGGCTGCACTTGATGAGAGGGTCAGTGTGTGTATTGATCTTTGTGCACAGGTGGACCATCATACATTAATTGAAACGAACAATTTGGACAGACATGGCTATTATTACTATGTACCGAGCTTGGCGAAGCATTTTACAGCAGCGGACATTCAAGAAATGATTTTTCCGAGACCGCATTTAAGCTTAGTTGGAAAACTTGATCAGCTCACGCCTGCTGAAGGCGTTGGAAGGATTCAAAAGGTATTGAATCAAACCTATCAAGCTGCTTCATTGAAAGAACGTTATCAGCTTACCCGTCTTCATGCAGGTCATTTTGAAACAGCCGCTATGCGTCACGAGGCGACACGATTTTTGAAAAAGTGGCTGTAATCAAGAAACGCTTGGACATACTACGTCAAAAGAAAGGAGGAGACAGATGAAAAAAATCACCATCATTGGCGGATGCGGTGTGATTGGACGTCTTTTAACAAAAGCGCTCTCTGCTGAGTACAGCGTCACGATTATTGATTTAACAAGCTGTGTAGAAGGAGTCATTTTAGCCGATGCAGCGAATGAACAGAATGTATATGAGGCAATTCCGCGGGATACAGATGTCATCTTGCATCTTCTAAACATGGACATGACGCATGATGTGATGGATCATGAAGAATTTGCAAAAATGACTGATATTTTTTGGAGGAGTACCTATTATATGTTTCGTTCAGCCGCGCGGCTTGGCATACGAAAAGTCATTTTTGCAAGCAGCAACCATGTGACGGATCGTTATGAAGAGGATGGACGCTCCTTACTTGGACGGCAGATTACAACTGACGATGTGCCTGCGACTAAAAATGTCTATGGCATTTTAAAGTTTGCTTCCGAACAGCTGGGACGTTTGTTTCACGATCAATCGGGAATGTCTGTCATCAATTTAAGAATTGGAACAGTTGTAACAGATGAGATGAAGGCATTGCACAAAAAGCAAAGAACAAAAAGAACTCTGCTGTCACACGAGGATCTTACAGGTATGATAAAGGCAGCGGTTGAATCAGATATTCCCTTTGGGACCTATTATGCAGTATCAGAGAATGAAGAAAAGCCGTGGTCTACTGAGAAAACGAAGCTGGAGTTAGGCTATGAACCAGATGTCAATACGACGGAAATCCTCGAAGAAAATGATCGAGTATAAGGCATAATCATGTCATGAGCTAATGATCTTATTCTTTTGTTTCATGAGCATAAAAGCACGGCTGACATGATCTATCCAGTTGGTCTGTCAAAATGATTATAGACGCTTTCTTCCCCCGTTTGTTACATTTTAATCACGATATCGTCACAGGCTGCAGCTTACTTTCAGATGAAATGATAACGCTTTCAAAGAAAGGGCGTGATGAACATAGATCGTTCTATTAAAGGCCGATTGTTCAATTTATTTAATTACTCTTTTCTACTCATGTTCGCATTAATATGTGTGCTTCCGTTCATCCATGTCATTGCCGCCTCTTTTGCAACAGTAGAAGAGGTCATCACGAAGAAATTTATCTTGTTCCCGACGACGTTTTCTCTAGAGGCATATCGATACATTTTCTCTACAGATATTGTGTATCGCAGCCTCATTGTGTCCATTCTTGTGACGCTCGTTGGAACAGCTGTCAGCATGTTTTTGTCCTCGCTTATGGCATATGGGCTGTCTCGTCAGGAGCTAAAAGGCCGAAGAACACTGATGTTTCTCGTTGTTTTCACGATGCTGTTTAGCGGAGGTATGATTCCGACGTTTATTGTGGTGAAAACACTTGGTCTGCTTGATACGTATTGGTCACTTATTCTCCCGGTTGCAATCAATGCGTTCAACTTAATCATTTTGAAAAACTTCTTTCAAAACATACCGGCGAGCCTTGAGGAATCAGCGAAGATGGACGGCTGTAACGATTTAGGGATTTTCTTTAAAATTGTGCTCCCACTTTCTTTGCCAGCCATTGCTACTATTTCACTTTTTTATGCCGTGACGTATTGGAATACGTATATGACTGCCATTCTGTATTTAAATGATTCAGTGAAGTGGCCGATTCAAGTGCTGCTGAGACAGATTGTCATTGTCTCAAGCGGAATGCAGGGAGATATGTCGGATATGGGCTCATCCACCCCACCGCCAGACCAGACGATTAAAATGGCTGTAATTGTTGTGGCAACCATTCCGGTTCTGCTTGTCTATCCATTTATTCAAAAGCATTTCAACAAAGGGGCATTACTAGGTTCTGTAAAGGGTTAAAAAGATGGAACAACGGAGGGATCTTATGGGGAGAAAGAAATTATGGCTGATTGCGTTTGTTCTGTTATTTGCAGCAAGCGGTATTCTGTCAGCATGTTCAAGTAAAGGGGCAAACTCATCAGATGAGAAGGTTGATCTAGACAAAAAGGTAAAGCTGACATGGATGGCGATTTTATATCATCAGCAGCCGCCGAAGGATTCCGTTTTAAAAGAGATTGAGAAGCTCACAAATACAGAGCTTGATATTACATGGGTACCTGATGCTGTGAAGGAAGATCGTTTAAATTCCGCACTTGCAGCAGGGAATTTGCCGCAAATTGTGACGATTCAAGACATTAAAAATTCGTCTGCGATTAATGCGTTCAGATCTGGCATGTTCTGGGAAGTCGGTCCGTATTTAAAGGATTATCCAAATTTAAGTAAGATGAACGAACTGATTAATAAAAACGCTTCTATAGACGGCAAGCTTTATGGCATCTATAGAGAAAGACCACTTTCAAGACAAGGGATTGTCATTCGAAAGGATTGGCTTGAAAATTTAAATTTGGATACTCCAAAAACATTGGATGATCTGTATGAAGTAGCCAAAGCCTTTACGGAAAAAGACCCGAATCAAAACGGAAAAGCCGATACAATTGGTTTTACGGATCGGAACGATTTAATTTATGGCGCATTTAAAACACTTGGTTCATATGAAGGAATGCCAACAGACTGGAAAGAAGAGAACGGGAAATTCACGCCGGACTTTATGACAGATGAGTACATGAATACAATGAAATACATGAAAAAGCTGCGCGATAATGGCTATATCAACAAAGACTTCCCAGTGACAAGCAAAACACAGCAGCAGGAATTATTCTCACAAGGAAAAGCAGGTATCTATGTTGGAAATATGGTAGATGCCGTGAACCTGAGAGATGATGCGACAGATAAAAACATGAAAGTAGATATTATCAACCGAATCAAAGGCCCAGATGGCAAAGAACGTGTGTGGGCATCAGGGGGGCATAATGGCATCTTCGCATTCCCTAAAACAAGCGTGAAATCAGAGGCGGAATTAAAGCGGATTTTGGCCTTCTTTGACCGTATTGCCGAAGAAGATGTATATGGTCTCATGACGTACGGTATAGATGGCAAGCATTATAAGAAAGAAGAAGGAAATACATTTG
Organism: Bacillus sp. PAMC28571; assembly: GCF_014250435.1. Taxonomy (NCBI): domain Bacteria; kingdom Bacillati; phylum Bacillota; class Bacilli; order Caryophanales; family Bacillaceae; genus Bacillus; species Bacillus sp. PAMC28571. The sequence continues at coordinate 2,469,624 of NZ_CP060191.1, read as the reverse complement.
TCAGGGAAGAAAGCCAAGTGAAAGGCTGGCAGACAGATGTACAGCCGCTTGTCAGTCTTGTAGGAATTGATAAACGTTACTTAAAAAATAAAGGGGATGCAGTTCGTTCTAAATATGAAGAGCTAGAAGAAGACAATCAAAACATCATCGTTGCCAATCCTGCTGAAAGCCTGTATTCAGAAACAGCATCAGAGCGTGGAAACGAATTGAAGAAAATCATCGATGATGCGACGTATAAGTTCATCCTTGGTGACATCAGTGAAGATCAATTTCAGAAGGATGTAGAGAAGTGGAAATCCAATGGTGGGAATAAAATCATAGAAGAATATGAAGCTTCCTTTAAAAAATCAAAATGACCAATAGGAACACCCCCGCAAAGTAAAAAAGCGGGGGTGTTTTCATTAAAAGTCGAAGTTATCTGGATCTGGACCGATACGTTTGTTTTCATTTAAGTCAGAAAGACGTTTCATATCTTCATCAGATAAGACAAAATCAAATATATCAGCGTTTTCCTTTAAACGATGTGCTTTCGTTGATTTTGGGATGGTGATGACACCTTTTTGTACATCCCAGCGCAAAATAATTTGAGCAGGTGTTTTACCGTATGTGTCTGCGAGCTCTGTGATCAGCGGGTGATGCAGTAGTTCACCCTGCATCAGCGGTGACCAAGCTTCCATTTGAATGCCATGAGAGTTCAAATACGTAGAGAGTGTTTCCTGCGTTAGCTTTGGATGAAATTCTACTTGGTTGATCGCTGGTTTGATGTCTGCATCTTTTAATAGCTCGTCTAGGTGATGCGGCTGGAAGTTGCTCACTCCGATGGCTCTGACCTTTCCTTCACGATACAAGGTTTCCAGTGCACGCCAAGCTTCTTTGTATTTTCCTTCAACCGGCCAATGGATTAAATACAGATCAAGGTAGTCAAGCTGAAGCTTTTTTAAGCTTTCTTCGTATGCATTTAGAGTAGATTCATATCCTAAATCGGCATTCCACACTTTTGAGGTGACAAAGATGTCCTCACGGCGCAGTCCTGTTTCTGCTAAACCAAGCTGTATGCCTCGTCCAACACCTTCTTCATTTCCGTAAATAGCCGCTGTATCAATACTGCGATAGCCTAATTGAATGGCTGTTTTGACAGCATCAACTAATTCAGCTCCATCTTCCACCTTGAATACACCAAGGCCAAAGCCTGGCATGAGGACCCCATTGTTTAATGTTTTTGTACTTTGTAAATGTTCCATCATAAAAACTCCTTTAAATGGTTTGTGTTTGTTCTTTTTGTTCCTTTTGATAACTGATCATCGTAAGAATGGCTGCGATGAGGACCATGATGCCGCCGACCCAGCCTGTATGCACAAGACCAAGTGTATCTGTCACGATGCCTCCTAAAAATGAGCCAATGGCAATACCGGCATTAAAGGCAGCGATATTCATGGCAGATGCGACGTCGACCGCTCCAGGTGTGTATCTTTCTGCAAAATCAACGACGGCTACTTGCAGCCCAGGCACATTCATGAAAGCAAACAGCCCCATCAGCATGACAGTTCCAATGCCTAACACTGTGCATCCTGCAGTGAAGCTAAGGATAAACAAGATGATGCTTTGGATAATAAACATATAGATCAGTGCTTTCATTGGCTGTTCATTAGCAGCTTTTCCGCCAATGACATTTCCGGCTGCGATCGTGATTCCGTATAAAAGCAGGATCAAGGCCACAGCCCCAGGCGCAAGCCCTGTCACATGCTGCAAGAGAGGAGATAGATACGTGAAGACGACAAAGGTTCCTCCATACCCTGTGGCTGTAATGACAAATAAAAGCAAAATTCTTTTTGTTTTTAATAGGACAGCTTGATCTTTAAAAGATGTTTTCACACCCTGCTTTAATTGAGACGGCACAAGAAAATAGTTGGATATCAGTGCGATCAGACCAATGATCACAATCACACCAAATGATGTCCGCCAGCCGAACTCGTGACCAAGAAATGTCCCGAATGGCACACCTGTCACAGTCGCTACTGTTAAACCAGTGAACATAAAGGCAATCGCGCTTGCCCGTTTTTCTTTCACGACAAGGCTTGCAGCAATCGTAGAACCGATGGACATGAAGATTCCATGGGACAAGGCTGAAATCACCCGGCCGATTAACAGCACTGAAAAAGTCGGGGCAATGGTGGCAAGTGTATTACCAATCAAAAAGACGAGCATAATGAGCAAAAGCAATGTCTTTCTTTTCATCGTGGAAGTAAGAGAAGTCAATATAGGCGCGCCAAATGTCACACCAAGTGCATATAAAGAGACAGTCCAGCCCGCCTGACTGACGCTCACTCCAAAGTCCTCTGAGATCATTGGCAAAAGACCGACACTAATGAACTCAGTTGTTCCTATAGCAAAAGCACTAATCGCTAGTGCGAGAAGAGCAAAATGGTTTTGCTTTTTTTTCATAAGTAAGTTCACATCCTTCTGTGATGACATTTTGATAGACGAAGCCGATCGGCAAGAGTTATTATCTAACATAGATGACGAAAAAAAAAGTACGTACTTTTTTGTAATATAGGTACTAAAAAGTGCCTGTTCGTACAAAGAGGAGTGAACATTCGATGGAAAAGAAAAAATATAATATCTCTGTGGAAGCAACGCTTGAGGTCATAGGCGGGAAGTGGAAGTGTGTGATTTTATGTCATTTGACACACGGGAAAAAACGGACGAGCGAATTGAAGCGGCTCATGCCAAACATCACACAAAAAATGCTGACGCAGCAGCTGAGAGAGCTTGAAAGTGATGGGGTCATTAATCGGATTGTCTATGAACAGGTGCCGCCTAAAGTGGAATATGAATTAAGTGAATACGGACAGTCGCTCGAAAGAATTCTCAATGCGCTATGCGATTGGGGAGCAGCTCATATTGAACGTGTGTATGGAGAGCCGCTTTCCGTGCTGGAAGACAGCATCTTAAATGAACAGTTTAAATAAAAGAGTCCCGCTTTCTTGTGAGAGCGGGACTCTTTGTCTTACATGCCTTTTTTCTGGTCGCGGTATTTCCCAGGAGTAGTACCTTCCAGCTTTTTAAAGGACCGGATGAAATTTTGCGGGTTTTTATATTTCAGTTTTTCCGAAATTTCTTTGACGGACATATCGGTTTCTACTAGCCAGTTTTTAGCGACATGGTGTCTGTAGGAAGAGAGATATTCACTAAAGGAGATATCCATTTCCTTTCTGAAAATGCTGCTTAAATAATTGGGATTGTAATGCAGGCGTGTGGCGATTTCATCCAATGTGAGATCTGAGTCGAATTCTTGATGAATAATATGAATGATTTTTTCTGAGATGTTTTTGTATTGTGAGTCTTCACGTGCAGCAAGCTGGTCAATAATTGGCCGGATGATTTCATGTTTCAGCCATGCTTCTGTATCTTCAAAGGTTTTAAATTCAAAAATCGTATCATAGAGCATTTTGTTATCTTCAACCTCAAATAATTCAATGCCCAGCAAATGCATCAGCTCAATTAAATTGTTTAAAAAACGAGCGAGGGCGATATGGTATTCGTGCGGTCCTGCATTTTTAGAAAAAATGGATTGCAGGAGCACATGTAAATAGTGATCCGCCTTACCTTGATCGCCAGCTTTCATCGCATCAAATAAATCATGTTGCAGCTGCTTTGGAAAATGGGTTTTGAACGTCTTTCCTTGCTGAATATGCTCATATAAGATAATGGACTTTTTCTCTGCTTTGAGTCTGTATTTTAAGGCTTCTTTTCCTTCAATGTAAGCATGTTTTGCCATCGTGAGCTCCTTAAACTGGCGGCTGATTCCGATGCTGATTGATAAACCAAGCTCTTCTTCGATACGCTGCTGAATGGTTTCTGCTAATTGGTTTAAATATTCAGTAAACTCTTCATTTGACTTTGAGTGGTTGAGGATAATCGTTGTTTGATGCTGATTGACTACGGTTGGCTGAAGGTGCTCCTCTTGCGGAATAATCTGCTCGATCAGTCCATTGATCGCAAATAAAAGCAAGTCAGCATCTTTTTTTTCATAAGGTGTTCCTTTTAATGTATCGATTTGGGTCACAAGCATGGACAAATGAGACCAGCCCTGAGGAAAGCCTAAGCTTTGGAACCGGTTGTTAACTTCTTCATCTGTCAGCTTTCCAAGCAGCAGCCGTACCATAAAGTATTGCTGTAAGTGTGTCACTTGCTGCTCAATCCGTTCCTCTAAATCATTGTTTTGATCTTTCATTTGTTTAATACTCGATTCAATCAACTCAAATTCATTTCGAAAAGGCTGTTTTTGCAAAAATGATTCATTGCGTGCAAATGACTCGTATAATAAGCGGATTGGTTTATAAAAGTGTCTAGAACCGAACCATGAAAATAGTAATGAAAGCGCTAACAAAATAGTGCAGATAATAAAGGTAATCCACCCGATTGATTTCGTTTGCTGCTTAAGTTCTGGAATAGAAACAAAGGATAGGTACGTCCATTCATTATAATCAGATTTTTGAAATGTGATTTGATAGTTGAGTTCGTCGATCTTCATATCAAATTGGCCTGATCGTTTTTCAAGTGAGAGCACATGTTTGACGATATCTTGATGTTTCAGCGATTCACCAATTTGTTCTTTGCGATTATGTAGCAGCACTTTTCCGTTTGTATCGATCACAAACATACTATCCGATTGAGAGAAGTCAGGCATGTTATCAGCAATGACGCAGCTTGGAATGCTGGCGACAGCGATTCCCTTTTTTTGAACGCTGTTCATAGGCAGTTGTTTGATTAAATTCACATTGTACTTGCAAAAGGATGCTTTTCCTTCTTTTGTCGCAACAAGTGGATTATTCTCTTCAAGTGCCCAGCTGGAGTGACTTGGTATATTGAGGTAAGAGGTCAGCGCTTTTTCTTGGTCTTCGCTTGTGACATGATAAAGCCCCGAATTGTTCATGTACCAGTCTTCCATTTTACTGACGAGTGTAATATTGGAAAGATCGGTGTCAAAGGTTTGCAGGTAGTTCAGTTCCTGCTGTACTTGATTATAAAGCTGGAATTGGTCTGGATTTAAAGGTTCTGCCAGTGTTTGAAGGAGAGGCGGCGAACTGACATAGTGAGTGAGAGAATGATCAACAGTTTTTAAAATATGCTCAATATTGGATTGCGTTTGTTTGACGCTGTCGAGCTTTTCATTTGAGATATTTTCAAGTGCTGTTTTTTGCGAATGCTGATAAGAAAAAATGCCGACAATGATAACAGGAATTGTACTAAGTATGAAAAAAAACGTCACTAGCTTGTAATAAAATTTGTACTGCCTTCTTTTCATAAAACCCCCCATTTCAAACAAAACAATCTTTTCCCCTTAATTTATTAATCCAAAAATCTGGTAGGTTTGTCAATAATCATTTTCTGAGATTAGGATCATTTTCTTATGTTTTATGTAACGTTTTGAGTAGCATCACCTATGAAAATATGATCTGTTGATATGATTGTAGACGGATTTTTCATCCTTAAGATACAGTTAACACATGCATGAGCATGAGGGGAGGCTTTATTAATGAAAACAGAGGATGTCACTGCCAAGGGTGTGCCTGCGGCAGCTTTGAAAAGTGAAAAAAGAAAGCGCTTACTTAATCAATTGCTAAGTCAAAAATTTTTGTATTTAATGATTTTGCCGGGGCTCATTTATTTTATTGTTTTTAAATATGTGCCAATGTGGGGGCTCATCATTGCCTTTCAAGATTACCAGCCGTTTCTCGGCATTCTTGGCAGTGAGTGGGTTGGCTTCAAACACTTTATTCGATTGTTTACAGAACCAACATTTTTCATCTTATTAAAAAATACACTGATTTTATTTGCCATGAATGTCGTGATTTTCTTTCCAATTCCGATCTTATTAGCCCTTCTTTTAAATGAAGTGAGATTGGCATTGTTTAAGAAATTTGTACAGACGATGATTTATATCCCTCACTTCATGTCATGGGTGATTGTCGTGTCCTTATCTTTTGTTTTGTTAACAGTAGATGGCGGGTTAATGAATGAATTGATTGCTTTCTTTGGAGGAGAAAAGATTAACTTCCTTCTTAGTCAGGAATGGTTTAGACCGATGTACATTTTACAGGTAATCTGGCGGGAAGCAGGATGGTCAACAATCATTTACCTTGCGGCGATTACAGCGGTAGATCCGCAGCTATATGAAGCAGCAAAAATGGATGGGGCCGGGAGACTGAGACAAATGTGGCACATCACACTTCCTGCCATTAAAAGTGTCATTGTGGTTCTGCTTATTTTAAAAATCGGTGATACGCTTGAGCTTGGCTTTGAGCATGTCTATCTATTACTGAACGCAACGAACCGGGAAGTAGCAGAGATTTTTGATACGTACGTTTATACAGCAGGTCTTAAGCAAGGACAATTCAGCTATAGTACCGCTGTTGGTTTATTTAAAGCAGCCGTTGGACTTATTTTGGTCATGCTGGCAAACCGTTTAGCGAAGAAATTCGGGGAAGAAGGTATTTATTAAAAAGGGAGATGAGGAAGAATGACTTTATCGATTGAAAAGGGATCACCGCTTGAGCATGCAGAGAAATTAGCACAAACCATTATGAAAGCGTATTCACCGATTGAGCTGCCACCAGCTGGAAGATGGCATTATCATCAAGGGGTTTTCCTTTGCGGCGTCATGAAGCTATATGAGGCAACAGGGAACGAGGCGTATTTCGATTATGTGAAAAACTATGCGGACTCACTCATTGATGAGTACGGAAATCTGTTATTTCGCAGGGATGAGCTTGATGCCATTCAAGCAGGACTCATTTTATTCCCTCTTTACGAACGAACGAGAGAGAATCGGTATGTGCTGGCAGCCGAGAAGCTGCGCGGACTTTATCGTACGCTAAATCGCACGTCTGAGGGCGGATTTTGGCATAAAGACAATTATGCTTATCAAATGTGGCTCGATGGTCTCTACATGGGCGGTCCTTTTGCCTTAAAGTATGCTCAGCTTAAAGGTGAAGAGTCACTAGTGGATATGGTTATCCATCAAGAGCATCTCATGAGAAAGCATACGAAAGATGAACAAACAGGTCTGTATTATCACGCGTGGGATGAACGAAAAACGATGCCATGGGCTGATCAAAAGACCGGCTGTTCCCCAGAATTTTGGGCAAGATCGTTTGGCTGGTATGTCCTTGCATTAGCAGATATGATCGAGGATCTGCCCGAGCATCATGAAAGGCGGAAGGTGTGGAAGGAAACGCTGACAGACATGCTGGAAAGTGTGGCAAAGTACCAGGATCAAAAGACAGGTCTCTGGCATCAAATCATTGATAAAGGAAATCACAGTGACAATTGGCTTGAAAGCTCGGGATCGTGTTTATTCATGTATGCCATGGCAAAGGCCATGAATGAAGGGTATGTGAGCCTCCGTTATGTTGATCATGTGGTCAAAGCATATCAAGGCTTGATTCAGCATAAGACGGCTGAGAAAGAAAATGGTGATTTTACCATCAACGATATTTGTATTGGAACATCTGCGGGATTTTATGATTATTACGTTGGAAGAGAGCGGAGCACAAATGACTTGCACGGGGCAGGCGCTTTTATTATGGCGTTAACTGAGCTAGAAAAGCTGTCTGTTTTTCAAAAGGCATGAGGAGGCAAAAAAGAGCCGCCGTATGGCTCATCAGCTTCATCGCTGCTCTTTGTTTATCTGCCTGTCAGGAGAAAACAAACGGGATCGATGTTTTGATTTTTTCTGATATGTCAAAGGGAATGAAGGATCAATTAGTAGAGAAGGCTTTTCAGCCGAAACAAGAGACTTATAGCGTCCACATCTTTCCGGCGATTCCTGAAAAGCTTCTTGTTGAAATTACCTCAAAAGAGGGGGACGTGATGCTTGTCCCAGAAGAAATGTTTAGAACGTATGATGATCCTGAAAGTTTTCAGCTGCTGGAAGAGATGAAAATAAGTGATCAAGCAGCAGGATCATATACGGTCGAGGACAAAAAGACAGGGGAAACTGTTGATTATGCGGTTCAAATCAATAAAGGAACGAAAAAGCTCAACGGCTATACCTTTCAATTACACCGAGATATGGTTGCTTTCATTCCCGTGTATGCTGACAAGTCGAAAGAGGCACTGTCTCTCATAAAACAGCTTCGTGAAAACCAATAGAAAATGGGGTGGGGAATGTGAAACGGGTCGTGATTTGCGGGCTGAGCCATCGTGCGTTCAATATGTTTATTCAACCGCTCACAGAGGATTTCAATGAGCATTATCGGATTACAGGGCTCCTAGATATAGATCTTCAGCGGTATACACTTTGTCAGGAGCGTTTTCCATCACTCCGGGGCGTTTCGTTTTTTCATGAAGATGCATTTGATCAGATGGTCAAAGAAACAAAACCAGATATCGTCATTGTGGCAGGCAGGGATGACACACATGTCACATATATCATGCAGGCACTTGACCATGATCTAGATGTCATCACCGAAAAGCCGATGGTGACAACAGCAAAAGACGCCAAAAAAGTGATGGAAAAAGAGGCAGAAAGTAAAGGGAAGGTCACGGTCACCTTTAATTATCGCTACAATCCTTTCCATCGAAAGGTAAAAGAACTGATTCTAGACGGGAAAATTGGAAGGGTCACATCTGTTGAACTGAGCTGGCTTATTGATACGTATCATGGTGCTAGTTATTTCAAAAGGTGGAACCGTACACGTCAATTCTCTGGCGGACTGTCCATTCATAAGTCGACGCATCATTTTGATCTGGTCAACTGGTGGATTGATCAAAAGCCGAAACAAGTATTTGCCTACGGGGCGCTGAACTATTACGGCAGCGAAAGCCCTTGGAATCCCTTGCAGGGGGAGGAAAATAGATTTTGTGGAACATGTCATGTGAAGGATATATGTCACTATGAAGCAAGGTGGAATCCGCGGGTTGAGCGCTCGAAGGTGGAGGACGACCATATTGAATCCGGTCAGGAGCAAACGCAGCAGTACTCAAACTATCGCCCGGATGCCTGCATTTTTGATCAGGAAATAGATATTGAGGATACATATGTGGCGTCAGTCGCTTATGATCAAGGGGCTCTGCTCAGCTATTCGATTCAATTCTCAGCCCCATATGAAGGCTATCGTCTGGCCATTAATGGGACGAAGGGGCGTATTGAAACAAATGAGTTTCATGTGCCATCAAGAATTCCATTTCAATTCCCAGAACAAACAATTTCTTATTACCCGATGTTTGGATCAAAGGAGACGATTGAAGTTGTAAAGCAGCCAGGCGGACATGGCGGCGGAGATCCTCTGCTATTGGCTGATTTATTTATAGGAAAAGATCCCTTGATTCACTATGACATCTTAGCAGGAGCAGAGGCTGGTGCTTATTCGATTGCTCTTGGGGAAGGCATGTGGCGCTCTGTCACAGAAAAACGCCCAATTGAAATCGATGAATTGTTTCATAAAGAGAAGGTGTAAAGAGAGAGGAGGGGAAAGAGATGGATCATGATGGTTCAATGAGCAGAATGCTGAGGATGTGTGAGTGGGTGATGAGACTCGCCTATACGAATTTGTTATGGCTTTTGTTCACCATTCTAGGGCTTGGCGTTTTTGGCTTGATGCCCGCGACCACTGCGTTATTTTCCGTGATGAGAAAGTGGATTCAAGGTCATGAGCAAGTCAATGTATTCCGCACTTTTTGGAAGGTATTCAGGGAGGAGTTTGTACGCTCTAACATCATTGGAGTGGTGCTATTCATCATTGGAACGATTATTTATGTCGACCTTGCTTATATTTATCCGACGAGCTGGCTCTTACATGTGCTTCGCTTTGCTATATATATTTTCGGTTTTCTGTTTATTGTGAGCTTATTTTATATTTTTCCGCTGCTTGCTCATTACGATTGGAAAAAACATCTCTATCTGAAATTCTCTCTTCTGCTCGGTATCTCATACTTGCAATATACACTCTCTATGCTTGTTTTCTCGGCTGTGCTGTTTGTTCTGTTTGCTTATTTACCGGGTATCGTGCCGTTTTTTAGTGTGAGCATACTCGCCTACGGGCATATGTGGCTGGCCTATCAAGTCTTTAAAAAGGTAGAGTTTGAAATTGAGCACGAGACAGCCGAAGTGAAGAAGCGGCTGCCGTCTTTCCTTCAATCGAAGCGGGTGAATACGCAGTGAAGTGAATCATTTGCTATAATGGTGTCACCGTAATGAAAAGGAGAGATGAGAGCCGTGTCAGTGAAAGAAATTTCAATAGAAGAATTAAAACAAAAGCTGCAGCAGGAAGATGCCATTCAGCTTGTCGATGTACGTGAGGATGAAGAGGTAGCAGAAGGGATGATCCCGGAAGCCATCCACATTCGAATGGGCGATATCCCTGAGAAGCTGGATGCATTCGATCAAACGCAGGAATATTATATTATTTGCCGTTCTGGTAAACGTAGTGAAAATGTCTGCTATTACCTAGAAGATCAAGGCTACCAAGCGACAAATGTCGTTGGCGGGATGCTGGCTTGGACAGGAGAAACAAAACCGAAGCTGTAATTAGAAGGCCTTTCATCTTAACGATGAAAGGTTTTTTTGTTCATATGCCTCTCTCTATGTGCATAAAGATAGAGTAGCGAGAGAAGGGAGAGTGGCATAGGTGCTAAAGGTAGCTGTATTTGATGAAGAGCATGAGAAAGATTTGCAGAGCGAAATCAATCATTTTTTAAAAGGAATGGAGGACGACCAAATCATTGACATCAAGTACAATGTAGCGGTGATCTGTGAGCAGGGAGGGGAACAGCTCTACTGTTTTTCTGCACTCATTTTATATAAAAAATAGACGGCATCAAAAAAGGACCTGCTTGAAGGGTCCTATTTCTTTGGTTAGCTGGCGTCAATATATAAACGATGCTTGTTGCAGTGAACACATTGAAAAAGGTAGCCTTGTAAGTCTCCTCCGTTGACGAGCCATTGCTTTAGGTTCTCTTTTGTTAATCCTTCGCCGCTGCAAATGTCTTCGATATCCTCGGTGAGTTCTTCCTCTAGATGTTCAATCTCTTTCCAGCCGACATACTGGACGATTGCGCAAAAATCTCCGCAATGACTTAACCAATATTCCTGCTGCCATCCGCGATAGCCTGGCGTTCTGAAGATCAGCTCATCGATATATTCCTCTTGATCGACGTCATCACAGCTCGCATCGTCTTGAAAGGTTCCATTGTATTTTTTCGCCGCTGATCCATCTTTAATGCACCAGGGACAAATTCCCTCCACATCTTCAACAGTATAAAAAGGGCCTTGGTACACATAATCTCTTTCTTTCTCACAAACAGGACATGTCGTATGCTCTTTTTTGATCACGTTTAACGAAACTGGATCTGGGTTGTACTTGAACGTAGGTAACGTCATATAAACCTCCATTATGTAGAAAGTGATGATTCATCACTATTTTAAAGGAATCCTCAAGCTCGAGACAATCTTAAATTGTATATATAGAAAAAAGCCGTTCGGATGAGGAACGGCTTTTTCTCGGTTGCGATTATGCTTTTTTTACTCTTGGACTTCTTGGTTTATTGACTTTATTGGTTTGTTTGATAATTCTTCGTTCATCATTTAGTGATTTATACAGCGAAACAATCATCAATATGATGACAACGGAGAACGGCAAGGCTGCGAGCTTGGCTGTATTTTGCAGGGCTTCAAGTCCCCCTGAAAATAAAAGCACAGCAGCAACAGCCGATTGGATAATGCCCCAGCTGACTTTGACACTGCCAGGAGGGTTTAACGATCCGTAGGTTGTCTGCATTCCAAGCACAAATGTAGCTGAATCAGCCGATGTAATAAAGAATACGGCGATTAAAATGAGTGCTAGTATCGATGTAATCATCGCCAGCGGATATTCATTCAGTACACCGAAGAGCATCGTTTCAGTTGAAAGGCCTGCAACATCGACAATATTCTTTTGCTGTAAGTCCATTGCAGATACACCGAAAATCGAGAACCATAGGAAGACTAGGATGGAAGGAGCGACTAAGACACCCACTAAAAATTCGCGAATCGTTCGCCCGCGTGACACTCTAGCGATAAAGATCCCGACAAATGGTGCCCAAGAAATCCACCATGCCCAATAAAAGATCGTCCATCCATTAATCCATTCTCTCTTTTCAGGATCATTGGGAGATAGACGGAAGCTCATTTGAACAATATTAGATAAGTATTGTCCAATCGAGTCAGTAAATGAATTTAAGATAAAAACAGTTGGACCTACCAAAAGTAAGAAAAACATCAGAACAGCTGCTAATACCATATTGATATTACTTAAGTATTTAATGCCTTTTCCAATCCCTCTTAAAGCAGATGCAAGGAAAAGCACCGTCACAATGATAATAATGATCAATTGTGTGCTAAAGGTATTTGGAATATGAAAAAGGTAATTCAATCCACCATTTATTTGTGCCGCGCCTAATCCTAGGCTTGTCGCAACACCAACCACGGTTGCAAATACCGCAATACAATCGATGGTTTTACCGATCCATCCGTGAATTTTATTTCCTAAAACGGGCTGCAGCGTTGCACTGATTAAACCAGGTGCATCTTTTCTAAATTTAAAGTAAGCAATGCAAAGTGCAACAATGGCATAAATAGCCCATGCATGAAGCCCCCAGTGGAAAAATGTATAGCGAAGGGAATCGCGGAAGGCCTGCGCAGTTTCAGTCTCCCCTGTTGGTGACTGAATAGCATAGTGGCTGATCGGTTCAGCTGCTCCGTAAAAAACAAGACCAATTCCCATACCGGCACTAAATAGCATAGCAAACCAAGAAAATAAACCAAATTCAGGCTCTTCCCCCGGTTTTCCTAGCGTAATTTTACCGATTGGGCTAAAAATAAAGAATAGACAAAAGCCGACAAGCAGTGATACCACTAACAAGTAATACCAGCCAAAGTCATTTGTAATGTATGTTTGAATTTGATCTGTGACATTTTGCAATGACTCTGGAGAAAACGCTCCCCACATCACGGCAACAAATGTGATCGCAATCACAATCCAAAATACACTTGATACGTTTTTCACACCATCTCACTCTCCTGTTGTTCTACACGTTTAAGCAGAGGACTTTTGCTTAATATCCCCTAACTCAACTTATTTCAAACAAAAAGAGGCGAGCTTCTCACTCGACCTCTACTTTACCGTAACATGTTTTGCTTCCATTTATCAACTATCGATATGGGAAGACGATTTTTCCTCAATTCGTTTGCGAAGACGGTAGACATATTCTTTTAAACATACTGCGAAAATAGTAAACGCCAAAACAATGGCGACTTTTAACGGAGTAATGGACAGCTTCAAGAAAACAGCGGCTGTCAAACTGATAACGACCGCAAGAACAATCGGTAATGCACGTCTGATCATTGAACTCTCTCCTTTGCTTCTAGTGCAGCATTCATGCCGGCAAGCCTGCCTGTCACAAGTGCTGAAGTGATATTGTAGCCGCCTGTGTAGCCGTGGATGTCTAAAATTTCTCCGCAGAAATAAAGACCGGGCATTTTTTTAGACGCCATTTTCTTCGGTTCAATTTCCTTCACAGAAACGCCGCCTCCTGTCACAAACGCTTTGTCCAAGGATAGCGTACCATTTGCATGCACAATAAAATGTTTGCAATCATGGGCAAATGCACGCAGTTTATCCTTGGCTAGACCAGAGAATGTGTCTTGTGGATCAATCCCGTTCCGTTCTAACAGAAACAATAAATAGCGTTCTTGCATCCAAGACTTGAGGACATTTTTAATGGCTTTCTTCGGTTCATCTTTAAGGTCACGATGAAGCTTCTGGAACAACTCCTCGTCATTCAGCTTCGGATATAAGTCTATTTGCAGGCGGACTGTCGGTTGTTTTTTCAATTCCTTCACAACAAATCCGCTGCATCTAAGAACAGCTGGACCTGATAAACCAAAGTGAGTAAATATCATATCCATGACATGTGTGACGACGGGTTTTCCTTTTTTATTTAAAACACTGACAGCCACACTTCTTAAAGAAAGACCTTGAAGCACTTTTTCTTTAATAAATCGTTCATCGGATGTGACCGGTACCTCTGTTGGGAAGAGCTCTGTAATGGTATGACCGGCTGCTTCTGCCCATGCATAGCCGTCACCAGTAGAGCCGGTATGCGGCACACTTTTTCCGCCGACAGCAATGACGACAGACTTACTTGAAATTTTTTCATCATTATTTGTAACAATTCCAGCTGCTTGTCCGTCTTGATACAGAACTGTTTTAATTTTTTCGTTCGTTCGAATGGTGACATTGAGGGCTCGGAGCCTGTCTAGAAGGGCATCCACAACAGATTGTGCTTTGTTTGAGACAGGGAACATACGTCCATGGTCTTCTTCTTTTAGTTCAATGCCAAGGTTTTCAAAAAACGAAATAATATCCTCGTTGTTGAACTCAGAAAATGCACTATATAGAAAACGGCCGTTTCCGGGAATATGTTTGATGATTTCTTCTACTGGAAGGCGATTGGTGACGTTACAGCGTCCGCCGCCAGAAATGGCCAGCTTTCTGCCAAGTTTGTTTCCTTTGTCAATTAACAGAACAGTCGCACCGTGCTCTGCTGATGCAATCGCGGCCATCAGCCCAGAAGGTCCGCCGCCAATGACAATGACATCATAATGTTTCATGTTACATTCCTCTTTCTACTTTCAGTCATTTTTCTATTATAACGAAGATTAGGGAAGGCTGAAATATGAATTGATTGGTTTTGTGACTTCCGTATTGGATTTGTTACCTGTGTATTGAATTGATGTGGTAAAATAGTTAAGTTGAATATTCATTAGAAAAATGGTGGTTAAGCGCATGTCTAATAAACTGCTTCGTGGTACGTTGGTTTTAACGATAGGGACGTATCTCTCTCGTATTCTTGGTATGATTTATTTAATTCCATTTAGCGCAATGGTTGGAGCTACTGGTGGTGCGCTATTCCAATATGGATACAATCAGTATACGATCTTTTTAAGTATCGCTACGCTTGGTTTTCCAACAGCGGTATCAAAATTTGTTTCCAAATATAATGCGATCGGCGATTATGAGACAACAAGAAAAATGTTCAGGGCGGGTATGTCGGTCATGCTTGTCACCGGGATGATCGCCTTTTCTATTTTATATTTGTCCGCACCGATTTTTGCCAAGATTCAGCTTGGCGGATCAAATGAAACAGGCGGTTTGACTGTCGATCAAGTAGTATA
Organism: Bacillus sp. PAMC28571; assembly: GCF_014250435.1. Taxonomy (NCBI): domain Bacteria; kingdom Bacillati; phylum Bacillota; class Bacilli; order Caryophanales; family Bacillaceae; genus Bacillus; species Bacillus sp. PAMC28571. The sequence goes on along the minus strand of NZ_CP060191.1, from coordinate 2,454,404 downwards.
TGTGATTCGAATGGTCAGCTTAGGTCTTTTGGTTGTACCGATCATGAGTCTTGTACGCGGGTTCTTCCAAGGACACTCCATGATGGGACCGACAGCTGTTTCCCAAGTGATTGAACAGCTTGTCAGAATCATCTTCCTATTAACGGCAACGTTTATTATTTTAAAGGTGCTTGACGGCGGGCTTGTCATTGCTGTCGGATATGCAACATTTGCGGCTCTGATCGGTGCATTTGGCGGTTTATTCACGCTTTATTTATATTGGCTGAAGCGGAAGGACAGGCTCTTAGCCATGCAGCCGAATACAGGCGCTCACTCTGATTTATCTTATAAGCAAATGTTTACAGAGCTGTTTAGCTATGCGGCGCCGTATGTGTTTGTTGGACTTGCGATTCCTATTTATTCTTATATCGATACAAACACAATTAACAGAGCCATGATTGCATCCGGACATCAGGATATTAGTACAGCGGTATTGTCCATTGTGACGTTATATTTACCGAAGGTCGTGATGATTCCTGTGTCACTTGCCACAGCGTTTGGCTTAACATTGATTCCGACGATTACGGAATTATTTACAGCACGTAATTACAAGCTGCTCAATAGACAAATTGATCAGACGATGCAAGTCATTTTATTTTTCGTGCTGCCTGCTTCATTTGGTATCTCGGCATTGGCTGGACCGGCTTATTGGTTTTTCTATCCGTCTGTTCATCCTGAGATTGGGATCTCCATTTTGTTTTGGTATGCACCTGTTGCATTATTGTTTTCTTTATTCACCATTAATGCAGCGATTCTGCAAGGGATCAACAAACAAAAATTTGCGATCGTCAGTCTTTTGTTAGGGATCATTATTAAATCGGTTCTGAACATCCCGCTGATCAGCTGGCTGCAAGGAAATGGTTCTGTATTGGCAACAGCATTAGGCTACAGTGCGTCCATCTTGTATATGTTTATCATGATTAAACGCCATGCCGGCTATTCGTTCCGCAGAATTTTCAAACGTTTTATTCTCATTGGTATTTTAACGGCGATCATGGCTGTCGTGGCATATTTGACAAGTCAGCTTGTGAACCAAGTAATTTCTTATGAAGACGGAATTTTACAAGCGGGTATCGTCATTTTGATTTCTATGATCACTGGTGGCGGTGTGTATATGTACTTGTCTTATAAGGTGGGATTACTAGAGCGTGTACTGGGCAGCCGTATGCCGAAATTTTTAAGAAAAAAGAGTTAAGAAGAGGTAGATATTCATGAGGCTTGATAAATTACTTGCTAACAGCGGCTTTGGTTCAAGAAAAGATGTGAAAAAGCTTGTCAAAGCCCGGGCGGTCACAGTGAATGGAGAAGTGGCAAAGCAGGTGAAAGATCATGTTGATCCATCAAATGATGAAGTACTCGTACACGGAGAGCGTGTAGAATATAAAGAATTCATTTACTTAATGATGAACAAGCCAGACGGGGTGATCTCGGCAACTGAAGATCTGCGGGATGAAACGGTTGTCGATTTACTTGAGCCGGAGGATATCGCAAGGGAGCCATTCCCTGTGGGGAGACTGGATAAGGATACGGTCGGTCTCCTTCTCCTCACAAATGATGGACAGCTTGCTCATCAATTACTTTCCCCAAAAAAGCATGTGCCAAAAACGTATGAGGTTCATTTGAAAAATCCTTTAGGAGATCAAGACATTAAGCGTCTTGAAGAGGGCGTTGTCATTTTAGATGATTATCACACGAAGCCGGCGAAGGTGGAAGTAGATGCAAATGAAGAGGAGGATACACGCATCCGTTTGACGATTACTGAAGGGAAGTACCATCAAGTGAAGCTGATGGCGCAAGCGGTGGGAAATGAAGTGATCTTTTTAAAAAGGCTCTCGATGGGGGCTGTCTCTTTAGATGAAGATCTAGCACCCGGAGAGTACCGTGAATTGACGGATGAAGAATTAGACAGCTTAATGAATCGTGAATAACGTAAGAACAAAAGAAAAGAACCGGCATATCGCCGGTTCTTTTTGTTATATGGACAATTCATTATACGCTTAAGATGATATTTTTACTTTTTTTCTCGTTGTTTCCCATTTGCCTCTGCTTGGACTATGAACAAGATCGTTATAGGCAAGCACGTTTAAGTCTCTTTGAATGGTTCTAGGTGTGATCCCGAATTCATCAACCAGCTCTTGTGTCGTCACAAGACCTTTCTCTTGAATGAACATATAGACTGATTTGATTCGAGTCATCATACGGTTTGTTGAAGGTTTCAAAAAACCACTCCCTATCAATAAGATCGGATGGACTTGACTAACCACAACTTACTACACTAAAACTGCGAAATAAGGACAAGCAACAATGGTAAATGTTCGTGTTTCTTAATGTTTTATTCTATTATACACGTTATTATGCATCTAGTTCCACCAAAAAGTCAACTTTACGTGTTTTTAAACTTGTCTTCATGAAATAAAATATGGTATATATCATGATTTGAATCCGGTTACAACCCAATAATGATAAGAGATGCGATTGAAGCTGACATTTTCAAATTCCGAAAAATAAACACAGAAAATTTACAAAATAAAAAATTCAGTGAAGGCAAAAAGGCACATTCCATGTGAGGATGTGCCTTTTTTGTTTCTGTTATCCTTCTAAGAAAAAGAGCTGAATGAAAAATAAGACCGCAAAGATGAGAACAAGCACATGTACTTCTCTCCATTTCCCTTTTGCCAATTTCACAAGCGGATATGAAATAAATCCAAGTGAAATTCCTGTAGAGATACTAGAAGTCAGCGGCATCGAAAGAATAACAAGGAAAGCAGGGAATGCCTCGTCTAGTTCGTTCCAGCGAATGCGTGACACCGAGTTCATCATCAAGCAGCCAACAATGATTAAAACAGGTGATGTGATCGATGGTAAAGAAGAAATAGCTTGAACGAGCGGGCCGAAAAATAATGCCACAATAAACAGTGCAGCGACCGTTAAAGACGTCAGCCCAGTTCTTCCGCCAGCAGCTACTCCTGATGATGATTCAATATAAGCAGTGGTTGGGCTTGTACCAAACATAGAACCAACCGTTGTTGCAGCAGAGTCAGCGAGCAGGGCTCTGCGCACTTTTGGCAGCTGGCCATTTTTCATTAATCCCGCTTGTTCGGCAACGCCGATCATCGTGCCTGTTGTATCAAAAATCGTCACCAGTAAGAAGGAGAAGACGACAGCATACAAATGATGAGAGAACACGTCACCAAAGGCAGCGATTGGATTTGTAATCAGCATGCCTTCAGGCAGTGCAGGGATATCCATCAGTGTTTTAGGGAAATGAAGCTGGCCGGTTGCGAGCGCAATCAATGTGGTCGCTAACATGCCGATAAACAGTGCACCATTTATTTGAAGCACCATTAAAATAACCGAAATCATTAAGCCGACAAGCGTTAAAATGACAACAGGCGAGCTTAAATTGCCAAGCTTCACAAGGTTTTCTGGATCAGCAGCGATGATCCCAGACTGACGGAGGCCGATAAATGCAATGAAAAGCCCGATTCCTGCTGTAATACCGTACTTTAAATTATCTGGAATGGCTTGAATCAGTTGTTTTCTAAGGGATGTTAACGATAAAATAATAAAGAGTATACCAGCAACAAATACCGCACTAAACGCTGTTTGATAGCTGATGCCGCCACCGCCGACAACGGTAAAGGTGAAATAGACATTCAGCCCCATGCCTGGTGCAATGGCAATCGGATAATTTGCAAATAGTGCCATCCAGAGCGTACCGACAACAGCAGCGATGATTGTTGCAGTAAAGACTTGGTCAAAAGGAATACCTGCTTTTGAAAGAATTCCCGGGTTGACGGCAACAATATAGACCATAGTAAAGAATGTCGTCATACCAGCGATTATTTCTTTCTTTATGTTGGTTTGATTTTCTTTTAACTGAAACATAAAATCCTCCATTTACGAACATTATTACAAAACAATTAATATAATATTCGTTTTAAGGGTGGATTGCAACCTTTTTTCAAGGAGGAATGGAAAAATGAATTGGGAAGCTGAAGTAATACGAAAAAAAGACGACTTAATTCAGGACACACAATCTTTTTTACAAATTGAAAGTGTCCTTGATGAAGAAGGCGGCAAAGAAGGAAAGCCATTTGGTGAAAAAGTCGATGATGCCCTGCAGTATATGCTGAAAAAAGGGGAAGATGAAGGCTTCACAGTCAAGAATGTCGACGGCTATGCAGGTCATATTGAATACGGGGAAGGCGAAGACATTGTAGGTGTGCTGTGTCATGTGGACGTGGTGCCTGCTGGCGACGGCTGGACAACCCCGCCATTTTCAGCTGACATCAGAGAAAATAAAATCTTTGCACGCGGGGCTATTGATGACAAAGGCCCAACCATGGCGGCATTTTATGCGCTGAAGATCTTAAAAGATACTGGTTTGCAGCTGTCGAAAAAAATTAGAATGATCATTGGAACAGATGAAGAAAGCGATTGGCGCTGTGTGGACCATTATTTCAAGCATGAGGCGATGCCGCAAATCGGATTTGCACCAGACGCCGATTTTCCGATTATTCATGCGGAAAAAGGGATTATTGATGCCACCCTGTCATTTACATATCAACAAACAGCGAATCATCAGCGCTATACGCTGAAGCAATTTACATCGGGTATGAGGCTCAATATGGTGCCAGATGAGGCAGCTGCTACTGTGACTGCTGCACAGGCACACGATGCTGAATTAATAAAAACAGCTTTCGAAGCCTATCTTGCTGATCATCAATTATCTGGTGAGGTAAAAAGCGCAGCGGATGGACTGCATTTTACATTAAAAGGGGTATCTGTTCATGCCATGGAGCCGGCGCATGGGACAAATGCGGGCATTCATATGGCGAATTTCTTATGCGGACACGAATTAGATGAGCAGGGACTTGCCTTTACTTCCCAAATCAACGTTTTATTTGATCAGGATACAAGAGGACAAAAGCTGGGAATTGCTTGCAAAGATGAGATTAGTGGAGATTTGACGTTGAATGTTGGGACAATCCGCTATAAACAGAATGAGGAAGCAAAGCTAGGGTTAAATGTCCGCTATCCAGTGACAGCAAGCGGCAAGGACGTCAAAAAAGGAATTGAAAGCATCAAAGGGGCGGCTCTTCTAAAATTCGAAGACAGTCCTCCGCATCACGTCTCAAAAGATCATCCGCTTGTGAAAACCTTGCAGCGGGTATATGAGGAACAAACGGGAGATCCTGCAAACCTTATTGCCATTGGGGGAGGAACGTATGCGAGATCTTTAGAAGCAGGCGTTGCCTTCGGACCTCTATTTCCTGGCAGACCAGACTGCGCCCATCAAAAGGATGAATATATTGAAATTGATGACTTACTGAGAGCAACAGCTCTTTATGCACAAGCCATGTATGAATTAGCAAAATAGAAATTGGAAAAGAGAAGAGGGGATTCACAGTGAAAAAAATGTTCTTATGCTCTTCATTCAAAGACAGCTATTCTCTCTTATCTGACTTTGCCGGTGAATCTTTAAAAGGAAAGCGCGTGACTTTCTTTCCAACGGCAAGTGCTGTAGAAGAAGTCACGCACTATGTAGAGGCAGCGAAGGAAGCCTTTCAGCAATTAGGGATGCAGATTGAGACTGTGCAGATAGATGAACAGTCCGCTGAAGAGATCGCGCAGATGATCAAACAAAATGATGTGATCTACGTTTCAGGAGGCAACACTTTTTATTTATTGCAAGAGTTAAGAAAGCATCGTCTCGATGACGTGTTGAAAGAAGAAATCAACAACGGCAAGCTGTACATCGGAGAATCTGCGGGGAGTATCATCATGGCGCCAAGCATTGAATATTTCTCCCTGATGGATGAACAAAAGAAGGCGCCGGAGCTTTCATCATTTCAAGGTGTCAATGAAATAAGCTGCTATCCAGTACCGCATATGCATAATGTCTATTTAGGCGAGGCTGCGCAGCAAATCACAGAGAAGTATCAGCAGACGCTCGATTTATGTCCGCTTACTGATGAACAGGCTTTACTTATCAGAGGGGAACAGGCTGAGGTGAAATCTGTCAAAATATCTTAACTGTGAAATGAAGAAAAAGGAACAGGGATTCATCGCCCTGTTCCTTTTTTAATCTTGAAAAACATCACTTGATAAGTATCGTTCGCCAGTATCTGCTGTCATACAGATCACAATTTGATCTGTCGGCAATTGTTTGGCTGTTTCAATGGCTGTATAGCAAGCCGCCCCAGAGGATGGGCCTACTAAAATTCCTTCAAGCTTAGCGAGCTGCCGTGTGATGTGATAAGCATCTTCGTCACTTACTTGCACGATGTCATCATAGATATGCTCGTTTAAAATATGGGGGATAAATCCTGGGCTTGTGCCAACAAGTTTATGCTTCCCAGGTTTCCCGCCAGATAAGACAGGGGAACCCTTAGGCTCTGCCACACGGATGGTTAAATGAGGGAATGCCTTTTTTAATTCCTCTCCAGTTCCTGTAATAGTACCGCCAGTTCCAGCTGTTGCGACAAAGGCTCCAAGGGGCTGTCCAAGTTGTTTCACAGCTTCCATAATTTCGACTGCTGTTGTGCCTCTATGTGCATCTGGGTTCGCTTTATTGTCAAACTGCATGGGAATAAAGCTATGAGGAATTTGAGCAGCCAGTTCCTCAGCCTTGCGGATGCAGCCTGGCATTTTTTCTTCTCCTGGGGTTAAGACGACCTGCGCCCCGTATGCCTTCAAAATATTGATTCTTTCCTTTGTCATCGTATCAGGCATGACAAGGATGGCTTTGTAGCCTCTTGCGGCGGCATTCATGGCTAAACCAATCCCTGTATTCCCGCTCGTAGGCTCAATAATGGTTGCTCCTTTTGTGAGTTTCCCTTGTTTTTCTGCTTCAATGATCATATTGTAAGCCGCGCGGTCTTTTACACTTCCGCTGGGATTAAATGATTCCAGCTTTAAGTAAACAGCCGCCGCATTTTCTGGCTGGAGCCGCTGTAATTTGACAAGCGGTGTATCGCCAATCAGCTCAGCTATATTTTGTGCAACTTTCATCAGATGACACCCTTTCTTCTCATTCGGCATTTCTTTAGTTATACTATCATCAATGGGGATTCGTAAAGTTTGTTAAAAAAGGACAGGTGATATTGTGTCAGAAAACCGTCATTATTTTATAGGGATTCACATCCCTGAACAACTTGCGCATCAAATCAAACAAGACATTGATCAAAGGAGCGGACTGTTCTTTCAAAAATGGACAGCACCACATGATTATCATGTGACCCTTATCTTTTTAGGCGCCATTCCAGAAGAGCGTTTAAAAAAGATCATCCACCTGCTTGACATCCTTTCAAATGAAGCGTCTGCATTTCCACTAGAGCTGAATGAGGTAGGGCAGTTTGGTGCGAAGGAACGCCCGAGAGTCTTTTTTGCAAAGCCTCATGAATGTGAGCCGCTCATGCATTTAAGAGAAAAGGTAAAGGAAGCCGTCTTGTCAGCAGGACACCCTGTTGAAAAGAGACCGTTTCATCCGCATATGACGATTGCACGCAAATGGAATGCGGATGACCCTTATGAAAAGCAAGCACCTTTACGCAAAGAGCCATATGTGATGGAGGTTTCTCGTATCACTTTATTTGAAATACGTCCGAAGGAAACCCCTCGTTATCACGCAATCAAACAATTTACACTACATAAATGATTCTAGAAGTTGGAGTGAGCAGCAGATGGCGCAAATTATCAAAATTCAAGATTATATATCACGATATGAACAAGACCCGCATCACTATATCAATCAATTCAATCGGTTGAAAAAACAAAGATGGGACGAGTTAAAAAAGGCTTCAAAAGAGGAGGCGCAGCAACCGTTTGATCAAATTCCTCAACAAGCGCCAGAACAAGAGGAAGAAAAGAGAAAGAAATTCTCCTTAAAGAGAAAGCAAAAAGAAGCCGATATGAAAAAGGAACGGGACCTGAGTCTTTTTAACGAGCCGACAGATATAGAGCAAGGGGTTTTCAGAAACGTTCCTACCGATGAAACGAAGCTGATTCACTTTTTTAAGGATCATCTCTTTGAAGTGCAATTAAAATGGGCGAGTTCGACGATTTCACATATTTCAACCGTTTCCCATCATATTCGGTATGATGAAAAGCTGCGGATGCTTGCAAGGCAGCTTCCGGATTCTTATTTTGTGATGTACAAGCCGGTGCTGCTCATTCAAAAAGCTGAGATGGAATTATGTCCGATACTCATCACGCCGCTCGAAGTGATCTGTTTATCCTTCTTAGAGGCCGAGCCAGACAGCGTCTATATTGGAACGAAGGAACGTTTTTGGGAAAAACGGGCGACTGGGAAAGCTGTTCAGTCCGTCTTGAATCCTTGTGCAAGCCTTTTGCGCTCTGGCACCGTCGTGTCAAAGATCTTACAGCAAAGTGGTGTAGACCTTCCTGTGAAGAAAATCCTCATCAGCCGAACCTCTTATATTGATTTACCTGAAGTTCCATATGGGATGGAGGTTATCGATAAGAAGAAGGCAGAAGAGTGGTTTGAAAAGCAGCGGAAAAATACGGCGCCGACAAAGCATCAGCAATTTAAGGCGACAAAGGCATTGCTTGCTTATGGTGAATCAGACAGCAAAAGAAGACAGGAATGGCTCGATTAAAGGCATGATGGAAGGTCACGAAAAATGAGACCTGAGTGGAGCTAATATATGAATGAATGGTACTTTATCGTTAATCCAGAAGCAGGACATGGAAAAGGACTCCGCACATGGAGGAGCATAGAGAAAGAATTACAAAAGGTGGAGGTCTCTTATCGATCATTTCTCACCCAGCATGAAGGCCATGCCGAAGTTTTGGCAAGACAAATCAGTGCCATGCAGGATGACAGGCTGAAGCGCTTGATTGTTATCGGCGGTGACGGCACCATTCATGAAGTACTGAATGGCTTAAAGGAAGTCGATCATGTGCAGCTTAGTTTTGTCCCTGCTGGTCATTGGAATGATGCTGCGAAGGGTCTCGGTATCCATCGTCATGATGTCCAAAAAGAAGTGAGAAAGCAAAAGAGAATGCTCACCAAAACATTTTCTCTCGGCTCCTTTCAAGATCATGCCGAAAGTCCGCAATCTGTTCTCTTTCTCAATCATATCGGTGTGGGGTTTGACGCACATGTACTGAGGAAAACGGTGCATTTTAGAGGGAAGAAGTGGCTGAAACGGCTGGGGCTTGGCTTTATCATCTATCCTCTGTCATTTCTCCATTCTTTATGGTCGTTTAAGCCGTTTGATCTTGCGCTATTTATTGAAAATGAGAAGAAAGTCTTTCGCCAAGTGTGGTTTGTGATCGTATGTAATCACCCGTATTATGGGGGAGGGCTGGAAGCAGCGCCGGAAGTGAGTGCAAGGCAGCCAGGTTTTCAAACGATGGTTGTCACAGATTTGAATCCATTCAAAGTCCTCTTGTTTCTAAGTGCAATGGTGTTTCGGAAGCACCTTGGGATGAAGGGGGTTACCCTTTTTCAGCATGAGGAAGCGTTTTTAGAAGCAGATGAAAAAATCTTATTTCACGCAGATGGAGAAGTGATCGGCGCAACGCCTGTCTTTGTAAAGGCAAGTGAACGATCCTTAAAATTACGTGCTTAAATAACTTGCGGTATATCCGCAGGCAAAGAACCGTGAAAAAAGCCTTCTTTTTCATAAGGTTCTTGTCCTGATTTTTTAGTTTTGCTTGACGAGTATAAGAAGGTAACGATAAAATCTATAGGACGGCTATTGTTTAGCATCTCATTCTCAATAGCTGTCCTTTTTGTTTTTATGATCATATAAATAAAAAAAGAAACAGCCAATTGATCCTCAATCGGCTGAATTTTGTCGACTAAAAAAGCAAGATTTAAAATATTTTAAGAAATGATGGGTTGAAAATTGATATGAACTGGTTGGGACAAATATTAGGTAGCGAATGGCACATCTCTCCGGCTGGAGGCGCTACGGGAGATGCGTACTTCGCAACACACAATGACCAAAAGCTATTTTTAAAACGCAATACGTCACCGTTTCTTGCGGTTTTGTCAGCTGAAGGCATTGTGCCGAAGCTTGTCTGGACAAAACGGATGGAAAATGGAGATGTGATTACTGCACAGCACTGGCTGAGCGGCAGAGAGCTGAAGCCAAAGGACATGAATGATCGTCCTGTAGCAGAGCAGCTAAGAAAAATTCATACATCAAAAGAATTGCTCGATATGCTGAAACGATTAGAGAAGCACTCTCTAGACCCAGAATCCATTCTGATGCATCTGAAACAGTCCATATTAAACGAGCAAATTGATTCACAAGACATTTCGCGTGCCATCCAGTATTTAGAGAAGCATGTGGAGGCTGTCCATTTTGAGGACAAGGTCGTCTGTCATTGCGATCTCAATCATAATAATTGGCTGCTGACAGATGAAAACCAGCTCTATTTGATCGATTGGGATGGGGCGATGATTGCAGACCCAGCGATTGATCTTGGACCGCTTTTATACCATTATGTTGAGGAAGAGAACTGGGAAAGCTGGCTCTCTATGTACGGCGCCCCGCTGACGGACAATTTGCGAAAGCGCATGGCGTGGTACGTGCTCGCTGAAACCGTATCGTTTGTCGTTTGGCATAAACGAAAAGGGAATGAAAAGGCGCAAAAAGAGGTGCAAGCGGAGCTAAATGCACTCTTAAAACGGTTAAACATCCATTAAGACAGTGGAATGTTCTCGACCCACTCAGACAGATGTGATTGATGCTCCTCAATATGTGCATCAATTGAACTGACAGAGGTGCCCTTTTGGCTGTAATCATAAATATCTGTTAACAGCTGACGAATGTCAGCATCCAGATCTTCTTTTGCCAGCATTAATTGAATCACGCGTCCCACCTGTTCATATTCTGCAACAGTCCCGCAGCAATCCAGCTGGTGATCGGTTAAAATATCTTTGATTAATTGAAGCTGATGTTGACGGTTTAAACCCATACAAATGCTCCTTTCCTGCGTGTCATTTATGAGGTTAAACTGTGCATTCAGCGCCCAATTTATACATGCGGCAGACCAGCTCAAGCGAAGGGCTGGTCTTTTTATATGGACATAGAAGATGCTGTCTTGCGGGTCTTTATGTTTCATGGTATCTTGATAAAATGTAAAGAAAATAGAGGTGTATCAAATTGAGAATGCGACATAAACCATGGGCTGATGATTACTTAGCTGAGAATGCTCATATTGCTTTAGCAAGTCCCGAGCAATATAAAGGGAAATGGCATGAGCTGTTTGGAAATGATCATCCAATCCATATTGAAGTTGGGACAGGAAAAGGGAGCTTTATTGCTGGAATGGGCAAGCTTCATCCTGATATCAACTATATTGGCATTGAATTATTTAAAAGTGTTATTGTGACAGCAGTAGATAAAATCAAAGAGACAGATGTTGAAAATGTAAAGCTTTTGAATATCAATGCTGAGACGCTGACAGATGTGTTTGCGGAAAATGAGATTGACCGGGTATATTTGAATTTCTCTGATCCGTGGCCAAAAGCAAGACACGAAAAGCGCAGATTGACGTTTAAAACCTTTTTAGAGCGATATGAACATATTCTTCGTCCAGGCGGTGAATTACATTTCAAAACAGATAACCGCGGGTTATTTGAATATTCCTTAAAAAGTTTTTCTGCATATGGTCTTCTTTTAACGTATGTCAGCCTAGATTTACATGAGGACGGCTTAGAAGGAAACGTGATGACTGAATATGAAGAGAAATTCTCGTCTATGGGACAACCGATCTATCGATCAGAAGTCAAATTCCCAGAATAACAAGTGACATCAAGCTGGCTGCAAAGAAAAATGGCAGCCAGCTTTTTTATGAAAAGATTGGTGCATGCGATTTTTGGCTGTATTTGCTACGATAGAAAAAGGAGGGATGACAGCAATGGAGACAATGAAAATAGGTGAAATGGAACTGTTTTGGTTAAACGGGGGAGATACGCACATGGACGGCGGTGCGATGTTCGGTGTCGTGCCAAAGCCATTATGGTCAAAAAAATACCCGGTAAATGACCGCAATCAAATTGAATTACGATGTGATCCAATTCTTATTCGGTGGAAGGGTCTTCATCTGTTAGTGGATTCCGGCATCGGATCAGGGAAGCTGACAGATAAACAAAAACGCAATTACGGCGTGACAGAGGAAACCAAATTGGAAGAATCTCTAGCGGCGATTGGCCTGCGCCCATCAGATATTGATTACGTATTAATGACACATCTGCACTTCGATCATGCCAGCGGATTAACAAAACGTGAAGGCGATAAGCTCGTGTCTGTTTTTCAGCAGGCAAAAATCATCACATCGAAAATCGAATGGGATGAAATGAGAGCGCCGAACATTCGCTCAAGAAATACATATTGGAAAGAAAACTGGGAGCCTGTAGCAGACCAAGTGGTCACATTTGAAGAAAGCATCGAAGTGACAGAAGGCATCGAGCTGCATCATACAGGCGGACACAGCAATGGTCATAGCATTTTAACGCTCACAAGTGAGGGCGAAACAGCGATTCATTTAGCTGATATCATGCCAACACACGCTCATAAAAATCCACTTTGGGTTTTGGCATATGATGATTACCCAATGACCTCGATTCCAGCCAAGCAAAAGTGGCAGGCATTTGCAGAAGAAAAAAATGCGTGGTACTTGTTTTATCATGATGCCATTTATCGTGCTGTAAAATGGGACGAAGACGGGCAGATCACACACGAAATCAAAAGAGAAACAGGAAGATAAAAGATCATCTGTATGTTTTTTTCGCCTTTCACACAAAATAACGACAAAATGAACTTGTGAAAGGAAGAGTGCAGGTGAACCAATTTTATCGTGTACATGGTGATGTGATCGAAACACCATTAAGAGGGATGGAAGTCATGTCAGTCCCTTATTTAAACAAAGGGGTTGCATTTACAAAGGAAGAGCGGGAGGAGCTCGGGTTAAAGGGATTTCTTCCGCCTAAGGTCTTAACCTTAGAGGATCAGGCAAAGCGTGCATATGAGCAGTTCAAGGCACAGCCGGATGATCTAGGGAAAAATGTGTATTTAACATCACTTCATGATAGAAATGAAGTGCTTTTTTACAAATTACTTAATGAGCACTTGGCGGAAATGCTTCCAATTGTCTACACGCCGACTGTAGGAACGGCAATTCAGCGTTATAGCCATGAGTATCGAAAGCCAAGAGGGCTCTATTTATCGATTGATGATCTGGAAGGCATGGAAGAGATTTTTGCCTCTTATGGTGTCGATGAATCAATCGACTTAATCGTTGCAACTGATGCAGAAGGCATTTTAGGTATTGGAGACTGGGGCGTTGGCGGGATTGCCATTTCAGTTGGGAAACTTGCTGTTTATACAGCTGCAGCAGGCATTGATCCCAGCCGCGTGCTGGCAGTAGTGCTTGATGCCGGAACGAACCAGGAAAGTCTCTTGAATGATCCGCTTTATGTTGGAAATCAGCACTCCCGCGTTCGAGGAGAGCGCTATGATCAGTTCATTGATCAATATGTCGAGCTTGCCCGCGCTACTTTCCCAAACGCCCTCCTTCACTGGGAAGACTTTGGGACAAAGAATGCCCGTGCGATATTGGAAAAATATAAGGATCGTATTTGTACATTTAACGATGACATTCAAGGGACTGGCGCCGTTTCACTTGCTGCAGTGCTAGCATGTGCAAAAGCTTCGAAAGTTCCGCTGAAAGATCACCGTATTGTTATTTTTGGAGCGGGTACGGCAGGTATTGGCATAGCCGAGCAAATCCGTGATGCGATCGTCAGAGACGGAGTCAAAGAAGAGGAGTCCTACGATCATTTCTGGTGTATTGATAAAACGGGGCTGCTCACAGATGATTCACCTGACATTCAGCCATTTCAAAAGCCGTATGCAAGACGTTCTGACGAAGTAAAGGATTATGCCCGTAATGGTCCAAAGCATTCGATTGATCTATTAGAGGTCGTCAAGCAGGCGAAACCAACAATCTTAATTGGCACCTCGACGGTCGGAGGCGCTTTTACAGAGGAAATTGTAAAAGAAATGGCGTCACACGTGGAGCGCCCTGCGATTTTACCGATGTCGAATCCGACCCCTCTTTCAGAAGCAAAGCCGCAAGATCTGATCGAGTGGACTGAAGGACGTGCCCTTGTGACAACGGGAAGTCCATTTGATCCTGTCGAGTATGGCGGTGTCACATATGAAATTGGACAAGCGAATAATGCCCTTGTCTTCCCAGGACTTGGTCTAGGCACAATTGTGTCAAAAGCCAGGTTGATGACAGACAGTATGTTTGTTGCGAGTGCTGAAGCCATTGCAAGCATGGTCAATGTTGGGAAGCCGGGTGCAGCGATGCTGCCAAGTGTTGATCAGCTTCGAACCGTTTCAGCGACAGTGGCCGTCCGTGTGGCGCAGGCAGCAATTGATGAAGGAATAGCAGAAGAAACGCCTGATGATCTTATTCAGGCTGTGCAGGACGCTATGTGGCATCCTGTGTACAAAAAAATCAAAGCCATATAAAAAAAGCTTCGCAAGGACACGTCTTTGCGAAGCTTTCTTGATCAAGCAACAGAATCAATGACATCCACGATCATGCCAGTTTTGGCATCAATCATCACTTCATACTGTTCAAGCTCGCCAAAGGCAGAGCGGGTGATGCCAGATTTGTACACATCAATCGTTTCACCATTTACGGTATACGGTTCTGGTACAGTATAAATCCAAGAGCCATCAATAGGGCCGCGCTGTTTAAAAGCAGATTTCACAATTTTTAATGCTTTTTCAGATGAGATATACGTAGGGAAAAATACTTTCTTTGCAACAATTGCAGCGGCTACGCCAATACTCGCACCAATCAGAACATGTTTTAACTTCAACGTGCTGCACCTCCGTATTGCTGTTTTTTCCATTATACAAAACTTGTCCATTGATGTTAAGGAATCCGAATACTTGAAAGCATATTCAAAATTTCTGGAGAGATACTTGGAAAACCGAAAGAATTCTTATAGTATAAAGTGAGTGTTATTTTTATAGGAATATATATGGTCATTACATAGAAACGAGGTAAACTGTAGAATGAACGAAGAAACATTGTCGCTTTTCCGAAATTTAACAGAATTACAGGGAACTCCAGGAAATGAGCACCATGTGCGTGCTTTTATGAAAAAGGAACTTGAGAAATATTCTGATGAACTCATTCAAGACCGTCTTGGCGGAGTGTTTGGCGTACGCAAGGGGCAGGAAAACGCACCGAAAATTATGGTAGCGGGTCATATGGATGAAGTCGGATTCATGGTCTCATCGATTACGAAAAACGGGATGATTCGTTTTCAAACACTTGGCGGCTGGTGGAGTCAAGTCATGCTGGCGCAGCGTGTGGACGTCCATACCGATCACGGGCCGATTCCTGGTGTCGTCTCTAGTACACCTCCTCACCTTCTGACGCCAGAACAAAAAAGCAAGCCTGTGAAGCCGTCAGATATGCTCATTGATATTGGTGCAGATAGTGAAGAAGAGGCAAAAGAGCTTGGCGTTCGTCCAGGACAGCAAATCGTTCCTGCAACGGTTTTTACCCCAATGGCGAATCCAAAAAAGATTTTAGCGAAGGCTTGGGATAACCGCTATGGCTGCGGCCTTGCAATTGAATTATTAAAAGAATTAAAAGACGAAACACTTTCATGTCAGCTGTACTCAGGAGCAACTGTTCAAGAGGAAGTTGGGCTTAGAGGGGCTGAGGTAGCTGCGAATATGATTCAGCCAGATCTTTTCTTCGCTTTAGATGCGAGTCCTGCAAACGATGTGACAGGTGACAAAACACAGTTCGGCCAGCTTGGAAAAGGTGCACTTCTGCGTATTTTTGATCGGACAATGATTACGCACCGCGGAATGAGAGACTTTGTGCTTGATACTGCTGAGACAAACAACATTCCATATCAATATTTCGTATCACCGGGTGGTACGGACGCTGGACGTGTTCATATTTCAAACCAAGGTGTGCCTTCTGCCGTCATTGGGGTTTGCGCACGCTACATTCATACAAGTCATTCTGTTTTGCATGTGGATGATTACGCAGCGGCTAAAGAGTTAATTGTCCGCCTTGTCAAAAATTGTGATCAAAGTACAGTGGATACTATTTACCAACAAGTATAAATAGAATAGAAAAAGGCTGCTTCTTCAATGAGAGCAGCCTTTTTTCTTATTGCTGTTCAAACACATAAGATAACGCCTTGATCGCTTGGTTTACGGTTTCCACAGTGATATTTGCTTTGTTTGAGAGTTCTTTTAACGGATGGTGCAGCTCTTTTGGACGGATTAAAATAAGAGGTTTCCCTTTTGCAATCGCAGCAGATGCATCCATGGCTGTGTTCCACTGTTTATATTTCTCACCAAAGCGTGCAATGACGACATCTGCTTTGTTTAATAAAATTTCAGTACGAAAATTGTTCAAATCAGAAGCTGCATCATCTTTGAAAATGGCATTCGGCTGCTCACCTAAAATATCCTCACCGATGTTATCTGAGCGGTCATGATTCTCCATTGGACCGACAAATGTCACTGGCAGCTTCAAAGATTGGCTTTTCTCCTTGATTTCATCACGCCACTGGCTATGAATTTCTCCAGCTAAATAGACAGTTAATTGCATAACGATCTCCTCCTTTTGTACAAACTTAGTAAAGGTTTGTCCTGTTTCTTTTCATGTTACACAAGAAGTGCTTGATAAAGCAAAAAAAATATGATTATGATATTCATGGTAGAGACTATTTTTCATCGTAAGAATACTACATATAATGGGAAGGACA
The DNA here is from genome assembly GCF_014250435.1 of Bacillus sp. PAMC28571. Lineage (NCBI taxonomy): Bacteria > Bacillati > Bacillota > Bacilli > Caryophanales > Bacillaceae > Bacillus > Bacillus sp. PAMC28571. The sequence continues at coordinate 2,437,561 of NZ_CP060191.1, read as the reverse complement.
GGCCTCTTCGTCTTTCCTATGAGAAAGCAGGAAGACGACGTTGATGACTTATTTGAAAAGAAAGGGGATATCCCTTTCACTAAAGGTGTATTTCATTGATGCACTTTCTTATATGGCTTTAGGTCTATTTGCTACATTAGTGGTAGGTCTGATTTTAAAAACAGCAGGCGGTCTGTTATCACTTTCTCTCATTGTGAAAATGGGTACGCTTGCTATGGGACTGATGGGACCGGCAATTGGCGTAGCAGTTGCTTATCGCTTAAATGCTTCTCCATTAATCATTTTTGCAAGTGTTGTCTCAGGTGCTGCTGGAGCAGAGCTTGGGGGTCCTGCTGGAAGCTTTGCCGCAGCATTAATTGGTGTGGAACTCGGCAAGCTGGTCAGTGGTGAGACAAGAATTGATATTATTTTAACGCCGCTTGTCACCATTATCACTGGCTTTTTCACCGCTGCTTTCATCGGACCTGGGATTGAAGCCATGATGACAGGGCTCGGCAGGCTCATTATGTGGGGGACAGACCAAAGCCCGCTGATCATGGGCATGCTGGTAGCGACCATTGTTGGACTTGCCCTCAGTTCTCCGATCTCAAGTGCTGCACTTGCGCTTATGCTTGACTTAAGCGGAACCGCTGCTGGTGCTGCAACGATTGGCTGCTGTGCTCAAATGGTTGGCTTTGCTGCTGCAGGCTTTAGAGAAAATCGCTTTGGCGGTCTTGCGGCTGTCGGCATTGGAACGTCAAAATTGCAGCTTTCGAACATTGTGAAAAATCCCCTCATCCTGATTCCGCCGACGATTGCTGGTCTGATTCTCGCGCCAATTGGTATTATTGGCTTTGGGATGGTCAATAATGCGGCAGGAGCGGGAATGGGAACGAGCGGCCTTGTTGGACAGCTCATGACCCTGACCGTCATGGGGTTTCATCCATCTGTGTTTCTGGCGATAGCTCTCTTGCATATCGTTGGCCCGGCAGTGATTAGTTTGGTAGTATCAGAATGGATGAGAAAGAAAGGCTACATACAATACGGAGATTTAACCATACAAACTGGAGGAATGAAACATGAAAAAAATTGAATCAAACGAAGAATTACAAAAAGTGATTCAAGAAGACTTAACAGTATTGCTATTTTCAGCTGACTGGTGCCCGGACTGCACATTTATTGAGCCATTCTTGCCAGAGCTTGAAGCAAACTACCCAGAATTTGAGTACTTCTATGTTGATAGAGACAAGTTCATTGACACTTGTGCAGAGTGGGAAATTTACGGCATTCCAAGCTTTTTAGTCTTTAAAAACGGACAAGAGATTAACCGCTTTGTCAGCAAAGATCGTAAGACAAAGGAAGAGATTGAAGCATTTTTAACAGATTCTCTTTCTAAATAACGAAAGGAGAGTCTAAAACGATGGCAAAAATGACATCAAGACAGCTTGCGAATGAACTCAAAAGCCGTCTGACGAACGCCAGCTGGTCACACCAGTTTGACCGGGAAAAAGATACGCTTCGTATTGAAGATAAACAAACAGGCAAAGGCATCACACTAGAGCTCCCGCCAATTATTGCAAAGTGGGAAGTAAAGCCTGATGAAACCATCGATGAGATCGTTTATTATGTGAAAGAAGCGCTGAGTGCGATGAAAGGCGAAGCGCAGCACATTTCTGGAAAAGAAAAGCAGATCTATCCAGTCATTCGTTCCACTTCCTTTCCTGAGGCATCAAGTGATGGAATTCCCCTCGTGTTTGATGAGCATACAGCAGAAACGAGAATCTACTATGCACTTGATCTTGGAAGCACCTACCGATTAATTGATGAAAAGATGCTTCAAAAGGAAAACTGGACAAAAGAGCGAATTAGAGAAACCGCCAGCTTCAACGTCCGTTCGCTAGAAACTGTAGTGAAAATGGATGAAGTGGCAGGCAACCGGTTTTATTTCTTCCGTGCAAATGACGGATATGACGCCAGCAGACTTTTAAATGAATCGTTATTACAAGAATACGCGCAAAAAATAGAAGGACAAATGGCGATTTCTGTTCCCCATCAAGATGTATTCATCATTGCTGATGTTCGCAATGATTCAGGCTATGATATTTTAGGACAGATGTCGATGAGCTTCTTCGCCAGCGGTACGGTTCCGATTACCGCATTATCATTTTTATATGATGAGGGGAAGCTTGAACCGATCTTTATACTTGCAAAAAGCAGACCAAAACAGCAGTAGAAGGGAATTTTGAAGAATGAACGTTTTTTATAATGCAGAAGGTGTAGGCGACACACTCCTTATTTCATTGAAAGATGTGACGAGAAAAGAAGTAGGTCATGAGACGTTTGGAGATGTTGTACGAATCTTCAATCAAGAAACAAAAGAAACAACAGGCTTTAATATCTTCAATGCATCCACATACATGAAAATTGAAGAAAACGGATCTGTCCCGCTTTCTGAAACCATTGTTCAAGATATCAATGAAATTTTAAACCGCAACGGTGTCAGTGAAACGTTGACTGTGGATCTATCACCAAAATTTGTTGTCGGCTATGTGAAGGAAAAAGAAAAGCATCCGAACGCAGATAAATTAAACATTTGCCAAGTTGATGTGGGCGATGAAACCTTACAAATCGTGTGCGGTGCACCAAACGTTGACCAAGGCCAATATGTCGTGGTGGCGAAGGTCGGTGCAGTGATGCCAAGCGGTATGGTCATCAAAGATGCTGAGCTTAGAGGCGTTCCATCAAGCGGCATGATCTGTTCAGCGAAAGAGTTAGATCTTCCAGACGCACCTGCTGAAAAAGGGATTCTTGTTTTAGATGGAAGCCATCAAGCTGGCGAACCCTTTAAAGCGTAACCTCCCATAAACGGGCACATAGGAGCGAAGAATGTGTTATACCAAAAGTCACTAAGTACGTACTTAGTGACTTTTTTTCATCTACAGACAGCATGAACAGTAAAAAGCGGCACTTTTCTCGCTTTTCTGCATGAAAAAGCAATGGTATACTAAAAATCGCCCAAGAAAACGTAAGGGGAGTTAAAGTGAGTGATAAATGATGAGTTGGTTAGATAAATTTTTTAGTGTATTTTTAGGAGAAGAAAAGAAAGAAGAAAAAGCTGCAAGACCTGAAGAAGATCTAGCTGCACCAAAGCAGCCAGCTTTTGAACCGCATAAAGAATATAAAAAAATCGAAGATACGAAAGTGTATTATGAATATCCAAAAGGGAACTTTCGCTTTCCGCTCGTTCCAGATGAACCTCAGCGCGATGGAGTGAAGCCGGAGAGAAGACGCGCCAAACCAAGCCAGTCAAAGACCAGACAAACAACCTATCAGCCTAAACAAACGCTTCAGCCTGATATGAATAAAAAGCCATTCAAACCAGAGCAAATTCCATCACCGATCTATGGCTATCATCAGGATATGCGTCCAAAACGGGCAGATGCAAAAGAAGAAACAGCTTCAGTTCAAAGGAAAGCAGCAGAAGAAACGGCGCAGCGTGTCACACTGTTATCAGAAGAGGCAGAGCGTGAACGGAATGTCAGACAGCAAATGAACATCCCGTCAATACAGAAAGAAAAACGTATCGAGGAAATGGTTTCAGCGTCAGCAGAAGAGAGAGCAGATAAGGAGCCAGCAGTAACCCCGCATACATTACAAGAGGAACTCGCTTATCAAGATCATGTTCAATCGACGATGGAACGTTTAACTGACGAGCCTTTCATCGAGCCAGAAGATCATCATGAAGCTGATTTACATAAGCAGCAAGCCGAAGTCTATCAGAAGCAGCCGGTAGAGTCTGAGACAGAACAGGCTGCCTCAAGCAATGACGAAGAAATAAAAGACGAGCCTGTCAATCAGTTTGGAGACCATACTGAGGAAATAGAGATGTTGACCTTTGAAACACCGGAACCTTCGCAGCCGGCAATTGAAATGGAAGTAGACATTCCAGCAGAAGAAGCGGTGTTAACAGAAAACATTTCAGCAGATCCGGTGGAAGAAGTAGAAGCTGATCCAATAGAAGACAAACAAGAAGAAACGCCAGCGGCAGCATTTGAAGAAGTTGAGCCAGTCAAACATGACCTGCAGGAAGAGCAGCTGGTTCAAGAAGCTGAAATTGAAGAAGATCAAGCGGTGCCAGTAGAGCAAGTAAGAGAGGAACAAACTGCATCTGAACCGGCAGAAACGGTCATAGAACTGACAGAGCAGCAAGAACAAACGCAGGAAGTCAAGAAAGAAGAACCAAAACAGACATCTCCGCAGCCACAACGCACAAGCGGTCAAACCTCCACGGTTCCTTTTAATGTCATGATGTTAAAAAGCGACCAGCGCTTGCAAGGGCAAAAGAAAGCAGCCGATACACAAGGATATGTTTTTCCAAGTCTCGCCCTTTTAGACGTACCGCCAGCTCAAAAAGAAGAGGACGGGACATGGGTGAAAGAGCGGGCTGAGCTGCTCAATGCGACACTTAAAAATTTCAACGTAAGAGCAAGTGTGGTTCATGTCACACAGGGACCTTCTGTAACAAGGTTTGAAGTACATCCAGAACCAGGTGTCAAAGTGAACAAAATCACGAACCTGTCAGATGATATTAAACTTAGTTTGTCCGCAAAGGATATTCGAATTGAAGCCCCGATTCCAGGAAAGAACACAATCGGGATCGAAGTGCCAAACCTGCACAGTAAAATGGTGTTCTTAAGAGAAATGATCAGAAGCAGTGCGTTTAGAGACAATCCATCTCCTTTAACAGCGGCACTCGGATTAGATATTTCAGGCCAGCCTGTCGTGGTTGATCTGCAAAAAATGCCGCATGGATTAATTGCTGGAGCCACTGGTTCAGGAAAAAGTGTCTGCATTAATACGATTTTAGTGAGCTTAATGTTTAAAGCATCACCAGATGAAGTGAAAATGCTCTTAATTGACCCTAAAATGGTTGAATTAGCGCCGTATAATCACATTCCGCATCTTGTGAGTCCCGTCATTACTGATGCCAAGACAGCAACAGCTGCTTTGAAATGGGTAGTGGATGAAATGGAAAGACGCTATGAACTATTTGCACACTCTGGCGTGAGAGAAATTAAACGATTCAATGAGCTTGTGAAAGAAAAACAAATGGGTGAAAAACTGCCTTATCTCGTCGTGGTGATCGATGAGCTGGCTGATTTAATGATGGTCGCACCAAATGAAGTCGAAGAAAGCATCTGCCGAATTGCACAGAAAGCAAGAGCATGCGGCATTCACTTATTGATTGCGACACAAAGACCTTCTGTTGATGTCATTACAGGTCTCATTAAAGCCAATATCCCAACAAGAATTGCGTTTTCTGTTTCAAGTCAGGTGGATTCAAGAACGATCATTGACATGGCAGGTGCAGAAAAGCTTCTCGGAAAAGGAGACATGCTCTTCTTAGAAAATGGCTCTGGCAAGCCGACAAGGCTTCAAGGGAACTTTGTATCAGACCGCGAGATTGATCAAGTGGTAGCACATGTGAGAAAGCAGCGTAAGCCCGTGTTCCTTTTTGAACAGGAGGAACTAATGCTGCAAGGCTCTGCGATTACAGACGAAGATGAATTGTTTATGGATGCCTGCCGTTTTGCCATCGAGCAGAATAGCGCTAGTACATCAAGTTTGCAGCGAAGATTTAGAATTGGCTACAATCGTGCAGCCAGGTTGATTGACATGATGGAACGCGAGGGCATGATATCTGGTGCGAAAGGCAGTAAGCCAAGAGAAGTACTCATGACACTGAGTGACTTAGAACAGTTGATCTAAACAAACCACTTCATTTTTTTCGTAAACATGGTATGATAGCACATAGGTGCAATTTTGTAATTGGACACTTTTCGCATGTCTGCCAGAACGCTTTTTAATGTAAAATAAGCGGAAACAGGTGTTAGAAATGGGAAAGTTGTCGGATACTAATCATAGTTAATATTGATTAGAATAGGAAGATCGGAAAAAAATCTTTATTTGGAGCTGCGATCTGTGATCAGCTAGAGGCAAAAATCACAAGTTGCAAATTGAAATGAGCGTCATATACTGTAAGTCAGATAGACGTTTGTTGGAGGTACAATTATGACTGTTTATCATTTTGTTGGAATAAAAGGGACAGGTATGAGTCCACTGGCCCAAATTCTTCATGATACTGGGTATACTGTCCAAGGATCGGATATCGAAAAACATATCTTTACACAAAAAGCATTAGAAGAACGAAATATTAAAATTCTACCATTTGACCCAGACAATATTCAGCCAGGGATGACGGTCATCGCAGGAAATGCATTCCCTGATACACACCCTGAGATTGAACGTGCCCTTTCTGAAGGGATTCCTGTCATTCGCTACCATAAATTCCTTGGAGAATACATGGATTCATTCACAAACGTTGCGATTACTGGTGCTCATGGAAAAACATCGACAACAGGACTGCTTGCTCACGTCATGCAGGCAGCCAAACCTACTTCGTACTTAATCGGTGATGGATCTGGAATGGGGAAAGAAAACAGCGAGTATTTTGTATTTGAAGCATGCGAATACCGCAGACACTTCCTCAGCTATCATCCAGACTATGCGATCATGACCAATATTGATTTTGATCACCCTGATTATTTCTCGGATATTGATGACGTGTTTGATGCATTTCAAAACATGGCGCTTCAAGTGAAAAAAGCCATTATTGCCTGTGGTGATGATGAGCACTTGCCAAAAATTCAAGCGAAGGTACCTGTTGTGTACTACGGTTTCAACGAAGAAAATGATTTCCAAGCTCGCAATGTTGTGAAAAATACGGAAGGCACTACATTTGATGTATTTGTACGCAATACGTTTTATGATACCTTCTACATTCCTGCCTATGGAAATCATAATGTCCTCAACTCGTTAGCTGTCATCGCATTATGTCACTATGAGTCCATTGATGTAGAACTTATCAAAGGCGCATTAACGACATTTGGCGGTGTGAAACGACGCTTTAATGAAAAAGTGGTCGGTGAGCAGGTCTTAATTGACGATTATGCACATCATCCAACTGAAATTGAAGTCACGATTGAAGCAGCCCGCCAAAAATATCCGGACCGTGATATTGTGGCTGTCTTCCAGCCGCATACGTTCACACGTACACAGCAATTCTTAAGTGAATTTGCTGACAGTCTAAAGAAAGCCGACTATGTCTACCTTTGTGATATTTTCGGTTCAGCCCGCGAAAACATTGGGAAGCTGAGCATTGAAGATTTACGAGAAAAAATCCCGCAGGCCCAATTAATTGAGGAAGAAGATACATCTGTGCTGAAAACGCACGAAGATGCGATTCTGATCTTTATGGGAGCAGGAGACATTCAGAAATATTTGCGTGCTTATGAAAAAGTCGCTGTATAAATGCTTAAAAAAGTGCCGTTTCAAACGGCACTTTTTTTATTTTGAATAAAATGTGACAAAAGGGCTAAATGTGTCAACATGTGCCGCTTTTTTTCGTTCGCTGTGGACAGGAATTAGCGAATAAGTGTAGAATTATTATTCAATCGGTCATTCTAGGCGATGTTTGAATGATACAACGAGAGGGTAATGAATTGAATATGCCCGCAGCAAAGGAGGTATCAGATGATTATTATTCTATATCTAAGCGTTGCACTGATCGCAATTGCTTTCCTCATTCTTGTCATCTATTTGTCCAAAACATTAAAATCCTTACAGCTGACATTAAAGAATGTTGCATCAACTTTAGAAGGTCTTGAAGGTCAGATGCAAGGCATCACCACAGAGACAGCACAGTTGCTACATAAGACGAATCAGCTTGCTGAAGATATTCAAGACAAATCAGCAAAACTCAATACAGTTGTGGATGCGGTGCAGGGAATTGGCGGCTCGATCAACCAATTTAATACAAGCATAAAGCAGGCAGCTGGTGCGGTTTCTTCATCCGTTGAAAGAAATCAAGAAAAAGTGACGGATGTGGTTAGCTGGAGTAACGCAGCACTTGAAATTTATAAAAAATGGAAACAGCGTAAACACCAAAAATAAACCATATTCGCATAGGAGGAATAATCATGAGCAAAGACGGAATCAATAGCAAAGACTTTTTGATCGGAACACTTATTGGTGGAATTGTTGGTGCAACAACAGCATTATTTTTAGCACCGAAGTCAGGGAAAGAGCTTCGCGATGATTTGAACACCCAAGCGAATGCGTTAAAAGAAAAAACAGACCGGCTCACAACAGATGCAAAAGAAAGAGGCACTGAATATGTGACGATTGCGAAAGATAAAACGTCTGAATTGTCTCAGCTTGTAGCAGAGCAGTCAAACCAGATTTTAGACAAAGTGAAAGACATAAAAGAGCGAGCAGCTGGAAAAGCTAATAAAGTGAAAAGTGAAGCAGAAGATGCGGCAGCGGATTTGGCAAGCGAAGCATCTGATGCAGCAGATGAAGCAAAAGTACGAGCACAAGAAGCAAAGTCAGAAATTGAAGACGGCATCAAAGATGTCAAAGAAAAAGTAGAACAATCTACTAAAGGCTAACGCTCACTGCTAAGAAGTGAAGAAGGAGAACATCATGTCAAAACAACTCATTGAAACAGAAGAACAGTTTGATCAACTAACGAATCAAGATGGGACCTTTGTCTTTTTTAAGCACAGTTTGACATGTCCGATCAGCCAAGCGGCTTTTCAAGAGTTTGAAGCATTTGCGTCTGCACATGAAGATGTACCTGCGTATTTCTTACAAATTCAAAACACGAGAGAGCTTTCATCCTATGTGACGGAAAAGTCTGGAGTAAAGCATGAAAGTCCGCAGGCACTCATCTTTAGCGGTGGAAAAGTAAAATGGCATGCTTCTCACTCAAGCATTACAAAAGAAGCGCTTGAACATAATCTGTAAAAGAAAGAAACGTCAGCAGCGGCTGACGTTTTTTTTATAAAAAAGGTTTACTTGAACAAAAAGTATGCTATAATCTTACATACGATACTTTACCGCTTAAAAGCGTTTGGGTAATAAAGAAAATTTTCGTGACAATTCCGAAATCTTTGTTTATAATAAACCCTATCATGCAAGAATGAAAAAATAAAAAGCGAGAGCAGGCAGAGGAAAGGATGACAAAAATGAGCAACAATGAATTAGAAAAATTGAGGCAGCAAGCAGATGAACTAAATCTTCAAATCTTAAAACTGATCAATGACAGAGGAAACATTGTCAAAGAAATTGGAAAAGCGAAAGAAGCGCAAGGTGTCAACCGTTATGATCCTGTCAGAGAGCGCACAATGCTGAACCAAATTCTTGAAGAAAATGATGGGCCATTTGAAAATTCAACGATTCAACATATTTTCAAAGAGATTTTCAAAGCAGGTCTAGAGCTTCAAGAAGATGACCACAGCAAAGCACTTCTTGTTTCTCGTAAGAAAAAACCAGAAAACACAATCGTGAATATCAATGGGGAAGCGATCGGTGATGGAAAGCAGCGTTTCATCGTTGGACCATGTGCCGTTGAAAGCTACGAGCAAGTCGCAGAAGTAGCGGCAGCAGCAAAACAGCAGGGATTAAAACTACTTCGCGGTGGCGCATTTAAACCTCGCACAAGTCCATATGATTTCCAAGGACTTGGTGTAGATGGTCTAAAGATTCTAAAGCGTGTAGCGGATGAATACGGTCTTGCTGTCATTAGTGAAATTGTCAATCCTGCTCATATTGAAGAAGCGATTGAGCATATCGATGTCATCCAAATTGGGGCACGTAACATGCAAAACTTCGAGCTATTAAAAGAAGCCGGTTCCGTGAAGAAACCAGTTCTTTTAAAACGCGGTCTTGCAGCGACCATTTCAGAATTCATCAATGCAGCTGAATACATCATCGCCCAAGGAAATGATCAAATCATCCTTTGCGAGCGCGGTATCCGCACATACGAAACAGCGACAAGAAATACACTAGATATCTCGGCAGTGCCAATCTTGAAACAAGAGACACATTTACCAGTCTTCGTTGATGTGACGCATTCAACTGGACGTAGAGATCTTCTCCTTCCAACAGCAAAAGCAGCTCTTGCGATTGGAGCAGACGGTGTCATGGCAGAAGTACATCCAGATCCATCTGTTGCTCTATCTGATTCAGCGCAGCAAATGGACATTCCACAATTCGAAAAATGGTTAGATGCGTTAAGACCACTTGTCAACATTCACGCGTAATCATAGATAGAAATAGCCGCCGGATGACTGCCCGGCGGTTTTTTTATGGAAAAAATACCATGAGGTTTGGGAATGAAAGGAAGAAAGCACATTGCAAGCCCAAAAAGTGCTTGTTCACAATGTTTTCATTTTTAAAATTCGATAGAATCTGCTAAGATCATTGTCATAGCTGGCGTTCTCGATGCTTTTTTATGAAATATGATTCAAATTACAGGTAACAAGCTGATTAAAGTTTGTTTAATTTAGTTATAAAAAGAAAGGGAACGTTTTCATATGACAAAAAAACGTGTATAATTTCATAAAAGAATGTCATTTTGATGTAGATTGAAAAATTATGTGTCTCTTTTCATCGTTTTAATGACAAATAGGATATTATTTTCCTCGTATCTGACATGTCTCTATCCAATTGGTGAATGCTATAGATATGAAGTGTATTTGAAGGAGTGATTTATGTGAATAATGTTACAATATATGATGTAGCAAGAGAAGCAAATGTAAGTATGGCAACGGTATCACGCGTAGTAAATGGTAATCCAAACGTAAAACCAACAACAAGAAAAAAGGTGCTTGAAGCGATTGATCGCCTTGGCTATCGTCCAAATGCAGTGGCACGAGGCCTTGCAAGTAAAAAAACAACGACAGTTGGGGTCATCATCCCTGATATTTCTAGTATCTTCTATTCAGAATTAGCACGCGGTATTGAAGATATCGCCACGATGTATAAATACAACATCATTTTAAGTAACTCAGATCAAAATACGGATAAAGAGCTTCATTTGTTAAATACGATGCTGGGCAAACAAGTAGACGGAATTGTCTTTATGGGCGGAAACATCACAGATGTGCATGTGGAAGAATTTAAGCGCTCTCCTGTACCGATTGTGCTTGCAGCATCTGTTGAAGAACAGGCTCAAACACCATCGGTTAACATCAACTATGAGCAGGCGATTTATGATTCCGTTCAGCTGTTAGTTGAAAAAGGACATAAACGAATTGCGTTTGTTTCTGGTCCAATGTCAGAGCCAATTAATTCCGTGAGAAAGCTTGCAGGTTATAAGCGTGCGCTTGAAGAAGCAGGTATCGCGTTTGACGATGCACTTGTCGCTGAAGGTGATTACTCTTATGACTCTGGAATTGAAGCACTTGCTCATCTGCTTGAGCAGTCTGACAAACCGACAGCTGTTATCGCAGCTACAGATGAAATGGCGCTAGGTGTCATTCACGGAGCACAAGACAGAGGGGTCTCCATTCCTGAAGATTTAGAAGTGATTGGCTTTGATAATACAAGACTTTCACTCATGGTGCGTCCTCAGCTGACAACAGTTGTTCAGCCGACATATGATATTGGTGCTGTTGCCATGAGACTGCTCACAAAACTGATGAACAAAGAACAAGTGGACGATCAAATTGTTGAGCTTCCGCACAGAATTGAAGAAAGACAATCAACAAAATAAAACAAAAAAAGCAGGCTTACCTTATGAGGGAAAGCCTGCTTTTCTTATGCCTTTTTCTTTTCTCTTCTAACAGGCATGAGTGCTTTTTCTACTGTTTGAGCATTTTTTTCTGTGATTTCTGCTTTTCTTGGGATCGGTGGATATAAATCGTCAGGATCTTTCCATGTAGGTGGAAGGGTAACAGGCGATTGCTTATTCCATGCCTGAATCCAGTCCTGAGGGAGCTCATCTGGCGGTGTAATGCCTTTCATCTCAAGCCAAATGCGGCTCCACGCTCTTGGAACGACGCGCCAAATATCATATCCCCCTCCGCCAACAGCGATCCACTTGCCGTCACAATATTGATGCGCAAGCTCATGAGCAAGTCTAGGAATTTCTTCATATATTTTCATGGTGGCAGATAAATGAGTTAACGGGTCATAGTAGTGTGCATCTGCCCCATTTTGCGTCAAAATCACATCTGGTTTAAAAAAAGCAGCAATCTCAGTCACTGCTGTTCGGTATGCTTCGAGGAACGATTCATCTTCCGTAAATGCATCTAGCGGAATATTATAGGCGTAGCCATAGCCTTTATCGTGGCCTCTTTCCTGTACTTGTCCGGTTCCAGGGAACAAGTAGCGTCCCGTTTCATGAATGGAGACTGTACATACCTCTGGGTCGTCATAGAAGCTGAACTGGACACCATCGCCGTGATGAGCATCCGTATCAATATATAAAATTCTAGCGCCATATGTCTTTTGAATATATTGAATCGCCACAGAGCTGTCATTATAAATACAAAAGCCAGATGCACGCCCTTTGAATCCGTGGTGAAGCCCGCCGCCAAGATTGAGGGCATGCTGCGAATGCCCGAGCATCACTTGGTCAACCGCTGTTAATGTTCCGCCAACAAGAAGAGATGCCGCCTCATGCATGCCTGCGAACATTGGTGTATCCTCAGTGCCAAGACCGTAGCGTTCACCCTCTGCTGTAGACAGCTTTCCTTCACTTGCCCGCTGCACAGCCTGGATATAATCTGCTGTATGGACGAGCTTTAATTCCTCCAGAGTAGCCATACGCGGTGCGACGATCTCATCCTCTGTTAACGCCTTCATTTTTTGAAGAAGATCATAAGTTAAGTAGACCCGAAGCTGATTGAAGGGATGATCTTGGTTAAATTGGTACGTTTGAAAAGATGGTGAAAAAACAAAGGTCGCTTCCTTCATTTGATCGTCTGCTCCATAGGCCAGAGCACTTTATAGCCTTTTGCGCGAATCAGCTTCGTCACATGATCTGCATGAATGGTTTGAAGGCGGAAGACGAGTACTTTAGATGCCTCATTGGCATGCGGATACACAAGCACACTCAGCAATTGAATATGCTGCTCCTTTAAAATGGCCGTAATGTCTGCGAGGCCTTCTGTCATTTGCTCGACTTCAACCTCTAAGTGCGACCCAGGCTGATCTGCACCTGTCAGTCTTACAAACGTACGAAGCAGATCTGTTTTTGTGATAATGCCTACAAGCTTGCCGCGTCTCACCACTGGAAGACAGCCAATTCCGTGCTCAAAAAAGACACTTGATATCTCCTCAACGAAATCAAGCGGGTGAGCCGTGATCGTCTCTAATACCATGATCTCTTCTACCGGCCGCTGAATAAAGAGCTTCCTTTTCTCTGTTTCAAAAATACTTGGACTGGCATTTTTAATATCCCGATCTGTCACCATCCCAATGACAGATCCTTGATCAGATACGATCGGAATATGCCGGATGTGGTGTGCACTCATTTTTTGAATGGCCTCTTCAATCGTATCGGTTTTTCGCAGCGTGATCACATCACGCTCCATAATTTGTTCAATCATCATTATTTACCAATCCCCTTTGCCAAAAAAACGAATTGAACGTTAATACATAAAACGCTGATGGAAGCGAAGACGATCGAAACGCTCGATCGAATCAGGACTCACATGTTTCCCAATTCTGGCCATTAAACAATTGGCTGGATGTGAGCTAATCTCTGGCTCGTCTGTTGCAAACCAGACAAGACCGCCTGCGTTCATCATTTTCTCCATCATTTTGCGGTACTCCCAAACGTTTTTCTTTGTCCCCTTTAAATCCCAATGCCAGTAATATTCAGTTGTAATGATGATGTAATTCTCCATTTGCTCATCCATCATGCTCACATCAAGCAAATGCTTGCCAAGTGAGCATCCTCTAAATGGAGGAGCGACCTCAATCGCGCCAAGCTCAATTAAATTCTCCATTTTGCCCTCTGACCAGCGCTCAAGTGGATCAGGATACAAATACGTGACATAGCCTACGACAAGCTCATTCGCTCTTGCAATGATAATACGTCCTTCTGGAAGATCTGCTATTTCAACAAGTGCTTGTTTCTGTTCCTCAGGCGTGCGAAATGCCGTTAGTCCTTCATGAAACGTATAGTTCGCAAGCTCTGATGCAGGTACCGGTCCTTCAATCAGGATGGAACCTGTTTCTCGCTCAATGGTTTTTGAATAATAAGTTTTAGGATGCTCCACGTATCCACCGCCCCTAATTCTAGTGAGTCGTCTCTATTCTATCTTAAATCTTGCAATAATTAAAACGGTTTCATCAGAAGTTTTTTAAAAATTGAGAAAAAAAGTCATCTATACTATAATGGTCATTGTAAACGTATGCAAAGGGGGACTGTTTGATGAAATTGGAAACGCTACCATCAGTAAAAGGGGATTATCATTTAAATGATTATGAGCAGGCATACAAAGATTTTTCATGGGAGGAAGCTAGAAAAAACTTCTCCTGGTATGAAACAGGAAAAATAAATGCAGCCTATGAAGCGATTGACAGACATGCGGACTCGTTTCGTCAGAACAAGGTGGCGCTTCACTACAAAGATTCACAGCGGGATGAAAAGTATACGTTCAGGGATATGAAAATCAACACAAACAAAGCGGGAAATCTATTCAGAGAAAAGGCACATGTAGAAAAAGGGGATCGCGTGTTTATCTTTATGCCAAGATCACCTGAGCTCTATTTTCTTCTGCTTGGTGCAGTTAAAATTGGAGCGATCGTTGGCCCGTTATTTGAGGCATTTATGGAAGGTGCTGTCAAAGACCGTTTAGAGAATAGCGAGGCAAAGGTGATCGTGACAACACCTGATCTGCTCGAGCGAATTCCATTTGCAGAGCTTCCGAAGCTTGAATCTGTCGTCATTGTCGGCGGTGAAAACGAAGACGTCGATGGTGTGCGGACAATTCACTATGAAAAGGCGTTTGAGGAGGCAGCAAAGGAGCTTGAGATTGAATGGATGGATGAAAAAGACGGCTTCCTGCTTCATTACACATCAGGATCTACTGGTACGCCAAAAGGTGTGCTTCATGTCCATGGTGCAATGGTCCAGCAAGGCCAGACTGGTAAATGGGTGCTTGACTTGAAAGAGGATGACGTTTACTGGTGTACAGCTGATCCAGGCTGGGTTACAGGCACAGTGTACGGTATTTTTTCACCGTGGTTAAATGGGGCGACGAATGTGATTTTAGGCGGCCGGTTTAATCCTGATACGTGGTATGAAACCATTGAATCACTCGGTGTAACCGTTTGGTACAGTGCCCCGACCGCCTTTAGAATGCTCATGGGGGCAGGGGATGATCTCATTCAAAAATATGACCTCAGCTCGCTCCGTCATGTTTTAAGTGTGGGAGAGCCGCTTAATCCAGAAGTCATCCGCTGGGGAGATGCTGTTTTTGGCAAGCGAATTCACGACACTTGGTGGATGACAGAAACCGGTGCCCAGCTGATTTGTAATTATCCATGCATGGACATCAAGCCAGGCTCGATGGGAAAACCAATTCCAGGCGTAGAAGCGGCAATTGTCGATAATGCAGGAAATGAACTTCCGCCATACCGGATGGGCAACCTTGCGATTAAAAAAGGCTGGCCTTCTATGATGTATACGATCTGGAACAATCCTGAAAAATATGAATCTTACTTTATGCCGGGAGATTGGTATGTTTCAGGAGATTCAGCTTATATGGACGAAGACGGATACTTTTGGTTCCAGGGACGTGTCGATGATGTCATCATGACGTCAGGAGAGCGGGTCGGTCCATTTGAGGTGGAAAGTAAACTGGTCGAACATCCAGCTATTGCGGAGGCTGGTGTCATTGGAAAGCCAGATCCGGTCCGCGGTGAAATTATTAAAGCATTTATAGCGCTTAGAAGCGGATATGAGCCGACAGATGAGCTGAAAGAAGAGATTCGTACATTTGTGAAAAAAGGACTCGCAGCACATGCGGCACCGCGAGAAATTGAGTTTAAAGACAAACTGCCGAAAACGAGAAGCGGAAAAATTATGAGACGTGTGCTAAAGGCGTGGGAGCTGAATTTACCTGCTGGCGACCTTTCGACAATGGAAGATTAATTTTTTCATCAGTTGACTTGATATCAAAAGTGTGTTAAAAATGACATTAGTTGAATATGAAAAGGTTTTGACTGAGATTCAGTAGAATGATCTTTCCCTGTTGAAGAGAGCTGACGGCTGGTGCGAGTCAGTACAAAGAGATATTCGAATTACCCTCACGAACCGCTTTTACGAAAAGGAGCATGCCCTGATTAGTGAAAGAACGGATCTGTCCGTTATCAGTGTAAGTGAAAAGACGAGATTTTTTGTCTTTTAAGCAGGGTGGTACCGCGATATATATCGTCCCTTCGTTCATTCGAAGGGGCGTTTTTTTGTTGAATTGTAAAAAAAGGAGATTTGAAAATGAGTCAATTGATGGAAGAGCTATCGTTCAGAGGATTAATTCAGCAGCAAACAGATGAAGAAGGTTTAACAAAATTATTAGCAGAAGAAAAAATCAAACTATACTCCGGCTTTGATCCGACAGCTGACAGCTTACACATTGGTCATCTATTGCCAATTTTAACATTACGCAGATTCCAAGAAGCAGGTCATCATCCGATTGCTCTTGTTGGCGGCGCAACTGGACTAATCGGCGACCCTAGCTTCAAAAAAGCAGAACGTTCACTCAACCCAGCAGAAATCGTCGAACAGTGGTCAGAAAAAATCAAAGGACAGCTGTCTCAATTTCTTGATTTTGAAGCAGGGGAGAATCCAGCCGTTATCGTGAATAACTACGACTGGATCAGCCAAATGAATGTCATCACGTTCCTTCGTGATGTTGGAAAGAACTTTGGTGTAAACTTCATGCTGGCAAAAGATATCGTGAGCTCACGTATCGAAACAGGGATTTCTTACACAGAATTCAGCTACGTCATCCTGCAGTCTTTAGACTTCTTAAATCTTTACAGAAATGAAAATTGTAAGCTGCAAATTGGCGGAAGTGACCAGTGGGGAAATATCACATCTGGACTTGAGCTGATCCGTAAGTCTGAAGCAGAAGGGGCAAAAGCATTTGGTCTGACGATGCCGCTTGTCACAAAAGCAGACGGCACAAAGTTTGGTAAAACAGAAGGCGGCGCCATCTGGTTAGATAAAGAAAAAACGTCTCCATACGAGTTCTACCAATTCTGGATCAACACAGATGACCGTGATGTCGTGAAATACTTAAAATACTTTACGTTCTTATCAAAAGAAGAGATCGCATCGTACGAAGAAAAAGTGCAAACAGCACCTGAAAAGCGTGAAGCGCAGCGCCGTTTAGCAGAGGAAGTGACAACACTTGTACATGGCCGTGAATCACTAGAACAGGCTGTTAACATCTCAAATGCGCTATTTAAAGGTGAGATCAAATCTCTTACAGCTGAAGAAGTGAAAGTAGGCTTTAAGGATGTTCCATCAATGGAGAAAAGCAGCACAGAAGAATTAACACTAGTCGATATCCTTGTGGAATCAAAGCTGTCTCCATCAAAGCGTCAAGCACGTGAAGATATCACAAATGGTGCTGTCTCCATTAACGGAGAGAGACAAACGGATAAAGATTATGTTCTTTCCGCTGACGACCGAATTGAAAACCAATTTACCGTTTTAAGAAGAGGGAAAAAGAAATACTTCCTCGTAACGTATAAATAAAGTATGAAACAGTAAGCATCATGGAAAAGCACCTCAAATGTTCGTATACATTGAGGTGTTTTTCTTTTTTATGTAGAAGTAGCTCATTCGTCTGCTTCTTGTTCAAGGTGTGAATCTTTGTTTGTATAAGCATGTTCTACCTTACAAATTCGGGTTGTATAGGATTCATACCAATCTTTTTTCCCCTTTTTTTGAACACGCTGATGTGCTGTATGTGCTTTCCATTCTTTGATGGCTTCTAATGAATCCCAGTAAGAGACAGTGATTCCAACACCATGTTCATCTCGTACACTTTCTATTCCAAGAAATCCATCTAGATCTTTCGCTAATTCTTCCATTTTTTGAGCAGCCGCATCGTATTGTTTCTGTTCGACATTTGTTCGTTTTGATGTGAAAATCACGGCATAATAGGGTGGTGCAGGTGTTTGAGTAAATAGCATCTAGTAGAACCTCCTTAGTCTATTGATATTATATATGAAAGAAAGAAGGTCTCGTAGTCTTTTTGTTTGAATTTAAAAAAGTCCAAGGTGCTTTTTGATTATTTATATTTTTGTAAAATCATCTCATAAACATTACCTTGTTCACTTTTCTGACATATTTTTCTTGTATAAAATAGAGTCGTATAAGATGAATAAGGGGGAATGAAAGTGATGTTTGTTAAGAAAAGGAGTTTGCAAATTCTCATTGCGCTTGCATTGGTGATTGGTTCAATGGCTTTTATCCAGCCGAAAGAGGTGAAGGCGGCTGAGCATAATCCGGTTGTGATGGTACACGGCATTGGCGGTGCCTCTTATAACTTTTTTTCTATTAAAAGTTATTTGGCCACACAAGGCTGGGATCGAAACCAATTGTATGCTATCGATTTCATAGACAAAACAGGAAATAACCGCAACAATGGTCCGCGTCTATCCAGATTCGTCAAAGATGTGTTAGATAAAACGGGTGCCAAAAAAGTAGATATTGTGGCTCATAGTATGGGCGGAGCGAACACATTATACTATATTAAGAATCTAGATGGCGGCGATAAAATTGAAAACGTTGTCACAATTGGTGGAGCAAACGGACTCGTTTCAAGCAGAGCATTACCAGGCACAGATCCAAATCAAAAAATTCTTTACACATCTGTCTACAGCTCAGCTGATCTCATCGTCGTCAACAGCCTCTCTCGTTTAATTGGCGCAAGAAACGTTCTGATCCATGGCGTTGGCCATATCGGTCTATTAACCTCAAGCCAAGTGAAAGGCTACATTAAAGAAGGACTGAACGGCGGAGGACAGAATACGAATTAAAAAAACGAAAAGACAGCGGCATATGCTGTCTTTTTTTTGTTAACGGTGAAAAAAGATTGTTTTTTATATTTAATATGAATCTAGAGGGAGATTAAAGTCCCGCTTTGTAATAACAATATCATTATAATAGTAGTTGTTTTGACTAGTGATTAATAACTAGTATGTTTAATAAATAATATGTACGAGGTGCTCTATACTTGCTGATTGGTTTAATTTTAGTATGAGCATATAAATATGAAAATAATACATTATAGAATAAAACTTTTATCTCAATAAATGAATGGAAAAGGATGTTATAGTATGTAGATGTTAGGGGGGAAGCGAATGTTTCATCTAAGAAGTTCACTCTTTAGATTACATATAGATTTTTAAATATTGCATTTCAAGGGGGATATAATGAGAAACAAATTATTCTTTAAAAAAACAACTTTTATTATGATAGCATTATTTTTGGGTTTTTCCGTTATTGCTTCACCAATCGCAGCTGCCAAATCAAACTCTAATGAAGAAAGTGTGAATTTACTGGCTAAAGATTTAAAATTTTTAATGGAGACAGCTAGTATATATGATCAAAATAATCAGTTGGTTGGCTTTAATTTTGAAAAATTAAGAGAGAGATTTGGAGATACAAAAGAATTTACAATCTTAGAAAATGAAATAAAACAAAGTGGAATTCAATTAGAAAAGTCTTCAGATTTAAAAACTCAGGATGCTAAAGGAACTTGGGGCGATTGTATGATTGATTCATTAAAGGATCATTTTGGGGTGGCAATGATAGAAGTGGCTTTAACTGGTGGTCTTTGGAGCTATCTTGAAAAGAAGGCTTATAAAGAAGCTGCTAAGCTTTTATTGAAGATTGGCATTGGGGGAAATGTTATCGGTTTAGTAGCCTTCCTTACTTGGTATTCAGCTAAATGCATGGAGGGAAGAGGTCCATGGGCATAATTAACCGGCTTAATATAATAGGAGGAAGACAATGATGCAAAAACTAAAGTTATATTTCTTAGGTTATTTCCTTTATTTTCCTTTATCTTTTTTCATCATCTATTTCATATGGATGTTTATGGTCAAATCAGATAAACTATTTGATGTTTTTTCTAACAGTACATCAATCATTGGAATATATTATATAATTGTCAGTGTATTTTTTGTTTTTTTACTTCGTTCCAAATTTAAAGATGCTAATAGAATAAATTAAATTCATTGAAAAAGAAGCTGGTAAGTCTGCAAATGACTTCTAGGTTCTTTTTTCAATTTAATAAAAACATGTACAAAACGTCCGCTATTCCTTACACTACATGTAGTGAATGTGAATATTCGGAGGTGGGCGTTTGTGAAAACGAATCAAAAGGCTTTCATCATTGTAGATGTACAAAAAGCGTTCGAGCATGAAAAGTGGGGAGAACGCAATAACCTAGAGGCAGAGGAAAATATCAGCCGGCTATTGACGTTTTGGCGAGAGAAAGGCTGGAAAGTGATTCATATTCAGCATACATCCGACAAACCGAACTCTGTATTTCATCCGGCAAATGAAGGGCACCTTTTCAAAGATATGGCTAACCCGCTAGAGGGAGAAACAGTAATACAAAAGAAAGTCAACAGCAGCTTTATTGGTACTAACTTAGAGGAACATCTAAGATCCAACCAGATTGACACGGTCGTAATTGCAGGACTCACAACGCCTCACTGCGTATCAACGACCACAAGAATGAGCGGAAATCTTGGCTTTGATACGTACTTGATCTCAGATGCAACAGCCGCCTTTGGACTAACAGATCAAAACGGTACATGTTTTGACCCAGAAACGATCCACCGGCTTTCACTTGCAACCCTGCATGATGAATTTGCGACTGTTATGACAACAGAGCAGCTTATCACAAAATGGACAAGTCAAGAATGAACGATTGAAAGCTCCTAGAAAGATATCTAGGAGCTTTTTTGCGTATTAAGCGATTGTTTTCGTTGTTTCATACGTGAGTAAACGAGATCAATCTCAATAAATAAAAAACTGAGAAAGAATGATAAAATCAATAGGCCGTCATCCTCTATCGATACATTCATTAAGTTTAAGTAAAGGACATACTTGATAGAGAGATGTGAAACGATCCAAGAACTCACCCATTCCAAAGTATAAATGAGCCATAAAGGAAGTTTAAGGAGATAAGCCAGTCCTTTGCCTATGAATAGAAGGAAAGGTGACCAAAAAACGATGATAATACTCACGAACAAAGAGAAAGAGATCAAAGAAAAAAACGAATCATACGTGATGGTTTCTCCAAAAAGAAAATTCACGCCTAAAACGGCGATGTATAGCAATACACATGGAACCGCGATCACAAAGCAGATAGAAAAAAAGAGCAGGAAGATAAACAGACATGCAGCAAATCTATTGGGCGGCTCATCGATAACCTGTTTTTTTCTTAAAAGAGAATAGGCGATCACTGATAAGATTAAAAGTAAGAATAGAATGATTATGATACTAAACATGGAACTCCTCCATCTAAGTACTATAGAAGACCATACGACTGATATGTCATTCATCATTATTGTACCAATAGGAAATAGGCAATTCAATGAATTATTTCCTATATTTGTATTTAAAAATCAAGACAGGTTTGATCGAAGTAAGAATGGAGCAGGCAGCCGGGGAAAATAAGTGTTGAAAATGGAAGATGACTTCAAATGATTTCATGTATAATTGAGAACATACAAAAAAACCCTAGAAATCCTTGAACAATCAAGGGATCTAGGGTTTGTTTGCTCTCTCTTAGAGAAGTAATGAAATTAACGAGAGTAGAACTCAACGATTAGTTGTTCGCTGATTTCAGGCGCTAATTCAGAACGCTCTGGAAGACGAGTGAAAGTTCCTTCAAGCTTTTCAGCATCGAAAGAAAGGTATTCAGGAACGAAGTTGTTTACTTCAACTGATTCTTTCACTACTGCAAGGTTTTGAGATTTCTCACGAAGAGCAATCGTTTGACCTGGTTTCACAGAGAAAGATGGGATGTCTACACGGCTTCCATCAACAAGGATGTGACCATGGTTTACTAGCTGACGAGCTTGGCGGCGAGTACGAGCAAGGCCAAGACGGTATACTAGGTTGTCAAGGCGAGTTTCAAGAAGGATCATGAAGTTTTCACCTTGTTTACCAGGAAGTTTAGCAGCTTTGTCATATAGTGTACGGAATTGACGTTCGTTGACACCGTACATGTGACGAAGCTTTTGCTTCTCTTGTAATTGTAAACCGTATTCAGAAAGTTTTTTGCGTTGTCCTGGACCATGTGGGCCTGGAGCGTAAGGGCGTTTTTCAAGTTCCTTACCTGTTCCGCTTAATGAAATGCCTAAACGGCGGGAAATCTTCCAACTTGGACCTGTATAGCGAGCCATAATGTGACTCCTCCTTATTGTTTTTATTTGTGAAAAATAAAAACCGTCTGTTCTTCCTCTTTTTCGTCATTATGTTTTCATGCATCCTCGCTCCAGCAGCAGGGAGTTACAAGATGCACCTTCATAATATAGAAGGAACAAAATGATACAAAAAAGCCGAACAAAAAGGCTGCCATATTTCACACAAACTCTATTATATGACGCTGGGTAGGAGAAGTCAACCTATTTAGAGGCAGAGGTGACGTTCTCCATTATATAAAGAAACATAAAAAAGCAGACAATGTGTCTGCTTTTTCAAAATGATTACGCATCCGTAGAGACAGATAACGCCTGTTGGAGAATGTCTGTAAATTGAATAAGATAGGTCTCATCTACTTCACTGAAGCGGTCTTTCACAGGGCTGTCAATATCGAGCACTCCAATGATCTGTCCATTGACCTTGAGCGGAATGACTATTTCAGATTGCGATGCGGCATCACAGGCAATATGTCCAGGGAATGCATGGACATCAGCGATACGCTGCACTTCACCTGTCGCAAAGGCTGTACCGCAAACGCCTTTTCCAGAAGGGATGCGCACACATGCAGGCAGTCCGTTAAATGGTCCAAGCACAAGCTCGCCACCCTTTGCTAAATAAAAGCCTGCCCAATTGACTTCAGGAAGTGAGTGATAGAGTAGCGCAGCTGCATTTGCCAAGTTGGCAATCAGATCAGGTTCACCATCTGTAATGGCTTCAACCTGTTTGACAAGCAATTGATAGTCTTTTGAAGGATCGCCAGACTGTTTTTCGACATGAAACATGAAAATCTCCTACTTTCTATCTTAAAAATACATAACTTGCGTCTCGCATGTGGGATTTGTCGAGCAATTGTAAAAGGAACTTCCGCCTTCATCTTGAAGTATGTACACATGAAGAGGGGTGAGCGGATGAAAACATCAACAACCGTGCAGACAAAAGATCGTATTATGGATGCTGCCATCAGACTTTTTAACCAAAAAGGATTTTCTGGAACCTCTGTCCGTGAGATTGCGAAGGAAGCAAACGTCAACGTTGCCCACATTTCTTATTACTTTCAAGGAAAAGGAGGGCTGCTTGAGCAGCTCGTATCCGATTTTTATGAAGGCTACATTCACATGATTGAATCACATCTCCATCACATGGAAACCCGTCATGCAAAAGAATGCTTACTACATGTGGTTTTTGATATTTTATCTTATCAGCACAAGCACCGTCAATTAACCCGTTTCGTTTATCGGGAGGTGACAATTGATTCGACACTCATCAGAGAAATCATGTCGACATATTTAACAAAAGAAAAGTATTTGTTTCAGCTTATCATTGAAAAAGGAAAAAGCACCCATGTAATTTGTGAGCAGCTGTCACTCGCATCCTTTATGATTCAGCTAAAATCACTTCTCATGATGCCATATTTACAGCCGCAATATTTAACAGAGGTGCTTTATTTGAACCCAAGTGAGCCGTATTTCTATCAAATGTACTTTAAGGAGCTGAGCCGCTCGCTTCATTATCTGTTAGAACCAAAAGAGCCGGCACTAGATTCTCATCTAAACCTCATGATGTCCTCGAATTGATCATACGCATATCCGAGATCTTCCGCTTGATGGGCATCAGAGCCGAATATGAGCGGAATTTTTTTCTTTTTTGCAAGGTCAATCATCCATTGATCTAAATAGATACTTCTGGCATATGTTTTACGAAGACCTGATGTATTAAAATCTAAGGACATGCCTTTTTTTGCCGTTTCTTCAAGGCAAAGGGTGACCTTTTGACAAAGTTCAGGTGACATTTCATATGGAAAAAGCTGTTTGAATTTCTGGACAAGGGTGATATGACCGATTCTCTTTGGCTTATATTGGCCTAAAGATGATAGAATAGAAGAATGAATTTGGTCATAGTAGCTTTGATAGACCTGTTCGATGCTGCCATAGATGCTTATTAGCTGCTGGAAGGCATGCTCGTCAAAATCAAGGCAAATATAATCATCGCCAGCAGGAAGAAAGTGAACAGATAAAATGGCGTCGTCTAGTTCTGGACCGTAGCAGTCTAAAAAGGTTCTTGTTTCCTCTTCATACTCTTTGATAAAGTCAACCTCAAGTCCAGTTTTTACTATTAATTGTCCTTTGTATTCTTGTTTCAGCTGAGCCAGTTTCGTGATATACGCTTCAAGGTCTTGGAGCTTCATGGCACTATCCTGCTCAGGTGTTGGATCTTGAAACGATGGAGGCAGCGGGGCATGCTCGGTAAAGGTTATGGAATCAAATCCCTTTTTGATGGCTTTTTCAATATAAGAATGAAAAGGATCAAGCGAGCCGTGCGGGCAAAACGGTGTATGTAGATGTGCATCTTGTTTCAGCATGTCGTCACCTCTTGTCGATATTTTGAAAAACGTGATGTTTATCAGCGAAAATAATGAAAAATCATGACCAAAAATGCTGGTTACATGGTATCATAATAACAATGAAAACGACAGCTTCCGCATACATAAAAGCAGGTCACATTGATACGTGTGATCAAATGATAGAAAGCGCACAAATACTTTCTTGAAAAAACATACATAAAACCGTGAATGGATGGTATTGGAAAACATACGATCCTGCTTATAAAAAAACAAATGCAAAGCGGACACGAAAGGGTTCTCAGGTCTACTCGGGACACTTTTACCCTGACATCACTTAGATCACAACAAGGGGGCTCATTATGGAGTTAATCATCGGTTTAATTGTCATTTTGCTTGCTTTGTTTTCAGTCGGTTATTTCCTGCGAAAAAATATATATAAAGAGATTGACCGATTGGAAGCATGGAAAATTGAAATTTTAAACAGATCAATTGTAGAAGAAATTTCAAAGATCAAACATTTAAAAATGACCGGAGAAACAGAGCAATTTTTTGAAAGATGGCGTGCAGAGTGGGACGATATCGTCACAGCCCATCTTCCAAAGGTAGAGGAGCTATTATATGATGCAGAAGAGTATTCTGATAAATATCGATTCTCCAAAGCCAAGCAGGTTCTTACGCACATTGAGGACTTGCTGAGTGCTGCTGATTCGAACATTGAAGACATTTTAAAAGAGATTGCAGACCTTGTCACAAGCGAGGAGCAGAATCGCAAGGACATTGAAAAGGTCAAAGAACAATATCAAACAGTTCGAAAAAATCTGCTTGCGTACAGCCATTTATATGGCACCCTTTATGACAAAATGGAGCAGGATTTAGATGAAGCCTGGGAAGGGATCAAGCAGTACGAGGAAGAGACAGAAAACGGCAACTATATGAAAGCAAGAAAGATTTTGCTTGAGCAAGACCGCAGACTCGATCAGCTTCAGCTGTATATCAATGATGTACCGAAGCTCATTGCAGACTGCAAACAAACCGTACCAGGCCAGCTGACGAAGCTGAAAGACGGATATAAAGAAATGACAGACAAAGGCTACAAGCTCGAGCACATCCAGATCACTAAAGAGCTTGAGAATTTAAACAAACAGCTGACCCGTGCGGAAAAACTGCTGATTGATGAACTCAATCTGGATGAGGCATCAAGCATTCTCCAAATGATTGATGATGCCATTCAGACGCTGTATGATCAGCTGGAAGCGGAAGTAGAAGCAGGTCAGGAAATCAAAAGCAAAATGCCTGAGCTGACGGAAGCGTTTGAAAAGCTCGAGCAGGATCACACCCAAACAAAGGCAGAAACAGCTCTTGTAAAAGAAAGCTACAAACTGACAGCCGGAGAGCTTGATCAACAGAAGGCGTTCGAAAAACGCTTAGAAGAAATTGAAAAGCTCATGAAACAAATTCGCGAGAAGCTTGATCGTGATCATGTCGCATATTCACTATTAATGAATGAAATCAATCAGCTTGAGACCTTTATCGATGATGCAAAAGCATTGCATGATACATTTAAGGATCATCTTCAATCATTAAGAAAAGAAGAGCTGCAAGCGAGAGAAACACTGGCTGAGCTCAAAACGATGCTGACAGATACAGTGCGTCAGCTGCAAAAAAGCAATATTCCAGGTGTACCTGCTGACATGAAAGAGCAGGCTGAAAAGGCGCAGGAGATGATTCAGCAAGTGCACGAGCAGCTGGAGAACCTGCCGCTCAACATGCCAGCCGTGAATGAGCAATTAAAAGAAGCCTCTGACACAGTGAGACATGTTGTGGATGAGACGGAAGAAATGCTCACTAAAGTGGATCAAATTGAACGAATCATTCAATACGGCAATCGTTTTAGAAGCCAAAATCATATTCTTTCAGAACAATTAAAAGAGGCAGAGCGAAGATTTTATGCGTACGATTATAGCGGTTCATTTGATGTAGCAGCAGCTGCTGTGGAAAAAGCATCACCTGGAGCCGTTCAGAAGCTATTAGCTCAGCAAGAAAAAGAATATCAACATCAATAAAAAAGCTGAAGTCCATTGATAGGACTTCAGCTTTTTTGTATTATGACGCCTGTTTCTGGCGTTCTTCTGAAGCAGAAGAAGTGAAAAGGGAGATCACGAACCCAATGGCGACTCCAAGTATCGCAGGGACAAGCCAGCCAATGCCATGGTCATAAAAAGGGAGCACTGTTTGGAAGAAGTCTTTTACTGGACCGATTGGAAGTTTTGCTGCTGCTAAGCCGTCAAATAAGCTGATGCACCCTGTCAAAATTAATGAGAGGACATATACAGGTCTTCTATGTCCAAGCCATTTATCAGCAAGTGATAGAACGATGATCACAATCGCAAGCGGATAAATCGCTGTTAAGACTGGAACAGAGAAAGCAACAATATGAGCAAGTCCAAAGTTAGAAATGATGAAACTAAATAATGTAACAAGTGTCACGACCATTTTATAAGAAAGCTTAGGAAGTAACTTTGAGAAATACTCTCCGCATGATGTGACAAGACCGATACTTGTTGTTAAACAAGCGACTGTGATGGCAGCACCTAACACAATATTTCCTAGACTGCCGAAAAGGAACTGAGAAGACTGTGCTAAAATTTTGCTTCCATCTCCAACGAATCCAATGGCATGTGTACTAGAAGCACCTAGATACGCAAGTGACAGGTAAACGAAGGCTAATCCAGCAGCTGCAATCAAACCTGCTTTGATACAAGCAGAAGCCAGTGCCTTTTTACTTGTCACACCGCGTCCTTTAATGGCGTTGATGACAACGACCCCAAACACAATAGAAGCAAGAGCGTCCATCGTTTTATAGCCCTCTAGAAATCCTTTGAAAAATGACCCGTTGCTGTAAGAGACATCAGGTGTGCCAATGACGCCCATCGGCGTTAGAATGGCTTTGACAATAATAATGAAAATAATTGTAAATTTAATCGGTGTTAACACTTTCCCTACACGATCCACAATCTTCGTTGGATTTAGAGCAAGATAATAAGTAATACCAAAAAAGACAAGTGTGAATACAAGAAGTGAGAGCCAAGCTGGTACACCTGCTAAAAAGGGTAATGCACCAATTTCATATGAAACCGTTCCTGTACGAGGAATAGCGAAAAGCGGCCCGATAGATAAATATAAAATGACGGTAAACGCTGTTCCAAAAGCCGGGTGGGCTTTATCAGCTAATCCTTTCGCATCTCGACCTGTTAAAGCGATCGCAATAATCCCTAGAAGAGGTAAACCGACGCCTGTTAATAAAAATCCGCCCATTGCTTTCCACACATTTTGCCCAGCATATTGTCCAAGTTCTGGTGGATAAATCATGTTACCGGCGCCGAAGAATAGAGCAAACAGCATAAAACCTATGATAATCGTATCTTTCGTCGACAAAGTTGCCTTCATTGCATTTAAAGCCTCCATTGTTATGTTGAAATATTCTGTTAATTACTTGCTAAGTAACCGTTCATCATTAACATTCACTAATTATAAAGGATGTACGCCTGATGTCAACATGTGTTTTCGTACAAAAGTCATGAATTTTTCTATTTTAGTATATGAAGAACAATAAAAAACATCCCCTTCCACAGAAGAAGAGGATGTTTTGGTTCACGATAACTAGGAGGCGAGCTGTTTCGGCGGATTGGTAAACATCGAAATAAGTAAACCAATCACAGCTCCGAGAATAGCTGGTACGATCCAGCCAATCCCTAAATCGTAAAACGGAACGATTGAACCTAAAATCTTAGGGAAGCCCCCTAGATTGACTTCGGCTGCTAATAATCCATCAATGATGGCGAAGAAACCAGTAAAGATGAGAGATACGATATAAATGAGTCTTCTACCGTTAATCCAGCGGTCAAGGAATGACAATAAAATAATGACAATGGCCAATGGATAGATGGTCACAAGAACTGGAACAGATAGAGAAATAATTTGTGCCAATCCAAGGTTTGCAACCAGTGTACTAAATAAAGAAACAATTAGAACGACTGTACGGTACGAAAAGCTAGGGAAAAGCTTTGAAAAATATTCCCCGCAAGATGAAATAAGTCCAACACTCGTCGTTAAACAAGCAAATAAAATGGCTGCGCCAAGAACAATGTTACCAGCAGAACCGAATAAAAAGTTGGCAGAAAGTGAAAGAAGCTTGCCACCTTCATTGGCTCCAACCATGCCCGTCGCATCAGGGCTTGAAGCACCGACATAAGCAAGTGAAATGTACACGAGTGCCAGTCCAATAGCAGCCACGAATCCTGCTTTAATACAAGCTGCTGCAAGAGATTTACGCTCCGTAATGCCTCTGTCTTTAACAGCTGTTACCACGACGATCCCAAAAACGATAGAAGCAAGAGCATCCATTGTTTTATAGCCTTCTAAAAAGCCAGTGAAGAGCGGGTTTGCTTTATATGTTGCATCAGGAGCACCGATCATTCCCATTGGCGTAGCAATGGCTTTAATGACAATAATGGCAATAACCGTTAATAAGATCGGTGTTAAAATTTTACCAATTCGATCAACCAGCTTTGAAGGATTTAACGCGAGCAGATATGAAATGGCGAAAAACACAACGGTAAAGATGAATAGCGGTACCCATGAAGTAGATTGGGCACTTGACAGGAAAGGAGCTAATCCTATCTCATACGAAACCGTACCTGTTCTCGGAATAGCGAAAAATGGTCCAATGGACAAATACAGGATGACGGTGAAAATGGTGCCAAATTTAGGATGAGCTTTATCAGCAAGTCCTTTTGCACCGGTACCTGTCAGTGCGACTGCAATTACCCCTAGAAGCGGAAGACCTACTCCTGTGAGTAAAAATCCACCAATGGCGAGCCATACATTCTCACCAGCATATTGTCCAAGAACAGGTGGGAAAATCATATTTCCTGCGCCGAAGAATAATGCAAAAAGCATTAGACCAATGGCTAGTGTCTCTTTTATGCTTAAACTATTTTTCAAAATAGTCCCTCCTCAATCTCAATCAGTGTAGTGTGTCAAATTAAAATATTCTGACAATTTAAATGTTTATGTGACAATTGCACTATGGATGATATAGTGAAAATGAAAAGTTGTCAACTGCCATTTTCAGAAAATTCTCTGTCTGACTTCATTATGGTAACATATAAATGCATTTATTTTTTAAGCTTTTTGTAAGGAGTTACAATATGATCTATCTTGATAATAGTGCAACAACTAAACCTTATCCAGATGTTTTACAAGTATATCAGCAAGTGAGTGAGCGTTATTTTGGAAATCCATCTTCACTTCATCAGCTCGGGATAGATGCAAGCCGGCTGTTAAATGAAACGAGGAAACAAATGCTTCACTACACGGGCTTGAAACAATATGAGATTATTTTTACTTCTGGTGCAACAGAAGCGAATAACATTGCCATTAAAGGAGCAGCACTTGCCAAAATGAACCGGGGCAAGCATATTGTGACCACAGAAATAGAGCATCCTTCTGTTATTGAATCGTTTGAACAGCTGAAGGCGTTATTTGGCTTTGACATCTCCTATATTCAAGTAAATGAGCATGGCCATGCAGATATGACTCATTTAAAAGAAGTGCTTCGCCGTGATACAGTGCTTGTCAGCATGATGCACGTCAATAACGAAACCGGTGCCATCCAGCCGATTGAAGAAGCCGCTGGCATCATTCGTGAGCATGCCGAAAACGCACTTTTTCATGTCGACGGGGTGCAGGGAATGTGCAAGGTCGCACTCAATAAACAGCTGGATGTAGACCTTTTGACGATGTCAGGCCATAAAATTCATGGATTAAAAGGTACAGGAGCACTCTTTTTAAAGAAAGATGTCACTCTCGCCCCTTTCATTACTGGAGGAGAGCAGGAATTAGGGCTTCGTTCAGGTACTGAAAACCCTGCTGGAGCTGTCAGCTTAGCAAAAGCCATGAAACAATCATTTGAACAGCTTGACAAGTATCATAATGAGATGCTGAACTTAAAAACGCAGCTGCAAAAACAGCTTGGAGAGATAGAAGGTATTGTGATGAATACACCGAGGGCGCAAAGTGCGCCGCACATTGTGAATTTTTCAGTACCGGGTATTCAAATTGAGGTCCTCCTCCATATGCTTGAAAAAGAAGGCATATATGTTTCTACAACCTCTGCCTGCTCAGCCAAGAAAAAAGAGCCAAGCCGTGTACTGCTGGCAATGGGAAAACCAGAGGAAGTAGCCAAAAGCAGTATGAGAATCAGCTTGACGTATGGACAAGGACCAGAGCTTGCAACGCAAATCATCACATCAATCGCACAAAGTGTGAAAAAATTAAAAGGAATGAGATAACAGCATGAAATATGATCATATTTTAGTCCGTTTTGGTGAAATCTCAACAAAAGGGAAGAATAGAAAGAAATTTATTGAAAAACTAAGACAGCACATTCGGTTCGTCTTAAAGGATTTTGAAGCATTAAAACTTGCATCTGATAGAGACCGCATCACGATTATGCTAAACGGAGAAGACCCTGAACCGATTTCAGAACAGCTCAAAAGTGTATTTGGTATTCAGAGCTTTAGTCTTGCGGTTAAATGTGAGACGAATTTAGATGCGATTAAAGAAGCAGCACTAACAGCGGTACAGGAAGTATATGAACAAGGAAATACATTTAAAGTCTCAACGAAACGCTCTTATAAACAATTTGAACTTGATTCAAATGAAATGAACCGCGAAATTGGCGGACATGTTCTAAAGAATACGGAAAACCTAACAGTCAATGTGAAACAGCCGGATGTACATTTACGCATTGAAATCAGAGAGCACGCCACGTACATTACATTTAAAGATGTCAAAGGTGCAGGCGGCCTGCCGGTCGGTTCTAGCGGAAGAGCGATGCTCATGCTTTCAGGCGGCTTCGACAGCCCAGTTGCCGGCTATCAAGCGATGAAACGCGGAATTGAAATTGAAGCTGTGCATTTCTTTAGCCCGCCGTATACAAGTGAACGTGCCAAACAAAAGGTCATTGATCTTGCAGAATGCCTGGCAGCATATGGAGGCAAAGTGAAGCTTCACATCGTACCTTTTACAAAAATTCAAGAGCTGATTCATAAACAAGTACCTGAAAACTATACGATGACATCAACAAGAAGAATGATGCTGAAAATAGCTGACAAAATAAGAGAAAAGCGCGATGCCCTTGCGATTATTACCGGAGAAAGCCTTGGTCAAGTGGCAAGCCAGACACTTGAAAGCATGTATGCTATTAACCATGTGACCAATACACCAATCATTCGCCCGCTCATTGCTGTCGATAAAAATGACATTATTGATGAAGCGAGACGAATTGGCACATACGATACAAGCATTCAGCCTTTCGAGGATTGCTGTACGATTTTTACGCCGCCGTCTCCTAAAACAAAACCAAAGCTTGAGAAGGTAGAACGCTACGAAAGCTTTGCTGATTTTGAGCCGATGCTGAACGAGGCAGTAGAGCAAATTGAAACAATTATTGTGACAAATGAAAAGAAAGCAGCAGACGAATTCGCTGATTTATTCTAAAACGAAAATTTCATAATAATTACCATAAAATCAATCGCATGAAGTCATGTGTTTCTACACATTCTATATTCACAAGGAGGTGAGAACACATGGCTCAACAAAACAGACAAAGCAGTTCTAACCAATTACTAGTACCAGGCGCTGCACAAGCTATCGACCAAATGAAGTACGAAATCGCTTCTGAATTTGGTGTAAACCTTGGTGCAGAAACTACATCTCGCGCTAACGGATCAGTTGGTGGAGAAATCACTAAGCGTCTTGTATCTTACGCTCAACAACATATGGGTGGCGGATCTTTCTAAGACACACAATTTAAAAGCTATGGCTTATGAGCGGGATCCTTCCCGCTCTTTTCTTTTTGTACATATAAATAGTTAGAATATTTTTAAAAATGAAGACGGATTTAAAAAATTATGGCATAATACTAGGAGTAGGTACTAATTCAAGCATTTTTCAGTTATGAGTGTTAGAATAGGTAAATTGAAACATGTTTCGTTTCATAAGAAAGAGGCTAAAAGGAGCTGTACCATGAAAAGAGAAGACTTAATTGCACCAGAACAATATAACTTAGTCAGTGAGATTGAAGCGTTCAGTCATGACAAGGAGAAAATGGCCCTGCACTGGCAGGACGGCAATGGCCAAGAAGCACATGTGACGTATGCAGCATTAGTGGAAGAGGCAAATAAAATTGGACATGTTTTATTAAAAGCAGGCTTCAAAAAAGGCGATAAAATTATTGTGATGGTGCCGCGCATGCTCGAGGCATACAGCATTTATTTAGCAATTTTGAAAACAGGAATGGTTGTGATTCCTTGTTCTGAAATGTTGCGTGCGAAAGATTTAGATTACCGAATTGAACACGCAGAAGCAAAAGGAGCGATCGTCTACTCTTCATTCATTCAATCGTTCGACGGAACCAAAAAACCAAACGATTTTAAAACATTCTCAATCGGCGAAAATGATCATGGCTGGACAAACATTCTAGCGCAAAAGGAAGAGCAATCAAACGAGCTTGAATTGGCAGAGACAAAGCGCACAGACATGGCGTTTTTATCCTATACATCAGGTACAACAGGGAACCCTAAAGGGGTTGTTCATACACACGGATGGGCGTATGCACATTTACGCACAGCTGCCAAAGCATGGCTCTCCATTAATGAAGGAGATAAAGTATGGGCGACAGCAGGACCAGGCTGGCAAAAATGGGTGTGGAGCCCCCTCTTATCTGTGTTAGGAAGTGGAGCAGAAGGCTTTGTATATGGAGGGAAATTCAATCCAAATACATACTTAGAGCTGCTTCAAAATAATGAAATCAATGTCCTATGCTGTACACCGACAGAATACCGCTTTATGGCAAAAGTAGATGATTTAAGTCAGTACGAGCTGCCGAAGCTGCATAGTGCTGTTTCTGCGGGAGAGCCGCTGAACCGTGAAGTCATTGATACATTCAAAAAGCATTTCGATATAGAAGTACGAGACGGCTATGGCCAAACTGAAAGCACACTGCTCGTAGGGGTGTTAAAAGGAATGGACATCAAGCCAGGCAGTATGGGAAAACCAACCCCTGGCAACGAAGTAGATATCATTGATGAGGATGGAAACGTCTGCGCACCTGGAGAAATTGGTGACATTGCGGTCCATCTTGAAACGCCGGCTTTATTTAAGGAATACTATAAAGACGAAGAGCGTACAAAAGCGCAGCGCCGCGGCAATTACTTTATTACGGGTGACCGCGCGAAAAAAGACGAAGATGGGTACTTCTGGTTTGAAAGCCGCAGAGATGACATCATTGTCAGCTCAGGCTATACAATTGGACCGTTTGAAGTAGAAGATGCACTGATTAAGCATCCAGCAGTGAAGGAATGTGCAGTTGTGGCGAGCCCAGATGAAATCAGAGGATCAATCGTCAAAGCTTACGTTGTCCTTCGTGATGGAACTGATCAAAGTGATGAACTGATCAAAGAGCTGCAAACACATGTGAAAAACACAACAGCACCGTACAAATACCCAAGAGAAATCGAATTCATTGACGAACTGCCAAAAACACCGTCAGCGAAAATTCGCCGTGTAGAGCTGAGAGAAAGAGAGCTTGCACGAAAAGGATAATCTTTTTTTAATAACTTATTAATAGAAAAAGTCGGCTTAAGTACATAGTTTATGTCCTAAAGCTGGCTTTTTATTTTTCATAAATTTCTCTTTTAATCTAATGCTAATTTCATGATACACGATGTTTATGAAGTTAATAAATTAATCTGTTGATGTTAATTTGTGGATGATGTATAATTTTTATGGAAAATTTAAGTTTAAATTTCTTAAATTAGAAAATTTTTAGGAGGATAGTCATTGTTATTTGTTTAAAAATTTAAGTGATTTTAGAGAGGGAAATAATTTTGGATAAGAAATTATGGAAAGAAATAATAGGGGTTATACCAGATACAGAACTAATTGGTATCATTAAAAGTTTGAATATCAAAATTAAAGGGTTCAGAGAACTTAACACTAAAAATATCTCAGCTTCAAAAAAAATTGTAACAGTCCAATTAATGAATAACTTTGAAAAAATCATTAAATACTATAACAACTTAAATATCAAACCTATAAACTCTGGTAAACAAATTTCCTCAGAAGATATAAGGAGTTTAGGGAAAGAAAAATTAATAACCATATATGAAGACGGATTAAACTTGCACTTCATTTTGGGGGCATTACTTTCAAGTGAAAAAACGGAACACCACAATAAAGCAGAAGATTTTAAAGTTTTAATTTTGAATAAGTATCAAAAAAATAACTTAGCTGAAATTGAAATGAGTAACACTAATGAACCATCAGGAAATGCGCAAAATATTAAAGTGAATGTCAAAAAAATCGAAAAAAAATTAGATGAGTATAAGAAGAAGAATCAGCAATTAACTAGAGAGTTAAATACTCTTAGCAAAAAATATAAAGAAGATATAAAAGTACTTACTGATAGTAATAATGTATTGAAAAAAGAATTAAAAATTGAAAAAGAGAAATCAAAAGCAAATGAAAAGAAGATGGTGGAAATTAATTCTGAATTGGCTCACTATAATCAACAACTAAGAGAAGCACAAGAATTGTTATCTAATTCAAATGAGGTTGCATCTAGTATAGAGGAGGCTCAAAATTTATTTTCGGAAATTTTAATATTAGGGGATCCACAAAATGAAATAACTGATAATTTAAAAAAGAAAGGACTTAACGTTGTGAATACCAGAGATATTCTCCAAATTTCTAATACTGACTTTATTAAGAGTTTCAGTGAAATATGGATATTAAGTTTTTTGGTGCCTGCTCAATATAAAAGAAGGATAAAAATTGAAAAAAATCAATTAATAAATGATTTCAAAGATTTTAAGGCTTTAAGAGAAGAATTAGAAAGAAGGATGAATAGATGAGTACAAGAACATGGAATACAGATTTAGTAGGTGTTTTAGACAACTTCGAAAAATTGGATTCTCAATATAGAGACTCGATTTTTATAAATAAGCATAATAGTTTACAAATGAACATTAGAATAATTTCTCAAGGGGCAGCAAGTTTTCCAAATGTAAAAACTGTTACTTGTTTTAATTCTGCTCTCGAAAATTGGGGTTTTAATGACGATTTACAAGTGACTGATGAAGAAAGAAAGAAAAAGTTAAAAAATTGGCTAGAAGATAAGCTTTTTATATTCAACGTAGAAAGGCGTTTAATATATAATACCCAACAAGACGGTGTTTATAGACAACAAGAAGTTTATAATGCAATTAATGTTAGGATCATTCACAAGTTGCCTAGCTTTACTAACGATTTAAATCTGATACCAATACCTATTTTTAGTTCGAAAAGTCATGAATACACTTTTGACGAATTCTTTTTTAAATTATCAAACGGGAAATTTATAGGAAGAATAGAAAATATATCTCATGAACCAGAAGATACTCCTTCATTAATTATATGGAAAGAAGAAGATGTTGATGAATTCAAAATATTCGGTGAATTTGTGCAACATCAGTATGCATACGGTGGGTTCAATTTAAAGGAGAAAGAAGGAATAAAAGAATCTGTATTAAAGAGAGAGATTGCTGATGAATGCTATTATGGAGAATTTTGCCCTGATTTGCTTTTCATGCCTCTGGAGAAATATTTGACTCTTACAGAAGAGATTGAAAAAGATGAAAAAACAATAACTCCAGAGCCAATTGAAGTTGTGAAAGAACAATTAAACGAAACAATTACTCCTAAAGAAATTACAATATTAGAAAAAGAAGAAGACTTTTTAAAGCAGTTTATGAAAATAACAAAGGAATGGGGACTTCAATATAGTGAAGAAGATTTAGTTAATTTCCATACAGCAATGAAGATATCGTCGCTAGTAATTTTAGCGGGAATGAGTGGAACAGGAAAATCAAAATTAGTTGAAACCTACGGATATTCATTAGGCCTTAAAGATAATTTGACAATCATACCAGTTAGCCCATCATGGACATCAGATTCTGATTTAATTGGTTTTGCTGACACCCTTAATATGGTGTATAGACCTGGTGATTCGGGTTTAATTAACACTTTAATAAAAGCTGAGCGTAGTGAAAAAGATGAATTGTTTATTATTTGTTTTGATGAGATGAATTTAGCAAGAGTAGAGCATTATTTCTCTCAATTTCTTTCAATTTTAGAGATGAGTAAAGGCAAAAGAGTTCTAAGGCTTTATAACGATGATTTAGAAAGTAGGTTATATAATTCAGCTCAATTTCCACCAACGATATCCATAGGGGACAACGTACTATTTGTAGGTACCGTAAATATAGATGAATCAACTTATCATTTCTCTGATAAAGTTTTAGATAGAGCAAATGTTCTTTCTTTGGAAGTTTTACCATTTAGAGGGATAAGAGAGATTTCTGAAGAGAAGAAAAGGGCTAGGACAGATGAAATTAAACTAAGCACTTATAATTCTTTCAGGGATCAAGGTACAGATTTGAGATTAAATGATTATGAACTAGATTTCCTATGGGATCTTCATAATCTGTTTCAAATAACGAATAAGCAACTAGGAGTAGGTCCAAGAATAGTTAAACAAATAGATATGTACATAAAAAATCTGCCTAATATAAGTAGTATAACAAGAGGAGAGGCTTTTGATATTCAAATCGTACAGCGCATTCTTACTAAGATAAGGGGAACTGGCGACCAATTAAAAAATTTATTGATTGAGACAAATGCAAAAGAAAAAAGTGGAATTATTGAATTATTTGATAAGTATGATCATGTTTCGAGATTTTATAAGAGTAGAGAAATTATAAATCAGAAGGTGGAAGAAATAAATTATAATGGATACTCTATTTGAAGATAAAAATCAATTTAAAATTATTTTAACTTACTCTGAAAGAAAGGAACATCATGCTACAAAGGAATATAGTGAATTATATTTTTTTACGAATTTAAATGATTTGGGTGAAAACTCTCGAAAATATATTGAATTTGAAGAAAATTCCCCTTTAAAATTAACTTTTTATAGTGAAGATCAATCTGCGACTTGTTATATGGATGGATTTGATATATTAAATGATGAAGCATTAATATATGATGAAGTGCTTGAACAAAAGTATATATTTGCAAATACAACTGTTAAATTGTTTGAATACACAAATTATGATAAAGGATATTACCCGTATATACCTGGAATTTATACAATAAAAGTAATAATAAAAGGTGTTGTTTATTATTCTTATATAAAAGTCAAAGCAAAACATTTAACAGAAGACTCCTTATCAATTATGAGAGAAGATGTACAAACTTACTTAAAAGGTCTAGCCACAGATATTGTAAGGAAACAGCCTAATAAAAATAAAGATAGTAATATAAAAGTAGATTCGGAAATGCTAGATAAATACTTTGTTTTAAAGCAATATTTTAATGAAATACGAAGTATTCTCACTAATTTAATTAGAAATCCGAGGCACTCAATTAAAAAAGATTACGAGATGAAAAGTATAAATCAGCCTTTAAACATAGATTCGATCTCTATAAGACATAGACTTAAACATCCTGAGGCTACTCAATATATAAAATCTCTCAAAAAAGTAATCAGTTATAACAACCCTGAAAATATAATATTAAAAAGAATTATAGAAAATTGGGTTGATTTTTTAAATAAATTTTTAGAATCCATAAAATACAGTTTGAAAGAAAATCAAAAATATAATAAGAAGTTTTCGGAATATACACCCAATAGCATAAAGGAAGAACTATTTCGAGAATTAGAAAATTATTCTGCTGATGCGACTAAAATGATAAACTCTTTAAATAAGTTGAGAGAAAATAATTGGTATAAAGAAATCGAAATTAAAAATAATACCTTCTTAAATTTCAGTAAAGTATATTTAGATTTTCGTTACAAAAAATTTATTGAAATAAATAAATTGATGTTTTCAAATGAAAAAAATATAGACTTTGATTCTAAGTGGAATTATCATTGGAAAAGAACTGATCAATTATATGAAATTTGGGGATTTATTCAATTAATAGAAGTTCTCAGTGAGACTGAATATAATTTTGAAATTGATCCAAGCGACTATTTTAACAATTCTTATTGGGGGAATAGCAAAAATTTATTAATACCTGTTATACCGGAAGGAACAAAATTTAAACTTATTAAAGGGGATTTAGTGGTAAATGTTCTGTATAATAGTTTGATTCCAAAAAAACAAGAGAAAACTGATCTACACGATAAGCCTATATATACAACAGGAAAGAATACGAAACCTGACATGCGATTAGACGTATATATTAAAGAAATTTATGTTGGGACTATTTTGTTAGACACAAAATATAGAGCAGGACATTTTGTACAAAATGAAGTAAAGAATAATCAGTCGGTTCAATTAACTAGTTATGCAGATAATGTAAGATCTAAATTTATTTATGGTAGAAAAAAAACAGATAGAATTAGGCCAGTTCATAAAGTTGTGGTACTATACCCTGAACAAAATCAAAATAACATTAATTTAGAGGAAATAGCAGGTAGAAGCATTTCATTCTTGCCCCTGACTCCAAATGCAGATCTTACAAAATTTAAGTTTAGTATTGAATCTTTAATTAGCGAAGTTATTGCTGAAGCCGAAGAGAATGGTATCATGCCAAGTCAATTCACTTCTTAACACTAACTGTATCTATAAATAATATATTTAAAAAATTGAATGAACTTCAATAAAGGTTAAATAAAAAGCGTTCGGATGGAAGCATCCGGCGCTTTTTTTGTACGGAAAATGAAATTCATTGAAAGCAGGCAGGGTGCTTTATGTTAAAATATGTAGGAATTTCTGAAAAAGGAGAATGTTAGTAGATGTCCATTGCGATCATTCATGGAATTGTGCTTGCCTTTGGTCTCATTTTACCTTTGGGCGCTCAAAATGTATTTGTATTTCAACAAGGAGCGCTGCAGCCTCGATTATATCGGGCAATGCCTGTCGTCATCACGGCTGCTCTTTGTGACACACTTTTAATTGCTTTAGCTGTCATAGGTGTTTCTGTTGTGGTGTTTACCATTCCAGTGCTGCAAATTGGTCTTTATATCATTGGTTTTTGTTTTTTAGTGTATATGGGATGGTCTGTATGGAACACAAGCTCATCATCAGGTGATCAAGAGAAGCAGAAATTAATGCCTGCAAGAAAACAAGTTGTATTTGCCTGTTCGGTTTCTCTTTTAAATCCCCACGCGATTCTCGATACGATTGGTGTCATTGGTACGAATTCGCTGCAATATAGCGGGGCAGAAAAGCTGGCGTTTACACTTGCCTGTATCATCGTGTCCTGGTTATGGTTTATGGGGCTCGCCCTTTTAGGGAAGATGTTAGGAAAGTTAGATACAAACGGCAAATGGATGAACCGTATTAATAAGGCTTCGGCGGTCATGATCTGGCTGGTTGCGTTATACATTGCGTATCAATTGATTGTGTAAAGGTACATAGAGAATGAAACAAAGAAGCGTTTGGACGTAATGATCCAGCGCTTTTTTTGTGTATTGGACAGGCTTTCCAGCCAGTGTCAGTACGATCTTAAGAGGTAAATCAGATGCAATTGCCTGGAGGAAATGATAAAGAGTAGGCTTTATGCTACATTATCACTAGTGGGTTTTATTGGTAATTTAGTCTATTACATTATTTCCCTTGAAAGATTATAATCTTTATTAAATTTACTAAAGGAGTCTATTGATGAAGATAAGAAAAATGTTTTGTGTGTTATTGTTCATATCACTTTTATTAGGACAATATCCGGTTGGAAACGCTGTTACCGTAAAGGAGGACGAGCCTTTTAAAAAGATACAAAATGATAAAGCAGCAGAAAAACTCATAAAAAAGGCAAAAAAAAGCTCTCAATTTTTAGAGGCAAAAGAATTAGCCCAAAAGAAAGGATATCTATTAAATGGAGAAAGTGCAGCTGTTCATTTGAAAGCTGCTAAAATGGATGTTGTTTATTTTTATCTGAAAAAAAAGAAGTCAGATAATCAGCTGCTTAACAATGTTTCCTTCATTTCAGTTTCACTGAGCCAAATAAAAGCTCACTATATTCAACTTGCGGAATACGATGAGAAAGGGAATTTGCACTCATATTTCTTTCAAAATGGAAAATTGAAAAATAAGTTCCATATCAACCAAAAAGGGGAGTTTTTAAAAGGATCTTTTACCTATGGTGAAAATGCTGTAAAGCAAGATATGATGGAATTAAATAAAAAAATTGTCCAAATAGATGATTCGGAAATTCAAACGAGTTTTAACTGGAACAAGTTTTGGGACTGCTTAAAAAAGAAAAGCGGTCCGAATGAATCTCTTCCATTACGTTCAATGGTTCTAGGAGCGTGTTATTATATTTGTTTTACGGGACCTGCTAGCTGTATTGCATGCGCAGTGATTAATGGAGGTATATCAGCGGGATTGGCCGGTTATTGTGTGAAAAAAGTTTGGTGAATAGGGGGGATTTAGAATGGCTCATAAAGAACAGCGTAAAGGAGTAGTTCTTGCTGTTTTAGATACGTTAACATTTGGAATACCAGTGTTGCTATGGAATTTATATAAGAATACGAATAAAACATTGAAATTAATGATCCCGATCATTCCGATTGTTGGTTTCATAACGTATCTTTTAGCATCCCTTCACTAATAAGATAAAAAATCCTTAGTATGAGCGTAACGCTCATGCTTTTTTCATTTATTTCAGAAACGCCAGCTCTTCATATATTGAGATAAGTCACTTTTCTTCTAATTTGATCCTGTTCTGTTTTAAAATGTCATTGAGGCGGGGTCATTTATCCTCGTCATTTGAAAAGGGGGATATGGATGAAGAAAACATTGTTTAAAGATGCAGCTCTCTTAACATTGGATCCAACTGTAGGTTTTCTTGAAAAGGGAGATTTATTAATTGAAGGGAAATACATTTTAGAAGTAGGACCTTCAATTGAAGTAAGTGATGCAGACATCGTTGATGCATCTGATATGGTCATCATGCCAGGTCTTGTAGATACACATCGGCATGTGTGGCAGTCTGTCATCCGGGGGATAGGAACAGATTGGTCTTTGCAGACATATTTGAGCAAAATCTATTATGGCAACTATGGAGCGATGAGACGCCCATCCGACGATCGAATCGCCAATTATTTAGGGGCATTAGAAGCTTTAGATGCAGGTGTGACCACGTTTTTAGACTGGACGATGATCAATTCATTGGATCATACAGAAGAGCTTATTGGAGGATTAAAAGATGCGGGCATACGAGCTGTTTTTGCTTTTGGTTCTTCTGGAGATGCTGAGTATTGGGATAGAGAGAGTACGCTCACTAATATGGAGGACGCAGCACGTGTGAAAAAAGCGCATTTTCAATCATCAGATCAGCTTTTAACAATGGGACTTGCGATTCGTGGTCCAGAGTTTTCTTCATGGGAGACGTCGCTATTTGAAATTGAAACAGCCCGGTCTCTAGATGCTCTATGTAGTATGCACATCGGCTTTGGGAATTGGGGAGCGGAGGATCGATCGATTGAGCGGCTTCATAAAGCAGGGTTACTCGGACCGGATTTGAACATGGTGCATATTAATGCAATTGATGCGGATCAAATGAAGATGCTGGCAGACAGCGGAAGCTCTATATCCATTACCCCTGAAATTGAAATGATGATGGGTCACGGTTATCCTGTCACAGGACTTGCGATTGAACAAGGTGTTCTTCCAACGCTCGGTGTAGACGTAGTGACAGCGACAGGAGGAGATTTGTTTGCCCAAATGAAATTCGGGCTTCAAGCAGAGCGCGCGATCCAAAATCAATCGTTGTTAATGGATGGGATCATGCC
The DNA here is from genome assembly GCF_014250435.1 of Bacillus sp. PAMC28571. Taxonomy (NCBI): domain Bacteria; kingdom Bacillati; phylum Bacillota; class Bacilli; order Caryophanales; family Bacillaceae; genus Bacillus; species Bacillus sp. PAMC28571. Next base: position 2,395,015 of record NZ_CP060191.1, on the reverse strand, counting down.
GGGGCCTGAACTTGGGCTGTCTGCTCATCAAATGCTTGAGGCTGCGACGATCAATGGGGCTCGTGCATTACAGCTCGATCATAAAATTGGGTCGCTTACACCTGGGAAAGAAGCTGATTTCATCCTAATCGACCGGACAAGCATGAATCTTCTGCCGATGACAGATCCGGCTGGCGCGGTTGTCCAAACGGCACACCCTTCAAATGTTGATTCTGTTTATGTGGCTGGAAAAGCAGTGAAACGAAACGGAAAGCTTGTTGATGTGAACCTAGAAGAGGTCAAACGAAAAGCTTATGCAGCAAGAGACCATATTTTATCACACAAGTTTGAATCGACACCTTCGTAAATAAAATAACCCCATAGGCGATGCCTATGGGGAATTGTTTACAAGGATTCTTTGATGACCTTTTTATAATATTGGACAGACAGGAATCCGAAGACAGAATAGAGGGCAGTGTAAATCGCCATGACGATAAGCATTGGAGTCCACAATTCTCCGCCGAACAAAAACCAGCCTGATTGTACAGCAAAGTAGCTGTGCAGCAATCCGATGATGAGCGGAATCCCAAAGTTAAACAGCTGTTTAAGCCGGATGCCTTTTAATAGATCCTTCTCAGTAAAACCAAGCTTACGCAAGATCGTGTAGGAGCTTTGTTCCTCTTCACTTTCATTCATTTGTTTAAAGTATAAAATACAGCCTGATGTGACAAGGAAGCTGAGACCTAAAAATCCGACCACAAACATCATTAGTCCTATTGTTTGTTTTTGCTGCTGAGCTGAAGCTAATTGAGACATGCTGTTGTCACTTAGTTTTAAAGATGTAAACACGCGATTTGCTTGTTCAAGATTTTGATCATCTTTTATATTGACTGCGTTATATTGGCTATTCTCAAGCTGCAGCTTTGGATCTTTCTGTTTGTCGAGCTGCTCAAAAACATGTTGACTCACGACGGCAACAGGCAGACCGCCAAAAGTGAAGTTGTAAGAAATGAGATAATCTTTCTTCATATCCATGACTTTCAAATCAACAGGCTCCTTGAGGAGAAGCTTCACATCGCCTGAGCTTTGAATCGGCATGAATTTCTTTAATAAATCACTGTAGCCGCTTAAAATAACTTCGTTGTTCTCTACATGAATATTTGGTGCGTTTTTCTCACTGATCACAGGCAGTGTCAATACGCCTGGTTCATTATTCACACTTTTTAACTCTGAATCCATGATTTTTTTCGCATCAAATTTCGCTTGAATCACTTTGACCTGCTTTTGATCATAAGCAATATGTTTGTCAGAAAGTGCACGAGTGAAGGTGGCTGCTTCTTTTTCTGAGCCCATGACGAAATGAGCTGGAATTTGCTGCTCAGCGGTTTTTTCTGCTGAGTAATAGGAAATGTAGCTAAGAGCCAGCAAACCGATGGCCAGTGCAGATACGGTTGTAATAATTGTTAAAAGCAGTGCATTTGATTTTAGCCTGAACATAATGGATGACAAAGATAACACTTCATGAATGGCGAGATAGCCATTTTTTCTTTTACGTACGATATTGGCAATGAAAGAAACAGAGCCTTTATAAAAAAGAAAGGTACCTATGATGACAGAGGCTAGAATATAAATCATGGCTAAAAGTAACTCAAACATCGACGTATATGAGCCGGTAAAAAGCTTAGAAGAAATATAATAGCCTGAGCTGATCAAGACAATACCGAAAACACCAATGATGATTTCAAAGATAGAGATCTTTTTCACACGCTGTTCTGTCGAAGATGTTGTTCTAAACAAAGATAAAATCGTCTGTTTTTTAATAAAACGCCTATTTCTCAGCATAATCAATCCATAGATAATGAAAAAGACAAAAAGTGTTTGCAGAAGGGCCATGCCTGAAAAATGCAGATTGGCGATGGCGTTAACACCAGTCACTTTAAATAACACCATCAGCATCAGCTTTGAACCGATAAAGCCGGCAATGATGCCGATAACCATGGCTGTCACGTACAGGATAAAGTTTTCTGCATTGAGCAGTCTAGCAATTTTTTGTTTCGTCATGCCGATGAGCTGAAGGAGACCTATTTCTTTTCCTCTGCGTTTAATAAAAATGCTATTCGCATAAAGCAGGAAAATACCGACGATCGCAATGAGCAGAACCGAAGCGGCTTTAATTGAAGCGCCGCCTTTAATGGAGCCTTTTACACCATCAAGTGCTGGCGAGTACTGCAAGGTGACAAAGGAAAAATAGAGCGCGACACTAAACACGAGAGCAAACACATATAAATAGTAATTCTTCAAATTTTTCTTCAAGTTACGAAAGATGAGCTGATTAATGTTCATGCTTCACACCGCCTAAGACACCTTGCGTTTTCATAATATCCTCGAAAAACATTTTTCTTTCTAAAGCGCCTTTATTCAACTGTGTATAAATCTGTCCATCCTTGATAAAAATGACGCGGCTTGAATAGCTGGCTGCGACAGGATCATGAGTTACCATCACAATGGTCGCTTTTCGTTTACGGTTGAAATCTTGCAGTTTGTTGAGCAGGTCAGATGCCGATTTGGAATCAAGTGCCCCTGTAGGTTCATCAGCGAAAATAAGACTTGGTTCATGAATAAAGGCACGAACCGCCGATGTCCGCTGCTTTTGTCCGCCAGAGAGTTCGTTCGGGTATTTGTCTCTTAGTTCATAAATGCCCATGTCTTCTGCAAGCTGTTGAAAACGTTCAAAAGCTTCTTTTTTTGGCGTTTTGGAGATGGATAAAGGCAAAAGAATATTTTCTTTGACCGTGAGTGTATCAAGTAAGTTATAATCCTGAAAAACAAAGCCAAGCTGCTTTTTTCTAAATTCCGCAAGCTGCTGATCCTTCATTTGCGTCATCTCAGCATCTGCAATACGAATGGATCCGCTGGATACATGATCGATAGAGGACAATACGTTCAGAAGGGTTGTTTTCCCCGAGCCTGATGGCCCCATGATACTGACAAATTCCCCGGCTTCAATGGTTAAATCAATACCGCTGAGCACCTCTTGTTTGTTGAATTTATTTCCATAGCTTTTATAAATTTTACGAGCTTCTAAAATGTTCATTTGCTGAACCCCTTTTTCTTTTAATTGATATCTCTAGTATAAAAAGAAGGCTGCCAAACGTCCTTCGATTTGGCGAACAAAACAGACGAGCATGTGACATTGTTGTCACATGCTCGCAATATGAACAAAATCATTCTTTTTCGGAAAGATGAAGGTGAAGGTTGTCCCTTGATCTATCGTGGAGTTGACCTCGATCGTCATATGAAGAGCGTCTGCTCCTTTTTTCGTTAAATAGAGCCCCATTCCTGTTGAGGCGGTGTCATTGTGATGTCTAGTTGAGGTAAAGCCTTTTTCAAAAATACGAGAGATGTCTCTTGGATCAATTCCTCTGCCTTGATCTGTGATCGTCAGCATGACTTGGTCATTTATTTGCTTGCTTTCAATGACAATATCGGAAGAATGGCTGTATTTGACTGCATTTGTGAGTACCTGTCTGATCATAAAGGATAACCATTTTATATCACTTAATACGGTACGTTCCTCCAGCGTCAGCTCAAAGCCGATTCCTTTTTGCATACACCAGGATTGGAGCGCTTTGATTTCTTTTGCTATGATGCTTTGCAGGTCCAGCTTTTCAATGAATAAATCATTTTCAATATGACGTACTCTGCTTTGGTGCAGCTGGGCATCAAGTAATAAATGTATTCTGAGCCACTCATACGTCATATTTGATTTCAGCTGCTGATCTGTTAAGCGGTCAATCATTAAGCGCATCGCTGTAAGGGGGGTTTTGACCTCATGTATCCAAGAGAGCAATTCATCTTTTTCTTCTTCGAGAGCGATTTTCTGCTCTGCTGCCATCTGCCGGTAGCGTGCGATTTGCTCTGACGTTGCATCATGGATGAGCTGCTCAAATGGGGAAGAGGGGGTTAGCCGTATTTGATGTTCAATGTCATCATCCCATTCTTTCAACCTCTCATAATAAGCCGTTTCTTTTCGGTATCGGAAAAAGAAAAAGACAATCATGAGAAACGTAGACAATAGCACAATATAAAAAAGAGAAGCGATTGGAATGGTCGTATCCAAATAAGCAACAAACAGAATGAGGAGCTGCAAACTAAGAAAGAAAAGAATCCAGCTTCTTCGTTCTTTTAAAAATGCTTGCAGCATCATTGATCATCCTTTTCCTTTGCAAGATAGCCCTGACCCACTTTTGTCTCAATGAAGGCGCCAAGGGAGATCTCGTCTAGTTTTTTTCTGAGGCGGTTGACGTTTACAGTCAGTGTGTTGTCACTGACAAACCGTTCATCCTCCCACAATGCTTGAATGAGTGATTCACGGCTTACGATATGATTTTTATGCTGAATCAATTCCTTGAGAATAAATAACTCATTTTTTGTTAATTCAACCTCACCATGATCATTTGTTACGGTATTTTTTTCTAGGTCAATCGCAGCGCCGCACCATACCTTTAGGCTGGCCGGTTCTGCACTATAATCATGCACGCGGCGAAGAACAGCACTTATTTTGGCAATGAGCACGTCAAAATGGAAGGGCTTTTGCACAAAATCATCGGCACCGAGCTGCATTGACATGACCATATCAGCTGGATGGTCTCTTGAGGAGAGGAAGATGATTGGAACATTTGAATGATGCCGAATCATCCGGCACCAGTGAAAGCCATCGTATTTTGGCAGCTGTATATCTATAATGACGAGATCAGGCTGGACAGACGTGAATTCCTGAAGCACCTGATGAAAATTTTGAATCCCATAGACATCATAGGACCAGTTAACTAGACGTTCTTTGATTTCCTGGAAGAGGGTTGTATCATCTTCAATTAGTAAAATCTTAAACAAAATCAGCACCACACTTTTTGTATTCGCTTGTTGTCATTGTAGCGGAAAAAAGGACCTGCCGCTAGAACCAGACAAGAAAAAAGCAAGGGAAGAGGTCCCTTGCTTCAGCTTATTTACCTAAAAAGTGCTTTTTAAAGAATGATAGTTGGAATTCAAGTGTGAGTGGGTCATTAAAATAGAATTCCTCTGCATTGGCTTCATACACACGATGTTTTTTGACAGCTGGGATGGACTTGTAAATTTCACTGTTTTGATAGGAATTGTCCATTTCGCTGTTTTTACTAATGATCATATAGTCTCCAGCAAATTCAGGAATGACTTCCTGTGAAACCGCGTAGTAGCCGGCTTTTAATGCTTTTTCTTTCACTTTCTCAGGCATTTTCAGTTTCATTGCTTGATAGAGAATTTCTGTTCCGCGGCCCCATGCATCTCCAAAAACGTAAAGATCTTTTGTGCCGCTTTCAAAGACAGACACTGTTGCATCTTTACCGATTTTTGCTTTGATTTCTTTTCCAGCTTCAGCTGCGCGTTTTTTGAAATCTTTTACCCAAGCTTTTGCTTCTTTTTCTTTGTTTAAAACTTTTCCAATTTCAATGTGCTGCTGAAGGTAATCAACTTTGTTATACGTAAACAAAACGGTTGGTGCGATTTTTTTGAGTTTTTCTACATTTTTAGTATTGCTTAAGCCAATGATGACATCAGGCTTTAGCTTCATGATTTTCTCTACATTTGCATCAGATACTTCTTCCACATTTTTTAATTTCTTTTGGAAGCGCGGATTCTTTTTGGACCAAGAGTCAACGCCGACAAGGTTCACACCAAGTGACATGACATTCCCTGTGTAAGAACCGAGCACAACAACACGTTTTGGATGCGCTGGCAGCTTCACAGGCCCATTTTCAGATTGATATGTAATTTTGTCTGATGATGCTGATTGATTTCCTTTATTTGAGGAAGAGCTGCTGCTATTGCCACATGCGCTCAATGCAAGTACAAAGATGAGCATCAGAGGGAACAATATTTTCTTCATGAATGTAGACTCCTTTGAAATCGGCGCATAAGCCGGATATTGGTTGTATTAGTGATAATGATAATTATTATCACTTGGATATCATATCATAGGACTGTAGGCTGTTGTCAATGACATTTTGATAGCTGGTAATAAAAAATAAAAGGGGATTTTCAATAAAAAAAGATCAAGGCAGCATGTGTCCTGATCTTTTTTCTTATTTAAACCAGCCTTTTTCTTTTGAGCGTGTAATGGCCTCGATGCGGTTTTTCACTTCCAGCTTATCTAAAATAATGGAAATGTAGTTCCGGACAGTGCCGCTTTTGATGCTGAGTTCTTTTGCAATTTCTTTTGTGTTTTTACCGTCTGCGACGAGTTCAAGGACCGATTTCTCTCGCTCCGTTAAAGGATTTTCATCACTATATAAGTCTTCCATCAATTCAGGGGCATACACCTTTTTCCCTTTCATCACACTGCGAATCGCACTTGCCAGCTCCTCGCTTGGACTGTCTTTCAGCATGTAGCCGCTGACGCCCGCTTTTAGCGCCCTTTGGAAATAACCGGAGCGGGCAAAGGTCGTTAAAATAATGATTTTCACATCTGATCCTTTGAGCTCTTCCGCTGCATCAAGTCCGGATTTTCCCGGCATTTCAATATCCATTAAGCAAATATCAACAGGATGTGTTTTGGCAAAATCGATGGCATCTTGGCCATTTGTACCTTTTCCAACAACCGTCATATCGTCTTCTAAATCGAGAAGTGAACCGAGTGCACCAAGCAGCATTTGCTGATCTTCTGCGATAAAGATGTTGATCATTTCATACCCTCCTTTTCTTTTGCTGCTGAATCATTTGGAATGCTCATAATGAGCTTTGTCCCGTCTTTTGTTTCAATCCGCAGGCGGCCATTTGCAAATTCCAATCTTTCTCTTATTCCTAAAAGGCCGTGACCCTTCGTTTGAGAGGATGGATAGTCGCCTTTAAATGTTCCGTCGTCCTCAACGGTGATGATGGCTTCCTTTGACTTTTGGTGAATGGTAATTTTACAAACCGTTGCATCACTATGTTTGACGACATTCGTCACCGCCTCTTTTATGCACATGCTCACAATGTTTTCGTTCAGAAGTGAGATGTGTTTCGGTGCTTCCTTTTCATCATAAATCAATTCAATTCCAGCTGCTTCGAGAATTTGCTCGATGTTCGACATTTCATCTTTGATTCGGATGCCTTTCATGGAGGAAACAATCTTCCGCACTTCATTGAGAGACGTTCTGGCGGTCTGCTGGACGCTTTTGAGTTCGGCACGAGCCTGTTCAGGGTCTTTATACACGAGTTTACGGGCAAGATCACTTTTTAAACCGATCAAAGAAAGCTTTTGTCCAAGGGTGTCATGCAGGTCGCGTGCAATGCGCTGCCTTTCTTCAAGCTTCACAAGATCTGCAATCCGTTCATTGGCATATTCTAATTTCTCCTCAAGCCGTTCACGTTCCTTCCTGCTCCGAATGCTGAGAGGAAGAAGAATGGCACTAATCAGGGTGATGACGACAAAAGGAATTTGTGTGAGAAACCAGCCCTTTTTTAAGATCAAACTAAAGTTCACTGCCACGGCGGCGCTCGCCAGATGGATATAGTACAAGATATAAAAGGGAACTTTTCGTTTAATATGTCCGTTAAAATATGCGATGCAAAAAGCGAAATAAATATAGCTGTAGAGCATCACATAACCAGTTGAAATACCGATCAATAATAGGCCAAAGACATATAATGACCAGCCTTTTGCAACAAAGGCAAAACGATACACAGCGAAAAAGACGACGTTCAAAATAATGCCGATCACAATACCTAAAGTCGAAGGTGTCTTAAGGATAAAATAGAAGGGCAGGATGAAAAAAATGGCCCATATATAGGGGGAAATCCCATGCAATTTTTGAAGTTTAAACTGTTTTTTCATCCGTGTGCCACCTTTTTTCGTTTTTCATTGTTTTTCCTTACTTTATCAAATTCAGCCTATTGGTGCATCCTGTAAATGACAACAAGCCCCTTCTCGTGTAAGAAAGAGCCTGCGCCGATTATGCATTTTTCTTGAGAATGTCTCCTTTGATAACTGGAACGTTCATCTTCTTAGATTGCCGTGCTTCTCTAAACGTCACAAATGCTTTCGTTTCCTCATCCCACAGTCTAAATTTCATCGACTCAAGGCTTGTTTTCAACGTGATGGTCGGGACATTTTGCAGCGGTTCACTTTGGTCATGGGCATGCTCTAAAAGATAATTCGGTACTCTTGGGCTTAAATGATGGACATGATGGTAGCCGATATTACCAGTTAACCATTGAAGAAGCTTTGGCAATTTGTAAAAGGAGCTTCCTTCAACAGCTGCCTGCACATAGTTCCAATGTTCATCTGCTTCAAAATAAGAGTCCTCAAACGTATGCTGTACATAAAACAACCATACACCGATAGATCCTGAGATCAGGAAGATCGGACCTTGAACAAGCAGGAATTCCTGCCAGCCAAAAAGAAGACATGTTGCGGCTGCTAACGCAATGATGCTCACGTTTGTGAAATACGTGTTCCAACGCTCTTTTTTACGAGCATTTTTGACGTTGAAACGGTTTTTTAAGAGAAAGACAAAGATCGGTCCTAAAATAAACATCACAAAAGGGTTACGATAAAATCTGTAGCGAAATTTCGTCCATGCTGATGCTTCTTGATATTCTTTGACTGTTAGGAGCCAAATGTCGCCAGTACCTCGTTTGTCTAAATTACTGCTTGTGGCATGGTGAATGGAATGATCTCGTTGCCATTGAAGATAAGGGAAAAGGGTGAGTACGCCCGTTAAAAAACCGAACAGGTGATTCAGCGGCTTCTGTTTAAAAAAGGATTGATGGCAGCAGTCGTGAAAAATAATAAAGACACGTACTAAAAACCCAGCTGCAATAACCGCAAAAAAGAGGGTTAAAAGGTAGGAGATATTCAGGCTATAATAGGCAAGAAACCAAAGCCCTAAAAATGGAATGAATGTATTAAAGAGTTGAATGATACTTTTTTTCGAATCAGCACCAGAGAATTGACCCACTTGTTTTCTTAAAGTAGCTTGCTGCTGTGTGTTTGTTGAAGTCGTCATGAACGTTCAAGTCCTTTCCGTTTCTTTCTACTTCAAAGTATAGAAGGAAAGGTGTCATGCTCATAGTAGCACCCATCATGTATTCAATATGACATTTGTCATGTTTGTCATCAAAAAGGCTGATGGAATACGGTTTTGAGCTTATTTCAATATAAATAAAAAAAGTAAAGGCGCTGGGCCTTCACTTTTTTTATGAACGTGCTTCATGTACTTTTAACTGCTTGCCTTTAATGGTTGTGTGGCGCATGGCATTCAGCACAAGAGGGCCTTTGCCGTTTAAAATATCTACATATGTTTTTGTGTCTTGAATCGTAATAATCCCAATGTCATCGAATGCAACGCCTTCTATTTTGGCAATGGTCCCAACGAAATCAACAGCCCGCAGCTTCTTTTTCTTTCCGCCGTTAAAATAAAGCTTCATAATATCCTTCTCAACGCCTGCCTGTTTATTTTCCTTTTGAATAGGCGTTTCAATTTTCTCTTCGAAGCTTTCTACATGCTCCTCTGCTTCTTCCTTTGTCGGATAAGGCTGAGTTTGAAAGTCTATGCCGGCATCCTGCTTTAATTCATCAATGAGCGGTTTTGCATTCTTTGTCATAAACGCAATCGTTTTCCCGCTTTTTCCCGCTCTGCCTGTTCTGCCAGTCCGGTGAATATAGCGCTCTTTTTCATAAGGGAGATCATAATGAATGACATGTGTCATATCACTGACATCAATTCCCCGGGCTGCTATATCTGTTGCGATCAGATAACGGAATTCACCTTTTTTAAATTCATCCATCACATCAAAGCGGTCTTCCTGTCTCATGCCGCCATGAATTTTGTCACAGGGCACATCCCATTCGTCCAGCTTCAGTGTGAGTTCATTCACTCTGTCTTGTGTATTACAGAAAATAATGCAGCTATCTGGATTTTCAATGACGATCGTACGCTGAAGAAGGGAGAATTTCGATTCTTCTTCCGTTTCAATGACGGTGTGGGTGATTTGCTGTACAGACGTTTCTTCACGAGCAATCTCAATGACTTTTGGTGATTGTAAAAACTGTTCGCTCAATTTTTTCATATCATCAGACATTGTCGCTGAAAACAGCATCGACATGCGCTTTGGCGGCAGATACTGAATAATAGAAGAGACTTGATCGATAAATCCCATGTTCAGCATCTCATCCGCTTCATCTAACACGAAAAATTTGAGATTTTCTAAAGAAAGGGTGCCTTTCTCAAGGTGATCCAAAATGCGGCCTGGTGTCCCGCACACAATATGGTTTTTCTGTGAAAGCTCTACTTTCTGCGCTTGAAAAGAGGCTTTTCCATAAATGGCTGCGGCTTTGATTCGTTTGAACCGCCCAAGGCTTGTGAGGTCTTGTTTGACCTGCATGGCGAGTTCTCGTGTCGGAACGAGGATGAGGGCTTGAGGTTTATTTTCAGCCCAATCAACCATTTCACAAATCGGCAGACCATAGGCTGCAGTCTTGCCGCTGCCAGTCTGAGATTTGACGATTAAATCCTGCTTTGAAAAAGCAACGGATAATGTCTCGTGCTGAACGGGTGTAGGTGTATGGAAGTGAAGCGCTTCTAACGCTTGTTTCAATTCATCACTTAATGGATATTGATCAAAATGTTGTAATGTCATCGTGTTCTCCTTTTCGTACATTCATACTTGTGACATCATACCATAACCATGGCCGTGAATGAAAAGACATAAAAAAAGCCCCGTAAAGGAGCTTTCAGCGTGCAGACAAATTCTCAAAGGAATCTGCGTTTTACTTTTTCCCAGTAAGAGTTGTCTTTTAATTTCACCGTTTTAATGACTTTTCCTGAAAGGCCAATGTCAATTTGTTTGACGTGTTTTGTGCCGAGCGCTTCGTTATCAAGCCCGATAATTGGATGATCGTTTCCATCCTGCACTACCTTCAGCGTCAGCTTGCGGTCACTGCTCAAGATGAAAGGAGCGCCTAATGTACGGTACGAGTTGTTATTCAGCGATGCAAGCTCTGTGACTTGCATACAAGGAAGCATCGGATCAACCACGGCGCCGCTCACGGATTTATTGTAAGCCGTTGAACCAGTCGGAGTGGAAATAATCATGCCGTCGCCTCTAAATGTTTCAAAGTGGAAATCATCTATATACACATCGATCACAAATGTTTTAATAATGCTGGAGCGGATCGACAGTTCATTTAAGCAATGGAACTGGTTTGTGCTGTCAACGCTTACATCGATGATCGGATATTTTCTCACTTCAAGCTGTTCAGTGTTCATGGCATCAATCATTTTATCAAAATGCTCTAATGAGAAATCGCAGTATAAGTGCGTATTTTCTGATTTTGATACCCCTACATACAAGCAGTCATCCCGGAAGTTTGTTTTACGTACTGCTTGAAGAAATGTGCCATCCCCGCCAATTGAAGCAATAATATGGGCATCCTCTGCACGCTTGACGACGTGAAAGCCCTGATCGGTAGCGAGCTTCTCGAGAGAAGAAATGTGTCCATCCAATTCATGATCTTTTTTGTAAAAGAAAAATACATTGCGACGATTGTCTGTCATTGACGTTCTCCCCTTTGCTGTCAAAAATAATTTTCAATGATAAAGGGCTTACATGAAAACCCTTGCTCACATTTTACACTTTTTTCATATGAAAGTAAAAACTTTAGAAAGAACCACCTGATGATCGGATTGCCTTTATGAGAAATGAGTCGATGTGAGTGATTTGAAATGGCTGAATCCTGAGCATAATTGAATAGCCGTTTTCTTATGAAAGAATGGTTTAGGTGTTTCGTTGCGGTGAAGATCTAGCCTATTAGGTGCAGGGAGAGGATAAAAAAGCCAATTTTTCGTCATGCGCATATCTACGTAGACGATGTAAAGTTGATCGTTATTTAAGAGAGGTGCTATCATATGCCTACATGAAATGTAAAAAAACCACAATTCCTGTGAAACATTTCATGTGGGCATTCGTATGAATGAAGTGAGAAAAAAAGGAGGAGAAAAAGATGAATGCGAAAAGATGGGTAGCGCTAATTATTGCACTTGGTGTTTTCGGATTTTCAATTGTGATTAGTGTCACGATGGCCTTGTTCGATAGCTTCAATGACAATAAAATGAGCTATCAATTCGGGGATGAAATAGAAGAGAAGGTACTAGAGAATGGCAGCGGTGCAGGCAAGATTGCTGTTCTTGAGATTAATGGAACCATTCAAGATAATGGCGGTGCATCGAGCCTATTAGGCGGAGAAGGTTATGATCATCGTGCATTCCTCAAGGAACTAGATAAAGCGAAAGAGGATGCTTCTGTAAAAGGTGTACTTCTGCGCGTAAACTCTCCTGGCGGCGGTGTCTATGAAAGTGCTGAAATACATAAAAAATTAGAAGAAGTGAAAAAAGCGAAGAAGCCGATTTACGTATCTATGGGTTCAATGGCAGCTTCTGGCGGCTACTACGTGTCAACTCCAGCGAAGAAAATCTTTGCTTCACCTGAAACATTAACAGGGTCGTTAGGGGTCATCATGCAAAGCTTGAATTATTCTAAGCTCGCAGATAATCTAGGTATTAAATATGAAACGATTAAGAGCGGGAAATTCAAAGATATCATGTCTCCGAACCGTGATATGACAAAAGATGAGCGCAACATCATGCAAAGCATGGTCGATAACTCTTATGAAGGATTTGTCAAAGTAATCTCGGAAGGACGCGGCATGTCAAAACAGGAAGTCAAGAAAATTGCCGACGGCCGGGTATATGACGGGACACAGGCAAAATCGAACGGATTAGTCGATGAGCTTGGGTATTATGAAGATGCATTAAAAGCGATGAAGAAAAATGAAAAAGGCTTAAAAGGAGCAACAGTGGTCAGCTATTCTCAAAGCTTTGGCTGGAACTCTCTCTTCAACATGAGTGCAAGCAAGCTCTTTAAAAGCGAAATTGATTTTCTGAATTTAAAAGAAACACTGGCGGGCTCAAATGGGTCTAAACCGATGTATCTCTATTCAAAATAAAGGAGGGATCATAGATGGATTCTACATTCGATGAAGTAAGCGAAAGCCGCAGCCAAGAGGAAGAATCGAAGCCGGCCTTTGTGAAGCGCGCTTCAATTGAAGCACAGGCGTTTGCAGGTTTTTGGATTAGATTTTGGGCATTTATTCTTGATTGGCTCGTCGTCTGGGGTGTAAACCATTTGACGGTTTCTCCAATCTTTAGTCTGTTTGGCTGGTCCAAAGGAGGGGGATGGTTTTCTCCATTTTCCGTCACAACGACGATTGTATTCCTCCTTTATTTCGCCATCATGACGAAAATCTTTCAACAAACACTTGGCAAGATGGTGTTTGGAATTAAAGTGGTCTCACTTCAGCCTGAGAAGAAGCTGGCATGGGATGTTATTTTCTTTAGAGAGATTGTGGGACGCTACATTAATACGATCTTTATTCTCTATGCTATCGTTGGGTTCTCACCGAAAAAGCAAGGGGTTCATGATTACTTTGCCGATACGGTGGTCGTTCATGAACATTTATATGAAAAAACAGAATCAAACGTATAATCTGAGGAGTTTGGCCGGGTACCGGTCAAACTCTTTTTTGTTGATTGGGTATAAAATCCAGAATGAGAGCCATAATCGTAGGGGAAGCATCATTTGTTATGGAGGAAGTGAGCACAGTGCTTTACGTTTGGATCGCAGCGTTTTTGCTTCTTGTGATCTTGTTGATTTTCATGAAAGTAACCATTTCGCTGGACTATTCGCATACAAACGACAATGACCACATTGCACTGAAGGTCATCACCTTATATGGATTGGTCAGACTCAAAAAAGATATTCCGATGGTGAGGGTCAATCCAGAAGATCAAACGATTGATATTCGTGAAAAGAAAATGGAGAGCGCTAAAACGCCTGATCACGAAAAAGAATCGATGCATAAAAAAGTGGGAAAACGTGATATGAAGCAAATTATTCATCAAATGGAGCGCATCACAAAAGAGGTTGTCGATTTAAACCGGATCATGCGCAAATTCTTCATTCACATAAGAATTGTCTCGTTTCACTGGTCGACATGGATCGGCTTTCATGACGCCGCTTTAACAGGTGTAGCAGCCGGCGGTGTGTGGTCAGTGAAAGGAGCACTGCTTGCCTTTATGCAGGAGCATCTCACCTTTAAGCATAAACCGGTATATGAAGTCATTCCAGCCTTTCAGCACAACGTGTCACAGACTCAGTTTACATGTATAGCTTATTTTCGTATTGGACATGCTATGCTTGCAGCCATTCGTTTACTTGTCCATTGGTTAAAAGGGAGAAAGGCGAGAAAAAGTGCCTCTCTTCAAGCAACGAAGAATGAATCATCTGTTTAAGGAGGAACCCGAAAATGGCAGATCATCCAATCCAAGGTCTCATGAAGACAGCGATGGAAAACTTAAAAGAAATGATAGATGTGAATACAATCATCGGCGATCCAGTCGAAACCCCTGACGGCAGTGTCATCCTCACTGTGTCAAAGGTTGGTTTTGGATTTGCAGCCGGCGGCAGTGAATTTAACGGGAACCAAAAGAAAGAAAAACGTTCTGATGAACAGGAACGAAAAGAACCGAGACTCCCATTTGGCGGCGGAAGCGGCGGCGGGGTGTCGATTACACCAATCGCCTTCTTAATTGTAGGAACAAACGGAGTTCGAATGCTTCATTTGGATGAACACACACATCTGCTCGATAAAATATTGGATTCTGCTCCTCAAGCAATTGAACGTCTTCAGCACATGTTTAAGAAGGATGAGCGGGAGCACCGTCACAAAGAACGAAAACTAGATGACATAGACCTTTAAAAAGTTAGCTGCGTTGCAGTTAACTTTTTTTGCAAAATGGACGATTAGGCTTTGCAGTTTTTTGCTTTCTCTACTATGATAGAACCATACATTTGAAAAGGGAGGAATTGTTTTGGCATCGATCACATTTAAAGGAAGTCCTGTCACGCTTGTAGGAAATGAAGTAAAAGTAGGCGAGCAGGCTCCTGATTTTACGGTATTAACGAACTCACTTGGAGAAGTTTCACTTTCTGATTTAGCAGGAAAAGTGACGATCATCTCAGTGATTCCTTCTATTGATACAGGTGTGTGTGACGCACAAACAAGACGTTTCAATGAAGAGGCAGCCGGTTTAGGTCCGGTCAATATTTATACGATTAGTGCAGACCTTCCATTTGCACAAGCACGCTGGTGCGGAGCAAACGGAATTGAAAATGTCGAAACATTATCTGATCACAGAGATATGTCATTTGGTGAAGCATTCGGAGTGTATATGAAAGAATTGCGTTTATTGGCGCGCGCAGTCTTCGTATTAGACCCTAACGGAAAAGTGGTTTACACTGAATACGTAAGTGAAGCAACGAATCACCCAAATTATGAAAAAGCCATTGAAGCTGCAAAATCACTGTTATAAAAGCAGCATCGACAAGAGCTCCGGCTTCATCCTGGGGCTCTTTTCAATGAGAACATATAGCTTTTAACAAAGCGAGGAGAGAAAAGCATTGCAGAAAGATCAAGTAAGTACTATTTTTGAACTGCTCGATACAGCTTCTATTCGATTAAAAAAGGAACAGGGCATTTCCTATATTGAAGCATTGGCAGAAGCAGGAGAAGCCTTTTTCCAAGCAAATGATCGAAACGGTTTATTAAAGGATTTAATAGAAAAAGCAGATTTTGCTTCTTATGATCATGAGCAGATTCGTAAAGCGTTTCAGCTCGCCGTATTGAAAGGTCAAAAGGATATTTCTCATCCAAATCGCCAGATGACACCAGATACGATTGGACTGTTTGTCAGCTATTTGGTGAATAAATTTTTAGACGGTCAAAAAGAGCTTGTAGTCTTTGATCCAGCAGTGGGAACAGGAAACTTACTTCTTGCTGTTTTAAATAATCTCACTGCAGAAACAAAACGCGGCTTTGCGTCTGAAATTGATGATGTGCTCATTAAAATTGCTTGGGCGCAGGCGAATTTAGAGGAGAAAGAAGTCGAGCTTTTCCACCAGGACAGTCTTGAACTGCTTCTGATCTCACCGGCAGATGTCACTGTATGCAGTCTCCCAGTGGGCTATTATCCAAATGATGAGCGTGCAGCAGACTTTGAACTAAAGGCAAAAGAAGGACATGCCTTTGCCCATTATTTATTCATTGAACAAAGCCTTCGCTACACAAAAGAAGGCGGCTTCTTATTCTTCATCATTCCAAATGATTTATTTGAAGGAAAAGAGAGCGTACAATTAAAGGATTTCATCAAAGATCATGCGTATATGAATGCGTTAATTCAGCTGCCAGTGTCCATGTTTAAGGATAAAAAACACGCCAAAAGCTTATTTGTGATGCAAAAGAAAAAAGAAGGGCTGAAAGCACCAAAACGAATGCTGTTTGCCAATCTTCCATCTTTCTCACAGAAGGAAGCAATGGTCGGTGTGATGAGAAAATTAGACCAGTGGTTTATAGAAGAAAAAGAAACGAAAGAATAGCCAGAGTGATTTCTGGCTATTTCAGCGTGTAGACAAACCCTCGCATTCGCCCGCAGGTCTGCGCTCCGGTGCTCACGAATCCCAAATTCGCTCTGCTCCGATGCTCGCCCTTCCTAGAGCTGCAAAGGTTTTCTATCACGCTGAAAAGAAAACAAAGAGCTAAAATAAAAATCATTTTATCTCTTTGTCAATAATCTGGATATTTTACTATTCAGAAAATAACGACTTATTGATGTAAGCGATAACAGTTTGAAGGTGCACTTGAAATGCAAAGTTTTCAATGTTTAAATGAAAAAGTCAGATATTTTTCGGACTTATCGTTAAACTATAAAAGACCCGTCAAACAGGTTGAATATAGCACCGGAAAAAACGTGAAACCTTATATAACAACTGAGTAAAAGGAGCGACAGTAATGTCCAAAATTATTGCAATCAACGCAGGAAGCTCATCTCTTAAATTCCAATTGTTCGACATGCCAGAAGAAACCGTTTTAACAAAAGGGCTTGTTGAAAGAATCGGAATGGACAACAGTATCTTCACGATTTCTGTAGATGGAGAAAAGAAAACAGAAGTGACAGATATTCCAGATCACGCAGTAGCGGTCAAAATGCTGCTTGAAAAACTAACTGAATTTCACATCATCAAAGACTTTAATGAAATTGATGGCGTAGGACACCGCGTTGTTCACGGCGGAGAGAAATTCAGCGATTCTGTTCTTTTAACTGATGAAGTGATCAATGACATTGATCAGCTTTCAGAGCTTGCACCACTTCACAACCCTGCAAACGTTGTAGGAATCAAAGCATTCAAACAAATTCTGCCGGACGTACCAGCGGTTGCTGTGTTCGATACAGCATTCCACCAAACTATGCCAGAGCAGTCTTACCTATACAGCCTTCCGTACGACTACTACAAAAACTTTGGTATTCGTAAATACGGATTCCACGGGACAAGCCACAAGTTCGTTACAGAGCGTGCAGCAGAGCTATTAGGCCGTCCGCTAGAAGAGCTTCGTCTGATTTCTTGTCACCTTGGAAATGGTGCGAGTATTGCAGCAGTTGAAGGCGGAAAATCAATCGATACATCTATGGGCTTTACACCACTTGCAGGTGTTGCAATGGGTACACGTTCTGGTAACATTGACCCTGCCCTTATTCCATTTATTATGGAAAAAACAGGACATACTGCTGAAGAAGTGCTTTCTACTTTGAATAAGAAGAGTGGTCTTTTAGGTGTGTCTGGTCTGTCAAGTGACCTTCGTGATATCGAAGAAGCAACAGAAGAAGGAAACGACCGTGCAGAAGTTGCTCTTGATATTTTTGCGAGCCGTATTCATAAATATATCGGTTCTTATGCAGCAAGAATGAATGGCGTAGATGCGATCATCTTCACAGCTGGAATCGGTGAAAACAGTTCAGAAGTAAGAGCACGTGTACTTCGTGGTCTAGAATTCATGGGCGTTTACTGGGATCCTTCTTTAAACAACATGAGAGGCGAAGAAGCATTCATCAGCTACCCGCACTCTCCTGTAAAAGTGATTGTCATCCCTACAAACGAAGAAGTAATGATTGCAAGAGACGTAATGCGTTTAGCGTAATCAAGTTTGAAAAGCTCTTTTCCAATAAGGAAAAGAGCTTTTTTCTGTTGAAAGCAGCATGCTATAATGTTGTCCAATATGAAGCAAAAGGGAGCGGTGCGAAAGATGAGCGTGACAGAACATAAACGTGAGGCGAAAGAAAGGCTTTATGTGAAAGTCATTACGGTCAGTGATACAAGAACGAAAGATACAGATAAAAGCGGCCGTCTGATGATTGATTTGCTCAAAGAACAGGGACATCTTGTTCTTGCATACGATATTGTAAAAGATGATATAGGATCGATTCAAGACGCTGTGCTGGAAGGAACAAGCGAACCGAAAATAGATGCCGTCTTGTTAAATGGCGGAACAGGGATTGCCGCAAGGGATGTGACCATTGAAGCGATCACTCCTCTTTTTTCCAAGGAACTGCCTGGCTTTGGTGAAATCTTCCGCATGCTCAGTTATACAGAAGACATAGGTTCAGCTGCTATTTTATCCAGGGCAACGGCAGGGGTCGTCAATCAAAAGGCTGTCTTTGCCACGCCGGGATCTACCGGAGCCGTTCGTTTAGCCATGACCAAACTCGTGATTCCAGAGCTTCCTCATGTCTTACGAGAGCTTGAAAAGGATCAAAAATAGCCCAAAATGACTCTGCCAAGAAAATTTGGCAGAGTTTTTTTCATAAAGGGGTTGAAAAAACAATTTTTCCTTGTTACAGTGTATACATACTAAATGCATGTTTATAAATTAAAACTTATTTTTATGCAAAAACATTCACAGAATCAAAACAAGCGAGAGGAGCTTTTCAATCATGTCACAAAATAAAAAAGTCGTATTAGCATATTCCGGAGGTCTTGATACCTCTGTTGCAGTTAAATGGTTACAAGAGCAAGGATACGAAGTCGTTGCTTGCTGCCTGGACGTAGGTGAAGGAAAAGATTTAGCATTCGTTCAACAAAAAGCACTTCAAGTCGGAGCTGTTCAATCATACATGATTGACGCAAAAGAAGAATTTGCTGAAGAGTTTGCACTCACTGCATTACAAGCACACACAATGTATGAAGGAAAATATCCACTAGTATCTGCACTATCCCGTCCGCTTATTGCAAAAAAATTAGTGGAAGTAGCAGAAAAAGAAAATGCAGTAGCAGTTGCTCATGGATGTACTGGAAAAGGGAACGACCAAGTTCGTTTTGAAGTATCCATTAAAGCATTGAATCCAGACCTAGAAGTTCTTGCACCAGTGCGTGAATGGAAATGGTCTCGTGATGAAGAAATCGATTATGCACAAAAACACGGTATTCCAATTCCGATTAATTTAGACAGCCCATATTCAATCGACCAAAACCTTTGGGGCAGAAGTAACGAATGTGGCATTTTAGAAGATCCTTGGGCTGCGCCGCCAGAAGGTGCATACGATCTGACAAATCCACTTGAAAAAACGCCTGACACACCTGAAATCATTGAAATCACGTTTGAAAAAGGAAAACCGACAGCCATTGACGGTATCCAGTATTCATTATCTGATCTCATCCTTCATTTAAATGAAGTCGCTGGACAGCATGGTGTTGGCAGAATCGATCACGTTGAAAACCGTCTTGTCGGCATCAAATCTCGTGAAGTGTACGAATGCCCAGGTGCTGTCACACTTCTAAAAGCGCATAAAGAGCTTGAAGACTTAACGCTAGTCAAAGAAGTCGCTCACTTTAAACCAATCGTTGAACAAAAAATG
This sequence comes from Bacillus sp. PAMC28571, assembly GCF_014250435.1. Lineage (NCBI taxonomy): Bacteria > Bacillati > Bacillota > Bacilli > Caryophanales > Bacillaceae > Bacillus > Bacillus sp. PAMC28571. The sequence goes on along the minus strand of NZ_CP060191.1, from coordinate 2,375,213 downwards.
GCTGAATTAATATACAACGGCTTATGGTTCTCACCGCTTAAAGAAGCACTAGATGCATTCTTACAAGAAACACAGCAGAACGTAACAGGTGTTGTACGTGTGAAACTATTTAAAGGTCATGCCATTGTAGAAGGACGTAAATCACCATATTCACTTTATGATGAAAATCTAGCCACTTATACAAAAGCAGATGAATTCGATCATGATGCAGCTGTAGGATTTATTAATCTTTGGGGCTTACCGACAAAAGTAAACAGCATCGTGAATAAAAAGGAGCAGGTTAAAGCATGAAAAAGCTTTGGGGAGGCCGATTTCAAAAAACACCAGAAAAATGGGTCGATGAGTTTGGCGCGTCCATTCATTTCGACAAACAATTAGTCAAAGAAGATCTGACCGGCTCCCTTGCTCATGCAAGTATGCTGAATAAATGCGGTATCCTCGGTGATGAGGAGGCCGCTGCCATCAAAGACGGACTAAATACGCTCATGAAAAAGGCAGAGGCGGATGAACTGGAATTCTCAGTCGATTATGAGGACATTCATTTAAACCTTGAGAAAATGCTCATTGATGAGATTGGTCCGCTTGGCGGCAAATTGCACACAGCGAGAAGCCGGAATGATCAGGTCGCAACTGATATGCACTTGTATTTGAATAACCAAGTAGAGCATATCATTGAACTGATCTCTTCCTTTCAAACGGTGCTTGTAGAAAAGGCAGAACAGCACGTTGAAACGATTTTTCCAGGATATACGCACCTGCAGCGTGCACAGCCTATTTCGTTTGCCCATCATATGCTCGCCTATTTCTGGATGCTTGAGCGTGACAAAGCGCGTTTCCAAGATTCATTAAAGCGAATTAACGTGTCTCCACTTGGATGCGGAGCGTTAGCAGGAACGACATTCCCGATTGATCGTGAATATACAGCAGAGCAGCTTGGCTTTGACCACATTTACGAAAACAGCCTCGATGGTGTGAGTGACCGGGACTTCATTTTAGAGTTTTTGTCTAATAGCAGTCTTGTGATGATGCACCTCTCACGTTTTTGTGAGGAAATCATTTTATGGTGCTCGCAAGAATTCAAATTCATTGAACTTGATGATACGTATGCAACAGGCAGCAGCATGATGCCGCAGAAGAAAAACCCGGATATGGCTGAATTAATCCGCGGGAAAACAGGCCGTGTGTATGGCAACCTGATGGGGCTTCTCACGATTATGAAAGGCTTGCCGCTTACGTATAACAAAGATCTGCAAGAAGATAAAGAAGGTATGTTTGATACAGTGAAAACCATCGCTGGCAGCCTGCAAATCTTCACAGGCATGATTCAAACGATGACAGTGAACGAAGATGTCATGAAAAAGGCAACAAAAGAAGATTTCTCAAATGCGACAGAAGTGGCTGACTACCTTGCGAAAAAAGGCATGCCATTCCGTGAAGCACACGAAATCGTTGGAAAGCTTGTGTATACATGTATTCAAAAAGGCATCTATCTAAGTGATCTTTCTTTTGAAACATTCACAGAAGCAAGCGATCTTTTTGAACAAGACATTTACACTGTTCTTGATCCATATGTTGCGGTTGAAAAAAGAACAAGTGCAGGCGGAACTGGATTCAAACAAATTCAGCTCGCTTTAGAAAAAGCAAAAGCCTGCCTGGCATAACTTATCATAACCATTCGTTTATACGGATGGTTTTTTTGTCATGGAAAAAGGAGATTGATGATCATTGGAGAAATGAAAGCATACCTGCGTCAAGCAGAAGAGGGAGTGACAGCAGATCATGAAGAAAACGCTTGAGGCTTTGTTTCATCAACCAATCGTATCAGTGAAAACGTTAGGAGAACAATATGACGGACGGGCTAATGATGTGTGGCTGATCTCCTTACAAGATAAAACGGAATATGTAGTCAAATCTCCTAAAACTGCAAGAGAAGAAAGTGAATTTGTTTCTGGGATCAAATTGATCTATGGAGTAGATGACCGTACTGTAGAAGAGCATATCGATCAAATCAATCAAAAGCTGTCTCATACGAATTCCTTTCATATTCCAAAAGTTGTTCGTAAAGTGAAGAAGGCAGGGAGACATTTTTATGTAATGGAAAAAGTAGAAGGAACACCTTGTACATCTTTTGAGGGACGTTCATCAGACTTTTATAAGGATTATGGGAGGAAACTAGCACATCTTCATTCATATCGTACTGACTTTTTTGGTGCAGTCTACGGAGCTGAAAAGAAGCATTTGAGAGAATTCCATGCTGTGTTAAAAAAGGCTGTATTCAAACTCATAGGCCGCTATTACGCTGATCAGCATGAATTTCACTGTTATGCAGAAATTGTGCTGCAAAAGATGGAAAAGCTAAAGCCCCCTGATTCAGCAAGTCTCATTTTAATTGATTTAGATCCGTCTCAATATATTGAAAAAGATGATCAAGTGACGAGTTTAGTTGATACAGAATATGTCGTATATGGACCAGCTGCGTTTGATTTTATTGCATTGGAATACCTTTTGACGAAAGAAGCTGCCCGCAATGTTCAATTGGGCTATGAAGAGATTTGCCCGCTTCCTCGTGATCTTCATGAGGTGAGAGAGTGCTATCGTTTTGTTTCTCTGCTGCTCGATATCCATGGCTCATGGGATTTGAAAAAGTGGATGAATCACCCTATACTGTTTGACTCATATCGATAAAGGGTTCATAAGTGCGCCAGATGCCGGTTTATAGTAAAGTAAAGATAACAAAAGAAACACGTGAACTTGCAACCTTTGCTTTAGGAGGAGATTGTGTGCGACACGCATTAATAACAGCGGGTTCTAAAGGACTTGGCCGGAAAGTTACCGAGTCTTTACTAAATATGGGGTATTCTGTGACAGTGAATTATCGAAGTGATGATGAAGCTGTCCGGCAGATGAAAGAAGAATTACACCAGTACGAAGATAAGCTTCAATTTGTCCAAGGTGATGTGACAAAAAAAGAAGATTTAAAAAACATGGTAGAGCTGGCAGCAGAGCGATTTGGACGGATTGATGCCTTGATTAACAATGCCGGTCCTTATATTTTTGAACGAAAAAAACTGGCGGATTACTCTGAAGATGAATGGTATCAAATGATAGAAGGCAACCTATCAGCAGTATTCCATTTGTTCCGAATGGTTATCCCAACGATGAGAAAACAAGGCTTTGGCCGCATTATCACTTATGGCTTCCAAGGTGCAGACCATGCGCCAGGCTGGATGCACAGATCTGCCTTTGGAGCGGCAAAAGTGGGCCTTGCGTCATTGACGAAAACCATTGCGATTGAAGAAGCCGAAAATGGCATCACTGCTAATATGGTTTGTCCAGGCAAAATCGTTGGAGACATGAAAGAATCGACAATAGAGAAAGCCCGTCAAATCAAAGACGATGAAACGCCGATAGGCAGGTCTGGCACTGGAGAGGATATAGGGCGTATCATCTCATTTCTATGTGATGACCGTTCAGATCTCATTACAGGGACCGTCATTGAAGCAACAGGTGGTCTTAACGTGATTCACAGGCATTAAGTTTTTCAGCTTTTTATAGAGGGAATAAATGATATGAGATCAAAATTGAAAGGTGGATATACTACATGAAAGCTACATATCATGGACATTCAGTTGTACACATTGAAACAAACGGATATCATATTTGGATTGACCCATTTTTAAATGGAAATAAGCACACAGAGATCAAACCGCAAGATGTGAAAGCGGATGTCATTTTACTGACACATGGACATGGAGATCACCTTGGTGACACCATTGAAATTGCTAAAAATAATGACGCTCTCGTCGTTGCGCCAAATGAGCTTGCCGTTTATTTAAGCTGGCAAGGGGTGAAAACGCACCCGCTTCATATCGGGGGCGGACGTGAGTTTGAATTTGGTAAAGTGAAGCTCACGCAAGCGTTTCATGGTTCAGCTGTCATTGATGAAGAAACGAAAACAATTACGTATACAGGGATGCCATCCGGTATTTTATTTACCGCAGAGGGCAAAACAATTTATCATGCTGGAGACACTGCACTCTTTTCAGATATGAAACTGATTGGTGAGCTGAATCATATTGAGCTCGCATTCCTTCCAATTGGGGATAACTTCACAATGGGACCAGAGGATGCAAGAATCGCAGCAGAATGGCTGCGTGCAAAACAGGTCGTTCCGATTCACTACAGCACATTCCCGCCAATTGAACAGGATCCGCATGCGTTTGCAGACAGTCTGCATGGCGGCGTCGGTCATGTGTTAAACAGCGGGGAATCAATCGACATTTAATCCTCATATGAAAAAAGCTGGCACACAAATGCCGGCTTTTTTTATTTGCCTTCATTCATCTGCCGAAAGAAAAGACAAATTGCTATTAAAAGCCTCCTGCCCTTATAATGAAACATAGATGAAAACGCTGAAAACAAAAAGGGTGAACGGGATTGGCGACAAAGCATGAGCAAATTTTATCTTATATTGATTCATTAGATGTCGGAGAGAAAATTTCTGTCCGGCGCATAGCGAAAGAAATGAAAGTGAGCGAAGGTACCGCTTACCGGGCCATCAAAGATGCTGAAAATAAAGGATTCGTCAGTACCATTGAACGAGTCGGCACCATTCGAATTGAACAAAAGAAAAAAGAAAATATTGAAAAACTCACATATGCAGAAGTGGTCAATGTTATTGATGGTCAGGTCCTTGGAGGACGCGCCGGCTTACATAAAACGTTAAATAAATTTGTTATCGGAGCGATGGAGCTGGACGCAATGATGCGCTATACGGCTGCTGGCAACCTGCTCATCGTCGGAAACCGGATCAATGCCCATAGGCAGGCATTAGAGGCAGGGGCGGCTGTGCTGGTCACAGGCGGATTCTCCACAGATGATGAAATCATTCAGCTCGCAGATGAGCTGGAGCTGCCGATTTTATCGACAAGCTACGATACATTTACCGTAGCGGCTCTCATTAACAGAGCCATTTATGACCAATTAATTAAAAAAGAAATTGTGCTTGTAGAAGATATTTTAACGCCGATTGAACGCACCGTGTATTTATCACCAGAGGATAAGCTTGAAAAATGGTATGAAAAGAATTATGAAACTGGACACGGCCGTTTCCCGGTCGCAGATGATCAAATGAAGATTCACGGAATCCTCACCTCAAAGGATATTGCGGGGCATGACCGCTCCACACCGATTGAAAAAGTGATGACGAAAAATCCGCTGACGGTCATTGGCAAAACATCTGTCGCCTCAGCTGCACAAATGATGGTGTGGGAAGGCATTGAGGTGCTGCCAGTTGTGGATGATCATGCGAAGCTAATCGGTATGATCAGCCGTCAGGATGTGCTCAAGGCGCTCCAAATGATTCAAAAGCAGCCGCAGGTCGGAGAAAAGCTGGATGATGTTGTCTCAAGAGGATTTAAAGAAACCGATACAGAGAAACCAAAAGCGGATGCGGTTTATCAATACGAGGTTACCCCGCAAATGACGAACCAGCTTGGAAACATTTCATATGGGGTGTTCACACAAATTTTAATCGAATCTGCCAACCGCTTCTTAAAATCTCATAAAAAGGGCGAACTGATCGTCGAGAGTCTCTCTGTCTATTTCTTAAAACCGGTCCAAATGGAATCCACCATCCAGATTAAGCCGAATATTTTAGAAGTAGGACGCAAGTTTGGAAAGCTGGAAGTGGAGGTTTATCACCAATCGAATATCGTAGGCAAAGCGATGCTGATGGTGCAGCTGATGGAAAGAGGATAATGATAAAAAGGGCGAACTCATGTCGCCCCTTTCCTTATTACGCGTGATCTTTTTCGCCTTCCTTTAAAAAGAGCGGAAGATAATGCTTGTAGGCTTTATACCCAGCCCATGTACTGCCGATACCAACAGCAACAAAAATAAATCCGATGACAAATGCGAGTGACGAGCGGTTTAAAAATAATTGATTCACACCGAAGAGCAGGACAAAGCAGCCAAGGGCCATACTGGATTTCGCCGACCAGAATTTTTTCTCGACTGGCCGGTTCGTACGGACATTTTTTGCTTTGTAGTATAAATAAAACATGGCAGAACAAATAATAAACACAATCAAAACAAGCATGTGCCAAGCCTCCATTGTAAGTGGTTACAACCCTATTTTAAACGTAAATAGGCTTGCTTACTAGAATAAATTGTCTATTCCTCACTTTTCCGTCACGATAGATTATGATTTAATAATAAAAAGAGTATCGCATGAGAAGGAGTTTTTATGAAAAAAGAACTGATTAGAACCATATCATTATATGACACCATCATCATCCATAGACATGTAAGACCAGATCCTGATGCGTATGGATCGCAGTGCGGCCTTACGGAAATCTTGCGTGCCACCTATCCAGAAAAAAATATTTATGCGACAGGAACGCCTGAGCCATCCCTTTCATTTTTATATGAACTCGATGAGGTACCAGACGATCTGTATAAAGGGGCCCTTGTCATTGTCTGTGACACGGCCAATCAAGCAAGAATCGATGATCAGCGCTATTTAATGGGCGATAAGCTAATGAAAATCGACCATCACCCGAATGAAGATCCTTATGGTGATTTGCTTTGGGTGGATACAGAGGCAAGCTCTGTGAGCGAGATGATTTATGAATTGTACTTAGAGGGGAAAGAAGAAGGATATCAGCTGAATACAAAGGCAGCTGAATTGATCTATGCCGGCATTGTAGGAGACACAGGCCGCTTCCTTTTCCCAAATACAACGAAAAAGACACTCAAATATGCAGGGGAACTTATCGAATATCCATTTTCATCTTCAGATCTTTTCAATCAATTGTATGAGACAGATTTGAATGTCGTGAAATTAAATGGCTATATTTTTCAACATATTACTTTGTCAGAGAACGGGGTTGCATCTGTTTTCATTAAGCGCGAAATTTTGGAATCGTTCCAAACAACAGCGCAGCAGGCCTCACAGCTTGTTGGGACACTAGGAAATATTGCAGGCATTAAGGCATGGGTCTTTTTTGTGGAAGAAAACGATCAGATTCGTGTGAGATTCCGCTCTAAAGGCGTCGTCATTAACACCATTGCGAAAAAATATCATGGAGGCGGCCACCCGCTTGCAGCCGGTGCGTCCATTTATGATTGGGCCGTAGCAGATGAGATTTTGCGTGATTTAGAGGAAGTATGTAAAGCATCATCATAAGAGAGGAGGGATATAAAGTCCCTTCTCTCTTTTTTGTCATGGAGAAAAGGGTTACTTGCATACAGGGATAAACCAGCAGCCGATGTCTGTTGAATCTTCATAGGCTTGGAGATTTTGATGCTTTAATTCTTTTTTAATTAAATGAGCCATCATTTCTGTCTCAGCATAAGCACACATGCCGTCTTTGATCCGGCTTGCTTTGTCTCGTGCCATTTGACGATAGCTGTAAACCTCCATTGTCCTCACCTCTTTCTATTTAAGATCTCGTTCTACTTTTAGTGTATAAAAATGAAGCGTGAAAAGAAATCATTGAGGGCAGAAATTCATAAAAATTCCACAACCTCTTTATTCAGCAAATGAAATACGTACTTCAAGTGAAAGCTTCGTATAAATTGTCAGCTCTGTCACTTTCGCGCGATATGCCTTTTCCCGAATGGTATATTCTTTATTTTCCACTGTCCGTTTTAGTAATTCCTTTGTTTTATAGACACTTTCAATATCTTTTGTAATGACTTCTGAGATATCCTCCTTGACCTGATCTTCAAACTTTAGCGTATCTGGCTCTGGGATTTTATATTGCTCACGATTCACGAGATGAACATCTACGCTTTGGATCAGCAGCCGCTTCTTATTATCCTCATTTAACTTATGCAAATCTTCCCGATAGAGTGTGATTTGTTCTTTCAGACTGTCCATATGATGCTGCTGGCTTCTCAGCAGTGTCACTTGCTTTTCCTGAAAGGTTCCGTATGTAAAGAGAAAAATAAGCCAGCTTACAATCGCACCAAACATCATTCCTGCAAAAAAACGCTGCCAGCCTGGGCGTTTATACAGCTCCGGCACCCTCATGATGACACATGCTCCTGGGTGAGCCACGTAATAATGAGATACCCCGTTTGTGCACCGCCCATGGCAGAGATAATTAATAAAATCTGCTTGAAAATATCACGCGTGTTTCCTTCAAAAATGCCTCGTTCAAAGCTATAAACAGCATCAAATGTTCCGCCAATAGCGGCGACAAGCGCCCAAATCTTTAAACGGTTGGCAAGACTAGTAATAATGGATAAAGGCGGCTGACCAGATAAATACGCACCAACACCGCCTATGATAGCACCACCCAAGATGACCCCTAGGGCGATAAAATAACAGCTGATAAAATTCGGAATAAAAGCTTCCTTCACATCCATTTTGTCCACCTCACTCTATTCAATATATGGCGTGTTCTGGACAAGTATGAACGGACAGAAAAGAAAGAACATTTGTTTCTCATCGCATCGCGTTTTATAATGAAAGAATGACTTTAGACGAAAGGAGTGGATTAAGCATGTCTTATGTTCATCTTCAGGTCCACAGTGGATACAGCTTGTTAAGCAGTGCAGCTAAAGTAAAGGAGCTTGTGCTGAAAGCAAAAGAACTTGGCTGCAAGGCGCTCGCTCTTACCGATGACCATGTGATGTATGGCACGGTTGAATTTTATAAGGAATGTAAAAAACATGGCATCAAGCCGGTTATCGGTTTAACAGCTTCTGTCTTCATAGATGAACAAGAGACAGAGGCTTATCCCTTGGTACTCCTTGCAAAAAACAATGAAGGCTATCAAAACCTAATCAAAATCAGCAGTGTGCTGAAATCAAAATCAAAAGCTGGATTGAAAGAGAAATGGCTCAAAAGCTATCACCGCGGGCTCATTGCCATCACACCAGGCGCATCTGGGTATATTGAAACGCTTTTGCAGCATGATCAGTTAGAAGAAGCGCGTGAAGCCGCTAAACAATTGAAGCATATATTCGGCGAGGGACATGTGTATATCTCACTTCAGCCATTTCAGCAGGACGAATCGCTCGCCGGCAAACTGCGGGACGTCTCACAAAGTACAGACATTCCTCTTGTTGCGACGGGTGATGTTCACTATATCAATCGAGAAGACAAAATGGCTTATACGTGCTTAAAAGCGATCAAAGCAGGTAAGCAGCTTTCAGAGATAGAGGAAGACCGAGGAGAAAAGCATTTCAGATCCTTTGAAGAAATGTTGGAATGGTATAGAGATGATCAAGAGCTGCTGACAAGAACGGTGGAGATTGCAAACCGCTGTGAAGTTGATTTAAATCTTGGGCAGACAAAACTCCCATCTTACCCGACTCCTGATCAATCAACAGCAGATCAGTTTTTACGCAGAGTGTGCGCAGAAGGGATGAAGCAAAGAAAGCTTGCTTCAAATGACATGTATGTCAAAAGGCTTGAATATGAGCTGAGCATTATCCAAAAAATGAATTTCAGTGATTATTTTCTCATTGTGTGGGATTTTATGAAATATGCGCATGACAAAGGAATTGTCACAGGCCCTGGGCGGGGATCAGCAGCGGGTTCACTTGTTGCATATGTTCTGTTTATTACGGATGTCGATCCGATCCGTCACGGTCTTTTATTTGAGCGCTTCTTAAATCCAGAGCGGATCAGCATGCCAGATATTGATATTGATTTCCCCGACACGAGAAGAGATGAAATCATTTCTTATGTAAAAGACAAATACGGAGATATGCATGTGGCGCAAATTGTCACGTTTGGAACACTGGCAGCAAAAGCTGCTTTAAGGGATGTTGGTCGTGTGATGGGAATTGATTCAAAGGCAGCGGACCGTCTTGCCAAGCTGATTCCATCAAAGCCAGGAACGACGCTGAAAGAAGCGGTGACTGCATCTTCTGAATTAAAAACGATGCTTCAGCAATCCGATGAGCTTCGAAAGGTCTTCCAAACTGCTTTAAAAGTAGAAGGCTTGCCAAGACACACCTCGACACATGCAGCTGGCGTTGTGCTGAGCGAGGAGCCGCTGACAGAGGTCGTTCCAATTCAAGACGGCCATGAAGGTGTGTATTTAACGCAGTATGCCATGAATTATTTAGAAGATCTTGGACTTCTAAAGATGGATTTCTTAGGGCTCAGAAACTTAACATTAATTGAATCCATTAAAAACCAGATTGAAAGACAGGAAAACGTCCACATTAACTTTAGTGACATTTCATATGAGGATCAAAAAACGTTTGAATTGTTATCCGCGGGCGATACAACTGGAATATTCCAGCTTGAATCACAGGGAATGCGTCAGGTGCTGAGGCGCCTGAAGCCGTCTAGTTTAGAAGATATCGTGGCGGTCAATGCTCTCTATCGTCCAGGTCCAATGGAAAATATCCCGCTTTTTATCGACCGAAAGCATGGCAGAGTCAAAGTCTCCTATCCTCATCCTGATTTGTATGACATATTAAAGGATACATATGGGGTCATCGTCTATCAGGAGCAGATCATGCTGATTGCAGCGAAAATGGCTGGATTTCAGCTGGGCGAGGCAGATCTATTAAGAAGAGCTGTTTCAAAGAAGGATAAAAAGGTCCTGGATGAAGAGCGAAGCCATTTTGTTGAAGGATGCCTAAAAAAGGAGTATCCTGTTAACATTGCAAATGACGTTTATGACTTAATCGTCAAATTTGCAAACTATGGTTTTAATAGAAGCCATGCTGTTGCATATAGCATGATTGGCTTTCAGCTTGCTTATTTAAAAGCGCATTATCCGTTATATTTTATGTGCGGTCTTTTAACGAGTGTAATTGGAAATGAAGACAAAATTGCTCAATATTTCTATGAGGCGAAGGAAAAAGGGATATCTGTGTTGAAGCCTTCTATTAATAAGAGTGAGTTTCCATTTACGGTTGAAAAAGGGGAGATCCGCTACAGCTTAAGAGCGATTAAAAATGTCGGAGTGTCAGCTGTAAAGGATATATACAGAGCAAGACAGGAAAAGCCGTTTGAAGATTTATTTGATTTTTGCGCAAGAGTATCACCAAAGAGTGTCAACCGAAAAACGATTGAAGCGCTCATTTTTTCAGGGGCGATGGATGAATTTTATCCCAATCGTGCTTCGTTATTAGCATCGATAGATATTGCGTTAGACCACGTGTCATTTTTAAATCCAGAGGATCAGCTGGACTTTCTTGGGGATACAACCTTCTCCATTAAGCCAAAATATGCGGAGATAGAAGAAATGCCGCTTGTTGATCTCCTGCAATTTGAAAAAGAGGCACTCGGGTTATATTTATCAAATCATCCAGTACAAGCGTACCGAGACCGCTTAAGAGAGAATGGTGCAGTGGAAATCATCAGACTTTCTTCCTATATTAAGCGTAAAATCTCAATGGGTGGTCTTTTGACAAAAGTGAAATCGATTCGGACAAAAAATGGACAATCGATGGCATTTGTTACATTTGGGGATGAAACGGGAGAAATGGAAGGCGTCGTCTTTCCAGAGCAATTTAGAAAGCTGTCCCCCTTACTTGAGGAGGGCAACATGCTTTATGTTGAAGGCAGAGTAGAGGTCAGAAATGACAGCAGTCAAATCATCGTGCAAGAAGCTGCTTTGCTGGAAGAGATGGACGTAAAAAGAAAAGAGTCTGTCTACATTCGTGTGAAAGAAGAGAATCATACGCAGGAGCTGCTAGAGCAAGTAAAACGAATCCTTTCGATGCACAGCGGAGAAGCAGATGTCTATTTGTATTATGAGAAGCAAAAAAAGACGATGAGACTTCCAGATGCATACAAAGTTCATGCAGATCATGCTGTGATTTTCCAGTTAAAAGAGCTGCTCGGTGAACAAAATGTTGTGATTAAATGATGACAAATCGCCTAAATATGTTTTACAAATTCACCTATTGTGTTATCATTTTAAAGATTCTGTGTATTTAAAACTGCCAGTATGTGCTTATCAATTTAGCAAATCATTAAATCATTTTCCACTTGAAGGAGTGTTCATCACATGTCATTAAGAGAAGAAGCATTACATATGCACAAAGAGAATCAAGGCAAACTCGAATCAAAATCAAAAGTACAAGTGAAAAATGCGAAAGACTTGAGCTTGGCTTATTCACCTGGTGTTGCAGAACCATGTAAAGATATTTATGACGACACAAGCAAAGTGTATGATTATACAATGAAAGGCAATATGGTCGCTGTTGTCACAGACGGAAGCGCTGTTTTAGGACTTGGAAATATCGGTGCAGAAGCATCTCTTCCAGTAATGGAAGGGAAAGCTGTATTATTCAAAAGTTTTGCAGGCGTAGATGCCTTCCCAATCGCGCTTGCAACGAACGATGTAGACAAAATCGTTGAAACAGTGAAGCTTCTTGAGCCGACTTTTGGCGGTGTGAACCTTGAAGATATTGCAGCTCCTAACTGCTTTATCATCGAAGAGCGCTTGAAAAAAGAGACAAACATTCCAGTTTTCCACGATGATCAGCACGGAACAGCGATTGTGACAGTAGCAGGACTTGTGAATGCACTGAAGCTATCTGGAAAATCCATGTCTTCAATTAAAGTAGTGGCAAACGGCGCCGGAGCAGCAGGAATTGCGATTATCAAGCTTCTTTATCATTTCGGTGTACGTGATATCATTATGTGTGATACGAAAGGTGCTATTTACGAAGGCCGCCCGAACGGTATGAATGCAGTGAAAAACGAAGTAGCTAAATTCACGAACCAAGACCGTAAAGAAGGTTCATTAGAAGAGGTCATTGAAGGCGCAGATGTCTTTATCGGGGTTTCTGTGGCAGGCGCTTTAACAAAAGAAATGGTTGGAAAAATGGCAAAAGATCCTGTCATCTTTGCTATGGCTAATCCAAATCCAGAGATCATGCCAGAAGATGCACATGCAGCAGGAGCAAGTGTTGTAGGAACTGGCCGTTCTGACTTCCCGAACCAAGTGAACAACGTACTGGCATTCCCAGGAATTTTCCGCGGAGCATTAGATGTACGTGCAACTCACATTAACGAAGAAATGAAAATCGCAGCTGTTGAAGCGATTGCGTCTCTTGTTTCAGATGAAGAATTGTCAGCTGAATATGTCATCCCTGCACCATTTGATGCACGCGTAGCACCAGCGGTAGCAAAAGCGGTGGCAAAAGCAGCAATGGAAACTGGCGTTGCAAGAATCAAGGTCGACCCAGAAGCTGTCGCTGAAAAAACAAGAAAATTAACGATTATCGGCGAATAATCAACTGGAAAAGTGTGCACGTTCTTTCTGAAACTGGAGAAAAACGTGCACCATTTCCTCTCTTACGCGAAAATTTTTTCATCCGGAATGAGATTTTTTTGTAGACGTTCACAATTCAAACATATCAACTGCTCAGCGCCCCAAACACATACTCATTTCTCATCAATTCCCCACTGAAAAAATTGAATGAAGGATGACAGCGTTTGACAAAAAAAGTACAATAGTTTCGGTACAGTTATGACATGTCCTATAATAGTGGATGTGCGTGTAAAGAAAAAACCCTTCAAAAAGGGAGGTAGTCATTTGTCAATCAAGAATATTTTCAGTAAAAAGAAAAAATATGCATCTGTACCCTCTGAACAGGCAAGTCAAGATGTGCCTGAAGGCATCATGACCAAATGTCCGCAATGTAAAAAAATAATGCTCACCAAAGAACTAGATAAAAATTTACGTGTTTGTATGAATTGCGGCAGACATTTGCAAATGAATGCAAAACAGCGTATTGAAAGCCTTGTAGATGAAGGCACATTTGAAGAATTTAACGGGCACCTCATTTCATCAAACCCGCTCGGTTTCCCAGGCTACGAAGAAAAGCTTGAGAAAGACAGAGAAAAAACATCTTTGAATGAAGCCATTGTCACTGGTAAAGGTGAAATTGAAGGCCAAAGTGCTGTGATTGCTGTCATGGATGCCACGTTCCGTATGGGCAGCATGGGATCCGTTGTTGGTGAAAAGATCACGCTGGCGATCGAGAAAGCAAAAGCGGACAAGGTGCCATTTATTATCTTTACTGCTTCTGGCGGAGCGAGAATGCAAGAGGGAATTCTCAGTCTCATGCAGATGGCAAAAACAAGTTCAGCATTAAAACTGTTCAGCGAGGATCAAGGTTTGATTATCTCTGTGATGACGAACCCAACAACTGGCGGTGTATCAGCTAGTTTTGCGTCTCTCGGTGATTACAATTTTGCAGAACCTGGTGCTTTAATTGGTTTTGCAGGCCGCAGAATCATTGAACAAACGATTCGTGAAGACCTGCCAGAGGACTTCCAGACGGCTGAATTTTTAATGAAGCATGGACAGCTTGATGCTGTGATCCATCGTGCAGAAATGAAAGAAACACTAGGCCGAATCTTAGCACTACACAGCACAGGAGGTGAACGAGAGTGGCTGGAGAACTAGAATTTGAAAAACCTGTCATTGAACTTCGAGCGAAAATTGATGAACTGAAAAAGTTCACACAAAACTCAGAAATGGATTTAAGTGCAGAAATTGAGCGCCTTGAAACACGTCTGAGCAAGCTTGAAGCAGACATTTATACAAATTTAAAGCCGTGGGACAGAGTGCAGATTGCTCGGCATGCGATGCGCCCAACAACTCTCGATTACATTCAAGAGCTGTTTGACAACTTTTTCGAATGTCACGGTGACCGTTTTTATGGTGATGATGAAGCGATCGTTGGAGGAATTGCCACGTTTAAAGGGCTTCCTGTCACGGTTATTGGCCATCAGCGCGGTAAAGATACAAAAGAAAACTTGCGCCGTAATTTCGGAATGCCTCATCCAGAAGGCTACCGTAAAGCGCTGCGCTTGATGAAACAAGCAGATAAATTTAATCGCCCGATCATTTGCTTTATTGATACAAAAGGAGCTTATCCTGGTAAAGCGGCTGAAGAGCGCGGACAAAGTGAAGCAATTGCGAAAAACCTATTCGAAATGGCAGGACTTCGTGTACCAGTTGTCTGTATTGTCATTGGAGAAGGCGGAAGCGGCGGCGCACTAGGCTTAGGCGTAGGAAACCACCTATTCATGCTAGAAAACTCAACATATTCAGTGATTTCACCTGAAGGTGCAGCAGCACTGCTCTGGAAGGATTCATCACTTGCGAAAAAAGCTGCAGAATCAATGAAAATTACCGCTCCAGACCTAAAAGAATTAGATATTATAGATGATGTTATTAAAGAAGTGCAAGGTGGAGCACATCGAGACGTGAAACAACAAGCAGCTTACATGGAAAAAACATTAAAACAGTCACTTACATCTTTGCTCAAACTAACGCCTGAAGAACTAGTCGAACAAAGATATGAAAAATACAAAGCAATCGGGAAAGTCTCGATTGAAAATCAATATATTGGGGTAAACTAAATAAACGTACAGCCTTTTTGGCTGGCGTTTATTTTTTTCATCTTTTTTCATGAAAACCGTCTTCATGTAAGCGCTATTTGAAAATAATTTTCTTTTGTTTTCATAAAATTTGAAACGTCTGAAAACCTTGATATGACAAGGTTTATAGCACTTGCCTTTACAGATTTCAGAGAGATTTGCTTTCATGACGTTCTTAACTTTTGTTTAAAAACGGTTTATTTAATTGTATAATAAGTACGGTTTTAGAAATTCGTATTGAAAACATCCAAATTTGCTCATGATTGTTTTCAAGCAGTGGAAATGGTATGTTTAATTCATATATGGTCTCTGAGGTGAAAAAGATGAAGCGTATAGGAGTTTTAACAAGCGGTGGGGATTCCCCAGGAATGAATGCAGCTGTGCGCGCAGTTGTAAGGAAAGCAATTTACCATAATGTTGAAGTTTACGGTATTTATAATGGATACTCGGGTCTAATTAACGGTAAAATTGAGAAACTCGAAATAGGTTCAGTAGGCGATATCATTCATCGTGGAGGAACAAAACTTTACACGGCAAGATGTCCTGAATTCAAGACAGTTGAAGGTCGTGAAAAGGGAATTGAAAACTTAAAAAAATTCGGTATTGAAGGACTTGTAGTCATTGGTGGAGACGGGTCATTTATGGGAGCAAAGAAATTAACAGAGCTCGGTTTTCCATGTGTAGGTGTTCCAGGCACGATTGACAACGATATTCCAGGTACTGATTTCACTATTGGCTTTGATACAGCACTGAATACTGTCATTGATGCCATTGATAAAATTCGTGATACAGCCACATCTCATGAACGTACATACGTAGTGGAAGTAATGGGAAGACATGCTGGTGATATTGCTCTTTGGTCAGGTCTTGCGGGCGGAGCCGAATCTATTTTGATTCCTGAAGCAGACTATGACATGGACGAAATTATTGCTAGGTTAAGAAGAGGTCACGAACGCGGCAAGAAGCATAGTATCATCATCGTTGCAGAAGGCGTAGGCAGCGGTGTTGAATTTGGTAAGCGGATTGAAGAGGAGACAAGCCTTGAAACACGTGTATCTGTCTTAGGGCATATTCAGCGCGGAGGTTCTCCGAGTGCGTTTGACCGTGTACTGGCAAGCCGTTTAGGAGCATATGCAGTCGAGCTTCTTCTTGAAGGACAAGGCGGACGCTGTGTAGGCATTCAAAGCAATGAACTCGTTCATCACGATATTTTAGAAATCTTAGATAAAAAACATACAGTCGATAAAAATATGTACCGACTTTCACAAGAGCTCTCTATATAAAACGAGAAGACCTTAGGAGGAACAGTAATGAGAAAGACAAAAATCGTTTGTACAATCGGTCCAGCAAGTGAAAGCATTGAAAAGCTGACTGAATTGATTGAAGCAGGAATGAATGTAGCCAGACTAAACTTCTCCCATGGAGATTTTGAAGAGCATGGTGCACGCATTGAAAACATACGTAAAGCAGGTAAAACATTAGGCAAGGACATTGCGATCCTTCTAGATACAAAAGGTCCAGAGATCCGTACACGTACAGTTGAAAACGGCTCAATTGAGCTAGTCGCTGGTGCTGATCTTATCGTGAGTATGGAAGACATTGTTGGAAATACGGAAAAAATTAGTGTGACATACGAAGATTTAATTCATGATGTAGAAGTAGGTTCAACGATTCTATTAGATGATGGTCTGATTGGTTTAGAAGTAAAAGAAATTAACAAGGACCGCAAAGAAATCGTCACTAAAGTCATGAATACAGGCACGCTCAAAAACAAAAAAGGCGTCAACATCCCTGGCGTCAGTGTGAACCTGCCAGGTATTACAGAAAAGGATGCCAATGATATTCTGTTTGGAATTGAACAAGGCGTCGATTTCATCGCAGCTTCTTTTGTGAGACGAGCTTCTGATGTTCTTGAAATTCGTGAGCTTCTTGAAAAGAACAATGCGACTGATATTCAAATCATCCCTAAGATTGAAAACCAAGAGGGTGTTGATAACATCGACGAGATCCTTGAGGTATCTGACGGTTTAATGGTTGCGCGTGGAGATCTTGGTGTAGAGATCCCGGCAGAAGAAGTACCGCTTGTTCAAAAAATGCTGATCAAAAAATGCAATCGTTTAGGCAAGCCTGTCATTACAGCGACTCAAATGCTCGACAGCATGCAGCGTAACCCACGTCCTACCCGTGCGGAAGCAAGTGACGTGGCAAATGCTATTTTTGACGGCACAGATGCGATTATGCTTTCTGGTGAAACAGCAGCAGGAACATATCCAGTAGAAGCTGTACAAACAATGCACAACATTGCATCACGTTCAGAAGAAGCACTAAACTATAAAGCCATTCTTTCCCGCAGAAGCGAAGAAGTAGAAGTCAGCATTACAGACGCGATCGGTCAATCTGTTGCACATACAGCAATGAAGCTTGATGTAGCAGCGATTGTGACACCGACGGAAAGCGGACATACAGCAAGAATGATTTCAAAATATAGACCAAAAGCACCAATCGTAGCAGTTACTGCAAACGAATCAGTGGCGAGAAAGCTATCACTCGTATTCGGTGTATTTGCAAAGAGCGGATCAAAAACGACATCTACTGATGAAATGCTTGAGAATGCAGTAGAAAAGTCAATTGAAACAGGCTATGTAAGACACGGCGATTTAATTGTCATTACAGCAGGTGTGCCAGTTGGTGAAACAGGTACGACGAACTTAATGAAAGTATATGTTGTCGGTGACATCATTGCGAAAGGTCAAGGGATTGGCCGTAAATCTGCATTTGGACCGGTTGTCATTGCACAAAGCGGAAAAGAAGCAGAAGAAAAAATGTACGATGGTGCGATCCTAGTTGCAAACTGCACAGATCGTGATATGATGGGAGCTTTAGAAAAAGCATCTGCCCTTATCACAGAAGAGGGCGGTTTAACAAGCCATGCAGCAGTTGTTGGACTAAGCCTTGGTATCCCAGTGATTGTTGGTCTTGACAGCGCCACAACACTTTTAAAAGAAGGCGAAGAGATTACAGTAGATCCAGCACGCGGAGCGATCTACAAAGGCCGTGCAAGCGTCCTTTAAATCATACTAGAGGGGAGTTGTCTGACTCCTCTCTTTTTTTATGTTACACTAAAAAAAGTAAACAGCTTTCATGAAAGATACCCCATGAGGTGATATGGTTGAAGAAATATTTTCTACTATTATTAATTCTGTTCCCTGCGGTGGAAATTAGTTTATTTTTAATCTCAAGTAAAATCATTGGCATTTTGCCAACGATGCTGCTCATCGTGCTGACAAGTGCCTTAGGTGCTTATTTCGCAAGAAAACAAGGAATAGAAGCCTTCCAAAAAGTGCAGCGAGATTTGCAATATGGAAAGATGCCAGGGGGAGCGATTGTCGATGGTTTTTGCATTCTAATCGGCGGTCTGCTGCTGCTCATTCCAGGCTTCTTATCGGATCTCATTGGGGCTTTGCTGCTCATTCCGGTGACGAGAAAGGGAATCAAGCCGCTCTTTGAACGCTGGCTTAGAAACATGTCTAATCGTAACCGCTACACGATCATTCGTTAAAGAGACCTTCAGGCTGAAGGTCTCTTTTATTTTTGCATGCCATACCGAATGTACTCATAAATATCTCTGAAAACTCCTGCATTACGGAACGCCTGCCACACGACAAGGGAAGCAGGGCCAATCACAAGTCCAAGAAAACCAAACCATTTTAACCCGACAAATAGCGCCACAAGCGTTGCTAAAGGATTAAGTCCGATGGATTTGCTTAAGACTTTTGGCTCTGATATTTGTCTTTGAATGAGAACGACAATATACAAAATGCCCAGCCCAATGGCAAGGGAAAGATTTCCTGTCATAGCAGAATAAATGATCCACGGTAGAAAAACAGTGCCGCTCCCGATATATGGAAGTAAATCGACGAGCCCAATACATAAAGCAATCACAAGGGCGTGCTCAACTTTTAAAATGATGAGTCCAATCAATACAATACCAATCGTCATGGCCACAAGTAGGAGCTGGGCTTTCATAAAGCCGGTAATGGCTTTTTTGATTTCAGATAAAATGGCGCGTGTATGCTGCATCCATTTTGCGGGAAAGATACGTGAGCCATATGTTTTTAACGTAAACCAATCTTTCGTGATAAAAAAAGTTGCGAGAGCAGAAAACAACAGAGTGGCTGCTGCATCAGGCAAAAGACCTAAAAACGCTGGAATAAGCTCGAGTGTTTTCGAAAGAAAAGTCCCGATTTTTGCGGCCGCTTCATCACCGAGTGCTTGAATTTGTCCCAAAATCGATTCCTTTTGACCTGCTTGAAGCGTATTAAATTGGGCCGTCATATCATGATATAAAGGCAGAATCTTGTCTGTGAAAAATTGCTCTAAAATACCAATCATTTGATCAAGATGGCCAGGCAGCACTTTTGCCAAATAAGCACTTCCTGAAATGATTTCCGCAACTAAAAGCGTCATTAACCCGGCAGCTGCGACTAAAAAGAGCAAGAGCACAATGACCACAACAAATCCTCTCGGCATTCCGGTGATCTCTTCGATTTTGCATACGGCAGGATGAATCAAACAAGACACAATAAGGGCAATCCAAAAAGGATATAAAAACGGAAAAGACTGATATAAAAAGACAACAGCAAAAACAGCAATGCTGATCATCATCAAACTTCGCAAAAAAATGGCCACATAGGCGTGATTCACACAATCCCCTCCAAAAAACAAGCATGTCCGATACTTCATTTTATTCAAAAAGATTAGTAATATGAAAAGGTCGCAATAAAAAGAAAGAAAGGAGCGGCGTATGTTTACTCAAGCAAATTTATTTTTGGTACTTTTACTCGTTATTGCACTTATTGCAAAAAACAATTCGTTAATTGTAGCGGTCTCTGTGCTGATCGCGATTAAGCTGATTGGCCTGGATCAAAAAATTTTCCCGGTTCTCCAATCTAAAGGCATTAATTGGGGAGTCACCGTTATTACCATTGCTGTGCTGGTCCCGATTGCAACAGGTGACATTGGATTTAAGCAGCTTGGAGAAGCGATGAAATCTTCCTATGCTTGGATAGCTCTTGGAGCGGGTATATTAGTAGCATTAATTGCAAAAAACGGTATTGTGCTACTCGAAAATGATCCGCATATTACGGCAGCGCTTGTGTTCGGCACCATTTTGGCAGTCAGCTTATTTAAAGGAGTGGCTGTTGGGCCGCTTATCGGGGCAGGAATTGCTTATTTGGCGATGCAGGCTGTGAAATTTTTCAGCGGGTGAAAAGAGAGTGGTTCCTGCC
Organism: Bacillus sp. PAMC28571; assembly: GCF_014250435.1. Classification (NCBI taxonomy): domain Bacteria; kingdom Bacillati; phylum Bacillota; class Bacilli; order Caryophanales; family Bacillaceae; genus Bacillus; species Bacillus sp. PAMC28571. Next base: position 2,354,543 of record NZ_CP060191.1, on the reverse strand, counting down.
ACTTTCTTTTTTAAATTTTTTCTTGCGTGAGCTTTTGCAAAAAAACATAATTAAATATATTAAAAGAAGCAAAATCCCTTTATTCCATGCCTGATATGGGAGACTGGAAAAAAAAATATCAAAAAAAATTATAGTTAAACATTTAACAAATGTCTGATTATTGTTTATAATGGGAATAGGCTTAATTTTGAACTCATTGATCATACAAGAGATATGAGGCTAAAAGCGCTCTAACCGTATAGGTAAATGTAAGCATTTTCTTTTCTGAGCCTGCTATCTTATTCGGATTGGATAGCGCTTTCAAAAAGTGAGAATTCTGCAACGAAGGGGAATCTTTTTAAAAAGGGGAGATTGAACATGACAGCAACAAGAGGTCTTGAAGGTATCGTGGCAACAACTTCATCCGTAAGCTCAATTATTGATGATACTCTTACTTATGTAGGGTACAATATCGATGATTTAACTGAAAAAGCTACATTCGAAGAAATTGTCTACCTGTTATGGCACTTAAAGCTGCCGAATGAGCAGGAGCTGAGTGAATTAAAACAGCAGCTCAATGAAAATGCTCAGATTCCGCAAGAAATCATTGAGCATTTTAAATCTTATTCGCTCGATGGGGTTCATCCAATGTCTGCGATTCGTACAGCAGTATCTTTACTAGGTTTACTCGATGACGAATCAGAGATTATGGACAAAGAAGCGAATTACAGAAAGGCGATTCGCTTACAGGCGAAAATTTCTGGACTAGTCGCTGCGTTTTCTCGCATTCGCAAAGGACTTGAGCCTGTACAGCCAAAAGAAGAATACAGCTATGCTGCAAACTTCTTGTATATGCTAAATGGCGAAGAGCCGTCACCAGTAGAAATTGAAGCCATTGATAAGGCACTTATTCTACATGCGGATCATGAATTAAACGCATCGACATTTACAGCGCGTGTATGTGTTGCTACACTATCAGATATCTACTCTGGTGTGACAGCGGCGATCGGTGCGCTGAAAGGACCGCTTCATGGCGGCGCTAATGAAGGCGTGATGAAGATGCTTTCAGAAATTGGCGAAGTTGAAAACGTAGATTCCTATATTCATGGTAAGCTAGAGAAGAAAGAAAAAATTATGGGCTTTGGCCACCGTGTATACCGTCAAGGTGACCCGCGTGCAAAGCATCTAAAAGAAATGAGCCAGCGTTTAACAAACCTCACTGGCGAGCCGAAATGGTATGAAATGTCTGTTCGCGCAGAGGAAATCGTGACATCAGAGAAAAATCTTCCACCAAATGTTGATTTTTATTCTGCATCTGTATATCACAGTCTTGGCATTGATCATGACTTGTTTACACCAATTTTCGTGATCAGCCGATTCTCTGGATGGATTGCTCACATTCTAGAGCAATATGATAACAACCGACTCATCCGTCCAAGAGCTGATTACATTGGACCTGATCTTCAAACCTTTGTTCCGATCAGTGAAAGAGACTAATGTTTATAGAATAAGCGGGGGCTGATTTCAAAAGGCCAATCAGCCTCTATATCAACAAAAAACGAATCACGTGAAAAACTTTTTTGCTTGCAGACATCAAGCCAAGAAGTTTCAAATATTCACTACATAACCTGGGAGGTAATATCATTGTCACAAGGCGAAAAAATTACAGTTACTGGCGGCGTATTGAATGTACCAAATAATCCAATTATCCCGTTTATCGAAGGGGACGGAATCGGTCCTGACATTTGGAAAGCAGCATCAAGAGTACTTGAAGCAGCTGTAGAAAAAGCATATAAAGGTGAAAAGCAAATCACTTGGAAAGAAGTATATGCAGGTGAGAAAGCTTACAATAAAACTGGAGAGTGGCTTCCTGAGCAAACGCTTGAAGACATTCGTGAATACTTAATTGCGATTAAAGGACCACTAACAACACCAATTGGCGGAGGAATCCGTTCATTAAACGTGGCACTTAGACAAGAGCTTGATTTATTCACATGCTTACGTCCAGTTCGCTGGTTCAAAGGCGTACCTTCTCCTGTGAAACGTCCAGAAGACACAGATATGGTGATCTTCCGTGAGAACACAGAAGATATCTATGCTGGTATCGAGTATGCAAAAGGTTCAGACGAAGTGAAGAAGTTAATTGACTTCTTGAAAAACGAATTAGGTGTGAACAAAATCCGTTTCCCAGAAACGTCAGGTATCGGAATCAAGCCAGTTTCTGAAGAGGGTACATCCCGTCTTGTCAGAGCGGCTATCCAATATGCAATTGACCAAGGCCGTAAATCTGTGACGCTTGTTCACAAAGGAAACATCATGAAATTTACAGAAGGTGCCTTCAAAAACTGGGGCTACGAAGTGGCTGAAAAAGAGTTTGGCGACAAGGTCTTTACATGGGCACAATATGATCGTATTGTAGAACAAGATGGAAAAGATGCGGCAAACAAAGCGCAAAGTGAAGCAGAAGCTGCTGGCAAAATCATTGTCAAAGACAGCATTGCAGATATTTTCCTTCAACAAATCTTAACTCGTCCAGCTGAGTTCGATGTTGTGGCTACAATGAACTTAAATGGAGATTACATCTCTGATGCACTTGCAGCACAAGTTGGTGGAATTGGTATCGCACCAGGTGCGAACATCAACTACGAAACAGGACACGCTATTTTTGAAGCGACTCACGGCACAGCACCAAAATATGCTGGTCTTGATAAAGTGAATCCATCTTCTGTTCTTCTATCAGGCGTGCTTTTACTTGAGCACCTTGGCTGGCAGGAAGCAGCTGATCTAGTGATTCAATCTGTTGAAAAAACAATTGCATCTAAAGTCGTCACATACGATTTTGCTAGATTAATGGATGGCGCAACAGAAGTAAAATGTTCTGAGTTTGCTGACGAGCTCATCAAAAACTTGTCTTGATTCTTAAACTTTAAAGTTAAAGGGGAAAAAGGAAATGGCAAACAAGCGTAAAAAAGTATCTGTCATCGGAGCAGGTTTTACTGGAGCAACTACAGCATTTCTAACAGCTCAAAAAGAATTAGCGGATGTCGTATTAGTTGATATCCCGCAGCTTGAGAACCCAACAAAAGGGAAAGCACTTGATATGCTGGAAGCAAGCCCTGTTCAAGGCTTCGATGCGAACATTACAGGCACTTCTAACTACGAAGATACAGCCGGTTCTGATGTCGTGGTCATTACGGCAGGAATTGCAAGAAAGCCGGGAATGAGCCGTGACGATCTCGTGTCCACAAATGAAAAAATCATGCGCAGCGTGACACGCGAAATCGTTAAATATTCTCCAGAAGCCATTATTGTTGTGTTAACAAACCCTGTTGATGCAATGACATATGCAGTTTATAAAGAATCAGGATTACCAAAAGAAAAAGTCATTGGACAATCGGGCATTCTTGATACAGCACGTTTCCGTACGTTTGTTGCTCAAGAATTAAACCTATCTGTCAAAGATGTGACGGGCTTTGTCCTTGGTGGACATGGCGATGACATGGTTCCGCTTGTTCGTTACTCTTATGCTGGCGGTATCCCGCTTGAAACATTGATTCCAAAAGATCGTATTGATGCGATTGTTGAAAGAACAAGAAAAGGCGGCGGCGAAATCGTAAACCTGTTAGGTAACGGTAGTGCCTATTATGCACCTGCTGCTTCACTAGTAGAAATGGTTGAGGCGATTCTAAAAGATCAGCGCCGCGTGATCCCAACGATTGCATACCTTGAAGGTGAATATGGCTACGAAGGCATTTACCTTGGTGTACCAACAATCGTAGGTGGAAACGGCCTTGAGCAGATCATTGAGCTTGAGTTGACAGAAGAAGAAAGAAGTCAGCTTGACCGTTCTGTTGAATCTGTTAAGAACGTCATGAAAGTATTGTCTTAATATGAAAAAAAGAAGGCTTCTCTTATGAGGGGCCTTCTTTTTGTTTACAAAACAAATCTTGTCGAAATTTTAAATTGTCCTCTTGTTAAGCTTTCGTTAAAATGAAAGAGAAAGCATGACTTCTCGCTTTTCACATAAGATACAAAAAAACGGATGCAGGGGAAATCACTAATTGGAGGCACAACATGAATAAAAAAATATTAGTTGTGGATGATGAAGAATCGATTGTAACACTTCTAAGCTATAACCTTGAAAGGGCGGGCTATGATGTCGTCACAGCAAGAGATGGGGAAGAAGCGCTTGAAAAAGCAGCAAGTGAACAGCCTGATCTCATTGTATTAGATTTAATGCTTCCGAAGATGGACGGCATTGAAGTGTGTAAACAACTGAGAATTCAAAAAATGATGTTCCCTATTTTAATGCTGACAGCAAAGGACGATGAATTTGATAAGGTGCTCGGCCTTGAGCTTGGAGCCGATGATTACATGACAAAGCCATTCAGTCCTAGAGAAGTCGGTGCTCGGGTAAAAGCCATCTTGAGAAGAGCGCAGCAATCTCAGCCTGTCCCCGCGCAAGAGGAGAAGGAAGAGGTCATTGCAGACCAAATCAAAATTGGTGAACTGCGCATTTTACCAGAACACTACGAAGTCTACTTCCAAGAAGAACGCCTAGAGCTTACGCCGAAGGAATTTGAACTGCTGCTTTATTTGGCCAAGCATAAAGGACGTGTCCTCACACGTGATCTGCTGCTAAGTGCCGTTTGGAATTATGACTTTGCAGGTGACACTCGTATTGTGGATGTACATATCAGCCACTTGCGGGACAAAATTGAAAAGAATACGAAAAAACCAACATACATTAAAACCATTCGCGGCTTAGGCTACAAATTGGAGGAGCCAAAGCCAAATGAGTAAAATTAGAACCCGTCTGTTTTCGGGCCTTATTTTTCTCCTTTTTATTGTGTTTGTTGCACTTGGCCTTTTTTTGGATCACATGTTCCATATTTTTTATGAAACAAAATTAACGGAACGAATGGAAAATGAATCGAGCTTTCTTCTTTCTTCCATGGATGGTGATGATCTGCAGGCGAAGCAAAACAAGAAGATCCTCAATCAGGCAAAGCAGCATCTCGATATGAATGCGTCAATTGTGGACCTGAAGGGGAATATCATACATACAACAGGTCAAGCGGAGCAAAGGGGCATCATTCAAAACACACTGAACAATGAACGCCTTCAAACAAAAGGCGTCGTCATTGAGGATGAGAAGGATGCGCTGTTTCATTACGCCGTCCCTATCCTGAAACAAAACAAACCGGTGGGCTATTTATTTCTCCATGCGTCATTCCAGCCTTTAAATGAAATTGACGGCCAGCTTTGGCTCGCATTAGCCGTTTGTCTTGGCTCGGCGATTATTATTATCGTTTTCTTTGGATACCGCATGTCGATGAAATATGTAAAACCGATAGATTATGCCACAAAGGTAGCCAAACAGCTGGAACGCGGGAACTATGATACCAATCATTATGAAGAGCTCATCATCGAAACAAGTGAGCTTAATACATCAATGAAGCGCCTGGCAGAAAGCCTTCAAGAAATGACTAGCACTGGGGAAATGCAGCGGGACCGTCTGCAAACAGTCATTGAAAACATCGGTGCAGGAATTATTTTGATTGATAAGATGGGATATATCAACCTAGTCAATCGAACCTTCCGCAAGCAGTTTAAAGTGCAAAAGCACATTTACATGCACAAGCTGTATCATGAAGCATTTACTCATGAAGAAATTATTGAGCTGATTGACGAAATTTTCATGACAGAAACGAAGGTGCGGAAGTTTTTACGCCTGGCTGTTGACATTGAACGGCGCTACTTCCAGGTGGATGGTGTTCCCATTTTAAGTACAGACGATGAATGGAAAGGAATTGTCCTTGTATTTCATGACGTGACAGAAACAAAGCAGCTGGAGCAGATGCGAAAAGATTTTGTCGCCAATGTGTCTCACGAATTAAAGACACCGATTACGTCGATTAAAGGATTCTCTGAAACTCTTCTTGATGGAGCGATTGATGATAAAGAAGCGCTGACACAATTCCTTTCCATCATTCTAAAAGAGAGTGTCCGTCTCGAAACTCTCATTCAAGATTTACTCGATCTTTCCAAAATCGAGCAGCAGCATTTCAAACTGAATATTCAAGACGCCAATGCGACAGAAATCATTCAAGAGATTGAAGTCCTTTTAAAACAAAAGGCCGCAGAAAAAGGCATTCAATTACAAGTGCGAATCCCGAAAGAGCCTGTCTATGTGATGGCAGATCCGCTGAGGTTAAAGCAAATCTTCCTCAATCTCGTGAACAATGCCCTTACCTATACACCAGAGGGAGGGAGTGTCACCATTTCGGCAAGACCGCGGAAAGGCGCCTATGAATTTCATGTAGCAGATACAGGAATCGGCATGAAGAAAAGCGAGATTCCAAGAATATTTGAGAGATTTTATCGAATTGATAAAGATAGAAGTAGAAATTCAGGCGGTACAGGACTTGGTCTTGCCATTGTCAAACACCTTGTGGAGGCGCATGAAGGAACGATTTCGGTCCATAGCAAACAAGGCAAAGGAACAACTTTTACAGTGAGCCTGAAATCAAAATAGGGAAAAATGGAAAGTCACGTTAAAATTTACATGATCTTTACAATGGATTCATGTTTAGTTAAACAATCATTGGTAGGATGAATAGGAACCCCTTCATCCAAGGAGCCAATTTTGTAAGGACGAAAACACTTGTTGTTTTCGTCCCTTTTTTTATGCAGGTTCGACTATTTTCTTTTCAAAATAAACTTTGATAAAATGATGATACAATGTGTGAAAGAGACGGCTGAAATGGCTCAGCCGATGGAGGATTAAAACATGACAGACAAAAAGAAATTAGTACTAGTGGATGGAAACAGTCTCGCATATCGAGCCTTTTTTGCTTTGCCGCTATTATCAAATGATAAAGGCGTCCATACAAATGCCATTTATGGCTTTGCGATGATCTTAATGAAGATGCTCGAGGACGAGAAGCCAACCCATATGCTTGTCGCATTTGATGCGGGAAAAACAACGTTCCGCCACGAGACATTTAAAGAATATAAAGGCGGAAGACAAAAAACGCCGCCAGAGCTATCAGAACAAATGCCGTTTATCCGTGAACTATTAGATGCCTATCAGGTGAAAAGGTACGAGCTTCCTCAATACGAGGCAGACGATATTATCGGGACATTGGCTGTGGAGGCAGAAAAAGACGGCTTTGAAGTCAAAATTTTCTCAGGAGATAAGGACTTAACGCAGCTCTCAACAGACCGTACGACGGTAGCAATTACGAAAAAAGGCATTACAGAAGTAGAATATTACACACCGGCTCATATTGAAGAGAAATATGGCCTGCGCCCAGATCAAATCATCGATATGAAAGGTTTGATGGGAGATTCCTCAGATAATATCCCAGGGGTGCCAGGTGTAGGTGAAAAAACAGCGATTAAATTGTTAAAGCAGTTTGAAACGGTTGAAAACCTGCTTGAACATATTGACGAAGTCAGCGGGAAAAAACTCAAAGAAAAGCTTGAAGAATATAAAGAGCAGGCAGTGATGAGTAAAAAACTCGCAACGATTCTTGTAGAAGCGCCAATTGATGTATCAAGCAAGGATCTCGCATATGAAGGTCCTCATATGGATCAAGTGATCTCTCTTTATAAAGAACTAGGCTTTCAAACGCTGCTAGAACGTCTAGGAGAAGCACCAGAAACAGGTGAACAGGTCGAAGTAGAAGCATTAGAAGTGAAAAAAATGACCGAAGTAACGGATGAGATGCTGACAGATCATGCCGCCCTTGTGGTAGAACAGCTTGGAGATAATTATCATGAAGCAGATTTGATTGGTTTTGCGATCCATAATGAAAATGGTGCGTTTTTTATCACGAAAGAAGATGCACTTCAATCAGATGCATTTAAACAATGGGTACAGGATGAAACGAAGAAGAAATGGGTCTTCGATTCAAAAAGAGCAGTTGTCGCTCTCAGATGGCACGATGTCGATCTAAAAGGTGTCGATAACGATGTCCTGCTCGCTTCCTATGTCGTCAATCCTCAGAAATCCTATGAGGACGTCGCAAGTGTGGCGAAGGAATACGGTCTTAACATCGCATTTTCTGATGAAAAAGTGTACGGAAAAGGAGCAAAGCAGGCGATCCCACCTGAAGATGAACTGAAGGAACATCTTGGACGAAAAGCAGCGGCGATCTCTGCTCTGCATGATTTAACACTTGAAGCACTAGAAAAAAATGATCAACATGAACTGTATGAAGACTTAGAGCTGCCGCTTGCCCTCATCTTAGGTGAAATGGAATCACTTGGCGTAAAGGTAGATATTGAGCGCCTAGAGAAGATGGGTGAAGAGTTAGCGAAAAAGCTGAAAGAATATGAGGAAACCATTCACCGCTTAGCAGGTGAAACGTTTAACATCAATTCTCCTAAACAGCTTGGCGTGATTCTTTTTGAAAAGTTAGGTCTGCCGATTATTAAAAAAACAAAAACAGGTTACTCGACATCTGCGGATGTTCTTGAAAAGCTTGAAGATAAGCACGAAATCATTCGGTCTATTCTGCATTACCGCCAAATTGGAAAGCTCCAATCGACCTATGTGGAAGGTTTAATGAAGGTAACGCGCAAGGATACCCATAAAGTGCATACACGATTTAATCAAGCGCTCACGCAAACAGGAAGACTAAGCTCAACAGATCCCAACTTGCAAAACATCCCAATTCGTTTAGAGGAAGGACGGAAGATTCGTCAAGCATTCGTTCCATCAAAAGAAAGCTGGCTTATGTTTGCTGCTGACTATTCACAAATTGAGCTGCGTGTTCTCGCTCATATTTCTCAGGATGAGAATTTGATCGAAGCGTTTACGCAAGATATGGATATTCACACGAAAACAGCGATGGACGTGTTCCATGTCTCAGAAGAAGAAGTGACTTCCTCTATGAGAAGACAAGCCAAGGCTGTCAACTTCGGAATTGTATATGGAATCAGTGACTATGGATTATCTCAAAATCTTGGGATCACAAGAAAAGAAGCAGCTGCCTTTATCGAACGCTATTTAACAAGCTTTAAAGGCGTGAAAACCTATATGGAAGAGATTGTGCAGGAAGCGAAACAAAAAGGATATGTCACGACACTTCTCAAACGCAGACGGTATATCCCGGATATCACCAGCCGCAATTTTAATATCAAAAGCTTTGCGGAAAGAACAGCCATGAACACACCGATCCAAGGCAGTGCAGCTGATATTATTAAAAAAGCCATGATTGATATGGCGCGTAAGTTAAAAGAAGAAAACTTGCAGGCAAATCTTTTATTACAGGTGCACGATGAATTGATCTTCGAAGCGCCGAAAGAAGAAATTGCCATACTCGAAAAAATTGTCCCTGAAGTCATGGAAAATGCACTTCAGCTAGATGTGCCGTTAAAAGTTGATTTTGCTTCAGGCCCATCTTGGTACGACGCAAAATAATAGAGAGAGAAAAAGGAGCGAGGAGCATGCCGGAATTACCAGAAGTTGAAACCGTCCGGCGCACACTCAAGCGGTTAGTCGAAGGAAAAACGATTGAAACGGTCAATATCAAATGGCCGAATATCATCAAACGTCCTGGGGAGCCGGAAGAGTTCGCAAGAAGGATGGTAGGAGAAACGATACAAACCATTGAAAGAAGAGGAAAGTTCCTGCTCTTTCATTTAGACCACTACGTAATGGTCTCCCATTTAAGGATGGAAGGGAAATACCGTGTACATGAAGCGCATGAGCCATACGATAAACATGTACACGTCGTCTTTACTTTTACAGATGGTACTGAGCTTCGGTATCATGATGTGCGTAAATTTGGCACGATGCATTTATTTCAGCCGGGGGAAGAGGAAAAGGAACTCCCGCTCTCACAGCTGGGGTATGAGCCTTTTGATGATCAATTCACTCCGGAATATTTATGGGAGCAATTGAAAAAAACATCTCGTGTGGTCAAAACAGCGCTGCTTGATCAAAAGATTGTCGTGGGACTAGGTAATATTTATGTAGATGAGGTTTTGTTTAAAGCAGGCATTCATCCAGAAACAAAAGCGAATCAGCTCAGCCTTGAATCGTGTAAAGTGCTTCACATGCATATTATCGATACACTTCAAGTAGCGGTAGATGCAGGAGGAAGCACGATTCGCTCATATATCAATTCACAAGGTGATATTGGAACATTTCAGCTGCAGCTTCTTGTGTATGACCGGCGGGGAGAGCCTTGTCAAACATGCGGAAGCATCATTGAGAAAACAGTAGTCGGAGGGCGCGGCACACATTTTTGTGTAACCTGCCAAAAACGTCCTCAATAAAAATCAGCCATCAGCATGCTTCCTTTTTACTGTGCATACGATAAAAAACATTCATTTTTCAGCAAGGTGTAGACTGACACACAGCCCACCTGCTCTTCATATAGTGAAGAAGAGTCTAAGGACGCCTAGAGACTCTTGATCATCGTTGCATGAACAGAAAGGAAGAGTTCAGGTATGATTTCGATTTCGCTCCTGTTTTTAGCTATTGCAGTCAGCATTGACAGCTTTTCTGTAGGCTTTACGTATGGACTTCGTAAAATGAAGATTCCATTTAAAGCGATTGTCATTATTGCATGCTGTTCAGGGATTGTGCTGCTCATTTCTATGCTGATTGGCAGCCTGCTGACGACATTCCTCCCTGTCTCAGTGACAGATAAACTTGGTGGAGGCATTTTGATTGCCATTGGACTTTGGGTCCTTTATCAATTTTACAAACCAGCGAAAGAGCGTGATTTGCTACTTCATGAAAAGACATTGCTTAATGTGGAAGTGCAGTCACTTGGTCTTGTCATTCAAATTTTGCGCAAGCCGACAAGTGCAGATATTGACCGTTCTGGGACGATTAATGGAATAGAAGCGGTGCTTCTTGGGATTGCTTTATCCATTGATGCATTTGGCGCAGGGATTGGCGCTGCGATTCTAGGCTTTTCACCAATTGTCATGAGTATCACTGTGGCCGTGATGAGCTCTCTCTTTGTGTGTATAGGGCTTCGTTCCGGTCATTACTTGGCAAATTGGCGCTGGATCGATAAACTTGCATGCTTACCAGGGCTTCTGCTCATTTTAATTGGGGTGTGGAAGCTGTAAAGGAGGAAATCAATTGACGCTTGTCATTGGATTAACAGGCGGGATTGCTAGTGGAAAAAGCACCGTCTCGCAAATGATAAAAGAGCAGGGCATCCGGGTCGTGGACGCAGATGTCATTGCAAAAGAAGCGGTTGCCAAAGGTACACCAGCTCTTCAACAAATCGTTCAAACCTTTGGCGAGGATGTTCTCCTGCCAAATGGGGAGCTGAACCGGCAGCAGCTTGGAGCCATCATTTTTTCTGATGAAGAGAAAAGAAAGCAGCTGAATGCGATTGTTCATCCTGAAGTGAGAAAGGAAATGCTCAAACAGAGAGATGAAGGAGTTAGTCAGCAAGAAACCTTCGTTGTCCTCGATATCCCGCTTTTATTTGAAAGTCAGCTGGAAAGCCTCGTCGACCGCATCATTGTGGTGTATACAACGCCTGAATTGCAGCTGTCGCGGCTCATGAATCGAAATGACCTCAGCGAGGAAGAAGCACTGAATCGTATTCACTCTCAGCAGTCTCTTGAGGAGAAATGTAAAAAAGCAGACCACGTGATAGAGAACACACAAGATCTCGCGTTTATCAGAAAGCAATTGCAGAACATATTAAATGAATGGGAACATACAGATAAGTAAGAGTACATATACGTACTCTTCTTTTTTTATGCTTTATTCTTATTTCCTTTGAAAAGAACAGCCCTTTTTAGAAAATATACGTTTATATACTGGCAATTACATTCTAATGTGATATACTAATTTCATAAATAAATTTATTGAGTATAACACATAATAGAGGAGTGACCTGTTCATGAAGGTAAAAGCAGCGATCAATGGGTTTGGCAGAATTGGACGCATGGTCTTCAGAAAAGCAATGCTTGATGATCAAATTCAAATTGTAGCGGTGAACGCAAGCTATCCTGCCGAAACGCTAGCACATTTAATTAAATATGACACAAATCATGGACGTTACGAATGTGATGTGACTGCAGAAGATGACGCCTTGATTGTAAATGGCAAAAGAGTGCTTTTGCTTAATAATAGAGATCCAAAGCAGCTTCCATGGGGAGAGCTTGGGATTGATATCGTCATTGAAGCAACAGGTAAATTTAATTCAAAAGATCAAGCGATGGGCCATATAGATGCTGGAGCGAAAAAAGTCGTTCTAACAGCTCCAGGTAAAAATGAAGACATTACGATTGTGATGGGTGTCAATGAGGATGATCTTGATCCTGAAAAGCACGTCATTATTTCAAACGCATCTTGTACAACAAACTGTTTAGCACCAGTTGTGAAACTGTTAGATGATGAATTTGGCATCGACAACGGGTTAATGACAACGGTTCATGCTTATACAAATGATCAAAAAAATATCGATAACCCGCATAAGGATCTGCGCCGGGCAAGAGCATGTGCTCAGTCCATTATTCCAACTACGACGGGTGCCGCTAAAGCGCTTTCTTTAGTGCTTCCGCACATGAAAGGGAAATTGCATGGGCTTGCACTCCGCGTGCCGGTTTCCAATGTGTCGATGGTTGATCTTGTTGTAGACTTAAAAAAAGATGTCACAGCAGAAGAAGTCAATGCAGCCTTCTCGAATGCATCTAAAACATCTCTTGCTGGTATTTTAGATTACACAGATGAGCCGCTTGTCTCTACGGACTTTAACACGAACCCTTACTCAGCAGTCGTTGATGGATTGACAACGATGGTAATGGAAGGGAGAAAAGTAAAAGTTCTTGCATGGTATGACAATGAATGGGGTTATTCATGCCGAGTGGTTGACCTTGTGAAATTTGTCGGCGCACAGATGAAAGAGCTGTCTGCTGTTTGAAATGAAGAAGACGATCGTCCCTTTTCAAGAAATGAGAGAAAATCCCACTAAAAACACAGCTTGCAAAATGGGTCTAAACAAAGTATACTATTTTTCGTGAACTTCTTGTTCGCAGACTCATTCGGGTATACTTAAAGGGTTAGGACCTCTTAGGACTAACTTTCCCCCGTGGTATATGTCCGGTCCGGCTGCTTAGAACTTCACTCTTTCATTCTTGTTTAAAGGGGGGTCCATGATGGAAACAATCGGACGTCACGTTATCTCCGAGCTATGGGGATGCGACTGTGATAAACTGAACGACATGGATTTTATTGAAAAAACGTTTGTAAATGCAGCTTTGAAATCAGGAGCTGAGGTAAGAGAGGTTGCTTTTCACAAATTTGCACCTCAAGGAGTAAGTGGAGTTGTCATTATTTCTGAATCTCATCTGACAATTCACAGCTTTCCTGAACATGGTTATGCGAGCATAGATGTTTATACTTGCGGCGACCTAGATCCGAATATTGCAGCAGATCATATCGGAGATGAATTAGGTGCTGAAACAAGAGAAAACATCGAAATTCCTCGAGGCATGGGTCCTGTACAAGTAAAACAGGCACAAGCCAAAGCACTGTAAACTTAAAAAAGATTGCAATGGGAGCTGGCCAAAAGCATTGAATGCCTTTGTGTTATGCTCCTTTTTATATTTTTTTTGATAAAAATCCAACATTCCCCAGCTTGTCTATACTTTTGTTCTAGGAAAACAAAGGTTTTTTTTATAAAATAAAGAAAGAGGCATTATGGCAAAGGGGATACGTGTATGACTTTAAGACAAAAGTTTAAGCGATTCATGTCAAACCATACAGAAACATCTGACGAGCATCCAGTGTCAGAACTGAAAAGCCATTACTACAAATCGACGAATGCACAAGTTTTTCAAGCGGTGGAAACCATTCTTTCCCGAAGCGATTCTTATCAAGTGACATCTGTTTCAGCAGAACGAGGTGAAATCAGCGCAAACATACGATTGCCGAAAAAAGCCTTTCTCGTGGCGACTGTCATTTCAATTCGTCCTTTTGAAACAGCTGTCGATTTTAATGTGACAACAGAAACGGCCCTGCCAACAGATTTCGGCTATAGTCAAAAGACCGTTCTGTCCCTTTATGATGAACTAGACAAACAACTTCCAAGAATAGATCGGAGCTGATGAAATGAAATGTCCCACATGTCAGCACCTTGGCACAAGGGTGCTTGATTCAAGACCAGTAGATGAAGGGAAATCCATCCGTCGTAGAAGAGAGTGCGAAAGCTGCCAATATCGCTTTACGACGTTTGAAAAATTAGAAGAATTACCGCTGATTGTGGTGAAAAAAGAAGGGATTCGAGAAGAATTCAGCCGGGAAAAAATGCTGAGAGGACTCATCAAAGCGTGTGAAAAGCGTCCTGTCGCTTTAAAGCAGCTGGAGGATGTCTGCTTTAATATCGAAAAAGAACTGCGCAATCAAGGCATGTCAGAGGTGAAAAGCGAGCTTGTAGGTGAAATGGTCATGGACGAGCTGGCGAAAATTGATGAAGTGTCTTACGTCAGGTTTGCCTCGGTTTATCGGCAGTTTAAAGACATCAATGTTTTTATTGATGAATTAAAAGATCTATTAAAGAAAGAACGCTAAAAAGAGCTGGAGATTCTTCATGCTCTTTTTCCTGCGTAAAGCGTAAAACGTAAAAAGAGTGTACAATGGAAACAATCGCAATTCATGGGGAGGATCAGCATATGACAGAGCATTGGAAGGAAGTGCTAGCCGTCGATCCGTATGTCGTCAAAAGCGCTTCATTGCTCGGTGACATCGATAGACAGCTCATCACTCTTTTATATCAGCCGCTTATTGGCATGTCCGCTTTCAGCTTATACATGACGCTGTGGGGTGAGCTGGAACAAAATCGTATGTGGGGGAAACCTGCACCTCATCGGCAGCTCATGGTCATGCTGCAGACGAATTTAAATGATATTTTTGAGGAACGTTTAAAGCTTGAAGCGATCGGCTTACTCCGCACATATGAACAGGAAACGGAAGAAGGCAGACTGTTTACATATGAGCTTGTACCGCCGCTAAGACCAGATGAGTTTTTCCAAGATGGTATGCTGAATGTCCTGCTGTACCATCGGGTTGAGAAAGCAAAATATATGCAGCTGCGTGATTATTTCTCCTATCCAGGTGTTCCTGCAGAAGCAAAGAACATTTCACGGTCGTTTGAAGAAGTCTTTCACGTATTGCAGCCAGGCGAGCGCAAGATGACAGAAGAAATTCATCAGGCGTCATCGCTTGATCAAGGCTATGAATATGTGACCGTTGGATCGAGTCAGCCGGCACCGCTCTCAGACGAATCCTTTGATTTCGATCTATTATTAGCAGGTATGTCTGACATGATGATTCCAAGAAAGGCTTTGACAAAGCAGGTAAAAGAAACAATTAAGAAGTTAGCTGTTGTATACGGCATCACCCCGCTTCAAATGCAAAATATTGTAGCAGGTGCATGCGGTTCGGATCAAATGATCTCAACAGAAGAGCTGAGAAAAGCAGCAAGAGACTGGTACCAAATTGAATACAGAGGCGAACAGCCAAAGCTGATTGATCAAAAACAGCCAAGACACTTGCGCCAAGATGCTTCAAAGACGCCGGCGGCTGATACTCCAGATGCAAAATTGATTGAAAAACTGGATCATATTTCGCCTAGAGAGCTGCTAAAAGACATGGCAGATGGTATTGAGCCAACGTATGCCGACTTAAGAATTGTCGAAGATATCATGCTCGAGCAGCAGCTAGAGCCAGGTGTCATGAATGTTCTCATCTACTATACATTACTCAAAACAGATATGAAGCTGTCAAAAACATATATGCAAAAAATCGCCGCTCATTGGGTGAGGAAGAAAATTAAAACCGTAGCAGCGGCCATGAAAATTGCCAAAGAAGAGAACAGACAAATGACAGAGTGGGCGCAGCAGAAAAAGCAGCGCAGCCCATATGGTACAGGAAAAGTTGTCCGGGAAGAGAAACTGCCTGACTGGATGAAAGAAACCGAAACAAAAGAACAGCCGGCAAAAGAGCAAACGGACAATCTGTCTACAGAAGACCTCGAACGAGAAAAAGAAAAACTGTTAGATCAGTTTAAAAATATGAAAAAGTACAATGCACATTAAGGTGAGGTGAGATGGGATGAAACCGATCGGTCGTTCATTTGAACAGCTAAAAGGACGAGTAGATTTTCGCGTGAGATACAATCAGATTAAAGAAAGTGTGTTATCTGATGAAGATGTGAAGGCTTTTTTACAGAAGCATCAAGAAGAGATACATGAAGACATGATCAATCGCAGCTTGAACCGGCTCTTTGAATATGTGCAGCAGTCGAAGGGCTGCTCTTACTGCTTAGATGACGAAAACGTTAATGCGATTTTAGATGGGTATCACCCGAAGCTTGTGATCAAAGGTCAGAGTATTGATATTGAATATTCTCCTTGCCCAGTCAAGCTGCGGCTCGATAGACAGAAGAAACAGCAAGAGCTGATGAAAAGCATGTATATTCCGCAAAATGTCCTTCAAGCGACGTTCGCTGATCTGAACGTTGTGGGGAGACAAGAGGTCATTCAAAAAGTAGGTCAATTCCTCCAAAGCTATGATGAGACTGGAAAAGGAAAAGGCTTGTATTTACACGGAAAGTTTGGAGTAGGAAAAACGTATATACTGGCAGCTATTGCGCAGCAGCTAGCGGAGAAAGAATACCCATCTCTCCTTGTTTACGTGCCTGAATTTGTAAGAGAGTTAAAAAATTCATTAGCCGATCATACGCTAGAAGAAAAGCTGAATATGGTCAAGTCCACTCCTATTTTAATGCTTGATGATATTGGGGCAGAATCGATGACAAGCTGGGTGCGGGATGAACTGCTCGGTACGATCTTACAATACCGTATGGCAGAGCAGCTGCCGACATTTTTCTCTTCTAATTTCTCACCAAACGAGCTGAAGCATCACTTTACGTACTCACAGCGGGGAGAAAAAGAAGAGGTCAAAGCCGCTCGTTTAATGGAACGGATTCTCTATTTAGCAGAGCCAGTGTTGCTCGAAGGAGAAAACCGCCGTCATTTATAAAAGCGTATGTCACCTGAAGGAGGAGCAAATGAAATGAACAAAAGAAAATGGCTGCTTTTTCTTGGGATTGGCATTCTTGCTGCTGCGCTGTGGTGGCTGAATAAACAGCATCTTCAGCTGGCGCCAAAAGATGTGAAGAATTGGGTGCTTCAATTTGGAATGCTGGCTCCCTTTGTTTTTCTTTTCTTATCTCTTTTCCGCCCGTTTGTTCTCGTCCCGATTACGGTCTTTTCTTTGGCGGCAGGTTTGGCATTCGGCAGTGTCCTTGGGACGATTTATGCCCTCATTGGAGCGACAGCCGGGGCAACAGGCTCTTTCATGATTGCTTCAACCTTTCGTGCAAAAAAGAAGGAAACGGAATCAAACAGCCGAAAGCTGAAAGCGGTGACGTCCCGCATTCAGGAGCATGGATTTCTTTATATTTTGTTATTGCGTATTGCACCGATTCACTTTGATTTTGTCAGCTATGCGGCAGCTGCTTCACGTGCAAATTATCGTGCATTTGTGACAGCCACCTTTTTAGGCTTAATACCGGGGACAATTGCGTTAAATGTTCTCGGCTCAAGCTTTGTCAGCGGAAATTATGCCGCCTTAGTGGTTGTTTGTTTGATTTATTTGATCTTTATCTCTGTTCCACTCATTTTAAAAAGAAAGATGCCTGATTTATTTTAGGCGTCTATTTTTTATGTTCCCCCCATATATATGTAACAGATGTCGTTAGGGGGGACAAACATGCTTGAAATAATCTTTGAAGATGAATATGATACCGCCGCTTTTTTACATCTTGCTGAACACTTAGACAGTCGGCATCACATGTCAATTCAACAAGGGAAAGACCGGCTTCTCATAGAGGCGAAGGAATCCGAAGAAGCACTTGAGCACATTGTGCGGCCATTATTGGTTCACTTTTTTTTGGAATGCAAAGAAAATGAGCGCATGCGCAGCATCCTTGAAAACACCTATTTGTTTAAAGATCCTGAAGAGCAGCACCAAATTCTTTCCATCGCACACAGTATCATGAACGGGGATTTAGATGATATTCCCGGCATTCAGCAAGACCCGTCAAGAGAAGCCCTTTTAAAAAAGGAGCTTGATGCGATTTCTTTACAGCAAGGCGTTTTTTCAATTGGTTCATTTATGACATTTAGACTGTCAGAGTATGACCGAAGGCTGAAGAACTATGTTGAAGTGTCCATTGAAGAATACAAAATGGAGCAAGAGTATCAAAATTTCATTCAATCGCTTCGAGACTATGTGATGGCAAGAGAGCCTAGGCTCGAAAAAGTACATGTTGTGCATCAGGACCGCCTGGTGATTTGGGAATTTCGCTACGCTTCTGAGCGTGATCAAAAACAATACATAGACAGACAGTTTGTAAGAGAGCATCCAATGTATATTGATTCGCAGCTGATTGCACCGCTTGTCTCCATTGCACCGCAAAAAATTGACCTATTTACAAATGATACAGGTCACTCGATGGTGCAAACCATTCAAAATATTTTTCAAGAAAGGGTCGAGGTGTTCCCGTCTCATTCATTCCAAGAGCAGAATGTTCAATTTGTACATGCTCATTTCAACAAGAAAAGTGAAAAGCTTTCTTGATTTTCACGAAAAAACGTTTTATAATACGGTGTAACTTCATACAGAGACCGTATTGATAAGGACATGAACAAATGAACACCCGCTTAAAGAGAGGGAAGCCGCGGCTGAAAGCTTCCTAGCAGAGGACCATTTGCTTTACCACCTTTGAACATCAGCTGTGAAATTTTAGTAATGGCTGACGGGAATTCCCGTTATCGAACCGCAAGCCGTATTTGCTTATGAAAAAGCAAGCTGCAAATACGGGAAAAAGGGTGGAACCACGATTCCGTTTATTCAACCTCGTCCCTTTCCAGGGGGCGGGGTTTTTATATTGCCAAAAAAAGGAGTGACCAGAGATGTCAGAACAAATTCAACTTACATTTCCAGATGGAGCAGTCAAGGAGTTTGACAAAACAGCTACAACAGAAGACATCGCGGCATCAATTAGCCCGGGCCTAAAGAAAAAAGCACTTGCCGGTAAATTGAACGGTAAAGAAATAGATCTGCGTACGCCGCTATTAGAAAGTGGAACAATCGAGATCATCACAGATAAAAGTGAAGAAGCACTCGACATTATGCGCCACAGCACAGCTCATTTGCTAGCGCAGGCAATCAAACGTCTGTATGGAAAAGAGCATCACGTTCAGTTTGGCGTAGGTCCTGTCATCGAAAATGGCTTCTACTACGATGTAGACATCGATGTTGCCATCACACCTGAAGACTTACCAAAGATTGAAAAAGAAATGAAGAAAATCATTAACAGCAATTTGCCAATTGAGCGAATTGAAGTATCAAGAGAAGAAGCGAAAAAGCGCTTTGAAGCGATTGGTGATGAATTGAAGCTTGAGCTGTTAGAGGCGATTCCAGAAGGTGAAGCTGTGACGATTTATGAGCAGGGTGAATTCTTTGACCTCTGCCGCGGGATTCACTTGCCGTCTACAGGGAAAATCAAAGAGTTTAAACTGTTAAGCCTTGCCGGTGCATACTGGAGAGGTGACAGTAACAACCAAATGCTTCAGCGTATTTACGGAACAGCTTTCTTCAGCAAAGAAGATTTAAATGAACACTTACGTCTGCTGGAAGAAGCGAAAGAACGCGATCACCGTAAGCTTGGAAAAGAGCTGAAACTGTTTGCGAATTCCCAAAAGGTTGGTCAAGGACTTCCGCTTTGGCTGCCAAAAGGCGCTACAATCCGCCGCGTCATTGAGCGTTACATTGTCGATAAAGAAGTGCGTCTTGGCTATGAACATGTGTACACACCAGTTCTTGCAAGTGTTGAATTGTATAAAACATCAGGACATTGGGCGCATTATCAAGAAGACATGTTCCCAGTAATGGAAATGGACAACGAAGATCTTGTTCTTCGTCCGATGAACTGTCCGCACCATATGATGATTTACAAAAACGAGCCGCACAGCTATCGCGAATTGCCAATTCGTATTGCAGAGCTTGGTACAATGCACCGCTATGAAATGTCAGGTGCCTTATCCGGCCTTCAGCGTGTTCGCGGTATGACCTTAAACGATGCACACATCTTTGTTCGTCCAGATCAAATCAAAGACGAGTTCATCCGTACAGTTCGTTTAATTGAAGAAGTGTATCAAGACTTTGGCTTGAATGACTACACATTCCGCTTGTCTTATCGTGATCCAGAAGATACTGAGAAGTATTTCGATGACGATGCGATGTGGAATAAAGCACAATCGATGCTGAAGGATGCAATGGACGAGCTTGGTCACGACTACTATGAAGCAGAAGGCGAAGCGGCATTTTATGGGCCGAAGCTTGATGTACAAGTGAAGACAGCTCTTGGAAAAGAAGAGACATTATCCACTGTACAGCTTGATTTCTTACTTCCAGAACGCTTTGATCTCACATATATCGGAGAAGATGGAAAGCACCATCGTCCAGTCGTGATTCATAGAGGTGTTGTTTCTACAATGGAACGCTTCGTTGCCTTCTTAATTGAAGAATACAAAGGAGCCCTTCCAACATGGCTGGCACCTGTACAATTCCAAGTCATCCCAGTTTCACCGTCTGTTCATTTAGACTATGCGAAAAAAGTACAAGAACGTTTGCAGCTTGAAGGTCTTCGTGTAGAGCTTGACAGCCGCGATGAAAAAATTGGGTACAAAATTAGAGAAGCGCAAATGCAAAAGATTCCGTACATGCTTGTCGTCGGAGATCAAGAAGCAGAAAATGGCGCTGTCAATGTAAGAAAATACGGGGAACAAGATTCAGAAACAATGGATCTTGAAGCCTTTGTGAAACATGCAGTAGCAGAAGCAAAGAAATAATAAGCACAGCCAGTGATTCTCTTTAGATCACTGGCTTTTTCTTTTTGGAGAACACTTCCACTAGTGATCCAATTTCTAAAAAGAGACGTTTAGATAGTACAAAAGTAAGGGTAAGTATGTACTATTGGTTCGAGACAAATTGGGGGAATGAAAGCGATGATGCAAACAACAAACAATTTTTCGTCACATATATTGGAGCAATCAGCTGTTCTTCGTGCATTAGAGCACTCGCTGGCAATGATTGAATTTAATGTGACAGGTGAAGTTCTATGGGTGAACGATATTTTTGCAAAAGCCATGGGATATTCTAAAGAAGAGATGATCGGTCTTAAACATAGACAGTTCTGTCCTCCGCATATTATAGAACACACGAGCTATCACATGTTTTGGAAGCGTTTGAGAGAAGGTCAAGTCTTTCAGGAAAAAGTGCAGCGGATCACAAAAAACGGCAGCAGCTTATGGCTTGAAGCGACATATTCACCTGTTCATGATGAAGAAGGAACTGTAGTGGGTGTTGTGAAAGTGGCAACAGATATTACGGAGAGAGAACATACAATGAAGCAAGTCGTAGAAGACCTAAAGGAGATGTCTGCGAAATTAATGGAACGAGCAGAAATTGGCATTCAGCATAGTCAAAGTGTCAATGCCTCCTTTGATCATATAGCAAACGAAACCGATCAAAATATGAGCTTGTTAAAAGGATTAACGGAGCAGGTAGAGTCCATCAGCTCCATTGCGGCAACCATCAACAGCATTTCTTCACAAACCCAGCTGCTCGCCTTAAATGCAGCAATAGAAGCGGCACATGCGGGTTCCTATGGAAATGGCTTTAGTGTAGTGGCAGCAGAGATTCGAAAGCTTGCGACAAATTCAAAAGAAGCGATCGTCAAGGTAGATCAATATGTGAAGGCGATCCATGCAGAAGTAGAGAAAGTCAGCAGCGGAACAAGCCGGGCAAAGACAACCGTGTTTACAAACCGGGATCTTGTAAAGCAGGCAAGTGAGGAATTCATCGTTGTAGGAGAAGCAGCACGCGGCTTAGACCGGCAAGCGAAAAGTCTAGCGGCAATCATATAGCTCTAAAAATACAAAAACACCCAATCTCGTCAGGAGAAGGGTGTTTTTTTGTTCTATTTTAATATATCAAACAATTCATGTAAGTCTTTGATTTCATAATCAGGCGTCACATCTGTTTCATTTTTCTTGCCATGGCGATTGATCCAAACGGTTTGGATGCCAACGCGAGATGCGCCGAGAATATCTGTTTTCGGATTATCTCCAACCATGATCACTTCGTCTTTTGTTAAGTTTAACAGCTGAAGGCAGTGCTCAAAGATACCCGGGTCAGGTTTGCCTTTCCCGTAATCTCCTGAAATCACGATTTCGTTAAAATAAGGGGCAAGCTCAGGAACACCTGCCAGTTTCTCCTTTTGAAGGCTAGGATCTCCGTTTGTTAAAAGGAGCAATTCGTAGCTGCCTTTCAGGCGGTTTAAAACAGGGTATGTTTCTTCATAGACATATGGGCGTTTTCTGCGTTCTGCTGCAAAGAAATCAGCCAAATATTGTCCAAATGCCTCATCGTCAATTCCCGCTGTCTTTAAGCCGTTGGTCCAAGCATTTTTACGATACTCTGGTGCAATGGCGTTCAGCTTTTGAAAGCCTTCGCTAATCGGTTCACTAAAATTGGACCACAGTCCTTCGAAAGGATTAATGCCGATCATGACAGTATAGTCATATGTTTCATAGGAAGAGTACAGCTTTCTTGCTTCTTCACGTACAATCTGTTCAAACGATTCTGGATCAAGTCCATATTTCTTTTCCGCTTCCCGGCAAGTTTCTTGAAAAGTTGTATGAATGCTTTTTTCGTCCCAAAGCAAAGTATCATCTAAATCGAAAAATACGGCTTTCATGATCTTCTCCCTTGTTATGTATGTGTTACCTTCAACTGCAAGTGACAGGCTCAAGTTCATTTTACAATAGAAGAAGGGGCCAATAAAGAAAAGATTTGAGAGATCTTTGATCATTGACCGCACATGATAGAATAGAAAGACAGTAGATATGACATACATCATTTGAGGTGGCCGGTTTGCTTCATTTAATTATCATGATGATCGAGCGTGTGGGGATCATCGTTATTTTAGGATTTGTGCTTGCTCATGTGAAGGGCTTTCGCAATCTATTGCTACATAATCAAGGGTTTCGGAAAAAGGCAATCCTTGTCTTCATTTTTGCTTCTTTTAGTATTATCAGCAATTACACAGGAATTGAAATCCAGCAGCAAATTGTCATGAATCATGAGTTTTCTTATCATCTCGGCTCGTCAAGCTCTATCGCCAATACGAGAATTATGGGGATCGAAATGGGTGGTTTGATCGGGGGGCCGTTTGTAGGGATTGGTGCAGGGCTTTTAGCTGGAATTCATCGTTATTCCCTAGGAGGAAGCACTGCGCTCAGCTGTGCGATTTCTTCCATTTTAGCGGGTGTCATTGCAGGCTATGTCGGCAGCAGGTTTAAGCGGAGGAATCGAATGGTGACTCCTCGCCAAGCAGCCCTTTTTGGTGTAGCGATGGAATCATTACAGATGATCATCATCCTTCTGTTTGCAAAGCCATTTGCGGATGCATGGGGGCTTGTCAGTATCATCGCTTTGCCGATGATCTTTGTGAATGGAATCGGCAGCTTTATCTTTTTATCTATTTTACAGTCTGTCATTCGGCAAGAAGAGCAGGCAAAAGCGATGCAGACACATCGTGTATTTTCGATCGCCGATCAAACACTGCCTTTTTTCCGCCAAGGGTTAAATGAACAGTCATGTAAAAGTGTGGCGGAGATCATTCATCGGTTGACTGAAACAGATGCGGTCTCCTTAACAGACACAGAAAAGATTTTAGCGCATGTCGGAGATGGAACAGATCATCATATTCCATCTAAAAGCCTGATTACGGGGCTGTCGAAACAAGTATTGATGAGCGGCAAGATTATGAAGGCACATTCGAAGGACGAAATCAATTGTTCAGTCGCCCATTGCCCTCTTGAAGCCGCAATCGTGCTGCCGCTCACTTCTAACGGTCAAACGATTGGAACGTTAAAAATGTATTTCAATTCTCCGGTCGGATTAAGCAGGGTGGAAGAGGAGCTTGCAGAAGGTTTGGCGATGCTGTTTTCCACACAGCTTGAGCTTGGGGAGGCGGAAACCCAAAGCCGCCTGCTAAAAGATGCAGAGATCAAAGCACTTCAAGCACAAGTGAACCCGCACTTTTTATTTAACGCCATTAATACCATCTCTGTTTTATGCAGAACCAATGTGGAGATGGCAAGGAAGCTGCTGCTGCAGCTAAGTATTTATTTTCGTTCAAATATGCAAGGTGCCCGGCAGCTGCTGATTCCAATGCATAAAGAGATTCAGCATGTGGAGGCATATTTATCACTCGAACAAGCAAGGTTTCCAAATAAGTACCATGTGACCTTTCAAATTGAAAAGGAGCTGGAGCAGGTGATGATTCCTCCCTTTGTGCTTCAGGTGCTTGTTGAAAACGCAGTAAGACATGCTTTTCCTAAACATCAAACGAATTGTGAAGTCATCGTATCCGCTTTGATGAAAGATGGGCATGTTTATATGAAAGTGACAGATAATGGACAGGGGATTGAAGATGATAAGATGGCTCAGCTATTAAAAGCGCCTGTCAAATCACTAGAAGGAACAGGGACAGCCCTTTTTAATTTAGATCAGCGGTTAAGAGGAATTTTTGGCAGACAAGCCGCTTTATCCATTCATAGTGACCAAGGCACTGACATCTCATTTCGCATTCCGATGGACTATGTAAAAAAGGATGATTCTCGTTGATGAAAGTATTAATCGTAGATGATGAAGTGTTAGCAAGAGATGAATTAAAATACTTATTACGAAGAACGAAAGAGGATGTTCAAATAGAGGAAGCAGAAAATATAGAATCTGCTTTTGACCGGATGGTCGACCATAAGCCGGATCTGCTCTTTTTAGACATTGATTTATCTGGTGAGAACGGATTTGATATTGCCAAAAGGCTTAACCGGATGTCTGATCCGCCAGCGGTTGTATTTGCGACAGCCTTTGATCAATATGCGCTGAAGGCGTTTGAGGTAAGTGCACTTGATTACTTAACAAAACCATTTGATGAAGAGCGGCTGCTCCAGACTATCCAGAAGTTTAAAAAATGGAAATCTGTTGAGACGCAAGAGCACCAGCTGTCAGATGAGAAAGCGCCCCGCCAGCAAAAATTAGCGATCTCAGTCGATGACTCAATTGTGATCCTGCAAGTTGAAGAGATCATGTATGTAGGACTCAGCGAGGGGAAAAAGGTCGTGAAAACAAAGGATCACATGTATGAGGTCACAGAACCGCTTGTGGTCATTGAAAAGAAACTTCCTGAGGCTTACTTTATGAGGGTCCATCGCAGCTATATCGTGAATACCTCTCATATGAAAGAAGTCCAGCCGTGGTTTAATTCGACATATAACCTGCATATGACAGACGGGTCCATCATTCCTGTCAGCCGTACATATGCGAAAGAATTAAAGAAGTCGCTCCTGCTAGAGTAGGAGGGCTTTTTTTGTTTGTATTTCAATACTCGTTTTTTGCATTTCAGTCATTGAATCCAGCGAGTTTTATTGTAAACGCTTCATTCGTTTATTTCATGCCTTATACTGAGGGCAGTCGAAGAAAGAGGTGAAGGGGCATGAGTGCCACGAAAGTATATGGATTTCTATCTCAAGCATTTATTTTTGCAACCGTAATGTTCGTTTCTAATCTCATTTCAATGTATTTACCGATTCCGATGCCCGCATCCGTCATTGGTTTGGTTCTATTATTTGTTTTGTTAACAACGAAAATCGTCAAACTAGAGCAGGTGGAGCAATTAGGTACATCATTGACAGGACTCATTAGCTTTCTATTTGTTCCCTCTGGGATCTCCGTTATTCAATCATTAGGTGTCATGCAAGAAGTAGGTGTGCAAGTCGTCGGTGTCATTATCATTGCAACCATTATGCTACTTGCAGCGACAGGGCTGTTTTCGCAGCTTCTCATGCAATTATCAGAAAGACCGCAGAAACGTAAAGAGACAAAGGAGAGTAAATCTGCTCCTTCTCATTCAAATAAACCAGCTTCAAGTACGCATTAAAGGAGAGATGCAAAATGGGTACAAGTACGATGAGCCCTTATTTTGGCATTGTCGTCTCATTGGTCGCTTTTGGAATAGGGACATTCTTATTTAAAAAATCAAAAGGCTTCTTCTTGTTCACCCCGCTGTTTGTGGCGATGGTACTAGGCATTTTATTTTTGAAAGTTGGCGGTTTTTCCTACGCAGATTATAATGAGGGCGGCAAGATTATCAAATTTTTCTTAGAGCCTGCAACGATTGCTTTCGCTATCCCGCTTTATAAGCAGCGAGCCTTGCTTAAAAAATATTGGTGGCAAATTTTATCTGCTATTTTTGTAGGTTCACTTTGTTCCATTACGATCGTATATCTCGTAGCAAAAGGAATTCATTTAGATGCGGCTGTGATGAAAAGCATGCTTCCACAAGCAGCGACAACAGCGATTGCTCTTCCAATTGCAAAGGATATTGGCGGAATCGCAGATATCACAGCCTTTGCGGTCATATTTAACGCAGTCATTGTCTATGCACTAGGTGCCTTCTTCTTAAAATTGTTTCGCATTAAAAACCCAGTTGCAAAAGGTCTTGCACTTGGTACATCAGGACATGCGCTTGGGGTTTCTGTTGGAATTGAGATGGGAGAAGTAGAAGCAGCGATGGCAAGTATCGCCGTTGTAGTCGTAGGAGTTGTGACCGTTATCGTCATCCCAATCTTTATGCAGTTAATTCTTTGATGCCGTCATGGTGTGAAAAAGTCTTGCCCAATTCGTCTCATCATGTTAAACTGAAAAAGTTGTTTCAAGAGTTCGGTTACTTGACGGACAAATGAAAATTGTGTAGAATAGTTAACGAATTGAATAGATATCACAAGCAGAAGCACCCGCTTCTCACCTGATTGACACATGTTTGTAGTTGACAGGTTGACCGTACATTTATTTTTTCACGCAAATGTTCGCAGTGTGGGTGTTTTATATGCCCACACTTTTTGTTTGCCTGTAAAACATACAACGAAATGGTCAAAATGAATTGTGAACTCAATTCAAAATCTCATGGAGGTGGCTCACTATTAGCAAAGATCAATTAGTTAATGAAGGTATTCGTGCGCGTGAAGTTCGTTTGATCGGACAAAATGGCGATCAGCTTGGGATTAAAACCCGCCAGGAAGCTCTGGAAATTGCTGCTAAAGCTAATCTTGACCTTGTGTTAGTTGCTGCAAATGCAAAACCACCTGTTTGCCGAATCATGGACTATGGTAAGTTCCGATTCGAACAGCAGAAGAAGGAAAAAGAGGCACGTAAGAATCAAAAAATCATTAGCTTAAAAGAAGTTCGGTTGAGCCCGACAATCGATGAACATGATTTTAACACGAAGCTCCGTAATGCAATCAAATTCCTTGAAAAGGGAGATAAAGTGAAAGCTTCTATCCGCTTTAAAGGCCGTGCGATTACGCATAAAGAAATCGGACAGCGCGTGTTAGACCGTTTCTCTGAAGCTTGCGCTGAAGTAGCAACAGTAGAAACAAAACCTAAGATGGACGGACGCAGCATGTTCCTCATGCTTGCACCAAAAGTCGAAAAGTAAAGTAACAGAGGGAGGAAACATCCAATGCCAAAAATGAAAACTCACCGTGGATCTGCTAAACGTTTCAAAAAAACAGGTTCTGGTAAACTTAAACGTTCTCATGCGTACACAAGTCACTTGTTCGCTAACAAATCTACAAAGCAAAAACGTAAATTGCGTAAGAGCGCAATCGTAAGTGCTGGAGATTTCAAACGTATCAAACAACAACTTGCAAACATCAAGTAATTTGGAATAGGAATCATAGGAGGGAATTACAATGCCAAGAGTAAAAGGCGGAACTGTGTCGCGTCAGCGTCGTAAAAAGGTTCTTAAATTAGCAAAAGGTTATTTCGGTTCAAAACATAGATTATACAAAGTAGCAAACCAACAGGTGATGAAATCTGGAAACTACGCTTTCCGTGACCGTCGTCAGAAAAAACGTGACTTCCGTAAACTATGGATCACTCGTATCAACGCTGCAGCTCGTATGAACGGTCTTTCTTACAGCCGTTTAATGCATGGCTTAAAGCTTTCTGGTATCGAAGTAAACCGCAAAATGCTTGCTGACCTTGCTGTGAATGACCTAAATGCATTCAATCAGCTTGCTGATGCTGCAAAAGCACAACTAGACAAGTAAGTTTTATAAAAGATCATTCCTTCGAGGGGTGATCTTTTTTTCTCATCATGTGAGGTGAAATGAATGAATATGGCTTTAATCCTGCTGCTTATTTTAGTGAATGGCTACGGCTTTTTTCTCATGGGCGAGGACAAACGCCGGGCGAAAGCACATAAATGGAGAATTTCAGAGGCGCATTTATGGAGTGCTGCGGTTCTTTTTGGCGCTGCCGGATCGTATCTAGGAATGCAGTATTTCCGGCATAAAACAAAGCATCCTGCCTTTCAAATCGGCATGCCTTTATTAATTATTTTGCAGTTGATTCTATTGGGATATATCCAAGTTATTTGAAAAAGGAGCAGACGCCATTAGGACGGCGTGTCTGCTCCTTTTTTTTGTTTGATTTTTTTAATAGGCTGATCCCAATCAATTTTTGTTTGAGGATAACGCTCGATAATGTTTTCCTCCAGTTTTTCAAAGTCTTCTAATGTAAATTCACTCAGCTTCTCAGGTGACTCCGTCCAAACGTAAATGGAGTGGACAAACAGAGGATGATCCTTAGAAGGAACATGCTTCTCCCCTTCAAACAAGACACCTTTATAGACGAAATTAAAATTTTTGCGCGCATTTTGCTGTTCGTCCATAAAATAAAAGCCTTCTTTTAATTGTGCTTGTTTCAGCTTTCTTCTCGGGTTTGAGAAGAATTTTACCGCCATGTAGAAGATGTAGACAAGCAGTGCAACAAGAGCTAGTCTCATGAGGATTACAAACATGACAGGATGCACCTCCAATACCGTTATCTGATGTACTACGAATGAAAACGCCAAAAGGTTTCAACTTTTTTTAAAAAAATATTTCGTAAAACGAAAAAATATTCATAAAAAGATCGTATTGAACGAAAGAGGTTTTGTATAATAAGAATGCACCATGAAGATAAAGGAGGATAAATGAAATGACAAAGCTCGATCAAACATTAACTATGCTGAAAGACCTAACGGATGCAAAAGGGATTCCAGGAAATGAACGTGATGTCAAAAAAGTCATGCAGACATACATAGAATCATATGCAGATGAAGTCTCTACAGACCGCCTTGGCAGCTTGATCGCTAAAAAGGAAGGAAAAGCAAACGGACCTAAAATTATGCTCGCTGGTCACTTAGATGAAGTAGGATTCATGGTGACAAAAATTGATGACAAAGGCTACATTCGTTTTCAAACAGTCGGCGGCTGGTGGTCACAAGTCATGCTCGCCCAGCGTGTCACCATTGTGACGAAAAAGGGAGAGATCACTGGGGTAATTGGTTCAAAGCCACCACACGTCTTGTCACCTGAAGCTCGTAAAAAGTCAATTGAGATTACGGATATGTTTATTGATATTGGGGCGTCAAGCAAAGAACAGGCAATGGAGTGGGGCGTGCTGCCTGGAGATCAAATCGTTCCTTACTTTGAGTTTACAATCATGAATGATGAAAAAATGCTCCTTGCAAAAGCATGGGACAACCGCATTGGCTGTGCAGTGGCCATTGATGTCATGAAAAACTTACACAATGCTCAGCATGAGAATATTGCTTACAGCGTCGCAACTGTCCAAGAGGAAGTAGGCCTGCGCGGAGCCAAAACAGCAGCGGCTACAATTCAGCCCGATATTGGATTTGCCATTGATGTAGGTGTAGCAGGAGATACACCAGGCATCACTGAGAAAGAAGCAACTAGCAAACTTGGCAAAGGCCCAACGATTGTTGTATTTGATGCTTCAATGGTCTCTCATAAAGGACTTCGTGATTTTGTTGTCCAAACAGCTGATGAGCTGAACATTCCTTATCAATATGACTCAATGCCTGGCGGTGGGACAGATGCTGGCGGTATTCATTTAACAGGTCATGGAGTTCCATCACTATCTATCGGGATTCCGAGCAGATATATTCATACCCATGCTGCAATGATTCACCGAGATGATTATGAAAATGCAGTGAAGCTTTTAACAGAAGTGATCAAAAGACTTGATCAAAAAACCGTTGAACAGATTACGTACGGTTCTTAAGTAAGAATGCCTTTCCTCAGTACAAGGGAAAGGCTTTTTTTATTGAATTTCCCAGGAAATGAACGGTGTGTTCAAGTTGAGCCAAAAGAACTGTTTTTGGTAAAAGAAGAGAGTGTTTGCTAGTGAATAAGGCACATGTGATCGAGCGTTTATTTTTGTAAGATGAAAGCAATAAAAAGGACAGAGCCATAGAATGCCCTGTCAAAAGAGAGTTTATGGAAGTAGGTGAAGCTACCTTAAGAATAAACACATTATTCTTATTTGTCAACTTGGTTTTAAAAGAAAGAAAAATCAATCAATTTATGTTATATTTGTAACAAATTGTTTATACAAAGGGGATGGTTAAATGAATGCGGTTACAATTGTAATAGGATCTATGTGTATTTTAGCGATTGCCTATCGTCTTTATGGCACATTTATGATGGTCAAGGTATTAAAGGTCACAGATGATCATCCTACACCGGCTCACACGCTAGAGGACGGGAAAGATTATGTGCCGACAAATAAATGGGTCACATTTGGGCATCACTTTGCTGCGATTGCAGCTGCTGGTCCGTTAGTGGGTCCGATTTTAGCCGCTCAATTTGGATATTTACCTGGTCTCCTTTGGCTTTTAATTGGTGCAGTCATAGGCGGAGCTGTACATGATCTAGTCGTCTTATTTGCGTCGATGCGAAAAAAGGGGAAATCATTATCAGAGGTGGCGAAGGAAGAGCTGGGACCTGTTGCCGGGTTTTGTACAGGGCTTGCGATGCTGTTTATTATTACCATCACAATGGCAGGTTTGTCTATGGTTGTGCTTCACGCTTTAGAACGTAACCCTTGGGGGACATTTGCAGTTGGAATCACGATTCCGATTGCAATGGGGGTTGGTCTGTATTATAAAAAAACAGGCAATTTAAAGCTGGCGACATCTGCGGGATTTATTTTGCTGATGTTTGGTGTATTCCTTGGGCCAAATATTCAAGGAACGGCACTAGGTGATTTTTTAACACTTGATACAAAAACGCTTGCTCTTGCCCTGCCGATCTATGCCTTTTTTGCTGCGGCTCTGCCAGTTTGGCTGCTGCTTGCTCCGAGGGACTATTTAAGTAGTTTTATGAAAATTGGTGTATTCATTGCGCTGATTGCCGGAATCTTTGTCGTGAATCCGTCCATTCAATTCCCGGCATTTACAGAGTTTGTGAATGGAGGAGGACCTGTATTAGCTGGTCCTGTCTGGCCATTTATTTCAATTACCATTGCTTGCGGTGCCATTTCTGGTTTCCACGCATTTGTTGGTTCAGGGACAACACCTAAGATGCTGGACCGATGGAGTGATATGAAGCCTGTTGCGTTTGGGGCAATGCTTGTGGAATGCTTAGTTGGGATTATGGCTTTAATTGCGGCTACTGCTCTGCATCCAGGAGATTATTTTGCGATAAACAGTACGCCAGAAGTGTTCCGTACACTTGGTATGAGTGTCGAAAACCTTCCGCAGCTGAGTAAGGAAATCGGCCTCGACTTAGAAGGAAGAACGGGTGGTGCCGTAACATTAGCGGTAGGGATGGCGTATATCTTTACGGGGATTCCGTTCTTTAGTCATTTGGCTTCTTACTTCTTCCAGTTCGTCATTATGTTTGAGGCTGTCTTTATTTTAACTGCTATTGATGCGGGGACACGTGTGGCACGCTATTTGATTCAAGACTTCTTAGGTGAAGCATATAAACCGCTTAAACGAACTGACTGGGTACCTGGTTCGGTGTTTGCAAGTGCGCTTGCTTGTTTTATGTGGGGATACTTACTTTACTCAGGGGACATCGGGTCTATTTGGGCGCTGTTTGGGGTTTCAAATCAGTTAATGGCCTCGGTTGGGTTAATCATCGGGGCAACCGTTGTATTAAAAATTGCAGATAAAAGGCGATATATGCTGACTTGTTTAATTCCGCTTGCTTACTTATATGTGACGGTGAATTATGCAGGCTATTGGATGGTAGCAAATGTATATCTCAATCCTGAAGCATCCGGTTACAGCGTGCTGAATGCGGTGCTGTCGATCATCATGCTGATCTTAGGTTTTGTGATTATTGTGTTTGCGATAAAAAAATGGGTCGAAATCTGGCGTGATCCAGCGCTTCGAATGGAAACGCCTATCACTGGCTAAATGAAAAAGGCCGGCTTGCTTTTATAAGCAAACCGGCTTCTTTTTATTGCTGCTGCTGAGGCTTTAAGCCTTGTTCTAATGTTTCAAGGATCTCATTTTTCTCGTTTTCTGATGCTTCTTGCCATAGCACTTCGAACAACACGCCAAGGCCTGGCAGCATTTTTTCCTCGCCGCTTTGAATAGCATCTAAAATCGTATGTTCAAGCTGTTCTTGATTATGGCCAGTAATGTTTTGAATGACTGCGCCTCTTAAATTAAAATCCATTGCCCACACTCCTTTTTTGATGGTAATAGCCCTATTCTGTCTCAAAGACAGGTTTATTATGTAGTGTGCATGAGATATAATAAATTCATGATAATTAAAGGAGTTAACGTCGCTTGAAATATATAGAATCAGCTAAAAACACAAACATTAAACATTGGAAGAAGCTCCATACGAAAAAAGAACGAACGAAAACGGGGCTGTTTCTCGTGGAGGGAATACATTTAGTAGAAGAAGCATTAAAGAGCGGGATCGTGAAGGAATTAATGGTCACCTCGCCCGATATGCTTCCTTCTCATATCCAGCCTGACATTGAGCTTTATGAACTGAGCGAAGAGGCTTTTTCTGCCATGACAGAAACAGAAACGCCTCAGCACATTGCCGCAGTCTGTACAGTTCCTGTTTTTGAAAAAAAGAAGGTTGAACGGCTTCTTTTATTAGACGCAGTGCAGGACCCGGGGAATTTAGGCACACTCATTCGAACAGCAGATGCTGCTGGTCTTGATGCTGTGATCTTAGGAGAAGGAACAGTTGATGCGTTTAACGGAAAAACGCTCCGTTCGGCACAAGGGTCTCATTTTCACCTGCCTATCTTGAAGCAAACCCTTCAACAGGCGATCACGGAGCTGAAAGAACGAGGCATACCTGTATACGGAAGTGCCTTAAAAGATGCGAAAGAGTATAAAAGCGTAACGGCAGAAGGTCCTTTTGCATTAATTGTTGGAAATGAAGGAGCAGGTATTGATCCAGAGATTCTGCAAATGACAGACCAAAATTTATATGTGCCAATGTATGGGCAGGCAGAATCATTAAATGTAGCTGTTGCAGCCGCTGTTCTTGTCTATCATTTGCGTGGATAATGTTGCAACATGCGTTTATTTTCACTATAATAAAACTAATATTTTAAAAACCATGATAGAGGAAGATTGTTTCAAGAAGCGGCCTTTTAGGGAGAATGCATCGTAGACTGAAAGTGCATTTAAGGAATGCTGAAACAGGAATTCACCTCTGGAGTTGTCACCGGGACCGCAGGTTTTGCGTAAAGGTGAACCGGATTCGTTTGATTCCGTTATGTCAATGAAGCTTATTCGCACATGCATTTGTGCTTAACAAGGGTGGTACCGCGACCACAACTCGTCCCTTCTTTTATGGAGGAACGAGTTTTTTTATTGTCTTCAAACGATCAAACAGCCGTTTATCCGAGCGGTTTTGTATATCAAAAGGAGGATCACACTCATGCAAGAAACGTTAAAACAGCTTGAAACAGAGGCGATAGCAAAGGTTGAAGCAGCCAGCTCGCTCAAAGAGGTCAATGACATTCGTGTTCAATATTTAGGGAAAAAAGGACCGATTACAGAAGTACTTCGCGGAATGGGCAAGCTCTCCGCAGAAGAAAGGCCGAAAATGGGTGCACTTGCAAACGAAGTAAGAGAGCAGATTGCTAGTGCCATTGCTGAAAAAAATGAACAGCTGGAAGCAGAAGAAGTGAAGAAAAAACTTGCTTCTCAAACGATCGATGTTACTTTGCCGGCAAGTCCAATCAAAATGGGAGCAAGACATCCATTAACGATAGTTGTCGAAGATATTGAAGATTTATTTATCGGAATGGGCTATACCGTTGAGGAAGGTCCTGAAGTGGAAACAGATTATTATAACTTTGAAGCATTGAATCTTCCAAAGGAGCATCCGGCACGTGATATGCAGGACAGTTTCTATATTACCGAAGATACACTGATGAGAACACAAACATCACCAGTACAAGCACGTACACTTGAGAAATATAAAGGACAAGGTCCTGTGAAGATCATCTGTCCTGGGAAAGTATATAGACGTGACAGTGATGACGCGACTCATTCACATCAATTTATGCAAATTGAAGGGCTTGTCGTCGATCACAATATTAGCATGAGTGATCTAAAAGGAACGCTGGAGACAGTCGCAAGAAAAATGTTTGGGGAAGATCGTGAAATTAGACTGCGTCCAAGCTTTTTCCCATTCACAGAACCATCTGTCGAAGTCGATGTGTCTTGCTTTAAATGCGGCGGGAAGGGCTGCTCTGTATGTAAAGGAACAGGCTGGATTGAGATTTTAGGTGCAGGAATGGTTCATCCGAATGTCCTGAAAATGAGCGGATTTGATCCAGAAACTTACCAAGGCTTTGCTTTTGGAATGGGTGTGGAACGGATTGCGATGCTGAAATACGGCATTGATGATATTCGCCATTTCTACACAAATGACATTAGATTCACAAAGCAATTCAAGCAGGACTAAGAGGAGGAAATCAACATGTTTGTTTCATATAAATGGTTAGAAGACTATGTCGATTTAGAAGGCATCAAGCCGGCTGAACTAGCAGAAAAAATCACAAGAAGCGGAATTGAAGTGGAAGCCGTTGAATATAAAGGCGAAGGCATCAAAGGAGTTGTCGTTGGACACGTCATTGAGCGTGAACAGCATCCGAATGCGGATAAATTAAACAAATGTCTTGTTGATATCGGCGAAGACGCACCGGTGCAAATTATTTGCGGGGCTCCGAATGTGGAGAAAGGACAGTATGTGGCCGTCGCAACGGTTGGTGCAGTCCTTCCTGGCAACTTTAAAATTAAAAAAGCAAAACTGCGCGGTGAAGAGTCTCATGGCATGATTTGTTCTCTGCAAGAATTAGGCGTAGAGAGCAAGCTCGTACCAAAGGAATATGCAGAAGGGATTTTTGTTTTCCCGAATGACGTGAAACCAGGGGATGATGCCCTCCAAGCACTTCAATTAGATGATGCGGTGCTTGAGCTTGGCTTAACACCAAACCGTGCCGATGCCCTGAATATGCTGGGTGTCGCTTATGAGGTTGCCGCCATTTTAGGGAGAGACATCAAGCTTCCTGATACAGCACATGACACTTCTTCCGAAAAAGCAGCAGACTATATTTCTGTTAAAATTGAGGATCAAGAAGCGAATCCACTTTATGCAGCGAAGATCATTAAAAATGTAAAGGTTGGACCAGCACCGCTTTGGATGCAAACAAGATTGATGAATGCAGGCATCCGTCCAATTAACAACGTCGTGGATATTACAAACTTTGTACTGCTTGAATACGGCCAGCCGCTTCATGCCTTTGATTATGACCGCTTTGGTTCAAAGCAGGTGGTTGTACGTAAAGCGTCTGATAGCGAAATCATTCAAACACTCGATGAGCAAGAGCGTACATTATCATCAAGGCATCTTGTCATCACGAATGGAACGAAAGCGCACGCGGTAGCTGGCGTCATGGGCGGCTTTGAATCAGAGGTGCGTGATGAGACAACGACGATTCTTTTAGAAGCGGCATATTTCAACGGTCAAACAGTCCGTCAAGCATCTAGAGACTTAGGGCTTCGCAGTGAATCAAGCACACGATTTGAAAAAGGACTCGATCCGCAGCGTACGAAACCGGCAGCAGAAAGAGCAGCTCAATTGATCAGTATGTATGCAGGCGGTGAAGTGCTAAGTGGTACAGTTGAGGAAAATCACCTTGAAGCAAGTATGAATGTCATTCACGTATCAACTGAGCGTGTGAACAAGGTGCTTGGAATGAGCATTTCAAAAGAAGATATGATTCAGATTTTCAACAAACTAGGCTTTACAGTAGGCGAATCAAATGATGTTCTTGTCGTAACGGTTCCTTCCCGCAGAATGGATATTACGATTGAAGAAGACCTCATTGAAGAAGTTGCAAGATTATATGGCTACGATAATATTCCATCTACACTGCCTGCGACAGCCGGCACTGTTGGCGGTCTCACACCATACCAAGTAAAGCGGAGAAAGGTCAGACGTTTCTTAGAGGGCGCAGGACTTTCTCAAGCGATTACGTATTCATTGACGAATCAGCATAAGTCCACAGCTTTTGCCCTGCATCCAGCTTATAAAACGAGACTTTCTCTGCCAATGAGTGAGGAACGCAGTGTGCTAAGACAAAGTCTTCTGCCAAACTTACTTGATTCTGTAGCATATAACTTGGCAAGACAAGCTGATTCATTCGGATTTTATGAAACGGGCTCAGTTTTCTTAGCAGAAGCTGAAGGGGCAAAACCAGTGGAAAAAGAACATGTCGCTGGTGCGCTGACAGGCTTATGGCATAAGAATCTTTGGCAGGGCGAGAAAAAAGCTGTCGACTTTTATGTAGCGAAAGGAATTGCTGAAGGATTGTTTGAAAAGCTTGGTGTGTCAGACCAAATCACATATGTTCAAGCAGAGCGTGAGGGTCTTCACCCAGGGCGAACAGCAGATGTTCACTTAAATGGTCAAGTCATTGGCTTTGTTGCCGCAGTGCATCCAGTCGTTGAAAAAGAATTGGATCTAAAAGAAACGTATGTGTTCGAGTTTGATTTAACAGATGTGATGACGTCTGAAACGAAGGATATGAAATATACAGCGATTCCGAGATTCCCTGCTGTGACAAGAGATATTGCACTTGTTGTCGATCAGCATATCTCAAGCGGACAGCTGGAGCGTGTGATCTATGAAGCAGGCGGTCAATTACTCACAGACCTATCTGTATTTGATGTATATGAAGGGGAACATATGGAAGAAGGCAAAAAATCTGTGGCATTCTCTCTTCAATATTTAAACCCTGAACAAACGTTGACCGAGGAAGAAGTCACAGCTGTTCATACAAAAGTATTGAAAGCACTAGAAGATACGTATCAAGCCGTCTTACGCGGTTAAAGAAAAAAAGCTATGGCCTCATGGGGGACTGACCCCCGTTTTTGAGACAGGGATCAAAACACCTTTATACAGCCAATTGCCGATAGTTGATCGGTGATTGGTTGTTTAGTTTTGTTTGAATACGAATGTTGTTATAATAATAAATGTATTCTTTGACAGTGCGTTCTACGATGGTGGTCGTAGTTCGATCAATGCTGTTAAGATAGAACGTTTCAGACTTTAGCGAGGAATGAAACGATTCGATGGAGGCATTATCAGCGGGCGTCCCTTTACGGGACATGCTCATGGTAATGCCTTTTATATGAACAGCTTTCTGATACTCGTAAGATGTATACCCAGAACCTTGGTCGCTATGTAACACACAGTTTTCAGGCAGTGCTGGGAGCTGATCAAGTGTGTTTAAAATAAAGTCTGTGTCCTGCTTATCACCAATCGTAAACGCAATCACTTCTCCATTATATAAATCCAATATACTGGAAAGGTACAATTGTTTCTGTCCATAAGGCAAATACGTGATGTCCGTTACTAGTTTTTCAAGAGGGCGATCAGACTGAAAGTTCCGATCCAGTATATTACCAGCCACAGCATAGGGCTGCCCATTTTTCTTACGCTTTTTCATTTTAACCCGGCACTGCCACTGGTTTTTCTGCATGATACGTTGAACAGTTTTATGGTTAATACGCATTCTCACTTTTAGTAAGGCTGTGATTTTTCGGTATCCATATCGATACTTGTGCTCTCGGCACAACGTGCCGATTTGTTTCTCTAGTTGTCTTTTAGAATGATTCTGATTCAGATTCTTTTTCCATCTATAGTACGAAGCGCGTGAGACGCCTAAATGGACACAGATGTCCTGTACTGTCATTGTTTTGCACAATTCTTCTACCAGTTTGATTGACGTTTCCTTATCAACTTCCTTTCCAATTCGTTGTACTTTTTTAAAACTTCATTCTGTTGACTCAGATAGCGATTTTCTGCCTGCAGTCTCTCTAATTCGGAAGAGTACTCGGGACCCTTTCTATGGATATATTGTTTTCCAACAGGCTGTTCGAACCGGTGTGTATCCCCAGCCTTATGCCACCTCACCCATGTCTGAACCTGCGTTTTATTTTTGATATTCAATTCCCGCAAGATCTCTTTCATTGATACGCCTGCCAATCTCATTTCTACAGCCTTCTGTTTGACTTCAACCGGATAACTCACTCTTGTCCCCATAGAAAAAACACCTCCATGTTTTATTTCGGATCACAACGATCTGTTTTCAAACTTGAAGGTGTTTTTTATTTGTCTCATCTTATGGGGTCAGTCCCTGGGCCCTAGCTTTTTTTATAGCATTTTTTTCGCTTTTTGTGTGTTGGCAAAATGCAGCTTTGTAAATTGACGTAAAGCATCTTCACCATGCATTTTGATGAGCTTGGCGGCGGCCTTATCTACATGAGGACCGGCCCCTTTTGGGATGTCAAAGCCTGCAGCCTGTGATAATTTGTCCATTTCAATTAAAAAGGCGTACCTTGCGATAATGGAAGCTGCAGCGACTGACAAATGGATGCCTTCTGCTTTTGTACTAAAATACGTCCGCTCCCGGATAATTTTTTTCCCGGCCAGATGCTTGAAATAAATGCCTGGTTCTGCAAATTGGTCAATCAAAATGGCTTCAGGCTGCTTTCCATCGAGTTTTTCTAGCACAGAGGTGATGACTTGGTTATGAAGCAGTGCCTTCATTTTTCCTTGACTCATGCCCTTTTCCTGCATCGTATTGTACTTTTCATTTCGGAGAACGAGAAGACTGAACGGAATGGTTTTGATGAGATCCTTGGCAATGTTGATAATTTGCGGGTCCTTTAATCCTTTTGAGTCTTTTACGCCAAGCTCTTTCATTAAAGCAAGCTGGCTGGCATCAACATAGGCCGCACAGACTGTGATCGGTCCGAAATAATCACCTGTACCTACTTCATCTGAACCGACGACCGACATGGAAGCAATGCCAGGCGGCGGACTGTATTTTGTGACAGCAGGTGATTTTTGACTTTTCGTATCAGCTGCTTGTAAATGGCTGAATTGACTGGCTTCAGCTTCTGCCTTTTGTCCTTGAAAGAGCACTTTTCCAGATCGATAAGCTGTAATCGTACAGCCAGGGACTTTTGCTTGAAATAGGGCGCCTGGCGGCAAAGTGTCTGTTAAATGGTGCGCATACGCGCTCTTCATTTTTTTGAGGTCTTCTGATGTTGCTTTTAAAACGGATTGGGGCACAGTGGATAACTCCTTTTTACCTTGATATCATTGATTTCTAAAGTGTACCATAACAGGTAAGGGCTCGTCTTTCCATTCAATGTCTAAACATGTTATGATAGAGACTAGGATTCTCGTGGAATGGAGGAGAAACGTTGTCTGACGGCGGTAAAACGAAAACAACAGTTGAGATATACGGACAGTCCTATACGATCATCGGTCAAGAAACGAAGATGCATATGCGGCATGTTGCGTCAATTGTTGATGATAAAATGAGAGAAATAAATGAAAAAAATCCATACCTTGATATAAACAAATTAGCTGTACTGACAGCAGTCAATGTCGTCCACGACTACTTGAAATTAAAAGAGCAATACGAAAAATTAGAGATTCAGCTAAAAGAAAAGGAATGAAATTACCGTGATCGATATCATCATTTTGTTTTTGCTTCTTATGGGAACGCTTGTCGGTCTAAAACGCGGGTTTATTCTTCAATTTATTAAATTGATCAGCTTTG
Organism: Bacillus sp. PAMC28571; assembly: GCF_014250435.1. NCBI lineage: Bacteria > Bacillati > Bacillota > Bacilli > Caryophanales > Bacillaceae > Bacillus > Bacillus sp. PAMC28571. The sequence goes on along the minus strand of NZ_CP060191.1, from coordinate 2,314,447 downwards.
TTGTTTCTATCTTAGTGGCGTCCATGTTTTATCAGTCACTGGCACCACAGCTTACGTGGATTCCGGCACCTAATTTTAGCGGCGGTCAACCGCAGCTCGCTTTCTTTAGCGGGAATCTAGAAACAGCTTATTATAATACCATTGCGTTTATCATTCTGTTTATCTTGACCAAAATCCTGCTCGCCATCATTGGCGGATTGCTCACAACCATTGCAAGTATACCTGTGATTAAACAGGTGAACAAACTGCTTGGCGGTGTTTTAGGATTTCTTGAAACCTATTTATTTGTGTTTATTCTATTGTTTGTCGCTGCATTACTTCCAGTAGATGCGCTGCAAACAATGATGAGCAAATCAATGTTAGCAGATGTGATCGTAAACAACACCCCTTACCTGTCCGGTCTTGTCAAAGACCTCTGGTCGACGTATGGAGTTTAAAAACTTCTCCTTTCCTGGAGAAGTTTTTTCTCATTCCATGACAGAAAGTTGTAGGATGAAGGGAAAGTTTGTATATTAATATAGGAAGATGCCAAAGCGGCTGGAGGATGAGAGATGAATAAAAAAGATATTATCAAACTTCTTGAAACAATTGCAGTATATATGGAACTAAAAGGAGATAATCCTTTTAAAATTTCTGCCTTTCGTAAAGCAGCAGCGGCACTGGAACAAGACGACCGCAGCCTTTCTCAAATAGATGATCTATTAGCATTACCCGGCATTGGAAAAGGAACCTTTGCTGTGATCACAGAGTATATCGAAAAAGGACAATCAGAAACACTTGAACAATTAAAAAAGGAAGTGCCTGAAGGACTTGTCCCGCTCTTAAAATTGCAAGGACTTGGCGGGAAGAAGATTGCTAAGCTTTATCAAGAGCTTGGAGTCCATGATGCACAGTCATTAAAGGAAGCATGTGAAAAGGAAAAAGTACAAGCGCTTGCAGGCTTCGGTAAAAAAACAGAAGAAAAGATTCTCGCTGCTCTTGAGGAGGCCGGAAAGCAGCCAGAACGACTGCCAATTGGCTTTGCATTAGATGTGGCAGAGCGAATTGATCATGCGCTTGAACAGATGAAGGGTATTCTTCGTTTTTCAAGAGCTGGCAGTTTAAGACGTGCACGGGAAACTGTCAAAGATCTAGATTATATCATTGCAACCAGCGATCCTGAACAAGTCAGAGAGCAGCTCGTTGCACTCGATGATGTCAAAGACGTTATCGCAAGCGGTGATACGAAGGTATCTGTCATTCTTGCCCTTGATTTTGAGATCAGTGTAGACTTCCGGCTTGTGACAACAGATCAATTTGCCACAACGCTGCATCATTTCACCGGCTCAAAAGATCACAATATTCGCATGCGCCAGCTGGCGAAGGAACGCGGAGAGCGTATTAGTGAATATGGTGTGGAAACAATTGAAACTGGAGAAGTCAAAACGTTTGAAGACGAGGCCGCTTTTTATGCGCATTTTGAACTTCCGCTCATTCCGCCAGAAATTCGTGAAACCGGAGCGGAGATTGATACGTATAAAGAAAGTATGCAATTTGTAGAGTTAAAAGATATCAAAGGCGACCTTCATATGCACTCGACTTGGAGTGACGGCGCATTTTCTATTCGCGAAATGGCAGAGGCATGTATCGCAAAAGGCTATGAATACATGGCGATTACAGACCACTCGCAATATTTAAAAGTAGCAAACGGTTTAACAAAAGAACGTTTACGTCTGCAAGAAAAAGAAATTGACAAGCTGAATCAAGAATTTGAGCATTTTCACATTTTCAAAGGGGTCGAAATGGATATTCTCCCGGATGGATCATTAGATTATGATGATGACTTTTTATCAGACATGGATTTTGTGATTGCGTCTATCCATTCGAGCTTTTCTCAGCCAGAGGAAGTCATAATGGAGCGCCTTGAAAATGCGCTGCGGAATCAGCATGTGGATTTAATTGCACATCCAACAGGCCGTTTGATCGGCAGACGGGACGGCTATGCCTTAAATATAGATCAGCTTATAGAGCTTGCGAAGAAAACGGGAACTGCACTAGAGCTCAACAGCAACCCGTCAAGACTTGATTTGAGAACAGAGCATTTAATGAAAGCAAACGAAGCAGGTGTAAACATCATGATCAATACAGATGCACACAATATCACCATGCTGGATCATATGGAAGTTGGTGTAACAGCTGCAAGAAAAGGCTGGACACCAAAAGCAAATGTCGTGAATACTTTTTCTCTAAACGAGATCAAAAAGTTTTTAACGCGTGACAGGTAGTCGTTAGGAGGCTGGACCATGCTGCAACAAAAAGTGTTAGCATCATTAGAATTTCATAAAGTAAAAGAAAAAGTCATGTCCTATACCGCATCCTCATTAGGAAAAGAAAGAGCGCAGGATTTAACGCCGCTGACGGATATAGAAACCATTCAGCATTTGCTGGAAGAGGTAGCAGAAGCACAGGATGTTATCCGCTTAAAGGGATCGGCGCCATTTGGCGGGCTAACGGATATTAGACGCGGGGTCAAACGGGCAGAAATCGGCAGTACATTAAGCCCGTCTGAGCTCATGGAAATTGCAGGACTATTATATGCTGTGAAGAATATGAAGCATTTTCTCAAGTCCATGTATGAAGATGGTGTAGACATACCACGACTTCATACATATGCAGAGACACTGATTTTACTGCCTGAAGTCAGAAAAGAAATCGAAAGCTGTATTGGTGATAATGGAGAAGTTCTCGACCATGCCACCCCGGCACTTCGTTCATTGCGCATACAATTACGTTCACTTGAATCAAAAGTTCGAGATAAATTAGAATCCATGATTCGCTCACAATCTGCTTCGAAAATGCTGTCAGACACGATTGTCACTATTCGTAATGATCGGTTTGTGATTCCGGTAAAGCAGGAGTACCGCTCGAATTACGGCGGAATTGTTCACGATCAGTCATCATCTGGGGCAACCCTTTTTATCGAGCCGCAAGTGGTCGTGGATTTAAATAACACCTTGCAGCAAACCCGTTTAAAAGAAAAACAAGAGGTCGAAAAGATCCTGCAAATGCTGACAGAGAGTGTGTCAGAACACATTGAGGAACTGCTTCACAATGTAAAGGAGCTTCAGACGTTAGATTTTATTTTTGCTAAAGCAAAATATGCAAAGGCAGAAAAAGCCACAAAGCCTGCTGTGAACGATCAAGGGGAGATTTATTTAAAACGGGCAAGACATCCTCTATTGCCTCGTGATCAGGTTGTGGCAAACGACATTGAGCTCGGTAAAGATTTTTCAACCATCGTCATTACTGGCCCAAATACAGGGGGTAAGACAGTTACTTTAAAAACGCTTGGTCTTCTGACGCTGATGACGCAGTCAGGCCTTCATATTCCAGTTGAAGAAGGATCAGAAGTGGCGGTATTTGACCAAGTCTTTGCTGATATTGGAGATGAACAGTCGATTGAGCAAAGCTTGAGTACATTCTCATCTCATATGGTCAATATTGTGGATATCTTAAAGAATTTGACATCTAACTCACTCGTGTTATTTGATGAATTAGGGGCAGGAACAGACCCTGCTGAAGGTGCCGCGCTGGCCATGAGTATCTTAGATGAAGTGCATCAAACAAATGCACGCGTCATCGCAACGACTCACTATCCTGAGCTGAAGGCTTACGGATATAACCGAGAAGGTGTCACAAATGCGAGTGTGGAGTTTGACATTGAAACCTTATCACCAACGTACCGCTTGCTCATCGGTGTGCCCGGACGAAGTAATGCATTTGAAATTTCTAAACGTCTTGGTTTGCCAGATCACCTCATTGACCGGGCAAAAGCGGATATGCATGCCGAACATAATGAAGTAGACCAAATGATTGCTTCATTAGAAGACAGCAAGAAACAAGCAGAAGAAGAGCTGCATGAGACAGAAATCTATAGAAAAGAAGCAGAAAAGCTTCATAAAGAATTGCAGAGACAAATTCTTGAATGGAATGAGCAAAAGGACAAACTGCTAGAAGAAGCTGAACAAAAAGCGGCAGAAAAAATTGAACAAGCCTCAAAAGAAGCAGAAGATATTATTCAAGAGCTTCGGTCGATAAAAAATGAGCATCGCTCATTCAAAGAACATGAACTCATCGATGCGAGAAAGCGTCTTGAAGAAGCAGTCCCTGAGTTTGACCGGAAGAAAAAGCCAGAGCCGGTGAAAAAAGCAGCAAGACAGCTAAAATCAGGCGACGAAGTGAAAGTGCTCACCTTCGGGCAAAAAGGAACGCTGCTTGAACAAACAGGTGACAAAGAATGGAGTGTCCAAATGGGCATTCTGAAAATGAAAGTAAAAGAAAAAGACATGGAATTTATCAAATCAGCACCTGAATTTAAGCAGGAAAAAGCCATTACGGCAGTCAAGGGAAAAGACTATCATGTATCGCTTGAGCTTGACTTAAGGGGCGAGCGTTATGAAAATGCCTTAAGCAGAGTCGAGAAATATTTAGATGATGCTGTCTTAGCTGGTTATCCGCGAGTGTCAATCATTCACGGAAAAGGAACTGGCGCCCTTAGAAAAGGGGTTCAGGAATTACTGAAACAGCACCGAAGTGTGAAAAATGCTCGTTTTGGGGAACAAGGCGAGGGAGGATCAGGCGTTACCATCGTCGAATTAAAGTAAAAAGGAGAAAACGCATGAAAGCCTTTTGGGAAAATGAACTTGTGGAAATTGCCGCCTATTACAGCGTGGCCGTCCTATGTCTTGTCTTATTTCTAACCATTTTTGAACTCGTTACCTCCTATAAAAACTGGGAAGAGATCCAGCGTGGGAACTTAGCTGTTGCCATGGCAACAGGTGGAAAGATTTTTGGGATTGCGAATGTGTTTCAGCATTCAATCGCACAGCACAATTCCCTTCTGCAAATGGTTGGATGGGGCGTATACGGCTTTGTGATGCTGCTTGTCAGCTATTTCATTTTTGAATTTTTAACACCGCGATTTAAAGTAGACAAAGAGATTGAGAATGATAATAGAGCGGTCGGGTTTATTTCACTCATTATTTCAGTTGGGCTGTCTTACGTAGTAGCAGCCGGCATTTAAGGAGACGACATGGAAAAGCTAGCAAAAGTATTAATCGTAGTTGCCTGCACTTTTGCGGTCATTGGTGCCGTTTACATGTTCCTGTGAAATGAAGAAGACAAAGTGAGAAAGCTGTCAGGGATTCCTTGGCAGCTTTTATCTCACCCAAAGGCGGGCGAATCACATGAAGAAAATTCTGCAAAAAGACGAACTCATAAAGCGCATTGATACATGTCTCCAAATGACATCCCTGCCAAGAGACATATATGAACCGTATATTGCACGCCCATTTCAAACGACTGGATTTTTTGATGATTTGAGCCCATATATTCAAATCGATTCGAGCGGCTATATTCTCATTCAATATGAACGAGGAATCCAAATGCTTCACAAAAGAACAAAAGCGGCGGGTGAAGTCATTTACTGGATTTTAGAAGACACGATCTTTCTTACAGTCTACATAGACATGATGAGGCAGTATCAAGTCGACAACATCCAGACGCATTTACCTAATGACCCGAGTATCCATCAACAGATCGTGGAGAGAGTAAATGAGTCATTTCGAGCAATTGGTGGATTATATGAACAGTGGCATCATGAAGGAAAAAGAGCATCGATCGAAACACCAGCGAAGAAATAAAGATGGCATGGAACCAAGCTCTATTTGAAAAAAGCAAACTGCCTTAAGGAAAAGTTTGCTATAATAAAATAGTACGAAAGTTCAGGAAGGAGGGTTTTTATGCAGTCAGATAAACGTTGGCTTCTGCATTACCCGAATCAAATTCCCCACGAACTCACCATCCCAAATGAGACGTTACAATCTTACTTATTCAGCTCCGCAGAGGCTGCACCTGAGCATACAGCCATTCATTTTCTAGGAAAAAACATCACCTATGAACAGCTCCAGGAAGAAGCATTGAAACTAGCTGGTCACCTGATGAAAATTGGCGTGAAAAAAGGCGACAGAGTAGCGATCATGCTGCCAAACTGTCCTCAATCTGTCATTTCTTATTATGCTGTTTTAATTGCAGGCGGCATCGTTGTTCAAACGAACCCGCTTTATACGGAGAAAGAACTGGCATATCAAATGGAGGACAGTGGCTCAAAAGTGCTGATTACACTGGATTTATTGTATCCAAAGGCCTATAAAATGAAAGCGCTGACAAGTATGGAGCACTTGATCATCACCAAACTACAGGATTATTTACCATTTCCGAAAAACATTCTGTTTCCTATTGTCCAAAAAAGAAAAAATAAAATGGTCATCGAAGTCGAGAAAAGTGAGACCATTCATCACTTCTCACAAATCATGAAAGAATCGTCAGAAGAACAGATTCCGGCGCTTGCCTTTGAACCGAAAGAGGATGTCGCTGTTTTGCAATATACAGGAGGAACGACTGGTTTACCAAAAGGGGTCATGCTGACGCATGAAAATATTTTAGCGAATACTGAAATGTGCGCTTCTTGGATGTATAAAACGACAAGAGGCAAAGAACGAATCCTTGGCATCATTCCGTTTTTTCATGTATACGGAATGACGACCGTATTAAATCTTGCTGTCAAAGAAGGGCATTCAATGATTCTCCTTCCGCGATTTGACGCAGCTGATACCCTCAAAACGATTGAAAAACAGAAACCGACACTCTTTCCAGGTGCACCCACCATGTATATCGCCTTGCTGCATCATCCGAACATTGAAAAATATGACCTGTCGTCCATCACTGCATGTTTAAGCGGCTCGGCGGCTCTTCCTGTTGAAGTCAAACAGAGCTTTGAGAAATTAACAGGAGGGCGATTAGTAGAGGGGTATGGTCTTTCAGAAACTTCGCCAGTGACCCATTCTAACTTTTTATGGGGAGCGAACAAAATAGGCAGCATTGGCTGTCCGTGGCCTGGGACAGACGCAGGCATTTATTGCGAGGAAACGGGTGGTCTTAAAGAGCCGTATGAGCACGGAGAAATTATCGTCAAAGGGCCGCAGATTATGAAAGGCTACTGGAATCAGCCAGAGGAGACAGCAGCTGTATTAAGGGATGGATGGTTTTTCACCGGAGATATTGGGTATATGGATGAGGACGGTTTTTTCTATATCGTTGACCGGAAAAAAGATGTCATTATTGCGAGCGGTTATAATATTTACCCAAGAGAGGTCGAAGAAGCCCTATATGAGCATGAGCTTGTACAAGAAGTCGTTGTCGCAGGTATACCAGATCCTTATAGAGGCGAAACAGTAAAAGCGTTTGTTGTACCGAAAAAGGATGCTTATTTAACAGAGGATGAACTCGATCGCTTTGTCAGAACGAGAATTGCTTCATTTAAAGTACCGCGCGTGTATGAATTTAAAGAATCACTGCCTAAAACGGCTGTCGGAAAAATTTTGCGCAGAGTATTAATTGAAGAAGAAAAAAGAAAGCAAGCTTCATCATCTGAGACACCTGTCGATCAATTGAAGAAATAACGACCTTCATCATCCGGTCGAGCGGCCGGATGATTTGAATGATGACTGTCTGCTCTGGTATGATAAAGGTTGAAAAGAAGGAAGAAGATCTCTTGACAAATCACCCGTTTCTTTTTAACATAAAGTTATGAATGAATGCTCATTCAATTTAGAAAGGGACGAAGCACATTGAAGCAGAAAAGACCGAAGTACATGCAAATTATTGATGCAGCAGTTGTGGTGATTGCGGAGAACGGCTATCATCAATCACAAGTTTCAAAGATTGCGAAACAAGCAGGGGTAGCAGACGGAACCATTTATCTTTATTTCAAAAACAAAGAGGATATTCTCATCTCATTGTTCAAAGAAAAAATGGGACAATTCATCGAACGGATGGAGACAGATATTCAAAAGAAGCCGTCTGCAAAAGAAAAGCTTCTACTGTTGATTGAGGAGCATTTTCGCATGCTGGCGCAAAATCATCATTTGGCTCTTGTGACACAGCTTGAACTCAGGCAGTCAAACCTTGAGCTGCGGCAAAAAATCAATGAGGTGCTAAAAGGGTATTTAAATATGCTCGAGTCGATTTTAACAGAAGGAAAGAAAACAGGAGAATTCAGACAAAATTTAGATGTCCGCTTAGCAAGACAAATGGTATTTGGGACGATTGATGAAACCGCAACAACATGGGTCATGAATGATCAAAAATATGATCTGCCTGCACTCGCAGAAAGTGTACATGATCTGCTGTTAAACGGAATACATCAATCCTAAAGACAATGTGAAAAAGGATGATTGACATGGAAAAAATACTCAGCTTACATCATGAAGGACAGACAGCGCTCATCACGATTCAGAACCCGCCTGCAAATGCCTTATCCTCTCAGCTGCTCACTGAGCTTAATGACATGTTCGATAAGCTCGAACAGAATGAAGAAGTAAGAGCGATTGTGATTCACGGAGAAGGCAGATTCTTCTCAGCAGGTGCTGATATTAAAGAATTTACGACTTTACAGGAAGAGTCTGATTATGCAAGCCTCGCTGATAGAGGACAGCAAGTCTTTGAACGGATTGAACAGTGTCCAAAGCCAGTCATTGCCTCGATTCACGGAGCAGCATTAGGCGGAGGCCTTGAGCTTGCTATGTCTTGTGATATCCGAATCGCAACAAAAGATGCAAAGCTTGGACTGCCAGAACTAAACCTCGGCATTATTCCAGGATTCGGCGGCACGCAGCGCCTCCCTCGCTACGTTGGTTCTGCTAAAGCGCTTGAAATGATGGGAACAGCTGAACCGATTACAGGTGAAGAAGCATTTACGTGCGGCCTTGTTACAAAGCTGGCAGAAACAGAGGAAGAAGCGCTCGAAGCGGCTAAAACACTTGCGGGGAAATTTGCCGCGAAAAGCCCAAAATCACTTGAATATGTGCTTGATTTATTGAACGCCACAAAATTGTATTCATATGATGGCGGAATGAAGCTGGAAGCCAAAAAGTTTGGTGAGGTTTTCCAATCAAATGACGCCAAAGAAGGCATCCAGGCCTTTATAGAAAAGCGCAAACCGAACTTTAAAGGGGAATAAGGGATAAGTACGACACAAGGGGGAGAAATAAATGAATATATTTGTTTTGATGAAGCGTACGTTTGACACGGAAGAGAAAATTTCGATTCAGTCTGGTGCAATTCAAGAAGATGGAGCAGAGTTCATTATTAATCCTTATGACGAGTATGCCATTGAAGAAGCCATTCAGCTTCGCGATGAGCACGGGGGAGAAGTGACCGTTGTGACAGTTGGCGGTGAGGATGCAGAGAAACAGCTGAGAACAGCGCTTGCTATGGGCTGTGACAGGGCCGTCTTATTAAACGTCGAAGATGACTTAGAAGAGTGGGACCAATATTCAGCTTCTACCATTCTTTATCACTATTTAAAAGACAAAGAGGCTTCCTTGATCTTAGCAGGGAATGTAGCAATTGACGGCGGCTCTGGACAGGTAGCACCGCGTCTTGCTGAATTACTTGGCTTTTCATATGTAACAACGATAACAAGTATTCAAATTGACGGCGGCTCTGTATCGATTGAACGAGATGCAGAGGGGGATGTGGAAGTCATTTCTGCCGAACTCCCGCTTGTCGTCACAGCTCAGCAAGGACTCAATGAGCCTCGCTATCCATCATTACCAGGCATTATGAAGGCAAAGAAAAAGCCTTTAGAAGAATTGGAACTTGATGATTTAGATCTGGATGAAGACGATGTACCATATAAAATCAAAACAATTGAACGTTTCTTACCGGAGAAAAAAGAGGGTGGCAAGGTGCTGAGCGGCGAGCTTCAGGATCAAGTCAAAGAACTGACAGATCTACTCAGAAATGAAGCAAAAGTCATCTAAACATCCACTTTACGATATCACGAGAACAAGGGGGAGCTTAAAGATGAGTAAAAAAGTTGTTGTACTTGGAGAAAGTCGTGACGGTAAATTAAGAAATGTGACATTTGAAGCCATTGCTGCCGCTCACAAAGTGGCAGATGGCGGTGAGGTCATTGGCGTGTTAATAGGGGATGACGTCAAAGACCTAGCAGATGAACTGCTTTACTATGGAGCGGATCATGTCATGATTGTGGAGCATCCGCACCTTTCATATTATACGTCAGATGGTTTTGCGCAGGCACTTCAAGCCATATTAGATCAGGTCGATCCGGATGCTGTGCTCTTTGGCCATACGTCGATCGGAAAAGACTTGTCGCCGAAAATAGCTGCACGTCTCCAGACTGGCTTGATTTCAGATGCGATCGATGTAAGCGTTACCGGTGAACATCTTGTTTTCACTAGACCGATTTACTCTGGAAAAGCTTTTGAAAAAGTCATTTCGACAGACCGCCTGCTTCTAGCAACCATCCGGCCAAACAACGTGGCACCACTTGAGCGTGATGCGTCACGAGGCGGAGAAGTCACGCCGGTTTCTGTCGATATTCAGAACCTTCGGACGATCGTGAAGGAAGTCATTAAAAAAACGTCAGAAGGTGTAGATTTATCGGAAGCAAAGGTCATTGTTGCTGGAGGGCGCGGGGTTAAGAGCAAGGAAGGCTTTGAACCGCTGAATGAACTCGCTGAGACGCTGGGGGCAGCAGTCGGAGCCTCGCGCGGAGCCTGTGACGCTGACTATTGTGATTATGCCCTGCAAATTGGTCAGACGGGAAAAGTGGTCACACCTGATCTTTATATTGCATGCGGGATATCAGGAGCGATTCAGCATTTAGCGGGAATGTCTAACAGTAAAGTCATTGTGGCAATCAACAAAGACCCAGAAGCGGAAATTTTCAAAATCGCCGATTATGGAATCGTTGGTGACTTGTTTGAAGTGGTACCGCTTTTGAATGAAGAGTTAAAAAAGATGAATATCCACTCGTAACGCTCATACACTCAGAATGCCTAGGTATTCTGGGTTTTTTTGTATGTGATCAAGCAGAAAAGGAGCGGTTGACAAGTGAAGGGGACAGTAAAAGTCAATGACGTGATCGGACGCATTTCTAAACACATTTATGGGCACTTTCAAGAGCATTTAGGAAGAGGGATTTATGACGGGATTTGGGTAGGAAAAGACTCAGAGATTGATCATATTGAAGGGATTCGTACCGATGTGCTAAAGGCGCTTCAAGCATTACATATTCCGGTGCTGAGGTGGCCGGGGGGCTGCTTCGCAGACGAGTATCACTGGGCAAATGGTGTAGGTGATCTCAGTGAACGAAAGCCGATGGTCAATACCCACTGGGGTGGTACGGTTGAATCTAATGCATTTGGGACACATGAATTTATGACATTGTGTGAGCTGCTTGAATGTGAGCCTTACATTTGCGGCAATGTGGGAAGCGGGTCTGTTCAAGAATTAGCCGATTGGGTCGAATACATGACATTTCCAAAAGGGACACCTATGTCAGACTGGCGCATTCAAAATGGAAAACAAGAACCTTGGAAGCTGACCTATGTTGGTGTAGGCAATGAAAGCTGGGGCTGCGGCGGGAATATGACGCCTGAATACTATGCAGATTTATATAAACGCTATCAAACGTACGTAAGAGAATTTGCAGGGCAGCGTATTTATAAAATCGCCTGCGGTGCGAACTCTAATGACGTGAATTGGACAAAAGTATTGATGGAGCGGGCTGCACCGTGGATGGATGGGCTCAGTTTACATTATTACACCGTACCTGGTACATGGGAGAAAAAGGGGTCAGCGACTGAATTTGATGAAGATGAATGGTTTATCACGCTGAAAAAGGCTTATGAGATGGAACGGCTTGTCGAAGACCATGGAGAAATCATGGATCGTTATGACCCAGACAAGCGAATCGGGATGATTATTGATGAATGGGGGACATGGTATGACCCAGAGCCAGGAACAAATCCTGGGTTTTTATATCAGCAAAACACGCTAAGAGACGCCCTTGTGGCCGCCCTCCATTTTCATATTTTTCATCGCCATTGCGAGCGGATTCATATGGCAAATATTGCTCAGACGGTCAATGTGCTGCAAGCGATGGTATTAACAAAGGACGAAAAGATGCTTCTGACACCTACGTATCATGTATTTCACATGTTTCAAGTGCATCAAGAGGAAGAAGCGCTTGAAGTGGAGTTCGTTTCACCGCCGTATGAACGAAGAGGTGAAAAAATTCCTCAGGTCAGTGTGTCAGCCTCGCGTTCATCAGGGAAGATGCATATTAGCTACTGTCACTTGAATCCGCATGAACAAACAGAGATATCCCTTGCCATTGCAGGGATTGATGAACAAACGAAAGTCACTGGACGTGTGCTGACGGCCGATCGCATGAATGCCCATAATACATTCGATGAACCTCATTCTGTTCAGCCAAAAGACTTTCAGCAAATGACTGTAAAGTCCGGCGAATTAACAGTGGAGCTGCCGCCAATGTCAGTGGTCATGATAACTGTCGACCTCGCTTAATTGCATATTTCGATGTTTGATGAGAAGAATGTTGGGGCATCATACATTGTAAATGAAGCGGAAAGGGTGTCATGTCATATGCTTAGAACCATTCTAATGATCATCGGTGCGATTGTTGTTATTGGTGCGATTATACGGTTTGTTTTTTAATTCATTTCCTAAAAAATGATTCGTAAGCATTTCATTCGCAAGTCACATTGGTAGATGCTATACTAAAAAGCATAATTTACATTGGAGGAATGAATAATGGCAATCGTAAAAGCTACTGACGCAACATTTTCACAAGAAACTGCAGAAGGTGTTGTTCTTGCAGACTTTTGGGCACCATGGTGTGGACCTTGTAAAATGATTGCTCCAGTTCTTGAAGAACTTGATCAAGAAATGGGCGACAAAATGAAAATCGTAAAAATTGATGTAGACGATAACCAAGAAACTGCTGGTAAATACGGCGTTATGAGTATCCCAACACTTCTTGTTTTAAAAGACGGTGAAGTTGTAGAAACTTCTGTTGGTTTCAAACCAAAAGAAGCACTTGCTGAACTTGTCAACAAACATCTATAAACCGATCTATGTCCAAGCGGCATAATCATTGAAGCGGTTCTCGTAAAGACGAGAGCCGCTTTTCTTTCAGCATGGTATAAAACAAATGTTCGTGATACACTAGAAGGAGTGAAAGAGGAAAACAAGGACGGATGAAAATATGAACAAACTAATCAAAGAAAAGCTGTCAGTCCTGCCGGATCAACCAGGCTGTTACTTAATGAAAGATAGACAAAATACGATCATTTATGTGGGAAAGGCAAAGGTTTTAAAAAACAGGGTGCGCTCTTATTTCACTGGATCACATGACGCCAAAACGCAGCGGCTTGTCAGTGAAATTGAAGATTTTGAATACATTGTCACCTCTTCTAATATCGAGGCGCTTATTTTAGAGCTGAATTTAATCAAAAAATATGACCCAAAATACAATGTCATGCTCAAAGATGACAAGACGTATCCTTTTATAAAAATTACGAATGAACGCCATCCTAAGCTGATCGTCACCCGCAATGTAAAAAAGGACAAAGGAAAATATTTCGGTCCATACCCAAACGTACAAGCAGCTCGAGAAACAAAAAAGCTGCTCGACCGCTTATATCCACTGAGAAAATGCGCTACCCTTCCTGACCGCGTCTGTCTTTATTATCATCTTGGACAATGTCTTGCGCCATGTGTGTATGACATTTCCGAGGAAACGAATAAGCAGCTCGTGGACGAAATCACAAGGTTTCTAAACGGAGGGCATCAGCAAATCAAAAAAGAACTCACCGAAAAGATGCAGGAAGCCGCTGAAAATTTAGAGTTTGAACGGGCAAAAGAACTGAGAGACCAAATCGCTTATATCGACTCAACGATGGAAAAACAGAAAATGACGATGAGTGATTTATCAGATCGAGATGTCTTTGCCTATGCCTATGATAAAGGCTGGATGTGTGTCCAGGTTTTCTTTATCAGACAGGGGAAATTGATTGAACGTGACGTGAGCCTGTTTCCAATGTATCAGGACCCTGAAGAGGAGTTCCTCACGTTCATGGGGCAATTTTATGAAAAGAACAACCATTTTCTGCCGAAGGAAATTCTGGTGCCGGACAGTGTCGATCAAGAGATGATTGAGCAATTGCTTGAGACGAACGTTCACCAGCCGAAAAAAGGAAAGAAAAAGGATCTGCTTTTACTTGCGCATCAAAATGCCAAAATCGCCTTAAAAGAAAAATTTTCGCTCATTGAGCGTGATGAAGAGCGGACAATTGGTGCGGTGAAGCAGCTCGGGGATGCGCTTAATATTTATATGCCATACAGAATCGAGGCATTTGATAACTCAAATATTCAAGGAGCAGATCCGGTTTCTGCCATGGTCGTCTTTCAGGACGGGAAACCCTATAAAAAGGAATACCGAAAATACAAAATAAAAACCGTCTCAGGGCCAGATGATTATGCATCCATGCGTGAAGTCATTAGAAGACGATATACCCGCGTGTTAAAGGATGAACTGCCGCTGCCAGATTTAATTTTAATTGACGGAGGAAAAGGACAGATCAACGCAGCTATCGATGTGCTTGAAAATGAATTGAATCTGTCTGTCCCGGTCGCAGGTCTTGTAAAAGATGAAAAACACCGGACTTCAAATCTCATGATGGGAGATACACTTGAAATTGTTGCGCTGGAGAGAAATAGTCAGGCCTTTTACTTATTGCAGCGCATCCAAGATGAAGTGCACCGCTTCGCCATTAGCTTTCACCGGCAGCTGCGCGGAAAAAATGCATTCCAGTCTATTTTAGACGATGTACCAGGTATCGGAGAGAAGCGTAAAAAGCAGCTCCTCAAACATTTTGGCTCTGTGAAAAAGATGAAAGAAGCCTCTATCCAAGACTTTCAGGAGGCTGGCATTCCGAAACAGACGGCTGAACTTTTAATGGAAGCATTAAAAAAATAGATTGTACTTTTACCAAAAGTCTGTTAAGATGTGACTAATTTAATAAATGAACGTGTTGTTTGTTGAAGATAGAGGTGCGAACTTCAAGAGTAAGCCTTCGGAGATCGATGGGATCTAAGAAGAGGGCTGAAAGGGGAGCGTCGCCGAAGTGAATAAAATCCACTCATTTTATTCGCTGGCTGTACATTGAAGAAATGTAGGGCTGTCAAGAATTCATTTCTTGGAGGGCTATCTCATTGTTTGCATCGTTTAATGATGATTTTAAAGCAATGGGAGATTTGTTCTCTCATTGCTTTTTTATTTGCAGTGAGCGGCCAGTCTCCAAAGCTGCCTCTTCTCTCACACGTGAACTTTTGAAAAAGGGTGGTAGACATGGGACTAATTGTACAAAAATTTGGCGGAACTTCCGTTGGGTCGACAGAAAAAATTCGTAATGCCGCAGAGAGAGTGATCGCTGAACGCGAGGCAGGACATGATGTAGTTGTGGTTGTATCAGCGATGGGCAAATCAACGGATGTTCTAGTAGACCTAGCGAAAGAACTCACAGACGATCCAAGCAAAAGAGAAATGGATATGCTGCTCGCAACGGGTGAGCAGGTGACCATTTCATTATTAGCGATGGCGCTCCAAGCAAGAGGTTATGATGCCATTTCCTTTACAGGCTGGCAGGCTGGTATGAAAACAGAGCATGTACACGGAAATGCAAGAATCGTGGACATTGATGAATCAAGAATAAAAGAGGAATTAAGTGCGGGGAAAGTCGTTGTTGTGGCAGGCTTCCAAGGAATTGCAGATGACTTACATATCACAACTCTTGGCCGCGGCGGATCAGATACAACAGCTGTGGCACTGGCTGCCGCACTAAAAGCTGATAAATGTGATATATACACAGACGTACCCGGAGTGTTTACGACAGATCCGCGTTATGTATCATCTGCGCGGAAACTTGCAGGCATTTCATACGATGAGATGCTTGAGCTGGCTAATTTAGGAGCTGGGGTTCTGCATCCAAGAGCTGTTGAATTTGCGAAAAATTATCAAGTCCCGCTAGAAGTCCGTTCTAGTATTGAAAATGAATCGGGTACGTTAATTGAGGAGGAATCATCCATGGAACAAAACTTAGTTGTCAGAGGCATTGCATTTGAAGATCAGATTACACGTGTGACAGTGTGCGGGCTTTCAAGCGGTTTAACAACATTATCGACCATTTTTACGACGCTTGCGAAACAGAATATTAATGTCGATATCATCATTCAGTCCGTTACAAGCACCAACCAGACTTCCATCTCTTTCTCTGTCAAAACGGATGATTTGTCCAAAACAGTTGAAGTATTAGAAGAATATAAAGGGGCGCTTGGCTACGAGCAGATTGAGACAGAAAGCAAATTAGCGAAAGTATCCATCGTGGGATCTGGAATGGTCTCAAATCCAGGGGTAGCTGCTGAAATGTTTGCTGTGTTAGCGCAAAAAGACATTCAAGTGAAAATGGTCAGTACGTCTGAAATCAAAGTCTCAACGGTCGTTGGCCGTGATGATATGGTCAAAGCGGTTGAAGCGCTGCATGACGCGTTTGATTTATCAAAGGTGAGCGCCGCTGCTCACTCTTAAAAAGGTAAAGAGGTGATCTTATGAAAGAGGGTCGCCTCTTTTTTCTATATGGAAACGGCTGAAACGGGCGTAAACCCATTCATTAAGTATGCTATGATAGATGTAGACATATAAAAAAGGCGTGACCTGAAGTCCGCGCCTTTTATCAAGAGTATTAGCTAGGGTCTCTTAAATCCCATTTAACGGTTAAAATGACTTTCTCAGCACGCTTTTTCACTTGTTCATAGGATTCAGCCACGTGCTCATTCAGAAGCTGAATTTGTTCAGCAATAAAACCCGCTTCCATCTGAAAGCATGGCTCCTTTTGATAGGTGAGTCGATTGGATACTAGTGGACCTTCGAGCTCAAACTCAATTTCCTGTTTTTTCGAATGGACCATTGTGAGAGTCCCCCATCCGGCATCATGGAAAAATTCGGGGATCTTCTCCCATGATTCTTGAGGAAATTTACGAGCAAGCAGTTTACCCGCAAAATACATCATAGATGAATGGTCCTGACCAAGAATATCAGGCAGCAGAACTTCGCGTATCAGCTCGTAGGCAAATCCATTGACTTCAATTTCTTTTAGCTGTTCTAAGTTAGATTCGAATTTATTCATTGTACGGCTCCCCTCTTTCAACAATTTATTATAGCTTATGTGGGCATATGATGACAGAGTTTTCCCTGAAGTCTAAGAAATTCTTATTGTAGTAAAACGAATTTTGATTTAAAACTTTTAAATTTCGGAAAATTTTAATTTATGTACGCGGTTTCTTGACGCTTTTTTGACATAGGAGTAAAATGAAATTGTCAATAAATTTGAATAAAGTGCTTACAATTGAAAGAAGCGGGGGTAAGACAATTTTCAAGCAATTGCACTTTTTTTACTAGGGGGTAAAGTAATGTCGGGGAACAAAGAATTTTTTTATCGGAGATTGCATTCTTTGCTTGGCGTCATTCCGGTCGGTCTATTTTTAATACAGCACTTAGTGGTTAATCACTTTGCGACAAATGGACCAGAGGCGTTTAACAAAGCTGCACACTTTATGGAACAGCTTCCTTTCAGATATGCACTTGAGCTGTTCGTGATTTTCTTACCACTGATCTATCATGCTGTTTATGGGGTGTACATAGCCTTTACGGCACAAAACAACACGTCTCGCTTCAGTTACTTAAGAAACTGGCTGTTCAGATTGCAAAGAATTTCAGGTATTATCACATTGATTTTTGTCTCTTGGCACGTATGGGAAACACGAATTCAAGCTCAGCTTGGAGCTGAAGTCAACTATGACATGATGGCGAATATTTTAAGCTCTCCATTTATGCTAGGCTTCTATATTGTCGGCGTTTTATCTACTATTTTCCACTTTGCTAATGGCTTGTGGTCATTTGCTGTCAGCTGGGGAATTACTGTTTCACCACGCTCACAACGAATCTCCACATATGTGACATTAGGTATATTTATAGCGCTTTCATATGTAGGGCTAAGAGCAATTTTCGCTTTTGTTTAAGAGGAAATAGATTAGTAGAAGAGGGAGAGGGGCTACAATGAGTAATTCTAGCATCATCGTTGTCGGAGGCGGCTTAGCTGGTCTCATGGCAACTATTAAAGCAGCAGAAGCGGGAACAGCTGTTCAACTATTTTCAATCGTACCTGTGAAACGTTCGCATTCTGTATGTGCACAGGGCGGAATCAACGGAGCGGTCAATACAAAAGGTGAAGGGGATTCACCTTATGAGCATTTTGATGACACGGTATACGGCGGAGATTTCTTAGCCAACCAGCCGCCAGTAAAGGCAATGTGTGAAGCAGCGCCGTCCATTATCCACTTACTTGATCGTATGGGTGTTATGTTTAATAGAACACCAGAGGGATTATTGGACTTCCGCCGCTTCGGGGGAACACAGCACCACCGTACAGCGTTTGCTGGAGCTACAACAGGCCAGCAGCTATTATACGCACTGGATGAGCAGGTTCGCCGCTATGAAGTAGCAGGACTTGTCACGAAATATGAAGGCTGGGAATTCCTTGGCGCTGTTTTAGATGACGAGGAAGTATGCCGCGGGATTGTCGCGCAAAACTTGACGACAATGGAAATTGAATCCTTCCGATCAGATGCAGTTATCATGGCAACAGGCGGTCCTGGAATCGTGTTCGGTAAATCAACAAACTCTATGATTAACACTGGATCTGCAGCATCTATCGTCTATCAGCAAGGTGCGCATTATGCAAATGGAGAATTTATTCAAATTCACCCGACAGCGATCCCAGGAGATGACAAGCTTCGTCTTATGAGTGAATCAGCTCGTGGTGAGGGCGGACGTGTTTGGACATATAAAAACGGGAAGCCTTGGTACTTCCTTGAAGAAAAATACCCAGCATACGGGAACCTTGTACCGCGTGACATTGCAACGCGTGAAATCTTTGACGTATGTGTCGAGCAAAAGCTTGGCATCAACGGAGAGAACATGGTATATCTTGATCTTTCTCACAAAGATCCAAAAGAGCTTGATATTAAGCTTGGCGGAATCATTGAAATCTATGAAAAATTCATGGGTGACGACCCGCGTAAGCTGCCGATGAAAATCTTCCCGGCTGTTCATTACTCTATGGGCGGATTATGGGTCGATTATGATCAAATGACGAATATCAAAGGTCTATTCGCTGCCGGAGAATGTGATTACTCAATGCACGGCGGAAACAGACTTGGTGCAAACTCACTTCTTTCTGCGATTTACGGCGGAATGGTCGCTGGACCAAATGCGGTGAAGTACATTAACGGTCTTGAAAAATCTGCGGAAGACCTTTCTTCTGCACTATTTGACAGCGCCGTGAAGAAAGAGCAGGAGAAATGGGACAACATCCTCAGCATGGATGGTACTGAAAATGCGTACGTGCTTCATAAAGAGCTTGGAGAATGGATGACGGATAACGTTACAGTGGTTCGTTACAATGACAAACTCTTAAAAACAGATCAGAAGATCGAAGAACTAATGGAGCGCTACAAGAAGATCAACATCAATGATACCGCATCATGGAGCAACCAAGGCGCTGCCTTCACGCGTCAGCTTGACAATATGCTTCAGCTGGCAAGAGTCATTACGATCGGGGCATATAACCGGAATGAAAGCCGAGGCGCACACTATAAACCGGAATTCCCAGAAAGAAACGATGAAGAATTCCTTAAAACAACGATGGCTACGTTCAAAGGGAAAAATCAAAAGCCTGCATTCCACTATGAGGACGTCGATGTATCGTTAATTGCACCTCGTAAACGAGATTACTCGAAGAAAAAGGTGGAGAAATAAGATGAGTGAAAAAAACACAATTCAATTCATTATCACACGTCAAGATACAGCAGATGGAAAGCCTTATGATGAGGAATTCGAAATCCCTTACCGTCCGAATATGAACGTCATTTCTGCACTCATGGAAATTAGACGTAACCCGGTCAATAAACAAGGTGAAAAAACAACGGCGATCAACTGGGATATGAACTGTCTTGAAGAGGTGTGCGGAGCCTGTTCTATGGTTATTAATGGAAAACCGCGCCAGTCATGTACAGCCTTGATTGACAAGTTAGATCAGCCGATCCGTCTCCAGCCGATGAAGACATTCCCGGTCGTGAGAGACTTGCAGGTTGATAGAAGCCGCATGTTCAACTCCTTGAAAAAAGTAAAAGCATGGGTGCCGATCGATGGCACATATGATCTTGGACCTGGACCAAGAATGCCTGAGAAAAAACGTCAATGGGCGTATGAGCTTTCTAAATGTATGACATGTGGTGTCTGCCTTGAAGCTTGTCCAAACGTAAATGATAAGTCTTCCTTTATGGGCCCTGCTCCGCTTTCGCAAGTTCGTCTATTTAACGCACATCCGACAGGTGCGATGAATAAGTCTGACCGTCTAGAAGAAATTATGGGAGACGGCGGTCTTGCGAACTGCGGGAACTCTCAAAACTGTGTGCAGGCTTGTCCGAAAGGAATCCCGCTGACAACGTCAATTGCAGCACTTAACCGAGATACAACATTACAAGCTTTCCGTAACTTCTTCGGAAGCGATCACGCAGAATAACATCACATTCAGTCCTCTTTGCCAATCATGATGAGTGTTTACAAGAGGCTGGATGGAACACAAAATAAACGCCTCTTCCAATATGGGAGAGGCGTTTATTGATGAATAAGGAGATGATGAAGTGAGACTTCCATCATATATTGAGGAACCATTTGAAGAATGGAGAGCATCCTTTCGATTTTATGTCGAAACGACTGTCCGTTTTTCAGAAACGGATATGTTCGGCCATATGAACAATGTCACCCCTTTTGTCTATTTTGAAGAAGCACGGATTGCCTTTTTTCAAAAAACAGGAATTGTGGATAAACGAATGAAACGTGTGAAAGAGACGATTACAGTCGTGGCAAACCTGCAATGTGATTACATCAAACAGGTGGAGATTGGGGAGCGGCTTCGTGTGTATGTAAAGCCGGAAAAAGTCGGATCAAGCTCACTTATCCTTCATTATTTAGGAGAAAACGAGCAGCAGGAACCATGCTTTACAGGCTCAGTCACCATGGTGCAAATTAATAAAGAAACAGGCGCATCTGTCCCATTTACAGAGGAAGAAAAAGAGACATTTCAAGCTCAGCGAAATGGGTAGCATGCAGCCTCAGCAACGTGTAAGCTTCATTTTGTTATAATAAAAAGACCATATCAAGAAGAACAAAAGGAGAACACATGAAGATTTTTCAATATGACACCATTGATAGTACAAATAATGAAGCGAAAAGGCTCATTCAGCAAGGAGAAAAACCTTCATTTGCTGTCTATGCACATCAGCAGACAGAAGGGAGAGGCAGGCTAGGCAGGCCGTGGGAAACGCCTGCAGGGAATGTCGCTTTGACCATGACGGTTTTGCCGCCAGAAGAACTCTCCACCCAGTCAACGATTGCTCCGCTGACGGCACTAGCGATCTACGATGTACTCAAACCTCTCATAAGGGCTGAGGATCAGCTGGCGATTAAATGGCCAAATGATATTCTCATCAATGAAGCAAAGGTATCAGGCACATTGATTGAAGCGGACCGTACCGCCATTTATATCGGGGTTGGCATCAATGTGAAGACAAAGCCGGAGCATGTTCCGTACAAAACCATTTGCCTATCAGAGCTTACAGAGGTAAAAGCCGATCAGCTTGTGAAGGAACTTGCAGCCGCTTTTGAAAAATATCATACACGCTGGAAGAATGAAGGGTTTGAAGCACTCACTTCCCTCTATAACAAACGGTTATATCGTCTTCATAAACCGCTGCGGATCTCGTTAGACCGTGAAAAACAAACATGGGAAGAGGGCATTTGCTGCGGAGTCAACCGCTACGGTCATCTCCAGCTCAAAGATGAGAAAGGGCAGATAAAAGCTCATTCTGCTGGAGATATCGATGCACCGCTTCAGCATTAAAAAAAGCAGACGAGAACATCGTCTGCTTTAAGCTTCTCTTTTAATATGAGGCTGAATCACATAGTCTTGTTTTGTGAAAACAACTCCGTCTAGAATTTCTCTTGCAGTTCGAATGACTTTGACTCTGTTTTGAGAGATGTCAATTTCCGTTTGCATAATCCCGGCAGGATGCCCAATACGAAGTGTGTCTCCTTGACCTTGGAACAGCTGAGAAGGAAGCGTTTCATCCAAGAAACAGCTGGCCGTCACGCAGACAGAACCGGTAATGGCAAGTGCTTGGTGCGGTCGTTGCATCGATAGCATACGAACGATGATATCCATATCTTCTGCTCGTCTCAAGATTCCATTTGTATCTACATAATCAGCAGGCTCGCTGATGAGCGCAAGCTTTGGAACAGCTGGAGACTGTAATGTGGCCATTTCTTTTGGTGCAAAGTGACACATTTCAGCAGCGAGGGAACGAATTTCTTCTAAATCATCCAGTAATTCGTCTGTAAACTCTTCAGGTAATTCAGTTCCTTTTAATTGAATATCTTTCGCACGAATAAAGGCAATTGGATTTGCAATGTCAACGATCGAGATTGGAATCTCACCAAACTTTGTTTGAATCGTATCAATTTTGTTTCCAGTCGGATAGGTTTTACCTGTGACTGCTCCTTCAGGTTTCTCAAAGGATAAATAAATAGGAGAACCAGTTCCTTTTACACCTGGAATTTCTGCCTGTCCTTCAAATTTTACTTCCCCATTTTCAACTTCGACCTCTGCCGTAATGACTTTATTTGTATTGGTATTGAGGATACGTACAGTCGTAATGGGCTCAACTGCTTGAACAAGTCCTTTAATGATCGCATACGGCCCAACGGCTGATGAGATGTTCCCGCAGTTTCCTTTAAAGTCGACATATCTCTCATTAATACTGACCTGTGCAAATGTATAGTTCACATCCACATCCGGACGTGTGGCTTTATCGATAATGGCCACTTTACTTGTTAAAGAATTACCGCCGCCGATCCCATCGACCTGCAGCCGGTCAGGACTGCCCATAATGTCTAATAGAAATGCCTCGAGCTCATCGTGTTCATATGGTGCATTGTCAGCGTGAATGAATACTCCTTTGCTTGTACCGCCTCGCATGATTGTGATTGGAACTTTTCTCATGACTCTCACCCTCAATTTTTAATTAACTGTTTATCTAACCAAAATGGTAAAGTATAATAAGAAATAAGTTAAATACATTATTTTGAGAGAAATCAATAAAAATATTTTATAATTAGTAAAAAAGGAGGGCATACAATGGATGAAAAAGATTGGCGGTTTTTAAAGGTACTTTATGAAGAAAAGAACATCACAAAAGCGGCAGAAAAATTATTTGTCTCTCAGCCTGCCTTAAGCTATCGATTGAAACAGCTTGAAGAGGAGTTTGATATGAAACTTTTCTTTAAAAGAAAACGAGGAATTGAATTTACATCAGAGGGCGAATACTTGGCTAAATACGCAAATGACATGCTCAAACAGCTGCAGCAAACGAAAGATGGCATGCTCAATATGCAAAAAAAGGTCAAAGGAACCATTCGGTTAGGGGTCTCAAGTAACTTTGCCCAGTATAAACTGCCAGAAATATTAAAGGAATTTTCTAAGCAGTATCCACATGTTCAATTTATGGTCAACACAGGCTGGAGCACAAAGGTAATGGATTTATTAGGAACATCAAGTGTGCATTTAGGGATTTTAAGAGGCGATTATGACTGGAATGGAGAGCGTTTTTTGCTTGATAAAGAGCGTCTTTGCATTATTTCAAAATCAGAAATTCAGCTAAAGGATCTCCCGAATCTGCCGCTCATTGACTATCATACAGACAGTTCATTAAAACGGCTG
Source organism: Bacillus sp. PAMC28571 (assembly GCF_014250435.1). Classification (NCBI taxonomy): domain Bacteria; kingdom Bacillati; phylum Bacillota; class Bacilli; order Caryophanales; family Bacillaceae; genus Bacillus; species Bacillus sp. PAMC28571. Next base: position 2,290,619 of record NZ_CP060191.1, on the reverse strand, counting down.
ATTAACAGATGGTGGCAGGAAACATTCACAATGCCTCCGCTTGTCACGATGGAGACAGACCGTCAGGATACATCAAAAGAGATGGTGAAGCATGGTTTAGGCTATGCCATTGTCCCAGAAATTTGCCTCAGACCAAGTGATGAGTTATTTGTAAAAGGACTTTCGTATAAAGATGGACAGCCTGTTTTAAGAGATACATGGCTCATGTACCAGCCAGACTCACTTCATTTGTCTGTGGTGAAAGCGTTCATTGAGTTTTTAAGAAATCAGCAAGGTTGATTATAAAAGAAATTTATTGAATATACGAAAAAATCGATATTTTCATTATAAAAAAAGCTATTATATCCTTGAAATAGAAAGCGCTAACATATAGATCGCAAGTGCAAGGGGGCGCTTGCAGATCATGTAAAGAAGAGGATGGAGGGATATAAAGTGCTAGCTATTTTAGGGATCTTGATGGTCTTGACATTTACATTTCTCATTATGACAAAACGTATGCATCCGGTGGTGGCTCTAACCGTTGTACCTATCATATTTGCATTGATCGGCGGCTTTAACAAAGGGTTAGGGGACATGATGCTTGATGGACTGAAAACTGTTGCACCATCAGCTGCTTTATTGTTATTTGCGATTTTATTCTTCGGTGTCATGCTGGATGCTGGATTGTTTGATCCTCTGATTAAACTCATTCTACGTATTGTAAAAGGTGATCCTGTCAAAATTGCTTTTGGGGTAGCGATTTTGTCTATGCTTGTTGCATTAGATGGTGATGGAACAACAACGTACATGATTACCGTATCAGCTATGCTGCCACTTTTCTTAAGAATTGGGATGAACCCATTAATTTTAGGAACAATTTCATTATTATCATTAGGAATTATGAGCGGAATGACGCCATGGGGCGGTCCAGCTACTCGTGCAATCGCGGCGCTTGGATTAGATGCAGGCGAATTTTTCATTCCATTACTCCCAACGATGGTTGGAGGCGGTCTTTTTATACTTTTTACTGCTTATGTACTTGGGAAAAAAGAAAGAAAACGGATTGGGATTGCAGAGATTCAGTACAAAGAAGAGCCGTCCATTTCTCCTGAATTGGCTGCGTCAATTGAAGATGGAGTAGCCGATATCAAGAGACCGAATCTGATTTGGATTAACTTCTTCTTAACAATTGTGGTCATGGTCACACTCGTCATGGATATCATACCAATTCCTGTACTGTTCTTAATTGGATTTGTCATCGCTCTGATGATCAACTATCCAAAGGTTGAAGATCAGCGCGAGCGAATTTTATCTCATGCAGGAAACGCATTAACGGTTATCACACTTGTATTTGCAGCAGGGATTTTCACAGGGATTTTTTCTGGAACAAAAATGGTTGAGTCCATTGCCAATTTGGTCATTTACATGATTCCGGATTCCTACAGCTCATTTTTCCCGCTGATTGTTGCTTTGACGAGTATGCCATTTACATTTGTGCTCTCAAACGATGCTTACTATTTCGGAGTGCTGCCAATCCTGGCTGAAGCCGGCGCAGCTTACGGGATTGATCCGGTGGAAATTGCACGTGCCTCTATCATAGGGCAGCCTGTTCACTTACTGAGTCCGCTTGTAGCTTCAACACTGCTGCTTGTCAGTATGCTGAACAAAGATATTGGTGATTTGCAAAAATATGCACTGCTATGGACCGTGTTAACTGCCCTTTTTACAACACTTATTGCATTGTTAACAGGCGCCATTTCAATCTTTTAAATACCACGCAAAAAAGGACGATGTCTCGGGGAGGAGACTCGTCCTTTTTTGCGTGGATGAAAGCGCAGAAATTGGACGCTGATATGCGGGATTTCTTGATTTTAACGTCACCTACCTCAGGCACCCGGCATATGATATCTCGACTATACAGAATCCCATTCTATAGAGACTAGAGCTCTCACCTTAGCAAGGAGGGTTACAATACTTGAAGGAGAAAGAGTTTCAATCCAAGCCGCTATTAACCAAAAGAGAAAGAGAAGTATTCGAATTGCTCGTCCAAGATAAAACAACAAAAGAAATTGCAAGCGAGCTTTTTATTAGCGAAAAGACTGTTCGAAATCACATTTCGAATGCCATGCAAAAGCTAGGAGTCAAAGGCCGTTCACAGGCCGTAGTCGAGCTTCTGCGTATGGGTGAGCTAGAGCTCTAAAGTCAGCCGGTTTTCCTTCCATATTGGGGAGGAACCGGTTATTTCTATATGGTTTCCATGAGTCTCTTCTTGCATTTTCTTTAAAAAACGAGGAAAATAGACATATACGTTTTAATCAAAGTGAGATGCTATAGTGAGGTATCAATAAAATGGAAACGAATGAATCAGGCCATGTTGCAGAGATTGAAAAATCATTACGCCACATTGCCGCAATTATTAAGCAAAAAGGCAGAGAAATCCTCAATCAATATACGATTACACCTCCACAATTCATCGGGCTTCAGTGGCTTTATGAATTCGGAGATATGACAATAGGCGAGCTGTCACAAAAGATGTACTTGGCTTGCAGCACAACCACTGATTTAATTGATAGAATGGAAAAAAGTGAACTTGTCGAACGGGTGAAAGATCCATCTGACCGCCGCGTGGTTCGCATTCATTTATTGCCTGAAGGCGAGCGGATCATTCAAGAAGTGATTGCTAAACGCCAAGAATACGTCAGTGAACTTCTAGGGGCTTTCTCAGAAGAAGAAGCCATCGTTTTCAACCAATCCTTAACGAAACTACAGCAGCAAATGAAAAGAAAATGAGGCGATTTTGTTGGATCAACCAATCGGCGTCATTGATTCCGGCGTCGGCGGTTTAACCGTTGCAAAGGAAATCATGAGACAACTGCCAAAAGAAAAAATCATTTATGTAGGCGATACAAAACGATGTCCATATGGCCCGCGGAAAGAAGAAGAAGTTCTTCAATATACGTGGGAAATGGCACACTACTTACTAAAACACCACCATATTAAAATGCTCGTCATTGCATGCAACACAGCAACGGCGATCGCACTGGATGAAATCAAAGCAACGCTTGATATTCCGGTCATTGGCGTCATTCAGCCTGGCGCCCGTACAGCGATCAAGGTGACAAACAACCAGCATATTGGCGTTATTGGCACAATCAATACGATCAAAAGCGAGGCATACAAAGAAGCGCTGCTGTCACTAAAAGCAGGTCTAACGGTTCAAAGTCTGGCGTGTCCGCTCCTTGTCCCATTTGTGGAAAGCGGTACGTTTTTAGATCAGACAGCAGAGGCAGTGGTGAAAGATTCCCTTGAACCGATGAAAGAAACAGGAATTGATACACTTATTCTTGGCTGCACACACTATCCGATTTTAAAAGAGCCGATTCAGCGCTTTATGGGCAGTGATGTCAGCATCATTTCATCAGGAGATGAGACAGCGAGAGAAGCAAGTACGATTCTTTCATATAAAGGGCTGTTAAATACCTCTAAAGAAACGCCTGTCCATACATTTTACACAACAGGGCAGCAGCAAAATTTCCAAAACATCGCTCGTGACTGGTTTGGCTACCTGCCAGGGAAGGTCGAAACCGTGTCACTTGAACACATCTACCAGCAATAACCCCTTCTACTTGAAGCGGGTTATTTTTTTATGAAAAGGGTCTAATCCTCCGAGGGAGCTCGTATACATAGTAGTACAAACTACTAGAGGAGGGTGAAGTATGCTGAAAAAAGGATCTACAGCAGCTGTTACGTGTATCGCGTCAGCCATGCTTTTGTCAGGATGCGGATTGTTTCAAACAGACCAAGCGAAAACAGAGATTGATCCACCACAAAACGTCACATATGTGAAAGAAAATAAAGAAGATAAACAAACAGCCAAAGAAGGAAAAGAAGAGAAGCAGGCAGATACGGTCATGAGAGAACTATATTTAATTGATAAAAACGGGTATGTCGTCTCTCAATCCATTCCACTGCCGAAAAATGAAGGAAGTGCAAAACAAACCCTTGAATATCTCGTGGACGGGGGACCTATTTCTAACTTAATGCCGAATGGCTTCAGAGCAGTGCTGCCAGCGGATACGCGCGTATCTGTCGATATTAAAGACGGAACGGCGGTTGTCGATTTTTCAAATGAATTTAAAAACTATAAAAAAGAAGACGAGCAGCGCATTTTGCAATCTGTCACTTGGACGTTAACTCAGTTTGATTCCATAGCCAAAGTCAAATTGAAGATGAATGGACATGAACTAAAAGAAATGCCTGTGAACGGTACACCTATCTCAGATGATTTAAGCAGAGAAGACGGTATTAATATCCAGCACGAGGCTGCTGCTGATATGACAGCGACAAAGCCAGTGACGGTTTACTATTTAGCTGAATCTGATGAACAGACGTACTATGTTCCAGTGACCAAAAGAGCGCCAAAAGACGAGGATGATCCGATTACAGCAGCGATTGATGAGCTCGTTTCTGGACCAAGCAAAAAAAGCCATCTGCTTACAGACTTTGATCAAGATGTGAAGCTGAATGATGTACCAAAAGTAAAAGATGGCCATGTGACACTTGATTTCAACGAATCTATTTTTGGCAGTGCAGATGAAAAGAAAAAGGTCATTTCACAAAAAGTTCTTGATAGCATTGTGCTCACATTAACCGAGCTGCCGGACGTCAAAAGCGTATCTGTCAAGGTGAACGGCAAGGCTGAGCTTGTGAACGAAAAAGGAGCAGAGCTTACAAAGCCGGTTTCACGACCAGAACAAGTGAATACAGGTAGTTTTTAACGTCACACATTGATATAATGGAGAAAAAGAGGCATGCATATTCGCTGCCTCTTTTTTATTCCAAGCGATTAGAACGAGCTGAGGTTGTCAAAGTTAGTAGGAGAACCCCGCTGGCACTCGCGAGGAATGTATATCGTAACGGAGGTAAAACATGAGATTAGATGAAAGACAATATGACGAATTGAGAAAAATTGAAATAGAGGCAGGCTACATCACGCACCCAGAAGGCTCTGTCTTAATCTCAGCGGGAAATACGAAGGTGATTTGTAACGCATCGATCGAAGACCGCGTACCTCCTTTTTTAAGAGGAGAAGGAAAAGGCTGGATTACAGCAGAATATAGCATGCTTCCAAGAGCAACTGCACAAAGAACGATAAGAGAATCATCTAAAGGAAAAGTCACAGGACGTACCATGGAGATTCAGCGTTTAATTGGACGAGCACTCCGCGCAGTCGTTGACTTAGAAAAGCTTGGCGAACGCACCATTTGGATTGATTGTGATGTTATTCAAGCAGACGGCGGCACACGCACAGCATCCATCACAGGTGCTTTTGTTGCCATGACACTTGCGATTCAAAAGCTGCGAGCTGAAGGAGTCATCAAAGAAAACCCGATTACTGATTATTTAGCGGCGATATCCGTCGGAATTGATTCTCAGCAAGGTCTTCTGTTAGATTTAAACTATGAAGAAGATTCTTCTGCTGAAGTAGATATGAATGTCATCATGACAGGCGCTGGTCGCTTTGTTGAACTTCAAGGAACAGGCGAAGAAGCGACATTCTCAAGAGAACAGCTAAACGGACTGCTTGATTTAGCCGAAAAGGGCATCAAAGAATTAATCGAAAAGCAAAAAGCAGTAACAGGAGAAGTCATCGAATAAAGAGAAGGGTTTGATCAGGATGAAAACAGCCATCATTGCAACGCACAATGCGGGCAAAGCGAAAGAATTCAAAGCCATTCTTGAGCCAAAAGGATTCACGGTCAAAACACTAGCAGACATTGGCTTTACTGAAGAAATTGAAGAAACAGGACAAACCTTCGAAGAAAATGCCATCATCAAAGCGGAGGCCATTCAAGCCAAAGCAGGTGAAATGGTCATTGCAGACGATTCCGGTCTGTCGATTGATTATCTGGGCGGAAAACCTGGCGTGTATTCAGCGAGATACGCAGGTGAGCATAAAGACGATGCGGAGAATGTGGAAAAAGTGCTGAGCGAACTTCAAGGCATTGAAAAAGAAGACCGCACAGCCAGATTCAGATGTGCCCTTGCTGTCAGCATACCGGGAAAAGAAACAAAGACGGTAGAAGGATCAGTAGAAGGCTTCATCGCAGAAAAACCAATCGGCGAAAATGGCTTCGGATACGACCCAATTTTCATCGTCAAAGACAAAGACCAGACGATGGCCGAATTATCACCAGAGGAGAAAAACAAGATCAGCCATCGAGCGGTCGCGCTTCAAAAGCTTTCATCACTGCTAGACGCAAATGAATAAGGGGGAATGAAGCCATGAAGATACTCATCATTAGTGACAGTCATGGACTCACAGACGAACTTCAAACCATTGCCAAACGGCATGCGGCTGAAGTTGACATGATGATTCACTGCGGAGATTCAGAACTCGAAACGAACCATCCAGCACTTGAAGGATACAAAGTCGTCAAAGGAAATTGTGACTTTATGGGCGATTTTGAAGAAGAGCTCCTGCTCCCACTTGATAGAGGCGGAAAACTATTTCTCACTCACGGACATCTGCATGGCATCAAACAATCCTTGCTTCAAGTCTACTACCGTGCAGAAGAGCTGGGCGCAGACATTATCTGCTTTGGCCACTCGCATATTCCAGGCAGTGAACTGCTAAGAGGAAAACTCCTCATTAACCCAGGCAGCGTGCACTTGCCAAGAGTGCGAAAAGAGCGCAGCTATGCTATACTGACACTAGATGGAAGCGAAGCAAACGTACAGTTTTTCACGGACGAAGGTCAGGCCATACAAGACCTCGAAAACACTGTCACATTGGAAGGTATTTCATAAGGGTGCAGCATTTGCCCCTTATGAAAAAACTTTCGAAAAACCGTTGACTTTAAAGAACAATAGTAATATAATAAATCTTGTCGCTGAGGTAATACACCAAAGCACAATACATAACAACATGTCCCAGTAGCTCAGCAGGATAGAGCAACGGCCTTCTAAGCCGTCGGTCGGGAGTTCGAATCTCTCCTGGGACGTCATTTAGGAAACCCGTTATTGATACGTATAGTGTCCGTTGAATCAAACGATGACATAGACGTATTGGTAGCGGGTTTTTTCGTGTACGTAAGACACACGTAAGGATGTACGTTGGTCTAAACGGAGGTAATTTACTCTATGGCTCGAAAATTTATAGGCGAAAGAAGTCCGACGGCTAGGCGTTCAGTCTCAAGGCTAACCCGATACTTACGGCCCCGTTCGAACGCACCTATTCAATTGAAGAAGAGTTTTTCTAATGCGAAAAAGAACTAACACAAACTAGATGACATATTCGATACTTCTCTAAGTTTTTAGCGTAAAATTACACTTTAAAATAAATTCTATCAACGGATTCAAATAAATAAAAATCCTCTTCAAAAAAGGTTCTTTATATGTGTTGTTAAAACATGTATAATAACTATATTTGGAGGTATTGGTAATGTCTTATACAAAAAAAGCTTATGAAAATAACATAATAAATAATGTAAAACAAATTAATAATAAGACAATAAACGACAACGACATAACACCACTAATGAATCTTATTGACAATACTTTTAGTATTGTGGAAGAAATTAATAAAAAAGATTCAGATATTGGTGAACTATGGAATGAAATCGCTTCAGATATTATAGCTAGTATTAATTCAAGTACATCAGGGTTTTACAGACAAGGCATTATTACTCTTAGAAGTGTTTTGGAGTTAGGATGTATGTCGTTTTTTTATTCTGACCATAAAGTAGAATTCCATTTATTCAAAGCTCACGATGCAAAGGCTAATAAATATGTAAGTACTCTGATAAGAGACTATGATTTTTACACAACTAATTATATTCAATCCTTTTATAATAATATACAGAAAATTCAAACCAAAAATAACTCTATAAGTATTTTTTTGAGTAAAATATATAAGGATTTAAGTGATGTTGTACATGGAAGATACAAAACACTAACAAAACAAAGCACATTGAAGATAAATTACAGCAAGGAGCAATTTAATTTCTTTAATGATAAATTGCATTCCGTTCTAAGTATTCTCGCAGTAATGTTCATTCTTCGATATCAAGATATTGATAATACAAGTTTAATAGCTTTAGCAAATAAATCAGGGACGGTGCAATTATGAAAACAATGGAGAAATCATTAGGAGATTACATTGCTGACAGAACGGAAAGTTTAGATGATGAATTTATAAGAAAATATTTTATTGAGTATAGTAAAGAAAAAATACAACGACTAACTGATTCGGAACAGTACATTTTTGAAGGTAACAGAGGTATAGGTAAAACTATGTTGATGAAATATGCAGCATTAAAGGCAAATGAAACATTCGGAAAAGACAGTGTCCTTGGGGTGTGGGTTAGTTTCGAAGAGTCTATTCGTTTAGAAAGAATAAAAGTTGTAGAAAGTGGGATAGACCCTTTCTTACAGTGGACAATGGGTAAAATATTACTAGAAGTATTAATTACCATTACAAATTTAAAACCGAAGAATATGGATAAATTAAATAGGAGACTTTCGAATATTTTTGGTTCTAAAGAACCCGAAGATAATTATTCAACCTATTACAAATTACTGTCAGAGTATATTAATATACTCGAGACTGGAGATGTTGAAAATAACCTTATTTTAAAAGACCAGGCTCCATCAACCAAATTAAGTACTATTTTAGACAATCCACACAGTTTTAAGAAATTTTTGAAAGATTTAATTACAGATTTTGGACTTCAAAGAGTAGTGCTATTATTTGATGAAGCTGCTCATGTATTTTCTTTTTCTCAACAAGAAAAATTTTTCTCTTTTTTCAAAGGCTTAAGGGATCCACAGATAGCATGTAAAGCAGCTGTATATCCCGGTATAACTAATTATGGTAAATATTTTGAAAAAGGACAAGATGCCAAAGAGCTTACTCTAAGTTGGTTTCCGAATAAAAAAGAGAACATTGATTACATCAAACAAATATTGAAAAAGAGAATTCAAGCTTATGACCATAGATATTGGGAAATGTTGTCAGTTAATTCTAATATTATTGATACAATTTGTGTTTGTAGTAATGGTAATCCACGTTTTGCTTTTCATATCATTGATGAACTAGAAAGTACTGGTGTATTTAACCAGAAAAGTATTCAAATGCAAAAGGTAATAAATAGTATAAGAGCAGTACTTGAAACAAAATGGAAAGAATTCAGTACACTTAGAAATAGGCTAGTAAAGTACAAAGAGTACATCAACCAAGCGGAGAAGTTAGTAAAAGAGTTTCTGATACCCAATTTGAGAGAGTGGAACAGCAAAAAGAGAGGAAAAAACAGCAAGCTTTCTAGTGGTTTTTATGTTTCAACAACTATTTATGATAAAATACCCCAAATATTTGAAGTGTTAGCATATTCAAACCTTATCACAATTAACTATACAAAAAAAAGTTTAGGTCAAGGGTATTATGGTTATTTTATGTCATTTAATCCAAGTATTTTATTCTCAGACGGAATTATAAAAGAAATTGGTGAAATAGATAATATTTCGATTGCTATTGAAAATAGCCAGGCTTACTACCCTACAACACCAACTATGGGACAACTAATCGAAACATTAAAATTTGAAAATGAATTCCACTGTTCTAATTCGAAGTGTGATTACAAGACTAGTGACGAAGACTTTAGTTATTGCCCAAAGTGTGGAAATAAAATGGAGGTCCCTGAGTCTGCACATGAATCCTTATACAAGATTTTAAGAAGCCATAGTATTGATAATTTGAAATTATCTGAAAAAATAATCGCTAGGCTAAGTAATAAATTTTCTAATATTGGCGAGATATACGATGCGACTATTGATGAGATAAGAATGAAATATATACAAGATGTTAGAACGGAAAGGATAAAAAATGCCGCTATTGAATACATGGCTGGATAACCTTATAGATTTTAGCTAAAATTCCTCTCAGTGACCCTCTAAGGGTCATTTTTCTTTTCTTAGAATAGATTTTGGACGAGGTTTCGATAATTCAAGAAAAGGAGCGGGGGAGTTAATAGTCAGTTCATATACATGTCTTGAATTACATTTTTGATTTGCAAAAAGCATTTACAATTGAATGGAAAGTAGTCAACTGGTTTTTAAGTTCGGAAAGTGGCAGTTATATATGAATGTGGAAGAATAGTGCTTCATCGGTAGCTGGATTGGATAGAGTATACGTCTTCTAAGTCGAAGGTTTAAGTGCCATATCTCTCCAAAAAATGTATTAATGTAAAAACCTAAAATCCTTGATAAGAAAGAATTCGGGCTTTTTTGTCTAATGAAACTTTCATAGCCTTCTCAAACATATAGATAGTAAACGACAGCTCCCTAGATAGGGTTAATTTCTGTAGTCTTTCCATCATAAAGTTTAGCAGCAAAAATAGTGTTTAGTGGGAACTTGCATTATAAGTTTTCTCTGGTTATGGAGTTGATACTGGAAATGGATGTTTTATGGATGATCATACTTTGAAATTTATACTTTCCGAACAAAGCTAAAAGGGTAATGATGACATATAGGAGGAACTTGAAGAGGCATTGGAAAAAAGTTATGAGGATACAAGAAGTTTGTTAGTCTTGCGTTTTCAGGAGAAAGTTGATTTAGCAATCTTTTTTACTAGTTTTGAGGATGGACGAGAACGGAGATGAAGCTGGTCTCGTTACAGATTTTTTATTGACGGATTAAATGGGGAAAAATAAAACAGGAATAAAAGGCAAAACAGAGAAAAATACATAATCCCAACTTCCCAGAAAAACAATGAAAGGAATGATCACTTGTACAACATCAATCCAACACACCTGTTATATAGAAATGGAGAGACAAGCAATCAAGAGGGTGATCAATTATTTCTAAACAGATCGGGAATATCGAGATCACGAGCCGTCATATCGTTGCCTGTGATCCTTTCGTTTCAGAAGGGGACCAATTGTTTACGAGGAAGGTTGCTCAAGGGAAATATCCTATTCTACTTGTAGTTAAGAGATTAGAAAGCGGTGACGAACGCGTCGTCTATGCATTGATCAAGTTTACAAACGAGCAAGCAATAGAATGGGAGATTGCCACAAGAGCAGGGCAGGAACTCAATCAATTGAAAGAAGACGAGATCTTTGGCTACGGTGTAAATACGGGTATGGGCTGCTTTATGGATGCGGAGGCAGCACTATATCTTCAAGCTTATGAGGATGAAGATATAAAGAGGACAATGATTTTTATCTTTATGAGGAATTTGCGAGCCCCTTGAGCAAAACTACAAGCATACATGGGACTAGCTCGTCACCCGTTTTCATGACAAAGTAGACATTGCCATGTTTACAACAGGCTTTGGTGACGGGATGTACCCAAGCTTTTGGGGGATAGATGAAAACGGGGAACCTGCTTGTCTTGTGACGGATTTTCTTATAGTGGATTGATGAGAAACCCATGAAACCAGGGGTTCTTATCAAGATATAATGAAGGAAATATTCACAGAGACGTTAATATAAAACAAATTTTCTTAAATTTACCTTAAAATCATTGAAAATCTAATTAATATAATATAATATTTATATTCAACTAAATTTCTAATGAACTATAAGGAGTATTTAACATGATGAAAAAAATAATTTCCACACTATTAGCTCTATCCGTATTTACTTTTGTTTTACAAGCACCAGCAAAGGCAACAGAAAATGAAACTGTTGTAATTAACACAAATGATTTTGTATCATCTGAAGGAGAATTAAAGCCTGATCAACTTGCAGAAACTAAATTCGCCATCCCACTTCCTTTCTTTTTTATTCCAGGGTTAGGACAAGCTGCAGTATTAGCAACTGGTGCTGTCATTGTAGGTGGTATGATATTTTCTTCAAACTCTTGGGAGGCTCAAGTTGTCAAGCATCATAAAATGACAGCAGACCAATTCATCTCTAAGAATAGAAAAGGGTCAATCAGAAAAGAGTTTCCAAGTGAATACTTAAATAAAACGATAGAACAAATCAACAAAGACGCAAAAAAAGGGAAAAAGAATGCTAAAAAAGCTAAAAAACTGTTAACAGACAACAGATTTAAGAAAAAATGAAATGAAAGGTGATCATTTATGTACGATATTTATTCTGTAAAAGTTTTATTTGAATCAACAACTTCGCCACGATTAAGCCCTGAAAAAATATTTGAAGAGAGAATTTTTTTAATAAAAACAAAAAAAACAGATGAGATTGAAAGCATCATACAGGAAAACTTCCCAGAAGAAACTTATGAAAATTCAGAGGGTGGAATGACTACTACCAAAGTAGTTGCAATTTTAGATATCTTTGAATTAGTAGATAATATAGATGAATCCGTACATTTAAAAGAAGTTTATAGTCGTTATCTTGTGTTTGATAAAGAAACGTCTCCAGAAGAAGCCATTGAAAGATATTCCCTAGACAAATAAATTCGCACAAAATTTTCGAAGTAAATGAAATCAATGCCATCTAGTCCAACTAGGTGGCTTTTGCGTTAGTTCGACAGCTTTCAGCAATTTTAAGGCAAATTTAAGCTCGGATTTCATTTCAAATGTATTAAATCTTTGTTACAATAAGACAGCTTTGCCTAAAGACACGTTAATCGATTCTTCATCTTTTTTTCATGATTTCTTAAAATTTTTATGGTTTGATATGAAACTCTTTGAATGAGTCATGCGTCTCTATAAGTGTCAAAAGAAAAGAGGTTATCAATATGCTATTCAAAAAGCTATCAGAAAATAAGTCTGTAAAATGGATAGGATATACAAGCTTTTACTTACTTATTTTGCTATTATTGTTCTTTATTTACGGATTCCACACAGCAAATACGGGATCATTCATTTACAACGATTTTTAATTGGAGATTAAATTATGAAACTATTACAAACGATTCATGAATACCAGCAAACAAAACCAACACAGCCAGCATTTGTTTCTCAACATGCATCGATCACATATGATGAACTTTGGCATTTATCAGACCAAATGGCTGGTGCGATCGATGCAGTCGCAGCTGGCAGGGAACCTGTCATTGTATACGGTCATATGGAGCCAGAGATGCTGATTTCTTTCTTAGGCAGTGTGAAATCAGGCAGACCATATATTCCGGTCGATATCTCAATACCTGTCGAGCGTATCGTCTCAATTATTGAAAGCTCAAAAGCCAGTCTATTGATTTGTGCAAATGAGCAGAATGTATTAGATGTAGAAGAACACATTGATGTGAAGAGTGCGGCATCGCTTTTAGCACTTGAAAAAGAAGCACCGCCATCCACGCAGTGGGTTCAACAAGATGATGTTTTCTACATTATTTATACATCTGGCAGTACCGGAAAACCGAAGGGCGTTCAGGTAACTGCCAATAATTTAGAAAGCTTTACAGATTGGATGTGCCGTGACTTCCCAATTGGTGAGGGACGCACATTCTTAAATCAAGCACCATTTTCTTTTGACTTATCAGTGATGGATCTCTATCCAGCGCTTCAATCAGGCGGCACGCTTTACTGTTTAGTAAAAGATCTCGTCAACAAGCCAAAGGATATGTTTGCAGCACTTGGTCAATCTGACGTTGAAGTGTGGACATCAACACCTTCTTTTGTGCAAATGTGCTTAATGGACCCTTCCTTTACAGGGGAGCTTTTACCTGAGCTGAAAGTTTTCTTGTTCTGCGGTGAGGCGCTTCCTGTAGCTGTAGCAAGTGCACTTCTGGAGCGTTTTCCAAAGGCGCAGGTCTTTAATACGTATGGTCCAACTGAAGCAACTGTTGCAATCACATCGATTGAAGTCACGCAGGAGATTCTTGATCAGCACGATTCTTTACCAGTCGGCTATGCCAAACCTGATACAGACATCGTCATTTTAGATGAAGAAGGCAAGACACTTCTTGATGGTGAAAAAGGAGAAATTGTCATCGTGGGGCCAAGCGTCACGAGAGGCTACTTAGGTGAACAAGCCTTGACAGATAAAGTGTTCTTTGAATACGAAGGACGTCCTGCTTACCGTACAGGTGACGCAGGTGTGGCGCAGGATGGTTTAATTACGTGCCATGGCCGTCTCGACTATCAAATTAAGCTTCATGGATACCGGATGGAGCTTGAAGAAATTGAATATCATGTAAGCGAGACAACCTATGTCAATGCTTGTGTGATTGTGCCATTCCAGCCAAACGGTCATGTCGAGTACTTGATTGCAGCGATTGTTCCAGCAGCTCATTCATTTGAAAAAGAGTATCAGCTGACAAGCGCGATTAAGAAAGAAATGGCGGATTCACTGCCAGCGTACATGATCCCAAGAAAGTTTGTCTATCTTGAGCAGCTGTACATGACGCCAAACGGGAAGGTTGACCGTAAGAGAATCGCGAAAGAGGTTCTTCTATGATTCCGTTTAGTTCATTCTTTTTCTTCATTCTAATTGGTATTCTTCTTTTGCCGACGATCATTCTTGGTCTTCGCGGCAAAAGAATGCAGGGCTACAACATGTTTGCAACGGTTGTGGCGCTGGCACTTATTTTCTCAAAGGATGCCCATGGCGCGCTGCTGCTCTTCTTGTTCACGGTGTGGCAAATCTTCATCATCCGCCTGTACCTTGCGTACAGGTTAAAGGCGAATCAGGCATCTGTTTTCTATGCAGCAGTGGTGGCATCTATTTTGCCGCTTGTGCTGTCAAAGATTTTACCGTTCTTTTTAACTCATCAGCCGCACCAGCCGCCGCCAATGAACTGGCTGAGCTTTTTGGGGATCTCGTACTTAACATTTAAAGGTGTTCAGTTAATTATTGAGACAAGAGACGGCTTGATTAAGAAGAAAATTCCGATTCACCGTTTGGTCTATTTCATTGTCTTTTTCCCGACGATTTCATCAGGTCCGATTGACCGTTACCGCCGATTTGAAAAGGATATGGATACGCCGCCTGAAAAGGAAGCATACAGTGATCTTCTATATGCCGGTATTCATAAAATTTTCATTGGCTTCTTATATAAGTTTATTATTGGTTATCTAATTCACACATATATTCTGATGAATATTCATCACATTAGCAGCAGTCACTTTGTTCAGCAGTTAACGTATATGTATGCTTACAGCATGTATTTGTTCTTTGACTTTGCTGGATATACAATGTTTGCTGTAGGTGTGAGTTATATTATGGGTATTAAGTCGCCAGAGAACTTTAATAAACCGTTTATCAGCCGAAACATTAAAGACTTCTGGAATCGCTGGCATATGTCCCTGTCCTTCTGGTTCAGAGACTACGTGTTTATGAGATTTGTGTTCTTTATGACTAAAAAGAAGTGGATCAAGAACCGAATGGCTGTATCAAATATTGGGTACTTTGTCCTCTTTCTATTGATGGGTGCTTGGCATGGCCTTGCCCTTCAATATATTATTTACGGACTATATCATGCAGTTGTCATGTCCGGTTACAATTTATTTGAGAAATGGAATAAAAAGCACAAGTGGTGGCCGGATAATAAGGTCACAATGGTTGTGTCAATCATTATTACATTCCATGTGATTTGTTTCGGATTTTATATTTTTTCAGGAAAACCATTTCATCATTAATGATTAAGGGAGTAGAAAATTATGGAATTTAAAAATCAAGTATATGGTATTATTGCAGAGGTTTGTCAGGACGACGTTGTGAAAGAAAATCCAGAGATTGCGATTTTTGAAGAAGGTCTTCTTGATTCATTTGGTACAGTAGAACTGCTTATGGCAATTGAAAGTCAACTCGGAATCACTGTTCCGATTACAGAATTCGATCGTGATGTGTGGGATACGCCGAATCATATTGCTGAGCAGCTGGCAGAGATGAAGTAATGAAAAAGCGTTTTTTTGGGCCGCTTATTTTAGCGGCTGTTCTATTCATTGGTGTTCTTCTTGTACCAAATGCATGGCTCTCACACCTGATCCCAAAAGACAAATTACAAAAGTCAGCCACAGAATTAGATCCTGGGATGTTCCAAGGGCTTTATTTACAAGATGAAATGCTAAAAGATCCAACTTATTTGCCGATCTATGGATCTTCTGAACTATCACGTTTTGATCCATATCACCCTTCGAATTTCTTTCATGAGAATCCTCAAGGGTTTACACCTTATCTTATTGGAAAAGGTGGATCGCAATCATTAATTCATGCGATGAACTTCGCAGCGCATATGGATGAATTAAAAGGGAAGAAGCTTGTATTTATCGTGTCCCCGCAGTGGTTTGTGAAATGGGGATCTGACGAGAATCACTTTGCACCTAACTATTCAGCGCTTCAAGCACTGAATCTCGCCTATAATAAAGAAATTGATCCAACTGTGAAAAAAGAGCTGATTAAAAGAATCATGAAGTTTAAAGCAGTCAAAAACGACATGGTGATTACAGAGCTTTTTAAAGCAGAGCTATCTGGGAACAAGTTCGCTTACGGCGCGATTTCTCCTATTGCGAAAATGTACTATGGTATGCTTCAAAAGAAAGACATGTACTATACGATTGGATCGGGGCATGAGCGCAAGCTTCAACCGTCTCCTTCAGTCAAAGGAAAAACATGGGCTGAGCTTGAAAAAGAAGCGAGCATTTTTGGTGCGAAAAGAGCAGGGGACAACCCGTTTTATATTAATCAAAAACTGTTTGACCACAAGCTGAAACCGATCATGAAAAAGATGAAGGATTCCCGTGAAGGCCATTCTTATGCGGAATCACCAGAATACAAAGATTTTCAAATCATGCTGGATATTTTAAAACAGGCAGGGGCAAAGCCTTTGTTTGTAACGATTCCTGTCAACGGAAAGTGGTATGATTACACCGGTTTTCCGAAAGAAGGCCGTACAGGTTATTATGAAAAAATCAATCGTCAAATTCGAGATAATGGGTATGAAGTCGCGGATTTGACTAAGCATGAGTACGATCCATATTTCTTTAAAGATACGATTCATGTGTCTTATAAAGGATGGGTGTACATCGATAAGGCAATTGAAAAGTTTTACAAAGAGCAGTAGAATGCAGCAGCTTTCTGCTGCTTTTTGTTTGTCGAATCGGCGGATATCTTGTATAACTAAGGGAAAAGGGCTATGCTGTAGATGGAGGCGATATGATGAATCGTTCTGAGAAAAAAGAACTATTAAAGCGTTCGAAGAAGCATTTTAATGATCATGCCTTTTGGGAAAAGTTAAAAAAGACGGCACAAAAAGCTGGTGTCTCTCTTGTCTATGCTGTGCTATTACTTTACTATACATTGCAAAAACCCGAAGTGCCGGTCAAAGCAAAGACCTTGATTATTGGAGCACTCGGCTATTTTATCCTTCCACTTGATCTCATTCCGGATACATTGATTGGTGTCGGCTATACAGATGATTTAGGAGCCATTACATTTGCTCTGCTTCAAGTAGCAATGTACATTGATGATGATGTGAAAGGGAAAGCAAAAGACAGGCTGTCAAAATGGTTCGGCGAAAAAACCGATACGTCTTTGATTGATCAAAAGCTTGAGGATGGCGGTATGCCGTCTGTATAAAGAAAAGCCTCCGTTATTGGAGGCTTTAGCGTGTAGACAAATCCTCGCATTCGTTGTCAGGTCTGCGCTCCAGTGCTCACGAATGTTTCAATTCGCTCCGCTCCGGTGCTCGTCCTTCCTAGGGCTGCAAAGGTTTTCTATCACGCTGAAAAGAAGACAAAGGGCTAAAATGATTTTCATTTTAGCCCTTTGTCAACAATCTGAAGCCCCTGTTATTGGAGGCTTTTTTCTTTACCCTAAAAATTTCACGCAAACTGGATGAGGGACGGTAATGTCTGATTGTAAGACAGTGAGTCGTCCTGTTTCTTTGTCGCGTTTGTATAACACAAGGTTGCTAGATTCTTGGTTTGAACCGACGAGGAATTCTTCTGTTGGATCAAGTACAAAATCTCTAGGCCAGTTTCCTTCAGAAGAAGCAATCTCGACAAGGCTTAATTGGCCGTCAGCGTCTGCTTTAAAAATCGCAATGCTGTCATGACCGCGATTTCCTGCATAAACAAATTGTCCGTCTGAAGAGACATGAATGGCACTTCCTTGATTGTTCTCCGTAAAATCGCTTGGAATGGTCGCGATTGTTTGGATCTCTTCAAAATGACCATCTTCAAAGTAACGAAGCACAATGACCTCTGAGCTTAGCTCTGTCATGACATATGCCACAGGTTTCGTTGGGTGGAATGTGATATGACGAGGTCCGCTGCCTGGCTTTGTTTCAAATGTATGAGCAAGCTCAAGTTTGCCGTCTTCTTTCTTATACGTATAAATTCCATCTGTTCCAAGGTCAACAGCCACTGCAAATTGTTCATCTGGCGTGAGACCCATAAAGTGAGTGTGCGGTTTTTCCTGACGATCTTCGTTAGGGCCAGTTCCTTCATGCTGTGCCTGTGAGAGCGTGCGGATCACTGAGCCATTTTTAGCATCGATTTCATACATCTCTGCTGTCCCTTTATGATAGTTCGCTGTATACGCCGTTTTCGTTTGACTGTCCACGCTGACGTGGCAAGGAGAAGCTCCATCGGCAAGCTCTTGGTTGATGAAGTGAAGTCTGCCTGTTGTTGAATCAATTTGATACGCAGCAAGGCCGCCCTGTGATCCTTTTTTCACAACAGCATAAACAAACTTTTGATCCTCTGACACGGTTAAATATGTAGGATTTTCAAGCTCAGCAGCGACTTCTACTTGCTCAATCTGCTGCTTGTCCGTATTTAATGTAAACGTATAAACACCTTTACTGTCTCCCTTTGTATACGTACCGATATAACCTCTGATGTTAGCCATGTATTGCCCTCCTTCTATTAGATGCTCTCATTCTATCATAAATTCATAGGAAAACGCTTTAGAAAGGCATGCCAAAAGAAAAACAAAGTCAAAGAAATCTCACAATATTCATCAAAAATGTTGTGAAAAAATATCACAAAAGTTTTCTCAAAAGAAAACCGTTCATGTAAAGTAAATAAATTGAAGAAAAAATACAAAAAATTTTAAGTTTTTTCATTCCTTGTCTAGCAAAGGTGTAAGCGTATACATTTAATTTTGATTAGTCTAAATTGTCTAATAATTTTAAAAATGCTGTTGACACTGTATGGAAAGCGGCGTAAGATGGGTTCAACAAAAGCTAAACAAACACGCAGTGCAAGCGAGAGACACTTCAATATAAAGTGTCTGAAAATTCAACTACTTTTTGTTTGAAAGAGAGGGTGCTCACTGAAAATGGAAGACCAAAAGGAACAGTGGATCTTTTTAAACGATGAACTCGTGAAAAAAGAGGATGCGAAAATTTCAGTTTACGATCATGGCTTCTTATATGGCGACGGTGTTTTCGAAGGGATTCGCGTGTATAACGGAAATATCTTTCGAATGAAAGAACATTTAGACCGCCTGTATGATTCCGCCAGATCCATTATGCTGAACATTCCATATTCACTTGAGGAACTCACGGAGAAAATGATTCATACAGTTGAAAGGAACGGCCTAAAGGATGCCTATATTCGCCTTGTCGTCTCAAGAGGAGCGGGTGATCTTGGTTTAGATCCTAACAACTGCGGGAGAGCCAATACAGTGATCATTGTAGAGCCGCTGGCCATTTTTCCAAAGCACCTATATGAAACGGGTATTGATATTGTGACGGTTCCAACAAGACGAAATCGTCCAGATGTCCTTAGCCCAAAAGTGAAATCATTAAATTATTTGAATAACATTCTTGTCCGAATCGAAGCCCATATGGCCGGTGTAAGTGAAGCGCTGATGCTGAACGATCAAGGGTACGTGGCGGAAGGTTCTGCAGACAACGTGTTTATTTATAAAAAAGGCAAGCTTTATACACCGCCAGGTTATATCGGCGCACTCGAAGGCATCACAAGAAATGCCATCATGGAAATTGCAGAAGACTTAGGCTACGAAGTAAAAGAAGAACCATTCACAAGACATGATGTGTATACAGCTGAAGAAGTATTTCTAACAGGAACCGCAGCCGAAGTTATCGCCGTTGTAAAAGTTGACGGCCGTACAATCGGTGAAGGAAAACCTGGGTTCCACACAAACAAACTTCTTGAACAATTCCGTAAGCGAGTAGTTGAAGAGGGAGAAAAAGTCGTTTTTGCAGATGAAAACATTCATGCAAGTTAAATAGATATCGATAAACGTTGAAGAGGACTAGTAGCTTTAGAGTCAGTATCTACAGAGAGCCGGTGCTAGCTGGAAACCGGTGTTACTTTCTAAAGTGAACTCACCTCTGAGTGTCTGCTTGAAATGATAGTAGGGCAGACCGAGTGACATTGCTCACTCGTTACCAAAATGGACGAAAGATGTCCATGAGACGGCAGCAGGATTGCCGTGAACAAGGGTGGTACCGCGAAAAACAAAGCTTTTTCGCCCCTTTGACCTAGTGAAAAGTAGTGTCATTGTGGGGTGAGAAGGCTTTTTTATATGGTCTCATATCTCTATCTTGAATGGAAAAGGGTGAAAGGACTTGACTGAAGCAAGACAAAGAGGAGGAAATCAAATGGGGACAAATGTACAAATGGAGACGGAAAAATCAAAAGCACCACAAACGATGAACGGTGCACTCATGTTAATTGAAGCACTCAAAAGAGAAAAAGTAGAAGTCATTTTCGGCTATCCGGGCGGAGCAGTTTTGCCAATCTACGATAAAATTTACGATTCTGGTTTATTTCATGTCCTGCCAAGACATGAGCAGGGAGCGATTCACGCAGCAGAAGGATACGCAAGAGTATCTGGTAAACCGGGTGTTGTCATTGCCACATCAGGGCCGGGAGCGACAAACCTTGTGACAGGAATTGCAGATGCGATGATTGATTCACTTCCCCTTGTTGTATTCACAGGGCAGGTGGCAACGTCAGTCATTGGATCGGATGCATTCCAAGAAGCAGATGTACTCGGCATCACAATGCCAATTACAAAGCACAGCTACCAGGTAAGGAATCCAGAGGAATTACCGGGTGTCATTAAAGAGGCATTCCATATCGCAACAACAGGCAGACCTGGTCCAGTATTAATTGATATTCCAAAAGATGTCGCAGGCATTGAAGGAACCTTTGAATATGATCAGCCAATTGATTTACCTGGTTATCAGCCAAAAGTAGAGCCGAACTATTTGCAAATTCGCAAATTAGTAGAAGCTGTCAGCAGAGCGAAAAAACCAGTCATTCTAGCAGGAGCCGGCGTACTTCATGGCAAAGCATCTGAAGAATTAAGACAGTATGTAGAGCAGCAGCAAATCCCAGTCGCTCATACACTGCTTGGACTTGGCGGATTCCCGGCAAAGCACCCTCTTTTCCTAGGGATGGCTGGTATGCATGGCACATATGCAGCGAACATGGCTCTTCATCAATGTGATCTGCTCATTTCAATCGGAGCAAGATTTGATGACAGGGTAACAGGCAACCTCAATCATTTTGCGAAACATGCGAAGGTCGCTCATATTGACATCGACCCAGCGGAAATCGGCAAGAACATTCATACCCATATCCCGGTTGTTGGAGACAGTAAGCTCGTTCTTGAAGAACTGATCAAGCAAGACGGGAAGCAAGGGGAATCAGACGAATGGAAAAATCAATTAGATCAGTGGAAGGAAGAATATCCACTCTGGTACGTTGAAAACGAAGCAGAAGGCTTTAAGCCTCAAAAGCTGATTGAATACATTCATCAATTCACAAAAGGTGAAGCCATTGTCGCAACTGATGTCGGACAGCATCAAATGTGGGCGGCACAGTTCTATCCATTTGAAAATGCAGATAAGTGGGTCACATCTGGAGGTCTTGGCACAATGGGCTTCGGATTACCAGCAGCCATCGGCGCTCAGCTGGCTGATCAAGAGGCAACTGTTGTAGCGATTTTAGGAGACGGAGGTTTCCAAATGACCCTGCAAGAACTTGCCGTTATCCGTGAGCTGAACCTTCCAGTCAAAGTGATTGTACTCAATAATCACAGCCTTGGAATGGTAAGACAATGGCAAGAAATTTTCTACGAAGAACGCTACTCACATTCTAAATTTTCAGAGCAGCCAGACTTCGTCAAATTATCTGAAGCTTATGGCATTAAAGGAATCAGAATCTCATCAGACGAAGAGGCGAAAGAAAAGCTTGAAGAAGCCTTAACCTCTAGAGAGCCTGTTTTCATCGATGTCAATGTAGCGCGAGATGAAAAAGTATTCCCGATGGTAGCACCGGGGAAAGGACTTCATGAGATGGTGGGGGTGAAACCTTGAAAAGAATTATTGTGTTGACTGTATTAAATCGATCAGGCGTACTGAACAGAATCACAGGCCTCTTTACTAAAAGACACTACAACATTGAAAGCATTACGGTCGGCCATTCTGAGATTCAAGATGTATCACGCATCACGTTCGTCGTCCATGTAGACCAGGAGAAAGACATCGAACAGCTGACAAAACAGCTGAACAAACAAATCGATGTTCTGAAAGTAACAGACATTACAAACCAATCAATCGTTCAGCGAGAGCTGGCTTTGATAAAAGTCGTATCTGCACCAGCATCTAGAATGGAGATCACGGGTGTCATTGAACCGTTTAGAGCTTCTATTGTAGATGTGAGCAGAGAGAGTGTCGTCATTCAGGTGACAGGTGAGTCTTCAAAAATTGAAGCACTCATTGAATTACTTAAGCCATACGGCATTAAAGAAGTCGCCAGAACTGGCACCACGGCCTTTGCGAGAGATAATCAGCAAAAGCCGCAAACAAATAAAACAATTTCAATTGTCTAAACAAAAGGAGAGAGTCAAATGGTAAAAGTATATTATAACGGTGATATTCAAGAAAACGTATTAAATGGTCAAAAGGTAGCAATCATTGGTTACGGTTCACAAGGTCATGCACATGCATTGAACTTAAAAGAAAGCGGCGTAGATGTGATCGTCGGCGTAAGAAAAGGCGGATCTTATACAAAAGCACAAGAAGACGGCCATCAAGTATTCACAGTAAAAGAAGCAGCAGCACAAGCAGACGTCGTGATGGTACTACTTCCAGATGAGCAGCAAAAGAAAGTATATGATGAAGAAATCAAAGATCAATTAGAAGCTGGCAACTCACTTGTATTCGCACACGGATTCAACGTTCACTTCCATCAAATTGTTCCTCCAAGTGACGTAGACGTGTATCTTGTAGCTCCAAAAGGACCAGGACATCTTGTGAGAAGAACATATGAGCAAGGCGCTGGTGTACCTGCCCTATTTGCTATCTATCAAGATGTATCTGGCCAAGCGAAAGACAAAGCACTTGCTTATGCAAAAGCGATCGGCGGAGCAAGAGCGGGCGTTCTTGAAACAACATTTAAAGAAGAAACAGAAACGGATCTATTCGGTGAGCAGGCAGTTCTTTGTGGAGGTCTTACTTCACTAGTAAAAGCAGGATTCGAAACGTTAACAGAAGCTGGTTATCAGCCAGAGCTTGCATACTTCGAGTGTCTGCATGAACTGAAATTGATCGTTGACCTTATGTATGAAGAAGGTTTAGAAGGCATGAGATATTCAATTTCTGATACAGCACAATGGGGTGACTTCGTATCAGGACCACGCGTTGTGGATGCAAAAGTAAAAGAGTCAATGAAAGCTGTTTTGACTGATATCCAAAACGGAACATTTGCAAAAGAATGGATTGTTGAAAACCAAGTGAATCGTCCACGTTTCAATGCGATCAATGCAAATGAAAATGAGCACCAAATTGAAATCGTTGGTAGAAAGCTTCGTGAAATGATGCCTTTCGTTAAACAAGGAAAGAAAAAGGAAGCGGTGAGCGTCGGTGCGGAAAATTAATTTTTTTGACACAACACTTCGGGATGGAGAGCAATCACCAGGAGTGAACTTAAATGCACAAGAAAAGCTAATCATTGCAAAGCAGCTTGAGCGCCTTGGGGTTAATATCATTGAAGCGGGATTTCCCGCTTCATCCCGAGGGGATTTCTTAGGCGTACAAGAAATTGCAAGAACGATTAAAAACTGTTCTGTTGCTGGTCTTGCACGATGTGTGAAAGGTGACATTGATGCTGCATGGGAAGCATTAAAAGATGGAGTGGAGCCAAGGCTTCATGTCTTTATTGCCACTTCTGACATTCACCTGAAGCATAAACTCAAGAAAACACGTGAAGAAGTCGTAGAACAGGCTGTCGCAATGGTGAAATATGCGAAAGAACGTTTTCCAGTTGTCCAATGGTCAGCAGAAGATGCGTGCCGTACAGATCTTGCTTTCTTAGCAGAAATTGTAGAAAAGGTCATTGACGCTGGGGCGAGTGTCATTAACTTGCCAGATACAGTTGGATACCTAGCGCCAAAAGAGTACGGAAACATCTTTAAATATATGAAGGAACACGTTCCGAATATCGACCGCGTCAACTTGTCCGCTCACTGTCACGATGATTTAGGAATGGCTGTAGCAAACTCACTTGCTGCCATTGAAAATGGAGCAGATCAAATTGAAACGGCTGTCAACGGAATTGGCGAGCGCGCTGGAAATGCCGCTTTAGAAGAAATTGCAGTAGCTCTTCATATTCGAAAAGACTTTTACCAGGTCGAATCAACGATTCAATTGAATGAAATTAAGCGTACAAGTGATGTAGTGAGCAAATACTCAGGAATGATTGTGCCGCGTAATAAAGCAGTCGTTGGAAACAACGCATTTGCACATGAATCAGGTATTCACCAAGATGGTTTCCTCAAAGAAAAAACAACCTATGAAATTATTTCTCCAGAGCTTGTCGGCGTGACAACAGATGTGCTTGTCCTTGGAAAACACTCCGGAAGGCACGCGTTTAAAGACCGTATGAAAACACTAGGCTTTAAACTAACGGAAGACGAAATCAATAAATTCTTTGAGACTTTCAAGAACTTGACAGAGAAGAAGAAAGAAATTACAGATGATGACTTGATCTCTATTATATTAGAAGAAAAAGTAGCAGACCGAAAAATCGGCTACGAATTTGAAAGTCTGCAAGTGCACTATGGAACAGAACAAATGCCAACAGCAACAGTTTCTCTGAAAAATCAAGAAACACAGGAAGTCATTCAAGAAGCAGCTACAGGTGCAGGCAGTGTAGAGGCTGTGTACAACACGCTTGAGCGCTGTATGGAAGAAAGAATTCATTTGCTGGACTACCGCATTCAATCAAATGGAAAAGGCAGAGATGCACTAGCAGAAGTATATGTCACTGTTTCAATAGAAGGAAAAGAAACAGCAGGACGCGGTGTAGCGCAAGATGTACTTGAAGCATCAGCAAAAGCTTACGTCAATGCAGTGAACAGACATTTAATCTTCAAATCAAATCTGATTGAAATTGAGAAACATCACGCGATCTCATAGGAAAGGAGGAAGGTTCTCATGAAAAAGAAAATTGCACTTTTGCCCGGCGATGGAATCGGACCGGAAGTCGTGACATCTGCGGTCGCTGTCCTTCAAGAGACGGCGGCGCAATTTAAGCACGAATTTGAATTCGAAACTGCGCTCATTGGCGGTATCGCAATAGATGAAAAAAACAACCCGCTTCCAAAGGAAACAGTAGATGTATGCAAAAACGCTGATGCGATTTTATTAGGAGCAGTCGGCGGACCAAAGTGGGATCAAAACCCGCCAGAGCTCCGTCCAGAAAAAGGCCTGCTCGCCATTCGTAAACAGCTGGACTTATTTGCCAACATCCGCCCTGTAAAGGTGTTCGATAGCTTAAGCGAGGCATCTCCGTTAAAACAAGATCATATTAACGGAGTCGATTTCGTCATCGTTCGTGAATTAACAGGCGGTCTCTATTTTGGTGAACCAAGCGAACGCTATACGGATGATGAAGGAAAAGAAGCTGCCGTTGATACGCTCCTTTATACAAAGGAAGAAATTGTCCGCGTATTAAAAGAAGCGTTCGACATGGCCTTAACAAGATGGAAAAAAGTGACGTCTGTGGATAAAGCGAATGTCCTTGCTTCTAGTAAACTATGGCGGGATGCAGTAGAAGAAGTTGCTGCTCAATATCCAGAAGTTGAATTTGAGCATATGCTCGTCGACAATGCTGCCATGCAGCTGATTTACAAGCCCGCTCAATTTGATGTCATTGTGACGGAGAATATGTTCGGTGATATTTTAAGTGACGAAGCTTCTATGATTACTGGATCACTCGGCATGCTGCCATCTGCTAGTTTATCAAGCACTGGCCTTCATTTATATGAGCCAATTCATGGTTCAGCACCCGATATTGCGGGGCAAAACGTTGCAAACCCTCTGGCAACCATTTTATCAGCAGCAAGCTTGCTTAGAACATCCTTTGCATTAGAAGAAGAAGCGGCTGCAATAGAAGAAGCTGTCGAAGCTGTTCTTGCCTCTGGCAAACGAACAAAAGATTTAGCAGCAAAAGAGGGAACTTATCAAACGACTGAAGAAATCACTAATGCGGTTGTAGACGCACTCAAGCAGCGCGTGCAAACCATTGTGTAAATAGAATCTTGTGGAATTAGGTAGAGGGAGGAAAAGGGTTATGCCTCGAACAATCATCGAAAAAATATGGGATCAGCATGTAGTCAAAAGCGGCGAGGGAAAACCAGACCTTTTATATATTGATCTGCACTTGGTGCATGAAGTGACATCACCTCAAGCATTTGAAGGATTAAGACAAAAAGGGCGCAAGGTGAGAAGACCTCAAAACACGTTTGCGACGATGGATCACAACATCCCAACTGTGAATCGATTTGTGATCAAAGATGAGATTGCTAAAAAGCAAGTGAGTGCCTTAGAGCGCAACTGTGCGGAATTTGGCGTTCGTCTTGCTGACCTTCACAGTGTTGACCAAGGAATCGTCCATGTCGTTGGACCTGAGCTTGGATTGACACTTCCGGGGAAAACAATCGTTTGTGGAGATAGTCATACATCAACTCACGGTGCGTTTGGTGCACTTGCCTTTGGGATCGGTACTAGTGAGGTTGAACATGTACTTTCTACACAAACACTTTGGCAGCAGCGTCCGAAAACGCTAGAAATTAGAGTAGACGGAAAGCTTCAAAAAGGGGTAACCGCCAAAGATGTCATTTTAGCCGTCATTGGTGCGCACGGCGTGAAGTTCGGCTCAGGTTATGTCATTGAATACACTGGGGAAGTATTCAGAAACATGACGATGGATGAGCGGATGACCGTTTGTAATATGTCAATTGAAGCAGGCGCAAGAGCAGGATTGATTGCACCTGATGAAGTCACCTTCGAATATTGCCGCGGCCGCAAATATGCACCGCAGGGTGAAGACTTCGAAGCAGCTATTAAAGAATGGGAAGAACTTAGAACAGATCCAGGTGCAACCTACGATAAAACCATTGTGTTAGATGGAAATCAGATTTCACCAATGGTTACGTGGGGAATTAACCCAGGAATGGTACTCCCTGTGGATGCATCAATCCCAGGACCTGAGGACTTTGCACAAGAAGATGATCAAAAAGAAGCAATTCGTGCTTACGAATACATGGGTGTCCACCCGCATCAGCGTATAGAAGATATTACGATTGAGCATGTCTTTATCGGCTCATGTACGAACTCAAGAATGACTGATTTACGTCAAGCTGCTTCTATGATTGAAGGACAAAAAGTAGCAGATCATGTCAGAGCGATTGTGGTGCCTGGCTCTCAAAGTGTCAAATTGCAAGCAGAAAAAGAAGGTCTTCATGAAATCTTCCTTGAAGCAGGATTTGAATGGAGAGAATCAGGCTGCAGTATGTGCCTTAGTATGAATAACGATGTGGTACCGGAGGGCGAACGCTGCGCGTCCACATCAAACCGTAACTTTGAAGGGCGTCAAGGGAAGGGTGCGAGAACGCATCTTGTCAGCCCGGCAATGGCTGCAATGGCTGCGATACATGGCCGCTTTGTCGATGTCAGGAAGTTTAATCAAGAGAAAACAGTCGTGTAAGGAGTTGTCATAGATGGAGCCTTTAGTCACTCATAAAGGAAAAGCCGCTGTGCTTAACCGGATCAATGTAGATACAGATCAAATTATTCCGAAACAATTTTTAAAAAGAATCGAACGAACAGGATATGGCCGCTTTGCCTTTTTCGACTGGCGTTACTTAGCCGATGGCAGCCCAAATCCAGATTTCGAACTAAATCAGCCAATCTATGAAGGAGCATCCATTTTGATCGCAGGGGAGAACTTTGGCTGCGGATCATCTAGGGAACATGCTCCTTGGGCGCTTGATGATTATGGCTTTAAAATTGTCATCGCACCATCATTCGCAGATATATTTCATCAAAACTGCTTTAAAAATGGGATGCTTCCGATTCGCCTTGATTATGATGTGTGGAAAACCTTCGCTGCGTCATATGAGAACAAAGGGTATGAGATGACGGTTGATCTTGAAAAACAGCAGATAGAAGATCATGAAGGGAATATCACCCCTTTTCAAGTCGACCCTCACTGGAGAGAAATGCTCCTAAATGGTTATGATGAGATTTCATTAACATTACTTCTAGAAGATGACATTCAAGCATTTGAAGAAAAGCGCAGCAGCTGGCTGCGCGCTTAAGCAACGAGAAGCTGTCCGCCCGAGGTGTGACGGCTTCTTTTTTGCATGAAAACCTCTCGTTACTTGTGTTTACTAATCTTCGTTGGTAAACTGATAAAAAATATGCGCCCGAAAGGAACGTAAGCATGAAGCATGACAAGAAGAAAGATAATGTCATTTTGTTTCCTGGTCTGAAAGAAAGACTGATTGAAAAAGGAATGGCAGCATTAAAAGATAAACAGTATCAAGAGGCGCTTCACTTGTTTTCAGAAGCTAAATCGTACGATGACGATGAAGAATCCGATATTCACCTTGGAATGGCCATTTGTTTTCTGGAGCTGGGTGAGCTGCAGGATGCAAAGCGTGTTTGTGAAAAAATGCTGCATGAAGGATATGGCCACTATTTCACTGTGCTCCAAGTGTATATGACGATCCTCATTCAGCTGAAAGAATATGAAGAAGTCAAACAGACGATTGAGGCTGTGCTCGAGGAAAACCACCTTCCGGCAGAAAGCGCGGAGCATTTTTACAAGCTGCTCGAATTTAGCAGAAAAATGATCGAATCACCTGAAGAGATTTTAGATGAAGATGAGGACGCCGGAAGTGAGGTCAACATAGATGATATGCTGAAGCGTCCGGAAGAACAGGTCCAGTTCATTCATTCATTGAAAGACCGGAATATTACACCGCATATGGGTCTATTAAATACCATCTTACAAAATCCTGATGGGAACCCTTTGGTCAAATCAATGATCCTGCAGCTTCTGGCAGAGCATGATGTGGCAAAACCGGTTCATGTGACAAAATTCGGTGATTCTTTAACCCTTATTCCTTCTGAGGCTGTAAAGCCAGAGCAGATGCCGCTTCTTCAGCAAGTCCTTCGTATGCTTGATGACACGCTTGGCAATGAGAATCCGACCCTTTACCAAGCCGTGGAAGAGTTATGGCGCCGGCACTTATTTGTGCTGTATCCATTTCTTCCTAAATACACAGATCCTAGTCTTTGGGCAGCGGCACTTCATAAAGTCGGCTATGAAATGCATGGGATTGAGATTGAACTCGAAGAATTGCATCTATTGTATGAATTTAACGAACGAGAGCTGAGAGAAGCTTGCACAATGCTGAAAGATATTGAAGAAATTTCTTATTTGTAATTTGTCGATTTAGTTGAAAGACGGACTTGTTATGTTATAATATAATGGTTGTATTTGTGCATATATAGTGCAGTTGTCAGATTCCAACGGTTGAAAGACGATATGTATAATCAAGTCAAATGTTGTATACATAATGCAAGCTTCTTAGCGGAGTGCGTGGTTTTTGATTGGACGAAGTCTTTATGATGCTTTAGAATGGAGCAACGCACAATCTGAATAGATTTTTGGAGGGAAACACACATGTCAGTAAAATGGGAAAAACAAGAAGGTAACGAAGGCGTACTAACTGTAGAAGTTGACGCTGAAACATTTAACAAAGCACTTGATGATGCATTTAAGAAAGTGGTTAAGCAAGTATCGATCCCTGGATTCCGTAAAGGGAAAGTACCACGTGGTCTTTTCGAGCAGCGTTTTGGTGTAGAATCTCTTTATCAAGATGCATTA
The DNA here is from genome assembly GCF_014250435.1 of Bacillus sp. PAMC28571. NCBI lineage: Bacteria > Bacillati > Bacillota > Bacilli > Caryophanales > Bacillaceae > Bacillus > Bacillus sp. PAMC28571. The sequence goes on along the minus strand of NZ_CP060191.1, from coordinate 2,260,563 downwards.
GATATTCTTCTTCCGGTTGAATATCCAAAAGCAATCGACGAAGCTGGTATCGAGCCAGTTGACCGCCCTGAAATCGATGTTGAGAAAATCGAAAAAGGCGAAAACTTAATCTTCACTGCAAAAGTAACAGTGAAGCCTGAAGTAAAACTTGGTGACTACAAAGGTCTTAACGTAGAAAAAGACGACACAGCTGTTACTGATGAAGATGTACAAGAAGAGCTTAAAGGCATGCAAAACCGTCAAGCTGAGCTTGTTGTCAAAGAAGATGGCGCAATCGAAAACGGCGATACAGTTGTTCTTGATTTCGAAGGATTCGTTGATGGAGAAGCATTCGAAGGCGGAAAAGCTGAGAACTACTCTCTTGAAGTAGGTTCTGGTTCATTCATCCCTGGTTTCGAAGAGCAATTAGTTGGTCTTGAAGCTGGCGCTGAAAAAGACGTAGAAGTTACATTCCCAGAAGAATACCATGCTGAAGACCTTGCAGGTAAACCAGCTGTATTCAAAGTGAAAATTCATGAAATCAAAGCAAAAGAACTTCCAGCACTTGACGATGAGTTCGCTAAAGATGTTGATGAAGAAGTAGAAACGCTTGCTGAGTTAACTGAAAAAACGAAGAAACGTCTTGAAGAAGCAAAAGAAAACGAAGCAGAAGGAAAACTTCGTGAAGAGCTAGTTGCGAAAGCTTCTGAAAATGCGGAAGTTGACATCCCACAAGCGATGGTTGATACAGAGCTAGACCGCATGATGAAAGAATTCGAACAACGTCTACAAATGCAAGGAATGAACCTTGAGCTTTACTTCCAATTCTCTGGACAAGATGAAGATGCGCTGAAAGAGCAAATGAAAGAAGATGCTGCTAAACGCGTAAAATCTAACCTAACACTTGAAGCAATTGCTGCTGCAGAAAACTTACAAGTGTCTGACGAAGAAGTGGAAGAAGAACTTTCAAAAATGGCTGAAGCATACAACATGCCAATTGAAAATATCAAACAAGCGATCGGATCTACTGAAGCAATGAAAGAAGATCTAAAAGTTCGTAAAGCAATTGATTTTCTTGTAGAAAACCGTTAATATGGTGCATAATAATAAAACAGGGCGCGAGTGACTCGTGCCTTGTTTTGTACAATTTTTGACTTATCATCGCTTCTTTTGGAAACGATAGTGTAAGTCGCATCTTTCTGTCATACATATCTCAATGTGCAGTGTTAGAAACACATCGTTACCGTCTTTTAGGAAAGTATGGTAAAATGCATACATACTGGACCCAGAAAGGTAGCTGACTGTTAGCTACAGGCAAGTGAAGAAGAATAAGGGGTGAAAGAATGTTTAAATTCAACGAGGAAAAAGGTCAATTAAAATGCTCGTTTTGCGGAAAAACGCAAGATCAAGTGCGTAAACTGGTCGCAGGACCTGGCGTATATATATGTGATGAATGTATCGAGCTTTGCACGGAAATAGTTGAAGAAGAGCTCGGCACAGAGGAAGAAGTTGAATTCAAGGATGTTCCGAAGCCTCATGAAATTCGGGAGATTCTTGATGAATATGTCATCGGACAAGACAATGCGAAAAAATCCTTAGCTGTAGCGGTGTATAACCACTACAAACGGATCAATTCCAACAGCAAGATTGATGATGTTGAGCTTTCGAAAAGTAATATTTCTATGATTGGACCAACAGGAAGCGGTAAAACATTACTTGCTCAAACACTTGCACGTATTTTAAATGTGCCATTTGCGATCGCAGATGCAACATCATTAACTGAAGCAGGTTATGTTGGTGAAGACGTAGAGAATATTTTACTAAAGCTGATCCAGGCAGCGGATTATGATGTAGAAAAAGCGGAAAAAGGCATTATCTACATCGATGAGATCGATAAAGTAGCAAGAAAATCAGAAAACCCTTCTATCACTCGCGATGTATCTGGGGAAGGCGTCCAGCAAGCCCTTTTGAAAATTCTTGAAGGAACAGTCGCTAGTGTACCGCCTCAAGGTGGACGTAAGCATCCGCATCAAGAATTCATTCAAATTGATACGACGAACATCCTCTTCATTTGTGGAGGAGCCTTTGACGGGATTGAGCAAATCATCAAACGCCGCTTAGGTCAAAAAGTAATTGGATTCGGTGCGGAAAATAAAGTCGAAGATCTTGAAAAAGAAGTCCTTCTATCAAAAGTACTGCCAGAAGACTTGCTTCGCTTCGGTTTAATTCCAGAATTCATCGGTCGTCTGCCGGTTATTGCAAGCCTAGAGCCGTTAGATGAAAAAGCACTTGTAGAAATCTTGACGAAGCCTAAAAATGCGCTTGTTAAGCAATATACAAAAATGCTTGAGCTTGACGATGTAGAGCTTGAATTTGAAGAAGATGCTCTTAGCGAAATTGCGAAAAAGGCAATTGAGCGTAAAACAGGAGCTCGTGGTCTTCGCTCGATCATTGAAGGCATCATGCTTGATGTCATGTTTGACCTTCCATCTCGTGATGATATTGAAAAATGTGTCATCACTGGTGCAACGGTTGCTGATGGTGAGCCGCCGCGTCTTGTGTTAAAGGATGGCACAGTCGTCAACAAAGATACTAAAACATCTGCATAAGAGAAGTCTCGCTCCTGAATCATTTTGATTCAGGAGTTTTTTATTTATCGTAGAAGACGTGTTTATTCCGTCCAGCTCTAGGAAATACTAGCAGACAGAAACCAATACATACGATAGATGAAGGAGGGAGCACCGATTGAGCTGGACAGGAATCGTATTATTTATACAGCTGTTCTTTGGTATCGTCATCGGGCTGTACTTTTGGAACTTACTGCGAAATCAGCGCACACAAAAGGTGACGATAGACAAAGAATCAAAAAAAGAAATGGAAGCACTCAGAAAGATGCGGTCAATCAAGCTGAGTGAGCCTTTATCAGAGAGAGTCCGGCCAAAGGGGTTTCAAGATATTGTAGGGCAGGAAGACGGCATTCGTGCTCTAAAAGCAGCGCTGTGCGGACCGAATCCTCAGCATGTCATTGTCTATGGACCACCGGGGGTTGGAAAAACAGCCGCTGCCCGTCTTGTCATGGAAGAAGCGAAACGTCATGCTGATTCACCGTTTAAGAAAGATGCGGTATTTGTGGAGCTCGATGCCACAACCGCAAGATTCGATGAACGGGGCATCGCAGACCCGCTCATTGGTTCTGTGCATGACCCGATTTACCAAGGGGCGGGAGCGATGGGACAGGCAGGCATTCCGCAGCCAAAACAAGGAGCCGTTACGCATGCGCATGGCGGGGTTCTGTTTATCGATGAAATTGGGGAACTGCATCCGATTCAAATGAACAAAATGCTGAAAGTCCTTGAAGATCGGAAAGTATTTTTAGATAGCGCCTACTACAGTGAGGAAAACACTCAAATTCCGAATCACATTCATGACATTTTTCAAAATGGACTTCCGGCTGATTTTCGATTGATTGGCGCCACGACAAGAACACCTGAAGAAATTCCACCAGCGATTCGATCGAGGTGTTTGGAAATTTTCTTTAAGGACCTTGACCAGCATGAACTGAAAATTGTCGCTGCTAAGGCTGTCCAGAAAATCCAAAAGGAATTATGTGATGAAGGGCTGAACCTGTTAACCTCTTATGTGAAAAATGGCCGTGAAGCAGTCAATATGGTGCAGATCGCTGCTGGAATGGCCGTCACGGAAAACAGAAAAGACATCACGATCGCCGATGTCGAGTGGGTCATTCACTCAAGCCAGCTGACACCAAGATATGAACAAAAAGTACCGGAAAAGCCAAAAGTCGGTGTAGTGAATGGTCTGGCAGTCTACGGACCAAACAGCGGTGCCTTGCTCGAGATTGAAGTGAATATATGTAAGGCACTCGAAAAAGGAAGTATCAACATTACAGGCATTGCAGAAGAAGAAAGCATTGGCAGTCAGTCTAAATCTATTCGACGAAAAAGTATGGCAAAAGGATCTGTTGAAAATGTATTAACAGTGCTGAGAAACTTAGGGATACGGACAAATGAATATGACATCCATATTAATTTTCCAGGCGGTGCCCCTATTGATGGACCGTCTGCTGGGATTGCCATGGCGGCGGCGATTTTCTCTGCCATTCATCAAATCCCGATTGATCATCTGACAGCAATGACAGGTGAAATCGGATTGCAGGGTCAGGTGAAACCGATCGGCGGTGTGATACCGAAGATTAAGGCGGCGAAACAAGCTGGTGCCACAACCGTGATTATTCCTTATGACAACCAGCAGTCGATCTTAAAAGAGATTGAAGGCGTCACCATTGTGCCTGTGAAGCACTTCCAAGAGGTGCTGGATCAGTGTTTGGTCAACCCGCCAGACGAGAAGAAAGATGGACTAGAAGAGGAAATGAAAAGAAAATCTGTTTAATCCCCATCACATATGGGGATTTTTTAGTGAAATAGATCTTTTTTTCTTTTTCAAGATAAAAAGAAAGGGTATACTACGGTAAGATCATCATTTCTCAAGTCTTTTACATTGTACAAGACTGAAACAGGTATATTATAATGATTCATACTAGTGACGGAGGTGTCAATCAACATGGCAGATGAAATCAAAAAGAATGTTCCGCTCCTCCCATTGCGAGGCTTGCTTGTTTATCCAACAATGGTCTTGCATTTGGACGTTGGACGCGAGAAGTCTGTTCAAGCATTAGAACAGGCGATGATGAACGATCATATGATTTTTCTAGCAACACAGCGGGAAATTTCAATAGATGAACCAGGTGAAGAGGAAATTTTCAAAGTCGGCACCTACACAAAAATCAAACAAATGCTGAAGCTGCCGAATGGAACGATTCGTGTACTCGTTGAAGGCTTAAATCGAGCGCAGATTGAGTCATATGTGGAGCTTGAGGACTATACGTCCGTCGATATTAAAGAATTGGCAGAAGAAGAGTTAAAGGACGCAGAAGCAGAAGCACTCATGCGCACTTTGTTAGATCATTTTGATCAGTACATAAAAATTTCAAAAAAAATCTCAGCTGAAACATATGCAACGGTGACGGATATTGAGGAACCGGGGAGAATGGCAGATATCGTTGCTTCTCACCTGCCGCTCAAATTAAAGGACAAACAAGAAGTACTGGAAACAGTGGATGTCAAAAAACGTCTGAATCGTGTCATCAGCTTAATCCACAATGAAAAAGAAGTGCTGGAAATTGAAAAGAAAATTGGCCAGCGCGTCAAACGTTCAATGGAACGAACGCAAAAAGAATATTATTTGCGTGAACAAATGAAAGCCATTCAAAAGGAGCTTGGAGACAAGGAAGGAAAAACAGGCGAAGTCAGTTCATTAATGTCTAAAATCGAAGAGTCCAGCATGCCTGAGTCTGTTCGTGAAACGGCGTTAAAAGAATTGAACCGTTATGAAAAAATTCCTTCAAGCTCTGCGGAGAGCTCTGTCATTCGAAATTATATTGATTGGCTGATCAATCTTCCATGGGGCATCTATACAGAAGATCGTCTAGATTTAAAGCTTGCAAGTGAAATTTTAGATGATGAGCATCATGGGCTGGAAAAAGTCAAGGAACGTGTGCTTGAATACCTTGCTGTACAGAAGCTGACCAATTCATTAAAAGGACCGATTCTTTGCTTAGCAGGACCTCCTGGGGTAGGGAAAACGTCACTTGCCAAATCGATTGCTAAATCACTTGATCGAAAGTTTATCCGTATCTCTCTTGGCGGGGTGCGTGATGAATCTGAAATTCGCGGACATAGAAGAACGTATGTAGGGGCGATGCCAGGCCGTATCATTCGCGGGATGAGTAAGGCAGGCACAATGAATCCAGTGTTTCTTTTAGATGAAATCGATAAGATGTCCTCTGATTTTAGAGGTGATCCGTCTTCTGCGATGCTTGAAGTGCTGGATCCAGAGCAAAATCACAACTTTAGCGATCACTATATTGAAGAGACATTTGATTTATCGCAGGTGTTATTTATTGCCACTGCCAACAATTTAGCAACCATTCCAGGTCCACTTCGTGATAGAATGGAGATTATCACGATTGCAGGGTATACAGAGGTTGAAAAAGCAGAGATTGTGAAAGATCATCTTCTGCCGAAGCAGCTAAAGGAGCACGGATTAAAGAAAGGGAACTTGCAGCTTCGTGAAGCAGCGATTTATGATATGATTCGCTATTACACAAGAGAAGCAGGAGTTCGTGGATTAGAGCGTCAGCTTGCGGCCATTTGCCGAAAAGCGGCAAGAGCGATTGTGGCTGAAGACCGCAAGCGCATCACAGTGACGGAAAAGAACTTATCTGAATTTCTCGGAAAAAGACTTTACCGTTATGGTCAGGCTGAAACGACAGACCAAGTCGGGGTTGTCACAGGACTTGCGTATACGACTGTTGGCGGAGACACCTTATCAATTGAGGTATCGCTTTCTCCTGGTAAAGGCAAGCTCTTGTTAACAGGTAAGCTTGGTGATGTCATGAGAGAATCTGCACAGGCGGCATTCAGTTATATTCGATCCAAAGCAGATGAACTGAACATTGATCCTAATTTTAATGAAAAGCACGATATTCATATCCATGTTCCAGAGGGTGCGGTTCCAAAGGACGGGCCATCAGCTGGTATCACCATTGCGACGGCTCTTGTATCAGCACTCACAGGACGTCCTGTGTCAAAAGAGGTTGGTATGACAGGAGAGATAACGTTAAGAGGAAGAGTGCTTCCGATTGGCGGACTAAAAGAAAAAGCATTAGGCGCACATCGTGCAGGATTGAAAACCATTATTCTTCCAAAGGACAATGAGAAGGATATTGATGATATTCCTGAAAGTGTGAGAGAAGGACTAACCTTTATTCCGGTCTCACATTTAGATGAGGTGCTTGAGAAAGCATTGGTAGGAGAGGGAAGATGAAAGTAACAAAATCAGATATCGTCATTAGTGCGGTGAAACCAGAGCAGTACCCGAGCGGCGGACTGCCTGAAATCGCGCTTGCTGGACGATCAAATGTTGGAAAGTCCTCGTTCATCAACTCATTGATTAATCGTAAAAATTTAGCGCGTACGTCTTCTAAACCAGGTAAGACCCAGACGCTTAATTTCTACATTATTAATGATATGCTCCATTTTGTGGACGTTCCGGGCTACGGCTTTGCCAAAGTTTCAAAAACAGAGCGTGAAGCCTGGGGTAGAATGATCGAAACGTATATTACAATGCGTGAAGAATTAAAAGCAGTCGTCCAAATTGTGGATCTGCGCCATAAGCCATCAGTAGATGATGTGAACATGTATGAATTCCTTAAATATTACGGAGTTCCAGTGATCGTCATCGCAACAAAAGCGGATAAAATTCCAAAAGGCAAATGGGAAAAACATGCGAAAGTCGTCAAACAGACGCTCGACATTGACCCATCAGATGAACTCATCCTATTCTCTTCTGAAACAAAAAAGGGAAAAGATGAAGCCTGGAATGCGATCCTTGCGAAGGTAAACGGCTAAAAAAAGCATCTGCGATGAGCAGATGCTTTTTTATCTTTGTCTTCTTTTCAGTGTGATAAGAAAACTCTTGAAGTCTAGAAAGGACGAGTACTGGCGCGGAGCGAATTTGTTATTCGTGAGCACCAGCACGCAGGACTGACACCGAATGCGAGGGTTTGTCTTTACGCTGAAGGCATCTGCCATGAGCAGATGCCTTTTTTATTGTATAAGTTATTTCCTTTTTAAAAATAATAAGAGGAGACTGACAGCAATCAGTACATAAGGCCAGTACAATTCAAAGCCGGAAGTAGGGATCGAAAGGGAACTTAGCTGTTTTGTAATTTGCTGAAAGAAATAAAGGAACAAACCGAGTGCGATCAGCACAACACTTTCAATTCGATATTCTTTTTTCTGAGATGATTTCACAAAGAGTGCAAGTCCTACGATGAACACAATCATTGTAAATGTGTCTGGCCAGTGGTCCAATTTAGGCTGTAGAATAAAGTGTAGCGAAAGGCCTGTCATGAGCATACCGATAAACACATGAGCGCTTTCTTGCTCCTTTTTTCCTTGATATAAGAACGCGAGGCCAAAAAGCAGTACAAGTGTATACCATTTCTCTTGATCCTTCCAAATGTCAAATTGACCTCCTGAGAGAATGGCATATAGCGCTACAGCCAATAAAGTGAGCGGCAGCAAAATGGATTTCTTCTTCAAAGATGTCACCTTCTTTTAAGCAGATCATTTGTCCGCACGCGCCAAATCTGGTAAATTGCTTGAAGTGATGATATGGCATAATTGGTGTCGAACATTTTTCTACTATATCACAACATTTTTGAAATCTGTTCACAATTTTTATCCAGTTAAAAATGAATATATGTTATAATCATTATAAATAATAAATTCTATATTGTAATTATTATAAATTAGACAGGGCGTTGGGGGTGCAAGCTGAAGTTATGCATATTCTTGTTGTGGGTTTAGATTATAAAACAGCCCCTGTTGAGATACGGGAACAGCTGAGCTTTGAACCGAGTGAGCTCGGAACAGCGATGTCCAAGCTTAAAGAAGAAAAAAGCATTCTAGAGAATATCGTCATCTCAACATGTAATCGAACAGAGATCTACGCAGTAGTAGATCAGCTTCATACTGGACGGTTTTATATAAAAAGATTTTTAGCCGATTGGTTCGGTTTAGAAAAGGAAGATGTCTCTCCATATTTGAAGTTTTATGAAAACGATGGAGCGGTTGAGCATTTATTCCGTGTGGCTTGTGGACTTGATTCCATGGTCATTGGTGAAACGCAAATACTCGGTCAAGTGCGTTCCAGCTTTAAAGTAGCTCAAGAGGAGAAGACCATTGGTACCGTTTTCAATTATTTATTTAAACAGGCGGTAACCGTTGCAAAGCGCTCTCATGCGGAAACGGATATTGCGTCTAATGCCGTATCTGTCAGCTATGCAGCTGTTGAGCTTGCCAAAAAAATCTTTGGACGTCTTTCTGATAAGCATGTCCTGATTCTTGGTGCGGGCAAAATGGGCGAACTGGCAGCTCAAAACCTTCAAGGTCAAGGAATTGGCCAAGTAACGGTCATCAACCGAACGTTTGAGAAGGCAAAGGAATTGGCCGGTCGTTTTTCAGGAGAGCCTAAGAGCTTAAACCAATTAGAAAAAACATTATCCGAAGCGGACATTTTAATCAGCTCAACAGGAGCGAAACAATTTGTCATTACAAAAGAAATGGTCGAAGGTGCGAATAAAAAGCGGAAGGGCAGACCTCTATTTATGGTGGATATTGCTGTACCCCGTGATTTAGATCCAGCTATTTCTGAAGTAGAAGGTGCTTTTTTGTATGACATTGATGACCTTGAAGGCATCGTGGCTGCCAACTTAAAAGAGCGCCGTGCAGTGGCTGAGCAGGTTGAGCTTCTGATTGAAGCAGAAATTGTGGAATTTAAGCAATGGCTGAATACGTTAGGTGTTGTTCCGGTCATTTCTGCACTTAGAGAAAAAGCACTCACAATTCAAGCCGATACGATGCAGAGTATTGAGCGGAAGCTTCCAAACCTCACAAACCGTGAAATGAAGCTGTTAAATAAACATACGAAAAGCATCATCAACCAAATGCTGAAAGATCCTATCTTAAAGGCAAAAGAAATTGCCGCGGAGCCGAATGCAGAGGAAAAGCTTTTACTCTTTAAAGAAATCTTTGATTTACAGGTTGAAGATGAAGAGCAAAAGGTCGAGCCGATGCAGGTGGAGCAAGGATCATTTCAGCTGTTCAAACCAAATATGGCGCAAGGCTTTGCTACAGTTGCCAGTGAGTGATTAAGCGATGATGGAATCCATTGTAGCGAGACTCAATGAAGCAACGATCTTAATCTATGCACTAAGTGTCTTGTTCTATTTCATAGATTTTCTTCAACACAACCGGAAGGCTGGAAAAATGGCTTTCTGGTTGCTTTCTATTGTCTGGCTGCTGCAAACAGTCTACATGTTCTATATTATGATGGAAACAGACCGATTCCCTGTGTTGAATGTAGCAGAGGGGTTATATTTTTATACGTGGGTGCTTGTGACACTTTCTCTTGTGCTCACAAAGGTATTGCGCGTTGAATTTATTGTCTTTTTTACAAATGTGATCGGTTTTTCCATGATGGCGATTCACACCTTTACACCATCTGATCTCCATTCAGCAGAACTAACGGGGAAGCTGACGAGTGAACTGCTCGTGATTCATATTACGATGGCGATTTTATCCTACGGTGCCTTTTCACTTTCATTTGCTTTTTCACTGCTTTATCTCTTTCAATATCGTTTGCTGAAAAAGAAAAAATGGGGAAAATGGCTTCTGAGAATTGAAGACTTATCAAAGCTGGATCATATGGCGTACGTATTAAACATTATTGGTGTGCCTATGCTCTTGCTTAGTTTAATTCTTGGCATCATATGGGCATATATTTCGTATGATACGTTGTACTGGACAGATGCAAAGGTGCTTGGTTCGTTTATTATGCTGTTTTTATACGGCTTTTACTTATATATCAGATTGGTGAGAAATATGCAGGGCAAAATCGTGGCACTATGGAATGTCGCTTCATTTCTTGTGCTGATGATCAATTATTTTCTGCTTGGTAGCTTATCAACCTTTCATTGGTTTCAATAATGATGAGTCTTAAAGGCATTGTCGGGAGGAAGACGTATTGCGTACAATTAAAGTAGGTTCTAGACGAAGTAAGCTGGCAATTACACAAACAAAATGGGTCATTCAAAAGCTGTCTGAACTAAACCCTTCTTATTCTTTTGAAATAAAAGAAATTGTGACAAAGGGTGATCAAATTTTAGATGTGACTTTATCTAAGGTTGGCGGAAAAGGACTGTTTGTTAAAGAGATCGAGCAGGCGATGCTGAATCATGATATCGATATGGCGGTGCACAGCATGAAGGATATGCCGGCTGCTCTTCCAGAAGGTTTAGTTATTGGCTGTATTCCTGAGCGTGAAGATGTGCGGGATGCACTAATTTCGAAGGATCATCTAAGTCTCAGCGAACTGCCTAAGGGCGCAATTGTAGGAACAAGCAGCTTACGGCGCAGCGCCCAGCTTCTTCAGGAAAGACCAGATCTTGAGATTAAATGGATTCGAGGAAACATTGATACGAGATTGGAAAAGCTGAAAAGTGAAGAGTATGACGCCATTATTCTAGCGGCTGCCGGTCTGTCCAGAATGGGATGGAGCAAAGAGGTCGTGTCGGAATTTTTATCTCCTGAGACTTGCCTTCCTGCCGTTGGACAAGGCGCGCTATCGATTGAGTGCCGCGGGGATGATGAAGAACTGCTTAAGCTTCTCGCCCAATTTACGAATGAATATACGAAGAAAACCGTCCTTGCAGAAAGAGCCTTCCTCAAACAAATGGATGGAAGCTGTCAGGTGCCGATCGCTGGCTATGCAACGATGAATGAGCAGCATGAAATTGAACTAACAGGTCTTGTTGCATCTGCTGATGGCCACACGATTATTCGAGAAACCGTCACAGGCACTGACCCTGAAGCCATTGGAACAGCGTGTGCGAAGCAGATGGCCGATAAGGGAGCAAAGGATTTGATCGACAAGGTGAAAAAGGATCTGTCTCAATGAGCATAGGCAAATCGCTTCACGGACAGACGGTGCTTGTCACTCGAAATGAACGTCAAGCGGGCGTGTTTCAGCAAAAGATCGAAGCGCTGAACGGTCATGCGGTTTTAACCTCTCTTATTCGGTTTGAGCCTACGCTCACAAAAGAAAAAGCGCAGGCCTTTTTAAAGGACTTACAAAATAGCCACTGGCTTGTTTTCACGAGTGTGAATGGTGCGTCTTTTTTTCTGAATTACATAAAAGACCATCATTTACATAAGAGCTTAACCCATTTGAAAGTGGCTGCTGTAGGAGAGAAAACCTCTGCCTATCTTGAGCAGCACGGCTTGAAGGTGGATGTGGTGCCAGAACGATTTATAGCGGAGGAACTGGCAGATGCATTACTTGACCATGTACGCCCAGGAGAGCGTGTGTTTGTAGCAAAAGGGCATCTGTCACGAGATGTGGTGAAAGAGACCCTCATTCCGCTCGGCATAGAGGTAAAAGAATGGATTTTATATGAAACAGTCAAGGATGAGGAAGGAATTGCTGCTCTTAAATCGGCAATGACGAAGCAATCATTTGATTTTATTACATTTACTAGCTCATCCACTGTTCATTCTTTTATGCATGTGATGGAACAAGACGCAGCGAAGCTTGCTGCATCTGACACCTGTTTTGTGACGATCGGTCCTCTGACAAAAGAGGCACTGCTTCAATACGGGATTTCTTCTGAAACCCCAGATACTTATACGATAGACGGAATGCTTGATTTAATGTGCCGTTTATCTGAAAGGAAGTTGAACCATTGATGAAATTTAACAGACACCGCAGATTGCGGACAAGCGCAGGAATGAGAGAATTAGTCAGAGAAACCTTTTTAAGACCATCTGATTTCATTTACCCGATCTTTTTTGTAGAGGGAGAAAATGTCCGAAAAGAAGTCTCTTCAATGCCTGGTGTATATCACATTTCTGTAGACCTCGTGAAAGAAGAAGTCCAAGAGCTTGTTGATCTTGGCATCAAATCGATCATTGTATTTGGTGTGCCGGATCATAAAGATCATGTAGGCAGTGAGGCGTATCACGATCATGGCATTGTTCAAAGAGCAACGCTTGAAATCAAAAAGCATTTCCCAGAGCTCGTGGTCATTGCAGACACTTGCTTATGCCAATATACAGATCACGGACATTGCGGAATCGTTGAAGATGGAGAAATTTTAAATGATGAATCTCTTCAGCTATTAGCGAAAACTGCTGTCAGCCAAGCGCGTGCAGGTGCAGATATCATCGCACCTTCAAATATGATGGACGGATTTGTTGTTGCCATTCGTGAGGCACTTGATGAAGCAGGCTTTATTCATGTACCTGTCATGTCATATGCGGTGAAATATGCAAGTGCTTTTTACGGTCCGTTTCGTGATGCGGCACATAGTACACCGCAGTTTGGAGATCGTAAAACATATCAAATGGACCCTGCAAACCGTTTAGAAGCACTAAGAGAAGCGCAATCTGATGTAGAAGAGGGAGCTGACTTCTTAATTGTCAAACCATCTCTTTCTTACTTAGACATTATGCGTGATGTGAAAAATGAATTTACACTCCCTGTTGTTGCTTATAATGTGAGCGGAGAGTATGCGATGGTGAAAGCCGCCGCTCAAAATGGCTGGATTTCTGAAAAAGAGCTTGTTCTTGAAATGCTGACAAGCATGAAACGTGCAGGAGCAGAACTCATCATTACGTATCATGCAAAAGATGCAGCAAAATGGCTCTCAGAATAAAGAACGGATAGACAGGAGGACGTTGAAATGGGACGTAGCTATGAAAAATCAAAGCAAGCATTTGAAGAAGCACAGCAATTAATGCCTGGTGGTGTCAACAGCCCTGTGCGTGCATTTAAATCAGTCAACACAGACCCGATTTTTATGGAACGAGGCAAAGGCGCCAAGATCTATGATATTGATGGAAATGAATACATCGATTATGTTTTATCATGGGGACCGCTTATTTTAGGACATACGAATGACCGTGTTGTTGAAAGCATTCAGCGAGTAGCGGAAAATGGGACAAGCTTCGGTGCTTCTACGTTAGTTGAAAATGAATTAGCTAAACTTGTATCAGAACGGGTTCCTTCCATCGAAGTTATTCGCATGGTCAGCTCTGGTACAGAGGCAACGATGAGTGCACTTCGTCTAGCTCGTGGTTTTACAGGCAGAAATAAAATTGTGAAATTTGAAGGCTGCTATCATGGCCACGGTGATTCTTTGCTCATTAAAGCGGGTTCTGGAGTGGCAACGCTTGGACTGCCAGATAGTCCTGGTGTTCCTGAAGGGACGGCAAGCAACACCATCACAGTGCCGTACAATGATTTAGAAAGCATTCAAGTTGCTTTTCAAGAATTCGGAGATGATATCGCTGGTGTTATTGTAGAGCCGGTCGCAGGAAATATGGGGGTTGTCCCTCCACAAGAAGGTTTCTTGCAAGGACTAAGAGACATCACGGAGCAATATGGATCATTGCTTATTTTTGATGAGGTCATGACAGGCTTCCGTGTGGATTATCACTGCGCGCAAGGCTATTTTGGCATCACACCTGATCTGACGTGCCTTGGTAAAGTGATTGGAGGCGGTCTTCCAGTCGGTGCTTATGGCGGAAGAGCGGATATTATGAGACAAATTGCGCCAAGCGGTCCAATTTATCAAGCAGGAACGTTATCTGGTAACCCTCTTGCGATGACAGCAGGCTTAGAAACCCTAAAACAGCTGACACCTGAGTCTTATGAAGAATTTAAACGAAAAGGTGACCGTTTAGAAGAAGGCATTTCGAAAGCGGCGAAAGCATACGGAATTCCATTAACGTTTAACCGTGCGGGCTCCATGATCGGATTCTTCTTTACAAATGAAGAAGTGATCAATTATGACAAAGCGAAAACAGCTGATCTTGCTTTATTCGCTGAATTTTACAAGGAAATGGCCGATCACGGCATCTTCCTCCCGCCTTCTCAATTTGAAGGACTATTCCTGTCAACAGCTCATACAGATGAAGACATCGAATATACGATTGAGACAGTGGAAAAGGTTTTTCAAAAACTACGTCGATAAAACAAAAGGCCGATATGGAGACATATCGGCTTTTTTGCATTAGAGAAAACCAATCATATTTTCACTACCTCCCTCATACAACTGTATTGACATCTAATTTTATTTTTTAAGGATTAGATGAAAGGAGGACACCGACTTGTCTCAAAACAATCGATTACAGTTTTCAGTAGAAGAATCCATTTATTTCAAAAGCGGACAGGAAGTCAGTGAGCTGCTGTCAATTTCTCTTGACCCTGACATTCTCGTTCAAGAAGTGAATGATTATGTTTCTATTAGAGGTTCACTCGAGCTAACAGGAGAATACAACATAAATCAGGAGGAGCTATTGGGTGAATTGAGTTCCTTTCCAACATACAGGGAAGCAGATGAGGTAAAGGTCAGAGAAGACGGAACGGCGGAGCTTTTGCATCAATTTCCAGTCGATATCACCATTCCGAAGAACAAAATTAGTCATTTAAATGATGTGTTTGTGTTTATTGATGCGTTTGATTACCAGCTGACAGAGAATCGTTTGCTCACCATTCAGGCTGATTTAGCCATTGAGGGCTTGTTAGACGAGGAAACGCCTCAAGCGCCTGTAGAGGAGCCGTATGAATTTGTCCATCGTCCTGAAGTGGATTATGGCGATATGGCCTACGATTATCGGTTGCAGCCAGAACAAGAAGAACAAGAAGAGCTGCAAGGCGAAGAACGTGAGCGTGATGAGGATCAGCCTGTATTCCAACATGACACGCGCGCGGAGCAAGAGGAACAGGAAGTGCAGGAAGTACAAGAAGAAGAGGAAGAAGAAATTGAGATAGAATTGGTGAACAGGGAAGTAGAGGAAGCGTCCGACGAACCTGAAGAATTAGAAGAACCTGAAGAGCCAGAACAGCCGGAACAGCCGAATAATCAAGAAGAAGCTGTGGCGCTTGGTTATCGATCCATCCCTGAAGCTCAGGTGCAGGAACCACCATTTTTTGAACCGCCAAAGCTATTAGAAGAAGAGGAGCGGGAAGAGCCGTTCTTTGAAGTGGAAGTAAGAAAGGATCCGGAAGCTGCTGAAGAGCAGGAAGAAACGGTACAGTCGTATCCGGCTTTTGAATCACCTGCTGATCAAGTGGAGCCTGAGCATGAGGCGCACGATGATGAATATCAGCTCGGGCGGTTATATGAACGGGAAGCACCTAAAATATATGAGTCAGCTCAAGAAGAAGAGGAGCTTGAAGAAGACGTGAGAGAAACGTCTGGCAGTGAGAATTCTCTTTATTTAACAAAGCTGTTCGCTAAGCAGGAGGAGGAAGATTTTTCCCGCATGAAAATATGTATAGTTCAGCAAGAAGATACGGTCGATCGTATTTGTGAGAGATATCAGTTGAATGTGCAGCAGCTTCTTCGCACAAACTCATTATCGATTGATGCGGAGCTTGAGGAAGGGCAGATTCTTTATATTCCTGAATATCAAAAAAGCAATGCATAGCAAGCGATGACTGACCGAGAAAATGTGGTGAGTGAACGTGGATGAAATCCAATCTGTCTTATACGAATACGGACTTGAGGCTGAATATATTGAACCTGTCAGTCCTGCTGTCATTAAGGTATATACAAAGCAGGGTGTATTTGCTCTAAAGCGAGTAAAAGCCAGCCGGCATATGCAATTTACAGAACAAATGCTTGAACTGGAATCAAAGGGCTATCGCTCCTTTGTGCCGATTTATCGGACGACGAGCGGTTCCTTTTTCTCAAGTCATCGGGAAAGCCAGTATGCATACTATCTGATGCCGTGGCTGACGAATGAAAAGAGAGAAGAGCAGGACGATAAGCACGAATATTTATTTCAAGAGATTGCAAGACTTCATAAGCGGACTGAAGTCATGATGGATATCACAGAGCAAGAGATAGAAGCACATTACACACAAATCAAGACCAAATGGGAAACAGAGAAAGACATGTATGAACGATTCATAGAGCGGGCAGAACAAACGTGGTATATGTCGCCATTTGAGCTGGCCGCTGCTATGTATTTTTCAGAGGCGATGTCTGCCAGTGAATTTGCGCTTGAACGTTTAGAAGATTGGCATGAAGAAATGAAAGACAAAGAGACAACGCGTGTTGTGCTAAATCATGGGCAGCTATCGATCCATCACTTTTTGTATAATGATGTAGGGACAGGACATTTCACCAATTTCGAGCGGTCTAAAAAAGCCTCCCCCATTTATGATCTTCTGACCTTTTACTTTCGGACTTTCAAAACCTATCCTACGTCTTGTCCTGAATGCACTTCTTTGTTTTATACGTATCAAAAAGGAAACCCTCTTCGGGAGGAAGAACTGCATTTGTTCCTAAGCTACCTCGCTTATCCGCAAGGGCTGTTTGATACAGTAAAAGCCTATGAAGCAGGCGGGCAGGATGAAATGGAAAGCTGCCAGCAGCTGTTAAGAGCGTATTGGCAGATGAAAAATTCTGAGCCGACCGTCATGAAAATTCACGAAATTGAGCAGGCTAGACGGCTTGAAGAAGAACAAAGTGCCTCGTCATCGGCGGAATGACGAGGTTATACTGCGTTGGCTTTATATGGGCAGGTACATAATGATGAGTTTTTAAAACCAATCAAGATGAAAGGCACAGGCGAGAAAAATAAGAATACCTAGAATGAGGACGTCAAATGTCGTAGGGAAAATGATCGTACGAAATCCTTGAAATATAGCAATCGGGAGAACGACTTGGGAAGCAACTGCCCGAATTTGTCTCAGCCAGGGGGGAAGTGTGTAAGGATTGATCTTCTTCAAATCAAACGCCCTCCTTCTTCATTTTGTTATTATCATATGGGCAAAAGGGCGAAGGGTGCCTGCCCAATTTGTATAAAGAAGAAGAAAAGCGGAAAAGATGATTGACGAAAACAAAAGGCATTTAGTAATATTAATAAAAGATGAGTATGTGCTGATGAACGTGATATATCGTAAGCGTGGATCAGGAAGAGTACGAGCAAGACCCTAAAGAGAGGGAAGCCAAGAGCTGAAAGGTTTCCTAGGATGTACTTGTTTGGAAGGTCGCCTGTGAGCTTAATTTCTTGAATGAACAAGTAGAGAAATTCGGGAGAACCCCGTTATCCTTTAGAGTGTATGGGACACGTGTATGTGTCTCGTGAAAAAAGGTGGTACCGCGAAAAAGCTTTTTCGTCCTTTTATAAGGATGGAAAGGCTTTTTTTATGTTTCATCAGCCGAAAAAATGTGGAGGTTACACAAATGGGAACAAATAATCAAGAAATGCCAACAAAGTACGATCCAAATGCGATTGAAAAAGACCGCTATACGTACTGGCTTGAAGGGAAATTCTTCGAAGCACAAAATGACAAAACGAAAGATCCATATACAGTCGTCATTCCTCCACCAAACGTGACAGGAAAACTGCACCTTGGGCATGCATGGGATTCTACACTCCAAGACATCGTGACACGTATGAAACGGATGCAGGGCTATGACGTTCTTTGGCTTCCAGGTATGGACCATGCCGGTATTGCGACTCAAGCAAAAGTCGAGGCAAAGCTTCGCGAAGAAGGCGTAAGCCGGTATGATCTTGGCCGGGAGAAATTTGTGGAAGAAACGTGGAAGTGGAAAGAAGAATATGCAGATTTTATTCGCAGCCAGTGGGCGAAAATGGGACTTGGCCTCGATTACTCCCGTGAACGTTTTACTTTAGATGAAGGTCTGAATAAAGCCGTTCGCCAAGTGTTTGTTCAATTGTATGAAAAAGGGCTTATTTATCGCGGAGAGTACATCATTAACTGGGATCCAGCAACGAAAACGGCACTTTCTGATATTGAAGTGATTTATAAGGATGTTCAAGGTGCATTTTATCACTTGAGATATCCGCTTTCAGATGGAACAGGTTCAATTGAAATTGCGACAACAAGACCTGAAACTATGCTGGGAGATACAGCTGTAGCCGTACACCCTGATGACGAACGCTATCAGCATTTGATTGGAAAAACAGTGGTTTTACCAATCACAGGCCGTGAAATCCCAATCGTCGGTGATGATTATGTCGATATGGAGTTTGGCTCAGGTGCTGTGAAAATTACACCTGCTCATGACCCGAATGACTTTGAGCTTGGAAATCGCCATGGGCTAGAGCGTATTCTTGTCATGAATGAAGATGGCACAATGAATGCGAATGCCTTGAAATACAAAGGAATGGACCGTTTCGAATGCCGCAAACAGCTTGTGAAGGATTTACAAGAGGAAGGCATATTGTTCAAAATTGAAGACCACATGCATTCAGTTGGTCATAGTGAGCGAAGTGGAGCTGTTGTTGAACCGTATTTATCGACACAATGGTTTGTGAAAATGCAGCCGCTGGCAGACGAAGCTATTCATCTGCAAAAAGGGGACGACCAAGTTCAATTTGTTCCAGACCGATTTGAAAAGACATATTTACATTGGATGGAAAATATCCGTGACTGGTGTATTTCTCGTCAGCTATGGTGGGGACACCGCATTCCGGCTTGGTATCATAAAGAAACGAAAGAAGTATACGTGGGACTTGAAGCGCCAGAAGATATTGAGAACTGGGAACAGGATAACGATGTACTTGATACATGGTTTAGTTCAGCGCTGTGGCCGTTTTCTACAATGGGCTGGCCAGATGCAGACAGTGAAGACTTCAAGCGCTACTACCCAACCAATCTGCTTGTAACAGGCTATGACATCATTTTCTTCTGGGTATCCCGCATGATCTTCCAAGGTCTTGAATTCACAGGAGAAAAACCGTTTAAAGATGTCCTCATTCATGGGCTCATCCGCGACGAACAAGGACGTAAAATGAGTAAGTCCCTTGGCAATGGAATTGATCCAATGGAGGTCATCGACAAATACGGTGCGGATTCATTAAGATATTTCTTAGCGACTGGAAGCTCACCAGGCCAGGATCTTCGTTTTAGCTTTGAAAAGGTTGAATCCACTTGGAACTTTGCGAACAAAATTTGGAACGCATCCCGTTTTGCTTTAATGAATATGGATGGTTTAACGTATGATGAGCTTGATTTATCAGGAGAAAAATCAGTTGCTGATCAATGGATTTTAACACGCTTAAATGAAACAATTGAAAGTGTCACACAGCTTGCTGACAAATATGAATTCGGTGAAGTGGGCAGACATTTATACAACTTCATTTGGGATGATTTCTGTGATTGGTACATTGAAATGGCGAAGCTTCCGCTTTATGGTGAAGACGAAGCAGCAAAGAAAACGACTCGTTCGATCCTTGCGTATGTATTAGATCAAACAATGAGACTTTTACATCCGTTTATGCCGTTCTTAACAGAAGAAATCTGGCAGCATCTACCGCATGAAGGTGAGTCTATTACTGTAGCGGCATGGCCTGAAGTGAAGCCGGAGCTTTCCAACGAACAAGCTTCTGCTGATATGAAGCTGCTTGTTGAACTCATTCGTTCTGTTCGTAACATTCGCAGTGAAGTGAACACGCCAATGAGCAAACAAGTTGAGCTTTACATTAAAGCATCTACGTCTGATGTTCAGGAACGTTTAGAGAAAAATCGTTCATATATTGAGCGCTTCACGAACCCAAGTGTTCTTGAAATTGGCACAGATGTCCCAGCTAGTGATAAAGCGATGACGGCTGTCATTTCTGGAGCAGAACTCATTCTGCCGCTTGAAGGCTTAATCAACTTAGATGAAGAAATTGCTCGTCTGCAAAAAGAGCTTGATAAACTGACAAAAGAAGTGGAACGAGTTCAGAAAAAGCTTGGCAATGAAGGCTTTATGAAAAAAGCGCCTGAAAGTGTCGTAGAAGAAGAGCGTGCGAAAGAACGTGATTATGTCGCAAAACGCGAAGCTGTTCAAAAGCGTATTGAAGAGCTGAAAGCATAAGAGTGAAAAGACGGCTCCTAATGAAATGGAGTCGTCTTTTTTGAAAATTTCGTATGAAATGAGAGATGACATTGTTTACAAACTACCATGAAGCAATTGAGTGGATTCACAGCAGACTGGCCTTTGGCGTAAAACCGGGTCTTGAACGAATGAAATGGCTGATGAACAGACTAGGAAATCCGGAACAAAGCATAAAAGCAGTACATGTTGCAGGTACAAATGGCAAAGGATCAACCATTGCGTTTACACGTTCTGTTTTACAGGAAGCCGGCTATTCAGTCGGAACCTTCACCTCTCCGTTTATACTAACGTTCAATGAAAGAATCAGCGTGAACGGAGCGCCTATAGAGGATGAAGAATGGCTGAGTTTGGTGAATGAAATCAAGCCTTTTGTTGATGAATTAGATCAAACAGAGCTTGGCGCAGCAACAGAATTTGAAATCATTACAGCATGTGCATTTGCTTATTTTGCTCATGTGCACCAAGTAGACTTTGTCCTCTTGGAAACAGGGCTTGGCGGAAGGCTTGATTCTACAAATATTGCTGTGCCAATCTTAACAGCGATTACGTCGATTGGTCATGATCATATGGCCATTTTAGGTGACACACTTGAACAGATTGCAGCTGAAAAAGCGGGTATTATCAAAGCGGGTATCCCAATGATTACGGCAGTCCACCAGCCAGAAGCTCTTGCTGTCATTCAAAACACAGCAAAAGAAAAGAATGCCGAATGTATTTCCTTACATGATACTTGCAGCTTTAATGAGCAGCAGCCGACAGAAACAGGTGAACGTTTCACATTACGCACATCAAAAAGGCAGTATCCTCGTCTTGAAACAGGATTAATTGGAACGCATCAAAGGCAAAATGCTTCCCTTGCTGTTTTACTCATTGAATGGCTGGAGCAAGAAGGCTATATTAGCGTGACAGAAGAGCAAATATATGAAGGCATTCGGCAGGCAGTTTGGGCTGGGAGGTTTGAAAAGGTCAAAGATCATCCTCCAGTGTATTTAGACGGCGCACATAATGAAGAAGGGATCGACCGTTTAATTGAAACCGTACAAGCTCATTTTTCTAGTAAACAGGTGCATATATGTTTTAGTGCTTTAAAAGATAAGCCGTACAAGAAAATGATTCAAAAGCTTGAAGCTGTAAGTTCTTCTATCCATTTTGTTTCATTTGATTTTCCAAGAGCCGAATCAGCTGAAAAGCTTTATGTATGCAGTCAGTTAGACGCAAAGTCGTATGATGATGACCCTCGTACAGTGCTTGAGTTCATTCAGAAAAAAAGTGATGATCCTTCAGCGGTGATTCTTGTGACTGGCTCTCTTTATTTTATTTCAGATATAAGAAATCGTATGATCGGATAAGAAAAAAACGCAAATGGCTTCAATGCCTCTTGCGTTTTTTTCTTTTGATACGCAGAAGAGAAGTAAAATCATATTTTTGCTATGTGCACAATGAATACGGTCATGGTAAAATCCGGTCTATCTTATTCTCGGAAGGGGTCACGATATATGATAGGCATGTTTGTGTTTCTTGCGGGCGTCACCATGGGGTCATTCTTTCATCTAGTCGGTGAAAGGCTGCCACTGAAGCGGTCTATTCTTTTTCCTCGTTCTCACTGCACAGCCTGTAAACAGCCGCTTTCCTTGCGCGAGATGATTCCGCTAGTTTCGTATGCATTATTGAGGGGGACTTGTAAACATTGCGGCACTCGGCTGCCAATGCTATATCCACTGATTGAGCTGCTGTCAGGCAGTCTTTTTTTGCTCATGTATAGAATCGCTGGTATTTCGTTTGAAGGTCTTTTTCTTGTGATTCTTTGTAGTTTATTTGTGATTGCTGTCGTGAGCGATCTCCTTTATATGAGGGTGCCAAACGAGCTGCTTCTCTTCTTTTTCCCTCTTTTCGTCATATACCGCACGCTTGAACCTCTTCTTATTTGGTGGGAAGGAGCGGCTTCGCTTCTTTTTTGCTTTCTCTTGTTTTATAGTTTAGATCGTTTCAAGCCAAATAGCATGGGCGGAGCTGATATGAAGCTGTTCGGTGTGCTTGCATTTTGCTTTGGATTCAAGCCATTCCTTCTCATTCTTTTCCTCTCGTGTATCACTGGAATCGTCTATGCGAAGGTTTTTTCTTTTCGATTAGATGAGCCATTTCCCTTTGTTCCTGCGATCTCTTTTTCTTTTTGGCTGTATCTCTATGGAGTTCATGTCATGCTCCCGTTCGCCGGGTCGATCGGTTGAAAAAATTGGCGAACACTTTTTTTCCCTGCCGACAAAAGTCTTGTTCTTTTTTTTATCTGCTATGTTAAAGTGTGAAACAGAAAGAAGGACGGGTTACATTCGCGCTGATTCATTGGACAAAAAGGTCTTTCTTACAAACAATGTCAGAAAGCGGGGAATGACAGTGAAAAAAAGGCAGGCAAAAAAACAAGGGTTAAAAGTCAATATTAATGGCAAAGAAGAAATGCTTCATGAAGATGACCACCAGCCGCCAAAACAGCAAGAGGATGATCAAGTGACGTTTTCGAATTGGGAGGAAAAAAGGCAGTCAGAACAGGAGACAGCTGCTTCCGAGGAAGAACCGGCTAAACCGAAAGAAGAAGACTTCCAGTGGGATGACGCAGCTGATCATATTTATCATTCAGACCCAAAGGTCGTTACACCTTATCAAAAGAAAAAAGGCTCCTTTGACCAGAAGTTCGGTAAAAACCGCGGCCCGTTTAAGAGAGTGATGACAACGATTGTGTTTGCAGTGGTTCTTGGGACAGGCCTTGGTGTGTTTGCACTTAGCTTAAGTCAAGATGGTTCTCAGAATCCATCAGGGGGAGATATCAGCGTTTCAGCGTCCGGAAATCAATCATCAATGAAAGCGGGCGGGGATGCGCCGCCAGCAGATACTGCTGATGAATCAAAAGAGAATAAGGATGAAAAAAGCGCCTCTGGCAGTTTTTCAACCTATGTCGTACAGGCTGGAAAGTTTTCCTCTGAAAAAGGAGCAGATGAATTAGTTGGCAGTTTAAAAGAAGCAGGATATGCGGGGAAAAAGGTCTCGATGGATGATGGCTATTATGTCATTGCCGGGCTTGCGACAGAACAGGGCATGACAAGTGCTGTTGGGAAGAAGCTGATTGATCAGCACTTTGAGGCGTGGGGAGGCAAGGAGCTCTCATTTCAAGTACCGGAGGAGCTGACTAGTTTAATAGAAAAGGCATCTGTTTTATCCTCTAAGGTCATTGCAGGGGATGATGTAGATCAAAAGGACGTTGCGCAGCTAATCTCTGAGCTTGAAAGTGCCAAAACAACGGACGCACCAGCTAAAAGCAGTTTGCTGAAAGCGGTGCAGCTGTTAAATGAACCTACTTCTGAAAACGGGTGGAAATCTCAGCAGGCACTGCTTGATCAATTAAATACGTAAAATCATATTTTAAGAAACCAAACTAGTCAAAAAATGACTAGTTTTTTTCTTTTGCATCCAACATAATGATGAAGGAACATGAAAAATGAATTTTCGTAAATTGTCGGTAAGATGTACATTTGATAGGATGAATGGGTATCTTACTTCTTAGGCTAAACCCTGAAAGGATGAACAAACATGAACCAATTGATTCTCGCATCTCAATCCCCTAGAAGAAAAGAATTGCTTGATCTAGCAGGGTTTTCTTATGACATTCAAGCAAGTCAATTAAAAGAAGAAATAAATCGAAACTTTTCTCCTGCAGAGAACGTCCAATGGTTGGCAGAACAAAAAGCAAGTGATATTCAAAGATTATATCCCGAAGCTGTGATTATTGGTGCAGATACGATTGTTGCAATTGACGGCAAATGTCTTGGGAAACCAAAAGACAAGGAAGAAGCGGCCTCAATGCTTCAATTATTGTCAGGAAAGACACATCAAGTCTTGACGGGTGTCACGATTCAGTCAGAGAATAGAAAAGAAACATTTTATGAACAGACAGAAGTGACGTTTTGGACACTTACGCAAAATGAAATAGACCGCTATATCGAAACGGGAGAACCGCTTGATAAAGCGGGAAGCTATGGCATTCAAGGAAAAGGCGCACTGTTTGTTCAAAAAATAGATGGTGATTATTTTTCCGTTGTAGGTCTCCCTATTGCCAAAACAGTTAGAGTGCTCGAAACATTTGGAATCACCCCTTTTTGATGACAGGAAGGAATCTAAAAGGAGTGGGCATCATGAACGATTTCCCTATGTTGCTAAAGCATTTTCCTCAAGATGAAAAGCCGAGAGAACGATTGATCAAATATGGTCCCGGCAGTCTGTCAAACCATGAACTTGTTGCGATTCTTTTAAGGACAGGCACAAAAAAGGAATCAGTTCTTCAAATTTCCGCAAGACTTCTGCAAACATTTGGCGGTCTTCGCACGATAAGAGAAGCCTCAATTGAAGAAATGTCGAAGATTCGAGGAGTTGGAAAGGCGAAGGCGGTCTCTCTTTTAGCTGCTTTAGAACTCGGCACTAGATTACACCATCAAACGACGGACAACCGCTATGTGATCCGCACACCAGAGGATGGGGCAAACTTTGTGATGGAAGATATGAGGTTTTTACAACAGGAAAATTTCGTTTGTCTTTATCTCAATACTAAAAATCAAGTCCTTCATAAACATACCGTGTTTATTGGAAGTTTGAACTCATCCATCGTTCACCCGCGTGAAATTTTCAAAGAGGCCTTTAAACGGTCCGCTGCTTCATTTATATGTGTGCACAACCATCCATCTGGAGATCCGACGCCGAGCAGGGAAGATATTGAAGTCACACAGCGACTTTTTGAATGTGGAAAGCTGATTGGAATACAGCTGCTTGATCATCTTGTCATAGGTGATCAAAAATTTGTGAGTTTGAAGGAAAAAGGGTATTTGTAACACTTTTTTTTTCAATGTTTTACGATATAATAGAGTTTATGAGTTTTTCCCTAAGGGAATTTTGGTTTAAGAAAGGAAGATACATACATATGTTTGGAATTGGTACAAAAGACCTTGGAATAGATCTTGGCACAGCGAATACGCTTGTTTTTATTAAAGGAAAAGGCATTGTTGTAAGAGAACCTTCGGTCGTAGCCTTGGAAACTGATACGAAGTCTATAGTGGCAGTCGGAAATGATGCTAGAAACATGATTGGCCGTACACCTGGTAATGTTGTGGCACTACGCCCAATGAAAGACGGTGTCATTGCAGATTACGAGACGACAGCAACAATGATGAAATATTACATTAATCAAGCATTAAAAGGCAAAGGGCTTTTTGCTCGTAAACCTTACGTCATGGTATGTGTACCATCTGGTATTACAGCTGTAGAAGAGCGTGCAGTCATTGATGCAACAAGACAAGCTGGTGCACGTGACGCATACCCTATTGAAGAACCATTTGCTGCGGCAATCGGTGCTAACCTTCCTGTATGGGAACCAACAGGAAGTATGGTTGTGGATATTGGCGGCGGTACAACAGAAGTAGCGATTATTTCTCTTGGCGGCATTGTGACATCACAATCAATCCGTGTGGCAGGAGATGAGATGGATGATGCGATCAGCAGCTACATCCGTAAAACGTATAATCTAATGATCGGTGATCGTACATCAGAAGCGATTAAAATGGAAATCGGTTCTGCGCAGCCTGACGTACATGATGAGATGGACATTCGCGGACGTGACCTTTTAACAGGTCTGCCAAAAACAATCTCTATTACGGCAGAAGAGATTGCAAAAGCGCTTCGCGATACGGTGGAAACAATTGTCGATGCAGTGAAAATGACTCTTGAAAAAACCCCGCCTGAGCTCGCAGCAGATATTATGGACCGCGGAATTGTTTTAACAGGAGGCGGTGCACTGCTGCGTAATCTTGACAAAGTCATTAGCGATGAAACGAAAATGCCAGTCATTATTGCAGAAGACCCGCTTGACTGTGTGGCAATCGGGACAGGGAAAGCACTAGAACATATTCATTTGTTCAAAGGAAAATCAAAAGATAATCGATAATCGGGCGTAATTAAAGAGGTGTAAGACATGCCGCAGTTTTTTATGAATAAAAGATTAATGTTGCTCCTTGTCTGTGTCATCGTACTGGTGGCCATGATTGGTTTTTCAGTGAAAAGCGGCAGAGGTGCTTCATGGCCGGAAAAATTAGTGGGGGATACGACAGGCTTTTTTCAAGGTGTCTTTCATAAACCATCACAATTTATTGCCGGTATTTATGGGAACGTACAAGATTTAAAGAACACATATGATGAAAACGAGCGTCTTCGAAAAAAACTTGATGGACAAACTCAATATGAGGCGAAACTTCAAGAACTAGAAGATGAGAACAAAAAACTTCGCAAACAGCTTGGCTATGTGAACTCTATTCGTGACTACACGCCAATTCTATCAACTGTTATCGCAAGAAACCCTTCTCTTTGGGATAGCTTTGTGATGATTGATAAAGGGAAAAAACAAGGCGTGGAAAAAGATATGGCAGTCACTAATGAGAGTGGCGCATTAATTGGGAAGATTGAAAGTGATAAGCTCAACAATTTTACTTCGACTGTAAGATTGCTAAGCTCTACTGACCAAAATAATAGAATTTCAACGAAAATTTTTGCGAAAAAGGGCAAAGAAGAACTCAATGGAATCATTAACGGTTATGACAGCAAGAAAAAAATGCTGACTATGAATATTCTGAAATCTGATGCAGATGGGGATGTCAAAAAAGGAGATCTTGTTGAAACATCTGGAGCAGGGGGCGTATTCCCGCAAGGCTTAACGATTGGTAAGGTAAGTGAAATCGAGCCAGACCATTACGGCCTGACAAAGATCATTTACGTAGAACCAGCGGCTGAACTTAACAATTTAGACCGCGTGATTGTGGTGAATCGCAGCACAAGTACAGCAGATGCATCTGAATTGACGAAGGAGGAAGGCTCGTGAAACGTGTCCTTCTTGCTTTCGTCATGTTGTTTATCTTCGTATTTGACAGCATTTTTGTTGATTTAGTGAAGCTCCCATTTGTTTCAGAGAATCAAATTTTAGCTCCTCATTTCATTTTACTCGCACTTGTATTTATGACTGCTTTTGTGAATCAAAAATATGGTGTGATTTACGGATTTATCTTTGGACTTTTATATGATATTTCATATACAGGCATACTTGGTGTTCATATGTTTGGCTTTGGGGCGCTTTGCTATTTGTTAGCAAAAGCCTTTAAAGTTCTGCAAACGAATATGTTAGTCGTTGTCTTTCTGTCGATTATTGCTGTTTCCGTGATGGAGTTTTATGTATACGGCGTTCAAGCGACAATTCAACCAGGGATTATGCCGTTTAATACGTATGTCATCGAACGCTTTATTCCAACGATTCTTTTAAATACTGCTGCGTCTCTCATACTTGTTGTGCCGTTTAGGCTCTTTTTCACCCACGTGAAACAAGGACTGATCGACGAATAAAAGCAGGAGTTTGTCCAATTACGGCGAAATGAGTATGTTGTTGAGGTGAGCATCTTGAAAACTCAAAAACAGCAATATGTGACGATAAAAGGTACAAAAAACGGATTAACATTACAGTTAAATGATGACTGTTCGTTTGATGACCTTCTTTCCGGCTTGCGAGAGGTTCTATTACTTGAGCAATATACAGATGGAAGAGAAGGACATAAGGTCAATGTGCATATTAAGCTTGGTTTTCGGTATTTAACAGAGGATCAGGAGACACGTTTGACTGAAGCGGTGTCTGAAAATGAACATCTCGTCATCCACTCCATTGAAAGTGAAGTCATGTCAACTGAAGAGGCGAGACGATTAAAAGCAGAGGCTGAAATTACTTCTGTAGCAAAAATTGTACGCTCTGGACAGGTGCTGCATGTCGAAGGAGATCTTTTATTAATAGGAGATGTCAATCCTGGCGGAACGATTCGCGCAGGAGGAAATATTTTTGTGCTTGGCGCATTAAAAGGTGTGGCGCATGCTGGATGTAATGGCAACAAACAGGCTGTTATTGCGGCATCTCATATGATTCCAACACAGCTTCGCATCGCACAAGTTTTTAACCGCGCGCCAGACCAAAAAGAAGATGGAAATGAAATGGAATGTGCTTATTTAGATATAGATGGCAATATGATCATTGAACGCCTGCAGCAATTGGCTCATATAAGACCTAATCTGACAAGGCTTGAGGGAGGAATGTGAAATTGGGCGAGGCTATTGTGATTACCTCAGGAAAAGGCGGCGTTGGCAAAACAACAACATCTGCAAACTTAGGCACAGCACTAGCAATTCAAGGAAAAAAAGTGTGTCTAGTTGATACCGATATCGGCCTTCGGAATCTGGATGTCGTGATGGGGCTAGAAAACCGCATTATTTATGATCTAGTCGATGTAGTAGAAGGAAGATGCAAAATTCATCAAGCGCTTGTAAAAGATAAGCGTTTCGAGGATCTTTTGTATCTTTTACCTGCTGCTCAAACAAGTGATAAAACGGCTGTAGAGCCGGAACAGATCAAAGAATTAATTCAATCATTAAAACAAGACTTTGATTATGTTGTCATTGACTGCCCTGCTGGAATTGAGCAAGGCTTTAAAAATGCTGTATCCG
Source organism: Bacillus sp. PAMC28571 (assembly GCF_014250435.1). NCBI lineage: Bacteria > Bacillati > Bacillota > Bacilli > Caryophanales > Bacillaceae > Bacillus > Bacillus sp. PAMC28571. The sequence goes on along the minus strand of NZ_CP060191.1, from coordinate 2,231,453 downwards.
GTGCAGACAAGGCCATTGTCGTGACGACGCCTGAAATCTCAGCTGTAAGAGATGCGGACCGAATCATCGGTTTGTTAGAACAAGAAGATATCGAACCGCCTCGTTTGATTGTCAACCGTATTCGTACACACATGGCGAAAAATGGCGATTCAATGGATGTAGATGAAGTGGTACATCATTTATCAATTGATCTACTTGGCATCGTAGCAGATGATGATGATGTGATTAAGGCTTCAAACAATGGTGAACCGATTGTTATGGATGCTAAAAACAAAGTATCGATTGCCTATCGCAATATTGCCCGCCGCGTACTAGGCGAATCTGTTCCGCTTCAATCTTTTGAAGAAGAAAACAAGGGAATGTTTGCAAAGCTCAAAGCATTTTTTGGTGTAAGAGCATAATCACTTAAGCGTGATAGAAAACCTTTGCAGTCTAGGAAAGACGGCTGCCTTTGCGAAGCGAATTTGACATTCGTGAGTACCGGAGCGCAGACCTGACACTGTATGCAAGGGTTTGTCTGCATGCTGAGACCGATTCGATTTAGAATCGGTCTTTTTGTTGCATATCAGATGGGGTTGTCACATAAAATGTACAAACTGTTTGTATGTAAAGGGTGATCTCATGAAAAGAGTGGACGAGTACCGAAAGAAAATCGCGCAGCGCCGCAAAATGATGCAGCCAGCCGCTCCTCCTAAGAAGACGGCTTTCAAGAAAAAAGAAGATATCCCGCCATGGGTTATGCTGACAGAGGAAGAAAAGCATTCTGGCTCGACCTCCTATGAACCGGCGACTCATCAGACAAAGAAATACCGTCATCCCTTATTTAACCCGAATACCTTTGTGCTTAAATGCTTATTATCAGCGTCCCTTGTCTTGATTGCAGCCATTTCATTTAAAGGTCAGACAGGTCCGTTTCAGCAGCTGAAGCCAATGATTACTCAGACTTTTGAGCAAGATTTTCAATTTGCTGCTGCTAACCGCTGGTTTGAAAAAACAGTTGGACATCCGCTGGCCTTTTTAACAGAGAAAAAAGATGGCCAAAAGGACGTACAAGCGAATCAAGAACTAGCTGTTCCTGCCTCTGGTAAAGTGCAGGAATCCTTTACGCAAAATGGAGCAGGTGTCAAAGTGGAGACATCCGCTGAAGCCATTGATAGTATGAAGGAAGGCTATGTGGTCGAGGTGAAAAAACAAAGCGATACAGGGCTTACCGTTGTAGTGCAGCATGCAGATAACAGCTATAGCTGGTACGGTCAATTAAAGAAAGCCGATGTGGCCTTATACGATTTTGTCGATAAGGGTGAAAAAATTGGCCAGATTTCGCTTGATGATCAAGGGAAGGGCACGTATTACTTTGCTATTAAGCAAAATGAACAATTTATCGATCCTATTCAGGTGATGACCTTTGAATAGATGGCTGCTCATGCTGACGAAAATTCACATCCATCCGCTGCTGTGGATTGTGATGGCGTTTGCGATTCTGTCAGGTCAAATCAAGCCGCTGCTTTGTCTGCTCGTGATTGTTTGTGTCCATGAACTTGGACATGCAGCGGCTGCCTGCTATTATCATTGGCGCATTCGGCGGATTTTTTTACTGCCATTTGGCGGAACGGTGGAAGTAGAGGAACATGGGAACCGTCCGTTAAAAGAAGAGCTGGCGGTCATTTTGTGCGGGCCGCTTCAGCATGTACCGCTCCAGCTCATCGCATGGCTTTTCATGGAGGCTTCTCTTATCTCGCACGATGTCTTTACGATGTTTACCTTTTATAATATGGCGATTTTCCTTGTGAATCTTTTGCCCGTTTGGCCGCTTGATGGCGGAAAATTATTCTTTTTGCTCTTATCTGTTTTTTACCCTTTCCAACGTGCACATGCCCTAGCAATAAAAGGCTCACTTGTCTTTTTCGGTCTATTGACAGGAGGGTTACTTTTGTTTGCACCGCTGCAATTCAATGGCTGGGTGCTGCTTACTTTTTTAGCTTATTCACTCGTGATGGAGCACAGGCAGCGGCATTACGTCAGGGTTCGCTTTTTACTAGAACGGTATTACGGTAAAAAAGAGCAAAAGGTAGAAAAACTGATTCCGCTGAGAGCAAGTGCAGAGGAAAAAGTATACGAAGTGATGGCACGATTTCAAAGGGGCTGCAAGCATCCGATTATTATTGAAAGAGATGGCGTGAAGATGAGCCAGCTTGATGAAAATGAACTGCTCCATGCGTATTTTTCAGATCGCAGAACCACCTCCTCAATGGAAGAGCTTCTTTTACCATACTAATGGTGAAAATACATTGACATTCTGCGTCTAGTTTGATATATTTTTTAATGTTATGGATATGTAGCACCCGTGCTACAACCGCGCGGAGCAGGTGTAAAGTGCCTATGGCCCCCTGTATTCGGCGAGTCTGAGTTTATTAGGAGGTGCAGAGATGTACGCAATTATCGAAACTGGTGGTAAACAAGTAAAAGTTGAAGAAGGTCAAACTGTTTATGTTGAAAAACTAGCTGCTGAAGCAGGTGAAACAGTAACTTTCGAAAACGTATTGTTTGTCGGCGGAGACACTGTCAAAGTGGGTAACCCTTCAGTTGCTGGAGCAACAGTAACGGCCAAAGTTGAAAAACAAGGTCGCGGTAAGAAAATTACTGTGTTCAAGTACAAACCGAAGAAAAACAACCACAAGAAACAAGGTCATCGTCAACCTTACACTAAAGTTGTTATCGAAAAAATCAACGCTTAAGGCGTGTGAGTGATATGATCAAAGCAACCATTACTCGGTCATCAGCAGATGAAAGCATTACGTCTTTTCAGATGACTGGACATGCCGAGTTTGCTGAAATAGGTCAGGATCTCGTTTGTGCAGGTGTATCTGCTGTTGTTTTCGGCTCAGTCAATTCAATTATTGCACTGACAGGATTGGACCCACTGCTTGATATTGGTGAAGATGGCGGCTACTTCTCTTTTGAACTGCCGGCTGATACAGATCCAGTATCCTTTGAAAAAGCCCAGCTGCTTTTAGAAGGCATGGTCGTTTCCTTAGAGACAATTGAACGAGATTATCACGATTATGTGAGAATATCAACAAAAAAATAGGAGGTGAACTTCATGCTTAGATTAGATCTTCAATTTTTCGCATCTAAAAAAGGGGTAGGTTCTACAAAGAACGGACGTGACTCTGAGTCTAAACGTTTAGGCGCTAAACGTGCTGATGGTCAATTCGTAACTGGTGGTTCTATCCTTTATCGTCAACGTGGAACGAAAATCTATCCAGGTGAAAACGTTGGACGCGGAGGCGACGACACTCTTTTCGCTAAAATCGACGGAACGGTTAAATTCGAACGTTTCGGTCGTGACCGTAAAAAAGTGAGCGTATATCCTGCGGCACAATAATTGCTAAAAACTCCGGTCATTGACTGGAGTTTTTTCACTTTTTACAAGCAGTACCGAAGATGATAAAAGAAGATGCACTCCATAAATATCAAAGAACGTTTGCTGACTTTGCCTCATTTTCTCCTATACGATCAGAAAAAACAACCTTTCCTCACATAACTAGTGTTTTTCTATGCTGTCTTCTCTGTTATAATTCAGGGAGACATATTGATGATAAGACTCCTAAAAGAGAGACCAAACGATTGGGAGTGCGATAATGGAAGAGATACCAAGTAAAGAAAATGAAAAATTAACTCACGTTGCATTAACAAATGAATTGATCTATCTGCTCAGTCGTTCAAGACACGACTGGATGAATAAATTACAGCTGATCAAAGGCAACTTGACATTAGAAAAATATGACCGCGTGTTTGAAATTATAGAAGAAATGGTCATTGAAGCACAGCATGAATCCAAACTCTCAAATTTAAAAATTCCCCAATTGGCCTATTACTTTCTAACATTTAATTGGGAGTCGCATTTTATCACCTTAGAATATGAAGTGCTTGGTGAAACCCGAGACTTATCAGCATATGAATCGCAGCTGCTAACGGTATCACAGGAGTTGTTTTCGATATTCGATCAATCAGTTTGCCAAAAAACTGAAAATCATTTAACGGTCACTTTCCAAACAGATCATGAAGAAAATGATGTGATCTTATATTTTGATTTCAAAGGAAAATTAACAAGTTTGGATGCGTTAAATGCGTTTCATGACGCAAACTATCCATGTATGAGTATAACGCAATTTCATGTGACGCCTCATGAGTCCATGATTGAGCTTTGTTTGAGGCAAGAACGAGATATGTGATGCAGAGAAACGGAGGAAGTTATGTTTGTAGATCAGGTTAAAGTGTATGTTAAAGGCGGTGACGGCGGAAACGGTATGGTGGCGTTCCGTCGTGAAAAATATGTACCAAAGGGCGGCCCAGCAGGCGGCGATGGCGGAAATGGTGCAGATGTTGTATTTGAAGTAGACGAAGGACTTAGAACGTTAATGGACTTTCGTTATAAGCGCCATTTCAAGGCTGACCGCGGCGAGCACGGAATGAGTAAAAACCAGCATGGCCGAAATGCGGAAGAAATGATTGTCAAAGTTCCGCCGGGTACGGTTGTGACAGATGCAGAGACGGAACAAGTACTAGCTGACTTGACAGAGCATGGGCAGCGGGCTGTCATTGCCAAAGGCGGACGTGGCGGACGTGGAAATTCACGCTTCGCAACACCAGCAAACCCTGCACCACAGCTGTCTGAAAACGGTGAGCCAGGTAAAGAACGTGACGTCATCTTAGAATTAAAAGTACTTGCAGATGTTGGACTTGTTGGTTTCCCAAGTGTCGGGAAGTCAACGCTGCTCTCGATTGTCTCTTCTGCGAAACCAAAAATTGCGGATTATCATTTTACAACGCTTGTACCGAACCTCGGGGTTGTTGAAACAGACGATAACCGAAGCTTTGTTATGGCGGATCTGCCAGGACTGATCGAAGGAGCGCACGAAGGCGTTGGCTTAGGTCATCAATTTTTACGTCATATTGAGCGTACACGTGTCATTGTCCATGTCATTGATATGTCTGGACTTGAAGGACGTGACCCATACGAAGACTACGTGACGATTAATGAAGAGCTTGAGCAGTACAATATGAGATTGACAGAGCGTCCGCAAATCATTGTTGCGAACAAAATGGACATGCCAGATGCAGCTGACAATCTAGAGGCATTTAAAGAAAAATTAACGGATGACTATAAAGTGTTCCCGATTAGTGCGATCACAAGAGAAGGGCTTCGTGAGCTCTTATTTGAAATCGCCAATCAGCTTGAAACAACACCGGAATTCCCGCTTTATAATGAAGAGGAGCTGTCGGATAACCGCGTGATGTACAGGTTTGATGAAGGCGATGCACCATTTGAGATATCTAGAGATCCTGATGGCACATTTGTCTTAACGGGTAAAGCACTTGAGCGTCTGTTTAAGATGACAGACTTCTCAAGAGATGAATCTGTTAAACGATTCTCTAGACAGCTGCGCGGAATGGGTGTCGATGATGCCTTGCGTGAGCGCGGAGCAAAAGATGGCGACATCATTCGTCTGCTTGAATTTGAATTCGAATTTATTGATTGATCAACAGGAGGGTCCAGACCATGGGCTCTCCCGTTTTTAAAAGGGGAGAAAACAGGTGAAAGAAGAAACGTTCTATTTAGTAAGAGAGGATGTACTTCCAGATGCGATGCGAAAAACGCTTGAAGTCAAAAAGCTTCTCGATCGCAAAAAAGCGGATTCAGTTGCCGATGCTGTTCAAAAAGCGGATTTAAGCCGCAGTGCTTTTTATAAATACCGAGATGCTGTTTTTCCATTTTATACAATGGTGAAAGAGCAGATCATCACATTGTTTTTCCACCTTGAGGACCGGTCTGGGGCTTTATCAAGACTGCTTCAAATTGTGGCTGACTCTGGCTGTAATGTGTTATCCATTCACCAAACGATTCCGCTGCAAGGAAGAGCGAATGTCACCTTATCAATTAGTACAGCTGGTATGGCAGATGATATCAACACTGTCATGAATCAATTAAGAAAGCTTGAATTTGTCGAAAAAGTCGAAATTCTAGGTTCTGGGGCGTAAAAGGAGAGATCATAGCAGATGAAGCAATTAACTGTAGGTTATTTTGGACCAGAGGCAACATTTACTCATTTGGCCGTATGCTCTTGTTTTCCAAAAGATGCGGTGCAGCGTGCCTATGCAACGATTCCGCAATGTATGGATGCTGTGTCAAAAGGCGAAGTCGATTTGGCGGTCGTTCCACTTGAAAATGCACTCGAAGGCTCTGTGAACTTAACGATTGATTATTTAATTCATGAAGAAGCGCTGTCCATTGTGGGGGAGATGACAGCACCAATTCGGCAGCATTTGCTTGTCCACCCATCAAGAGCGGAGAGCTGGGAGACGTTAGATGTCATTCAATCGCATCCTCACGCGATTGCCCAGTGTCATCAATTTCTGAAAAAGCAGTACCCTCATATTCCTCATCGGCCAGTGGAATCAACAGGCTATGCAGCAAAATACATCAGTGAGCATCCAGATGAAGCTGTCGGGGCTATTGCCAATGAAATTGCCGCAAAAACGTATGGTTTGACGATTGCAAAAAAAGACATTCATGATTATCCGCACAACCATACACGCTTTGTGATTTTACATAAAGATCCTAACGCATCGTTCCCAATGAATTCTGGTTTCTCATCAAAGCCAAAAACGACCATTGTGGTCAGTCTGCCTAAGGATGACCAATCAGGCGCATTGCACCGCGTGCTGTCTGCTTTTTCTTGGCGGAATCTTAACTTGTCAAAAATTGAATCTCGTCCGACAAAAACAGGTCTTGGACATTATTTATTTATTATTGACATTGAAAAAGAGATGGATGATGTCCTCGTCCCTGGTGCGATTCAAGAATTAGAAGCGATTGGCTGTGAGGTCAAGCTGCTTGGCAGCTATCAAACATATGAATTAACGAATGAAAAATAGTGTCCCGTGCAGGACACTATTTTTTTAGTCTTTTATTAAAAACCCAGCATCATCCAGCGCTTGAATGGCTTGGTCAAGCTGTTTTTGGCTGTAAGCAGTGAGAGTATGCAGGTGCACGCCGTCTGTTAGTTCTGACAAGTAGGACGCGCCGGTGTTAGAAATATGATGGACAAAATCAGCGACTTGTTTCCGTGTGCTGACGCGAATAGAGGCCGTTAGTTCACCATAAACAGGGTGCTCAATGATCACATCTTTCACCGTCACTCCAAAGTCTACAATCAAGGTCAGTTCCTCTTCTGTACGGGCAGGATCATGTTTGCAGGCGATGATTTGTTCAATTTCTCTTTCTGGCGCATGCTGCGCTGCCATATACACATAGCCTTGGCTTGTGGCAATAATGGGTTCGTTTTTTGCTTTTAATAATGAAATATCTTGTACAATGACTTGCCGAGAGACAGCCGCCTTTTTAGCTAAAAAGTTTCCAGTAAGCGGTGTGTCTGTTTCTTTCAGCCACTCTAAAATGGCGTTTCTTCTTTCTTCGCCAATGAGTTTCCTCTCTTGCTCCACGTCCTAAGCTCCCTTCTTCTCCTTTTGCAAATGCTCAAATGTATGCAAAAGCTGATCGATGTCATCTTTTGATGACTGATATCCAAATGATAGTCGAATAAATTGTAGGGCATCACGATCTGATACACGCAATGCCTTCACAGCAGGGGAAGGATGGTGATAACCGGAAGCACATGCGCTTCCAGTAGATAGACAAATCCCATGCCGGTTACATGCTAACATTACATATTGTCCTTCAAACCCTTCAAAAAAACAACCAATAATATGAGGAAGCGTGCGGCGATTGTCAATGTCCTGAAGTGTACGAACTGGCAGCTGTCTTATTTTTAACTGCTGAAGAAAATAATCACGCAGCTGCTTATCTAATTTTTGCTGTTCATCCAGCCTAAGCATCGCTTGTTCACTTGCGGCAGCAAAAGCACCGATACATGGAACGTTTACTGTCCCTGGACGTAAGCCATTTTCCTGAACTGCTCCTGTATATAAAGGTTTCCAAGGAACATGAGCGCCCATATAAACGGCACCAGCGCCTTTAGGAGCATACACTTTATGACTTGAGATGGACACAGCATCGACTCCAAGTTCTTTGATGGACACACGAATCTTTCCAAATGTTTGCACAGCATCTGTATGAAAAAGAATGTTCCTTTCTTTTAAAAGAGGCGCTAATTCAGCAAGCGGCTGGATAATTCCTGTTTCTGAATTAGCATGCTGAATAGATACTAGTCCTGTTTCAGGCAATAATGCTTTTTTGAGAATGTCCTGTGTTATGATTCCATCCTGATTTGGTTCAATGATCGTGACTTTTACGCCAAAACGCTCTAAGCTGCTAACTGCATAATGAACAGAAGGATGCTCAACTGAAGTTGTGATGACATGCTGTTGATGTGCTGGCAGTCCATTGATGATCGATTGAATCGCAAGGAGATTGGATTCAGTTCCACCACTTGTAAAATAGATCCCATCCGGTTCACCCTCGATCATGGCAGCGAGTGATTGTCTGCTGTAAGTCAATATGTCATTTGCTTTTCCCCCAGCATCATGAAGGCTGCTTGCGTTTCCGTAAAAATTTTTGCTTAGCTGTTCAAAAACATGCAGCGCTTCCTCTGAAACAGGTGTAGAAGCTGCGTAATCTAAATAAACCAACCCATCCATCTCCCGTGTGAAAATTTTTTCTTGTATTTATTTTAGTGTTGTGTAATGATATGTGTCAAGACAGGTGTAAATGACAGGAGGGGCGATGGTGTCATCAATCAAAAAAGTCATTGTGGTGGGATCAGGTATTGCAGCGCTTTCCTTTGCAAAAACCATTTCGAAAAGCTGCCAGGTCATCATGATGACAAAAAAACAATGTTCATCTAGTAATTCCATGCTGGCTCAAGGAGGAATCGCTGCTGCCTTTTCAGCACATGATTCAGCTGAGCAGCATGTGCAAGATACACTAGCTGCCGGCTGTGATCACAATGATGAAAGAACGGTACAAGAAATCGTGAGACTTGGAAAACACCTTGTGGAGCAGCTCGTAGCAGAAGGCTGTCCATTTGATCAAGATGAGGCAGGAGAGCCGCAATTAGGCAAAGAGGGAGCACATACCACACATCGCATCTTGCATGCAGGAGGAGATCAATCAGGTAAAACCCTTGTACAGTTTCTGAAAAGTCAGCTCGGCTCACATATTCACTTATACGAATATCATCATGTCATTGATCTATTGATTCATGAAGGGACATGTACGGGTGTTGTATGGAAAGACGAGACAGGACACGTACATACGATGACCGCAGATGCCGTTGTTTTATCAACTGGCGGCTGCGGCTCCCTATATGAGACAAACACAAATGATCCTTCTATCACAGGAGACGGACTGATGATGGCCTATCGAGCCGGGGCACAATTAGTGGATCTCGAATTTGTTCAATTCCATCCAACTCTTTTAACAATCGCTGGAAAAGCAGTTGGCCTCATTTCAGAGGCAGTACGGGGAGAGGGAGCTTATTTAGAAGATGAAACAGGCAGGCGGATCATGAAAGGTATTCACCCACAAGCTGATTTAGCACCTAGAGATGTGGTCGCTAGAGCTATTTTTCATGAGCAGCAATTAGGTCATCAATTGTATCTTAACATCCATGATATCCCGCATTTTTCAGCTCGTTTTCCAGCCATAGCTCAGATGTGCCAGCGTGCAGGCGTCGATATGGAAAGCGGCAGGCTGCCAATTTCCCCCGGTATGCACTTTTTAATGGGCGGCATCAGCGTCAATGAATATGGAGAAACGACTGTTCCAGCGCTATTTGCCATTGGAGAAGCGGCCTGTACTGGCTTACACGGTGCGAATCGATTGGCGAGTAATTCTCTTCTGGAAGGTCTCGTGTTAGGCAGCAAAGCGGCACAGAGAATTGAACAACTGCCTAAACAGAAAGAAACAAGTCCACCTTTTTCCATTCAAGAAATATGGATGGTTCCAATGATTTCAACAACTCAGCTGAGACAATGGATGACTACATTTGCGGCCATTGTGAGAGATGAAAAAGGCTTGCAGACTTTGCTTCATTCGTTGCAGCATGTCACTTTTCAGCAAATTAATGTGAAGGATATCACAAATGAACAGATCGAATTAAGCAATCAATGGGCATTAGCGGTTTGCCTTGCCAAATCTGCATTACTCCGTACAGAAAGCAGAGGCGGCCATTATCGAATGGATTATCCAGAGCGGAGCGATGCATTGTGGCAGGGCAGGCAGATTGTTCATGAAAAAGGTCACATTCATATTATGGAAAATGAAAGGATCGGTGCCAAATGGAACGTTTACAGTTAAAACAAATGCTCACTCATTTTTTCACAGAAGATATTGGCTTTGGAGATGTATCAGCAGATGCCATCTTTGGGGACAAGAAGGGAACAGCTTTTATCATTGCGAAACAATCTGGTGTATTGGCAGGATCACAAGTGATTGATCTAGGGTACCGCCTGTTGAATGAACAGATTCAAACGGAGCTGTATTTTCAAGAAGGTGATTGGATTCATTCAGGCGCTGTACTGGCGAAAATAAAGGGCCCAGTCAACGACTTATTAAAGGGAGAGAGAGTCATTTTAAATCTTTTGCAGCGAATGACAGGTATCGCCACCTTAACACATGAGGCGGTCCGCAGATTAGCTGACCCGTCTATTACGATTTGTGATACGAGAAAAACGACACCCGGCCTGCGTATGTTAGAGAAATACGCAGTGAAGACAGGCGGTGGAAAGAATCATCGCTTTGGCTTATCGGATGGGGTGATGATTAAAGATAATCATATTGCGGCATGCGGTTCTATCCGTGAAGCTGTAGAGAAAGCAAGAGCATATGCCGGTCATATGGTGAAAATTGAAGTGGAAATTGAATCAGAAACGCAGCTTATAGAAGCCATTGATGCAAAAGCGGATGTCATTATGTTTGATAACTGCTCTCCAGACGAAGTAAAACGTTTTAAACAAATGACACCAGAGTCCATTCTGACAGAGGCTTCAGGAGGCATCACGCTAGAGACATTGCCAAGCTACAGGGGCACAGGAGTCGACCTTATTTCACTTGGCTTTCTGACACATTCTGCTCCAGCATTTGATTTTAGTATGAATATGGAATTCAGTCATAAAGGGGGAACAACTCATGTCCATGCTTAATGTATTAGCCAATCAACATGCAGTCATGATGCCAGATGAATATAAACACCGCTCTGATGATGAGATGAAGCAGCGAGTGTTAGACATTAAGCGGGCTTTTGGCTCAAAGCTTTTTATACCAGGCCACCATTATCAAAAGGATGAGGTCATTGAATTTGCAGATGCAACAGGAGATTCATTGCAGCTGGCACAAATAGCGGCTGACAATCATGAGGCTGAATACATTGTATTCTGCGGTGTTCATTTTATGGCAGAAACGGCAGATATGCTGTCAAACAAGAATCAGAGCGTCGTATTGCCAGATATGAGGGCAGGCTGTTCCATGGCAGATATGGCAAATATGAAACAAACAGACAGAGCATGGGAGCAGCTCACTGATTTGTTTGGGGAGACAATACTTCCGCTTACGTATGTCAATTCAACAGCAGACATTAAAGCATTTGTCGGCAAACATGGCGGGGCAACAGTGACTTCATCAAATGCTAAAAAAGTACTCGAGTGGGCGCTGACACAAAAAGAGCGGATTCTGTTTCTCCCTGATCAGCACCTAGGACGTAATACGGCTTTTGATTTAGGTATTCCGCTAGAAGAAATGGCTGTCTGGGATCAGATAGAAGAAAAGCTCATCACCGATCAGCCGCTTTCCCGGATCAAGATGATTTTATGGAAAGGCCATTGCTCCGTACATGAGAAGTTTACCGTTCGGAATATAGAAGACATGAGAAAAAAAGACCGTGACATTCAAATTCTTGTCCATCCTGAATGCACGCATGAGGTCGTAAGGGCTTCTGACCTAGCAGGTTCAACGAAATTTATTATTGATACGATCAAACAGGCGCCAGCAGGAAGCAAATGGGCGATTGGAACAGAGATGAATTTAGTCAAACGGATCATAGCGCAGCACCCAGATAAACAAATTGAATCTCTTAACCCAGATATGTGTCCATGTTTGACTATGAACCGGATTGATTTGCCTCATTTGTTATGGTCACTGGAAAGCATTGAGAAGGGTCAGCCGGCCGGGTTGATACAGGTCAATGAAGACATCACGAAAGACGCTTTGCTTGCACTCGAGAAAATGATCGCCATTAAATAATGAATCAGCCCCTCCTATCAGAAAACAAGTTTTTATCATATCGGCTTGTAAATAGGCATAAATTTATGTTGAAACATATTGTACTTCTGACATAACCGTTACGTTCACGTTTTGCATAGGAGGGGAAAACGTTGAAAATTCATATTGTGCAAAAAGGAGACTCCCTTTGGAAAATTTCAAAGAAATACGGAGTCGACTTTCAAGAATTGAAAAAACTAAATTCACAGCTCAGTAATCCTGATTTAATCATGCCGGGTATGAAGATTAAAATTCCATCTAGTGGTGTTCCTGTAAAAACAGATCATCACAAAGCAAAAGAAATGCCAAAAACGAAAGAACATCCGTATGTGAAAGAAAAGCCAAAAGATGTCGTGCAAGTGCAAGATACGAAACCGAAGGAAAAGCCAAATGAACCGGTGCCATATGTACCGCCAGTGCCAAAAATCGAGCAGCCAGTTTTTCCGCAAGTGGATGTGAACTATTATCAGACCAATCTCTACCAGCCATTCACACCTCCTCCCAAAAAAGATCATCATGAAAAAAAAGATCACGTTCATGAGAAGAAAGATCATGTTCATGACAAAAAGGATCACAAGGATCATTTTCATCATGAAAATAAAGACCACAAAGATAACAAGGGTCATGTCCATCATGAAAATAAGGAACATAAAGATCACAAGGACCATTTTCATCATGAAAATAAAGGTCATCTAAAAGATGAAGTGGCAAAGGGGTATGATCCGTTTATTCATATTCCGCATCAAAAAGAGGAGGGAAAAGACATGGAGCATGGCAATTATCCGAACCTTCCTAACTTCCCGCAAATGCCAAATGTGGGAGGGGCAGCGGTAGGGGGAATGGCTGAAAATAACGAGCATCATCACCAACATCATCATCATGAACCATATGATCCTTATTTTGGTTATGGTCATGGTCATTACATGCCGGCGATGTATCCATATCCGCAGCAAATGGTGCCGGCATCGCCAATTTTACCGGGATCAGGCTTATGTTATCCTATCCATCCATATTATCACCATCATATGATGCCATATCCATACCCGGCTCATCCTTATTATCCTGCGTATCAAGCGCCTGCTTACTACGGAGAAAATCATGAGCACCATGCAAACGACGGACATCACTGGCATCACCATACGCATCCAAACGCCAATGCAAATGCCAACGCAAATCAAGGCTTTTTTCCAAACGTTTCAAATGCAGCATATGGCAAGGAAGATTGCGGATGCGATGATGGCATGAAGCATCATCAGCCTTGGCCGGGACATTATCCGAATCCTGTTCCTTATGGCCAAATGGGGGCTTATCCAGCTCAGCCTTACATGCAGCCATATCCTGGTCAATCCGTTTTTGCAAGGCCGGAGGAAGAAGAAGAAGATTAATGACAGAAGGAACGATCTCATTCGTTCCTTTCAGCGTGTAGACAAACCCTCGCATTCGGTGTCAGGTCTGCGCGCCGGTACTCACGAATGTCAAATTCGCTCCGTTCCGGTGCTCGCCCTTCCTAGACTGCAAAGGTTTTCTATTACGCTGAAAAGAAGACAAATGGCTAAAATCAAAAACATTTTAGCCATTTGTCACCAATCAGAAGGAACGATCTCAATCGTTCCTTTTTTTGTTTATAACTGACAGCTTGATTTTTTTCCTAACTGTACATGCTAAAACAGAGCCTGTTTCGCGCTCATGAGATTGAATTTGTACAGGGGGTTTTTCGTTTGAGACAAAAATGGCAAAAAACAATCGCATTAGTGCTTCTTCCTATTGGTTTAACGGCATGTGGTGCAAATAATAACGCAGGTGTCGATACACGTCATAATCAATCAGGCCAGCCGGTTGGTTATCATTCGAATCAACGAGCGGAAGACAACAACCAAGATCATCAAGGACCAGTTTCTGAACTCATGGAGGGAATGAACGGTAGAAATACAACGAATGTTGATTACCGTACACGTCCTCAAGCTGATGATCGAATGCCTCTCACAGGTGGAGATGGACGCTACAGTCATGGAGATATGAACTATCATAACCAAATGTCGTTCTCTGGCTACGATAAACAAGAGAACATCCAGCGTTCAAGAAAAATTGCCAACCGCGTCAATAAAATGAATCACGTAACAGACTCTCAAGTCATGGTGACGGATGAGAATGTGTATATAGCCATTAAATCAGATGGCCGCCTGACGTCAGAAGGCGTATCACAAGTAGAAGAAGCAGCGACTCGTTATGCGGATGGAAGAGCAGTCCAAGTCATAAAAGATGAAGGTGCATTCACACGCTTTAGAGATATGAGAAGAACGCAATTTGAAACAGGTCAAACAGGCATGACCCGGTAGTTTGACATCAAAAAGGCTAAAGTTCATCACGAACTTTAGCCTTTTCTTAAAAATAAACCTTGATGCCTATATAAAATTCGTAAAAGAAATAACAGCCAAACCCTAGTAATAAAATACCAGCAATAATGGATGTCCACTTAATCATCGTTCGATTCATCACTTTTCTTGTTAAGGATACAAGTGTGAGAAGACCGATGTCATGAAGGAGAATCCCAGCCAAAATACCGCCGGCAGCCAGCATAAATTCAGATGAATCTGTTTTTGTATAAGCATCCGCAAGTACAGCACCAAAAACAGAAACCCAGAACACAAGATTCCCAGGAGATACCGCCACGAGCAAGCCGTTCCTATATGTTTTTGCGAATGATTTATTGACCTTTTCTCCTGCTAAATGGATATCTTGATCCGCATTTTTAATGGAATCGTATGCGAGAATCATTAAAAATACAGCTCCGATCAGCCAGAGCGGGATTTGAACAAACGGCAAAGATAAAAACTGAGCAAATCCAGCATATAAAGCCATAATAAGTAATAAGTCTATGGTCATACCGCCTGCTCCGACAGTTAAACCATGAAAGAATCCGTTTTTCAGTCCCTGTTTTGTCATTTCAACCGTAATTGCTCCAACAGGCAGAGCAATTGAGAATCCTACGACGATAAATGTGAGAAATGTTTGCAATCGACTAGAACTTCCTTTGAATAAATTGTATAAAAATTCTCCGTTTAGATTTATTATACATAATAGGAGAAAAGGATCAATGTTTATTTCAGATTTGATTGAAATGATAGAGATAGATGATGTATAGAAGACTGTATATCAACATGATCCATAACGCTTGTAGGGGAAAGGAACTATTTTCCTGAATCTTCTTTTCTTCATGATGTCTCTATGCTACACTGATGTGGAAATCAATAAAAGTGACTAGGGGTGCCCGTAAATGGGCTGAGAGAGAAGCATAAACTTCTTAACCCTTTGGACCTGATCTGGCTCGTACCAGCGTGGGGAAGTTGAAGATGATGCATGTATCCTATCAATGATATGCATGTTTATTTCTGACGACGAAACCAGGTTCTTTAAATAGAGCCTGGTTTTTTGCTGGTGCTGATTCCATCCTGTCCGGTGACAAGAAGAAAAGGAGAGAACAGCAAATGAAGGAAAAGAAAAGTGTCCCATCCAACCAATCATTATTATCGAGCTTTGACGGCAGCCGAAAGGTGTATGAGAAAGGATCAAGGCCCGATATCTTAGTGCCGAAAAGAGAGATTGCACTCTCACATACTGTGACAGAGGCGGGCGACATAAAAAATGAACCAGTCCGTGTATACGATACGAGTGGACCGTACACTGATGAGAACGTTCATATTGACGTCACAAAAGGATTAAAGCGTCTTAGAGCAGCATGGATAGAAGAAAGAGGAGATACAGAAAGCTATGAAGGGCGTCATGTAAAACCGGAAGATAACGGATATCGGTCAAGGGAGAAGGAGTCCTTCCATTCTGTCCAAACTGATTTTCATCATAAGCCGCTCCGCGCGAAACAAGGAGCGTGCGTGACGCAAATGCATTATGCCAAAAAAGGCATCATTACGCCTGAAATGGAGTTTATCGCAATAAGAGAAGAGCTAAGCCCTGAGTTCGTTAGAGAGGAAGTAGCGAGCGGAAGAGCCGTCATTCCTTCGAATATTAACCATCCAGAAAGTGAACCAATGATTATCGGAAGGAATTTTCATGTCAAAATCAATGCGAATATTGGCAATTCAGCTGTCACGTCATCCATTAATGAAGAGGTAGAAAAGATGACGTGGGCGATCAGATGGGGGGCAGACACAATGATGGATCTGTCTACTGGAAAGGATATTCATACAACGAGAGAATGGATCATTCGGAATTGCCCAGTTCCAGTAGGAACCGTTCCTATCTATCAGGCCCTTGAAAAAGTGAATGGAGTCGCAGAAGATTTGACGTGGGAAGTGTATAGAGACACATTAATTGAACAAGCAGAGCAAGGTGTAGACTATTTCACGATTCATGCGGGCGTGCTATTAAGATATATTCCGCTGACAGTCGATCGGGTAACCGGAATTGTTTCAAGAGGCGGTGCAATTATGGCAAGATGGTGTCTTGCTCATCATCAAGAAAATTTCCTCTACACGCACTTTGAAGATATTTGTGAAATTATGAAAACGTATGATATCGCCTTTTCACTTGGAGATGGACTTAGACCAGGCTCGATTGCTGATGCCAATGATGAAGCGCAGTTTGCAGAGCTTGAAACGTTAGGTGAGTTAACAGAGATCGCTTGGAAACATGATGTGCAGGTAATGATTGAAGGGCCTGGACATGTCCCAATGGATAAAATCAAAGAGAATGTGGACAAGCAAATGGACATTTGCAAGGAAGCCCCATTTTATACGTTAGGGCCTCTTACAACAGATATTGCGCCCGGGTATGATCACATTACATCCGCCATCGGTGCGGCCATGATCGGCTGGTACGGAACAGCCATGCTATGCTATGTAACGCCAAAAGAGCATTTAGGTCTGCCGAATAAAGAAGATGTGAGAGAAGGCGTAATCGCCTATAAAATTGCCGCACATGCGGCTGATCTAGCAAAAGGACATCCTGCGGCTCAAAAACGCGATGATGCTTTATCGAAAGCGAGATTTGAATTTAGGTGGCGGGACCAATTTAACCTGTCACTTGATCCTGAAAGAGCCTTGGCGTTCCATGATGAAACATTGCCTGCCGAAGGTGCTAAGACTGCTCACTTTTGCTCGATGTGCGGACCGAAGTTTTGCAGTATGAAAATTTCTCATGATATCCGCAATCAATCTGAAGAAGTGAAAAGAGAGATGGAAAAGAAGGCGAAGGAGTTTGTCAGCCAGGGAAGTCAAATTTATCAGCCCTAAAAAAAGAACCTCGCACGATGCTGTGCGGGGTTTTATCAAACGGCTGAGAAGGCTTTTCTTAAAAGGTGAAAAAATGCCTTTACTGCATATGCCATCATGTCCACACTCGGAATGAGGGCATCTGTTAAATGAAAAAAGACTGTTTTTCTTTCTGGAGATGTTCGTTTCTTTTTTTGCTTCATCAAGGGCAGCCTCCTTTTTAACTAATATACTTCTTTGCAGATTTGAGAGATAGATGTTTGTGCGAATTTAAACAAAATTTAAACTTCTTGGGTTTGAATGGAAACAAGGAGGGGAAACGAGTTCAATAGAGAATGAATGAAAAGAGCTGATCTATTTGACCAGCGAACAAGAAGAGTGGAAGGTGATCTTATGATGAAAGTATTTAAGGTAACATTTCATATGAACAATGGGGAAGTGCTTGATTTCGAGCTCAAACGTCCAGCTACCTATGATGTGTATAAAAAAATTGAAGAAGCCAATCATTGGTTTAAGCTGAATAATGAAATCATTAACCTATTAAACGTCAATAGTATCCATGTAGAAACAGAATAACGCAGAAAGCCGCTCAGATAGAGCGGCTCAGCGTGTAGACAAACCCTCGCATTCGCCCGCAGTCCTGCGCTCCGGTGCTCACGAATGTCCAATTCGCTCCGCTCCGGTACTCGTCCTTCCTAGACTGCAAAGGTTTTCTATCACGCTGAAAAGAAGACAAAGGGCTAAAATTAAGATCATTTTAGCCCTTTGTCAACAATCTGAGCCGCTCAAAGAGAGCGGCTTTCATTATGCAGAAAAATCATTTCGATTATTAAGCTGCCCGCGGGACAGCCAGTTCTTTTTATACAAATAAGCAATGACTTCAAGCCACAGACGCGGTGCTTTTTTAGGGAAAAAAGGTTTTTGGTAATAGGCATAAGCGGCTTTTAAATCATCCCATTGATGACATGCTTTCGTTTGCGTGAACCTGGCAACGTCAATGACCCTGATCCGCCCTTCTTTTGTTAAGATCAGATTGCGCAGATGAATATCAGAAGGATTCAATCCTTTCTCGCGCGCTTCCTCCAGCGCATCATCGACTTGTTCAATCATTTGTTTTTTAATAGGAATTCCTTTTGTAAGGCATTCATAGAATGTGTAGCCTTTAATATATTCCATTAAAATATACTGATCCCCAGACTCATAAATCTCAGGGTAGTAAGACGAACCAGAAAGTTTTTCGTAAATGGCAGCCTCTTTGCGGGCAATATGCTGATAAGAAGGGAAAAAGACTTTTAGTGCCATTTTCTTGCCGTCTTTTTTGTATAAAAAGACATAGGCACTTCTTCCTTTGCCGCACAGTTCAAGCTCTGCCGGTTTATAGGCAAGCTTATGAAAACGTTTCTCTTCATGATACTGAATCGATTCGGCTAATCTTTTGACATCTGACATTGACTTCACCTTCTTTGGTTTCAGTTTATGCGGCTGAAAAACGAATGATGAAAAAACCGTGTCATTCGATAAAGCAATGGATTGTATAAAACATAACATTTACGAATGAAGGATACAACGAAAGACTCTTAACATACATTTGAATCATCGATTTGGTTAATGTTTAGAAAAATGGGTCAAACTACATATGTCATGCATCGATCTCATGTTCTAAAGAGGTGTAAATAGTGAAAGTGAAGATGAAATGTTTCGTTACAGGACTTATCATGACAAGTGTGCTTTTTTTTGCTGCGGATATGGAAGGAAAAGAACACTTGCAAAAGCAGTCAAACTCTATTACCGTCCAGCTTGAAAAAGTCTATCTAGACGGCGATGTGAGTATTGAAAGACACCGGGCATCATTAGAAGACAAAGACACATTCTGGGCGCAGTATAAAGGCTGGACGCTGGTAGAACAAAAAGAGGATTTTGCCCTTTTTAGAAAGCAAATTGATGATATCTCTCCATTAAGTAAAGCAAATGGATATATCGGATTATCAGAGGACGGTGTGATTTCTACGTTTCATGGAAGGCCTGACGGCTGGGCGGAGCCTATTCATCTCTTTTTTCAAATTGATACGTCCCGTTTAGAAAGCCATGTGGAAAAGCAGCTTGAGCAAGGCATTCCTTTTCGAACAAAGGATGAATTTGAGCATGTGCTTGAAGTCATGAAGCCTTATCGAAATGAAATATCGTTTTAAAGCGTGTAACAGCTTGCTGGTGTGAAGACCGCAAGCTGTTTTTCGTGGTTTCATCATAAAAATGTACTGAGCGAACGTATGTTAACTTTTATTGCGGTTTTCTCTTCGATTTATGTTACAATGAAGAACAGTCAAAGAGGTGAAAACGGTGATAGAGTTTGTAAAAGGGACCATTGATTATGTGTGCCCGCAATATGTTGTCATTGAAAACGGCGGAGTGGGATATCAAGTCTATACCCCAAACCCGTTTATCTATCGAGTAAATAAACAAGAAACGATTTATACGTATCATTACATAAAGGAAGACGCCTTTTCATTATACGGTTTTCAAACACGAGAAGAAAAAGCGCTGTTCACAAAACTGTTAAATGTCACAGGAATTGGGCCAAAGGGCGCACTCGCGATTCTTGCTTCCGGTGATCCTGGCGCTGTCATTTCAGCGATAGAACGTGAAGATGAAGCCTTCCTGATTAAATTCCCTGGTGTGGGCAAAAAAACAGCACGTCAAATCATTCTGGATCTAAAAGGAAAACTGGCAGATGTGGTGCCAGAAATGATTGGCAACTTATTTAATCACGAGGACCACATTCAGGTCGAAACGCAGCAAACTGCATTAGATGAAGCGCTTGAAGCCTTAAGTGTCCTTGGATACGGTGATCGTGAAATCAAAAAGGTTCTTCCATTATTAAAAGAAGAAAAGAATCTCACAACCGATCAATATGTGAAAAAAGCTTTACAAAAAATGTTGAAATAGGGTGATGTCTCATGGATGAACGGCTCGTCTCAACTGAAGCAGACAACCATGAATCAGCCATTGAGCAAAGTCTGCGGCCACAGACACTTAGCCAATATATCGGTCAGCAAAAAGTAAAGGATAACCTCAGCGTATTTATTGAAGCTGCCCGCATGCGGCAGGAAACGCTTGATCACGTCCTTTTATATGGACCTCCTGGACTTGGGAAAACAACGCTTGCGTCGATCATTGCCAATGAAATGAATGTTCAGCTGCGTACAACGTCAGGACCAGCGATTGAGCGTCCTGGTGATTTGGCGGCCATCTTAACATCTCTTGAGCCAGGTGATGTATTGTTTATTGATGAAATTCACCGCTTGCAGCGCTCAATTGAAGAAGTGCTGTACCCAGCAATGGAGGATTTTTGTTTAGATATTGTTATTGGAAAAGGAGATACAGCACGCTCTGTACGGCTTGATTTACCGCCATTTACGCTTGTAGGTGCAACGACTCGTGTCGGGCTGTTAACAGCGCCTCTTCGTGATAGGTTTGGGGTACATGCAAGATTGGAATACTATGAGCAAAGAGATTTGGCTCACATTGTGGCAAGAACAGCCGAGCTGTTTGAGATTGGGATCGATATTCGCTCTGCCGAAGAGATTGCGAGACGTTCCCGCGGAACACCGAGGGTTGCCAATCGTTTGCTCAGAAGAGTAAGAGATTTTGCACAGGTGCTTGGGAATCATGCCATTACGCAGGACATTGCGGAAGATGCCCTTGAGCGTCTTCAAGTCGACAGGCTAGGCCTCGATCATATAGACCATAAGCTGCTTTTAAGCATGATCGAAAAATTTAGAGGCGGTCCTGTTGGGCTTGATACGATCTCAGCGACAATAGGAGAAGAATCACATACGATTGAAGATGTGTACGAACCGTACTTACTGCAAATTGGTTTCCTGCAAAGAACGCCAAGAGGACGGGTCGTCACAAGAGAAGCGTATGAACATTTTCAAATGGAGGTTCCGATTCGTGACTGAATTCCCTAAAATATTAATGATTTTAGGTGGTGTCCTTTTTGCCGCAGGATTAGTGTTTCAATTGGTTGGTAAGCTTCCAGGTGATATTTTTGTGAAAAAAGGGAATGTAACGTTCTTTTTTCCTGTCATTACCTGCATCGTCATTAGTATCGTACTGACCATATTACTGAATATCTTTGGACGGATGAAATAACGTTAACTAGTTAACTACAGAATAGGTGAAGGAAATGAAGCTAGAACTATTTGATTTTGATTTACCAGAAAGATTAATTGCACAAGTGCCGCTTGAAAAAAGAGATGCATCAAGACTGATGGTCTTAAACAAACAAACGGGTGCGATTACACATGATACATTCTCACAAATCATCGATTATTTTCAAAAGGGTGACTGTCTCGTTCTAAACAACACGCGCGTTCTGCCTGCACGCCTGTTTGGGATGAAAGAGGATACAGGTGCCAAAGTTGAACTTCTTCTATTGAAACAAGAAGAAGGAGATAACTGGGAAACACTTGTCAAACCAGCCAAACGGGTGAAAAAAGGGACGGTTATCACGTTTGGTGATGGACGGCTCCAAGCTGTATGTACAGAGGAAATGGAACATGGCGGAAGAAAAGTCGAGTTTCAATATACAGGCATTTTTTATGAAGTGCTTGAATCCCTTGGTGAAATGCCGCTGCCTCCATATATTAAAGAGCAGCTTGACGACCGTGAACGCTATCAAACCGTTTATTCAAAAGAGGTTGGCTCCGCTGCTGCGCCAACTGCCGGTCTCCACTTTACAACCGAGCTGCTGGATGCGCTGAAAGCAAAAGGTGTGCACATTGCTTTCATTACGCTGCACGTTGGGCTTGGCACGTTTCGGCCGGTAAGTGCAGAACGTATTGAAGAACACGAAATGCACGCAGAGTTTTATGAAATGAATGAAGAAACAGCTGATGAGCTTAATCGCGTTCGCAAGGAAGGCGGACGGATTATTTCAGTCGGCACAACATCAACAAGAACGCTTGAAACCATTGCAAGTGCACATGATGGTGAGTTCAAAGCCTCAAGCGGCTGGACGTCGATCTTTATTTACCCTGGCTACACATTCAAGGCAATTGATGGCATGATCACGAATTTCCATCTGCCAAAATCCTCGTTAATTATGCTTGTCAGCGCATTAGCTGGACGAGAGCACGTACTAAAAGCGTACAATGAGGCTGTGAAAGAGGAATACCGATTCTTCAGCTTTGGCGATGCCATGCTGATTCAATAACATTATACAACGAAGACAGGAGGGCTCATTTTTGTCGCAATTACCGATACGTTATGAGTTCATTAAATCATGCAAACAGACAGGTGCACGTCTTGGCCGCGTTCATACACCGCACGGCTCCTTTGAAACACCTGTATTTATGCCAGTAGGTACACTGGCTACAGTCAAAACAATGGCGCCTGAAGAATTAAAGGCAATGGATGCAGGCATCATCTTAAGCAATACGTACCACCTATGGCTCCGTCCAGGTCACGATATCGTAAAAGAAGCAGGCGGTCTGCACAAATTTATGAACTGGGATCGAGCCATTCTAACTGATTCAGGTGGATTCCAAGTTTTTTCATTGAGTGAATTTAGAAAAATTGAAGAAGAAGGCGTTCACTTCCGTAATCATTTAAACGGAGACAAGCTGTTCCTATCTCCTGAAAAAGCGATGGACATCCAAAATGCACTTGGCTCTGATATTATGATGGCATTTGATGAATGCCCGCCGTATCCTGCAGAGTACGATTACATGAAACGTTCTGTGGAGCGGACAAGCAGGTGGGCAGAGCGCTGTCTATCAGCGCACCAGCGTCCTGAAGATCAAGGGCTGTTTGGGATTGTCCAAGGCGGAGAATACGAAGAGCTTCGAAAACAAAGTGCAAAAGACCTTGTTTCACTTGATTTCCCAGGCTACGCCATCGGAGGCTTATCTGTAGGGGAACCAAAAGATGTGATGAATCGTGTACTTGAATTTACAACACCATTTTTACCAGCAGACAAACCGAGGTACTTAATGGGTGTCGGCTCACCAGATTCCTTAATTGACGGCGCCATTCGCGGTGTAGATATGTTTGATTGTGTACTGCCGACGCGAATTGCAAGGAACGGTACCTTAATGACAAGTGAAGGCCGTCTTGTTGTGAAAAATGCAAAATATGAGCGTGACTTTAGACCAATCGATGAAAACTGCGACTGCTATACATGTAAAAACTATACACGCGCCTATATTAGACATTTAATTCGAACAAATGAAACGTTTGGAATTCGATTAACAACTTATCATAATCTTCATTTTCTGTTAAAATTAATGGAGCAAGTGAGAGAAGCTATCCGTGAGGATCGTTTAGGTGATTTTAAAGAAGAGTTTTTTGAGCGTTACGGCTTTAACAAACCGAATGCAAAAAACTTTTAACGCATAAACGAAAGGCTTTACAATGCTTTAGAAAGGGGTGAAATAGAATGGATGGTGGTATGGGTTCAATCATTATGATTGTTGTCATGTTTGCTGTGCTTTACTTCTTGTTAATCCGTCCACAGCAAAAGCAACAGAAAGCTGTGCGTCAGATGCAGCAATCTTTATCAAAAGGCGATAAAATCGTCACAATCGGTGGTTTACACGGTGAAATCGACTCAATTGATGAATCAAAAGTGGTCATCAAAACAAGCGAAAACAACCGTTTAACTTTCGATCGTCGTGCTATTAGAGAATTAGCTGACAAAGGCTAATCCTCTGATACATAGCCATAAAAAAAGAGCGATATGACCGCTCTTTTTTTATTTGCCTCGAAGATTGACGCCAATCATTCCCCCCAGCATACAAATGCCTAAAAATGCTCCATGATAGATAAACTGCTCTGGTGAAAACGTTTTTCCAAACCCCAAATATTGAAATAAAAAGACAGTGAGAGAAAAAATGATAGATGTGACCGCACCAATCAGCCAGCCGCGCTCCTTTGCTTTCCCGCCAGAAATGATGCCTCCTAATAAAAGGGCAGCAAAGGACAAAATCATAATCATCCATTTAAACGATGATTCCTGCATACTTGTGAATGTAAGCATGAGCGACACAAGTAAACTGGTGACAACCATCACGATAAAAATGGCAATTAAGCCGGATAAAATGCCTTTTCCAATTTGTTTCGTTTCCTGCATGTAGATTCGTCTCCTCTCCAATTGAACGAAGCTTGTCTTTTACTAAAATGTATTCACAGTGAAGAAAAAATAGACATGTTTCAGACGTTTCTTTTCTACATAAATAAAGTGTTTTGACACAAGCTATGTTGGAGAAGGAGGGTTTACATCACATGCAGGACATCTTGATCATTTCCATGAGAACCATCATCTTATATTTTCTTATTTGGTTTATATTTCGCTTAATGGGCAAAAGGGAAATTGGCGAGCTGAGCATTTTAGATCTAGTCATTTTTATGATGATCGCAGAAATTGCAGTTCTCGCCATAGAAGAAGTAGAGGATAACATGTTACATACGGTATGGCCAATCCTGCTGTTAACCTTCATTCAAATCACACTTGCCTATCTCTCATTAAAATTTCAAGGTGTCCGGCGCTTTCTTGACGGAAAACCGGCCCTGCTTATCATCAATGGGAAAATAGACGAAGGTGCAATGAGAAAACAGCGATACAATTTTGATGACCTGCTCATTCAATTAAGAGAAAATAACATCGACAGCATTCAGGATGTCTCTTACGCCATTTTAGAGCCGTCTGGAAAGCTCGCCGTCGTCGAAAAAGAAAACAAGCGCAAACATGCAGCGCTTGAGCTTCCACTTGTTGCGGATGGTGTAGTGCAGCATGACCACCTAAAGCAAATCAATCAAAATGAACAGTGGCTGAAAGATGAGCTTGCTAAAAGAGGCTATCATGATATCGAACAAATCTCTTACTGCAGCTTTAATCAAAAAACATTTTATATTGATTTGAAGGATGAA
Organism: Bacillus sp. PAMC28571; assembly: GCF_014250435.1. Lineage (NCBI taxonomy): Bacteria > Bacillati > Bacillota > Bacilli > Caryophanales > Bacillaceae > Bacillus > Bacillus sp. PAMC28571. Next base: position 2,206,019 of record NZ_CP060191.1, on the reverse strand, counting down.
GTGATCAAAAAGAGATGAGCTAAAACAGCTTCCCAATGAACGGGATGCGGCGCAGCTCTTCTCGTTTCACTAGACCTAGGCAGATTAATAGAATGACATACAGCGTGCACGTAACAAAGATGAGTGTTACAAGTTCAATAGGAGCAGAAAAGAGTTCATTTACTTGAGATTTCAGCCAAAGGCTGACAGCACCTGTACTGATAATCACAAGGACGCATAGTCCATATTCCTTTAATGGTAAATGAATAGGCAGCACCTTTCCAACAGTTGCCGCATGGAGCAGTGTGACAAGGATAATGCCGATTAATATCGCCAGTGCAGCGCCCATAATGCCAAAGCCTGGCTGTGAAGCAAGAACAAAAATCATCCCTGTTTTTACAATAGCGCCAATCAGGCTGTTGGTCATCGCCGCACCAGCTAAATTGAGTGCTTGAAGCACGGCTTGAAGGGGCCCCTGAAAATAATATAGAAGGAAAAATGGCGCCATGAATTTCACATAAATGGCCGCGTGTGATGAACCATACATAAAGAGCGTTAAATCTTCGGCGTAAACGAAAAGAATAATACATGAAATGCCTCCGCTGAGTAAACATAGGCGCATCGCCTGCTTCAGACGGTATTCGACCGTTTTACGTTTGTTCTGCTCCATTCCTTCACTGATCGCCGGAACTAATGCAGTGGAGAGTGAATACGTAATAAAACTAGGCAGTGTCAAAAGGGTCAGAGCAAGCCCAGTCAACTCCCCGTACTGTCTTGTCGCCTCTACAGCCGCATAACCAGCAATAGCAAGACTTTGCGCGACAACAATCGGTTCTAAAAACCACGAAATATTCCCGATAAAACGGCTGCCTGTTGTTGGCAGGGCAATGCTCATTAGCTGCTTAAATGTGTCCTTCCCGTCATGAATCGCCTTAAAAAATCGTTTTCGAATACGAATGGTCTTTTTATAGCGAAAGGCGATCAGTAAGTAAGCAAGGGAAATCATCTCTCCAATCACAGATGACACCATCGCACCTGCTGCCGCAAATTCAATCCCGTAAGGAAGGAAAGCCGTTGTACATACCGCCACTAGCGAAATTCTTGCGACCTGCTCCAGAACTTGAGACATCGCAAGCGGACTCATTTGCTGTCTGCCCTGGAAATAGCCTCTTAACACACTGGAAATGGCGATGACTGGTACGACAGGTGTAATGGCAAGCAGTGGATAGACCGTTCGAGGATCAGTCAGCATATTTTCTGCCATGATGGGCGCAAACCATAAAAAAAGCGGCGTGAATATCAGGCTGAGTGTTCCTGTTATCGCAAGGGACATGACCAGAATACGTTTTGTTTTCTGTTTGTCACCCCGGGCTTCTGCTTCTGCAACAAGCTTACTAATAGCGACAGGCAGTCCGAATTGCGTGAGCGTCACGGCGAGAAAAAAGGTAGGTGCAGCCATCATATAAAGCCCGACCCCTTCTTCGCCAATGAACCTCGCAATGACAATTCGATTGACAAAACCCAATATTCTCGTGATAAAACCTGCTAAAATTAAAATGATGGTCCCCTTTAAAAACGTTTGCTTCGTCAAATCACAGATCACCTGCCTTCTCAAACGACATAGAATCATATACAATAAGATATGCGTGTATATCGTCCAAGCATGACAAGTCTCTCGATAAAAAACTGAAAAGGGGGAGCTACGCAATGACACAACACCCAGCAGCTATATACAAAGACCATTTAAAGCCTTTTCTGTTCAGTAAGCTTGAAGAATTCATCGTTTTGGGCTATAAAGATGTAGATTTAGAGGAATTATGGTCATACTTAGAGAATAAGAAGTGGAAGAAAAAACAAGAGTATCCGATTCATGAAATGGTTGCAGATATTTTATCTGTGAAAATAGGCGAATTTATGAACTATGCAACCGTTCAGTCGTTTAAAACGTCTGCTTTTTTGGACAGTGAAGATGGCAAGAATATGCTTGATGAACTGTTGAAATAAGCCATCTTAATGGATTTAGGTGTTTAAGGAGGAAATACATAATGAAAAAAGGGCGCATTCTTGCGTTTTTCTTAGTGGTTCTGTTAATCGGAACTGGCGTAGGCTTACTGACAAAGCCTGTTGCGAAAGATATGACGCTAGGGCTGGATTTACAGGGTGGATTTGAAGTCCTGTATGATGTACATCCAGTGAAAAAAGAGGACAAGATCACAAATAGTGTTCTCGTTAGTACTGTGGAGGCTCTTAACCGAAGAGCGAACGTGCTTGGTGTAAGTGAGCCGAACATCTCGATTGAAGGCAACAACCGTATCCGCGTGCAGCTTGCGGGGGTAAAAGATCAAAACAGAGCTAGGGAGATTCTTTCCACTGAAGCCCAGCTATCCTTCAGAGATACGAATGATAAAGAACTCCTTAACGGGGCTGATCTAGTCGAAAACAGTGCAAAACAAACATTCAGTCAAACGAATGAGCCAATTGTGACGGTTAAACTAAAAGATGCGAAAAAATTCGGTGACGTCACAAGAAAAGTAGCAGCGATGGCACCAAATAATCAGCTTGTCATTTGGCTTGATTACCAAAAAGGAGATTCCTTCAAAAAAGAAGTCTCAAAATCAAACCACAAGTATGTATCTGCACCAAATGTGAATCAAGAGATTAACAGCAGTGACGTACAAATTGAAGGGAAATTTACTGTCCAAGAGGCAAAAGACCTTGCAAGTATTTTAAATGCTGGTGCATTGCCAGTGAAATTAACTGAAAAATATTCCACATCTGTAAGTGCACAGTTTGGTGAACAAGCACTGAATGAAACAGTGTTCGCAGGAATAGTAGGAATCGCATTTATCTTCTTATTCATGCTGTTTTATTACCGATTACCTGGTCTTATAGCTGTCATCACACTTTCAGCTTATATTTACATTACGCTGCAAGTGTTTGACTGGATGGGCGCGGTTATGACACTGCCTGGAATTGCCGCACTCATTTTAGGGGTAGGGATGGCTGTCGATGCCAACATTATTACTTATGAACGGATCAAAGAAGAACTGAAGCTCGGCAAATCTGTCCGTTCTGCTTTCAGATCAGGGAACCGCAGATCATTTGCGACCATCTTTGATGCAAACTTAACAAGTATTATTGCCGGCGGAGTGCTGTTCTTCTTCGGGACTAGCTCTGTAAAAGGATTTGCAACAATGCTCATCCTCTCGATTTTAACAAGCTTTATCACAGCTGTATTCCTATCAAGATTCCTTCTTGGACTGCTTGTAGAGAGCCGCGCGCTCGACCGCAAAAAAGGCTGGTTTGGTGTCCGCAAAAAAGACATTATGAGTATTCATGAAACTACAGAAAATACCGAACCGAAAACGCCATTTGATAAATGGGATTTCGTCAGCAAACGTAAAGGCTTTATGATTTTCTCCATAGCTGTTACTATTGCGGGAATCATCGTCCTTTCGATCTTCAAGCTCAATGCTGGTATTGACTTTGCTAGTGGAACGAGAATTGATGTTCAAAGCGATCACAAGCTGACCACTGCACAAGTAGAGCAAGACTTTAAAAAGCTTGGTCTTGAGACGGACAGTGTCGTGTTATCGGGTCAAAAAGAAAATCAGGCAGCCGCACGATTTGTCGGTGTGCCAAACAAAGAAAAGATTGCTGAAGTAAAAGATTACTTCAAAGATAAATATGGCACTGAGCCGAACGTAAGTACAGTGTCTCCGACTGTCGGAAAAGAGCTTGCCCGTAATGCATTATATGCCGTTATTATTGCTTCAATTGGGATCATTATATATGTATCCATCCGCTTTGAATATAAAATGGCGATTGCGGCGATTGCCTCATTGCTGTACGATGCATTCTTTATTGTCGCCTTCTTTAGTATTACGCGCTTAGAGGTGGATGTCACCTTCATTGCCGCGATCCTCACAGTCATTGGGTACTCGATCAACGACACGATCGTTACCTTCGACAGGGTTCGTGAACAAATGAAGAAACGTAAACCGAAAACCATTGAAGATCTATCGTACATTGTGAACTTAAGCTTACAGCAAACCTTTACGCGATCTGTCAACACTGTGCTGACTGTAGTTGTCGTTGTTGTCGCACTGCTTATCTTCGGATCAGCGTCGATTACAAACTTCTCCATCGCCTTACTTGTCGGCTTATTAACAGGGGTATACTCATCCCTTTACATCGCGGCACAAATTTGGCTGATGTGGAAAGGCCGTGAGCTGAAAAAACCAGCTAAGATAGATACAGATCAAGATATTTAATCTAGAAAGACTGCCTTTTTCGGCAGTCTTTTTCTATCGTTTTTTCCCGAAAAGTAGACGCTTTGAAAAAACATTTTGGGTTTCATTGATCTTGAAATGGTCTTTTGCTATAATGACTTACGTTTAGACCAGTATAGAAAGCAAATGTCTGTTTAGGGCATTTGGCTTTATTCATTGGAGGGGCTGTTATGAAGGTTCGGGAAACTGAACTGCCAGGTATCGGTCATAAAGCCGAAATGATCACAAGAAATAATGAGAAGCTTGCCATCATTACACATGATGACGGCAGAAGAGAAATGTATCATTTTCAGGAGGACGACCACGAAGAAACGATTTCTGGCATCCTGCTAAACGATGAAGAAGCAAGACAAATCGCGGCTATTTTAGGCGGCATGGTCTATAAGCCGAAAGCGCTTGAAACCGTAGAGGTAGCCATTGATGAACTGGTGATTGAATGGTTTAAAATTGAAAAGAATGCACCAGCTGTTCAGAAAAGCATCGGTGACCTCAATGTTCGCCAAAACTATCAAGTAACAGTCATCGCCATTGTGAGAAAATCACATGAGAAGATTTTAAATCCAGGACCAGATACCATCATCGAAGAAGGGGATACCCTTGTCATTTCTGGAGAAAGAAAAGAATTAAAGAATCTGATTAAAGAAAAACTCAGCAGCTGATGATGCCCATGCTGATAGGTTTTCTTCCACTGCTTTCTTTCGGTGTTTAAAAAAGGCAGTGAAAAGGGAAGATTAAAAGAAAAAGCTTGGGGGATTTGTAGATGAACAAACAACAATGGACCATCATACTCGCATTTATTTTCGTATTAATTGTCTCAGTATTTGCCGTGATTAATGTACGGCCTGTCGAGGTACACTACTTATTTGGAACGGCTGAATGGCCGCTGATCCTTGTCATTATCGGTTCTGTTTTAATGGGCGGACTGATTGTGGCATTTGCAGGGATCTTCCAAATTGTGAAACTGAAACGTGAACTAAAAGCATTAAAAGCTGAGCGTGCAGCCGCTGCACCTGCTGCTTCGACGAAAAAGGCAGACAAAGATCTTCAAAAAAAATCTCATGTCACGCCTTTAAAAGAACAGCCAGCATCATTTGACCGGAAGGAAAAATAATCTTCCAGCACAATTTCATAAAATAAAAATTGAAACCCCTCAGGCCACTCTAGTATAATAGTGTGGTTGAGGGGTGAATTTATGTTATTATCCAAAATGCGCTGGGAATATGAACATCCAAGCGAAGAAAAAGTGAAATCACTCTCTGAAAATCTGAATATTTCAGCGCTGACTGCATCGCTTCTCGTAAAAAGAGGACTTGAAGAAGTAGAAGAGGCGAGGTCTTTTTTATTTGATCAAAAAGCCGAATTTCATGATCCATTCCTATTAAAAGGAATGAAAGAAGCAGTAGAGCGCATCAACAAAGCGATCGAAGAGCAGGAATCGATTGTGATCTTCGGAGACTATGATGCAGATGGTGTGACAAGTACGTCTGTACTTTTACATACATTAAAAGAGCGGTCTGCGATAGTAGACTTTTATATTCCAGATCGATTTAAAGAAGGCTATGGACCTAATGAACAGGCTTTTCGATATATCAAGGAGCAAGGAGCATCGCTTGTCATCACGGTCGATACAGGCATTGCTGCTGTCAATGAAGCACGTATTGCAAAAGAAATAGGGTTAGACCTGATCATTACAGATCACCATGAACCAAGTGAGGAGCTGCCTGAGGCACTTGCCATTGTCCATCCTAAGCAGCCTGGCTGTGAGTATCCCTTTAAAGAACTTGCTGGTGTAGGTGTCGCGTTTAAAGTGGCGCATGCACTTCTTGGGAAGCTGCCAGTTCAGCTGTTAGATCTTGCAGCCATCGGGACAATCGCGGATCTCGTACCGCTTCACGATGAGAATAGATGGCTCGCCAAAAAAGGTCTTGTGCAGCTTCGGCAGTCGAATAGACCGGGGCTGAAAGCGTTATTGAAAGAAGCGGGAGCCACTTTAGAAGAAGCGAACGAGGAAACGGTCGGCTTTCAAATTGCGCCAAGGCTGAATGCTGTTGGGCGAATTGAACAGGCAGATCCAGCCGTTCATCTTCTGATGACTGAGGATAAGGATGAAGCAGAAGAGCTCGCTCGTTTTGTCCAGGAACTGAATAAAGAACGACAAAAGATTGTCAGTACGATCACAGAAGAAGCCATTCAAATGGTGGAAGAGGCAGGTGATGACCAGTCTGCGATCGTTGTAGCGAAAGCTGGCTGGAATCCGGGCGTTGTCGGAATTGTTGCCTCTAAATTGACGGATACTTTTTCTCGTCCGGCGATTGTGCTTGGAATAGATGAAGAGACGCAAATGGCAAAAGGATCAGCCCGGAGTATTCCTGGCTTCGATCTATTTTTCCATCTAAGCAAATGCCGCGACATCCTGCCGCATTTCGGCGGGCATCCGATGGCAGCAGGGATGACACTTCGAGCGGATGATGTATCTTTACTAAGGGAAAGATTAAATCAATATGCAAATGAAACATTGACGGAAGAAGATTTTATTCCAATTCAGCGCGTCGATGCCGTGTGCAAGGTAGACGAATTGACGGTTCAAGCGATTGAAGAAGCGGGGATGCTGTCACCATTTGGTATGTCAAACCCAAAACCGTTCATTATGATTGAAGATGCGAAGCTTGAAGATATCCGAACGATTGGGGCAAATCACAACCATATTAAAATGTCTCTGAAAGACGAAGACACACTGCTTGACTGTGTTGGCTTTCACCAAGGGAAATTAAAAGAGGAAATTGTTCCAGGAAGCCGCATTTCTGTGATTGGAGAAATGTCGGTTAATGAATGGAATAACCGGAAGAAGCCCCAGCTGATGTTAAAAGATGCACGAGTTGATGAATGGCAGCTGTTTGATCTGCGCGGGAAAAAGGATTGGGAGAAGAAAGTTTCGACACTTGATTCAGAAAAATCACTGGTTGTCTGTTTTGATGAAGCAACAAAACAGGACGTCGATCTCCCTATTCATCATGTTCATGCAGAAAATGTATCATCGTTTAATGTACAAGGAAAGTATGTGGTCTTTGCGGATGTTCCCGCAGATGAGCAATTGCTGAAGCAGCTTTTAGAAAATCAAAAGCCTGCGAGAATTTATACGGTTTTTCAAAGAAAAGAAGATCATTTTATGTCCTCTTTCCCAAGCCGTGACCAATTCAAATGGTTTTATGGGTTCTTGTTTAAACGGGGAAGTTTTCCTATCAAAGAACAAGGAATGGAGCTTGCCAAACATAGAGGCTGGACAAAAGATACAATCATTTTTATGACAAAGGTGTTTTTTGAACTCGGTTTTGTTAAAATAGAGAATGGTGTGCTGTCAATAGTACTTGATGCCCCTAAAAAAGATTTAACGGCGTCAGCGTCCTATACAGCAAAACAACGATTGATGGAACTCGATCAAACACTAACATATTCCTCAGCTAAAGAGCTGAAGGAATGGCTGAATAGCATGATGAGCGAAGTCTCACCTGTGCTTTGACGTACGAGGAGGAAAAGGAAAAGATGGATTTAAAACAATATGTGACAGTTGTACCTGACTACCCAAAGGAAGGTGTACAATTTAAAGATATTACAACGTTAATGGATAAAGGCGAAGTGTACCGTTATGCAACGGATCAAATCGTTGAATACGCGAAGAAAAGAGACATTGATCTCATTGTTGGACCTGAAGCGCGTGGATTCATTATTGGCTGCCCTGTAGCATACGCACTTGGTGTAGGTTTTGCACCGGTTCGTAAAGAAGGAAAGCTTCCTCGTGAAGTCATTAAAGTCGATTACGGCTTGGAATATGGTAAAGATGTATTAACGATTCATAAAGATGCGATTCGTCCTGGTCAGCGTGTCCTGATTACTGATGACTTACTGGCAACTGGTGGAACAATTGAAGCGTCCATCAAGCTTGTAGAGGAATTAGGCGGCGTTGTGGCAGGGATTGCATTTTTGATTGAGCTGACGTATCTGGACGGCAGAAAGAAGCTTGACGGCTACGACATCATGACGTTAATGCAATACTAATGGAGTTTTTCGTAAAAAGCACTCAGTAAGAAGGGTGCTTTTTTCCTATCAAAAATCTTTTAGCGGACTTCTTCTCTTTACATCTATCGAATTTTTCTTGATAATAAACTACAATACAGTTTTCATTTAAAAAGGTGATTCCATGGCGAACGAACAAGTTTTAACGGCGCAGCAGGTCATTGACAAGGCAAGAGAATACCTGTCCGCTGAACATATTCAATTTATAGAGCGAGCATATGAATATGCTGAAAATGCACACAAGGAGCAATACCGGAAATCTGGTGAGCCCTATATTATCCATCCAATTCAAGTGGCGGGTATTCTTGTTGACCTTGAAATGGACCCATCAACCATTGCAGGCGGTTTCCTGCACGATGTAGTTGAGGATACAGATGTGACATTACAGGATTTAAAAGAGCATTTTAACGAAGAAGTAGCAATGCTTGTTGATGGTGTCACAAAGCTCGGGAAGATTAAATATAAATCACAAGAAGAACAGCAGGCCGAAAACCATCGAAAAATGTTTGTTGCAATGGCGCAGGATATCCGCGTGATCTTGATTAAGCTGGCAGACCGCCTTCATAATATGAGAACGCTCAAACACCTTCCGCAGGAAAAGCAGCGGAGAATTTCAAATGAAACACTTGAAATCTTTGCACCGCTTGCGCACAGATTAGGGATTTCAAAGATTAAGTGGGAGCTTGAAGATACAGCGCTCCGCTATTTAAATCCGCAGCAATATTACCGGATTGTGAATCTGATGAAGCGCAAACGAGCGGAACGTGAGGAATACTTGGACGAGGTTGTCAATGAAGTGAAAGACCGCGTGTCTGAGGTGAACATCAAGGCTGAATTTTCCGGCAGACCAAAACATATTTATAGTATTTATCGCAAAATGGTCTTGCAAAATAAGCAGTTTAATGAAATTTATGATCTGCTTGCCGTTCGTATTTTGGTTGACAGCATTAAAGACTGTTATGCTGTGCTCGGGATTATCCATACGTGCTGGAAGCCGATGCCAGGCAGGTTTAAGGATTATATTGCGATGCCAAAGCCGAACATGTACCAGTCTCTTCATACAACGGTGATTGGGCCAAAAGGCGATCCGCTTGAAGTTCAGATCCGTACAGTGGAAATGCATGAAATTGCAGAATACGGGATTGCGGCACACTGGGCATACAAAGAAGGCAAAGAGTCAGCAGAATCAACGGAAGAAGCGGTCTTCCAGAAGAAGCTCTCTTGGTTTAGAGAAATTCTTGAGTTCCAAAATGAGTCCACAGATGCAGAAGAATTTATGGAGTCGTTAAAGATTGATCTTTTCTCTGATATGGTGTTTGTGTTTACACCAAAAGGAGACGTCATTGAACTGCCGTCGGGCTCAGTTCCGATTGATTTCTCTTACCGGATTCACTCGGAAATTGGGAATAAAACGATCGGTGCCAAGGTCAATGGCAAAATGGTCACACTCGATCACAAACTAAAAACAGGTGACATTATTGAAATTCTGACATCAAAGCACAGCTACGGGCCAAGTCAGGATTGGGTCAAGCTTGCCCAAACCTCCCAAGCGAAGCACAAGATCAGACAGTTTTTCAAAAAACAGCGCCGTGAAGAAAATGTCGAAAAAGGCCGAGAGCTCGTGGAAAAAGAAATCAAAAACCTTGAGTTTGATGTGAAAGACATTCTGACCGCTGAAAACCTGCAAAAAGTGGCTGACAAATTTAATTTTTCAAACGAAGAGGACATGTATGCAGCTGTTGGATATAACGGCATTACTGCATTGCAGGTCGCCAATCGTTTAACGGAAAAAGAAAGAAAACAAAGAGACCAAGAAGAGCAAGAGAAAACCGTTCAAGAAGTGACGGTGGAACCAAAGACGTATCACGGGAAAAAACGGGAAGCTGGCGTAAGGGTCAAAGGGATTGATAACCTGCTTGTCCGATTATCTAAGTGCTGTAATCCTGTTCCTGGTGATAGCATTGTCGGTTTTATTACGAAGGGCCGAGGTGTATCTGTTCACCGCGAGGACTGTCCGAACGTAAAGACAGGAGAAGCACAGGAGCGGTTAATTCCGGTCGAGTGGGAGCATGAGCAGCCTGCTCAAAACCGTAAAGAATACAATGTGGAAATTGAAATATTAGGATATGATAGACGCGGCTTACTCAATGAGGTGCTTCAAGCAGTTAACGAAACCAAAACGAACATCTCCTCTGTTTCTGGGAAGTCTGATCGTAACAAAGTGGCGACGATCCATATGGCGATCTTTATCCAAAATATTAACCATTTGCACAAAGTGGTCGAACGCATTAAGCAAATCAAAGACATTTACTCTGTTCGCCGATTCATGAATTAGAAAGGAAGTATATCGTCTATGAGGCTTGTTGTGCAGCGTGTGACAAATGCATCTGTGAAAGTAGAAGAAGAGATCACAGGTGCCATAAGCGAAGGTTATATGGTGCTTATTGGTGTCACACACGAAGATACAGAAGAAGATGTGCTTTACTTAGCTGAAAAGCTTGCACATTTACGTATTTTTGAAGATGAAAACGGGAAAATGAATCGTTCATTATTGGACATAAAAGGAAGCGTTCTGTCTGTATCTCAATTTACCCTTTATGGTGATACGAGAAAGGGCAGACGGCCGAATTTTATGAAAGCTGCCAAGCCGGATGCAGCCAATTCGCTTTACGAATGTTTCAATAAAACCCTTAGAGAAAAAGGCATCCATGTCGAAACTGGCCGTTTTGGTGCGATGATGGACGTGTCATTGACCAATTCAGGACCGGTCACGATCTTGATGGACAGCAAAGAATAGATTCTCTTTAGACTGTAGATGAACTCATGCGGGAGTTTGTTTAGAGTCTTTTTCTTTTGCGGTCAAACAAAAAAGAGGCGCAGAGGCCTCTTTTTTTTAACGGAAATATTGTTTTAATCCTTCAGTCATTCCTTCTGTGACTCGTTCTTGGTAAGAGGCGCTATAAATGATCGCTTCCTCCTGTGGATTGCTTAAGTACCCGAGTTCATATAAAAGGGAAGGGCGTTTGTTTTCTCTTAAAACAAAGTAATCTCCGAATTTGACACCCTTATCAGGGATTTGAGAGCGTTTTGCGACTTCGGAATGAACGCTTGACGCTAACTGCTCATCTTTTGCTGCATGATAATAATACGCAGTACTTCCTCTAACACTTTGGTCCATAAAACTATCATAATGAAGACTAATAAATGCATCTGCATTTCGATAATGAGAGGTTGCCACCCTTGATTGAAGGCTGATAAAGGTATCATCACTTCTTGTTAAATATACATTTGCACCAGAAGCCCTTAATTTGCCTGCCAGTAAATTAGCGGTTTTGATGGTGATGTTCTTTTCAAATGCACCGTCTGCGCCAATCGTGCCGCTGTCTTTTCCGCCATGACCAGGATCAAGAACAATCGTTTTTCCTTTTAAAGAACCAGTTCCAGACGATGAATCCTGCTGAGGTCTTGGCGCTTCGCTGCTATTTTTCTTCGTTTGAACGACCCAGCTCGCCACGTAGCCAGTTCCGCCGTTTGATAGTGTCACCTCGTACCAGTCACCTTGCGTCCGAACAATTTGATAGGCAGCTCCTTTTGTTGCTCTTTCTGCAATCCCAGCAGAGGTAGAAGCGCTTTTTCGAATGTTGGTGCCGTCATAGACAATGTATGCTTTTTGCTCAGAAGCCGAAGAGGATGAACTCTTTTCAGGTGCAGAGCCTGCTCCTTTGCCTGTGACAATGTAATAGCTTGCAACCCAGCCTTTTACGCCTTTCCCCTCAATTTCATACCAGCCGTTCTGCTCTCGCAAAATGGTGATCTGTGTGTTGCGGGCAAGTGAAGCGATGACTTGTGCATTTGGTGCGGCCGATTGTCGTACATTCAAGCTCGATACGCCAACTGTGCCTGTCTCGTTAGAGCGAGAGGACCCGCCGGAACTTGATTGAGAAGTTTTCTGCCCCCCTGAAACATAATCAGAGTGAACCCAGCCTTCTGCTTGTTTATACGAAATTTTCGTCCATTCGCCGCTTGTCTCGAGCTTTTTAGCGGCAGCGCCTTGCGGGAAAGTACCAATCACTTGATAGGAAGTCCCAGGGCCTGTCCGGATGCGAAGATCGGAAGCTGTCGATGTAATTGTACTGCCTCCAGCCGTGCTTTGACCTTGCGCCTTTGGCTTCGCGGATTTTTGAGCGCCGGATGATGTGGTAATCAGCCATGAGACGACCCAGCCTTTTTGTCCGTTTGATAATTGGATCTGCACCCATTCTCCTTGTTCAGTGAGAATAGGATAACTTTCGCCGCGTTTCACAACAGCTGCAATTCCATAGCTTAAACCAGGGCCCGTTCTCACATTGATTTCATCTGTTGCGACAACAGCTTGATCTGTTTGTGCTGTAGCATGTGTCATAGGCAAAGAACTCGCGATGAGAACAAAACAAGTAAGCAGCATCATCATTTGATTGTGTTTTTTCAGATTCAAAACGGTGTTTTCCCCTCCCTTGTAAAACCGATGAATGTTAATTCGTTATGTAGTGGATGAATTCCTTGCAGTTTCCCTAATAAAAATGAATCAATCTGTTTATACTAAATAAAAATGTGATAAAAGGATGTACAAACATGAGATTAAGCAGAAAATTAGGACGAGTGCAATATAATGGACATCGTGATATCGACCGCTGGCAGCACGACGAAATGGATCAGCCAGGCTTCCTTGAAGAGACCGCATCTGAATACGGATGTACGTCAAAAGAAGAGCTGGAAAAGAAAAAGAGGCACGGCAAGGGTTGACAGAGTGGCAGCACCGACCTTATTATAATATAAATCAACACACTTGAAAATTTAAAATGTGGAACTGATGATAGAGAATAGTAGGGTAAATTGCGTGAGCAGAGAGGACTCGCCTTAGGCTGAAAGCGAATCCGCATGGCATTTATCACGAAAGAACACTCTGTAGGTTTCCTGCTGAACGCTCTAAAAATGAGTCAATAGGCGGAGAACGTGAATCTGCGTTAAGGATTTGAGCGGGAACATGCTGATCATGTTCCAACTAGGGTGGCACCACGGGTATAACTCTCGTCCCTACTATACACATAGTAGAGGCGGGGGTTTTTTATATGTCCACATAAAAAATGAATGATGGTCGTAGGAGGACGAAAAATGAGTTTTAATATTCCAAGAGGCACACAGGATATTTTACCTGGAGAGTCAGAACGCTGGCAGTATGTTGAACAAATTGCGAGAGATACATGTGCAGCCTTTCAATACAAAGAAATCCGCACACCGATTTTTGAGCATACTGAGCTGTTTGCACGGGGAGTAGGCGAATCAACTGATATCGTTCAAAAAGAAATGTACACATTTGAAGACAAAAAAGGACGCAGCATCACACTTCGTCCAGAGGGAACAGCTTCAACTGTACGCTCTTATGTTGAAAATAAATTGTTCGCACAGCCGGCTCAGCCAACAAAGCTTTATTACATCGGACCAATGTTCCGCTATGAACGTCCGCAAACCGGAAGATATCGTCAATTTTATCAATTTGGAATCGAAGCGATTGGTTCCAAGGATCCTGCTATTGATGCAGAGGTCATTTCGCTTGCGATGAGTGTGTATGAGAAAGCAGGTCTTTCTAACTTAAAGCTCGTCATTAACAGCCTTGGTGACAAGGAGAGCCGTGCAGACTACCGCACAGCACTGGTCAAGCACTTTGAGCCAAGAATTGAGGAATTCTGTCACGACTGTCAAACGCGTTTACATCAAAATCCGCTGCGTATTCTTGATTGTAAAAAGGATCGTGATCATGAACTGATGACAACCGCTCCATCCATTCAAGATTACTTAAATGAAGAATCACGGACGTATTTTGAAAAGGTCAAACAATACTTATCAGATATAGGCATTGAGTATGTCGTCGATCCAAATTTAGTGCGCGGTCTTGATTACTACAATCACACAGCATTTGAGATCATGAGTAATGCAGAAGGCTTTGGTGCGATTACAACATTAGCCGGCGGCGGCCGTTATGATGGACTCGTTGAAGGAATTGGCGGTCCTGAATCCCCAGGGATCGGATTTGCGATGAGTATTGAGCGTTTCTTATCTGCGATCGATGCTGAAGGAATTGAGCTTCCTCTCCAGGATGGTATTGATCTATACATTGCTGCTCTCGGAGATGAAGCGAAGGATTATTCTGTTTCATTATTAAACCGTCTGAGAAAAGAAGGTATCTCAAGTGAAATGGACTATACAGGGAAGAAACTAAAAGGACAATTTAAAGCGGCTGATCGATTAAAAGCCAAATTTATTGCAGTTCTTGGTGAAGATGAGCTAGCGCAGCAAATTGTGAATGTGAAAGATACGACAACGGGTGAACAAATTGAAGTGAAGCTTGATGAGCTGATTCAAATGTTGAAGGCCCACCAGAAAGCGTAAAGAAGGAGTGGAATGTTTGTGTTTGGTAGAACTTTTTATTGTGGAGAAGTAACAGAAGACCAAATTGGTCAGTCAGTTGTATTAAAAGGATGGGTTCAAAAAAGGCGTGACCTAGGCGGATTAATCTTTATTGATTTGCGCGACCGTACAGGGATTGTACAAGTTGTCTTCAATCCAGACTTATCAAAAGAGGCGCTTGAGACAGCAGAATCAATTCGTAATGAATATGTCCTTGATATTAAAGGAACGGTTGTCGCAAGAGAAGAAGCAACGATCAATCCAAATTTAAAAACGGGCAAAATTGAAATTCAAGTCGAAACGGTCACCGTTTTAAATGAAGCGAAGACTCCTCCATTTGTGATTTCAGATCAAGCAGACGAGGTATCAGAAGATGTTCGTTTAAAATATCGTTACCTGGATCTTCGCCGCCCTGCAATGTTTGAAACAATGAAAATGCGACATGAAGTCACAAAAGCATTCCGCCATTTCTTAGACGACAACGGCTTTCTAGACATTGAAACACCAATTTTAACAAAAAGTACGCCAGAAGGTGCGCGTGACTATCTTGTTCCAAGCCGTGTACACGAGGGAGAATTTTATGCACTGCCTCAGTCTCCGCAATTATTTAAACAATTGCTGATGGTTTCTGGGATGGACCGTTATTATCAAATTGCCCGCTGCTTTAGAGATGAAGACTTGCGTGCTGACCGTCAGCCGGAATTTACACAAGTCGATATTGAAATGTCCTTCATGAGTCAAGAGGACATCATGACGCTTGCTGAAGAGATGATGGCGAAGGTGATGAAAGATGTCAAAGGCGTAGACCTTACATTGCCATTACCTCGTATGACATATGATGAAGCGATGAATTCCTATGGATCTGATAAGCCGGATACACGTTTTGAGATGAAGCTAGTGAACATTTCAGACACAGTAAAAGACTCCGATTTCAAAGTGTTTAGCGGAGCTGTGAAAAATGGTGGAGCTGTGAAAGCCATCAATGTAAAAGGGGCTGCAGCGAACTACTCAAGAAAAGACATTGATGCACTTGGTGCATTTGCAGCGAACTACGGTGCAAAAGGTCTAGCTTGGCTAAAAGCAGAAGGAACTGAATTAAAAGGTCCGATCGCTAAATTCTTTGATGAAGCAAAGCAAGCTGAATTAAAGGAACAGCTGCAAGTTGAAGAAGGCGACCTTTTACTCTTTGTTGCAGATAAGACGTCTGTTGTCCATGATGCGCTTGGTGCACTTCGCTTAAAACTTGGTAAAGAGCTTGAACTGATTGATGAGTCTGTATTTAATTTCTTATGGGTTGTCGATTGGCCGCTGCTTGAAAAGGATGAAGAAGAAGGCCGCTTCTATGCTGCCCATCATCCATTCACAATGCCGGTTCGCGATGATCTTGAATTAATTGAAACAAGCCCAGAAGACATGAAGGCCCAGGCTTACGATCTTGTGCTGAATGGCTACGAGCTTGGCGGAGGTTCTATTCGTATTTTCGAAAAGGACATTCAAGAAAAGATGTTTGGCTTACTTGGTTTTTCAAAAGAAGAGGCTTACGAACAATTTGGCTTCCTGCTGGATGCGTTTGAGCATGGTGTTCCTCCGCATGGCGGAATCGCGCTTGGGCTTGACCGTTTAGTGATGCTGCTTGCAGGCCGCTCTAACTTAAGAGATACGATTGCATTCCCTAAAACGGCAAGTGCGAGCTGCGTTCTTACAGATGCCCCTGGCCATGTAAGCGAGGCGCAGCTTGATGAGCTGAGTTTAGCGATTAAAACAAAAGTAAAACAGTAAAATAGGCGCATGTTTATAGGTATGTAAACGCTTGAAAAAGAAATATGCCTATGATATGCTTTCATCAATAAATAAAGTCCTGATACGTACGGTGGTTACCTAGTTTTGACCGAACATTTTTTTATACGGGAGCTTGCCTTTCCTTTCTGCATAAATGCCTCTTTAGAGGACTTATAAAGTCAGGAAGAAAGCACCCACCTGCATGGTGCGGGGTTCAAAACGAAGGAAATGCTGGCGGCGTCATCGGGACTTTTTTGTGTTTTTTTCTTTTAGAGAAGGATGACGGAGAAGTCTGAATATGATATGATTCTTTCGATTCATTTTAAATAAAGGTGGAGTGAGGCACTTGTTACATCAGTTTTCAAGAAACGAGCTTGCCATTGGCAAGGAAGGCTTAAATATACTAAAAAACAGTACAGTTGCAGTGCTTGGTGTGGGCGGCGTTGGTTCATTCGCAGTAGAGGCACTCGCGCGTTCAGGCGTTGGCCGTATTGTTCTTGTTGATAAAGATGATATTGATATTACAAATGTAAACCGTCAGCTTCCAGCATTGCTATCAACAGTTGGCCAGCCAAAGGTTGACTTAATGCAGGCGAGAATCGCTGATATTAATCCAGAATGTGAAGTTGTTGCACTGAAGATGTTTTATACAGAGGAAACATACGAGCAATTTTTTGAGTATCCGCTTGATTATGTCATTGATGCCTCAGATACCATTCACTATAAAATTCATTTAATGAAAGAGTGTCTGAAACGAGGTGTGAACATCATTTCAAGTATGGGAGCTGCGAACAAAACAGATCCGACACGCTTCAAAATTGATGATATTTCAAAAACACATACCGATCCTATTGCAAAAGTTGTGAGAACACGTTTGCGTAAGGAAGGGATTCGTAAAGGAATTGAAGTCATTTTCTCTGATGAAAGTCCAATTGTCATTCGCGAAGATGTCAGAAAAGAAGTTGGAAATGATGAAGCGAAGATTCGCAAGGCGCAAATGCCGCCATCATCTAATGCGTTCGTTCCGTCTGTTGCCGGACTGATCATGGGTGGTCATGTCATTATGAAGCTTTTAAAAGATATTCCAATTACACGTGTGAAGGATAAATAAACAGCCCGCCTGCTGACATGCAGGGGGCTTTTTTTATTTCTGGCGTTTTAAATTTTCATAGACCTGTTTCAATGCACCTTCAAATTTCCCGGTTTGTTTCGGTACATAGTATTGCTTGTTTTTTAGCGGATCAGGTAAATATTGCTGCTTCACCCAGCCGTTTTCGTAATCATGTGGGTATAAGTAATCGATGCCTCTTCCGAGTGCTGTGGCGCCTTTGTAGTGAGCATCCTTTAAATGAACTGGAACTTCTCCAATTTTCCCTGTACGAATGTCACCAAGTGCCGCATCAATCGCCTTATATGCCGAATTAGACTTAGGAGAAAGACACAGCTCAATCACTGCGTTCGCCAGCGGAATCCGTGCTTCTGGGAAACCGATTCTTTCTGCTGTTTGCACTGCGCTTAACACGCGGGGGCCTGCCTGCGGACTGGCTAAGCCAATGTCCTCGTAAGCCATCACGAGTAATCTCCTTGTAATGCTTTCAAGGTCTCCTGCTTCGATCAGTCTGGCAAGGTAATGCAGCGCCGCATCTGTATCAGATCCTCTAATGGATTTTTGAAAAGCCGAGAGGACATCATAATGAGCATCACCATTCTTGTCATGTGAGAAGCTCTTTTTTTGTAAGCATTCTTCTGCTGCGGCAAGAGTAATTGTGATATGCCCTGTCTTATCAGCTTTTGTCGATAAGACAGCGAGCTCGATTGCATTTAAAGCAGAACGCACGTCTCCTCCGCATCCATTGGCAAAATGATTCATCGCTTCATCGTCCACTGTCACCTCATAGCCGCCAAGCCCGCGATGCTCATCCTGTAAGGCTCTTGTTAACGCAGCTTTGATTTGCTCTGTTTCAAGCGGCTTCAGCTCGAATATTTGTGTCCGGCTTCGAATGGCAGGATTGATCGCATGATAGGGATTAGCCGTTGTTGCCCCAATTAAAATGATCATGCCATTTTCTAAATAAGGAAGAAGAAAATCCTGCTTTCCTTTATCAAGCCGGTGGACTTCGTCTAAAATAAGGATCACCTGGCCGCTCATTTTCGCTTCAGCGGCAACAGCTTCCATATCCTTTTTGTTATGAATGACCGCATTCAGCGTTCGAAAAGCAATGCTTGTACTGCCAGCAATCGCGGTTGCAATCGATGTTTTGCCGATGCCCGGCGGTCCATATAAAATCATCGAGGATAAATGTTTTGCCTCGACCATTCGCCTAATAATTTGACCTTCTCCAACAAGATGCTCCTGCCCAATAATGTCTTCAATATGACTTGGGCGCATCCGGTACGCTAAAGGTTTCATAATTATCTCTCCTATAGCAATGTCTTGTTTGTATAGAGTACCGAAATTTCTTCAAATAGAAAAGGGATTCGTCCTTCTATCATGCTCAGAACCCGTAAATGAAAGTTGGCTGAAAGTATGATATAATTGCTTTTGGTCTATATATCAGCGTATATGAAATCAGAAAAATAATTGATGACATAGAATAGAAAACGCAGAGGTGTTTAACTTGAAAATATCAACTAAAGGCAGATATGGTCTGACGATCATGATCGAATTAGCCAAAAAACATGGCGAAGGCCCTACATCATTAAAATCAATCGCTCAAAACAATGATTTGTCTGAGCATTATTTAGAGCAGCTTGTATCACCACTCCGCAATGCCCGTCTTGTAAAAAGTATCCGCGGAGCGTATGGCGGCTATGTTCTTGCACATGAGCCAAACGAGATCACAGCAGGTGATATTATTCGTGTATTAGAAGGACCCATTAGTCCTGTTGAAGTCATCGAAAACGAAGAACCAGCAAAGCGTGAACTATGGATTCGTATTCGTGATGCAGTAAAAGACGTACTAGACAATACAACTCTTGAAGACTTGGCAAGCTACACAGATGACGGGGATCAAGACTCGTATATGTTCTATATTTAGATCAGAGGTGTACCGGAAATGGAACGAATCTATTTAGATCATGCGGCCACAACGCCGATGGATCAGCGTATTGTGGACAAGATGATGCCGTACTTTACAGAGATATTTGGCAATCCCTCTAGTATTCATTCATATGGGCGCGAGGCAAGAAAGTGGCTCGATGAAGCAAGAGAAGTCATTGCAGGAGAATTACACTGTAAACCGCAGGAGATCATCCTCACAAGCGGTGGAACCGAGGCGGACAACCTGGCAATTACAGGTGTTGCCATGGCAAGACAGCATGAAGGAAAACATATCATCACAGTGAAAACAGAGCATCATGCGGTGCTGCATACATGTGAACGCCTAGAAAAACTAGGATTTGAAGTGACATATTTAGATGTGGACGAAACAGGATTGATTCATCTTGATCAATTAAAACAAGCATTGAGAGATGATACGGTTCTTGTGACCGTCATGTACGGCAATAATGAAACAGGTGTGATTCAGCCAATCAAAGCCATTGGCGAACTTCTGCGTGATCACACGGCTCATTTTCATACAGACGCAGTGCAGGCGTTTGGCACAGTGCCTATTGATGCAGCAGATCTCCATATTGATCTTTTATCTGCTTCTGGCCATAAGCTGAATGGTCCGATGGGAACAGGTTTTTTATATGTAAACGAAGGCGTGAAGCTTTCTCCGCAAATATTCGGAGGCGAACAAGAAAGAAAGCGCCGTGCTGGCACTGAAAATGTGGCAGGAATTGTTGGGCTTGCAGAAGCTGTTCAATTAACGAAGCAAAATAGAAGAGAAAAAGCGATGCATTATGGTAAGCTCAAAGAAACCATGCTGCAAGTATTCGAAGAGGAATCTCTCAATTTCTCTATCAATGGACATCCGAAAGAGACATTGCCGCACATTTTAAATGTTCATTTCCCGGGCGTCTCCATTGAATCGCTGCTTGTGAATTTAGATATGGAAGGAATTGCTGTTTCAAGCGGATCGGCATGTACGGCTGGATCTGTCCTTCCTTCGCACGTGTTAAGTGCCATGTATGGCGAAGAAGCAAAAGAGCTGACGTCCTCAGTCAGAATAAGCTTCGGTCTTGGGAATGAAGAGGATCATGTGAAGCAGGCGGCACGTAAGATAGCGGCTGTTGTCAAACGCCTAGCCAAATAAATGCTTCCTTTTGTTCGTGTGTGAAAAATGAAACAGCGAAGCACCTGAAGAACGAAACGCGCATGTTGTTTCATTGAAATTGGAGTTGATGAAGATGACAAAAAGACCAGAAGATACAAGAGTTGTGGTCGGTATGTCCGGAGGAGTCGATTCATCAGTTGCCGCTCTTATGTTAAAGGAGCAAGGCTATGATGTCATCGGCATATTTATGAAAAACTGGGATGACACTGATGAAAATGGTGTTTGCACAGCAACGGAAGACTATGAGGATGTCATCCGCGTATGTAACCAAATTGGAATCCCTTATTATGCAGTGAATTTCGAGAAGCAATATTGGGACAAAGTGTTTCAATATTTTCTTGATGAATATAAAGCGGGCAGAACGCCAAACCCAGATGTCATGTGTAACAAAGAAATTAAGTTCAAGGCATTCCTTGAGCATGCACTTTCACTTGGTGCGGATTACTTGGCAACAGGACACTATGCCCGTGTTGACAGAACAGGCGATGAAGTCAAAATGCTGCGAGGTCTTGATGCAAACAAAGACCAAACGTATTTCTTAAATCAGCTGACTCAGGAACAACTTGATAAAGTCATGTTCCCAATCGGTGATTTAGAGAAAAAAAGGGTTCGTGAATTAGCTAAAGAAGCAGAGCTCGCAACAGCAGCGAAAAAAGATTCAACAGGTATCTGCTTTATCGGAGAAAGAAACTTTAAAACGTTCCTTAGTCAATATTTGCCTGCACAGCCTGGTGTGATGCAGACAATGGACGGAGAAGTAAAAGGGGAGCACGATGGACTGATGTATTACACGATCGGTCAGCGCCAAGGACTTGGCATTGGCGGCAGCGGTGATCCTTGGTTTGTCGTTGGAAAAGACTTGGAGAAAAACATCTTGTTTGTTGAACAAGGCTTCCACAATCCACTTTTATACTCTGAAAGCATTTCAGCCGTTAATATCAGCTGGACTCGTCCTCATATTGTCGGAGAAAACGGTGAATTAACCTGCACAGCAAAATTCAGATACCGTCAAGAAGATCACCATGTGAAGGTCAAAATGACAGGTGAGCAAGAAGCGATGGTTATCTTTGATGAACCTGTTCGTGCTGTTACCCCGGGACAAGCGGTTGTTTTTTATGATGGCGACGAATGTCTTGGCGGCGGTACAATTGACGATGTCTTCAAAGATGGTCAAAAGCTGTCGTATGTGTAGCATGTTTCAAAACCTCAACGTCGCTGTTGAGGTTTTTTAATGAAAGGATGAGAGAGCGAATGAATCATAACGAAATCGGCATAGAAGCCTTGAATCAAGGGAATATCGAAAAAGCAGCTGAAGCTTTTACAAAAGCGATCGAAAAAAGCCCGAAGGACCCGGTTCCATATATTAACTTTGCGAACTTACTTTCAAGTATCAATGAATTTGAACGTGCTTTAAACTTTTTTCAAAAAGCTATTGAACTTGATCATACCGCAGCTGCAGCCTATTACGGGGCAGGAAATGTGTATACATTAAAAGAAGACTTTATGAAAGCGAAAGACTACTTTGAACAAGCACTAAAAGCGGGCATGGAAAATAGTGATTTGTTTTATATGCTCGGGCAGACGCTCATCAAATTAGAGCAGCCAAAGCTTGCGATGCCGTATCTTCAGCGTGCCGTTGAACTAAACGAAGAGGATAATGAAGCAAGGTTTCAATTTGGCATGTGTTTAGCCAATGAACACATGCTGGAGGAAGCGGTGACAACTTTTACTGAAGTCATTACGCGTGATCCGCAGCATGCAGATGCCTTTTATAATTTAGGGGTTGCGTATGCGTACTTAGAGAAAAAAGACGAAGCACTTGAGATGCTTGGTAAAGCCATTGACGTGCAGCCTGACCATATGCTGGCACTACATGCGCAAAAGCTGATTCAAGAGGCAGAATAGATGGAAGGAGGGAAGACCTGTGCAGGAACATCCAGATCAAATGAAGCTTGAGGACGAACCGTTTTTAAAGGGGACCATTCAAGCCGTTATTTTCCATAATGAAAGTAATTTATACTCGGTGTTAAAGGTGAAAGTCATTGAAACATCGGAAAACTTAGAGGAAAAAACAGCATCTGTCACAGGCTACTTCCCAGCACTTCATGAGGAGGAAACCTACACCTTTTATGGCAAAGTGACAAGCCATCCGAAATTTGGTGAACAGTTTCAGGCGACTCATTTTCAAAAGGAAGTGCCGACAACGAAGCAAGGAATCATACATTATCTCTCAAGTGATTTATTTGAGGGGATAGGGAAAAAGACCGCTGAAGAAATCGTGGGGCAGCTTGGCAATCAGACGCTTCATAAGATTATGCGTGACCCAGCTGTTTTGTATGATGTACCGCGCTTATCAAAAAAGAAGGCGGATAAGCTTGCCGCAGCGCTTCAGGAGCATCAAGGGCTGGAACAAATCATGATCAGCCTGAATCAGTATGGCTTTGGTCCGCAGCTCAGCATGAAGATTTACCAAGTATACGAGAGTGAAACGCTGCAGAAAATCGAGGAAAATCCCTATCAGCTCGTTAAGGATGTTGAGGGAATCGGATTTATTAAGGCGGATGAGCTTGGGGCTAGAACAGGCATCTCAGGAAATGACCCAGAACGGATTCGCGCCGCCTTGCTATATACAGTGGAGACAGCCAGTCTACAGGACGGTCATACGTACATACAAACGAAAGATTTGATCGTCGAAACCCGCAAGCTGCTCAACCAAACCGGCAATGATTACAAAGTGACTGAAATGGATGTTGCCAATCAGATCATTGCACTTGGCGAAGGAAAAGAAATGATCATTGAAGATGACCGCTGCTATCATCCATCCTTATTTTATGCGGAGCAAAGTGTCGCCAAACGCATTCAAAAAATCGTCTCCCAAACAGAATATGCAGATCAATTTCCTGAATCAGAATTCCTGCTGGCACTTGGCGAGTTGGAGGAGCGGTTAGGCGTCCAATATGCACCGACACAAAAGGAAGCGATTCAAAAGGCACTCATGTCCCCGATGCTGCTTTTAACAGGCGGGCCTGGAACAGGGAAGACGACGGTCATTAAAGGAATTGTCGAGCTTTACAGTGATCTTCACGGTGTTTCTCTTGATCCGAGTGATTATAAAAAAGATGAATCCTTCCCATTTGTGCTTGCGGCACCAACTGGACGGGCGGCTAAACGGATGACAGAATCAACAGGGCTTCCAGCTGTCACCATTCACCGGCTGCTAGGCTGGAATGGTTCGGAGGGCTTCTCTCATGATGAGGAACAGCCGATTGAAGGCAAGCTTGTCATTATTGATGAATCAAGTATGCTGGATATTTGGCTGGCGAATCATTTGTTTAAAGCGATTCCTGATCATATCCAAGTGATTATGGTAGGGGATGAACATCAGCTGCCATCTGTCGGACCAGGCCAAGTTTTACGGGATTTACTTGCCTCAAAAGCCGTGCCGGCTGTTACCTTGACAGATATTTACCGGCAGGCAGACGGCTCAACCATTGTTGAACTTGCACATGATATGAAAAATGGTGTGCTGCCAAAGGATATCACTGCACGCTCAAAGGATCGGTCCTTCATTCAGTGTTCAGCCGATCAAATGAAAGAAGTCATTGAGAAAGTTGTCAGCAATGCTGCTCAAAAAGGGTTTTCGGCAAAGGATATTCAAGTGCTGGCACCGATGTATAAAGGAAAAGCAGGCATCAATGAGCTCAACAAAATGCTGCAGCACATTTTGAATCCTAAAAAACCAAAGGGCAGGGAAATCCCGTTTGGTGATGTGGTGTACCGGACAGGTGATAAGGTGCTTCAGCTTGTGAATCAGCCGGAGAACAACATTTTTAACGGCGATATCGGTGAAATTGTCTCGATTTTTTATGCAAAAGAAAATACAGAAAAAGAAGACATGGCTGTGATCTCCTTTGATGGAAATGAAATCACCTTTACAAAAAAAGATTTTCATCAATTTACACATGCTTATTGCTGCTCCATTCACAAATCACAAGGAAGTGAATTCCCGATTGTTGTGCTGCCAGTCGTGAGGAGCTACTACCGAATGCTTCGGCGGAATCTGCTGTACACAGCCATTACACGCAGTAAAAAGTTTTTAATACTGTGCGGCGAGGAATCAGCGCTGGAGTGGGGCGTGAAAAACAATGAGGATTCCCTCAGACAAACGTCCTTAACGATGCGGCTAGTGCAAACCGAACAAATCATGGATGCAGAACTTGAAGCGCTCCAAAAACAGCTTCCGTTTAGCGTACATGACGCAAATATTGGCATGGAGGGAATCACTCCGTTCGATTTTATGCATGAGTAGAAGGCTTCCATATGGAAGCCTTTTAGCGTGAAAAGAGTTTCTCCCATTCCGTTCATGGAAGCCATTTCTTCGTATGAGTCATGAAGCAAACGCACACGATAAGACTGTTCCGCAAAAGGTGGTTGAGCACATTTTGAGAACATGCCGAGAACTTGAAGGAATGACGATCTATACAGATGAGCTGTCCCAATCACTTGGTTCCATAAAAGATATTTGCTTTTTAGCCGGAGGCAGCTGCGGAGGATATGTGTTAGAGGGGAAAAAGAAAGACTGTGCCCTCATTCCATTCTCTGCTTTTGATCAGCTGACAGACAAAGGTTTATATGTGAGCTGCCAGGAGGGAATAGGCATGGATTCCTCTGCTCCATCCTTGTTATTTTCGAAATTAAAAAAGAAAATGATGCAGTCGCCTGATGGTGAAAATTTAGGCATTTTGGAAGATGTATACTTTTGCTCAAATTCGGGCACAATCGTAGCATATGAACTCTCGGACGGCTTCTTTACAGAGCTATCAGGGATTCGGAAACAGCTGCAGGCTGCCGGAACCTTGATGAACGTTCAAAAGGAAGCACTGGTTCTAAACCGAACGTAAAGAGGTGCTGATTATGCTCATTTGCCCAAATTGCAAATGTAAAGACATCGGAAAAATTGGGGTCAATCAATATTATTGCTGGGGCTGTTTTATTGAATTGACGCTGTCAAAAGGCAAAATATCTACACACCAAGTGGAGGAAGATGGGACACTAAGCAGCTTAGATGATCTGTTTAGTGACGATGAACGTTCAATTCAACTATAAGTGTTAAGGGGGAATTTCGAATGGGCAAAATGACTTCTTCACTATTAACGCTTGGTGCAGGTGCACTCGCATATCACTTTGCAAGCCGATATGATATGCCATCAAAGCGGGATATGAAAAAGCTAAGAAAACGTGTTATGAGAATGATGTAAACAAAAAGGGCTAAAATGATCTTCATTTTAGCCCTTTGTTTTTTTCAGCGTGATAGCCAGCCGGTCTATACGCTGAGGCATCCGCCAAAAGCGGATGTCCTTTTTATGCCTGCCTGTATTCTAATCGTCTTGCAAGAATGGATAAGCTGAAATTGACGACAAAATACATCATAGCCGCCAATAGGAAAATCGGCAGTAAATAGGATTGGCTTTGACCGTTTAATATTTGTGCGTGATGTAATAATTCTGGAAGCGCAATGACGACGGCAAGCGACGTATCTTTTAAAAGAGATATGAATTGACTGACAATTGGCGGCACCATTCGGCGCAGGGCCTGCGGCATAATAATCATTTTCAATGTTTGAATATAGGTTAAACCAGAAGACCTGGCTGCTTCGATCTGGCCCTTATCAATTGATTTAAGGCCGCTCCGAATAATTTCTGACAGCATCGCGGATTCAAACACGGTTAAAGCTGCAATGGCTGAGGCTGTGATGCTTAGCTTGATGCCGATTTCAGGCAATGCAAAATAAGTGAAAAAGATGATCAGCAAAAGCGGCAGGTTTCGAATGGTCTCTACAACTACCGCAAGCACCTTCGATAAAACCGGTATTTGAGCGAACCGTAATGTGCCAACGACTAATCCAATGATAAAGCTCAAAATGATGGAGATAAAAGCCACTTTTAAGGTGACAGCAAATCCTTCAAGTAAAAAGGCGAGATGATCAGGCTGGTAGGCACCTATAAAATCCATGATGTTTCCTCCTTTCTAGTGGCTTCTTGCTAATCTTCTTTCTAAATAACCAACACCTAAACTGAGCGGAATGGTTAATAGCAGATAGAACATCGCAACAAAGATGTAGACATCAAACGTCACAAATGTTCTAGATGCAATAAGGTCTCCTTGATACATAAGATCAAACCCTGCAATGACACCTAAAATCGAGGAGTTTTTGACAAGGTTAATAAATTGATTCCCAAGAGGGGGAATGACGATTTTAATCGCCTGCGGCAAAATGATATACCGCATCGTCCCGCCATATGACAGACCTGAGGCGCGGGCTGCTTCCATTTGTCCAAGCGGTACAGCTTGTATCCCTGCACGAATGGCTTCAGCAATAAAGGCAGACGTATAAATGGCAAGAGCAATCGTACCAGCAGTAAAGCCATCTGCTACAATACCCAGCACCGGTAAACCAAAGAAGAAAACAAAGGTGATCAATAATAACGGAATATTCCGAATAAATTCAACATAAGCCGTTCCGAACCAGTTGAGCGGCCTAAATGGCGCAATTCTCATAATGGCAATGAGTGTACCGATCAAAAAGCTTCCAATCAGAGCAATGACACTTGCACCAATGGTATATTTAAAGCCTTCTAAATAAAGATGAACATTTTCAGTGAGAATGGAAAACCGCAGCAATCAGTTCACTTCCTTCCTGATCAACAGGGGAGCCTTTGAGCGGCTCACCTGAGGCATTGATATCTTGACGAATCAAATGCTATTCTTTGATCCATTTTTTAAGAATCTTGTCATACTCTCCATTGTCTTTTAACGTTTTTAAGGCTTTATTGATCGCATCTGTTAATTCTTGATCTCCTTTTTTCACAGCAATGCCATAAGGCTCATCTGTAAAGGTGCCGCCGACCACTTCATAATTTGAATCTTCATCTGCCATACCAAATAAGATCGCATTATCAGTTGTCAGCACTTGCCCTTGGTTTGATTTTAATGCTGTAAAAGCCTCCTGATAGTTCTCAAATTCTAATACGGATGCTTCAGGTGCTTTCTCGCGGATATTTTGAGAAGAAGTAGATCCTTTCACGGCCAGCACCTTCGTTCCTTTTTTAAGATCATCAATGGATTGAATGTCGCTTCCTTTTTTCACAAGCAGTGATTGTCCTGCTTCAAAGTAAACATCTGAGAAATTGACTTCTTTTTTACGCTCTTCTGTAATTGTCATAGTCGCAACAATTGCATGGATATCCCCTTTTTGAAGCAAAGGAATTCTTGTTTTAGATGTCACTTCCTTAAATTCTGCTTTTCCTTCATCGCCGAGTATTTCCTTTGTGATGGCTTTTGCAATGTCAATATCAAATCCTTCAATATCACCGCTGCTCGGATTTTTTAGACCGAATAAACGTGTGTCATTTTTTACACCGAAAATGATTTTTTTGTCTTTCTTAATGGCTTCTAAAGAACTTCCTTGTTTTGCATCAGTTGCCCCTTTTTCAGTAGATCCACAAGCAGCCAAAGCGGCGATGCAGCAAGTCATAAAGAGCAGCAGGCCAAAGCGTTTCATTTTTTTCATCAAACCATTCCCCCTAGTGATTTAATATACGGCTTAAAAATAATTGAGCACGTTTCTCTTGCGGTTTTTCATAAAATGCAGCCGGTGTTGATTCTTCAAGAATTCTGCCTTCATCAATAAAGACAATGCGGTCAGCCACTTCGCGGGCAAAGCCCATTTCATGTGTGACGACAACCATGGTCATGCCTTCACGAGCCAGCTGCTTCATCACATCTAATACCTCGCCGATCATCTCTGGATCAAGTGCAGATGTCGGTTCGTCGAAAAGCATCACCTCCGGCTTCATCGCAAGCCCTCTTGCAATGGCAACGCGCTGCTGCTGTCCGCCCGAGAGTCGTGAAGGGTAGGTGTCTGCCTTTTCAGGAATGCCGACTTTATTTAAATAAAATTCAGCTGTTTCCTTTGCTTCTTCCTTGCTCACTTTTTTGACCTTCATCGGCGCAAGCATAATGTTTTCAAGCACCGTCTTATGCGGATAGAGGTGAAAATGCTGAAAGACCATTCCGATATTTTGCCTGACAAGATTGATGTTGGTCTTCGGATGCTGAACAGACACTTGGTTGACGAGAACTTTTCCCGCATCAATGCTTTCAAGACGATTGATACACCTGAGCATCGTGCTTTTACCAGACCCTGAAGGACCGATGATCACAACAACCTCCCCTTTTTGAATATGTAGGTTAATGTCCTTAAGTACATGGAACTGGCCATAATGCTTGTTGACTTCTTCGAATGTGATCATGAAGAACCTCCTCTTGTGTTTCATTGGCTAAAGCTAAAGTGGATTCTAGCACAACTTGTGCAAAAAGAAGTAAATAATGGAATATTTTATGACGAGATTTTACAGCAAACAGTGACTTTGGATGGAGCTGTATGTTTCATGTGTATTCATTTTTAACAAAGTTAGGACAAATTTTATTTACGTGGATAATTGCAGAAGATGGTTAAACAATAAGAAAAGAGGTGAAAAAGGTGAAGAAACGTCCGATCCAATTTCTGATATATGCTGCAGGGGTTCTGCTTGTCCTTGCATCCTTGCTCATTTTACTGCAGCTCGACGAGTTATGGATGCCTGTTTTTTTATTGCTGAAGGCGGTTCTCATTCCGCTTCTCATCGCTATTTTTATTTCTTATCTGCTTTATCCGATTGTGGAAAGACTGCATGCACGAGGGCTGCCGAGAACAGTCAGTCTCTTACTCATCTATGTCCTGTTTTTTGGCGGGATTGGTTTTGCGGTATATAAAGGAGCGCCTGTTATGATTGCACAGTTAAATGAGCTGTCAGAACAAATTCCTGTCATCGCTGAAACGTATAATGGCGCTTTATCACATATTCATCATCATACGAGCCACTGGCCTGACGGACTTCATGACCGCTTGGACCGCTTCATTGTTCAATCGGAGACATATGCAGCCAATAGCGCTGAGCGGATGATTCTTAGCTGTAAAGTTTTATTTGATTACGCATTAGTCGCTGCACTTATTCCTTTTCTTGTTTTTTATATGGTAAAAGACATGAATACGATGAAACGGGCGGCATGGTATTTAACGCCGCCGTCATTTAGGAAGAGGGGGCATGCCTTTGTCAAAGCAGTGGATGAATCGCTTGGTGATTATATTCGAGGGCAGCTGCTTGTCTGTTCTTTAATCGGGGGTGCAGCAGCCATTGTGCTCTGGCTTTTTCATATCCCGTATCCGCTCGTTCTTGGCATGCTGATAGGAGCAACGAACGTGATTCCGTATTTTGGACCGATAATTGGCGCAGTTCCTGCCATCTTTATTGCGTTTACCATCTCAGTGAAATCGGTCATCATCGTATTGATCACAGTAGCGGTGCTGCAATTTTTAGAGAGCAATGTCCTCAGCCCGATCATTGTAGGACGAAGTCTTCATATGCATCCTGTCGTCATTATGCTTGTCTTGCTTGCAGGAGGGGAGCTGTTTGGCTTAATTGGGATGATTTTAGCCGTTCCAGCAGCTGCGATTATCAGGGTGATCATTGTGCAATATATCCTGATGAGACGAAGCGTTCATTGACAAGACGAGCCGAGTTGTCTATAATAATTTCGATTCATACATATTGAAATTCAATGACGGACCCGAGTACGTTAAAAAGCTGTTGCAGAGAGAGGCTTTATTTGCTGAGAAAAGCCTTATCAGACCTTTAACGGAAGCTAGTCCCGAGTGCAGATAAACACTGCCGCTCTCTTCCGGCGTTATCGGATGTGAAGGTGATAGACGAATGTGTCTATAATCAGGGTGGTACCGCGAGAACATCTCGTCCCTGTGTAAGTCGTTTTGTGCTTGCATAGGGCGGGATGTTTTTTCGTTTGTGTGGAGATTGATGAATGATAAGGGAGGATTTTTGAATGAAAACTTTAACTTCAGCTCAAGTACGTCAAATGTTTTTAGACTTTTTTAAAGAAAAAGGACATGCTGTAGAACCGAGTGCGTCACTTGTACCGCATGACGATCCGACACTTTTATGGATCAACAGTGGGGTGGCAACATTAAAAAAATACTTTGATGGCCGCGTCGTACCTGACAATCCGCGTATTTGCAACGCGCAAAAATCGATTCGTACGAATGATATTGAAAATGTAGGGAAGACAGCACGTCATCACACGTTCTTTGAAATGCTTGGCAACTTCTCTATCGGTGATTATTTTAAAGAAGAGGCCATTGAATGGGCGTGGGAATTCCTCACAAGTGAAGAGTGGATTGGCTTTGATCCGAATTTGTTATCTGTGACAGTCCACCCAGAGGACGAAGAAGCATATATCCTTTGGAGAGATAAAATTGGTGTGCCTGAAGAACGTATTATCCGTCTTGAAGGCAACTTCTGGGATATTGGCGAGGGCCCAAGCGGACCGAATACAGAAATTTTCTATGACCGCGGTGAATCATACGGTGACGACATGAACGATCCAGAACTATATCCAGGCGGAGAAAACGAGCGTTATCTAGAAGTATGGAATCTCGTGTTCTCTGAATTCAACCATAATCCAGATGGATCATACACCCCACTGCCGAAGAAAAACATTGATACAGGGATGGGCCTTGAACGAATGGTATCTGTCATTCAAAATGTGCCAACGAACTTCGATACAGACCTTTTCATGCCGATTATTCGTGCAGTCGAAACCATTTCTGGAGAAAGCTATGGTTTGGCGAAGGAAAAAGATACAGCATTTAAAGTCATTGCTGACCATATCCGGACAGTTGCCTTTGCTGTAAGTGACGGTGCGCTTCCTTCCAATGAAGGCCGCGGATATGTATTAAGACGTTTGCTGCGCCGAGCTGTGCGTTATGCAAAAACGATCCATATCCACCGTCCGTTTATGTATGATTTAGTGCCAGTTGTTGCTGAGATCATGAAGGATTTCTACCCAGATGTACAAGCAAAAGAAGAATTTATTGCGAAAGTCATCAAAAACGAAGAGGAACGTTTCCACGAAACACTGAACGAAGGGTTAGCTATTTTGTCAGAAGTGATCAAAAAAGAAAGAGACAAAGGCAGCTCACAGATTTCAGGTGAAGATGTATTTAAGCTGTATGACACGTATGGATTCCCTGTCGAGCTGACAGAAGAATACGCAGAAGATGAAAACATGACAGTTGATCGAGAAGGCTTCCAAGCGGAAATGGAGAAGCAGCGTGAACGGGCAAGAAATGCGAGACAAGATGTCGGCAGTATGCAGGTTCAAGGCGGCGCTTTAGGCGATATTAAAGTGGAAAGTACCTTTGTTGGCTACGAAAATTTAACTGCGGAAACTCGCATTATCGAATTGCTTCAAAATGGTGAACTTGTCTCTGAAGCACATGAAGGAGACACGGTGCAAATCTTGTTAGATGAAACGCCTTTCTATGCGGAAAGCGGCGGACAAGTAGCGGATAAAGGAACACTAAAAAGTGCAGAAGCCATCATTGAGATCAAAGATGTGAAAAAAGCGCCAAACGGTCAGCATGTCCATGAAGGAGTCGTTGTAAGCGGTACGGCTCAAAAAGGTCTCGAGGTCACTGCAGAAGTGGAATCGGCTCTTCGAAAAGGGATTGTCAAAAACCATACAGCGACACACCTTCTGCATCAGGCGCTCAAAGATGTATTAGGAAGCCACGTAAACCAAGCAGGTTCATTGGTAAATGAAAACAGACTTCGCTTTGATTTCTCTCACTTTGGACAAGTGACGAAAGAAGAATTGTCTCAAATTGAAAAAATCGTCAACGAAAAAATTTGGGAAGGTATCTCTGTTGCCATTGACTTGAAACCAATTGCTGAAGCAAAAGAAATGGGTGCAATGGCGCTCTTTGGCGAGAAGTATGGCGATATTGTCCGTGTTGTCCAAGTGGGCGATTACAGCATCGAGCTATGCGGCGGCTGTCACGTGCAAAACACTGCGGAAATCGGTTTGTTTAAAATTGCATCTGAGTCGGGTATTGGTGCTGGAACACGCCGTATTGAAGCTGTGACTGGTAAAGGCGCTTATGAAGAATTAAATGACCAGCTGGCGATTTTAGAACAGGCAGCAAGTGAGCTGAAGTCAAATACGAAGGATGTACCAAAACGGATTGCTTCATTACAGGCAGATTTAAAAGAGGCTCAAAGAGAAAACGAATCTCTCCTTGGGAAATTAAGCCAAGCAGAAGCTGGCTCTATTTTAGAGAAAGTGACAGAAGTTGGCGGAGTGAAAGTATTAACTGAAAAAGTAAATGCTAAAGACATGAACCATTTAAGAACAATGGTTGATGACTTAAAAGTTAAATTAGGATCAGCTGTCATCGTCCTTGGAGCCGTTCAAAACGGAAAAGTAAACATTTCAGCAGGAGTAACAAAAGACGTGATCGAAAAAGGTCTGCATGCAGGGAAGCTTGTGAAGCAGGCAGCTGAAATCTGCGGCGGAGGCGGAGGCGGACGTCCAGACATGGCACAAGCAGGCGGAAAACAACCAGAAAAGCTTGAAGAAGCACTGGCAACTGTCGAAGAATCTGTCAAATCCGTTTTATAATCAGGCAATGTAGTGTAGAATAATGGTATTAGATGAGCGGTTAGAAAAAAGCTTGCTAGTAGAATGTTGGAAGAGAGGTGCAAGAAGCAGTGAGTTCATTTGATAAGACAATGAAGTTTAACTTCTCTGATGATTCAGCTGAAACCAATGTGAATGAAGTGCTCATTACAGTTCATGACGCACTCCAAGAAAAAGGATACAACCCGATCAATCAAATTGTCGGATACTTGCTGTCAGGCGACCCTGCTTATATTCCAAGACATCAGGATGCACGCAACCTAATTCGTAAACTAGAACGAGACGAATTAATTGAGGAATTGGTTAAATCGTACTTAGAGACACATAAAGAGGCGTAAAACATGAGAATTTTGGGCTTAGATTTAGGCACGAAAACCCTTGGTGTTGCGATCAGTGATGAAATGGGATGGACAGCGCAAGGGGTTGAAACAATTAAAATTGATGAAGCAGGCGGAGACTTTGGTCTCAGCCGCCTGTCTGAGATCATAGCGGAATACGGAGCGGATAAAATTGTACTTGGCTTTCCAAAAAATATGAACGGTACGGTCGGTCCTAGAGGCGAAGCCAGCCAATCATTTGCGAAAGTGCTAGAAAACACGTACAATGTTCCTGTTGTGCTTTGGGACGAGCGTCTGTCAACAATGGCAGCGGAAAAAATGCTCATCTCTGCAGATGTGAGCAGACAAAAGCGTAAAAAAGTCATTGATAAAATGGCGGCTGTCATGATCCTGCAAGGATATTTAGACAGCTTAAATTAAAATGAGGTGAATCAAATGGAACACGGAGAAAAGCAAATTACAATCGTTGATGATAATGGAAATGAACAGCTTTGCGAAGTACTATTTACTTTTGAAAGCGACCATTTTAACAAATCGTATGTCCTTTACTACCCAATTTCTGAACAAGACAATGAGGAAATTGAAATTCATGCATCAAGCTTTACACCGAATGAAGACGGTGAAGATGGCGAGCTAGAGCCGATTGAAACAGATGAAGAATGGGACATGATTGAAGAAACGTTAAATACGTTCTTAGATCAAGAAGACGAAGAATAGAACAAATAAAAGGCCTGTGAACAGATCTTCTTGATCTTTCTTCACAGGTCTTTTTTTACGATCAATATGTTAACTTAATTTTATTTTATGTTGACATAATGAATTGTACCTTTTACTCTGTTTTTAACAATAAATTGAGTGAGGGGCATGGAGATTGAAAATACAAGATATGATGCAAATAGCGTTAATGACAGCGGTCATCGGGATGTTAGGCTTGATCCCGCCGATTTTACTTACATTTACACCTGTACCGATTACATTGCAAACCGCAGGTCTTTTGCTTGCTGGGGGGCTGTTAAAGCCAAAACAAGCACTGATCAGTTTATGTCTTTTTCTTTTGGTTGTGGCAGCAGGCGCACCTCTTTTGTCAGGCGGGAGAGGCGGGATAGGGGTCTTCTTTGGTCCAAGCGGTGGTTTTCTTCTTGCTTATCCTGTTGCTGCCTTCATGATCAGCTTATGGGTGAACCGGCTGAAAAAAGTAACCGCACTGCGTCTTTTTGTGATCTATGCGGTTTGCAGTATTGTGATTTTGTATATGTGCGGCATCCCCTTTCAAGCCATGATGATGCATATTAAGGTGTCGCAGGCCGCTTTCCTTAGTTTGATTTATCTTCCAGGTGATCTCATCAAAGCGGGAATGTGTGCTGTCTTTACGGTTAAAATCATACAGGCCATGTCATATCGAAAAAGGGATCTGCATAAAGGGAGGCGTGCGGTTTGATCAGAATAACGGAAAGCTATGCAGTACATGCAGAAATGAAACCAGATCAGATTGCCATCATAGATGAGCAAGAAAGCATTACATATCAAGATTGGTACGAACGTGTACAGAGATCAGCGCAGTGGTTACAAGGAACGGCTCATCAGCAAAAAAGAATCGCTTTTTTATTATCAAATGGTGCTTCTTTTTTGCAACTATTTGCGGGCGCTGCTTGTGCAGGGTGGACAGCCGTTCCGCTTGATCCGAGATGGAGTCATGAAGAATGTGTTGAAAAGCTCTTGTTAAGTGAGGCGGATCTCGCCATTATAGAGGATCGATTGATGAAAAGATTTGAACAAAGCAGCGTAGACATACCGATTATTTCTTTATCTGAATGGAAGGAAAGAATGAGCCTTCTCACAGACAGTCCAGATAACAGCTGCGATACCGAGAAGGATCCTGTCTTTTATATGGGATTTACGTCAGGATCAACAGGCTCACCGAAAGCCTTTATTAGGCGTCAGCAGTCTTGGATCGAGAGCTTTCGAATGACCACCGCTTCATTTGGAATCACTCATCAAGATCATGCTCTTATATTAGGTACACTTTTATCCTCTCACTTTTTATATGGTGCCATCAGTACATTATACTTTGGCGGCACAGTGACGCTTTTAGAAAAATTTGTGCCAGTAAAAGCGAAGAAAGCCTTAGAGACAGGTGATATCACCGTGATGTATACTGTCCCAACAATGACAGAAACGTTACTGCAAATCGAAGCTTTTAGAGAAGACAATCCGCTTCTTGTCATGTCATCGGGAGCAGATTGGAGCAGCTCTTCAAAAGAACAGCTCGTCACCAATTATCCACATGTCACTTTTTTTGATTTTTATGGCACATCAGAGTTAAGTTTTGTCTCTTATTTGTCTTCAAATGACTTTATGCAAAAACCTTCTTCTGTTGGACGGCCTTTCTCCTCCATTCAAGTAGAAGTAAGGCGGCCTGATCAATCTGTCTGCCAGCCAAATGAAACAGGGAGGATTTATGTGAAGAGCCCAATGACGTTTTCAGGTTACTTGCATGAGCAGAAACCGCCGGAGGAGTGGCTGACAGTTTACGATATGGGATGGCTGGATGAAGACGGTTATCTGTATATGAGCGGTCGTGAGAATGGCATGATTGTCTATGGAGGACTGAATATTTTCCCAGAGGAAATTGAGCGTGTGCTAAATGAACAGCCAGAGGTAAAACGGTCGATTGTGGTTGGCGTTCCTGACCCATATTGGGGTGAAATCCCTGTTGCCATACTGGAGCAAGAGCCGCAAATAAAGGCGGTTCGACAAGCTGTTAAAGAAAAGCTGGCGGCCTACAAGGTACCAAAAAAATGGCTTGTGATTGATCAAATGATTGAAACATCCGGCGGAAAAATAGCCCGCGCGAGCATGAAAAAGTGGGCGGAGGAGCAATTGTCATGCAAGCAGTGATCGTAGAAGCAAAACGAACACCCTTCGGTGACAAAAATGGGATGCTGAAAAATTATCGCCCAGAGCAATTAGCCGCTCCCCTTATTCGGCATTTGTCTCAGATCATGACACCGGATGACGTCATATTAGGCAATGTCGTCGGAGGCGGTGGAAATATGGCCCGTCTGTCCTCATTAGAAGCAGGTCTTCCTTTACACGTTCCTGGTATGACAATTGACAGGCAGTGTGCCTCTGGTCTTGAAGCGATCCGAACAGCTTGCGTCATGGTTCAATCGGGGGAGGGCACGATGTATATCGCTGGCGGGACTGAGAGCATTTCCAGCTCACCAATGAAAGAGAGAGCACGCTTTTCACCGGAGCGGATAGGAGATCCGCATATGGGAGAAGCAGCAGAGCTGACCGCGTCGGCATTTTCTGTCACGAGAAAAGAACAAGATGACTATGCCCTTTTAAGCTGGGAAAGAAGTTTAGCGGCATTCACACATGGTACATATTCAGAAGAAATCGTTTCGATTGACGGGATGAACATAGATGAAGCGGCTGCTAAAATAAGACCGATGGCAAAGCTGATCAAGCGGGCAAAGCCTGTATTTTTACCGGGAAAAGGAACTGTGACCGCCGCCAATAGCTGTAAGGAAGCAGACGGAGCAGCCGCCGTCGCTGTGATGGAAAGATCGCTAGCGGAAGCAAGTGGATATAAGGTGATGCTACGGTATGCCGGAAGTGCTGTGACAGCGATACATCCTCATTTTCCAGCTGCTTCACCAATTGATGCGATCAAGAAGCTTTTACATCAAGAGAACATCAAGGCAGAGGAAGTGGCGCTATTTGAAATCAATGAAGCGTTTGCGCTGAAACCAGCACTTATTGCCCGGACGCTGGGTATACCATATGAGCGGATCAATAGAAGAGGTGGTGCACTTTGTCTTGGGCATCCTTACAGCGCGTCAGGAGCTGCTATGATGGTGAGATTATTTTATGAAGGGCGCGCCTTACCGAATGGAAGCTATGTCATGGCTGCTATTGGAAGTGGTGGCGGCATTGGTTTAGCCGTGTTATGTCAAGTTCTGTCATGACATGCATAAGCAAGGAATTGCCGAACTCCGTCGAATCATGTACTATAAAAGCTAGATGTGAGGAGGGCCATGCATGTTTTCAGAACAAAAGAAACGACCATTCTTCAAGAGAAAAATGGGGATCGTCCTGTTATCTGTCCTTGCTGTCATCATCATTGCAGCATTATCAGGCTTTTTATATGTTAAATCAGCACTCGGACCGGTCGATCAAAAAAGCAAACAAACCATTAATATTCATATTCCAAATGGGACATCTGTCCGCGAAATTGCGGGCATTTTAAAAGAAAATGGGCTCATTTCGAATGACACGATTTTCACTTATTATGCAAAATACAAAAAGGCGTCCGGCTTTAAAGCGGGATATTTCCATTTAAAACAAACAATGGACGCAGACACGCTGATCAAAAAGCTGACATCTGGCGGGACAGATTACGCCTTTCAGCTTGTGATTCCAGAGGGAAGACAGCTGTCTGATATTGCAGCCATTATTGCAAATCAGACGAATTTTTCAGCGAAGGAAGTTGAAGCGAAGCTGGATGATCCTGCTTTTATTCAAACGTTAATGAAAAAATATCCGAAAACCGTGACATCACAGGTGAATGGAAAACAGGTGAAACATCCGTTGGAGGGTTATTTATTCCCTGCTACGTATCCATTTTATCGTGAGGATGAATCGCTCGAAATGATCATTGAAACGATGATTAAACAAACAGATCAATACGTGAAAACGTATGAAAAAGACATGAAAAAGAGAAACATGTCCATACATGATGTGTTAACAATGGCTTCACTGATTGAAATGGAAGCAACAGAAAAGACAGATCGGGCAAAAATCTCAAGTGTATTCTATAACCGGTTGAAAAAAGACATGCCGCTTCAAACTGATCCAACCGTTCTTTATGCACTTGGTGAGCATAAATCCCGCGTTTATTACAAAGACCTAAAAGTGAAATCTCCTTATAACACGTATAACAACAAAGGGCTGCCGCCTGGACCTATTGCAAATGCGGGTGAATCCTCTTGGAAAGCCGCACTGCATCCAGAGAAAACGGATTACGTTTACTTCCTTGCGAAGAAAAATGGAGAAGTCGTATTTACGAAAACGTTAAATGAGCATAATAAAGCAAAAGCGAAATACATCACAGGCAGCAATTAATGGACAAGTGAATCGAAAAAGACTGTAGACAATACGAGATTGCCTGCAGTTTTTTTCGTTGGCATCTCCATTTTATAGGTTCGCAATTGCTACTTCTTTGTGGTAAAATATATCGGGTTGTTTTTACTTAGATGAACGAAAGATTGACGAGAAAGAGAGCTGCAATAGGCAGGACTCTTCTTTTTCAGGTCATGAAGGAGCTAGACAGATAATGACTATCGAAGATGATCGAATAAATGATTATATTGAACATTTAATTCACCCAAGTCCTGATGCAATCGCTCAATTAGAGATCTATGCAAAAGAGCATCATGTACCAATTATGGAAAAGGTGAGCATCGAGCTTTTATTGCAGCTGCTTTCGATGAAACAGCCGAAGAAAATTCTGGAGGTTGGGACAGCGATTGGCTATTCCGCTATTCGAATGGCAACAGCTCTTCCAGATGCTGAGATTTATACGATTGAGCGAAATGCAAAGCGCTATGAAGAAGCAACACGGAACATTGAGGAATTAAAGTTAAAAGAAAGAATACACGTGTTTTTTGGTGATGCGATGGAATCGGCTAAAACGGTCCAAACGATGGCGCCCTATGATGTGATCTTTATTGATGCCGCAAAAGGGCAGTACAAGCGTTTCTTTGAATTGTTTGAACCGATGCTCGCTCACGACGGAATGATTATCACAGACAATGTATTATTTAAAGGCTTAGTGGCAACGAATTATGAAGAAGAAATTGAAGATAAACGAAAAAAACAATTAATTGGAAAAATTGATCGATACAATCAATGGCTCATGTCAAACCCTGATTTCCAAACGTGCATTATTCCAGTTGGAGACGGGATCGCCATTAGTACAAAAAGAGGTGACCAATCATGAAGAAACCAGAATTGCTTGTGACGCCAAGCAGCGTGTCAGACGTACTGCCATTAATTGAGGCAGGAGCTGATGCATTCTTAATAGGCGAACAAACATACGGTATTCGTCTTGCAGGTGAGTTTTCAAGAGAAGATGTGAAACAAACGGCTCTGCTTGCACATGCCCATCACAAAAAAGTGTATGTAGCGATGAATGCGATTTTTCATAATGACCGCGTGCAGCTGCTTGGAGATTATTTAACCTTTCTCGATTCATTAAGCGTGGACGGCGTCGTCTTTGGAGACCCAGCCGTGATCATGGCAGCAAAGGAAACAGGAGTGAACCTGAATCTTCACTGGAGTACAGAAACGACTGGGACAAACTATTACACTTGTAACTACTGGGGCAGAAAAGGCGCATCGCGTGCTGTTCTTGCAAAAGAGCTGAATATGGACAGTGTGATCGACATCAAAGAAAATGCTGAAGTGGAGATTGAAATTCAAGTCCATGGCATGACATGTATGTTTCAATCGAAACGTACGCTCATCGGCAACTACTTTGAATACCAGGGCAAACAAATGGATGTCGTAGGCAGAAACATGGAGGAAGGGCTATTCCTGCATGACCAAGAGCGTCAAAACAAATATCCTATTTTCGAGGATGCAAACGGAACACATATTATGAGTCCAAATGATGTGTGTATGATTGACGAATTAGAAGAGTTTGTTGACGCAGGCATTGACTCATTTAAAATTGACGGAATTTTAAAGTCACTTTCTTATATGACAGAGGTGACATCACTTTATAGAAAAGCAATTGATTTACTAACGACTGACAAAGACGCGTATGAAGATCAGAAAGAGGACTGGGTGAAGCGGATTGAAGAGATTCAGCCAGTGAATCGTTCGATTGATACAGGATTCTTCTTTAAAGAAACGGTTTATTAAGATAAGAGGAGGCAGAGGAAATGGCATTATTGAAAGATGGTATTTCTGAAATGATTGATGGGAAACGTGTCATTACAAAAAAACCAGAACTGCTTGCACCCGCAGGAAACTTGGAAAAACTGAAAATTGCTGTACATTACGGAGCTGACGCTGTTTTTATTGGCGGGAAAGAATTTGGACTTCGCTCAAATGCAGATAACTTTTCAATTGAAGAAATGGCAGAAGGTGTCGCATTTGCAAACAAATATGGCGCACGCATTTATGTGACAACAAATATCTTCGCCCACAATGAAAACATGGACGGGCTGGAGGAATACCTTCAAGGGATCGAAGGCGCTGGAGTAGCAGGCATTATCGTAGCTGATCCACTGATCATTGAAACATGTAAACGTGTTGCACCGAAGCTTGAAGTCCATTTAAGCACACAGCAGTCTCTTTCAAATTGGAAAGCTGTTCAGTTTTGGAAGGAAGAAGGGCTTGAGCGTGTGGTGCTCGCACGTGAAACTAGTGCGTTAGAAATTAGAGAAATGAAAGAAAAGGTCGATATTGAAATCGAAACATTTATTCACGGTGCGATGTGTATCGCATACTCTGGCCGCTGCGTGCTCAGTAACCATATGACGGCAAGAGATTCTAACCGCGGAGGCTGCTGCCAGTCCTGCCGCTGGGATTATGATCTTTATAAACTAGAAGGTTCTGAGGAAGCGCCTTTATTTGGTGAGGAAGATGCGCCATTTGCAATGAGTCCAAAAGATTTGAAGCTTGTCGAATCCATTCCTCAAATGATCGAAATGGGAATTGACAGCTTAAAAATCGAAGGACGGATGAAATCCATTCATTATGTTGCCACTGTTGTAAGTGTATATCGCAAAGTCATTGATGCGTATTGTGCTGACCCAGACAATTTTGTCATTCAGCAGGAATGGTTAGATGAATTAGATAAATGCGCAAACCGTGACACAGCACCAGCCTTTTTCGAAGGCATACCAGGAACGGATGAACAAATGTTTGGCATCCATGGGAAGAAAACGACATTTGATTTCGCAGGTCTTGTTCTTCATTATGATGAAAAAGAAAAAATCGTGACATTGCAGCAGCGTAACTTCTTTAAGCAAGGCGACGAAGTCGAATTCTTCGGACCAGAAATTGAGAATTTCACATGCAAAATTGAGACGATTTGGGATGAAAAAGGAAATGAACTAGATGCCGCTCGTCATCCGCTGCAAATCGTCAAATTCAAGCTTGATCAAAAAGTATACCCTAGCAACATGATGAGAAAGGGGAAATAACAGCCACATGAGGAGTAAACCAGTTGTCATTGGTATTGCTGGCGGCTCGGGTTCGGGTAAAACGAGCGTCACCAATTCAATCTATGAAAAATTTAAAGGACATTCCATCCTCATGCTTCAGCAAGATCTATATTACAAAAATCAAAGTCATATGCCATTTGAAGAGCGCCTGCTCACGAACTATGATCATCCGCTTGCATTCGACAATGACCTGATGTTTGAGCATTTGGAACAGCTCCTAAGATACGAATCCATTGAAAAACCAATATACGATTTTAAACTAAACACACGTTCAGAAGAGACGGTTCATGTTGAGCCGAAGGATGTCATTATCGTTGAAGGTATCTTTGCGCTCGAAGACGAACGTTTGAGAGACTTAATGGATATTAAACTGTATGTTGATACAGATGCAGACCTTCGCATCATCCGCCGCATTTTACGCGATACGAAGGAAAGAGGCCGGTCGATCGATTCGGTGATTGAACAATATGTATCTGTGGTCAGACCGATGCATAATCAATTCATTGAACCGACGAAACGATACGCCGATATCATCATCCCAGAAGGCGGCCAAAACCATGTGGCGATCGACTTAATGGTGACAAAAATTCAAACCATTCTTCAAAACCGAGCAGAGTAAATGGTGGAGAAGAAAAAGACCTTTACAGTGTAAAGGTCTTTTCAGCATCATCTTACCAAACTCTCACAAAAACTTGTCCTAAGACAGACGTCCCTTTATAAAGAGTGATAGTGGCATCGCCACGTGAATGAGCGGTCACTAGCCCATTAGAGCTAACAGAAGCAACACTCTGGTTATCTGTCCAATAACGTGTTGCTGCAGCATTATAGACTGTTATTAGAGCAGCATTCTCGGAAAAAATCTTAAGGGTTTGATATGATAAGAAAACAATGAAGAAAAGAAGAGATGGAGAAATCACTACCACATAGCGAAAGAATGAAGTTGAAAAAAGTATATTAAAAAAACGACAAACAAATCATCACAAATTTTCAAACAATTCTTGATCAAAATGCAATTTTGTAATAATATAGCATAGACATATCGTACACTGACCATATTAGTATTGGAAGATGGAGAATGGATAAGCTATTCTTCTACATATGATCGAAATGGCCGAACGAGGTACAGGAGCTTCCTGTGCCTTTCCACAGTTTGTGCGATTTTAGACCGCTGCGAGTGGTCCTGTCTAATAAAAGGCATAATAGTTGCATCTAAAAGGGACGCCATGTAAGATGGACTTTTACGAATATGGTACAGAAGGAATGAGGGCCTGAACATGTCCTCATTCTTGTATATTTCAGTCGTCACTCACGTGCAGAAAGTTTGTATGGTGAGGATTAATAGAAGGAGTGAATGATTCATGGCACAAGAGAAAGTATTTCCAATGACAGA
The DNA here is from genome assembly GCF_014250435.1 of Bacillus sp. PAMC28571. Lineage (NCBI taxonomy): Bacteria > Bacillati > Bacillota > Bacilli > Caryophanales > Bacillaceae > Bacillus > Bacillus sp. PAMC28571. The sequence goes on along the minus strand of NZ_CP060191.1, from coordinate 2,162,669 downwards.
AGAAGGAAAACGTAAATTAGAAGAAGAGCTTGAATATTTGAAAACGGTTAAACGTAAAGAGGTTGTAGAGCGTATTAAAATCGCTAGAAGCTTTGGAGACCTCTCTGAAAACTCGGAGTATGATTCTGCTAAAGAAGAGCAGGCGTTTGTAGAAGGCCGTATTACAACGCTTGATAATATGATTCGTAATGCTAAAATTATCGAAGATGAAGGAAACTCAAATGTGGTTTCACTTGGTAAAACGGTGACATTCGTTGAATTACCAGACGGGGAAGAAGAGTCTTACACAATTGTTGGAAGTGCAGAAGCTGACCCGTTCGAAGGCAAGATTTCAAACGATTCACCTATTGCAAAAAGCCTTTTAGGTAAACAAGTAGACGACAAAGTAACCGTTCAAACACCTGGCGGAGAAATGTTCGTCCAAATTGTAAAAATTTCTTAATCACGTTTATCAGGTAAACACCTCGTCCACAATAGGGACGAGGTGTTTTTATGCGCAAAAAAAGAAGAATTCAATGGACAGGTGCGATTATTTTTATACTATTGCTCGGTCTTCTGATGAGACTGGCAGAAATTCAGCTGTTCTTTACAGAATCGTTTTCAAAGCTTGATATCAATTTAATACAAGAAAGTGTCAAACAGCGAACAGAAGAAGTCGTTATTTCAGACGGGCGCGGTGAGTTTTTAGATCGAAACGGCCAAGCACTTCTTACAAAAGAACAGCCTGCGGTTATCTTATTTCCTTTCCTGCAATATGATCTTCCACGCTTACAGCAAACCGCCTCTATTCTTGAGATGGAAGAGGATGAACTCAAAAAACAGTTAACAGAAACGAAAAAACCTCTCATTTTAAAAGATGACATCACGAAAAAAAAGCTGAAAGACATCAATGATATGAAATATTCAGGTGTGTACGGCGTATATATGAAAGAGAAGGACAAAAAAAGACTTGCCCTCCACACACTAGGCTTCACAAGCGAAAATCCAGAACTATTGAGAAAGCGTTATCCTGACAAAAAAGAGCTTTCCATACGTACTGAAATCGGCACATTTGGGCTGGAAAGCACCTTTGACGAATTTCTATTACCCGAGCAAGACACAAAATTGTTATATCATGTGGATGGAAGGGGAAACCCTTTGTTCGGTATGGACGTCAAATATACAGCAGAAGCTCATTCCTTTTATCCACTTCAGGTACAGACAACAATAGATGAAGACATGCAGGCTGAAATGGAGAAGGTGCTCAAAGAACAAGGCGTTGAAAAAGGCGGTGCCGTTCTGCTCGACATTGAAAGCAGCAGTGTACTCGCGATGGCGAGTACCCCAAATGTCACAAGTAAAAACCGGCATGAGGCAAGAAATTACATGCTGACAGCGATTGCACCAGGCTCTGTCTTTAAAACGGCTGTACTTGCCGCAGCAATCGAAAAAAATCTTGACCAGCCACAAACCATGTATGACTGTCGAAAGAATTTATATGGAGAGCCTGAAGGAAAACAAGAAGTGCTGAATCTGACTGATAGTTTCTCGCAGAGCTGCAATTATACCTTTGCGACACTTGCTGAAAGGCTCATTCAAACAGATGATCAAATCATCGAAAAGACGGCTTCTAAGCTTGGACTCATAGATCGAGCTGGCTGGGAAGGGGATGTCTATCATAAGCAGCACTTCAAACAGTTTGATCGTGAAGAAACAGGCAGTGTGTGGGGAGATAAAAGAGACAAGCATGTCAAAAAAGCCATTGCACAAACCGCAATAGGACAAAAAAATGTCAAAACGACGCCTCTGCAAATCGCGAATATGATGGCTGCGATCGCAAGAGGAGGAGAACGAAAAGAAGTGAAAATTGCAGAAAAAGTGCTGTATCAAAACGGAACAACGATGCTGTCCTTTCAAAACAAACGGCCTGAAGGGGGCAGCATAGACCGCTATACAGCTCAAAAGCTGCAAAAATTCTTAAGGCAGGTGGTGACCTCTGACAAGGGAACCGGAAGAAGGTTTCAAGATTTGCCATACGATGTAGCGGGAAAATCAGGTACTGCCCAAACCGGCAGTCAAGACAAAAAGGGGAATCCGCTTTATCATAAGTGGTTTGCTGGATACTTTCCGGTAGAAAAACCAAAATACGCCCTTGTTGTTGTTCACCTTGATGAGACAAGTGGCCGGGCTAAGACAAATGATGCGTTTTATGATATTGTAAAAAAGGTCAATGAAATTGAAAAGAAACAGACATAGAACATCCCTTCATGACATGTTAGAATAGTAACGACTTAGGGAACAGAGGCAAAGGAGTGCAGAGATTTTGAGTAGAAATTCTCGATTTGAACATCGTGATAAGCGCAGAAAGGCAAATATGGTGCTTAACATATTAATTGGTATCGTTGTGGTGCTTATTTTGGTTGTCGCATCGAGTTTGTTAATTTTTAATAAGCCGAAAGATCCTGATGTAGCGGATGCGCCATCAAAAACGGCACCTGCAACAAGTGAAAATAAACAAAACTCACAAGAAGATGTGAAAGATCCAAAGAAAGACACATCCGATGATTCAGATGCAAAAAAAGATGATTCATCTGATCAAGACGACGAAACGAAGAAGACAGATGATGAAGAAAAACCTAATAAAGATGCGTTAAAAGACGCCAAAGAAACAGATGGCGGCAAAACGAGTGATGTAGACAAAACATACGAAAATGATGACTGGGAGCCTGTAGGAACAGAGCAATCCGGTTCACATACAGCAACCTATGATTCCAGCTCAAAAGACTGGAAAGAAATGATCAAAGCCATGTCCTATGCGACAGGAATTTCAGAAGATCAAATGACCGTTCTTTGGTTAGGAAATAACGGAGGTCCTCAAGATGCAAAAGGAACCATCCGTGATAAATCAACAGGTGAACGCTACCGCGTGGAAATTACGTGGGTAGATGAAAAAGGCTGGAAACCTGTGAAGGTTGAAAAATTAAGATAAACACGAAAAAAGATAGCAGATTGTTGACAAAGGGCTAAAATGATGTTTATTTTAGCCCTTTGTCTTCTTTTCAGCGTGATAGAAAACCTTTGCAGTCTAGGAAGGACGAGTACCGGAGCGGAGCGAATTTGACATTCGTGAGCACCGGCACGCAGAACTGACAACGAATGCGAGGGTTTGTCTACACGCTGAGATAGCAGATCTGCTATCTTTTTTGTTTAAACATTCGCTTTAAAATGAACAACTGCTGTATACAAAATCTGCTCATCGATCACAGTCGTTTGATGACTGACAGAATGAACAGTCAGCAGAATCGCCTGATTATGTTCAATTTGTTTTTGGATCTTTTGTTCAAGTTCTTTTAAAGATGTTGCTTCAAAAAATTCTATTTTATCCTTTAAAAAATCCAGCTGAAAATCCATTTGATTCACCTCTCTATACTCTTCATTCATCTTAATCTCTCTCCCTCAGAAGGGCAAATGTTTTTCGGTCTCTCCCAGTATTTTTTAGTAGGAAAGAAACAGAAGTTGTGGTAGGATAGGAACTGTTCGACGGAATAAAACATACTATACGCATAGGAATAAATAGATAAAGTGGAGGGAAAGAAAATGGGACGTGAATTTCTTTCTTTATTTGATCATTGGGCTGACTCTTATGACGACACGGTAAGTGGTCATGACGAGCAGTATAAAGAAGTGTTTCGCCGGTATCCGGCTATTTTAAAAGAGATTGTCCGCCTTTCAGGCCAAGACGTTCTTGAGTTTGGAAGCGGTACGGGGAATCTAACAGCGCTGCTCCTTGCAGCTGATAAAAACGTGTATGGTGTTGAACCATCAGATGCCATGAAGAAAGCGGCTCTTCAAAAAGGACTGCCAGATCTATTTCATGATGGGGATTTTTTATCATTTCCAGCGCCGCCATTTGAGCCAGATACGATCGTCAGCTCATATGCATTCCACCATTTAACGGATGAAGAAAAAAAACAAGCCATTCACACCTATAGCAACATCCTTCACTCAGATGGTAAAATAGTTTTTGCTGATACAATGTTTCAAAATCAAGCAGCACATCAAGCTCAGATCGACAAAGCGAGAGCCGCAGGGTTCGATCAGCTTGCAGAGGATTTAGAAACGGAATATTATCCATCCATTGATGTGCTAAAGCAAATCTTTGAAGAAGAAGGTTTTAGCACGTCCTTTCATCAAATGAATGATTTTGTTTGGATCGTAGAAGCGAAGAAAAGGGAATGAAAGGATGTTTTTGATTTGAAAATCGCAGTTATAGGTGCAATGGAAGAAGAAGTGACGATTTTAAGAGATCAACTAAAAAATGCTACACAAGAAAACATCGCTGGGTGTGAATTTACAACAGGTGTTTATGAAGATAAAGAAGTGATTTTATTAAAATCAGGAATTGGAAAAGTAAATGCAGCGGTCAGCACAACATTACTGCTTGACCGCTTTCAGCCAGATTATGTGATCAATACAGGATCTGCTGGCGGTTTCCATCACTCATTAAATGTAGGTGATATTGTCATCTCTACTGATGTGAGACATCATGATGTAGATGTGACCATCTTTGATTACGAATATGGACAAGTGCCGGGACTTCCAGCTGCTTTCATTGCAGATGAAAAGCTTGTGAAGCTGGCAGAAGAATCTGCTTTAGAAATTGATCATATTCAAGTGGCAAAAGGAACGATTGCAACAGGAGATTCGTTTATGAATGATCCGGATCGTGTAGCGTTTGTGAGAGAGAAGTTTCCAGAGTTATATGCGGTGGAAATGGAAGCCGCAGCCGTTGCACAGGTCTGCCAGCTCTTTGGTACGCCATTTGTTGTCGTTCGAGCGCTATCAGATATTGCAGGGAAAGAATCCAATATCTCCTTTGATCAATTCCTTGAGCAAGCAGCGATTCACTCAACCGACCTTGTCTTGCGTATGATAAAGCAAACACAATAAAAGAAGGGGTTCCCCCCTTCTTTTCCATACAAAGGAAGGGAATCATATGGCTGTCATAAAGGATATTACTGAATTAATTGGCCGCACACCGCTTTTAAAGCTGTCAGGGATTGGCGTCCCAGAAGGCGTTGAGGTGTATGCAAAGCTTGAGATGATGAATCCAGGTGGAAGTATTAAGGATCGTTTAGGTGACATGCTCATCAGAGAAGCATTAGCATCTGGCAAACTGCGTCCAGGCGGAACTATTATTGAAGCAACTGCTGGAAACACAGGAATTGGGCTTGCCCTAAGTGCAAGAAAGCATCAATTGCAAACCATTTTTTGTGTACCAGAACATTTTAGTCAAGAAAAACAACAACTGATGAAGGCGCTCGGTGCAGAGATTATTCATACACCCAGAAAAGAAGGCATGAAGGGTGCGATTGATCGAGCCCTTGAATTAGAGGCAAGCCTTGACAATGCCTATTGTGTTTTACAATTTAAAAACCAAGTAAATCCATTGACTTACTACAGAACGCTCGGTCCCGAATTATGGTCCGACTTAAAAGGGAATATCGATGTATTCGTGGCGGGAGCAGGATCTGGCGGAACTTTTCAAGGTTGTGCCGCCTATTTAAAAGAGCAGAATCAGGCGTTAAAAACAGTGGTTGTGGAGCCTGAAGGATCAATTTTAAATGGAGGGGATCCGGGTCCGCATAGAACGGAAGGAATTGGCCTTGAATTTATCCCAGATTATATGGAGCAGGCTTTATTTGATGAGATTTACACTGTCAGTGATGATGATGCGTTTCGAATGGTGAAAGAAGCAGCTGAAAAAGAAGGTGTTCTCATCGGCAGCTCTTCTGGTTCCGCTTTATTTGCCGCTTTAGAGGAAGCAAAGAAAGCAGCACCTGGGACAGTCATTGTCACCATTTTTCCTGACAGCAGTGAGCGATATTTAAGTAAAGGAATTTATGAGGGAGGAAAATAGCATGAAACCAAAAACAATGATGATTCACAGCGGAACAACGGGTGATGAAAGAACAGGCGCCGTGTCTGTACCGATTTACCAAGTGAGTACTTATAAGCAGCCGAAAGCAGGCGAACATACGGGGTATGAATACTCCAGAACAGCAAATCCAACAAGAACTGCCCTGGAAACAGTCATTCGTGATCTTGAAGGAGGAGCAAGCGGCTACGCATTTGGTTCAGGGATGGCAGCCATTACGGCTGTGATGATGCTGTTTAACAGCGGAGATCATATTGTGCTGACAGATGACGTGTACGGCGGAACCTACCGCGTCATCACAAAGGTGCTAAACCGTATTGGCATTACTGCAACCTTTGTTGACACAAGTGATCCTGAAGCAGTGAAAAAAGCCATTTTACCTGAAACAAAAGCCGTTTACATTGAATCGCCAACCAATCCTTTACTCAAAATGACGGATCTAAAAGCCATCGGCGAATTGACAAAGGAAGCCAACATCTTGATGATTGTCGACAATACATTTTTCACACCGTATTTCCAAAAGCCGATTGAATATGGCGCAGACATTGTCTTGCACAGTGCGACTAAGTATTTAGGCGGCCATAGTGATGTTGTAGGCGGGCTTGTCGTCACAGCGACGAAAGAGCTTGGAGAAGAACTGCACTTTGTTCAAAACTCGACAGGCGGAATTCTTGGACCGCAGGATTCATGGCTTCTCATGAGAGGGATGAAAACGCTTGGACTACGAATGGAAGCACATCAACAAAATGCACAGAAAATCGCTGAGTTTTTAAAGCAACATGCAGCCGTCACACGTGTTTATTATCCAGGTCTCGATACTCACCCTGGACATGAACTTGCGAAAACACAAGCATCCGGCTTCGGCGGCATGATCTCTTTTGATATTGGAAAAGAAGAACATGTCGATGTATTTTTAAGCCAGCTTAAGCTGTTTACAATCGCAGAAAGCCTTGGAGCGGTTGAAAGCTTAATTTCTGTCCCTGCCCGGATGACCCATGCGTCCATTCCAAAAGACCGCCGGGAGGAGCTTGGCATCACAGATGGTTTAATTCGTATTTCCGTCGGAATTGAAGATGTGGATGATTTACTACATGATATCAAGCAAGGACTAAGCGCACTGGCGAATGGATAGATTTACATGCTCCTCGCTTTCTCTCACTATGTTAAGCTATGAATAGACATTGATAACTGGAAGGTGAAACAAGTGAAGAAAAAGTGGAGTGATTTAGTGACAGATTACAAGCAGTACGCTTTTATTTTGCTTGCTGTCAGCACCTTTTTATATATTGGTACGATCTTACCGAACCAGCACATCGAAGCATCTCCAAAAATGCTGATGATGGGAATAGATTGTGTTTTCTTATTAGCAGCTTTTATTTGTGTTAAACGCGCGATTTTCTTTCAAAAGAAACTGCAAGAATTAGATGAAGATTAATTCGAAAGCCTCCTCATTTGCCTGAGGAGGCTTTTTTTATTGTATTGGATAATCGGACAAGAATAACTGTAGAAATTTAGTCAAAAACACAAAATTCATCTATATTACTAAAAACAGGTTTACAAAATGGTGCTTGCTGGATATACTTACAAAGTAATTAAAAAAAACGTAAAGGAGGCTGAAGAATATGTTATTCGTATCTACTTGTGATCAATTCAACCAACAATTTCATCATGTCATCAGCCTGTGGAAGAGTTCGTGTCCTTCCTTTGCCTTATACGGTGCACGCTTCAAAACTGTTTAAGTAAACGAGGATTTCACACGTATCATCCATTGCAGGTTGGAAGACACTGTCTTTTGATCTGCATTTTTGTGTGCCCGCAGGTCAACTGATAAAGAAGATCTGCGGGCTATTTCGCGTGCTGCGAACTGAAGGGAGGTGAGCGTATATGACAATCCATTTATTTTTTATTACTTTGACGATTAAGCGGAAATACAAGGACATTGAGACCGTTCTTTACGAACAAGAAGTCGAAACAATTTATGAAGAAATGAAACAGAAACAACTAAAGTATATGAACTAAAACAGGAAATGAAAAATGTGAAAAGGAGGAGATTGACATGTTTATGATGCTTGCCATGCTTGATTGTTATACGATGGAGAAGGATCAGGTTTAGACACGCTCCACATTGATCACCTGCACATATGATACCGTAAAAGGTGATTGTGAGGTGATCAATGAATGTCGATGTCACCATATATGAGATTTCCGTCTGTGGGGCACGGGTATGCATCTATTCCGCATTCCTTAAAGCACGGATACGGCAATCCATACCGCATGCAAAGAGAGCAAGAGGAAATGCTCAGACGTTATATGTATCAGTACCGGACTTATTGGTATTAAAGAAAAGGAGCAGGAAACCATGACGTTTCCTGCTCCTTTTACGTTAGCAAATCCAGCTTGCACCAATGATGATCAACAAAATGAACAGTACAACAAGCAATGCGAATCCGCCTGCAAAACCGCCACCGTAGCCACCGCAGTAGCCTCCAGAATAACCGCCAAAGCCCATAATCTAGCACCACCTTTATCTAATCAAGATACATTTATAAATTATGCAGCTCATGCAGAAAACGAAATCAATCTGAGCACAAATAATGAAAACGCCTATTCAGGTTAAAAAAATTTTCACTTTCTGCGAAACATTTTCTGAAAAGGAGCGTCTTATAAGAGACAAATAAATTAGGACTAGGTCTTAATTTTTGTAAGGTGAGAGCCGATATGAAAAGTAAGGAAATTTGTAAATAGTTTTATTTACTGGTGAAAAGCAGGTGTTAACATTGATTCAAAGCTGGATTGGAAAACAAATGAGGGAACCAAAAGGCTTGTTCTCAAAATGGGTTGCCCGCTATATGGAAAAAAATCATCATAATATCAATGAATGGACGATTCAACTCTTAAATATACAAGAAAATGACCGAATTTTAGAAATTGGGACTGGAAGAGGCATCACCTTATCAAAGGTAGCTGAAAAACTTGACCGCGGAAAAGTATATGGAGTGGATGCCTCTCGCCATATGATTAAATATGCAAAAAGAAAACATAAGAAGCTTGCGGAACAGGACAAAGCCGTCATTACGCTTGGTAAGGCTGAGCAATTACCTTTTGAAGACAGATCATTCAATAAATTATTTACGGTGCAGACGATCTATTACTTGAAGGATATTGAGCAAGTCATGAAGGAAGTGTACCGCGTCCTTCAAGTGGATGGAGAAGTATTTTTATCTTTCCAAAAGCAGGAGCTGATCAACGAACAAAAACGGTCAACATCTTTTTCATCGTACAGTGAAGAAGAGATCAGCCGTCTGTTTTCAGCATATCACTTTAGAGAAGTCTCGGTTTATCACTATGATACATACATCTGTATCAAAGCCTTAAAATGATGAAAATATTTCCCAGGTAATGAACAAGCACTCAAAAAAGAGGCTCTTCGTCAGAGGAGCCTCTTTGCCTGCAATAAAAAAAGGTTCTTCATCAGAAGAGCCTTTTGTATGTGATATAGGCGCCAGCCAGGTGTGTAAGGAATGATAGTATATATAAGGAATTTGTTTGTCGATTAAGGATACCTGTCTGGCTTATTTCTTATATCGACACCGTTCTGCAAAAGTTTAGCTTTTTTTTCAATATTTTCTTTTTTATTTCGCTGAAAGACACATTTTTCTTTCTCACATAGACATGTGACTCCCTCTTTTTCACATAATGTGCTGTTTGAAGAAGGAAATTGCTTAAGAAATAGAGAAAATTGTAGAGACTTCATTTTTAAACAAAAGGGAGGAATGAAATCATGTCGGGAAACAAAGGTGTCGTTTATAAAGGAGCAGGAAAAGTAGCAGTTGAGGATATTGGATACCCTGATTTGGTCTTAAAAGACGGCCCGGGTGTACCTAAAGCCAATGTGGGGCGCAAATGTGAGCATGGCGTCATTTTAAAAGTAGTGACGACGAATATTTGCGGAAGTGATCAGCACATGGTGAGAGGGCGTACGACTGCACCTGAAGGACTTGTCCTTGGTCATGAAATTACAGGTGAAGTCGTGGAAGTTGGGCGAGATGTGGAGTTTATTCAAAAAGGAGATCTCGTGTCCGTTCCGTTTAATATTGCATGCGGACGCTGCGTCATGTGTAAGGAACAAAAAACCCATGTGTGCTTAAATGTAAACCCGGACCGCCCAGGGTCTGCCTATGGATATGTAGATATGGGCGGATGGGTTGGCGGCCAATCCGAGTATGTCATGGTTCCATATGCAGATTTTCAACTGCTCAAATTTCCAGACAAAGATCAAGCGATGGAAAAAATACTTGATCTCACGATGCTTTCCGATATTTTCCCGACAGGTTTTCATGGTGCTTATACGGCTGGAGTAAAGCCTGGTTCGACCGTATATATTGCAGGTGCTGGGCCAGTAGGTCTTGCAGCAGCACATTCGGCTCAGCTTCTTGGCGCATCTGCTGTGATTGTTGGAGATCTGAATGAGCAAAGACTGGAACAGGCAAGAAGCTTCGGCTGTGAGACGATCAATCTACGAAAACATGATCGAATCGGCGAACAAATTACGAATATTTTAGGGGAGCCAGAAGTTGATTGTGCCGTCGATTGTGTCGGCTTTGAAGCTTCGGGTCATGGGGACCAGGGAGAAGCACCAGCAACTGTTTTAAATACGATTATGGATATTACTAAAGTTGGCGGCAAGCTTGGAATTCCAGGGCTTTATGTCACAGAAGATCCAGGAGCAGTGGATGCCGATGCAAAAGTCGGTTCTCTGAAAGTGCGAATTGGACTTGGCTGGGCGAAAGCTCATACCTTTGTGACAGGTCAAACCCCTGTTATGCAATATCATCGCAGTCTAATGAAATCCATTTTAAGCGGCAGAGCACAGATCGCTAAAGCCGTCAATGCGACCGTCATTGACCTTGATCAAGCCCCTAAAGGATATAGTGACTTTGATTCGGGTGTGGCGAAGAAATTTGTCATTGACCCGCACGGGATGCTTTCTCGATAATTTTTAACATGAAAGGAGCCGCTCAATAAAATGGGACGGCTCTTTATTGTGGAAAATCACATAGAATATACAAATCCATTTCAAGGGGGAGGAATTAGATGAATTCAGATCAAGCCAAAAGAAGGGTTGTAGAACAATTTGGGAGAAATGCAGAAAAGTATGTGACGAGTCAAACTCATGCAAAGGGAGCAGACCTGGATCTAATCGTTGAATGGACAGCTCCAAAAGAAAGCTGGATCGTCCTCGATATAGCAACTGGTGGCGGGCATACCGCAAAAGCATTGGCTCCATATGTGAATCAAGTATTTGCGACGGATTTAACGAAAGAGATGCTTTCGCATACATCACTTCATTTAAAAGCGTATCCACAAATTTTTTATGTAGTAGCGGATGCAGAAAGCCTTCCTTTTTTAGATGGCACATTTGATATGGTCACATGCCGAATTGCAGCACACCATTTCCCGCACCCTGAACAGTTTGCCAAAGAGGCATCTCGCGTATTAAAGTCAAATGGTCTGTTTTTCTTTATTGATAATGTTTCACCAAATGATGAAGAGCTTGCACTATTTATCAATGAGCTGGAAAGATTGAGAGACCCAAGTCATGTGTCCTGTCTATCTACAGAACAATGGCGGGAATTGTTTTATAAAGAGGGAATAAAAGAAGTAAGATCAATGGAACGAAAAAAACGTTACCCTTTTCAAGAATGGGTCAAGCGAACAACGAAAACTTTAAAGGAAGAAGAGATCGTTACAAAATACATGTTAGATGCTAACGAGAAAATAAAGCAATATTATAGATTGAACATGACAGAAGATCAAATAGAATCAATAGAGGTGGATGACTGGATTGCTCTTTTCAGGAAAGAATAAAAATGTCGATTAAACTTTGTGGAAAAAGCAGGATCAAACATTTGTGAGTGGTGATCCTCCTCCTGTGATGTAATATGACTGAAATTAGTATTTGATCCGCATATATTGATTAAAAAACTTACAAGAACCCTTTGTAAGTTTTTTTGTGTTTTCAACATTTATAAAAGCCTGTACTATTCTCCTGCATTCCGTAACATGTTAAAATGAACGGATTGGAAATATTAATATTTAGTAGAATTTTATACCATATATTATAATTTGATTGGATGGTAAATAATTTTAGGTTTTTTATGTGAGAGAACGATATGCCGAATAGAGGAGAGAGATAGGTTGCTAAAAGTACATGACATTAAGAAAAATTATGAGAATCAGCAGGTATTAAAAGGGGTAACCTTTCACTTAAAAAAAGGAGAATCATTTGGTCTATTGGGACCGAATGGTGCTGGGAAATCCACATTAATTGGCATCTTGACAGGGCTTATCCGAGCAACTAGTGGCTCTGTAACGATTGAAGGTTTAGATTTAAACAAAGAATCAAATAGAGCACAGCAAATGATTGGTATTGTCCCGCAAGAGATCGCGTTATATTTACATTTGACAGCAAAAGAAAATTTAATATTTTGGGGGAGAATGTACGGACTCAAAGGAAAGGAGTTAAAAAGCAGAGTACAAGAAACACTTCAGTTAATTGGTCTTGAAGATAGAGCAAATGACAAAGTGAAAGTATTCTCTGGAGGAATGAAAAGAAGAGTGAATATCGGATGCTCGATTTTGCATCAACCGATACTATTAATCATGGATGAACCGACTGTAGGTATAGATCCACAATCAAGAAATCACATACTAGAAACAGTAAAAATGTTAAATAATGAAGGGATGACAATTATATATACTAGTCATTACATGGAAGAAGTCGAATATTTATGTGAAAGAATGGCTATTTTGGACCACGGATCGATCATTGCAATGGGGGATCAACATGAATTAAGTGAGCTTGTCGGCAATCAAAGGGAAATTATTTTTACTATTAAACGTGAACATGGACAGAGCGAAATAGATCGTGTGTGCCAATACATACATGATGAAGATCCGTTAAAGGAAATCGTGATTCATGGAAATCAAATTAAAATATTTGATCAACATCCTCAGCAGCTATTAAGTCGTCTCATTCAAGGTGTGACTGCATTAAATGTTCAAATTATTTCAGCAGAAATCGTAGAACCAAACTTAGAAAATGTTTTTTTATATTTAACTAGTAAAAAATTGAGGGATTAGGCTGTTTGGAGGTGAGCATATGAGCATTTGGGTTGTACTGAAAGATCTATTATTGTTTTTTAGGGATAAGAAAAGCTTTTTTACACTTTTTTTTATGCCTATCATATTAATTGCTATTTTAGGTGCAGCATTTGGAGATAACATGAAGAAAGATAGTGAAATCAGGATCAATTCATTTCGAGTAGGAATAACAGATCAAGATAAGTCCGCTACAAGTAAAATGTTTCTTTCAACAGTGTCTAAGAGTGAACTAAGTGACATATTTGATGTGAAGGTCACCTCGAAAAATCAGCTAGAGAAAGATTTAAATAGTAGAGACATTACAATGGGGATAATCATCAAGCCGAATTTTGAAAAAAGCCTATTGAATCATGATCATGTGCAATTGAATATTTTGAAAGGGCCTAATTCAAACTTACAGGAAATGGTTCTGGAAAATGTGGTTTTGCAATTCTTTCAAAATTATCATATGAATCGTATTCTGGTGCCGTTGAATCAAGGTAAAGAAATGGAGATCGTGTCTGATCAACTGAAAAAAGACCTAGTGAACGAGAGAAATATTCATATCAACAGCCAGCCGATTACATCCTTCCAATACTACGCAGGCGGGATGGGTGTGCTTTTTTTATTAATGACTGTTGTTTTTCTAGTTGGAAGTATGATAGAGGAAAAAGAGGAAGATGTTTATAAAAGGCTGATTGTATCAAAATTAAGCAATACTAGTTACATCGTTGGGAAGTTATTAGGTATTGTTTTGATGAGTATGATTCAACTTGCGGTCATTATTTTATTTACTAGTTTTGTCTTTAAGGTGAACTGGGGAGAGCCTTTTACTGTTGTGATGATCGGATGTAGTTTTATATTAAATGCTGCGGGTTTCGGGGTGCTGATTGGTTCTTTTATCAATAGAGAAAAAACGTTTAACAGTGTGGGGATTTTAGGAACTCAAGTGTTAGCTGCTTTAGGTGGGAGTATGGTGCCCTTATACTTATTCCCGCAATGGGTAATTGATATCAGCTATTTTTTACCTAATTCTCTTGCACTTCAAATGTTTTTGAAAAGTATGGCAGGTGCTGATTTTAGTGAAATTCAAAGCGGATTATTACTTAGCTGTGGGATGGGACTAGCTTTCTTCATCATTGCTTTATTAAGAATGTCTTTTGAAAGGAAGCATCGTTATGCATAAAATATTAGCCATTATAACGTTAAAGTTAAAAGAAACATTAAAGTCCCCATTGACCCTCATTTTTTTATTTGTTATGCCAATCGTATTTAGTTTTATCTTTGGAAGTACCGCATCTGATTCAAAGAAACCTACAGTTGCTTTTATTCTAGAGCCTAGTCAAGGGAAACTGGATCAAGAAATTTTCCAAATTCTCGAAAAAAACACCAAATTTCTCTGGGTAAAGGCGACTGAAAGGGACGCAAAAGATTTAGTATCTGAAGAAAAGGTAGTGGCGTCTGTGAAAGTCGCAAACCAATTAAAGTCCCATCTAAAAGAAAATAAAGAAATTTTTGATGTGACAGTTTATAAGAAAACTGAAGAATATGCAGTCTTATCTCCTTATTTAAAAGAGACAGCTACCATCATTTATCAAATCAATCAGGGTGTGAAAGAGCAGAAAAGTGTTTCTCTCACTAATGCATTGAACAAGTTAAATGAATCTGGCACCATTTCATTGGTTGAAAAAAATCAAGATGGTGAGGCAAGCCAGCAACCGAATTTAATACCGCTTGGCTTTACTATTATGTTTATGATGTTTGCGATTTCAAGCTCTGTATCATCCATTCATTTAGAGTATAAAGATTATACTTGGCAAAGATTGCTTTCGAGTCCCATTCATAAAATATCTGTGTTATTGGGGTATTTCACAGCTTATTTTCTTCTTGGATGGATACAACTGGGTATCCTTCTGACCATCTTATCAATATTTTTCAATGTATACTTAGGAAACTTTATGCTCATTTTAGTGTTTGGATCATTCGTTATTGGTCTTGTTGTGAGTTTAGGTTTTATGATTGCAACCTTATCTCATACAAAAAAGCAAGCTGAAGTATTTAGTGCGATTATCATAGTAGGAACTTGCATGCTAGGCGGTATTTATTGGCCTTTAGATATCGTTCCAGACATGATGAAGAAGATCTCTTTGGCTATACCGCAAACGTGGATGATGTCTGGTTTTGGTGAGATCATGAGCGGTACTGTCAATCACACTATCTTATTATTAGACATAACAGTTTTAGCTGCTTTTACGATTGTTTTTATGGTGATTGGTTTGAAAAATATCCGATCCTATTAATCTCTTTGTAAGAAATTACTTTTACCTTTTAAAAAGCCTAATTCCCTCTATATAGCTATAGAGGGATTTTGTATACAATAACTCTTCAGTATTTTCTGGAGGCGCGGCAATGAAAGGAATAGAAAAATGCTCATATTACCCGTTTAAAAGGATATAATCCTCTGTTAAATCCACAAATGCCTTTAAAGCAGGGGACATCCATTTGTTTTTATGCCAAAATAGTTGAATCTTCGTTGAGAAACAGGGTTCCATCCAGTTGATTTTGATGATATTGCCTTCTGTTATTTCTTTTTTTACAGAAATTTCAGGAAGTACAGCGATTCCTAAGCCTGCCATTACACATTTTTTTATGGCTTCTACATCTGCTAATTCTAGTTTACTTCTTGGTTTTGCATCTGCCTGTGTTAATGAGTGTTCGAAGGCGTAGCGATAATCACATTCTTCAGTTAACAACAATCGTTGCTCGTTTAAATCAATGGGATATACTTTTTGTCTTTTGCTCAAAGGATTTGTTGGGCAGCATACAATGGCCATCGGTTCATCTTTTAATTCTTTTACAAGTAAATGTGAGGATACTACAGGATTCATGGATAATAAGGCGACATCAATTTGTCCTTCAAGTAATAGAGTTAAGACATCCTTTTCCGCTATTCCTGGGCGGAAGATCAGTTCCACTTTTGGATACTTGGTTTGAAAGTCCGTTAAAATATGAGGAAGCCGGTAGGTACATTGTGTTTCAGATGCACATATTCTCAAAATGCCGCTTGGCTCATTCATCCCACCAACAGCCTCTAATGCTTCCCCTGTTAAGCCTAAAATTTCATCTGTATAATGTTGAAATTGTCTGCCAGCTTCTGTTAAGATCACCCTTTTTCCAAGCCTTTCAAATAGAGGCGTTCCTAGCTCTTCTTCCAATGCCACAATATTTGCTGTGATGCTAGATTGAGCATAACCAAGCATTTGTGCAGTTTTTGTAAAGTTTAATACTTTTGATGCTGTTTGGAACATCATCAGTTGTTTGATTTCCAACTTCAAACCTCCCTAAATCGGATGAGCCGATTGATACAATCAGAAAACTTCTATAGATAGATCATAACATTTTCACTATCATAAAAGTAAGCGCTTGCAATCTTTTGTTATTTCAAATATTCAGATTTACAAAGGGGAGATGGCTTTGTTTGAAGTGATTGTTAATTCAGTCAATGATTTTTTATGGACATATATTTTAGTATTCATGTTAATAGGCATAGGAATCTACTTTACAGTGAGAATGAAATTTATGCAAATTGTCTTACTAAAAGAGATTTTCCGTTCTATTTTTGAAAAAGCACCCAAAACCAAAAAGGGAAGTCCTGAAATTTCATCTATGCAAGCTTTTTTTATTGGAGCTGCTACAAGAATTGGTACTGGAAATATGGCAGGCGTTGCGATTGCTATCACTGTTGGTGGTCCTGGAGCTATTTTCTGGATGTGGTTTGCAGCCGTTTTAGGAGGAGCCTCTGCATTTGTCGAAAGTACACTGGCACAAATTTATAAGGTGAGAACAAATGACGGATTTAAAGGAGGCCCTGGTTACTATATTAAAAAGCAATTCGGATTGAAATGGCCAAGTAGGATTTTTGCCTTTTCTGTTATTCTTAGTTTCGGCTTAATTTTTAACGCTGTACAAACGAATACAATTACTAATGCCTTTCAGTATTCATTTGGGGTCAGTCCGATTGCCATGGGGCTATTTGTCACAATTTTTACAGCTTGCATTATTTTTGGTGGTGTGAAGCGAATCGCTAATTTTACACAAATCATTGTGCCAATTATGTCGGCATTTTATATCATTTTAGCACTTTATGTGATTGTCACTAATATCGGTGCTGTACCCGCAGCATTAGCAAGTATTATGAAAAGTGCATTTGGATTAGAACAAATCGTTGGAGGCGGCATTGGCGCTGCGATAATGAACGGTGTAAAACGGGGGCTCTTTTCAAATGAAGCAGGAATGGGTAGTGCACCAAACGCTGCTGCTGCCGCCAATGTTACGCATCCAGTAAAACAAGGATTTGTTCAATTGTTAGGTGTATTTTTTGACACATTAGTGGTTTGTAGCTGTACAGCCTTTATTATTATGCTATCGACAGTAGAAACAGCAGGTGAATTATCTGGTATCGAAATTACACAAGCCGCAATGGCACAGCATTTTGGATCTTGGGCTAGTATTTTCTTAGCATTTGCTATATTTACTTTTGCTTTTAGTTCTATTGTAGGAGGCTACTATTATGGTGAAGCCAATATCGGTTTTATCCATAATAGTGTAACAGCGTTATTGACGTATCGAATCATGGTATTATTGATGATCATGTTTGGAGCTGTGGCCAACTTACAAATCGTTTGGACGTTGGCCGACTTGTCGATGGCCATTATGGCAATCGTCAATTTGATTGCAATTGCTATCCTAGGAAAATATGCTTTTGCCGCTTTAGATGATTATATTCAACAAAGGCTGTTAGGCAAAAATCCAGTCTTTTATGCATCTAGCATACCAGGTTTAAAAGAAATAGAGTGGTGGGGAGCAGAAAAACAAACGGTTCACTCAACAAACTTAAATGAAGGAGTAGAAAAATCATGAGGAATTTTGAATATCATTGCCAAACAAACATAATGATGGGGACTGATCAGTCAAAAGAAATTGGATCTATAGTGGAGGATCTTTTATTGCCAGGTGCCAAAGTGATGATTGTGACAGATTCTGGTGTGAGAAACGCAGGGCTCGTTCAGCCTATTGAAGCGTATTTGCAGGAAGCAGGTTATTCTGTATTTGTATTTGATCAAGTATCTCCAAACCCTAGAGATAATGAATGTCTAGCTGGTGCAGAGCTCTTTAGAAAAGAACAAGCATCAGCGGTTATTGCGATTGGTGGCGGAAGTCCAATGGATACGGCGAAAGCAATTGCTTTATTAGGTCCAAATGGCGGCATTCCTGAAGATTATATATCAGGGAAGAAGGCATATGCTAATCTATCTCCACTAATTTGTATTCCAACAACGGCTGGTACTGGCTCTGAGGTAACACGTTCATCTGTCATCACGTTAGCTGCTTCACATAAAAAAATCACATTAAAACATGCCTTGCTTCGGCCAACCATTTCGATTTTAGACCCAGCTCTTACATTAACGGTGCCAAAAAGCATAACAGCCGCAACAGGCGTTGATGCATTGGTACATGCTATTGAAGGCTATTCTTGTAAAGTAACAAATCCTATTTCAAAAGCAATGGGTGCAAGTGCAATGGAGACCATTGTAAAATACTTACCAGCAGCATATGAAGATGGCTCTGATCTAGAAGCAAGATACAAAATGCAAGAAGGTAGTTTACTAGCCGGCTTATGCTTCGGTTCAGCTGATGTCGCGGCCGTTCATTGCTTAGCAGAAGCTCTTGGCAGTCTTTATGATACACCTCATGGTATCGCAAACGCGGTATTTTTGCCTTATGTCATGCAATTCAATGCAGCTGAAAACAAGATGTTACACGCAGAGCTTGCCAAAATAATGAGCTTTGCAGATAAAACGGATTCAGATGATGTGGCGATTCAAAAATTAATTGATGGCATGTATACTTTTACAAAAAATTTAGGTATTCCAGCACTAAAAGATTTATCTTATGTAAAAGAAGAAGATTTTGAAAAAATGGCTGAATTAGCAGAACAAAACGGCTCTACATCAAGCAATGTTCGTACCGTTACGAAAGCCGACTACTTAGACATTTTAAAAGCTGCTTTTGATCAATGAAGTCCAAAGAAACATCCTCCTATGACACGATCACTTGGAGGGTGTTCTTTTATGTTTCATGTGACTATGTATCGTCTATATAAGAGTGGTATGATGACAACATCTGATGGAGAAAGGATTGGATAAACGATGAACTTTCACAATAAAACCGTCATCATCACAGGCGCAGCCAATGGTATTGGTGAAGCGATCGCCTGCGGTTATGCAAAAGAAGGGGCGCGTGTGGTGCTTGCGGATATAGATGAAGAGAAGGGGAAGCGTTTGGAGGAGCAGCTGAGAAAAGAGTCCTTTGAAGTTTATTTCATTAAAACAGATGTGAAACAGGAGAAGGATATTCAGCGCTTAATGTCGTTTGCGGTGGAGCACTGCAAAACAATTGATATTCTTATTAATAATGCCGGCGTCATGTGCACAGCATCGCCTTATGAGTTAACGGTCGATGAGTGGGATCATGTGCTGCATACAAATGTAAGAGGGACTTTTTTATGCGCTAGAGAAGCAGCACGTTACATCAAAGAGAATCCAAACGGCGGTTCCATTGTGAACATTTCATCTACCCGTGCGACCATGTCAGAGCCCTATACAGAAGCATATGCTGCATCAAAAGGCGGCATTTCCGCGCTTACTCATGCCTTGGCAGTTTCTTTTAGTCAGGATCACATTACGGTAAATAGCATTTCCCCTGGATGGATTGAAACGAAAGATGAGAAAAGTCTTCGAGAAATTGACCATCAGCAGCATCTTTCCAATCGAGTCGGCACGCCAAAGGATATTGTGAAAGCCTGTTTTTATTTAACAGATGAAGACAATCAATTTGTGACCGGCACAGATTTGGTTGTTGATGGCGGCATGACTAGGAAAATGATTTATGCGGATTAACATGAAAAAAACATTGACGCTTTGATCGAGGCGCAGTACAATATGTAACAATTCAGCTGAAGATCGTGATGAAAAAAAGACAAAGCGCAAATAGAGAAGAGTACATCATAGCTGCCCCACACAGAGAACTCCGTGAAGCTGAGAAGGAGCTGGGAAGCATGATGGAACCAAGCCTCTTAGCTCTGCACCGGATTCCCTCGGATGGTGGTGCAGCGAACTTCTCCCGTTACAGAGAAGGGTGAATGATCACCCGCTAAGGTTCATCTGGCAACAGATGAATAAACTGAGGTGGCAACGCGGAGTAAATCCCGTCCTCAAGACAGACATGTCTTGGGGGCGGGATTTTTTTATGACAAATAGGGGGGACAATGATGAAAAAACATTGGCGGGATATGAGTATTTTACTTGGAGCCATCGGGATCGCGAACATAGGAGAATGGATTTATATGATTGCCCTCCATCTGCTTATTTTTCAAGAAACGGGCTCTGTACTTGCTGTAACAGCAGTTTATTTGCTAAGACCGGCTGCTGCTCTTTTGACCAATAGCTGGTCCGGCAGTTTGATTGATAGGCTGAATCAGCGGAATGTGATGATCAGTTTAGATATTACCCGTGCTCTGCTCATTGCATGCATCCCTTTTGCCTTATTTTCAGGACATCTGCTCATTCTGTATGTCATGGTGTTTTTCATACAGATGGCACAAGCGATGTTTCATCCAGCGTCGATGGTGTATATGACAGGACTCATCCCGGCGGATAACCGAAAACGGTTTAATGCCATTCGCTCTTTATTACAATCTGGTGGATTTTTACTTGGGCCCGCAGCAGCAGGTCTGCTCTTTCTCATTGGGACTCCTGTTCTTTCAATTTATGTAAATGCCATCTGCCTGTTGATATCTGCTCTGTTAACGATGTGTTTACCGAATTTGCTCAAAACAGATGCTGCCCAAAAGCGGTTTTCCCTTTCAATGTTAAAAGAGGATGCAAAGCTTGTTCTGCGTTTTAGTCTGACGTCACGCCAGATCATGACGGTATATTTATTATTTAGTGCGGCGATAACGGTCCTTCCTACGGCCATAGACTCACTTGAAACAGCCTTTGCAAAAGAAGTATTGATGCTGACTGATACACAATATGGCCTTCTTGTCAGTATAGCTGGAGCGGGTATTATCGCAGGAGCAAGTCTTAATTCGGTCATTGTTGAAAGGCTGTCAGTTTCGCTGATGCTTGGAATCGGCAGTTTGTTTGTGGCGTTTGGCTATCTTATTTATGCATTTTCCAACAGCCTAGTTGCAGCCGCCGGTGGATTTTTTATATTAGCCTTCTTTTTAGCATTTGCGAACACAGGCTTTATGACGTTCTATCAAACGAATATTCCTGTAGAGGTGATGGGGAGGGTAGCCAGCTTTTATGCTTTGGTTGAAGCCATTCTGACGATGGCCATGACAGGAATATTTGGCGGACTCGCTCATATTTTATCGATCAGAATCTCCGTCATCATTGGGTGTATATGTATGCTTCTAATCTGTCTATTGTTATGTTTTGTCATCTTTCGTCCATTGACTGTCAAAAAAATAGTGCATCCTACTTAGAAAATTAAAAAAATTATGTTATCATTATTTAAGTAAGTTAATTAAATTGATGAGAAAAGGAGTCTTACAAATGAAAGCACTACGCTGGCACGATCAAAAGGACATTCGACTAGAGGAAATTGATGAACCAACAGTTGCTCCAGGAAAAGTGAAACTGAAAGTAAAATGGTGCGGCATTTGCGGTAGTGATTTACATGAATATTTAGGCGGACCGATCTTCATTCCTGTGAATGAACCTCATCCACTTACAAAAGAAAAAGCACCAATTACACTGGGACACGAGTTCTCTGGTGAAGTTGTTGAAGTAGGAGAAGGCGTGAGCAATTATAAAGTAGGCGACCGAGTGGTTGTTGAACCTATTTTTGCAACTCACGGCCATCAAGGTGCTTATAACTTAGATGAAAACATGGGCTTTTTAGGGCTTGCCGGAGGCGGCGGTGGATTCTCTGAATATGTATCAGTCGATGAAGAATTACTTCATTTATTACCAGACGAAATCTCATATGAGCAAGGCGCGCTTGTCGAGCCTTCTGCGGTTGCTTTATATGCGGTTCGTTCTAGTAAAGTACAAGCTGGGGATACAGCGGCTGTGTTTGGCTGCGGACCAATTGGTTTACTTGTCATTGAAGCATTAAAAGCAGCTGGTGCTACTGATATTTATGCAGTTGAATTATCAAAAGAACGTCAAGAGAAAGCAAAAGAGCTTGGAGCGATCATTGTAGATCCTTCTCAGTATGAAGATGTTGTTCAAGAAATTGCTAGCCGCACAAACGGTGGCGTCGATGTTTCTTTTGAAGTGACAGGTGTACCTGTTGTATTGAAGCAAGCAATCCAATCAACTAGAATTTCAGGCGAAACAGTCATTGTAAGCATTTGGGAAAAAGGTGCTGAAATTATGCCGAATGACATTGTCATTAAAGAACGTACAGTAAAAGGAATTATCGGCTACAGAGACGTATTCCCATCTGTATTAAACTTAATGAGAAAAGGCTATTTCTCTGCAGACACACTCGTCACGAAAAAAATCAAGCTGGACGATGTGATCGAGGATGGCTTCCATGCATTAATCAATGAAAAAGATCAAGTGAAAATTTTAGTCAGTGCTGAATAAGTAAGATAACAAAGAGGATGGCATAAGCCGTTCTCTTTTTTTATGTATTCAGATCTTTTTCATAAAGGGAGCTGCGGTCGAATAGTGATAAGTGAAAAGATGTTTTTGATAAGGGAGATGACATCATGTTTTATCACATCAAAGAATTGCAATATGAAGCAAAGCCCTCAAAGCCTGATCCGGTGTATGCAAAGAAATTACAAGAAGTATTAGGCGGTCAATATGGTGAAATCAGTGTAATGATGCAATATTTATTTCAAGGCTTTAATTGCCGGGCAGACCAAAAATATAGAGATCTGTTATTTGATGTTGGAACCGAGGAAATTGGTCATGTCGAAATGCTGGCGACAATGATCGCACGTCTACTTGATAAAGCACCGGTAAAAGAACAGGAACAGGCGTATCAAAGTGATCCAGCACTTGCAGCTGTTATGGGCGGAATGAATCCGCAGCATGCAATTGTTGCCGGTTTAGGGGCGATGGCAGCGGATAGTCAAGGGTATCCTTGGAATGCCAAGTATATCATTGCAAGCGGAAATTTAATGGCTGATTTCAGGGCCAATTTAAATGCAGAATCACAGGGCCGTCTTCAGGTGACAAGACTTTACGAAATGACAGATGACCGCGGCGTCAAAGATATGCTCTCCTTCCTCATTGCTCGTGATACATACCATCAAAATATGTGGCTTGCTGCAATTAAAGAATTAGAAGAGCGAGAAGGGGATGTCGTCGTACCAACCACCTTCCCTCGTTCACTAGAAAAACAGCAAGTATCCTATGACTTGTTTAACTTCTCAAGAGGGGAAGAAAGTAAGCAAGGCAGATGGGCACATGGCCGCAGCATGGATGGAAAAGGAGAGTTCAGATACATTTCTGCACCTGTCGTGTTCGGCTCTGCACCAAAGCTCAAACCCGCACCAAAAGAACTGTTTAACACACCAAAAAAGGGTGAATAAAAAAGTCGATCAGGTTTTTGTGCCTGATCGACTTTTTAACGTCCGAGAGTTCTTCCGTATACGCTGACACGTTTCTCTAATAATGCAAAGGCTAATTCAAAGACAATGCTCAGCAGCCAATAGATCAAAGCAGAGACGAGATAAGTTTCTAAAAACTGATAGCCGTCATTTGCAATGATCCGGGAAATACCCATGATTTCGAGTACCCCAATTGTAAACGCAAGAGATGTCGCTTTTAATAACTGAACGAGCTGATTGCCTAGGTTTGGTAAGGCCACAACAAATGCCTGCGGCAAAATAATGCGTATCATCGCCTGACGTGTGGTCATACCTACAATTTTTGCCGCTTCAAGCTGCCCTTTGTCTACTGCCAGAAGTGCACTTCGGACCACCTCTGTTAAATGAGCGGCTGAATGCAGGCTGAAGGTAATAAGAGCCACAGCTAAAGGGGAGACCATATCCGGATGAAAGGTCAGTCCGAATGTGCCGTTCATACTGGTTAGAAGAAAAGGGAGCCCATAAAAGAAAGCGAACAGTTGAACAATAAGCGGCGTTCCTCTAAAAAAGGAGACGTAGAGCGTAACGAGCTGTCTGAGTACAGGGATGCGAAAGAGGCGAATGAAAGCAAAAACAGATCCGATCACAAGACTCACAGCCATGGAAACAAGAGCAATTAATAAGGTGAAAGGAACACCTTTTAGAATATGTGGTACTTGGTCAATCGCAAATGGAATATCAATGGTTTGCATCAAATCGCCTCCTTAACGTGACAGACTGGTACGGCCTTTTACGAATTTCTTTTCAAGCAGCATGGTGACTAGTTCAATGCTCATACAAATGAGCCAGTACACAATCGCAATGATCACATACACTTCAAACATGCCGATTCCATAGTTATTTCCTAAGATGATCTTCACCTGTCCCATAATATCGATGAGTCCGATCGTGAAGGCAATCGCCGTGTCTTTCACAAGATCAATGGTGTAATTTCCGAGGTTTGGCAGGGCAATGAGAAAGGCCTGCGGGATAATGATCCTGATCAAGGCCTGTGTATCTGTCATCCCCACAATGTAGGCGGCTTCCAGCTGATCCTTCCCAACAGACGAATACGCACTGCGAAAAACTTCAGATAAATAAGCCCCCGTATGTAAAGAGAACGTCATCATCACAAATAACACACGATCCCAATGATTGATTTGAATTCCTGCCACAAGTAAAAGCTGAGGAAGTCCAAAATAAATTAAGAATAACTGAACAATTAATGGCGTACTTCGTGTAAAAGATAAATAGATAACATCCAATTGCTTCAGCACTGGGATTTGTTTTATACGAATGCATGCAAATAAGAGCCCTATTATGATGGCGAAAAACAATGACACCGCAATAATGAGAAAAGTGAGTGGCAGGCGTTCAAGCACCTGTAAAAAAATTCGCAGCCAATCTCCAGCTGTAAACGTCATGACGCTTCCTTCCTTTCTTCATATTGATAGCCTTGCTCTGAGATGTAGTCAATATCTTGAAAGAAATCAACCCCAAACCACTTTTTCGCAATCTTAGGCAATGTTCCATCATCAATCATCTCTTGTGTAACCCGGTCCAAATCTGCTGCAAGCTGCTTCTCACTTGGCTGTAAGACAAGATAGATCGGCTCCTTTGACACAATCCCGCCCACTTTGACCTTCAGGTTCAGATGCTTTTGAATGGTATCGAAGGTCGATATATTCATAAAAGCCGCATCGGATCGTCCGCTTTCAACGCGCTTTAAGTTGAGTTCATTTGAAGGGCTTTCAATGGTTGTCAAAGGAATATCTGGATCATGTTCTTCATTATATTGATTTAAAATGGAACGTAATCCACCGCTAGGACTGACAGGAGCCAGCTTTTTAGATGTCATATCGTCAAGCGATTGAATATCCCGGTTTGATTCATTCACAATTAATCCTGTCATCGAATAGCCGTATGGAACTTGAGGGTAAAGAAACCGTTTTTCACGTTCAGGGTTACTGAAAAACCAATTAGCTGCCATTTCAAACTTCCCTGCGCCAACACCAATTAAATTGGATTCTTCCTCGCCAAATATGTAATCAAAATGTATGTGTGGGAGTCTTTTTTTCACTTCATTTAAATAATCAATGTTATAGCCAATCGGTTCGTTTTGGTCATTTGTGGCTAAAAAGGGTGGATTGACCTCTGCGCTCAGTGCGACTTTTACAATTTGTTTTCCATCATCTGTTGTTGTTTTCACACTGCTGCAGCCAATCAGAGAGAGGAGAATCAGAAGGACACCAGCTGTCATGAATGCTGTCTTTTGCTTCATATGTCTTCCTCCGATCCTTGCCACATTCCGCGATGAATCCTGGATAAAAATTGTTTTGTTCGTTCATGCTGAGGCTTCAAGAGGACGTCTTCTGGTGAGCCTTTTTCAACGATTTCTCCATCTGCCATAAAGATCACCGTATCCGCTACGTCTTTTGCAAACGAAATTTCATGCGTCACAATGACCATCGTCATCCCTTGGCTCGCAATATCTTTGATCATTTCAAGGATTTCTCCGACCATCTCTGGGTCCAGTGCGGACGTTGGTTCATCAAACAAAAGCACCGCAGGATTCATCGCAAGAGCGCGGGCAATTCCAATCCGCTGCTGCTGACCGCCAGATAATTCACTTGGAAATGCATCCTTTTTATTTAGCAGTCCAATCCGCGATAAAAATTGCTCTCCAACCTTTTCTGCTTCTTTCTTAGACATGTTTTGGGACACAATCAATCCCTCTGTAATATTTTCAAGTGCTCGTTTATTTTGAAACAAATGATAATGCTGAAATACCATGGAAGATTGCTGCCTTAGTTTTAAAAGATCTTTTTTATGATATCGTTCAAATTGAATCGTGGCTTCTCCAACAGTCAGCTCTCCTTTGTCTGGAATATCGAGGCTGTTTAAACTGCGGAGAAGTGTTGTTTTTCCTGATCCGCTCGGTCCAATAATTGCGACCACTTCACCTTCTTGTACGGTGATATCAATGCCTTTTAACACATGGGTCTGCCCATAAGATTTATGTAGATTAGTAGCTGAGATCATAAAAGCATCACGTTCCTTTGACAGATGTACTTAATATTGATAAAATTTAACACATTAAATCCTATAAGTAAAGTGTGTTTTATTTATTCCGATTGGAAAAATGAGATATCATAGATTGTGAGAAACAGAGGAGTTGGATACGTTTTGTCTAAAGCATTATTTGTCGATACCGATTTTCAAAAAACATGGCTCAATCAGCTGGAATCTCTTCGTGAAACGATCGAACAAAACGCAAAAAAACATGATGAAGGCGCTTATTTTCCTAAACAGAATATCGAATCATTAGTAAACATGGGATATACAACCCTGTCTCTTCCCGCTGAATATGGAGGCGGGGGTCAATCTGTAACGGATATGGTTCTATTTCAAGAAACGCTTGGCAGCATGGACGGAGCGACTGCCTTATCAATTGGCTGGCACCAAGGAGTTGTTGGTGAAATTTATGAAAAGAAACTATGGAATGAGAAGCAGCTGCAATTCTTTGCGGAAGAAGTGAAGAAGGGCGCCCTTGTCAACCGCGCTGTAAGTGAGGCGCAGACAGGCAGTCCAACAAGAGGCGGGAAGCCTGGGACAACAGCGATGAAATCAGGTGATCGCTGGGTGATCAACGGACGTAAAATTTTCACTACGATGTCACCAGCTCTCACATACTTTTTAGTCGGCGTATGGATTGAAGAAAAAGAGGCGATGGGCTTCTTCTTAATTCACCGTGATACAGAAGGTGTTTCTATAGAAGAAACATGGGATGTTGTTGGCATGAGAGGAACAGAAAGCCATGATTTAATCTTAGATCAAGTTGTGGTTTCAGATGACATGCTTGTTGAAGTGCAAAAAGGACCTCGGGGCGGTACGTTAAACCCTTGGATCGCACATATCCCTTCCTGTTATTTGGGGATTGCGCAAGCGGCAAGAGATTATGCAGTTCAGTATGCCATCACCCATTCACCGAACAGTATCAGCGGAACGATTAGCGAACTGCCAAATGTCCAAACACTGATTGGCGAAATTGATTTGCTATTAAAGCAAGCACGCCACGTCATGTATTCAACGACAACATTGTATGAAAAGCCTGAGAAAAGAGCACTGTTAATCAATGAATTCGGTGCTGTGAAGCATACAGTCGTTAATCATAGTCTGCAAGTGGTTGATAAAGCCATGCGTTTAGTCGGTGCAAAAAGCTTGAGCCTTGGCTGTCCGCTTCAGCGTTACTATCGAGATATTCGTGCTGGGCTCCATAACCCGCCAATGGATGATATGACGATTTCAAAAATCGCGAGGCAGGCCATAGAAGAGAAAAAAGAAAGC
Organism: Bacillus sp. PAMC28571; assembly: GCF_014250435.1. NCBI lineage: Bacteria > Bacillati > Bacillota > Bacilli > Caryophanales > Bacillaceae > Bacillus > Bacillus sp. PAMC28571. Next base: position 2,134,608 of record NZ_CP060191.1, on the reverse strand, counting down.
TAATCTGATCAGAAAGCCGGATGAAACCGGCTTTTTTTATTTGGCAGAAAAGAGGACAAGCGTACCTTATGTCTCATCACTCAGGCATGCTACAATCGATACAAATCATAGGAAAAGGAGCGGTTTCTTTGAAGAAAAAGCATATAAAATGGCTGTTTTCAGGCTTCATGTTGATGGCACTTTGTATCGGCCAACCTTCATCAAGTGAGGGAACATCACCAGCTTGGTCAGTAGATGAATTCATGAAAGACCGGGAAGGCACATTTGTCATCCAAGAAGTAAAAGAAAAATCGCCATGGGTGTATAACAAAAAAAGAGCGAACAAGCGCTTTGCCCCACAATCGACATTTAAAGTGGCAAATGCCCTCATCGGACTCCAAACAGGCGCAGTGAGAGATGAATATGACATCAAATATTGGGACGGAGTAAATAGAGAAATTGATAACTGGAATAAGGATCATACACTGGGCTCTGGTATGAGAGATTCAGTCGTCTGGTACTATCAAGCCATGGCGCGTGACATCGGAGAAGAACGCATGAATCATTGGGTGAAAGCCATTCATTATGGGAATGAAGACATATCTGGCGGAATCGATCAATTTTGGTTAAGTAGTTCATTGCGCATTTCTCCAGTAGAACAAGTCCATTTCCTTAAACGGTTATATGAAGAAAGTCTTCCATTTGACCTATCTGTCATGAGAAAGGTCAAACGAATGATGATCCAAGAAGAAGAGAAACATGCCACCCTATACGGAAAAACAGGCTCCGGCTCAGGCATCGGCTGGTACGCAGGCTTCATCAAACATGAAAACAAAACCTACATCTTCGCCACAAATATCGAAGGCACCGGTCTAGAAGCAAAAGAAATCACCTATCGTATTTTGAAAAAATATCATTTGATTGAAGCATCCGTTTAGGATGTTTTTGTTTTCATAAATCAAAAAATTTGACGAGTAAGAGTATAGATAATGATAGTTGAATAAAGAGTTGTCATATAAATTAGTGAATAGACAAACATAAATGATGCCCACTTCTCGGAATTCATTCGCTTGTAACCAATAATACTTAAACAAATCCATATAAGGCCTAAGAAAAAAGACAAAATCACAAGCCCTATGCTTAAAGAACGGAAAAGAAAACTGCTTAAGGTAATTGCTAAGATATAAAGATTCGTTTGCAAGTATGTTCTTTTCATTCCTTTTACAACAGGTAACATGGGAATGTTTGCTGCCTTGTATTCATTTTGCTTTCTAATAGCTATTGAGTAAAAATGCGGCATCTGCCAAATAATTGTAATGAAAAATAACCCCAGAATAGCTGGGTGTGAGATGTCTGGTGAAATAGCCGTCCAACCAATGAGAGGCGGCATTGCCCCAGAAATGCTACCAATTTCTGTGTTGTAAACGGTTTTTCTTTTACTCCACATTGTATAAGGGAAAATATAAAAAAGTAAACCAATCAATCCTATAATAGCTGCTACATAGGTTGTAAATGCTAAAAAAACCAATCCTAAAATAGACATTAAGATACTAAGCCATAGAACTTTTTTAAGATTGACTTCTTCTGTTACAGTAGGTCTGTTTTTTGTTCTATTCATCACGGAATCTATGTCCCTATCATACAAATTGTTTAAAGCTCCAGCAGCACCAATTAATAAAATTGAACCTGCAAATGCAAATAGTATCTCAATAGATTTATGAAGGATGTCAATTTGATAAGTGTATAATGCCAAGGTTAAGCCAGCACACATTGGGATTAAATTTGATTTAATGATTCCTGATTTAACTGTTTGAGCTATTATGTCCATTTTGGTTTTGTGAATTTTTTTCCCCATCTTTCGCATTGTTTTGCTCCTTTTTAATAGCGATTAATTATTTATGCTGTACAGCAAGATATATACCTTGTTGAACTTATATACTAATTGGTATATTAATTCTATATGGCGTGATTGTCAATATAAGGAGGTTAAGGAATGATTATACAAAGAAAAAGGCAAAGTGAAAGGAAAGATGAAACACGAAAATTACTCATAAATTCAGCAGTTGAGAATTTCGCCAAGTATGGTTTTCATGGGGTCTCCATTGATAAATTGGCAGAATGTGCGGGATTTAGCAAAGGGGCCTTTTATGCGCATTTTCATTCAAAGGAAGAGATCTTTTTGGCTCTATTGGAACAACAAATGCAATTACATGTAGAAAAAATCAATGCTTTATTAGCAGAACAGCCTTCTCTTTTGCACTTTCCTGAAAAAATGAATCAACAGTCTATTCAAAGACGTGAAGAAAATCGGACGTGGAGCCTGCTAAATATGGAATTTCTTTTGTATTCAATGAGAAATGAGGAAGCAAGGCGTCAGTGGTCAAATATGATCTTACAATCGGTAAAACAAATCTCTCAATCCATTGAGAATTTAATAAATAAAGAGAACCTTACATCTACTCTTTCATCTGAGGAAATGGCATGGACAATTCTTTCATTGGAAAATGGAATAGCAATATTTCACTTTATTAGTCAAGACCATATACCACATGATTTATTAGAAAAATCTTTAAAAAGAATAATTTCCTCTAAATAGAAATTAAATTTCCTTAGTTTGAATGTGGTGGAGATAGTGATTCTAGAAAGGGGGATTTTAAGAAGTGTATTTGGAAAATTTACAATTAATGTCAGATGACGATCGTGGAATTTTAGCTAGCCAATCCCTTTGTATTACTGAAATGTTTTTATACGAATTAGAAAAGAAATTTCAAACGAAAGATTGTGAGGCTATTGTTTTGATTTGTGGATCTTTTAAAGACTACAAATTAATTAGTACTTCAAAAGATGAACCTGACATCTTATTTTTAAAAAATACGTACGAGCTGGAAGTACCCTTTAGTTATAGTGAATTTGAAAATGCAACCAATAAGAAAAAAATCTTAGCTGATACTTTGGAAAAATCGTTGCTATATCTGTGTGAATTAAAAAATGGGATAGTCAGCTAGTCAAAGCTACATTTAAGAAAATGAAAGAGAAGGAATATAAATCGGAAATTAAAGGCAAAACAAAACTGAGTACCGATAAAAAAAAGAAAGCTTACCCACTTATTGAATTAGATTTAAAGCAGTTTACTCTTTATCTTGTAGTTGAAGACAATAAAAGAAATATCTTAGATAAAAAATTAATTGCTGAAACCGATACCTACTTAGAAGAAATTTCGTATCATATGCGAGAGTTTAAGTGGCTAACGGATAATGAAGTGGCACTTTTCAAACGTGCACATAAAACAGTTTATACAAGTATACGATTATAGGAAAGACCGTGTAGAAGTCGAGGGGAAAATTCAGGGTGTAATTGTGAAAAATACAAATAAGTATTATTGGAAATGTGCCTTATATTATGATATTCAATATAAGGCATATTTTTAGTTAATCAATTAAAGAAATAAATGATAACCAATGATGAATGTAATTCTAGGAGGTTACTGAGCATGTCTCTTTATGGTCTTAGAGGTTACTGATCCAAAAATGACTAAATTTTTTAACCTGATGGTAGATTTAGCAAATACACTATTGAAAGCATTTTTTCTTTATATTTTAAAGGTATGTTAATGGAGGAAATTATCAAATATAAATTCTATAGTTCGCTCAAATATTGGAGAAAATATAAGAAAAAGTTGATTTTTCGTCATTCTGTTTTAGAGAGAAGGTAATTAATGTAAATTAAAAAAGAACTGGAATCAACAATACATTTGAATGTAAACTAACGATATTCATACTTTATAAAAAAAATTGAAAGACTGATTATCTTAAAAGCATTGAGAGAAAGGTGTAAAGATCCATGAACATCAGCCAAGATAAAACAGCATTAATCAATGATTTGAAGCAGCGCTATCAATATTGTTTTCATTCAGATTACCCTGAAGAGATCCTATCTTTTGAGGAGGAAACTGGTCTGTGGTCCGATGATTTTTATGAATTTTTCACTCTTGTGACAGGCAGCTTAAGTTATGTGATCGATCATAAACGCATACCAAAAAAACAGTTAAACGTGCTGCGTCAGTCATTTGAAGAGCAATACCCTCAAATCAAATCATTTCAACACATCCTTGAATCGTATCCTTTATTACATTCCTATATTCAGTACCATGAAGAAACAAGAAAACGAATCATTGCATTTATAAGCTATGACATTGATTTTTAGATGGAAAAATCCAGAATCTAATTCCCGATTTCGATGTCAACCCTTTAGAGCAAATCAATGAATTTCACCACTTTAAGGAGTATAATAAATATTACGACTTGACCAATTGTTTTGCACGTGCACATCCCATATGAATTTAGTATTGATTGAATCGTGCTAGTTTCTCTACATATCTGCTACTCATGCTCCCCCATCCCAACACAGAAAGGTGCAATGACATTGAATCGAATCATGAAATGGCTCTTATTTGTGGCGGTCATCGCTGGTTTATTGGTATGCGCATTCTTTGTGTTCCGTTTCAACCAGCCTAAGCCGACAACCAATATCCATTATGCAGACACACAAAATAAACAGCAAACACTCGATATGTACATGCCAAAGGGCAAAGATGAAGACAAAAAGAAGAAGCATCCTGTGATGATCTATCTCCATGGCGGAGGCTGGACAGGCGGCGATAAGAATAGAGTCGCTTCAAAGGCTGATTATTTTACAGGTCAAGGGTATGTGTTTGTTTCGATGAATTACAGGCTTCACCCTGATGCTAATTACGAGCAGATGGCAGATGATACAGCAAACGCCATTAAATGGGTGAAGGATCATGCGGATGAATATCAAATTGATTCATCAAAAATCAATGTCATGGGTCACTCAGCGGGCGGTCATTTGACGGCGCTGGTTGCCACAGATTCGACCTACTTAAAACGTGTGGGGCTGTCGCCAAAAGCGATCAATTCCATCGTGATTTTAGATGGGCCGTTAAACCTCAATCAATTTATACAAGCCATCCCATCGTACAAAAAAGTCTTTGGCAAACAAGAGAAGAACTGGACAAAGGCATCACCTGTCACTTATATGAATCAAGCGAATGTACCGCCTGTCTATTTGGTGACGGGCTGGGAAAATCCTGAGGTGTACCGATTTGCAGAAAAACTAAATCATGATAAAGGCTCTCGGTTTGTTTTTCGGGTTCATACGCTAAGCCATAGTGACCTGAACAAATGGTTTGGATCAGACAGAGCGCCAAAAGAAGCACAAAAAATGACAGAGGCTGTGATGGCTTTTGTCAAAAAACAAAATCAATAACGAAGACCGTATGCTCGGGCAATTCTTTTTGCCGCAGTATAATGATAAAGTGGTTTGAAATTAAAGGAGTGTATGTTGTTGTCATCACGAATGGAAAATAAAGTGTTCAACTGCGAAAAAGAGCTGACGCTGAATATTATCGGCGGTAAGTGGAAAATGCTGATTTTATGGCATCTAGGCAGAGAAGGGACAAAACGTTTTGGTGAGTTAAAGTCGTTAATGCCTGGGATTACGCAAAGAATGCTTGTCAATCAGCTAAGAGAATTAGAGGAAGATCACATTGTGCACCGGGAGGTTTATCCTGTCGTCCCGCCAAAGGTTGAGTATTCTCTCACAGAACTAGGAGAAAGCTTAATGCCGATTTTAGAGGCGATGTATGATTGGGGAAAACAATATCTCGACAGCAATTTCTTAAAAGATGATAAATAGAAAGATGACCGATTGTAGGCAAAGGGCTAAAATAACTTTATTTTAGCCCTTTGCCTTTACCCTGAGATACTGGCCAAAAGACAGTATCTTTTTTGTAACCATATGCGGAAAAGTATAGTATGTAAAAAAAAAGTGCGTACTTGGATTGCGTTATTCCTGTTGTTATACTCATTTCATCGTTCAAGATGCATCATCCGCGGAGCTCTTGAAGATGAGATGATAAACGGGAGTGAAAGTTGATGAAATTACAATTAGCATTAGATTTAGTGAATATACCAGAAGCGATTGAGCTGATCAAAGAAGTAGAAGCATCCATTGATGTGGTCGAAATTGGGACACCTGTTGTGATTAACGAAGGGCTTCGTGCTGTAAAAGAAGTCAAGCAGGCTTTTCCGAATTTACGTGTACTCGCTGATCTGAAAATTATGGATGCTGCCGGTTATGAAGTGCAGCAGGCCTCCGAAGCAGGAGCAGATATCGTCACCATTCTTGCAGCGGCAGAAGATATGTCCATTCAAGGAGCGGTGAAAGAAGCGAAAGCAAGAGGAAAACAAATTCTAGTTGATATGATTGGTATCAAAGATATCGCAGGCCGTGCAAAAGAGCTGGATGCGCTTGGAGTCGATTACATTTGTGTGCATACAGGCTATGATCTGCAAGCGGTTGGTCAAAACTCATTTGCCGATCTTATGACGATTAAACAAGTTGTCAAGCAGGCAAAAACAGCGATTGCAGGTGGAATTAAGCTTGATACGTTACCTGAAGTCGTGAAATTAAACCCTGATTTAATCATTGTAGGCGGCGGTATCGCAAGCCAGGACAATAAAGCAGAAGTGGCTGCACAAATGAAGCAGCTGATCGCACAATCATGAAAACCAGCGACTATGTGAAAGCCATTTTAAATGAGCTTTCTGATCATTCGTCTGCCATTCAAGACGAACAAGCAGAGCGCCTGGTCACAAGTATTTTATCTGCACAAAAAGTCTTTGTGACAGGTGCAGGCAGATCTGGCTTGATGGGAAAATCGTTTGCGATGAGACTTACGCATATTGGCGTCAAGGCATATGTAATTGGAGAAACGAATACGCCTTCCTTTACAGAAGAGGATCTTTTGATTGTGGGGAGCGGCTCTGGCCGTACAGAGTCTTTACTGGTCCTTGCAAAAAAGGCAAAAGCAATTGGCGGAAAAGTGGCAGCGTTCACGCTTTCTGCTGAGTCACCTTTAGCTGATCTATCGGATGAAGTCATCTTATTGTCGGGTGCACCGAAGGATCAACAGGATGGAAACCATCATACCATTCAGCCAATGGGTTCACTATTTGAGCAGTCGCTTCTTCTGACATACGATGCGGTCATTTTAAGGTTAATGGAAATAAAAGAGCTCGACACACATACAATGTACGGTCACCATGCAAATTTAGAATAGTCATTTTCAAAGCCTTTCCTTTCTTAGAAGGAGAGGCTTTTTCATTTCAACCAAGATCAGAATCTTGACATCTTCTATTTGGTGTAACTATAATTGTTACATCGTTGAAGAAAAAGCGTAAACACGGAAGGAAGATGAACATGAAAGTACAAATTTGGTCAGATATCGCCTGTCCTTTTTGTTATATAGGAAAAAAACAGCTGGAAACAGCGCTAGAACAATTCCCAGAGAAGGATCAGGTAGAGATAGAGTTTAAAAGCTTTGAGCTTGATCCCCACGCACCTGTTGATGTCGATCATGACGTTCATGATATGCTCGTCAAAAAATATGGCATGAGCCGCAGCCAGGCCATGGCGATGAATGAGCAGGTGAAGCAGGCCGGCAAAGAGAAAGGAATCGATTTTCAATTTGATCCGCTCGTGTTGACAAACACCTTTGATGCTCATCGATTGGCACAATATGCTGGTCAAATGGGGAAAGGCGATTTCGTTATGGGAGAGCTGTTTCAAGCGTATTTTACAGATGGAAAGCATGTTGGGGACCGTCAAACCCTTTTAGAGATTGCAGAAAAAGCAGGTCTTGATGTGAAGGAAGTACAGCAAGTTTTGGGCAGCGAAGCATTTGGCGATCATGTCCGAAAAGATGAACAAGAAGCGAGACAGCTTGGGATCAATGCTGTTCCGTTTTTCTTGATCAATGACAAGTATTCAGTTGCAGGTGCGCAGCCAGCCGATACGTTCCTGGGTGCACTTGAAACAGCTTGGAAAGAGGAAGCAGCTCAAGCAGAGAAAGCTCCTGACAATGCGTTTGAAGCGGCATGTGCAGATGACGTATGTGCGGTGCCTTCCCCTAAAGAAGAGGCGTAATAGATATGTTCCCTATCTTTTTATAAGATGGGGATTTTTATTGTTTAAGGATGAGGGGAAACCCATGTCTTTCATTTCAGCGATCCGACCCATTCACGCCTTATGCTGGAATCTAAAATAAAATGAGCCACTTGGAGTAGGGGCTCATTTTATTCGTTTGATCGTTTCACCTGGAACCAATTCAGGCTCGTAAAACGTTTGATCAGGGAGATTCTTTTTTCCTTGTACTTTTTTAATCATCCAGTCTGCTGCATCACGGCCCATTTGCTCCTGTGGATGGGTCAGTGTTGTCAGCTTCACATGGGCATTTTTCTGGGCGATATACGAATTATCCTGTCCAATAATCGAGAGATCATCTGGAATGGACAGCCCGATTTCGCTGCATACATTGGCGACTTCTAATCCCACCTCATCGTTATAGCAAACAAGGGCAGTCAGCTCATGCTGGTGCGCCATTAGAAATGTGTTAATTTGCTCCCCCAAATGCTGCTTTGATTCTGTATCGAAAAAGAGCACATGCTCAGGCAGGAAATTAAGCTTAGCTTCACCTAGCGCTTGAATATAGCCCTTCATCCGATATTTTCCCTGTAAATCATCTGTTTTTGAAATAAGCCCAATTTGTTGATGGCCCGAGGTGATCAGCTCTTTTGTGGCTAAATAGCTGGATTTTACATCATCCAAACAGAGAAAAGGAACCTCTAACTGCTCATAATAGGCATTGATCATAATGAGCGGTACATCCTGTTCTTTAAAGGATAAGTAGTACGAAATGTTTGGGTTATATAAATTGCTTTTCGTCGGCTCGACAATAAGTCCGTCCACACCAAACGACAGCATCATTTCCAGCGCTTTTTTCTCCTGTTCAACATCGTTATTTGTGCTTGCCAGCAATAAAGAATAGTTCTCTTCGTTTAATCGGCTTTCAATGCCTCGAATGATAGAAGGGAAAATGTAATCGGATATGTATGTTGTAATGACCCCAATCGTTTTCATATGTGCATGTCCCGCAGGTTTTGTTTGATATTGATTGGTTACAAATGTGCCTGAACCTTTTTCGCTGCGCAAAAATCCTTCGCTGGACAATTCCAAGATGGCTTTTCGAACTGTATGTCTGCTTACTTGATACATGTCTTGCAGGCTTGATTCGGTTGGAATACGCTCCCCGATCCGATAATCCCCTGTGAGTATTTTGCTTTTTATATCATCAATAATGATCTGGTACTTCTTTTTCATCGTTTCACTTCTTTCTCAGTTGATCATCTACTCGGATTGAGAAGAAATTGTATGGACATATTTTAACATGGTTGTCGGATCAAAAACAGGCGCTTCCCTTTTCTGTTATGACCCCTTCAGAAAAAATGAAAGTTTTTGTCGCATTATGTATGTACAACTATATTTATTATTGACATATGTACGTACAAATATTATATTGTGATTGTACCAGAGAATCAATGAATCTCGAAAAAGAAAATTGAAACCGCTATCAAAAATGGGGGTGAACGTAGAGTGGATCACAAAGAGACGGCCAAAGCCTTGAAAGAAGGACGGACATCTTTAGGCATTGAATTTGGTTCAACACGAATTAAAGCAATTTTAATAGATGAGGAATTTCAGCCAATTGCACAAGGTGCATATGAATGGGAAAGTTTTCTCCAGGATGGAATATGGACGTATAACTTAATTGATATCATTACAGGTCTGCAAGTGGCGTATCGAGAGATGAAAGAACAGGCCGAGCAAAAGTATGGTGTGACCATTCAAACCATTGGCTCAATCGGGGTATCAGCGATGATGCATGGCTATGTGGCATGTGATCATACAGGAGAGGTTCTCGTTCCGTTCCGAACATGGCGGAATGCAACGACCATCGAGGCGAGTCAAAAGCTGACAGACGTATTTCAATTTCATATTCCAGAAAGATGGAGCATTGCCCATTTGTATCAAGCGGTATTAGAAGATGAAAAACATCTATCCCGATTAGAATATATGACCACTTTGTCAGGATATATTCACTGGCTGTTAACCGGAAAGCAGGCCATTGGTATTGGCGATGCGTCAGGGATGTTTCCGATTGATGAACAAACGAAGGACTACAATGAAGAAATGCTCCAGCAATTTGAAGCATTGATTGCAGAAAAAGGCTATCCGTGGAAGCTTCGCCACATTCTGCCGCGTGTCTATTTAGCAGGTGAAGAAGCTGGCGTGTTAACGGCAGCAGGGGCAGCCATTTTGGATCAAGGAAAACATTTGCAGCCAGGCATTCCATTTTGCCCGCCGGAAGGTGACGCTGGAACGGGCATGGTGGCGACAAACAGTGTAGAAAGACGGACAGGGAATATTTCTGTTGGGACGTCGGTTTTTGCCATGCTTGTGCTGGATCAGGATCTAAAAGGTGTGTATCCAGAAGTAGACATGGTCACGACGCCGGATGGACTGCCAGTTGCCATGGTTCATGCAAATAACTGTACAAGTGACCTAAACGCTTGGATGAATATATTCAGAGAGGCATTTGAAGCACTTGGCCTGCAAGTGGAGTCAGAAAGGTTATACGAATCCTTATTGCAGCAAGCTTTAGAAGCAGATCGAGATGGCGGCGGACTCTTAAGCTATGGCTATTACTCTGGTGAAAATATTACGAGACTGCCAGAAGGAAGACCTCTTTTTGTCAGGTCTCCTGAAAGCCGCTTTAATCTTGCTAATTTCATGCGCACCCATTTGTTCTCTGCTTTTGGTGCTATGAAAATAGGCATGGACCGATTAAAGGAACAGGAACATGTATTGATTGACCGCTTACTAGGGCATGGGGGATTATTTAAAACACCGCTCGTTGGACAAAAAATGGTTGCCGCAGCGCTGAATACACCTGTATCAGTCGTTTCAACAGCTGGAGAAGGCGGTGCGTTTGGGATGGCTGTCCTTGCTTCATATATGGTCCATCATCAGCAGCAAACATTGGCTGAATTTCTCACCCATCGCGTATTTGCCCATACATCAGAAGAGCTCATGGAGCCCGATCCACTCGATGTCAAAGGCTTTGACGAATTTTTAAAGCGCTATCAAAATGGGCTTGCGATTGAAGAAGCGGCGGTAGCACATCTGATGCCAACGAAAGGAGTGACGACGGTATGCTAGATCGCTTAAAAGAAGAAGTGTATCAAGCAAATTTAGATTTGCCAAAATACGGACTTGTGAAATTTACATGGGGTAATGTCAGTGCATGTGATCGTGACAGTGGTTTGTTTGTGATTAAGCCGAGCGGCATAGCGTATGACCAACTATCAGCAAAAGATATGGTCGTGGTGAACTTTGATGGTGAAGTGGTGGAAGGAGAATTGAGTCCTTCGTCAGATACAGCTACACATGCAGTTCTTTACAAATACTTTGAGGAAATTGGCGGCATTTCACATAGCCATTCCATGTGGGCAACCGTTTGGGCGCAGGCAGGACTTGATTTACCAGCAATGGGCACAACACATGCCGATACATTTTACGGTGCCGTTCCGTGCGCTCGTTTTCTAACAGAAGAAGAAGTCAATCGGGGTTATGAGGTAGAAACGGGCAAGCTGATCATCGAAACGTTTGAGAAAAGAAACCTAGATGTGATGGCGGTGCCGGGTGTATTGCTTCAAGGGCATGGTCCATTTACGTGGGGGAAAGATGCAAAAAGTGCGGTCACAAACAGTGTGATTTTAGATGAAGTCGCCAAAATGAATCTTTTTGCCAAGCAATTGAACGAATTTGCGGAGCCATTGCCGCAGCGAATTTTAGATAAACATTACTTAAGAAAACATGGAAAGCATGCGTATTACGGACAAAAACCTTCAACATAAAGAAACGAGGGATATCTATGTTAACAAGTCAGAAAAAAGAGTTTTGGTTTATCGTTGGGTCACAGCATTTATATGGTGATGAAGCACTGCAAAAAGTAAAAGCAGATGCACAAAAGATGACGGATGCTTTAAATGAGAGCGGTTTACTTCCTTATCCCGTGATCTTGCAAAACCTGGCTGTCAGCGCCGATCAAATCACAAAGCTCATGAAAGAGGTCAATTATCGCGATGAAGTTGTCGGCGTGATGACGTGGATGCATACATTTTCTCCAGCAAAAATGTGGATACGCGGCACCAGTCTTTTACAAAAGCCTCTTTTGCACCTTGTCACACAATATTATGAAAAGATTCCGTGGGACACGATCGACATGGACTATATGAATCTCCATCAATCCGCACATGGAGACAGAGAATATGGTTATATCAATGCACGTTTAAATAAACAAAACCAAATTGTGACCGGTCATTGGTCAAAGCCGGAAGTGCAGCAGCAAATTGCTGATTGGATGGACGTTGCGGCTGCCTATCATGAGAGCTTTCACATCAAAGTAGCCCGGTTTGGTGACAACATGCGGCATGTGGCTGTGACAGAAGGCGATAAAATCGAAGCGCAGATTCAATTAGGATGGACTGTTGACTACTTTGGAATAGGCGATCTCGTCGAATATGTAAATGCAGTAGAAGACGAAGAGGTAGATGCATTATTTGCTGAGTATTTAACGCAATATGATGTGAATTATGGAACGTATTCAGTTGAAGAGTGGGAAAAAAGTGTCAAGGTGCAGGCGCGATATGAGATCGCCATCAAACGTTTCTTAGATGAAGGCGGCTATCATGCCTTTACAACAAACTTTGAAGACTTACATGGGATGAAGCAGCTGCCTGGACTTGCGGTACAGCGGCTGATGGCAAAGGGATACGGCTTTGCGGGGGAAGGTGATTGGAAAACGGCTGCACTGGACCGATTATTAAAAGTGATGAGTCATCATCAATCCACTGGTTTTATGGAGGACTACACGTATGAAATGACGTCTGGAGAGGAAGCAGTGCTCCAATCTCATATGCTGGAAGTAGATCCAGCGCTCGCCCATACAAAACCTGTCATTGTCGTGTCTCCACTTGGGATCGGAAACCGGGAAGATCCAGCGCGTCTTGTGTTTGATGGAAAAGCAGGCGAGGGTGTCGTTGTCTCCATTGCGGATTTTGGAACACATTTTAAATGGCTCATACAAGAAGTCGAAGCCTTTGAGCCAGAGGAAGCAGCACCTCATTTACCAGTTGCGCGTGTATTGTGGAAAATCAAACCGAATTTTCAGGATGGCGTCAAAGCATGGATTAAAGAAGGCGGAGGCCACCATACAGTCGTGTCTCTCAATTTAACGGTTGATCAAATTGTTCACTTTGCAAAGCTTGTCGATGCAGAATATGTGGTTTTATAGAATGGGGAAAGGTCTTCTATTGGTTACAGTAGATGCACTGGGTGAAATGAAAGCGGTTAATTAAGTGAGGGGGTCATCCACTTGGAGAAAAAAGTGTCAAGCAAATTTATCTTCTTTTTCGGGTCTTTTGCAGGCATCTTATTTGGATATGATATTGGTATTATTGCAGGGGCGGAAGGACATATTCAGGAAGAATTTCAGCTCAGCCCATTATGGCTTGGAATCGTTGTCTCTTCATTAATGGGCGGCGCCATCATTGGCTCCATCTTAAGCGGTCTTTTAGGGGATAAATTTGGCCGCAGAAAACTCATTTTGGTCTCATCCGTGATCTTTTTTGTCGGGGCGATCGGATCAGCTGTCGCACCAGAAGAGATTTCACTCACCATCGCTCGAATCTTTTTAGGGACAGCAGTAGGAACAGCCTCATCATTGGTTCCGGCTTACATGTCTGAAATCGCTCCTGCTAAAATCCGCGGGAAATTATCTGGACTCAATCAGCTCATGATTGTAACTGGACTCTTGCTCAGCTATATTGTTGCATTTGTGTTTGAGCCCATCCCAGACAGCTGGCGCTGGATGCTGGGAAGTGCCGCTTTATTTGCGATCGTGCTTTATATTGGGATGCTGAAGCTTCCTGAATCTCCGAGATATTTGATTAAACACGGCATGGCTCATAAAGCACGGGAAGTATTAGGATCACTGCGTTCTTCCCGTGAAGAAATCGAATCAGAAATGCAGGAAATTTTAGAAGTCGCCAAAGAAGAACGCTCGGGGATTCGTGAATTGTTTCAAAAGAAATTCAGAATGGCTCTTTTCATTGGGGTTGGAATGGCAACCCTTCAGCAAATTCAAGGCGCGAACTCCATTGTCTATTATGCAACGAGTATCGCTCGGAATGTAGGGCTTGCACCTCAGGTTGCCGCAGGTTTTACAGTCATTGTCGGTGTCATTTTTGTCGTCACGACCGTGATCTTTTTACAATTTGTTGACCGCTTCGACCGCCGAACGATTCTCACCGTAGGAGGATCGGGCATGGCTCTTTCTTTCTTTGCTCCCGCCGCATTAGGGGCACTTGGCGTCAGTGAAGGAATTTTAAACTGGGTAACATTGATTTCACTTTGCTGCTTTATTTTGTGCTATGCCTTCTCGTGGGCACCGATCACCTGGATCATCATCGGCGAAATCTTCCCGCTTTCTGTCAGAGGCATCGGAGCAGGTATCTCTTCTGCCTTTAACTGGACCGGATCGTTAGCAGTTGGACTCGTTTTCCCTATTCTGGCTGATCAATTCAGCTTTGGGGTCATTTTCTCCTCATTCGGAGTCATCTGCTTAATCGGGCTGTTATTCACCCGATTTGTGCTAGTCGAGACAAAGGGAAGAAGCTTAGAGCAAATCGAAACCGATATGGCTGCACGTGTATAAATAAAGAAAACCATCTATCCCATGTGGGTAGATGGTTTTTTTACTCAAGCGTCTGTTTGAGCTCATTTGGCAGTAAATCAATCAATTGATCATAGGAAGACAAATCCAGCACTTCAAGCAGCGCGTAATATTTCGCATAGATTTCACTCAGCTGATCAGGATGGTTTGTTTGATATTGATTCAGATGTAATTGAGTTAGTTCAAGTGCAATGTCTAGCTTGTTTCGTTCAAATGGCTGTGTCGTGTTGATCATATCGTTCACCTCTTATTTGATAATGAGTGGAAAAAATGCATTGAATAAAAAGAGCTGATGTTTTGTTTTCATGAATGTTCTTTCTTCTTAATGTACCATTTGTATAATATGTTAAAATTGTCCTTGAAAGAGAAAAATAGATAGAAAGTGGATTTTTTTAAAAATAGACATGCATCTAATCACGAAAGGTAACTCTGACATACGATAGAGTGTAAGTGAAAGACAACTTGAAGGGGTGTTAAGATGAGCCGAAATCGATTAGATGATTTCTTCTTTGGACCTCGCAGAGGAAACCAAGGAGGAGACGAAACGGTTGTTTTCCCCACACGTCAAATTGTCAACACAAGAACGAATGAACAAACGATCAGAAAAATTCACCCAACGCATATCACAAACGTCAATAAAAACATCAAAAGAATCGAAAACTACTATCCGGTCACTGAATCGACTCACAACGAGTACATTGTAGAAGAATACGATTGCGGCAGTGATATCAAAAACCCTTGCTGCCGTCCGGTGAAGCGCTGTAAGTGGTAATGAAGGGGGCATCCTTTTAAAGGATGCCTTTTGTATGTCTAATGCTCCATTTCATTTAATTGTCCTTGATCCAGTTGAAAGAAACGATTTCCTAATTCTGAATAAAGGTAGCGCTGATGGCTTGTAAATAAAACACATCGATGTGAGAATTCTTTTTTTAATAAAGAAATCGATTGTATTTGAGAGGCTTCATCAAGAGAGGTAAAAGGCTCATCAAGAATAATCAGCTCTGGAGATCTTGCCAGCATACAATTTAAAAAAAGTTTATATCTCATGCCCAAAGAATACTGTTTGACAGGCATCTTTAGGGCATGAGTTAAATCAAATGCATCACAAAGCGATAGAAAGGTCTCTTTGTATAAAACCTTTTCCGACTTTTTCATTTTCCATAAAGACTGGATAAGCTCCATATGCTCGAAACCAGTGAGCGCATCATAAACTAAAGGTTTATCTGGAATGTACGCTACTAGATTTTTATATTGAGCCATTCCAGGGTGATGCTGCTCGTTAAGTAAAATCGTTTCTGATGCTGAAGGAAGCAGACCTGCGATGATCTTTAAAAGTGTCGATTTACCGCTGCCGTTCTTTCCAATAATACAAGCTCGATCACTTTCTTTCAGATCAAATGACACATGATCGAGAAGGGGAGAAGTCTCTTCTGTTGTTTCATAGCGAAAAGATAGCTGAGACACTTGAAGTTTAGCCATTGATGAATCCTCCAATAACAAATGCAGTCGTCACAAGCATATACAAGATCACAGTTGCTAAGGCAGCTTTTTTTGATCCTTCAGCATAGTAAATAATTCCATCATAAAGGATGCGTAAAAGATATAAGTTGAATAAGAAGGAAACTATTTGAATCAAGAGAAAATAGTTATCTAATTGTAACACCATCACACAATAGATCGCTGCACTGTTCACTAATAAAAGAAATGCATTATAAACCAAAATAACAAGATACATTTTGCGTAAAATAAAAGCTTTATGAAAAAAATACATATAAATAGAAGTTAGAACAGTACTGAGAAAATTTAAAATGAAATAAAGCGGGATTGTCAGCAAAAAGATAAAAATAATGCTGGCAAGTTGTTTCCCAGTGGATAAAGGTTTATCTACTAACAAATCAATAATAAAAAATGTTAAAAAGACAGTCGACACAAATAATGATAGTAAGACGAGGCCTACAATGGTTTTAATCGATTGATTTTGATTGAAAAATTGCTTAGGTCGTAGAAGTAGCTCCATGGAACCACATTCTCCTTTCTTCTATGGTAGATGTACATGGCTAACGTATTGCTCTAAAAGAGATGCTATGAATAAAAGAACGGCTGCTGCAAAAATCAATTGAAGCACAGTTAGGGTCAGTTTTTTTAATTCAATCGTTTCTCCTTTTATAAATCGATAAAGATAAATAAAAGGATAAGAGCTGACGATTGAGAACAGAATTAATCCAAGAACTTCTACAAAAGCATGAGGCAGTAATCCTGTAAATAGCTGCTGCGCTTCGTGATTGACAATCAAATACTGAACGAGTTTGCCGATAATGTAGCCGTTGTAAAAAAGAATGCCTGCAGACATGATGCCGCCTGTAAAAGCTCCAATGCCTAATATTGCCATTCCAACTTGTAAATTGTTTAAGAAAATAGACAGAAAAAACATCTCTTCATCCTTTTTAAGATAAGGAATCTGATCATAAGGAAGAAGGCTTCCGATTAGCACAGCTGCAATAAAGATAGCAGCGTAGAGGTAACCGAGGCGTAGAATCAGTCTATTCTCCGATATAAAACATCTTATTTTTTTCAACATATTCAATCCCTTTATAGATGGTCTTTCGGCATAACACCCAGCAAATTACTGAAACGATCACAAAATATAAAGCAAACAGAACGCTTATGAGACTTGTAGAATGCTGCAAAATAGGTAGAAAAGAGGTCAAGATCATATAGTACATGAAAGGCAACACGAGAAAATTCCTTGCAAAGGCTTGTCCTTTATCGATAACTTCTATTTCTTCATTGGTTGTCCCTATTTCATGCTCGTGAATAAAATTGAATTTCGTTGTGAATGGAAACAAATACAACTGAATCAATGGAAAAATGAAAAAGCCAATCCCCAATGCCACCAATTGAATGAGTATCTGAACATCAAAAAGGTGATATACACTTATGATTGATAGATTAATGAACAGTAGAAAGAGTGACGGTATGGAAAATAAACAATAAAATAACTGGATTTTTGATAAGAAAAATTGCATAAGAGATGTTTGAGAAAGCTCATAGAGCCAAATATTCTTTTTTTCAGCACTCAAAGAAAATATAGAAGGGGTCAGCATTCTCATTTCATATGTTTGATTAGCTAAAATCATCACATTTAATGTGAATAATAGCTGAATTTGCAAGGCTTGATGATCAATAAGCGAGATCAAACCGGTCATAACCCCGACATAGAAGAAGGCTTCATACGACATGAACATATAATTAAAAAACTCTTTAGACAGCAGCCACCTTTTTTCTTTTAGCACCTTAAGGTCTTTTTGAATCAGCATATTCTTTTGAAACAGCGAGCTCTGAATTTTATCAAGTGCTTGAAAGTACCAATAAAATAAATCTCTAAAATGTTTTGAGCTTTGATCATGCTCTTTTCCAGTCGGAATCCAGCGAACAGGGGTCTTCATGACGAGTGTTGCCACTAATATCACCACGAGAAATGTGACAGGTGAAGTAAAAAGCGCTAGAAATTGTAGAAATACCGAATCCTGTGAAAATAAAGCATGATGGATTTGTTGAAGATTATTCTGATATAAAGACATCAAGTTGTTTGAAAGTGTAATCCAAAACGCATCTTCTGCAAGCGAAGAAATTGATTGAAAAAGTTGTCGGAAAGTGTAATAAAAAGGGAAAACAATGTTCGATATTAGAACTCTTCCACATAAGAAAAAAAGTAAAGAGATGCTTGTGAAAAAAAGAACACGGATGATCCCAATTTTTTTTACGACAATGTTATAGATGTAAGCACCAAATATCTTATTGCTGACGATAAAAAGTAAGAAGCCTGTCAATATAACATTGAGATGCTTCAACCAGAATATCCAGTCATGTGTTTGAGCAATGAAATATTGAAAGAGAAAATAGATCAAATAAGTACTCAAGCTCGTAAATAGAAGCCATACCAACTCAGAAAACAAAAGCGTTTGAAAAAGGTGTCTCGCGGATATAGGTGCAAGCTGTATCAACTCTTCAAAAGGAAGAATATGTGTTCTTCTATAAGATTCAATTCCTTTGACAATAGAGAAAAGGAACAAAAATATCACAAAAGCACTTTCCCATTCTATTTGATAGACCGGGGAGTAAAGATATGAAGAAATAACGAATACAATCAGGCATCCGAATAAAATATCAAGGATGCAAGAAAATAATATGTATTGTTTAGAAGAAAACGATTTGAAAAATGGAACCCTGCGTATTATAAACTGAGCTAGATTTGAATATTGTTGTTTCATTCTAATTGATAGAAGTAGTGATAATAATGGATATAACATCTTCTCACCTGCATAAAAATTTAAATAGAAGGAGAACAAAGTCTCCTTCTATTGGGTCATAAAATTGAATTACCAAGCAATAACAGCTTTACGGCCTTTTTTCTTAATTTCGTTTTTAAGGTACTGGCGAATTGTCTCTTTAC
Organism: Bacillus sp. PAMC28571; assembly: GCF_014250435.1. Taxonomy (NCBI): domain Bacteria; kingdom Bacillati; phylum Bacillota; class Bacilli; order Caryophanales; family Bacillaceae; genus Bacillus; species Bacillus sp. PAMC28571. Next base: position 2,115,460 of record NZ_CP060191.1, on the reverse strand, counting down.
CAGCCGCTGCAATGAGAGAAAGACCACCTGATCCTACAGCAGTTAAAATGGAGATAATTGTTGTAACAGCCCCGCCCGCTTCAACCACGTTCAGAACAACTGCTGCAACACTGCCTGGAATACCAAATTCTTTTGCTAGATCAGCAACGGGCAGTATTTGTAGCGAGAAGGAAAAAAGAGCTAGCATAAGGAATCCTACTGCTAAAGCACCAAAAAGAACATGTAGTTTGATTTCGTTTTTTGTTTCTGTCATATCAAATTCCTCCCTTTTTTGTATTTTTATTACTATTATATCTTAAGCTATCTTTTAGTTCATCGCAATCCTTTTTTTTCATTTTTTTCATGAATTAGTTATAGATTAATATAAATAAAGTGAAAAGATAAGTGAGAAAAGAATCGTTTTTGCTAGAATAAAACACGTAAACATGATCGGAAATACCTTGTTTTTACAAATGGGGAAGCGACTCTAATTTGCATATAGGTAAAGAGATATGTGCAGAGGGGCCAATATCCTTTGATCAAAATCTCCTTTCAAGATAAAATTAGAAGTATCCATCATTCTTTTGGAGGCGATTTTCTGAATATTCGATTGTTAACACCAGATGATGCTGAAGAATATGCAGCACTCAGACTAGAAGCACTGCAATTAAATCCAGAGGGTTTTGCGATGAGCTATGAGGAAGAGCGAATCAATATAGAGGATAAATATAAAGTGCGTTTTGCTTCGGCGAAATCTATGTGGACTTTTGGTGCTTTTCATCAAGGGCAGCTTGTGGGGGCAGTCACGCTCCTCCAAGAAACCTTGCAGAAGTTAAAGCACCGAGCGAATCTGACAGCGATGTATGTAACACCTAGTGCACGCGGAAAAGGAACAGGCCAGTCCTTGATGACAAAAGCTCTTTCCTTCGCGCGAGAACGGCAGGATATCGAGCAAATGTATTTATCGGTGGTGACAACTAATCACTCAGCTAAACGCCTCTATCGCTCTGTTGGATTTGAGTCGTACGCTGTCGAAGAAAAAGCGCTAAAATGGACTGATACATATGTAGATGAGGAAAAAATGGTTTTATTTTTATCAAAATCTGGAGGAGATAGAAGTGGATCAACAAGCCATGCGCATCACATTAGCAGCAGGACCCAATAGTGAGCTGGAATCTTTTGCACTGCGTGCAGCACTTGAAAACTTCGGCGCGAAAGTCGATATGCATTGGATTGGAAGACCGAATGACCTGATTCATGTGTTATCTGGTAGAAATAGAAGAGAAATAGATTACCTTCTTTTATCGTTTCACGGTGAAGAAGGAGCATTTATCATGCCTGAATTAGGGGAAGATGTTTACGAAGATGAGGAGCCTAGAGATACTGCCTTTGGAGCGGAAGAAATCAAGCGGTATGCCTCATTAGAAGGAGTTCATGTCATCTCTACAGGCTGCACACTAGGAGAGAAAAATCTAGCAGATGCTTTCTTAGAGGCAGGGGCTGCATCTTATTCAGCACCGGACGATTACATCGATGGGAATGCAGCATTTATCTTTGTGCTGACCATGCTGTACGAGCTCATGAACAATACAAAGACAGTCAGAGCGGCATTTGATCGAGCGCGTTCCATTGATGAAGAAACGAAATTATTTCAATTATATATGCAAAAGTAATCAAAGGACTGAGAAATCAAGTCCTTTTTTTATTCCTCTCCAAAAATGTGTCGGAAATGTGACAAATGTGTGATTTGCAAACTAAAATGGGGGCATGCAAAGTCTATCCTACAAACACACGTCATTCAGGCATGGCGGCATCACGAGAGGAGAATCATTGTGTCAATTAAATGGAAAGTCAGTCTCGTCCTATGCGGACTTGCGATGATCATCGGAATCGCTGCGTTTTATCATAATCAGCAGGCAAGCGGGACAGAGAAGAAGAAGGTAGAACCAGATGCGAGCTATAAAGAAGTTGAAATTGTGACCCTCGTGAATGACGGGAGATACTTGAGATATGCTGTGAACTATCCTGTGTTTCATCAAAAAAAGCTAGATCAAGAGATGAAAAGATTTGCAGAAACAGCGCTGGACAAATTCAAAACATCGTTTAGTGAAGCAAGTGATGTCGATGAAGATCATCGATACGAATTAAACATAGATTATGAGATTACTCATTATGCCAAACAAACTGCTGCGATCAAATTCAATACATATGAATGGAAAGGCGGAGTAAAAGGCGCACATGAAACGAAGATATTCAATTTTGATTTCAAGAAACAGCATTTTTTATCAATAGATGATCTATTTTTATCAAAAAAAGAAAGTCTGCAAAAACTGTCTCAAATGACATTTGAGGAGTTGAAAAAAGATCGCTCTCTTGCTGCAAACGAGCATTTGCTCAAACAAGGAACGTCTCCTAAGGCAGAGCATTATCAGTATTTTGCCATCAAAGATCGTTTTATTGAATTCTACTTCCCAGCAGGGCAAATTGCACCAGACAAAAAAGGCCCTCAAGTGCTTGCGATTAAGAAAACACTGCTTAAAGGAATGTTAAAGCCAGAATACATCAATAAAGAAAAGAACAAAAACGAGAAAAAAGAACCGATCGCAAAAAGAAAGATCGTAAAACTTCCAAAACAGGGAGGATTCAACCCAAATCAAAAAGCCATTGCCCTTACATTTGATGATGGACCAAATCCATCAACAACCTCAAAAATCTTAACAGCTTTAAAAGAAAACAAAGGACACGCGACATTTTTTGTACTAGGAAGCAGGGTTCAATATTATCCCGATATGCTAGGTGAAATCAGAAAAGGTGGAAATGAAATCGGAAATCATTCCTATAACCACCCTTTACTCACAAGACTGCCATTAAAACAAGCCATCAAACAAGTAGAAGATACGCAGCAAATCATTGAAAAAGCAGGCGGGTTCACACCGACTCACTTTAGACCGCCATATGGTGGAACAAACGGACAGATCAACTCGGCTGTCAACATGAAAGTTACGCTTTGGGATGTAGATCCCGAAGATTGGAAATATCGCAACAGCCAATACGTTGCCAACTACATTCTTACACATGCGTCTAGCGGAGAAACCGTCTTAATGCACGACATCTATGACACCTCTGCCAACGCGGCTGTCACGATCATCAAGGAATTGACCAAACAAGGATATCAATTACTAACAGTCTCGGAGCTTGAGCAGTGGAAGGAAGCACGGGCGAAAAAGGTGAATTGAATACGTAAAAAAGATGCGAGTCTTAATGGATTCGCATCTTTTTTAAAGCCAATTATGAGAATGAAGGGAAAATATGTTAAAGTGATTGTAGAAAGGGAGGGCTTCGAATGGTGTTGATGAGGTTGATCAGCATATATATGCTGACAGCGTTTAGTTTGGGATTTGTCGTAAACTATGTACCTGGTTTGATGCTGCCCATCTATATTCTTGCGATGATTGGGCTCATTTTATGTCTCGCTCATATTGCGCTTCACTACATTCGGCGAATCAGAAATATGTTATTTGATGAGTAACGGGAAGATTTCTCCTATGGCAAAAACCTCCTGCTAGATGCGTGAGGTTTTATTTTTTCGGTTTTTGCTGTTCTAACAGTTGGATGATTTTCTCGTTGGACGCTTTGATTTGTCTCAAAAGAGAAACGATATTTCCTGTAAATCCCAAGCCCAACAAGTAAAATGATGATCATCCACATGCTCTGGCCTCAATCGCTGACTACTAATACAGTATAATAAGAATGTATAAAATGAACAGTTCGTGTCATATATCCGGCAATTGATGTGAATGGAGAATGTTGAGGGGGATTCATTTGAAACGAGTAGACGTGGTTTCAGCTATTATTTATGATGAGGAAGAAAATCTATTAACAGTCAAGAATGTAAAGGGATATTGGGAACTCCCGGGCGGTGCTGTGGAAAAAGGTGAACACCTGCAGCAGGCTGTCATCCGCGAAGTGAAAGAAGAGACAGGGTATGTGATCAAAGTAAAGGAACTTCATTCGGTTCGAGAAGCATTCTTTCAAGATAAAAAACATCATGCGCTTATCATTACGTTCTTTGCGGAAATGATCGGGGGAGAGATGAACATTCTAGATCCGGATCAGGATATTGAAGAAGTAAAATGGGTCAGCACTCAAACCTTTCAAAAGCTAAACCCAAAGCTATATCACATGCTAAAATTAAACCAACAAACACAAGCCTTTTATGATTTTGAGGGGAATAGAACAATTGGTTAAATCCAAATTGATATAGGCATGAAGGAGCGATATTGATGTTTTTATACTACGGGCCTACAGGAGCTCCGATAGAAAAACCTGGAGAAGAATTCATGAAAAGAATCTTCTTTCAGGAGGGTGAAGAGTATTGGAAACAAGGTAACGGGGAATCTTCCATTGAGATAGAGGAAGATGGGGAAAGTGAAAGTCTAGTTTTCTTTTATACTGAACCGTATGGATTCTTTATCATCAGATATCCAGATTTTTTAGTCCCTTTTCAAAAGGTAGAAAAGATCGAAACGATCGAGCATTTGATTGCTGGATCACCATTGTATGTGCCATCATGCAGCTATGTTGATCGTAATCAGGCTTATGAAATCGTTCAACATTTTGTGACGACAAAAAAGGTATCCGATCTTGTTGAATGGGTCGAGTTGAGGAATATTCATTTTCAGCATGATGTGAAAAGGTAAGGGAGCAAGATAAAGTGTGTACATATGAAAGAATACATAGTTTAGATGAGAGTATGCATTTACATGTAGGATATTATGAGCAAGGTTTTGATTATGAAGGCGTGTTTTTTAAGAGTTTAGAAACAGGAAGATGGTTATTGTTTTTTGATCAAAAAAGTTACGGGATAACGCTTTTAAAAGAATATGAGAAGTGGAAGGATCTTGGGTTATTGATTGGAGAATATTTGATTGAAGATGAACTGATTGAAGAGGAAGGCCATAAGCTTTTTGAGCGTTTTCTAAAAGAGAATAGCATAGTTGAAATGTAAAACATCACCAGATGATAGGGTGGTGTTTTTATTTCATTTAAAATAGAGTGCTGAATCTAAGTATCGAGAAAAGCAATATTTTATTTAAAAATTCAAAAAATAGATAGACAAACGCTTTCAAGAATTGTATAGTGATCTCATAAACCGCTTGTCATACAAGTGAACAAGTAACTAAGAATTCAAGTTATAACTTAAAAAATAATCGAGGTGATCGGAATGAAAGACAGAAGTGTGGCAGAACTCAAAGCAAAAGCCATCGAGCTCAGAAAAACGGCGATAACGATGATTTACGAAGCGCAATCGGGTCATCCAGGAGGTTCCTTATCAGCTGCTGATATCATTACCGCCCTTTATTTTAAAGAAATGAATATCAATCCCCAAAAACCACATTGGGAAGATCGAGATCGCTTTGTTTTATCGAAAGGACATGTGGCACCTATTCAATATGCAGCTCTAGCTATGAAAGGTTATGTCTCTTTTGAAAACGTATACAAATTACGGCAGTACGGTTCACCTTTTCAAGGTCATCCTGATATGAAGAAATGTCCGGGAATTGATATCTCCACAGGCTCATTAGGTCAAGGACTTTCTTGCGGCGTTGGTATGGCACTTGCAGGCAAAAGGGATGAAAAAGATTACCGGGTATTTGTCATGGTGGGAGATGGAGAATGTCAGGAAGGGCAAATTTGGGAAGCCGTCCAAACCGCAGTGAAATATCGCTTGGATAACTTAATTGTGTTTGTAGACAATAACCGCCTGCAAATTGATGGCTTCTGCGAAGAAATTATGCCGCTTCAAGACATCGAAAAGAAGTTTGAAGTATTCGGATTTGAAACAAAACGAATTGACGGACACTCAATGGAAGACATTGTAGAAACACTGAATGAAGTAACAAAAACGAAAAATGGAAAGCCAAAGTGTATTGTTGCCGATACCATTAAGGGCAAAGGCGTTTCCTATATGGAAGATATCTGCTCATGGCACGGTGTTGCGCCAAATGAAGAAGAATATGAGCAGGCATTAGAGGAACTAGCAGGAGGTTTAAAATCATGAGTCAAACTGAAAAAGCAGTAACTAAGAAAAAAGCGACACGTGAAGCTTTCGGTGATGAAATAGTTACATTAGGAAAAGAGAATCAACAAATTTATGTCATAGATATTGATATCGGAAAGTCATGCAAAACAGGAGAATTTATAAAGCAGCTTCCTAATCAGCATGTGAACGTCGGAATTGCTGAACAAAATGGTGCCGGCCTGGCAGCTGGTCTTGCAACAACGGGAAAAATCCCTTTTATCAGCACCTATGCAGTTTTCGGCTCGCTGCGTATGGCAGAACAAATTCGGCAAGAAGTATGTTATCCCAATTTGAATGTAAAGATCGCCTGCTCCCACGGTGGATTAACACCAGGAAATGATGGAGGGAGTCATCAAGCGATAGAAGATATGGGCGTTTTAAGATCATTTCCCAATATGACAGTGATCATGGGAGCTGATTACTACTCAACAAGAAAATTGATCAAACAGGCAGCAGAAACATATGGTCCAATGTATTTGCGTTTCACCCGAGATGCTGTGCCGATGATATATGATGAAAATGAAGAATTTATCATCGGCAAAGCAAAGAAAGTAAAGTCTGGTAAAGATATCGCGATTATAGCGAATGGAGATACAGTACATCTTGCCTTAGAAGCAGTCAAGGAATTAGAAAAACAAGGTATTTATGCAACCCTCTTAGATATGCATACGATCAAGCCTTTAGATCGAGAAGCTGTCATGGAGTGTCTGAATATTGGACCTATTATTACTATAGAGGATCACAATATTCTAAACGGATTAGGCAGTGCTGTATGTGAGATAGTGGCAGAGGAAGGCCGGGGGAGAGTCAAACGAATCGGTGTGCAAGATCGTTTTGGAGAATCCGCACCTTATGAAAAGCTTTTGGAGATCAATGGCATTACCATCGAAAATATAATCAAAACAGCTAAAGAAATGCTGAATAATTTCATAGGAAAGTAGGAATTAGCCATGTTTACCCTAAAAAATCAAGTTGCGATCGTAACAGGCAGCGGTTCTGAAAAGGGAATTGGGAGAACCATAGCATTCACTCTAGCCGAGCAGGGCGCTTCAGTCGTTGTAGCAGATATCAATCAAGAGGGAATTCAGTGTACTGTAGAAGCGATTAAAAATGCCGGTGGTAAAGCAATCGGTATAGAAGTAAATGTCACAAATAAAGAATCGATTGACCAGATGGTGAAAGAAACACTTGTGTCATTCGGCAGAATTGACATATTAGTGAATAACGCAGGTATTTCTCAAAAAGTAACAGTTCAGGACATGACACTAGAGGATATGACAAGAATATTTAGTGTGAATATGTTCGGTTTGTTCTTGTGTACACAAGCAGTTCTAGAAACAATGAAAAAACAAAGATATGGCCGTATTATCAACCTGTCTTCTGTATCAGCCAAAAGAGGAGGCGGTGTTTTTGGCGGTGCGCATTACTCTGCTTCCAAAGCCGCCGTCCTAGGCTTTTCCAAAAACCTTGCCCGTGAAGTAGGAAAGGATGGAATCACTGTCAATTGTGTAGCTCCAGGTCTAGTGAATACTGATATCTGGAAGTCGCTTTCTAATAGCGAAGCAAAAAAGGTGATTGACAGTATACCGATTGGCCGCCCAGGTGAAACGAAAGAAATTGCGGCTGCTATTGCGTTCCTAGCGGCGAAAGAAGCCTCCTATATCACAGGGGAAGAGATTGATATTAATGGTGGTTCGCATATGGACTAGTGATATGAATGGAGTTGGGCATGGACTATGCCTCACTCTTTTCTATCAGTCGTACATTTGTAAGCGCTTTATAATATGAGAGCTCACAAGTATAGTCAGACAAAGCTAAGTTAAGGGGGAATCAGCTTGAATCAACAAGCATTGGAGAGATCTACTACTCGTAAGGTTACACTTCGACTAATCCCGTTTTTGTCATTATGTTTTGTTATCGCCATTTTAGATCGTGTGAACATCGGATTTGCTGCTCTTCAAATGAATGAAGATTTAGGATTTTCAAATGCTGTATTTGGACTCGGGGCGGGAATTTTCTTTTTAGGTTATTTTTTACTAGAGGTTCCGGGCAGTGCGATTATGTCGAAGATAGGTGCTAGAAAATGGATCAGCAGAATTATGGTGACTTGGGCTATTATTGCGATTTTAATGGCTTTTGTACAAGAACCATGGCAGTTCTACACGGCGCGTTTCTTATTAGGCGCAGCAGAAGCCAGTTTTTATCCATGTATGGTGTTTTATTTGAGCGGTTTCTATCAAACAAAACACCATGCCAAAGCCATCGCTGGATTTATGCTGGCAATCCCAGGGGCAAATGCAGTTGGCGCTCCGCTCTCAACCTTTCTCTTAGGGGTGAATTGGCTGGATATGTCCGGCTGGCAGTGGTTATTTATTTTAGAAGCCATCCCAGCTCTTATTCTTGGTGTCATTGCCTTTTTTTATCTAGATGACAAAATTGAAGAAGTAAAGTGGTTGAATAATGATGAGAAAGAGTGGCTTATTCATGTCACAACAAAAGAAAGACTTGAAAAAGAACAAGTCAAGCGGTATACCTTCGTTCAAGCTTTAAAAGATCGAGATGTACTCATTTTATCGGCAGGCTATTTCTGCTGGATGGTTGGGTTCTACGGTATTAACATGTTCTTACCGACGATCTCAAAGGGGTTATCTGACACAATTTCTTTGAGTACTCAAGGGATGGGGTGGCTTTTGGGTCTTATGTACACCTTTGCCATTTTGGTCATGGTGCTAGTTGGGAATCATTCTGACAAGAAAAATGAAAGACGCTGGCATGTATCTGCCTGTTTAACTGTTAGTGCGATTGCTATGATCATAAGTAGTTTTATTGCTAGCACAAGTGTGATCTTGTCATTTGTATTTTTAACAATCGCATTGTGTGGAGCTTTTGGCGCTTATTCTCCATTTTGGGCAATCCCCCCATCTTTTTTAACAGGCGCAGCAGCGGGTGGGGCCATCGCATTGATTAATAGTATTGGAAATCTTGGTGGATTTTTTGGACCTTATATAGTCGGATATATTAAAGATGTAACAGGTTCTTTTCACATAAGTATGATTTTCTTAGGTATCAGCATGATATTTGCTTCTCTTATTATTGTACTCTTAGTGAAACAGTCAGGAAAAGCACTGGTCGTCAAAGCAAACAACAAATCCAGCATCGAAGAGTCCATTTCATTCACAAAGAACAATGGTAAAAGTGTTTAAGCGAAAAACAATATCAAAACGAAGGAGCTGATATGAGGATGGAAAAGAAATCAAATGTGCCGCAAAACACGATTGTGTGCAAAGAATGTGAGGAAATGATTGATACAGCTCATGGATGTGAAGGTGTTAAGGTTTTATACGGAATATGCGAAAAATGCTTAGAATCAAAAAAACGTTGAAATGAAAAACAAAGGCGCATAACTCACAAGTTCGACTTGCGGTTAGACGCCTTTATTTGTTTTAAAAGAACTTTTTTTAAAATGTGTATAAGCGGAGAGCTTAGCTTTTCCAGTAGCGATCATATAAATTTTGCATATGGTCAGTCATCCGTGTTACGGCTTCTGATGCGTTCCGCTCTTCTAGTGCTTTTATAATCATTTTGTGTTCTTGAAAGTTGATCTCTCGATAATCTGAACGAGTAACAGTCCGATCACGAATAAATCTCCACATTTCCTGTTGTTTCATAGCATTCGTAATAGAAGACATAAAGGTAACAAATAAATCGTTATGTGACGCTCTTGCAATGCCCATATGTAGTTGTTCGTCGGTTTCAGGAACATATACACCCGACCGTGTTTCTTCTTCCATTTTTTTTATCGTTTGTTTAAGCTCCTCAATCTCTTGATCGGTCGCTCTCAAAGCCGCAAAATGGATAATTAAAGGCTCAATGTGCATTCGGGCTTCCACAATATCTTCAGGAGATGCTGATTTCATAGAAAGAGTCCCTTCAGTGGTGATGGTCGTATTTTTAACGAACACACCTTCTCCTTGACGGGAGTAAATGACACCATTCATTTCTAATGCACTGAGAGCTTGCCTGACGGGTGCACGGCTGACGCCAAATTGTTCACATAGTTCTCTTTCAGAAGGAAGTTTATCTCCTACTTTAAAAGAGCCTAACTGTATTTCTGAAAGGATTTGATTATAAATCTGTATATATAATTTTTTATTAGAAACAGGATTGAATTTCATAAAAATCACTCCTTTCAATAGGTATTGTTATTTGTCATACAAGTATATTAATTATATACTTTTCAGATTTGAAGGGCAAAATAAAAACAGACCTTATGAGGGCCTGTTTTTATTGAAAAGTAGTCCTCTATGAAGTTTTCCGCTCACTTCCCTTTCTCCCGTTTCCGTTTTTCCTTCTCCGCCCGGTAAAACTCATGAAACATCTTCATCAGCGCGCGCTTCTCAATACGTGACACATAGCTCCGCGATATCCCGAGCTCCTTGGCTATTTCCCGCTGCGTTTTTTCTTTCTTTAAATCAAGGCCGAACCGGCCGACGATCACTTCTTTTTCTCGGCCGTCGAGAATGTCGATATACTCCTTTACTTTTTCAAGCTCCATGTTGAGCTGAATGGTATCGATCACATCTTCATTTTCGGATTTTAAGACATCGATTAATGAAATTTCGTTGCCTTCTTTATCCTGACCGATGGGGTCATGCAAGGAGACGTCTTTTTTCGTTTTTTTGAGCGCGCGTAAGTGCATGAGAATTTCATTTTCAATACACCGCGCCGCATACGTTGCCAGCTTTGTTCCTTTTCCAGAGGAATAGCTTTCGATGGCTTTAATGAGTCCGATCGTCCCGATGGAGATGAGGTCTTCAGCGTCTTCCCCGGTATTTTCAAATTTCTTTACAATATGGGCGACGAGCCGAAGGTTATGTTCAATCAGCATGTTTCTTGCGTGTTCATCGCCCTGTGCCATGAGGGCTAAGTATTTTTTTTCATCATCTCCAGAAAGGGGCTGTGGAAAGGCATTGTTTTTGACATAGGACACTAAAAACACCAATTCTTTGACCATCAATCCCATCGCTGTAAATACTCCTGCCACGATTTTCACCTCCACCATGTTTAGGCCGCTGCCTATATCCTCAAATGTATGTGAAGGAGGGATTGTCTGTGTCTGTACGAGGAAAAAATCATCCTTTTCAAAAAAATCGTGCTTCAGTTCGTCTCTTTTTTATGTTTGCGGTTTCTTTGCGGTGCTTGGCGGTCAAGAAGCGTGCTAAAATATGTAATATTAGACCGAAAAGGAAGGGGTAATTTCGGAACATGGGGAAGGTTCTATCTTCACATGTAGGTATGAAAATTAATGAATGGTATCGAATGATACGGCAGTTCAGTGTTCCAGATGCGGAAATCTTGAAAGCGGAAGTTGAAGCGGAAATTGAACAGATGGAAGAGGACCAGCATTTACTGATTTATTATCAGCTCATGTGTTTTCGGCACCAAATCATGCTTGACTATATACACCCTTCAAAATATCAACCTTTCTCAGTATCTAATCTAGTCGATAAAATCGAAAACTCCAATCATGAGTTATCTGATATGCTGCATTATTACCATGCATTTTTTCGTGGCATGCATGAATTTAGTCAAAAAGAATATTTAGAAGCCGTCAAATATTATCGAGTCGCAGAAAAGCAGCTGTCCATGGTATTTGATGATATTGAGCAGGCAGAGTTTCATTTTAAAGTGGCAGAAGCCTACTATATAATGAAACAAACACATGTCTCCATGCACCATATTTTAAAGGCGCTGGAAATATACGATCAGCATGATGCGTATACGATTCGCATCATTCAATGTCTCTTTGTCATCTCAGGAAATTATCAAGATTTAAAACGAAAAGACCGGGCGCTGCCTCATTTAAAAAAGGCAAAACAGCTCGCATCTCAAATTGATCACCCGCGCATATACAGTTCAGCGCTCTATAATTTAGGAAAATGTTATGGCGAGCTTGGCTATAGAGAGGAAGCGGAACGATATTTAACGGAATCCGCTGATCTTGCCCGCAAAGAGCTGCTCCCAACGCTTCCGCATACGCTTTATACGCTGGCGAAGCTGCTTTTTAGACAGAATGAACAGGCGGATGCCCTGCGCATATTAGAAGATGGGAAATTGGCTGCAAAGAATCATGAAGACCAGCTGTTCTGTCATATGTTTGAGTATCTGGATGCTTTATATGTTCAGGAAATCAATGAAGACCAACTGCAAAAAACCATTGATTATTTGGAAAAACTTAGCCTATACTCTTATATAGAGGATATCTCACTAGAAATTGCGACAGCCTTAGAAGCCTCTCAACAATACAAAAAGTCCAACCAGTATTATCAGAAATTATTATGGGCTCAAAATCAAATCCAAGAAGGAGAGTGTCTGTATGAATTCTAAGCAACGTTCGACAGTTGAAGAGAGAAACCAAACGTGAAACAAAGAGCGGGCCAATATGGCCGGCTTTTTTTATTTGAAAAAGAAGCAGATATCACCATGAAGCTTGCATGAATTGATGCGAAAGCGGGCAATTTATCGGTAATGATGTTCGGTGGAGGAGGCGGTCGAATGAGAGGGCTGCATATCTTGATGTGTATATGGCTGCTAGGTGCTTTTGTTCCTAATGAAGTAGAGGCACATACATTAAAACGAGTCGATCTTGAAAAAACGGGACGTGCCTTTTGGGACATGAGAGCGGAACGGAAAAAGATTGCGATCACCTTTGATGATGGACCTCATCCAGTGTATACAAATCAAATATTAGATGTGCTGAAGGAGCATCAAGTGAATGCAAGCTTTTTTGTGATAGGGAGCAGAATCCATGCTTATCCAATGATCGCAGAACGGATTGTGGACGAAGGGAATGAACTCGGCAATCATACGATGAATCATACGTATTTTGACCTTTTGTCGTCAAAGGAGATCAAGCGGGAATTAAAAGAATCAGCGGCTCATATCGCTTCACTCCAGCCTGGCGGTCCCTTATTATTTCGCCCTCCTGGTGGACGCTTAACAATGAAATCATTCCGCATTCTGTCAAAGCAAGGGTACGATGTGGTCATGTGGTCCTTTACGCAAGATCCGAAGGACTGGTCAAGACCAGGCGCACGTAAAATTGCAAGCCGAATTATTGATCATATTCAAGGCGGCGATATTATCCTTTTACATGATGGCGGGGGAAATCGCAAGCAAACGGTAGAAGCATTGAAACAAGTGATTCCTGAGTTGAAGAAGAGGGGCTATGAATTTGTAAAAGTAAGTGAACTGCTGCACCACGACAAAGCATATATGCCTGTTCAGATGCAATAGGCAGCATTCGTCAAAAACATTCATTCATTGAAACCAAAAGTCTTGTCGTTTACTATATGAAGAGGGCTTTTGGAGGTGAATGTTGTGAAGAAATATGTTTTCCTTTTCATCCTATTATGTGTTGCTGCTGGGTGCTCTAAGCCAGTACAAGAAAGCGTCATTGCATTTGGTGACAGCAATACAAGAGGATCAAACTGGGACTTTCGAGATTATCCAACATCTGAAAAATGGGTGAATCTCATGAAAAACGTCGAGCGCGGCCAAATTCAAGTGAAGAATGCAGGCATTGGCGGGCAGACGACTGAAGACGCGAAACTGCGCTTTGAGCAGGATATTTTAAAACAGAAACCAACTTACGTCCTCATCATGTTCGGTACGAATGATGCGGCGATTTTAGACGGGAAACATCCCCGAGTGACGAAAAAACGGTTTAAAGAAAATTTAACCTACTTCATTTCTGAAAGTAGAAAAGAAGGCATTACCCCGATTCTCATGACCTGTGTGCCTGTTGTAGAAGGCGGGAAAAAGGGCTTGTATTATTACTCCAGGTATAAGTCATCTTATTTTGCCGGGAGAGGCGGGGCAAGAGCTTGGCAAAACTCTTATAATGACATCACAAGAGAAGTAGCGAAGGATGAGCAGGTACCGCTTGTCGACAACTGGAAAGCTTTCATCCGAGAAGCTGGAGAAGATAGTGATCATGCCCTGATTCAGTCAGGCTTGATCGACCCTTCTGGCAATCATATGACACCAAAAGGGGCGAGAATTATTTATAACGAAATCAAAGAGCGTGATGTCATCAAACATTTTTAAATGATGGCCATCTGCCTAAACAAGACCATCCATCCAGCATAGTCTAACAGTATATCTTCCTAGAAGGAGGTAACTGATATGTGGGGATGTCCTTATCCTTACCCTGCGTGTTCGCCTTATCCAGCACAAGGAGCAGGAATCGGTTACGCTTTTCTTGTTGTGTTCCTTGTGGTCATTTTAGTCGTAGGCGGAGGGTTATGGTTTTGGAATGAACAGCCTTGCAATTAAGACACCTCTTCTTTCATCAGAAGGGGTGTTTTTTACGGAAAATAGTAGTAAGCCTATAGCGCAAGTGATATAATATCAGTCACCTGAGTTTAAAAAAGGAGAGTGCTCGGGAGGCATGGTTCCTGTGATATGGAATTAAGAGGAAACAGAGAGCATATGCCCGAGCGAACGTCTTTTCATTTCTGTCTCAATTAATTCAATGAAGTCGCGATTTAAGTTCATTTCATTTGCTTTATAATACGATTCTATAAGTAAATCATCTGACAGCTTTTTCATACTAGAAACCCATATGATGGGAAAAACACCTCCCCTGAAAAAGTTGGCATAAAATTTGAGGAAAAGACATATCATCATAGGTTGATCGACTGTCTTTGAAGTACCTTTAATCTACCATGAATGGGAAACAAGAACAATCGTTCTGTTATCCACATGGTTAAGTGGATAACTTGTGGGTAGAGTGTTTATAATTGAATGAAAGCATGATGAAATATAGGTGGATAATGTGTGTAAAATTATCCACACCTGTTGAAGGTCCTCATCATATGTCGAAAACTTTTTCATTGTATTCGATAGACAGACAAATTGTGATTTGATTCGACACAATCGCTGAAAACCAATGGAAGAAAGGGTGCAAATTGTGCTAAAGAAGTATTTCTTACCGGATGAATTTGTGAAAAGTATTTTCCACATTTCACCGCAAAAATTAAAAGAACGAAATGTAAAAGGAATTATTACCGATCTAGATAACACACTAGTAGAATGGGACCGTCCAAGTGCGACACCGCGCTTAATTGAATGGTTTCAAGAAATGAAAGATCACGGGATACAAGTGACGATTGTATCAAACAATAATGAAAAAAGGGTCAAGCTTTTTTCTGAACCGGTTCATATCCCGTTTATTTATAAAGCGCGAAAGCCTATGGGAAGAGCCTTTAATAAGGCAGTCGCTGATATGCAGTTGAAAAAAGAAGATGTGGTTGTCATTGGGGATCAGCTCATGACAGATGTTCTTGGCGGGAATCGTCATGGCTTCCATACGATTTTGGTCGTTCCTGTTGCTGCCTCGGACGGATTTTTCACAAAGTTTAACAGGCAGATTGAACGCAGAATTTTAGGAGCCTTAAAGCGTAAGGGCCACATTCAGTGGGAGGAAGAGTAATAATGGAAAAGGTTGTTTGTATTGGCTGCGGTGTAGCCATTCAGACGGAAGATAAAGATCAATTAGGATATGCGCCGGCAGCATCTCTATTGAAAGAAGATGTGATCTGTCAGCGCTGTTTTAGGTTAAAGAACTACAATGAGATTCAAGATGTTTCTTTAACAGAAGACGACTTTTTAAATATATTGCACAGCATTGGAGAGACAGATTCTCTCATTGTGAAGGTCGTTGATATTTTTGACTTTAACGGAAGCTGGATCAACGGGCTGAGCCGTATCGTCGGCGGTAATCCGATTTTACTTGTCGGCAACAAAGTGGATATTTTACCGAAATCCGTGAAAAAAGATCGTCTAATTCATTGGATGAAACGGGAAGCAAAGGAAAACGGATTAAACCCTATCGATGTTTTCTTGATCAGTGCAAGCAGAGGCCAGGGTGTGCCTGAGGTGATGGAAGCGATCGATCATTACCGCGAGGGAAGAAATGTCTATGTCGTCGGCTGTACGAATGTTGGAAAATCAACATTTATCAATCGAATCATCAAAGAAGTATCTGGCGAAGAGAACGTCATTACTACATCCCAATATCCAGGTACTACACTTGATGCGATTGAAATCCCGCTTGATGACGGGTCCGCTTTATTCGATACGCCGGGCATCATCAACCGCCATCAAATGGCGCACTATGTCAGCAAAAATGACCTGAAGATTTTAACGCCGAAAAAAGAATTGAAACCGAGAACGTTCCAATTAAATGAAGCACAAACGCTTTATTTTGGCGGACTGGCTCGATTTGATTATGTAAAAGGCGGCAGAACATCATTTGTCTGCTATATGCCAAATGAGCTGAACATTCACCGGACAAAGCTCGAGAACGCAGATGATTTATATGAAAAACATGCAGGGGAACTGCTGTCACCGCCATCAAAAGAGGGAATGGAAGATTTCCCGCCGCTCGTTCCGCATACCTTTACCATTGATCAGCCAAAAATGGACATCGTCTTTTCAGGTTTAGGCTGGGTTACTGCAAATGATGCGGGCAAGCAAATCAAAGTTTATGCGCCAAAAGGCGTTCATGTGTTTATGAGACGTTCGTTAATTTAAATGTTCAAAGGGGGAGAGACCTTGAAACCTTTATACGGAGTAATCGGTAACCCTGTTGGCCACTCAATGTCTCCGGATATTCATAATGCAGCACTAAAGGACGCTGGAATTGATGGACATTATCATGGCTTTCAAGTAGAAAATGATGACCTGAAAGATGCGATTAGCGGCATGAAGGCGTTAGGAATAAGCGGCATAAACGTCACTGTTCCTCACAAGGTAGAAATCATGAAGTACCTTGACAAAATTGATGTGACAGCTGAACGGCTCGGTGCCGTCAATACGGTTCGGCGCGAAGGGGATCAGCTCGTTGGGTACAATACAGATGGAGAAGGTTTTCTTCATTCATTGCTTGAAGCCTTGGATCAGCCGTTATCAGAGCTGTCATTTCTCTTGATTGGTGCTGGCGGAGCGGCAAGAGCGATTTATACGACAATTGCTCAGTATGCACCGAAGAGCTTTGATATTACGAACCGCACCATTGAAAAAGCTGAAGCTTTAATTGAAAGTGCAGAGGGAAAAATCACATCTCAAGCAATCACATTAAATGCAGCAGAAGAGCGGCTTGGGGAATATGATGTCATCATCCATACGACCTCGATCGGCATGTATCCGAATGTTGAAGAAACCCCGATTTCTTTAGTGAACGCAAAAAAAACAGCGGTCGTTTGTGATATTGTGTATAATCCAATAGAAACAAAACTGCTTAGGGAAGCAGCAGGTTTTGGCTTGAAAACAGTGGATGGGGTTGGCATGTTTGTCGGACAAGCAGTAAGAGCCTTTGAACTGTGGACAGGCATTACGCCTGACGCCGGAAAAATGAAGTCAATTGTCATAGAGAAATTAGGAGGAACACCATGTTAAAAGGTAAGCAAAAACGTTTTTTACGTGCACAAGCACATCATTTATCACCTATTTTTCAAGTTGGAAAAGGCGGGGTAAATGACAATATGGTCAAGCAAATTTCCGAGGCGCTTGAAGCAAGAGAACTGTTAAAGGTCAGCGTATTGCAAAATTGTGACGAGGACAAAACAGAAGTTGCGAAAGCACTTGTAAAAGGTGCAAAGGCTGAGCTCGTTCAAACGATCGGAAATGTGATTGTCCTTTACAAAGAATCTAAGGAAAATAAACAAATTAAGCTGCCGTAAAGGTGGATGCGATATGAAAAAAATAGGGTTGTTCGGCGGTACGTTTGATCCTCCCCATAACGGGCATTTGCTAATGGCAAGTGAGGTGCGGATTCAAGTGGGGCTTGATGAAATTTGGTTTATCCCAAACCATATGCCTCCTCATAAAACTGGACGGAAACGAGCAGATAGTCATCACCGCATAAAAATGGTGGAGGCGGCGATTCAAGCAAATCCATATTTTCGGCTCGAGCTTATTGAAATGGAGCGGGAGGGTCCGTCTTATACGGTAGATACAGTGAATCTGTTAAAGAAGCGTCATCCAGAAGATCAGTTCTTTTTTATGATAGGAGCGGACATGGTCGAGTATTTGCCAAAATGGCATCGGATCGATGATTTGCTTCAAATGATCACCTTTATTGGGATGAAAAGGCCGGGTTACGTTGGAAGTACGGCATATCCTCTTTTATTTGCAGATGTTCCAGCTTTTGATGTATCATCGACATTGATTAGGCAGCGAATAGAGCAGGGGAACCCTGTCGATTATTTGATTCCGAAAGCTGTTGAGCGTTATATAAAGGAGCATCATTTATATGAATCGTGAAGAAGCATTGAACTGTGTCAAAGAGCAGTTAACAGAGCATAGATATACACATACACTCGGAGTCATGGAGACAGCCATTTCATTAGCGGAACGGTTCGGTGCAGATGTGAAAAAAGCAGAGATCGCCGCTATTTTTCATGATTATGCGAAATTTAGGCCAAAAGAAGAAATGAAGGGGATTATCCAAAAAGAACAGATGAACCCTTTATTGCTTGAATATTCGCCCGAGCTTTGGCACGCCCCGGTTGGTGCCTATTTGGTCAAAAAAGAAGCTGGAATTGACGATCAAGATGTGTTAACAGCTATTGAATTTCATACTTCCGGCAGACCAGACATGACCTTACTTGAAAAAGTCATTTATGTCGCAGATTATATTGAACCAGGACGTCATTTCCCTGGTGTCGAAGAAGTAAGGGAATTAGCAGAAAATGATCTAGATCGTGCACTGATCCAATCATTAAAAAACACCATCAGTTTTCTAATGAAAAAGAATCAGCCAGTCTTTCCAGATACGCTTGCTACTTACAATTCGCTTGTGCATAAGAACAACTAAGGAGGAATTTTGGATGGATTCATCATCAATTTTAAACGTCGCAGCTGGAGCATGCGATGATAAACGGGCTGAGGATATTATTGCCCTTAATATGCAAGGAATCTCACTTGTTGCGGATTATTTTCTCATTTGTCACGGGAATTCTGATAAACAAGTGCAAGCCATTGCAAGAGAAGTAAAACATCTTGCAGAGGAAAGCGGAATCGAAGTGAAGAAGATGGAAGGCTTTGATGAAGCAAGATGGGTATTGATTGACCTAGGTGATGTCATTGCCCATGTGTTCCACAAAGAAGAAAGAGGATACTACAATCTAGAAAAGCTATGGGGAGATGCGCCGAGAGAAACGCTTTCACTTGGCATTAACTCATGATTTATCAAGGGTTTGCAGGTGTGTATGACGAGCTCATGACACATGCACCTTATGATGAATGGGTTCAGTGGATCCAGCAGTATATGAAGCCGAATGCTGCCATCATCGATGTAGGCTGTGGAACTGGAGAGATTTCTCTTCGGTTAGCTGAAAAGGGCCACAAGGTCACAGGAATTGACCTCAGTGAAGAAATGCTGGCCTTTGCGGAGCAAAAAGCGCAGGCGAAAAAGCAGTCGATTCAATTTTTACATCAAGATATGAGAGAAGTTACGGGCTTTGAGCAAGCCTTCCAGGCAGCCGTTATTTGCTGTGATTCCTTGAATTACTTAAAAAACGAAAATGACGTCAAAAAAACCTTTAAAAACATGTTTCAGCTTTTAGAGGCAGATGGGGTTTTACTTTTTGATGTTCATACGCCTTATAAAATGGAAGAGGTATTCCCAGGTTCGACTTATGCAGATCAAGATGAAGAGATCAGCTATATTTGGCAGAGTGATAAAGGGGATGACATGTATTCGGTCATACATGATTTAAGCTTTTTTGTAAAAGACGGAGACATGTATCAGCGTTATGATGAGACACATGAACAGCGCACATTTCCATTTGAAACATATGCAGCGTTCCTTGAGTCCGCTGGCTTTGAACAAATAGAAGTGACTGCTGATTTTACAAATGAAGCCCCCGGTGAATTCGCCGAAAGATATTTCATCTCAGCTAAGAAACCAAAAACCATCGTTTAATAGAACGATGGTTTTTTAAAACCCTTTTTTCGCTTGTTGCAAAGATGATTAATTTCTGCGATCATCAGTGAACACACTTGGCGGATATTGATGCGCAACCGCTTCTAGATCTTCATCGAATTTTTCATGAGTGTTTTGAAAGAGACGGTGAAACATATCTTGCACACCTGCTTCAAGTGCTTTAATGCCTTCACCAGTGACGCCGCCTTTCACACATACTTTGTCTTGCAGTGTCGGAAGGGTATAGACTCTTTTTTCAATCAAACGGCCAAGACCAACAAGCATATCCTCTGATAAGGTGGTGGCTTCTTCTTTAGAAATATCCGTTTCTTCTACGGCTGCTTCAATCATTTTCTGAACGAGAAAACTGATAAAAGCAGGTCCGCAGCTGACAATATCGGAAGCCGCTCTAGTAATTGAATGATGGATCTCGATAGGTGTTGAAATGCACGAAGCTAACTGTCTTAACCCAGTTTTTGTCGCGGCATTGCATGATGAACCAAAAGTTAAAAGTGATGCGCCTGATAAAGCGCGGTTTGTAATGCTTGGAATCAACCTGGCTGTTTGACAAGGAACGATATCCTGAAGCTGTTCAGGATGAACCGGACTTGTAATGATGACAATGGTTTGCTGCTCCGTTAAAAGAGGGCTCAGCTCTTTTAAAAGTGGATAAATATCAAGTGGTTTGACACAAACAAAAATGAAATCTTTATTCGTGACAGCCCCTGAAAGCTGTTTCGTTACTTCAAGCTCTGGATGGTTCTTTTTTATATTGAACGCTTTTTCAATGGTTCGGTTTGTAATGGTAATTGATGAGGGATTGACTGCCTTTGATTCAATAAATGCCTCAGTAAGTATGGTACCCATGTTTCCTGTACCGATTAACCCTATATTCAAACGTTCTCCCTCCTTAGACGCATAGGATCTGTTATCTTCTAAACAGTATGTTGAGCAGTAGAAAAATATGATTGAAAGAAGCGTGAGTAAGTGAAACGACTCATTTCATTAAAAAAATACAGTCTTTATATCGCCGCTGGACTCATAGTCGTGATCATCTTCAGTTTCTTCTTTTTCACTGGAAAAGGAGAGGACAGCAGAGAGCCAAGTGTATTGAAGGAAAATAAAGACATACAAGTCACATTAGAAGACAAACAAGAAAAGACAGAAAAAGAGCCATCGACGATTTTTGTAGAGGTCAAAGGAGCTGTAAGGAAGCCAGGTGTTTATACGTTTCAATCTGATGCTCGGGTAGAGGAAGCGATTCAAAGGGCAGGAGGCTTTACCAGCAAAGCAGACTCGATTGAAATCAACCAAGCAGCTAAATTAGAGGATAGTATGATGATTTATGTTCGGAAGCAGGGGGAAGCGGAAAGAGAAACGCAAACAGCATCAGCTGACGCATCAACGGGCGTTGAAAAGAGTGAGGGTGTGAATGTCAATCAGGCCGATGCAGCCGAATTGCAAACCATTAACGGCATAGGACCAGCTAAAGCAGAAGCCATCATTTCGTATAGAGAGGAACACGGAGAATTTCAACAAATTGAAGACTTGCGGAACATTTCAGGTTTTGGGGAGAAGACGATTGAACGGCTGAAAAGTCAATTGACCGTGAAGTAGAATTGACGGTAGAGAAGAAAGGCATGTACACTTAATATCAACCATCATTCTGGAGGGATCAGCTCGTGGAAAGAATTTCATGGAATCAATATTTTATGGCACAAAGCCATTTGCTTGCTTTACGAAGCACCTGTGAGCGGTTAGCTGTTGGGGCGACCATCGTAAGGGACAAGCGCATCATTGCAGGGGGGTATAATGGCTCCATTGCCGGTGATGTTCATTGTGCGGATGTAGGGTGCTATGTCATTGATCATCACTGTGTTCGCACCATCCATGCGGAAATGAATGCTATTTTACAATGTGCCAAATTTGGTGCACCTACAGCTGATGCTGAAATATATGTCACACATTTTCCTTGTTTACAGTGCTGTAAAGCCATCATTCAAGCGGGCATACGAACAGTGTACTATGCAAAGGATTATAAAAATCATCCATATGCGATTGATTTATTCGAGCAGGCGGGTGTTCAAACAGAGCAAGTTGAATTAGATGAAATGATCATCGACTTAAAAAATCAAGAAAAATTGGCCTTTGTTGCAGATTTAATTGGGAAGCTGAGTGAATCAGGACTTAGCGAAACAGAAATTCGCGATATGCATGAGAAGGCGAATCAATTATTTACTTCCTATGTTTAAATATTTGCCGTTTGGGGCAATTTCAGCAGCTGTTGGAATTGCTCTGGCTGCATATCATCTTCATATGTATTTCCTTCCCTTTCTTCTCATCATATTACTTCTCAGCCTACTGAAAAAAATGCCTCAGCTCTTTTTAATGGTCAGCCTATGCGGTGCTGTCTATATACTCATTTTTATGATTCATGAGTCTCTTGAAACGGATCAACCCGTGCTAGAAAAATTCCTATCTGGTTCCGTTGTGATTGAAAGTATTCCGAAAACAGATGGCAATCGTTTTTCAGCGACTGTTTCAACAGACCATGAACAACTAGCCACTTTTTATACAATTCAAACAGAGCGTGAAAAAGAGGCATTAAAAGAGGTAGAACCTGGTATGAGCTGTCACATGACAGGTGATGTTCGTCCAGCAAAGCACGCAACCATTCCTAACGGGTTTCAATACGATCAATTTTTAAAATCAAAAGGCATTGACGCCATTTTTCTGCCACAGTCGATCAAAAACTGTACAAAAAAAGATAGTTCTTCCTATTATCTTCAAGTGATAAGGCAAAAGGGGTTGAAATTTTTAGAAGATCATGTGCCTAAACACTCTGTTGGCATTGTACAGGCACTTATTTTTGGCGATCGTGAGTTGATAGACCCTGACACATTAAGAGATTATCAAATGCTTGGCATTATTCATTTACTAGCGATCTCAGGATTGCATGTACAAACGCTTCTTGCATGTTTATTTTGGTGTCTCCTTCGTGCGGGCGTGACAAGAGAGACAGCACGTATTCTTCTATTATGCTTTCTTCCTATTTATGCTTGTTTGACAGGTGCTGCACCATCTGTTTTAAGAGCTTGCCTCATGGCAGGAATCTATTTAGTGATGACTAGTCTGCCAAAAGAAATGAAACAGCCTTCTGCTGTGGTATTAAGTGCAACGTTTTTACTCTTATTAGCAATTCATCCTCTTTATTTATTTGATATTGGATTTCAGCTTTCATTCGCGGTCACGTTTTTTATTTTGTTATCGACTAGGATTTTATCAAAAGCAAAAAGTTCAGTCATGCAATTATTCCTGATTTCCTTTATTGCACAGCTTGCTTCACTTCCTGTTCTTTTATATCATTTTCACCAATTCTCTTTACTGAGCGTACCTTTGAACATGATATTTGTTCCTTTATATACGACGGTCGTTATGCCGCTATCCTTACTCTTTTTTATTCTCACTACCATTTATCTTCCGCTTGGACAAACATTGTTTCAGCTGCTTGATTCGGTGATTCAGCTTAGTCATCAATTGTCAGCCTATATGGCTGTTTTTGATGAATTCAACTTGATTTTTATGAAGTCTGCTTGGTGGCATATTCTTCTTGAGGTGAGCGCCTTAATTGTTCTGTTATTTGTGATGGAGTGCAAAACTTCTGTGAAATCCTATGCACTGCCGATCCTTTTTCTTATTGGTGTCTTGAGTGCACACTATTTCACCCCGAATTTTTTCGAAAAAGGGGAAGTGACGATGCTGGATGTAGGACAGGGGGATAGTTTGTTTATTCAGCTGCCCTATCGAAAGGGGCACTTGCTTGTGGATACAGGAGGCAGACTTTCTTTTGAAGAAGAATCGTGGAAAAAAAGGCGTAAAGTGTCTTCGATCGGTGATCAAACGCTGATCCCATTTCTGCATTCTAAAGGTATAGCAAAACTTGATGTTCTTATTCTTACACATGCGGATCAAGACCATATGGGAGAAGCAGCTCGTTTAATCAAACGAAATAAAGTAAAGCGGCTGGCTATTCCAAAAGGCTTTGCACGGAGTCCAGAGGATGCGGAGCTGTTAAAAGAAGCAGCTGATCAAGGGATCATGATTGATGAATTAGAGAGAGGAGATCAGCTTCAGATTGGAGAGCAAATATTTGAAGTTCTTCATCCATCGCGTGATCAAGTGACAAGTAAGAATAATGATTCACTCGTTTTGACATTTACTCTAGGCGGGAAGCGGTTTATGCTCACTGGAGATCTTGAACAAGAAGGGGAGCGAGACATTATAGAAGCCTTTCCTCATCTATGGGCAGATATCTTAAAGGTTGGACATCACGGGAGTAAAGGGTCAACAAGCGAAGAATGGCTTCAACATCTCAAGCCCTCACATGCACTCATTTCAGCAGGTGAACGCAATCGTTATCAGCATCCACATCAGGAAGTTTTGAAGAAATTAAAGGACCAGCAAATGAAGGTGTATCGTACAGATACCGACGGAAGCGTGACGTATGAATTTCTCGATGAGGAAGGAACGTTTTACACTCACCCTCCATATGATATCTTACAAACTCAATAAAAAAACTGCCAAAACGGCAGTCATGTAACCTTCATGAAGTTAAGATCCAACGAGGTGTATAATGGTTGCCAAAATAAACATTGAGGCGAAAAATCCGAATGTGACGATAAAACCAACGGCTGAGTCGGTCACATCATTCCGCTTGCTTTGAACATTTTTTTCAAATTCATTCATTTTCATCCCTCCTGGCTAATTTTAGTATACTTGAACTCATTTGGAATTGCTAGAAGGTAAAGTAACCGTTTTCCATTTTATGATCATTTTATGAATATCGTCTGACAGCAGGCTGACCCGGGAGCTTGCGCCGGACGTTTACTATAAATGAGGAGGCGGCACTTTCAGCTTCCTCTTTACTAATGTCTTCACACACTTTAGGATAGAGGAGGAAGTGAAAGAGAGGGATTCAATTGATGGTCTTTGATGTATGGAACAATTTAAAACGAGGGGATATCCATCCCGTTTATTGCTTATATGGGAAAGAAACATATTTACTGCAAGAAACCGCTGCTAAATTGAGACAAGCTGTAGTAGACGAAGAAACGAAGGATTTTAATTACTCCGTCTTCGATATGGAAGAAGTACCGCTTGAACAGGCTGTAACGGATGCAGAAACATTTCCGTTTATGGGAGAAAGGCGTCTCGTCGTGATCAAGAATCCTTATTTTCTTACAGCTGAAAAGAAAAAGGAAAAGATTGAGCATGAGCTTTCTGTATTAGAAGCTTATTTAGAAAAGCCAGCGCCCTATACCATTCTCGTGTTATTGGCACCATATGAAAAGCTGGATGAGCGTAAAAAAATCACCAAATTGCTAAAAAAGAAAGCTGCTGTCGTTGAGGCGAAAGAGTTAAACCCAAAAGAAACAACTGATTTCACCATCACACTGGTGAAGACAGAAGGAAAGGCGATTACATCTGAAGCGGCTGAGCAGCTTGTGATGCTATGCGGCGGGAGTCTCTCCTCTCTATTCCAAGAGGTTCGGAAGCTAAGTACATATATTGGAGAGCGGGAAGAAATTGAGTTAGCGGATGTCAATCAGCTCGTTGCAAGAAGCTTAGAGCAAAATATTTTCGAGCTGATTAATCAAATTGTAAACAGACGCCGCTCTGAGGCCATGCAGATGTTTTATGACTTGCTGAAGCAAAATGAGGAACCCATTAAAATATTAGCACTCATTTCAACTCAATTTCGATTGATTTTGCAGACGAAGTACTTCGCTCAGCAAGGCTATGGACAAAAACAAATTGCTTCAAATCTAAAAGTCCACCCATTCCGGGTCAAACTTGCGATGGATCAGGCAAGACTGTTTTCTGAAGAAGAGCTCAAGCAGATCGTCAAAGAGCTTTCAACGATTGATTACGAAATGAAAACGGGTAAAAAGGACAAGCAGCTGCTGTTAGAATTGTTCCTGCTTCGTTTGTTAGGCGCATGAATATAAAAAAACGACCTTCTAAAAAGAGGGTCGTTTTTGTTTAGATGTATAATTGCCAGTCTGTCCTTAAGGCTCGGCCGGTCAGGACGGACGTACAGTTAAACAGGTGCCTCATCACTGAGGCGTTGCAAGCATTATGCAGAAAGTCCGTTTACTTGTTTAGCAAGTCTTGATTTGTAACGCGCAGCTGCGTTTTTGTGTACAAGACCAGTTTTAACGGCTTTGTCAATGCGTTTTGCAGCAGAAGCAAGAGCAGCTTTTGCTTGCTCAGCATCGTTGTTAGCTACAGAAACTTCAACTTGTTTAATCGCAGTACGCATCGCAGACTTGATTGTTACGTTATGTGCACGGCGTTCGTTATTCGTTTTTGTACGTTTGATCGCTGATTTAATATTTGGCATGTGTTTCACCTCCTAAGATACAACCTAAACACAATTGTCTTAAGGTTAAATCTTCACAATAGAACAAATTGTATTCTATCAAACACACCTTTAGAATGCAATATAAATGTAAAGTATTTTTCATTGATGACGTGCTCGAATGTTTCTTTCAAGAGATGGAAAGACTACTGTTAATTACTTGGTGGAAGGAGTCTTTTTATGGAGAAACAAAAACTTGATTTAAGCGTTTATCAAATCCGGACAGACCTCGCTGTTGAAACAAAAGAGATACTAGAACAAGAGAACGATCCGAATGTCGTCAAAAAGGACGGGATCCAAGGGATTGTCGAAAAGGAAAAAGAAGAGCAAGGCATCCGCATACGTACTGTGGAAATCACGAAAGAAGGGGAGGAGCTGACCGGCAAAAAGGCAGGGACATACTTGACGTTTGAGGCACAAGGCATTCGGGAGAAAGACTCTGAGATGCAAGAAAAAGTCGTTGAAGTCTTTGCCCATCATTTTGCTCAGTTTCTAAAAGACAGAGGCATTCAGGCTGATGCAAGCTGCCTTGTAGTAGGGCTGGGAAACTGGAATGTTACGCCAGATGCACTAGGTCCTCTCACGGTTGAAAATCTGCTTGTAACCCGCCATCTCTTTGAATTGCAGCCGGAAAATGTTCAGGAAGGCTATCGCCCGGTTTCCTCTTTGTCTCCAGGGGTGATGGGACTGACCGGTATTGAAACAAGTGACATTATCCAAGGCGTGATTGAGCGGTCTAAGCCTGATTTTGTCATTGCGGTCGATGCCCTTGCTGCTCGAGCGGTAGAACGAGTGAATACAACCATTCAAATTTCTGATACAGGTATCCATCCCGGTTCTGGTGTAGGGAATAAGCGAAAAGAATTAAGCAAAGAAACATTGGGCATTCCAGTGATTGCGATTGGCGTTCCGACAGTGGTGGATGCAGTAACGATTGCTAGTGACACAATTGATTATGTCTTAAAGCATTTTGGTAGAGAACTAAAAGATGATAGACCGTCCCGCTCTCTTGTGCCGGCTGGTTTGACATTCGGGAAGAAAAAAGTACTTAACGAAGAAGACTTGCCAGATGAAGAAACGCGTCAGTCATTCTTAGGCATCGTAGGAACCCTTCCTGAAGAAGAAAAAAGGCAGCTGATCCACGAAGTGCTTGCGCCCCTGGGGCAAAATTTAATGGTCACGCCTAAGGAAGTCGATACATTCATTGATGATATGGCAAACGTACTTGCCAACGGATTAAACACAGCGCTTCATCAAAAAATCACGCAAGATAATATGGGTTCATATAATCATTAATCGGTTCTACTTTCTCTAGCTCGCTCATAGTGTAATTACTAGAAAGCGTGCTGGAGGGAGTAAATCATGAAAAAAAGACCCCGCCGTCCTCGACAGTTGGTCGTTGCGATTAATGGAACGAAAGTAGTAAAAAGCATCTTCTTATTTATTGCCTCTCTTGTTGTGGTGTTTGTGATGTCAGGGGCTTTGACCTCTTTAAAACCCGAGCTGAGGCCGCAAGCCTCGTTATATGGTGTAGCAGATGAGCTCTCTGGCGCATTTTTTGCCACATTAATGGGCATGGAAAACCAATATTTCGCCTCAGCAGTTCCAGAAGATCAAAAAGGATTTCATTTCTCTGGGCTGTCATTGAAGCTTGCAACCAGTATTAATTTAGAAGACCCGCGCAGTTTCCTAGGAAGAGAGCTCCCAGGCTTTGAACATTTTGATACAAAAATCATCTTAGCGGGTGAAGGAACAGACTATACCAATATGCCGATGGAATCGCCGCCGCCTAGTGAAGTGATCCAAGATGAAAAAGAAGCAAATTTGGCGGAGCTGGACAAGCTCGATGATGATGCGCCGAAAAAGCCTGCCAAAGAACCGGACCGGTCAACAGGAAAACGAAAAGCTGTGTACATTTACCACACACATAATACGGAATCATATTTACCATTTTTAAAAGGAGAAACGAATCCAAATAATGCACGGCACTCAAAAGTGAATGTCACCCTTGTCGGCGACATGTTTGGAAAGGCGCTTGATCAGCAAGGAATCGGCAATACAGTCGACAAAACGGAAATTGAAAAAAGACTGGTGAAAAAAGGATTAAAATATCCGCAGTCTTATAATGAATCAAGATTGGTCGTGAAAGAAGCCTTAGCGAAAAATGATGACCTCGATTATTTAATTGATATTCACCGGGACTCAAGAAGAAAGAAAGATACGACTGTCGAAATCAAAGGGAAAAAATATGCGAGAATTGCGTTTGTTGTTGGGAAGAAGAATCAAAGCTATGAGAAAAACTTAAAGCTTGCGACAGAGTTCCACCATTTGATGGAGAAAAAATATAAAGGTCTTAGTGTCGGTGTGTTTGCCAAAGGAGAAATTGGCGATAATGGAATCTATAATCAAGATTTATCCGACAAAGCCCTTCTTTTAGAATTTGGCGGAGTAGATAATAATATGGAAGAATTAAGAAATGCATCCAATGCGGCAGCTGATGTATTCAGCGACATTTTCTGGGACGCGGAAAAGGTGGACGGCAAAGCAAAGGATGAGAAAAAACGCTCTTAAGGTGGTGACGGGGATGGGCTCATTTATTGGAAAAACCATTATTTTAGGATTGGTCTTGCTGTTTGGTGTCTTTTTAGGAATGCAGCAAGCGAATAATGGCATGCTGCAAATGAAGGGCTACCATGATCCGCAATTAAAAGGAGCTTTCTCCATTCAAATGAACGACAATGAAGAGAAGGAAGCTTCTATCTTAGGAACGGCTGTTACAGAAAAGGATCTTGCCGAAAAACAAAAACAGCTGGAGGAAATAGAGGGCTTTAATGCCTTTTCCAAGGCAGGAAAAGCCCTGTCTGATGGCATGACACATGCAGCCCGTTCTCTTTATAATTGGGTGAATGGGAAATAAACGAATTTCATGAGATATCACCCTTTTGATCAAAGCCGCTGACCGATAAGCGGCTTTTCTTGATTTCGATTGAATCTTTACAGCCCTATTGATATAATCTAACCTAGCGCAACCCGCGTTTTATAGTAGGAGTGATAGATTGTGACAGATAAAGAAAAACGATTAGAGCGGCAATCAAGAATTCGAAATTTCTCCATTATCGCCCATATTGACCATGGGAAATCCACATTGGCAGACCGTATTTTGGAAAAAACAGCGGCGATTACTCAACGGGAAATGAAAGAACAATTGCTTGATTCCATGGATTTAGAGCGTGAACGCGGCATAACGATTAAATTAAACTCTGTCCAGCTGAAGTATAAGGCGAAGGATGGGGAAGAATATATCATGCACCTGATTGATACACCAGGGCATGTCGACTTCACCTATGAGGTATCTCGAAGCCTAGCTGCCTGTGAGGGTGCGATTCTTGTAGTAGATGCAGCACAAGGAATTGAAGCACAGACACTTGCGAACGTTTATTTAGCTCTTGATAACAACTTAGAAATTCTTCCGATTATCAACAAAATTGATCTGCCAAGTGCAGAGCCTGAGCGTGTAAGAGAAGAAATTGAAGATGTCATCGGGTTGGATGCGTCTGAAGCTGTTCTCACCTCTGCTAAGGCGGGTATTGGAATCGAGGATATTTTAGAACAAATCGTTGAAAAGGTGCCGGCTCCCGCTGGAGATCCAGAAGCACCACTTCAAGCCCTTATTTTTGATTCTCTTTACGATGCGTATCGCGGCGTTATTGCGTACATACGAATTGTCGAAGGAACCGTCAGACCTGGTCAGAAAATTAAAATGATGGCGACGGGGAAAGAATTTGAAGTACTTGAAGTTGGCGTTTTCACACCAAAAGCCATGCCAACAGACGAACTCACCGTTGGAGATGTTGGCTACTTAACCGCTGCGATTAAAAATGTCGGTGATACACGTGTAGGGGATACGATCACAAGCGCGGAAAACCCTGCGAAAGAAGCACTTCCAGGATACAGAAAGCTAAACCCAATGGTATACTGCGGACTTTATCCAATTGATACTGCGAAATACAACGACTTACGTGAAGCGTTAGAAAAGCTTGAATTAAATGATTCTTCACTTCAATATGAGGCAGAGACATCCCAAGCACTTGGCTTCGGTTTCCGCTGCGGCTTCCTTGGAATGCTTCATATGGAAATCATCCAAGAACGGATTGAACGTGAATTTAAAATTGATCTGATTACGACAGCGCCAAGTGTTATTTATGATGTATATATGACAGATGGAGAAAAAATCGTCGTAGATAACCCATCCAATCTGCCTGATCCGCAAAAGATTGAGCGAATTGAAGAACCGTATGTAAAAGCAACAATGATGGTGCCGAATGACTATGTAGGCTCTGTGATGGAGCTTTGCCAAGGAAAGCGCGGGAATTTCATTGATATGCAGTATCTTGATGCGAACCGCGTGAGCATTGTGTACGAAATTCCTTTGGCAGAGATCGTATACGAATTCTTTGATCAGCTAAAATCCAACACAAAAGGCTATGCGTCCTTTGATTATGAGCTGATTGGCTATCGTCCTTCGACGCTGGTGAAGATGGATATCATGCTGAATGGCGAAAAAATCGATGCTCTTTCCTTTATTGTTCACCGCGATTATGCATATGAACGAGGCAAGATCATCGTAGAAAAGCTAAAAGAATTGATTCCACGCCAGCACTTTGAAGTGCCGGTTCAAGCAGCGATCGGTCAAAAAATCGTTGCTCGTTCCACCATTAAAGCGATGCGTAAAAACGTACTTGCTAAATGTTATGGTGGAGACATTTCCCGGAAAAGAAAGCTTCTTGAGAAGCAAAAAGAAGGGAAAAAGCGAATGAAGCAAGTGGGCTCTGTTGAAGTCCCGCAAGAAGCATTTATGGCTGTGCTGAAGATGGACGACAGCACACCAAAAAAATAACATCCTCAAGGCTACCTGCTTTACAATGTCTGCCTTGACGTTTATAGTCGATAACAAACAAAGACGCCGCAGCGATAAACTGCGGCTCTTTACCTGTAAAGAAGGTGTCATCAAATGAAAGCAGCATACATTCACATTCCATTTTGTGAGCATATTTGCCACTATTGTGATTTCAATAAATTTTTCATCAAAACGCAGCCAGTCGACGAATACTTAGCGGCTCTTGAGAAAGAGATGCAGCACACGATCGAGCAAAAAGGCGAGCAGGAACTAAAGACAATTTTTATTGGCGGGGGAACCCCGACATCACTGACTGTCAGTCAGCTAGACAAGCTCATGAACAGCATTCACAGCGTATTAAAGCCGACAAAAAATCTGATTGAATTTGCAGTAGAAGCAAACCCAGATGAATTATCACTCGAGAAGTTGCATGTGCTTAAAGCAGCCGGCGTGAATCGGCTGAGCTTTGGCGTTCAAACCTTTGAAGACGATTTGCTCAAGAAAATTGGACGAGTTCATCAAAAGAAGGATGTCCTTACCTCCTTTGAGCGAGCTAGAGCGGTTGGATTTGACAATATTAGCCTCGATCTCATGTTTGGCTTGCCGCATCAAGAAAAGCATCATGTGATGAATTCACTTGAGACGGCTTTCTCGCTGGGGGCAGAGCATTATTCGGTTTACTCACTCATCGTCGAGCCGAAAACCGTTTTTTACAACTTAATGCAAAAAGGAAAACTTCATTTACCGCCGCAAGAACGTGAGGCTGAAATGTATGAGCTTGTGATGGATGAAATGGAGCGCCATGGGTTAAAGCAGTACGAAATTAGCAATTACGCCAAACCTGGCTTTGAAAGCCAGCATAACCTGACCTATTGGAGCAATGAAGATTACTTCGGTTTTGGTGCAGGCGCACACGGGTATGTAGATGGCATCCGAAATGTGAACGCAGGGCCGGTGAAACATTATTTGGAGCTGATTGACCAAACAGGTTTCCCGTATAAGGAAACACATCAGGTCACAAAAGCAGAGCAAATAGAAGAAGAAATGTTTTTAGGTCTTCGAAAAATCGAAGGGGTGAAAAGCGCTGATTTCCAAGCAAAATATGGTGCTGCACCAGAAGCACTTTTTTCCACTGTTCTTGAAGATTTAGAAGAAAAAGGCCTCATTGTAAAAGATGACAAGGGGATACGTTTAACAAGAAAAGGAAAATTGTTAGGCAATGAAGTATTTCAAGCGTTTCTCGGTGAGTTATAATTGACATTTTAATTTGAGTTTGGTAATTTTGTTTATACAATTAGCACTCGTTGAAAGAGAGTGCTAACAGGGGTGATGATGATGTTAACAAATCGTCAGCTTTTGATTCTGCAAGTCATCATTAATGACTTTATTCGTTCGGCGCAGCCAGTTGGATCAAGGACTCTTTCTAAAAAAGAAGACATTACATTCAGCTCTGCGACGATTAGAAACGAAATGGCTGATTTGGAGGAACTTGGTTTTATTGAAAAGACCCATTCTTCATCAGGAAGAATTCCTTCCGAAAAAGGATATCGTTATTATGTAGATCATTTGCTCTCTCCGCGAAAACTGTCGTCTAAAGAGCTTGTGCTCATCCAGTCGGCCTTTCAGGAGAAAATTTTTGAGCTGGAAAAGACAGTTCAAAAATCGGCGGAAATTTTATCAGATCTCACAAACTATACATCGATTGTGCTTGGTCCGAAGCTAAGTGAAAATCGATTAAAGCAAATTCAGCTTGTCCCTGTTCAGCCAAACAAAGCAGTGGCGATCATGATTACAGACAGCGGACATGTTGAAAACAAAACCATTACCTTCTCTGAGCATCTCGATGTCTCCGATATTGAGAAGCTGATGAATATTTTAAACAGCCGCCTAGCCGGAGTCCCGATGGATCAGCTGAAGGACAGAATGTATAAAGAAGTTGTGATGCTTCTTCGTACGCATTTAAAAGATTATGATCATATTTTAGATGCGCTCGGCAATACATTTACATCGACTCAAAATGAATCAAAACTTTTCTTTGGCGGGAAGATTAATATGTTGAATCAGCCGGAGTTTCATGACATTGACCGCATCCGTTCACTCATGATGCTTATTGAGCAAAAGAATGATGTCATGCAGCTGTTTCATCCAAATCAGCAAGGAATCACCATTAAAATCGGTTCAGAAAACAATTTGGAAGCGATGGAGAACTGCAGTTTAATCACAGCTACTTATTCGATTGATCAAAAATCACTCGGCTCCATTGCCGTCATTGGTCCAACCCGTATGGATTATGGCAGGGTTGTCAGTCTCTTGCATCATGTATCAAAAGACTTGTCAAACGCACTTTCCAATTTGTATGATGAGTAGGGTGATAAAAGATAGGGGCACAGCCCCTTCGTATTTTTGAATCTTTTGAGGGAGGTGAACACAATGTCAGAAGAAAAACAGACACCTGAGCAAGAAGCAGAGGTTGAAGCACAAGAAGAAGCAGTTCAAGCAGATACTGAGGAAGTAACAAATGATGAACAGTCTGCCTTCCAAGAAAAAATCGATGAATTGCAGCAGCTTCTAGATGAAAAAGAAAACAAAATTCTGCGTGTTCAAGCGGATTTTGAAAACTATAAACGCCGTGCTCGAACTGAAGTGGAGACCGTGCAAAAATATCGTTCTCAACATGTTGTCAGTGATCTTCTCCCAGCTCTTGATAACTTTGAAAGAGCGCTTGGAATTGATCCAGACAATGAGCAGACGAAAAGTTTGTTAGAAGGAATGCAAATGGTTTACCGCCAGCTGGTAGAAGCGTTGAAAAATGAAGGCGTTGAACCAATTGAAGCTGTCGGCAAAGAGTTCGATCCAAACCTTCATCAAGCCGTCATGCAAGTTGAAGATGAAAACTACGATTCAAATATCGTTGTAGAAGAATTGCAAAAGGGCTATAAACTCAAAGACCGAGTTATTCGTCCATCAATGGTAAAAGTAAATCAATAACTACATAATGGGAGGTCATCGAATATGAGTAAAATCATTGGGATTGACTTAGGAACAACAAACTCATGTGTTGCAGTACTTGAAGGCGGCGAGCCAAAAGTCATTGCTAACGCTGAAGGAGCACGTACAACACCATCTGTTGTCGCTTTTAAAAACGGAGAGCGCCAAGTGGGTGAAGTAGCAAAACGTCAATCAATTACAAACCCGAACACGATCATGTCTGTTAAAAGACATATGGGTACTGATTATAAAGTAGAAGTTGAAGGCAAGAACTATACACCGCAGGAAATCTCTGCGATTATTCTTCAGCACCTTAAATCTTACGCTGAAGGCTATCTTGGCGAAGAAGTAACAAAAGCTGTTATCACAGTTCCTGCTTACTTCAACGATGCAGAACGTCAAGCAACGAAAGATGCTGGTAAAATTGCTGGTCTTGAAGTAGAACGTATCATCAACGAACCAACAGCAGCTGCACTTGCGTATGGTTTAGATAAAACAGAAGAAGATCAAACGATTCTTGTATACGACCTTGGCGGCGGTACATTTGACGTATCGATCCTTGAGCTTGGAGACGGCGTCTTTGAAGTGCGCTCAACTGCTGGGGACAACCGTCTAGGTGGAGACGATTTTGACCAAGTCATCATTGATCACCTAGTGGCTGAATTCAAAAAAGAAAATGGCATTGATCTTTCTAAAGATAAAATGGCGCTTCAGCGTTTAAAAGATGCTGCTGAAAAAGCGAAAAAAGATCTTTCTGGTGTATCTTCTACACAAATCTCACTGCCATTTATCACAGCTGGAGAAGCAGGACCTCTTCACCTTGAATTAACGTTAACACGTGCTAAATTCGAAGAGCTTTCTGCAGATCTTGTAGAGCGTACAATGACACCTGTACGTCAAGCACTGAAAGATGCTGGTTTATCTGCTAGCGAGATTGATAAAGTCATCCTTGTAGGTGGCTCAACTCGTATTCCTGCAGTACAAGAAGCAATCAAAAAAGAAACAGGCAAAGAGCCTCATAAAGGTGTAAACCCTGATGAAGTAGTTGCACTTGGTGCAGCGATCCAAGGTGGAGTGATCACAGGGGATGTCAAAGACGTTGTTCTTCTTGACGTAACACCACTTTCTTTAGGAATTGAAACAATGGGCGGCGTATTCACGAAGCTGATTGAACGCAATACAACAATTCCAACAAGTAAATCTCAAGTATTCTCAACAGCTGCTGACAACCAAACAGCTGTAGATATCCATGTCCTGCAAGGTGAGCGCCCAATGGCTGCAGATAACAAAACATTAGGCCGCTTCCAATTGACTGATATCCCGCCAGCACCACGCGGCGTACCGCAAATCGAAGTATCTTTTGATATCGATAAAAACGGTATTGTCAACGTACGTGCGAAAGATATGGGTACAGGCAAAGAGCAAAACATCACAATCAAATCTTCTTCAGGTCTTTCTGATGATGAGATCGAAAAAATGGTCAAAGAAGCAGAAGAAAATGCTGAAGCAGATGCGAAGAAAAAAGAAGAAATCGAAGTGCGCAACGAAGCAGATCAATTAGTGTTTACAACTGAAAAAACATTAAAAGATCTAGAAGGCAAAATCGATGAAGAGCAAGTGAAAAAAGCAAATGACGCGAAAGATGCGCTAAAAGCTGCGATCGAAAAAGGCGAGTTTGAAGACATCAAAGCGAAAAAAGATGAGCTGCAAACAATCGTTCAAGAATTAACGACAAAGCTCTATGAAGAAGCTGCAAAACAAGCACAAGCTCAGCAAGAAGGCGCTGAAGGTGCTCAAAAAGCAGATGACAATGTAGTGGATGCAGAATACGAAGAAGTAAACGACGATCAAGAGAAAAAATAATCACCTTTACTTTTGAAAAAGACTGCTGAAACGTACTCGTCAGAAAGTCAAAGTCAGGATCTCTTGGCTTTGACTTTTTTTCTTTTCAACGATGAAAGGAATTGAAAAAGGTTAAATCAAAATGATACAATCGTATTTATGTGAGAAAATCGGGAGTGTGAAGAGATGAGTAAGCGTGATTACTATGAAGTGCTTGGCGTAAGTAAGAGCGCCTCAAAGGACGAAATCAAAAAGGCATACCGCAAGCTTTCAAAAAAGTATCACCCTGATATTAATAAAGAAGCTGGCTCAGATGAGAAATTCAAAGAAGTAAAAGAAGCCTATGAAACCCTTTCTGATGATCAAAAACGTTCGCATTATGACCAGTTCGGTCATACCGATCCAAACCAAGGCTTTGGCGGCGGCGGTTTTGGCGGAGGAGGAGACTTTGGCGGCTTCGGCGGCTTTGATGACATCTTCTCTAGTATTTTTGGCGGCGGAGCCAGAAGAAGAGATCCAAATGCACCGCGCCAAGGAGCGGACCTGCAATATACAATGACGCTTTCGTTTGAAGAAGCGGCATTTGGAAAAGAAGCAACCATTGAAATCCCTCGTGAAGAAACTTGTGAAACATGTCATGGATCAGGTGCAAAGCCTGGTACGCAGGCAAAAACCTGTTCACATTGCGGCGGTTCTGGTCAATTAAATGTTGAGCAATCCACTCCGTTTGGTAAAGTGGTCAACCGCAGAGTATGTAACTACTGCAGCGGAACAGGGAAACAAATCGACCATAAATGTTCAACATGCGGCGGCTCTGGCAAAGTGCGTAAGCGTAAGAAAATTAACGTGACGATTCCTGCAGGCGTTGATGATGGCCAGCAGCTTAGAGTGTCTGGCCAAGGTGAACCAGGTGTAAATGGCGGACCTCCAGGCGATCTATTTGTTGTGTTCCATGTGCGTGCGCATGAATTCTTCGAACGTGATGGAGATGACATTTACTGCGAGATGCCGCTCACCTTTGCCCAAGCTGCACTAGGTGACGAAATTGAAGTGCCGACATTACACGGAAAAGTAAAATTAAAAGTTCCTGCTGGCACTCAAACTGGCACGAAGTTTAGACTCAAAGGAAAAGGTGTGAAAAATGTACGCGGCTACGGCCAAGGCGATCAGCATATCGTTGTACGTGTTGTCACACCGACAAATTTAACAGACAATCAAAAAGATATCATTAGAAAATTTGCTGAAGTGAGCGGAAATAAACCAGACGAACAAGAAATGAGCTTTTTCGATAAGGTAAAACGCGCATTTAAAGGCGAGTAAGAC
Organism: Bacillus sp. PAMC28571; assembly: GCF_014250435.1. NCBI lineage: Bacteria > Bacillati > Bacillota > Bacilli > Caryophanales > Bacillaceae > Bacillus > Bacillus sp. PAMC28571. Next base: position 2,077,935 of record NZ_CP060191.1, on the reverse strand, counting down.
GGATAAGGAGTTGGTAGTATTGAAGTGGTCAGAAATTAGCGTCCATACAACAAATGAAGCGGTGGAACCGATCACCAATATTTTGCATGAAGCAGGTGCAAGTGGTGTCGTGATTGAGGACCCGCTTGATTTAGTCAAGGAACGTGAAAATGTATACGGTGAGATCTACCAGCTCGATCCGAATGACTATCCGGATGAAGGTGTCATTGTGAAAGCCTATCTTCCAATGAACAGCTTTTTGATGGAAACGGTAGATGAGATCAAAGAAGCCATCAACAATCTTCTTCTATACGATATTGACCTTGGACGCAATACACTGTCAATTTGTGAAGTAAATGAAGAAGAATGGGCCACCGCCTGGAAGAAATACTATCATCCTGTGAAAATCTCTGAAAAATTCACCATCGTTCCAACGTGGGAAGAATATACACCGGTTCATTCTGATGAACTGATTATTGAAATGGATCCTGGAATGGCATTTGGAACAGGTACGCATCCAACAACCGTCCTTTGCATTCAGGCGCTTGAGCGCTACGTGAAGGAAAACGATACGGTGATTGATGTTGGAACAGGCTCTGGAATTTTAAGTGTGGCAGCAGCGATGCTTGGTGCAAAGGACATTCAAGCCTTTGATCTCGACACCGTTGCGGTAGAAAGTGCGAAGCAAAACATCGAACTAAATGGTGTAAGTGACCAAGTGACGGTCAAACAAAACAATTTGCTTGATGGGATTTCAGGTGAGCGTGATGTGATTGTCGCCAACATTCTGGCAGAAGTGATTTTGCGCTTTACAGATCAAGCCTATGACCTATTGAAGAAAGATGGCTATTTCATTACATCAGGCATCATTGGACAAAAGAAATTACAGGTCAAAACAGCATTAGAAGAAGCAGGTTTTGACATTGTTGAAGTGCTGTCAATGGAAGATTGGGTCAGCATTATAGCGAAAAAATAAAGCGAGTAGGTGTCAGGACACGTATGCAACGATATTTTATCGACCTCACGAAAGAAGAAGTGACGTTAAAGGGAGCCATCGTTATAAAAGGTGAAGATGTACATCATCTTTCCAATGTCATGCGGATGAAAGCAGGGCAGGAAATCCTTTGTTTAACGACAGACGGCTTTGAAGCGCTCAGTAAAATTGATACAATAACAAAGGAGGAAGTGATTTGCCACCTTGAAAGCTGGACAAATCAGGACAGAGAACTTCCGATTAGGGTGACGATTGCAAGCGGTCTTCCAAAAGGAGATAAGCTTGAGCTCATTATCCAAAAAGGCACAGAGCTTGGCGCAAGTGCTTTTATTCCGTTTCAAGCGGCTCGTTCTATTACAAAGCTTGACCAAAAAAAGTCACATAAAAAACGAGAGCGCTGGGAGAAAATCGCGAAAGAAGCAGCCGAGCAGTCCTACCGGAATATCATTCCCCGTGTTTATTCAGTATCAACGTTTAAAGAGCTGACGCAATTAGCTGGTGAATTCGATAAATGTGTCGTTGCATACGAAGAATCATCGAAAGAAGGAGAGCAAAGCCGTTTTCAAACTGTGCTTCAACAGATGAAAGGCGGACAAACCTTGCTAGTGGTTTTTGGCCCTGAAGGCGGTTTGGCAGAAAAGGAGATTGAAGAGCTTGAAACGCTTGGTGCAGTCATTTGCGGGCTTGGACCACGCATTTTAAGAACAGAAACTGCTCCTTTATATGCGCTTTCTGCTATATCTTATCAAACAGAGTTATTAAGAGGTGAATCATGATGGGAACAGTAGCGTTCCATACACTTGGCTGTAAGGTCAACCACTATGAAACAGAGGCGATCTGGCAGCTGTTTAAAGAAGCTGGCTATGAAAGAAAAGAGTATGAATCAAAAGCAGACGTATATGTCATTAATACATGTACGGTCACGAATACAGGCGATAAGAAAAGCCGCCAAGTCATTAGAAGAGCCATTCGCCATAACCCGGATGGTGTCATTTGTGTAACAGGCTGCTATGCGCAAACATCACCAGCAGAAATCATGGCGATTCCTGGTGTTGATATTGTGGTTGGAACACAGGACCGACATAAATTACTAGGCTATATTGAAGAATACCGCAGAGAAAGACAGCCGATCAACGGGGTTGGCAATATCATGAAAGCACGTGTGTTTGAAGAACTTGATGTTCCTGCCTTCACAGACAGAACGCGCGCTTCATTAAAAATCCAAGAAGGCTGTAACAATTTCTGTACATTCTGCATTATTCCTTGGGCGCGCGGCCTTCTTCGTTCTCGTGATCCAGAAGAGGTCATCAATCAAGCGCAGCAGCTTGTTGATGCGGGCTATAAAGAAATTGTGCTTACAGGTATTCACACAGGCGGATACGGAGAAGACTTAAAGGATTATAACTTTGCAAAGCTTCTGAGAGAATTAGATGAACGTGTTATTGGCTTGAAACGAATCCGTATTTCATCTATTGAAGCAAGTCAAATTACAGATGAAGTGATTGAAGTGCTTGATCAGTCAGATAAAATTGTCAGACACTTACACATCCCGCTTCAATCTGGCTCAAATACTGTGCTGAAAAGAATGCGCCGTAAATATACGATGGAATTCTTTGCAGAGCGTTTAACAAAGCTGAAAAAAGCATTGCCGGGACTTGCTGTCACCTCTGATGTAATCGTTGGATTCCCTGGGGAAACAGAAGAAGAGTTCTTGGAAACGTACAATTTTGTCAAAGACCATCAATTCTCTGAGCTGCATGTATTCCCTTACAGCAAACGTACAGGTACCCCGGCTGCAAGAATGGAAGATCAAGTGGATGAGAATGTGAAAAACGAACGTGTCCACCGTTTGATCGCTCTTTCTGACCAGCTTGCGAAAGAGTATGCATCAGCATACGAAGGTGATGTGCTAGAGATTATTCCGGAAGAATCCTTCAAAGAACAAGAAGGAAACCACAATCTTTATGTTGGTTATACCGATAACTACATGAAAGTTGTTTTTGAAGGGACAGAGGACATGATCGGCCGTCTGGTCAAAGTGAAAATTACGAAAGCGGGCTATCCTTATAACGAAGGACAATTCGTTCGCATCAGCGATGATGTGCAGCCAGACAAAGTGAGAATGACCTCATAATAGATAAAAAACCGGCAGCCAAAAGGGCAAGCCGGTTTCTTTTATTTTGACTGATTCGGCATGAGACACAAGATCAATGCGTGAAAAGGGCGAATGAACGGAAAGAAGAGGAGAGAGCTTGCCACATTAAACAGCAGGCTGAAATGCGCAATCTGCTGGGCAGGAGAGCTTGCGAGAAGGGCGACAACCTCTGTGATCAGGGCGAGAAACGGCAGGCATAAAAGAACCCCAAGCACATTAAACACGACGTGTGCATAAGCCGTTTGACGTGCTGCGTAGCCGCCAGATATCGCAGCCATCACAGCCGTAATACATGTCCCAATATTGGACCCCAACACAAAGCTGATACCTTCCTGAAGTGCCACAGTTCCCTCATTCATAAATCCCATTAAAATACCGATACAGACTGAGCTCGAATGAACAATTGCTGTGAAAATGGTACCCGAAAGCAGCGCTGTCCAGTCTGAATGCTGCATCATTTCAAGAAAACGCAATGTCTCAGGCTGGCTTGTCATCATCCCTGCAATTTTCGAAAAGCCTTGTATGCAAAAAAAGATCATCCCGAGCCCAAATAAACTTTTACCTGCATGTCTAAAAGATGTCCTGCCAAAAAGGATAAATACGAGACCGGCTATGATTAAAACCCACATGAACACGTCCATTTGAATGGCGATAAATTCTGTCGTAAACGTGGAGCCGATATTGGTTCCAAGAATCATTGGGATCGATTTTTTAAAAGAGAGAATGCCAGTACTGACAAAGCCAATGACGATAACCATAAAAGCAGAACTGCTTTGTAGAACCCCTGTAAACACAATGCTGACCAAGAATGCTTTGACCGGGTGATTTGTAAAGAGAAGAAGTGATTTCTCAATACGAGACGACGCAAGCGCCATTAATCCTTTTCTCAGCAAGCCCATTGACCATAAAAAAATGAAAATAAGTGCACAAAAATAAATGATCGCCATCATAGAAAAGTCCTCCTCTTACCAATGAATATATGGACTTGTCTACCTGCTCATGACGAAAATATATTTCCAAATCACTTAGTTGACCTCACACTGGGCTTATATTATAATGTCTAGGTACATGTTTTGCATGTATATCTTTTTTTAATGCAGTCGATTGGTGTATTCGGAGGGAGGGAAAGAGAATGTCAAAAACGGTCGTTAGAAAAAACGAATCGCTTGAAGATGCTCTTCGTCGCTTTAAACGCAGTGTATCCAAAACTGGAACATTGCAAGAAGCAAGAAAGCGTGAATTTTATGAAAAGCCTAGCGTAAAGCGCAAGAAAAAGTCTGAAGCTGCTAGAAAACGTAAATTCTAAAGAGGGTGGATTTTATGAGTCTTCTTGAGCAATTAAATTCTGATATGAAGCTTATGATGAAAAACCGTGAGAAAGACAAGCTTGTTGTCATTCGTATGGTAAAGGCTTCGCTGCAAAATGAAGCAATTAAGCTTAAGAAAGACAGTTTGACCGGCGATGAGGAACTAACCGTCCTTTCCCGCGAGATTAAGCAACGTAAAGACTCCCTCCATGAATTTTCGAAAGCTAATCGCTTAGATTTAGTAGATAAAGTTCAAAAAGAGATTGACATATTAGACGTTTATTTACCTGAACAGCTTTCTGAAGAAGAACTGCAAACGATCGTGAAAGAAACGATTACTGAAACAGGTGCTTCCTCGAAGGCTGATATGGGTAAAGTCATGAGCGCTATTATGCCAAAAGTAAAAGGTAAAGCTGATGGAGCTGTCATTAACAGACTTGTCAGCGAGCAGCTGTCTCAATAAAAAAGTATCCTTCTATTGTTAGAAGGGTACTTTTTTTATGCCCTCGTGATTCTGTCATATAAAAATGAAACCTATGATACATTTGTAACGTATGTAAAGGAACGGTAAAATGGAAGAAAGAGAGGAGGGATCACCAAATAGATGAAAAAAATAAAAATTTCTATTGCTCTCTTCAGTTGTTTTATAATATGCTTGTTATTAGGGGTTCAATTGACCGCGAAATCAGCAGATCAGAAAGTTCATGTTATCCCAATTGAAGATACAGTAGAAAAAGGACTTTCTAAATTCATTGAACGATCGTTTGAGCAGGCAAAGTCGGAGCGGGCGAAGCATATTATTCTTGACATCAATACACCAGGTGGTGCAGTCGATGCAGCGCTTGAGATCGCAGATACGATTCGTGCTTCCGATATCCCAGTGACAGCGTTTGTCAATCATAGAGCGCTTTCAGCCGGGGCCTTCATCGCGCTAAATGCCGATCAAATTTATATGACCCCGAATGGAAAGATGGGGGCGGCTGCGATCATCGATGGAGAAGGCAATGCTGCCGATCAAAAATCTGAATCTCTATGGCTTGCTGAAATGAGTGATGCTGCCGAAAAACAGGGGCGTGATCCAAAGTATGCTCTTGCCATGGCGGATATAGATATAGACGCAAAAGAAGCCGGTGCACCAAAAGGAGAATTGCTCACCTTCAACACAGACCGGGCGCTTAAATTCGGTTATGCAGAAGGAGAAGCAAAAAATATGGATGACTTGCTTCAAAAGCTGAAATTAAAAGATGCTTCTGTTCAATACGATGAAGTGAGCTTTGCTGAAAAGGTTGCGCGTTTTCTTACGCACCCAATTGTCATTCCAATCCTTTTATCCATTGCAAGTTTAGGGTTAGTTGTTGAGCTCTATTCTCCTGGCTTTGGAGTCCCGGGCACCATGGGAGTGACAGCGCTTCTTCTATTCTTTTATGGTCATCTCGTGGCAGGTTTTGCAGGATATGAGACGTTGTTCCTGTTTTTAGCAGGGATTGCACTCATCATTCTGGAATTGTTTTTGCCAGGGGGAATCGTAGGTGTCATTGGACTGATCTGTGTCGTTGTCAGCTTATTTTTAGCAGCTGGAAGCTTTACAGAAATGGCGATTTCCATCTTGATTGCCACTGCTGTTTCAATCATAGCAGTTATTTTATTGACAAAGGTGTTGGGGAAACGTATGAAATTCTTTAAAAAGTTCATTTTAACCGATTCAACCAATAAGGAAAGTGGTTATGTCTCAAATGAAACAAGAGAGGATCTTGTTGGACAAATCGCAGTGACAGCTACCGCACTTCGTCCATCTGGTACGATCGTACTCGGAGATGAGCGCATTGATGTGGTGTCAGAAGGTGCATTTATCGATAAAGATGAACAAGTAAAAATTGTGAAAGCGGAAGGCTCACGCATTGTCGTGAGGAAAGTATAGATATACTGATTTTAGAGGAGGAATAAAATGGATCCATCTACTTTACTATTATTTGTGATTATCGCAGCAGGTTTGATTGTTCTATCGATCTTTTTCACCTTTGTACCGGTGATGCTGTGGATTTCTGCCCTAGCGGCTGGCGTAAAAGTGAGCATTTTTACACTTGTAGGAATGAGACTGCGCCGAGTGATTCCAAACCGAGTGGTCAACCCGCTCATCAAAGCACATAAAGCAGGTCTTGATGTGACGATTAACCAGCTGGAGAGCCACTATCTTGCAGGTGGTAACGTGGACCGAGTGGTGAACGCATTAATTGCAGCTCAACGCGCGAATATCGAATTGAACTTTGCCCGCTGTGCAGCCATCGACCTAGCAGGCCGTGACGTACTTGAAGCAGTTCAAATGAGTGTAAACCCTAAAGTCATTGAAACACCATTTATCTCTGGTGTTGCGATGGACGGGATTGAAGTCAAAGCAAAAGCACGTATTACCGTTCGTGCAAACATCGACCGACTTGTCGGTGGTGCAGGGGAAGAAACAATTATTGCCCGTGTAGGTGAAGGGATTGTCTCTACAATCGGTTCATCAGATAATCATAAAAAGGTTCTTGAGAATCCTGATATGATTTCTCAAACGGTTCTTGGTAAAGGATTAGATTCAGGTACTGCATTTGAAATTCTCTCGATTGATATCGCAGATGTTGATATCGGTAAGAACATCGGGGCAATTCTGCAAACAGACCAAGCAGAAGCAGACAAAAACATTGCACAGGCTAAAGCAGAAGAACGCCGCGCAATGGCTGTTGCACAAGAACAAGAGATGCGTGCGAAAGTTGAAGAAATGCGCGCGAAAGTCGTAGAAGCAGAGGCTGAAGTACCACTTGCAATGGCTGAAGCATTACGTGAAGGCAATATTGGTGTCATGGACTACATGAACATTAAGAATATCGATGCTGATACGGATATGAGAGATTCATTTGGCAAAATGACAAAAGGTCCATCTGATAATGAAAACAAATAAGCATCCTCTCACGCTTTAAGGAGGGAGCCCATTGGACATTCTATTTGAAAATCCGCTACTAATTGCGATTATCATCGGTATCATCTCTGCCGTCTTTGGGAAGATCGGCAAACAAGAGGAGAACGAAGAGCAGAATCAGCAAAAGAAGCCCGCTCCTCAGCGTAAGCAGGTGCCCCAAAAGCAAACAAAGCAAACAAGTCCAGATCCAGTCGTGACCGATCAGCTGGACGATTTCGGCGATGTACATGATCATGGCGGGATGAAGAAAAAAACTTCTCAGTCCTTACAAGATCGCTATACGGCTACACTTGCCGAAATGGAAGAAAGAAAAAACGAGCTGAACAAAGAGTTCCAATCGCTTGAAAGAGAGCTGACAAGGCCAAAGGCTGCATCTGCTGAAGAGAGGCCAAAAATCATTGAGAAGCTGAACCAAGATACAATTGTTCAAGGAATGATCCTTGGAGAAGTATTTGGAGAGCCGCGCGCGAAAAAGCCGCACAGAACGATGAAACGGCCATATAAAAGATAAAGAAGAAAGCCCCCTTTTTCATAAAGGGGGCTTTTTTTGCCTGATGACGATTTTTCTTAAGGAAAATCCTTAAAAGGCTATTTTACGGGATTCATTAGCATGATATGAACCCCTGAGGAATAGGATGATACAGAGGCTTTCTCATCAGTCTCACCATCTTTCAGTTTGATCTCATACACATGAGGTGGGAAGGGGTTCTTATTGAATGGGAAAAAGAAAAAATCGACTTAAAGCATGGCTGACAAGAACACTTGAAATCCCTCCAGACGTGATGATGGATCTTCCCCGTATTACGATGGTTGGCAGACTCCACATTTACATAGAGAACCATAAAGGGCTTTTGCTTTTCAGTGATCAAGAGGTAAGGCTGATGCTCAAACAGGGACAATGCATTATTTCAGGGAAAGATTTTGTGATTAAAACGATTTTGCCAGAAGAGATTTTATTGGAAGGGAAAATCGATGAGGTCCGTTATATTGATTCTTAACTGACGGAGGGGAGAAGCGTGAAGAATAAATGGTTCGCCTATTTTATTGGCAGAGTGGAAGTGGAGATCAAAGGAAATGGCATTGAGCGGCTCATTAATGAGTGCACGAGGCAGGGGATCACAATGTTTCAAGTGAGCCGCCGTCAAGACAGCGTGCGCTTATTTATTCGCTTATCAGATGTACATGCCTTCAGAAAGGTACGCAGACATCATGACGTGACATGTTCATTTCATCAAAAAAAGGGCTTTCCATTTCTACTCCTATGGTCAAGGAAGAATATCGGATTTACCCTTGGGATTGTATGCTTTCTAGTGACGATATTGGCGCTTTCAAACATGGTATGGAAAATTGATATTAAAGGAGCCAATCCAGAAACTGAACATCAAATGAGAAAGCATTTAGATGACATCGGGGTGCAAAAAGGACGTTTTCAATTTCTAATGGGAACACCTGAAAAAATTCAAAAATCCCTGACAACCAATATTCCAAGCATCACATGGGTCGGTGTAGAACTAAACGGCACAACCTTTCAAATGAAAGTTGTGGAAAAAAATGAACCTGAAAAAGAAAAATACACGAGTCCTCAGCATATCGTTGCCAAGAAAAAGGCTGTCATCACGAGAATGTATGTAGAAAAAGGAGAGCCGCTCGCCGCGGTTGATGAACATGTTAAGAAAGGACAGATGCTTGTCTCTGGACTCATTGGCAGTGAAGATCAGCAAAAAACGGTAGGAGCCAAAGCGAAAATCTATGGTGAAACGTGGTATCGTTCTGAAGTTTCTGTCCCTCTTCGAACATCTTTTGACGTCTTTACGGGTAAAATGAAGACAAAGCACAAGCTCTCCGCATTTGGAGGCTCACTGCCATTTTGGGGCTTTTCTTTTAAAAAGGATGATTTTAAGCATCCAAAAACAGAAACAGAAGTTCATCCGCTTCATTTCTTAAACATGCAGCTCCCATTCTCTTATGAAAAGGAAATTACAAGAGAAAGTGAGAAAATAAACCGAGAATACACAAATAAAGAAGCGGTTCAAGCAGGGATTAAAATGGGTAAAAAAGAATTAGAAGAGAAGCTAGGTCAAACAGGAGAGGTGAAAAGTGAAAAAGTTTTGCACGAGACAACAGGGAATGGTAAAGTTAAGTTAATCATCCTTTACCAAGTAATAGAAGATATTGTTCAACCAACACCTATTGTTCAGGGAGACTAGAGAATGACAGAACATTTACTTGAGATTCAACAAAAATTGGATAGCCCAAACGAAGCGATTGCTTTATTTGGCAATCAAGATGCTTATCTGAAACTAATGGAAAACGAGCTGAACGTCTCCGTTATTACGCGTGGAGAAAAAGTGTATGTTTCTGGTGAGGAAGCATCAAGAGATACAGTAAGCCGTTTGATCACATCTCTTTTACATCTCATCCGTAAAGGAATTGAGATATCTGAACGGGATGTCGTTTATGCCATTAAAATGGCGCAAAAAAACAAGCTGAATTATTTTGAAAATATGTATGAAGATGAAATTACGAAAAATGCCAAAGGAAAATCGATCAGGGTGAAAACAATCGGCCAGCGGGAATATGCTGCGGCGATGAAAAAAGATGATCTGGTCTTTGGAATTGGACCCGCTGGTACAGGGAAGACGTATTTGGCAGTTGTCAATGCGGTCCATTCACTGAAAAATGGACATGTAAAACGGATTATCCTGACAAGACCAGCTGTTGAAGCAGGAGAGAGTCTTGGCTTTTTACCAGGTGATCTAAAGGAAAAAGTAGATCCTTATTTAAGACCACTATATGATGCCCTGCATGATGTGCTTGGCAGTGATCATACGGAACGTTTAATCGAGCGCGGCGTGATTGAAATAGCGCCCCTTGCCTATATGAGAGGCCGGACGCTTGATGATGCATTTGTGATTTTAGATGAAGCGCAGAATACAACACCTGCCCAAATGAAAATGTTTTTGACGAGACTTGGGTTTGGCTCTAAAATGGTCATTACAGGAGATATTACACAGATCGATCTGCCAAAGGGCATGCAGTCAGGTCTTGCGGCTGCAAAGGACATGCTTGCAGAGATCAAGGGCATCTCATTTATTGAATTAGACCAGACAGATGTGGTCAGACACCCGCTAGTGGCGAAGATCATTGGCGCATACGAAAAGCAAAAATGAACTGAGTGACCCGATCGTCTTCATCGGGTCATTTTGTTTCGATCGTGGTTTAAAGTAAAAAAGGAGGTACTTTCCTTGAGAAAGAATCAAAAAGGCAGTAAGCGCAAAAGACTGCTGTCTAAAAAAGAACCTCAGAAAATGGAGCGCTCACGTTATTTAAATGTTTTGCTGTACGCTGGTTTAGCAGCCATTTTATTCGTGGTGCTCTTCTTCCATGTAAAGCCTGAATCGCTCGACTTAGATTTATTTTCAGTGAGCGAACAGACCATCTATTCTCCGTCAACCGTTGATGATCAAGAAGCGACAGAAGAAAAGAAACAAGAAGCAACAGATCAGGTAGAAGATCAATATACGCTCAAAAAAGCGTATTCTGATAATCGCGTAGACCTCATCTCATCCCTCTTTGAAGCCATTAAAGAAGAGAAGAAAGCAGCTGATGATAAAGAGAACGCGCCATCAGATCAAGAAATGGTCAAGCGTGTCAAAGAAAAGCTCACCACAGATATGCAGGAGGCTGTTTCGGATCAATCCATCAAAGCACTGCTCCAGGCAAGTGATGAAAATCTCTCATTTACTAAGGATTCCATCATCACAGTGGTGAATTCACTGATGAGTAAAGAAATCACAGCAGCGAAATTACAAGATGAGAAAAAACAAGTCAAAACAGAGCTTAAAAACAATTCAATTCCATCAAAATACTTAAATGCAGCGACAGAAATCGGCGAATTTGCGATCATTCCAAACTATGTATTTGACCCAGTGGCAACAGAAAAGAAAAGACAGGAAGCGGCTGACAATATTCAGCCTGTGCAAATTAAGCAGGGGCAAATCTTAGTTGAAGAAGGAGAGCTCATCGACCGGGAAGTTTATCGCAAATTAGAACTGACGGGTTTGTTAAACAGCTCAAATTTATTTAAGCCTGTAAGTGGTCTTCTCATATTAATTGGACTTTTCTTAGCAGCGATTATTCATTCCCTTGAATCGAGGAAAAAATCGCTTGTCCATAAGAATAAGTCATTACTGCTTTACTCGCTTATTTTCACGATTATATTAATTATCATGGAAGTGTTCAGCCTCTTCCAGGAGACGAAGTATACGACGATAGGCTATGTCGTGCCAGTGGCACTTGGCACGATGCTGATCAAGCTGCTCATTAATGAGCGGTTAGCGATCTTCTCCGGTCTTGTATTTGCTCTTTGCGGCAGTATGATGTTTAATCAAGGAGTAACCGGCGTCTTTAACTATGTGATCTGCGCTTATTATCTTGTGAGCGGGATGGCTGGTATTTTATTTTTAAGAAAACATAATGCAAGATCAAAAATATTGCAGGCCGGGCTTTTGGTGGCTTTGGTGAATGTACTTGTGGTTTTATCTATTACACTGATCCAAAACTCTTCACCATCAGGGCTTGAAATCGGTGTGAACCTCATGATGGCAATTGTGTCAGGGTTTGCATCATCTATCTTGGTCATTGGGTTAATGCCTGTTTTTGAGAGCATGTTTGGTATTCTTTCCACAATGAAACTGATTGAATTATCCAATCCAAATCATCCGCTGCTCAAAAAGATTTTAACCGAGACACCAGGTACATATCATCATAGTGTCATGGTGGCGAATTTAGCGGATGCTGCATGTGAAGCAGTCGGCGCAAATGGTCTTTTAGCAAGGGTCGGCGCTTATTATCATGACATTGGGAAAACGAAAAGACCGCAATACTTTATCGAAAACCAAATGAACATTGATAATCCGCATGACAAGCTTTCTCCTCAGCTGAGTAAAAATATTATTATTGCCCATACGACAGATGGCGCTGATATGCTGAGAGAAAAGAAGTTTCCTGAAGAACTTGTCGACATTGCCGAACAGCATCACGGGAAGTCTCTTTTAAAGTTCTTTTACTATAAGGCGAAAGAGCGTGATGATCAGGTGACAGAAGAAGAATTCCGTTACCCTGGTCCAAAGCCGCAGTCAAAAGAAGCAGCGATTATTTCTGTGGCTGACAGCGTTGAAGCGGCGGTTCGTTCCATGCATAATCCAAATCCAGAGCGGATTGAAAAGCTTGTCAAAGGCATTATTTCAGATAAAATGCAGGACGGGCAATTTAGTGAGTGTGACCTCACATTTAAAGAATTAAATATTATCAGCCAAACGATTTGTACAACATTAAAGGGGATTTTCCATTCTCGGATTGAATATCCAGATGCCCCGAAGCAGAAGGTGAAGTAAATGACATTGTTAATCGATTTAATAGATGAAACAGGACAAGTATCAAAAGAGCAGCTTGAAGAAGTGGAAAAGCTTCTTCAGTTTGCTGCGGACGAACTTGAGGTCAAGGATCAAGCGGAAGTATCAGTGACGATCGTTTCGAATGAAGAGATTCATCAAATCAATAAAGAATACCGCGGAAAAGACGCACCAACGGATGTGATCTCCTTTGCACTTGAGGAAGAAGGAGAAGGGGAGATTGAAATCATAGGAGCGGATGATATCCCGCCTGTACTTGGTGACATTATCATTAGTGTGGATCGAACGAAAGAGCAGGCAGAGGAATATGGACATTCCTTTATGAGAGAGCTTGGATTCTTAACGATTCATGGCTTCCTCCATTTGCTCGGGTACGATCATATGACAGAGGAAGATGAAAAAGAAATGTTCGCCAAACAGACAAAAATCTTGGATGATTATGGCCTTTCGAGATCATCGTAAGAAAAGAAGGCCGCTCGCCCGTTTTTTTTGGAGTTTTTACTATGCATTTAGAGGAATATGGCGAACTTTCTTGAATGAACGGAATTTTCGATTTCACACAGTCGCAGCCATCATCGTGGTGATCTGCGGCTTTTGGTTCCGCATTGACCCATTTGAATGGCTGATCGTTCTTCTTCTTTGCGGGGGGATGTTTGCGCTTGAACTTGTCAATACAGCCATTGAACATACAGTGGATCTGATGACAGAAGAAAGGCACCCGCTTGCAGAGAGAGCGAAGGACGCTGCGGCAGGCGCTGTTTGCGTTTACGCCGCGATTTCGGTTATGATTGGGTTGATCATCTTCTTACCGAAGATCATGCAATAGAACAATATTACTATTTATTAACATTTTTAGAAATGGGCGTGAAAATGTCACGTGAATTATGTAAAATATAAATGTGACAGTGGTACCATTTCTTCTGAAAGTGGGAACTAGGAATGAACAAACAAGAGTTGATTTCAGAAGCAATCAAAGCAAGAGATTTTGCATATGTACCCTATTCTAAATTCAAAGTCGGTGCAGCATTACTGTCGAATGATGGAAAAGTGTATGGCGGCTGCAACATTGAAAATGCAGCATATGGTATGTGTAATTGTGCGGAAAGAACAGCACTTTTTAAAGCCTATTCAGAAGGCATTACATCTTTTCAAATGTTAGCAGTGGTGGCTGATACAGACCGGCCTGTTTCGCCGTGCGGCGCATGCAGACAGGTCATTTCAGAGCTATGTGCACCTGATATGCCAGTGATTCTAACGAACTTAAAAGGACATATATACGAAACAACAGTAAACGAACTATTGCCAGGCGCATTTTCACCGGAGGATTTAAATGACTAACGAAAGCTTCAAATCAGGATTTGTATCAATTATTGGAAGACCAAATGTAGGGAAATCAACTTTTCTTAATCGTGTCATTGGACAAAAGATCGCCATCATGAGCGATAAGCCCCAAACGACGAGAAACAAAGTGCAAGGTGTTCTGACAACAAACACATCACAAACGATCTTTATCGATACACCGGGGATTCATAAACCTAAGCATAAGCTTGGTGATTTTATGATGAGGGTGGCTCAAAATACACTGAAGGAAGTCGACCTGATCTTGTTTATGATCAACGCACAGGAAGGCTATGGCAAAGGGGATGAATTCATCATTGAACGACTAAAGCAAACATCTACACCGGTGTTCCTAGTCGTCAATAAAATTGACCAAATTCATCCAGATGAACTGTTCCTTTTAATTGATGAATACCGCACACGTTATCCATTCAAGGAAATTGTGCCCATTTCAGCTCTTGAAGGAAACAATATCGACACGCTTCTTCAGCAGATTGAAGGTTATCTTCCAGAGGGCCCTCAATTTTATCCGGCAGATCAAGTAACAGATCATCCAGAACGGTTTATTATTTCTGAATTAATTCGTGAAAAAGTGCTGCATTTAACGAGAGAAGAGATTCCGCATAGTATTGCGGTTGCGATTGAATCGATTAAGCCAGATGAAAATGGCAAGATCCATGTCGCGGCGACCATTGTCGTAGAACGAGATTCGCAAAAAGGGATCGTCATTGGTAAACGAGGCAGCTTGTTAAAAGAAGTGGGACAAAAAGCGCGCAGAGACATTGAAGCACTTCTAGGCTCAAAAGTGTATTTAGAGCTTTGGGTCAAAGTTCAGAAGGACTGGCGTAATAAATCCACTCACCTGCGTGACTTCGGATTTAGAGAAGACGAATATTAAAAAATCGCTGCATTTGTCAGCAAATCTGACAATGGTGCGGTTCGATTAGTAAAAATTGTTTATCATGAAATGGAGGTAGCCTGGTCAAGATAAAATTAATATGTTGGATGTAGCGTTGCTGCTTCTAATAAAGAAAGGTGGGGTTTTTATGTTGAATTTTACATGGAACGTATTTTCACAAACAGGAAGCGTTGACACGTATCTGCTTTTCAAAGAGTTAGAAAAGGAGAACCTGGAAAGACCCGATGTACTTGAAGAAGAAATAGCACGATTTGATTTTCCAATCTTATAATTCTTGACCCCCTCCAGCGCTCGGAGTGTAGACAAATGCTCATTAAAAGTGAAGGAATCGTCCTTAGAACAACAGATTATGGCGAAACAAACAAAATTGTCACGCTGCTCACTAGAGAACATGGAAAAATTGGCGTGATGGCCAGAGGCGCTAAAAAATCAAACAGCCGCCTGTCAGCCATAAGCCAGCCGTTTTTATACGGCACCTTTCTCATCCAATCATCAACAGGACTTGGAACGCTCCAGCAAGGCGAAATGATTGAAAGTATGCGGACCATTCGGGAAGACTTATTTCTGACCGCATATGCCGCATATATGACGGAATTAATGGATAAAGGGACAGAAGAAAAAAAGCCAAACCCTTATTTGTTTGAGCTTCTGCTTCAATCTCTGCGTCATCTCAACGAAGGCACAGATGCTGATATTATTTTATTTATCGTAGAGGTCAAAATGTTATCAGTGATGGGGATGAAGCCTGAACTTGATCAATGTGTCCACTGTGGTCAAAAAGAAGGGCAGTTCCATTTCTCGATAAGAGATAACGGCTTCATTTGCCAAAATTGTTTTTCGAAAGATCCATATAAACTGCCCTTATCCCCCGCAGCTGCAAGGCTGCTCCGTTTGTTTCATTATTTTGATTTATCAAGGCTTGGTCAGGTTGATGTGAAACAGCAGACGAAACAAGAAATTCGTCAAGTGCTTGATCACTACTATGACGAATATTCCGGCCTCTATTTAAAATCAAAAAAATTCATGAATCAGATGGAATCCATGAAAAAGCTAATGGGTGACGAAAACAAAAGTTGACATCTCCCATGACTTTTTGTAAGATCATCTAAGATAAAATATGTTGCATTGACAGAAAGAAGTACTTACGTAAAATCCATAAAAGCGACCTTAGGGCGGTGTGAGCTAAGGATGGAGGCGTAACGAAAGGCATTCTTGAGCAACGTAAAACAAAGCGGCTGGGTGCTACGACACCAGCAAATAGGGTGGAACCGCGGGAAAAAACTCTCGTCCCTATGTTTGCAAGAACCTTGCGAGCATAGAGACGGGAGTTTTTGTGTTCTCTTACAAGGTTCTAATCCCACCCGCCATACATAGCGGTTGGTCTAGAAAAGATGGAGGTGCGATCATTGAATATTCAAGACATGATTTTGACGCTGCAAAAGCATTGGTCAAACGAAGGCTGCGTATTAATGCAGGCGTATGACACAGAAAAAGGTGCCGGAACGATGAGTCCATACACGTTCCTCAGAAGCATTGGCCCAGAGCCGTGGAAGGTAGCATATGTAGAGCCTTCAAGACGCCCGGCTGATGGCAGATATGGAGAAAACCCAAATAGATTGTATCAGCATCACCAATTTCAAGTGATCATTAAGCCATCACCTGACAATATTCAAGAGCTATATCTTGAATCATTGAAGGCACTTGGCATTGACCCGCTGAAACATGATATTCGTTTTGTGGAAGACAACTGGGAAAATCCATCTCTTGGCTGTGCAGGACTTGGCTGGGAAGTATGGCTTGATGGGATGGAAATTACGCAGTTCACGTATTTCCAACAAGTCGGCGGCTTAGAATGTAAGCCCGTTTCTGTTGAAATCACATACGGTATTGAACGTCTTGCTTCTTACATCCAGGACAAAGAAAATGTCTTCGATCTTGAATGGACAGACGGATTTACGGTCAGAGATTTATTCTTAATGGCTGAATACGAGCACTCTGTTTATACATTTGAAACATCTAATACTGACATGCTGTTCGAGCTATTTACAACCTATGAGAAAGAAGCACATTGCCAAATGGACAAAGGGCTTGTTCACCCGGCATACGATTATGTCCTCAAATGCTCTCATACGTTTAACCTGCTCGATGCAAAGGGTGCTATTTCTGTGACTGAGCGAACTGGTTATATCGGAAGAGTGCGTCAGTTAGCAAGAAAAGTAGCCAAAACCTATTATGAAGAACGCGAAAAACTGGGATTCCCTATGCTAAAAGAGGAGGCGGCTTCTCATGAATAAACAAGATGTATTACTTGAAATCGGCTTAGAAGAGATGCCGGCTCGTTTCATGCCAGAGAGCACAAAACAGCTGGGTGAGAAAGTAAAAGCATGGTTTGAAACGCAAAATATTTCATTCGAAGAGACTGCTTTATTTAACTCACCTAGACGTCTTGCTGTACTTGTGAAAGGTGTCGCAGAAAAACAAGAAGACATCAAAGAAGAAGCAAAAGGCCCGGCTAAAAAGATTGCCCAAGATGCTGAAGGCAATTGGACAAAAGCAGCTGAAGGCTTTGCCAGAGGACAAGGTGCTTCAACAGATGATCTCTATTTCAAAGAGATTAAAGGAGTGGATTATGTCCATGTCCAAAAATTTCAAGAAGGAAAGAGGGTCAAAGACCTTCTGCCAGCGTTAGGTGAGATCGCCGCTTCATTAAGCTTTCCAAAGAACATGAGATGGGGAAGCGAGGATTTACGCTATATCCGTCCGATTAAATGGATTGTTTGTTTATTTGGAAAAGAGATTGTACCTGTTGAAATTGCTGGGGTGAAAAGCGGCCGTGAGACTAGAGGACACCGTTTCCTTGGAACGACAGCCAGCATTGACACACCTGCTTCCTATGAACAAACATTGCGCGATCAATTTGTGATTGCAGACTCAGAGAAAAGAAAACAATTCATTACTGAACAGCTAGATGCGCTATCTACAGAAAAAGGCTGGGTCATTCCTGTTGATCCTGAACTTTTAGAAGAAGTGAACGACCTTGTAGAATATCCAACTGTGCTGTCTGGTTCCTTTGAAGAAGAGTTTCTTGCATTGCCGGAAGAAGTATTGGTGACGACAATGAAAGAGCATCAGCGCTACTTCCCTGTGAAAAATGAGCAAGGGGATTTATTGCCGCACTTTATTACAGTCAGAAATGGAAACAGTGAGGCGCTGGCAAATGTCGCAAGAGGGAATGAAAAAGTACTTCGTGCGCGTTTATCAGATGCTGCATTCTTCTATAAAGAAGACGAAAAACTAGTGATTGAAGACAATATTAAAAAGCTTGATAAAGTGGTATTCCATGAGAAACTTGGAACAATCGGCGACAAGCTGAAGAGAGTGACAGACATTGCAACTCGTCTAGCGGCGCATGTCGGAGCAGATGACGAAACAACAAAACGTGTGGCGAGAGCAGCAAGTATTTCGAAGTTTGACCTTGTGACTCAAATGGTCTATGAATTCCCAGAATTACAAGGAATCATGGGTGAGAAATATGCAAGAGCTCTTGGTGAACATGAAGAAGTAGCAAGAAGCATCAACGAGCACTATATGCCGCGCTTTGCTGGTGACGAGGCGCCATCCACTTTGATTGGTGCGATTGTGGCAGTAGCAGATAAGCTTGATTCTATTTGTTCATTCTTCTCAATTGATGTGATCCCAACGGGTTCTCAAGACCCTTATGGACTTAGAAGACAAGCGAGCGGTATCGTTCAAATCCTGCTCGACCGTCATTGGAATATTTCATTTAAAGAGCTGTTAGCACTTGCTCAAGTAAAGGCAGAACATGAAGCTGCTCTGATTGAATTTTTAACGCATCGTTTAAAATATGTTCTTCAAGCAGAGCATATCCGCCATGATGTTGTTGATGCAGTGCTGGATGTTGAAAATATTGAGCCATATGCAGTCGTCAAAAAAGCAGCTGTTCTTGAAGAGAGTGTGAAACAAGAAAGCTTCAAAGAAACGGCTGAAGCATTGGGTCGCGTCATTTCAATCAGTAAAAAAGGGGAAGACGTAGAGATTCAGCCTGAACTGTTTGAAAATGAACATGAGCAAAAGCTGTTTGAGGCGTATCAGCAAGTAGAGAAAGCTGTAAAAGAACATGTAGCAGCAGGACAATACAGCTTAGCACTTGACGCGCTGGATACGTTAAAAACACCGATTGTTCATTATTTCGATCATACAATGGTTCATGCGGATGATGAAAAACTGAAGCGAAATCGTTTGGCACAAATGGTCAAACTAGCCAAAGTCATTCAATCATTTGCGAATATGAACAATTTAATTGTAAAATAAATACCTAAGAACGGTTGCCTTTTCCGAAGGGCAATCGTTTTTTACTCATTTAATTCACGGTTTTTGAGTGGATTTTTGTTTCATTCGGACAAAGATGCGCTATAATATGATGAGTTATGAAAATGATATACATAAAATAAAGATTTCGCTCTCTCTATTTAAAGGTGGTGAGTACAATCGAGTTAAATAAACGGCAAGAGCAGATTTTACAGATTGTCAAAGAGAATGGTCCGATCACTGGAGAGCATATCGCCGATCGGCTGAACTTAACAAGGGCGACCCTCAGACCGGATTTAGCCATTTTAACAATGTCAGGCTTTTTAGAAGCAAGACCAAGGGTCGGCTACTTTTTCACAGGAAAAACAGGCACGCAGCTTCTCGCAGATAAGCTGAAAAAACTTCAAGTGAAAGACTTTCAATCCATTCCAGTGGTGATACATGAGAATGTTTCGGTTTATGATGCGATTTGTACGATGTTTTTAGAGGATGTGGGCACATTATTCGTTGTGGACGATCACTCTATTTTAACAGGCGTGTTATCAAGAAAAGACCTCCTTCGTGCAAGTATAGGGAAACAGGAGCTTCCATCTATCCCTGTCCATATTATTATGACAAGAATGCCGAACATTACCGTTTGCCGCAAGGAAGATTTCATTATGGATGTGGCGAAGCACTTGATTGAAAAGCAAATAGATGCACTTCCTGTGATAAAAGATACGGATAAAGGTTTTGAAGTGGTCGGAAGAATTACGAAAACAAACATGACGAAAATACTTGTCAGCTTATCGGAGAACGAAATAATCTAATGACAGAAGACTGCGAGGGGATGTTATGAGTAATCGCGTAATTTTTGTGGTATCAGATTCAGTTGGAGAAACGGCAGAGCTCGTGGTCAAAGCGGCACTTAGCCAATTTGATGGCGGCTCATCAGACCATTCAAATATTAGAAGAATCCCGTATGTAGAGGATGTTGGTACGATTAAAGAAGTCATTTCACTGGCGAAAGCAGATAATGGGATCGTCTGCTTTACTCTTGTTGTGCCAGAAATGCGCCAATTCTTAATCGAGGAAGCAGAAGCCAACGGTGTCGTTTATTATGACATCATCGGTCCGCTCATTGATAAAATGGAGACGGCATATGGAAATGAAGCGAAACATGAGCCGGGTCGTGTACGTCAATTAGATGAGGACTATTTTAAAAAGGTAGAAGCCATCGAGTTCGCTGTGAAATACGATGACGGCAGAGACCCTAGAGGTATTCTAAAGGCTGATATTGTACTCATTGGTGTATCACGCACGTCTAAGACACCATTATCTCAATATTTGGCACATAAACGGCTGAAGGTAGCGAACGTTCCAATTGTACCTGAAGTTGATCCGCCAGAAGAGTTATTTTCAGTTGATCCGAAGAAATGTATCGGTTTGAAAATTAGTCCAGACAAACTAAATCATATTCGCAAAGAGCGTTTAAAATCTCTTGGTTTAAATGATCGCGCTATTTATGCGAACATTGAGCGGATTAAAGAGGAACTAGAGTATTTTGAAAAAGTGGTTGACCGCATTAACTGTCAAGTCGTTGATGTATCGAATAAAGCAGTTGAGGAAACGGCAAATGTCATTCATCAAATGCTGACCAAAAGAGGTTCCGAATAAACTCAGGATGCTCCTCCTGGGTTTTTCCTATGGTGGGAAACGGGTAAACAAAAACAATGGCATATTTGCTGCATTTGTATTATAATAAAAAATTGTGATAAAATGATTGATTTTAGGTTTAAGTTAAGTCAAGAACGAATAAACTAATATTGGCAGAAGTCAAGTGATTCTGAACATAACTTTTCGACAAAATGAGTTTTACTGTTGATTGCTTTATAGGGGAAAAGTATGGTCTTTTTGCTTCTCTAAAGCAGGAATAAGGTGGAGGGATGGAGAATTAGTCACCTGAATGAACGTAAAAAAGAGAGGACGATTTATGTCGATGCAGATGCTTGTCCTGTAAAAGACGAAATCCTTTCTGTCGCATCTCAATTTCAAGTACCAGTGACGTTCATTGCTTCATATGAGCATTTTCAAACCAAAAGATCTCCACTAGAAGATTGGCGGTTTGTAGATACACATAAGGAAGCAGCGGATTTAGTCATTGCAAACTCAGCTGCCGCACATGATATTGTCGTCACCCAAGATATTGGTCTTGCCTCCTTACTGCTTCCGAGACAGGTCATTGTTCTGTCTGAAAGAGGACGAATGTACACAAACGAAACAATTGATTTTGATTTGGAACGCAGGCATGTTTCCAGCAAACAGCGAAGAAAAGGTGTATACGGAAAAGGTCCCAAAAAGCTTTTAGAAGAGGATAAGAAGCGATTTATGGCGCAACTACAAAAAATCCTGTCGAATCATGAAGGATTTTTAAATTAAAAGGCGAATAATGTACGACGGAGTGTTATTAGGATGAGCAAACGTATACCAGATGAACTTTTGGAGCAGATCCAAAAAAACGCAGACATTGTCGAAGTGATTGGAGAATACGTACAGCTTAGAAAGCAAGGTCGAAATTACTTCGGTCTTTGTCCATTCCATGGTGAAAATACTCCTTCATTCTCTGTTTCAGCAGATAAGCAAATCTTCCATTGTTTTGGCTGTGGTGCAGGAGGCAACGTGTTTTCGTTCCTCAGACAAATGGAAGGCTACTCATTTATTGAAGCCGTTTCACATGTGGCTGATAAGTACCATATTGATCTGCCTGATCAGGTGGCGAATGCTCAGATGAGTTCCTCTCAGCAAGAGGACACTGCAGATCATAAAATGATTGAGGCCCATGAGCTTCTTAAGAAATTTTACCACCATTTGCTGGTAAATACAAAGGAAGGTCAAAACGCACTCGATTATTTACGGTCCAGAGGCTTTACGGATGAAACAATTGCCAAGTTTGAGATCGGGTATGCTCTTGATTCTTGGGATTTCGTGACCAAGTTTTTAGAAAAACGAGGATTTGATCCTGTGATGATGGAGAAGGCTGGTCTTTTGATTCAACGTGAAAACGGCACAGGCTTTTTTGACCGCTTTAGAGATCGTGTCATGTTTCCCATTCATGATCATCATGGAACGGTCATCGCTTTTTCCGGAAGATCGCTTGGTGATCAGCAGCCTAAATATATGAATAGTCCTGAAACGCCGCTTTTTCATAAAAGTAAGCTGCTTTATCACTTTCATGACGCACGTATGCATATTCGCAAACGCGAACGGGCGGTTCTTTTTGAAGGATTTGCAGACGTCATCTCAGCTGTTACATCAGGTGTCGGTGAAAGTGTTGCAACAATGGGTACGTCTCTTACAGAAGAGCACGTAAAGCTTCTCAGGCGGAACGTAGAAGAGATCATCCTTTGCTATGACTCTGATACGGCCGGATACGAAGCGACCATGAAAGCATCAGATTTGCTTGGAAAAAGAGGATGTAAAGTTCGCGTTGCTATGATACCAGATGGACTTGATCCAGATGATTACATTCGTAAATATGGCGGCGAGAAATTTAGGAATGACATCATAGATGCAAGTGTGACATTAATGACGTTTAAGATGAATTTTTTCCGAAGAGGAAAAAACTTATCAGACGAAGGAGACCGTCTTACTTATATGAAGCAGGTTCTCCGAGAAATCAGCCGGTTAAACGGCTCTTTGGAGCAAGAGATTTACATGAAACAGCTTGCTGGGGAGTTTTCGATCTCACTTGATTCATTAAAAGAACAACTGGAGCTGTTTGAAAAACAGCAGCGGCAAGAAACCAAAAGCACGCAGGAAGAAAACGGGCTTGAAAAACGTCGTGCACATCTGTCAACACAAGTGAGAAGAAAGCGTCTGCGGCCGGCATATGAAAATGCAGAGCGAATGCTGCTTGCTCATATGTTAAAAAGCGATGACGTGATCCGCAAAGTACTTGACAGAATCGGGATTGAATTTAATATAGATTCGCACAGGGCGCTGGCAACGTACATTTATGCCTTGTATGAAGAAGGCAAAGAACCAACGCCGCAGCACCTGATGAACCGGATAGAAGATGATGTCATGAATCAGCTGTTGACGGATATATTGATGATTCAAGTCGGAGACGAACTCAGTGAAGCTGAATTAAGTGATTATGTAAAAAAAGTGTTGAATCATCGGAATTTGTCAATGATAAAGGAAAAAGAACTAGAACGTGCAGAAGCGGAGAGGCAAAAAGATTTCTTCAAAGCGGCAACACTTGCAAAAGAAATTATTCAGTTGAACCGTTCGCTGAAGTAATACGTCTATTATTAATGACAGGACTTACGGCTGGCAATGAATCCTTTACGGGAGGAGCATAAGACCGCAAGCATCTTGCCTTCATCATTATTTATTTTATTTCCTATTTGCTTCGTCAGCTGTTTGATAGAGAGAGAAAAGCAGGACGGAAGTAAATCGCAAGTTACTTTAGAATTCGTTGCAAGCTTTGGAAGGAGGGATCCATAATGGCTGATAAACAAGCCCACGAAACCGAAACTGAATTAACCTTTGAACAGGTGAGAGATAAGCTCACTGAAACGGGTAAAAAACGGGGCGTTTTAACATACGAAGAAATTGCAGAGCGTATGTCTAGCTTTGAAATTGAATCAGACCAAATGGATGAATACTATGAATACTTAGGCGAACAAGGTGTAGAGCTCATTAGTGAAAACGAAGAGACAGAAGACCCAAATGTTCAGCAGCTGGCTAAAGCAGAAGAAGAATTTGACCTGAATGATTTAAGCGTACCACCAGGTGTCAAAATCAATGATCCTGTTCGTATGTACTTAAAAGAAATCGGACGCGTCAATTTGTTATCTGCTAAAGAAGAAATTACGTATGCTCAAAAGATCGAAGAGGGCGATGAGGAATCAAAAAGAAGATTAGCGGAAGCGAACCTTCGTCTCGTTGTCAGCATTGCGAAACGCTATGTCGGTCGTGGTATGCTGTTCCTTGACTTGATTCAAGAAGGAAACATGGGTCTGATGAAGGCGGTTGAGAAGTTTGATTACCGCAAAGGATATAAATTCTCAACATATGCGACTTGGTGGATTAGACAGGCGATCACACGTGCGATTGCCGATCAGGCGAGAACAATCCGGATCCCGGTTCATATGGTGGAAACGATTAATAAATTGATCCGTGTTCAAAGACAGCTTCTGCAAGACCTAGGCAGAGAACCAACGCCTGAGGAAATTGCTGAAGACATGGATTTAACTCCAGAAAAGGTAAGAGAGATTCTTAAAATTGCGCAAGAGCCTGTATCTTTAGAAACACCTATTGGTGAAGAAGATGACTCGCATCTTGGTGATTTTATCGAAGACCAAGAGGCGACATCTCCATCTGACCACGCTGCGTACGAACTCTTAAAAGAGCAGCTTGAAGATGTATTAGACACGCTGACGGACCGTGAAGAAAATGTGCTAAGACTACGTTTCGGACTAGACGACGGAAGAACTCGCACGTTAGAAGAGGTTGGAAAGGTGTTCGGCGTAACAAGAGAGCGTATCAGACAAATTGAAGCGAAAGCTCTTCGTAAATTAAGACACCCAAGCAGAAGTAAACGATTAAAAGACTTCTTAGAGTAGAAACCGGACGGATCTTGAAAGAGATCCGTTCTTTCTTATCAAAAATGAAAACGCTTTTTTCAATCTGATTATATTTTACTGAATAACAAATGAATTTGCAACGTTCTTAGAAAAAAGATGTATAAAAAATACATCTAAATATGCTGAAGACTTCATTTCTCATCTAGAATCATTTTTGTCTAATCTGTGAACTTGACCAAAGTTTTGTATCATAATTCGTTTACTTTTTGTAAAATTAAAGTAGAATTAGAATTGTTTGCATAGTCTCAAAGGGGTTTTCACAAAGGGGAGGATGAAAGAAATGAAACGGAATCCACTTATACCATTTTTATTGATTGCCATTTTAGGTATTGGACTCACTTTTTTCTTATCAATGAAGGGGCTGAAAGATGAAGAAAAAATTGCCTCTGGGGGCAAAGAGCAAAAGCAAGAAGAGACAGCAAATGCAACGCCGGAAGAATTGTATAAGCAGAACTGCATAAGCTGTCACGGGGAAAACTATGAAGGCGGCGCAGGTCCTGCATTAAAAGGTGTTGGAGACAAGCTTGAAGTAGCTGACATCAAGAAGAAAATTCAAGAAGGCGGCAACGGGATGCCAGGCGGGTTGATTCCAAATGAAAAGCTCGATGAAATGGCGGAATGGGTGTCTAAAATTAAATAATCTTATACAAAAAGCTCTTTTTCAAAAGAAGAGCTTTTTTCATTTGAAAACGACTTTTAAAAAGTCCATAATTTATATAAGATAGACAAGTATGAACATTAAAGAAAAGTAGTGATACGTATGAATGAAATGAATTTATCGAAACGATTAAAAAAAGTCGCGGACTTTTTACCAGATGAGGCAGTCTTCGCTGATATCGGCTCAGACCATGCCTATTTGCCATGCTATGCGATTTTGCATCAAAAAGCAGTGAAAGCCATTGCTGGTGAAATTACTGATGGACCGCTTCAATCGGCGCAGCAGCAAGTACATAGACTTGAATTAGATGAACAGATATCGGTCAGAAAAGGAAATGGCCTTGAAGTCATTGAAAAAGGCGAAGTGAATGCAGTGACGATTGCAGGTATGGGTGGGGCACTCATCGCAAGCATTCTAAATGAAGGAAGACATAAGCTCGCCGGCCATGAGCGGCTCATTCTTCAGCCGAATATCCATGCCCACCATATTCGTTTATGGCTTTATCAAGAGGGGTATGAATTGATAGATGAAGTCATTTTAGAAGAGGACGGCAAAATATACGAAATCATCATCGCTGAAAAAGGCGATAAAGATAAAGCCTATAAAGGAATGTCACTTGAAGCAGGCATGCTGGTTGGTCCGTTTCTTGCGAAAGAGCAAAATGACGTTTTCCAGCGCAAGTGGATGCAAGAGCTTCAGCATATGGAGAAGATAGAAAGTCAAATTCAGCAGGCAGCGCGGACAGAAGAAAATAAAGAACGCCTTGAAGAGCTGAATGCGAAAATAAAGATGCTAAAGGAGGTTTTGACTGTTGGCTAAAACAGTAAACGGGCATGAAATCATCCAATTGTTTGAACAATTTTCACCAAAGGTATACGCCATGGAAGGGGATAAAATTGGTCTTCAGATTGGGACTTTAAATAAAAAAGTAACCAATGTGATGATCACCTTGGATGTATTAGAGAATGTAGTAGATGAGGCGATCGAGCGAAAAGTGGATCTTATTATTGCTCACCATCCGCCGATTTTTCGACCATTAAAACATGTAGCGACGGATCAGCCGGCTGGACGGATCATTGAAAAATGCATCAAACATGATATAGCGGTATATGTGGCACATACGAATTTAGACGTAGCTGATGGCGGAGTCAATGACCTGCTTGCTGAGGCCTTAGAGCTTGAAGAAACAAGTGTGTTAGTGCCGACATACGAAGATCCAATCAAACAGCTTGCTCTGTATGTCCCAGAGGAATTTGAAGAGGCCGTCCGGACAGCTTTAGGAAATGCGGGCGCCGGCCATATCGGCAACTACAGCCATTGTGCGTTTTCAAATGAAGGGACAGGCAGCTTTCTGCCATCAGAAGAAGCTGAGCCGTTTATTGGTGAGTCGGGTCAATTAGAATTTGTGAAAGAAGTGCGGATTGAAACCATTTTCCCAGCAAGTATAGAAAAACAAGTGATTCGCGAAATGATCAAAGCACATCCTTATGAAGAAGTCGCCTATAGTGTACACACGACAGATCTTCCTCCTATTCAAAAAGGTCTTGGCCGTATTGGAGAGCTAAATGAGCCAATGACACTGAGAGATTTCACACAATTTGTGAAAACGAAGCTAGATGTGAATGGTGCTCGTTTTGTAGGAGACCAAAACGCTGTTGTGAAAAAAGTGGCGGTGCTTGGCGGAGACGGAAATAAATATATCCATCAAGCGAAAAGAATGGGTGCAGATGTGTATGTGACAGGAGACCTTTATTTCCATGTGGCGCACGATGCCATGATGCTAGGGCTGAACGTTGTGGACCCAGGACATTATGCTGAAAAGATTATGAAAGAGGGCGTAAAGGCGAAGCTTCAATCGCTATGTGCGGATAAAAAATATGACGTACAGCTCTTTGTTTCTGAATCAAACACAAACCCATTTCAATTTATGTAAACAAAAAACGTCAGAGCGGATATGCTCTGACGTTTTCTTATTTCTTTGTTTTGACGCGAGGTAAAATTTTAGAAAGAGGAACGGTTCGTTCAATCTTCCAAGTTGTTTCATCATCTGGTTCATAGTTTTCTAAGAAACGAATGACTTCCTTTGTAATAGGTGTTGGTGTTGAAGCACCAGCAGTAACGGCAACGGTTTTGACGCCCTGCAGCCATTCTAGCTTGAGTTCACTTAAGTCGCCAATACGGTAAGCCTGCGTTCCGGCAATCTCCATTGACACTTGTGCGAGACGGTTAGAGTTATTACTTTTTGGATCGCCGACAACAATGGTTAAATCGGCTTGGCCAGCTTGCTGCGATACAGCTTCCTGACGCACCTGTGTCGCAAGGCAAATTTCTTGATGATACTCGACGTGAGGGTATTTCTCTTTAATCAGCTCCATCAGGTCGTGGACATCCCATTGAGACATCGTCGTTTGGTTCGTGATGAGCAGTTTTTCTGATGTTAAATCGAGTGCCTCAATGTCAGCTTCTGTTTCGACAAGATGTACCTTGTCAGGGGCTACTCCGACAGCTCCTTCTGGCTCAGGATGACCCTTTTTCCCAATATAAATAATGTCATAGCCATCGGCTGTTTTCTCTGAAATGAGTTCGTGTGTTTTCGTTACATCGGGACAGGTCGCATCAATGGCAACAAGGCCTTTTTCTTCTGCGATTTGACGAACCTCAGGAGAAACGCCGTGAGCTGTGAAAATGACTGTTCCACTTTCAACCTGCTTTAAAATGTCTAAGCGGTTTGGTCCGTCCAGTGTGTAAATACCATCTTCTTCGAAGGCATCAGTGACATGTTTGTTGTGCACAATCATACCTAATATATAAATTGGGCGTGGCAAGTTCTTATCAAGTGCGGCATTTTTAGCAATGACCATTGCATCTACAACGCCATAGCAATAGCCACGCGGCGATATTTTAATTACATTCATTTATTCGTCCTCCTGTAGGGAAGTGCTGCTAGAGAAGAACAATATAAAAAGCCGTAAAAAACGGCTTTTTATCATTCTCTTGCTTCCATTATAGCCAAAGTAAGCGTATATATCAAAGATTGTTATACGCAGTGAACACTTCGCCGTTAAAAGATCACTAGACATATAGTTTTGGAACAGAGCTGCCAGATCTTTTTTTCGGTTTTGCTTCAGGAGCAGGTGATGTGTGAGGTGCTGTTTTTTTGACGAGGATGTCTTCTGGTTCTTTATTTTTTTCTATTTCGTCAGTTTGTGCTTCTTCCTCGTGCACTTCTGTTTCCGCGCTGGTCTCCGTTGATTCTGCATCAGCATCATTTGCACTTTCTTCATCATCATCCGCACTGCCAAGCTGGCTGTACAGTTTAATCATCGCCGGCAAATTTCTCACTAAAGGACCGTATTGCTGAATCATTGGCGTAAATTGCTGCGCCATCCCGAGCACTTTTTGAACATTTCCTAACATGCTTGAGAGGGTCGCAGGATTTGTGAAGCTCTGGATTCCTTGTAATCCCGCACCACCTCCAGAGACTCCAGCTCCTCCTGCGCCAGGAAGAAATTTAGAGAGCATGCCTTTAATTCCTGCTCCGCCGCCTAGTGCACGGCTCTCACCTCCTGGAATTCCGCCCATCCCGGGTAAACCGCCTCCCTGTACAGATGGGGAGCGAGGCATCATTTGCTGAAATGGATTGCCTTGCCCTTGAAAAGGCTGTTGGATAGGAGGCTGCTGCCCTCTTTGAAATATTCCGGGCTGTCCGCCATTTCCAAGGTGCCGGCGTGAGGGACGGCGCGGCTGAAAATCGCCCATAGGCCTTTGCCCTAACATACTTGTACCTCCCTTACTGCATTCTCTTTCTCTTCATAGGTTATGCAAGGAAGCACCAATTGGTTTCCTGTAGGAAAAGCGGACATGGTTTTTTTACTGAAAATCAGCTATAATGAGGAGATGAGCAAAAAGGCATTGCCTTAAGGAGTGAAAACATGAAAGAAACAAAATTTACGACATATGAATTAAAGCCTTTTATTATAGATGCTATTCATGAACTAGGCTTTTATGAGCCCACTGATATTCAAAAAAGAATTATCCCTGCTGTTTTAAAAGGAGAAAGCGTGATTGGCCAGTCACAAACCGGAACAGGAAAAACTCATGCCTACTTACTGCCGCTGATTCATTCAATTGATCCAAGCAAAGAACAGGTACAAGTGGTGATTACTGCACCTACAAGAGAATTAGCCAATCAAATTTTCAAAGAAGCTCAAACGATTTTAAAGAATGCTTCTCCAGAAGAAGAGATCAAAGCAAAGCTTTACATTGGCGGAACGGACAAGCAGAAATCAATTCAAAAGCTAAAAAACCAGCCGCATTTGGTGGTCGGTACACCTGGACGTATTGCTGACCTCATTCATGAGCAGGCGCTGAATGTTTACAAAGCGACCTCTCTTGTTATTGATGAGGCTGATTTAATGTTGGATATGGGATTTTTAGAAGATGTGGACCGTATCGGTGCACAAATGCCAGAACAGCTGCAAATGCTTGTGTTCTCTGCAACCATCCCAGAAAAACTAAAGCCTTTCCTGAAAAAATATATGGACAATCCTAAGTATGCACATGTTGAACCAAGACGGATTACAGCTGAAAACATTCAGCATATTTTAGTTCCGTCTAAACAGCGTGATAAATTAAAATTGCTCCATGAAATGGTGACGAATGTACAGCCATATTTAGGGATCATTTTTGCCAATACAAAAACAACTGTTGATGAAATCGCATCGTTCCTACAAGAAAAAGGAATGAAAATCGGTGTGCTCCATGGCGGATTGACGCCGCGCGAACGTAAAAAAGTCATGAAACAAATTGAAGATTTGGAGTTCACTTATATTGTGGCATCTGATCTTGCAGCTCGCGGGATTGACATTAAAGGCGTCAGCCACGTGATTAACTATGAACTTCCATCTGATCTTGATTTTTATGTGCACC
Source organism: Bacillus sp. PAMC28571 (assembly GCF_014250435.1). Classification (NCBI taxonomy): domain Bacteria; kingdom Bacillati; phylum Bacillota; class Bacilli; order Caryophanales; family Bacillaceae; genus Bacillus; species Bacillus sp. PAMC28571. The sequence goes on along the minus strand of NZ_CP060191.1, from coordinate 2,047,327 downwards.
GCGTTGGAAGAACAGCTCGTGCGGGTTCTTCTGGAATTGCCATGACCATTTATGAGCTGGCTGATGAGGATGCACTCATTCAAATTGAGAAAATGGGCGTTGTGTTTGAAAACAAAACCATTGTTCATGGCGAATGGCGAGATGCAGATGACCGTCTGAAGCGTCAAAGACGTAAAAAAGCCCCAAATGAAATTGAAGAAAAAGCAAAACGTCTTGTGAGAAAACCGAAAGCCGTCAAACCTGGATATAAAAAGAAAATGACACGTGAGATGGATAAAATCAAAAGACAGGAACGTAGAAAGTCAAAGCGTAATGGAAAGTAGGGGGAAACATTGTTAAAGATTGGTTCACATGTATCCATGAGCGGAAAACATATGCTTCTTGCAGCGAGTGAGGAAGCTGCCTCTTATGGTTCGAATACGTTTATGATTTATACAGGTGCACCGCAAAATACGCGCCGTAAAAAAATTGAAGACCTCAATATTGAAGCTGGACAAGCGCATATGAAAGAGCATGGCATGACGGATATCGTCGTGCATGCTCCGTATATTATCAATATTGGAAATACAGTGAATCCAGCGACATTTGAGCTTGGTGTAGACTTCCTTCGCTCTGAGATTGAGCGTACGGAAGCGCTGGGAGCAAGACAAATTGTTCTCCACCCGGGTGCGCATGTCGGAGCAGGAGCAGAGGCAGGGATTCAAAAAATCATTGAAGGTTTAAACGAAGTCATTGTGAAAGGTCAAGAGGTTCAAATTGCACTTGAAACAATGGCGGGAAAAGGATCAGAGTGCGGAAGAAGCTTTGAAGAGCTTGCCCAAATTATCGACGGAGTGACACATAACGAAGCTCTTTCTGTCTGCTTTGATACGTGTCACACGCACGATGCTGGTTATCCGATTGTGAGTGACTTTGATGGTGTGTTAGAAGAATTTGATCGAATTGTTGGTATTGACCGAATCAAAGTTCTTCACATTAATGACAGTAAAAACGTGCAAGGCGCAAGAAAAGACCGACATGAAAATATCGGTTTTGGTGAAATTGGTTTCGATGCACTGAGCTATATTGTGCATCATCCGCAGCTTCAAGATGTGCCGAAAATTCTAGAAACGCCTTATGTAGGTGAAGATAAAAAGAACAAAAAACCACCTTACAAATTCGAAATTGCCATGCTGAAAGAAAAGCAATTTGATGAAGGCTTACTAGATAAAATTACGGTTCAGTAAAAAAGGATGCAACATGTTGAGGTGCCGCTAAATGCGGCCCTTTTTTGCTTAACTTGTAAACTGGTTAAACAAATCATTCACAGTCTGTGCTGTCTGTTTAGAAGTAATCGCTTCCACTTGCTTAAGAAGCCGGTTACGCTCTGAGTCATTAAAAATATTGATGTTTTTCCCGTTCATGAGTTTGGCCACCTCAGCAGCTTGATGAGACGTTAAACTGACGCCATACTGTTTCGCATACCTTAACAGATCATTTGCTGTGATCTGATTGAGCCGCTGCAGGACAATTTTTTGAATTAAAATCAATTCCATTCCTCCCCTCTGTAACAATGTATGGGCGAAAACGGAAAATGTGCAAAAAATTTTATTTTATTCTGTGAAATGATAAAATAGTAAAGCGGATAAAATGTTCATTGAAAATTTAACATGTGTAGAAGGGAGAACGTATGGCAAATAGTAAACAGCATAAAAAGGAATCAGTGCCTCATTTTATTTTGAGAATTTTTCTGATTCTAGTAGGAGCTGCATGTGCAGCAGTCAGCATTGAATTATTTTTAGTGCCAAACAATATTATTGATGGGGGCATCATCGGCATTTCGCTTATTTTGGATTATCTCTTTACAGATAACCCGTTTATTAATTTTGCGACGATTGTTGTCATTTTAAATATTCCATTTATGATATCAGGATACAAGCATATTGGGAAAACCTTTCTGATTTCCACTGTGATTGGGATTGTCAGCTTAGCCGTGATTGAATCTTCACTTCATCATGTGGAGGCATTTACAACACAGCCGATCTTAGCCACTGTATTTGGCGGACTATTACTTGGATTTGGTGTTGGACTTGTCATCCGTAATGGAGGTTCAATGGATGGAACAGAGATCTTGGGAATTCTTCTGACGAAAAAAATTCCTTTTTCCGTCGGTGAGTTTGTCATGATCGTCAATGTGTTCATTTTTATTTGGGCGGGCTTTGTTTTTGGACCAGAGCAGGCTATGTATTCTGTCATGACATATTATTTGGCAATGAAAACAATTGATGCTGTCATTCAAGGGCTTGATGAAACAAAAGCTGTCATTATCGTCTCAGACTATTATGATGAAATTTCAGATGCGATTCTGCATCGACTCGGCAGGGGAACGACAAAGCTGAGAGGAAAAGGCGGCTATACAGATGAAGAAAAAGATGTCATCTACGCCGTTGTCACAAGGCTTGAAATTACAAAGCTGAAATCCATTGTATTTGAAATTGATGACCAAGCATTTATCACGATTATGGATACGCATGAAACAAAAGGCGGTAAGTTCAAAACAGCCATTCATTAGCTTTTATTTTACTTTTTTATCTTTCTTTTATATAATGAAATGTATGTATGGACAGAGAAAATGGCAAAAGCCATTTTCTTTTTGTTGTATAAATCGTAATCATTCTTTTTATATTGATTAAAGGTGGAAAGATTCATGGCAAAGCCAATTATTGAAATGAAGGACATTTCGTACTCGTATGGACAGCGAAATGTCATTGATCACATTCATTTAACAGTAGAGGAAGGAAACTTTCTAGCACTTGTTGGACCGAATGGTTCTGGTAAAACAACCTTATTAAAATGCCTGCTTGGGCTCATTAAACCGCAGCAGGGTGAATTAAAGCTATTTGGCACGCCTGTCTCAAAATTTAGAGACTGGGATCAAATTGGATTTGTTTCTCAAAAGGCGAATAGCTTTAATACAGGTTTCCCTGCTTCTGTATATGAGGTCGTCGCAAGCGGACTGACCGCAAAAATTGGTTTGTTTAAACGAATGAGCAAACAGGATAAATGGCAAGTGGAAGATGCCATTCGCTCAGTTGGCATACAGGACTTAAAGCATCAAAACATCGGTGAGCTTTCTGGCGGGCAGCAGCAGCGTGCATTTATTGCCCGTGCGCTTGTCAGTCAGCCGAAGCTGCTCATTTTGGATGAGCCCACGGTTGGAGTAGACCAGCGGACAGTAGAAGGCTTTTATCAGCTGCTCGAAACATTGAACAAAGAAAAAGGAATGTCTTTAATTCTCGTCACACACGACGTTGGCACCGTTTCTGATAAAGTCACCCATGTGGCTTGTTTAAATCAGACACTGCATTTTCACGGGGATGCAGAAGCGTTTGATTCAATGGATGATCAGGCGCTATCCCAATTTTACGGGCATGACATTCAAGTGATTCATCACGATCATCACCATCATGGGGGACATGAATAATGCTATTTCCATTTTTTCATTATGAATTTTTACAAAATGCGTTTATCGCAGGGTTACTGATTGGTTTTATTGCGCCCTTACTTGGTGTATTTATTGTCGTAAGAAGGCTTTCGCTTATTGCAGATGCCCTCAGTCACGTATCACTTGCCGGTATTGCCGCAAGTTTATTTCTTGATAAAAAGTTTGGCCTTTTGACAGGGGTAAGCCCGCTCTACTTAGGGATGGCTTTTTCTGTTGCAGGTTCATTGTTTATTGAACGCCTGCGCTCCGTGTATAAGCATTATCAGGAGCTTGCCATTCCCATCATTTTATCAGGTGGTATTGGGATTTCCGTCATCTTCATTTCACTAGCGAATGGCTTTAATACAGATTTGTTTAGTTATTTATTCGGAAGTGTCAGTGCGGTTTCAAGACTTGATCTTTGGATTATTGTAGGGATCTCACTCGTTGTTGTGTTAGTTGTTGTGCTTTTATATAAAGAATTGTTTCTGCTTTCTTTTGATGAAGAGCATGCAAAGGCTTCTGGTATTTCAGCAAAATGGATTCATTTTATTTTTATCTTAGTTGTTGCACTTGTCATTGCGGCATCGATGCGTATCGTCGGTACACTGCTTGTGTCGGCGCTCATGACGCTTCCTGTTGCGGCAAGTATCCGCATTGCCAAAGGATTCAAACAGGCGATTTTCCTTTCGATCTTGTTTGGTGAATTGTCTGTATTGGCCGGATTGATTTTAAGCTATTATCTTGATTTAGCGCCAGGCGGAACCATTGTGATGCTGTCGATCTTGATTTTAATCGGGTGTATTAGTATTGGGAAATTCAGAAGGGGGAATCAACATGAACGTACAAGAAGCGCTTGATTTATTAAAGGAAAAAGGCTACAAATATACAAGCAAACGTGAAGACATGCTTCAATTGTTTTCTGATTCTGATAAATACTTGACCGCTAAAAATGTGCTGACGGCACTTAGTGAAGACTACCCGGGTCTCAGCTTTGATACGATTTATCGAAACTTGTCACTATATGAAGACCTTGGAATATTAGAAACAACGGAATTGTCAGGGGAGAAACTATTCCGTTTTAAATGTTCATTTTCCCATCATCACCATCACTTTATTTGTCTTACATGCGGGAAAACAAAAGAGATCGATGCCTGCCCTATGGACAAGCTCGACGCCGATTTAGAGGATTATCATATTAGCGGACATAAATTCGAAATATACGGAACGTGTCCTTCCTGCGAACCGAAGGAAGTTCACTCATGAAAAAGCCAGCCATGGAGCTGGCTTTTTTGTTTTGTCTTTTGAAAACGTTTTACAAAGGGAGGCTGTTTCATTAAAATGAGATCAAGGTACTACTTTTTAAAGTAAAGGGAGGGGTAAAAGTGGCCTATTACGTCGTGTTTGATGTAGGCGGGACGAGAACAAAACATGGATTAATGGATCAGGATGGGGAGCTTGTCACAAGTGATGACTATGAAACGAACTGCCGGCAGCTTGCACCGTTTTTAGAAGCCATGGCGGATGTGGTCAGGCAATATCAAAGGATGCAGGATGTCAGCGGTATCGCCATCAGTCTTCCAGGTTTTGTGGACAGTGAATCAGGTTATACAGAATTTGCAGGCGCCATCATCGCCTTAAATGGTCAAAATGTAAAAACACTTTTAGAAGAGAAAACGTCTCTTCGTGTAGAAGTGGAAAATGATGCGAACTGTGCTGCTCTCGCAGAAAAATACAGCGGTCATGCGAAAGATTGTGATAGCTTTATTTGTATGACAATTGGCACGGGTGTCGGCGGGGGTATTTTTGCTAATGGTCAGCTTGTGCGCGGTGCATCCTTCCGCGGTGGTGAATTTGGCATGATGCTGACAGAGACGGAAAATGGCCAGTTTACAACTCTTAACAGCAGCGCTTCAACGGCTGGATTAATTCGGAGCTATAAAGAAAAGCAAGGAATTCCGCAAAGTACTCAAATAGACGGTCAAGAAATTTTTGAAATGGCGAAGCATGATCCGGCCATTGAGAAGCAGTTGGATCAATGGTACAAGCGAATAGCCATTGGCGTTTACAATGTAGCGACTGTTCTTAACCCAGAGAAAATCCTCATTGGCGGAGGCGTAAGTGCAAGACCAGATTTATTACAAAACATTGAAAAACATTTACATACACTGCATGCGTGGAAGAACATTCAGGTGAAGCTGGAAACTTGCTACTACTTGAATCAGGCAGGCATGAAGGGGGCACTGTACCATTTCCTCATGAAAGAAGGGCAGCTTGCTCCATCAAAAAAGCCGATACATTAAATGTATCGGCTTCAGCGTGTAGACTTGCGTTTAATCCGCTTCGGTGCTCGCTCAGTTACATTAATAAGCAGTTTGCAGACGCTGTTCGTATTGTTTGATCCATTGAGACGCTTCCTGCCAGTTGTTCACGCGAATAATTCTGTCGTCAATTGGCATTTGATTATAAGGGGAGTTAAAAAGAATAACCGGAATGTCAGCTTCTTTTGCAATCATTGTGGCATTGCCATGATGGTCTTCAAAAAATACATCAATCTTGTGCTTTTGAACGGCTTCCAGCTTATGATGACCGCCAACCAGCTCAATAGCATCATAGTGCACGTCATGTTCTTGAAACCACTTGTAGGTGATATCCGAATGCTGCTGCCTTCTTGCGGTAATATAAATCAGTCTGTGCTGCTGCTTCATTTCGTCGAGGATCTCTTTTGCATCCTCAGCAGGCTTTGCCTGTTTATAAATAAGAGGCTCGTGCTGATCCATCCAGCCCCAAAATTCTTCTTGAGAAATCTTTAAAAGCTTCGTCAAATCATACTCTGTCATATCATCTAGTGTCATGGCACATTGGAACGACTCATTTAAGTAGGGGACAAAGGTGTCCTGTGCCGTCACTGTACCATCAATATCAATTCCTAAACGTAACATGCCCACACTCCTCATTTTTATACTCTTAAAGTGTAACATAATCAATTCACAATTCCAGCAAGTTTTAGCAATCATGAAACAGACATTTTTGCTCATACTAAAAAAGCTCCTTTCTATTAACCAAAAGGGGGAATTGATCATGGAAAGAGACGAGGATTTCAGAAGAAATGATCGTGAAATCGACACACATTTTAGTAATGATGATGGCTATTTAGAGGAAACAGCTGCTGAAATTGCAGAGCCATATCAAGCTTCAAGAGATCGAGATGATAGACGAGGACGTGACCAAGCAGGTGACGATTCAGGCAGTAAAGGGATAGGCTATACAGCACTCGCGATTGCGATTATCTCATTATTTGTCTTGCCGGTGCTATTAGGGGTAGCGGCAATCGTCGTTGGTTATATTGCAAGAAGAAAAGGAGCACATGCGCTTGGCGCGTGGTCAATTGGGATCGGAATTGTTTCCGTCATCCTAGGCATATTTATCACCCCGTTCTTTTAATAAGAACAGAAAAACGCCTGACTATGACGTCAGGCGTTTTTTGTTAGGCATTCGCTTGTTTTTCTTTTTCAGCTTCCATTTTCGCATAATGTTCTTCAGCGATTTTATCGATTTCTTTTTTCAGTTCTTCGACCATTGTTTCTTCCGGTACTTTACGAACAATTTCACCTTTACGGAACAATAAGCCTTCGCCTCTAGCACCTGCGATTCCGATATCCGCTTCACGTGCTTCACCTGGACCGTTAACAGCGCAGCCGAGAACTGCTACTTTAATCGGTGCTTTGATTTTAGAAATATATTCTTCGACTTCATTTGCAATGCTGATGAGGTCAATTTCAATTCGTCCACAAGTTGGGCAGGAGATCAGTGTTGCTGCATTTGATGCAAGACCAAATGATTTCAACAATTCACGTGCTACTTTTACTTCCTCAACTGGGTCAGCGCTTAATGAGATACGGAGTGTGTTCCCAATCCCCATATTCAAAATAGCGCCTAGTCCAGCTGCACTTTTGACTGTACCTGCAAATAACGTACCTGATTCTGTAATCCCAAGGTGAAGAGGATAATCAAAGGCTTTAGCCGCTTTTTCGTATGCTTCAATTGCAAGGTTTACATCAGATGCTTTCATACTGACGATGATGTCATGAAAGTCTAGGTCTTCTAGAATTTTAATGTGATGCAGTGCACTTTCGACCATACCATCTGCTGTTGGATAGCCGTATTTATCAAGAATTTTTTTCTCTAATGAACCAGCGTTTACGCCAATACGAATGGGAATGCCTTTTTCTTTTGCTGCTTTGACAACAGCTTCGACTTTTTCTCTTCTTCCGATGTTTCCTGGATTGATTCGGATTTTGTCTGCGCCTGCTTCAATCGCTTTCAGTGCAAGCTTGTAGTCAAAATGAATATCCACAACAAGCGGGATGTTAATTTGTTTTTTTATGTCCGCAATTGCATTTGCTGCACGCTCATCTGGACATGCGACACGCACGATTTGACAGCCTGCCTCTTCTAAACGTTTAATTTCAGCGACTGTCGCTTCGACATCATGTGTTTTGGTTGTTGCCATACTTTGAATGACAACCTCATTATTTCCACCTATAGTTAAAGGTCCCACTTTGACGGGACGCGTTTTAGTACGATGTGTGACTTCACTCACTTGTCAATCGCTCCTTAGTGTACAAGCAATCATTTGCCGTGTACGTCTTGTTTTACAGTTCATATTGTAACAGTCTCTTTGTATGAATGACAAGGAATTAACGTTTTATCTCTTATAGACAGGAAACTTATATGTGCTGCCTGCCCTGATTTCGTTCGCCTTGACACCTTGATTCAGCTCCTCGAAATCTTTAATGACATCATCAAGTGGCTTGCTTGTATGTACGATGGAGAGGACCGTTTCACCTTGTTTAACAGTGACATTCTTATAAGTCTTTTTCTCAGCTGTTTGAAGCGCACTTGCTGGGACAGCTGGGTTTTCCTCAACAGGGATGGTTCCATTTTTCAAATCAAAAAAGATAATAAAGAGGACAAACAAACTGATTAGTAAAAAAAGAATTCGCCGCATTTTACTCACCGCTTTTAAGAGTTTACTTCAGTCTATGCATGTCTTGAAATGATAGAACCAAAAAGAGGAGAAAAGCTGGAAAGGATGGCTCTAGTCCGTTCTAGTATGACTTGTAATAAAACTGCTTGGATCGGTGGTGTAAATAGGAGAGCAAGCTCATATGACGATTTATGATAAAATAAAAAAGGGGGAGATTTAATGAAGAAAGTTAGTCAGCATATATATGTGAGAACACTAACAGAAAATGATGCAGAATCACTGTTAACATTAGAGCTTGAGAATCGCTCATATTTTCAGGAATTTACACCTTTGGTCAAAGATGATTTCTTCACGTTACCTCGTCAAATTGAACGAATTCAGCGGAGTAGGCAAAGAATTGCACAAGATGAATCTTACATGCATGGTATTTTCTTAAATGAAACAGGTGCTTTAATTGGGACGATCTCATTAAGCTCTGTCGAAAGAGGTCCGATAGAAGGAGCTTGGCTCGGGTATGTACTCGATCAAAGGCAGGGCGGAAATGGATATATGACAGAAGCCATTCGTTTAATCATTGACTATGCCTTTTTTGAGTTGAATCTCCATCGCATTGAGGCTGGAGTAAAGCCAAGTAATAAGGGTTCCATTCGTGTACTTGAAAAGACAGGTTTTGAAAATGAGGGACTAAATCGTAAAAAAGTAAAGATTAATGGTGTGTGGGAGGATCACTATTTGTTTGCGATCATCCATCCAGATGAGTCCTAGCATGAATAGACATAAAAAGCTCCTCCGAGCCGGGGGAGCTTTCATTGTGTAGACAAATCCTTGTTGGATGGATCATTTGCTTTTTTTGGCAGGAATTTCTTTCACAACAAGATATAAAAAGATAAAGTTAATGACCCAATTTAATAAAAATGAGTTTGCAACAGGCGTGTTTAATGCACTCATAATGGCGAAAAAGACCGTTGTTAATGTGAGTGAATAAGCGGAGAGCTTCCAAAGCATTTGGAAGGACAGCTCTTTTTGCTGCATTCGTTTAATAAATGTACCAAGCATCGCAAGGAATGTTGCGCTGATAAACATGAGAGCCGCAGTTGATAGATATAGCAGTACACAGATGACAGGGATGATAATCGCTTGGTTCTGATTTGTGACGCGGGCGAGTTCATCTTTTGTCAGCGTTCCACCAAGGAGCTGGTATGGAATATCTGTCATTTGTCCATCAATGGCAATCACTGCTTTTTCCTTTAACAAAGCGATGGCCGTTTGCTTTGATTCAAGCTCACTTGCTTTTATTTTTTCAGCAGGATCAAAGATAATCGTGATGCCGTTTTCTTCTTTTTCTATTGGTTCACTTTGATCCGCTTGAAGCTTTCCTTTTTCGATTGAAAAGTCGGGTAAATCTTTTTTGATCACATGCTGAAATCCTGACATCGCATTCGAGATCTCTTGGCTCATATGATACCCCTGGGGAATTGCTGCGATAATTGAGAGGATAAAAATGAATAAAATCGCTTTACCGATCCCTGTAAACCGTGCTTTAGCAATATCTTTTGGTGAATAAATTCCTTTTAACAATAGATTAAATACGTTCAATACCCATTCACTTCCTACATTCTTTTCTATTTCTCATATTGTATCAATGTCTATCCATCGAGTACAAGTATGGCCTTCATCACTGGTTAAGATAGAGGGAATGAGGCATAATGTATACAGCATATAAAAAGGAGGGGCACGGTCTTGGACATTCTGTATTGGATACTGATTGGCTGTGCATTTATCATTGCGTTTGTTGGACTGGTTTATCCAATTATCCCGAGTGTGGTCTTTATGGTTCTCGGATTTATTCTATATGGCTTCTTCTTTAGCTTCGAGCCGCTTACCCTGACGTTCTGGCTCATTCAAGCCATGTTTACTGCTGTCTTATTTGCGGCAGATTATGTCTCAAACCTTATTGGGGTAAAGCGCTTTGGCGGCAGCAAGGCAGCTATTTGGGGAAGCACCATTGGGTTATTAGCTGGTCCTTTTGTGATACCCATTGCAGGAATTATTATTGGTCCATTTCTTGGGAGTGTCATTGCAGAGCTCCTTGTTCATCAAAAAGATCTGAAGACGAGTGTGAAAGTCGGATTAGGCTCATTAATTGGATTTGTATCAGGTGTTTTTGCAAAAGGATTGATTCAAGCGCTGATGCTGGGGATCTTTTTATTTTATGTCCTTCGCTAAGTAAAAAAGGGTGTTTAAAACTTTTTCAAAAGGGCTAAATACAAAATAAACACTGAAATGTTTCAGAACATGAGCAATAACGTTGAAACAAGCTGTTTCTTTTGATACTCTTTGAGTAGGGTGAATTGCTGACTTACAGAGGAAGCATTTCAGTACATATATTTTAAGGAGGAATTTAACCATGGCTTTTAAACTTCCAGAATTACCATATGCTTACGATGCATTAGAACCACATATCGACAAGGAAACAATGACGATTCACCACACAAAACACCACAACACATATGTAACAAACTTAAACAAAGCAATCGAAGGTGTATCAGCTCTTGAAGATCAATCAATTGAAGAGCTAGTGGCTAACTTAAACTCAGTGCCTGAAAACATTCGTACAGCTGTACGTAACAATGGCGGAGGACATGCGAACCACTCATTATTCTGGACGCTTCTTTCACCAAACGGTGGCGGCGCACCAACTGGTGAACTTGCAGATGCAATCGAAAAAGAACTAGGTGGATTTGAAAAATTCAAATCTGATTTCGCTGCAGCAGCTGCAGGACGCTTTGGTTCTGGTTGGGCATGGCTTGTTGTGAACAATGGAAAACTTGAAATCACAAGCACGCCAAACCAAGATTCTCCTTTAACTGAAGGAAAAACGCCAATTCTAGGATTAGACGTTTGGGAGCATGCTTACTACCTAAACTACCAAAACCGTCGTCCTGATTACATTTCAGCATTCTGGAATGTTGTGAACTGGGATGAAGTAGCTCGCCTTTACAGCGAAGCAAAATAATGATTTGATTTGAAAAGACCTGCTTTCAAGAGAAGCAGGTCTTTTTATATTTTCCCTCCTTTTTTTACATATCTGCCTTTTGATGAGACAGACTATTGTGTAGAAAAGGAGAATGAATGGTATGAGCAGATTAAAGAAAATGTTCGGGGACATGGATGTTACAAAAGATTTATTGCTCCTCCTCACGATTGGCGGGTTATATGCACTTGCCATTGCGCTTTCAAATACGTTTGTAAATGTGTACTTATGGAAACAGTCTGGAAAATTCACGGATCTTGCGATTTATAACTTGGCCATTGTGGTGCTTCAGCCCATTACGTTTTTATTCGCTGGCCGGCTCGCAAAAAAAATAGACCGGGCGTTTGTCCTTCGTTTCGGTGTCATCTTTTTAGCCGCTTTTTATTTAATTGTCTTAATGGCAGGAGAACAAGCGGCCGCACGGCTAGTTTTATTGGGAAGTGTCCTTGGGATCGGCTATGGCTTTTACTGGCTTGCTTTTAATGTACTCACCTTTGAGATCACCGAGCCTGAAACAAGAGACTTCTTTAATGGATTTCTCGGTGTGCTTTCCTCAACTGCCGGCATGATCGGTCCTCTCATTGCGGGGATTGTCATTTCTCAGTTAACGGATGATACAGGCTACACAGTCATTTTCACATTATCGCTTTTTTTGTTTTCACTAGCGGTTGTGATGAGCTTTTTCCTCAAAAGAAGGCAGTCTAAAGGCAAATTTATGATCAAACAAATTTGGAAAGAACGTCATGCAGACGAGAATTGGCGTAGGATTACAACAGCTCACTTTTTTCAAGGGCTTCGTGAAGGGGTCTTTGTCTTCTTAATCAGTGTCTTTGTGTTTATTGCAACAAACAGTGAGCTTGCTCTCGGGACGTTTGGTTTAGTGAATTCAGGTGTTGCCTTTTTTGCTTATTTCTTCGCTACCCGTTTGATTAAGAAAAAGTGGCGTAAGAAGGCCATCATGCTTGGTGGGCTGATTTTATACGGCGCCTTGTTTTTAATCGTTTTCCACTTGTCCTATGTATCACTTCTGATGTATGCGGTAGCCATTGCAATAGGATATCCGCTCCTGCTTGTTCCTTATGTATCCTTAACATATGATGTCATTGGTCATGCAAGGTATGCCAGAAAGGCCCGAATTGAATATATTGTGGTCAGAGAGCTATTTTTAAATGCCGGCCGTATTTGTTCGATTGTTTTGTTCCTGCTGTCTGTCACCTTACTAGGTGATGAGCTCGGAATCCCTGCATCACTTGTTGTGCTTGGAGCGGGGCACACCCTCATTTATTACTTTGTAAAAGATATTCATTTGAAAGAAAAAACAGCTGATATGAAAGAGGCTGACGGTCAAAAGCCAGTTTCTCAAACGAACCTTATTAAGGGAGAAAGGTAAAATTTCTTACCTATGGAACATCAAATTTCTAGATAAATGATAGAAAAACCGCTAAAATGATGATGGCACCTTTTATACACAAAAAGGGGTGCCATTTCTTTCTTGATAGAAAAGGTGATGTGATGAGAAACAAGAAAAACAAAAAAGACGCGAAGGAAGGGCGCAAAACACTTCCGATCCGGCTGAATTTATTATTTTTAGCTGCCTTTATTATTTTTACCGGTGTTGTCGTTAGACTCGGATTTGTGCAAATTGTCAATGGAGAAGATTATAAAAAGCAGGCAGAAAAACAAGAGGATGTGAATGTCAGCTCATCTGCTCCGCGCGGAAAAATTTATGATCGAAACTACAATACGATTGTCAGCAATAAAGCGCTGAATGCCATTACATATACGAGAACCTCGACGACTTCACAAGAAGAGCGGCTCAAAGTGGCATCAAAATTAGCGGATATGATTCATGTGAGTACGAAAAAAATCACAGATCGTGACAAAAAAGATTTCTGGATCTTAACGCATCCAAATGAAGCGAAAAAGCTTGTTCAAAAGGAATCAGAATTAAAGGGTGACGATAAGGTCTCTGATGATAAACTATATGAGCTTCAGCTAAAACGCATCACAGACAAGGAATTAAATCAACTGACGAAAAAAGATTTACAAGTGCTTGCCATTAAAAGGCAGATGGATGGAGGCTATGCACTTACGCCTCAATTTATTAAAAATGAAGATGTAAAGCCAAGCGAAATTGCTTACGTCTCTGAGCATTTGGACGAGCTGCCAGGTGTTGATGTGACGACAGACTGGTCACGCAGCTATCCGTATAAAGGACTGCTCCGCAGTATGCTCGGCAGTGTTTCTTCGAGTGATGAAGGTCTTCCGCAGTCACTTCTTGAGCATTATCTATCACTCGGCTACAGCCGAAATGACCGTGTAGGAAAAAGCTATCTCGAATATCAATATGAAGATGTCCTGCAGGGCCAAAAGGAAAAAGAACAGAGTACAACTGATAAACAGGGCAATGTCACAAGCTCTAAAGTGTTAACAGAAGGTAAGAGCGGGAAAGACCTTGTGCTTACCATTGATATTCAGCTGCAAAAAGCGGTTGAAAAAATTATTGAAAAGAACTTGAAAAGTGCGAAACAAAGAGGGGGAACTGAGCTTCTTGACCGCGCATTTGTTGTCATGATGGACCCGAGAAATGGAGAGGTTCTCTCTGTTGCGGGTAAGCAGATTTCAAACAAAAACGGAAAATACAAATTCGATGACTACGCATTAGGAACGATGACCTCCTCATATGCGATGGGATCAGCCGTAAAAGGGGCAACGGTACTGACTGGATATAAAACAGGCGCTATTCATATTGGAAGTACCCAATACGATGAACCTCTCTATATCGCCAATTCACCGCCGAAGAAATCCTATCAAAATATGGGACTTATTAATGATTTAACAGCACTAGAGCGTTCATCAAACGTATATATGTTCAAAACAGCGATCGCCATTGGGAAAAGCGAATATCGTAAAAAGCAGCCGCTCCCAATTGATCCGAAAGCATTTGATACGTTCCGCTACAATTTCAGTAAATTTGGCCTTGGCGTCAAAACCGGTATTGACCTGCCAAACGAAGCAACGGGCTACAGAGGAACGTCTACACAATCGGGTCTCTTACTTGACTATGCGATTGGACAGTATGATACGTTTACACCGCTGCAAATGGCGCAATACGTTTCAACCATTGCAAATGGCGGGTATCGTTTACGTCCGCAGCTTGTCAAAGAAGTGAGAGAGTCAGACCCGCAGCGAGGCATTGGAGCTGTGACGGAATCCGTCAAACCGGATGTATTGAATAAGCTAGACATGACAAGTGATGAGATCAAACGCGTTCAGCAAGGCTTCAAGCTGGTCATGCAGAACCCAAGAGGGACAGCCTATTCAAACTTTGGCAACAAAAAGTATAATCCAGCCGGCAAAACAGGAACCGCTCAATCATTCTATGACGGTCCAATTAAAAGCAAGCGCGGTACATCGACGTATAACACAACTCTTGTTGCGTATGCGCCAGCTGATAATCCAGAAGTGGCTATTTCCGTTGTCGTGCCATGGGTGTATCAAGACTACAACCAGCGCTATCCAATTACAAATGATATTGGTGAACAAGTATTAGATAAGTATTTTGAACTGAAATCAAAACAGGAAAGCAATGATACACAGGCGAAAAACAAAAACAAAATTGAAAATGAAGCAGAAACAAATAACTAGACCTTTCATAGGTAAAAACGCTCACTTTTTGTGGGCGTTTTTTTACGTTTTCTTCAAAAATTCCGATATAAATTGACAAAATTCATAAAAAACGCCGCAATTTCTCTACAAAACTTCGACATTTACAAAACCTTAACATTCCATTTAAACGAAATTAATAAAGAACCTTTAATGTATTACTCGTAGGACAAATTATTCAGGGGGTATTCTTGAAATGAAAAAGAACAAATTATGGCTGCTTACTTTCCTTACTATCGCATTGTTAGCATTCGTCACAGCATGCGGAAACAGCAGCTCAAGCGGAGATTCAAAAGACAGTAAAGGAAATGCTTCAAACAAAGATGAGGCATCAGGTTCCATTACCATCTCAGGATCATCTGCGATGCAGCCTTTAGTTCTTGCGGCAGCAGAAAAATTCATGGATAAACATCCAAAAGCCGATATTCAAGTACAAGCCGGCGGTTCAGGAACAGGACTTTCTCAAGTTTCAGAAGGATCTGTACAAATTGGTAACTCAGATGTATTCGCTGAAGAGAAAGACGGAGTCGACGCAAAAGCTTTAAAAGACCACAAAGTAGCAGTTGTTGGAATGGCCGCAGCTGTAAACCCTGAAGTGGGTGTCAAAGACATCACAAAGGACGAATTGAAAAAAATCTTCACTGGTAAAATCAAAAACTGGAAAGAGCTTGGCGGGAAAGACCAAAAAATCACGCTTGTTAACAGACCTGATTCTTCAGGAACACGTGCAACATTTGTGAAATATGCACTTGATGGTGCAACACCTGCAGAAGGAATCACAGAAGATTCTTCAAACACAGTGAAAAAGCTGATTGCAGAAACACCAGGTGCGATTGGATACCTAGCATTCTCTTATTTAACAGATGACAAAATTACACCGCTTAGCATTGATGGTGTGAAACCAGAAGAAAGCAATGTAGAAAGCGGTAAATATACAATTTGGGCATACGAGCACTCTTATACAAAAGGTGAGCCGGAAGGTCTAGCAAAACAATTCTTAGATTACCTTATGAGTGATGAAGTACAAAAAGAAATCGTCAAAGACCAAGGCTACATCTCAGTCTCTAATATGAAAGTAGAAAGAGACGCAACAGGCAAACAATCGGATAAGTAAGAGGTCTTGAATTGCTGATGAAGGAAAAGTGGAGCATTTCACTTTTCCTTTTATGACATTCATAGGAGTGTAGAAAAAGATGAAGCAGATAGAACATACAGAAGCGAGCGATCGGCTGATCAGCTCGAAGAAAAATAGGCAAATGGATGAAGTAAGAGGAAGTATTTTGGTGAAATTCTGCGCATTCTTAATGATTGCAGTATCCATCGCCATCACAATATTCCTTGGCATTAAGGGTTTACAATCTTTCATCGTAAATGGTGTAAGCCCAATTGAGTTCTTAACCAGTATCAATTGGAACCCAACAGCAGAAAACCCGGAGTACGGCGCATTTCCTTTTATCTTTGGATCGATCGCCGTCACGCTTCTATCGGCACTTATTGCAGCGCCGCTAGGCATCGCAGGAGCGATCTTTATGACAGAAATTGCACCTGCATGGGGCCGGAAAATTCTCCAGCCAGTCATTGAATTGCTTGTAGGGATTCCATCCGTTGTTTACGGATTCATAGGTCTTACAGTATTGGTGCCGTTTATCGGACATTTCAAGTCAAGCGGCTCAGGGCATAGCGTGTTAGCAGGAACGATTGTCCTGTCTATTATGATTCTGCCAACCGTTACATCTATTGCAACTGATGCAATGGCTTCACTTCCAAAAAGCTTACGTGAGGGATCCTATGCACTTGGCGCTACAAGATGGCAAACGATTAGACGTGTGCTTGTACCGGCAGCTCTTCCAACATTAATGACAGCAGTCGTTCTTGGAATGGCAAGAGCATTTGGTGAAGCCCTTGCCGTTCAGATGGTCATTGGAAACACGCGTAATTTACCAGAGAGCATTATGGATACAGCTGGTACATTAACAACCATTATTACGTTAAACATGGGTCACACAACGTATGGAAGTGTTGAAAACAATACACTTTGGTCAATGGGTCTTGTCCTTCTAGTTGTATCGTTTATGTTCATACTCATTATCAGATACTTGTCGTCTAGGAGGAAGATTTAATGAATAGCAAAATGACCGATCGTTTTGCCACGTTTGTTTTTGGATTATGTGCCGCCATTATTACGGCGATCCTAATTGGTTTGTTTTCTTATATCATCTTCAACGGTGCAAAAGAATTAAATTTTGACTTTTTGACAACCCGCTCAAGTGCAATTGGCTCTGGCGGCGGTATTAGGGATCAGCTGTTTAACTCGTTTTACATTTTGTTTATAACAATGCTGATCACAGTACCACTTGGTGTCGGCGGTGGAGTGTACATGGCTGAATATGCGCCTCAAAACAAAGTCACTGATTTTATTCGCACATGTATTGAAGTGTTGTCTTCACTTCCTTCTATTGTCATTGGTATGTTTGGTTTACTCATGTTTGTCAATTTAACAGGCTGGGGCTATACGATCATCGGAGGAGCTCTTGCGCTCACGGTGTTTAACTTGCCAGTGATGGTCAGGGTGACAGAAGACGCGCTTCGCTCTGTACCAAAGGATCAAAAGGAAGCATCACTTGCGCTCGGTGTGACGAAATGGCATACAGTGAAGACAGTCCTGATTCCAGGTGCGATTCCTTCTATTATTACCGGTGCGATTTTAGCATCAGGAAGAGTCTTTGGGGAGGCAGCAGCGCTTCTTTTCACAGCAGGTCTCACCACACCGCGTCTTGATTTTACAAACTGGAGTCCATTTTCTGATACGTCACCGCTGAATATTTTTAGACCGGCAGAAACATTAGCCGTTCATATATGGAACGTCAATACACAAGGAATCATTCCAGATGCAGAGGCCATTGCAAATGGTGCCTCAGCCGTACTTGTGCTTTCAGTTTTAGTATTCAACTTAGCAGCTAGATGGCTTGGTTCATTTATTCATAAAAAGCTTACGTCAAAATAATGTGAGAGAGGTGTGAAGGGGATATGGTTCAAATGCTAGCAGAAAAAAAAGAGATTGCAGCAAAAAAGGCTCCACTTCAAGCGGAACAGATTTTACAGGTGCAGGATTTAAGCATTTATTATGGTGAAAAAAGAGCGGTCAATCACATTTCATTTGAAATTGAGAAGAACGCAATTACCGCATTAATCGGCCCATCTGGCTGCGGGAAATCAACCTTTTTACGCAGCATTAACCGCATGAACGACTTGATCCCAGGTGCGAGAAGTGAAGGTGCGATCATGTACGAAGGACTCAATATTTTGGATGACCGCATTAATGTGGTGAATTTAAGAAGAGAAATCGGCATGGTTTTCCAAAAACCAAACCCATTTCCTAAATCGATCTACAATAACATTACCCATGCGTTAAAGTATGCGGGTGAAAAAAGAAAATCAGTGCTTGATGATGCAGTAGAGGAAAGCTTAACAAAAGCAGCGCTGTGGGATGAAGTCAAAGATCGTCTGCACCGCTCGGCTTTGTCATTATCCGGCGGTCAGCAGCAGCGCCTTTGTATTGCGCGTACACTTGCGATGAAGCCCAGCGTTCTTTTGTTAGATGAACCTGCTTCTGCCCTAGACCCAATCTCAAATGCAAAAATTGAAGAGCTATTATCAGATTTGAAAAATGATTATTCGATCGTCATTGTGACACACAACATGCAGCAAGCGTTACGTGTATCTGATCATACGGCCTTTTTCCTGAACGGTGATCTAGTAGAATATGATGCCACTGAACGTATCTTTACACGTCCTGCGCAGCAAAAAACAGAAGACTATATCAATGGTCGATTTGGATAAGGCGGGTGGATTTTGATGAATGCAGTAGCAACTGAAACAGCAAAAAAAGAAGTGTTTCGTGTGAATGATATGAACCTTTGGTACGGACAGCATCACGCACTGAAGCATATTGATTTAGACATTAAAGAGCATGAAGTCACAGCAATTATCGGTCCGTCAGGCTGCGGAAAGTCAACGTTTATCAAGACCTTAAATCTTATGGTCAAAACAGTGCCAGGTGTGAAAATCACCGGAGATATGATGTATAACGGCGACAATATTTTAAAAGGCCGCGTTGATCTAGTGGAACTGCGTAAAAACGTCGGGATGGTCTTTCAAAAAGGAAACCCATTCCCTCAGTCTATCTTTGATAATGTCGTCTACGGACCAAGAATTCACGGCGTGAAGAGCAAGCAGCAATTGAAAGAAATCGCTGAAAAAGCGCTTCGTGATGTTGCCCTTTGGGATGAAGTGAAAGATCGATTAAATGCACCAGCATTAGGTCTTTCCGGCGGTCAGCAGCAGCGTCTTTGTATCGCAAGAGCTATTGCTACAAGCCCAGATATTTTACTAATGGATGAACCAACATCAGCGCTTGATCCTGTCTCAACATTAAAGATTGAAGAATTAATTATGAAATTAAAAGAGAAATACACGATTGCCATTGTGACGCATAACATGCAGCAAGCGGCGAGGGTATCAGATAGAACAGCCTTCTTTTTAATGGGAGAGCTTGTTGAGGTCAATGATACGAATGTGATGTTCTCAGAGCCAAATGATCAAAGAACAAATGATTATATATCTGGTCGATTTGGATAATAAAACCCCCTGGAGGTCAGCGCCGCCAGGGGGTATTGTTGTTATTTTGTTAAGGCTTTGACGATTTGTTTGAACGTCATCCCTGTTTTTAAATTGAACTTGCCTGCACGAATTTCTTTATGGTAGCCGGCGTCAATCACGTAATCATTAAAATCTTTAGACGAGTTGATGATGCCGTCCTTTTCAAGCATGTCTGAAACATCACTTGTGCTCATCCCGTTTTTAATAACAAATTTGACCGATTTGCCTTTAGGCTTGTCCGATGTTTCTTTATCATTTTTAGAATCGCCGTCTTCATTTGCTTTCAGTGCTTTTTCTTTATAATCAAGAAGCTGCTGATATGTTTCACGGCTGACAGAGACTTCTTTTTTAGAGTCTAAATAGTTTTTCACATCGGTGTCTGTTACTTTCGCTGCGAGCGTTTCTTTTGTGGTTGTATCAGCCGCCGCTTCATCTTTTCCAGTGAGGAAAAAAACGATCGCCAGAACACCAGTTGCAAGAATCATACCTGCCGCAAACGTTTGGATGCTTTTTTTCGTCATACAAGCACCTTCTCATTGTCTTTAATGATCATGTTGACCTCATCTACAGATACATGCTCAGCGCGCGCAATGGCCTCAGGAGACATGCCATTTTGATGCTTTGAAATGATTTGTCTTGCGATAGATGGATCAATTTCTGAATGTTTGCGGACGACAATGTTTGTTTCAAGCAATTCTTCTTCAAGAACCTTCATTTTCTTTTTCAGTTTATAGATTTCTTGCATTGCAGATAGTTGAAGTGTTTCAAGTTCCTGCTCGACTTCTTTAATCGGCTCTCTTTGAAAATATGAGAATGCGATCAGTACGATACTGACAACAAGCAATCCGATAATTGCAATTTCCATGTTTCATCACCTTTTATTCATATTTTAATGCTGAAAGCCATAAAAGGCTTTCATGATTGTTTCAGACAGTTTTCGACCCTTCTTTTTTATACCATAAAAAAGCTAGTTTCAAAAGGAATTGCTGAAAAAATCACCTTTTTTTCATCTTTTTTCTTTTTATATGAAAAACGAGTATGAAAATCTTGCTCGCTGTCAAAATAAAAGAGGGTTTCTCATGTATACAGTACGACAAAGATTGAGGTTTTATAGGGGAGCAGGCTATTTTTCATGAATTGACCGTGCGATATGGATCAGAACGTGGATGGATTGCACTGAAATTCAAATTGGTGAAAAAACATTCTAGCATTCCTAAGCTAGAAGTGGTATTATAGTTAGGTCTGAATGTGAATTGATTTTAGTTTGGAGGGAAAAACATGCGCGTAAATATTACTCTAGCTTGCACTGAATGCGGTGAGCGTAACTATATTACTAAAAAGAATAAGCGAAACAATCCAGATCGCGTTGAATTCAAAAAGTATTGCTCACGTGATAAAAAACAAACTTTACATCGTGAAACAAAGTAAGCAGCAGGGAATTTTCCTGCTGTTTTTTTATGATGGGAGATGATCTGTGTGAAAAAGGAACTTCGCCTTCAAACATTAGCCAAGCTGGACCAGATGAGTACCGAAGAATTCAAGCGAAGCACCGCTTTACTTCATGAGCGCTTGTTTCAACTGCCAGCATGGAAACAAGCGAATACGGTTGCACTTACCATGTCTAGAGGAAAAGAGGTACCGACAATGCCTCTCATTGAAAAAGCATGGCGGGAGGGGAAAACAGTATGTGTACCCACCTGTTTTCCGGAAACAAAAGAGATGACGTTTTATAAATATACACCAGAAACGAAAATGATCTCCCGCTACTTTGGGCTATTGGAGCCAGATCCTCTGACGTCGGCCACTGCATCTAAAGAATCAATCGATTTGATCATTGTGCCTGGTGTGTGCTTCGATCGAAAAGGCTACCGTATCGGATATGGGGGCGGCTATTATGACCGCTACTTAGCTGACTATCACGGCGAAACGCTTGCCCTTTGTTTAACAGTACAGCAAACCGAGCATATTCCGGCTGAAACGCACGACATCCCGGTCTCAATCATGGTCAGTGAGAAGGGTACCATATATCTAAAATAAAGTCCGCTGCATATACATATGAACGGGCTTTTTTTGTTGAGCGAAGGTGCTTGCTTATGATCAAAAGTCACATGCACGATAGCGATCAACATTCTTCATTAAAAGGCATTTTAGCTGACGGGGGATATTTTTTGAAAAAATTTCGTGGAAAGAAAAGATACTTCCGTAATATGTGGGAGGAAGTGAATACTTGTGACTTAAAACTTGATCGTGATTTATGGTATTTTGGCATACGCACCTTGATTTTTTTGGAGTCGGGGAAATAGCTTAAAAATAAGAAGAGAGCATATCAAAGCTCATATCGCTTTATATCATAGGCGGCTAAAACAGCTTGAAAGCTTTGAAAAGCCATACCAAACTTGGATTTGTATTCACGAACATGCCCCTGGTTTAGACGCTGTATATGTTCATACACCAAATCCATACGGCAGTTACTTCCCGCACAAGGTGGAGGAGTTATAGCCGAATGGTAAGCTGCCTCATACCTTCAAGGATTTAATCGACCTTCATCCATTTGATGTTTCTTATGATCAATCAGAGTGCGGAGAGGTCTATTATATTCAATCAAAAGAACAAGGGATTAGATTGTGAAGGCCTCTTTATGAAAGGAACCTTTTAAGCGATAAAAACGATGGTTCATGCATAAACAAATCCTATTTAAGCCACGATACGAACATAGGAGGGAATATGATGAATAAAATGATTTGGAGCATTGTGTTCACACTGTTTGCATTCGTTCTCGTGCAAAATCGTTATCGGCTCATGAATTTGGTTTTAGGGCAAAATCAAGTCCGGCACTTTTTGATTAAATGGCTGATGAAAATCCCATATTTTCGGACGAAATTTATTCGCCAAGCATTCTAATCCCGCAAAAGCCGGGATTTTTTTGTTTAGAAATGCGGATAAGAACGATTCTTGCTATAATAATGTAAAAAATGGAGCGCGAATGTATGAATGTCATAGATAGTTTATTTTGGCGAGTTGTTGATGAACTTAGACAAAAAGGATACGAGATGATTCAAAGTCCGTACCCAGAAGATGAAATATTTTTTGAAGCACCACGAAACTCAGGTTATGATCTCATCCGTCTATATAGAAAAGATGTGAATTTCAGGCAGGAGATCGTTCGAGATATCGAGGAGCAAACATATCGGATCAATCAGCTGAGAGAAGCTATGCGTAAACGATCTCTTCATCTCCTGCAGCTGCAATTTACAACTGATGTTCCAGTAGATGATTGGGAAGACCTAAACGGTCAGCCGCAAAAAGAGAATAAGGTGACAGTTACTCCTGTATTACTCAATGCAGACACGCTTCAAAACGATGTAAACGAACTGCAAAAATGGCTGAATACATCGCTTGCAGTAGATGTAGAAGAAGCGAAGAAAGATACAGCTGAGGATGCAATGCAGCTGAAAAGGAACGTGCTTCAGGCATTTGATGATCAGGAAAAGCAGCGAGAACGAGAACGGGCCGTGTTTCAAAATGGGAGACCCATTTTTACCTACTTGCTGATCGCTGTCCAAGTGGTGATGTTTCTTTTACTTGAGCTGTCAGGCGGAAGTACCAATACCGCAACTTTAACAGCATTTGGTGCTAAAAATAATGTGCTGATTTTAGAGGGTGAATGGTGGCGCCTGATGACACCAATGTTTTTACATATTGGCTTGACGCACTTACTCTTTAATACTTTTGCTCTTTGGTCCGTTGGAGCGGCTGTTGAGAGAATTTATGGGTCGGGAAGATTTTTGCTCATCTATTTGATTTCCGGCATTTTTGGCTCTATAGCGAGCTTTGTGTTTAATACGGCAATTGCAGCCGGTGCATCTGGCGCGATCTTTGGCTGCTTAGGCGCACTGTTATATTTAGCCATCTCAAACCGAAAGCTTTTCTTTCGGACGATGGGGACAAATATTATTGTCATTATCCTCATCAACCTAGGAATAGGCTTCACTGTATCAGGTATTGATAACGCAGGGCATCTTGGCGGCCTGGTTGGCGGTTTTTTCACCGCATTAGCTGTCCGTCTGCCTAAACAGATCCAGCCTGTCAAAATGCTTCTTGCGAGTGCTGCTTTGCTCTTTATTGGCGGTTTTGGATTGTATACAGGGTTTCATTCTGACGATCAAAAGGAAGCAGCGGCAGCAAGTGAGGCAGCAAGTTTATTTGATGAGAAAAAGTATAGCGAAGCAAGTGAACGACTAGAGGAATATGTGCACGATAAAGATGCATCAGCTGAAGCACTTCATATCTATGCACTATCGGAAGCGCAGCAGGGCCAACTTGATAAGGCTATTCAATTTTTACAAAAGTCGCTTGAAAAAGATCCAGATGATCCAAATAAACTGTATCATTTATCGCTTTTATACGTAGAAAAAGGAGAGACAGCGAAAGCAGAGGATCTATTAGCGAAAGCTTTAAAACAAGATCCTCAAAATGATCAATTTTTAAAGCTGAAACAATATATCGAAAATAGTCAAACACGTTGAATGACTTGACTGAAAGCGCATTTATGAATACGCTTATCCTATCTGTTGATGAAAAGAAATGGTGGAAACAATGAAAACGTTATATGATGTACAGCAGCTGCTCATGAGATTTGGAAATTATGTGTATTTCGGAGATCGTGAAGTAGAATTAGAATTTATGGCAGACGAATTGAAGGAAATGTATACAGCGGGCATCATTGACCGGACCGAATGGTCAAACGCAATGACGATTCTTCAAATGGAGCTAGCCAAATTAAATCGAAAAACAATGTGAAGGTGGAGGGCATATGACAGGGGATTGGTTTGTAGGTATTGATCTTGGCGGTACGACAATTAAGCTTGCGTTCATTAATCTATATGGTGAAATTCAGCATAAGTGGGAGATTCCTACGGATAAATCCGGGCAGACGATCACAGTCGATATTGCCAAATCAATTGACCATAAACTGGTTGAGATCAGTATGCCGAAATCAGCACTTATTGGGATCGGAATGGGTGCACCTGGACCTGTAGATAAAGTATCTGGCATTGTCTATAAAACAACGAATCTGGGCTGGACAAATTACCCCTTGAAAGATCACCTAGAGGCAGAGACGGGACTTCCATCTGTCATTGAAAATGATGCGAATATTGCTGCACTCGGTGAAATGTGGAAGGGTGCAGGCGATGGCGCAAAAAATATCCTGATGGTCACACTTGGAACAGGGGTTGGCGGCGGCATCATCGTCAACGGTGAAGTTGTTCAAGGGGAGACAGGTGCTGGCGGAGAAATTGGCCATATTTGTGCCGTTCCATTTCAAGGAGCACCGTGTAACTGCGGAAGAACAGGCTGTATTGAAACGATCGCATCTGCAACTGGCATCGTCCGGATTGCAAAGGATAAATTAGAAACCGAGCAGCATACATCTTCACTTGGCAAGCTCGCTTCGCTATCGGCAAAGAATGTATTTGAAGCGGCAGAAAACGGAGATGATCTTGCAATGCGTGTCGTAGAAGAAGTGACGACACATCTTGGACTTGTCCTAGCGAATCTTGCTAGTGCTTTAAACCCAACAAAAATTGTAATTGGCGGTGGTGTTTCAAAAGCAGGTGAGCTTCTTCGCAGTAAAGTAGAGCGCATTGTGAAACAACATGCTTTCCCGCCTTGCGCTGACGATGTTGAAGTGGTAATTGCATCACTCGGAAACGATGCGGGTGTTATCGGCGGTGCATGGATGGCAAAAACCAAATGGCTGTCTTGAACAAAAAAGTCATAATGATGTCATTTTTATAAAAAAAAGCGATAGATAGGCATGAAATTGGATGTTTAGCATATTCATAAGTTTGTCATGAGGAAAAAGACATTGATTTTCCATCATATACAGGATAAGATATACTTTAGTTATTTTTCTAGAAGCACCAATAATTAGGGTATATCTAGAGCCTGAGTGCGCGCTTAGCATAAGGAGGTTACAATGCGAAAGAATAGATTAAAGGCGATTTCATTTTTACTGATTGCGACATTGCTGATGTGGGTCAAAACCTATGTTATCTATAAATCTAGCTTCAATATTAAAATTGAAAATTTCATGCAGGAGTTTATCCTGTTTATTAATCCGCTTAGCTTTCTTTTGTTTATCTTCGGTATCGGTTTATTTTTCAAAGAAAAAAATCGCAATCGATATATCATCGTGACAAGCTTTATCCTAACATTCGTTTTGTTAGCCAACATTGTGTTTTATCGATTCTATAGTGATTTTCTAACCATCCCCGTCCTATTTCAAACAAACAATATGGGTGACCTCGGGTCCAGTATTACCTCTTTAATTGAACCAGTCGATTTACTGATGTTTGTTGATATCATCATTTTAATTTGGCTCTATAAAAAACAGCCTTCCTTTAGAACAGATGTCACCGTTTCACGAAAAGAACGAGCAGCATATTACTTATTTGTGGCAGCTACATTTTTCTTTAACCTTGGTTTAGCTGAAACAGAAAGACCAGAACTGCTTACTCGCTCATTTGACCGTGAGATGCTGGTGAAAAATATCAGCTTATATAACTTCCATATTTATGATGGGGTATTGCAATCGAAGCAGTCCGCCCAGCGGGCTCTTGCTGACAGCAATAGCTTAACTGAAATTGAAAACTATGTAAGCGCAAATCAAACGGACCGTAATGAAAAGACATTTGGTCAAGCAAAAGGACGAAATGTCATTCTTGTATCACTTGAATCGACACAGAGTTTCGTGATCAATGAAAAATTAAACGGGAAAGAAATTACTCCGTTTTTAAACAAATTGATCAAGAAGAGCTATAACTTTACTAATTTTTATCACCAAACAGGTCAAGGGAAAACATCTGATTCAGAGTTTATTGTAGATAATTCTCTTTATCCACTTGGAAGAGGGGCTGTGTTCTTCACAAATCCAAGTAATGAGTTTACAGCGACACCTGAGCTGTTAAAGGATGAGGGCTACCACTCTTCTGTTATTCATGCGAATAACAAAAGCTTCTGGAACCGTGACCTTATCTACGATAGCTTTGGCTACGATAAGTTCTTTGATATTAAATCATTTGATGTGAATGAAGAAAACTCAGTTGGCTGGGGACTGAAAGATGGTCCGTTCTTTGAGCAGTCCGCTGAATTAATGAAATCGATCCCGCAGCCTTTCTATACGAGATTGATTACATTAACGAACCATTTCCCTTTTGATTTAGATGAAGAAGATAAGCTCATTGATGAATATGATTCAAAGAGCAAAACACTGAACAAGTACTTCCCTACAGTGCGTTATCAAGATGAAGCCCTTAAGCTTTTCTTTAAAAAGATGAAGGAAGCTGGGTTATACGATAACTCCATTTTTGTTTTGTATGGGGATCACTACGGAATTTCTGAAAACCATAACGAAGCCATGGGACAATTTTTAAATAAAGAGATTACGCCATTTGAAGAAGTGCAGCTTCAAAAAGTCCCGTTTGTTGTACACATTCCAGGGGTAACGGATCAACATCCAAAAGAAATTGATACGGTAGGCGGTCAGGTCGATATCCGTCCAACTGTACTCAATCTTCTAGGGATTGATACAAGTAAACAAATTCAATTTGGTCATGACCTTTTATCAAAAGATACGAATGACTTTACAGTACTCCGTGATGGAAGCTTTATTACGAAGGACAGCATTTTTACAGATGGTGTTTGCTACAATAAAGAGACAGGCGAGCCAGCAGATGATAAAAATGTGTGTCAGTCTTATGAAGAGAAAGCGAAGCAGGAGCTTCAATTCTCTGATCAAATCATCTACGGAGATCTCCTTAGATTTTATGATCGAAACAGCCCGGACCATTCACCATCCAAAAAAGAAGGTGAAACGGAGCTGAAAAAGGCGTCCTAATAGATGAAAAACCTCTGCTATTTTAGAAGCAGAGGTTTTCTTTTTTTGTCTGACGGCTCATATAGTATGAGAGGAGGGATGTAAATGAAGACAACGTCGTTTGGAAAAATTGAATGGCAGCTGGATGAAACAGGGAGGGATGCTGTGGCAAAGCAGCTTGGTATTGGTAAAGCTGCTTTTCATTTATCTAATCAATCAAGCACTGATAACCTTCTTTTACCGGGATATAGACTTCCAGAAGGAGTCCATGTATTTGATTCGATAGGTGATGTGCAGAGATTTATTGCACCTTACAGACTGCAGCAAACCGATGATTGGATTAATGGAACATTTGAATATGATAGCGCTCGATTAGAAGAAGAGCTGAGCCGCTTGAAAGCCGTATTTCCTTTTCTTCATATCAGCGTTATTGGCCATTCAGTGCTTGATACACCTATTTATGAGATCCGAACAGAGCCTGTTCAGCATTTACATTCTATTCATCTCAATGCCTCATTTCATGCAAATGAATGGATCACGACGTCTGTTTTATTAAAATGGTTGAAATCGCTTTGCTTAGCAGCGTCAGATCCGGTTCAGGCAAGACATTATGAAGCGGTTCATATCCTGCAGACCACCGCTTTATCCATCGTGCCAATGGTCAATCCAGATGGAGTGGATTTGGTTCGTAATGGACCGGAGTCACTAGGTCTTCATCATGAAGAATTCACACTGCTAAACGAGGGATATTCCGATTACCGGGAATGGAAAGCAAATATTCGAGGGGTGGATTTAAACAATCAATTCCCTGCTTATTGGGAGATCGAGTACTATCGTCATCAGTCGAAGGCACCGTCCTACCGGGATTATCCTGGGCGCGAGCCATTAACAGAACCAGAAGCGAAAGCGATGGCCAATCTTGCGTTGCGAAAACGATTTGACCGGCTGATCGCCCTTCATACACAAGGAGAAGAGATCTATTGGGGGTTTCTTGGCCATGAGCCAGCCATCTCAAAAGAAACGGTCAAACGATTCGAACGAGTGAGCGGCTACAAACCGATCCAATATCTCGACAGCTATGCAGGCTATCGCGATTGGTTTATTTATCAATTTCATAGTGAGGGCTATACAGTCGAGCTTGGTCTAGGGAAAAATCCTCTTTCCATGGATCAATTTGATTCGATCTATGAAAAAACAAAGCGGCTTTTGTGGGAAGCGTGTAAGTGTTAAAAGCACCTGGCTGGTGCTTTTTCATATTTTGAGAAAATCAATTGCTTATGGTCAATAAAAACAATGTTGAAGCAATTGACGAAGGCCTCCTAGTAAGCTATTGTGAAAGATATGGATGTAAAAAAAAGGATATGATTTAGGGAGATGTCGACTATTGAGTGCTCAAAGCCTGTGGAAAAGAAATTTTACTTATTTATTTGTTTCTAAAATGTGCAAAATTACGGCTGATAGTTTATCTTTCAACACCATCTTGTGGCTTTTAGTACTAGGAGGGAAAGGGGCCATAGGGACAGCTTTTTTTATTGCAGTCAGCTTTGTTCCTCAAGCGATTGTTGGACCATTTATTACGCCTATGATGAAGCCGCATCAATTGAAATTTTGGATGTGTTTTGCTGATTTAACACGAGGAGCGATTATCCTTGTGATCGTGGTTAGTTACTTTTATGGTTTCACACCATTAGTCCTCATCATTGGCTGTATGCTGCTGCATTCGGCGACAGGTGGCTCCTATGAACCGGCATCTGTATCGATTATCCCAAAGCTTGTTCATGAAGACCTCATACAAAAAGCGAATGCAACGATCCAATCAGCAAGTCATGTAGTAAGACTTGTGACGGTCACGATTTGTGGTGTCATGATTGCGTTTGTAGGCGTAGGTTATACAATGCTTGTGATCATTCCTCTTTACCTTTTGTCCGCTTTATTGGTGTTCATGATTTCATATCAAACAGAAGTCATCATTGATAAAGCCAAAAAAGGGTTATCTTACGGCAAAAGATTAATTCGAGGTTTTTCACTTGTTAGAAGCCATCATATTTTGTTTCCATTAGCGATTTTTTGTGTCTGCTCAAACTTTGCTGCGGCACCATGGGAAGCATTGTCTGTTATTTATTTAACGGAAGACTTACATAGTGGACCGGTCGTCTATTCATTCATCAAAGTCACAACCGCACTAGGCGCATTTTTGATGGGGTTTGTTTTGACAAAGATAAAAGTGAATCGGTATGGATTGCTGTTTATAGGTGCTGGGATTGTTGATGGAATTGCCTTCTTTATCACAGGTATGAACGCATTGTTACCACTTGTGTTTATATCAGCTTTTGCTTTAGGAGCAGCCATTAGTGCAGTTAACGTACCCGAACATACGATGATTCAATTGTCAGTTAAGGCAGAGGATCAGCCGCAAGTGTATGCAATTATCAATATGATTTCTTACTTAATGATTCCGTTAGGCGCCCTCATTGGCGGTTATATGGCAACCCTGTTTGGATCTGGGTATGTCATTGCGGCTGGCGGCATCATTGAAGCTGTTTCAGGTATATGCCTGCTTCTGTTTACAAAGATCGGGAAGGTAGAGAGAGCGGATTTGACGATAGAACGAGACAAACCTGCCGTAAACGCAACGTAAGCATGGCATGATTGAATGAGGATAGGTTACAATGAGGACGAGAAAACATGAGAATTTAATGGAAAGGGGAAAAATTATGGCTATAGCAGACGTCACCATCATTCCAATAGGCACTGAAACACCAAGTGTCAGTGCTTACGTAGCAGATGTACAAAGAATTTTAGAAGGTTTTCAACAAGAAGGAAAAATCAAATATCAATTAACACCGATGAATACGTTAATTGAAGGCGAATTATCCGTTTTATTTGAGGTCATTCAGCGCATTCATGAAGCCCCTTTTGAAAAGGGATTGCACCGAGTAGCGACCAATATTCGCATCGATGACAGACGGGATCAAACCACAACACTTACAAGCAAATTAGAAAGCGTGAATAAGCATTTAAATCAATAAAAAAAGCCTGCTAAATGCAGGCTTTCAGCGTGTAGACAAACCCTCGCATTCTTTGTCAGTCCTGCGTTCCGGTGCTCACGAATGTCATATTCGCTCCGCTCCGTTACTCGTTTTTCCTAGGGCTGCAAGGGCTTTCTATCACGCTGAAAAGAAGACAAAGGGCTAAAATAAAAATCATTTTAGCCCTTTGTAGGAAATCTGAAAGCCTGCTATATGCAGGCTTTTTAATGTGCAGTTGGATAACCGCTATAGATGATGGTCATGACAGTGAACCATCCAAAAACCAAAAATGTAGCGCCTGCAAAAGCGATGGCAAGTACGTTCACTTTTTTTAGTGAGCGATAGATGCCGAGCGCAGCTAAAATCGTGACTAGACCAAAAATAATGACGAGCATCATGTGAAAGTCCCCCTTTGTCATCAATCCCCTTGATTTCCTTTCTTTTCATTTTAACCGTTTTCATAAAGCTTGTCGAGTAGATTCCAGTTGACGATTGTTTGAATTTTTATTGAATAGCCTTCATAATAAAAAAGAATGAATAAAGTAGGTGATGAAAATGAATTGGAGAAGAATGCCACTAGGCTATGTACAAGCGAACGCATATATTTGGAAAAATGAGCAGGGAGAGTGCTTAATTTTTGATCCAGGCGGTGAAGCGCAAAAGCTGATTTCCTATGTAAAAGAAAAACAGCTTACACCGCTTGCTGTCTTATTGACACATGCTCATTTTGATCATATTGGCGCGGCAGATGAGGTGCGCGAAGAGTGGGGAGTGCCGCTGTATGTACACGAAAATGAAAAAGAATGGCTCACGAACGCTGAATTAAACGGTTCAGCTCGATTGATTGGGAATGGAATTACGGTCAAAGAAGCTGAAAAATTGATTACGTCAGAAGGAACGCTTCAAATTGGATCGTTTACATTAGAAATGTTCCATACACCAGGGCATTCACCAGGCAGTGTGTCTTACTATTCGGCGGAAGAGGGCTTTGTTATTTCTGGTGACACGCTATTTGAAGGCGGCATCGGGAGAACAGATTTAGTAGGCGGCAGTCAGGAAGTGCTGCTACAATCAATCCATCAAAAATTATTGTCATTGCCAGAATCAACTCTTGTTTTAAGCGGACATGGCGGGGAAACGACTGTGCTGACGGAGCAGGAGCAAAATCCGTTTATTAATGGTTTTTCTCTTTAATTGCAGGCATGAAAAAAGCATCTCTTTAAAAGAGATGCTTTTTTCAATTAATGTCCGGTACCGGGAACCATGATGAAAATCGAATAATATGTAAATCCGGCAAAGAAAATCGTCAAATACGCTCCGAAAATGTAAATATACATTCTTTCGGATAAATTCAAGTAGGATAAAAATACAAAAAGAACGGTTTGACCGAAGAACAGCAGCGATGCATC
This sequence comes from Bacillus sp. PAMC28571, assembly GCF_014250435.1. Lineage (NCBI taxonomy): Bacteria > Bacillati > Bacillota > Bacilli > Caryophanales > Bacillaceae > Bacillus > Bacillus sp. PAMC28571. The sequence goes on along the minus strand of NZ_CP060191.1, from coordinate 2,015,198 downwards.
TTTCATATGTCCTAAATAGAACATGACAGCAAAAATACCCGTCCAAAAGCCAAGCACGCGGAACATGCGATTCATTTCTTTCCCTCCCCTTATAAACCCCTTTGATTCATATTATAGCTGATCATCACTTGTTATGTAAACATTTACATTTTTGACATCATGTGAACAATTTATTTTGAATGTAGAAAAAATTTTTTTGAAAAAATGATGAAAAAGTGTTTATGCTGAAAAACATGAGGGTACTTACTCCATAAGAGAAAAGGTTAACGACCTAAGGAGGAAGACTAATGAGTGACATTACTTTTTATTCATACCCGAGCTGCACGTCTTGCCGCAAAACAAAACATTGGTTAAAGGCGAATCAAATTGATTTTAAAGAGCGTCACCTTTTCAGAGAAACGCCAACACTAGATGAATTAAAAAAGATTCTTTCTTTAACAACAGAAGGAATGGATGAAATTTTAGCCACACGAAGTCAGGCTTTTAAAAGCTTAAATTTAAATATTAATGACTTAAAAGTAAACGAGGTCTTACAGCTTCTCATTGAAAAACCAAAGCTGCTACGGAGACCAATCATTATTGATGGAAATAAACTGGTAGTAGGTTATAATCCAGGAGAACTCATGAAAATATCAAAAAAGAAAGCGATTCATCAATCAGTTTCCTAATAAAAAACGAAGATCAGCTGAAACATGCTTCAGCCGTCTTCGTTTTTGTGCTGAACTGGGCTAGCTGGGTTCGAACCAACGATCACGGAGTCAAAGTCCATTGCCTTACCACTTGGCTATAGCCCAATATCAAACGTGTAATGATATTGTTCACCATCTGCGGTCATTTATACATAAAAGTTGTATGTCACGAGTTTTAGTGAAAAAGGAGCGAAAGAAGTAAATGAAAAATGAAAAATCTAAGCAATTATATGAATTTATCCTAAAAGAAGCCCCTGTCATGACCGAAGAATGGCTAAAAACAAGAACAGAAGAAGGCTCATTATATTCTAAACATGCTTCAGAGGAAACGGAAAAGAAGCTGAAGGAACAGAACACAGCGTTTATTCAAACCATTGCAGCCACGCTTGTGACGCTGTCAGACAAAGTAGAAAACCATTTGAAAAAGTGGTCTGTTGATATTGCACGTGATCGAGCAGTGCACGAGGTGCCGCTATATGAAATCATTGGACAGTTTAAGATTTTCCGCCACATTTTCTGTTCGAGAATTGAGACATTCACCCAAGAAACAGAGCTTGAAGTGACGCTGCAAGATGTGTGTCAGTGGAATCAGCACTTTCACGCCACATTTGATGACATGATTGAGCGCTTATCAGAAGAATATGACCGCGTGACACTTAGTCAGCTGAATGCACAAAGAGAGATGATACAAGAACTAAGTGCCCCAGTTATTCCAGTATCAAAGGAAATTGGGATTTTGCCGCTGATTGGAGAGATCGATACGTACCGGGCCAAAATCATTCTGGAATCCGTACTAGAACAGGCTTCAAGACTGCGTCTAACGCACTTATTTATTGATATTTCTGGTGTTCCCGTTGTTGATACGATGGTGGCTTATCAGCTGTTTAAAGTGGTCGATAGTGCGAAACTGCTAGGAATTGAGACGATTATTTCAGGCATCCGACCAGAGATCGCTCAAACTGTAGTGAAACTGGGCATTGATTTCTCAAAAGTAAATACTGAGCATAGCCTTGCAAAAGCGTTAGAAAAAAGAGGATTTCGTATCTTTGAAGAGCAGCCGCAAGAAGCCACATCATGACCAAAAAACCTGTACTTGTAAAAGTCAGGTTTTTTTATATGCTCTTTTCTAAAAAATGATGTAATGCATCGTGAGTTGAGGGTTTTCATCATTTATTAGTCATGAAAATCATAAATTGCTCTTTTGTCATTCACGTTCCGCCATTCTACAATGTGATCACAGAAAGGAGTGATCCACTTGTATGGGATTGAATATTTAAGGCAAGAGCTGCTAGAAGAAGCATGCCGCATGAGGGCTTCTGATGTGCATATTGTGCCAAAAGAAAAGGAAGCTTCGGTGTCATTTCGTGTTGACTCAGATTTAATCCAGCAGCGAACGATTGATAAAAAAAGCGGAGAGAGGCTTATTGCACATTTTAAATTTTTATCTTCTATGGATATCGGGGAAAAAAGGAGACCGCAAAATGGCTCACTAGCTGTGATGCTAAGAAAAGGTCAAGTATTTATTCGGATGTCTACCTTGCCGACAGTGAATGATGAGAGCTTAGTGATTAGGATTTTACCGCAGGATCATGTTCCGAAAATAAAACATCTATCATTATTTCCGAAAGCCTCAGCCAGATTATTATCCTTTTTAAACCACTCGCATGGACTCATTTTATTTACTGGGCCAACAAATTCAGGGAAAACGACAACACTATATTCATTGATCCAGTTTGCAAAAAAGAATTTTAACCGAAATATTATTACACTTGAAGATCCTGTGGAAACAAGAAATGAAGAAGTATTACAGGTTCAAGTAAATGAAAAAGCCGGCATCACGTATGCCGCTGGGTTACGCGCTATTTTAAGACATGATCCAGATGTGATTGTGCTAGGAGAAATAAGAGATGCTGAAACGGCTAGAACGGCGATTAGAGCAGCACTGACAGGCCATTTAGTATTGAGTACGCTCCATGCAAAAAACGCAAAAGGAGCCCTTTATCGTATGCTTGAATTTGGTGTCACGATGAATGAACTTGAGCAAACGATGGTTGCGATTGCTGCGCAGCGATTAATCGAGCTCACCTGTCCTTTTTGCGGAGAAAGATGTCAGCTTTACTGTAAATTAAATCGACCGATCAGACGAACAAATGTATTTGAACTGCTGTTCGGAAAAGAGCTTGGTGAGTGTATCAAGGAGGCTAAAGGAGAATATGCTCACTCGTCATATGAAACACTGCAAAGATTAATTCGTAAAGGAGTGGCACTCGGCTATTTATCAAAAAACACTTACCATCGCTGGGTTTATGAAGAAGCGAGCCTCTAAAGTATGGTCTAAAAAGGATCAAGCTGAATGCCTATCAAAACTGGCTCAATTAATTCAGGCTGGATATACATTGATTGAGGCATTAGTGATGGTGAATATCCAGTTATCAAAACAACAGCGGCAGCAATTAAAACTAGGTATTCAGTGGCTTCACGAAGGCGAGCCTTTTTATGTAGTGCTGGAGAGACTCCATTTTCAGCGGGAAGTCATCGCTATACTATGTTTTTCTGAGAAGCATGGCAGTCTAGCCCGTGCTTTAGAACAAAGCGCCCGTTTTTTAGAGAAAAAAATCAAACAGTTAGACACGTTTAAACGTATGTTACGTTACCCGCTTTTCCTCATCTTCACGGTTTTGGTCGTGCTGGTACTCGTTCAGCAAATGATCATTCCTCAATTTTCTGTTTTGTACTCATCGATGGATACCCGCATGTCTTGGCTGATTCAAGGGATGTTTGGACTATTTCAATTCCTTCATGCTTTTCTGCTCATCACTAGTTGTCTGTGTATCTGTCTTATTGGATATTATGCTGTTTTTTTTAGGAAAAAGTCGACCCTTGAGAAATTGAGGGTGATGAGTAAGCTGCCTTTTTTATATAAAGGGATGCAGCTGATGCATACGTACCTTTTTTCTCTTCAGCTCAGCGGACTGCTTCAAGCTGGATTATCGATGTACGAAGGTTTGCAAGCTTTTAAACAGCAAAGCTACCTGCCTTTTCTTCAAGAAATAGGTGAACAAATGATGGAAGAGTTAAGAAAAGGAGAAAGCATGGCCCATCAAGTAAGCGTGTCTCCTTTTTTCGAAAAACATTTTGCAGCCATTATCAAGCATGGTGAAGCCAGCGGAATGCTTGCGAGAGAAATGTACACGTACAGCCAATTTCTATTAGAGAATGCAGAGCTAAAAATTGAAAAATGGATGTCTTGGCTGCAGCCAGTTATTTATGGGGTAACAGCACTTCTTATACTCATCGTGTATTTATCTATTCTTTTACCAATGTATCAACTAATGGAGCAAGTGTAAGAAGGAGGACAGAGATATGAATGATAAAGGATTTACCCTGTTAGAAATGTTAATAGTTATGCTCGTAATATCCATTCTTTTACTCATTACCATACCGAATATCACACGTCATCACCAAGCGATTCAGGCAAAGGGCTGTGAAGGGCTTAAATCAATGGTCAGCACACAAGTGATGGCATATGAATTGGAGCATGATGGGAAGACGCCATCTTTAGCTGAATTAGAAAAAGAAGGTTATGTCAAAAAGGGGTTAACTTGTCCTAATGGAAAAGCGATTGTCATTCAAAACGGCAACGTGAAGCATGAATAAATTATTTTTACATGAGAAGGGTTTTACCCTGATTGAACAGCTGTTGATTTTACTTGTTTTATCGATTTTATTGTCGATCATGGGAGGGAAAATCCCAAATATAATAGAGAGCGCTGAAGCCAAAAGACAAGTAAACATCATGAAACAAGATCTTCAAATGGCATCATATACTGCATTTATCAAAAAAACACGTGTACATGTTGGGATCCATCCGCCGCATGTATCTTATCAGGTAATAGATCAAAAGAGTAACGAAGTCATTGCTTCTTATCAACATAAAAAGGGCAGCATCAAAACTTCTACATTCTCGCAAGGTATCTATTTTAATGCAAACGGACATCCAAGCAGCGGTGGATCTTTCATTGTCGAATTTGGCAGTCAAACGTATAAACTCACGATTTATTTAGGAAGCGGGCGAATCCATGTTCAAAAACAATAGAGGATTTAGTACGTTTGAGACACTGTTTGCCTGTCATCTCTTTCTATTTGCTGCCCTAATGCTCATGCCAGCCTATGAAAAACTCATGATGGGGAAAAAGGAAGTGAGAGCCAAGCTTGAAGCTTATCAGGTTTTACATGAACAGATGAATGAAGCATTCATAAATGGGTCAACACCTTCCATCAAAAAGAAGAGAGGCGAGATCACGTATGTTTTCAATTGGCGTAAACAGAAGGGATGTGTTTCATACAAAGTACAAAAAAAAGAGACCATATGCTTTCAGCATGTGGAGCGATGACAAAGCTTTTACCCTTTTACAAGCTTTGTGGCAATTGAAGCTCTTTCTATTTCTTTCTTTTGGCTGTGGACTGATCTTTTCAGCAGCTGAGAAAGCTCGTCCATTTGAAAACATCAACGGATTTTCCCAAATGGAGTGGAAACAGACTGTCCTGCAATTAGATGAGGAATTAAGTCGTGCCGATGCTGTGAAATCAGTGAAAGATGGAAAAGCGTTAGAGTATATTTCTGATCAAGGGCGAGTGGTAACAATTGAGCCATATCAAGAGATGCTTCGAAAACGAACGGATCAAGCTGGACATCTTCCTTTATTGCATAAGGTGAAACAATTTCACGTGAGAACGAGTCAGCATAGAGCGATTCTAAAAGTCACAGATGGATCTGGTAAAGTGTATGAAGCCGTTTTTTTCACATATAAAGGGGTGGTTCGTAAATCGTGAAAAGAGAGGAAGGGTTTATCTATCCGCATGTGCTTGCGGCGATTTTATTTTTTCTCTTGATCCTAGGGGCGATAACGATGGGGTTTCAAAAAGAACTGAAAAGTGCAGAGCTGACGATTTCTTTTTATAAAAAACAGCAGCTTTTTAGGGTGGGTGTGAGTGAAGCTGCCAGCACAGTAGAACGTATTTGTGCGAAACAGAAAACCCATATTGATACTGAAGAAGGCCGTGTGACACTGAAGCGGATGAAATGCGATCTTAAGAAAAAACTTGTCCTTGTTTTGGTGAAGGTGAAAACAAAAGATGGTTTATCCGATGAGCGTGAACTGATGCTGGATTGGAAGACTGGTGAAATCATGAGATGGGCAAATCCTGATTAGCCAGTGTATAAAATCATCCTCTTCCTGGTAAGACTTGAAGGAAGAAGAGGTGAAAGTGCTTGAAAACAAATGACTATGTAAAATATATGACGCAGGAAATCATTAAATATATGAATACACCACGTGACGAACGGAAGGAACACAAACAAGAAAAAATAGAAACGAAACCGCCGTTTTCACAGCGTTTATTTGGGGTTCTGCCGTTTGGCTTATCCATGATGCTTAAAAAACGCCAGCGCCATCGACGAAAGTAAAAAGCCGCCCAGCAGGCGGTTTTTTTATGCCACTTTAGCTGTATTCCTCCACAACAATCACTTTATTCACCTTGTTTGAGTAAGGGTTATAGGAAATGGTGACGAATACCCCAAATTCCTTTGTATGGTCTTTTAACGTAATATGATACTGTTTCACAGATTCCTTATCGCGGTGGCGGTCCCATACTTTTTGTTTAAATAATACTTGCGTTAGCGGGTATCTTTTTTTTGCTTCTTTGACTGCCCGCGTTTCCCATTGATCTGCGGCGGCAGTCAAACCTCTCGCATCAACGGGTTTGACCTCTAGAATCATAGAACTCAGCAGTAAACTGAGCATGATTATGATTTTTCCATATTTCACTTAACATCACCTCACCTCTTCATATCCTGACCAAATCCTACATTTTTATGTAAGTTTTAAGAAGTACAAATGTCACACAAAAAAATATTGAATATGGTGAAAAAATGAGAAAATGGGAGAATTTTCTCGTAATGGTTCTTGTTTAAGAACAAAATGGACTAATTTGACGTTTTGGGTTTTATAGGTATTTCCTTATACTGTATATAATCGTTCTTTTTAAAGAACAGTTGTTCAAGGAGTTGAAGGAATGAATGAAACAGTCGCTCTTTGTACTCTTTTGTGCCATTTGTTTGATTTTGACGTCTTCCATCATGACACCAACGAATGCTTCTTTTAACGATGTTGAGCACAAAAAATTTGTCATGAAAACATGTGAAAATTTTGAACAGACAGATCAGCATTGTCAGCCTAAAAAATGGGATCAAAGTCAATTGGAGCTTATCGATCAAACGATGATCGAAGGAACAGTCTGCGCACCTCAAAAGCTGAGCATGACACTAAAAAATAGTGGACAGCCTATTGCGTACTCTGAATGGAAGTGGGAATTACATAAAATAGGAAATGGTCAGAAGCCATTACAAGATGGTCATATTCTTGAAAAGGGCTCCATAAAGTCCCTGTTATCGCAAGAAACAGCGACTGTCACGACAGATAAAGCAAAAACAAATGGAAGCTATGCATTTAAAATCTATTATCCTAAAGGGTTTAGCGCATCTGATCAGGCGTACTTTTGGTCTAAACCGATGGTGCTCTCAAAGTGTCAAGAAAAGGCGTCCTAAATGGAGCTGTCATTTAAAGTGAAAAAATGATAGGCGAAGGGGAGAAGGGGTTATGAAAAAATGGATGAAGATGTCTGGGAGTATTCTTTATGTGATGGTGTTCACGGTGATGATAGCCTCTATTATTGTCGTGTTGTCATCAAGAACAACAGGAGGAGAACCTCAGATCTTCGGTTATCAATTGAAGCAAGTATTATCAGGTTCGATGGAACCAGAATTTTCAGCTGGGTCACTGATTGTCGTAAAACAGGTTGCCTCACCTGAGACGCTCAAAAAAGGAGATATTATTACGTTTCAAACAAAGCAGGATCAGTCCTTTGTGACCCACCGAATTGTTGGGGTGAAGGGAAAGGGTGCAAATAAAGCGTTTGAGACGAAGGGTGACAATAATATGTATCAAGACGGTACGCTGGTAAAAGCGGATCAGGTAACTGCGCAGTATATGGGAGTGAACATTCCTTATGCAGGAAAGCTTCTTTCGTATGCAGGGACATCAGCTGGAACTGCTTTGCTCCTTATTATACCAGGTGTCATGCTGCTCGTTTATTCAACCATTCATTTTGTGGGCGCAGCGAAACACCGTAGACACACGGCTGATGTACATATGTCAGAGGAACAAGCTTAAATCGTTTGTAACCTAATCAGGTTTCAATAAAACAAAATATTAGGGGGTTTATTATTCATGGCAATGAAGAAATCAATTCGTTTAGGTGTATTATCAGGGGCTTTAGGTCTTGCATTAATCGGCGGGGGAACATGGGCGGCGTTTAATGATTTTGAAAAGGCAAATGCGGTCTACTCGACAGGAGAGCTGGATTTATCTGCTAAAGAGAACTCCGGCGCCATCAACCTTTCGAACTTAAAACCTGGTGATCGGATCAAGAAAGAATTTCATTTTGATAATAAGGGATCACTAGCGATAAACCAAGTGCTGATGAGTCTTGATTATAGCCAGTTTACAGATGGATCTTCCGCGAAGAATGGCGGTAAGAATACAGCTGAAGAATTTCTCAGTCAGTTTCAGGTGAGTGTTCTGACGGTTGGAGCCGAAGGTGGAAATGGTTATCCGAAAAACATTATTTTAGACCATGCAAACCTGCTTGACTTGCATCAATTAACGTCAAAACAGGATCAGACCGCATTTGAAAAGCTTCGTCATGCCGTCGATGAGAAGTTTTTACATGAAAGTGGGAAAATTAATGTAGCAACTGTTGATGGAACAGTGGCTCCAGAGTATGACGGCATTCCAAAGAATCCGTTTGATTACGATAAAGTGGAAATGACCATTGAATTTATCAATGACCAGACGAAGGATAAAGCTGGTCACTATATCCAAAATAAATACCAAGGCGATGCGATTCAAATTGATCTTTCCTTCGAAGCGACTCAGTGGAATGGTTTAACGATCAATCCAAAAAAGCATACGGATGAAAAAGGCTACGTGAAAGAAAACGAAAAAGCACACAGCGAAGATAAAAAATAAAGCCAGTCTTTAGGCTGATATCAAGATCTGCATAGCAATTGGAGGAGTATGCGCTAAAACGTGCGCTTTACTCCTCTTCTTGCTTTTTTCTCCAGATTTGATAATCTAAAAATTCACGAAATTGCTTTTTCGAAACCCCTGATGTCATTGCATCTCGAACTAGTTTTTCCCATTCACTATCTAATTGACCATCGTATTCGGTTTCATCTTTTTCGTTTAAAAGTGTATGAACCGAGACGTCCAGAACAGCGGAGACTTTTTCAAGAAATTGAATGGAGGGGTTTGTTTGCAAGTTTCTTTCTATTGAGCTTAAATAAGACTTCGCTACCCCAGCCTTTTCGGCCAGTTCTGATAGTGAGTAGCCTTTTTCATTGCGGTATTGTTTAATACGCTGGCCAATCAATGTCATCACCTTCCTTTCGATATTATAGCACATTCAGAAAGGTTTGATAGAATGACTTCTTACCAGAGGGGGAGACTCAGAGGACTTTTCATTTGATTTGAGGAAATGACGGACTTCTTCAACTGTTAATCCTGCCTTGCGAGCTTCGCGTAATAATTGAACCCATTCACTGTCTAATTTGTTCGTTTTCTTTTCCATACAAATACCCTCCTAAAATACTGAATCATGTATTTCAGGCACTTAACGCATGAAATGGAAAGACATAGGTGGTAAGACCTCATAGTTTGCTTGCGTCATGTTTCCGCCCAATACAAACAGACAAACTTAGCTTTAGACTGATCGAAAATCGTATGTCACATAAAAGGGGAGGGGACCATGAGTCAACCTCCTCTTTTTTGCTGTAAGTAAAAAAGTCCGCCATTTTCAATCGTAAGACTGATTTTTGGTTCGTATAAAGTTTTGAGTGCTTGTCTTTCTATTTCATATTCTACAGATGTGTCTGAAGTCCCTTCATAAAATTGGTTTAAAAGTTCGAAGTCTTCCTTCCATTTTTGAACGGCTCGCACTGCCCAGTCGTCCGGCTCCTCATGGGCATAATGCTCCATAAGGCTGTAGAGCCGTTTGATTCCGCTCTCTGGCTTAATCATTGTGCTCATCGTAAAGCAATAATCGGGAATTTGAGACGACAGCTCACGAGCTTCCAGCTTCTCTTGAAATTGTTCAATGACTTCTCCGCGAATGAGATGAAGGCCTAATGATAAAAGCTTATCCTTCTTCCGGTCTGCAAGGTAAGAAATTTTTACATTGAGACCAAGCCATGGCTCAAGGGCGATCTGGTTGTTCGTGAGCGGGCTGACTCGTTCATAAAGCCGGATAAAACGGCCCTGCTCTTTGACCGCCTCAAATATTTGAAATAACCGGGGGGAGCCGAAATGGATGAATTCACCACTGATCGTATCACCCGCTTTTTTTTGATCTGTGATCAAAGTCAATTGCCGCGGTTCAGGTACACCGCCAGTTTTTTCAAGCCAGTGCCAATAAAAAGGACGGTTCATAATCAATTTATCCATTTCAATTGTCAGCTGTACGGTCATATGTCCTGCACTTTCTTCTAATATGCTGCATTGATTCGCCTTGAAAAAACGGAGAAGAAAGGTGTGAATGTCATGCTGCTCCATTGATCAACTCTCCTTTATGAGCCTTGCTGTCTTTTTTCTAAAAGTGGTGTTTGTGCTTCAGTTAAATAAGAAGCAAACTGGGTTAATTTCTTTTTCATGTCTCCGCCTGGTTCATGCTGGAAGAGGATTTGATGCAATTCTGTTTCGACATCTTTAATATCAATTCTTGTTAAAATATCATCTAAATCGCCTATGACGTTTTCAAACAGCTGAATTTTTTCATATAAAAGCTTTAAAATATGCTCTTCAACTGTTCCGCTCGTTGCCATATTGTAAATGTGGACATCTCGCTCTTGGCCAAGGCGGTGGATACGTCCAATTCTCTGTTCTAAACGCATCGGGTTCCATGGGAGGTCGTAGTTAATGATTTGGTTACAAAACTGAAGGTTGATCCCTTCGCCGCCAGCTTCTGTCGCAATTAACACTTGCGCCCGTTCTCTGAATAAATCTTTCATCCAATCTTTTTTGCCCCGCTTAAAGCCGCCCCGAAATGGCACAGAGCTGATGCCATTTTGCTGTAGAAACCATTGTAAATAAATTTGTGTGGCGCGGTATTCGGTGAAAATAATGACCTTCTCATTTAACTGCTGAATGAGTTTGACCACTTCAAGCGCCTTTGAGTTTTGCTCCACTTGATTGATTTTCTCCATGATTTGCGTTATTGCAGAAGATCCGAGAATATGCTTTTCTTCTTCCTGCATTTTCTTAATCGTCATATAAACTGCTTCACGGCTTGAACAGCATTCTCGTTCCAAGGTCATAATGGAAAACATATGCTTTGTATAAGAAGGATTCTCTTTCAGCTTGCAGATTTCATCATACAATGCTTGTTCTGTCGGAGAGAAATCAATGGAAATCGTTTTGACATGCCGCTTTGTCCACTCGATGCCTGTGTCTTGTCTTCGGTTTCGAATCATCACTTTATTGACGAGCTGTTTTAATCGGTCATGGTCTTCAAGCTGCAAGTCCTTTTTGGCAAAGATATCTTTAAATTGATGTTCATTTCCTAGGTGGCCTGGCTTCAGAAGAGAAACAAGATTAAATATTTCTCCGATCCGGTTTTGAATAGGTGTGGCTGTCAGCAGCAGGCAGAACTTCTTATTCAGGTTTCTCACAAATTCATAGTTTTTCGTTTTATTGTTTTTCAGTTTGTGTGCTTCATCGATAATGACCATATCGTAGGCAATCGATAAAATCGTGTCTCGATGCGGCTGTCTTTTGGCTGTGTCAATAGAGGAAACGACTACGTCACACTGTTCCCACACATAGCTCTTTTTTTGTTCAACAGCATCAATATAAAATTTCGTCCGCAGCTCCTGTACCCACTGAGATACAAGAGAGGCGGGGACGAGAATGAGAATCTTTTTGGCAAGTCCACGAATCATGTATTCTTTGATAATGAGTCCTGCTTCTACGGTTTTTCCAAGTCCCACTTCATCTGCTAGAATGGCTTTCCCATTCATTTCTTCTACGACTCTTCTGGCTACTTCAAGCTGGTGCTTTAAAGGTGTGAATGCAGGCAGGTGCGCGGGAGCTTGCAGTCCCTCGAATGAATCAATGGCTGTGACTTTTTGAACCTGCGTCGCTAAACGATACATATCCCAGTTCGCCCAGGGGCCGTCTGCTGAAAGCCGCTGCTGAAATTCATTTGCCCATTCCTGATCAAAAATCGTTTGAATATTCAATGTGGTCGCCTGCCTTTCTTTCTAGTAGGATCTGATAAAATTGTTCTGTTTTTAAACGCTTCATTTTTTTGGAGGCCTCTAAAAGACTAGATATATGAATAAAAGCGAACGATATCGAAGGATTATTTTAAAAATGTTAATGATTTTTCTGTTGCTCTTCATCCATTTCTAATGGTAGGATGTTGATAAGTGATCTAGAAAATAAGTCACCCATTTTGATAGTATGTCCAATAAATGTGAAAAATATGAGCGGATGATGGTATGGGGAGAGACTTGGCGGTTATTTTGCACTGGCAGGCGCCGAAGGAGCAAGCTGAATGATTCAGTGAATCTCTCAGGCAAAAGTACTCTTACCGGACGCAACTCTGGAGAGTGTTTGCTTAAGGGTTTTAGCAAACCACCAAAGGGGAAAACGCACAATGATATTGTGCTGTAAACTTTCAGGTGCAAGGACAGAGACTTCTTTTTGATAAAAGGGAGCGCTCTGTCCTTTTTTGCTGTGATTTTTTTCTGAAAATTCAGCTTGCATTTGCACTGTGAGAAAAAAGGGGGAAACGATTGATGTTGAAACGAACACCGCTTTTTCATGCGTATGAAACGTTTGGCGCAAAAACCATTGACTTCGGGGGCTGGGAATTACCTGTCCAATTTTCTTCCATTAAAGAAGAACATGAAGCTGTTCGAACAAAAGCAGGGCTTTTTGATGTGTCTCACATGGGTGAGGTGGACGTCAAAGGTCAAGATGCCCTTCCATTTTTACAAAGGTTATTAACCAATGATGTGTCTAAGCTGACAGACGGTAAGGCACTATATACAGCCATGTGTTATGAAGATGGCGGAACGGTAGATGACCTGCTCGTCTACCAAAAAGAAAAGAATCACTATTTGCTTGTCATCAATGCATCAAATATCGATAAAGACGTGGATTGGCTTTTGAAGCACCAAGAGAAGGATGATGTATTGATCAAAAATATTTCTGATCAAACCGCCTTGCTAGCGCTTCAAGGACCTCTTGCAGCTGACATCATCAAAAAGGTGGCGGGTGAAGAGGTGACATCGCTTAAGCCATTTACATTTTTATCAAAAGCTGAGGTCGCAAATAAAGAAGTGCTCGTTTCCAGAACAGGCTACACAGGGGAAGATGGCTTTGAAATCTACTGCCAGTCAGAAGATGCGGTCCACCTTTGGTCCGCTTTATTAGAAGCGGGGCAGCCAAAAGGACTCATTCCATGCGGACTCGGTGCACGTGACACCTTGAGATTTGAAGCAAGACTTCCGCTTTATGGCCAGGAGCTGACAAAGGATATCTCTCCATTAGAAGGTGGGATTGGTTTTGCTGTCAAAACGGATAAAGAAGCTGATTTTATCGGAAAAGCTGCACTTAAAAAACAAAAAGAAGAGGGACTGAAGCGAAAGCTTGTCGGCATTGAAATGATTGATAAAGGGATTCCGCGTACAGACTATCCAGTCTTTTCAGGAGAAAAGCAGGTTGGGATTGTCACAACGGGCACTCAATCCCCAACATTAAAGAAAAATGTCGGGCTTGCTTTGATCGAAACCTCAGAGGCGGAGCTTGGATCAGAGGTGGAAGTACAAGTTCGCAAAAAACGTTTAAAAGCCAAAATCGTCGCAACACCATTTTATAAAAGAGCCAAATAACGAGGGGGAATAGAGGATGAAGCACAGGTATTTGCCGCAAACAGAGCAAGATCAAAAAGAAATGCTGGATGTCATCGGCGTTCGGTCGATTGATGAGCTTTTTTCAGATATCCCAGAGAAAGTTAGATTCAAAGGAGCATACAACATCAAAGAAGCCGCATCTGAAACAGCGCTTGTCAGGGAATTATCCCGACTAGCTGCAAAGAATAAGGATACAGTTTCATATGCATCGTTTCTTGGTGCAGGTGTATATGATCATTACCAGCCTGTCATTGTCGATCATGTGATCTCACGCTCTGAATTTTATACAGCGTATACACCTTATCAGCCGGAAATTTCGCAAGGTGAATTGCAAGCGATCTTTGAATTTCAAACAATGATTGCTGAGCTGACTGGTATGGATCTTGCCAACTCCTCGATGTATGATGGCGGGACGGCACTGGCTGAAGCGGCAATGCTCGCTGCGGGACACACAAAGAAGAAAAAAGTGGTTGTTTCTGAAACGGTTCATCCTGAATCAAGAGCGGTGCTGAAAACATATGCCAAAGGACAAAACATTGAAGTTGTTGAAGTGCCTGCGAAAAAAGGGCAGACAGATCTAGCTGCATTGGAAAAAGCGGTCTGCGATGATACAGCAGCAGTTCTCGTGCAATATCCAAACTTTTTTGGTGTCGTCGAGCCGTTAAAAGACATTGAACCCATTGCACATAAAGGAAAAAGCCTATTCATTGTCTCTAGTAATCCCCTCGCACTCGGACTATTGACGCCGCCTGGAAAACTCGGGGCAGATATTGTCGTTGGTGATGCGCAGCCGTTCGGCATCCCGGCTGCATTTGGCGGACCTCACTGCGGATATTTTGCTGTGACGAAAAAGTTGATGAGAAAAGTGCCGGGTCGTTTAGTCGGGCAGACAGAAGATGAAAATGGTGTTCGTGGATTTGTCCTGACCCTTCAAGCGCGTGAGCAGCACATTCGAAGAGATAAAGCGACGTCAAATATTTGCTCAAACCAAGCATTAAATGCATTAGCTGCTTCTGTTGCCATGACGGCACTAGGGAAAACAGGCATAAAAGATATCGCCTATCAAAACGTGCAAAAAGCCCATTATGCCAAGACGCAGGCAGAAAAATATGGACTGCAGGCGGATGTAGAAGGGGCTCATTTTAATGAATTTGTGATCAAGTTACAGGAGCCTGTGAAAGAAGCCAATAAACGATTGCTTGAAAAAGGAATCATCGGCGGCTACGACTTGGGGCTAGACTACCCAGAGCTTCAGCAGCACATGCTTGTAGCCGTGACAGAGCTAAGAACAAAAGAAGAAATTGATACGTTTATCAAGGAATTGGGGGATCGCCATGAATAAACAAGATCAGCCGCTTATTTTTGAATTATCTAAAGAAGGAAGAATAGGGTACAGCCTGCCTGATTTAGATGTACCTGAACAGGAGATCCCGTCTTTATTTGATGAGACGTACATCCGTGATGAGGATGCTGAGCTTCCTGAAGTATCTGAGCTTGATATTATGCGTCATTATACAGCATTATCAAGACGCAATCATGGGGTTGATTCCGGATTTTATCCTCTTGGCTCATGCACGATGAAATATAATCCAAAGATTAATGAAAAGGTTGCACGCCTTGCGGGGTTCTCGCAGGTTCATCCGCTACAAGAGGCAGACACTGTGCAAGGTGCATTAGAATTACTATACGATTTAGGTGAACATCTTGAAGAAATTACGGGAATGGACGCTGTGACATTACAGCCTGCGGCAGGAGCACATGGCGAGTGGACGGGACTCATGATGATCCGTGCGTATCATGAAGCAAGGGGAGATCATCATCGTACAAAAGTCATTGTGCCTGATTCTGCTCATGGAACGAACCCGGCATCTGCGACAGTCGCTGGATTTGAAACCATTACCGTCGCATCTGACGAAAATGGGCTTGTTGATTTAGAAGATTTACGCCGCGTTGTTAATGAAGAAACAGCTGCTTTAATGCTTACAAACCCGAATACACTAGGCCTCTTTGAAGAAAATATTTTAGAAATGGCTGAAATCGTTCACGGAGCGGGCGGTAAGCTTTATTATGACGGAGCCAACTTGAACGCTGTTTTAAGCAGAGCAAGACCAGGAGATATGGGATTTGACGTTGTCCACTTAAATCTTCATAAAACCTTTACAGGCCCGCACGGAGGCGGAGGTCCTGGCTCAGGTCCTGTTGGCGTTAAAAAGGAATTAATTCCTTATTTGCCAAAGCCGGTGCTTGTGAAGAAGGAAGGCCGTTTTTACTTTGATCATGACCGTCCAGAATCAATTGGGCGCGTGAAGCCATTCTATGGCAACTTTGGCATTAACGTCAGAGCTTATGCGTACATCCGCTCTATGGGGCCAGACGGCTTAAAGGCTGTAACCGATAATGCCGTGTTAAATGCGAACTATATGATGCGCCGCTTAAGTGCTCATTATGATTTGCCGTTTGATCGTCACTGTAAGCATGAATTTGTCCTTTCAGGTAAACGTCAGAAAAAATTAGGTGTGCGGACACTGGATATTGCCAAACGATTACTTGATTTCGGCTACCATCCGCCAACGATCTACTTCCCGCTCAATGTAGAGGAATGTATCATGATTGAACCGACCGAAACAGAATCAAAAGAAACACTTGATGCATTCATCGAAGCAATGATTCAAATTGCGAAAGAAGCAGAAGAGAATCCTGAAGTGGTGCAGGAAGCGCCGCATACAACGGTCGTCAAACGTATGGACGAAACAAAGGCCGCGCGGAATCCCGTTCTCGTTTTTGAAAGAAAATAAAGAAAAAAGACTCAGGGGGAATCATGCTCCCAGAGTCTTTTTTGTTAGTTCTTCGTTTTAATGCGGCCGCCCCATTTTTTAAAGCCGCCTTTTAAATTATAAATCTCACGGCAGCCGTTTTTACGTAAAGTTTGGGCTGCTTTTCCGCTTCTGAAATTATTTTGACAATAGAGATAAACAGGCTTGTCAGGACGTATTTCATTTTTGCGCTGCTTTAGTTGGGAAAGAGGGATATTTCTTGCCCCTAAAATATGTCCGCCATCAAACTCATTTGGCTCTCTCACATCAATGAGCTGGGCTTTGCGGTAACCTTTAATAAATTCTGCTTCCGTCAGCGTTTTCATAATGCGCTGCTGATAAATGTAGCTGCCGATGGAATAAAGAACAAAAAGTCCACAAAGTGAGAGGACGATATAGTTGAACATTGACAATACAACTCGACTCCTTCTTGAGCATCAGCACAGTAGCCTGTCTGATGGTACGTTTTAGACAAATACTATTATAGTAAAGCATAAGAAACTTGTCATCATAAATGGTAAGAATTATTTTCAATTCCGTTCCTATTTGATAGACTGATGAAGAGAGAAAACCGGTGGTCACCACCATCATCTAACATTGACTACGTAAAAGAGAAGGGATTTTATATGCAAAAAGAGAAATGGTGTTTCATTGATTCAGGAAACCAAGACCCTGCCTTTAACATGGCAATGGATGAAGCCTTGCTTTATTGGCATAGTGAGAAGCTCATTCCGCCTGTTATCCGCTTTTATGGATGGGATCCGGCGACATTATCTGTTGGGTATTTTCAGAACGTTGAAAAAGAAATCAACCTAGAAGCTGTCAAGCGCTATGGTCTTGGATTTGTCCGCAGACCAACCGGAGGACGAGGAGTACTACATGACCAGGAGCTGACCTACAGCGTGATTGTGTCAGAGGAACATCCAGAAATGCCAGCAACGGTGACAGAGGCGTACCGCGTCATTTCAGAAGGCATTTTAGAAGGATTTAAAGAGCTGGGACTCGATGCGTATTTTGCCATTCCTCGTACAGATAAAGAAAAGGAAAGCTTAAAGAACCCAAGATCTTCTGTATGCTTTGATGCCCCTTCTTGGTACGAGCTTGTTGTAGAAGGCAGAAAGGTAGCGGGCAGTGCTCAGACGAGACAAAAAGGTGTCATCCTCCAGCATGGATCTATTTTAATTGACCTTGATGAGGATAAATTATTCGATTTGTTCCTTTATCCTAACGACCGGGTAAGAGAGCGGATGCAGCGAAGCTTTAAAAACAAAGCGGTTGCTATCAATGAAATCTCAGACCGAACTTGTACGATAGACGATGCGCGTGTTGCGTTTAAAAGAGGATTTGAAAAAGGATTAAATATTGAGCTTGAACCTTATGAGCTGACAGATGAAGAATTAGCGTTTGTCCATCATCTCGCCAAAACGAAATATGCCTCAGATGATTGGAATTACAAGCGTTAAGACGATGGACACTCCTTGTTTTTTAATGAACGATGGTGTAGAATTGGGTTGATTATTAAGTAAAGGTGCATTATGGAGGGGTTTTATGACTACACCTAGTATGGAAGATTACATTGAACAAATTTATATGCTGATAGAAGAAAAAGGATATGCCAGAGTCTCTGATATTGCAGAAGCACTCGCTGTCCATCCCTCCTCTGTAACAAAAATGGTTCAGAAGCTAGATAAAGATGAATACCTCATTTATGAGAAGTATCGTGGTCTAATTTTAACCCCGAAAGGCAAAAAAATTGGAAAACGTCTCGTATACAGACATGAACTGCTGGAGCAATTTTTAAGAATCATTGGTGTAGATGAAGAGAAAATTTATGATGATGTAGAAGGCATTGAACATCATCTCAGCTGGAACAGCATTGACCGCATCGGCGATCTCGTTCAATTTTTTGAAGAAAACGATGAGCGATCTGTTCAGCTGAAAGCGATTCAAAAGAAAAACGAACAAACAAATCAAGAATCTTAATCAAAAAGGACACCCTTAGCATGGGTGTCCTTTTTGATTAAAGTTCTAATTGAAAGCAAATGCTCCTACACTATTATTAGCGTGAAATCAAAGGGGGCTCCTTGATGAAGATAGATGGTGTGTTCTCAGGTGGAGGCATTAAGGGGGCAGCGCTTGCTGGTGCCTATGAAGCGCTTGAAGCGAGAGGATTTCAATTTGTCCGTCTTGCTGGTACAAGTGCTGGAGCAATCATTGCTTCACTCATCGCAGCAGGTTTTACAAGCCAGGAAATTCGCACGCTTTTAGATGAAATGGATGAGCATCAATTGCTTGATAGGAGATGTCAATTCATCCCGTTTAAAATGCTTAGGTGGGTATCTATTTACTGGCGTCTCGGTCTTTATAAAGGAGACCGGCTGGAAAAATGGCTGACCGATGTGCTAAAACGAAAAGGGGTCACCGTGTTTGGAGACCTCAAAAAAGATTCGCTGAAAATCGTTGCGTCCGATTTAACGAATGGAAAAATCCTTGTGCTGCCAGACGACCTTCCTTCATATGGCTTAAATCCAGAGCGGTTTTCCGTGGCGAGGGCCATTCGAATGAGTTGCAGCCTGCCGTATTTTTTCGAACCTGTCAAACTGAAGTCATCAAAAGGCATTTGTACCATTGTAGATGGAGGAGTGCTGAGCAATTTTCCAATTTGGCTGTTTGCTGAAGAGAAAAAAAGACCGTTCGTCGGTGTCACATTAACGCCAAACGAAAAAGAACGCCCACAACACTCCATCCGCAATGCGTTTGAACTGTTTGGCGCTCTTTTTGAAACGATGCGTGGTGCTCATGACGAAAGACATATCGCCACAAAACACGAACGTCATATTATTTTTATTCCTGTAGAACACGTCATTGCCACTGATTTTCAACTCATGACAGAAAAGAAAAAGGCGCTCGTCGATCTAGGCAGACAGAAGGCCGAGCAATTTTTAAAAAGCTGGACATTTTAAAATAAGGCGCGATTCTTCTTTTTGTTTTTCTTGCCTTCAATCACAGTCAAATGTGTTTGGCTTTTCTTTTTGAGAAGGACGGGCTTAGACTTGTGGTCAGTCGGCACGCTTCGCAAATGAGTGACCCGATTTTTCATCTGGCTTTTCGTTTTTGGTTTAGGCTGCTGGTAGCGACGTTTTGATTGTTTGACTGCTTTACGATAAAGATTGCCCTCTGTTCCAGTTCTTCGATTCATCAGCCATCTAAATAGGAAAAACAAAACCGCTCCAATGATCACAACAGACAGCAGCATGGTAAAAAGTCTGCCTGGGTTCGTTGTGAGTAAGTACACAAATCCCAAAACACCTAAAGCGAAAATAATGGTAAAAGCAGGATGTACTCGGCGATTCATAACTGTCCACCTCCGAAGGAATTTACCGGATTTATAAGTTAGATCACTTGATGAGCAGAATCTGACGCTTGTTTCAGAGATACTTCCTCTAAACGAAGAAGTTCATTAAAACTTGCAATGGCTACCTCGACTTGATCGTCAGAAGGTTCTTTTGTTGTGAGCAATTGCAGCCAAAGGCCAGGATAGCCAAGTGCTTTAAGCACAGGCACTTCTCGGAGTTTGTTCGTGAATTGAAGCACTTCAAATGAAATGCCCAGAACAACCGGAATAAGTGCCAAGCGGTTCAGAACTCTCACCCATAAAGGATCTGTCGGTACGAGTAAATAGACGAACATCCCGACAATGACAGTGAATAAAATAAAGCTGCTGCCGCATCGATAATGCAGACGGGATTGCTTTTGGACATTTTCCACTGTGATGTCAAGGTTCTGTTCATAGCAGTTTATGACTTTATGTTCTGCCCCATGATATTGAAATACTCTTTTAATTAAAGGGGTCATGGAAATAAAGTAAATATAGCCTAATAAAAGGACCAATTTAAAGAATGTTTCCACTGCGATTTGTGCGAAATTCCCTGAAAAGATGGGACGCACAAGCTCTGCCAAAAAGACAGGTACCAGGGTAAAGACAAATTTACTAAAGAGTAGAGAGAGAACTCCGATTACAGCAATGCCGAAGATCATGGATAATTTCGAGCCTTTTTGTTCCTTTTCAAGAGTATGATCTTCAGAAGGATCTAAGTCATATCGCTCACTGGAGAAGTTTAAGTGCTTACTGCCGTTTGCGCTTGCTTCAACAAGTGCAGCAACACCCCTGACAAAGGGGATTTTCTTGAGAAAGGCGGTTCGTTTATTGGAGGTCCGGGGAAGCTTCAAAAACTCAATGGACTGGTCCTTTCGCCGAATCGCTGTCACATAGTTCTTCTTACCTCCGAACATGACACCTTCGACAACTGCCTGCCCTCCATAAGCTGGAGGTTTTGTTTGATTGGACATATTTCATCAACCTGCCTGTTTCCTGTAATTTACATGCATTTCCTTATACCTTTATTGTACAGGAAATGAGGGGAAATCACTAGCTCACAGGTCGATTATCTACTAGAATTCTATCTACCTCTTTTTAGCCAGTATACCCTGTTTTAAAAATTTTACACTCACGCATGGAAATCCTTTTTTTTCATGACATTTTGGACATACTACTTGCTGGAGGTGTTCACAAATGAAACGTGATGAAAAGAAAAACCAAGAAGAAAAAAATCAGTCCGTGCAAACGACATCACTTGTGGCAAGAGCGGCTGCTACAGGCTTTGTCGGCGGTGTTTTTTGGGGCTTTATCGGGTTTCTGACCCATGTGTTTCATTTTTCAGAGGTGAGTCCCAATATGCTGCTTCAGCCATTTGTGCTTGGAGAATGGAAAAAGGGAGGACTTGGTACTTTTATCAGTATTGTGCTGTTAGGAGTTTTATCGATTGGAGCCGCCTTTATTTATTTTGGGCTTTTAAAAAGGATCAAAGGCTTTTGGATGGGTTTAGTATATGGCGGGCTTTTATGGCTGCTCGTTTTTTACGTATTTAATCCCATTTTCCCAGATGTAAAGCAAGTACAAGAGTTGCAGCAAAGCACCATTGTTACGACATTTTGCCTATATATTTTATATGGCATGTTTGTCGGGTACAGCATTTCGTTTGAATATAATGAATTGACGAGTCAAAAGCTTGCGAGGGCACTCGGGAAAAAGACAGAATAAAGTGTAAATCGCCTATTCATATGATAAAATATTTTTGGAAACGAAAGGTTTCTAAGGAAAAAGAAACAGATCTCGATATAGATTGAATTAGGGTGAAGGAGTGGTCATATGCCTCATTTTCTTGTACTGAATGGACCCAATTTAAATAGGCTTGGCAAAAGAGAGCCTGCTGTTTATGGAAGTAAGACGCTGACAGATTTAGAGACGGATTTGTTCCAGTTCGCAGAACGAGCAAACATCCAATTAACGTTCTTTCAATCAAATCACGAAGGGGATTTGATTGATGCGCTCCATGAAGCAGAAGATCAATACGATGGTGTCGTGTTTAACCCGGGTGCATTTACCCACTACAGCTATGCGCTGAGAGATGCCATTGCAAGTATTTCTTTATCAGTCATTGAAGTACATATCACAAATGTTCATAAGAGAGAGGAATTCCGCCATCATTCTGTACTTGCTCCAGTATGCCAAGGACAAATCGTTGGGCTTGGCTTAGAAGGGTATAAATTGGCGATTCGTTATTTAGTCAGTGAAGGGGGAGCAGTATCATGAAACTTGAAAAACTAAGAGCACTATTAAGTGAATTAGAGATCGATGGCCTTGTCATTACGAGCAGTTTTAATTTACAGTATATGACCAGCTTTACCGGATCAGCCGGTCTTGCTGTCGTTTCAAAGGACCGAGCAGCTTTTATCACGGACTTCCGCTATACAGAGCAAGCGAAGGATCAAGTCAAAGGCTATGACATCATTGAACATAAAGGAAACATTGTGGAAACGGCTGCTCAAACGGCAAAGGAATTTGGAGTGAAACGCCTTGGGTTCGAACAAAACCATATGACATTTGCCACGTATCAGCAGTACGCAGCCAAAGCAGGCGGTATAGAGCTTGTTCCAGTCTCTGAATCAGTTGAAAAGTTGCGCTTGATTAAGTCTAGTGAAGAGATTAAGATATTAGAGGAAGCTGCGAAGATTGCAGATCACGCCTTTGATCATATTCTCACTTACATCAAGCCGGGCCTGACGGAAATTGCTGTCATGAACGAGCTTGAATTTTTCATGAGAAAAGAAGGTGCTGAAGGATCTTCATTCGATATGATAGTTGCCTCAGGTGTTCGTTCAAGCCTGCCTCACGGAAGAGCGAGTGAAAAGGTGATTGAATCTGGTGATTTAGTGACACTCGATTTTGGTGCTTACTATAAAGGCTATTGTTCTGATATGACAAGAACGATTGCTGTCGGAACACCAAGCGACAAGCTAAAGGAAATTTATCATATCGTATTAGAAGCAGAAAACGCTGGTGTGGATAGAATCAAGCCAGGCTTAACAGGAAAAGAAGCTGATCGCATCACACGAGACATCATTGAAAAGTATGGCTATGGTCAATACTTCGGGCATTCAACCGGGCACGGACTAGGTATGGAAGTACATGAAGCGCCAGGCCTTTCCTCACGATCAGAGGTCGTCTTAGAAGAGGGAATGGTCGTCACAGTTGAGCCGGGGATCTACTTGCCAGATGTCGGCGGCGTGAGAATTGAGGATGATATTGTCCTGACAGCTGACGGCAATAAACGATTGACCCACTCACCGAAAGAACTTATCATATTATGATGGTGAAATGTAGGAGGATGACAAAATGATTTCAGTAAACGATTTTCGTACTGGCCTGACAATTGAAGTGGACGGCGGTATTTGGCGAGTAGTGGATTTTCAGCACGTAAAACCAGGGAAAGGCGCAGCGTTTGTTCGTTCGAAACTGCGTAACCTGCGTACAGGTGCCATTCAAGAAAAAACATTCCGCGCAGGCGAAAAAGTAGCGAAAGCACAAATCGAAACAAAAACAATGCAATACTTGTATGCAAATGGCGATCAGCATGTTTTCATGGATACAAGTTCTTATGAGCAGCTTGAACTAAGTGAAGCACAAATTAAAGATGAGCTGAAATATTTGCTTGAAAATATGTCTGTTCAAATCGTGATGTACGGTGCTGAAACTCTTGGAGTAGAACTTCCAAACACAGTAGAACTAGAAGTAGTAGAAACAGAGCCTGGTATTAAAGGTGACACAACATCAGGCGGCTCAAAACCTGCAAAAACTGAAACTGGTTTAATCGTCAACGTTCCTTTCTTTGTGAACCAAGGAGATAAACTAGTGATTAATACATCTGACGGCTCATACGTTTCAAGAGCGTAATGAACGAAAAAAGACTGTAAACCTCGTGTTTACAGTCTTTTTTTATTGGAAAAATGACTCCTCAAGGCAGGCCTTCTCTATTCTCTCATTCATCTCTTTCTTCTTGAAAAACAAGACTACTTCCAGCTGGTCAAGCATATAGTGTAAAAAAAGCTGGAGGTTCTATATGAAACAATTTCTCCCAGGTCTACACCCGTCAGTCGCTGCAATGGCAGCCATGAGATTCTTATCCGCCGCCATTGAACTGACGGCAGCCATCCTTATTTTAATCACCAATGATGTACGGAAAGCGGTAGTCATCAATAGTATATTGGCAATCATCGGGCCGCTCATTTTTATTATCACGATGACGATTGGAATCTATCAAATTGCCGGGCAGCTATCCTATGCAAAGCTCGTGTTCATTTTCATTGGTGTCGTGTTTATTCTTGTTGGGATCTATAAGTGAAACGGCTTGGCATAATTAACGGCTCACATCATACATTTTAGAGAAGAAAAAAAGGAGGGGAATTCGTTGCGGAGTTTGTTGGATATTCTCCCGCACTCGATTGGACAAGAACTCAGGCTGCTGAAAGAGGCAGAATGGGCGCAAATAGAAGAAATCCGCATTCGCACGGATCGTCCTATTGAATTAATGCAGGGAGGAAAACCACGTTTCCTTTCTTATCACACCACCTGGGAAGATGCGTCTCAGCTATTAGGCAGGCTGAGCAATTACAGCATGTACACACTTGAGGAAGAGCTAAAACAGGGCTATATCACGATATCTGGCGGACACCGGGTAGGACTTGCTGGGAAGGTGATCGTTGAAAACGGATTTGTCAAAGGGTTAAGAGATATCTCTTCATTTAATATCCGCATTGCCAAAGAAAAAATCGGGATTGCGCTTCCTTTTCTTCCTTATTTATATGAAGAGCACTGGCACAATACACTCATCATCGGCCCCCCGCAAACGGGGAAAACCACATTGCTCCGGGATATAGCACGTCTTGCTAGTACAGGCACAAAAACCATTCCTCCTAGAAAAACAGGCATTATTGATGAGCGTTCTGAAATCGCCGGATGTATCAGAGGAGTGCCGCAGCATCATTTTGGCCACCGGATTGATGTACTCGATGCGTGTCCAAAGGCTGAAGGATTGATGATGATGATTCGGTCTATGAGCCCAGAGGTCATGATTGTCGATGAAATCGGAAAAAGTGAGGATGTCGAGGCACTTTTAGAAGCGATTCATGCCGGAGTCAACATCATCGTCTCAGCTCATGGCTATTCACTTGAAGATGTATATAAACGGCCTTCTTTTAAACCGTTATGGGAGCTTCGTGTGTTTGAACGATATGTTGAATTAAATCGAAACAATGGGCCTGGCACGATCGGGCGAATGTACGGCGGGGACGGCCAAGAGATGAAATGGAGGCGGGGAGTGGACGTATGTTAAAGCTCATTGGCGCTATTTTCATTGTCGCGGCCACGACTTGGGGAGGATTCGAGTTTGCCAAACGATATAGCGACAGACCTAAACAAATTCGGCAGCTGCGGTTTGCTCTCCAGTCTCTTGAAGCTGAAATTATGTATGGTCAAACCCCTTTAGCACGGGCGGCAGAGCAAATTGCAGCGCAGGTAGGTCCACCTGTGAATCAGCTGTTTGAACAATTTGCAGAAAAGCTGAAAGTGGGGACCTTTTCTGCACGCCATGCATGGAACGAAAGTCTTGAAGATGTTTGGAAAAAAACCGTATTGAAAAAAGGCGAATATGAGGCGTTGAAGCACTTTGGAGAAACACTTGGCCAGCATGATGTCACTTCTCAGCAAAAGTATATCAAGCTTGCTTTAGGTCATTTGGAATCAGAGGAGAAAGAAGCTGAAATCGCCCAAGCGAAAAATGAAAAAATGGTCAGAAGCCTCGGATTTTTAAGCGGATTACTACTGATTCTTTTATTGATGTGAGAGGAAGGGAGTCGAGAGCATGGGCGTTGATGTAAACGTCATTTTTCAAATTGCCGGAGTAGGCATCGTCGTGGCCTTTCTCCATACGATTTTAGACCAAATGGGAAAGAAAGAGTACGCTCAGTGGGTGACGCTGCTTGGGTTTATCTACATTTTGTTTATGGTGGCAACCATTGTAGACGATTTGTTTAAAAAGATTAAAGCCGTATTTCTATTTCAAGGATAGGGGAGGGCTTACAAATCGAAATCATACAAATTGTTGGACTTGGTTTAATCGCTACTTTTTTAGCATTAATCGTCAAAGAACAAAAGCCAACCTTCGCCTTTATGCTTGTTGTTTTTACCGGATGTGTCATTTTTCTTTATTTAATTGATCAAATCTATGCCATTATCTCGATGATTGAAAAAATTGCAGCAAGTGCCGGCGTCAATATGAAGTATGTTGAAACCATATTGAAGATTATTGGCATTGCCTATATTGCGGAATTTGGCGCTCAGCTGACGAAGGATGCTGGACAAGGCGCCATTGCATCCAAAATAGAGCTAGGCGGCAAGATTCTCATCTTGGTGATGGCAGTCCCGATTTTAACAGTCATCATTGAGACGATCTTAGGAATGATCCCGTCCATGACGTAAATGAAAAGAGGTGATGACAATGAAACGGGTGACCGCTGTAATGGGATTGATGCTTTTCTTTTGGCTGATTGCTCCGCATGCAGGGGCAGAAGAAAAAGAACCTTTATCTAATGAACAGCCAGCAGCACAGGAAGTGGCGAATGGACAGGCTGATGCACTTGAGCTTCATTCCATCAGTGACTTTTGGGAAACCATTTTGGACGAGTATGGCGGCTTTTTGCCAGAAAGCCAAAAGGGCACAGTGAAGGAAATGATTGACGGCGATAAAGAGCTGTCTCCCCAAACATGGCTGAAAGCCTTTGTACATTATCTGTTTCACGAGGTCATTGCAAACGGAAAGCTTCTAGGTACTCTGATTTTACTCACCATCTTTTGTTCGCTTTTGCAGCTTTTACAAAATGCCTTTGAACAAAGCACCGTCAGCAAAGTCGCATATGCTCTTGTTTATATGGTGCTGATTATTATTGCACTTAACAGCTTTCATGTGGCGATTTCCTATGCCACAGAAGCCATTCAAACGATGACCAGTTTTATTCTTGCTCTTATTCCTCTTTTACTAGCGCTTATTGCTTCATCAGGCGGGCTTGTCTCAGCCGGATTCTTTCATCCCGTTATTATATTTTTAATGAACACGAGCGGTGTTTTCATTCAGTATGTCGTTCTCCCGCTCATCTTTTTATCTGCAATATTGAGCATTATCAGTACGCTGACCGAACAATACAAGGTCACCCAGCTTGCCCAGCTGTTAAGAAATGTGGCAATTGGCGGGCTTGCCGTTTTTTTAACCGTTTTTCTCGGTGTCATTTCCGTTCAGGGTGCATCTGCGGCCGTTACGGATGGAATCGCTCTTCGTACAGCCAAATTCATTACCGGAAACTTCATCCCTGTCCTAGGCAGAATGTTTACAGATGCGACCGATACCGTGATCAGCGCCTCTGTTTTACTCAAAAATACAGTCGGACTAGTTGGGGTCGCCATTTTGATTTCAATTGCCGCTTTCCCGGCGATTAAAGTGCTTTCGTTAGCCCTTATCTATAAGCTTGCTGCTGCCATCCTTCAGCCGTTAGGGGGCGGACCCATCATCAGCTGTCTTGATGTCATTTCAAAAAGTGTGCTGTATATATTTGCCGCACTTGCTGTAGTGTCGCTCATGTTCTTTTTAAGCATTACCGTCATCATCACTGCGGGTAACCTGACCATGATGATGAAGTAAGGAGGGGACACCTTTTGAGTTTTCTCACGGAATGGATCACAAGTATTATTCTTTTTATCTTATTTGCGATTGTTATTGATCTTCTGCTTCCCAATTCGAGCATGCAAAAGTATGCAAAAATGGTCGTCAGCCTGCTGCTCATCGTGGTGATGCTCAATCCGATTTTTGCTTTATTTCGAGCAGATCCTGATCAAATTTTTTCAGAATTGATGAAAGGGAAGGAAGAAGCGCAGTCAGAAGAAATAAAAAATCAGATGAATTTAGAAAAAAAAGAAATACAAGCCTCTCAGCGTGCATATATTTTAAAGCAAATGGCTGTCCAACTAGAAAAAAGCGCAAAGGAGCCACTGGAGAAGGAGAGCTATGTAATGAAACACGTAGAAGTGCTGGCTGATGAGGAGCATCTGGATCAGAATATGGAGGCGGATCAATTTCGCATCAAAGCAGTTCTTTCCCCGCTCACAGGTGATGCTGTAGAAACGGTGGCAAAGGTGGACATTGATCTCTCCAAGCAAAAGGAGGAAAGCGCTGGATCTTCTAGCAAAGAGATCACGAGGGTGAAAGAGACACTTGCTGATGTTTGGAATACGAGTCCTGAGCACATCGCGCTGAACATTGAGGGAGGTGACGCAGCAGATCATGAATAACAAGGACTGGAAACAAAAGCTGAAATCATTCTTCCAGCCGCCTGAAAAAGGTGAAGGGAAACCCAAATTAACGAAGCACCATTACTTGCTGCTTGTATTCATTATCGGCGTATCTTTCATGTTAGTCAGTCAGATCTTGTCACCGCCATCAAGCAAACAACAAGCTGCTGTTCCTGCTTCTAAAAAAACATCCTCAGAAGAGCAGGAGGTATTCAAACCGGCATCCTCAGGTAAACCAAAAAATTCAATTGAGGATGTGGAGCAAGAATACGAAAATCAGCTGAAAGAAATTTTAGAGACCATCATCGGCGTTGAGGATGTATCCATTGTAGTCAATGTAGATGCAACGTCTTTAAAAGTGTTTGAAAAAAACAAATCCAATAAAAGTACAACGACCGAGGAAACAGATAAAGAAGGCGGCATGCGAAGTGTCACCGATCAAACAAAAGAAGAAGAAGTCGTCATCATCAAAAATGGCAATGAAGAAACACCAGTCGTTGTTCAAACGAAAAAACCAGAAATCCGAGGTGTCCTCGTTGTTGCTCAAGGAGTAGACAACGTTCAAATAAAGAAAACCATCATTGAAGCGGTTACACGAGTGCTTGATGTACCGAGCCATAGAGTGGCTGTTGCCCCTAAAAAAATCAAGGAGGATTCGGAATGATGTTAAAAAAACAAACGGTTTGGCTATTAACGATGCTAAGTTTAGTTGTCGTATTAAGTGTGTACTATATCATGTCTCCACAGGGTGAAAATGCAGTGACAGTAGAAGATACGAAATCAAAAGGCACTGAAGAGAAAAAAGTTGAAACAGAAAAAGGGACGGACAAAGGCATGGAAAAAGGAGCTGATAAGAAATCCACTGACAAAGAAACAAACGGCAAACAAGAGGATATCGAAACAAGCGGTGAAGAAGGAAAGGCTGTGTCAGAGCAAACAGACGATGAGCTTTTTACAACATACAGACTAGAGCTTGAAGATAAACGAAGCAAGCAGCGCGAAGAATACAACGAAATTGTCTCCAGTGACGATGCAACAGCACAAGAAAAAAGTGAAGCATACGATCAAATGACAGCGCTCAGTGAAGCAGAAGGAACTGAGCGTCAGCTTGAGACATTGATCAAAACAAAAGGCTATAAAGATGCGCTCGTAAGTGCTGAAGGGGATAAAGTGAGCATCACGGTTCGTTCTGATAAAAAATCAAAATCTCAAGCGGCCGATATTATTGATATGGTCACAAAAGAAATGAGAGGTCTTGATAACGTAGCTGTCACTTTTGAGCCCACTAATCAATAAAAAATGAACTGGCGCCCTTTGCGGAAAAGGGCGTTTTTTGATGCGGCTTGACGCCCTCTCCAAGGTGCTTACGCGAGGCGCTTCACCACAATAGTAGTTGAATTCATCGAAATCCTCCTGTAAGATGGTTATAGTATGTACTTTTAGTACTAGCCTATAATAAAAAGATAAATCCATACATAGGGGTGCAAATCCATGTTAAAAATCGAAGAAATTCATGAACTGATTAAATTAATTGACGACTCTACTATCGATGAGTTTACGTACGAAAACGAAGGTGCAAAAATCAAACTGAAGAAAAACAAAGAAGTCGTTCAGCAAGTTGCGGCACAAGCACCAGTGGCTCCTGTCCAAGCAGCTCCAGCTCAACAAGCTCCTAAAGCACAAGCTCCAGCTCAGACCGAAGCCCCTGCACAAGAGGCAGCTGCGTCTGAAAATCTGCATAAAATCACATCCCCAATGGTTGGCACATTTTATGCTTCCTCTTCACCAGAAGCAGATCCATACGTGACAACAGGTTCCAAGGTGAAGGAAAACACTGTTGTATGTATCGTGGAAGCGATGAAACTGTTTAATGAAATCGAAGCAGAAGTAAAAGGTGAAATCGTCGAAGTATTAGCTGAAAACGGTCAGCTTGTAGAATTCGGACAACCCCTCTTTCTAGTGAAAGCAGAGTAAGGAGTACGATCATGATTAAAAAGCTATTAATTGCAAACAGAGGAGAAATCGCAGTTAGAATTATCCGCGCTTGTAAAGAGCTTGGAATTGAAACTGTTGCGGTATTTTCTGAAGCGGATCGCGATGCGCTGCATGTACAAATGGCTGATGAAGCATATTGCATCGGACCGACTGCTTCTAAAGATAGTTATTTAAATGTCACGAATATTGTCAGCGTAGCAAAATTAACAGGGACAGATGCCATCCATCCAGGATACGGCTTTTTAGCAGAAAATGCAGACTTTGCAGAGCTTTGCGAGGAATGTAATGTAATCTTTGTTGGACCAACTGCGTCAGCGATTTCCAAAATGGGAACGAAAGATGTCGCGCGAGAAACAATGAAGAATGCAGGCGTTCCGATCGTCCCTGGTTCTCAAGGAATTGTAAAAGATCTTGATGATGCTGTTTCAACAGCAGCTAGTATTGGGTATCCTGTGATTATTAAAGCAACTGCAGGCGGAGGCGGTAAAGGGATCCGTGTGGCTCGTACAGAAGAAGAGCTTATTAACGGAGTCACCATCACGCAGCAGGAAGCGGCGCAAAACTTTGGGAACCCTGGTGTCTATTTAGAAAAGTTCATTGAAGACTTTAGACATGTGGAAATCCAAGTGCTTGCAGATCAGCATGGCAATACGATTCATTTAGGAGAGCGTGATTGCTCGATCCAAAGAAGAATGCAAAAGCTTCTTGAAGAAACGCCATCACCAGCACTAAATGCAGACATTCGTGAGCAAATGGGTGAAGCAGCTGTAAAAGCAGCAGAAGCTGTTGAATACACAGGTGCTGGAACAGTCGAATTCATTTATGATTATAATGAAGAGAAGTTCTACTTCATGGAAATGAATACTCGTATTCAAGTAGAGCATCCTGTAACAGAAATGGTCACAGGTGTAGACTTGATCAAAGAACAGATCAAGGTTGCATCAGGTGAGAAGCTTTCTCTTACACAAGAGGATGTCGTATATGAAGGCTGGGCGATCGAATGCCGCATCAATGCAGAGAACCCAGAGAAAAACTTCATGCCTTCAGCTGGTGAAATTAAAATGTATCTTCCGCCAGGCGGTTTAGGTGTACGTGTTGATTCTGCCGCTTATCCGGGCTATGTGATTCCGCCATATTATGACAGCATGATTGCAAAAGTGATCACATATGGTAAGACGAGAGAAGAAGCGATTGCGAAAATGAAACGTGCGCTTCAAGAATTCGTCATTGAAGGAGTCTACACAACGATTCCATTCCACCTTAGATTGCTCGAGCATGAAACATTTGTGAGCGGTAACTTTAATACGAAGTTTTTAGAAACATACCAAATCATGAAATAATCACAGCTTTCGGAGGTGAATGATCGTGTCAGAAAACAATTTGCTTGAAATGAACCTTGATGAAGATCAATTGGGAAAAGTGCAAATTGCACCAGAAGTGATTGAAGTCATTGCTGGGATCGCCGCTTCAGAAGTCGAAGGCATTGCCGAAATGCGCGGCAATTTCGCTGCTGATGTAGCAGAACGCTTTGGTAAGAAAAATCACCGTAAAGGTGTAAAAGTAGATGTCTCTGATGAAGGCATCACAATCGATGTGTATTGTGTGGTTGAATTTGGCCTATCCATTCCAAAGGTATCCACTGCTGTACAAGAAAATATCCGTCAAACCCTTTTGAACATGACTGCCTTAACGATTAATGAAATTAACATTCATGTCGTTGGCATTCAATTTGAAACAAAAGCACCTGAGGCTGAAGTAGATCAAGAAATGTAAAATAGGGTTCAAGTGAAACCAAGGAGGCATTGCCTCTTTGGTTTTTTAAAGCCCATTTTTGAGTAATTTCCGAATATTGATAACGTGACGCGTGGATTGATTCGTTTTTCGTCACAGCTCGCATGGATCTTGGTGCGACCACGGTCAAAATATGTTATGATCTCTGTATGGCTTAACGACAAGCGGATAAAGTGGTTAAAGGAGTAAATAATGAAAAGAAGAACTGCAAGAGAAAAGGCGCTACAAACATTATTTCAAATTGATGTGAGCAATATTGATCCGAAAGAGGCCATTACACATGCGCTGGATGAACAAGAATCAGATCCTTTTTTTGAGGAACTGGTTTTCGGTGTGCTTGAACAAAAGGACAAGCTTGATGATATGATCTCGCAGCATCTAGTGAATTGGAAACTCGATCGTATTGCAAACGTAGACAGAGCCATTTTAAGGGTGTCTGTGTACGAGATGGTGTATCAAGAAGACATCCCAGTTAGTGTCTCAATGAATGAAGCGATTGAGCTCGCCAAATTATTCGGCGATGATAAAGCACCGAAATTTGTAAATGGTGTACTTTCGAACATTAAAAACGACCTAAAGCAGCAATAGGAGGATTCGACATGACAGCAACAATCATCGATGGGAAAGAAACAGCAAAAGAAAAACGTGAACAATTAGCAAAAGAAGTAGAAGAGCTCAAACAAAAAGGAGTCACACCTGGTCTTGCCGTTATTCTAATCGGTGATGATCCGGCTTCACTTTCTTACGTACGCGGGAAGAAAAAAGCAGCAGAAGCAATGGGCATGCACTTTCAGCTTGATCATTTAGATGCTTCTTTAACAGAAGAAGAATTGCTTCAGCTGATTGATCAGTACAATGCGAACGATCAATTCCACGGGATTCTTGTTCAACTTCCACTGCCAAAACATATTTCTGAAAAAGCCGTCATTGAACGTATTTCACCTGAGAAAGATGTAGATGGTTTCCATCCATTAAATATCGGAAAAATGCTGCTTGGAGAAGATACATTCCTACCTTGTACACCAGCAGGCATTGTTGAATTACTGAATAAAACGGGTGTCAGTCTTTCTGGAAAAGAAGTGGTTGTTGTAGGGCGCAGCAATATTGTCGGCAAACCAGTGGGACAATTGCTGTTAAACGAAAACGCAACGGTTACTTACTGCCATTCAAGAACGGCGAATATTTCAGAACATACATTAAAAGCGGACATTTTAGTTGTTGCCGTCGGTCGAGCAAACTTTATAAAAGCTGACCAAATCAAAGAAGGTGCAATTGTCATCGATGTAGGAGTCAATCGTTTAGATACTGGGAAGCTTGTTGGGGATGTTGATTTTGAAGAAGCGAAAGAAAAAGCTTCTTACATTACACCAGTCCCTGGCGGAGTCGGTCCAATGACGATTACGATGCTTGCACATAATACGGTTAAATCAGCAAAACGTACATTAGCATAAGCTTTATCCATTCATCCACCTGCATGCTGCCGGTGGATGAATGTGCGTTTTTGAAGAGGAGGAATACGTCATGAGTGAAAAAGCCTTTGTGACGGTCACAGCCCTTACAAAATACATAAAAAGAAAATTTGATGTTGATCCGCATTTAGAAGATATTTGGATCAAAGGTGAGTTATCCAATGTGAAAATTCATTCAAGAGGTCATGTGTACTTCACCTTAAAAGACGAAAACGCACGCATGCAAGCCGTCATGTTCCAGCGTTCCGCAGCAAAGCTGCCTTTTTCACCAAAAAGCGGAATGAAAGTGTTTGTACGCGGCGGGATTCAAGTATATGAACCAAGCGGTAACTATCAATTATATGCAAAAGAAATGCAGCCTGATGGTGTTGGTGCTCTTCATCTCGCTTATGAAGAGCTGAAGAAAAAGCTGGCAAGTGAAGGCTTATTTGATGCGCGCTATAAAAAACCAATTCCTAAATATCCAGAGGTTGTTGGTGTCATTACATCTCCAACAGGAGCGGCTGTTCGAGATGTCATCACAACGATTAACCGGCGTTATCATCAGGCGAAAATCATTGTGCTTCCGGCGCTTGTCCAAGGTGAAAATGCCATCCGTTCAATCGTAGAGCGGATCAAAGAAGCAAATGAAAAACAGCTCTGTGATGTCTTGATTGTCGGAAGAGGAGGCGGTTCGATCGAAGAACTTTGGGCCTTTAATGAAGAAGCTGTCGCAAGAGCGATCTTCGCATCAGACATTCCAATCATTTCTGCAGTGGGGCACGAAACGGACTTTACGATCAGTGATTTCACTGCAGACATGAGAGCACCCACACCAACAGGAGCAGCCGAGCTCGCTGTTCCAAGCACAGCCGATTTAATAGAACGAATCAAATCCATCGACATTCGGCTTACAAGGGCCGTGAAGAATCGAACATCACAAGCGAAAGACCGTCTTGTGGCGCTGCAATCCTCTTATGCCTTCCGTTTTCCAAAACGATTGCAGGAGCAAAAAGAGCAGCAATTCGATTTGGTATTTGACCGTTTTCAAAAACAGCTGACGAGACAAATAGAACAAAAACGCAGTCAACTAGACCGCCAGACATACAGGCTGAAGCCGCTTCATCCAAAAGAGCAGCTGCTTCAGGCGAAAAAACGCCATGCCAATGAAACAGAACAGCTCATCCGCAGCATGAATGTGCAAATGAAAACAATTCATTCGCAGTTCCAATCTGTTCTTGGTAAACTAAATGCATTAAATCCACTTCAAGTGATGGAAAGAGGCTACAGTTTAGCCTATAAAGACGATGAACTGATTAAAAGTGTGAACCAAGTCGATACGAAGGATCAATTGGCTATCACCATGAAGGATGGACGTCTGATTTGTGAGGTTATTGAGAAGGAGGGGCAATCATCATGACAGAATCAAATAAACAAAAAGAAGAACAAATGACATTTGAAGAAGCGATGAAAGGTCTTGAGGAGATCGTTGGGAAGCTCGAAGAAGGAGATGTACCACTTGAGCAAGCCATTCATTATTTCCAAGAAGGCATGACACTTTCAAAGCTTTGCCATGAAAAATTACAGCACGTTGAAAAGCAGATGGATTTCATTTTAAAAGAGGACGGTGAGCTGGCTCCTTTCTCAGTGAAGGAGGCAGATGCTGGTGACAAGTAATTTGCAGGATTTTTTAACAACACGAAAACAGGCCATTGAAGAGTATTTATTTACATATGTTCAGGAATTGAAGATTCCAGAAGAACTAAAATCTTCGATGCTTTACTCTCTTGAAGCTGGAGGGAAAAGACTTCGCCCTGTTCTCGTTCTTGCTTTATTACATGCTTACGGAAAAAACGAAGAAGATGGCATACCGGTTGGCTGTGCTGTAGAAATGATTCATACGTATTCATTGATACATGACGACCTTCCTTGTATGGACGATGATGACCTTCGCAGAGGAAAGCCGACCAACCATAAAGTATACGGGGAAGCAACAGCGGTTCTCGCTGGTGATGCACTTTTAACGGAAAGCTTTCGCCTGATTACATCGCAGCTATCTAGCAGCGTCTCTCCTGACCAAAAGCTTAGAATCGTAGATGAGCTTGTGCGGTCAGCAGGTGCACTAGGAATGGTTGGCGGTCAATTTGATGACATGGAAGCAGAGCAAAAACAAGTCCCGCTTGCTGAACTAGAATCCATTCATGCCCGGAAAACAGGAAAGCTTCTCACATTCAGCGTCACAGCAGGTGCAATGCTGGCAGGAGCATCAGATGACGATATCGAAAAACTAAGAGAATTCAGCTATCATATTGGCATTGCTTTTCAAATTCGTGATGACATTTTAGACCTCGAAGGAAGCGAAGAAAAAATAGGAAAACGGGTCGGCTCTGATACAGCGAATGAAAAGTCGACATATCCTTCTTTATTAACGCTTTCAGGAGCAAAAGAAAAGCTGCACGAGCACATCACACGTGCAAAAGAAATTGTCTCAAATCTTGAATTAGAGCAGCAATTGCTGCATGAGTTATGTGATCTGATCGCCTCAAGAGATCATTAAAAACAGCCTAGATTTGAGGGTCTTCGAGCAATTGTGGTAAACTGTAAACAGTTTATCATGATGAGACAACTCTTATTCCCGCTTGGTTTTCATAGGAATAAGGCATTATATATGTAGATAGAAATTTTGTTGAAAGCGAGTTGATCCTGATTGGATCTTTTATCAATAAAAAATCCAACGTTTCTAAAAGGAATGTCAAATGCAGAATTAGAGGAGTTTAGTGCTGACATTCGCATGTTTTTAATTGAGTCCTTGGCTAACTCTGGCGGGCATATCGGTCCGAACCTGGGTGTCGTTGAACTCACGGTTGCCCTTCATAAAGTATTTGACAGCCCGAAAGACAAATTCCTTTGGGATGTTGGACATCAGTCTTATGTTCACAAGCTGTTAACTGGAAGAGGGGCGGAGTTTGATACACTTCGTCAATATAAAGGACTTTGCGGTTTTCCTAAACGAAATGAAAGTGAGCATGATGTTTGGGAAACAGGCCACAGCTCAACGTCATTATCTGGCGCGATGGGTATGGCGGCCGCGCGGGATATTAAAGGGACAGATGAATATATCCTGCCGATTATTGGAGACGGTGCATTAACCGGAGGTATGGCGCTTGAAGCTCTGAATCATATCGGTGATGAAAAGAAAGACATGATCGTCATCTTAAACGATAATGAAATGAGTATTGCACCAAACGTCGGTGCAATTCACACCATGCTTGGCAGACTGCGCACAGCAGGCAAGTACCAATGGGTAAAGGACGAGCTCGAATATTTATTCAAGCGGATCCCAGCTGTAGGCGGAAAGCTTGCTGCCACAGCAGAGCGTATTAAAGACAGCCTCAAGTATTTACTAGTGTCTGGCATGTTCTTTGAGGAAATGGGATTCACTTACTTAGGTCCTGTTGATGGACATTCTTATGAAGATCTTTTTGAAAACCTTGAATATGCAAAGAAAACAAAAGGTCCTGTCCTGCTGCATGTCATCACGAAAAAAGGAAAAGGCTATCAGCCGGCAGAATCCGATAAAATCGGGACTTGGCACGGCACAGGTCCATACAAAATTGATACAGGTGATTTTGTAAAACCAGCAGCTGCTGCACCGTCATGGAGTGGTCTTGTCAGTGAAACAGTCAGAAAGCTTGCGCGGAAAGATGAGCGAATTGTGGCCATCACGCCTGCGATGCCTGTTGGCTCAAAACTCGAAGGCTTTGCAAAGGAATTTCCAGAGCGAATGTTTGATGTAGGAATTGCTGAGCAGCATGCAGCCACAATGGCAGCTGGGCTTGCGACGCAGGATATGAAGCCATTTTTAGCGATCTATTCAACATTCCTGCAAAGAGCTTATGATCAAGTGCTGCATGATATTTGCCGCCAAAACCTCAATGTATTTATCGGAATTGACCGTGCGGGTCTTGTCGGTGCAGATGGAGAAACGCATCAAGGTGTGTTTGATATTGCCTTCATGCGTCATATGCCGAATATGGTGCTCATGATGCCGAAGGATGAAAATGAAGGCCAGCACATGGTCAATACAGCCATTCAGTATGATGACGGTCCTATTGCCATGCGTTTCCCACGCGGAAATGGTCTTGGCGTGAAAATGGATGAACAGCTGAAAACCATTCCGATTGGGTCCTGGGAGGTTCTTCGTCCAGGGAAGGATGCCGTCATTTTAACATTCGGTACGACGATTAAAATGGCGCTGCAAGCAGCTGAGGAGCTTCAAAAAGAAGGGAAATCAATTCGTGTCGTCAACGCTCGGTTTATTAAGCCGCTTGATGAAGCGATGCTACATGACATTCTTTCTGAAGGGATTCCGATTTTAACGATTGAAGAAGCTGTGCTTCAAGGCGGGTTTGGCAGTAGCGTATTAGAATATTTACACGACAAGAAAGCATCACATATCAAAGTAGAACGTATGGGTATCCCAGATCAATTTATTGAGCATGGAAGTGTTGATGCCCTGCTTGAAGAAATTGGACTGACGAAAGCACAGGTTGCTGAGACTTTACGTGACCTGCTTCCAGCAGCACCAAGAAAAGGAATTGGATCATGACATCAAAGAAAGAACGACTTGACGTTTTATTAGTCGAACAAGGACTAATGGAAACAAGAGAGAAAGCAAAGCGTGCCATCATGGCAGGGATCGTTTACTCAAATGAAACCCGTTTGGATAAACCAGGCGAGAAAATTGCTCGTGATACGCCGCTTACAGTGAAGGGGAACCCTCTCAAATACGTAAGCCGCGGCGGGTTAAAGCTTGAAAAAGCGCTTAAAGAATTTGATCTGACAGTTGAAGGGAAATTGCTGATTGATATTGGCTCATCAACAGGCGGATTTACAGATTGTGCTCTTCAAAATGGAGCAGTCAAATCATATGCTGTAGACGTTGGCTACAATCAGCTTGCGTGGAAATTAAGGCAGGATGACAGGGTTATCGTCATGGAGCGCACCAATTTCCGCCATTCCGTTCCAGCTGATTTTACTGAAGGATTGCCAGAAGTGGCATCGATTGATGTATCTTTTATCTCACTCAAACTCATTCTGCCGGCTTTAAAGCATATTCTTGTACCGGGTGGTGACTGTATTGCGCTCGTCAAGCCTCAATTTGAGGCAGGCAGAGAGCTTGTTGGGAAAAAAGGCATCGTGCGTGAGCCGTCTGTCCACCTTGGTGTACTTGAAGAGATGAATCAATTTGCTGCAAAAGAAGGCTATGATGTAAAGGATGTATCATTTTCGCCTATCACTGGTGGAGATGGAAATATTGAATTTCTGCTTCATTTAGTGCTTCATCCTGATCAAGAAGGAAATGCGGCACTTCCTGCTTCAGAACTTGAGAAGGTCGTGAAGGAAGCCCATTCCGTATTGAAAGAAAAGAAAAACAGCCCTGAGCCGGCTGACACATGAGATGATTGATACAAAAGGAATAATAGCTCGCTATTATTCCTTTTCAGATTGTTGACAAAGGGTTAAAATGATTTTTATTTTAGCCCTTTGTCTTCTTTTCAGCGTGATAGAAAACCTTTGAAGTCTAGGAAGTTCGAGCACTGGAGCGGAGCGAATTTGACATTCGTGAGCACCAGCGCGCAGGACTGACACCGAATGCGAGGGTTTGTCTACACGCTGAAAGGAATAATAGCTCGCTATTATTCCTTTTTACATGGTCAAAAGACAAGAATTGGCCGTATCTCACGTAATGCTTGTTTTTTGAAGTGTGCATCATATAACATAGAACGTAAAGACAAACTGAGAATGAAACGCCTAGGGGGGTCAAATATGAATAAAGGTCAAAGGCATATTAAAATAAGAGAAATCATTGCAAGCCAAGAAATTGAAACACAAGATGAATTGGTCGATATTTTGAAAGCCGATGGATATAACATCACACAAGCGACCGTTTCTAGGGATATTAAAGAGTTGCATTTAGTGAAAGTTCCGACGAACAATGGAACATATAAATACAGTCTTCCTGCAGATCAGCGGTTTAACCCGCTGTCAAAGCTGAAGCGGTCCCTAATGGATGCATTTATTAAAATGGATGCTGCCAGTCATTTAATTGTTCTGAAAACAATGCCGGGTAATGCTCAGGCGATTGGTGCTTTAATGGATAATTTAGATTGGGAAGAAATTATGGGAACGATTTGCGGGGATGATACGATTTTAATCATTTGCCGCACCCCAGATGATACAGAGACAGTTTCGAGCAAAATTTTAGAGCTTCTATAAAGAATCAGGTTTACTAAAAGAGGTGTCAAATGAGTGTTAGCAGAACTAACCATTAAAAACTTTGCAATCATTGAAGAGTTAACGGTTTCATTTGAAAAAGGACTCACGGTTCTAACGGGGGAAACAGGTGCCGGAAAATCCATCATGATTGACGCTGTCTCACTTCTCGTGGGAGGAAGAGGATCCTCTGAATTTGTCCGCTACGGTGAAAAAAAGGCAGAGCTGGAAGGGCTTTTTCTTGTACCAGCCGATCACCCTGTATTTGCTCTATGCGAAGAGCAGGGAATTGACGCATCAGATGAAATGATGATCCTCCGCCGTGATATTAATAACAGCGGGAAAAGCATTTGCCGGATTAATGGAAAGCTTGTCACCATCTCACTTTTACGGGAAGTAGGACGGCTTTTGCTTGATATACATGGACAGCACGATAACCAGCTGCTCATGGAAGATGAAAATCATCTGCATTTGCTCGATCAATTTGGAGCAGAAGACATTGCACCGGCTCTCTTGCAGTATCAAGAAGCATATGATCAATATATGAAGACGGCCCAAAAGCTAAGGCAGCTGTCTGAGAATGAGCAGGAAATGGTGCACCGCTTAGATTTACTGCAATTTCAGCTAGAGGAGATTGAGGCGGCACAATTAGAGCCGGGAGAAGATGAGAAGCTTCAGGAAGAACGTCATCAAATCAGCAACTACGAAAAAATCTATTCCTCACTCCAAAACGCGTATAACGCCTTGCGTAATGAGCAAGGAGGGCTAGATTGGGTTGGTATGTCCTCAAGCGAGCTTGATCAGGTGTCTGAGATCAACGATGATTTGAAAAAGCTATCTGAACAAGTGTCGAACTCCTACTACTTATTAGAGGATTCAACCTTCCAAATGCGGAGCATGCTGGATCAATTAGAATTCGATCCGGCTCGTCTTGATTTTATTGAATCCAGGCTGAATGAAATGAAGCAGCTAAAACGAAAATACGGCACAACCGTTGAGGAAATTTTGGAGTATGCGGCGAAGATTGAAGAAGAAATAGATCAAATCCAAAATCGAGACAGCCATCTGCAGACGCTCAAAAATAAATTAGATGCGATGAGCCGTGATGCCCTGCTCGAAGCACTTAACGTTTCGGAGCTGCGTAAAAAATGGGCCAAAAAGCTAGCGAAGCAAATTCAAACAGAGCTCAAGGATTTGTATATGGAGAAGTCATCATTTGACACAGCTTTTTCTGTTCGATATGCGCCATTTGGCAGCACCGATTGTCCGCTATTAGACGGAAAACCTGTCCAGCTCGGGAAAAATGGAATCGACCAAGCACAATTTGTCATTTCTACAAATACAGGCGAACCGATGAAATCTTTATCGAAAGTAGCCTCAGGTGGAGAAATTTCACGTGTCATGCTCGCTGTGAAGAGTAT
Organism: Bacillus sp. PAMC28571; assembly: GCF_014250435.1. Lineage (NCBI taxonomy): Bacteria > Bacillati > Bacillota > Bacilli > Caryophanales > Bacillaceae > Bacillus > Bacillus sp. PAMC28571. Next base: position 1,973,992 of record NZ_CP060191.1, on the reverse strand, counting down.
TTTCTCAGCTAAACAAGACGTCACATCCATTATTTTCGATGAAGTTGATACAGGCGTCAGCGGCAGAGTGGCACAAGCCATTGCTGAGAAAATTTACAAAGTTGCGTCTGGATCACAAGTGCTCTGTATTACACATCTGCCTCAAGTAGCCGCAATGGCTGACACACATCTCTTCATTTCGAAACGCTCGAAAGCGGGCAGAACACTGACGAGTGTCAAACCATTAAGTCATGAAGAAAAAGTAAGTGAAATTGGCCGGATGATTGCCGGTGTGGAAGTGACTGAGCTGACAAAACAGCATGCAAAAGAACTATTGCACCAAGCAAATGATGTCAAAACAACAGGGTAGCTGAATCATCAGCTGCCTTTTTTATATGTTGTGTAAAAGCCGGCGTATATACCCATAAAATCGTCTTTTTCTTTTATCAATTTATCCAATCATTTTCTAAAGCTGCCGGTTATAAATCCTCTCGAAGAAGGCAAAAGTAAAGATGTAGCCAAAACATGAGTGTTCTGGTGTGGGTAAGGAGCGAGGAGAGTGAAAAATGAATGCCCGAAAAGATGAGAAAAGCCATTGGTGTGATTCTCCTTGTTTCTTTAATAAGTACAGGGTTTATGAGCATAGTGAAGGAATACATCAGCATTCCAACAAATGTTGCAGTATTTGAAAAACAGAAGCACTCAATTGACACATCGATTGAAGCGTCAGCCAATGCTTCTTCACCAGCCTTTAGCCTTTCAGAGAAAAAGAATCAGCTGGATATTACAGGACAAAAGGCGGGAAAAGCCGAAATTGTTTATGATTTTAAAGGATTTCCTATTAAGAAAACAAAAGTTGACGTTCTCCCTGAATTAAAAGTCATTCCTGGAGGTCAATCCATTGGCGTCAAGCTCCACTCTGTAGGAGTTCTCGTTGTAGGTTTTCATCAAATCACAACAGCAGACGGCAAAAAATCACCAGGTGAAGCCGCAGGCATTCAATCAGGGGATATGATCATTGAAATCAATGGTCAAAAAATGGAGAAAATGAATGACCTCACCCCATTTATTCAGAAAGCAGGGAAAACGGGTGAAACGCTTCGTTTGCTCATAAAGAGAGATCATAAAACCTTTCAAACAACATTAACACCCGCAAAAGATGCAAGTGAAGGCATCTATCGAATTGGTCTTTACATTCGTGATTCTGCAGCAGGAATCGGCACGATGACCTTTTTCGAACCTTCATCTAAAAAATATGGTGCCCTTGGGCATGTGATTTCTGACATGGATACAAAAAAACCAATTGTTGTCGACAATGGTGAAATTGTTAGATCAACCGTGACATCGATTGAAAAAGGCACAGGAGGCAATCCTGGAGAAAAATTGGCGAGATTCTCTTCCGAAAGAAAAACAATAGGAGATATCTCCCGCAACAGCCCTTTTGGTATCTTTGGTACGTTAACCGAAAAGCTTGAAAATCATGTAGCAGATAAACCACTTCCAGTCGCTTTATCAAATGAAGTAAAAGAAGGCCCAGCAGAAATTTTAACCGTTGTGGATCATGATAAAGTGGAGAAGTTTGATATTAAAATCGTCAGCACAACACCGCAGAAATTCCCAGCAACTAAAGGAATGGTATTGAAGGTAACAGATGAGCGGCTCTTAAGCAAAACGGGCGGAATCGTCCAAGGAATGAGCGGAAGCCCCATCATCCAAAATGGCAAAGTCATTGGAGCTGTCACACACGTATTCGTCAATGATCCGACTAGCGGGTACGGCGTACACATTGAATGGATGCTGTCAGAAGCAGGAATCGACCTTTATCAAAAAAACAAAAAAGCAAGCTGATCATCAAACTGCCGTGAATCTTCCGGCAGTTTTTTTCTACCCTTTCTTTCTCTTCCATCATGTTATAAAATAAGGAAAAAGAGATTTTTCGACAAAATGGAAAAAAGCATGTTGTCAAATTGCAATAATCGTCGATTCGTTAAGAAAAACGTAGAAAAAGCTAGATAATGCTCTATTATTCGGAAAATTAAAGTTTTTTAAAGGGGATAGCATGGTTTTGTCGAATTGAACACTCAGAAGAGAAATGCAAAAGACTAAAGGAATCGACATTGGGGAGGAAAGAACGTGGAGAAAATTAAAGTGTGTGTAGCTGATGACAATCGAGAGCTTGTTGGCCTTTTGACAGAGTATATTGAGGGACAGGAAGATATGGAAGTACTTGGCGTGGCGTATAATGGTCAGGAGTGCCTGACATTATTTAAAGATAAAGAGCCCGACGTTCTCCTCTTAGACATTATTATGCCTCATTTAGACGGTCTTGCTGTACTAGAACGCCTCCGTGAAAACAATGAAATGACAAAACAGCCAAGTGTGATTATGCTAACGGCATTTGGACAAGAAGATGTCACGAAAAAAGCAGTTGATTTGGGCGCATCCTATTTCATTTTAAAGCCATTTGATATGGAAAACCTAGTAGGTCATATTCGTCAAGTCAGTGGAAACGGCACACAAGTTACCCATCGCTCTTCATCAATCCAAAACAGTGTTCTTCGTAACAAACCTGAACCGAAACGTAAAAACTTAGATGCGAGCATTACGACCATTATTCATGAGATTGGCGTGCCCGCTCATATTAAAGGCTATTTATACTTAAGAGAAGCAATTTCTATGGTGTACAATGACATTGAGCTTCTCGGAAGCATCACTAAAGTGTTGTACCCAGACATTGCAAAGAAATTTAACACGACTGCCAGCAGGGTAGAACGAGCGATTCGTCATGCCATTGAAGTCGCTTGGAGCAGAGGAAACATTGATTCCATTTCCTCACTCTTTGGTTATACTGTCAGCATGTCAAAAGCGAAGCCAACCAATTCAGAATTTATTGCCATGGTAGCTGATCGTTTGCGATTAGAGCATAGAGCAAGCTAGTATCTTTTTCATGAAAAAACGTTTCTTCATTGAGACGTTTTTTTATTTTGAAACATGTTGTCAAAAATTGGTTAGGTTGATAAAATCATCTTAATGTTTAAATTGGACAAACGGGCTGCTTTATTTTCAGAATAAAATGAAAAATAAAGCATGAAAAAAATAAAAAAGACATAAAGTAGTGGTAATCAGCTGCGCCAATCGATCATGAAGTCTTCAAAATAGAAGAAGAAAACGCTCATTCGTAAGAAAAAGGATGAGAGGAAAAGGTCTCATGGATTTGGTAATTAAAGCAAACGAGATCGAAAGTTCTATTTCTATTGACCTGATTGGTTGGCGTTTTAAAGTCACTGGCTTCTTAGAGATTGTGCCATTTGAACTGAATATTCCCATTGTCGAATTTAATAATTTTCACATTCTTTTACTATGCTATAATAATGAAAAGAAGAGGGTGAGGTTATGGGAAAGCTGAAAATCCACTCTGCTGAGGTTGCGAACGAAATTAGCAAGTGGACGAGGGTCATTTCTCAGAATGACTTAGAAAAATCTGCTGTCTATAAAGAGAAAATTCAGAATTTGCTAAAAAATACAGATGAAGACCGTGAAGTTCTCCTTTATTATCAGCTTGTTGACGGCAGACATGAAATGTTACTTGGAAATATCGAAAAAGCCAATCAAATTATGAAAAGTGTCGGAACGCTCGATGAGAAGGCAGATGACATTATTAATTTTTATTTTTACTTTTACAAAGGCCAATATGCTGCATATGTGAAAAAGTATGATGAAGCCATTAGCTTTTATAAAATTGCAGAACAGCGGCTAAAACGTGTGAATGAAGACCTGGAAGTAGGAACTTTTCACCATAAGGTTGCTTCGATCTATTACGAACTGAAACAAAATTTCATATCCATTAATCATATTAAAAAAGCCATCGATACATTCAAAGCGCATGAAGAGTACACAGCGCAGGCGATTGACAGCTTAATTTTACATGCAAGTAATTGCATTGATTTGTTCCAATTCGATGAAGCAGAGAAAAAGTATAAAGAAGCTCTTGAGAAAAGTAAGCGCATTAACAATGAAGTGCTGATTGGGAAATGCTATCACAATTTAGCGGTTCTTTATTATGCAAAGCATGATTATGAAAAAAGCGCACATTATGCCAAAAAAGGAATGGGCATTCAAATTCATCGTGACAATAGCCATTATTACATCCAATCTTTATATGTTCTGGCCAATGCCTTGGTTCATTTAGGAGATCAAGAGGCGAGGGAATATATTAAAGAGGGTATTTTGTATAGTTGCGATATCCAAAATAATGAATATATAGTAAAATTTGAAATTTTGGATTTGATGTGCGAGAATAGTGGGGCAGCAGACGTATTCTCAGAAAAATTAGACTACATAGAAAAAAATAGATTATATGTGGAGCTTGAGGATTTGTCTGAACAAATATCGAAATACTTCAAGGAACGAAATGATTATCAAAATGCCATTCGTTTTCTTGAAAAGAAATTCGATGCACAAATACTTCAAAAGAAAGTGGAGGTTATCTTATGAAAAAGTTGTTGTTAGGTGTAACCGTTGTTACAGCAGTCGCAGTTGTTTCTTCCCTTTTTGCTCTTGACGCAGAGACGACAGAGCAAGCCATCAGAGCGATTACGTGATCGAATTTATCTGTCAACCTCTTCGTATGAATCAGAAGAGGTTTTTTTTATGCGCTCAAAACTGGAAAAACGAAAAAAGACACGTCATAATGTAAGGAAGCATCATATTTAGAGGTGACCTATGACGAAAATTTTTGCACACAGAGGCTTTAAAGGCATTTATCCTGAAAACACCATGATAGCCTTCGAGCATGCACTCCATTCGGGAGCTGACGGAATTGAGCTGGATGTTCAGCTGACGAAAGACGGTAGACTTGCTGTCATTCACGATGAGAAATTGAACAGAACAACGAACATGAAAGGTTTAGTGAAAGACCATACATATGAAGAATTAAAAGCGGGAGATGCGAGTCATTCTTTCTACGAAGAAACCGGTGCTGTATCCATTCCTCTTTTGGAGGAAGTATTAGAGCTAGTGACGCAGCAATCATCATTGATCATCAATATTGAACTAAAAAACTCCATTTATCGATATCCGGGTATCGAAGAGAAAGTAAAAAAACAAATCGAGCATTTTCAAATAGAAGACCGTGTACTTGTTTCATCGTTTCATCACGGCAGTTTAGCTCTTTTTCACAAACTGATGCCGCATGTTGAACTTGCGGTTCTCACAATGGATGTGATTCATCAGCCGGAGATGTATATAAAAACAGTACCAGCAAGGGGCTACCATCCAAATATCAAGGGTGCCGGAGTGACCAAAGAGGTTGTGGCAGCTCTCCATGCATCTCAGCAAGTGATCAGGCCGTTTACAGTAAATAGTGAAAAGCAAATGAAAAACATGTTTTCCTTAGGTGTCGATGGCATTTTTACTGATTTTCCTGACCGAGCCGTGAAAATAAGAGAAGAAATGAAATAAAGACCTGCTCTAAATCAGCGGGTCTTTTTTCACGTTTTATCTCTGTTTAAAGCGAGCAGTCACTTTATTTCGTTTACGGTCTCTATATAAAATAAAGCCAGCCACTACATAAAGACCTCCCCCTAAAAATAACAACCCTGCAATTCCTTGCAGCCATAAATATGGAAATGGTGCAATGATGATGCCGAAAACAGTGTCACGCAGCAGCTTAATCCCAAGTGCTGCAAGCGCGCCAGGTATTAAAATAATCACTAGTGCAAGTATTCTCCCCATCAAATGTCCCCTTAAACGTCATTTACTTCCATTGTCTAATTCAAAAAATATTTTGTCAAGAAAGGAAAACGTGGTAATATAAGAGTTGTGCAATTTTTTGCAACGGAAAAATATGGTGTGCAAATTTTTTCATATAAAGGGGTAACGGGATGCAGAGAGTCTTGATTGTCGGTGCAGGACAGGGTGGATCAGCATTGCTTGAAACATTGCTGAAAACAAATATGATTCAAATCATTGCGATCGCCGACCTTGATCTTGAGGCACCGGGGATGGTAGAAGCGAAAAAGAATGGAATTGATACGACAACGGATTGGAAAGAATACATAAAAGATGACATTGATATCATCATTGAAACAACAGGCAGTTCAGCAGTGCTGAAAGAACTGATTGAAAAAAAGCCAGAGCACGCAGTCATTGTTCCAAGTTCAATGGCTTACGTGATATCAGAATTAATGTCAGAAAAACAGCAGCTGATCCAAATATTAAAGGAACAAACCTATAAGCATGACCGCATTTTTAATGCAACGAACGACGGGATGATTTTTATAAACATGAATGAAGAAGTCGTCCTGTTTAATCGATCAGCGGCCAAAATGGTTGGATGTTCGCAAAAAGATGCGATTGGCCGTCATATACGAGAAGTGATCCCAAATACAAAGCTTCCCGACATTTTAAGATCGAGAGAGCCAGAATTTAATCAAAAACAATTTTTGAATCAGCAAATACAAATTGTTACAACGCGTTTGCCAATTATTGATGACGCGGGGAGAATGCTAGGTGCTTTATCCATCTTTAAAGATATTACAGATGCCGTTGAGCTTGCGGAGGAAGTAACCAATCTTAAAGAAGTGCGAACGATGCTGGAGGCGATCATTCAATCGTCGGATGAAGCCATATCAGTTGTTGATGAGCAGGGAAAAGGGATCTTAATCAACCGGGCTTATACGAAAATGACTGGATTAACAGATAAAGAAGTTGTGGGGAAACCAGCAGGTGCAGATATTTCTGAAGGAGAAAGCATGCATTTGAAGGTACTTGAAACAAGGAGACCCGTTCGAGGCGTCAGAATGAAAGTCGGACCGAATAAAAAAGATGTGATTGTCAACGTAGCGCCTGTCATTGTTGATGGCATTTTAAAAGGCAGTGTCGGGGTCATTCATGACGTATCAGAAATTCAATCACTCACAAATGAATTAAATAAAGCAAGGCAGCTCATCCGTACACTTGAAGCAAAGTACACATTTGAAGACATCATTGGAGAGAGTGAGCAAATGCTTGTGGCGCTTGAGCAGGCGAAGCTAGGCGCGAAAACGCCAGCCACCATTTTACTCCGGGGAGAATCAGGTACTGGAAAAGAGCTGTTTGCGCACGCTATTCATAATGAAAGTGACCGGAAATATAATCGCTTTGTACGGGTCAACTGTGCAGCCTTATCTGAGACCCTTTTAGAGTCAGAGCTTTTTGGCTATGAAGAAGGAGCGTTTTCTGGTGCAAGGCGAGGCGGGAAAAAAGGGCTGTTTGAAGAGGCGAATCAAGGCAGCATTTTTTTAGATGAAATTGGCGAAATGACGCCAAGTACACAGGCGAAGCTGCTTCGTGTGATGCAGGAGAAAGAAATAGTAAGAGTAGGCGGAACAAAGGCTATACCGGTCGATGTTCGTGTGATCACGGCGACAAATGTCAATATTGAAAAAGCGATGGCGGAAGGAAAGTTCAGAGAAGATTTATATTATCGAATGAACAGATACCCGATCTCCATCCCGCCGCTAAGGCAGCGCCTTGAGGATATTGACTCGTTAAGTAAACGTCTCATCCAAAAGATCAATTTAGACTATGGACGGAACGTGAGCGGGTTAACGGAACAGGCACTTAATAGACTGCGATCATATAAGTGGCCAGGAAACGTAAGAGAGCTTGAAAATGTACTTGGACGAGCCATGATCTTTTTGAACCCGCAAGAAGAATGGATTGATGAAGGGCATATTTCTTTCATGGAGTCAGAAGATCAGGAAGAAAAAGAGCAGCAGGAACTGACTGTCAGTCAATTTGAGGGAGAGACGCTTTCGGATGCTGTTGAGGCATTTGAAGCGCAGCTGATTAAACAAACCCTTGAAAAGCATCAATTCAATCGCACGAAAACAGCGAAAACGTTAGGGATCAGCATTCGGAACCTTTACTATAAAATGGACAAATATCAACTTGCAAAAGATAGCATGCAATAAAATGCATGTTACCTGCAAAAGATTGCACGAATGTCATGCGAATTGCCTCATATTCACTGCATTTCAAACTGGCACGGAACTTGCATATAAAATATGAACCGAGCACAAGGAAAGGTGGGCATATATGAAGCTTGACGATCTGATTATGAAAGCCGCCCAGCTGCAGAATAAAACGGCGGCTGTGGCTCATGCAGAAGACGAAGAAGTGCTTCATGCCATCAAGATGGCAATTAAGCGAAAGGTCGCTCGCTTTCTCCTGGTTGGGAACAAACGCAACCTGAAGGAGCTAGTGAAGCAGCATGAAATCAATGAGGACTGGATAGATATTATTCATTCAGATTCTCCCGAAGAATCTGCCAAAATTGCCGTTCAGGCAGTGAGCGAGAAGCATGCAGATATTTTGATGAAGGGGCATGTCCCGACAGCCGTTCTTTTAAAAGCGGTACTGAATAAAGAATATGGGCTCAGGACGACAAGTGTCCTATCGCATGTTGCGGCATTTGAAGTACCGGGCTTTGACCGCTTTATTTATGTCACGGATTCTGCGATGAACATCGCGCCCGATTTAAATATGCTGAAAGAGATTACGATCAACTCTGTTCAAGTAGCACAAGCTGTCGGAAACGACATGCCAAAGGTTGCAGTGCTCTCTGCGGTGGAGGTCGTGAATCCGGCAATGGATTCAACTTTGACTGCGGCAAGTCTTGCGCAAATGAACCGGCGGGGGCAAATTTCTGGATGCCTGATTGATGGGCCTCTTGCTTTAGATAATGCCATTTCTCAAACGGCAGCTTCTCATAAAAATATTACAAGTGATGTAGCCGGCCATGCAGATATTTTGCTTGTGCCAACAATTGAGGCAGGAAACATTCTTTATAAATCTCTCATCTACTTTGCACATGCGAAGGTGGGAGCTGTGGTGGCAGGAGCGAAGGCGCCGATTGCTTTAACAAGCCGGTCTGATTCAGCTGAAAGTAAGCTTTATTCAATTGCGCTTGCCATCTGTACATCAAATTAAGCGGAAGCAATAGGAGGAATAACACAATGGAACTTTTTAAATATATGGAACGATACGATTATGAACAGCTTGTATTTTGTCAGGATGAGCAGTCTGGTTTAAAAGCCATTATTGCGATTCATGATACAACACTTGGGCCGGCACTAGGCGGAACGAGAATGTGGACGTATGAAAACGAAGAAGCAGCCATTGAGGATGCACTGCGTCTAGCAAGAGGAATGACTTATAAAAACGCAGCAGCAGGACTTAATCTTGGCGGCGGAAAAACGGTCATCATCGGTGATCCGAGAAAAGACAAAAATGAAGAAATGTTCCGTGCATTTGGACGTTATATTCAAGGGCTGAATGGCCGCTATATTACAGCAGAAGATGTCGGTACAACGGTAGAAGACATGGATCTCATTCATGAAGAAACCGATTTTGTCACAGGGATCTCTCCTGCATTTGGTTCTTCTGGAAATCCGTCTCCCGTCACTGCTTACGGTGTATACAAAGGGATGAAAGCCGCTGCCAAAGCTGCATTTGGGACCGATTCATTAGAAGGAAAAACAATTGCCGTCCAAGGCGTAGGAAATGTCGCTTACAACTTGTGTAAACATCTGCATGAAGAAGGCGCGCAACTCATTGTCACAGATATCAACAAAGACTCTGTCAAACGTGCTGTTGAAGACTTTGGCGCAAAAGCAGTCGACCCTGACGATATTTACGATCAAGCATGTGATATTTATGCACCGTGCGCACTTGGTGCAACCATTAACGATGTGACCATTCCTAAGTTAAAAGCAAAGGTGATTGCAGGTGCTGCAAATAACCAGCTAAGAGAAACGCATCACGGAGACCTTATCCATGAGATGGGTATTGTATATGCTCCTGACTATGTGATCAATGCAGGCGGTGTGATTAACGTGGCTGATGAGCTTTATGGCTATAATGCAGATCGTGCGATGAAAAAAGTCGAAGGCATTTATCAAAATATTGAACGTGTGATTGAAATTTCAAACCGTGATGCCATTCCAACTTATAAAGCGGCAGACCGATTGGCTGAAGAGCGAATTGAAAGAATGCGCAAATCAAGAAGTCAATTCTTGCAAAATGGTCAACATATTTTAAGCCGTCGCTAATTTGAAGAATGAGTTGAAACGGAGGTTTTGTTTTTGCTGACAAAAGAATGGCGTATTCTCACGATTAATCCTGGCTCTACTTCAACAAAAATCGGTGTGTTTCATAATGAACGGTCTATTTTTGAAACGACACTTAGACATACAGATGAGGAATTAAAGCAGTTTCCTCATATCATTGATCAATTTTCTTTCCGCAAAGAAACCATTTTGAAAACACTGCATGAACAGGGGATGAATATCTCAAAGTTTGATGCAGTCTGTGCGCGCGGCGGTCTCCTTCGTCCGATTGAAGGAGGCACATATGAAGTCAATGAGCAAATGGTGGAAGACCTAAAAGAAGGATATGCCGGCCAGCACGCATCCAATCTCGGTGGAATCATCGCGAGAGAAATTGCACTTGGCCTGAATATCCCAGCTTTTATTGTCGATCCAGTTGTAGTGGATGAACTAAAACCAATTGCTCGTATTTCAGGGCTGCCAACGATCGAAAGAAAAAGCATTTTTCATGCATTAAATCAAAAAGCGGTCGCAAGAAAAACAGCGGCTTCTTTTGGAAAAAGTTATGAAGATTTGAACATGATTATTACTCATATGGGCGGCGGTATTACCATTGGTGTTCATGAAAAAGGAAAAGTCATCGATGTGAATAACGGTCTGCATGGCGAAGGTCCTTTCAGCCCAGAGCGTGCGGGAACCCTGCCGACAGGTGATCTTGTGAATCTTTGTTTTTCGGGGGAGTATACCCAAGAAGAAATGCTCAAACGCATTATTGGTGAAGGCGGGCTTGCTGGCTATCTTGGCACGACAGACGCTGTGAAAGTGGAACGCATGATTGAAGCGGGTGATGAGCGGGCGGCGCTCATTTATGAAGCGATGTGCTATCAGATTGCCAAGGAAATTGGTGCGGCTAGCGCTGTCTTAAAAGGAGCAGTTGACGTCATTGTATTAACAGGCGGACTTGCGTATAGCAAACAAATTACGTCAAGTATTCGCGGCTATATTGACTGGATTTCAGATGTTGTTGTGTTTCCAGGTGAAAATGAGCTGCAATCGTTAGCAGAAGGTGCGCTTCGTATTTTAAAAGAAGAAGAATCACCGAAAGAATACCCAAATGATCAACAGGAAAAGAAAGGAGTGACAAGTCATGGCAACTGAATATGACCTCGTCATTCTTGGTGGAGGCACAGGCGGCTATGTAGCGGCCATCCGTGCCTCACAGCTTGGATTGAAAACAGCAGTTGTAGAAAAAGAAAAGCTCGGCGGAACATGTCTTCATAAAGGCTGCATCCCGTCTAAAGCGCTGCTCAGAAGTGCAGAAGTTTATCAAACCGTCAAACGCGCAGCTGATTTTGGTGTTGAGGCAGGAGGCGTTGCCTTGCAATTTGCCAATGTGCAGAAAAGAAAAACAGAGATCGTCGAAAAACTAGCAGGCGGCGTCAAACATTTAATGAAACAAGGAAAAATTGATGTATATGAAGGGATCGGCCGTATTCTTGGCCCATCTATCTTTTCGCCAATGCCAGGAACGATCTCCGTAGAAATGGCAAATGGAGAGGAAAATGAAATGCTCATTCCAAAGCAGGTCATCATCGCGACAGGATCAAGACCGCGTGTGCTGCCAGGGCTTGAAGCAGATGGAACACACATCCTCACTTCAGATGATGCACTTGAACTGCCAGAGCTTCCGCAGTCAATGCTGATTGTGGGGGGCGGAGTGATCGGAATCGAGTGGGCTTCCATGCTCAATGATTTTGGTGTGAACGTCACTGTGCTTGAGTTTGCAGACCGCATTTTGCCAACAGAGGATCATGACATTTCTAAAGAAATGGAAAAGCTATTATCTAAAAAAGGCATCACTTTTGTGACTAATGCGAAGGTACTGCCAGATAGCGTAGAAAAGCAGGAAAATCTCGTGACAATTCAAGCGGAAAAGGATGGAGACATTCAGACGTTTGAAGCGGAAAAACTCCTTCTTTCAGTCGGCAGAGTACCTAATATCGAAGGCATAGGTCTTGAAAACACGGACATCCAAACCGAAAAACAAGGCATTGTCGTGAATGAACATTATCAAACGAAAGAATCGCATATTTACGCAATAGGAGATGTCATTGGCGGGCTTCAGCTGGCACACGTCGCTTCACACGAAGGTATGATTGCTGTAGAACATATGGCTGGAAAAGATCCAAAGCCGCTCGATGAAACGCTCGTATCTAAATGTGTTTACTCTCACCCAGAAACTGCAAGTGTTGGACTCACTGAACAGGCCGCAAAAGAGCAGGGCTTTGAAGTCAAAATAGGGAAATTTCCATTTATGGCGATTGGAAAAGCGCTTGTGTACGGGGAGTCTGATGGATTCGTCAAAATCATTGCCGATCAAAAGACAGATGATATTTTAGGAATTCATATGATTGGTCCTCATGTAACAGATATGATATCTGAAGCTGGATTAGCCAAAGTACTTGATGCAACCCCGTGGGAAGTGGGGCAGACGATACACCCGCATCCGACCTTATCAGAGGCGATTGGTGAGGCAGCCCTTGCTGTTGACGGGAAGGCGATCCATTTTTAATCAAGGAGGGAAACATGATGAGTAACATGCGTCATCAGGAATTAGGATTATCAGATGAACAAGCAATTGATATATACAGAACAATGCTTCTAGCGAGAAAAATCGATGAACGGATGTGGCTTTTAAACCGTTCCGGGAAAATTCCATTCGTCATTTCTTGTCAAGGGCAGGAAGCGCAGCAAGTCGGCGCTGCATTTGCTCTTAATAGAGAAGAAGATTACGTCTTACCTTACTATCGTGATATGGGGGTTGTCCTTGCTTTTGGGATGACAGCAAAAGATTTAATGATGTCTGGTTTCGCAAAACAAGACGATCCAAACTCAGGCGGAAGACAAATGCCAGGGCATTTTGGGCAAAGAGCAAATCGAATTGTGACTGGGTCGTCACCTGTAACAACGCAGGTTCCTCACGCGGTGGGAATTGCCCTTGCTGGACGATTAGAGCAGAAAAACTTTGTCAGCTTTGTCACGTTCGGTGAAGGCTCATCAAACCAAGGTGATTTCCATGAAGGCGCAAACTTTGCTGCTGTGCATAAACTGCCTGTTATTTTCATGTGCGAAAACAATAAGTATGCGATTTCCGTGCCATATGACAAACAAGTAGCCTGTGAACGCATTTCAGATCGTGCGATTGGATATGGGATGCCTGGTGTCACTGTAGATGGAAATGATCCGCTTGAAGTATATGCTGCTGTCAAAGAGGCGAGAGACCGTGCGGCTAGAGGCGAAGGCCCGACATTGATTGAAACAATCTCTTACCGTTTAACTGCGCATTCAAGTGATGACGATGATTCAAGCTATCGAGAAAAAGAAGAAGTGCTCGAAGCAAGAAAGAAAGATCCGCTCATCCAATATGAAACGTATTTAATCGAAGGAAACGTCATGACTTCTGAAATGAAAGAAGAGATGACAAAAGAAATCATGCAAATCGTAAACGAAGCTACTGATGAAGCGGAAAACGCGGCTTATGCTGAGGTAGAAAGCGCACTTCGTTACGTGTATGCGGAGTAAGGGGGAAGAAAAATGCCTGTTATATCATATATAGACGCTATTACACTGGCGATGAAAGAAGAAATGGAGCGAGATCCGAAAGTGTTTGTGCTCGGAGAGGATGTCGGGAAAAAAGGCGGCGTATTTAAAGCGACAGCGGGTCTTTACGAGCAATTTGGAGAAGCGCGCGTCATGGATACACCTCTTGCAGAATCAGCCATTGCAGGTGTAGGTATTGGGGCAGCGATGTATGGAATGCGCCCAATTGCAGAAATGCAATTTGCGGATTTCATTATGCCTGCAATCAACCAAATCATTTCAGAGGCTGCAAAAATTAGATACCGTTCAAATAATGATTGGAGCTGTCCAATGGTCATCCGCGCACCTTACGGGGGTGGAGTACACGGGGCACTTTATCATTCACAATCGGTCGAAGCTATTTTTGCTAACCAGCCTGGTTTGAAGATTGTGATGCCTTCTACACCTTATGATGTCAAAGGTCTTTTAAAGGCTGCAGTGCGTGATCCAGATCCTGTATTGTTCTTTGAACATAAACGTGCATACCGTCTGATTAAAGGAGAAGTGCCTGAAGAGGATTACACTCTTCCGATTGGAAAAGCAGATGTGAAGCGTGAAGGCGATGATATCACGGTCATTACATATGGCCTTTGTGTCCATTTTGCGCTGCAAGCAGCAGACCGCCTTGCAAAAGACGGCATTTCCGCTCATATTCTCGATTTGAGAACAGTGTACCCGCTTGATCAGGAAGCGATTATAGAAGCGGCTTCTAAAACAGGTAAAGTGCTTCTGTTAACAGAAGATACAAAAGAAGGCAGCATTATGAGTGAGGTTGCGGCGATCATTTCGGAGCATTGCTTATTTGATTTAGACGCACCAATCAAACGTCTTGCTGGACCAGATATTCCGGCAATGCCTTATGCGCCGACAATGGAGAAATTCTTCATGGTCAACCCGGATAAGGTAGAAGCTGAAATGAGAGAGCTGGCGGCGTTTTAAGAAAGAGGAGGGTTTCAAAGTGGCAATTGAACAAATGAAAATGCCTCAGCTAGGTGAAAGTGTAACAGAAGGAACCATTAGCAAATGGCTCGTTTCACCTGGCGATCATGTGAATAAATACGATCCGATTGCGGAAGTCATGACAGATAAAGTGAACGCAGAAGTTCCGTCATCTTTTACAGGAACGATTACAAAGCTATCGGCTGAGGAAGGCGAAACGCTGCAAGTAGGAGAAGTGTTCTGTGAAATTGAAGTTGAAGGAAGCGAGCAGCAGAGCGAGAAAGAAGAAGCAGCACCTGAGCAAAGCGAAGCGCCTGAAGCAGATCAAACAAATGAGAATCAAAGTCAAAAGAAACGTTATTCTCCAGCCGTTCTTCGTTTAGCAGATGAGCATGGCATTGATTTAGCGGCTGTTCAAGGTACGGGAGCAGGCGGCCGAATCACTAGAAAAGATTTGCTGCAGCTCATTGAAAACGGCGGCGTCAAAGAGAAGACAGCACCTGTCAATGAACGTGCCGTTCAACCGGAGCCTGCGCAGTCTTCTCAAGCAAAAGCAGCACCTGCCGTCCCTTCTATGCCTGGTGATGTTGAGCTGCCAGTCACGCCGATCCGTCAGGCAATTGCGGCCAATATGCTGAGAAGCAAACATGAAATTCCGCATGCTTGGACGATGATGGAAGTCGATGTGACAAATCTAGTGACAAGAAGAAATCAGCTGAAGGATCAGTTTAAAGCAAAAGAAGGCTTTAACTTAACGTTCTTTGCGTTCTTTGTCAAAGCAGTGGCTCAGGCCTTAAAGGAATTCCCTGAAATGAACAGCATGTGGGCCGGAGATAAAATTGTGCAAAAGAAAGCAATCAATGTTTCGATTGCTGTCGCTACAGATGACGCGCTTTTTGTTCCAGTCATTAAGGATGCGGATGAAAAGACCATTAAGGGCATTGCCAAAGAAATTCATGAGCTGGCGTCTAAGGTGAGACAAGGAACGCTTAAGCAAAGTGATATGGAAGGCGGTACCTTCACTGTCAACAACACGGGATCATTTGGTTCGGTACAATCTATGGGAATCATTAATTATCCGCAAGCGGCGATTTTACAAGTAGAATCGATCGTGAAGCGTCCAATGATAGTAAACGGTATGATTGCGGCAAGAGACATGGTCAATCTTTGTCTTTCATTAGATCACAGAGTACTAGATGGTCTTGTATGCGGCAGATTCCTTCAGCGAATTAAACAAATCCTTGAAGGCATTGACGAGCAGACATCTGTTTATTAAAACAACAATTTTCCCCCTCCCGGCATGAGAGGGGGATTTCCACATCTAGGAGAAAGGAGCGATGATATGTCTGGACTAGATTTTTTTGCTTTTCTCACGATTGGTCTCATGTTTATCACAGCGATTGCATTCGCTTTTCTGCGGTACATTTCTAAATCACGCAATCATCCTGAACGATTACTGCTTATCATATCGATCGTTTCAATCATTCAAATCGTGTACTGTCTGCTGATTGTCGGCGGATTTAAAGGAGCAGCCAATAGCTTTTTAGGAATATCACTTCTCGCCGGGACGCTTCTCGGATATGCACTTGAATATTTATACAGACGATATATCAAAAAAACGCCCGAATCAAAATGATGTCGGGCATTTTTTTATTCTGCTGGAACAATAAAGGTCAAATGCTGTTTTAACACTTCTAAAGAAGAAGGGGCTGTCATATAAACCTCACCATCTGTATCAGCATCCATTTCCTCTTTTGTGTGGATATGAATACTGGACGCTTGAATGAGAGACAGATCGCCGGTGAAATCCTCCAGCTCTTCCCGGTTCATTGAGAAGATTTCTTTTAAAGCAGAGAAACTCGTATTTCTGCAAATTAAGATTTCTGCTTTTCCATCATCAATGGCTGCATGAGGCAAATCAATTCTATTTGTACCGATAAAATGTCCATTCATGACAAGAACGATGACAGCTTCCTCATCCCAGCTTTCCTCTTCTGTCTCAATACGTACGTGAAAAGGATCTGTTTGCTGCAAGGTGCGCAGCGCACTTGTGAAGTAGCTGATTTTGCCGAGTACGGCTTTTTCCTTGTCGTTAATATTGTTGGACGTGTCTGCGATCAGCCCAATTCCCCAAAAGTTTAACACGTATCGATCTTCTGCTTTGATTAAATCGACCTTTTTCTCTTTGCCGTCTACAATCATTTGAGCGGCTTTCTGCATTTGTTGAGGAATACCTAGTGTTCTAGAAAAATCATTGCATGTCCCGCCTGGTAATATCGCTACAGTGGGCCTTTTTTCTAAACCGCCAATGCCGTTCATGCATTCATGCACGGTACCATCTCCGCCTAATATAATGAGCAATTCCACCGTCTCATCAATTTGACAGCAGAAATTATAAGCATCATTTGGCTGCTTTGTTGGTTTCAAAATGAGTTCATCAATATGTATAGAAAGAAGAGGCACTGTTTGACCGAGTGTTTTTTCCATGTTTTTTTGTCCAGCATTTCCATTATAAATGAGCATCGCTTTTTTGAATTGTGCCATCACGCAGTTCTCCCTTTCATCTCTTTATCATCACTTTTCCCCAATTTGACAGCTCATAAACGATGTTTGGAAAAAGAGGCGGAGGAAAAGACAACACATTTGCCCGCTGGCGTTTTCCTTGATATGATGGAGTTAAAATGGTTTTGGTACGCAAAAGGAGTGGACGGACATGAATATTGATTTTAATTTATTTATGAATGATATTGTGAAACAAGCGAGAGAAGAAATTAAGCAGGCAGGCTACACTGAGCTCACGTCAGCTGAAGAAGTAGACGAAGCACTGACTAAAAAAGGAACGGCACTTGTCATGGTGAATTCAGTATGCGGCTGTGCAGGCGGTATTGCAAGACCAGCTGCCGGCTATTCTGTTCATTACGATAAGCGTCCAGATCAATTGCTGACAGTGTTTGCTGGGCAGGACAAAGAGGCAACAGCAAGAGCCCGTGAATACTTTGAAGGCTTCCCGCCATCTTCACCATCCTTTGCATTATTAAAAGATGGAAAAATCATTAAAATGGTCGAGCGTCATGAAATTGAAGGGCATGAGCCAATGGAAGTCGTGTCAAAACTACAAGCCGCTTTCGATGAGCATTGCGAAGAAATCTAACATATGACTTTTGGTTGAATAAATATAAAGCAGTCCGGTCTTTAGATCGGTCTGCTTTTTGTTTTATAAGACAAAAGAATCAAAATAATTTTAGCAAAATACTATTGCATCTTAAAAAGAAAGTGTTTAAAATACATTATAGTGAATAAATATTCAATCAATACATGATTTTAAATACTGGGAGGCATCATCATATGAAAAAGTGGTTATTATTACTTATGACAGCTGGTCTTGCAGCTGCACTCGCAGCATGCGGAACTTCTTCTAATAATTCAAACGCATCAGGAGATGACAAGACACTCGTTATGGCGACATCAGCAGATTATCCGCCATTTGAATCAAAAGACGGAGATAAAATTGTCGGTTTTGATGTAGATCTTGCAACAGCATTAGCGAAAAAGAACGGCTACAAGCTAGAAATTCAAGATATGGACTTTGCTAGCCTTGTATCAGCCCTCAAAACAAACAAAGCTGATATTGTCCTTGCAGGAATGACACCTACAGAAAAACGTAAAAAGCAAGTTGATTTCTCTGATGTTTATTACAATGCTAAAAACTTGGTTGTATCAAAGAAATCTAGCGGTATTAAGGCAGAGAAAGATTTAAAAGACAAAACAGTCGGCGTTCAATTAGGTTCTATTCAACAGGATGAAGCAAATGGACTGCAAAAGAAATATAACCTAACAGTTGAAGACCGTAATAAAATTTCTGATATCATTCAAGAGATTAAAGCAGGCCGTTTTGATGCAGCAATTATTGAAGATAAAGTAGCTGCTGGTTACTTAAAAAAGGAAAAAGACTTCCAAGCATTTGGATTGAACAGCTCAAACGAAGGTTCAGCCATTGCATTCAAGAAAAACAGCGACTTAACAGCGAAATTTAATAAATCATTAAAAGAAATGAAAGATAATGGCGAACTTGATAAATTAATTAAAAAATGGTTTGCTGATGAAAAGTAAGTCAGGAAAAGGATCAGCGTCATTCCAGAAAATCAAGTAGAAAAGCGCTGAAAAGTTCAACTCATGTTGAACTTTTTTCCTGTTTTGTATAAAGGCAGAAAAAAGGAGAATGTCATGTTTGATTTTAAAGATGTAATACCTCAGATGCCCTTTATTCTAGAAGGACTTAAGGTCACGCTTTCTATAGTAGTGGTATCCCTTTTACTTGGATTTATCTTAGGAATTTTATTAACGCTTTGTAAAATTAGTGTGTTTAAACCGCTCATTTGGCTTGCAGATTTTTATACGTCAATTTTCCGAGGCACACCGCTTGTGCTTCAATTGCTCATTATTTATTTTGGTCTGCCTCAGCTTCTTGGGTTTCAAATCGACCAATACTGGGCTGCTGTAGCGGCATTTTCACTCAACTCGGCGGCATACGTATCTGAAATTATTCGTGCGGGTATTAATGCCATTGATAAAGGTCAAAAAGAAGCAGCCGTTGCTTTAGGCATCCCTTATGCTAAAATGATGAAGGACCTATTGCTTCCGCAGGCGTTTAAAAATATTTCACCTGCACTTGTGAATGAGACGATTACACTGACAAAAGAATCAGCGATTGTAACAGTCATCGGACTGGGTGATGTCATGAGACGAGCCTATCAAGCAGGGGCCGTCACGTATAATTATCTTGAACCGCTTATTTTTGCGGGTCTTATCTATTATGTCATCGTGCTTGTTCTCACCTTTGTCGGCAAATCGGTGGAAAGGAAGTTAAAATCAAATGATTAAAATAGAGAAACTCACAAAATCTTTTGGTAAAAACGAAGTTTTAAAGGGGATCGACACCACCATTAAAGAAGGGGAAGTTGTTGCGGTTATTGGACCATCTGGTTCAGGAAAATCGACGTTCCTCCGCTGCATGAATTTACTTGAAAAGCCGACTTCTGGTGTCATTACGATTAAGGACACCGAAATCACCAATCCAAAAACGAATGCACTAAAAGTGCGTGAGAACATCGGAATGGTGTTTCAGCATTTCCATCTGTTCCCGCATAAAACGGTGCTGGAAAATATCACGTATGCGCCAATGAATGTGAAGAATCAATCGAAGGAAGACAGCATCAAGCAAGCTGAAGACCTGCTCAAAAAGGTAGGGCTTTTAGAGAAAAAAGATGATTTCCCGAACCGTCTGTCAGGCGGTCAAAAGCAGCGTGTAGCGATTGCGCGTGCGCTTGCGATGACACCAGACATTATGCTGTTTGACGAACCAACGTCTGCTCTAGATCCAGAAATGGTCAAGGAAGTATTAGAGGTCATGAAAGAGCTGGCTCAATCTGGAATGACACTCGTTATCGTCACACATGAAATGGGCTTTGCAAAAGAAGTGGCTGACCGCGTGATCTTTATGGATGATGGGAAAATTGTAGAGGATGCAAACCCTGTGCAATTTTTTGAATCACCGTCTTCACAGCGCGCAAAAGACTTTTTACAAAAAATATTATAAAGAAATAAGAGAAGGAGACTTAACATCTCCTTCTTTTTTTGATTATAATGGGGAAAGTAAAAAAAGTTCATCATTTCACAAAAGTGAATGGAAACAAGACAGAAAAGAGTGAATCACATCATGTTTAAAATCGGCTACCGAACGCTGAAAACAGCATTAGGAACAGCGATCGCTATTTATATTGCACAATTGCTTGGCTTGCAAAATTATTCAGCTGCCGGGATTATTACGATCCTGTGTATTCAGGTGACAAAGAAAAGATCCCTCTTAGCATCGGGAGCTCGCTTTGCAGCATGCAGTCTTGCTATTTTATTTTCTTATTTATTTTTCGATCTGATTGGGTATCATCCTTTTGTGATCGGTTTGATGCTACTTGTCTTTATTCCGACAACGGTTTTGCTTCGAATTAAAGAAGGGATTGTCACAAGTTCAGTCATCATTCTCCATTTATACATGTCTGGCGGGATTACCCTGCATCTCATCTGGAATGAACTGCTGCTGATTACCATTGGTGTTGGGGTAGCGCTGATTATGAACCTCTATATGCCAAGTGTTGATAAAAAACTTAAACGCTACAGCGAACAGATTGAAGCCAACTTTGCTAAAATCTTTGAGGAAATCGAGCAATACTTAATGACAGGGAAACAAGACTGGACAGGAAAAGAAATACCAGAGACACATCAATTGATCAAAGAAGCGAAAGCTCTTGCATATCGTGATGTTGAAAACCATGTATTAAGACATGAAAACCTGTATTACCATTATTTCAACATGAGACAAAAGCAATTTGAAATCATTGAGCGTGTGCTGCCCAAAATTACTTCGATCTCCGTCACAACGGAGCATGGACAAATCATTGCAGAATACATTAGAGACTTACGCGAACATATTCACCCGGGGAACACAGCGCATAAGTTTTTAAGACGTCTCATTGATATGAAAGAAGAGTTCGATGCACTTCCGCTCCCGCAAACAAGAGAAGAATTTGAGGCAAGAGCGGCACTCTTTCATTTCCTCGGTGAAATGGAACAATATTTAGTACTGAAAAGCTATTTTAAAGGGATGAAAGAATAGAGACGCATGAGTTCCTCCTTCATTGGTCAATCTAATGAAAAAGGAGGAGCCTATGCGTCTTTTATTTTATACCGTACTGACCATGTCCCTTTCACCTATCTGGCCGCTTGGACAAAACCCGCTTCCAGGTGACCCGTTTGTCATCATTAATAAACAAACGAATGAACTTGCCTTCATTGATCAAGGAAAAATCCAAAAAGTATATCCTGCTTCAACAGGAAAAACAGCGGATTTAACGCCAGAAGGTGAATTTACGATTATGATCAAAGCGAAAGATCCCTATTATAGAAGAAAGAATATTGAAGGGGGTGCAAAGAATAACCCTCTTGGGCGAAGATGGATTGGATTTGATGCACGAGGAACAGATGGCAGAACCTACGGAATTCACGGAACGAGTGACGAAACATCGATTGGGAAATTTATCACAGCAGGCTGTGTAAGGCTTCATAATCAAGATGTAGAGCTTTTGTTTGATCAGCTTCCAATTGGCACCAAGGTATGGATTACAAAAACAAGTGCTTCCTTTGAAAAGCTTGCCAAAGACAAACAGGCCATTCGTTGATATCGCGAATCACCTGCTTGTCTGCCTTTATTCAAACCTTATAAAAAGGCTGCTGCTCCTGCTAAAAGTGAAGAAACTAACAGCAGGCTAATCATAAGCAATACCATAAATTTCATGAATTTTTGAGACATATCGCACCCCTATAACCGAAGATTTTTGCGACAAGCGCACTTGTCTTTATTTTATCTGGTTTTTTCATATGCGACAAGTGATCAGCAAAGGAAGTGAACGGATGAATCAAATCGATCATATTGCCATTGCCGTCTATTCTATTAAAGAAACATCTCAAACGCTTCATCAGCTATTTAACTGGCATTTTTCAGACATACAAGAGATTCCTGAGCAGGAGATTAAAGCGTCCTTCGCTTCACTTGATGATCTGCACATTGAATTAATTGAGCCCATCTCAGCCCGCAGTAAACTACATACCTTTTTAACAAAAAGAGGAGAGGGCCTTCATCATATAGCGTTAAAGTCAGATGACATTCAGGCTGATCTTAGCCGTCTCGATCACCTTGGCGTGCAGCTTCTCCAAAAAAAAGCACAGATGGGCGCCAGCGGAAAGCAGATTGCCTTTATTTCACCTAAAGAAACGTCAGGTGTGTTATTTGAATTGTGCGGGTCCTTGAAAGGAGAGAAATATTGCGATGAATGAATCGTTCAATGACTTGTCTGAATGGCGGAATAAAGCGTTAATGGGCGGCGGCGAAAAACGAGCAGCGGCTCACAGAAGCAAAGGAAAGCTGACGGTTCGAGAGCGGCTGCATGAACTTCTTGACGAGGGCAGCTTGATGGAAATTCAGTCATTTGCAACAGGCGGTCTGTCAGAGCATGTTGGTGACGGAGTCGTCATTGGAACGGGACTCATTCACGGTAAGCCTGTCTGTGTTTATGCACAAGATGCAACCGTATATGGGGGCTCATTAGGCGAAATGCATGCGAAAAAAATTGCCTCTTTAATGGATCTGGCAGCTAAAAATCAGATGCCGGTCATCGGTCTAAAAGACTCAGGTGGTGCGAGAATTCAAGAGGGTGTGGTATCATTAGAAGGATACGGACAGATTTTTAAACGGAATGTGCTGTACTCTGGTCGAATCCCGCAAATATCTGTTATTTTAGGCTCATGTGCTGGAGGTGCAGTCTATTCTCCTGCATTGACTGATTTTGTCTTCATGACAGAGCAAACAGCTCATATGTTTTTAACTGGTCCGAAAGTAATAGAAAAGGCAACAGGAGAAACGGTCTGTCCTGACCGTCTTGGCGGTGCAAGTGTTCAGCATCAGACAAGCGGGAATGTGCACTATACTGGGAAAGATGAGAAGGACGTGTTAAAAGCAGTTCGAACTCTTTTAACGTACATACAAACGAAACAGCAGGCTGTCACACGCGCTGGGACGCGAAAGCATGATACCGCCGATCCAGGCAGCATCCTGCCAAAGGATCCATCACGCACCTATGATGTCAAACAAGTGGTGACAGCGATAACCGATCCAGACTCATTCTTTGAAACGCAGCCTTGTTTCTCAAAAAATATTGTCACAGGTTTTGCCAGATTACAAGGAGCCTCCATTGGTATTGTTGCCAATCAGCCAAAGGTATTGGCAGGAAGCCTTGATCTCGACGCTGCCGATAAAGCGGCCAGGTTTATTCGATTTTGCGATGCGTTTCATATTCCGATCTTAACCCTTGTGGACGTTCCTGGTTTTTTACCAGGGGAGAAAGCAGAGCATGCGGGAATTATCCGCCACGGCGCAAAGCTTTTATATGCGTACGCTGAAGCAACTGTTCCAAAAATCACTGTGATTTTAAGAAAGGCGTTTGGCGGTGCATATGTCGCGATGAATAGTAAGGGCTTAGGCGCTGACTTTGTTTATGCATGGCCAGAGGCCGAAATAGATGTCATGGGGAAAACGTTCGCAGACGAAATCGTTCATCCTGCTTCGCGCGAGCCTATGAACAAACCAAGTGTATGGAAAGCGGCTCAGGCAGGTCTGATAGATGATATTTTCATGCCAGCTGAAACGAGAGAGCGATTGATCCGCTCATTTGATGTGCTTCGCAGTAAGGAAGAAGATAGACCGTTAAAAAAGCATGGCAACATGCCGCTATAAGAGGAGGAGTATCATCATGATCAATGAAAAACGCTTACTAGACGAATTTTTAGAATTAGTTCAGGTTGATTCAGAAACAAAACACGAAGAGAAAATTGTTGAAGTATTAAAAGAAAAATTCTCGCAGCTTGGTCTAAAAGTGGTTGAAGACGATTCAAAAGCGGCAACAGGCCACGGTGCAGGCAATCTTGTCTGCACATTAGAAGGGAATCAAGAGGCAGATACAATTTATTTCACTTCTCATATGGATACAGTTGTACCAGGGAATGGCGTAAAACCAGTCATTGAGGATGGCTATGTGAAAACAGATGGAACAACGATTCTTGGTGCTGACGATAAAACAGGACTTGCGGCTATGTTTGAAGCGGTCCGTGTGTTGAAAGAGAAAAACTTACCGCATGGGACGATTGAATTTGTGATCACAGCAGGCGAGGAATCAGGTCTTGTTGGAGCAAAAGCGTTAGATCCGAATTTGATGACAGCGAAATACGGCTATGCCCTTGATTCAGATGGCAAGGTTGGTACGATTATCGTCGCTGCACCAACACAGGCAAAAGTACGTGCAACGATTTATGGAAAAACAGCTCACGCAGGTGTCGCGCCTGAAAAAGGTGTGTCTGCGATTACTATTGCATCTAAAGCAATTGCCAGCATGCCACTTGGCCGAATTGATGAAGAAACAACGGCGAATATCGGCCGTTTTGAAGGCGGAACACAAACGAATATTGTGTGCGATCAAGTCGATATTTTGGCGGAAGCACGCTCTTTAGAGCCAGCAAAAATGGAAGCTCAAGTAGCGAAGATGAAAGAAGCCTTTGAAAAAACCGCTAAAGAAATGGGCGGAAGTGCCGATGTACAAATTGACATCATGTATCCAGGCTTCAAATTCTCACACGGCGATCAAGTCGTAGAAGTGGCGAAAAAAGCGGCAGCAAAAATTGGCCGTCCTTCAGAACTGCAGACGAGCGGCGGAGGCAGTGATGCAAACGTCATTGCAGGCAACGGCGTCCCAACTGTCAACCTAGCTGTTGGATATGAAGATATTCATACGAAAAATGAGAAAATGCCGATTGAAGAATTAGTCAAAACAGCTGAAATGGTTCTCGCCATTATCGAAGAAACGACAAATCCATCGTAAAGGCAGGAGACTCTGTGAGCACGCAAAAGATTATTATTTTTCAGGTGGGACAAGAGGATTTTGGCATCAGTGTAGAGCATATTCGTTCGATTGAAAAGGTCCCTTACTTACAAGAAGTATCGAACCTTCCAAAAGAAATTAAAGGGCTGATGTCATTAAGAGGAGAGGTCATTCCTGTGAGTGACACAGGTGTGATGCTTCATGGAAAACCTCTTGATGTGAACGAGCAGTCCAAGGTGCTGCTATTTGAAGTAAACGATCAAATGATTGGCTGTCTTGTCTCAGATGCAAAAGATATCATCGATATCGAGCAAAGCGAGATCAAGCCATTTCATATGAACACGAAGGCCTCTGAATATTTCTTCGGCGTTGTGGAGAGAGAAAACAAAATGATTTTACAAGTGGACCCAAATAAGTTCCTTGGGAAAATTGAGGACCTCGATCAATTGCCAGACCGGTTGAAAGAAGAATTGGCATAATGAAAAGCCCCTTATCTAATGATAAGGGGTTTATTTTTATTCAGCAGCTGGTTTGGCTTGTTCGTTAGCCGCAGCTTTCGTTTTTGATTTTTGGTACATGACATTTAAAATAATCGTTTGAATCGTGAGTAATAGTCCGCTTGTCATCCAGTATAAAGGAAGAGCAGCGGGTGCATTGATTGAAAGAAACAGCATCATGATTGGGAAAATCATGCCCATCACTTTCGCCTGTTTCAGCGCAGCCTCTGTTTGGGTGCCTGATTGCTTCGCATATTTTTGAGTGACATAAAATTGCAAGAAATACATAGCTCCTGCAAAGACCGCCACCAATAAATCGGTTTGTCCTAAGTTAAACCATAAGAACGTATGAGTTGCGATCTCAGGTGTTGAGCGGATCGCTGAGTAAAAGCCAAGAACAATTGGAATTTGAATCAGCATCGGCAGACAGCCCATTGCCAGCGGGTTCACATTGTTCTCTTTATATACTTTCATCATTTCCATTTGCAGTTCTTTTTGTTTTTCAGGTTCTTTCGTTTTCTTCAATTTGCTTTGTATTTGGTCAATCTGTGGTTTCACCAGTGCCATTTTTTCCTGCATGACTCGTTGCTTCTTAAATTGGTTCGCAAAAAGCGGGAAAATCAGCAGGCGGACAATCAAGGTGACGAACATAATGGATAAACCATAATCATCATGGAAAAAGTTCGCAAGCCAAATGATCAGCTCAGAAAAAGGCTGAACAAAATAATGATGGAAAAACCCATCAGAGCTCGTATTCGTTTGCGCACTCGCTGCAAATGCAGGTGACGCAATCATCATCAAACATAAAGTCGTAAAAACAGTCAATAAACGTTTCAATTCGTTTCCTCCTCATGATTAAAAAAATTTAATTAGTGAGAGGAAGCGAATGGTCTTCATCATCATTTGATGATCGTTTCATTCGAATGACTTTACTAATCCAAGTTGTAATGCGATCGTATATGATAAACAGAAAGTCTGTTCGATTCAAGCAAGATGCGTCCAACTCTTCCAAACGATGTCCACCAAGGTGTTCGTTCATACGGCAGTCTTTTAGTAAAAACGCAATGCCGATGGCCGTCAGCGCTGGAAGAATAATCGTAAAGAATTCAACAAGGAAAAAGACTTCATTGAATGTATCAATAATCATGATTATCACATCCATTTCATTAATCACAGTGTACTATACACATGGTTAAATGTCTAACACAACCACGTGTTTTCTCTATTAAATAAAATCCCTTATTTTGTATAAAATAGTAAATGTCATCCAAACTTCATATTTCCTATCCTATAATGAGGGGGATAAAAGAAATGGAGGTTTTGAATATGACAAGTATTTATCCAAAGTTTCGAGCAGCGGCGGTACAAGCAGCACCTGTCTACTTAAATTTGGAAGCAACCGTTGAGAAATCATGTGAACTGATAGACGAGGCAGCTTCAAATGGTGCAAAGCTTGTGGCATTCCCAGAAGCATTTTTACCTGGTTATCCTTGGTTTGCTTTTATTGGTCATCCAGAATATACGAGAAAGTTCTATCATGAATTATATAAAAATGCCGTTGAAATCCCTAGCTTAGCCATTCAAAAAATCAGTGAGGCAGCAAAAAGAAATGAAACGTACGTTTGTATATCATGCAGTGAAAAAGATGGCGGCTCTCTCTATTTAGCTCAGCTTTGGTTTAATCCAAATGGGGATTTAATAGGAAAACACCGGAAAATGAGAGCTTCTGTAGCAGAAAGACTCATTTGGGGGGATGGAAGTGGAAGTATGATGCCGGTCTTTCAAACTGACATTGGAAACCTTGGCGGATTGATGTGCTGGGAGCATCAAGTCCCGCTTGATCTTATGGCGATGAATGCTCAAAATGAGCAGGTACATGTAGCCTCTTGGCCAGGTTATTTTGACGATGAAATTTCAAGCAGATATTATGCCATCGCGACACAGACATTTGTGCTGATGACATCATCTATATATACGGAAGAAATGAAAGAAATGATTTGTTTAACGCAGGAGCAAAGAGATTACTTTGAAACATTTAAGAGCGGGCATACGTGTATTTACGGGCCGGACGGGGAACCGATCAGTGATATGGTTCCTGCTGAAACGGAAGGAATTGCTTACGCTGAAATTGATGTAGAAAGAGTCATTGATTACAAGTATTATATTGATCCGGCTGGACACTACTCCAATCAAAGTTTGAGTATGAATTTTCATCAACAGCCCAATCCGGTGGTAAAACATTTACATCATCAAAAAAATGAAGTATTCACATATGAGGACATTCAATATCAACATGGTATACTTGAAGAAAAAGTGTAAATGAACGTGAAACCCAGCGCGCAGACAAACCCTCGCATTCGGCTAGACTGCATAGGTTTTTGATCACGCTGAAAAGAAGACTAAGGCTAAAATCAAGATCATTTTAGCCCTTTGTTAACAGTCTGGCCTTCTCTTTTTTAGAGAAGGTTTTTTTAAGGAAAGATGAAATAAATCAATGTATAATTGAACATAAAAGAGAGCAATCATGTTTGATATATTAGGAAACAGCTGATCAAAATACAGGTAGACAAGAAAATGGGGTTATGCCAATGTCAAATATTATTTTTCATATAGACATGAATGCTTTTTATGCCAATGTAGAAATGGCGTA
Source organism: Bacillus sp. PAMC28571 (assembly GCF_014250435.1). Taxonomy (NCBI): domain Bacteria; kingdom Bacillati; phylum Bacillota; class Bacilli; order Caryophanales; family Bacillaceae; genus Bacillus; species Bacillus sp. PAMC28571. The sequence goes on along the minus strand of NZ_CP060191.1, from coordinate 1,945,716 downwards.
TGATCCTTCTTTGCGAGGGAAACCTTTAGCCATCAGCGGAAATGCAAAAGAGCGTAAAGGGATTGTTGTGACGTGCAGCTACGAGGCAAGAGCACTAGGTGTGAAGCCCCCGATGCCCTTGTGGGAGGCGAAGCGGCTATGTCCGGGACTCATTGTCCGCACACCAAACTTTGACCGGTACCGCAGCTCCTCACAAGAGATGTTTACAATACTAAGAGAATACAGTGATTTAGTCGAACCTGTATCGATTGATGAGGGCTATATTGATTTAACGCATACGCCATATGCCGAGCATGCGGTAAAAACGGCTCATGATATTCAAACAAGGCTTGTAGAGGAACTGATGCTTCCTTCAAGTATCGGCATTGCACCGAATAAATTTTTAGCGAAAATGGCGTCAAATTGGAAAAAGCCGATGGGCATCACCATATTGCGTAAACGAGATGTTCCGAACATGCTCTGGCCGCTCCCTGCTGGTGACATGCACGGGGTTGGACAAAAAACGGCAGAGAAATTAAAAAAAATCGGAATTCATACCATTGAAGACTTAGCGAAAGCGAATGAGTATACGCTAAAAGAATTGCTTGGCATTAATGGACCGAGATTAAAGCAAAAGGCGAATGGTGAACATGACGGCATCGTAGACCCAGAAAGAATATACGAATTTAAATCCGTCGGCAATTCATCCACTCTGCCTCATGATTCTGATGATGCGGATGAACTTGTTACGTTAATTGATAAGCTGTCACAATCTGTGAGTGCAAGGTTAAGGAGAAAAGAAGTGATGGCGAATCGGCTGCTCATCATGATTCGGTATGCAAGCTGGAAAAATATCACGCGAAGTGTCATGCTTACGAATCCAACGGATCGAAAGGAAGACATATTTGAAGCGGCAAAGCAGTTATTCCTTAAACATTGGAATGACCAGCCAGTGAGGCTCTTAGGTGTGACGGGGACAGACCTTGTCGAACGAAAAGCAGCTGTTAAACAGCTTGATTTATTTTCATATACAGAAGATGCAAAAGAAGAGCCTCTCCAAACCATTTTAGATGGACTGAAAGAAAAATATGGAAAGTCATTGGTGCAAAGAGGGATCACTATTAAGGAAAAAGAGAGCAAAACAAGCGGGACAAGTTTTAATAAAGATTTTTTTCAGGACGAAAGAGGAAATGACTAGCCTGAAAACTTGATAAAAGAGGTGATGTTGTGGTAATTTCAAAGGGTACATCATTTCAGCAGTAATCAATATAGTGTGTTAGAAGGGACGTCAGAATTATGTCAAAACAACAAATCGGTGTGGTTGGACTAGCCGTTATGGGGAAAAACCTTGCCCTCAATATTGAAAGCCGCGGTTTCTCCGTATCCGTTTATAACAGATCTAGCAGCAAAACAGAAGAGTTTCTTCAAGAAGCAGAAGGAAAAAACGTTGTTGGCACATACAGCATCGAAGAATTTGTTCAGTCGCTTGAAACACCGCGTAAAATTCTTTTAATGGTAAAAGCTGGTGCAGCAACAGATGCAACCATTCAATCATTACTTCCTCACCTAGAGAAAGGTGACATTTTAATTGATGGTGGAAATACATATTACAAGGATACACAAAGACGTAACCAAGAGCTTGCAGAAAGTGGTATTCACTTCATTGGTACAGGTGTTTCTGGCGGTGAAGAAGGCGCGCTAAAAGGTCCTTCCATCATGCCAGGCGGTCAAAAAGAAGCGCATGAGCTAGTGAAACCAATTTTAGAAGCAATCTCTGCGAAAGTAGACGGTGAGCCTTGTACAACGTATATCGGCCCAGATGGAGCAGGACATTATGTCAAAATGGTTCATAACGGTATCGAGTACGGAGATATGCAATTGATCTCTGAATCATACTTTATCTTGAAGCATGTTGCTGGATTGTCAGCAGGGGAGCTTCATGAAGTATTCTCAGAGTGGAATAAAGGCGAGCTTGACAGCTATTTAATCGAAATTACAGCTGACATTTTCACAAAAGTGGATGAGGAAACAAACCAGCCGCTTGTGGATGTGATCTTAGATAAAGCTGGTCAAAAAGGAACTGGAAAATGGACAAGCAAAAGCTCACTTGATCTAGGTGTCCCGCTTCCAATCATTACTGAGTCTGTTTTTGCGCGCTACATTTCAGCAATGAAAGATGAGCGTGTGGAAGCAAGTCAATTGATCGAAGGTCCAGAGCCAGCACAATCAGCTGAGAATAAACAAGAGCTGATCGAAGCTGTTAGAAAAGCCCTATTCATGAGTAAAATCTGCTCTTACGCACAAGGCTTTGCGCAAATGAAAGCAGCGTCTGATGAATATAACTGGGATTTGAAATACGGTGAAATTGCGATGATCTTCCGCGGCGGATGTATCATTCGTGCAGCCTTCTTACAACAAATTAAAGAAGCATATGACCGTAATCCTGAACTGAAAAACCTATTGCTTGATCCATACTTTAAGGATATTGCTCAAAACTATCAATCATCACTTCGTAAAGTCATTTCACTTGCAGTGGAACAAGGAGTTCCTGTTCCTTCATTCTCAAGTGCACTTGCGTACTTTGATAGCTATCGCACAGCTGTCCTTCCAGCGAATTTAATTCAAGCACAGCGTGACTATTTCGGTGCACATACGTATGAGCGCACAGATAAAGAAGGCGTCTTCCATACTGAATGGATGAAATAAATAGAGAACGACTGAAAAACCTTACCTTTGGTAAGGTTTTTTTGTTTGCATCTTTTCGGCTAAAAATGCGAAAAAGAGGGATGCTATGTAAAAAAGACAAGAAAGTAGGGATAGAAGTGGGCATCTTATATGCACTTCTCCCAGCGATATTTTGGGGAAGTATTGTTCTCATCAGTGTCAAACTAGGCGGGAATGCGTATCAGCAAACCCTCGGCATTACGCTCGGCGCGTTTTTATTTTCGATTGCAGCGTTTTTCATCAAAATGCCAGAGCTGACACCGCTTATTTTTGCGGTTTCCATCATTTCAGGCATCTTCTGGAGTATTGGACAAATGAATCAGCTTTCAAGTGTTGCTTTTCTCGGTGTGTCTAAAGCGGTTCCTTTATCAACGGGCATGCAGCTTGTGAGCACAACGCTATTTGGCGTCATGGTCTTCAAAGAATGGCAGACGATGACGGTCATACTCATTGGTTCTTGCGCCATTTTACTGATCATTGCAGGTGTTGTGATGACATCGCTCGGCCAAAAAAAGAATGGCGGCGGGAATGGCAGAGGCAATTTTAAAAAAGGGATCATTATTCTGCTCATCTCAACCGTTGGCTACGTCGGATATGTCGTCATTTTAAGATGGTTTGATATTGATGGCTGGTCTGCACTTGTCCCGCAATCCGTCGGCATGCTGCTTTCATCATTAGCGATTAGTTTAAAACAGGACCCATTTAGTAAATATACGTTTAGAAATATCATTGCCGGTCTTGTTTGGTCAACGGGAAATCTTGGGCTGCTTTTGGCCATTCCATTAATCGGCGTAGCCGTAAGCTTTTCGATGTCACAAACAGGGATTGTCATCTCAACACTAGGCGGTATTTACTTATTAAAAGAGAAAGCATCTAGAACAAGCTTTGTCATTGCAGGCTGCTTGATGATTATTGCAGGCGGTGTGCTGCTAGGCTTTACAAAATAGGAGGTTACACGAATGTATCCAGATTTAGAAGAAAAAACAGTTCTGATTACAGGTGCAGGTACAGGGATTGGTCAAGCGATGGCCCGCCGATTTGGACAAGAAAAAGCCAATGTGGTGATTAATTACTTCTCTGATAAAGAAAATCCGGATGATACCATTGCAGAAATTCAAAAACATGGCGGACAGGCTGTGAAAATCAAGGGAGACGTATCAAAGGAAGAGGATATGCAGGCGATGATTGATAAAGCCGTTGATACATTCGGCAGTCTTGATGTGATGATCAATAACGCAGGCATTGAAAATGAAGTACCCTCTACAGAAATGACGCTGGATAATTGGAACAAAGTAATGTCTACCAATTTAACAGGCATGTTTCTAGGGTGCCGTGATGCACTGAAGTATATGACAGATCATGGGATAGAAGGCTCGATCATTAATATGTCGTCGGTTCATCAGCAAATTCCTTGGCCTCATTTCGTGCATTATGCAGCTAGTAAAGGAGGCGCAAAGCTTTTGACAGAAACATTGGCGCTTGAATATGCCCCTAAAAAAATCCGTGTAAACAGTATTGCACCAGGCGCTATTGATACCCCGATTAATGCGGAGAAATTCGATGATCCAGCATTGAAAAAAGGCGTGATTGAGCTGATTCCAATCGGCTATATTGGAAAGCCAGAAGAAGTGGCAGCATGTGCTGTCTGGCTGGCATCAAAAGAGGCGAGCTATGTCACAGGCCTGACGTTATATGTAGACGGCGGCATGACAAAGTATCCTGGGTTCCAGGCAGGAAAAGGATAAGATAATTAAGAAAAAGAGCGTATTGTACGCTCTTTTTTATATTAAATACAGACAGATAAAATTAAATGTCTAGACATTTAAAAATAAAAATATATAATATTAATTGGAAGCGCTTTTATTACAACAATGGGGTGAGAGAAATGAAACGTATTTTATTAGCATGCAGTTCGGGAATGTCTACGAGTTTACTAGTGACAAAGATGAAAGCACATGCCGATTCAATTGGGGACGAAGCAGAAATTTGGGCAGTTGGTCAAGATCAAGCAAAAAAAGAAATGGCGAATGCAGATGTTGTGTTAATCGGACCGCAAATGAGCTTTTTAAAAGGAGACCTTCAAAAAGAAGCAACAAAATACGGGATTGAGGTAGAGGTCATTGATATGCAGGCATACGGGCTTGCCGATGGACAAAAAGCATATGAACAGGCACTTACATTGATGGGGGAATCTTAAAGGATGGAAAAGAAAACACTCGAAGGGCTCACGGAGGAACAAGTGAGCTTTCAATTGATCTTACACAGCGGGAATGCACGCAGCAAATTGCTTCAGGCTCTGAAACAATATCGAGAAGGTCTAGAAGAAGAAGCTTTTAGTCATATGAAAGAAGCGGAAGAAGATTTACGGCTTGCACATGACATCCATTTTCAACTCGTGCAGAAAGAGGCAGGAGGAGAAACAACATCCTTTTCCTTATTGCTCATGCACGCTGAAGATCATTTAATGTCGACCATTACCATCAAGGAGCTTGTGGGAGAGCTTCTGCCGATATTCCAATCGCTTAAACAATAAAGGGTGTAAACAAGGGGGGAAACCAATGTTTGATAAAATAAGTGCCATTTTGGTTCCGATTGCTGGGAGATTGAACAACAACCGCTATTTAGGCGTATTACGTGATGCCTTTATGCTTGCGTTCCCGCTCACCATCTTTGGTTCCATTATGGTTGTGCTGATGAATTTGCCATTTTTAGATAAAATCATGAGTAAAAACGTACTGGAAGGCGTCCAGTCTGCACTGAATATCGCACCAAGTGCGACCATCAGCATTATGAGTGTGTTTGTTGTATTTGGGATTGGCTACTATTTATCAAAAAGCTATGATGTAGAAGCTGTCTTTGGCGGCGTGATTGCTTTAGCCTCTTTCTTGCTTCTAACTCCGTTTTTACTAGAACAAGAAGGCGGTGCAACGATTGCAGGCGTTATCCCAGTTGATCGTTTAGGTGCAAAGGGGATGTTCCTAGGAATGATCACAGGCTTTTTGTCTGCTGAAATTTATCGTTATTTTGTCCAAAAGAAATTTGTGATCAATATGCCGCAAGGGGTTCCGCCAGCTGTTTCCAAGTCTTTTGCTGCACTGATCCCGGCTACTTTGACACTTACAACCTTTTTGCTCATTAATATCATCATTACACAAGGCTTCAAAACAAATATGCATGATTTGATTTATCATGCCATTCAGGCGCCGCTTGTCGGTCTTGGAAGCGGTATTATTCCGACGTTGATCGCTGTTTTCTTTATACAAATTCTTTGGTTCTTTGGGCTTCATGGCCAAATTATTATCAACTCTGTCATGGATCCGATTTGGAATACATTGTCCATTCAAAACCTAGAGAGCTACACAAAAACAGGTGAGGTTCCTAATATCATCAGCAAGCAGTTTATTGAAATCTATACGGTTGGAATGGGTGGAACCGGTATGACGCTTGCTGTTGTGTTTACGATTTTAATTTTCCTGAAAAGTAAGCAATTAAAACAAGTAGCCAAGCTTGGCTTAGGACCAGGATTATTTAACGTCAATGAACCGATTATCTTCGGTTTACCGATTGTCATGAATCCGCTTATTCTCATTCCGTGGATTTTGGCGCCAATGGTCATTACATGTATTACTTATTTTGCGATGGCATCAGGCATTGTACCGCCGCCGACAGGCGTGAATATCCCATGGACAGTGCCGATCTTTATTAGCGGAATGATGGCAACAAATTCACTAGCGGGCGGTCTGCTTCAGTTGTTTAACCTGATGATTGTGTTTGTCATTTGGTTCCCGTTCCTGAAATTTATTGACCGTATGAATGTGAAAAATGAAAAAATAACGACAACAGAAAAAACGAAGGCAGCAAACATCAAAGGTGAAGGAGACTCAATACATGTCGATGGAAACTAATAAGCAATCATATACATTTCCAGAAGGTTTCTGGTGGGGATCTTCTGCTTCTGCGACGCAAACAGAAGGGAGCGTCCCCGGCGATGGAAAGGGACCGAACATTTGGGATCATTGGTTTGAACAAGAGCCGACTCGTTTTTTTGATGGCGTAGGGCCGGACGTGACATCTCAATTTTATCGAAAATATAAAGAGGATATCCGTCTCATGAAAGAAATTGGCCACAATTCATTTCGGCTGTCGATTTCATGGTCACGCCTTTTACCAGAAGGAACAGGTGCTGTGAATGAAGAAGCGGTGTCTTTTTATAATGATGTGATCAATGAACTGATTGCACATGATATCGAGCCATTTGTGAACCTGTACCATTTCGATATGCCAATGGCGCTGCAGGAGAAAGGCGGCTGGGTGAACAGACAGGTGGTTGAAGACTATGTGAGCTATGCAACATTATGCTTCCAACTATTTGGCGACCGGGTGAAAAAATGGTTTACCCATAACGAACCGATTGTTCCTGTAGAAGGCGGATATATGTATAGCTTTCATTATCCAAACGAAGTCGATTTCCAAAAGGCTGTACAGGTCGGTTTTCATGAACTTTTATCAAATGCGAAGGCGATTGCGGCTTATAAAAAGCTGCAGCAAGGCGGTAAGATTGGCATCATCCTAAACCTGACTCCTTCGTACCCGCGAAGCCAGCATCCGCGCGATGTAGAAGCAGCAGAGATGGCCGATGCTTTCTTTAACCGTTCCTTCTTAGATCCTGCGGTGAAGGGTCATTTCCCGGAAAAGCTAGTAGAAGTCTTAAAGAAAGAAGGCTTTATGCCAAGTATGGAAGAAGGGGACCTTGAGCTCATTCGAGAGAATACGATTGATCTTCTTGGCATCAACTATTATCAGCCAAGAAGAGTGAAAGCGAAAGAGCATATGCCGCATCCTCAAGCACCATTTATGCCGAACCATTATTTTGATTCTTTTGAGATGCCGGGAAGAAAAATGAATGTGTATCGAGGCTGGGAAATCTATGAAAAGGGCATTTACGACATATTGAAAAAAGTCCAAACAGACTATGATAATATTGAATGCTTTATTTCTGAAAATGGAATGGGCGTCGAAGGAGAAGAGCGGTTTAAGGATGAAGAAGGAATGATTCATGACGATTACCGCATTGACTTTATTTCTGAGCATCTCAAATGGGTGCATCAAGCCATTCAAGAAGGAAGCAATGTGAAAGGCTATCATCTATGGACCTTTATGGACAACTGGTCCTGGTCGAATGCATATAAAAATCGTTATGGATTTGTCTCAGTTGATCTTCAAAAAGACGGGAAACGAACGATTAAGAAAAGCGGATACTGGTTTCAATCCGTTTCAAAGAATAACGGTTTTTAATCAAAATACTTGCTCTTTCCTTGAAAAGAGCAAGTATTTTTCTTATGTGACGGTAAGTGGATGAAACAAAAATGGCTGGCACCTTTTAAGCTCACATCCCTTAGTGTAAAATGAGAGGAAGGCTAAAAAACGCCATATTTCCTTCTAGAATAAAGCGCTATGAAAAAACAAGTCAGTTGGTGATGTGAGATGAAGAAGTACGAACTCATTTCAGAAGAAATCAGAAAACGAATAGGAACAGCCTATTATCCAGAAGATCAACCCATTCCAGATGAAAACTCGCTTGCCGCCGAATTTCAATGCAGCAGAATGACAATGAAACGTGCGCTTGATCTTCTCGTTGCAGAAGGTCTGCTCTTTAGAAAAAGAGGCCACGGTACATTTATTGTAAAGGCAGCGCTCAATCAAGGAGCAATCAATGTATCAGGCCATGAAAATAAAGGGTTCACAAAGGTCATGGCGGATAAAAACGTCACGACTCAAATCATTCATTTTGATGTCCATTTTCCAAGCGAAGAGGTGGCAGCCCATCTATCTATTGACTCAACCACACCTGTTTATGATATCATCCGGCTCCGTCTTGTGGATGAAGAGCCTTACGTATTAGAAAAAACGTTTATGCCTGTCAATCTCATTAAGGGCATAGATGAAGAAGTTCTACTGGGTTCTATCTATGGCTACATTTCAAATGAGCTTCATTTAAAAATAGCAGGTGCGCACAAGAAAATTAGGGCGGCTAAATCAGATCAGCTGGATCAGCAGTATTTAGGGTGTGACCCAACAGATCCTGTGCTTGAAGTCGAGCAGGTTGCTTATTTAAACGCAGGGCAGCCGTTTGAATACTCATTTAGCCATCATCGCTATGATAAATTTGACTTTTCAACGGTTGAAATCACGAAAACAGGACGTTAAAAAAAGAGCAGAACCCCAAAGGGAGACTGCTCTTTTTTCATATGATTTTATATATTCCACCAATGGTATCCATCTTTTTCTAGAAGCTCATCAGCTTCTTTCGGTCCCATAGAACCAGCAGGATAGTTTGGTTTTAATGTTTTGCTTTCTGCCCATTTCTCAGAAATCGGATCAACGAAGTTCCAAGAAAGTGCCACCTCGTCCCAGTGAGCAAAGTTTGTTGCATCGCCTAGCAAGCAGTCATGAATCAGCTTTTCATATGCTTCTGGTGTATTCATGATGTCGTTATAGTTTGTTTGGTAGTCAAGCTTAATCGGTTTCGCATACGTGCCACCATCGAGCTTGCGAGCATTCAGGTGAAGGGTGATGCCTTCATCTGGCTGAATATGAATGACGAGTAAGTTTGGATGCATGGCATTTCCGTTTCCATAGTATAGGTTCATTGGAATGTCTTTAAATTGAACTACGATTTGAGTAGATTTCTTTTCTAACCGTTTTCCTGTCCGAATGTAAAATGGCACCCCGGCCCATCTAAAGTTATCAATCAGCAGTTTCCCTGCTACAAATGTTTCTGTGTTTGAGTTCGGGTCAACATTTTGCTCTTTCAGATAAGAAGGAACCTCGCTGCCATCAATCGTACCAGTATCATACTGTCCGCGGACAAAGAATTGATCGACCTCATCTTTAGAAAAAGGACGAAGAGCGCGCAATACTTTCCGTTTTTCGCTGCGGATTTCCTCTGTATTGAGTTTAATTGGCGGCTCCATTGCTAAAAGGGCAACCATTTGAAGCATATGGTTTTGGACCATATCTCTTAGTGCACCAGAATTTTCGTAATAACGAGCCCGGTCTTCAACCCCTAAGGATTCACTGGATGTAATTTGAATGTTTGAAATATAGCGGTTTGTCCAAAGCGGTTCAAAGATGGCATTCGCAAAGCGGATGACCTCAATGTTTTGAACCATTTGTTTACCAAGGTAGTGGTCAATACGATAAATTTGATCTTCTGTGAATGCATCACGAATTTCTTCATTTAATGTTTTGGCACTTGGCAGATCATGCCCAAATGGCTTTTCAATGACAAGTCGTGACCAGCCGGTTGTTTCTGATACGCCCTCACTCTTTAGGAACTTCGCAATCGTTCCGAAGAATTCCGGTGCCATAGCTAAATAGAACATGCGGTTATTTGGAATACTGTACGTATCTTCAAGACCTGTTAGAAGCGTGTTAAGCGATTGATAGGAAGCAGGGCTTGATACGTCAAAATCGTGATAATAGAAATGTGAAATGAATTCCTCTGTTTTCGCTTCTGCATCATCAGAAGAAACAGATTCCTTTACCACAGCTCTGAGGTCCTCATGAGACCATGGACGGCGTCCAACTCCGACAACAGCGAATTGATCACCTAGCTTTCCGCTATGATAAAGTCTATGTATAGAAGGGTAGAGCTTGCGTTTGGCAAGGTCTCCTGTTGCGCCAAAAATGACAATGACTGCTTTAGGGTTGTTAGTTTCTGTATTCACGAGAAGTACCTCACTTTATTCGTAGCATTGTTGTAAAAACCGAGAATGTATGTACATTTTCTTTATTTTAAAGCTTCATTGTTCGTAAAGCAAACATTTGATTCGACTTTTTCTGCTCTCGTTTCACTTTTTTCAAAAATTCCGCTGAATTCACATTTACCTTGTCTTCATGTATTCTATATGAATGAAGATATTGTATACCGGCTTTAGGAGGAAAAGTAATGGAACTGCTCTTTTTAGGAACAGGTGCAGGCATTCCTGCAAAAACAAGAAACGTCACTTGCACAGCGCTAAAGCTTTTAGAAGAAAGAAATGCAGTGTGGCTTTTTGATTGCGGAGAAGCAACGCAGCACCAAATCTTACATACAACGATTAAACCGAGAAAGATCGAGAAAATATTTATCACACATATGCACGGTGATCATGTATATGGCCTTCCGGGACTCCTTGGCAGCAGATCCTTTCAAGGCGGGGAGGATGAATTGACGATCTATGGACCAAAGGGCATTAAGGCCTTTGTGAACGCAGCACTTTCAGCTACTCAAACGCATTTGACATATCCGCTGCATATCATAGAAATAGATGAAGGGGTCGTGTTTGAAGACGATACCTTTCAAGTAGAAGCAAGAAGAGTCTCTCACGGAATTCCAGCTTACGGCTATCGGGTTGTGGAAAAAGATATGCCTGGTTCATTAAAAGCCGAAGACCTAAAAGAAATCGGTGTAAAACCTGGACCTTTGTATCAGAAGTTGAAAAATGGGGAAACCGTGACACTCGAAGATGGAAGAACCATTGATGGAACCGATTATTTGGAACCCCCTAAAAAAGGGAGAATCGTTGCATTTTCAGGAGATACCCGTTTGTGCGAGAATATAACAAGGCTTGCCAAAAATGCGGATGTGTTAGTCCATGAAGCAACATTCGGTAAAGAAGATGCAGATTTAGCCTACAATTATTATCACAGTACAACAGAACAAGCAGCGAAAACAGCAGAGGAAGCAGGCGCAAAAAGGCTCATTTTGACCCATATAAGTGCACGTTACCAAGGAGAAGAGGCACTGAAACAACTGTTGAAAGAAGCCCGCGATATATTCCCGCTGACAGAAGCTGCACATGATTTCTCTTCTTTCCCCATTGAACGCACCCTGTAAAAATTGGATGAATCGTCAAAAAAAGTTGTGTGATTTTTTTGATATTTATGATGACGCTCTTTTTCAGGTAGTGGTAAAATGGTGAAGAAAAAACAAATGACGAATTAAACTATGAAGAATACGGGAGGCACAATCAAAGATGAGCGGTTTTACAGCATTAAGTGAAGCAGAATTGAATGACCTATATGTGGCACTACAAAATGAGTATGAAACTTACAAAAGTAAAAACTTGCACTTAGACATGTCTAGAGGGAAGCCTTCACCAAAACAGCTCGATTTGTCTATGGGCATGCTCGATGTTGTGACATCAAAGGATGCAATGACAGCTGAAGATGGCACAGATGTGCGAAACTATGGCGGCTTGACAGGCCTTCCTGAAACGAAGAAATTTTTTGCAGATGTACTCAATTTAAAGCCAGAACAAATCATCATCGGCGGTAATTCAAGCCTGAATATGATGCATGATACCATTGCACGTGCGATGACTCACGGCGTATGTGACAGCAAAACACCTTGGGGAGAGCTGCCAAAGGTAAAATTCCTTGCACCAAGCCCAGGGTATGATCGTCATTTTGCCATTTGTGAGCTATTTAACATAGAGATGATCACGGTCGATATGAAGGCTGATGGACCTGATATGGATCAGGTAGAAAAATTGGTCGCAGAAGATGAAGCGATTAAAGGCATTTGGTGTGTACCTAAATATAGCAATCCAGACGGTATTACGTATTCAGATGAAGTCGTTGACCGCCTAGCTTCAATGAAAACAAAAGCAGACGACTTCCGCATTTTTTGGGATGATGCATATGCAGTCCACCATCTAACGGATACACCTGATACGTTAAAAGATATTTTTCAAGCAATTGAAGAGGCAGGATACCCGAACCGTGTGTTTATGTTTGCGTCTACGTCTAAAATTACATTCCCAGGCTCAGGTGTTGCACTGATGGCGTCTAGCCCTGACAATGTAAGCTTCACTCAAAAGCAATTATCGATTCAAACGATCGGACCAGACAAAATTAATCAACTAAGACATCTTCGTTTCTTCCAAAATCCAGAAGGTTTGAAGGAACATATGAAAAAGCATGCAGCGATCATTAAGCCAAAATTTGATCTCGTTCTTTCCATTCTTGACGAAAAACTTGGCGGGAAAGACATTGCTGAATGGCACAAACCAAATGGCGGATATTTCATTAGTTTAAATACACTTGATCATTGTGCAAAAGCTGTTGTGCAAAAAGCAAAAGAAGCAGGTGTCACAATGACAGGTGCAGGTGCAACATACCCATATGGAAAAGATCCGCTTGATCGTAACATTCGCATTGCACCAACATTCCCGGCTCTTGAAGAACTAGAGCAAGCGATTGACATCTTTACATTATGTGTTCAGCTTGTCAGCATTGAAAAGCTGCTTTCAGAAAAAAGTCAATCTGCTCCAACGGCATAAATAAAAGAAACTCCTTGACTCATAACGGGCCAAGGAGTTTTTTATTTTAATTAGCCGTTTGATAATAGGAGACAGGTTGTTTGGCTGCGCACCATACATCATAGATAGCAAGCTGTACAATATGCGGTTCATCATGATGAATATAGTGCGAACTGTTTTGCGCCTGAATCCATCCGCTTTGGGATGACAAAGACAGCATACGTTTATGAAGTCTGAGCCAAGCTTCATGAGCTGGGTGAAACAATCGGCTCTTACCTGATGAAATGACAAGAAGCGGCATCATTCCATAATGGGTTTGCTCCTCTTTGATTGTGCTTAGCATTTGCTGAAAGTCCTCATGCGTACATTCTGCTGTAAACTGCGCCATATATGAAGTGCGTTCTTCCTTTGATAAAAGCGGCAGGATCACCTGCTCTTGCTCCTCACTTGCCGGGTCTAACAGCACCATACCAATGACATCATCTCCTCTGCGGCTTGCCCATAACCGGCTGACAAGAGAGCCAAATGAGTGAGCGACAATAAGAAATGGCGGCTGAATATTGGCTTCTTTCAGCAGTGCATCTAAATCATCAGCGAGGTCATGCAAGGTTCTTCCTTCACCGCTCTCACTGCTCTTTCCATTTCCTAAACGGTCGTATAAGAAAACCCCAAGCTCTGGGTCAATATCACGTGCCATATTCGACCACGTATCACTAGAAATGCCATAGCCTGCTTCAAAGATAATCGTGGCTTGCCTTTTGCCTTGACGATGTTTTGTATAAAAGTGGTGTCCATCTATATGATACATTTTTTCAATCATTGCCGAATTCATTCTTCCATCTCCTCTAAGTGGTTCTTTAGCTAAAAGACGGCACAAAAGGCAGATATGTTTCTCTTAAAAACAAAAAAGATGCCTATTTCGAAAAATAGACACTTTTTTTCCTAAGAGCTTTTACCAAGCGCGATCATATTGACGCGGGCTTTCGATGGATGTACGGAGCTCTTGAGCAGCTGTTTTCGGGAAGTATGGATCCCGTAAAAATTCTCTGCCAATAAAGATCAAATCCGCACGCTGATTTTGTAAAATCTCCTCTGCCTGTACACCAGATGTAATCAGACCGACAGCTGCTGTTTGAATGCCGGCTCCTTCTTTTATTTTCTCTGCAAATGTTACTTGGTAGCCGGGGAATGTGTTGATTTTCGCCTGTACGACAGCACCTGAGCTGACATCAATTAAGTCGACACCTTGCTCTTTGAGCCAAGTGGCAATCCCAATATAATCTGCAATATCAAGTCCTTTTGTCGTGTAATCAGAAGCCGACACACGGACAAATAAAGGTCCGTCCCATACGGCGTTGACTGCGTCTACGACTTCTCTTAAGAAACGATAACGGTTCTCTGGTGAACCGCCATAGTCGTCTGTTCGGTGGTTCGCCAGCGGTGAAAGAAATTCATTGATCAAATAGCCATGTGCACCATGAATTTCAATGATGTCAAAACCCGCTTTTTTTGCCCGTACAGCTGCATCCTGAAACGCCTGAACGGTATCTTTGATTTGATCAACAGACATCTCGACAGGGGTTTTAGATGTTTCATCAAATGGGATGCTTGATGGCGCAAGAATGTCTCCATCAAGTTCAGCCTTACGTCCTGCATGGGCTAGCTGGATGGCTGTCTTCGTTCCGTATGCTTTGATTTGTTCGTTTAATGAAGCGAATCCTTCGATGTGCTCATCGTTCCAAATACCGAGGTCTTGATCACTAATTCTTCCCTCAGGAGATACAGCACTTGCTTCCACCATGATGAGACCAGCCTGACCTTGTGCACGGGAAATATAATGTGTGAAGTGGAAAGGCTGTAATTTCCCATCACGGTCATAGGATGAATACATACACATCGGGGACATCACGATGCGGTTTTTCAGTGTAACACCTTTTAATGTCCAAGGTGAAAAGAGTTTTGTTTCCAAATACCTTCGCCTCCTCATGGAATTGTATAGCCGATTATAACAGCCATTCAAACTTTCGTCATAAAAGGTGCTCAAAGAATATAGCTTTTATACACGTTTTTGTATAATGGAGAGATAGAGACATCAAAGGGGGAGAACGGATGAAATGGCAAACAGAGAGTGAACTAAGGGAGCTCCTGACAGCTCTTATGCAGTATGAAAGCATATCAGGTACAACAGGAGAAGTCGCGTTAGCGGAATATTTATATTATTTGCTAAGGGAGCGGCCTTATTTTGAGCAGAACCCTCATCATTTGGCTTTGCATCCGATGAAAGATGGCCGGTATTATTTAACGGCACTTGTGAAGCGCAGTACGCTGCGGCGTACCGTGCTGCTTCTTAGTCACTTTGATGTAGTCGATACAGAAGATTACGGCGAATTTCAAAACATGGCATGCAAGCCTGAAGAGTTAATGGCTTCCTTTTCGCAAAAAAGTGAGCTTCTTCCAAAGAGGGCAAGAGAGGACCTTGCTTCAGGCGACTGGCTGTTTGGAAGAGGGGCCATGGATATGAAAGCAGGTCTCACCGTGCAGCTTTCTATACTGGAAAGAGCGATGACAGAAACATTTGATGGAAATGTCCTGCTCGTCACAGTTCCTGATGAAGAAGTGAATTCACAAGGAATGCTTGAGGCTGTGCCGAAATTAAAAGAGCTTAAAGAAAAACATGATCTTGACTATAGCGCGTGTTTAAACAGTGAGCCGATGTTTGAAAAGTATCCAGGGGATGAACATCATTATATTTATACAGGCAGTATAGGAAAGGTATTAGCCGGATTTTTCTGTAAAGGGATTGAAACACATGTAGGAGAGCCTTTCTCAGGCTTAAATGCGAATTATATGGTATCTGAACTAAACAGGCTGTTAGAGCTCAATAGTGATTATTGTGAGGAAGTAGATGGTGAAGTAACACCGCCTCCAACGAACTTAATGCAAAAGGACTTGAAAGAAGCCTATTCCGTTCAAACACCTCACACAGCCGTATCTTTATTTAATGTGCTCATGATGAAACGTTCAAGTGAAGAACTGCACGGCCTTCTCTATGAAACTGCGAAACAAGCAGCAGACCAAATCGAGGCCAATCTTCAGCAGAAAACAGCGGACTTTCAACGCTTTAAACACTTTACTCCAATTGACACTCAGGTGACGGTTCTTACGTATCACGAGCTGTATCAAAAAGCCGCAGAACGCTCTGGTGAACAGGAAGTTGAGCGCATTGTCAACTATGCATTCGCCAACCGAGGTGAACTTGGAGATCGTGATTTTTCAACGAAAATTGTCTCGGAGCTGACGACACTCTGTAAGGAAGAAGGGCCGCTGATTGTGCTATTTTATAGTCCGCCATTTTACCCTTCTGTGTCCTCAACAGAAGATCCGCATATTCAGACGACATTCAAGAAGATTCAAAAAGAGGCAAAAGAGGTGTATGGACTTGAAGTAGAGGAAGTGAAATATTTCCCGGGATTGTCTGATTTAAGTTACTTACAGCTCGAGAAGCAGGAAGTAGGTTATTATACAACCAATATGCCGCTTTACCAAAAAGGCTATTCTTTACCACAAGGAGAAAAGGAAGCCCTTTACGTTCCAGTCATCAACGTAGGTCCACTAGGAAAGGACCCGCACAAATGGACAGAGCGGCTGCACGTCCCGTTCTCTTTTGGCATTTTGCCAGAATTGCTAGAATCAACGATTCATGCTTTATTAGAGAAAAAATAAGTAGGTGTAATGAAGAGCTCTATCTTGATGATAGGGCTTCTATTTAATAAATAGAAAATGATATTAAAGAAGACTTACATTTATTTGAAGGGGGGTAAGAAAATTAAATGGAAACTGGGAAATTAACAAAAACAGACATCATCACATCACTTCAGGAAAGTATAAGTGAACTAGAGAAGCTAGTGGAGGCTTGTGATGAGCACATGTTGGATCAATCTTTAGGGGAGGAGAAATGGTCAATTAAGCAGCTCACCGGGCATTTGTATGACACAGAAGAAGTCTGGTCAGAGCGGATAGAGCAGGCGATATCAGATCATCACACGCCCTTTCAATCATATGATCCTGAAATATATGTGAGAGAAAGAGCGTATGAATGGTATAACGCAGAGGAGATCAAAGCATTGATCAAACGGATGAAAGAGAGAAGAAACAACACGCTTCGGCTATTAGAAAAAGATATATGGGAACAATCAGGTCTGCATCCGGAAGAAGGAGTGATGACCATCCAAGTATTAGCTGAAACCATCGCTTTACATGAACAACATCATCTGGATCAAATCAAAGCCATCATGTCAATGAGGCAGTGAAAAGCACCTGTCATCAAAACAGGTGCTTTTCAATTTCATTTATACGTACTTGCTGAAAACATTTCGTTTAATTCTGCTGCGCGTTTAGTGGCTGTTTTGACACAATCGACAACGGCCTCTTCAAATTGATAGGCAGCCAGTGTGTTCAGGCCGGCTTCTGTTGTTCCGCCTTCACTTGTGATTTCTTTGCGCAGTTCGGCCGGCTCTTTTCCGCTGTCTTGAAGCATATTAGCGGCGCCCGCAATCATTTGGCAAATGAGTAATTTCGCAGTTGCTTGGTCCATTCCAAGTTCTGAGGCACCTCGCTCCATTCCTTCAATCAAATGATAAATGAAGGCAGGGCCGCTGCCTGCGATGGCTGTCACAGCATTTAGCTGCGATTCATCTAATACTGTGACATGCCCGATCGTTTCAAACAGCTCGACGGCCTTTTTCTTTTGCTCCTCTGTCACTTCATGACTTACGGCAATACCAGTTGCTGACTGCTGAATCGCCGCTGATGTATTTGGCATCGCACGAACGACTGCACTCTTTCCGCCAGCATAGTGTTGAATCGTTTCAATAGAAATACCCGCTAAAATAGAAATGATCAGCTGTCCATGTAAATGAGGACGGACTTCAGAAATTCCGCTTTCTGCATCCTTCGGTTTTAAGGCAAAAACGAGAATATCCGCTTCTTCATAAATAAAGGATCGAGCGAAATCCGTTTTGACCCCATAACGCGCCTGTAATTCCTCTAATCGTTTTTCATTCGTTTTGTTTGTGACAATGATATCTTCATTCGACATCATGCCGCTTTTTAATAAACCTTTGATCATAGACTCTGCCATTGAGCCTGCACCGATAAATCCAATTTTACTCATAAGCTGCTCCTCCTTGTAGAAAAATAAAAAAACCTCTCGCCTGAAAAGGACGAAAGGTTTTTCGCGGTACCACCCTCAATTAGCATGCAAACATGCATACTCAGCTCTAGTCCCTTAACGCGGGAAACGTTTAGGTTTGCCTAACAGCTCAAAGGGCAGGTTCAGCAAATAAGAGGATGGTGAAGTCTTTCAGCCGGCGGACCTCACTCTCTTGCATCATTATTTTGCTTACTAATCCTTGTCATCGCGCATCATATATTTGTTGTTCATTATGCAACGATGGACAAGTTTATGTCAATAGGGGCAGTTAAAAAAATTGCCCGTCTAAACCGCATGACAGTCTGCCTTTTGCAAGATACAATGAAGTAAGAAGGCTTAAGTACCCACCATCATGAGTCAAAAAGCAGGAGATGACGTATAAAAGTGAAAGAAGACATCATTCAATTATCCATCCCGACGCCGTTTGCTGTTGGGGATGTGTATGCATATGTATTAAAAGGAGAGGCCGTAACCTTAGTAGATTGCGGGCCGATGACAGAAGAGGCAGAGCATGCTTTTGTCACGCAATTAAAAGAACATCGTTTATCGATAGACGATATTGATCAGGTGGTGCTGACCCATCATCATGCAGATCATGTTGGTCTGTTAAATCTGATGAAACCTCATGTCCGTGTGATCGGACACCAGCTAAATGAGCCGTATATTAGTCAGGATCCAGTGTTTAAGCAGCGCCAAGTGGACTTTATGATTCCTTTTTTTCAGCAGTTAGGTGTCCCGCTTCGGCAAAATGAGTGTGAAAAAATGGTGAAGCAATCTTATACATATTCTTGTACTTCACATGTAGATGAGATCATAAAAGAAGGTGATCGTTTAAGCGGGCATGAACACTTCTTTGTGATGGAAACACCCGGACACGCACAATCTCATCTCTCTTTTTTAGATGAAAGAACGGGGAATTTTATTGGCGGCGACCTGCTTTTGACGACCATTTCTTCAAATCCGTTAATGGAAGCACCGTATGAGGGCGAGGAACGTCAAAAATCACTGCTTCAATATAAAGCATCACTCAATCGGTTATTGCGTCTGCCAATCAAGACGATTTATCCAGGACACGGTCAGCTTATCACGTCCCACCATGAATTGATTGAAGAAAGATTTAAAAAACAAGAGAAACGAGCAAATACGATGTATCAGCTGCTTAAACAAAAAGAAATGACGGCCTTTCATCTTTGCCGCAAGCTATTTCCTGTGATGTATGAAGAGGCCTTGTTTTTAACGATGTCTGAGACAGTCGGGCAGCTGGATGTGCTCTTAGAGGCTGGGCGAATTGAAGAAATGCAAAAAGACGGAATCGTCTATTACAGAGCAAACTAAGGAGTGAGACACATGGGGCGATTGACAGGAAAAAGGATTTGGATTACTGGCGCATCTGGGGGCATTGGTGAAAAAATGGCGTGCTTGGCAGCAGAAGAAGGCGCAGAGGTCATTATTTCAGCAAGACGAGTGGAAAAGCTTACTAGTGTGAAAGAAAAAATTATGAGTGCTGGCGGGGTGTGTCACATCACTCAGCTTGATGTCAGCCAGCTTGAGGACATTGATCGCGCGTATGAAGAAGTGGGGCCGGTCGATATTTTGGTCAACAATGCCGGCTTTGGCGTATTCGATCTCGTCGAAGATGCCTCCATAGAGGAAATGGTGTCGATGTTTGAGGTGAATGTGTTTGGCTTAATCGCCTGCACGAAAAAGGTCATCCCTGAGATGAAACAAAGAGGGCAGGGACATATTATCAATATCGCATCCCAGGCAGGAAAGATTGCGACACCCAAATCAGCGATTTATTCCGCATCAAAGCATGCCGTTCTTGGATTTTCAAACAGCCTCCGAATGGAGCTGGCAGACTCAGGCATTCACGTGACGACGGTCAACCCAGGACCAATTGCCACAGACTTCTTTACCATCGCTGACCGCAGCGGTGAATATGTGAAGAACGTTGATTTTATGATGCTGAGTGCGGACAAGGTGGCAGGGAAGGTCGTATCTGCCATGATGACGAAAAAGAGAGAGATTAATCTGCCCGGCTGGATGAATGCTGGCAGCAAATTGTATCAGTTATTCCCATTTTTATTTGAAAAAGCAGCACGAAAAGCGATGATGAAAAAATAACAAAAAAGAAACCGGTTTTGAACTGGTTTCTTTTTTTGAGGTATGGCTTCATTGTGACACTTTCTATATCCGTCTTGCCGCTTGCTGAAGCGGGTCCCATACACTGTTAAACGGCGGTGCATAGCTAATATCTAAATCTTCAAGATCTGTTATGGTCAGCTCTTGGTAAAGGGCAGCCGCCACGATATCGATCCGTTTATCTACACCGTTTCTGCCGATGATTTGGGCACCAAGCAAGGTATGGTCATCGCTTCTGTAAATCAGTTTCACTTTCATTTTCTGCGCTTCTGGGTAATACTTCGCGTGATCTGTACTATCAATGGTGATGACGGAGAAAGGAATATCCGCCTCTTTTGCTTCTTTTTCTGATAAGCCTGTTCGTCCCGCTGTCACGTCCATAAATTTCATGACGGCTGTTCCAGTCACGCCTTGAAACGCCCGGTTTGTCCCTGTCATATGAAAGCCTGCGATTCTCCCTTGTTTATTCGCAGTTGTGCCGAGCGGAATATAATCCAGTGATTTTTTGATGCGGTGATAGGTTGCAGCGCAATCACCGGCAGCATAAATGTCTTTTATATTGGTTTGCATGTATTCATTTACTGCAATAGCGCCATTTTGAAGACGCTTGATTCCGGTATTATGTAAAAAGGAGGTTTGCGGAGTGACACCGATGGCCATGATGACCATATCTGTTTGAATGGTTTGTTTGTCTGTGATAACAGCTGTGACATGTGACTTGCCTTCTAATTGCTGTACCGTTTCTCCAAGCGATACGTGAATGCCCTTGGCGTCAGCCTCTTCTTTAAGGTATTTTGCCATATCGGAGTCAAAGCCCGGGCCGAGTGCTGCTCCCCGCTGAATGATATGTACGTTTTTTCCGAGCGCTTTTAAATTTTCAGCCATTTCAAGGCCGATATATCCACCGCCAATGATCGTGACATGTGTGATGTCCTTTTTTAAATGGTCTAAAATGGACAGCGCATGCGGGATGGTTTTTAATACGTGTACGCCTTCTAATGGCTGGCTGTCTAAATCCAGTGTGACAGGGCTTGCTCCTGTCGCAATTAAGAGGCGGTCGTAGCTTTCTGTAAAGGGTTCTTTTGTTTTCGTATGATGACCCGACACTGTTTTTTGCTCTGGGTCAATGGAGGTCACTTCGTGTAAGCATCTGGCGTCAATTCCATATTTCTCACGAAAGGTTTCAGCACTGCGTGCGATCAGCTTTCTGTGATCATCAATGAGACCGCCGATCAAGTAGGGGAGTCCGCACTGGCCATATGAGAAAATCTCTCCTTTTTCAAAAACGACAATGTATGCATTTGGATCCTCTCTATATATTTGCATAGCGCAGCTCATTCCAGCTGCATCTCCGCCAATCATCACATATTTCATTTAGTGTGCTCCCTTCTATCTATCGTACTGAATACTCTTATTTACCCTCATATTCCTTTTTTTAATGCTTTTTTTTCGCAAAACAAGCAAACTTTCGTTGAAAAATAAAGACAGCGCCTTCATTTTAAGCTACAATCGGATTATCGTCTTTTTGGGTTACGAGTTTAGTGAAGATTGGTGGGAAAGACTTTGAGTGACACGCGACTAGATTTTAATACGCTATACACGCGCCATACGAGAGAGGCCTGGGCAGCTCTTGGAGAATATATGCCGGTATCTGTTTCAGAAGAGGAAGCAAGAGCGCTGCAAGGGTTAAATGACTATTTATCGCTTGAAGAAGTTCGAGATATTTACATACCGCTTATTCGTTTTCTGACATTACATGTCTTTGCAGAAAAACAAAAAAACCAGCATGTGAATGCCTTTTTAAACTACCCGCATCATGCCAAAATTCCCTTTTTAATTGGGATTGCTGGAAGTGTAGCTGTCGGGAAAAGCACAACGGCTCGTATCATTGAAACGCTTTTATCTAGGCTTGGAGATGGGCTGAAGGTGAGTCTTGTGACAACAGATGGCTTTTTATATCCTCAAAAAGAATTAAAGGATCGAGGGCTGATGGAAAAGAAAGGCTTCCCGGAAAGCTATGATGTCAAAGCCCTGCTGTCTTTTTTGAATGAATTAAAATCAGGTAAACAAACTGTGCATGCCCCGGTATATTCGCATCTGACCTATGACCGGCTTGAAGGGGTGTATGAAACAGTAGAGGATGCGGATATTGTCATTATTGAAGGAATCAATGTGCTCCAATCACCAGCGCTGGATGATCTGAAGGATGAACCGCGTGTGTTTGTATCCGATTTCTTTGATTTTTCGATTTATGTAGACGCCGCTGAAACGCAAATTCAATCATGGTATAAAGAACGATTTCGTTTGTTAAGGGAAACAGCCTTCCAAGACCCTGAATCCTTCTTTCATCAATATAAAGATTTGACGGATGAAGAGGCAGATCAAATGGCAAGCACCATTTGGAATACCGTGAACCGCCCTAATTTATATCAAAATATTTTACCGACAAAATATCGGGCTGATCTCATTTTGAAAAAAGGGGATCAGCATAAGGTGGAAGAGATCGCCATCCGCCGGGTATAAAGAAAAAACCGCTCAAACGAGAGAGCGGTTTTTTTAATGATCTCCACTTACTTTAACAGCTATGGCTGCTGCCGATCGCTTTTTTAGACGGTAATATCCAATGAGTAAGAATGGAACGCCTGCGATGGTGATCATTGACAAGACCGTAAAAATGGAGAGGGGATGGGCTGCGCCAAAATAGTCAATGCACAGTCCGCCGACAAATGGTCCGATGACACTGCCGAGCTGAGAAAATCCCATCGCCCCAAAGTACGATCCCTTCACTTCAGGCTTTGCAATATTGTCTACAAAAAGATCCATCATCGCAAACAGCAGAACCTCTCCAATCGTAAACACGACAATGATGAAAGCAAGCATGCCGAGACTTTGTGAAAAAGCAATGGCAAACAAACTGCCGGCAAGAAGAATATTCCCGGTGGTCAGCGACAAAATGGTGGAGTAGCGCTTCGCAATCATAATGAGCGGATATTGTACGACAATGACAACCACTGCATTTAAAGATAAAAGATATCCAAACAGTTTAGGACCATCCTCAATCATAGGTGACGCTGATAAGTATTGAGGCAGCGTTGAGCTTAAATGCGAATACCCGAACGAACATAAGGTAACGCCGATGAGGATGATGCTAAAGACCGTATCTTTTTGGATAATGGAAAGGGCTTTTTTGACGCTGATTTGTTTCGTACTTTCTGGAGCAGCAACTGGATGCTTCTGAAATTGCCAGGCCAGTGTTAATCCATATAACAAATAAATGAAGGCAGCGACAAGAAATGGAAACGTTGTTTTCGATGACCCGAGATATAAGCCAAGCAGCGGGCCGAAGATCACCCCGATATTAATGGCCGTATACCGTAAATTAAAAACAAACAACCGAATACTTGATGGGGTGACATCAGATAAGAGTGCCTTAGACGTCGGTTCAAACAGTGCCCGGCACAGTCCATTTAAAGCGTTCATGAGAAAGAAGACCCAAATGGCATCTGCAAACGCAAAGCCAACAAAGACAAGTGTCCAGCCGAAGATGGATAGAAGCATGACCTTTTTCCTGCCGATTCGGTCAGAAACATAGCCGCCGTAAAAACTCGCCACGATCCCAATAAGGGAGCTGACGGCAATGATTAACCCAGCTGAAGAAGCTGAAGCCCCTTTGACTTGTGTCAAATAAACGGCCAAAAAAGGAATGCTCATGGACGTCGCCATTCGGCCGAATATGGTGCCGATGATGATCGTCCAACTAAGTGGATGTAAAGTACGTAAGTTATTTTTCATGATGTTTCTCCCCTGAGTGTTAAGATGTTCCAATCATACATGAAAAATTGTGCAAATTAAATACACAATTTGATGGAGGAGACATCCGTCATATGGCAGAGGAGGCCCGAATAGCTCGCAAATTTGGAGAGCATGTTTTTTTCTGCCGATGCTTCTAGTCTTTTAGATCTTCTGATTCGTATGGTCATTTAAAGACAATTTAATCAAGATCAATCGCGACAATTTGCTGCAAGGACAGGTGGAGAACATCTTCATCATTGACGATTTTTATGCGCTGCGTTTCATAATGAATGGTTTTCACCCAGCCCCAAAACTGCTGTTTCATACCTGCTGCAGCATATGTCACGCAAATCGCTTGGTCCTCTGTAATCGACTGTGTGATCAAAAAATTCATTTCCTCTAGCTGATCAGTACTCAGCGAAGGAGGTGTGTATTCTTTTTTTTTCCGTTTTTGAGCAAGCAGCTGTTCACGGTGCTCTGGGAGCATCATTCGGCTTGATTCCCACATGATGTTGTATCCAGGTGTTAATTTATTGGGATTCATGGCTGTTCGCCTCCGTTATTTGTAATGTCCACCAATTTTTTCGGCGCGGTGATACGCCTGCCCTGCGCTTGTTAGTGACGAAGCGTGCAAGAGTGCAGCAGGTCCATACTTCATATGGATCGCATCAAATACTTTGCTGAGTCTGTCTTTTTTGAAATGGTGATCAAATAAACTCAGCTGATATTGGCTGTCAGGCTGCAGCTGCGAGAGAGTAATACCTACACTGCGAATGGGCTGGCCGTCCCAGTGCTGCTGGCATAGCTGAATAGCTGCTTCTGCAATATCTGTTCCGTATTGTGTGGGTGAATGGAGCTTGATTTGTCTATGAAATCCAGTCGGATGAGAAAAATCAGCGCCTCTTACGCCAACAGACACCGTTTGCCCAACATAATGCTTAAAGCGCGCACGTCTTGCCACTTCTTCACTCAATTCAAGAAGGGCGACTTTGATGTCCTCAAAGGACGCATAATCATGGGGAAGGGTCATATGATGCCCAACCGCTTTTTGCTGATCATGTGTGTGAAGAGTGACCGGGGAAGGGTCGTGTCCTAAAGCAGTTCGCTGCAGAAGCTCCCCGTTGATTCCCCAGCGTTTTTTTAGCCGGTCTAACGGATAAGCAGCAAGCGTCCCGATGGTACTGATGCCCATTCGTTTTAAATGGTGCTCCATCCGTTTGCCGACGCCAAATAATTTTCCAATCGGAAGCGGCCATAAATCAGCCGCAACCCGGTCTGCACGAAGTTCATAGATGCCAGATTTGTTTTTTTTAGCAAAATGGTCACAGGCCATTTTAGCGAGCACTTTATTAGGGCCAATCCCAACACGTGCGTAAATGCCTGTCTGGTTCATAATGGTCGTTTGTATATTTTGAGCGATCTCGCGCGGCGAACCGAGTAGTGTCACACTTCCCGTAATATCGAGAAACTGTTCATCAATTGAATAGGGTTCGACAAGATCTGTGTATTGTTCAAGCAGTTCTGTCATCATGACAGAGACATCAAGGTAGCGCTGCATACGTGGACGTACGACGACGGCTTCAGGGCATTTCTCCTTTGCTTCCCATAATCTTGATGCATTTTGTACGCCCCGTTTTTTAGCAAGCGGGCAGGCCGCAAGTACGACCCCGCTCCGCCGCTCGGGATCTCCTGAGACGATGAGCGGCACATCCTTCAAATGGGGAGCCTCCACTTTTTCGACTGACGCATAAAACGACTGCATATCCACAAGCAGAATGGCTCGTTCATTCATGATTTTCACCTCTTAGAACGTATGTTCTGTATACATTTTAACCGCCAGAAGGTGAAATTGATACTGGTAAATCATTCAAAGAGAAGAGTGTAAATCCATACAAAAAAGACGAAGTGTCTCCACTTCGTCTCATCTGGGTAAAATGAGTCATTTTAAGCATGTGCCAAGTTATTTGATGTTTGGAGCGGCTCAGAACGCAAACGATAGGCCGTTAGTTTTTTCTTAGGCTTATGGGTAAACTGCCGCACCACATCCACGTGGTCATCGTAATGATACAGATAAAGGGTTACATCATGCTTGCCAAGCTTTGTTTGCATGGTAAGCGGCGCCGGCCCTTCCTGCGGATGAAGAAAACGCTCTTCGTCACCAGGATAAATATAATAGCGTTCAATAAAGATCGCATCATTAAAATGTTGAATAATTTCGGATGTTTGCTGATCATCGAGTGGACGTCCTTGAAACGTCATCGTTGTTTGATCACTTGTTACTTTTGCATGCACCGCATAACGACTAAAAAGGCGTTCAACAACACCCGAAGGCAGCGAAGTGACAAGCAGCTTTAAAAGACTAAACACAACAAGTGAAGTAACAATCCAAACCAATATCATCATCTCCAATAAACATTTGTTACATTTCTTATATGAACAATTTTAACATAACAAAAGAATGGATCTTTCGCATAAAAAGTGAACTTTTTGAAATAAGTGTGAAGATTTAAAAGGAGATGACAGCAAAAGAACGAAGAACCAACAAAGCTGAAAGGAAAAAAGGCTGATACATCACCTTTACAAACAATTGATCAGACAGGTAGACTATTGAAACAGTTGATTTTTGTGAAAAAAGAGCGGTACAGCTAAAAATGAAAAGGGGCGAGGCCATCATGATACGTCAAGTGAAGCCGTCAGATTTTTATGCGGTCACATCCGTCATTCAAAGCTGGTGGGGAGGCAGAGATTTACGCGCGAAATTGCCAAAGCTATTTTTCGAACATTTTCAGCAAACAAGTTTTGTCGTTGTTGAAAAAGGTGAACTGATCGGCTTTCTAGTCGGTTTTTTATCGCAATCGCATTCAAATGAAGCGTATATTCACTTTGTTGGGGTACATCCAGACCACCGGAAATTGAAGATTGGCAAAATTCTCTATCAAGCGTTTTATGAAGCGGCTGAAAAGGAAGGAAGAACAACGATTAAGGCTATTACAGCTCCTGTCAATAAAGTCTCGATTGCTTACCATACAAAGCTCGGTTTTCAGATAGAAAAGGGAGATAAAACAGTGGATGGTATTTCAGTTTTTTCAGATTACGACGGCATTCATGAAGACCGGGTGCTATTTGTGAAAAAGCTGGAGGCGAAAGCATGATCATCAGACTGGATCAAAAAAATGAAGAACAAGCGAAAGAGCTGTTACATATCCAATTGGCTGCATATCAGCGGGAGGCAGAACAAATTGGCTATCAAGATTTACCGCCCTTAAAAGAAACAGTTCAAGACATAATAGAAACAGATGAGATTTTCATAGGCTTTGAAAAAGAGGGGCATTTGTTAGGAATCGCTTCATATGAACTGCATGATGATCGGATCATCCTCAGCCGGTTAGCTGTGCACCCACAACATGTCAATCAAGGAATCGGGACAGCGCTCCTGCAATCCATTATCCAGTATCAAAAAACAGTCGAGCTCACAACAGCAGAGGCAAATACACCAGCAATCAAGCTTTATGAAAAACTAGGGTTTAAACAGAAAGCCCGTTTGCAGGTGGAAAACAAGCTGATGTTAACAAAGATGGAACGTTTGATGCTTCGAAAGGTGGAAGTGATTGAATACCAATCGGGCTGGCCAAAACAATTTCAAGATGAGCATGACAAGCTGAAAAAGATAGTTGGCGACAACTGGGTATATGGCCACCATATTGGCAGTACGTCAGTCATAGGAATGGCGGCTAAGCCAATTATTGATATCTTGCTAGAGGTGAAGCATATCAGCACCTTAGATGAGTGTAACCACCTGTTTCGCCAGCTTGGATATGAACCGCTCGGAGAAAATGGACTCAAGGGAAGACGTTTTTTTAGAAAAGGCGGCTTGAACCGAACACATCACGTTCACGCCTATGAAGCCGGCCATGATGATGTAAAAAGGCATTTGGTATTCCGAGATTATTTAAAAGCTGCACCTGATCGTGCCAAAGCCTATGCAGATAAAAAGCGTCAATTGGCAAAAGCCTATCCTGAAGATATGGCAAGTTATATCAAAGGAAAAGATGAGCTCATTAAAGAAATTGAACAAGAAGCGTACAATTGGTCAGACCAGTTAAAGACAAATGATCAGACATAAGAGCTAACAGGGCGTGAACATGTTTAATTGATGACTGATATGTTACAATGTAACAATCAACGAAAAAAGGATGTTCGGCATGTATATTCATATAACAGAACCAGCAGCAGTGTTCCTTACAAAACAACAAGCAGGGCATGAATCAAAAGAACTGCTCCTTCGATATGATTCAGATGGGTGCGGCTGTGCGGTAAGCGGTGTCCCAATGATTTGGCTCACAGGTGAAAGAACAGGCGAATGGGAAGAACTCAAGCATAATCAGCTCTTTAAGCTGTACATACACACAGCACAAAAGGTCTTTTTTGACGAGGAAATGACGATTGATTTTAACGAAAAAGCCAACACACTCATGTTGAAAAGTCCTCAACAAATACTCAGCCCGAGAATGGGTATACTTGTAAAGTAAGGTGGAAATGTAGTGGATCAAAAGCTAAAAGTGATACAAAATACGGCACAAAATAAAACATGGGTGTCGTTTTTAAATAACAATCATCCCTATAGCCTTTTGCACTGGTCAATAGGTGGAATGGATTCGGTGAAAAAGGACGTTTGGCTTCTTCAAGATGAAGTCACATTTGAAACAGAAGAATTTCCAACGCTCGAATTAGCTGTCAATTGGATCAAAGAGAATATGGACCAAGTAACAGATGTATTATAAAAGCCCTTTTTCGGAAGGGTTTTTTTCGTGCGTTCATCATCTCATCAAACCGCACGGCTGTCTAATCCGGAAAATGATCTTTTGGGAACGGAAAAAGCCGTTTTTCAACAAACAATTCGACAAAATGAGCAAGCTGGAAATAAAAAAATAATGGCTGTAAATGCCGAAAAATAGGCATTTGTAGCGTTAATTGCGGGATACCGAAAACTTTGCGAAAAATGACATTTCATATTTCTTCCATTCGAGGAAATGTGATAGAATACAACATGTATCGTATATGGGAAGGGAGGTGCTAAAGTGAATTGAAGCTCAAGCTGTCATCGCCTCAGGTTGGAATCAAAATAAACGAATGGTATAGGCAGATTTGCGGATTTCATGTGATGAAAGCAGAGAAGCTGAAGGCGGAGATCGAGCAGGAAATCCTGGAGATGGAGCAGGATCAAAACTTGTTATTGTTTTACCAGCTGATGGATTTTCGCCACAAGGTGATGCTTGAATATTTTGAACCGGCAAAGAAAGCCTCGAATGATGAAGAGATTAAGAATTTGCTAGAAACGATTGAACATTCACAAACGAAATTAACGGATATGCTTGAATACTATGTTCATTTTTTCACAGGAATGTTTGAATTTGAACAGAGAAACTATTTAAGTGCCATTGCTTATTACCGCTCAGCAGAAAAAAAGCTCAATCTCATATCAGATGATATAGAAAGAGCAGAATTTTACTTTAAATTAGCAGAAATTTACTACCACATGAAACAAACCCACTTTTCGATGCACTATGCCTTGCAAGCGTTAGATACGTATTCTGCCTACAGAACGTACACGCTGAGAATCATCCACTGTGAATTTGTCATTGGTGCAAACTATGATGATTTGAAATGCTATGAACATGCATTGCCCTACTTTAAAAATGCTCTAAAGCGAGCACGCTCAATTGGAAACCCTCGAGTCATAGGTTCGGCCCTTTTCAACTTAGGTAACTGTTATTATCAAATGAACGATCTTGCGGAAGCAAGCCGTTATCTGAAAGACTCTATTGAAGTGTTTGAAAAGGAGAATTTAACCCATCTTAATCGCTCTCTAGACCCACTATTTATGCTGACACAAATCCTGTTTAAACAAAAACAAATAGAAGAGTCGTTAACCCTCTATCAACAAGGTATTATGAAGGCCTGTGAATTAGAAGATGAAATTTACATCTGCAAATTTCAGTTCTTAAAAGCATTATACGTTGATGCAGACATAACAATCATAGACGATACATTAGACCTGCTCGAGGACAAGCGCTTATACCCAGATATTGAGGAATTGGCACTTGATGCGGCTCATTATTACAATGAGCTTGGACTGTTTGAAGTATCTACCCGGTTTTACGAAAGGAAAATTCAAGCCATATCAAAAATCCAAAATGGGGGTCATTTATATGAAAACGAGTTTGATAGTTCTTTTATTGGCAGCAACTGCAGGATTATCGGTCATGAGTCAGCAGCAATCGGAAGAGAGCCATATGGAGCTTGCGGGCAGACACCATACAACAGTGGTGACTATCGTATAAGTTAGCTCAAAAAGAGGGGACGAACTGCTGTTCATTCTCCTCTTTTATTTTCATTCAATTCAAATTTTTGAAGAAATGCTTGAATTTCTTGCTCATAAGCTTCCTTATTTTCGCTAAAAGACATTGCATGCGCACCGTGTGGCGCAATAAATAACTGTTTGTCACCCTTTTTTCGTGCATATAACTGCTGACTTTGCTCACAGGGGATATAGTCGTCATGGCGGCTATGAATAAAAAGTACAGGTTCTTTCACCTGGTCGATCACATCAAGAGGGGAAACTTGCCGGATGCGGTATCCATCCCGCCATTTTAACACTTGATCACTTAGTGGAAGAATCCACTCTCCTGAAAGGCGAAAATCTGTTTTTAATCGATAAAGAAGCTGGTCCTCAAAAGAAGCAAAAGGGCAGTCTGCTATGTAAAAATTGGCGTTTGCTTCCGGCTTTGCAGCATATAACAAGGTCGTGACTGCACCCATTGATTCTCCGTGTATCCCAATGATGGCACTTTCTCCGAGTTTTTGTCTGAGCCACTTTACGATCTTTGCTAGATCTTCTTTTTCATAATATCCATAACTTGTGGTTTTCCCGCCGCTCATTCCATGTCTCCTATGATCATAAAGCATCACATTCCATCCGAGCTTTTGGAATAATTTCATATACTTAACGGAGTTAATCAAGCTGACTGTAACACCGTGGCAAAGGACGATTGTGCGTGTTGTATGTGGATACGGCACAAAATAGCCATGGAGATCATAACCAAATGCTGAAGGAATACACACTTTCTCTTTTTTAAGCTGTTGAAATTCCTCATGATGATAATGGCCTCCATCTGATTCTCGTTTGATGAGCTCTTCATCCGTTAATTTTCGAATATACATCATTTTATTGGTGAAAAAAATGCCGATTGCAGCGAGTGGACATAATATGAAGGCAAATATAGCGATCCATTTCTTCATCTAGCCGATTCTTCCTTTCCGGAGTTTTTTCTACGACGATCATACCACATCTTGGGAGATTGGCGTGCCTCTTGCTCAGAAAATAAAACGGATGATACACTAAGTCAAAAGGAGAGAGGCACAATGAAAAAGACCAAACAAGATCAAGTGAAATTAAAGGACGGCATAAACGATGATGTCAAACAGCAGCTTCTTCAAATGAAGCAGAACCTTGCCGTCGAAACAGAAAAAAGAGAAGAACAAAAACGACAAGACCTCCTTCGGCAGCAGAAAGAAAAAGAAAAAAACAAAAGCTTTTCAGAGCTGCTAGATGAAAGCCATTTAGACTGGAGAAAGTATAAAAGCTAAAAAAGAGGGCGATGATGCTCTCTTTTTTCATACCATCATTTTAAGATAGATCCACAGCAGAAACATAGAAGTGCTTAAAGAGAAAAGCACTTCTTCCCCCTTCACATCACTTCATTTCAGAATTGTGACAGTATGATATCTATAGTCAAACGAAACGAAATCCCATAACTTATGTTTAAGATAGAAGTAAAAAGGTGAGTATTGAATTATTTAAATTCCTTTTTATTGAAAATACGGTTATTAAGACCCTTTTGATAGAGGATCATTCTCCTTATAATGAAGGTGTATTACAAAATTTGGGAATGGAGATGATTCACATGAAATTGAGAAAAACAATGGCTGGAGTCGCTTTATCTTTAGGATTGCTTTTACCTGTTTCTGGACAAGCTCTTGCTACAAATGATTTAACGAATGCTGATTTGAGTACAAAGGCTACTTCAATTGTAGATTGTTCTGTAACCCCTTTTAAAGGCGCAAGTAATCGGCTATGTATGTATTCAGATAATGGTTCTTTTGCAAATAGTTTCAGTCGCTTTGGTACTACATTTTATCTTAAAGGCAAATCTGGAAATTATGCATATTATGAAAGTGCAAGATAAGGACAACGGGGCTTTTAGCCCCTCCTCATTTTTAATAGAGAAACACTAGTATCATACATACGCTAAAATAAAAAGATTGTAGAAAAACATGAGTTTTTCTACAATCTGAGAGATCACATCATATGATCTTTTTTGTTATTTGAACCGGTGCGTTTCATACACAGATGGTTTTGTATAGTAAGTTAATGCTTTGACTTCTTGGTCACTTAATGAACGTGCATTTGCTGCTGCTATATTTTCTTTTAACTGATCCACTGAGCTTGCACCAAATACAACGGAACTGACCGCAGAATGTTTTAGTATATACTGAATGGACAGTTCAGTGAGTGATAGGTCATAAGCGACTTTCTTTAAAGAAGGAATGATCTGCTGAAGCTCTTCAAATGAATATTGAAGATAGCCGTTTTTTTGAATCGCTGCACTTGCTTGAGAAAGTGGCTTCTCAGTTAATAATCCTTTCGCTAAAGGACCTCTTGCGACGACACTAATGCTTTGTTCTTCAAGTAGAGAGAACCATTCTTCTGGGCGGCGGTCGAGTAAACTATATTGCATCATCACGCTTACGATATTGGACTTTTTGGCATATTCTTTAATGACATTTGGACGGATAGATGAAATGCCATAATAGCGAATTACGCCTTCCTCTACTAACTCTTCAAAAGCCTCAATCGTTTCATCAATGGGGTCATCAATCGTGCCTCCGTGTAATTGATATAAATCAATATAATCTGTTTGAAGCCGCTTGAGGCTTTGTTTTACTGCTTCCTTTATGTACGCTTTTGAAGGATCCCAGTCCCAGCCTGGTTTGCCTTTTTCAAAGCGGTTGCCGCCTTTTGTCGCCAAAATCAAATCCTGCCGTCTGTTTTTAATGGCTTCCCCGACAATTTCCTCATTTGTCCCAAAATCATATAAATCGGCTGTATCCAAATAGTTAATTCCGAGATCAATGGCCTCATCTAATAAAGAGAGCGCTTTTTCTTTTTCCGTCCCAAGAGACATGCATCCTAGTGCCGCCTCGCTCACTAAGAGATCTGAGGTGCCAATTCGTCTTTTTTTCAATTCCATCACACTCCTATCCTTTCACATTAAGTGAAAAAAATCAGGAATTCAAGCTAGGTGATTTCAAATGGCGCATTGAAGCAAGCGTTTCGCTTTTCGCTTCTCTTAAATCATCTATGTTAAAATAAATGAAGTAAAAAGTGAAAGTAGAACGAGGAGCTGACAAAATTGAAGGACTTTGAAGAAAAAACATTATCGTCTAAAGAATTAT
The DNA here is from genome assembly GCF_014250435.1 of Bacillus sp. PAMC28571. NCBI lineage: Bacteria > Bacillati > Bacillota > Bacilli > Caryophanales > Bacillaceae > Bacillus > Bacillus sp. PAMC28571. Next base: position 1,912,044 of record NZ_CP060191.1, on the reverse strand, counting down.
ACAACGGAAAAATCATTGATTTGGTTCTTGAAGATGTAGAATTGCCTAATGGAAAACAAGGCAAACGCGAAATCATTAAACATCCTGGTGCAGTAGCCGTCATTGCACGTACAGACGAAAATAAAATCATCTTGGTCAAACAATACCGTAAAGCACTAGAGAGAGCCATCGTTGAAATTCCGGCCGGAAAACTAGAAAAAGGGGAAGAGCCGGCACATACAGCATTAAGAGAATTAGAAGAAGAAACAGGATATACAACTCAGCAGCTTCAAAAGCTGACGGCCTTTTATACATCACCTGGTTTTGCAGATGAAATTGTTCACATCTATCTAGCAGATCAGCTAGTTCCGCTTGAAGAAAAAAGAGAGCTGGATGAAGATGAATTTGTCGAAGTAATGGAAGTTTCATTAGAAGAAGCCTTGCACCTCATTGAACAGCAGCATATTTATGATGCAAAAACAGCCTATGCCATTCAGTACTTACAACTGCAAGAGGTACTTGAGTCAACAAAATGAAGGAATTTTTTGCAGACATCCATATCCATATTGGCAGAACAAGAACAGGCAGAGCTGTCAAAATTACAGGTGCAAGGTCACTGACAATTGATCAAATTCTTATTGAAGCAGCAGAAAGTAAAGGGATGGGGATGATTGGTGTGATTGATGCACAATCTCCAGAAGTCCTAGAAGAATTAATAGAAGGTGTAGAGGAAGGCAGGTACACTGAACTAAATGACGGCGGTCTATCATTTGGAGAGACAGTGCTGCTTTTAGGCAGTGAATTAGAAATCAATGATGACCATTCAAAGGGACCGATTCATGTGCTGGCATTTATGCCCACACTACACAAAATGTCTGAGTTTTCCGCCTGGCTTTCGCTTCATATGAAAAATGTACATTTGAGTTCACAGCGCCTCTATGTTGATGGGAAAACACTTCAGCGCAAGGTTAAGGAGCTGGGAGGTTTGTTTATTCCTGCTCATATTTTCACGCCGCATAAAAGTCTATACGGCAAAGGGGTCAACACTTCTTTAACGGAAGTATTTGATCCTGACCTTATTGATGCTGTTGAGCTTGGTCTTAGCTGTGATACGTCAATGGCGTCCCAGTTGAGTGAGCTGAACCGGTATCCCTTTTTAACGAATTCAGATGCTCATTCTTTAGGGAAAATCGCGCGGGAATATACAAAAATCAAAATGGATCATGCCTCTTTTGCCGAATTCAAGCTAGCCCTTGAAGAAAAAGATGGCAGAGCTGTTACAGGAAATTATGGACTTGCTCCGCGGCTTGGGAAGTATTATCATACGACCTGCGAGAAATGCGGGGTTAGACCTCACGCACCAGATCAAAAAGAGTGCCATGTATGCGGACATACACGGATGACAAAAGGAGTAAGTGAACGTTTAGAAGAGCTTGCTGACCAAGAAAGTGAAAAAAGAACGAGACCTCCTTATGTTCATCAGCTTCCGCTTCAGTTTATTCCGGGAGTTGGACCTAAAACACTGGAGAAGCTAAAAGCCGTGTTTCACACAGAGATGAATATTTTACATCAAGCAACAGAACAAGAACTAAAAGCCGTTCTGCCAGAAAAGACAGCGGGCTACATCATCAAAGCAAGGAAGGGCGAAGTCGGACTCATCGCTGGTGGAGGCGGAGTGTACGGTAAGGTGGATATCAATCATGAGTCACATTAAATGGACATGTCACACATTTGAACAATTGTCAAAAGAGGATCTTTACTTGATTCTCATGGAAAGAGTCAACGTGTTTGTTGTTGAACAAACATGCCCTTACCCTGAAATTGATCACAGGGACCAAGAAGCGCTTCATCTCATCGCAAAAGAGAACGGCGTCATTGTGGCGTATTGCCGAATTTTCCAAAACGGGATCATGTACAAAGAGGCGTCCATCGGCCGCGTTCTTGTGACGCAGGCCGGCCGGAAAAAAGGCTATGGAAAGCTGCTGCTCATCAAGGCTTTAGAAAAGCTTAGTGAATTAGGTGAAACAAGTATCAAAATACAGGCGCAAGCCTACCTGAAGTCATTTTACGAATCATTTGGTTTCAAGGCCGTCTCAGATGTTTATGATGAAGATGGGATTCCGCATCTTGATATGGTGAAAACAGAAAGATAGACGTGTATACGTCTATCTTTTTTATGGAACATCGTGTATCATAACGTCAACGAAAGGGGTTTTGCCAAATGGGAAAAAGCAGAGCAAAGAAAACACGAGAGCATATCCAAAGGCAGCACAGCCGAAATCCAGAACTGTCGAGAGGAAACATGCCGCATTTTAGCACACACGAAAGGAAGACAAAAACAAAACGAGAAGCCTTGCAGCATATGATGAAAAAACATAAAGGACGAAATGCTTATGATCACTATCAAGAGGATCATAAGCATTTTTATTTTGCTTTTTTGTGACAACTAGATCAAATAAATGGAAAATTTTAAAAAATAGGACAAACGGTCGTTTCTTTTTGTCTAAAAATGTAGTTAAATGACAAAAAGAAACGAAAGGGAGAGTGAGTATCGTGAACGTCAAGTCATTTGGAGCAGGGCTTTGTATGGCAAGTGTGCTTGTGGCATCGGTCATGTTTGGCACGTCAGATATTTCTGCAAAGGAGCAAGCAAAAAAAGAGTACATGATCGGCTTTTCTTCTTCCGTTCAAGATAAAACACAAAAACAGCTTGTAGAAGAAGCTGGCGGGCATGTGAAAGAATCCATAGAGCAAATAGATATGATGAAAGTGTCATTGAATGAGACTTCGAAAAAGAAACTGAATGAAGCAAAAGAAGTGACCTTCATCGAGGAAGACCAAAAAGCAAAAACTAGCGGTCAAACTGTTCCATACGGCATCAAAAGCATCAAAGCACAAAAGGTACATAAACAAGGATACGCTGGACAGAATGTCAAAGTAGCCGTTCTTGACAGCGGCATCGACGGTAAACATGAGGATTTACATGTCACCGGCGGGGTGAGCTTTGTACCGGCAGAGTCTGATCCGCTTGTTGATCCCCATGAACATGGAACGCATGTGGCAGGCACAATTGCCGCATTAGATAATAAGGTAGGTGTCGTTGGTGTTGCGCCAAAAGCTTCTATCTATGCTGTCAAGGTGGCAGATGAAAATGGTGATGGCTACTATAGCTGGATCATAAAAGGGATTGAATGGGCCATTGAGAATGACATGGATGTCATCAATATTAGTATGGGGGGAGCAAGTGAATCTGAGGCGCTGAAAGAAGCGGTAGATCGAGCGTATGATAAAGGGATTCTCATTGTGGCTTCTGCAGGGAATGAAGGAAGCTATGGCTCTCTCAATACGATTGACTATCCGGCTAAATACAGCTCAGTGATGGCGGTTGCCTCTGTTGACCAAAAAAAGCAAAGAGCCTTTGATTCATCTGTTGGCGAGGAAATCGAAGTCTCAGCACCAGGCGTTTCAACGCTGAGCACCATTCCTCATAACGAATACGGCTACATGAGCGGAACGTCAATGGCATCACCGCATGTAGCGGGCGCTGCGGCTGTCATTCTATCAAAACATCCGAATCTGACAAACGATGAAGTACGCGAGAGATTGTCAAAAACGGCGACAAAGCTTGGAGAACCTTTTTATTATGGTGCCGGGCTTGTGAATGTACAAAAAGCCGCTCGATAAATGAAAAAGAGAAAGCAGTGAGCAGGCTGCTTTCTCTTTTTTCTTTCGATAAAACTGTCATGTTTCGTAATCTCTCTCATAGAATCTAGTAACCTTACTATTTGGGAGGAAGACACATGCGGAAAAAGTCTTGGAAGGAGCATCTTCTTCAGCACGTAAAAGATCATCTCTCGATTTATTTATTTGTCTCTGTACTCTTTTTAATGGGTGTGATCTTCGGGGCCATCATTGTCAATAGCATGACATTCAGCCAGAAAGAGGATTTATTCTATTATTTAAATCAATTTTTTGGTCAGCTGACAAATGAGAAAGCAGCAGAATCAAAAGAAATGTTTTTACAAAGCTTCCTGCATCATATGAAATATTTAGGCCTTATGTGGATTCTGGGAATCTCCATCGTTGGTCTGCCGCTTATCTTTCTTATGATCTTTTTAAAAGGAATTGTTGTTGGGTTTACTGTTGGTTTTCTCGTGAATCAAATGGGGCTGAGTGGATTTTTTCTCTCGTTCGTATCGGTGCTTCCGCAAAACATTTTGCTCATTCCAGCCTATTTAGTAATTGGCACTTGTGCGATTGCGTTTTCCATCCGTCTCATTGGACAGCTCTTCATGAAAAAAACCATCAGTCAAGCACCCGTCCAGTGGTTTGGCCGGTATGCATCAGTTCTGCTGATGATTTTAGCGCTTGCTGCACTTTCGTCTTTTTTTGAATCGTACATATCATTCATGCTGATGAAAAAGCTGGCAGGTGTTCTTTTATAATTGTTATTAATTAATAATCAATTTATTTATCAATTTAAAATGATTATAGTTGGCTCTCAGCACATCATTTGATATAATGATCAAGTAATGTGGCGTAGGAGGGAAAGTCAATGGAAAATAGGATTGATCGAATTAAGAAACAGCTTCATTCTTCCAGCTACAAGCTCACGCCACAGCGTGAAGCCACAGTAAGAGTACTGCTTGAGAATGAAGAAGACCATTTAAGTGCAGAAGATGTATACCTCCTCGTAAAAGAGAAGTCTCCTGAAATTGGTCTTGCTACTGTTTATCGGACGTTAGAATTGCTCACTGAACTGAAAGTTGTTGATAAAATTAACTTTGGAGACGGCGTTTCGCGATATGATCTTCGCAAAGAAGGAGCCGCTCACTTCCATCATCATCTTGTCTGCATGGAATGCGGAACAGTCGATGAGATAGAAGATGATTTATTAGAAGATGTCGAAGAGATTATTGAACGTGACTGGAAATTTAAAATTAAGGATCATAGATTGACATTCCATGGTATTTGCCACCGGTGTCATGATGATGAATCCGGCAAATAATCCGAATTGGAACCTTTTCATTTAAGATGAAGAGGTTTTTTGCATTTTCGCTGTATATTCCTTGTCCCACCTGGCATATGCTGAAGTAATGAGAAGGTGAGAAAGGACTTGAAGATCATGCGAAAATGGCTCAAAACAACAGGTGAAGTGATCAAAGTATTTATCTTGTTCACTGGTTTTACCGTCCTGTTCTATTATGCTATGATATGGATAAATTCAGAATATGAAAGCTACCATCGTTATGATAAACCAGAGGGTGCAGCAATTAAAGTGATGGAAATGGATCAGCCGAATCAAGACAATTGGCAAGATCGATTGATTTATTTTTATCAAAACGGGGAGTAGAAATCATTGAACGATCAATTATCCGACTTTATTCATTTTATGACCGTAGAGAGAGGACTCTCTGAAAATACCATTGTTTCTTATAAAAGAGATTTACAAAACTACTTGTCTTTTTTAATGACACATGAACAGCTGACGGATATTAGCGATGTCACGCGTCTGCATATCATTCATTATTTAAAGCAGCTAAAAGAGGAAGGGAAATCGAGTAAAACGTCTGTACGGCATCTATCATCGATTCGTTCCTTTCATCAATTTCTGCTTCGGGAAAAAGTGACAACGGATGACCCGTCATGGAACATTGAAACGCAAAAAACAGAGCGGACTTTACCGAAAGTTCTATCATTAGGAGAGGTCGAAAAGCTGCTTGATACACCAAATCAGCACACTCCCTTTGACTACCGAGACAAAGCGATGCTTGAGCTCTTATATGCAACAGGCATTCGCGTCAGTGAAATGCTGGATCTGACCCTTGCCGATGTACACCTCACAATGGGCTTTGTCCGCTGTTTTGGAAAAGGAAGAAAAGAGCGTATTGTGCCAATCGGTGAAGCTGCTACAAGCGCGATTGAAGAATATCTCGAAAAGGGAAGAAGCAAGCTGTTAAAAAAACAGCCGTCCGATGCCCTATTTCTCAATCATCACGGGAAAAAAATGTCGCGCCAGGGCTTCTGGAAGAACTTAAAAAAACGAGCCATCGAAGCAGGGATTCAAAAGGAACTAACGCCTCATACGCTCAGGCATTCATTTGCTACACACCTGCTTGAAAACGGTGCGGACTTAAGAGCTGTACAGGAGATGCTCGGACATGCCGATATCTCGACAACACAAATTTATACACATGTGACGAAAACAAGACTGAAAGATGTGTATCACAAATTCCATCCAAGGGCATAAGTAAAGCATGACACAGTGAACGGGTGTCATGCTTTTTCATGTTTACACCGTTTATGGTTGTCAACTGGCTTGTAAACGGTTTATACTTGAGATGTCTGACCTCTCACTGTTTGTAAGGTCAAAAGACAAGAATATTGAAGGAGGCGCTTTTTAATGCCTGATTATCAGTATAAACGTATTTTCCTCGTCGTCATGGATTCAGTAGGAATTGGGGAAGCACCAGATGCTGCTGATTTTAATGATGTAGGTGCAGATACACTTGGACATATTGCTGAAAAAATGAACGGGCTTCATATGCCGAATATGGCGAAGCTTGGGCTGAGTCATATTAAAGAAATCAAAGGAATTCCAGCGGATAAAAAACCGCTTGCGTATTATGGAAAAATGCAAGAAGCATCAAACGGTAAAGACACAATGACAGGACACTGGGAAATCATGGGTCTTTACATAGACACACCGTTCAAAGTCTTTCCAGAAGGATTCCCAGATGAACTATTAAATGAACTAAAAGAAAAAACAGGCCGAGGTATTATTGGCAATAAACCAGCGTCTGGTACGGAAATTTTAGATGAGCTTGGCGAAGAGCACATGAAAACAGGCGATTTAATCGTTTATACATCTGCGGATTCTGTGCTGCAAATTGCTGCGCACGAAGAAGTTGTGCCATTAGATGAGCTTTACCGTATTTGTGAAATTGCCCGTGAACTCACATTAGATGAAAAATATATGGTTGGACGGATTATCGCTCGTCCGTTTGTCGGAGAGCCTGGCGCATTTGTTAGAACGCCAAACCGTCATGACTATGCGTTAAAACCATTTGACCGTACAGTCATGAATGAACTGAAAGATGATGGACTCGATGTCATTGCGATCGGAAAAATCTCTGATATTTATGACGGCGAGGGGATCACATCATCTCTTAGAACAAAATCAAACATGGATGGAATGGACAAGCTGATCGATACACTTAAAACAGACTTTACAGGACTCAGCTTTTTAAACCTTGTTGATTTTGACGCTCTTTACGGACATAGAAGAGATCCAGAGGGTTATGGAAAAGCATTAGAGGAATTTGACGCACGTCTTCCTGAAGTATTTGACCTGTTAAAAGAGGATGATCTTCTTGTGATCACAGCAGATCATGGTAATGACCCAGTTCATCACGGAACAGATCATACAAGAGAATATGTTCCGCTCATTGCTTACAGCAAAAAGCATCAGGAAGCAAATGAACTGCCAACAGCAAAAACGTTTGCTGATCTTGGGGCAACCGTTGCAGATAATTTCAAAATAACGATGCCAAAATATGGAACAAGCTTTTTATCTAAACTTAAATAGGGGGAAATCTCGTGGGAGCACAGTTTTCAGAAGCGGCGGCATACATTAAACAAGCATCGACATATGTACCAACAGTTGGATTGATTTTAGGATCAGGGCTTGGCATTTTAGCAGATGAGATTGAAAATCCAATCAAAATAAAATATGAAGATATTCCTGGATTCCCTGTTTCAACAGTAGAGGGACATGCAGGGCATCTCGTGATCGGAACGCTGAAAGGCACTGTCGTTTGCGCGATGCAAGGACGTTTTCATTTCTATGAAGGATATGATATGAAGCAAGTGACGTTTCCTGTCCGTGTGATGAAAGAAATTGGCATTGACACATGCATTGTCACAAATGCAGCCGGCGGTGTGAATACGTCATTCCGTCCAGGAGATCTCATGCTGATCACAGATCATATCAATATGATGGGAACCAATCCATTAATTGGCCCAAATGACAGTCAAGGCGTTCGTTTCCCTGATATGTCTGCACCGTACGATAAAGAATTGCTGGCACTTGCAGAAGAAACAGCCCAGCGTTTAGGCATATCTGTACAGCAAGGGGTTTATGCAGGGATGACAGGCCCTTCATATGAAACACCTGCTGAAGTTCGTTTCTTAAGAACACTTGGAGCAGATGCTGTTGGCATGTCGACAGTTCCAGAAGTTATTGTTGCGCGTCATGCAGGAATGAAAGTGCTTGGCATTTCATGCATTTCCAATGCGGCATCTGGTATTTTGGATCAGCCGCTGTCTCATGATGAAGTGATCGAAGTAACAGAAAAAGTGAAAGCAAGTTTTCTTGATTTAGTAAAAGACATTGTCAAACAACTTTCATAGCATGTGTCCAGAAGCCTTCTGCTACCCAAGCAGAAGGCTTTTTTATTTGTAATCATACGATCTCTGAATAAAACAGCCTGTATGAGGAAAAAATAGAAAGGATTACGATAATGGAGGTCTGCCACTTGAAACGTCATATATGTGCATTGTTTATTTTAATGATCCTTATCTCAATGGTTTCACCATCAGCGACAGCAAAAGAAAAGATTGAAAAACCAGGAGAAAAACAAACATCAGAATTGGCACACGAAGCCAAATCAGCGATCTTAATAGAACGTGACACGGGAAAGGTGCTTTACAACAAAAACAGCGATGAAAAGCTTGCACCCGCAAGTATGACCAAAATCATGACGATGCTTCTCATCATGGAAGCCATTGATCAGGGTAAACTGAAAATGACAGACAAGGTCAGAACGAGCGACTATGCAGCGTCCATGGGAGGGTCACAAATCTTCCTTGAACCAGGAGAAGAAATGACCGTGAAAGAAATGCTGAAAGGCATTGCGATTGCTTCAGGAAATGATGCTTCAGTTGCCATGGCAGAGCATATTGCAGGATCTGAAGAACAGTTCGTAGAGCAGATGAACAAAAGAGCGAAAGAGCTTGGCCTCACCTCAACAGTCTTTCAAAACCCAACAGGACTTCCTGAAAAAGACCATTACAGCACAGCTCACGATATGGCAATAATGGCAAAAGAGCTGTTGAAATACGAACAAATCACCAAATTCACAGGTGTCTACGAAGACTATCTCCGGCAAAACACAGATAAAAAATTCTGGCTTGTCAACACAAACCGTCTGATTAAATTTTATCCAGGTGTCGATGGGGTGAAAACAGGTTTTACAGGTGAAGCGAAATACTGTTTAACTGCATCTGCTAAAAAAGGCAACATGCGCGTCATTGCGGTTGTCTTCGGCGCAAGCACTCCGAAAGACAGAAACGCTCAGGTAGTCAAAATGTTAGATTACGCATTTAGTCAATATACGACTCATCCGCTTTACAAAAGAGGGCAAGATGTGGCGGAGGTCAAAGTGAGCAAAGGGAAAAAGAAAAACATTCAGCTCGTTACTTCTGAACCGATCTCCCTTTTAACGAAAAAAGGCGAAAATGTGGATCAGATCAAAAAAGAAATCAAATTGTCTCATGATGTCAAGGCTCCATTTTCAAAAGGAACGGAACTTGGTACGATCGTCTTGAAAAAAGATGGAAAAGTGCTGCATGAAAGTCCTGTAGAAGCAAAAGAAGGAATGGAAAAGGCAAGCGTTTGGACTTTCTTCAAACGGGCGATGGCTGATTTTGTAAAATGGAAATAAAAGGCGAAAGGCTGCTGTAATTGGCAGTCTTTTTGCTATGAGGAAAAAGAAAAGAACATCTAAATGTGACGAATGGTCACTAGTTTTGTCATGGTGAAGGATTTACTTCATACAAAAGAGAAACATTCATTATCCGAAATTAGAGCAAGGAGGAATAAAAAATGAGCCTTGGTATTGATTTTCAAGTAAAAGAGAGCGTACTTTGCATTCGGTTAACAGGAGAGCTCGATCATCACTCCGCAGAAACATTGAGACAAAAGGTGACGAATTATTTGGAAACAGAGGACATTCGCCACATTGTGCTGAATCTGGCTGATTTATCGTTTATGGACAGCTCTGGACTCGGAGTGATTTTAGGAAGATATAAAGAAATTAAGCAGCTTGGCGGGGAAATGGTCGTCTGTGCCATCTCGCCAGCAGTGAACCGGTTATTTGATATGTCTGGCTTGTTTAAAATTATTCGGATGGAGCCTTCTGAGCAAACGGCTTTGCAAACATTGGGGGTGGCATCATGAGAAATGAAATGAACCTGACTTTTTCGGCATTAAGCCAAAATGAATCGTTTGCGAGGGTGACAGTCGCGGCGTTTATCGCTCAGCTTGATCCGACTTTAGATGAATTAACAGAAATCAAGACCGTCGTATCTGAGGCAGTGACAAACTCCATCATCCATGGCTATGATGGGAATCCAGATGGCAAGGTGCACATCCATGTCACATTAGATGATCATGTCGTTTACCTCACCATCCGTGACGAAGGGATGGGTATTACAGATCTTGAGGAAGCAAGACAGCCGCTTTTCACCACAAAACCAGACTTAGAGCGCTCTGGAATGGGCTTTACCATCATGGAGAATTTTATGGATGATGTCATGGTGGACTCATCTCCAGAAATGGGCACGACCATCCGTTTAACAAAGCATCTATCAAAAAGCAAAGCGCTTTGTAATTAAAGGAGCTGCTCATATGGATGTGGAGGTAAAAAAGCAAGCTAAAAAAGCCCAGCTGTCAAATGATGAAGTCAAAGAGCTCATCAAAAAAAGCCAAGACGGTGATCAGCAAGCAAGAGACCTCCTCGTAGAAAAAAACATGCGTCTTGTTTGGTCCGTTGTTCAGCGCTTTTTAAATAGGGGATATGAACCAGATGATCTATTTCAGATTGGCTGTATTGGACTGCTGAAATCTGTTGATAAATTTGATTTGTCATATGATGTAAAATTTTCAACGTACGCCGTCCCCATGATCATTGGAGAAATTCAGCGATTCATTCGGGATGATGGAACGGTCAAAGTCAGCCGGTCATTAAAGGAACTCGGAAATAAAATTCGGCGGGCAAGGGATGAATTGTCTAAGTCTCATGGAAGAATGCCGACTGTTCAGGAAATTGCCGAATATCTTGATATCACACCAGAGGATGTCGTCCTCGCACAAGAAGCGGTGCGCTCCCCTTCATCCATTCATGAAACGGTGTATGAAAATGATGGGGATCCGATTACATTGCTTGATCAAATTGCCGATCATTCTGAGGAAAGATGGTTTGACAAAATCGCACTGAAAGAAGCGATCAAGGAATTAGAAGAACGGGAAAAACTCATTGTGTATTTAAGGTATTATAAAGACCAGACACAATCTGAGGTTGCAGAGAGACTTGGCATTTCACAAGTACAAGTCTCACGGCTTGAAAAGAAAATTTTAAAACAAATCCAAATGCAAATGGATCAAAAAGACAGCTAGCCAATTAGGCTGGCTTTTTTTGTGTGGTAATTACCGGTAAATCAAGTTCTATCAGTATGAGAACCATTTTTCACCACATACTATTTTTAACCCATCGTATAGGAAGTGACTTGGATGGACGGACAAATCTTTATTCGGCTGCGCCATCGAATCAAGACCGGTATTGATCAGCTCATTTATTTAGAGGATATCGCCCAAATCACTGGTGATGAGTTTGCTGTGCAAAAGCTTAGTAAAATGCCGGTGTATCATGTCAGCAAAAAGGATCGTCACATCGCCGTTCTTGATATCATGCATGTCGTCAAAACGATCAAAAAAACGTGGCCAGATATCGACATTCAAACCGTTGGCGGCTCTGAGGCCATTGTTGAAATTGATACAGGCAAACGCCAGCTTTCTCCCGTTTTATTTGTGTTTGTATGGCTCCTATTATTTGTTGGAGCGGCGCTTGCCATTATGAATTTCCACGAGGATGTCAGTATGCGGCTCGTTCATATCCGCCTATATGAAATGATCACAGGGAAAACGGTTGAGCATCCGTATTTATTACAAATTCCATATAGCTTTGGACTCGGTTTTGGCATGATTTTGTTTTTCAATCATGTATTTAAAAAGCGTTTAAATGAAGAACCAAGTCCGCTCGAAGTGGAAATGTTTAAATATCAGCTCGATCTCGATCATTATGTCGCACTCAATGAAAATAAAGAAACATTGAAGGATATCCATGATCGGTAAGTGGCTTTTTGTCGTACTCGTTGGACTTGGCGGCGGTTTAACGGTCGGAGCAGGATTTGTGGCTTTTCTTACAGTGCTTGGCATCATTCCCCGCTTAATGCAATTAACCAAAACGCAGCGCTTCATACAAGGATACGAGGCGGCTGTTATTAGCGGGGCGGTAGTTGGCGGCTGGGCCACCTTAAGTCAAATACATCTTCATTTAACCAAATGGCTGGCGATGCCGGTCGGTCTTTTATCAGGCATCTTCGTCGGCATGCTTGCAGCTGCACTCACTGAAGTATTAAATGTACTTCCTATATTAACGAAAAGAATTGGAATGGACGGGAAAATTGTTTTGCTGCTCATGGCCATCGTCTTAGGAAAGGTATTTGGATCACTATTTCATTGGCTTATTTATATTTAATCAATTGGAGGGAACAACACGTGTCGAGTTTAAAAGAGAACTATCCATCTAAGGTGAAAACATATCAGCCCAAACCTCCTTATGTCCTCAACTGCATTAAGGCGTTTTTAGTTGGCGGTTTAATCTGTCTGATAGGTGAGGGGCTGCAACATTTCTATATCCATTTTTTTGATTTTAACGAAAAGACAGCAGGGAACCCGACAGTGGCGACCCTCATTTTAATTTCTTCTCTATTAACGGGTATCGGTATTTACGATAGAATCGGCCAGTTTGCTGGAGCCGGATCAGCTGTCCCGGTGACAGGCTTTGCTAACAGTATGACAAGTGCTGCCCTTGAGCATAAAAGTGAAGGGCTTGTTTTAGGTGTTGCCACAAATATGTTTAAACTCGCTGGGAACGTTATTGTATTTGGTGTCGTTTCGGCATATGTCGTAGGGATCATTCGATACGTCTTGGAAAAGATGTTTTCGTAGGAGGAATGAAAGGTGAAACTAACAGGTAAACAATCTTGGGTATTTGAACACAAGCTTTATGTCAATGCAGAAGGAACTGCTGCAGGACCAAAAGAAAAAGAAGGCCCGATTGGTCATTTAATTGATAAAACGTACGATGAAATGCACTGTGATCAAAAGAACTGGGAAATGGCTGAAAGGAAGCTCATGGATGATGCGATATCAACCGCTTTATCAAAAGCAAATTTGCAAAAAAGCGATATTGATCTTTTGCTGGCTGGAGATTTACTCAACCAGAACGTCACAGCAAACTATGTGGCAAGAGAGCTGAAGATCCCGTTTCTCTGCTTGTTTGGGGCATGCTCGACTTCAATGGAATCGGTCGCCATTGCGTCAGCACTCATTGATGGCGGCTTTGCAAATAGAGCCATCGCAGCAACAAGCAGTCACAATGCGACGGCAGAACGCCAATTTCGTAATCCGACAGAATACGGGGGACAAAAGCCAGATACAGCAACAAGTACAGTAACTGGTGGCGGAGCCGTTATTATCAGCCAAGAGCCCTCTCAAATTCAAATTACGAGCGCAACGGTAGGCAGGGTCATGGATCTTGGCATTACAGATCCATTTGATATGGGATCGGCCATGGCACCAGCAGCGGCAGACACCATCAAGCAGCATTTAGAAGACTTAGGCAGAACAGTAGATGATTACGATTTGATTTTAACTGGAGATTTATCAGGCATTGGTTCACCGATCTTAAAGGATCTCTTGAAAGAAGAAGGCATTCAGCTTGGGCGAAAGCACGATGATTGCGGTTTAATCATCTATACACCCGACCAAAACGTATTCGCTGGAGGCAGCGGCTGTGCTTGTTCAGCGGTTGTGACATTTAGTCATATTTTTCAAGAAATGAAAGCAGGGAATATGCAAAGAGTACTCGTTGTGGCAACCGGGGCGTTACTCAGCCCAATGATGGTTCAGCAAAAAGAGACCATTCCAACCATTGCGCACGGCGTCGTATTTGAGCGTGCAGGAGGAGAGAGCTAATGGATTATCTTATCGCTTTTGTGGCAGGCGGACTTATTTGCGTCATTGGCCAGCTTTTGCTAGATGTACTCAAACTCACGCCTGCACATGTCATGACTACTTTTGTTGTGGCAGGTACCATTTTAGACGGATTCGGTATTTATGATAAATTTATTGAATTTGCAGGGGCGGGCGCAACCGTACCAATTGTCAGCTTTGGTCATAGCTTGCTTCATGGGGCCATGCATCAGGCAGATGTGCACGGATTCATCGGCATCGGTATCGGTATCTTTGAATTAACCTCTGCTGGAATATCAGCTGCGATTTTATTTTCATTTATTATCGCACTGATCTTTAAACCGAAAGGATAACCGAATATGGGGCAAAGACGGAAAGTCATTTTAGTGACAGACGGAGATATATATGCTGCCAAAACCATTGAGCTTGCCGCTAAAAACGTTGGCGGACGATGTATTTCCAGCTCAAAAGGAAATCCAAGCAAACGGACAGGACCTGAACTTGTTCAGATGATTTTAAAAACGCCGTATGATCCAGTCTTTGTGATGTTCGATGATTCTGGACTGACAGGTGAAGGAACAGGCGAGACGGCGATGAAACATGTGGCGCGCCACCCTGAAATCGAAGTCATTGGAGCGATTGCAGTTGCATCCAAAACGCACCAAGCCGAATGGACTAAGGTCCATGTCTCCATTGACCGGGAAGGTGAACTGACAGAATACGGTGTCGACAAACACGGTCTTCCCGAAATGGAGCCCCATAAAATGAGCGGTGATACAGTGTATTGTCTTGACTCCCTCAATCTTCCGTTAGTTGTCGGAATTGGAGATATTGGCAAGATGGGACGGAAAGATGATCTGAGCAAGGGATCTCCAATCACGATGAAAGCAGTGGAATTAATATTAGAAAGGAGTGGTTTCCATGAAGAAAGACAAGGTAAACGTGTACCGAGACCCGAAGAAAAATGAAGATTACTTCAAGGAAAATGTCGGAATGGGTCTCAGCTTTGATCTTGGTGTTCGGAAAATTTATATACACGATCAGGAAATCCAGCTTTACTATGTAAACGGATTGTGTGATACACAGTATATTATCTACTTATTAAAAGAGCTAATCGAAATCAATGACAACGAACCTGAATCCGATGATCTTGCACATGTAGTCGAGAACCGCCTTGTCAATCAGCAGGTCTCCAAGGTAGAAACGCTGGATGAAGCAGTGGATCAAGTACTGTCTGGGCTTGTAGCAGTCGTTGTAGAAGGTGAAAACTACGCCTTTATCATTGATGTTAGAAGCTATCCTGGCAGAATGCCTGAAGAGCCGGATACAGAAAAGGTGGTCAGGGGAGCAAGGGACGGCTTTGTTGAGAACATTATTGTGAATACAGCGCTTATTCGAAGAAGAGTGCGGGATGAAAAGCTGAGATACAAAATGCTCAAAGTAGGCGAACGTTCAAAAGCAGATGTTTGTGTTTGCTATATTGAAGATATTGCAGACCCTGACTTAGTAGATATTATAGAAAAAGAAGTATCAGGAATCAAAGTCGATGGGCTGACGATGTCTGATAAAACGATTGAAGAATTTATAATTAAGCAAGGATATAATCCCTTTCCGCTAGTGCGTTACACCGAGCGTCCGGATGTCGCCGCTAACCACATATTAGAAGGGCATGTCATCATCATTACGGATACATCCCCTAGTGTCATCATTACACCAACCACTATTTTTCACCACGTTCAGCATGCAGAAGAATACCGCCAGGCGCCTGCTGTTGGTACGTTCCTAAGATGGGTACGCTTTTTAGGCATTTTATGTTCTACCTTTCTTTTGCCGATTTGGTTTCTTTTTATTCTCGAACCAAATCTCCTGCCTGACAATTTAAGCTATATTGGGTTTAACAAACCTTCTCATATCCCTGTCATTCTCCAAGTATTTCTTGCTGATTTCGGGGTGGAGTTTTTAAGGATGGCAGCCATTCATACGCCAACCGCATTGTCGACCGCCATGGGATTGATCGCGGCTGTTTTAATTGGACAAATCGCTATTGATGTCGGTTTGTTTACACCAGAGGTCATCTTATACGTCTCGCTGGCGGCGATCGGTACCTTTACAACGCCAAGCTATGAGCTGAGTGTCGCCAATAAGATTGTAAGGCTCATCATTCTAGCACTAGTGGCAATTTTTAAGCTGAATGGACTCATCATTGGTTTTACGTTGTTAATCATTTATTTAACATCTATTCGTTCATTGCAGACGCCTTATATGTGGCCATTCATTCCTTTTAATGGAAAGGCTTTGTGGCAAGTGCTGATTCGGACGTCTGTTCCTGGCTCAAAAGTAAGGCCGAGCATCGTTCACCCTCAAAACAGATCAAAAATTCCGCCAAATTCTTAACGCTCATTGAAAGTGGCTGAAGATTGTGATATTGTATTTTTAACTTTGAGACACGGCAAAAGGCAGCTCACGCAGCTGCCTTTTTTCAGCCGAAGCGGAGAAAGAGGGAATGACATTGTATTTACACGGCACTTGCAGACAAAATGAACTTGGTCATTTA
This sequence comes from Bacillus sp. PAMC28571, assembly GCF_014250435.1. Lineage (NCBI taxonomy): Bacteria > Bacillati > Bacillota > Bacilli > Caryophanales > Bacillaceae > Bacillus > Bacillus sp. PAMC28571. Next base: position 1,895,413 of record NZ_CP060191.1, on the reverse strand, counting down.
GAAATTGGTGGTGTTGATGCCGTTTCTTTAGCTGAAACGTATGGGACACCACTTTATGTATATGATGTGGCTTTAATACGGGAGCGCGCAAAAAGCTTTCAAAAAGCATTTATAGAAGAAGAATTAACGGCGCAGGTAGCATATGCGAGTAAAGCATTTTCCTCCATCGCCATGTTTCAGCTTGCCAAAGAAGAAGGATTATCTCTTGATGTCGTATCAGGAGGTGAGCTTCACACAGCCATTTGCGCTGGATTCCCAGTAGAAAAAATTCATTTCCATGGCAATAATAAAAGCAGAGAAGAATTAAAAATGGCTTTAGAGCATGGGATCGGCTGTATTGTTGTGGATAATTTCTATGAAATGAAGCTCATTGAACAGCTTGGTCAAGAGCTGTCAAAAAAAGTGAAAGTATTGCTCCGCATCACGCCTGGTGTCGAAGCGCATACGCATGATTACATTACGACAGGTCAAGAGGATTCAAAATTTGGCTTTGATCTTCACAATGGACAAGCAGATGAAGCGGTGAAACAAGTGCTTGGTTCAGAAGTGATCGAGCTTTTAGGTGTTCATTGTCATATCGGTTCACAAATTTTTGATACGGCTGGTTTTGTCCTTGCAGCCGATAAAATCTTTTTGAAGCTGGATGAATGGAGAGAATCATTTGGTTTTATTTCTACGGTATTAAACTTAGGCGGCGGCTTTGGGATTCGTTATACAGAAGAGGATGAACCACTTCCTGCGACAGAATATGTCGAAAAAATTATCCAAGCTGTGAAAGAGAACGTGGCCCGCTACCAGTTCGATATGCCAGAGATTTGGATAGAACCAGGCCGTTCTCTTGTTGGAGATGCAGGGACGACTCTTTATACGGTCGGATCATCAAAACATGTACCTGGCATCCGTGATTATGTAGCGATAGATGGCGGAATGAGTGATAACATTCGTCCAGCTTTATATCAAGCGAAATATGAAGCCGCAAGTGCCAACAAAATGAGCCAAACGCATGATCAAACGGTTTCAATTGCCGGGAAATGCTGTGAAAGCGGAGATATGCTCATTTGGGATATCGATCTGCCAGAATTATCACAAGGAGATTTATTAGCTGTCTTTTGTACCGGAGCTTACGGCTATAGTATGTCAAACAACTATAACCGTATCCCGCGCCCAGCTGTTGTGTTTGTAGAAGACGGGGAAGCGCAGCTTGTGGTTGAGCGTGAAACATATGAGGACATTGTGAAACTTGATTTACCGTATCAATCAAAAGTGAAATCATCTACTTAAAAAAAGCCGCCTGGAGTTCAGGCAGCTTTTTTTCATGAATTATTTTCCTCCAGTGAATACAGAAACGATCGCATTCCAAATGGAGACAAAGAAATCCCAAATCTTTTGAAGAAGGTTTTTCCCTTCATCCGATTCTATGAATTTAGTAATCTTGTCTTTTGCTTTATCAATTTGAGATCCTACTTGATTCCAATCGATATTGATGTTTTTCATTTTATCAAATAGCGAGACAAGCTGATCTTTTTGATCCTGCGTCAGATTTAAATTCAAATCAGAAGCAGCCTGATCCACTTTTTCTTCTACTTCTTTTGTGGTTTTAGGGACACCATTTTTTGCAATGTCATCTTTGATTTTTGCAATAAGGGCAGAAGCGTTATCTTTCCCGATAGAGTCACCCAATTTAGAAGTTGTCACAAGCTCTTCGTTTGCCACCTGCTTCACATCTTCTGGAATGGCTTTGTCGCTTGACACCTCATAAGCTTTTAGTAAGCCTGTCAGTGCGGCTGTACCAGATACTTCAAATGGAGCAGTCACGACAACCTTGGCATCTTTGACACCTGCTGTCATTAAAGCATTTAAATACATCTCATCTGTAATGGTCTTGATGTTGTGTGTATCCACAGTGAGACCAGTACCTGATTTTTCAATGGTAATCGATGAAGATGATAATGCTCTCGTCCCGATAGAAGAACGAGGGATATACTTTCCTAAATATTCGTGCTCTTCTTTATTGGTTACTTCAATTTTTGTCGCATTTTCAGGTGGATTCAACTCGTCAAGCACCTTCTGGCGATCAGCCGGTGTTAAGTCTTGCCCGAGTGTGACGATGACATCGCCGACAGCTGCATCCGCTAAGCTGACTTTTGGCGCACCAATAAGGAAAAGGAGCGCTGCCATCATACCAAGCATCATTTTTTTAAACATGTTGACCTCCTTCAAGTCGAAAGCGTTCCTCTTTCAAGAGAAACTTATCTTTTGAGTACACGTGATGAAGTGCACTCCATCATATAGACGTAACAAATTGGCTCGACGTTTCAATTTTCTTTTTAAGATGTGTTCCTGTTCCAATAAATGAAAACATGTCATTTAGTCAGATATCATTTTATTAGGAAAAAAGGATCAAGCAACCCTATTTTATCAATCATCAGTTAAGAGGTAAATGACAATCGAAGAGCAGGGGATGTTTAACATCACCGGAAATGTGCTATAATGAGCGTTGTTTAACTTGAAAGGAGAATGTGAAAAATGGCGAAAAAAGGATACATACAATTAACGAATGGAAAGAAAATTGAGTTTGAACTTTACCCAGAGGCTGCTCCAGGTACAGTAGCAAACTTTGAAAAATTAGCGAATGAAGGCTTCTACGATGGATTAAAATTCCACCGCGTGATCCCAGGCTTCGTCAGCCAAGGCGGCGACCCAAACGGTAATGGAACGGGTGGTCCTGGTTACACAATTAAATGTGAAACAGAAGGAAATCCACATCAGCACGAAAGAGGTTCATTATCAATGGCACATGCTGGTAAAGACACAGGCGGCAGCCAATTCTTTATCGTACATGACCCGCAGCCGCACTTAAACGGTGTTCACACTGTTTTTGGCAAGGTAACATCTGGTATCGAGGCTGTACTTGATATGGAGCAAGGGCAGGGCATGGAAAAAGTTGAAGTTGTAGATGCTTAATCTAAAACACCGCTTAATCGCGGTGTTTCAGCGTGTAGACAAACCCTTGCATTCGGTGTCAGGTCTGCGCTCCGGTACTCACGAATGTTAAATTCGCTCCGTTCCAGTGCTCGCCCTTCCTAGACTTCAAAGGTTTTCAAACACGCTGAAAAGAAGACAAAGGGCTAAAATCAAGTTCATTTTAGCCCTTGTCAACAATAAAAAACACCGCTTAATCGCGGTGTTTTTTTATTTTGTTTGTGAGACGACTGTGATATGTTTCGTTAGGCGGTAGGTGATGAACCAATACAAAATGGCTAAAGCGCTGATAGAGGCACCAAAGAGACATACTCCGCCCCAGCCATAGGTCGCGTATATACTGGTTGAAACAATTGAACCGATCGCACTGCCGATAGAGTAAAAAATCATGTAAGCCGCAGTAAGCCGGCTTCTTGCCTCAGCCCGTACTGTAAAAATCATACTCTGATTGGTCACATGAACTGCCTGCACAGATAGGTCAAGAAGGATAATGCCAATGACTAATGCAATAAGTGAATGTTCAGTCAAACTGATGAAAAACCATGAAATGAATAATAGGACAAGGGCTATACCAGTTGTGAACTGTCCAAAACCTCGATCAGCAAGGCTGCCAGCCCGAGCAGCCCCTAACGCTCCGGCTGCTCCAGCAAGACCAAATGCGCCAATTGCAGTATGTGAAAGAGAGTATGGCGCAGTACTGAGAGGCAGTACGAGTGAAGTCCATAACGTACCAAAGACGATAAAAATCAGAAGAGCCAAAATCCCACGGATGCGCAGGATTCGTTCTTGTATGAACAATATAAACATTGAACGAAGCAGATGAACATAGGATAATGACTCTCTTTTGCTGTCATCACGCGGGAGCACTCGGAACAATACGCCAGTTAGGATAAGCATGATGACGGCAGAAACAAGATAAACAGACCTCCAGCCAGCAAAATCGGTTAATACACCAGCAAAGGTTCGAGCGAGAAGAATGCCGGTTACGATTCCACTTTGCACCAAGCCGACTATACGGCCGCGTTCTTCTGGAGCAGCCCAACTTGCTGCAAACGCAACGAGTACCTGAGTGACTACAGCGAGCAGTCCGACCACTGCTAATCCTAGAAATAGGACGGTGACGATAGGAGCGATGCCGACTAGAATGAGGGCAAGCACAGATAAAAGCATCTGACCGATAATGAGCCGTCGTCGATTCAACAGATCACCAAGCGGTACTATCAGTAGCAGCCCCGCCGCATAACAAAGCTGAGTAATCGTAATGACAATACCAATGGATGAATACGTGATACCGAACTCGTCTGCCAGTGAATCTAGTAACGGTTGTGCGAAGTATATGTTTGCAACAGCCATCCCGCACGCTGCTGCAAAAAGTAGTGCCATATAGTGACTCATCTTTGATTCAGGTTTTAACCGAAAATTCATATCAGGATGATCTCTTGGAGTCATTTCATCTTTAACCATTCATTGCATCCTCTCCTTTTTATACTAAAGAGTATAATATATCGATCGGTATAAAATGATTCCTGTTAATGATAACCAATAAAATATTTTAAAGTCAAGAGTTTCATCCAGTTATTCTAAGTTGATCTTGATTAAAGAAAGACAGTTTGACAATTTTACATGAATAAAATAAAATTATAATGTACTGATTGGTAATAAATGAATAATTGTTTTGGTGAAATGATTTTATTGTTGAAAAGAGGAATTGAGGATGGTTCGACAGCGTGAGTTTGATGAGGAAAAAGCGTTGGATGATGCAATGGTGCTTTTTTGGGAAAAGGGGTATAGAGCTACAACGTTAAGCGATTTGACTGCAAAAATGGGAATACAGCGGCCAAGCTTATACTCAGCCTTTGGAGATAAAGAGGAGTTATTTGAGGCTGCATTACGTAAATATACAAAGCAGCATGCAGCCCATATTCGAACAAAACTTCAAAACAATCAATCTGTAAAGAAAGCATTTCATACTTTATTTACAGATGTAGTGGAAGAGGAATATAGAGATGGCCCGAGTAAAGGCTGTTTTTGCATTAATACGATAGTGGAACTTGCTCCACACGAAGAGAAATTTGAAATTCTGACAAGAGAGCATCAGATGTATCTTTCGGTCATATTTGAAGAAAAGATTGTGCAAGGTATTCGCTCGGGTGAGCTTGAAAGCAGCTTGAATGCTAAAGCCTTAGCACAGACACTGGTCGTTTCTTTCATCGGGCTTACCGTCCTCATGAAGTCACGTCCAGAGCGTTCATTTGTAGATCATTCTGTAGCGACGATCCTATCCATTTTAAAATAAAATGGACAACACGCTATGACAGCTTCCATGAAAAATCATACAGCATAGTGAAAACGTATTTGATCCATTACATCAAAATACGCTTTTTCTTATAGGGCAGTCATGCGCAGAATGTATTTTTATGATATGATAGGAGAACAAACATTCGTATTTGCGGGGTGCCAGCACATCAGATGCAAATGAAGAAATCGGAAAGAAAGAAGGGGATACTTTGAAACCACTCACAAAAGAAGAGAAAAATCAAATGACGATGGCCATTCAGCGTTATTTTGCCGAAGAACGAGAAGAAGAGATTGGTGAATTAGCAGCCATTAATATACTAGAATTTATCACAAAAAACCTTGGAAGCTACTACTATAATCAAGGGGTTCGCGACAGCCGCAGCATCGCTGTTCAGCGGTCACAATTATTAGAGGAAGACTTATTTGCACTCGAAAAAAGAATATAATGAAAAGCTTGCAGTATGGTGTGTTACGAACTAATAAACAGGAAAAAGACCCCCTTAATAAAGAACGCATATTCGTATCATATGTAATGATTAAGAGGTGGAACCAAAAGGCCATCTGAATCGTTATATAAATAACCATTAATGAAAATCAGCTTTTTTGGTTTTATTTCAATAAAAGAAGGAATAAAACATACAAATAGGCGAAGTGCAGATGATGGAGGTTCTAAATATGGGGAAAATTAAATTAAAAATGGCGATCTTATTTGTTTTACTGCTTTGTTTAGGCGCAGGTTATTTATACATGAATGGCATGAAAATTGAAGATGTGCCAACAGCTATTGGCGAAAGCTTAACAAATAATGATAAAGATTACACCATCTATGAATATACCATTACGAAAATTGATGGAGATGAATATTACGGTCAAGCGAAGAATGGCACAAAAATTATTTTTAATGGTAAGAAATTTGAAGATGATGTGGCCGATCTGAAAAAAGGCGATCGTATTAAAGCCTACTTTAGTAATGAAAAAAGAATAGATGGACTGATAAAAGTAGTAAAAGTCGTTAATTAATATGTCTCCTTTCCTATAAGGAGGCTTTTTTTGTGTGAAGAAATCTTGATTGTTGCATTTGACAACAAGGATCGCTATAATAGCCCCAAGGACAGCTAAATATCGATTGTATCCTTCGGGGCAGGGTGAAAATCCCGACCGACGGTAATAAAGCAAATGCTTTACAGCCCGTGACCCGTTAATTTATTAACGGTTGATTCAGTGAAAAGCTGAAGCCGACAGTGAAAGTCTGGATGGGAGAAGGATAAAGAAAGCTATGAACGAAAAATATTTGTTGATCATAGTCTTATTTCTGATGCAAAAAAACCAAAGCCCCGGAATTTTTTCCGGGGCTTTCTGTATGATTTTGTCGTTAATAGACTGCATGCAGTGTTTATTAGGTGATCCCTCATCTACCTTGTATGGACCATAAAAAGCGACGAAGGTGCTCAATCGATCACATGTCCCTAACATCGCTTTTTTTAAAAGTGAGAAATACAAATGAAACGAAAGGGAGGATCACATGTTTACGGGGATAATTGAAGAAGTTGGCACCGTTCAGTCATTAAGTAAAAAGTCAGCAGATGCCATGGAAATTGTCATTACATGCAGCCGTGTGCTGGAAGATGTTCACCTCGGAGACAGTATTGCCATTAATGGAGTATGTCTCACAGTCACTAGCTTCACAAAAGAACAGTTCGCGGCAGATGTGATGCCAGAGACGGTCAAAGCGACATCGCTGGATCAGCTGACAAAAGGCAGTCCAGTGAATTTAGAGCGAGCCATGTCCTCAAATGGACGATTTGGCGGCCATTTTGTCTCAGGCCATGTTGATGGAACGGCTGTCATTACCCGGATAGAAAAGAAGAGTAATGCCATTTACTATGATTTAAAGATGAACAAGACCCTCACAGATATGCTCACCCAAAAGGGTTCGATCGCAATAGATGGTGTCAGCTTGACCATTTTCGATTTGCGAGATTCACATGTCACAGTCTCTATTATTCCTCACACGCTTGAAGGAACTATTTTCCCGACTAAATCTATGGGGGATATCGTGAATATAGAGTGTGACATGATCGGTAAATACATTTATCGCTTTTTAACAAAAGAGCAGAGCGAAAAACAGCCATCTCGATTGACCCCATCATTGCTAAAAGAGCACGGATTCTAGGAGGCGATTGTATGTATCATTCCGTTAATGAGGCAGTAAATGCCCTTAAACAAGGAGAAATCATTATCGTAGTGGATGATGAAGACAGAGAAAATGAAGGAGACTTTGTGGCACTTGCTGAGCATGCCACACCTGAGGTGATTAACTTCATGGCTTTACATGGAAGAGGCCTCATTTGTACGCCAGTCCATGCGTCGATCGCCAAACACCTGAATCTGCATCCAATGGTTGAACATAATACGGATGCACACCATACAGCGTTTACAGTAAGCATCGACCATGTGACAACGACGACTGGTATTAGTGCTTTTGAGCGCTCCACGACCATGCTGGCCATGTTAAATAAAGACGCAAAACCAGAAGAGTTTGCCCGACCAGGTCATGTTTTTCCGCTTATTGCAAAAGAGGGCGGCGTACTAGAAAGACCAGGTCATACAGAGGCGGCGGTTGATCTTGCTAAACTGGCAGGCTCAGAGCCAGCGGGTGTCATATGTGAAATTATGAATGCAGATGGATCAATGGCGCGCGTCCCTGAACTAAAGGAGATCCAAAAACAGCATGATTTAAAGATGCTGACAATCGAAGCATTACAGTCATATTTAAACAACAATCGAACAGCCGCTATTGAAACAAAATAAAAATCACAAAAAAGGATGATCAACATATGAATACAATACAAGGCCATGTAGTAGCAGAAGGACTAAAATTTGCAATCGTTGTAGCGAGATTCAATGATTTTATTACAAGTAAACTGTTAGATGGAGCAGAAGATACATTACTCAGACACGGAGCAAATGGTGATGATATCGATGTTGTGTGGGTACCAGGCGCTTTTGAAATCCCGTACATGGCAAAAAAATTAGCAGAAACCAAAAAATATGATGCAGTCATCACACTTGGAACCGTGATCAGAGGCGCAACGACTCACTATGATTACGTTTGTAATGAAGCTGCTAAAGGAATTGCTCAGAGTGCTATGTCAACAGGGGTACCGATTATCTTTGGTGTACTCACAACAGAATCTATTGAACAAGCCATTGAAAGAGCTGGTACAAAAGCAGGAAATAAAGGCAGCGAATCGGCTGCAGCTGCTATTGAAATGGCGAATCTCAATCGAACATTCTCTTAATTTAGTGAAAAAGAGTTTAAAAACGGTATAAAAATGTTTATAATGTGTGATGAGCAAATGAATCATAAGACATTTGCTGGAAATTAGGATAATTTGAATATTGAGGGGTATATATGTTAATTCGTTACAAGAGGTCTTTTGAAAAAATTGCCATGGGACTTCTGTCCTTTATGCCGGGTGAGAAAGACGTCAAACAGCTTCAGCAGACGATGAAGTCATATGAAATGGATGAAGATCGGCAGCTGTTCCTATGGAAAGATGGCGAGGATATTGTAGGTGCTATTGGTGTGTTGAAAACAGACGACCAAGTACAAATTGAGCATATTAGTGTGAATCCATCCCATCGTGATCAAGGAATCGGCAAGGAAATGGTTTTAGCCGTGGAAGAAATATTTAAAACCAAAACACTCATTCCAAATGAATTAACGCAAGGCTTCTTTCATAAGTGTCACAGCGAATCAAATTAAATATCACACATGTAAAAGCAGAGGCTACAGTCCTCTGCTTTTTTTACGTTCAATCTGCTTTTTTCGTTCCAGCAAAACTTCTGTCCGGTCACGGAGTCTATGTTTTTCGATTAAAAATGTATGGGATAAGTTGCTTTCCTGTCCAAAGAGCAGTCCTTCTTTTTGGGCCATTTCTTGGCATAAAGAAAGAAGTGCTTCATCTTTGATTGGCAGCATCACACTTTCATAGGGCGTATCTTCATCCATTTTCTTTTTCAGCGTTCTCAGAAGCATCAGAAATGCCTCATCATCCAGACCGAGATTCGATAATACTGAACGGTTTGCTTCTAACAAATGAAGACTGTTAGAAATGAGCCGTTTTGCTCCTTTTCCATTTCCCCGCCTTTGATGATACAAGGCAACAGCGAGCTGGATGAGCCCGACCCAATATTCTTTGCGCTGCTCAGGGGGATCTTCTTTCCAATATTCCTCTAAAATTTCATGACACTCAAAATAATCTCTTGTCGTATGAAATTCGTGTAAAAAAGCCACGTACGCTTCAGGATACACAGCGGTCATCTCCTTTTCCACTCTCAGTCTAACATATCGAAAAGAAAAGAAGAAAGAGCGTCCCTTTAGTGAAAAGGACGCTCTGTTTCTTTAATAAACCCAAGCCGCGCCAACGATGATCAGCAAGATGAAAAGCACGACAATTAGCGCGAATCCTCCGCCGAAGTTATAGCCATCTCCCATAATGATACGGCCTCCTTTTTCATCAGTTCTGATTACAATGGTATTCTATGTATAAATGCCCTTATTGGTATGGGCGGATCCACTGTTTTTCTCGATTTGCCTAAGGCATCATGGCCGAAATTATATTGGACGAGAGCTTTATCCTGTCTTATACTAAAGGTTAGCCGGTGAAACGGTACTTAGAAGACAGTAGAAATGGTGAGAAAAAGATGCTGGAATATCAGGTGAAAATAGATTCGTTCGAGGGTCCTTTGGACTTGCTTTTACATTTAATTAACCGGTTGGAAATTGATATTTATGATATTCCCGTCGCTAAAATTACGGAGCAGTATTTATTATATGTCCACACGATGAGGGAGCTTGAGCTCGATGTTGCGAGTGAATATTTGGTCATGGCTGCAACCCTCCTGAGTATTAAAAGCAGAATGCTTCTTCCGAAACAAGAGGAAGAGCTGTTTGATGAAGACCTGCTCGAAGAGGAAGAAGACCCTCGAGAAGAGCTGATTGGCAAATTGATTGAATACCGCAAGTATAAAAATGCAGCACAAGAACTAAAGGAACGCGAAGAAGAAAGGCAAAATGCCTTTACAAAACCACCGAGTGATTTAAGCGAATTTGCAAAAGAATCAGAAGCGAAGGACACAAATTTACACGTAACGGTGTATGATATGTTAGGTGCGTTCCAAAAGGTATTAAATCGAAAGAAAATAACGAAACCAGCACCATCAAAGATTACAAGACAAGAAATCCCGATTGAAGACAAAATGAATGAGATTATGAACCATTTAAGAAAAACAAAAAAGCGGACCAATTTCATGACTCTATTTCAACATGATCAAAAGGAACACCTTGTCGTGACGTTTCTTGCTGTTCTCGAATTGATGAAAAGTCATCAAATCATGCTAGAGCAGGAAGGGAACTTTGAAGACATTTATATCATAGGGAGTGAAACGATTCATGACGCTTGATATCGTGAATTGGAAAGCCATCTTAGAAGCGCTGCTGTATGCAGCAGGTGACGAAGGCTTAACAAGAAAACAGCTCATGTCTGTTCTTGAAGTAGATGAGTCGGTATTACTCGACATTATGTCTTCCGTAAAGGAAGAATATCAAAAACAAGAACGAGGGATTGAGCTCATTGAATATGCAGATTCATATATGCTGCTGACGAAAAAAGAATACAGCATGTATTTAAAAAAATTAGTTGAGACACCATCCAAGGGTTTGTCGCAGGCAGCGCTGGAGGTGCTTGCCATTGTTTCTTATAAACAGCCGATTACACGCAGTGAGGTAGAGGAGATCAGAGGAGTCAAATCAGAGCGGGTACTTCATAGTTTAGTAGCCAAAGCACTGCTCTGTGAAGTAGGACGTGCCGATGGTCCGGGACGAGCGATTCTTTATGGGACAACCCCTACCTTTTTAGAGCAATTTGGCTTAAAGGCTTTAGATGAATTACCGCCGCTTCCAGAGAATGTAGAAGCAGATGGACAAGAAGAGGCCGATCTATTTTTTGAAAACTTCAATCAAACATTTGAAGACATAAAATAGTTCAAAAGAATGAAAAATGTATGATAAAATATAAAAAAGATTTTAGGTCTAAAATCTTTTGATGACAGATAAAATGGTGACAAAGCCATGAGGGGAAGGTAAACACGAAACAAATGGCACATATGAATGTAAAGGCTCAAGTTGATCAAGCAGGCGTCTTTTTATCAAAGGTTGCAATTGAAATGAATGGTTTTCTGAACGAAACCACCTTATCAAGCTTGAAACGATTAAACCCCGAAGCGGAAGCCTATTATTGTGACATATTGAGTACATTACGGAAGCTTGCAGTGTACAGCGAGGATGCAGCAGCAGTTTGCAGGAAAATGAGCCAGCAGCAGACATTCCCGCAGCAAGCCGCACAGCAGATGCTCCACCGTATTTATCATCAATGTATTGAAGAATTTTTCACGCCTAAAAAGGATACATGGTATGAAGACAGCCGTTCGGCCTATACAGGAAAAAGCAGCATTGTTTTTCACCATGAAGTATCCGCTGATATGAAACAATTATTTTCTTCATTAGAAAAAGACTTTTTAGCGATGAGAGAAGAGCTGGAATATACGACTTCTCATCAGCAAGTGAAAATGGTATAAGCAATTTGAAGAAGCGCCTCTATATGTAGAGGCGCTTTTTTTTATGGACGGGGCATCATAACTTTTTCAGCTGAGCATACACTTGTACAAAACGGACAAGGACGTGAATGAACATGCCCTATTTAAAAATTGGAACAGCAGTCCTTCTTCTATTTACACTCTTACTGCCTTTTTCCTCACATGCCAAAGCAGACATTTCATTATCAGTGAGTGCAAGAAGCGCCATTTTAATAGATGGACAGTCAGGCAGAGTCCTATTTGGAAAGGACGAGCACGAAAAAAGAAGAATCGCCAGTATTACAAAAATTATGACTGCTGTATTAGCCATTGAATCAGGAAAAATGAAAGATACCGTCAAAGTATCAAAACGTGCGATTCAGGCGGAGGGTTCATCCATTTATTTAAAGGAAGGGCAGAAGGTGAGCTTAGAAGATTTGACATACGGGCTCATGCTGCGTTCTGGAAATGATGCAGCTGTTGCCATTGCAGAGCATGTTGGCGGCAGCTTAGAAGGATTTATCTTTATGATGAACCAAAAGGCAGCTGAACTAGGAATGGAGAATACGAATTTTCAAAATCCGCACGGACTCGATGATCATAAAAATCATTATTCATCAGCCTATGACATGGCGATCCTAACAAAATACGCGATGAAACATAAACAATATCAAAAAATTGCCGGTACAACTTTCTATAAAGCGAAGACAATGGAAGGCTATTGGAAAAATAAAAACAAGCTGCTCACCGGTTTATACGAATATTCCACTGGAGGAAAAACAGGATATACAAAGCTTGCAAAACGAACGCTTGTCTCCACCGCTGCAAAGGGTGATGCTCAGCTGATCGCTGTGACCATTAATGCACCTGACGACTGGAAGGATCATATTTCTATGTTTGAATATGCATTTGATCACTATAAAACGTATGTGCTTGCTGAAAAAGGAAGGCTTGCTTCGTTAAAAGGGACCTTTTACGAAAAAAAAGCGTTTATCAAGCGTGATGTGGACTATTTTTTAAATGAAGATGAGAAAAAACTTGTCAAAATTGAAACGGAAATGCTCACCCCTAAAAAGAAATGGAAAAAAAACGCCGAAGCCATCCCAGATGTTGTAGGAAAAATGACGATTTTATTAGATGGACAGGTGATCGAGCAATTACCGATTTTTTATGAAAATAAACGAAACCGCATGCCTCAAAAAAGCTTTCAAGAAATGTTTAAGTCTGTCTTTCAGACATCTATAGGCGGATCTTCATGGTCAATCTAATTTGGGTATTTCTCACTGTCATCGGTCTTGTCTATGCGATGTTTAATGGAACGATGCAGGAAGTGAACGAGGCTGTATTTAAGGGCTCAAAAGAAGCGGTTACCATTTCGATTGGTTTGATTAGTGTTCTCGTTTTTTGGCTCGGGCTCATGAAGATTGCCGAAGAGGCAGGGCTGTTAAATTTCTTTAGTAAATTGTGCCGGCCTTTTATTTCAAAGCTATTCCCGGATATTCCGCCTAATCATCCTGCAATGGGGTATATTTTGTCCAATCTCATGGCGAATTTCTTTGGTCTCGGGAATGCCGCTACACCGCTTGGGATTAAGGCGATGGAGCAGATGAAAGCATTAAACGGCGGAAAAAATGAGGCAAGCCGTTCTATGATTACATTTCTAGCGGTCAACACATCCTCTATCACACTTGTCCCAACAACCGTCATTGCAATAAGAATGACCTATGGGGCAGATCAGCCAACAGACATTGTAGGGCCAACCATTTTAGCAACACTCATTTCAGGAATCGGTGCAATTATCATCGATCGTTATTTCCACTATCGCAGAAGCAGGCGGGGGTGATCTTGTGGCATTTATTAACTGGCTGTCACTTGCTTTGATTCCACTGATCATCGCAGGAATTTTGATTGCTGGAACCATTAAAAAGGTACCAACCTATGAAACATTTGTGGAGGGAGGAAAAGAGGGCATTCAAATTGCCTTTTCAATCATTCCCTATTTAGTCGGTATGCTTGTAGCCATTACGATATTTCGTGCATCAGGTGCGCTTGATTTTGTTATGGGACTACTAAAACCAGTCTTTACAGCGATTGGTTTCCCGCCAGAAGTCGTGCCGCTTGCGTTTATTCGCCCGATATCAGGAACGGCTGCACTTGGAATGACATCTGACTTAATAGCGACGTATGGCCCAGATTCTTTTATTGGCCAGCTTGCAGCTGTCATGCAAGGGTCAACAGACACCACCCTTTACATTTTAACGGTCTATTTTGGAGCAGTCGGGATTAAAAAAATGGGAGATGCGCTGAAAGTAGGTTTGCTAGCAGATCTCATTGGTGTCATTGCCTCTGTGATTATCGTCAGTTTGTTATTTAGCGGCGCCTAATCAGGCGCTTTTTTGTATTTCATGGATGGAAAATCGCTTTTTAGCTGAAATTAGACAGACGAAACGCTTAATTTTCCACGAATGCTTGTTTGTTTTAAGTCAAGCAAGTAAGATAGTACATGAGGTGAAAGACAAATGGAACGTTTACAGAAAGTAATTGCACATGCCGGCGTCGCTTCAAGACGAAAGGCTGAAGAATTAATTAAAGAAGGACGAGTTACCGTTAATGGTCAAACAGTGACAGAGCTCGGAGTGAAGGTGGGCTCTTCAGATAAAATTGAAGTCAATGGATTAAAGCTTGAAAGAGAAGAACCGGTTTACTTTATGCTTTATAAACCGCGCGGCGTCATTTCGGCTGCCGAGGATGATAAAGGACGCAAGGTCGTCACAGATTTCTTTGATGATGTCCCGCAGCGCCTTTATCCAATCGGGCGGTTAGATTATGATACGAGCGGTTTGATTTTGATTACAAATGATGGGGAATTTGCCCATAAGCTCATGCACCCGAAATACGAAATTGATAAAACGTATGCAGCGAAGCTAAAAGGCATTCCATCAAAGGAACTGCTTAGAAAGCTAGAAAAAGGGATCATGTTAGATCATAAAAAAACAGCACCTGCTCGTGCGAAAATGCTTTCTATTGATAAACGAAAACAAACTTGTATTGTTCAATTAACCATTCACGAAGGCAGAAACAGACAGGTGCGCCGCATGTTTGAAGCGATTGGACATGATGTGTTAAAGCTAAAAAGAGAGCAATATTCGTTCCTTCATATTGAAGGTATGAGACCAGGAGACCGCAGAGAATTGTCTCCGCATGAAGTAAAGCGCCTGAGAGCAATTGCCGATCATGGGAAAAGCGCTTTTTAATTTTCACATAAACTTCAAAAAATGAAGAAGCATCAAAAGAAGGAGAATGCTATAATTTACCTGAATGTCTATGGGGAAGGGGTACTTCAGATGAAAAAAAGACGGTTTTTCATACGGACGGGCATTCTCCTCGTGATGCTTGCTGCACTATGTTATACAATGTATAACTCAGTATTTGCCAAACAGGATCGAGTCAAAGAAGGATCTATTGCGCCAAACTTTGTCCTTCAATCTGTCGATGGGGATCGGATTGAGTTAAAGGACTTAAAAGGCAAAGGTGTCTTTCTTAATTTTTGGGGTACATGGTGTGGTCCGTGTAAACAAGAATTTCCTTATATGGCGAATCAATATGAAGTGTTCAAGGATCGCGGTGTGGAAATTGTTGCAGTCAATGTTGCGGAATCCAAGATTGCCGTGAAAAATTTTATGGAATCCTATGGCGTGAATTTTCCTGTTGCCATGGACAAAGATCGTCAAGTGACAGAGGCATATGATATTACGCCGCTGCCAACCACATTTTTAATCAGTCCTGAAGGCAAGGTAATCAAAGTCATAAAGGGAACGATGACAGAACGTAATGTCTATGAATATATGAATTTGATTAAACCAAAGGGGTCATAGAATGAAAGAGGTAAAGTGCGAGTGTGGACATATTAATCCAATCGGTACTGTTCTATGTGAATCATGCGGGAATCCCATTGCGGCTAAAGAGAAAAACTCTTCAAAGCTGCTTGATATGAGATATGACGGCAGTGCAAGACGCTCGCAAACATACAACAAAACGATTGTTGATAAAGTATGGAACTTTTTTTCTTCCGTTAAAGTGGGTGTGTGGCTGATTGTCATTACACTGCTCGCTTCTTCGCTTGGAACGATTTTTCCGCAGGAGCGATTTATTCCGCCAGGTGCATCTGCTTCCACGTATTATGAAGAGCAATATGGATCGTTTGGCAAACTGTATTACACACTTGGATTCCATGATCTTTATAATTCTTGGTGGTTTTTAGCTCTTGTCGCATCAATCGGAATCTCCCTTGTCATTTGCAGTCTCGACCGCGTTATTCCTCTTTATCGAGCACTCAAAAACCAAGGGGTTATCAAAAAAGAAGGCTTTATGAGAAGACAGCGTCTGTTTAGCGAGACAGACAAAACATTAGATCAGCATACATATGAAGGCATCATAAGAGCAATGAAACAAAAGCGTTACCGCGTGCGAGAAGAAAATGGGCATATTTTAGCCGAAAAAGGACGTTTTTCACGCTGGGGACCTTACGTCAATCACATTGGACTAATCATCTTTCTCATTGGAGCGATGCTCCGGTTTGTCCCGGGCATGTACGTGGATGAAACGCTTTGGGTCAGAGAAGGGGAAACTGCACCAATTCCAGGTACGGATGGTCAATACTTCTTGAAAAATAATGCGTTTTCAATTGATCGCTATGAAACTGGAAATGAAAAAGAAGTGTTTGAGAATGCCATTGAAAAAGCTGGCGACGGTCAAGTGGTGAAAAGCTATAAAACGGATGCCATTTTATACAAACGTGAAGGAGAAGTTGTATTTGGTGAAAAGCCCAAGCTGAAGCAGGTAACAGAACACGATATCAAAGTGAATGAACCGCTCAAGTTTGACAATTTCTCATTATATCAAGTGGATTTTAAACAAAATGAACTCGATCAAATGGTCTTTCAGCTGATTCGTAAAGATACAGAAAAATCTTTCGGTACAGTGAAGATTAATCTGCTGGAGCCTAAGTCAGAATATGATCTTGGTAGCGGTTACAAAGTCAAGGTGATGAGCTATCTGCCTGATTTTTATTTTGACGATGATGGAACGCCGAGTACGAAAACAAGGAATCCGAATAATCCTGCTTTCGTGTTTGAAATGATTTCTCCTGAAAAACCTAAAGGTGAAAAAAGCTTTGTCGCCATTCAAGAGACAGTAGAGGGTTCTGATAACAATCTATATAAAATGAAGTTTGATCGGGTTGAAACGAAAAACGTTACAGGGTTAACAGTTAGAAAGGATTTAACACTTGGCGTGCTCATAGTAGGCGGAATCATCTTCATGATTGGTGTCGTGCAGGGGATGTATTGGCAGCATAGAAGAATATGGCTGTCGGCAAAGGATGGAAAAGTATTGGTGGCAGGACATACAAACAAAAACTGGTTCGGCTTAAAGTCCGATCTTGGTGTGTTACTAAGCGGCAGTGGCATCAAACAGCCAGTTGATCAAAAAGAACTGCCTGATACAACAAGTATCAGCAAAAGCAAGGGGGAAGGATTAGATGGCGGCAGTCAGTGAAAATCTGTTATTTGCAGCTTTTCTATTTTATTTAGCGGCAGTTCCTTTTTTTGGTGGTGCCATTAAGGGAAAAAAGAAAGAAGAAGGAACGCGCAGGAATAAGGCGGCACTCATTGGTATTACGCTTACCATCATCGGTTTTTTGAGCCAGTTGGGCTATTTTATTTCAAGATGGATCGCATCTGGCCATGCACCAGTCAGTAATTTGTTTGAGTTCACAACGGCTTTTGGCATGATGCTGGTGCTTGCATTCATCATTTTATATTTTGTGTATCAAGTATCTGTACTTGGTTTATTCACCCTTCCAATCGCTTTATTGATTATTGCCTATGCAAGTATGTTCCCATCAGATATTTCACCGCTGATTCCTTCACTTCAAAGTAATTGGCTTTATATTCACGTGACAACAGCAGCACTTGGCCAAGCCATTTTAGCCATCAGCTTTGTGGCAGGTGTCATCTTTCTATTAAAGCATGTGGATCAAACAAAGCCAGGGAAGAAGACGTTTGGTTTAGAGCTTGTCATGTTTATGATTGTGGTCACACTTGCATTTATCGCTGTCACGTCTATCTTTAGAATGACAGGATATGAAGCGACATTTAATTGGATCGATAAAAATAAAGAAAAAAGTGAGATGGTCTATGAGCTGCCAGCTCTTGTCGGACCTCATAAAGGGGAGCTTATGACGGAAGATCGTTTGGAACCGTTTGTTGAGCTGCCGCCTGTTTTTTCAGGTAGAAAGGTCAATACGGTGTTATGGTCATTTGGCGTAGGGCTGATCATATACGGACTCGTTCGATTGATCATTCGCAAACGGCTGAGCGCACTGCTTCAACCGCTAGTGAAACAGGTGAACCTAGACTTAGTTGATGAAATTGGGTATAGGGCTGTTTCGATTGGTTTCCCTGTATTTGCGTTAGGCGGGCTGATCTTTGCCATGATCTGGGCGCAAATTGCATGGACTAGGTTTTGGGGCTGGGACCCGAAGGAAGTATGGGCATTGATTACGTTTCTCTTTTATGCTGCCTATCTTCATCTTCGCTTGTCGCGAGGCTGGCATGGTGAAAAGTCCGCATGGCTTGCTGTGATCGGCTTCGCCATTATTATGTTTAATCTCATCTTTGTCAACCTTGTCATTGCGGGGCTTCATTCTTACGCATAATACAAGGAAAAGCCAACTTTTATGATTCAATTCGGCTTTTTGTTAAAATGAATGTAACAACGGAGAAAGCAGGAGGACTGTCTAATGGAACACACAACTCAAACGAAAATATTAGTCGTAGATGATGAGGCAAGAATTCGCCGCCTTTTAAAAATGTATTTAGAACGTGAAAATTATGAAATCGATGAAGCGGAAAATGGAGATGAGGCGATTCAAAAAGGGCTTCAAACCGATTACGACCTCATTTTGCTCGATTTAATGATGCCTGGTACAGATGGAATCGAAGTGTGTAATCAAATTCGAGACAAAAAAGCGACTCCAATCATTATGCTGACGGCAAAAGGAGAAGAAGCAAACCGCGTTCAAGGATTTGAGGCAGGAACGGATGACTACATCGTCAAACCTTTCAGCCCGCGTGAAGTGGTTTTACGTGTAAAGGCATTGCTCAGAAGATCGTCTCAAACGTCTTATTTGAATACTGGGACAACAACAAAGGATGTTCTTGTGTTTTCTCATCTTTCTATTGACCATGATGCACATAGAGTGACGGCTGATGGCAAAGAAGTCAGCCTCACGCCGAAGGAATATGAGCTTTTATATTTCCTTGCAAAAACACCAGATAAGGTCTATGACAGAGAAAAGCTGCTAAAAGAAGTATGGCAATATGAATTCTTTGGAGACTTACGAACAGTTGATACGCATGTCAAACGACTTCGTGAAAAACTGAATAAAGTGTCACCAGAAGCAGCGAAAAAAATCGTAACTGTATGGGGTGTCGGGTACAAATTTGAGGTCGGCGCTGAATGAAACTGTGGAAAAGTGTTGTAGGAAAGCTATGGTTAACCATTCTTTTCCTCGTCTTGATCGTTTTATCTATTTTAACTGTGCTTCTTTTAGAGTTCATTGAGAATTATCATGTAGAAGAAGCAAAATCTGATTTAACACAAATGGCAAACAAAGTAGCGGTCATTTTAGAAAGCCATGAGGATCAATCGCTTGCAAGGTCGATTACATCAGAGCTCGCTGACAAATTGACGAGTATTGCGATCATCCAAGAGGACGGGCTAGAGTGGTATTCGTCTGAAAAAGACGGGAAGCTTCCTGCGATTACAAAGAAACAAATTGAAGCAGACAGCGATTTAAATCAAGCACTGAAAGATCGTAAAAAAATCAGTAAACGGGCAGAACCTGATGCAGGCAATCAAAAAGATGAACGGATTGTAGTCGGTGTTCCATATGAGGCGAACGGAAAAAAAGGCATGGTCTTTCTTTCTCAGTCACTCCTCGCTGTAGAACAAACAACGAAACATACGACACGCTACATCTTTTTAGCCGCCGGAATTGCGATTGTACTGACCACTATATTCGCTTTCTTCTTGTCAACACGTGTCACCTATCCTCTCAGAAAGATGAGAGAGGGTGCACAAGATTTGGCGAAAGGGAAATTTGATACAAAGATTCCTATTTTAACGCAAGATGAAATTGGAGAACTGGCGATCGCCTTTAATCAAATGGGGAAGCAGCTTAAATTCCATATCACAGCCTTAAATCAAGAAAAAGAACATTTATCTAATATTTTAAGCAGTATGGCTGATGGCGTCATCACCATCAATATTGATGGAACGATCTTGATGACAAATCCTCCAGCAGAACGATTTTTACAGGCATGGTATTATGAGCAAAATATGAAGATCAAAGATGGAGATGAACTGCCGCCAGAAGCGCGCGAGCTATTTCATACAGCTGTCAGTACAGAAAAAGAGCAAATGATTGAAGTTACGCTGCAAGGGCGTACCTGGGTTCTTCTCATGTCTCCTCTGTATAATCAGCAGGATGTCAGAGGAGCAGTTGCAGTCCTTCGTGATATGACGGAGGAACGAAGACTTGATAAACTGAGAAAAGACTTCATTGCCAATGTCAGTCATGAGCTTCGTACGCCAATTGCTATGCTGCAAGGGTACAGCGAGGCAATTGTAGATGATATTGCAGGATCAGAAGAAGAAAAGAAAGAGATTGCGCAAATTATCTATGATGAATCACTTCGAATGGGACGTCTTGTGAATGACCTTCTAGATCTAGCGAGAATGGAAGCAGGTCATATTACATTGAATCTTGAATCAACAGATACGGAAGAGCTGACAGAGAAGATTTACCGTAAGTTTCTCGGGGTTGCGAAAGAAAAACAAATCGACCTTACGTATGATATTCAAGTGGATGAACCGTACTTTGTATTCGACCCAGATAAGATTGAGCAAGTGTTTACGAATCTCATTGATAATGCCATTCGTCATACACCAGAGGGCGGCGAGGTTCACTTCTCGGTTCAATCGGTGGAGAACGGACTGAAAATGGATGTAAAAGATTCGGGGAGCGGAATTCCCGAAGAGGATCTGCCCTTTATTTTCGAACGCTTCTATAAAGCCGATAAAGCAAGGACAAGAGGACGTTCTGGTACTGGACTTGGCCTTGCGATTGTGAAGAACATCGTCGAGGCACATCAAGGCTCTATACATGCTCATAGCAAAGCGGGTGCAGGTACACACTTCACATTCTATATTCCGAGAAAAAAGCAGGAACTCGTCTAATCTTGACGAAGAATCTTGTTACATGAGAAACACTTCTTTTCGTAAAGAAAATGAAGTGTTTTTTCTATTTTCAAATTTTTAAGGAGAAGTTAAACAAAAAGCCCTTTCCAAACTGTCGAACTTGTAATATATTTGTCATAAAGTTGTAATGTAACGTTTTATAAGAGTCACTCGACAAAAATAAGTGAACGGAGGGGTTTCCTATGCATGAAACCTTTCAAAAAATATATGATTCGTACCATCAAGATTTGTACCAGTTTTTATTTTACATGGTTAAAGATAAAAATCAGGCAGAGGATCTCGTACAGGAGGTTTACATTCGGGTACTTCACTCATATAAAACTTTTGAAGGAAGAAGCAGCGAGAAAACATGGCTGTTTTCAATTGCAAGGCATGTGGCGATTGACTGGTTTCGCAAGCAGCAAACCATTAGACAACGGGTACTCGGCACGTTTGATTGGGATAAGCAGGATGTAAAAGACCCAGACTTGCTCCCAGACGAACTGGCTGTACAGGATGAAAATACTAAAGAAATTTATGCCGCGCTTGATCACTGCACGATTGATCAAAGAGCTGTCATCATTTTAAGGTTTATCCAGGGCTACTCAATCATGGAGACGGCAAAGGCGCTAAAGTTCTCGGAAAGCAAAGTCAAAACAACGCAGCACCGAGGCCTGAAAGTGCTCCGAAAACATATGGAGCTTTTGAAGGAGGAGCTAGTGAATGAAAACGAACAGGTCCGATTGGAGCGAAGAACGAATCAAAGTGTTACTAAGTCAGCTTCCAAAGGTGGAGGACAACCGTTCATCTAAGCAGATATACCAGCAGGTGCTGATGGCAAGCGGGAAGAAAAAGAAAAGTGTCAAATGGATCGGTCCAGCGGTGGCAACCGTTGTGGTTTTATTTATGGCGTTTTTAATTTCTCCTCATTTATTTCAGCCGGCTGCTCAAGAACAGCATCAACAGATGAAAATGGAATCAAGTGCTGACAAAGGACAGGCAAATGCCACATTAGAGCCGGTCAAACAGGCAAATGGTACCACACACGTTGTTTCTCATGAAGACAAGCAAAAGTATATGACGGTTGCATACATAGATGAATCGACATCTCAAGTGGTTCCCATAAGTATTGAAAAAGAGAATGAACATGGCCATTTGCAGGAAATGATGAACACATATGAACAGGTGCAGCTGCCTGAAATGACAAAGCCTCTTCAATCTTATCTTGAGATGGTGGACCTTCGTGAAAATGGGAATACACTTGTTTTTCAGTTAAAAAATGATTTGTCCCTTGATACGATAAAGGAAGCCAATCGATTTAAAGATATGGTCAAAGAAACGCTCAAATGGAGCAGGTATAAACAAGTGGAGGTCAGGTCAGTCAAAGGTTCTCATCTTCAATTAGGGACTAGCAGCTTTGGCACGATATCAATTGATAAACAAACGAAGAAAGCTTATTACGTGTTAGAAAATAAGAGCGGGACTTTTTTGGTGCCCTCAAAAACACATTATTCTACTTATGAAGATGCGGTAGAGGCCATGAAACGCACGAGTGATTCTGGACTTGAACCATTAATTAAAGAAGAACCCATTAAAGAAGTGACATCAAAAGGTAAGCATGTAACCATCACGTTTGGAGCATCAGCGCAATTATCGGACTCAATTGATCATACTCTACTCATTGAAGGTCTGCTGCTCACAGCGAAAGATTTTGGTTTTACAGATGTCACCATTCAATATGCAGGAACAGATCAAGTAGGACCATATGAATTAAATGAACCAATAGAGGTACCGGCTCTGCCGAATCCAGTTGTCATCAAAGAACGTTAAAGGACGCAAGCATTTCATTGCGTTCTTTTTTGATGTATAGAAAATGGTCTTCTTGCTGTATACTAAGCTGTCATGAAAAGAACCTCAAAGAAGGGGAGTCACTGATGAAAAGGTATTGCTTCATAGGTGCCAGCTGTTTTTTGCTCTTGATCTTAGCACCATTTGCCCATGCACAGAAGACAACCGAATGGGTGGAACCAGTGAAAGGAGAAGTCACTGACTTGTTTGGGACAAGGGGCGGCTCGCATAAGGGATTAGATATAGCTGCGCCAGAAGGAGAATCCATTTTTGCTGCAAGTGAAGGTGTGGTCACGCGTTCGTATGTATCGGCTACATATGGAGAAGTTGTATTTATTCAGCATCCAAACGGATACGAAACTGTCTATGCTCATTTACACGAGCGTTTTGTGAAAAAGGGTGACCATGTACAAGCGGGACAGCCGATTGGTATAATTGGCAACACAGGGGCCTCCAGAGGCACACATTTGCATTTTGAAGTACATCGTGGCAATTGGTCAGTCAGCAAAGAGGATGCAATAGATCCGCTCAAAATGATTGCTGTGGAACGTTTCCAAGAGCCCGCTCTTCATGTAAATGGACATGAAAAAAATACATATGTCATTAAACAAGGGGATACCCTTTGGTCGATAGCAAAGGCGCATGAAATGACTGTGGAACAATTGAAAAAGATCAATGAGCTGACCACTCACCTCATTCGAACAGGAGACCGTTTAATGGTTTCAACTAAATAAACCTCATGCAAAGCATGAGGTTTATCACTGTTTTTTATAGGTCAATCAGGCGGACAGAAAGAATATCCTGCACTTCAGTTAATTTTTTCACAATTTCGTCCTCTAGATGCTTGTCGAAAGAAAGCATCATAATGGCTTCGCCGCCTTTTTCTTTACGTCCCACCTGCATTGTTGCGATGTTGACATCATGGTCGCCTAAAATCTGTCCAACCTTTCCAATCACACCAGGTGCATCTGTATGCTGGATGTAGACAAGGTGTCCATCTGGGTAAAAATCAATATTAAAGCCATTAATAGAAACTACGCGTTCCCCTAAATGCGGGATGTAAGTCGCTTTTAGAGTAAAGGTTGAAAGATCACCTTTGACTTCAATAGAAATACTGTTCTCGTAACCAGATTCGCTGGAAGAAATTTTTTCACTAAAGCTAATGCCTCGTTCTTTTGCGACCATTCCAGCATTTACTTCATTCACAGTCGAATCAACACGCTCTTTTAAAAAGCCTGACAGGAGACTCTTTGTGATAAATGATGTTTCGAGTTTTGAAATAGAGCCTTCATAAGAAATGCCTACTTCTTTTACAGGTTCTCTCATGGATTGAGAGACAAGACGTCCAAGTTTCCCTGCAAATTGATGATAAGGCTGAATCTTTTTGAACTCGTCTTTTGTCATCGCTGGTAGATTAATAGATGACATGACAGGAAGGCCTTTTGCAAATTGAAGGACTTCTTCAGATACTTGCGCCGCTACATTTAATTGTGCTTCTTTTGTAGAGGCACCAAGATGCGGAGTTGCAATGACGTGTGGATGATCCACAAGCGGATTATCAGTTGGAGGTTCTACCTCGAATACATCGAGTGCAGCTCCTGCGACATGGCCGCTTTCAAGTGCCTCAAGAAGGTCAGCTTCGTCAATAATGCCGCCGCGCGCACAGTTTACAAGGCGAACACCTTTTTTCGTTTTTGCAATCGTTTCTTTATTGAGAAGTCCTCTTGTTTCTTTTGTTAATGGCGTATGTACAGTAATAATATCTGATACTTCGAGTACTTCATCAAGTGATTTCGCATTGACGCCAATTTTTTCTGCACGCTCTTTTGTGAGAAATGGGTCAAACACGTTGACTGTCATGCCAAATGCTCTTGCACGCTGGGCGATTTCACTTCCGATTCTGCCTAAACCGACAATCCCAAGAGATTTTCCGTAAAGCTCAGCACCAACATATGCACCTCTGTTCCATTCTTTTGATTTGACAGAAATATTGGCCTGCGGAATATGACGCATAAGTGATGAAATCATAGCAAACGTATGCTCAGCTGTCGAGATCGTATTACCGTTTGGTGCATTGATTACAATGACGCCATGCTTGGTCGCTTCATCAATGTCAATATTGTCTACTCCCACACCGGCACGACCGACAATTTTTAATGAAGTCATTTTTTCATAAAGCTCTTTCGTTACTTTTGTGGCACTTCTGACAAGTAAGGCATCAAACGTGTGTAATTCATCTTCTGCTTCTGCTACATTTTTTTGGACAATTTCAACAAAATCTGATTCTAAAAGTGGTAGAAGACCATCATTGCTCATCTTATCTGAGACTAATACTCGAAACATCGTAAGATTTCCTCCTAAAATAAACGTCATAAATATCTGATAATTTACCATATTCCTTTTCACTGTGTCAATCAAATTAAAGCAGTAAAGTGAAAAAGAAAACACGAACATTTCTTTGTGTCTTTATAAAGAATGAACACCTTTAAACAAAAGATAACCAATTTTTGCGCATTTGTCATTAGAATTTTTGTGTTTTTTACGATTTCTTAAAACTGATGAATTTGCTCAGGA
The DNA here is from genome assembly GCF_014250435.1 of Bacillus sp. PAMC28571. NCBI lineage: Bacteria > Bacillati > Bacillota > Bacilli > Caryophanales > Bacillaceae > Bacillus > Bacillus sp. PAMC28571. The sequence continues at coordinate 1,869,769 of NZ_CP060191.1, read as the reverse complement.
TTTTTATCTGTACAAATGCTCATATATCATATATAATGATGTCGAATTGAATAATGATCAATCTTCGGGGCAGGGTGCAATTCCCTACCGGCGGTGATGAGCATAGTCTCTAAGCCCGCGAGCCTTTTTGGCAGGATTCGGTGTGATTCCGAAGCCGACAGTATAGTCTGGATGGGAGAAGATGGAGGTTCATAAACGTTGAAAACATTGATGTTCACACGTTTATTTGTCTAGCCCAATTTCCCCGCTCCTGTTTTCAAGGGCGGTTTTTTTGTGGCTAAAATGGAACAATCCTCTTTTCGAAAGATTTGATCGAAAAGGAGAGAGAATATTGAATCAAAGTAAAGTAAAGCGTTTAGTTGTTACCAGTATGCTCAGCAGTATTTCGTTTGTGTTAATTTTATTGGATTTTCCTTTCCCGGGTCTTCCAGCGTATTTGAAAATTGATTTTAGTGATATCCCGGCAATTATTGCAATTTTAATTTATGGACCGGGTGCAGGGATTGCAGTTGAGGCATTAAAAAATGTACTGCATTACCTCATTCAAGGCAGTATGTCCGGCGTTCCAGTTGGGCAAGTCGCGAACTTCATTGCAGGCACACTATTTATCTTGCCAGTCGCCTTTATGTTCAAAAAAATCAAATCAGCAAAAGGGATGGCATGGTCTATGATCGCGGGTACATTGCTTATGACTGTGATGATGAGTATTTTAAATTACTTCTTATTCCTGCCAGCTTACACATGGTTCTTAAACGCGCCAGAACTATCTGATCATGCGCTCAAGACGACCATTACAGCAGGGATCTTACCATTTAACTTTATTAAAGGAATCATCATTACCATCGTGTTTAGCCTCATTTTTGTGAAAATGCGTCCATGGTTTGAAAATAAACGCCGACTTCAAAATAGTTAATATAAAAAAAGCCCCTGTATAAGGGGCTTTTAGATTGTTGACAAAGAGCTAAAATGATCTTTATTTTAGCTCTTTGTCTTCTTTTCAGCGTGATAGAAAACCTTTGCAGTCTAGGAAGGACGAGTACCGGAGCGGAGCGAATTGAATATTCGTGAGCACTGGAGCGCAGACCTGATACCGAATGCGAGGGTTTGTTTACATGCTGAAAGCCCCTGTATAAGGGGCTTTTATACTATTCATGCTTAAGCGGGTCACCATCGAAAGATTCGTCCGCAACTTTGATTGAATCTGTTGGACATCCTTCAAATGCATCAAGCATATCTTCTTCAAGTACTTCTGGAACTTCTACAGTCCCTTGGTTGTCATCAAGCGTAACAAATGCAATGCCTTCATCATCATAATCATAAATGTCTGGAGCAGCTGCACCGCATGCGCCGCAAGCAATACATGTGTCTTTGTCTACAATTGTATATTTTGCCATGTTAAAAAAATACCTCCCAGATTGTTCGATGGAACAAATGGTCTAACCTTTTTAGTTTCACCGATAAAAAACAATTTCCTCAAACCTTATTGTAATGATTTTAATTTCACATTTCAACTGTAAAGTGATTGAGAATGCTTATCACATAAGGGTTTGTTCATAACTTTCCCCCACAAATTGAGTTTAAACATTTCTTCTTCTATGAAATCTGTTAAAATAAAGGGAGAAAATATTCGAATTTTGTCAGGAAGACAGGTGCTTTGGCGAATGACTCTTCATTACTTGGATGTCATGTTAATGGACAGCGTATATAAATTGAACGGCGAACGCTCCATAAGTGCTGTCTACCATCTTTTTAAAGGAAAAAAATCATCACAAACCATACAGGATGCCAGTTTGTTTCAGCTTTCAAAGTATTTCGGCTGTTACCCGGGGTTTACGAGGGATCAGCTGAATCGCTCTACTATAAAGCTTGACGAAAAGCACTACATCAAAAAAACAGGGGAGACATTCATTGTTACAGATGCAGGACAGCAAATGCTAAACCAGTATTTCTCAGAAAAACCGATGCCCGCTTTTTTTCATGGTGCCAAATATCATGATAAAGCAAAGGTGTTATGGATGAGGCTCTCGTTACTTGTACAAGTGCTGTCTCACCATCTGGCTGGATCGCATCAATATGTCCCAATACAAAGAGATGTATCTGTACAAAGCTGGACGAAATCCTTCTTAAAACAGCATCATGAGAAGAATAAGCTTTCGGAAGAGCTGCATCATGAACTCGAAAAGCTCCTTAGCCGTATAAGTGATCAAGAGGCGCTGATATTTGTTTATTCATTGACCTCAAATGAAAGAATTGGGCGTACGTATCAGCAAATGGCAGAGTGGCTAAAAGAAGATGTGTGGTATGTGTACCTGCTTTTTTGGAATGTCCTCCATTATTTTATTCATGCTGCCCAAAAAGGTGAGGCGCAGCTCATGCAAAAGCTCGTAGGTGACCTTGAATTCAAACGCGTGCTGACAACCTCTACGCACAAAACGCTCGAGCTTGTGCAAAAAGGCTTTGATATTGATCAAATTGCTCACATTCGCTCTTTAAAAAAGGCAACGATCGAAGACCATATTGTCGAGCTTTCCATACATGAACCGAGCTTCTCAATAGAGCCGTATGTGAGCGAAGAACAGCAGCAGGCCATTCATGCAGTAGCCAGAGAGCTTCAAACAAATAAGATGAAGCTGATTAAAGAAAAACTCGAACATCCATTTACTTATTTTCAAATACGATTGGCTCTGACAAGGATGGTGAAAGCAAATGGATAAGCTTCATCAGACGCTCATGCGATATTTTGGTTACGACTCATTTAAAACGGGTCAAGAGGACATTATTCAAAGTGTACTGAATCAAAAGGATACGGTGGCCATGCTGCCTACTGGCGGCGGGAAATCCATCTGCTATCAAATTCCCGGCTATATGACAGATGGATTAGTTCTCATTATTTCGCCGCTGTTATCGCTTATGGAGGATCAAGTCGAACGAATGAAAATGCGCGGAGAAAAACGAGTGGCGGCACTGAACAGCACATTGTCTTTTCAGGAGAGACGACATATCATTCGGCATTTGCCATCATATAAATTTTTATTCGTCGCCCCTGAGGCATTAATGTCAGAGGTGCTGCTAGAACAGCTCAAATCGATGCATATTGGTCTGTTTGTCGTCGATGAAGCCCATTGTATATCTGAGTGGGGGCATGATTTCCGTCCGGAATATTCCAAGCTGGGAGAATGGAGAGAAGCGTTAGGTCATCCTGTCGCCTTAGCACTGACGGCAACTGCAACAAAACAAACGCTAAAAGATACCGTACAAACGTTAAGATTGCAGCATCCAGACTTTCATATCCATTCTGTCAACCGGCCAAACATCGCATTAGTCAAAGAAGCGCACGAAACGAAAGAAGCAAAAGAAAAACGGGCCATTGAGCTTGTTGAATATCTGCAGGGCCCCGGTCTGATTTATTGCCCAACCCGGCAAATGACAGAAGATATGGCGCTCATTATGAAACAAAAAACCCATCAGCGTGTAGAGTATTACCATGGCGGAATGGATGCAGGAGATCGTATGCTTATTCAGCAGCAATTTATCAGCGGACAGCTTGATCTTATTTGTTGTACAAGTGCTTTTGGAATGGGAATTGATAAAGCAGATATACGATTTGTTATTCATATGAGCCCGCCGCAGTCAATTGAAGCATTTATGCAGGAAATTGGAAGAGCAGGACGGGACGGGAAAAAGAGTGTCAGCATTCTTTTATATACAGAAGAGGATGCGGACATTCAACAGCATTTAATACAAGCAGAGGGCTTTGATGAGCCAGAAATTGATTTCTTCTTAGCCAGGCTGACACAAATGCAGACAAATGATGAAAAGAAATTACGTGAACAATTAATGGAATCAGGGCTTCAGGAGACACGTGCAAGAATGCTGATCCATTATTACAGGATGTATCAGTCTGACGAGCCGCGTGTGCTCCTGATGAAACTGAAAGAGAAATTGCAGGACAGACAAACAGAAAAACTGAGAAAAGTGTGGCAATTTAAGGAGCGGATCACAGATCATGGCTGCTTTAGACAATCTCTGTTATCATACTTTTACGAACAGCTTGATCAAACAGAGAGCGCATCCTCTGGCAGCTGCTGCTCTTCTTGCGGACTTGACCTGTCTGATTATGAAAAAAAAGATCAACCATTGGAGCTGAATGAAATGACACACTGGAAGACCGTGCTGGATCGTATGTTTCATCTGACAAAAGAGGCGCAGCATTGATTGAACAACATCGCCGGATCATCGAAAAATTAACCGATCGACAAGTGGTAGAACAGCTGTATTTCACGCAGCTGCTGATGCTGGTCATTTCTTTTTTACTAGGTATATTTATGTTCGATTATTGGACAGATTTCACATCTCTTTGGGAGATCCAAGATGCGCGGATACTGACTTATGGAATTGGCGGCGCTGCGGTTGTGATCATTGTGGATGCGATTGTCATGAAGGTGTTTCCTGCTCATATGTATGATGATGGCGGATTAAATGAAAAAATGTTCAAAAACCGCAGCATCCCGCATATTGTTTGGTTAACACTGCTCATCGCCTTTTCAGAGGAAATTCTATTCCGAGGGATCGTCCAGCAGCAATTTGGACTGGAAATTGCCAGTATTGTGTTTGCGCTCCTTCACTTTCGCTACTTATCAAAAATACTCTTGTTTATCCTTGTGGTTTCTATTAGTATTTTTTTAGGACTTTTATACGAGTGGACGGGGAATTTATTTGTTCCTGTCATGACCCATTTTGTCATTGACTTAGTCTTTGCTTGTCAAATTCGTTTGAAATATAGGGGGAGGGATGAACATGGAAGAAATGTCGAGAATGAAGAGAAAGAAGGAGCAGCTGACAAACATCCATGATGATGTAGAGGAAATTTTTGAAGAAGAAGTAGAGCCTTCAGATGACTCTCACTTTCCTACACGAGAAGATTTCCATGAATATAAAAAGCAGCGCACGAAAAAGGTGCGCAATCCATTGTTTACAACACTGGCTATTATCTTTCCTATTATTGTCGTCACGGTGTTCTTTCTTTTGATTTACTACACATCAAAGGAAATCAACCATAATAATAATCAAGATGTATATAATATTGATTCTACCTCAAGTGCTGACACAGACCCAGTCCCGTCAGCACTTGCCGAAACAAAAAATGACTCAAGTGCTGATAAAGCGGATGCGTCTGATGATGAGAAGCAAAAGAAAGAGGAAGAAAAACAACGATCGAAAGAAAAAGCTGAACAGAAGAAAAAAGAAAAAGCTGCTAAAGAGAAAGAAGAGCGTGAACAAGCAGCGAAAGAAAAAGAACGCGAGAGAGCTGAAGCTGCCAAAAAGCGTGAACAGCAGCAACTAGCCTTGCAAAAGCAGCAGGAAGAGAAAAAAAGAAAAGAAGCCGAAGAGAAAAAGAAGCAGGAAGAAAAGCCAGTCCGTGTCGTGCAGCACACTGTTGGTCCAGAGGAAAACCTGTATCGAATTTCAATGAAGTATTACAAAAACCGTTCGGGTGAAGAGAAAATTAGAGCCTATAATCACTTAAAAGGTAACAGCGTATACAGTGGTCAAGTGCTGAATATTCCACTAGAAAACTAATCACCTGACATGAATGAAGAAGCACGCACATACATATGTAGAAAAAAGGGACAGGGTGTATGTGATGACATTACACGCAATCAGCCGATATATGGATCAGCCGACACAGAAGATGATGGAAACATTGATCAAAAGAAAGCATAAATATGAGGGTTTTGCCAAGCAGTGCAAAAGATGGCAATGGACAGCCCTTCTATCGCTGGCCATTCTTTTGTTTTATTTTGTGATCACGGCAAATGCGGGAGGCGGCTCGCTTCAGCCGGAAGCCATGATTGCCACACTGCTTGGTCATGAAGTATTTCTGTTTTGGATCATGGCCGAGGTCTTTGCTTTTTACGCATCTTATTACTATAAGAAAAAAGAAGAAAAGGCTGAGGATGAATATCATCGGCTTCGATGTGAAATTATACAAAAAAGCACAGATTTATGGCCGCAGTCAAATCAGTGGAAAGAGCGCGAGACGGTTTTTCGCTATATGCAGAAGCAGTATGACATTAATCTCTATTATGAAAGTAAATAAATGAGGAAAAAGACGTTTAACAGTTGAAACGTCTTTTTTCTTTCAAGCGTTTTATGAAAGAAAGATACGTAAGGGAGCCATTTGTGATGAAATATGCCATCGGATTTACTGCCGCCATTGCGGCTGTTACAACAGGTGTGTGTGTAACGGCGAAAATGGTGAAAACGGCAAAACAAAACAACATCAAAAAGCATTATTTTACAATAGAAGCACTTCAATCAGACCGGCCTGCTGTCATTTTCTTTATTTCTGATACACACAGACGTCTCATCAGTGACACTTTATTAGCAGAAATCAGACAGGAAGAGCCAGATGTGATTATGATTGGCGGAGATTTAGCAGAAAAAGGTGTGCCCTACGCAAGGATTGAAGAAAATGTGAAACGTTTATCAAGAATTGCGCCGGTTTATTTTGTTTGGGGAAATAATGATCATGAGCTGCACCAGCAAAGGTTTAAAGAAATTCTTCATGCATACGATGTCACGACTTTGCAAAATGAAACGGCTGTATGGAATTTCGAAGGCCAGCGAATCAAAATCGGAGGAATTGATGATATTCGGCTTGAAAAAGCAGATTATGAAGCCATACGGCCTGAGTTTGTGAAAGATGATGTCAATATTCTCTTATCACACAATCCAGATGTGCATCATTTGATGAGTGAAGAAGAGGGAATCGACCTTGTCCTGAGCGGTCATACGCATGGGGGACAGATCCGAATTGGGAAATTTGGTCCGTATGAAAAAGGAAGAACAGGCCAGGTCAAAGGTGCGTTCTTTCTCATTAGTAATGGCTACGGGACCACAAAAATTCCCATGCGTCTCGGAGCAGAACCAGAAACCCATCTGATCTATTTAATGCCTCTAAAAACGCGTTAACTTGCGGCACCCTCAATATTTTCCATAAAAGTCACCGTAAGCATAGCTTCATGCTTGTCTTCCGTCTTGACACAGTGTAAACTGAATACAAAATTAAGAACCTATGACTCATCATCTCATATACTACAGTATGATGTGTGTTTAGAAGAGGCAGGAGGGAACGTTATGCGACTGGAGCGTCTGAATTATAATAAAATCAAAATTTTTCTCACACTAGATGACCTGACAGACCGAGGTCTTACGAAAGAAGACCTTTGGAAAGATTCGTTCAAAGTCCATCAGCTGTTTAAAGACATGATGAACGAGGCGAATCAGGAGCTCGGTTTTGAAGCGAATGGACCGATTGCTGTTGAAGTATTTTCTCTTCAGGCGCAGGGGATGGTCGTCATTGTCACAAAGAGTCAGCAGGAAGATGCTGATGATGAGTTTGATGAAGATTACATTGAGATGCAAGTCAAGCTCGACGAGAGTAAGCATGTGCTCTATCAATTTGCCTCGTTTGAAGATGTGATTCAACTGTCCCATAGTTTAAGTCGTATTGGACTTTTAGGGGGTACAGTTTACCATTATGAAGGTCAATATTACCTCAGCCTGGATGATGTTGGAGAATTATCTGCTGATACAGTCATTTCGATTTTAGCAGAGTTTGGCTCACCTACGACACTCACCATCCACCGGCTAAAAGAATATGGAAAAGTGATCATGCAAGACGATGCTGTGAAAACGATTCAAATGTATTTTTAATCACTTTTATCTATTATATTTAATACTGTTGTGATGAAACAACAGTATTTTTTTATATCCTTTTTTATATTTATAAACGCTGATATTTTATTTTGATAAAAAACGCTTTTTACCTTTGCTTTACCAGTACGAAGGTGTATACTATTGCTTGAAAGGGAGCAGTAGATCATGAAAGATTTCTAGGGGGTTTATTTTAATGGCAGCCGATCAAAACGCCGCTCATAACGCAGAAGATAAGCTAGATGTTTTAAAGTCAACTCAAACCGTCATACATAAAGCGCTTGACAAATTAGGGTATCCGCAGGAAGTGTATGAATTGCTGAAGGAGCCAATTCGTCTATTAACGGTCAAAATTCCAGTACGTATGGACGATGGATCGGTGAAAATTTTCACTGGTTACCGTGCACAGCACAATGATGCTGTCGGTCCAACAAAAGGCGGAATCCGTTTCCACCCGAACGTTACGGAAAAAGAAGTAAAAGCGCTTTCAATTTGGATGAGTTTAAAATGTGGAATTGTGGATCTTCCTTATGGCGGAGGAAAAGGCGGTATTATCTGTGATCCAAGAGAAATGTCATTCAGAGAGCTTGAAAAACTAAGCCGCGGCTATGTTCGCGCCATCAGTCAAATTGTTGGACCAACAAAAGATGTTCCAGCACCAGACGTGTTTACGAACTCTCAAATTATGGCATGGATGATGGATGAATATTCTAGAATTGATGAATTTAACTCGCCAGGATTTATTACAGGAAAACCAATTGTTCTTGGAGGATCACACGGACGTGATACTGCAACAGCAAAAGGTGTGACGATCTGCATCAAAGAAGCGGCGAAGAAAAAAGGAATTGACATTAACGGAGCTCGTGTTGTCGTACAGGGATTCGGAAATGCAGGAAGCTACTTAGCTAAATTCATGTATGATGCTGGAGCAAAAATCGTAGGGATTTCAGATGCATACGGCGGATTATACGATGAAGATGGTCTAGACATTGACTACTTGCTTGACCGACGTGACAGCTTTGGAACCGTCACTAAACTATTTAACGATACAATTACAAACCAAGAGCTGCTTGAGCTGGATTGTGATATCTTAGTACCTGCAGCCATTGAAAACCAAATCACAGAAGATAATGCGGCAAACATTAAAGCCAAAATTGTCGTAGAAGCAGCAAACGGTCCAACGACACTGGAAGGAACCAAAATTCTTTCAGATCGTGGTGTACTGCTTGTTCCAGACGTGCTTGCGAGTGCGGGTGGTGTAACTGTTTCTTACTTTGAATGGGTTCAGAATAACCAAGGGTTCTACTGGACTGAAGAAGAAGTTGAAACTCGTTTAGAAGATATGATGGTGAAATCATTTAATAATATTTATGAAATGGCGCAAAACCGCCGAATTGATATGCGTCTTGCTGCATATATGGTCGGTGTACGTAAAATGGCTGAAGCTTCTCGATTCAGAGGCTGGATTTAAGCGGCTGATTTGCATCGCGCCTTAAAATCTCCTATCCTTAAATAGGAGATTTTTTTATGGAATGGAACAAAGAATCAAACAGCCCAGCAATTGTTATTGCAGTGAAATGACAGGAGTGGAACAAATGAAACAAGAAAAAGCGATCATAATAGGAGGCGGCCCATGCGGGTTATCAGCTGCTATCGCATTCAAGCAAATTGGGATTGATGCACTTGTGATTGAAAAGGGGAATGTCGTGAACAGTATTTATCATTACCCAACACATCAAACCTTTTTTAGTACAAGTGAAAAGCTTGAAATCGGTGATGTCGCTTTTATTACTGAGAACCGTAAGCCCGTTCGTATTCAGGCACTTTCTTATTACCGAGAGGTCGTCAGACGAAAAAAACTGCGTGTACATGCTTTTGAAAAAGTAAACGCCGTGACAAAACAAGAAGGCCGTTTTACGGTGAATACATCAAAAGACAACTATTCATGTGATTACGTCGTCATTGCGACTGGCTACTATGATCATCCAAACTATATGAACGTCAAAGGAGAAGACCTTCCTCACGTATATCACTATTTTAAAGAAGGACATCCATATTTTGATAAAGATGTGACGGTGATCGGCGGAAAGAACTCCAGTGTGGATGCTGCGCTAGAACTTGTGAAATGCGGAAGCAGAGTCACTGTGCTGTATAGAGGAACTGAATATTCATCCAGCATCAAGCCTTGGATACTACCAGAGTTTGAAGCGCTTGTCCGTAATGGAACAATTCGAATGGAGTTTGGTGCGCAGGTGAAAGAAATCACAGAAGAAGATGTGATCTTTACAAACCAGCAAAATCAAACGGATCGAGTGAAAAGTGACTATGTATTTGCTATGACTGGCTATCACCCAGATCATTCTTTCTTAGAAAAAATGGGTGTCACGATTGATCCAGAATCAGGCCGTCCAGCATTTGATGAACAGACGATGGAAACGAATGTTGAAGGTATTTTCATTGCGGGAGTCATTGCTGCTGGAAATAATGCCAATGAAATTTTCATTGAAAATGGAAGATTTCATGGCGGACTCATTGCAGAAGAAATCAACAAAAGAATCAACGGATAAAAAATGAACTGAATCCTTCAAAGGGGTTCGGTTCTTTTTTATATAAATTGGGATTATATAGAAAGATATTTTTAGAAAAATGGGCCCGAGTCATATAAAAAAAGGGTAAATCATGGTACGATAATGAAGGATAATGTAGGGAAAGAGGTCTGGTTATGATCGCAATCATCTCAGCAGGTTTAGCTCCCGGCATCGCACTTTTAAGTTATTTTTATTTGAAAGATCAGTACGACAATGAGCCGGTTCACATGGTCATCAGATCTTTTATGCTAGGTGTCATACTTGTGTTTCCAACCATGTTTATTCAATATGTCCTTCAAGAGGAAAATATCGCAACAAATCCTATCTTGATTTCATTTGTGACGTCGGGCTTTTTAGAGGAATCATTAAAATGGTTTATTTTAATGGTCAGCGTTTATGCACATGCCCAGTTTGACGAACACTATGACGGAATTGTGTATGGAACGAGTGTCTCACTTGGTTTTGCAACACTTGAAAATATCCTTTACTTAGTCGGTCACGGGGTCGAATATGCGTTTACCCGTGCTTTATTACCTGTATCAAGTCACGCATTATTTGGTGTTGTGATGGGTTTTTATATCGGAAAAGCCCGCTTCTCTGATAAAAAAGAGCAGCGCAAATGGCTGATCCTTTCTTTAACGCTCCCTGTGCTGTTTCACGGCCTGTATGATTTCATTCTATTAGGGATGAAAAACTGGGGATATATCATGGTGCCGTTCATGATTTTTTTATGGTGGTTTGGTTTAAGGAAAGCAAAAAAAGCCCGTGCGGTAAAAATGGTGCAAATTTAATTTTGGAAAACGTCCTATTTGTTTATAGGGCGTTTTTTTGTCTTTTCCATCCAATTCTCTCCTGTGTTGAATGTATAAAAATAGGGATCGGAAGAAACATATATTCAAACATCAAAAGTACAGGAGGATCAAATATGGATAAAGCTCGTTTCATGAAACAAATTGTTCTTATCTTCTCAATCGTTCTTCTTGCGTCTTCACTTTTGACAGTCAGTAAAAGTGAAGCCTTCACCGCCCAAGTCATCCAGCGCGGGGCAACAGGAGAAGATGTAGTCGAGCTGCAAGCGCGGCTCCAATACAATGGTTTTTACAATGGCAAAATCGATGGCGTCTATGGCTGGGGGACGTACTGGGCCGTTCGCAACTTTCAAAGCCAATTTGGCATGAAGAAGGTCGATGGACTTGTAGGTGAGAAAACAAAAAGCTTATTAGTTCAAAAGACGAAATACTACAAAGAGTTTGTTCAAAAGCAGCTGCAGGAAGGGAACCAGTTTACCCATTATGGCGGGAAGCCTCTTGATCAGCAAACAAAGGCTCCTGCGCAAAGAAGCTCGCAAAAAAAGACAGCCCAAGGTACAAACGAAAATCAAAAAAGTCAAGGTGGATCATCTGGGAAGTCTGGCAATCAGTCAGGCAGCCAGCAGGGAAATCAAACACCAAAACAAACAGCAGCCAACATGCCTGGTGGTTTTTCTAGTAATGACATTCAGCTCTTGTCGCAAGCTGTGTACAGTGAAGCAAGAGGTGAGCCGTATGAAGGACAGGTGGCTATCGCGGCCGTTATCTTAAACCGTTTGAACAATCCGACCTTTCCAAATACGATCGCAGGAGTCATTTTTGAACCGCTTGCGTTTACTGCTGTAGCAGATGGGCAATTTTATATGACGCCAGATGAAACGGCAAAAAAAGCTGTATTTGATGCAATCAATGGCTGGGATCCATCTGAGAGCGCCATCTATTACTTTAATCCTGATACAGCAACAAGTCCATGGATTTGGGGAAGACCACAAATTAAACGAATCGGGAAACATATATTCTGCGAATAAAAAGAGGTGTAAATAAATGATCAGAGGAATATTGATTGCTATTTTAGGAATTGCTGTCATCTCAACAGGTTATTGGGGCTATAAAGAACATCAAGAAAAAGACGCCGTACTGCTTCATGCTGAGAACAACTACCAAAGAGCATTCCATGATTTAACGTATCAGGTGGATCAGCTGCATGACAAACTGGGCGCAACACTTGCGATGAACAGCCAAACATCCATCTCACCAGCACTTGCAGATGTATGGAGAATGTCATCAGAAGCGCATAACAATGTCAGCCAGCTCCCGCTTACATTGATGCCTTTTAATAAAACGGAAGAATTCCTGGCGAATGTCGGAGATTTTAGCTACAAATCATCAGTCAAATCTTTATCAGATGAACCATTAAATAAAGATACGCACAAAACCATTACAGCTCTATATAATCAAGCGTCAGATATCCAAAACGAACTTAGACAAGTGCAGCACCTCGTACTTAATAAAAACTTAAAATGGATGGATGTTGAAATGGCGCTCGCTGACGGCGATCGAAAGAACGACAACACCATCATTGACGGGCTGAAAACAGTCGAGAGAAATGCAGATGCATTTGCAGATGTCGATCTTGGGCCTACAAATGTGTCCACAGAAAAAGAAACACAAGGCTACAATCATTTAAAAGGCGATAAGATTTCAAAAAAAGAAGCGATCCGCATTGCACAGCAATTCACACCAGACCATAATCAACATTTTAAAGTGAGAAAAAGCGGCAGCAAAACCAATCGCGACGTGTACAGCTTATCGATGTCTGATCCAGACAGCCATGCAAACTTTTATCTAGACTTAACTGAAAAAGGAGGACACCCAGTCTACCTTCTTCAGAATCGTGACGTGAAAAAACAGAAAATCAGTTTGAATGAGGCATCAGAAAAAGCACTCAGCTTCCTAAAGAAGCAAGGGTTTGACACAGAATCGTTCCATTTAGATGAAAGTGCACAATTTGATAATATCGGTGTATTTACCTATGTTCCTCTTCAGAAAAATGTTCTGCTTTATCCAGATAGTATACGCATGAAAGTCGCATTGGACGATGGTGAGGTTGTTGGGTTTTCAGCGAAGGATTACTTAACGAATCATAAAACACGCGACATTAAAGCACCTAAAATCTCGCAAAAAGAAGCGAAGAAAACATTAAATCAGCATGTAAAGATCGAAGATACTCATTTAGCGATTGTGCAAAATGATATGTCAGAGGAAGTTCTGTGCTATGAGTTCCTCGGAACGATAAAAAACGATACGTATCGCATGTTCATTAATGCAGATACTGGAAAAGAAGAACGAGTAGATAAACTAAAAAACGCAGAACCTATATATAAAGACCTATAGAAAAGGAAACGAGGAAAAGGCTAATAAGTCTTTTCCTTTTGTTTTAGACATGGTTTAATATAGGAGAGGATACGATTTCACAGATGAAAAGAGTGATGAGGAATGTTACAAATAGGGGATGCAATCACAATCGAATATGTCAATGAGAACAAAGAAGTGAAAACAGCAAAATCGAAGGTTTTGGAAAATAATAACGATGATATTTGCATTAATTATCCAGCTGATAAAGAAACGGGACGCACCATCTACTTAAACCAGCAAACAGAAATCACCGTCTTCTTTTTTGACGAAAACCAAATTCCATACAAATGTACAAGCGAAGTCATCGGAAAAAGAAAAGAAGATATTCCGATGATTGTCATTTCCATTCCGCCAAAAGAAGAAATGATTCGCCTTCAGCGAAGAGAATATCTGAGAGTGGATACGATGGTCAAAGCTACTATCATGCAAACGGACGAAGAGGCCTTTGAGACGTTTATTGTAAATATGAGTGCTGGCGGCGTAGCAATCTCTGTTCCTGAGGGCGTGTCATTGAAAGAATATGGAGAAGTGGTCACAGAGTTTGAACTTCCCCTAAAAGAGCCCGTGAAAATAAAAGCGGTTGCAGAGATGAATCGAGTATATGAAGATGAACAGTCTGGCAAAAAAAGAGCGATCATGGAGTTTTCAGAGATCACAAATGAGCACCAGCAGCACATCATGAAATACTGCTTCCAGCAGCAGCTTTTAACACGTGTGAAAAAAGCATAAGAATAAAGGGTGTAAAAAGCTTCCATACTAGAGAGGAAAGAATCTAGCGTGGAGGCTTTTTGTATGAAGACAATGGAAAGATGGTTATTGAAAGTGGTGCTCATTCAGCTTGTTTTATTGCTCACTGTTCAGATCACACTTCATTTGACGAAAGGAGAACTTTTTTTGTCAAAAGTCGTGCAGTATGAGGGTGTGAACAACATGAGCATTGAAGAATGGATTGAAACGTTTAAGCAGAAGGATTGATAGAAAATTCCCCCGTTTGAGCGGTGATCGTGTTACAATTCATAAGGGAGATTCAATCAAGGAGAGGTATTATGAAAAAGAAATTATCTATTGCAATTGACGGTCCTGCAGCAGCAGGCAAAAGCACTGTGGCAAAAATTGTCGCAGCCAAAAAATCATATATTTATATTGATACAGGTGCTATGTACCGCGCGATTACACTTGCGGCACTCAATCAAGGTGTAGATCTTGAAGACGAACAGGCACTTGATTCATTACTGAAAAAAACGGTCATTGAACTAGTCACAACAGACGAGGGTCAAAAAGTCCATCTAAACAATACGGATGTCACAGAGGATATTCGCACAGACCGCGTAAGCAACCAAGTATCGGTTGTTGCAAAGCACAGAGCTGTTCGGGAAGAAATGGTCCGCAGGCAGCAAGAGCTTGGCAAACGAGGCGGCGTCGTTATGGACGGAAGAGACATAGGCACTCACGTACTTCCAGATGCTGAAGTGAAAATTTTCTTGCTTGCATCAGTAGAAGAAAGAGCAAAACGCCGCTTTGAAGAGAATCAGAAAAAAGGCTACGATGTCAATTACGATCAGCTGATCGAAGAGATTGCAAGACGCGATAAGCTTGATTCTGAGCGCGAAGTTTCACCTTTGAAGAAAGCAGATGACGCCATTGAGATTGACACCACTTCCCTTTCTATTCAAGAGGTAGCAGGGAAAATTTTAGATGCAGCAGACCGCGTGGAGAAACAGTAAGAAATTTTAGAAAACTTTTATAAGTTAGAGGTTTATCTCTTGACAAACAAGGTCTTTTATTAGAAGTTTATACTAATACTATTTTTATTGATCATTCAAGCAATTATATTGATTTGAATGTTTCTATAATACATATTCGGCTGGCAATCATCATGCTTAAGACACATATTCGCCCAGTCGTTTTAACTAAGCTGTGTAGGTTTGGACCAAGGAGGTTATCGAAATGACAGAGGAAATGAATCAAATCGATGTTCAGGTACCAGAGGTTGGAGATGTAGTGAAAGGGATTGTTTCTAAAGTTGAGGACAAGCATGTCAATGTAGATATCGTCAATGTGAAACAACCTGGTATCATCCCAATCAGTGAATTATCAAGTCTTCACGTTGAAAAAGCATCAGATGTCGTGAAAGATGGCGACGAGTTAGAGCTTAAAGTAACAAAGGTCGAAGACGATGCTTTGATTTTATCTAAACGTGCTGTTGATGCAGACCGCGCTTGGGAAGACCTAGAGAAAAAGTTTGACACAAAAGAGGTATTTGAAGCTGAAGTAAAAGACGTTGTAAAAGGTGGTCTTGTCGTTGACATTGGTGTGCGCGGATTTATTCCTGCATCTCTTGTAGAAGCACACTATGTAGAAGACTTCACAGATTACAAAGGGAAAACACTCTCACTTGTCGTGGTAGAACTTGACCGCGAAAAAAATCGCGTGATTCTCTCGCACCGTGCAGTCGTTGAGCAAGAGCAATTAGACAAAAAGCAAGACTTCCTGCAAAAGCTTGAAGTAGGCAGTGTGATTGATGGTAAAGTGCAGAGGCTTACTGATTTTGGTGCATTTGTTGACATTGGCGGCATTGATGGATTAGTTCACATTTCTCAACTATCCCATGCGCATGTTGAAAAGCCATCTGACGTAGTAGAAGAAGGACAGGAAGTCAAGGTCAAAGTACTTGCTGTTGATCGTGATAACGAACGTATCTCACTATCTATTAAAGAAACATTACCAGGACCTTGGAGCCAAATTGGTGAAAAGGTAAAACAAGGTGATGTGCTTGAAGGAACCGTTCAACGTCTTGTGAGCTTTGGTGCATTTGTTGAAATTCTGCCAGGTGTAGAAGGGCTTGTGCATATTTCCCAAATCTCTCATAAACATATCGGCACGCCGCAAGAAGTCCTTGAAGAAGGGCAGACTGTGAAAGTGAAAGTGCTTGATGTGAATGAAGACGAAGAGCGCATTTCACTAAGCATCCGTGATTTAGAAGAAAATCCTGAAAAACAAATCGAAGAGGATTATCGTCAATATCAGGCGAAAGAAGAAAACACAAGCGGATTCCAGCTTGGTGACCTGATCGGCGATAAACTCAATAAACTAAAATAATTTGGTGATCAAAATTGACGCGAGCAGAAAGAAAGAAGCAGCATATTGAGCATGCGCTGTCCACTGGCCAGCATGCAGCAACAGGTTTAGATGATGTTTCCTTCGTTCACGCCAGTTTACCAGATCTTGCGACATCACAAATTGATACACATACGACAATTGGCGGACTGACTTTCGGTTCGCCAATTTTTATCAATGCAATGACTGGCGGAGGCGGAGAATCCACCTATGAGATCAACCGCTCTTTATCGATCGCAGCGAAGGAGACCAATATCCCAGTAGCAGTTGGATCACAAATGGCTGCACTGAAAGATAAAGAAGAAAGACGAACATATGAAGTCGTTCGTAAAGTCAATCCGGATGGAATTGTATTTGCGAATTTAGGCAGTGAAGCGACAATGAAGCAAGCTCAAGAAGCAGTCAACATGCTCGAGGCAAATATGCTCCAAATTCATCTGAATGTCATCCAAGAGATTGTCATGCCTGAAGGCGATCGCGATTTCAGGGGGGCGCTTGAGCGGATTGCAGCTATCGTTGAATCTGTTGGTGTGCCTGTTGTTGTAAAAGAAGTCGGATTTGGCATGAGTAAGGAGACGGCAGGAAAGTTATTCCATGCTGGGGTTGCAGCCGTTGATGTAGGCGGATTTGGTGGAACGAACTTTTCTAAGATTGAAAATCTCCGCCGCCAAAAAGCACTTCGTTATTTTGATCAATGGGGAATTCCAACTGCAGCGAGTCTTGCTGAAGTACATACAGCCTTTCCGAATCAAACGATTTTAGCCTCCGGAGGTATTCAAGATGCTCTTGATGTAACCAAATCAATGGCTCTTGGCGCATCTGCTGCTGGTCTAGCTGGATTTTTCTTAAAATCATTGACCAGTGGAGGAGAAAGCGGCCTCATCGCAGATATCATGGAACTTCAAGAAGATATCAAGATGATGATGACAGTGCTTGGCGTGAAGACGATTGAAGAACTGAGACAGGCTCAAGTTGTGATCTCAGGGGAAACAAGTCATTGGCTCAAAGAAAGAGGCGTTGACACAACGTACTATAGTAAGAGAGGTATGTGATATCACATGCCTCAGCGCGTAGACAAACCCTCGCATTCGGTGTCAGTCCTGCGTGCCGGTGCTCACGAATGTACAATTCGCTCCGCTCCGGTACTCGTCCTTCCTAGGGCTGCAAAGGTTTTCTATCACGCTGAAAAGAAGACAAAGGGCTAAAATAAACATCATTTTAGCCCTTTGTCAACAAATCTAAGGCATGTCATGATCACATGCCTTTTTTTTATTGATTTCTTTTTCGAGCGCTTTCTGGACCTTCTAATGCTGTTGCACCCTTATGATGAATGGATTGATCGCGGTCAGATTCCACTCTTTTTGACGCCTTTAAACGCTTTTCCTGTCTATCTTTTCCCATCATGTATCCCTCCTCAGGTTATTAGGGTGTCACCTCTTGTTTATTTCATACAAAGCCGGTAACGATCCGCATGTTTAAAAATTGGAGATTTTCCCATAATGTAATTGAGGTGATGAGGCGTTGGAGGCTTTGTACTATTATTGGTCTATATGGTTCGTTTGGATTATGGTGACATTTATCATGGAAAAAAGTTTGTGGCGCACCGTGCTGGGCATCTGTGTACTTGTCCATATTATATTCAGTCATGTCATGATATCCGTTTTAGATATAAGCATCAATGCGGGTTTCTTGATGACTTTTTTATATGCATGTGCTGCTTTCGTCATATTCAGGCCTAGTTACCGAATGATGAGAATCATGCAATTGGGCTCGATGGTGAGCGCGTATGCCTTTTTTATGATATTTGCATTATATGACCCTGTTTGGTTCACGATAATAAAGGTGGATTGGGTCGTATTTGCCCTGCTGATCTTAATGTGTATGACATATGGACAGCCGTTAACGGAAAGAATCACCTTATGGATGATGTCAGTATGTCTTGGCGAAGCCCTTTATGCGCTGACGATTCACCGCCTCACATCATCAATTGTCATAGGGGATCTCTCTTTTCTTTCCTTCGTTGTACAAGGAGCCGTCTTCCTATTAGGTGTCGATCAGTTTGAAAAGCTCTTGAACGCCCGTTCATCAAGAAAATCAGTAAAAGGGGCTGCAAAATCAACATGACAGATTATACGTTTCCTGTGATTATTGGTGTCATCTTTGGGATGGCGGCCAGACTTTACATGTTAAGAACGGATTACCGGCAATACCCTACGTATATTCATGGACAAGTGATTCACATTGCACTTGGTTTTATTGCGTCAGGATTAGGTGCGATCATTATGCCTGCACTAATTCAGGAGGAATTTACAGCGATTACCTTTCTCACTTTGGCAGCCACGCAATTTCGAGATGTCCGAAATATGGAAAGAAATACGTTAACCCAAATGGATTCGTATGAGCTTGTCTCCCGAGGCAGTACATATATAGAAGGCATTGCCATTGCCTTTGAAAGTCGAAATTATATTGCGATTCTCACTGCACTTATTACAACGACAGCCTGTATTTTCTTCTCGCTTGTTGTTGGAACAGTAGTCGGTATTCTTTGTTTTTTCATGGCAAAGCTATTAATGTCAGGCAGTCAATTAAAGGATATCGTCAGCATTCAAAAAGGGGAACTTCGCTTTGATGGGGCAGGGCTTTATGTAAATGATATATACATTATGAATATCGGGCTGCCTGAAAAGCAAAAGCTCATTTTAGAGCATGGGATGGGTTTTATTTTGACGCCGAAAAATTTCAACTCTGCTACAACGATTGCTAACCTTGGGCAGCGGCAAGCCATTTTATTTGATTTATCGAACGTGCTTGGTGTGTACCGCGATTCTGGTGAACCATCGCTCTGTCCACTCGCAAAACGTGATCTGAATACCGGTACACTTGGTGTGTTCATTTTACCGCAATGGCAGCGTGAAGATTTGGCTGTCCGTGTATTAGAAGAGGTGCCTATTTTAGAAAATGCCATAAGAATGCCGACAGATTTCATTAAAAAGAAAGTGAGGTAATAGGGCATGGCGAACACCATTGAACAATTTATATTGGCTGTGGCAACTACTAATAAAGAGCGGGTCATTGGCGGAACAGCGGTTTTTTTCTGTGAAAATAAAGAAGAGCTCGACATGTATGCCATGAATTTAGAGGCCATTTTAGATGGAATTGCACACGGCATTGGAGAAGATCTTTACTTGATTGTCAAACATTTTTAAGTTATTCATTGTGGTCTGATTAAAAATTGATATAATATATAAGTTGAACCCTTCATGTTTGAAGGGTTTATTTCATAAAACTGAATGAAAATTATAAATCCCGGTTGAAACATGATGATGAACATATTGAATCGCGGCTGGATTGAAAGGAAGGGTACTATGGGTAAACCTGTCGTAGCCATTGTTGGAAGGCCCAACGTTGGAAAATCTACAATTTTTAATCGAATCGCAGGCGAAAGAATATCGATTGTAGAAGACACACCTGGTGTAACAAGAGATCGAATCTATAGCTCTGCTGAATGGTTAAATTATGACTTTAATTTAATAGATACTGGTGGAATTGATATTGGAGATGAGCCATTCTTGGCGCAAATTCGCCATCAGGCAGAAATCGCAATGGACGAAGCGGATGTCATTATCTTTATGGTGAATGGCCGAGATGGTGTGACATCTGCGGATGAAGAAGTCGCAAAAATTTTATATCGCACGAAAAAGCCAGTTGTACTTGCTGTCAATAAACTGGACAACCCTGAAATGAGAAGCGACGTGTATGACTTTTATGCACTCGGATTTGGCGAGCCGTATCCGATTTCTGGAACACACGGATTAGGTCTTGGTGATCTGCTTGATGCAGTGGCAGAACATTTTAAGAATTTACCGGATACGCAATATGATGAAGAAGTTGTCCAGTTCTGCTTAATTGGCCGTCCGAATGTAGGGAAATCTTCTTTAGTGAATGCGATGCTCGGAGAAGACCGCGTCATTGTCAGCAACATCGCTGGTACAACAAGAGATGCTGTCGATACGATGTTTACGTACAATCAGCGTGACTTTGTCATTGTTGATACAGCAGGTATGAGGAAAAAAGGGAAAGTATATGAAACAACAGAGAAATACAGTGTACTTCGTGCATTAAAAGCCATTGACCGCTCTGATGTTGTCGCAGTTGTACTTGACGGCGAGGAAGGCATTATTGAGCAGGATAAACGAATTGCTGGATATGCACACGAAGCTGGTAAAGCTGTTGTCATCATTGTGAACAAATGGGATGCTGTTGAAAAAGATGAGCGCACGATGAAGGAATTTGAGCAAAACATCCGCGAGCATTTTCAATTCCTTGATTATGCACCTGTCTTGTTTATGTCTGCTCTTACGAAAAAGAGAATTCATACATTAATGCCGTCCATTATCACAGCAAGCGAAAACCATGCAATGCGCGTTCAAACCAATATTTTAAATGATATCATCATGGATGCGGTGGCGATGAATCCAACGCCGACCCATAACGGACAGCGCCTAAAGATTTACTATGCAACACAGGTGGCCATTAAGCCTCCTTCCTTCGTTGTGTTTGTCAACGATCCAGAGCTTATGCACTTTTCTTATGAGCGTTTCCTAGAAAACCGCATTCGAGATGCATTTGGTTTTGAAGGAACACCAATTAAAATATTTGCGAGAGCGAGAAAATAAAAAGGGTGAGCAGGATGAAGAAAATTTCAGTACTTGGAGCAGGCAGCTGGGGAACAGCTCTTGCGCTTGTATTAGCTGATAATCATCATGATGTACACATGTGGGGACATAGACAAGAGCTCATTGATCAAATCAATGAGAAACATGAAAATCATGATTACTTGCCAAATGTCGAACTGCCAGCGTCTATTCAGGCGACAACCGATATGAAGCAGGCTTTAGAGGGGACAGAGGCGGTTATTGTCGCTGTGCCAACAAAGGCCATTCGTGAGGTATTGAAGCAGGCAAATGAGCTGATCTCATCGAAGGTGCCATTTGTCCATGTCAGTAAGGGAATTGAACCAGATACACTTCTTAGAATTTCTCAAATGATTGAACAAGAAGTCCCATCTGAGAAAAGAGAGGCTGTCGTTGTCCTATCAGGACCGAGTCATGCAGAAGAAGTAGGTCTGCGTCATCCAACAACTGTCACTGTCTCGTCAGAAAACATTGAAGCAGCTCAATTTGTTCAAGATTTGTTCATGAACAATCATTTTAGAGTGTACACAAACCCTGATGTGATTGGGGTGGAAATTGGCGGCGCATTGAAAAATATCATTGCTCTTGCGGCTGGTATTACAGACGGACTTGGATATGGTGACAATGCAAAAGCGGCGCTTATCACAAGAGGACTTGCTGAAATCGCACGTCTTGGCACAAAAATGGGAGGGAATCCCCTTACATTTGCTGGATTGACAGGCGTTGGCGATTTAATTGTGACATGTACAAGTGTTCATTCGCGTAACTGGCGCTGCGGGAATTTACTCGGTAAAGGATATAAGCTCGAAGAAGTGCTTGAAAAAATGGGCATGGTTGTCGAAGGCGTCCGCACAACAAAAGGCGCTTATCAGCTCTCCAAAGAATACAAGGTCAGCATGCCGATCACAGAGGCTCTTTACGGCGTCCTGTTTGAAGGGAAAAAGGTGGACGATGCTGTAGAATCATTGATGGCACGTGTGAAAACACATGAGATGGAAGACCTTGTGAACATGTTTGAAAACCAAACAAAATAAAAGGAAAGACTGAACTTAGGCATGTAGAGGATGCAAGAAGGGGAAGACTTGCATAACATAGCAATGAAGTTTGAATAGAGCTTTGCCTCTACAGAATGAGGAAAATAGTCGATCCAATGACTGAAGCAGAGTCCCCCTCTTTGCTTCAGTTTTTTTATGCGCTTTTTTCTGAATGATTGGAAAAATGATTGATATTTACCTTATTTTTGGTTTAAAATGAAATATAAACGCTTACAATTCGTTCGTTTTGAAGGGGGACAGGCACGATGAGTTTTGCTTTAATCAAGATGTGGTTTGCGCTTGGTTCAATGGGGCTCATGTTTTTAGCCGTAGTAACCATTTATCTCAGCAGGTTTAAGCTGAAAAGCAAATTTCTTAAAATAACGGCCTCGACCGTTGCATACAGCTTGATGCTGATATCAGGTATCATTGTGTTTTTAGTTGTCTTTAGCGGACCGGTCAATGAATAAAGAAAAAGGAAGAATGTGATGATCAAAGCAAAAGTCAGTGTCACACTGTTAGCACTTATTTTATTAACAGGATGTCTGTATCCAGAAAATCGCAAAGCTGAGAACCGGGTGCCATACGAAGAGCAGCTGCAAAGTGTACAGACAGCGATTGAGGAATTTCAAAAAGCAACAAATGGTCTTTTGCCTATAGAAACGAAAGAAGCAGACACGCCGGTTTATCAGAAATATGTCATCGACTTTAAGCGCTTGTCACCAAGATATTTACACGATGTACCGTCTACATCTTATGAAGGCGGGGGCGAATATATTTATGTCCTCACAGACGTCGAAAAGAAACCCACTGTGAAACTGCTTGATGTCAAAATGACACAGACCATCAATGAATTACGGCTTAGAATCAAGATGTATCAAGATGAACATACATATCCGCCATACGGCAAAGTCGTATCAGCCAATTTATATACGTTAAATGAAAAAAAACTAGGATTAAAATCGCCGCCTGCGGTGATAAGTCCTGTGACAGGGAATTCCCTCCCATTACTGATTTCATCAAACGGTGACATCTATGTGGACTACCGCAGTGATTTTGCTCACATTTTGAAGAATACGAAGCAAAAGCTGAAACCAGGTGAAAACATTCAAGATGTATATTGGCAGGAAACCCCGTTTGTACCCGCGTTTTCTGTCCCATATACCATCAACAAAAAAGGTGAGCCTGCCTTTTTAGAAAAAAAGACGTCATAAACAAGAATGAACCTTTTTCCTCTGCATATAAATGAGGAGAAAGGTTTTTTTATGGCTAAACTTACTCTCAAAACAAAAAGGTGTCATATTCAAATAGGACAACGTCATACACATATATTGTCCAGACACCTTTCAAGCACAGTTTGATTGAAGAATAGAGTATTTAATTTGAAAACGAGGATAGCAAGTCCGGGAGGGGATCACTTGGAAAAAGTCGATATTTTCAAGGATATCGCTGAACGAACAGGAGGCGATATATATTTAGGAGTCGTTGGCGCTGTTCGTACAGGGAAATCTACGTTTATTAAAAAGTTTATGGAGCTCGTGGTGCTCCCGAATATCAATAATGAGGCAGATCGTGCAAGAGCACAGGATGAATTGCCGCAAAGCGCAGCAGGAAAAACCATTATGACCACAGAGCCAAAATTTGTACCGAATCAAGCAGCATCAATTCACGTGAGTGACGGCCTTGATGTCAACATCAGACTTGTCGATTGTGTGGGATACACTGTCCCTGGTGCGCGCGGGTATGAAGATGAAAATGGCCCAAGAATGATCAATACGCCGTGGTATGAAGAGCCAATCCCGTTTCATGAAGCAGCGGAAATTGGTACACGCAAGGTCATTCAAGAGCATTCAACAATAGGTGTAGTCATTACAACAGATGGTTCCATTGGAGAAATTCCAAGACATGATTATATTGAATCTGAAGAACGTGTAATTGATGAACTCAAAGAGGTTGGAAAGCCGTTTATTATGGTCATTAACTCTGTGAGGCCATATCATCCTGAAACAGAAGCGCTCCGGCAGGAACTTAGCCAAAAGTATGATATTCCAGTACTCGCCATGAGCGTAGAAAGTATGAGAGAGCAAGACGTACTCAGCGTTCTTCGTGAAGCATTATATGAATTCCCAGTTCTAGAGGTGAATGTGAACCTGCCAAGCTGGGTGATGGTGCTAAAAGAAGATCACTGGCTGAGAGAGAGCTATCAGGATTCAGTAAAGGAAACTGTAAAGGATATTAAAAGATTAAGAGATGTCGACCGTGTCGTTGGTCAATTCAGTGAATTTGATTTTATCGAAAGAGCGGGTTTAGCAGGAATTGAAATGGGTCAGGGGATTGCGGAGATTGACCTGTATGCGCCAGATGATCTATATGATCATATTTTAAAAGAAGTGGTTGGTGTAGAAATTAGAGGAAAAGACCATCTTCTAGAGCTCATGCAAGACTTTGCTCATGCTAAGACAGAATATGATCAAGTATCAGACGCATTAAAAATGGTGAAGCAGACTGGTTACGGGATTGCAGCGCCAGCGTTATCAGATATGAGTTTAGATGAGCCAGAAATCATTAGGCAGGGATCAAGATTCGGCGTGAGATTAAAAGCGGTCGCTCCATCTATTCATATGATCAAAGTAGATGTAGAGAGCGAATTTGCACCGATTATCGGAACAGAAAAACAAAGTGAAGAGCTCGTCCGCTACTTAATGCAAGACTTTGAAGACGATCCGCTTTCGATCTGGAATTCAGATATATTTGGCCGTTCCCTCAGCTCCCTTGTCAGAGAAGGCATTCAAGCAAAGCTGTCTCTCATGCCGGAAAACGCAAGATACAAGCTGAAGGAAACGCTTGAAAGAATCATTAACGAAGGATCAGGCGGTTTGATCGCGATTATTTTATAGCAAGTGAGACCTCTCATTGATGGGGTCTTTTTTTTGCGTGTAAAATGAGTCATAAAAAGACAATTGTATAAAGATTAGTCAGATTCAGGCTGAAATTAGGAATATTCGTTCGCAAAAGTGCCCTTAATCCTTGACGAATAAGGATTCTTCCCTTTAAAATGCTTGATATGGTATTTCATATGTGTTAATCTACTTACAGAAAATCTTCACTTTGTTGGACAAACATTCCTTCAAAGAGATGTTTTCTAATGAAAAGCCATGTATAACGCTTTCTAGACGCTCTTTTTTTTCTGAAAAAGGGTATAGAAAGAAGATGAATTGTGAAGAAATGATAACAATCTACTGAATGCATATTTTTGGGAGGAGGTGAAAGGCATGAACAAGACAGAACTTATTAACGCGGTTGCTGAAGCAAGCGAGTTATCTAAAAAAGACGCGACAAAAGCAGTTGATTCTGTTTTTGATACAATTTTAGATGCACTTAAAAATGGTGACAAAATCCAACTTATTGGTTTTGGTAACTTTGAAGTACGTGAGCGTTCAGCTCGTAAAGGACGTAACCCACAAACTGGTGCAGAGATCGAAATCCCTGCAAGCAAAGTACCTGCTTTCAAACCAGGTAAAGCACTTAAAGACGCGGTGGCAGGTAAATAATCGTTATGTGTAATGATCCTGTTGAAGGAGTTATACATATACAGTTTCACACTGGTCTAGAAAAGCCCCTTTCATAAGGGGCTTTTCCTTTTGAATCAAAAGGTTCGTTTAGAACGCTCTCCTTTGCTTTTAGGATCTGAAGTGTGCTAGAATCTGAATGAAATGTAATCGCCTTTGGAGGATATAATACATGAGTGAAATAAATAAAGAATTAATTGAACACGCGGTACGCGATATATTAAAAGCAATCGGAGAAGATCCGGATCGTGAAGGACTTCTTGATACCCCAAAACGAGTCGCAAAAATGTATGAAGAAGTGTTCTCGGGATTAAATGAAGATCCAAAAGAACATTTTAAAACCATTTTTGGCGAAGACCACGAAGAACTCGTCCTTGTAAAAGATATTGCTTTCCATTCAATGTGTGAACACCACCTTGTGCCTTTCTACGGGAAAGCCCATGTTGCTTATATTCCGCGCGGAGGAAAAGTAACGGGACTTAGTAAGCTGGCAAGAGCTGTAGAAGCCGTGGCTAAACGCCCGCAGCTTCAGGAACGCATTACATCAACCATTGCAGATAGTATGGTGGAAACACTTAATCCGCATGGCGTGATGATTGTCGTTGAAGCAGAGCATATGTGTATGACGATGCGCGGAGTGAAAAAGCCAGGCGCTAAAACAGTCACATCAGCCGTCCGCGGCACATTTGCAAATGATGCAGCCGCAAGAGCAGAAGTGCTTTCCTTTATTAAAAACGACTAATTCAATAGATGGAAGGTGAACAAAATGAGTGAAAATAAAGCATCTGATTTTGTGGTGATTAAAGCCATTGATAATGGTGTAAATGTCATCGGCCTAACAAGAGGCTCTGATACAAGATTTCACCATTCCGAGAAACTCGATAAAGGTGAAGTGATCATTGCACAATTTACTGAGCATACGTCAGCGATCAAAGTAAGAGGCGATGCTGTCATTCAAACAAGCTTCGGCGAAATTCAAAGCGAAGCAAAGAAATAAAGAACTTGTAGCACTTGATAGCATAAAAGTGAGAGCTGATATGGTATAATAAATCTCTATACAATGTGCAGGTCTACATATGAAACTGTAATTTTTGGGACAAGGGTGATATCTTTGCAAGACATCTACGGAATTTTATCTAATCTAAATATAAAATTAAATAAAAAGCTTTCTCATCCTTATTTGGCGAAGCATTTACGCGCACCACTCATCGATGAAGATAAGCTCCTTCTTTTTCATGCAATGTTTGAAGAAGCTCAAATTGATGCAGAGAAAAAAGAAAATTATATTTTAACGGCGATGCTTGTGCAAATTGCCCTTGATACCCATGACGAAGTCACAACTGCTGCAGCCATCAAGCAAGACGAATTCAAAAATCGTCAGCTGACCATCCTGGCAGGAGACTATTTCAGCGGTCTCTATTATTCTCTTCTCTCTGACATGAAAGATATTTATATGATCCGCACGCTCGCTACGGCGATCAAAGAGATCAATGAACATAAAATTAGACTGTATGACCGGTCCATTCAAGATGCAGCGCACTTTTACAAAAGTGTAGCTACAGTTGAATCTGCGCTTTTCCAAAGGATTTCTGAGCATTTTCAATTAACGCATTGGAATGAGATTGCAAGTCGTTTTCTTGTTTATAAACGCTTCATGAAACAAGCAGAAAATGACAAACATTTAAAACTTTTTTTGAACGATCGTTATACGGACGCCTATTCGTGCTTTGACAATTTTGAGAATGAAGGCTATGAAAAGGCCAAACGACCGATCAAGGAGCATCTTGTTTCATCTCCGGTCGTTCAAAAAGAGCTATTAAATCGCTTGGATCATATGAAAAATGAGCCTGCGTACCATCAGAAAGTGGAAGAAGGGTAAGTCATGCAGCAATCAAAAGAACAGCGAGTACACGGTGTATTTGAAAAAATTTATAAAAACTATGATCAAATGAACTCTGTCATCAGCTTTAAACAGCATAAAAAATGGCGCGATAAAACAATGAAACTTATGAATGTGCAAAAAGGGTCTAAAGCATTAGATGTATGCTGCGGGACAGCCGATTGGACAATTGCGCTTGCAGATGCTGTTGGAGAAAAAGGCGAGGTCAAAGGCCTTGATTTCAGTAAAAACATGCTGAGTGTTGGAGAAACGAAGGTGAAGACTGGGGGCTACAAACAAATTGAATTGCTTCATGGCAATGCGATGGAGCTCCCTTTTGAGGACAACTCATTTGATTATGTCACCATCGGTTTTGGACTTAGAAACGTTCCTGATTATTTAACGGTGCTCAAGGAAATGACAAGAGTAGTGAAGCCTGGCGGAATGGTTGTCTGTCTGGAGACTTCACAGCCTGAGATGATCGGCTTTAAACAGGGCTACTACATCTATTTCAAATACATTATGCCGCTCTTTGGTAAATTGTTTGCCAAAAGCTATCAGGAGTATTCATGGCTTCAAGAATCAGCCAAAACGTTCCCTGGCATGAAAGAGCTGGCGGCTCTGTTCGAAGAGGCCGGGTTGTCTGATGTCTCGTATCATCCATTTACAGGCGGTGTAGCAGCAACACATATCGGAAAGAAGCTTTGAATAAACGATATTTGGGTGAAGATAATGAAATTAAAAGCAATGATCTCTTTTTTAAATCATGATATCGATATAATTGAAAAAGAGCTTGAACAAACAGTTCGCTCTGATTATGCATTATTAAGTGAAGCAGGTCTTCATTTGCTGCAAGCGGGCGGAAAACGAATCCGCCCCGTTTTTGTTCTCCTTTCAGGCATGTTTGGTGACTATGACATTAATAAAATTAAATATGTTGCCGTTGCCCTCGAGCTGATTCATATGGCATCACTTGTTCACGATGATGTTATTGATGATGCAGAGCTGAGAAGAGGCAAACCAACGATAAAGGCAAAATGGGATAACAGAATTGCCATGTACACAGGGGATTATATGTTTGCGAGATCACTTGAATACATGACAAAAATCAATCACCCAATGGCACATGAAATTTTGTCAAAAATGGTCGTCGAGCTTTGTCTTGGTGAGATAGAGCAAGTGAAAGATAAATATAATATGGATCAAAACCTGCGTACATATTTAAGAAGAATCAAACGAAAAACAGCCTTGCTCATTGCAGGCAGCTGTCAATTAGGCGCCATTGCAGCAGGTACAGATGAAAAAACACATAAAGCCCTCTATTGGTTTGGATACTATGTCGGCATGTCCTATCAAATCATTGATGATGTCCTTGATTTCACATCAACTGAAGAAGAGCTGGGCAAGCCTGTCGGAGGAGACCTTTTACAAGGGAATGTCACACTCCCAGTCTTATATGCACTGAAAAATCCGACGCTAGAAGGTCAATTGAAGCTGATCAATAGTGAAACGACGGAGAAGCAGCTGGAGCCTGTCATTGAAAGCCTCAAACAAACAGATGCGATCGACCGCTCGATTCGAGTGAGTGAAATGTATTTGAAAAAAGCTTTTGAACAGCTCGACAAACTTCCTCGAGGACGAGCGAGAACGTCACTCGCCTCCATTGCAAAATATATTGGGAAACGAAAATTCTAATCAACGTGATGTTGATTGGTTTTTTTGTGAAATTTTTTGTCAAAAATTGATTATTATAAAAAAAAATGATACGATCACTTTGTAACAATGTAAGCCTATACATACATAACGACGGGGTGGAAAACGTATATGGACAAAACATTTCTTATGGTCAAACCTGATGGTGTGGAAAGACAATTAATCGGTGACATTGTGTCAAGATTCGAAAAAAAGGGGCTTCAGCTTGTTGGTGCAAAACTAATGAGTATACCAAAGGAAGTAGCAGAAACCCATTACGGAGAGCATAAAGAAAAACCGTTTTTCGGGGAATTGGTTGACTTTATTACGTCAGGACCTGTATTTGCAATGGTATGGCAAGGTGAACAGGTAGTAGACGTAACAAGACAGATTATCGGCAAAACAAATCCAAAGGAAGCGCTTCCAGGCACAATAAGAGGAGACTATGGATTGACTGTTGGGAAAAACATTATCCATGGGTCAGACTCACCAGAAAGTGCTGAAAGAGAAATTAACTTATTCTTCAAACAAGAAGAACTCACAAGCTGGGATCAAACCATCTCAAGCTGGATTTATTAAGTTTCAAGCCAAGGTGTTCATCTAATGAGCACTTTGGCTTTTTTTATATTGAACTTTCTACACGAAATTTCTCATGAGAAGATACAAATTTTCGATAAAAACAGCTATACTAGGACAAAGATAGATGAGACAGGAGAGGACATTGATGGATTCATATCAAGTATTTGTTGGAAAATGGAAAAAACTAACCGGGGTTGATCTAAATTTATATAAAGAAGCACAAATGAAACGAAGATTAACCTCACTTTATGATAAAAAAGGATATAAAGATTTTGAAGCATTCGCGGCCGCGCTTGAAAAGGACAGAGCATTATTAGATGAGACGATGGACCGCATGACGATAAATGTGTCAGAATTTTACCGAAACTATCAGCGCTGGGAAGTACTTGATCAAAAAATCCTGCCGCTGCTCTCGAAAAATGGCGGCACCTTAAAGATTTGGAGTGCAGCATGTTCGACAGGAGAGGAGCCATATACACTTTCCATGCTGCTGTCAAGCCATCCTCTTGTGAAAGACTTCCAAATTATTGCAACTGATATTGATGATAAAGTTCTGCAGTCAGCTCAAAAAGGCAGATATCATGAACGCTCTCTGCAAGAGGTGCCAGATCATATCAAGCAAAAATATTTCACAAAAGAAGATTCTTCATTTTACACTGTGAAGGATGAGGTTCGAAAGCATATTCAATTTAAGAAGCACAACCTTTTAGCAGATCCATATGAAAAACAGCTTGACCTCATCGTCTGCCGAAATGTACTGATTTACTTTACTGAAGAGGCAAAAGAAGAAATTTACTTAAAAATGAGCAGCAGTTTAAAACAAAATGGCGTATTATTTGTTGGTTCTACAGAGCAAATTTTTCACCCAGAAAAGTTTGGACTGACATCTGCTGATACTTTCTTTTATCAAAAGAAGGGTATGTAGCTGACTTTTTAGTAGCAAGTGTGTTATTATATTTTTACTTAAAAGCGTTAATGCGATGAAGGGAGATTGAGTCATGAGGTACTTAACAGCAGGTGAATCACATGGTCCACAACTGACCACAATTATTGAAGGAGTTCCAGCGGGACTTTACATAGAGCAGGATGACATCAATTATGAATTGGCTAGAAGACAAAAAGGTCATGGCCGCGGAAGAAGAATGCAGATTGAAAAAGACCAGGCGAAAGTGTTAAGTGGTGTTCGCCACGGGAGAACATTAGGTTCCCCAATCGCACTTGTTGTTGAAAACAACGACTGGAAGCATTGGACAAAGGTGATGGGGGCAGAGCCGATCACGGAAGAAGAAGAAAGTGAAATGAAGCGTCAAATCTCCCGTCCAAGACCAGGACATGCGGATTTAAATGGGGCGATCAAATATGGACACCGTGATATGAGAAACGTATTAGAGCGCTCATCAGCCCGCGAGACAACTGTTCGAGTAGCAGCAGGCGCAGTTGCCAAACAAATCTTGGCGCATCTAGGGATTAAAGTAGCTGGCCACGTTCTTGAAATTGGCGGAGTGAAAGCAGCTCATACAGCATATGAGTCTATTGAAGATTTGCAGAAGGTAACAGAAGAATCACCTGTTCGCTGCTATGACAGTGAAGCGGGTCAGAAAATGATGGATGCAATTGATGAAGCGAAGAAAAACGGCGATTCAATTGGCGGAATTGTTGAAGTCATCGTTGAAGGGATGCCGGTTGGGGTTGGCAGCTATGTTCATTACGACCGTAAATTGGACAGCAAGCTTGCTGGCGCTGTACTTAGTATCAACGCTTTTAAAGGGGTTGAATTCGGTATTGGCTTCGAGGCAGCCTCTAAAAATGGCAGTGAGGTCCATGATGAAATTATCTGGGATGAAGAAAAGGGCTATACGAGAAAAACAAATCGCCTAGGTGGTCTTGAAGGCGGAATGTCAACGGGTATGCCAATTGTCGTAAGAGGAGTTATGAAACCAATCCCAACGCTTTATAAGCCGCTTCAAAGCGTTGACATTGAAACAAAAGAACCTTTCTCTGCAAGTATTGAACGATCTGACAGCTGTGCTGTTCCTGCTGCAAGTGTTGTTGCAGAAGCAGTCGTTGCATGGGAAATTGCCAATGCAGTAGTAGAGCAGTTTGGCCTTGACCAAATCGACCGCATTAAAGAAAATGTTGAGAAAATGCGCCAGCTTCAGAGGGAATTTTAATGAAAACACTGGAAGTTAAGACGTCTTCAGCCACTTATCCTGTATTTATCGGTGATGGGATTAAACGCAATATCGTCGACTTGATAACTTCCACTGGGCATTCCTATACGAAGCTCTTAATCGTCACAGATGCAGCTGTTGATGCCATTTATGGTGATGAGATGGTTCGCTTACTTCAGCAGAAGTGGCCTGTGAACAAAGTGGTTGTGCCAAGCGGAGAGCAGTCAAAATCCTTTGCCGAATTTGAGCATATTCATACGAAAGCCATTCAATTTCAGCTTGATCGTTCCTCCTGCATCATTGCGCTGGGAGGCGGCGTAATTGGAGATTTGGCTGGCTTTGCTGCTGCCACTTATATGAGAGGCATTGATTTTATCCAAGTGCCGACGACACTGCTGGCACATGATAGTGCAGTTGGCGGGAAAACAGGGATCAACCATCCGCTCGGTAAAAATTTAATCGGTGCGTTTCATCAGCCGAAAGCTGTGATCTATGATACTAGTATGCTTGAGACACTATCTCAAATTGAACGAAGATCAGGCTTTGCAGAAGTCATCAAACATGCACTGATTTCAAGTGAAGCATTTTTATCAGAACTCATGTCCATTCGTTCTTTGACGGATTTATCAAAAAGCGAGCTGGCACATATGCTGTATCAAGGCATTCAAGTCAAAGCGTCAATCGTTCAAGAAGATGAAAAAGAACAAGGTGTGCGTGCATTTTTGAATTTAGGCCATACACTCGGGCATGCCATTGAAGCAGAGTATGGATATGGCGCCATCACGCATGGAGATGCCATTGCAATCGGCATGCAGTTTGCGCTGTATGTGAGCGAAAAGCAGCTGGGGCTCAGCCTTAATCGTTTGGAACTAAAAGAGTGGATGAAAGAGCTAGGGTTCCCTGTACAAGTCACACAAGATATTTCCACAAAAACTTTTGTTGACCGGATGATTGGAGATAAAAAGGCAAGGGGCGGCAGTGTTCAATTTGTTTTATTAAAACAGGTTGGAGACGTCACCTTGCAGTCTTTCACAAAAGATGAGCTGCACTACTGGCTCGAAGAATGGAAACGGGAGGAGGGATGTCTATGATGTTTCGCGGGATACGTGGGGCTACAACTGTAATAGAAGATACAGAAACAGAAGTGTTAAACAAAACGAAACAGCTGTTAGAAGCGATCATTTCAAGAAACCAAGTAGATCCAGAACGTGTCGTGCAGATCTTGATTTCAGCTACACAAGATATTCACTCCGTTTTTCCGGCAAAAGCACTTCGTCAGTTTGAAGGATGGACATATGTACCAGTTACTTGCATGCAGGAACTGGACATTGATGGCGGTTTAAAGCAATGTATTCGTGTCTTAATGACTGTCCAGACGGATACAAAGCAGGAAGACATACAGCATGTATACTTGGAAGAAGCTGTGACGCTTCGCCCTGATTTACAGTTGACAAAAAACAAGGAATTATAATACGATATGAACAGCCGAAGTTTACACACAGGTGTAAACGGCATTGCAAGCTTAGAGAAGATGAGAATGAGACTAGGGTAGTTGAGATGAGTAGAGTTGAGCAGAGATACGATACTTCTATTTAATCATACTGCCTAAAAGAGCAACCCTCTTTTAGGCTTATTTCGTATACTCATACAAACCCTCTATATGTCCCCTCATTCTCCTTAATCCCATTTAAGGAGTGTGCTTATGAATTCCCAATCAAACCTGACCCAATTTTTAAAGGACAGTGAGTCCTACAAAACGATCCCAATTGTTGAAACCATTACAGTCGATACGCTCTCACCGATTCAAATTGTTGAAAAACTCAAACAAGATATTGTGTATTTGCTAGAAAGCAAAGATGAGTCTTCCAGCTGGTCGAGATATTCCTTCATTGGATTGCACCCGTTTTTAACCTTACATGATGACCAAAACAAATACGTTGCACGTGACGCTGCGGGGCAGGAAGTCATGCAAAAGCAAGAGCTGAAAGAACTGCTGGATTGGATGAAAGAGCAATATCAAATCAAAACGCCAGATATTGATATCCCATTTACAGGCGGGGCTGTTGGGTACTTAAGCTACGATCTGATCCCAAACATTGAACCTTCTGTCAGGCCTCACCGCAGCGCATCGCTGGCAGAAAATTGCACATTATTTGTCTGCCAAACGATGATTGCCTTTGATCATGAAACAAATCATGTTCATTTTATCCAATACACTCAGCTCGCCGGACATGAAACAGAAGACGAAAAAATTCGAGCTTACAAAGAAAATCAAAAACAGCTTGAACAGATGATTCACAAGCTCCATTCAAAGGTTGATATGAAAGAACTGATTTTATCAGGGAATATGAATGAGCCGCCATCCTTTGAACATGTGACGTCAACCTATGAAAAAGCGCAATTTTTAAAAGACGTAGAAAAAATCAAAGAATACATTCGAGCGGGTGACATTTTTCAAGGCGTACTCTCGCAACGATTTGATATCCCTGTATCAGTGAGTTCATTTGAGTTATACCGCGTGCTTCGGATTGTGAATCCATCTCCTTATATGTATTTTATGAAATTAAAAGATCGTGATTTAGTCGGCAGCTCGCCAGAACGATTAATCCATGCCAAAAATGGGCATTTAGAAATTCATCCTATTGCTGGCACAAGAAAACGAGGAACAACAAGAGAAGAGGATGCTGAACTAGCAAGAGAGCTGCTTGAAGATGAAAAGGAAAAAGCCGAGCATTACATGTTAGTGGATCTTGCTAGAAATGATGTAGGCCGTGTGGCAGAATACGGCAGTGTGTCCGTACCAACC
The DNA here is from genome assembly GCF_014250435.1 of Bacillus sp. PAMC28571. Lineage (NCBI taxonomy): Bacteria > Bacillati > Bacillota > Bacilli > Caryophanales > Bacillaceae > Bacillus > Bacillus sp. PAMC28571. Next base: position 1,834,697 of record NZ_CP060191.1, on the reverse strand, counting down.
TTTACAAAAGTAGTGAGCTTCTCTCATGTCATGCACATCATCTCCATTGTGACAGGAAAGCTAAAGCGGGATACACATCCAGTTGATGCGCTCATGTCCGCATTCCCAGCAGGCACATTAACAGGTGCCCCGAAAATAAGAGCGATGCAATTATTAAATGAAATGGAGCCTGAGCCAAGGGAAACGTATGGCGGCTGTATTGCTTATATTGGATTCGACGGCAATATCGACTCTTGTATTACGATTCGTACGATGAGTGTCAAAAATCATACCGCTTCTATACAAGCAGGCGCCGGCATTGTGGCTGATTCTGTCCCAGAAAATGAATGGGAAGAGACTTGTAACAAGGCAGGAGCACTTCTGAAAGCCATTCAGCTTGCGGAACATATTTTCTCAGAAAAGGAGAGTGTGCAGGATGAATCACCGACTATCAGCTCTTGTTAATGGAGGCTTTCTATCAGAAAATGAAGCAAATAAACTCATGCATGATATGATGAGCGGCTTTTTAACAGATGCTGAAGTCGCTGCGAGTCTCTCGATTTTAGCGCATAGAGGAGAAACCGCTGAAGAAATGACGGGTTTTGTGAAAGCCATGCGGCAAAATGCAGCACCAATGGAACAAGCGCTTGATGTTGTAGATACTTGCGGCACAGGAGGCGATGGACTCTCCACCTTTAATATATCAACTGCCGCTGCCATTGTCGCTTCCGCTGCTGGAGCCAAAATCGCCAAACACGGAAATCGATCAGTTTCTTCTAAAAGCGGGAGTGCCGATGTACTAGAGTGTCTTGGGATTCATATTCAATCCACACCAGAAGAAACAAGAAGACAAATACAAGAGAAAAACATGGGCTTTTTATTTGCACCATTGTATCATTCATCTATGAAACAAGTAGCCGCAGTCCGCAAGCAGCTCGGCTTCCGGACGGTATTTAATCTCTTAGGCCCGCTTTGCCACCCAATGCAAGCCAAAAAGCAAATCATCGGTGTCTACTCAAAGGAAAAGGCAAAATTAATGGCAGAAGCCCTTGCACCGTTAGAGCCAGAACATGTGCTGTTTGTTTGCGGAGAAGATGGACTGGATGAATTAACGATTACAGCAAATTCATATGTGATTGAACTCAAAAAAGATGTCATGACAGAATATACACTCAATCCAGAAGACTTTGGGCTGCAAAAAGGATATTTATCAGAAATTCAGGTCCAATCTCCGGAAGAGAGTGCTAAATTGATTCAGAATATATTGAATCATCAAACAGAAGGGGCGCCGCTTCATATTACAGCCCTGAATGCTGGAGCCGCTTTATATGTCGCAGGGAAGTCAGAAAGCCTCATGGCCGGGACATTAAAAGCGATTGAAACGATTAAAAACGGCGCAGCCAAAGAACAATTGGCTCGTTTAAAACAAAAAACGAGAGAGGAAGAGATCTATGCTTAATCAAATCATTGCCCGCAAAAAAGAACATATTCAAACATTGCAGTTACCAGTAGATGGACACTTTGAAAGACGATCATTTAAAGAAGCACTCATGAATCCTCATCGCTCAATTGGTCTCATTGCGGAGGTGAAAAAAGCGTCTCCTTCCAAAGGAATCATTCAACCGAATTTTGATCCTTTACAAACAGCAAAAGCTTACGAAAAATCAAACGCTGATTGCTTATCTGTTTTAACGGATGAACCGTTCTTTCAAGGGAAAAACGAATACTTATCCCTCATTAAAAAACACGTAGATCGTCCAATTTTAAGAAAAGATTTCATCATTGACTCCATACAGGTAGAAGAGTCAAGACGTATAGGGGCAGATGCCATTTTATTAATTGGAGAATTACTTGAGCCGCAAAAGCTGCACGAGCTCTATGCTGAAGCGAAAGAGAAAGGCCTTGATGTCCTTGTCGAAGTACATGCAGCAGATACACTGGAAAATATTTTAAAGTTGTTCACTCCTGAAATCATTGGAGTGAACAACCGGAATTTAAATACATTTACAACAACAGTCGAACAAACAAAAGAGATCGCACCCCTTGTTCCAAAAGATGTTTTACTAGTGAGTGAGAGCGGTATTCAAACATTTGATGATCTGGCCTTTGTGAAGAAACATGGAGCGGGTGCAGTTCTTGTAGGAGAATCATTAATGAGAGAACAATCACAAGAAAAAGCCGTTCAGACATTGTTTGGAGAATGAACAGGATGAAGCCTTATGTAAAATATTGCGGGGCAGTATCACAAGATGATGTGGAATGTATTGCGCAATCTCATGCAGATGCCATTGGATTTATTTTTACTCCAAGTAAAAGACAAGTCCAATCAGATCAAGTGAAACAATGGCTCATCCAAACAAAGTGTGAGAAAAAAATTGCCGGTGTATTTGTAAATGAAAAGATCGAAAAAGTGTGTGAGATCACAAAACATATACCTTTAGATATCGTACAGCTTCATGGAGATGAAACGCAGGATGACGCTAAAGAAATCAAACAACAAACAGGGGCTGTCGTTTGGAAAGTGTTCCACCACGAATCCAATATCACAAACACGCTTGAAAAAATGACGGCATTTGCGCCTGTTGTCGATGGCTTCCTTATTGATGCGAAAGTAAAAGGGATGAGAGGCGGCTCTGGAACAGCTTTTGCTTGGGAGGCGGTGCCTGCATACGTTAAGCATGCAAAACGGCTGGAGAAAACTTGCATAATTGCAGGCGGCATCACACCAGAAACGGTAGAAGAACTCCTTGCCTATGGTCCAGAAGCGATCGATCTTTCAAGCGGAATAGAAGAAAACGGAAAGAAAAGCAGCGCTAAGATCGAAGCGCTCGAAGAAAGGATGTTAAATGATGTACGCATATCCAAATGAGATTGGCAGATACGGAGAATTCGGAGGGAAATTTGTCCCGGAAACGCTCATGCAGCCACTTGCAGAAATCGAGCAGGCATTTCGTGAATTAAAAGAAGACCCTGCTTTTCAAGCAGAATATGTATCACTACTTCGAAACTATTCAGGCAGACCAACTGCGCTTACATATGCTGACCAATTATCAGCATACCTCGGCGGCGCAAAAATCTATTTAAAAAGAGAAGATTTAAATCACACGGGTGCTCATAAAATTAACAATGCGCTTGGTCAGGCCCTGCTTGCGAAAAAAATGGGGAAATCAAACATCATCGCAGAAACAGGCGCGGGCCAGCACGGAGTAGCTGCTGCAACGGTGGCCGCAAAGTTCGGGTTATCCTGCACGGTATTTATGGGAAAAGAAGATGTGGAAAGACAATCACTCAATGTCTTTCGAATGAAACTGCTTGGCGCTGAAGTCATACCTGTCACAAGCGGAAATGGTACACTAAAAGATGCAACCAACGAAGCCATCCGCTATTGGGTTCAGCACTGCAGTGATCATTTTTATATGATTGGCTCCGTTGTAGGCCCTCATCCGTATCCTCAAATCGTCAGCGAGTTCCAGCGCATGATTGGTGATGAAGCAAAAGAGCAGCTGCTTGAAAAAGAAGGAAGACTTCCTCATAAAGTCATTGCCTGTGTTGGCGGCGGAAGTAATGCCATTGGAATGTACCGGGCATTTTTAGATGAAGAGGTAGATATCATTGGTGTAGAGGCAGCTGGAAAAGGAATCGATACGCCGCTCCATGCTGCAACCATCACGAAAGGAACCAAAGGTGTAATCCACGGGTCTTTGACCTATTTAATTCAAGATGAATTTGGCCAAATTATTGAGCCATATTCTATTTCCGCTGGTTTAGATTATCCGGGAATTGGACCAGAACACGCCTATTTACATGCGAGCGGGCGGGTTCAATATGTGAGTGCGACAGATCAAGAAGCACTAGATGCACTAAAGCTGCTGACTGAAAAAGAAGGAATTCTGCCAGCAATTGAATCTGCACATGCGCTAGCCAAAGCGTTTGAGGTAAGCAAGACGATGAATGAAGACGAAATCGTCCTTGTCTGCCTTTCAGGAAGAGGCGATAAGGATGTGCATACATTAATGAACGTGCTCGAAAGTGAGGGGAAAACAAAATGATTAGATTTCAATTAGAGCAAGGCGAAAAATTATTTATCCCATTTATCACAGCTGGAGATCCGTCAGAAGACATCACGATTGATTTAGCTATCTCCCTTCAAGCAGCCGGTGCACATGCGATTGAACTCGGTGTTCCTTATTCCGATCCATTAGCAGACGGTCCTGTCATTCAAAGAGCCTCCAAAAGAGCTCTAAATCATGGCATGAATATCGTAAAAGCGATAGAATTAGCAGGGAAGATGAAAAAAAACGGTGTAAAAATTCCTGTAATTCTATTTACGTATTATAATCCTGTGTTACAATTAGACACAGAATACTTTTTCGCTTTACTGCGCAAAAATCATATTTCGGGACTCTTAACACCCGACTTGCCGTTTGAAGAGAGCAGCGAGCTGCAAAAGAACTGTCAAACACATGACATTTCATATATTTCACTCGTTGCACCAACAAGCAAGGAACGATTAGTAAACATTGTAGAGCAGGCAGAAGGTTTTGTGTATTGTGTTTCATCTCTTGGTGTAACAGGTGTCAGACAATCCTTTGACGCGTCAATTACAGATTTTATTCAACAAGTGAAACAGCTGAGTCACATACCGGTTGCGGTCGGTTTTGGCATCTCAACAAGAGAGCAGGTAGACTCAATGAATAAACTGAGTGACGGTGTTGTTGTCGGAAGTGCACTTGTGAAAAAAATTGAAGAGCTTCAAGAACAATTGCTGGCAAGTGATACACGTCAAGAGGCTTTAAGAGAATTTGAAACATATGCAAAAACATTTAGTCCCCTCTATTCATTCAAATGAGGTGAAACATTTTGCAAATCAAAGATCAATTAAAACAGCTAAAACCGTATCAACCTGGGAAACCAATTGAAGAGGTCAAAAAAGAATATCAATTAGACAAAATTGTGAAATTGGCTTCAAATGAAAACCCTTTTGGATGTTCTGTACATGCAAGAGAGGCAATACAAGCTGAGCTCGAACATTTAGCGATTTATCCTGATGGGTACAGCGCAAGTTTAAGAACGGAGCTTGCTGAGTTTCTTCAAGTAAGTGAAAAACAATTAATTTTCGGGAACGGCTCAGATGAACTTGTGCAAATTATTGCGAGAGCTTTCCTTGACCAACATACAAATACCGTCATCCCATCTCCATCTTTTCCGCAATACCGTCACAATGCAGTGATTGAACATGCTGAAATTCGAGAAGTGCCTCTTTTAGAAGGAGGAGCTCACGATCTGAAGGGCATGCTGGATGCGATCGATGAAAACACGAAGGTTGTCTGGGTATGTAATCCAAATAACCCGACAGGAAATCATTTGTCAGAATCTGAGATTGTGGCGTTTTTAGACGAAGTGCCAGCTCACGTGCTTGTTGTTCTAGATGAAGCGTATTTTGAATACGTTCGTGCGGAAGATTTTCCAAACAGTTTATCTTTATTACACAATTATCAAAATGTCATTGTACTTCGAACGTTTTCTAAAGCATATGGACTTGCAGCGCTTCGAGTAGGCTACGGAATTGCATCAGAAGAGCTGATTACTGCCATTGAACCAGCGAGAGAGCCTTTTAATACCAGCCGTATCGCTCAGGCAGCTGCTCGTGCAGCGATCAAAGATCAAGATTTCATACAATCATGCAGACAGAAAAACGAAGCAGGTCTTAAGCAATATCAAGATTTTGCAGACCGTTTTGGACTATATATCTATCCATCTCAAACAAACTTTGTGCTGATTGATTTTAAAAGAGATGCAGATGAATTGTTCAATGCATTATTGAAAAAAGGTTACATTGTTCGTTCCGGGAAAGCACTTGGTTTTCCGACTTCTTTACGTATTACCGTCGGAACAAAAGAGCAAAATGAAGACATTCTAAGTACACTTGCCGATTTACTGCAAGGCATTCGTGCGTAGCATAACCATAAAGTCATATCCTAAGGCAGGATATGGCTTTCATTGTACCAACCTCAATACATATAAGCTGTTGAAATAAGTTGTTTAATTTTCGCGAAAAATCAGGTGATGAATATGAATGATGCAAACGAAACAATATTAATCGCTGGACTCGGTTTAATTGGGGGATCCATTGCACTCTCGATTAAAAAAGAGTATCCTCATAAAAAAATTGTAGGATTTGATGTTTCCAAAGAGCAAATGGTTGCTGCAACAAAGCTGGGAATTATTGATGCAACAGCTGATTCGTTTCTGGCTGGTTTAGAAGAATCTTCGACCATTATTTTGGCAACACCTGTCCAGCAAACAGTAAAGATGCTTAGTGATATTGCAGACTCTGGAATTGAAAGAGAGCTCACAATCACTGATGTCGGCAGCACAAAGCAAAAGGTCGTCCATTTTGCTGAAAAAGCGCTGCCTGAGCAGTACCAATTTATTGGTGGACATCCAATGGCAGGCTCTCATAAGTCAGGTGTTATTGCAGCAAAAGACTTTTTATTTGAAAATGCGTTCTACATTTTAACGCCTGCAAAGGAAACAAACCGCCAAGCTGTTGATCGGTTGATGGATTTGCTAAAGGGGACAAATGCTCATTTCATCGAGATGACACCAGAAGAACATGATGCTGTGACAAGTGTAATTAGCCATTTTCCTCATATTGTTGCAGCCAGCCTTGTGCATCAAGCACATCATTTTGAAGAACAATTCCCACTTGTTAAACGGTTTGCTGCTGGAGGCTTTCGTGATATCACACGAATTGCTTCAAGCAATCCTGCAATGTGGCGGGATATCCTGCTGCACAATAAACACAAGATTTTAGACCGTTTTCATGAATGGAAAAAAGAGATTAACCGCATTGAAACCTTCGTAGAGCAAGAAGATGCTGAAGGATTGTTCTCTTATTTTCAAGATGCAAAGGAATATCGTGATGGACTGCCTCTAAGGAAAAAAGGTGCCATTCCTGCTTTTTATGATCTGTATGTCGATGTTCCGGATCACCCTGGGGTCATATCGGAGATTACAGGGCATCTAGCAAGTGAAAACATTAGTATTACAAATATCCGTATTATTGAGACGCGGGAAGACATTAATGGGATTTTACGCATTAGTTTTCAAACAGACGACGACCGCAAGCGTGCAGAAATCTGTATAAAAAATAGAGCGAATTACGATACATTTTATGCTGACTGAGGTGACAAACATGGAAATTCATAAAAATGCTCCTATGAATGGAGAAATTCATATCCCAGGTGATAAATCTATTTCACATAGATCAGTGATGTTTGGTGCAATTGCTGAAGGGACCACAGTAGTGAAAAACTTTCTTCCTGGAGCTGACTGTTTAAGTACGATTGATTGCTTTAGAAAGATGGGCGTTGAAATTGAACAAAAAGGGACAGATGTTGTCATTCATGGTAAAGGACTGAAAGAGCTCAAGGAGCCGTCTGACATTCTTGATGTTGGCAATTCTGGTACAACCATTCGATTAATGATGGGAATATTAGCTGGTTGTGAGTTTCACAGTACACTAATTGGTGATGAGAGTATTGCCAAAAGACCAATGAAACGTGTGACGGGTCCGCTGAAACAACTAGGAGCCAAAATAGACGGCAGAGCAAATGGCGAGTATACACCACTGTCTATTCGTGGCGGTCATTTAAAAGGCATAACTTATGAGTCTCCGGTGGCAAGTGCACAAATTAAGTCGGCTGTCCTTTTAGCTGGGCTGCAAGCAGAGGGTACAACAACATTAACTGAACCACATAAATCAAGAGATCATACAGAAAGAATGCTCTCTATGTTTGGTGTAAAACTAGATGAAGATGAACAAAGTGTTTCCATTGAAGGCGGCCAGACATTAACAGCAACCGATATATTTGTTCCTGGAGACATCTCTTCAGCTGCATTTTTCCTTGTAGCTGGATCAATCGTTCCTAACAGCCGGATTGTCTTAAAAAATGTCGGGCTAAACAAAACAAGAACAGGTATTATTGATGTGCTGAAACTTATGGGTGCAAACCTTGAGATCAATGAAGTAGATGCCAAAGGCGGAGAACCGTATGGTGATTTAACGATTTCTACTTCATCATTAAAAGGGATTGAAATTTCTGGTGACATGATTTCAAGACTCATCGATGAAATTCCGATTATTGCGCTTCTTGCGACCCAAGCAGAAGGAACAACGATCATTAAAGATGCTGCTGAGTTAAAAGTTAAAGAAACCAATCGAATTGATACAGTCGTATCAGAACTTAAAAAACTCGGTGCTGATATTGAAGCAACAGATGATGGTATGAAGATTCATGGTAAAACTACGCTTCAAGGCGGCGCAATCGTCTCAAGCTACGGAGATCACCGTATCGGTATGATGCTGGGAATTGCCGCATGTGTGACAAAGCAAGCAATTGAGATTGAAGATACAGATGCTGTTCGTGTCTCATACCCGAATTTCTTTGAACACATTGAATATTTAACGAAAACAGTCTGAGGAGGTCCTCAGGCTTTTTCTTTCCTTTTGCATATTTGTCAGAAATATAGCATAGCTTGTCTCAAGGTGAAACCTTGAAAAAAAACATTTTGTCCGATAAAAATAGTGTCTGCAGTTTACAAATCATCAGTTTCGTATAGGATGAAATGAAAAACAGTCTTTAAATCACAAAAATGGGTTCATTTTAAAAGAGCAACATATTTGCTGGATGTGTACCTGTCGATTATGATATGAAGTAACAATAGTTTAGGTTTTTGGAAACAGAAAGGAACGGTTTGATTTGAATAGTTCATTACAAGAAGCCATAAAATTAGTTGAGGCGGGTGAGACTGAAAAAGGACTCCAAACACTTGCTCAAGCAGAGAAGCATTTGCATGATGAAGAAAAGGCGCAAGCGGCTCAATTATATTATGATTGGGGAGATATCGATAAAGCACGGAATCTCATCAGTGATTTACATGATTTATATCCAGAGGAAACAGGTTTAACGTGTTTTTATGCAGAGCTGTTGATTGACTCTGATGAAGAAGAGAAGGCGATTGCAGTATTAGAAACGATTCCTGAAGATGATGATGCGTACCCAGAGAGTTTATTGTTAATGGCAGATTTGTATCAAATGCAAGGACTATTTGAAGTCAGTGAACAAAAGCTTTTAAAAGCGAAAGAACTACTTCCGAATGAAGCCATCATCGATTTTGCATTAGGTGAGTTGTATTTTTCTCAAGGCCTTTCAAAAAAAGCGGCCGATTATTTCTACAAAGTGGCAGATCAACAGCATGAGGTTGGCGGTGTCAATGTGTATCAGCGGCTCGCTGAATCGCTCAGCACAGCTGGAGAATTTGAGGATGCACTTGAATGGTACGAAAAGGCAGTAAAAGATCAAGCAGACCCGAATACTCTTTTTGGCTACGGATTTACAGCAATGAGGGCTGGCAGAACGAAAACAGCCATTCAGCAGCTTACAGAACTGAAAGATATTGATCCGTCCTATTCGTCACTTTATATGCCTTTAGCGAAAAGTTATGAGGAAGAAGGACTATATCACGAGGCTTTAGAAGTAGTAAAAGAGGGTATTAAAGTTGATGAGTATAACAAAGAATTATATTTATATGGTGCCAAGATTGATTTGAAAAATGGGGATTCAGAAGATGCGAAAAAACTTCTTCAAGAAGCACTTGCTCTCGATCCGGGTTATATTGAAGCAGTTCAAACATTGCTGGCGATCTATTTAAATGAAGAGCTGTTTGATGAAATTCTGGATGTTATTAAAGAGGTTAAAAGCTTTGGGGAAGATGATCCAAAATGGAATTGGTATGCTGCATCTGCTTCTGTCGGGCGAGAAGAATACAAAGAAGCTGCCGAGTATTTCAAGCTTGCCCTGCCTGATTTTGATGAGGAGCGTGACTTTTTATATGAATACGCTTCGTTCCTTTTAGAAGAGGGCAGACAAAAAGAAGCATTGCCGTTATTACGCAAAGTTCTAGAGAAAGATGGCACGAATGAAGAAATTGAAGAAACGATTTTAAGAATTGAAGACGAAATTTCCTTATAGTTTGCAGGAATGAAGAACTGGTTTGTTGAATAATTCATGTATAGCAATTTAATTTACGATAGAGGAGGGAATAACATGCAGACCCCTGTTTCTGTCAATGAAAAAAAGGAATTTATCCGGTGGTTCTTAAACCATTATCAGCTAAAGCGAAGAGAGTGTGTTTGGATATTAAATTATTTAATGAGTCACGACTCTTTGATGGAAAAGGTTCATTTTGTAGAGCAAGCAGAATTTTGCCCAAGGGGAATCATCATGTCAACACACTGTGTGGATGAAGTTCCCTTTAGATTTTATAAAGAAAACATCATGACGACAGATGCTGAAAAGTCTTTTCATGATATTCGTTTGAATAAACAGCAGGATTTGTTTATTCAATTGAATTTCCGTTCTGCTTATCGTTCGCCGGAATATGCAGCTGTTCTTGAAACAAATCCTCATATTCCAAAGGATCTTTATGAGAACGAAAAAGATAAGGATCTTGCTGAGAAAGTGCTTGAGCACTCAATCGCAACTTTCCAAAAAGAACGGCTCATGAAAGAGATAGATGAAGCACTTGACCGTCATGATCAAGAAACATTTAATAAGCTGGCAAAAGAATTAAGCCTATTGTCATAAACTGAACGAATAAGCCTTGCCCTATACAGGCAGGGCTTATGTCATGAAAGAGGGGAAATTGATGAAGTTTCAAGCAGAGGACGCGGATCGATTTTTGCAATCTAAAGCTTACATTGATACCGCTATCATTCCATTAGTTGGGATTGATGCGGGTCAAATGAAACAAACCGTGTCTTTAGGAGAGTTTACTATTCTAGTAGCAGATGAACTTGAAAGACAGTTAAAAGGGCGGGTTTTTCTTTTTCCGCCACATACATATTTGGAAGTGAGTGACCGGAAACAAGAAGATATACTCATCATGAAGCAGTCGCTCAAGGATCATTTTCAGCATGTCGTATTGATCACATCTGATCACCAGTGGAAAGAGCATACTGAGATCAGTGAATCGCTATTTTTGCTCAAGCCGGTTCCGCTGGAGCATTTGAAGGCTGAATTAAAGCAAAAAGTCATTCAAGACAGTGTAGAACAAATTTTGAACTTTTTGTTACAAAAATGGAACCCTTCATAAAAACCCTTACATTTGCATTGTACATAGCTTTTTAGGATGTTGACCTTGTGAATAGATTGATATATTATGAGGGTGTCCTAGTTTTATGAAATTTTTTCTAATTCAGTTATAAAGTAGCTGACGACCTGAGGGGGGGAGAAAAAAATGAGCGAGAAGAGACATGGAGTGTCCAGGCGTCAATTTTTGAATTACACGTTGACCGGCGTGGGGGGATTTATGGCCGCTGGAATGCTCATGCCTATGGTTCGCTTTGCGCTTGACCCTGTGCTAAAAGGAACAGAGGATCAGGATATGGTTCAAGTTGTCAGTGTTGATGAACTGACAAAGGAACCGAAGCGCTTTGACTTTAAAATTGATCAAGTAGATGCATGGTACGAGTCAAAGGAATCTAGGTCAGCATGGGTGTACAAAGAAGGGGATGAAATTGTCGCTTTATCGCCGATCTGTAAACATTTGGGATGTACAGTGAACTGGAACAGTGATCCGAAAAATCCAAACAAATTTTTCTGCCCGTGCCATTATGGGCTGTACGACAAGGATGGTACAAACGTACCCGGAACTCCACCGCTTGCACCGCTTGACCATTATAAGCAGCAAGTGAAGGACGGATACCTCTATCTTGGAAAAGCTGTGCCGAAAGGGGAAGGGTAACGATGCTTAACAAGATTTACGATTGGGTAGATGAGCGGCTGGACATTACACCAATATGGAGAGATATTGCGGATCACGAGGTGCCAGAGCACGTCAACCCAGCACATCATTTCTCCGCTTTTGTGTATTGTTTTGGCGGTTTAACGTTTTTTGTGACAGTCATTCAAGTCCTTTCGGGCATGTTTTTAACGATGTATTACGTGCCGGATATTAAAAATGCCTGGGAATCTGTTTATTATTTGCAAAATGAAGTGGCATTTGGCCAGATTGTCAGAGGGATGCACCACTGGGGTGCGAGTTTAGTCATTGTGATGATGTTTTTACATACGCTAAGGGTCTTTTTCCAAGGGGCGTATAAAAAGCCTAGAGAGCTGAACTGGATTGTTGGTGTGCTCATTTTCTTTGTGATGCTTGGACTTGGTTTTACAGGTTATCTTTTACCATGGGATATGAAGGCGCTGTTTGCGACGAAGGTTGGTCTTCAAATAGCAGAAGCAACACCTTTCATTGGTAAAGAGATCAAAACGCTGCTTGCAGGTCATCCTGACATTGTAGGGGCACAAACGCTGACGAGATTTTTCGCTATCCATGTCTTTTTCTTGCCAGCGGCATTATTTGGGCTGATGGCTGCCCACTTTATTATGATTCGTAAGCAAGGAATTTCTGGACCGCTATAAAATGCTGCGTTTGATGAATGTTCAATGAGGAGGGGATGACTTTGCATAGGGGAAAAGGGATGAAGTTTGTCGGAGATTCCAGAATACCGGCAGAAAGAAAACCTAACATACCTAAAGACTATTCCGAATATCCGGGAAAAACAGAAGCCTTTTGGCCGAACTTTCTTTTAAAGGAATGGCTTGTAGGTGCCGTTTTTTTAATTGGATTTCTTGTCCTAACTGTTGTTCATGCGCCTCCGCTTGAGCGGATGGCTGATCCAACAGATACTGGCTATATTCCGCTGCCAGACTGGTATTTCCTATTTTTGTACCAGTTATTAAAATATGAATTTGCTGCAGGAAACTTCACTGTCGTCGGCGCGATGATTATGCCTGGAATTGCGTTTGGTGCACTTTTGCTCGCACCATTTCTTGATTCAGGTCCAGAACGCAGACCGTATAGAAGACCAATTGCAGTCGGGATGATGATTCTTGCAGTCGGCGCAGCAACATATTTAACGTGGGAGTCTGTTGCAACTCATGATTGGGAAGCAGCGGCAAAACAAGGTGAGATTAAGAAAGAAGCAGAGATTGATACTTCAGCTGAAGAGTATAAAATTTATCAAGAGCAGACATGTATCTCCTGCCACGGGGATAACATGCAGGGCGGAGCAGCCGGACCGTCACTCGTTGACAACGGTCTTTCGCCTGAGGAGATCGCTAAAATCGCTGTAGAAGGAAAAGGCAACATGCCGAAGGGTGTCTTTAAAGGCAGTGATGAAGAACTTGAGAAGCTCTCTAAATATTTATCTGAGGTCAAATCAAAATAATTCAGTTGTTTAAATGCAAGTACAAGGATATACTCAAAAGAGAAAAAGCTGGCGCTGTCAGCTTTTTTCTGATTTTAACAGATCGTGAGTGAAGAGACATATGAGATGGATTCAATATTTGCTAGCGACGCGCTACATGCTTGTGCTGGTGCTTATGATCAATTTCCTTGGCACTGTGTACGGCTACTATTGGTATATTCCGCAGCTCGTAGAGACACCGGCTGTCTTTTTAGCTTTTGTACCAGACAGTCCAACGGCCAGCTTTTTCTTTTTATTTGTATTACTTGCGTTTTTGATGAAACGAAATGCTCCTTATTTTGAAGCACTTGCTCTTGTGACCTTGATTAAATATGGGTTATGGGCGGTAGGAATGAATATCTTTGTGCTTTTATCTGTTGATGATTTTCCGTGGGAAGGATACATGCTGATTGGGTCTCACTTTGCGATGGCGGTTCAGGCTGTATTGTTTGCGCCATATTATCGTTTTCAAATGCGTCATCTCGTGGTAGCAGGCATTTGGATCTTACATAATGATGTAATTGATTATGTATTTGGTATGATGCCCCGTTATTCTATGCTGTCTGCTTACTCAAACGAGATCGGCTACGTGACGTTTTGGCTAAGTATTGCGGTTCTTCTTGTTTCGTATTATCTCGTTCTATCGAAAAAATCGGTTAAGCTGGAACTCCCTTAACAATGTTGGTCTAACCTTGTCCTTTTCTTCATACGCTGTAAGGAGAAGGGCTAGGAGGGACTTGCATGAAACGAAAGCCAATCGCGATGATTCTATTATTTTTTCTCGTATTACAGCCAGCAGTTGTCAAAGGTGAGGAAACAGCTGCTAACACGCTGCAAGAATTAACGGAACTATCAGATTCCATCTTTCAATTAACGAGACAAGCTAAATATGATGAGGCTTTACAAGTCGCATTGTATGTTGAAAAGACATTTAAAGCTGAGAATTGGCGTGGAACTTTGACGAATACGCAGATTCGGCAAATTACACTTGGCTATCAAGATATGATAAAAGGGCTGCCGCAGGAAGAATTGAATGAGCGCGAAAAGCTTCGTTATGCCTCTCAATTTAGAATGCTGCTTGATGCGATCCAGTCGGATTCTGAGCCTCTTTGGGGTTCGCTGGAGAAGCCTATTATGGGCTCTTTTCCTACTTTGAAAAAAGAAGTAAAAGATCCAGAATCGACGACATTTTATGAAACTTGGAATGAGCTGGTTTCTTTATACGATATGATCTATCCAAGTTTAACCATTGATATTTCGCCTGAAAAGCTGCAGACGATTAAGCAGCACATGGAAGTGATTGAGCAAGGTGAATTTTTAAAAGCATCAAGTGGGACAAAGCTTGAACGTCTCACGAAGCTGGAAGAGGATTTATCGAGTGTATTTGCTCACGTCGATGAAGATGAAGCGGATCCATCGCTTTTATGGGTCATCTTAACAACCGGGAGTATCATTTTATTAACGTTAACGTATGTTGGATTTCGGAAATATCGTGCAGAAAAAGAAAAGAAGCAAAAACGTCAGGCTGATTATCCTAAATCATAAAAAAAGAAGCCCAAAACTGGTGCTTCTTTTTTAATGTGGATTGAGCGGCTTTTTGTGTTCATCTAATGTAAAGCCTTCACCGAGTACATCATGCACGTCACTGACAGATACAAACGCATGAGGATCGACTGAGGTCACGACGCTTTTAAGGTGGACAAGCTCGTTTTTCGGAACGACGCAATAAAGAACGTTGCGCTCCTGTTTCGTATAGGAACCGACCCCTTTTAAGATGGTGACACCGCGCTCCATTTCATCTGTGATTTTCTTTTGAATGATGTCGTCTTTTTCAGAGATAATCATGGCGCCTTTGGCAGCGTAAGCGCCTTCTTGCATGAAGTCAATGACCTTCGCAGCCACAAACACTGCGACAAGTGTATACATCGCTTCTTTATAATTTAAGTAGGTCAGAGAGATGGTAATGACGCATGCGTCGAAGATGAACATTGTTCGTCCCATTGCCACCTGATAATGCTTGTTAATCAGTCTTGCAATGATGTCCACACCGCCTGTTGTACCGCCGAATTTAAAGATGATTCCGAGGCCTGTTCCGATAAATACACCTGCAAAGAGGGCGGCTAAGGCTAAATCGTGCTGGAGAGGCATATGTATTTGAAAGCGCTGGAAGATGGCAAGAAAGACAGAAAGACTCACTGTTCCTACAATTGTATAAGTAAACATCGTTCTGCCGAGCATTTTCCAGCCTATAAAAAAGATCGGAATGTTTAAGACAAGGTTTGAAATAGATGGGTCAATGTGAAATAGAAAATATAAAAGCAGTGTAATACCTGTAAATCCGCCTTCCGCCAAATTGTTCTGCATATTAAAATGAACAAGACCGAAAGAAAAAATCGCAGATCCTATTAAAATAAATACGATATTTTTAAGACGAATTTCTTTTAGCAAGAGACCACTCCTTTTTTTGCTTAGACAGCGATAATATTATATGGTATGGGAGAGAAACAAGCAAACTGAGTCTTAAACATTTGTCAAATATTTATGATTTCGCTAACATGTAAGAGATGGATAGGAGGATGAGCATCATGACAAAAGAAAAAACGCTGCGTCACGTACAGCAAGAAGTAGATGATTACATAGGGCAATTTAAAGAAGGCTATTTCAGCCCGCTTGCCATGATGGCCCGCCTGACAGAAGAATTAGGGGAGCTGGCAAGAGAGGTTAACCATTACTATGGAGAAAAGCCGAAAAAAACAACGGAAACAGAAAAAAGCATGGAAGAAGAAATTGGCGATGTTTTGTTTGTGTTAACATGCCTTGCTAATTCACTTGATATTTCACTAGAAGAAGCACATGATCGTGTGATGCATAAATTCAACACAAGAGATAAAGACCGCTGGACGAAAAAAGAAGGGAAGTAGAGACGATGACGAACGAAACCATCAAAGTAGTAATCGCTGGAGCAAGAGGAAGAATGGGGATAGAGGCTGTGAAGCTGGCGGAAGAAACAGGCCATTTTGAGCTGGTGGCAGCACTTGATCACGCGCATGAAGGAAAAAAATTATCTGATGTGATTCATACGACATCTCATGCGCCAATTTATACGGATATTGATGTGTGTCTTTCAGAAACAGCACCAGATGTATTAATTGATTTAACAACACCAGAAATCGGGAAAGTACATACAAAAAAAGCACTTGAACATGGCGTGCGTCCAGTCGTCGGAACAACTGGATTTTCAGAAGATGACCTAAAAGAGCTTCAGCAATTAACAGAAGAAAAGGGCATAGGCTGTATTATTGCACCAAACTTTGCTGTGGGTGCGGTCTTAATGATGAAATTTGCCAAAATGGCAGCGAATTATTTTCCTGACGTTGAAATCATTGAGCTTCACCATGATAAAAAATTAGATGCCCCAAGCGGTACGGGCTTAAAAACGGCTGAAATGATTGCAGAAGTAAGAGAAAGCAAGAAACAGGGACATCCAGAAGAGAAAGAATTAATCGAAGGTGCACGAGGAGCAGATTATGATGGTATCCGTCTGCACAGCGTGAGACTTCCTGGCATGATTGCACATCAAGAAGTGCTGTTTGGAATGGACGGACAGACGCTCACCATTCGTCATGATTCTTATAACCGTGCATCCTTTATGTCAGGCGTGAAGCTTTCAGTAGAGCAGGTCATGCACATTGATCAGCTCGTTTATGGTTTAGAAAATATCATCGACTAATAAGGAGTGGATTCCTGATGAACATTGCTTTAATCGCTCATGATAAGAAAAAAAGTGACATGATTCAGTTTACCACTGCGTACCGTGATATTTTGGCAGATCATACACTTTACGCAACAGGGACAACAGGTTTGAGAGTGAAAGAAGCGACGGGGCTTCCCATTCATCGTTTCCAATCAGGACCACTTGGGGGAGATCAGCAGATCGGTGCTTTAATTGCTGATAATGCAATGGATCTTGTGCTCTTTTTTAGAGACCCGCTAACTGCGCAGCCGCATGAACCGGATGTATCTGCACTCATCCGGCTTTGCGATGTGTATACCATTCCATTAGCCACCAATATGGGAACTGCTGAAATTTTAGTCAGGAATTTAAATAAAGGTACGTTTGATTTTCGAGATGTAGCAAAAAACGGAGGAACAAATGAAACGACTTGATATCCTTGCATTCGGTGCCCATAGCGATGACGTAGAGATCGGAATGGGCGGAACGATTGCAAAATACGTAAAAAAAGGGGCGCGCGTCGGGATTTGCGACTTGACCCAGGCCGAATTATCTTCAAATGGAACAGTAGAGAGCCGCAAAGAAGAAGCAAAAGCCGCCGCCGCTATTTTAGGTGTCAGAGCGAGAATCCAGCTTACACTGCCAGATAGAGGGCTTTATCTAAACGACGAAGCGATGAAGGAAATTGCGGGCGTGATTCGAACTTACAAACCGAAACTGATTTTCGCTCCGTACCACCAAGATCGGCATCCAGATCATGGCCATGCGGGCTCACTTGTAGAAGAGGCCGCTTTTTCTGCAGGTATACATAAATTTGAAGATTCATACAAGCAGCCAGCGCATAAAATAAGCCAAATGTATTATTACATGATTAATGGGCACCATCGTCCAGATTTTGTGATCGATATTTCTGAGGAAATGCACCAAAAAATTGATAGCCTGCATGCGTATAAAAGCCAATTTGTTAAATCGGCAAACTCAGTAGAGACACCTCTTGTGAACGGTTATATTGATTTTGTCAAAATGAGAGAGTCTATGTATGGAAGAGAAGTCAACAAAGCTTATGCAGAAGGGTTTATCACAAAGAAACCACTTTTGTTGGACGATGACTTACTTGGGGGGTAATTATGAAAAAACTGAAGGTCGGAATTACTTGTTATCCAAGTGTCGGCGGCTCAGGCATTATAGCCACGGAGCTTGGAAAACGTTTAGCTGAAAAAGGGCACGATGTTCATTTCATTACCTCTAGCATTCCGTTTAGGCTTAATAAAGTATATCCGAATATTTATTTTCATGAGGTGGATGTGAATCAATATGCAGTATTTCAATATCCGCCTTATGACCTTGCGCTGGCAAGTAAATTGGCAGAAGTCGCAAAACGAGAAAAGCTTGATATTATTCACGCGCATTATGCAGTCCCGCACGCTGTCTGTGCGTTTCTAGCCAAACAAATGACTGGACACTCTGTGAAAGTCGTTACGACGCTTCATGGAACGGATATTACGGTTTTAGGCTATGATCCATCATTAAAAGAAGTGATTCGGTTCGCCATCGAATCATCGGATCGCGTAACAGCGGTGTCGCATTCATTAGCTGCGCAGACATACGATCTCATCAAACCAGATAAAAAGATTGATACGATTCATAATTTTGTAGATGAACGGGTGTATTTGCGTGAAGATCACGATTTGCTAAAGACACATTATGGTCTTTTACCGAACGAAAAGGTCATCATCCATGTATCAAACTTTCGAAAGGTGAAACGGGTGCATGACGTGATTCATGTGTTTCAAAAGATTGCTGAACAGGTGCAGGCAAAGCTGCTGCTCATTGGTGATGGTCCTGAGAAATCGGTTGTATGTGAACTCGTGAAAAAATTAGGACTGACAGACCGCGTGTTGTTTTTAGGCAAGCAAGAGAAGGTTGAGGAGCTATATTCAATAAGTGATTTGAAGCTGCTTCTTTCAGAGAAGGAGAGCTTTGGGCTTGTGCTTCTTGAAGCAATGGCGTGCGGTGTTCCTTGTATCGGTACGGATGTCGGCGGTATTCCAGAGGTCATTACACATGGAGAAACAGGGTTTCTTGTCCCGCTCGGCGATATAAACGGAGCAGCAAAGCACGCAGTGTCTCTGCTGAAAGACGAAGCGCTTCATGAAAAAGTGTCAGCGGCAGCTCAGTCTAGTGTTCAGGCTCATTTCTCCTCTGATAAGATTGTGAGTGAATATGAGAAGCTTTACCTAGAATTGATCGAAGGTGATGATGAAGATGAATGAACCATTCACACATGCGATCCCTATATTACATACACTGCACGAACATGGGCATCAGGCTTACTTTGTCGGCGGAGCGGTGAGAGATGTTCTATTAGGACGGGAAATCGGAGATATCGATATTGCGACAGATGCAACACCTGATAAGGTTGAGTCTTTATTTGAAAAAACAGTAGATGTCGGTAAGGAGCATGGCACTGTCATTGTGTTGCATGATGGTGTCAGCTATGAGGTCACGACGTTTCGAACGGAATCAGAATATGAAGATTTTCGCAGACCGAAAGAAGTGGCGTTTATCACGTCGCTTAAGGAAGATCTTTTAAGAAGAGATTTAACGATTAATGCGATGGCCATGGATATAAATGGGGAAATTATTGATCATGTAGGTGGTAAACAGGATATTAAGCGGAAACGAATTCAAACTGTTGGAGATCCTGCGTGCCGCTTTCAAGAAGATGCGCTTCGCATGATGAGAGCTGTCCGTTTTTTAAGCCAGCTTGGCTTTGAACTCGCTGATGAAACGGCTGAAGCTATGAAAAAGGATAAGCATCTGCTTGCCAACATATCAGTTGAGCGCAAAAAGATTGAAATGGAGAAGCTTTTAAAAGGCCGTCATTGTGAGAAGGCCATTCAAGTACTCATTTCAACCAATTTATATGAAGAATTGCCAGGTCTTAAAGAGGAGCGTCTTCATGAATCCTTTCAAGCCTTTCCATATTACTTACTGGATGGACTAGAAGAGGTATGGGGGGCTTGCATTCATTTACTCGGCCTAGATGAAGCGGAGGCTGCGGCCTTCTTAAAAGAATGGAAGCTGTCAACTAAGCTTTTGAAAGAAGCAGTAGCCATTAGTAAATACGTTGATTGTGACTGGGATGCGGAAAACATGTTTGAAGCTGGTGAACACGTGCTCTTATCTAGTTTGAAGATCACACAGCTAAAACATGAGCGCCGCATTTTCTTTGATGAGCTGGAGGCAGCGAAGCGTTCTTATGATGCACTGCCGATTAAAAAGCTCCAAGACCTCGCTGTTTCAGGAAAAGATTTAATGGCATTTCGGCAAAAGTCGTCTGGGAAATGGATTGCAGAGGAGCTCAATTTTGTGAAAAAAGCCGTTTTGCAAAACCGTTTAGAAAACCGAAAAGAAGCCATAGAGGAGTGGCTTAAAGCATGCGATCCGCAATTAGAAAACGATTAATTGAACTATTTACAGCATCCAGTCAGGATTTTGTCTCAAGTCAGCAAATTTGTGATGAACTTGGCTGCTCCCGAACAGCTGTGTGGAAGCATATGGAGGACTTGCGAAAAGAGGGGTATGAGGTAGAAGCAGTTAGAAGAAAAGGATACCGTCTGCTTCGTAAACCGGACAAAATTAGTGAGGACGAAATTCTGTTTGGTCTGGAAACAGAGAGCTTTGGCAGGCATATTTTCTTTCAGAAAGAAGTCGCTTCAACCCAGCTGATTGCCCATGATCTTGTCAATGAAGGTGCGCCCCACGGCACGATCGTTGTCAGCGATCATCAGACAAACGGAAAAGGGCGTCTTCAAAGAACGTGGCATTCACCAAACGGGACAGGCATTTGGATGAGTCTCATTCTCCGGCCTGAAATTCCGCTGCATAAAGCGCCGCAAATGACGCTTTTGGCATCTGTAGCCATCGCAGAAGCGATTGCGCAGCAAACAGGACTCAGTCCATCTATTAAATGGCCAAACGATATTTTGTTGAATGGAAAAAAGGTCGTTGGCATTCTGACTGAATTAAAAGCAGAAGCGGACCAGGTTCATGCGGTCATTATTGGACCGGGCATAAATGTGAACCAAACAGCTGATGACTTCCCGGATGACCTAAAGGATGTCGCCACAAGTCTGCGGATGGAACTGAATGAAAAAGTGGATCGTGCTGCACTTATACAACAGATCATGTCCACTTTTGAAAAAAGATATGATGATTATATGAAGCAAGGATTTGCGCCCATTAAACAATTATGGGAATCGTTTGCGATGACGATCGGTCAACATATTGTTGCCCGCACCTTCAATGGGCAATATACGGGGAAGGCGCTTGGCATCAATGAAGAAGGTGTTTTATTGCTTGAAACGGAGGACGGTATCCAAAAAATCTACTCCGCAGACATTGAGATCAAGTCAACTTGAGTGGAACACCCGGCACATTTTTGATATACTTCGTGTGGGCAGTATCTGCAAAGAACTGTACCTGTTAGGAAGAAAAATTCGATAAATTTCTGCCTTGATCCTAAGGGACTTGGACAGAGGGATGATTCGCCGCACATGAGAAATCAAAGCATGTGATGTGAGGCAAGCCATCTCCTCTCCAGAATGAGGAGGAACAAATGAAGACAAAGCTAGATTTTTTCAAAATGAAAGAACAAAACGAACCTATTGTGATGCTGACCGCATACGACTATCCAGCTGCAAAGCAAGCGGAAAAAGCGGAAGTCGACATGATCTTAGTTGGTGATTCACTTGGGATGGTTGTACTTGGACTAGATTCCACAGTTCAAGTCACGATGGATGATATGATCCATCACACAAAAGCAGTGAAAAGAGGCGCAAAAGACACATTTGTTGTGACTGATATGCCATTTATGTCTTACCATTATTCGTTAGAAGAAACAATGAAAAATGCTGCACGCATCATGCAAGAAAGCGGTGCCGATGCCTTAAAGCTAGAAGGCGGAGATGGAGTATTTGAATCCATTCAAGCTCTAACAAGAGGCGGAATTCCTGTCGTCAGTCATTTAGGCCTCACACCTCAATCAGTTGGTGTACTTGGCGGATATAAAGTGCAAGGAAAAGACCACGAAAGTGCTCAAAAATTGATTGAAGACAGCTTGAAATGTGAGGAAGCCGGTGCAATCGCTCTTGTGCTGGAATGCGTACCTGGCGAACTGACAAAACGAATTACCGACATGCTGAAGATTCCTGTGATCGGAATTGGTGCAGGAGCTGAGGCAGACGGACAAGTTCTCGTTTACCATGATGTGGTAGGATACGGGGTGTCTAGAACACCTAAGTTTGTGAAACAATACGCGCAAATTGATACTGTTTTAGAAGAAGCGCTCATTCAATATACGAAAGAAGTAAAAGCACGCACATTTCCAGAGGACATGCACACGTTTCATATCAAAGAAGAAGTCCTTGATGGCTTATATGGGGGAATCAAAAAATGAATGTTGTCACCCATATTCACGAGCTAAAAGAATTAATCAAGCAGCATCAAGAAAAACAGCATTCCATCGGCTTTGTCCCAACGATGGGTTTTCTTCATGAAGGACATCTGACGCTTGCGAAAGAGGCAAGAAGTCAAAATGACATTGTCGTGATGAGTATTTTTGTCAATCCGTTGCAATTTGGACCAAATGAAGACTTTGAATCCTATCCAAGGGATATGGAAAGAGACCAGCGTCTGGCAGAAGCAGCAGGGGTGGATATTTTATTTACACCTGATGTGAAGGAAATGTACCAAAATGAACCATCTATTACGATGACGGTTCAAAAGCGGACAGATGTCTTATGCGGAAAAAAACGTCCAGGACATTTTGACGGCGTTGTCACTGTGCTCACAAAGCTGTTTCATCTTGTGTCACCAACAAATGTCTACTTTGGACTAAAGGATGCACAGCAAGTCGCTGTGATCGATGCGATGATCAAAGATTTCTTCTTTGATCTTCACCTTGTATCTGTACCGACAGTCAGAGAAGAAGACGGCTTAGCGAAAAGCTCAAGGAATGTGTACTTGTCAGAAAAAGAAAGACAAGAAGCACCCGCTTTATACCGCGCATTAAAAAAAGGACGGTCAGCTGTTGAAAAAGGTGAACGTGATGTCAGTCGTGTATATCAGCAGATTGAAGAGGAACTTGTTCAGACGTGCGGAGAAATAGATTATATTGAGATCTATTCATATCCAGAACTTGAGCCGCTTCAGCAGTTAGCAGGTCAAGTCATTATGGCGGTTGCGGTGAAATTCTCACGGGCAAGACTGATTGATAATGTGATTTTCCATGTTCCTGAAAGCGGTGAAAAACATGTATAGAACCTTTATGACATCTAAGCTTCATAAAGCAACGGTAACAGAAGCAAACTTACATTATGTAGGAAGTATCACAATTGACGAAGATTTACTTGATGCGGCAGGTATGATGGCAAATGAGAAAGTACAAATTGTCAATAATCATAATGGCGCAAGACTTGAAACATATATTATTCCCGGCGAAAGAAAGAGCGGTGTCATTTGTCTAAATGGGGCGGCGGCGAGACTCGTTCAGCCAGGGGATGAAGTCATTATTATCGCTTATGGGATGCTGTCAGAAGAAGAAGCTAAGACACATACACCAAAAGTGGTCGTGTTAAATAAACAAAATCAAATTGAACAAATGATTGGGCAAGAGCCTGCGAGAACGATTTTATAACGCAGGCTCCGTGGAAACAGAACAGTTTCAGAAGAGAGGCTGTTCTGTTTCATCTATTTTGTCCAGAGCGTGTTTCACTTCAGGGTGAAACGAGGAATTGAGGTGTCCATTTTATGACCGATCAAAGGTTTGTTGTCGTTGATATTGAAACCACCGGGAATTCACCTAAAAAGGGTGATAAAATCATTCAAATAGCTGCGGTGGTCATTGAAAATGGACAAATTGTCGAACGGTATTCAAAATATGTGAACCCGGGAAAAGCAATCCCAGGATTTATTGAACAGCTGACAGGCATTCAGCAGCACATGGTTGACGATGCGGTGTTTTTTGAGGACATTGCCCAAGAGGTGTATGATCTCATACAGGGTGCTTATTTTGTTGCGCACAATGTTCATTTTGACTTGAATTTTTTAAATGATGAACTAAAAGCATGCGGGAAAAATGAGCTGGATGTGCTAGCAATTGATACAGTTGAGATCTCTAGAATTCTTTATCCTGAGCTTGAAGGTTATAAGCTCACTGAATTAAGTGAAGAGCTCATGCTTCCACATGACCACCCGCATAGGGCGGATAGTGATGCGGAAGTTACTGCCATGTTATTTTTAACTTTATTACATCAATTAAAACATACACCGAAAAATGTGCTGAAGCAGCTGCGCAGATTATCCTCTTATCTCCTAAGTGATATAGGACTTTTAATTAAGCAGCTTGAAACAAACCATGCTAGCCGGGAAGATTCTTTAGTGGAAGTCGGCTCTTTTTCTGTAAAAGATGTCACCAATCCTATCAGTAGGGCGACACATTCAGTAGGCGAAGATGATAAACAGCTGTTTGAGGAGATCAAAAAGAAGCTTCCGCAAACGGTAGAAGGCTATGAGGTAAGAGAAGGCCAGCTTACAATGATGAATAAAGTGAGAGACGTGTTTCATGAAAGAGCTTATGCATTAATTGAAGCGGCGCCGGGTATTGGGAAAACGCTCGCTTACCTCATCCCAGCAGCTCTAGAAGCGAGGAAATCAGGAAAACCTGTCATTATTAGTACATATTCCATCCTTTTGCAGCAGCAAATGCTTCAGCGCGATGTGCCGATGTTGAATCAATTGCTCCCGTTTGAGCCTGCTGCCTGTGTATTTAAAGGTCGGGCGCATTATATTTGTTTAGATAAGTTTGAGCACGTGCTTCATGAGGAAGATGATAACTATGATGTCGTCTTAACGAAGGCGCAAATTTTAATGTGGCTCCTTGTAACAGAAACAGGTGATTTATCTGAACTGAATTTACCGTCAGGAGCTGCCAATATAAAAGACCGCATTTCCTGTGTGCATATGCCGTTTACATCGAAAAAGCGCCGTTTTAAAGACTATTGCTTTTATGAGCGCGCCAAAAAAAGGGCAAGAACAGCTGATTTAATTTTAACGAATCATCGTCTGCTTTTATCACAAACGGAGGCATCGTCTATCTTTCAGCATGCTGACGTATATGTGATAGACGAAGCCCATCAATTTGAGAAAACAGCCAATGAAACACTAGGGGATAGTGCGTCTTATATCCAGCTTCACGCGAAATTAACGCAGCTTGGCTCCTTGCAAGGCGGACTGTTAAAGAAACTGAAAAAGAGATTTCATCATGCAGGGTTACAGACAGACACCTTTATTGAAATGGATGAGTATCTCAATCAGCTTCAAATGGAAAGTGACGCTTTCTTTAGCACCGTCCATTCATTTGTGAAAAGGACAAAACCAAAAGCCGACATCAATCGTCTCATTCATAGAGTACGTCATCATTCAAAGCATGCTCAGTGGAAACGGATTAAAGAAACGGCAAGTAAGCTTTGTTCCTTGTTAATTGCTTGTGAGAAACTGTATGAACAGCAAAAAAATGAGCTTCTTCAAAAAAGTGATCAGCTGACAGAACACTTTGCCTTTGAAGCAGAGGAATACGACCAAGTTATGTCGTTTATGCATACTTTTTGCAGTACACTGTACCGGTTTATCTTTGAACCGAAAAACGATGAAACGGTTTGGATTGAAATTGATGCAAAAGGTGCCAAAAACGCAGTCTTTATGCATGCACAGCCGTTAGATACTGGGGAGCTTTTGGCTGATCGTTTCTTTATGAACAAAAAGAGTGTTGTCCTCACATCAGGGACACTCACCATCAATCACCGCTTTGATTATTGCTTGGAACGGTTTGGCCTGCAAGATTTTTATCCTCATCTTGTGCAAATTGATTCACCTTTTGAACTTGAAAAACAGCTTAAGGTCATTGTTCCAGCAGACATGCCGCCGATTACGAACCGTGATGAACGAGATTATGTAAAGCAGGCTGCGCAATATATTAAGGTCATGGAAAAGCAGCAGCATGCAAAAATATTGGTTTTGTTTAATTCACATGAGATGTTAAAAGCAGTCTATGAAGAGCTAAAAACAGAAGGGATGCAATCAGCTCTTTTTGCTCAAGGTTTGACAGGCGGAAGCCCCGTAAAATTAACGAAAATGTTCAAATTAGCAAAACAAGCCATTTTACTTGGTACGGGTAGTTTTTGGGAAGGTGTTGATTTTCCGGGCTCAGAGCTGACAACAGTCATCATGGCACGTCTTCCGTTCAGGCCGCCTGATTCTCCTCTCATTGAAGCCAAATGTGATGCAGCTAAAAAACAAGGGAAGAATCCGTTTAAAGCGGTCGCTTTACCAGAAGCTGTGTTAACCTTTAAGCAAGGAGCTGGACGCTTGCTACGCTCTGAAAAAGACATAGGCACATTGCTGATTTTAGACCGCCGAGTGAAAACAGCTTCATACGGAAAACTATTTTTAGAATCACTCCCTCATGCGCCGGTTCACGAGATGTCAAAAGAGTCACTTGAGGCGTATATAGAAAACCTTAACAACGAAAAGCCGCTGTCATAAGCGGCCTTTAGCTGGTGTGGGTTTGGAGTTAATTTATCGTAACGGCTTTTTGTGTTCCGTTGTAAAAATAGTATCGGTTCCCGTGCAGAAAAGTATGACTAACAATATTTACGTACCGAGGAGGAATTAGAAGTGGAAAGTAAAATAGAGGTACTTTCAACTGTTCAAATTAAGCATTCAGAAGACCTATACAAAATCGTTGATTTATTGAACAGAACGCTTAAAAGAGAAGATCTCATGTTTGGATTAGCATTAGATCAAGAAGACCAAAATCAAGCGGTATTTACGATATATCGCACATAGGGGAAGCTTGACATGAAAAAAATAGTCTGGATTATTTCATCTGTAGTGGCTCTCGTTCTGCTTATTGGCATCATCAGCTTTACGTGGATTTATCAAATTGCCATGGGACAAAGAGAACAAGGGCATGAAGCAGCGATCGAACGAGCAAAAGAACAAGCAAACATCGTACAAGTGGAGCAAGTGGAAACCTTTGTCGGGAAAGAAAAACAATTTATTGTTGAAGGGAAAAACAAACAGAATGAAACGACCTACGTTTGGGTTCCTGCCAGCAAAAAAGAAAAAGTGATCGCAAAAAAAGCAAAAGAAGGCATTACCTCGAATCAAGCAGTACAAGCCGTTCAAAAGGAGAACACGGTCTCTAAGCTAAAAGAAGTCAAATTAGCGAGAGAAGGTGACGTACTTCTTTGGGAAGTGACATACTTAAATGAAAACAATCAATATAGCTTCAGCTATGTCGACTTCTCGACAGGACACGTGGAAAAAAATTTAACACCGTAGTTTCTCCTGTCTTGCGTTGACCATGCTGATTTAGAACGGTTATAATAAAATGTATGAAAAAAGATTCACACCTGTCTAAAGGTGAGTTTCTTTCTGGCTTTGGAGGGAATTATGTTGAAAACAACGATTAATCAAGTGTTCAAACACGTCGATCAAGAAGTAACCATCGGCGCATGGATTGCCAATAAACGTTCAAGCGGAAAAATTGCATTTTTGCAGCTGCGTGACGGGACAGGCTTTATTCAAGGAGTCGTAGTAAAAGCAGAAGTGGAAGAGGAAGTCTTTAAGCTTGCGAAATCAGTCACTCAAGAAACATCTGTCTATGTGACAGGTCAAGTGACAAAAGATGAGCGTTCACCGCTAGGTTTTGAATTGCAAGTGAAATCTATTGAAGTGATTCATGAAGCGACAGATTATCCAATTACACCAAAAGAGCATGGAACAGAATTCTTAATGGATCACCGTCATTTATGGCTTCGTTCTAAAAAACAGCATGCCATTATGAAAATCCGTAACGAAATTATTCGTGCTACATATGAATACTTCCATCAAGAAGGTTTCGTGAAAGTAGATCCGCCCATTTTAACTGGAAGTGCACCTGAAGGCACAACGGAACTGTTTGCTACGAAATATTTTGATGAAGATGCATACCTTTCTCAAAGTGGCCAGCTTTACATGGAAGCTGCAGCAATGGCACTCGGAAAAGTTTTCTCATTTGGCCCAACATTTAGAGCTGAAAAATCTAAAACAAAACGTCATTTAATTGAGTTTTGGATGATCGAGCCGGAGATGGCTTTTGTCGAATTCAATGAAAACCTTGAGTATCAAGAAAATTATGTGACTCATGTTGTTCAAAGTGTACTTGAAAACTGTAAAGTGGAGCTGCAAACATTAGGCCGTGATACAGCAAAATTAGAAAATATCAAAGCACCATTCCCGCGCATCACTTACGATGAAGCGATTAAATTCTTGCAGGAAAAAGGCTTTGATGATATCGAATGGGGAGATGACTTCGGAGCGCCTCACGAAACTGCGATCGCCGAAAGCTATGATAAACCAGTGTTTATCACTCATTACCCAACATCATTAAAACCGTTTTATATGCAGCCAGCACCGGATCGTGAAGATGTTGTCCTTTGTGCAGACTTGATTGCACCAGAAGGCTACGGAGAGATTATTGGCGGTTCTGAGCGTGTTCATGATTTAGAGCTTCTTGAAGCAAGATTGAAAGAACATGGGCTTGATCAGGAAACTTACAAATGGTATACAGAATTAAGACAATACGGTTCTGTACCGCATTCAGGTTTTGGTCTTGGACTTGAACGTACAGTTGCTTGGATTAGCGGAGCGCCGCATGTGCGTGAAACCATTCCTTTCCCAAGATTATTAAACCGTTTATACCCTTAAGACGTGAAAGCCTCCAACAAATGGAGGCTTTTTCAAACGTCTTTTTAGAGAGGCACGTGAAATAAAACGTGATATACTTAAAGTGAAGAGGTGTATCCGATGAATAGGCAGCAATTTATTAATATGCAGCAAATGGGGTCGACAAGTTTGCCTAATTTGCTGATTGCTCATTATGAGCAGTTAGGACTGAATGAATCACAGATGATGGTGATGCTCAAAATTAAAATGAATGAAGAACAAGGCGTTTTCTTTCAAACATTTGAAGAGCTTTCTCAAGGCATGACCATTTCAGCGGAAGAGTGCGCGTATATGGTTCAGCATCTGATTCAAAAAGGATTTATCTCGATTCAGCCATTTGAAGACAGGTCTGGTATTCAGCATGACCGTTACTCAGTAGAACCTTTATGGGGCGTGCTGTATGACTTTTTAGAAACAAAACAGGCGAAAGAAGTTCAAAAACAACAGGTGCAGGCTGAAAAATCTTTATATGCTTTATTTGAAGATGAATTCGGCAGACCGCTGTCACCCCTTGAAGGAGAAACACTTTCGATCTGGATGGATCAAGACCATCATGATGCTGAGATGATTCGGCTAGCACTAAGAGAAGCCGTTTTATCAGGGAAATTAAATTTCCGTTATATTGATCGAATTTTATTTGAGTGGAAAAAGAAAGGGCTGAAAACAGCGAAAGAAGCAAAAGAACATAGCCAGCACTTCCGTTCTCAGCAGAAAACGCCACCTTCAAACGAAGAGACGTCCACTTATAAACGACAAGTTCCTTTTTATAATTGGCTGGAACAATAACCAATAAAGGAGAAGGCATGTTATCAAAAAAACAAATCAATGAGTGTTTAGATATTATAGGAGATATGTTTCCAGAGGCTGAGTGTGAGCTTGTTCATGCCAATCCATTTGAGCTTGTGATTGCTGTTGCGCTCTCTGCTCAATGTACGGACGTGCTTGTAAACAAGGTCACCAAAACGTTATTTCAAAAATATAAAACACCAGAAGACTATTTAAGTGTACCGCTTGAAGAACTGCAGCAAGATATTCGCTCGATTGGTCTTTATCGAAATAAGGCTAAAAACATTCAAAAGTTGAGCAAAATGCTGATTGAAGAATATGGCGGTGAAGTACCAAAGGACCGGGACGAGCTTGTTAAGCTTCCTGGGGTTGGCCGGAAAACAGCAAATGTCGTCGTTTCAGTCGCTTTTGGGGTACCGGCAATAGCAGTAGATACACATGTAGAACGAGTCAGCAAACGTCTAGGCATCTGCCGCTGGAAGGATTCTGTGCTTGAAGTAGAGCAAACCTTGATGAAAAAGGTGCCACAAGAAGATTGGTCTGTGACGCATCACCGTCTGATCTTTTTTGGGAGATATCATTGTAAGGCGCAGCGGCCGCAGTGCGAATCGTGTCCACTTCTTGATATGTGCAGAGAAGGGCAGAAGAGGCTGAAAAAAGGATTGGTGAAGCTGGCATGAGCGGGGCAGCTGTTTTCACCTCATATGTCGAAAAGCTAAAAGAAAAAAAGGTAGAGATTAAAGGTGATCGAGTAGATATACTGAGAGCCAATCCGCTCGCATATGATCTATCTTCAGAAGTTTTAACAGACGAGTTTCCGTGGCAGGAAACGGAAGAATTTGTTCCTGTGATGTTTGAGCTGTGGGACGAATTAAAAGAAAAAATGCTTCCTCGTTTCCAAACAAGAAAATCCCGCTGTGAAGAAGATGATATGCTGCAAGGAATCGTCAGTATGATTGCGATGTTTTACTGGATCAAAGGGGAGAGTGTCCAAACGTTTGAATGGGAACATATCAAGCAAGAGACATTTCCTGTTGCTCCGATTAATTGGACGGAACGTTTAGAGTTCATTTTGCTAAAACCAACTCAATATCACTGCTTTATTCAATTGGACGAGCTATACACGGAATTAAAAAAGCAGTATGGAAAATATGAAGCACTAAAAAAAATCAGACAGCAGCGTTAAAAAAAGCACTTGCCAAGGAGGCAAGTGCTTTTTCATTATTCATCTTCTTTTCGAGAAGTAGCATTTGATTGCGAATTGGAACTTTGCGAGTTGGCTTTCTCATCATCTTTCTTTTTATCTTTATTATCAGTTTGCGAGTTGCTGTTCCCATTTGTACTGTCTGAGCCATTTTCTGAAGAACCATTATTTCCGTTTTCTGTATTTCCACCTTGGTCCTGATCCTTATCCTTATCTTGATCTTTTTTGTCATCAGGCTTTTGCTCATCAGTGCCAGGGGGCTGATTTTTGTTATCGTCTGTTTGGTCTGTCTGTTCGTCGTCAGGCTGCTGCGGTTCTTCTTCTTCTTTATTCTCATCATCCGCTTTTTCTTCCTCATCTGCGTCATCCTTAATGGTGAGGAAGGTAGAAGCCGCTTTACTCGTGACATCATCTACAGTGGCTGTCACTTGGAATTTATAAGTGGAGCCAGGCTTCACATCAGAGATAACCGCTTCTTTAGCAGAGCTGTTTTGAATCTCTTTATAGCCGCCATTATCAACTGCTTGCTTGACATTAAATGTAGCATCAGCGTCGTCAGAATAGCCCCAAGTCAGTGTGATGGATTTTTTCTCTTCATCATACACCGCTTTTAAATCAGAAGGCTTATCGGCTTCTTTTTTCTCGTATGTGTCAGAGACTTTTGTTGGTACCGTTCCTTTAACAAAGTATTCTGTTGTCTTCTTGTCACTTGGTGTATTCGGTCCGGCTAATTTTGCAGGATCGGATCCTTTTTCAACCGTAGCTTCAACGACACTGTCTGGTTTTTCAAATGAGCCGCTTCCATCATCAATTTGAGAAATCAATCGCTGGAAGACGATTTTGGCAACACGCTGCTCGTAATCATTCAGCCATATTTTGCCGTCTGCATCTTTTGAATTACCGATTCCAGTCCAAACGGCTGCTGTATATTGCGGCGTATAACCGACAAACCACGAATCTTTCGCACCGCCAGAAGGGATATTGTGTTTATTAATATCGTCTTGTGTGAAGTTCGTTGTACCTGTTTTACCAGCTACTTGAACGTTCGGTACTTGTGCAAGTGTACCAGTACCAGATTGGACAGCAGTTTTCAGCATATCTGTAATCATAAATGCTGTGTAATCACTCATTGCTGCTTTTGAGTCCGGCGTAAGGTCAAGCTTTGTCCCGTCATTAAATTCAACAGATGTGACAGCGTGCGGTTCATTATAGTATCCGTTATTACCGAATGCACTAAATGCACCTGCCATTTTTAATGAAGACACACCATCTCCAAATCCACCGATGGAATAAGATTCTGGAATATCAGAAGGTAAGTCCATGCCTAAATTATTAGCAAATTGAGCGGCATTGGCTGAACCAGCTTCTTGGAATGCTTTAAGTGCAGGGATGTTACGCGATTGTGCCAAAGCACTTCTCATCGACATTTTACCTAAATGTCTTCTGTCAAAGTTGTTAATCGGTGTACCATCTGAGTACGTATACGGCGCATCATCAATTTGCTGATATGTTGACCATTTTTTGTTTTCAATGACTGGGCCGTAATCTAAGATCGGTTTGATTGTGGACCCTGGCTGGCGTTTTGCATCCGTCGCATAGTTAAAGCCGCCGGCTGGTACATCACGTCCACCGCCAATGGCGCGTATTTCACCATTTTTCGTATCAAGCAGGGTCACACCCGCCTGCATCCCTTTCGTAAATCCAACTGAATCTCCATTGATGATATCATTTAGATGATCCTGTGCATTTCGATCAAGGGAAGTATAGATTTTTAATCCGTCAGTTGATGCATCCACTTTGGCTTTTTTCTGTACTTCTTCCATTACTTCTTCAATGTAGGCAGAGTACTTACTAGAGTTTTGGCTCTTATATTTACTAGCTGAAACAACTGTCTTGCTGACAGGGGTTGCTTTTGCAACGTCATATTCTTTTTCTGAAATGTAGCCTTGTTTTTTCATAAGGCTTAAAACGATATTACGGCGTTTTTCCGCTGCCTCGGGATGTTTCACTGGGTTATAGGCAGAAGGACTCTGCGGCATACCTGCAAGTGTAGCAGCTTGTGCAACGGTTAGTTTATTTAAATCTGTGACTCCGAAAAATTGTTCAGCTGCTTTCCCAACTCCATAAGCATAAGGAGAGAAGAAAATCCGGTTTAAATACATTTCCAAAATTTCATCTTTAGAGTATTTTTGCTCAAGCTGAATCGAGAGCCATACTTCCTGTACTTTCCGTTTTAACGTCTTTTGATTGGTTAGGAGGGAGTTTTTCACAACCTGCTGTGTAATGGTACTTCCGCCTTCAGCACCAAAGCCGTCCTCAACGTTTGCGACAAGGGCACCGCCGATACGGATTGGATCAATCCCGTGGTGCTTATAAAAACGTGCATCTTCAGTCGCAATAAATGCGTCTTTTACCACATCGGGTATATCTTTTATCGAGACATACGTTCTTTTTTCTGCACCAACTTCTGCAAACACTTTCTTGTCTTTATCATAAAGCTTTGAAGAGTATGGTGTTTTAAGCTTACTATCATCAATAGAAGGAGCGCTTGATGCAAAAACGGCAAAAGTTGTGATTCCGGCAACTAAACAAAGTAGACCGATCACGAGTAAAGATAAAAATATTTTTTTAAATAGACCTGCTTTCTTTTTGCCTTTTTTGTTCTTTTGCTTCTTATTGTTAACTTGACTTGCTTTACGTCGCTGTTCACGACTTGTAAATTGATCAGACATCACATCTCAACCTTTCGTGTTAAACCTTTTTCGAACGTAATTGCTGATTGCTTTCATCCGAAAAATGAAGTGTCTCCACTACTTTAATATAATCAATTCTTGGCGAATATCCAAGTGTCATTATGTGGCCAGCTTCCATTAATTCGTCTTTGCTAATGGATTTACGGCCGTTTTTCTTCTGCCGCTCCCAGAAGTAAAAGAGATCTGAAGCGGGCAAATAATAAACGGAGCCAAAAGCGGATATAATAACGAAACAAATGCCGCCTTGCTTTTCAACCTGTTTCATATGCTCAATTTGATGGTCGTGGAAATTTTTGAGCGGAAACGAGGTAGTGCTTTTGGTTTCCTTTGCTTCAAAATCGATATAGCGGCCTTTATACACCCCGTTATAGTCTGTTGTGGATGATTGTTTAAAATAGGCTTCTTTAATGACAGCAGCACTTCTTTTTGGGTAATCCACATTCACAATTTGAACTGGGGTAGGCTTTTTATGAATGACTGCGATCCCGTTGACCAAATAGTATTGGTTCGTTTCATTTAAATCAGCCTCAAGCGTCATCCCGCGGTTACTATAAGAGGATTCGCCGCTGATTCTTTTTTTTGTCCCAATTTGTTGAATGGGCTGATACGATTTTCCGTTTGGATACCGAATCATCAAGTTTCAGCCTCCTTTTAATGCATTTTGTATTGGAGAGATCACCATGTTGTCCCAAGAAGAGCACATCATCACTCAGCAAATTTTGCGTGAAACGAAAGCAAAAAATAAAGACAACCTGACGAGGACAAATGCTTACAAGCGCTTTTATGACCGGCATCCGGAGATGAAATGGTCGCTGCTCGCTTCCTTTGTCTCGAGAAATGCTGGGTGGTCCATGACGGATTTAAAGGGCGAGCTCTTCCATCCAGGTTTAACGGATCAGCAGGGGCACCTTTTTTTCACAGCATATGAAAGAGCGAATTGGCTGATCTTTTCGGATGCTTACCCTCAGCTTCTTTTGTATGAATGGTCTAAAAGGTGCAGTAAACCTTTGTTTCATCTGCTGCCTTATTTCTCCGTGTCTCGTTTTATGAGCGCTGAGTGGGAACGTTTCTGGCTAAAGCGTGACACAGAGCGTCTGCTATATGCACTCATCATAAATGAACAATATACTATACAATCTCCTATTATACAAAATCCTCTTCTGAAAAAGAATGTTTTTCACTCGATTCAATATCTTTTCAGCGAGTGGGGACATTTCCAAACCGTTGTTTTTCCAACGGTGGACGGCCATTTGTATGGCTTAACCATACGGAAGTTTTCCAATGTAAAGGAGCGCATTACATTAGGTAAAAAACTAGCGAAACTATTATTTCGAGCCGATTTGTTTTCGGATTTTTATCATTTTTTGCATACCGTTCCGCATACGGGGTCTCGGTTTGATTTTGAGCCGTTTTTAGGGATCGCTAGAAGGTCAACACCTTTTCTTCGGACGGTTTATCCGGTGATGACACATTCATTAGACGATCAAAGGGAAGATTGGTTTCAAAAGAAATTGAGTTCATCTTTATTTGAGGCAGAGCCGCTGCCAAAGCAGATTGATCTGACCGACTGGTATTTCCATAAAAAAAGACAGCTTCGTTTTCTTTTCTCATTAGAGCATTATTTTTTGCATAAATAAAAAGCAGGGGGTGCCTGCTTTTTTTACGTAGATGGACGATTAGGACCGCCGAGCTTTTTATCAAGCTGATCTGGACTGTTTTCTTTCCCTTTTGGCTTTTGCTCTTTTGGTGCTGGCTGCTTTTTCATGAAATCTACCTCCTTTTGTCCTTAGAATTTACACAATCGGACGCAATCATACAAAGAAGGACAAGCATCTGTCGAAAAGGAAGAAATAGCGCTTATCTACACTTAGATTGGCGATTTGCTTCTAGTTTTGTCATGTGTGAAGGAGGGGGAGAAAGAAAAGAGAATGTAACGAGAGACAATAAAGGAGGAATCTGATGATGAGCGAATTTGTATCAAAAGAATCCATTATGCAGTTGTTAGAGGAAATCGAGCGAAAAATTGATGCAGTGGAGGAAGAGCTGTCTCTTGCTGTGAAGCAGACGAAACGTGCAGCGATAGAAGAGCAAGAACAAATGATTGACCGGCTTGAATCAGAAGTAAAGGACTGTGAAGTGAAGCTTCATGCAGCCGAGTATAAACTGGCAGTAAGACCGGCATATCACGCCGGATAGCTTTTCTATTTGAGCAATAGGTAAACGTTTGATAGGATGGTTCATAGAGGTGAACACTTTGGATAATCAAACATTACTTGAACATACACAAAACTTGAGAATATGGATCGAAGAAGCATATGAGCAGTACCAAAAGGGAAAGGCTGAAGAGGAGTACCCATCGTATGATTTTTATACGGATATTCAGCCGGCCGTTGTTACATTTGATCAGAAAATGGAGGAGTGGCTCACCGCTGCGATCTCGTTTATTGAGCAGGCCAAACCTAGATATTTACACCAAGAACAGCTTGAAGCCGTAAAAGAAAATGGTAAAGAGGTTGTCCTGCAATCTTATTTTGGTAAACAGCACGCACCCCGTGTAAAAAATTTAGTTGAGTCAGTGGTTTACACTCTGAATCTTTTAATAGAAGAAATCAAAAAGCGCAGCTAAAGACATGATGCTGCGTTTTTCTTATGGCTTCTTTAGGCACATCTTCTGCTCTTGGTCATAATATATGAGTGACATCAATATGTGTTGAGAGCGAGAGGAGCGAGATAGATGTTCCCTTATTCAAACCAGCAGCCTTATGAATTCAATCAATTCACGCAAAGGCCTTTTCCGTATCCAGAAATGCAGCAGCCTCCGCAGCCTCCAGACTATTTCATGCCGCCGTATCAAGGTGGAGGGGGAATGAATCAGGCACCATCTACTGTTTATCAGCCGCCTTATGGATACCAAGAAAACGTGCCGCTTATGCAGCCGCCTGAAGCGATGAATCCACCCCAAATGCAGCCGCCTCCAGGCATGATGCCCATGCAGCCGCCTATGAACCCTTATCCATTGCCAAGGCCGCAAAAACAGCAGCCATCTCAATTTAAAAGTGTGCTGTCACAATTCAAAAAGACGAATGGGCAATACGATTTTAACAAAATGTTTGATACAGCTGGCCAAATGATGAGTACAATGAATCAAGTAGGCTCATTGGCGAAAGGATTTACAAGCATTTTTAAAGCATAGCTAAACCCAATAGATTGAACTATTGGGTTGTTTGCTTTGGCGCAGACACATGAAGCGATTGATCTTTCCACACACTCTTCATTTTTGTCTCATCTATTTTTGCCGGCATTAAAATCGTTTTATTAAAACTTGAATACGAGGTAGTCGTATTCGTTTTGATTTTTTCCTGTACTGATAAGTGTAAATATTGGGCTTTTACTTCTAGCGCAATGTCTCCTTCGACAAAATGGTCTGGAAATTGAATCTCGATATACACATTCTGTTCATCCTCTGTCACATCGGTCGTAATGGATGCAAGTGAATGCGATGTGGTCATGAGTGCCTCTGCACTATTTAATATCTCGTGAAACGGGGAGGATGCAAAAAATTGTTCAATCGCTTCATATAGCATATCTTCATTTGCCAGCATTTCATGTTTTTTTTCGCCTTCATGTTTCATCTGAATCACCTCTCATCTACAGCCTATGCAGAGGGGGCTCAGGCGGTTATCAATTGATGAGAGGAAAAAATTATGATTAAATAGTGTTGAATGAAGCAAGGTGTATGGGCGTAAAGTTTCATACACGAAATAGATTTAGGAAGCAAAGCTTGAAGGGAGCAAATTGACATTGCTGAAAAAATTATTCGGTTTCGGAAAAAACCAAGATGATGTAAAGGAAGAAGTCATTTATTCTCCAGTTGATGGAGAGTTAATGGATATGACTGATGTACCAGATCCCGTCTTTTCTCAAAAGATGATGGGAGACGGCGTAGCAGTAAAACCAAAAAGTGGGACGATTGTGTCACCAGTAGAGGGTGAAATCATTCAGCTCTTCCATACAAAACATGCAATTGGCATTCGAACACTCTCGGGGCTTGAGCTTCTGATTCATATTGGACTTGAAACAGTTGGGTTAAATGGTGAAGGATTTGAAGCGCACATGAAAGAAGGGGATAAGGTGAAAATCGGGGATCCTCTTATTACGTGTGATTTAGAACTGATTGAAGAGAAAGCGTCAAGTACAGTGACACCGATTGTGATTATGAACGGTGACCTTATCGAACGACTTGATAAAGAACCAAAAGGCTCTGTAGAAAAGCAGACGTCCAAGCTCTTTACAGTGAAAATGAAATAGTTCATGAAAAAAACTACCCATTGATAGGGTAGTTTTTTATTGAGGTGAGGACATTAATCCTCCATTGGAACCCAGCCTTGACTCGCTTCCATGACAGACCACAATCCTTCTGGAATAAGATACTTGTCTTTTTGGCTGCGTTTAATGACGGTTTCAATCTCTTGTTCTCTGCCTTCTTTAATTTTCTTTGCCCAATCTGGGTCGACGATCAGCTCTCGTGCGACAGCGATGAGAGGAATTCCTTGATTGTAAGCATGGAGTGCATCTTCAGCTGTAATGACGCTGCCTACTCCAATAAGCGGAAGAGCATCGCCGCAGCGTTCTTTTAGCAGTTCCATACGTGTCTTATTAGAATCTGCGCCTCGTCTTGCTTTAGAGCCAATCTCCATTAAAGAGATATGCAAATAATCGAGGCTTTTTGTTTTGAGAACATCCACTAATGTAAACGTCTCTGTCATTGTTAAACCAGGAGTTTCTGGCTCTTCAGGAGATAACCGGTATCCAAAGATAAACGGTTTAGCCGCATGCTCTTTGATGGCCTCTTTAACTGCATCTACAACAGCAATAGGGAAAGCTAGACGTTTTTCTTCGTTTCCTCCCCATTGATCTGTACGCTGATTGCTATGCGGTGAGTAAAATTGCTGTAATAAATAACCGTTTGCCCCGTGAATTTCCACGCCGTCAAACCCTGCTTGAACCGCTCGTCTTGCTGCTTCTTTAAAGGAGTCGATAATATGCGTAATTTCCTCTTCTTTTAAAGCGCGTGCAATTTGTTTTCCATCTTTAAACACATCACTTGGCGCAACCACATCACCGTTTGGAACTAAATGAGGGAGAGCCTGAGAGCCGCCGTGATGAATTTGAATAATGGCTTTTGTTCCTTTTGCCTGGATAGCTGAAGCCAGTTTTTTCAGGCCAGGGATATCTTCATCTCTTGCGATAGAAGGCTGTCCTTCAAATGCCTTCCCATCTGGAGTCACATTCGCACATGCTGTAATCACCATGCCCATTTCACTTGATCTAGCTGTAATGAAGTCAATTTCGTCTTTTGAAATGGTGCCGTCGTCATGAGAACCAAAGTGTGTCATTGGAGCAACCACTAACCGGCCATCAATAGAGGCGCCTCCTGGAAACGTAAATGGTTCAAATAAAGGCTTAAATTCGTTTTTCAATCTGATCATCTTCTTCCTTCATAAAATCATTTCACTATAGAAGTGTAATCGATACTGTTACAACAGTTCAAAGTATTTGCTCATAAGTCCGCATCAAAAAATTGCCGCCTAGTCATGCAAACAAATATTCGGTACACTAGAATGAGAGGTGGACGCAATATGAAAAAGAAAACAATGAACGAACTGATAGAAGAATTAAAGAAAGACGAACAGATAGAACATTGGCATGAAATTGAAGCAAAGCCTGCACAGACCTCACCCGTTCCTGAAAGAGTGGACGACAGGCTAAAAAAGGCGCTTGAAATACGAGGCGTGAAAGAGCTGTATATTCATCAAAAAGAAGCCTTTGAACGAGTAATGGATGGTGAGCATGTAGTAACGGTTACACCAACAGCTTCAGGTAAAACGCTTTGCTACAATCTGCCTGTTCTTCAGTCGATTGCAGAAGACCAGACAAACCGCTCTCTTTATTTATTTCCAACAAAAGCGCTCGCACAGGATCAAAAGAGTGAACTTAACGAGATCATCCACGAGATGGATGTTCCGATTCATAGTGAAACATATGACGGGGACACCTCCCCGGCCATTCGGCAGCGAGTCAGACAAGCAGGACATATTGTCATCACAAACCCAGATATGCTGCATTCAGCTATTTTGCCTCATCATACGAAATGGGTCAGTTTATTTGAGAATTTGAAGTATATTGTCATTGATGAGCTTCATACATATCGAGGCGTATTTGGCAGTCATGTGGCTAATGTGATTCGCAGGTTAAAACGAATTTGTGCATTTTATGGAAGTGATCCGATTTTCATTTGTACTTCAGCAACGATTGCAAATCCAAAAGAGCTGGCGCAGCAGCTCACAGGTAGCAAAGTGCATCTTATTGAACGAAACGGAGCGCCTAGCGGTAAAAAGAATTTTGTGTTTTATAACCCGCCAGTGGTGAATAAACCATTAAATATTAGACAAAGCGCTGCCACTGTCGTCAACCAATTGGCTAAAACATTTTTAAAAGAAAAAATTCAAACGATCGTTTTTGCTAGAAGCAGAGTACGAGTAGAAGTGATTTTAAGTCATATTCAAGAGCTTGTGAAAAAAGAAATCGGTCCAAAATCGATTCGCGGGTATCGCGGAGGCTATTTGCCAAAAGAGCGGCGCGTGATTGAAAAGGGATTAAGAGAAGGAGACATTCTAGGTGTCGTGAGCACGAACGCACTAGAATTAGGGGTAGATATAGGTCAGCTAAAGGTATGCATTATGACGGGGTATCCTGGCAGTGTAGCGAGTACATGGCAGCAGGCAGGACGTGCTGGAAGGCGTCATGAGGAGGCGCTCATTATCATGGTGGCGAGTTCCTCACCCCTTGATCAATATATTGTCAGACACCCTGAATATTTCTTTAATAGACCACCTGAAGCAGCCAGAATCAATCCTGAAAATCTCATTATTTTAGTGGATCATCTAAAATGTGCTTCCTACGAGCTGCCATTTCGGAGGGATGAACAGTTTGGCGGCATGGAAGTAGAAGACATTTTGCAATACTTACATGAGGAAGGGGTTCTTCATTTTACCGGGAACCGGTATTATTGGTCAGATCAATCGTTCCCAGCGCATGGCATTAGCCTGCGGTCTGCAAGCCAAGAAAATGTGGTAATTGTGGATCAATCCGACGTAGCGAATGTTCGGATTATTGGAGAGATGGATCGATTCAGTGCAATGACATTGCTGCATGATGAGGCGATTTATTTACATGAAGGGGTTCAGTATCAAGTAGAAAAGCTAGATTACGAGCATCTGAAGGCTTATGTGAAACAAGTAGATGTAGAATACTATACAGATGCGAATTTAGCTGTTCAGCTCAAGGTACTGGAAATCGATCAGACGACAGAGAAAGAAGCTGTATCTGTTCACTACGGTGATGTGACTGTCAACGCAATGCCTACAATTTTCAAAAAAATCCGGCTCAGTACTGGTGAAAATATCGGGTCTGGACCGATTCACTTACCGGAAGAAGAAATTCATACGAGTGCGGCTTGGTTTGAATTACACGAGGCAGAGCGGAGATTTGAAGAAAAGACACTTGAACAACTCCTGCTTGGCATCGCAAATGTTCTTCAGCACATTGTACCTGCTTTTGTGATGTGTGACCGCTCAGATATTCATGTTGTTTCACAAATTAAAGCGGCACATACCGGTAAACCGACAGTCTTTTTATATGACCACTACCCTGGCGGAATCGGTTTAAGCAAAGAAGTCCAAGCTCGTTTCGATGAAATAGCAGGTGCAGCCATTCAGCTGATAGAGCGGTGCCGCTGTGAGAACGGCTGTCCATCCTGCATTGGCATGGAAATGAAAGAGGTGAGCGGAAAAAGCAGCATTGTTGAATTGATGTCTGTATTTTAAGGGGAAGGAGGAAGATACTTACTTATGTCTTTAAAAGGGAAATTAAATCGAATGAAGAAGCACCTATCGCACAACCAGCCAAACGAAAAACGGCCAAAAGCAGTGGAAGGGCAACCTCTGCCTGTGACGGCCGAAAACATTCCATTTTTAAAGGAATGGGAGCAATTGGGTGCAGCTCCTTATCACTTTGAGGATTCTTTTTGTCTCATTCGAGAAGTCACCTATTCATTAGATGATAAGCATGGACTCTACTCGTTTGCGGAACTGCCAAAGATCATCGAGGCATGGAACAAAAGCAGCATCCAGCATTCTCTATCGGCTAAAGGTTACAAGCCGCATGAACTGTTTTTCTTTGATACAGAAACAACTGGATTATCTGGTGGAACGGGAAATATGATCTTCTTGCTAGGACATGCGCGGGTCTTTGCTGACAAAGTAGTGGTGAAACAGCACCTGCTCACAAATCCGGGAAATGAAGCGGCTCTTTATAAAAGCTTTCTCGATGAAGTGAACGTAGAATCGCTCGTTACATATAATGGAAAATCATTCGATTGGCCGCAAGTGAAAACGAGACATACTTTGCTACGAGATCAAATCCCTGCGCTTCCAGAGTTTGGCCACTTTGATCTTCTGCATGGGTCAAGACGGTTGTGGAAGCATAAATATGAACGAATGGCGCTATCTGTGGTTGAAAAAGAAGAGCTGCACGTTCACCGGGAAGGAGACACACCGGGTTTTTTGGCACCGATGATCTATTTTCATTTTTTAAAGGAACAAAATCCGAAGCTCATTGAAGGGATTTTGACTCATAATGAATTAGACGTCCTTTCGTTAATTAGCCTCTACATTCATCTATCCAAAAAAATTCTATCTATGGATGCGGTAAAGGAGCACGATGAGAAATACGCACTGGCTAGGTGGCATCTCGCGCATCGTGATGTACAGGAAGCTACAAAGCATTTGCGGGAATTAACAGGTGCTGATTTTGAACATGCCAATCAGGCGGCTTTTGATCTCTCCTTACAATATAAACGTCTAAACGAGTGGGATGAAGCAGTTCGAATTTGGGAAACATTATTTGAATCAAGTGATGTCCATTTAGCATTAAAAGCGGGTATAGAGCTTGCGAAGTGTAAAGAGCATCGCCAAAAAGATGCAAGGTCAGCTCTTTCCATCACGGAATCTTTATTATCTTTCTCATCGTTAAGCGAGCGAGACACAAAAGAGCTTGAGAAGCGAAAAAAACGGCTATTGAGAAAAGTTGGGCAATGAAATATTATTACCCGGGAAAGCGCAAAAAATGACAACGTTCGGCTCTCGGCCGAAAATAAAAATTGTTTAGCACTTTTATTGTAGAAAGTCCGCGAATCCTGTAAAATAACGTTAGATATTGAATGAGGAGCGTATAGCATGTATAAGGGTCTTTTCTACTTGTTTTTTCTTGTGGTCATTTTGGTCGCTTTTGTGTTTTCAAACTATAAAGATATTTTTCTTGCCAACTTTTAAAATAGGTTAATGCATTAGTACATGTACACCTCTTAATTCATACATTGTTAATGTAAGAAAATAAAGGAGAGGGGAATGCTACATGTACCATCATCACCATCATTGCCATCCGAATGTTACACAGCCAATTGTTCATCCGACGAATCATTGCTGTACACACAGCGAGTCAACAACAATTGTGCCGCATATCCACCCGCAGCATGTGACAAATGTTCACCACCATAATTTCAAACATGTTCACTACTTCCCGCATACGTTTTCTCAGGTGGACCCGACAACACATCAACACTTTAACTGCGGTGGACCTTGCTGTAACAGATAAAGTGAATGGGACTTTTATAAGTCCCATTTTTTAAAAGCAGGTGAAAAAATGAAAATTATTGCTGTCACAGGGTACAAGCCGTTTGAGCTTGGGATATTCAAACAAGACGAGCCTGCACTTCAATACATAAAAGCGGAGCTTCAAAAAAGGCTGACAGCCCTTATCGAAGAAGGTCTGGAATGGGTTCTCATCTCAGGCCAGCTTGGGGCAGAAATTTGGACAGCCGAAGTGGTGTTTGAGCTTCAGGAGGAATATCCAGCGTTAAAACTTGCAGTCATAACGCCATTTTATGAACAGGAAGAGCGCTGGAATGAACAAAACAAAGA
The DNA here is from genome assembly GCF_014250435.1 of Bacillus sp. PAMC28571. Lineage (NCBI taxonomy): Bacteria > Bacillati > Bacillota > Bacilli > Caryophanales > Bacillaceae > Bacillus > Bacillus sp. PAMC28571. The sequence continues at coordinate 1,791,055 of NZ_CP060191.1, read as the reverse complement.
GTTGTATGAAGGAATTCTTGCACAGGCCGATTTTGTAGAAAGTGTCACGCATAGACCGTACGAAAGTCCGGCACAATTTAAACAAAAGAACCGCTTTTTTATTGAAAAAACAGATGGTCTTCTCGTCTTATATGATCCCGAGCATGAGGGATCGCCGAAGTATATGATCAGGGAGGCGGAAGCCTATACCGATTACCCGATTATGTACATCACGATGGATGATCTAAGAGCACAGGTTGAGGCGGAAGATCCGTTTTTTGATTAAAAGCAAGAGAAAATTTGACAACGTCACGTATTTCTGAAAAAATATACTATGAATTCACGATATGAGGTGAAAAAGATGCTTGCTGATAAAGTAAAGCTTTCTGCGAAAGAAATTTTAGAAAAAGAATTTAAAACAGGTGTCAGAGGGTACAAACAAGAAGAAGTCGATAAATTTTTAGATATGGTCATTAAAGACTATGAGACATTCAACCAAGAAATCGAAAAACTTCAACAAGAAAACCTCCACTTGTCAAAACAGCTTGAAGAAGCTGTTGAACAAGGGAAAAGACAGCCTGCACAGTCTAATACAACAAACTTTGATATTTTAAAAAGACTATCGAACCTTGAGAAACACGTATTTGGCAGCAAACTTTATGATTGAGTGTTGCTGAAAAAGCTTGTGTCAGATGTCATTGTCGTTTATAATAACGCTTATTGATTAACGTTCGGGTAATCGCTGTAATGCTATTTAGGGCATTGCAGAGGAAAGTCCATGCTCGCACGGTGCTGAGATGCCCGTAGTGTTCGTGCCTGGCGAAAAAATAAGCCAGGGCAGCCTGGGAAAGGCTGACGGCAGGAAAAATGCCTACGTCCTTTTTAGGATATGGCAAAGTATCCTTGAAAGTGCCACAGTGACGAAGTCTCACTAGAAATGGTGAGAGTGGAACGCGGTAAACCCCTCGAGCGAGAAACCCAAACTTGGTAGGGGAACTTTCTCAAAGGAACCAAACGGAGAGAAGGACAGAGAATTCTGTAGATAGATGATTACCACCTGAGTACGAGGCATTTGCCATTTGCAGTACGATGGAACAAAACATGGCTTACAGAACGTTAAATCCGTTATAATAAACATGATGAAACAAAGCTCTCCTATTTCAACATATGGAGAGCTTTTATCTTGAATACATAAAAGGACGAGAAAACAGGTGATAAATCAATGAAAACCTATACACTCATCGCAACAGCTCCAATGGGAATTGAAGCAATTGTTGCAAAAGAAGTAAGAGACCTTGGCTATGAGTGCACAGTCGACAACGGAAAAGTGATTTTCAAGGGGGATGCTCTTGCGATTTGCCGTGCAAACCTTTGGCTGCGTACAGCAGACCGGATCAAGGTACAAGTTGCTGAATTTTCGGCTAAAACATTTGATGAGCTTTTTGAACGGACGAAAGCGATTGACTGGGCTGCTTTTTTACCAAAAAACAGTACGTTTCCTGTCATCGGGAAATCTGTTAAATCTCAGCTTGCCAGTGTGCCGGACTGTCAGCGCATCGTCAAAAAAGCCATTGCGCAAAAGCTTAAATCCTCCTACAACATTCAGTCTGAATGGCTTGAAGAGACGGGACCTGAATATAAAATCGAGATCGCTCTTTTAAAAGATAAAGCGGTTCTTACGCTTGATACATCTGGTGTAGGTCTTCATAAACGCGGATACCGCATGGATCAAGGCGGAGCACCTATTAAAGAAACGCTTGCTGCTGCGCTCGTCTTATTAACGAACTGGACACCTGACCGTCCGTTTGTTGATCCTTTCTGCGGATCAGGAACAATCGCCATTGAAGCAGCGATGATAGGACAAAACATTGCCCCAGGATTTAACCGGGATTTTGCGTCTGAATCATGGGAATGGATCGGTGAAGACGTATGGAACAAAGCGCGTGTGGAAGTAGAAGAAAAAGCAAACTATGATCAGCCGCTCCGCATTATTGCAAGTGACATCGACCATCGTATGATAGATATCGCAAAAATGAATGCAGAAGAAGCAGGACTGAGTGAACTGATTGAGTTTAAACAAATGCAAGTAAAAGACTTTCAAACAAAAGAAGAGTACGGTGTGATTGTCGGAAATCCTCCTTATGGTGAACGACTGAGTGATAAACCAGCAGTTGAAAAAATGTATCAAGGAATGGGTGAAGCGTTTAAGAACCTAGATACATGGTCCATTTACATCTTAACGTCACACGAAAAATTCGAAGAGTGCTTCGGAAGAAAAGCGACGAAAAAGAGAAAACTGTTTAATGGATTTATTAAAACAGACTATTATCAATATTGGGGAAAACGCCCGCCTAGAAAGTAACCAACCGAATCGTAAGAAATGGCCGCACCGAAAGAGGGGTGCGGCTTTTTTATGCAGAAAAGGTATAACTCTCAGCAAGGCGGAATAAACTGAACTTGATTTTAAAAAAAGAGGTGTCTTCATGATTCATTATGATCAAATTCAGTTAATCCAAAAAGCACTCGCTTCGACTGCTCAAGAAATTGAAGGGCATGAAGGTGGACAATCTGCTCAGCTTACGGCAGCCATTGAAGATTTGGCGCTGGCTCAGGCATACATAGAACGTTCTGAGCATGCATTTTTAATGAAGGAAAGCTATCAACATCGCCTGCGCTCATAAAAAAAGATTGTTTTTCCCCAGCGTAAATGGTACTATTGAATGTCTGAATGATTCAAAAGTTGGGGGTTGAAGCAGGTGACAGCATCTCGTTTGCCTTTTTCATTATCAAAAGAACACAATTTTTACGAAGAACTGGGCAACTGGATTGGTGATGTGTTTTATGACATTTTGCCAGAAAAGGGCTTTGATCTTCGAGATGAACAAATATTTATGGCTTTTCAACTAGAAAGAGCCTTTAAAGAAAAAAGTGTGATGTTTGCCGAAGCTGGGGTAGGCACAGGCAAAACCATCGTCTATCTATTATTTGCCGTCACATATGCAAGGTATACAGGGAAGCCTGCGATTATTGCATGTGCAGACGAAACGTTAATTGAACAGCTTGTTAAACAAGAAGGTGATATCTATAAAATTGCCAATCACCTTGATATTCAAATAGATGCGAGATTAAGTAAATCGCATGATCAATATTTATGCTTAAAAAAGCTGGAGAAAACGATGCAGCGTGAAGATGATGAAAAGTGGCTCGATATTTATGAATCACTGCCTTCATTTGTCCATGAATCACATGGCATGCAAACCTTTTATCCGTATGGCGATCGAAAAGAGTATCCAGAGTTATCAAATGATGAATGGTCACGAATTGGCTATGACTCGTTTCAGGACTGCCTGACGTGCGATATGCGTCATCGCTGCGGTCTGAATTTATCAAGAGATCATTACCGGAAAGCGACAGATCTCATCATCTGTTCACATGATTTTTACATGGAGCATGTGTGGACGAAGGAATCCCGGAAACGTGAGGGTCAGCTTCCGCTGCTTCCTGAGCATAGCTCCGTCGTATTTGATGAGGGACATCTTCTCGAGTTTGCCGCACAAAAAGCGTTAACGTACCGAGTGAAGCAATCAACGCTCGAAACATTTTTGGAACGTCTTTTGCAAAACGACATACGCGAAGAATTTGCAGAGCTTGTTGAAGATGCACTTGCAACAAACGATGAGTTCTTTTATCTCTTAAAAACGCATGCCAAAGAAGTCAAAGGCTCGCACCGGCTTGAAATTGGGCGTGTCGATGAGGTGAAGCGTTCTGCAAGTGAATTGTGTGACTTGCTTGAAAAAATCGGAGAAGCGCTCGTGTTTGAATCTGAGATGTATACGATCGATCAATACGAATTATCTGTTGTGGAAGAATACATTGAACAAATGGCGTATTCTTTATCGCTTTATCAAAAAAATGCCATTAGCTGGCTGGAAAAACAGGAATTAGATACAACATTTGTTGTGATGCCGAAGACGGTCGCAGAGGTACTTGGCGAAAAAGTATTCTCGCAAAAAAGACCATATATTTTCTCTTCCGCTACATTGTCTGAGAATCAATCCTTTGATTATTTAGCTGAAAGTCTTGGGATTAAAGATTACTTATCAATGAGTGTCGCTTCGCCGTATGATTACGATGAACAAATGAAGATTTATTTCCATGGAATTCAGCAGCTCGCTGAGCAAGAGGCAAAAGCACAGCAAGTGATCACTCAGCTGAAAGAAAATGGAGGACGATCTCTGATTCTCTTCCCTTCATTTGATGAACTTCATTTCTTTAGAAAACAACTTGAAGCAGCAAATGAATCACTGCCGTTTGACGTATATTTTGAGGGAGACGAGGAAATCAGCACGATTGTTCAAAAGTTCCAAGCTGATGAAACATCCGTGTTATGCTCAGTTCATCTGTGGGAAGGGCTTGATATTCCAGGTGAATCATTAACGAATGTGATCATCTGGGGACTTCCTTATCCGCCGCATGATCCAGTATTTGAAGCGAAACGGAATGAAGCAAAGGATGCACATGCTGAAGTTGACCTTCCGTATATGCTGCTTCGCTTACGCCAAGGGATCGGAAGACTGATCCGGACAAGCCAAGACGCAGGAAGCATTCATATTTACTTTGATCGTCAGGAAGATACTAAGCTTCAAAGTAAAATTGAATCTGTCCTGCCAGTGAAGCCCATCATCACATCTTAAATAGGTGAAAGCTTGCAAATGAGGAGGATACTACGGTGTATCCTCCTTTTTCATTGACAAAAGAACATTCATTGAAGTAGCCTTGAAACGTACATACATATTTTATTGATTGGGGGAACAAACGCATGAGTCTTGAAGCAACTGAGAAAGCGTTTTATCAATTACTAGGGAAAATCGCCCATTATACAGAGGCGCTCCATTTACTTTATTGGGACTCTAGAACACAAGCACCTAAAAAAAGTGCGGATTTTAGAGCTGAAACGATCGGTCAATTATCAAGTGATATTTTTAATATGAAGACTTCTGATGAAATGAGAGATCTTCTTCTCGCATTAAACAAACATCGAGATGAGCTGTCAAAAGATACACAGAAGGCGCTCGAATTATCACAAAAAGAGTATGATGAAAACAGTAAAATTCCGAAAGAAGAATTTAAAGAATACTCGATTTTGCAATCAAAAGCGGAGCATGTATGGGTAGAAGCAAGGGAGAAATCAGACTTTTCACTCTTTGCACCATACTTAAAACAGCTTATTGACTTTAACAAGCGTTTCATCCAATATTGGGGCGTGAAAAAAACGCCTTATGATGTGCTGCTCAATAACTATGAGCCAGATATGACGGTTGAACAGCTTGATCAAAAATTTGGTGCACTTCGTGACGCTATTGTTCCTCTTGTGAAAAAAATCGAAGACTCACCTAATAAGCCGGATACTTCATTTTTATCGAAAAGCTTCCCAATCGATAAACAAAAGGAATTGAGTCTCTTTTTCTTAAAAGAATTAGGATATGATTTTGACGCAGGCCGCCTTGATACAACAGTCCATCCATTTGCTGTAACGTTAAGCAGAGGTGACGTACGTGTGACGACTCGTTATGATGAGCATGATTTTCGAATGGCGATCTTTGGCACGATTCATGAATGTGGTCATGCGATTTATGAGCAAAACATTGATGAAGCACTGAGCGGAACACTTTTATGTGATGGGACTTCGATGGGTATCCATGAATCACAGTCTCTTTTCTTTGAGAACTTTATCGGCAGACACGAAGATTTCTGGAAAACGTATTATCAAAAGCTGCAAGAAGCTTCACCTGAGCAATTTAAAGATGTTTCTTTAGAAGACTTTGTGCATGCAGTGAATGAATCGAAGCCGACTTACATTCGAATTGAAGCCGATGAACTGACATATCCGCTTCACATTATCATCCGCTATGAAATTGAGAAAGCGATTTTCAATGAAGAAGTAGCAGTTGAAGATCTGCCTGCACTTTGGAATGAAAAATATCAAGCGTATCTTGGTATTACGCCTCCTAATGATGCACTCGGTATCTTGCAGGATGTTCACTGGTCTGATGGAAGCTTTGGCTATTTCCCTTCATATGCCCTTGGTTATATGTATGCAGCGCAATTAAAGCAGCAAATGATCAAAGATTTACCAAATTTTGATGAGCTCATTCAAAATGGGTCTTTTGCACCGATAAAAGAATGGCTGACGGAACATGTTCATCAGCATGGAAAACGGAAAAAGCCATCTGAAATCATTCAAGATGCAACAGGCGAAGAATTAAATGTGCAATATTTAATCGACTACTTAACAGATAAATATACGAAACTGTATTTATCATAAAAGAAGGGCACCCTTTCATGAGAGGGGTGCTTTTTTGATGCTTGAATATTCTAAAAACGAACATTTTGTTCTGATCTATTATTTAAGTTCGGTATTTTTCTAGAAAAGTGCTTTCCAAGCGTCTGAAATCTTGTTATAATTTGAACACTATAACACTCATATAATCGCGTGATGATGGCACGCAAGTTTCTACCGGACACCGATACGGTCCGACTATGAGTGAGCAAAATGAAACAGCTCTTGTTTGAGCTGAAGATCCGTTGATCGTTTTCGCATTGCTTGCTCCTCATGGACAGCAATGCTTTTTTTATGCAAAAAATCGAATGTTTGCCAAAATGCTAGGGGGAAGAATGATGGAATTGTTACGTCAAAAAATTGAGAACGAAGGAATCGTTCTGTCAAATCAAGTATTAAAGGTAGATGCTTTTTTAAATCATCAAATTGATCCTGTGTTAATGCATGAGATCGGGCAAGAGTTTGCTAGATTATTTAAGCATGATGGCATTACAAAAATCATCACAATCGAATCTTCAGGCATCGCACCTGCTGTGATGGCTGGGCTTGCTCTTCAAGTCCCTGTTGTGTTTGCAAGAAAACGTCAATCACTCACATTAACGGATAACCTATTAACAGCCAGTGTGTACTCTTTTACGAAAAAAGTAGAAAGCACGATTGCTGTCTCAAATACGCATCTTAGTGAAAATGATTGTGTGTTAATCATCGATGACTTTTTAGCAAATGGTGAAGCTGCGAAAGGACTTGCTGCGATTGCAAAGCAGGCGAAGGCGAAAGTAGCCGGATTTGGCATTGTCATTGAAAAATCATTCCAGCCTGGAAGAAATGCGCTTGTGCAAATGGGCTACCGCGTTGAGTCCCTCGCACGTATTGAATCACTTGAGGAAGGGAAAGTCACGTTTGTACGGGAGGTACAATCATGAGTGCCGCTAAAAAAGTCAAAACGCTCTCACTGGGTATTCAGCATGTGCTGGCGATGTATGCCGGTGCTGTTCTTGTGCCGCTCATTGTTGGAGATGCGCTCGGGCTCACGCCTGCACAGCTGACTTACTTAATCTCGGCGGATATTTTCATGTGCGGGGCTGCCACATTGCTTCAAGTATGGAAAAACCGCTTCTTTGGGATCGGTCTGCCTGTTGTATTAGGCTGTACATTTACTGCTGTTTCGCCTATGATTGCGATTGGCTCTAAGTATGGAGTTTCGTCTATCTATGGAAGTATTATCGCTTCAGGTTGTATTATCATTCTTCTTTCATTTTTCTTTGGAAAGCTTGTGAAATTTTTCCCGCCTGTTGTCACAGGTTCTGTCGTCACCATTATTGGTATCACCCTCATTCCTGTAGCGATGAACAATATGGCAGGAGGAGAAGGAAGTGCAGACTATGGTTCTTTTGAAAATCTAGGACTCGCTTTCCTTGTACTGTTTATCATTGTACTGCTCTATCGATTCACGAAAGGATTTATGAAGGCGATCGCCATTTTAATCGGTATTCTTCTTGGGACAGCTGTTGCTGCGTTTATGGGGAAAGTGGAAACAGCTGAGGTGGCAAACGCTCAGGTTTTCCGTATGATTGAGCCATTTTATTTTGGGATGCCGACCTTTGAATTTGCACCAATCATGACCATGACGTTAGTTGCGATTGTGTCATTAGTTGAATCAACAGGCGTTTATTTCGCATTAGGTGATTTAACAAACCGGTCATTAAAAGAGAAGGATTTGGCTAAAGGCTATCGGGCAGAGGGGATTGCTGTGTTATTAGGCGGAATCTTTAATGCTTTTCCGTATACAGCCTACTCGCAAAATGTTGGATTGATCCAGTTAACAGGCGTTAAGAAAAACCAAGTCATTGTCGTCACAGGAGCATTGCTCATGTTATTTGGTCTTTTTCCTAAAATCGCTGCCTTTACGACGATTATTCCAAAATCAGTTCTTGGCGGTGCAATGGTTGCCATGTTTGGCATGGTCATTGCATACGGTATTAAAATGCTCTCGCGCGTGGACTTTGCAAAGCAGGAGAACTTGCTGATCGTCGCTTGCTCCGTGGGAATCGGCTTAGGAGTTACTGTCGTACCGCAAATGTTTGAGCATCTGCCAGAATCGATTAAATTATTAACAAGTAACGGCATTGTGGCCGGAAGCTTTACCGCTATTTTGCTTCATATTATTTATCACTTGATTCCTTTTAAAAAAGAAGCCGGGCATGACCTGGTAGAAGAACCTAAGCAATCTGTTATGTAAACCCCTCTCTTGGAGAGGGGTTCAGATGATGGACAAAGAGCTAAAATAACCTTTTATTTTAACTCTTTGTCTTCTTTTTAGCTTGATAAAAAACCTTTGAAGTCCTAGGATCCTAGGAAGGAGCGTGTGAGGGTTTGTCTACAAGCTGAAAGCCCGCATCTTTTGGATACGGGCTTTTTGTGATTAGCACTATTAATGTTGTACCGGCGGCATTGTTTCGTTAATGACTGCAAATGTATAGCCCCTTGCTTTTAGCTGTATAATCAGGCTATCTAAATAGTTTGTGGTAGAGGGTTGATCATGCATTAAAATAACCTTTGGTTCCCATGGTTTATTTTTCTCAAACATTTGCAATTGATTCAATACCTCTGGAACATATTGTGAGTTTTTATATCTCCAGTCAAGGCTATCAATCGTCCAGTCCCAGTAAATAAAGCCATTTTGGTTTAAACGTACTTTTTGATGATATGTTAAATTTGGAACACTGCCAAAGGGGGTTCTTACAATACGGCTGTAGACGCCAGTAACAGAGGCAAGAATACGCTGAGCTTCTCTCATTTCATTTGCGGGAGACTCGCTGTTCTGATAAAAGAGGTTTATATCATGCGTCATGCCATGAAGACCTAATTGATGTCCTTCTTGATAAAGTCTTTTCACAGCTGATTGGTGTGCTTGGATTTGCGGTCCAAGCATGAAGAACGTCGCCTTCACGTGATGTGCTTTTAATACATTTAACAGCTGATTTGATGTAGCAGAAGGACCATCATCAAATGTTAAAAAGACCGTTTTATTCGTTGCCTGTTGGTTTGGATTGGTCTTAAAATGTGTATCCAATGTTCTTGTAGACTGATCTTTTGCTTTCAGACTGATGCTTGTGTCACGGAAGTCACTGCTGGCAACATTTTTTGCTTGCCCATTTGTCGCCTGCAAATGGGGTTTAGACATATCCCAGATAAAAAAGAGAAACAGTGTAAGAAGCACTAAACCAATTACCTTTGAGAGAAGTATCGTGTTGTAGGGTGTCTTTTTTTTGGAAACCTTTTTCATTACAATCACTCCAGTCAATTAAATTTTGAGCTGAACCATGTTGTAGATCCTTTCTTTTTTCACTGTTTTTCTGGTACTCATATTGATTATGTATATAGTGGAAAAAATCCTTTTTATATGGTTGTTACTTTGTGTTGATCAGCAAAAAAAGTGATCCATTCATGTTTAAATAAAATCATTCTGAATAATGATCGAAACGTTAATATTTATACGCTAAGATAGCAGCAGATTTGACCATTAATTCGAAGCGAAAGGGAGATTCCTTATGAAAGTGTTGTATAATGACGATTTCATTGAAAAAAGGGTGCTCATGTGGAAAGTGGAGACAGAGGCGATTAATCTCAAAAAACATAGAGAAAAGCTCGTACCACTACAAAATAAAGAAGAAACAAAAGAAATCAAAGTCAGTACAACTGAATCAGAGCTAAGTTTTTATGGATCAAGAGATAAAACCTGTCAAGCCTTACATTCGTCCGAGAATAGCAGCAGATTATTTTAAAAAGAATGAATGCGTGTATGGACGCATATTGTGCCCATATCGGCAAATTCTCGCTTACCGTACAACGACTAGAGAAGGATTTAAACAATATGTGTCCGGTTCAGAGGTTTAAACTTGTTCTTTTCTAGATAACTGTACACAAAGTCAAAATCATACATGGAAAACACTATGTCCAGCGTAAACCCTTTATAATTAAAGTGAAAACCCCACTTTTATTTAAAGTAAAGGGGGGGTCTACGTTCTGAACACTTCTCTTTTAGAAGTGTTTTTTGCATAAAAAAAGCAGGTTCGCTTGGCTTAGAACGAACCTGTGAAGGAGGAAAACTACATCATGTTTTCACCTATATTATCCAATATTTATCAATTGTCGTCAAGACAAAAAGTTAGCCGGAGGAAAATATTTTGACTGAATTGTGACGTTTTGGCATGTATATCCTTTTTTCGATAGGGGATATTAAGCGGAAAAAGAGGTGAAGCCGATGGCGTACATTCTTTCTGTTGGAACGAGTCTGCCAAAACATCATGTGGATCAGAAAAAGGCGGCTGATTTTGCTAGATCCCAATTTAAACGATCGTTTAAAGATATCGACCGGCTGCTGAGAGCTTTTCAAAACGGAGAAATCGAGAGCAGACAATTTGTGCAGCCAATTGAATGGTATCAGACGCACCACTCTTTTGAGGAGAAAAACAATCTCTATTTGGAAAAAGCATTGGCTCATGCAAAAGAAGCGGTCATACACTGTCTTCATGAGAAGGCGTTCCTGAAAAAACCGATTCCGTTTGAAGAGATCGATGCATTGTTTTTTATTTCAAGCACCGGACTTTCGACACCAAGTCTTGATGCAAAACTGATGAACGTTCTTCCTTTTTCGCCTTATACGAAACGAGTGCCGATCTGGGGATTAGGGTGCGGAGGCGGAGCGGCAGGGTTGTCCCGGGCTTACGAATACATAAGGGCATTTCCAGAAGCAAAGGTGCTGGTTGTCGCCTGTGAACTGTGCAGTTTAACTTTCCAGCCGCAAGATCAATCAAAAAGCAATTTAATCGGGACATCTTTGTTCGGAGACGGGACAGCCGCGGTACTCTTAACTGGAGAAAAAGGTGTATCAGAATATACCCATCTCAAAACAGTCCCTAAAGTGATTGGTACACAATCCGTCACAATGAAAGAGTCTGAGGATGTGATGGGCTGGGAATTTACAAGTGACGGCTTTCGGGTTATTTTCTCCCGTGACATTCCTTCCATTATTTCCGGCTGGTTAAAAGAGCAGGTCGATCAATTTTTAGAGCAGCAAGGGTATTCGGCAGAAGATCTATCAGTTTTTCTTGCTCATCCTGGAGGAAAAAAAGTGATTGACGCCTATATTGAAAGTCTATCCTTACAAGAGGATCAACTTTTTTCATCAAAAGAAGTACTTAAACAACACGGAAATATGTCCTCTGCCACAGTTTTGTATGTGATCAAACATTATCTTGAACATCAATCTGCTGAAGCGGGAGATATGGGTCTTTGCGGAGCGCTTGGTCCGGGCTTTTCCTCAGAGCTGCTTCTCATGAAATGGGAGGAGGTCTTATCATGATCATTTGGCTCGTCATTGGTTTCTTCGTTTGTCAGCGGCTTATTGAAATGCTTGTGGCTAAAAGAAATGAAAAGAAAGTAAAAGCGATCGGTGCCATTGAATTTGGTGCAAGTCATTATCCTTATATGGTCGCTATGCATGCGGGCTTTTTTCTCTCACTTATGGTTGAGGTATGGGGGTTAAACAGGCCGCCGTCGCGCTATTTTCTTGTGCTTCTCGTTTTCCTGCTGGCCACACAGGTGATTCGATACTGGGCATTATGTTCTCTTGGGACGTATTGGAATACAAAGATTTTAGTTGTACCAAATGCGATGATGGTGAAAAAAGGACCTTATCGCTGGTTAAAGCATCCTAACTATGTAGTGGTGGCGATTGAGCTTATGCTGATCCCGCTTTTGTTTAATGCTTATTTTACCGCCATTTTGTTCACATGTTTAAATGCATGGATGATGGCTGTGAGAATTCAAACAGAAGAGAAAGCGCTCAATCAGTATTTGTTAAATTAATATTGAAAATCATTATCAATTGTGATACACTTTCATTAATGATAAGCATTCTCAATCACGAAGGATGGACGGTGATCACATGACAATGGTTTTCTTACTCGGTACGGTCTGTGTATACAGCCTATTAATTGGCTTTGTATTAAAAGGTGTTTCTAAAAAATCTGCTTCCTGATCGCAGTCAATTGCGACTGATCGGGCAGCAGATTTTTTTTATTTCCTCAGATCAGAAGAAAAATCTCTTCATTTTGTGTAAAATGGTATCACATACATAACTGACTTTTCTAAAAACAAAGGGGTTTATCGTCATGGAAGACTTGTCTATTCGAGATTCGCTCGTTCAAACTACAGGTGCTTTATATCAAAGCCTTCTCAAAAGGGATGATCATAAACGCGCAGCCAAACTTGCATCGATTATCAAAAAGGAAGCAGAAGAAGAAGTGTATATCGCATTTACCGGTCACTATTCAGCTGGAAAGTCATCACTTGTGAATCATCTGCTTCATGATCACATCCTGCCAACGAGTCCAATTCCAACAAGTGCAAACTTGGTCGTCGTGAGGAAAGGGGAGAGTGAAGTAAAGCTTCACACTTCAGATGGTCGTTTTGCAAAAATGAGCGGTTCTTATGATAAAGAAGCAGTTCAGCGTTTTTGTAAGGATGGAGAACAGATTGAAATGGTGGAAATTAGCGGGGACTATAGAGGACTGGAAGAAAAGGTGGCAGTGATTGATACACCCGGAATTGATTCAACGGATCATGCTCACTTTTTATCTGCTGCGTCTATTCTTCATCAAGCAGATGCTCTTTTTTATGTCGTTCATTACAACCATGTTCATTCGGAGGAAAACATTCGTTTCATTCGCTCCATTAAAGAGAAAGTGCCAAATCTTTATTTCATCGTAAATCAAGTCGATCGACATGATGAGCATGAGACAGCGTTTGAAGACTACAAAAATCAAGTAGTTGATATGCTTCAAAAAGAAGGCATTGAAGAAGAACACCTATACTTTACATCTGTAACCGATGAGGCGCATCCAAGAAACGAAATGATTCGTTTAATCGAGAAACTGCAAGAATTACAAACATTGCCGAAAGCATCGCTTCGCGCCTATACCGAGCAGAAAATAGAGCACGTTTTAAAAGAACATATTGACTCATTAAAAGAAGAGCTGAAGGAAGAGGATCTTGATTTACAGCTTCAAGAAAAAAGAAAAGAAGTGAAGGAACTTGAAGCGAAAAGTAGCTTCATTGAAAATGGAGCAAAACAGTTAGAAGATGAAGTGTCTTCTGAAGTCGAGAACATTTTAAAAAATGCAAATCTAACCCCATTTAAAATGAGGGAGCTAGCAAGTGATTATATTGAATCGAAAGCACCTGGCTTTAAGGTAGGACTGCTGTTCGCGAAAAATAAAACCGAGCAGGAAAAAGAAAAGCGGGCGAACGAGTTCTTAGCAGATGTCAAAGCAAGAATGAAAGCAGAAGTAGACTGGCATATTGCTGAGCTGCTCAAAAAAGAAGTCAAGAAGCATCAGCTTGGTGAAGAATTATTAAATCAAGTGATGGCGTTTGAAACGCCTGTAGAAGAATCACTGCTTGAAAACGTGATCCATCACGGTGCGACATTTTCAAATGAATACGTTTTGCAATATGCAAAAGATGCTGGTGAAGCACTGAAAAGACAGACGAAACAGAAAGCAATACCATTGATTGAACAAATGACCGAGATGCTGAAAACCCAGCTCCTGAATGAAAAGGGAAAGCAGCAAGATAAATGGTTCCAGGCAGCACAGGAGCTCCAAGCGCTGGAGCAATGCATGGAAAAAAATGATCAAATCAGAAAAGATATTGAGCATGTATGGGATATATGGCAAAACGGAACAAATGAGCAGATCGAAGAAGATTGGTTTTATGTGAAAAAACACCGGATGCAGCATGACGAGCTAAATCAGAATCATGCATCAACTCATACGGAAGAAAGCGAAAATGAAAATCAGCAGCAGATAAAGCTTGATCAAATGCGACAATCACAGCATATCCCGACAGCGCAGTCGATTGACCAGTTTGAGCAGCTTTCTCAAATTTTAATGCCATTAAACGCGCTTCAATCTCAAAGAAAGTCCTTTGAAAAACGAACAAAGCGGCTGCAAGCGAAGGAATTTACACTCGCCTTATTCGGTGCTTTTAGTTCGGGGAAATCTTCGTTTGCCAATGCCCTTGTTGGGAGAAAGGTGCTGCCATCATCTCCTACACCAACGACGGCCACGATCAATAAGCTGACCCGGCCGACAGAAGACCATCCGCATGAAAGTGTGAAAGTGGTGTTTAAAACCGAACAGGAGATATTAGAAGAGCTCGATCAAATTCTCGGTTATTCTATAACAGAAGAAAAGGGAGATACGTTTCAAGCGAAACTCGAGCGATCGCTGAAAAAAAGAGAGCTTGAACAGGATCACCGCATCATTGTTGACCATTTTTTAAACGCTCATGAAAAGTTCCGTGATTCGATTCAAAAACAAACGCCGCTCAATGTCACCCTTCAAGAATTAAAGCCATATGTGGCAGAAGAGGCTGTTTCTTGTGTGGTGAAGGAAGTGACGGTCTATTTAAGTACACCTTTAACAGATAAAGGACTGACGATTGTTGATACACCAGGCGCCAGCAGTATGAATAAACGTCACACAGAGATTGCCTTTCAATATATGAAGGATGCTGATGCCCTTCTTTATTTAACTTACTACCAGCATTCTTTCTCAAAAGCAGACCGGTCATTTTTACGTAAACTCGGGCTTGTAAAAGATTCATTTAGCATGGATAAAATGTTTTTTATTATCAATGCAGCTGACCTCGCAAAGGATCAAACAGAGCTTGAAACCGTCTTTGACTATGTGAAAAATGAGCTCACAAAAGAAGGCATCCGGCATCCAAACCTTCATCACGTATCCAGCAAGGAAGAGATCGAAGGAAAGGGACAGTCGCCTTATAACCAGTATGCACAGCTTAGAACACAGCTCGACTATTTTATTGAGGAAGAATTAACAAAAGATGCGATTGAGCTTCTGTATTTTGAAGCTAGTACATTATGTAGAACAGTTGACAAGCTGCATGCGACGCTGCATCAGTCGGAAGATGAAAAGCAAGCGGAAAAGAAAAAGATAAACACATCCTATGAAGCGATCGTTGATCAAATGAGCCATATTAAACGATCTAAGCTAGTGAAAGAAAGTGTGAAAAAGGACTTGCACGAACAGCTTTACCACATTGTTCAGCGCTTGTCACTTTATGCAAATGATCTGTTAAAGACAGCCTTTTATCCTGGAATATCTCAAGGGGACTTCAGACAGGAGTTGAAAAAAGCGCTGGAACAAGCGTTAAAGGATTATGAATTTGAATTTGTACAGGAGATAAAAGCGCTTGATATTCGAATGGAATCGTTTATCACTCAATATTTCAAAGAGGAGTGGGAGAAAGGGTTACAGGCTGCGTGTGCAGAAGATCCTTACTTTTCTCTCCGGCTGTCGCCGCCAGATGAGAAAAATGCCGAGCTGAAACAAATTGAAGTGGAAGCGGACCTGACGCCGTTTGAGCCGCTCTTAAAGAAGCAAAAATCAGCGAAAGCTTTCTTTGAACAGAACGGGAAGGCAGCGTTTATTGAAGCGATTCGAGATGTCCTTTTCCAATTAACGACGAAATGGGCAGATAAAGAAAAAGAAGAATTACAGAGCAGATACGATATGATGGTGAAGACCTTTACTGAAAGATATGAAACAGAAGCGCTTAAGCAGCTGAGTGAACAAAAACAAACATTTATCATGAGCTTAACGACAGATGCGAAAGAGCAGGCGATGATAGAACAAGTATACAAGCAAACAAATGAATGGAAGAACCAGTTGAAAACCATTTGATTCATGATAGACTATATAAAAAAGAAAGCAGTTGATAAAAAATGACGAGCGTACACGAAGAAATTTCCGCACATTCACAAAAACAGAATGCTCATATCAAGTCTTTTCTTGCGCTTGAGCAGAAAAGAGAGCAGGCAATAGAGACTGCTGTTTTGAAGTGTGAGCAAAACGAACCATTTACAACTGACGAGATCAATGAAATTACGTCGAAGATGAATGAGCTTGCACGAGGCGGAATTGTTCCGCTGCGTAAGCATGTCACGATTGATATGGTCAGGGAGTATGTCGAACGAAAACAGAAGTAAAGAGTAACTTTCTCTTTTTTGGTCATCTTAACAAGTGAACCGAGAAAGGGGAATGATGATGGAAAAAAAGCAGCATGCAAAAAAGCAGGATGAGCGTCACCCTAAACAAAAAGAGATGCCGTCCTACGCAGAAGCAGAATCGAAAAAAATGCAATACGGTCAAAAGTAATCCCCCGGGTGCCACTTCTTTTCCAAAAGAAGAAGGCGCCTTTTTTATGTCGAATTCGATGTTCTATGATAGAATAGGAGTATTGTTTTGAAAAAGGGAGTTTATAAGAATGAATAAACACGTACTGCTTGTTGATGGCATGGCGCTTCTGTTCAGGTCGTTTTATGCAACGGCTGTCCATCGCAATTTTATGATAAATGATCACGGTGTCCCGACAAATGGAGTGAATGGCTATTTGAAGCATTTATTAACCGCTGTTCAGACATTTGAGCCAACTCATATTGTTTGCTGCTGGGATATGGGAAGCCAAACATACCGAAATGAATTGTTTCAAGATTATAAAGCAAATCGAGGAGAGGCACCTGTCGAGCTCATTCCGCAATTCGATTTAGCAAAAGAAGCGACAGAGGAACTAGGAATTGTAAACATTGGTATAAAGGGCTTTGAGGCAGATGATTGTATCGGCACGCTGGCGGCACTCTATCAGAATGAAGCACGTGTGACTGTCCTAACTGGGGACAGAGATTTGCTGCAGATATTGAATGAACAAGTGACGGTTGCTCTAATGCAAAAAGGAATCGGGAACTATAAACATTATACAAAAGCCTTATTTGAAGAGGAAATGGGTATCTCTCCAAAGGCGCTGATCGATATGAAAGCACTTATGGGGGATTCAAGTGACAATTATCCAGGCGTCAAAGGAATCGGAGAAAAAACAGCATTAAAATTTATTCAAACATATCAAACCATTGACGGATTATTAGAAAATGTTCATGAACTAACGGCTGCACAGCAAAAGAAAATGCAAGCAGGATTAGAAGATTTGAAGCTCTCCCGTCTATTGGCAGAGATCAAATGTGATGTCCCGCTGAGCTGTCCAATTGATGAGACGAAGGTGAACATCAATCAAGAACGGGCTGCTGCCATGCTGCGATACCATCAAATCAAAGGGATTGAACCGATGGTGAATCGATTAAGTAAAATAGAGATCAGCTAAGCCGATCTCTCAGCGTATAGACAAACCCTCGCATTCGCCCGCAGGTCTGCGCTCCGGTGCTCACGAATATCAAATTCGCTCCGCTCCGGTACTCGCCCTTCCTAGGGCTGCAAAGGTTTTTTATCACGCTGAAAAGAAGACAAAGGGCTAAAATAAAAATCATTTTAGCCCTTTGTTAGAGATCAGCTAAGCTGATCTCTAAGATCATCTTTTTGTATTGCTTTTCTTCGCTCTATTTTCGAGCTGAGATAGTGGCTGCTTATCTTTTGTTTGCGCATCACCTTGAGGGGTTGTCCCATTTGTGACACGACCTTTATTTTCTTTATCCAATCAGTATCACCTCATACATTAGCATAACCGAAAAAAAGCGATTCATCCTTTAGAAAGGTGAATCGCTTTTCTAGCGAGCTGATCAGCTACTTGATTTTCCTTGCTTGGAATCCACTTAATGAAAAATAAATCAAACTGGCTTTGAAGCTCGATCATCTCTTTTATAAAATGCTGAAAGGCTGGATTTTTTGCAAATCCTGCATTGGCTACGCGGTCAACTACCTGTGAATCTGTTCGGAACGAAACGGAACGCAGTCCTTTTTTTACGCAGATTTTCATCCCTTCAATGAGAGCGGTAAATTCTGCTTCGTGATTGCTCATGGATCCGAGAGGAATAGAGAAAGATTCTGCCTTTCCATCATATTTAATGAAAATGCCGATGCCAGAAGGACCTGGATTTCCTGCGCTAGCACCATCAATGTATATTTCAGCTGGCAATTTATTTCACCCTTTCATCAAGCGGAACCATTCTTTTCGCTGCATACGCATATGGTGTCCCAATCGCGGCGACGATAAATTTAATCACATAAGTCGTGATGAAGATTTCGATCCATACATGAAATGGATAGGTGCCAAGAAAGGCAATGGTTGTGAAGATCAGTGTATCAAGCAGCTGGCTGATCATCGTACTTCCAGCGTTGCGCACCCAGAGCGCACCATCAGAAGGAAATATCCGGCGAATAAACGAATATACATAAACATCTAACATTTGACTGATGATATAAGCAGCAAGACTGCCAAGTGCGACCCTTGGCATAAAGCCAAATATGGTTTCCAGCGATGTTTGAGAAATGTCAGATGGAGCGGGATGGAAAAGTAAAGCCTCTTGCATGACAACGGTTAGCGTTAAAAGGGTGGCAAAACCAATCCAGACAGCTTTTCTCGCTTCATTTTGTCCATATTTTTCATTCAATACGTCCGTTGCAAAGAATACACTGCCGTATAAAATGTTTCCAAGTGTTGCCGTTAAGCCAAACAATTCAACGGTTTTGACCACTTGTAAATTTGCAGCAACCGTCGCAAAGCCAATCCAGACGAAAAGGCCCATCTTGCCAAATCCTTTATAAAATAGAAGAACAATGATAAAATTAATGATCGCAAATAAGATCCAAATACCTTCATTAAACAAGTGACATGAACTTCCTTTCTCATTGTAAAATGTAACTTTTTGATTATAGCATAACGTATGTTTACCTTAAAAGCACGGGAAGGCGATGTGATCAATGAAATTAAGAGCACACTATACAATGAAAGTGAAATCGATTGGGTCCATTGCTTTTTTCCAAGAAGATTGGATGGAGCTAAAAGAGGCCTTGATTTTAGCCAAACATATCGATAAAAAAGAACCACAGTCCCTCCTATCATTTGAAGATGAAAAAGGGGCGATGTGGTCTATTAAAGAACTTGAAAAGCTAAATGAAGAACTAAAGCTTGAACCTGATCAGCTTCAGGTCT
The DNA here is from genome assembly GCF_014250435.1 of Bacillus sp. PAMC28571. Lineage (NCBI taxonomy): Bacteria > Bacillati > Bacillota > Bacilli > Caryophanales > Bacillaceae > Bacillus > Bacillus sp. PAMC28571. The sequence goes on along the minus strand of NZ_CP060191.1, from coordinate 1,771,707 downwards.
ATTTTGATGCAAGTTTTCACAAAGAAACAGGCGACTCTGGTCTTGGGGTTGTCGTCTACTATAAGCTCGGAGAAGATGCTTATCGTTTGAGAAAAAATCAGCCCTTCAAAGGAATCACCAATAATGAAGCAGAGTATGCGGCTTTATTTGAGGCAGTCAAAGCATTAAAAGACCTTGGAGCAAGCAGAAATTCTGTCACGATTAGAGGCGATTCACTTGTTGTCATGAATCAATTAAAAGGAGAATGGCCTTGTTATGATGATATACATAACAAATGGCTCGACCGGATTGAATCGGCTTTAAAAGAGCTGAGGCTTACACCAACCTATGAAGTCATCGATCGTAAACAAAATGCGGAAGCGGATCAGCTTGCAAGGCAGATGCTTGCAGACGTTCCAATTGAAAGTAAATTGAAATTAGAAGCAGACGGAGCTGAATAATGTGGATAAAAAAACAGCAGTACAAGAATTGACGGATCTCCAAGACACGTATTGTTCAGATTGTTTGATTAAGAAGCACTTTCGAAAAGAATATGGCAAAAAATACGCCCATTCCTTTTGTATTCAGCAATGCACAGTAGGAGAGAAAATAAAAGAATACGGACAGACGCTGCTTAAAAAGTAAGCACCTGTGACCCGGTTTTCCCTGCTCAAACATCCGTTCATGAAAAAAACACGAAGAGAATGTGTGAAAAAAGAACATATTCTAAAAAATGAGCCGATATAACTATAGAAAGTTTTGGTTGAGTTACTTTTTGACTAAGTGACGGATAATAGAGGAAAAGGGGAAGGCCGGCATGGATAATAAGGATTACGAAACGGTATTACATCGAACATTTCAAGAGGTATACAGCGATCTAGAGCAGCTAGTAGATGTAGCAAAGAAGGGAAGACCTTTTCTCGAAAAAGATATTTCTGAAATTGAACAACGACTGAAGCAAAATATTTTAGCCATTGAAATTCAGCTGAAAATCAAATAAGAGAGGCATAAGCCTCTCTTTATTTTGTCGTTTCATCATTGATTTAGTTGATTAAAGTTTTGTTACGTTTGCAGCTTGAGGTCCACGATTACCTTCAACGATTTCAAAAGAAACTTCTTGTCCTTCTTCTAAAGACTTGTAGCCGTCACCTTCGATAGCTGTGAAGTGAACGAATACATCGTCTCCGCCTTCAACTTCAATGAAGCCGAAACCTTTTTCATTATTGAACCATTTTACTTTACCGTTTTGCATATTGCTTTTTCCTCCTAGTACTGTAGCACACCTTTTGGCATACTAAAAAAAATTTTCATCACCTAACGGCTTTGCAGTTGTTAAATGATGGTTCCACTATACACCATCAGAAGTAAAGCGTCAAGCAGGCGAGCCAAATTTTGAGCAGAATGTTTGATTTTTTTGTTTTTTTGGTGAATAACAATGAAATATAAAACGTTCTTTTCGAAACCTAACATGCAGCTTGTCCGTATATAAAAAAAATACAGAAAGAGGTGCAATCATGAATCGTTATACAATTGAAGAATTTGTTCAGAATACGCAGCAAGAAGATAAAGGAGAAGGAGTCTTCGAACTTGAAACACCAAGACTTTTAGAAATTAATTTGACTGACACGATTTGGGCAAAAACGGGTTCCATGGTTTCCTATCGAGGGAAAATCAAATTTGAACGTGAGGGTGTTTTTGAGCACGGCGTTTCAAAGATGTTCAAAAAAATGCTCTCAGGAGAAGGCACCTCACTAATGAAGGCGACAGGTGATGGGAAATTATATGTGGCAGATCAAGGTAAAAAAATCTCGATTCTTCGTTTGGCTCAAGGAGAATCCATTTTTGTAAATGGAAACGACCTGCTCGCGTTTGAACCGTCTGTCCGCTGGGATATCAAATTGATGAAAAAAGTGTCTGGCATGCTTGCAGGTGGATTATTTAATGTCAAATTAGAAGGGCCGGGCTTAGTAGCAATCACAAGTCATTATGAGCCGCTGACACTCATTGTTCAGCCGGGTGACTCTGTTTATACAGATCCGAATGCGACTGTTGCGTGGTCAGGGGATTTAAAAACTGAATTTGTGACAGATGTTTCCTTTAAAACTTTTATTGGCAGGGGAAGCGGAGAGTCCATTCAAATGAAGTTTACCGGAAGCGGCTTTGTTGTCGTTCAGCCGTTTGAAGAAGTATACACAACAAATGGAAATCAAGGATGAAGAAAAGGTGTCCGTCATTGACGGACACCTTTTTATGATAATGCGCGAGCATAAGTTTTGTTATTCATGATGAGATCTGACTGCTCGACGATATCTTCCAAAATGGTTTGAGAAGATTGTTTTAAATGCAGTTTTTTCATGTTTTGTTTCATTGTTTCTAATTTTTCTTCATCCTGCAGCAAGTTGGTCACAGATTCTAAAATGTCTTCATGTCTGTTAATGACAATGGCAGCGCCATAATCCTCAAAGAAAAGAGCATTTTCCTTTTCTTGTCCAGGGACAGGCTTGTAAAGAATGACCGGGACACCGATTGCAGTTGCTTCTGTTAAAGTAATGCCGCCTGGTTTTGTAATCATACAATCTGTTACTCTGAACAATTCATCAATTTGTTCCACATATCCAAGCGCCTTCAATTGATCTGGGTGTGCTTTTTCAAGTTCGCTAAGCGATTGTTTCAGCGCTGCGTTTTTTCCGCATACAACAACAATTTGTACTTCACTGTCGAGAAGCAGCGCCTCACACAATTCCTTCACATTTTTTAGTACACCGTGAGCACCGGCCATGATGAGAAGAACTTTTTTATCTGATGATAATCCATATTTCTTATAGATTATCGATTTTGGCACGTCTGCTTCAAACTGTGGTCTAATAGGAATACCTGTCACCTTGACATCGCTTGGATGTGTGCCGATTTCCACTAATTTTTGTTTCACATAATCGGTTGCAACATAGTATCGGTCGATGTTTTCATGTACCCAAATCTTATGGAGACAAAAATCTGTCATGACATTAAAAGTTGGAATCACTTTACCTGTTTTGTTTCGGTATTCTGGTACCACAATCATCGGGAATGTAATAATGATGATGTCCGGATTGTGTAACTGAATTAATTCATCGAGACGCTTGTTTCCCATTTTTAAATAAATGTTAAATTTGCGTTTATTGTAAATTTTATCTACACCGTAATAAAACAAGCGATAAAATTGTTTCCCAATGGAAAAGCTCTTCAAATATAAATATTGAGTCACTTCTGACACAATGGGATTCGATTCTTGATACAAATTAGAAACTACAACATGTTCAAATCCTTGGGATTTGCATTCATCATACAGTGTTTTTGCTACCTGCATATGTCCATTTCCATAATTTGCGGTCAAGATTAATATTTTTTTATTGGTATTCAAGAATATTCACCTCAAATGTAATCAACAACAACAAAACTTCGTACGAAAACTATTAATCTCATAGGTCTACATATACATAAAGATAACATATAAACAGTTAGAGCATATCATTCGTTACGAAAGAATTAAACTAATTTTAAAAAACAAACAGATTCAATTGATAATGGAAGACAGAGCCATTTGTATTTTAACACATTTTGACGATTTATCATCAGACCACAGTCTATTTTATTCCCAAACATATGGTGTTTCTTGATAAACATAATAATTAAGCCAATTCATAAACAATAAGGTTGCATGGGCTTTCCAGCGATTTACTGGGATTAATGTGTCACCATCTTCTATAAAATAGTGGACAGGTTTTTGGACTGTATCATGTTTCAACAAATCTCTTTCATATTCCTGCATCAATGTATCTGTATCATATTCAGGATGTCCAGTTAAAAATACTTGTTTATCATCATCTGAAACAATTAAACAAACACCCGCTTCTTCAGACATACTCAAGACTTTCAAATTCGGCGTGTTTTTTAATTGTTCTGTATTAATATCTGTATGCCTAGAATGTGGGACATAGTATACTTCATCAAAACCTCTGACTAATCTTTCTTTTTTCTCTTTCACAATATGCTCAAATACGCCAAATTTTTTCTCAGGAAGCTTGATTTTTTCAATCCCGTAATGGTGATATAAACCTGCCTGTGCACCCCAGCAAATATGAAGGGTAGACGTCACATTGGTTTTACTCCAGTCCAAAATGTCCTGCAGCTCTTTCCAATAAGAGACTTCTTCAAAAGGTAAGTGCTCGATTGGTGCGCCAGTGATGATCATTCCATCAAATTTTTTATGGCGAATCGATTCAAAGGTCGTATAAAATTCATCTAGATGCTCTCTCGACGTATTCTTCGGTGTATGTGTACTCGGAATCAAAAACGTAAAGTACACTTGTAAAGGAGAATTTCCGAGCATTCTCAGCAGCTGCGTTTCAGTTTGTATTTTTTTTGGCATTAAATTTAAGATCACGATATTCAAAGGACGGATATCTTGCTTGAATGCCCTTGTCTCATCCATGACGAAAATATTTTCGCTCTCTAGTATTTGTTTTGCCGGCAGATGAACTGGTATGTTAATAGGCAACTCGCCACCCCCTGAACCAAAGCTAATTTCACTTCATTATAGGAACTTTCTGGCGATATTTCAATGTTTCAATTATGTTACAATGAAAAATAGAGCAAAAAAAATGCTGTTTCTGTAAAAAAAGGAGGCCGTTTTGTTATGATCACAAAGCATTTATCAGATATTGACATTGCCCAAAAGGCTAAGCTGAGACCGATTCAAGACATCGCAGCAAAGCTGCAAATACATGACGAAGAATTAGAATGCTATGGTTTCACAAAAGCGAAAATTTCTTTGACTATTTTTGATCGTTTAAAGAAACAAAAAGAAGGACACGTGATTCTTGTCACTTCGATTAATCCTACGCCAGCAGGTGAGGGGAAATCCACCGTAACTGTCGGCCTTGGTCAAGCCTTCGAAAAAATTGGCAAAAAAGCGATCATTGCGATGCGTGAGCCATCATTAGGTCCTACAATGGGGATTAAAGGCGGAGCAGCGGGCGGAGGATATTCACAGGTGCTGCCAATGGAAGAAATCAATCTTCATTTCACAGGGGATTTTCATGCCATTACATCTGCACATAACGCCTTATCTGCATTTATTGATAACCATATCCATCACGGAAATGAACTCGGTATCGACACGCGGCGCATTGTGTGGAAGCGGGTGCTTGATTTAAACGATCGTGCATTAAGACAGGTCGTTGTCGGACTTGGCGGTCAGTTAAATGGATATCCTAGAGAAGACGGATTTGATATTACAGTGGCTTCCGAAATGATGGCGATCCTTTGTTTAGCAGAAGACTTAAACGACTTAAAAAAACGTCTTTCTTCTATTGTTGTTGCCTATAATCAAGAAGGCGAGCCAGTCACAGTGGGAGCACTTGGATATGAAGGTGTTCTGACGCTACTTTTAAAAGACGCACTCAAACCGAACCTTGTTCAAACGATTGAAGGAACCCCAGCCCTTGTCCATGGCGGTCCTTTTGCTAATATTGCACATGGATGCAATAGTTTAATTGCAACCAAAATGGCAGCAAAATTAGCTGATTATGTCGTTACAGAAGCTGGATTTGGTGCAGACCTTGGAGCAGAAAAGTTCCTGCACATTAAAACAAGAGCTGGTGATTTCAAACCTAGTGCAGTTGTCATTGTCGCAACAGTGAGAGCATTAAAGATGCATGGCGGAATGAAGAAAACCGAACTCAAAGAAGAGAATGCACACGCCGTATTAGAAGGTATACATAATTTAGAAAAGCATATTGAAACCGTGCAAGCTTTTGGTCTTCCATATATTGTGGCGGTAAACCGATTTATAACGGATACAAAAGAAGAGATTCAAGCGATAGAAGATTGGTGCGGCAAACATGGCCATCCAGTCAAAGCCGTGAATGTATGGGAAGAAGGAGGAGAAGGCGGGACAGCTCTTGCCGAGGAACTAGCAGCACTCATTGAAAAGAAAAAGAACAACTTTACCTATTTGTATGAAGAGAACGATTCCATCGAAGAAAAGTTATCTAAAGTGGCCAAAGTGGTTTACGGGGCAGATGGGGTCACGCTCACAACTAAAGCAAGAAAGCAGCTGGCTGCCATTGAGGAAAACGGCTGGGCTCATTTGCCGGTTTGTATGGCAAAAACACAATATTCTCTTTCAGATGATCCAGCTTTAATCGGCAGACCTAAAGGCTTTACCATTACGATTCGAGAGTTAAAGCCATCTGTAGGAGCAGGGTTTATTGTAGCCTTAACCGGAAGCATTTTGACAATGCCTGGCTTACCTAAAAAACCTGCGGCTCTCGAAATGGACTTATTAGAAGACGGCAGTGTGACAGGACTCTTTTAAACGGGAGCATAAAAAGCGATTTTCTAAAAGAAGCATGTTACGATAGGAAAAAGTGAATCCTAGGAGGCTATGAGATGTCAATTTATGATATTCAGGTCAAGACCATTAACGGTCAGGAAAAATCGATGGCAGATTACAAAGGAAAAGTGCTCATTATTGTAAACACAGCAAGCAAATGTGGACTGACTCCTCAATTTAAACAATTACAAGAGCTATATGATCAATATCATGAAAAGGGCCTTGAAATTTTAGGATTTCCGTGTAACCAATTTATGAACCAAGAGCCAGAAGGAGAAGAAGCCATTCAAGAGTTCTGTTCTTTGAATTATGGAGTGACCTTCCCTATGTTTGCGAAAGTAGATGTCAATGGCGAAGAGGCGCACCCGCTGTTCAAACATTTAACAAGTGAAGCGAAAGGTGTGCTTGGGACAAAAACAGTGAAATGGAATTTCACCAAATTTATCGTGGACCAAAACGGAGAAGTCACTGAACGATTCTCTCCGAAAACACCACCAAAAGAATTAGAAAGCTCAATCATTGCTCTGCTTAACAAATAAGATGGTGACAGTCATGCAGCGAAAACAATTGGAGGCAGCAGCCTCCTTTGTTTCAGACAGGCTGAAGAATGAACCGACTGGACACGATGCGGCTCATGTTGCTCGTGTGCGTCAGCTTGCCGTTCGTATTGCAAATCAGGAAGGCGGCTCTCTTTTTATCATCGAAATGGCGGCGATTGTACATGATGTCATTGATGAAAAGCTGTCAAGTGAATGGAAGGTTACGAAGGAGCAGCTTGAGAACCAGCTCCTTTTGTGGGAATTGGACACGCGGGATATCCGCTATATCATGGACATTATTACAACGATGTCTTTTCGTCATCGGCATAAGCAGTTTAGGCCAATGACGTTAGAAGGGGCCATTGTTCAAGATGCGGATAGGCTGGATGCGATAGGAGCAAGCGGTATCGCTAGAGTGTTTACGTATGCTGGCGCTACAGGTGAGCCCCATTATACAGAGGACACGCAGCAGGGCTCTGTGCTAAAGCATATGGAAGAAAAACTGCTCAAATTAAAAGACTTGATGAACACTCATGCAGGAAAGCAGCTTGCTGATGAGCGGCATGAATTGATGAGTTTATTTATCAAGAAGTGGAAAGAAGAATGCGGCCTTACAGATGAGTAGGGTCTTTATGTGTGTAAGGAGGATATATCAATGAAAATAACAGCAATAGAACCAACGCCAAGTCCGAATACCATGAAGGTGATTTTGACAGAAGCACTTGCCGGCGGTAAAAGCAACAACTACAAAAAGGATCAAAAAGACGAAGCACCAGAAATGATCAAGCGTATTTTAAGCATTGAAGGTGTAAAAGGGGTTTATCATGTTGCAGATTTCTTAGCGGTTGAGCGAAATGCAAAGTTTGACTGGCAGGGTATTTTACAACAGGTCAGAGAAGCCTTTGGACAAGAAACAGAAGGTCTTCAGGAAGGAGCTCAGTCAGGCGATGACACATTTGGTGAAGTGAAAGTGTTTGTCCAAATGTTTAATGGGATTCCAATGCAGGTCAAACTGTCAGACGGTGAAAGAGAAGAACGGTTTGGCATGCCTGAACGTTTTCAAGCAGCCATTTTAAAGCTTAGAAGCAGCTCAGACAATGTCGTGTTTGAACGTGTGTGGAAAGAACACGGCGTTCGTTTTGGAGAATTTGCTGATATCGGTCAGGAAGTCACAGAGGAGCTGCAAGCAGCCTATGATGACGAGCGTTTAGCCCGATTAACAGAGGCGGTTAAAGAAGGTCAGGAAGCTGTAGATAGACAGGTGAACCGAAAGGCATATGATGTAACAGAAGACATGCTGCAAGAGGAAGATTGGAAAAAACGTTTTGCCCATTTAGAGCAAATGCAGCCAGAGCTAAAGGACATACCTGTTTTAATGAAAGCAATGGAGGATCCAAAAACGTCTATTCGCAGACAAGCCGTTGTGAATGCTGGTATGATTGAAGATCCTGCCATTCTGCCTATTTTATATAAGGGGCTCGAAGACAAAACAGTGACGGTCCGCAGAACGGCTGGCGACTGTATTTCAGACCTTGGTGACCCAAGTGCTAGCGAAGCCATGATCGCAGCATTAAAGGACCCGAGTAAGCTCGTCCGCTGGCGTGCAGCTATGTTCCTTTATGAAGAAGGGGACGAAACGGCACTTTCAGCATTAAAAGAAGCAGAGCAAGACCCTGAGTTTGAAGTCAGTCTTCAAGTGAAAATGGCGATTGAGCGTATTGAGCATGGAGAAGAAGCAAAAGGCTCAGTATGGAAGCAAATGACAGAAAGTAGAAAGAACGCATCAGAATGATGAGATAGATGAACAAGCTGCCAATGAAAAGCAGCTTGTTTTTCTAAAAAGGATAGACAGAAAAATTTTTTTAGAAAAATTATTTTGAATATTGTTGAAATATGCGAAAAAACTCTATATAGTAGTACCAATATAGAATATTGGAGGTCAGATTTTATGACACGAACCTTGCTGAGCGCTTGCTTCAGCAGCCATGTTAGTCATCAGTCATTCATAGGTGGCTAAATAAACAGAAAATTTGTAAAATAAAATCAACTCAAAATCATGCAGTCAACAAGACTTGTAGTATAGGAGGCTTTTTAAACAGATGGCAGAACTACGCAGTAATATGATTAAACAAGGAATCGACAGAGCACCTCACCGAAGCTTGCTAAGAGCGGCGGGGGTAAAGGATGAGGATTTCGGCAAGCCATTTATTGCCGTATGTAATTCCTATATTGATATTGTCCCAGGACATGTCCATCTTCAGGAATTCGGGAAGATTGTGAAGGAAGCCATTCGTGAAGCTGGCGGGGTTCCATTTGAATTCAATACGATTGGCGTCGATGATGGAATTGCCATGGGTCATATCGGGATGAGATATTCATTGCCAAGCCGTGAAATCATTGCGGACTCTGTGGAAACCGTTGTATCTGCTCATTGGTTTGATGGAATGGTTTGTATTCCTAACTGCGATAAAATCACACCAGGAATGATGATGGCAGCGATGCGCGTGAATATCCCGACTGTCTTTGTGAGCGGGGGACCGATGGAAGCGGGTAGAACAAGTGATGGCAGAAAAATTTCTCTTTCTTCTGTATTTGAAGGCGTTGGTGCATACCAGTCAGGTAAAATCAATGAAGAGGAATTAAATGAATTAGAGCAGTTTGGCTGTCCAACCTGCGGATCTTGTTCAGGTATGTTTACAGCTAACTCAATGAACTGTTTAGCGGAAGCACTAGGGATCGCTCTTCCTGGCAATGGAACGATTTTGGCGACATCACCAGAGCGAAGAGAATTTGCGAAGAAGTCTGCAAAACAACTCATGGAGCTTATCAAAAAAGATATTAAACCACGGGATATTGTCACTGAAAAAGCAATTGATAATGCATTTGCATTAGATATGGCACTTGGTGGTTCAACCAATACCGTTCTTCACACATTGGCGATTGCGAATGAAGCAGGTGTTGAATATTCACTTGAACGTATCAATGAAGTAGCAGAACGTGTGCCTCATTTATCAAAACTTGCTCCAGCTTCAGACGTTTATATTGAGGATTTACATGAAGCAGGCGGCGTTACAGCAGCACTAAATGAATTGTCTAAAAAAGAAGGAGCTCTTCATTTAGATACAATGACCGTCACTGCGAAAACGCTTGGCGAGAACATTGCGGGGCATGAGGTAAAAGATTATAACGTCATTTATCCAATTGACAAGCCATTTACTGAAAAAGGCGGCTTAGCCGTTTTATTTGGAAACCTTGCGCCAGATGGAGCCATCATTAAAACGGGCGGGGTACAAGACGGGATCACACGCCACGAGGGACCTGCCATCGTATTTGAATCCCAAGAAGAAGCCCTTGAAGGTATCATTAATAGAAAAGTAGAAGCAGGACATGTTGTCATCATTCGCTACGAAGGACCTAAAGGCGGACCTGGCATGCCTGAAATGCTTGCACCTACTTCACAAATTGTCGGCATGGGACTTGGACCAAAGGTTGCTTTAATAACAGACGGACGTTTTTCCGGCGCTTCTCGCGGATTGTCTATTGGACACGTCTCTCCAGAGGCAGCTGAGGGCGGCCCGCTTGCCTTTGTTGAAAATGGTGACCATGTCGTTGTCGATATTGAGCAGCGCATTTTAAGCGTAGATGTTCCAGAGGAAGAATGGGAAAGAAGAAAAGCAAACTGGAAAGGTTTTGAGCCAAAAGTAAAAACGGGTTATCTTGCTAGATATTCAAAACTTGTGACATCAGCCAATACAGGCGGCATCATGAAAATTTAATCTGATATCGAACATTTGAAAATTGGCTCTCTCTATAGTATCCTTTATTCACAACATAAGGATTATAGAGGGGGCTTTTTTATGTCAATGGCATATGAAGAATATATGCGCCAGCTCGTTGTACCGATGCGTCAAGAGCTGACAAGTGCAGGATTTCAAGAACTAACAACGGAAGAAGAAGTAGAACAAACGATGCAAGAAGCAGAAGGAACGACATTTGTCGTTGTCAATTCTGTATGCGGGTGCGCTGCCGGCTTAGCACGCCCAGCTGCTACACAAGCTGTGATGAAGGCAGAAAAAACACCAGATCGAATTGTCACAGTTTTTGCTGGTCAGGACAGGGAAGCAACGGCAAAAATGAGAGAATACTTCACAGGGGAAGAGCCATCGTCTCCATCTATGGCACTTTTAAAAGGAAATGAACTCGTTCATTTTATTCCGCGTGACGAAATTGAAGGTCATGAAATGGAAGACATCATGAACAACGTCTTATCTGCATTCGAAAAACATTGCTAATACACATGTTGAAATGTCCTGTAAACAAATCAGGGCATTTTTTCTTGATCATGATGGAGGAACTGCATGCTTATCACAACAAGCTTTAGAGCAAATGAACAAACAATTGAAACAGCAAAAGCCCTTGCAGAGGATTTACATGGTGAGTATGTTGAAAGGCGCAAACAATCTGTCAAGCAGCTTGCGATGAAACGAGGAGATGTCCTTGTTGTGGGGAAGGAAAGATTCGAATGGTATCAGCCAAATGGTGAAAAGTTCTTCTTCCATCCAAGCTCAGCGATGTTCAGGGTGAAGCGGCTCATGCGCGGAGAAAAGGATCCTTTAATCGAAGCCACGCAGCTTCGGCCAGGCGATTCCTTTTTAGATTGTACGCTTGGTCTAGGATCAGATGCCATTACAGCCAGCTTGCGAGTAGGTCCGAATGGAAGGGTCATTGGTATCGAAAAGAATCCCATGACAGCATTGTTAGTCCGAGAAGGATTAAACACATGGGAGACAGGGGTAAGAGAGGCAGATGAAGCGATGAAACGGATATCTGTTGTAAGTGGAGACAGTATCGAGCAGCTAAAAAAGCTCTCTGATGAATCAATTGATGTCGTCTATTTTGACCCGATGTTTGAGGAGGCGATTCAAGAATCTGCAAGTATCGCTCCGCTCCGTCATGCGGCAGAGTACCACTTTGATCACGAAACAGCCGTCCAAGAAGCGCTGAGAGTAGCGAGAAAAAGAGTGGTTTTAAAAGATCATTGGAAAAGCACCCGATTTCAAGCAGACTCCTATCAATTTCACGTTTTAAAACGAAAAACAGCCCAATTTCATTATGGATATATTGAGAAAGAAAAAAGCCCTCGCTAAAGGTTCAGCTGTGCAGACAATTCTTTTTAATTCCTTGTCAAGCATCTAAAAAAGCCCTTATTCAGGGCTTTTAATCTGTAATCTCCATATAGACAAAATAAAATAATGTCAGCAAGGAAGCCGTAATAAAAAACCCTTCAAGCATACCCATTCCTCCCAAATTTTAGTCGCCTTTACTGCCATTGTAAACGTTTTATTATAAAAAAGAAAGTCTCAAATCGGTGACCAAATTGAATGACTGAAAATTCATTATATGCTAGAATAGCAGTATGATAACTTATGGAAGGAATTAGATATCATGAAGATGTGGATGAGAAAAACGCTTGTTGTGCTCTTTACGATTGCAACTTTTGGTTTAGTCTCTCCTCCGTCGGCTTTGATGACAGACAAGCCCTCTGAACTTTCTTCATCTGATAAAACGCCTTATACAGCTGTTTATGATACATCAGATGAATTGCGCAGCTGGGAACTAACGCAAGAGGAAAGCAAAGAGCAGATAGACCCCTTTGAGCAATATAAGCAAGAGGTGCTGTCAAGTGCAGAAAATCAATCCTTTCTCAAATTTGGCCGTAAAATCACACCTGTCATTGAGGACGAGTACAGAGAAGAAATTCAGCCGAAGATTGAACAAGTGTTAACCGACTATTTAACAAATTTCAAAGATGACGAAAAATTTCAAGATGTTGTGATAACTGATCAGCCTTCAAGCGGAAATGGCGAAAAAATCTTCCACATTTACAACCGCAAGACTGGAGAAGATTTGCTCCGTTTTCATGTCAGAAGAGATCAGCCGCCTCACAGCGGATATTGGTTTAACTTTCATTACCATACAGCAGAAGATGGATTCCAGACGCATCATGAACTCGGTAATATTTACTGGGATAAAAACACCCCGCCGAGCTGGATGAGCCACTAGAAGGAGATGTCATGCCAATTGAAAAAATATACAATGAACGAAATGGTGCAGATTACAAAACAAATGTTAAACGATCGCGGAGTGAAAATTGAAGATATCGCACACATTGTGCTGAAGCTCCAAGAAAAATATCATCCAAACCTTCCACTTAGTGTCTGTATTGAAAATGTTGAAAAAGTGCTGAATAAAAGAGAAATTGTCCATGCAGTTTTAACAGGACTTGCCCTTGATCAGCTGGCAGAAAAAAAGCTTTTGCCAGAACCTTTACAGCACTTAGTTGAAACAGATGAGCCGCTATATGGAATTGATGAGATTATTCCGCTTTCCATTGTCAATGTATATGGATCAATCGGTTTGACCAACTTCGGTTATTTAGATAAAGAGAAATTTGGTATTATTCGTGAATTAGATGAAGGCCGTCCAGGTGAAGTGCATACTTTCCTTGATGACCTAGTCGCTGCACTTGCCGCAGCAGCTGCAAGCCGGATTGCTCACTCACACCAAGATATTAAGGATGAAGAGCAGGAACGAGTGAATCAAGTATAAAAAGAAAAACATGTCTGCTCATCATGCAGGCATGTTTTTTTGGTTTCAAGAAAAGCTGAAATAAGGTAAACTACAACAAGAACATAAATAAAGGATGAAAAAAATGAAACAATACAAAGAGTTATGCCGTCATGTATTACAGCACGGGGATGAAAAAGGTGACAGAACGGGTACAGGTACAATCAGCACGTTCGGTTACCAGATGAGATTTGATTTACAGGAAGGGTTTCCTCTTTTAACCACAAAGAAATTACACCTGAAATCAATCATTCATGAGTTGCTTTGGTTTTTAAAAGGTGATACAAATGTCAAATATCTTCAAGAAAATGGTGTCCGGATTTGGAACGAATGGGCAGATGAAAATGGAGAGCTGGGCCGTGTATACGGGGCGCAGTGGAGATCATGGGCGAGCGGAGACGGCGAGACAGTGGATCAGATCGCAAAGCTGATTCATGATATTGAGCACAACCCGAATTCAAGACGACTGATCGTCAGTGCTTGGAACCCGGGGGAAATTGATCAAATGGCGCTGCCTCCTTGTCATTGTCTGTTTCAATTTTACGTATCAAACGGGAAGCTTTCCTGCCAGCTATATCAAAGATCGGCAGATATCTTTTTAGGCGTGCCATTTAATATCGCTTCATATGCTCTTCTAACGATGATGATTGCCAAAGTCACAAATCTTGAGCCAGGAGAGTTTATTCATACACTCGGAGATGCTCATATTTACCAAAATCATCTTCCACAGGTGAAAATGCAGCTAGAGCGCGAAGAACGCACTCTTCCTACGCTTCGTATTACGAGAGATGTAAAAAGCATTTTTGATTTTACGTTTGATGATTTTGTGCTTGAGAACTATGATCCGCATCCGCATATTAAAGGAGAAGTCAGTGTATGATTTCCATGATTGTGGCGACAGGAGATGACAGAGTCATTGGTCAAGATAATCAAATGCCTTGGCATTTACCAGCAGATTTAGCGTATTTTAAAAAAGTCACAGGCGGTCATACGATTGTCATGGGCAGAAAAACCTTTGAATCGATTGGACGAGCGCTGCCTAACCGCCGAAACATTGTGCTGACCACAAGTTCTTCTTTTAAAGCAGAAGGATGCGAGGTTGTTCATTCAATTGCTGACATTTTGGCAATTGCGGAGAGCGAGACAGAGCTATTTATCATTGGCGGGTCTAAGCTGTATGAAGAAATGATGCCATATGCGGATCGTCTCTATATCACGCACATTCACCATGCGTTTGAAGGAGACCGCTATTTCCCGTATTACAATGAAGATGAATGGACGATTGTATCACGCGAAAAAGGCCATCGTGACGAAAAGAACCCCTACAATTATGAATTTGTCGTCTATGACAAAAAAGGATAAGTGAGTAGGAGGAGTACGGTTGTTTCGTTATTGGTTTTTAACGATTTATGTTGTTGTATCCTTTTTAAAAAGTATGAGGCATTTGTACGATCATGAATTAACGGATCCACGCATTTCCTATACGAAACGAATGCATCTCATTCATGAGTATGCAAAAAGATTTGCCCGGGGATGTATTGATCAATCAGGATCAGTCATGACCATTCATCAGCAAAAGAAGCTGCCAGATGGCCCGGTTATTTATGTCACAAAAGAGCTGAATCCAGTCACGACGACATTATTGATCGGCCACCTAGAGAAGCCATTTGCTTTTATGGCAAAGCCGAAGCTCTTTCGGTATCCGATTATAAAACAATGGCTCAAAAAAATGGCGGTCATTCATCAGAATCAAACGGATGAGGTCTTATTAGAAGAAGCAAAGGAAAGAATCATGTCTGGGCAGAGTATCTTGCTTTCAGAAGCATATCGTCACATTGCAGAGGCGCTTGCTGAAGAATACGATTGTCCGCTTGTACCGATTGAAACGAGCGGAACGGATCGTCTTTTAACTGGGAAGATCGTGAAAAGACTGCGTCCTGTTAATGTTGATATTCATATTAAAGCTCCTGTCATGATCAGTGATTACGCACAAAAGCGTGCATAGAAAAAACCAGCATCCGAATAGTGGATGCTGGTTTTTTTTCATGCAGCAGGAACGTTCACACAATAGAATAAAATACAGAAGAACATCGAGGCGCTGCCGCCGAGAACAAAGCTGTGCCAAATCGCATGATGATAGGGGATTTTCCGCCAAATATAAAAGATGGTTCCGACCGAATATAAAACGCCGCCTAACAGTAAGAGGCCAAATCCTGCACCTGTTAATTGGATATAAAGCGGTTTGATGGCAATGATGATCATCCAGCCCATTAATAAATAGACAAGGGTAGATACGATAATAAAGCGTTTGACGAAAAAGATTTTAAAGACAATCCCACCAGCAGCAAGCGCCCATACAATCGCAAGGAGTGTATAACCCAGTGCACCTTTTAGAGGTCCAAGTAAAAAGGGTGTATATGTACCAGCAATCAATACATAAATAGCCGAGTGATCGAGGATTTCAAAAATATCTTTTGTTTTTTGGTGCCGAATGCTATGAAGCAGGGTTGAGCTTAAATAGAGTAGCAGCATGGATGCACCAAATATCGAAAAGCTGATAATGTCTGTGACGGTGCCGTATTGAACAGCGAATAAGACGAGAAACACAATAGCTGGAATGGATAAAATAACACCAATGCCATGTGTAATGGCGTTTGCAATTTCTTCTTTTACAGTAAACAATGGATGTCCTCCTTTTATTGAACCGGTATATAACCATCAAGCGACTTCAGGAATGAAAGACCTTCAAGTGTAATCTTCGTTCCGGCCCTGCCTTTTCCTTTCGTCACGTATGCTTTTTTCTCAAGATCATCTAAGCGGTTTCGCACCTGCTGAGGGGTCAGCGGGATGTCTCCTTGTTTGCTTAATTCAGACAAGATACGCCTGCTGGCTGCTTCTCCTTTTTCATTGAGAGATTTAATGGCTTCCAGCAAGAAAACAAACTCTTGTTTTTCCATTAGTGTGAGCTGGTGTTCTTCCTTTTTTCCTTTTAAGGCTGAGGGAAGGGGTGCTAACACAAAGGGCGGTAAATGATGTAAAAATACCGTGTGGCCCTCGAGTATAGACGCAGCGTAATGAACAATATTTTTGAGTTCTTGGACATTTCCTTCAAATGGATACTGCTGCAAGGCCTCCCAAACACTTGGATCAATATCAGGTGCCATGTTCAGCTTTTGAAAGAAAGCATTTGTTAACACAGGAATATCTGTTTTTCGTTCGGCTAAAGCTGGAAGGGCCAAATGAAGAACATTCAGACGATAAAACAGCTCGGGTAAAAAGGTAGAAGAAACCCTGAGTGCCTCTATTGATAAAGACGAAGAAGCGATTACTTTTGTTGCAGGTGACGTTTCTAGAAAGTGAATGACCTGGTGCTGCATAGAAATACTCAATGCACCGATTTCATCTAAATAAAGAATTTGATTGTTTTTTTCTGTGAAGGCTTTCTGTAAGGTTTCTTCATTCAAGATGGGGCAATACATGTGTGTCAGTGATGCGTTCGCCATTTCTTGGGCGAATAGCGTTTTGCCTGTGCCGATGTCTCCTGTTATCAAGACCGGCTGTTCGTTTTTAGAAAATTGTTTTGCCAGATGAATTGCATGCTTGATATCTTGATGATCTCCATAGATAGATGCGAATGATTGAGTGGCCATTGGGTGATTCCTTTCTTTGTGGTTCTAATTGGTTCAATTGTAACACCCAATTAAAACAAATGTACAGGAAAACGAAAAAGTTTATAAAATTTATGATGGATCGTGATCTATTGGTTTATTTTTTGAATATTCATGTTATAATGACAAATTAAATAAGGTTAAAGAGAAAGGATCTTGTACATGAAACCGTTGCTCAAAGAAAATACGCTAATTCAAGTGAAAGACATCTTAAAAGCCCATCAAAATTTGAAGGATGTAGTCATTCATACACCACTTCAAAAAAATGAGCGACTTTCTGAACGATATGAATGCAATGTCTACTTAAAAAGAGAGGATCTTCAAGTAGTTCGTTCCTTTAAATTAAGAGGCGCTTTTAATAAAATGAGCCAGCTTCCAAAAGATAAACTAGAAAATGGCATTGTCTGTGCAAGTGCTGGAAATCACGCGCAGGGTGTTGCCTATTCTTGTAAATATTTAGGCATCCACGGGAAAATCTTTATGCCTGCTACGACGCCAAGGCAAAAAGTATCACAAGTGGAGCTGTTCGGAAAAGAATATGTTGAAATTATCTTAACCGGAGATACGTTTGATGATTCGTATCATGAAGCCGTAAAATGCGGAGATGAAGAGAAGCGCGAATTTATCCATCCGTTTGATGATCTGGATGTGATGGCAGGACAAGGAACGACTGCTGTCGAAATCTTAAATGATATCGAGGTGGAGCCTCACTTTTTATTTGTAAGTGTCGGAGGTGGAGGTCTGTTATCTGGTGTTGGTACATATATCAAAAATATCTCACCAGAAACCGAAATCATTGCAGTCGAACCGCTTGGCGCAGCTTCACTGCATGCCTCGCATGAGAAGGGCGAGGTTGTGACACTTGATTCGATTGATAAGTTTGTAGACGGAGCAGCGGTTCAGCGGATTGGCGAAAAGACGTTTACATCGCTTCAGTCTGTTGTCGATAAAATCAGTCTTGTACCAGAAGGGAAAGTATGTACAACGATTTTAGAGCTGTATAATCAATGTGCGATTGTAGCAGAACCGGCTGGCGCATTGCCGATCGCAGCATTAGATGCTCATCGCGAGGAGATCAAAGGGAAAAATGTTGTCTGTATTGTCAGTGGAGGAAATAATGACATCGGCAGAATGCAGGAAATCAAAGAACGCTCGATGATCTATGAAGGGCTTCAACATTACTTTATTGTCAATTTTCCGCAAAGAGCAGGAGCGCTTCGTGAATTTTTAGATGAAGTGTTAGGGCCAAATGATGATATCTCACGCTTTGAATATACGAAAAAGAATAACCGAAGCAAAGGTCCTGCGCTAGTCGGCATCGAATTGAAAGAAAAAGATGACTATGCAGCGCTGATTGAGCGGATGGATAAAAAAGGCTTCCACTATGTTGAAGTGAATAAAGATCAAGATTTATTCCACCTATTTATTTAGGCTTAACAGATAATTGGAAAAGAGGATTGATCGTTTGTGCTGCTCAAAACAATATGTTTTAGACGGATGGATGGAGCTCAGATCAAGGTAACAGAAGTCCCTGTTCTAAAGGGAGATGAGACGTATCGTTTCATGCTCACCTTTAGACTTGAAGCTTTCTTGAAAAAAGTCTATGTATCTAAAGGAAAGAGAGCTGTGTACTCTTTCAGAGAGGATGTGAAACGTAACGTCAAGTGGAGCACATATGAACAGATCTATCAGGAGCCTACACTGAAACACAATGCGTAAGCAGAAATCTTTGTCAAAAGGGGGAGGTAGCCATTTTGAAATGGCAGCTGCTCAGTTTGGCAAGGATTTTTTTCATGACAAGAAGAAAATGTGACAATTTCAAAAACGTTAGGTCAGTTGTTTTCAAGTGTGCAGGAAATAAGGTAATATCATAAGTAAAGACTAAGACAGCAAGGATGAGACGATAGTGAAACAAATTAAAATTGTAACAGATTCAACTGTGGACCTTCCGCAAGAAAAAATCAATGATCTTTCCATTCACGTGATTCCGCTCAATATCTCCATTTCTGGAGTTGATTATATTGACCGAGTGAATATACAGCCAGATGAATTTATTGAAAAAATGGAGGCCGCTGAGGAACTGCCGAAAACGTCTCAACCTGCGATCGGTCAATTCGTCGAATTATATGAAAAGCTGACGGTAGATGGAAGTGAAGTGATCAGTATCCATTTAACTGGTGGAATGAGTGGTACTGTTCAAACTGCTGAAAGCGCTTCGAAAATGGTAGATGGAAATATCACGGTAATTGATTCGAATTTTATTTCCTATGGATTAGGATTTCAAGTCATCAAAGCAGCAGAACTAGCCAAAAAGGGTGCAAGCCGTGAAGATATTATCACAGAATTAGATAAAATCCGTCATCAAACAAAGCTATATGTCACGATCGATACATTAGAAAATCTCGTCAAAGGCGGCAGAATTGGAAGAGGAAAGGCGCTCATCGGCTCACTTCTTCACATCAAACCTATTGCCAGCTTAACAGACGGGGTATATACGCCAGAAGCGAATGTGAGAAGCTACTCTGCGCTTGTCCGCCATCTGACAAAACAGTATGTACAGGCGGTGAAGGGAAAAACAGTTCAAGCCATTGGGATCGCACATGCAGATGCATTAGAACTCGCTGAAAAGCTAAAAAAAGCGCTGCTTGATCACACACCTGAAGCACTGATTGACATCGCCTACACAACACCGATTATTTCGTGTCATACTGGAAAGGGCGCAATAGGCTTTACTTTTTATACCGATTGATAGAAAAAGGGGATGGACATATCATGTATAGAAAAAGGGGAGCCTTACTTGGTGCGCTTATGATGGTAAGCGTGCTTCTTTTAGTCTCATGTTCAAATGGACAAATCAAGGATGCTTTAAATTATCAAATAGAGCCGTTTGAGTTTGAAAACCAAGATGGCCAAAAGGTGTCATTGGATGATTTGAAGGGGAAAGTATGGGTCGCTGATTTTATTTTCACAAGCTGTGAAACGATTTGTCCGCCGATGACTGCTCATATGACAGAGCTGCAAAAACGGTTAAAAGAAGAAAAATTGGAAGCGCATATCATTTCCTTTAGCGTGGACCCAGAGGTCGATTCACCGAAAAAGCTAAAGGAATTTGCAAAAGCCTATCCATTGTCCTTTAAAAATTGGGATTTTCTCACTGGGTATTCACAGTCAGAAATTGAAAAATTCGCAATGAAAAGTTTTAAAACCATTGTAAAAAAACCTGAAGATGAAGACCAAGTGATTCATCAGTCCCTGTTTTTCCTTGTCAATCAAGATGGGAAAGTGATGAAAAACTATGATGGGGTGCAAAACACACCTTATGATGACATCATCAAGGACATCAAAACGCTGAACCGAAGCTAGCATAAGGATGTTCAAATGGGCGAAAACATGATACACTTTTTTAATCAGAAAAAGGAGGGACATCATCGTTTGAAGGCTCGTTTGATTTTGATTGTGATGTCTCTAGCTTTTGTTCTTTCTGCATGTTCCGCGCAAGAGGCTGGCATAAAGGATAAACTAGAAGACACACCAAAAGTAAAAGAACATATTACCATCGCAGCGGTTGGAGATTCCTTAACAGAAGGAATCGGAGATCAAGATAAAAAAGGCTATGCAGGCATGACCCGTGACAAGATAGAAGCAGTGGACGGCGTGCAGTCTGTCACATTAAAAAACTATGCTATTAAAGGCAGTAGAACAGTAGATTTATTAAAAAGATTAAAAGAAAAAAAGGTGCAGGACGGACTGAAAGACGCTGACTATATTTTCTTTACGATCGGCGGGAATGATCTCATGCATGTTGTCCGTCAAAATGTGCTTAATTTGACGTTTGCTCCTTTTCAAAAAGAGCAGGGTCCTTTTGAAGAGCGCTTTAAAACCATTCTTGCTCAACTGAGAGAACAGAATGATCATGCGAAAATCATGTATGTCAGCATGTACAATCCTTTTAAATTCAGTTTGTCTGAGCTGCGAGATATTGATGAAGTCGTTCAAGACTGGAATGCCGCTGCCAAAAAGGAACTCAAAAAAGACGGCAATGCGGATATGGTCAATGTAGCAGATTTATTTGAAGAAGGTTCTGATGAAAAATTACTGGCAGAAGATGATTTCCACCCAAACCAAAAGGGGTACTCTCTTATGGCAAATCGTTTATTCTCCGAAGTGAAAAAAGAAGGGCTGCCGAAGGAATAGGGTGAAACAGATGAAAAAATGGAAAAGCTTATTTTTTATTTTACTTGCAATCAATCTATTGATTGTGATTGGCTGCGGTATTTTGATGCTGCTGCCAGGCGGTCAATCCGCTTCAACCAAAGAAGTGAAAAGCGAATATGCTTTTAATATATCCAGCTCAAAGGAATCACTCACCAGCTTTGTGAATGATTATTTGAAAAATCAAGGATCAAATGATATGCCAGACTTTCATGTAGCAATCGATCAAGATGTGAAAGTAACAGGCGCAATTAAAGCTTTCTCTTCAACGATTGATGCAAACGTCTCATTTACGCCAACTGTTGAAGATAATGGTGATGTGCTTTTGAAAGTGGATGACTTTTCAATTGGACAATTGAGCATTCCGATTAGTTTTGTTTTAAGCTACATGGGTCAGTTCTATGAGCTGCCAGAGTTCGTTCATGTAAAACCGGATCAAAAAACGGTTGAAGTGCGTCTTTCAGAAATGCCGCTGACGAATGATATGTATGTAAAAGCAAACAAAATTGATCTACAGAACGATGAAATTGAATTTTCATATTATCATCCAAAGCAATAGAACGTGTGAGTCAGGAGTGTTATCATGAAGCGAGTCTATCAATATTTTAGTTTACTGTCGTTTTTATTTGCTGCGTACTTCGGCATAACAGCTGCCAATGCTTTAAAAGCAGAAAATATCGATCAGTTTTACTTAAATATTGCCTACTGTGCATTATTTCTTGGCACGATGATTCTTGCTTTTGATTTTCAAAAGCAAGAAAAAGCTGAAGATGTCTCGTAAGGAGCCTTTTCCATTTTAGGAAAGGCTCTTTTTTATAGTTGCCGAGACAAGACCACCTTTGCCATAAGTTCAGGTTCTCCGTTCGCAAAACCATGAAGCAGGATCAGGTATGCACGCTTTGTTTGCAGATGAACTTTTGGGATATCAAGCAGTACACTTTGAGTGCCGGCGGCTTTCAATTCAAAATGATATTTATTTGGAGAGAAATGATGAATGTGGGTGCTGTTTACATAATCAAGCTCCTTCGATATGATCCCTTGGTCTCGTTCATATATATCTATAGAAGGAAGGTCCGGAGACAGCTGTACAAATGTAAGTGCTGACAGGTCTTCTTGTTTAATCAAAGGAGTCTGCTGCTCAGTCAGCAGTGCAAAGCCTGCACGGGCACCTGTGATACATAATGTGTAGACCTCGCCGCTCTTAAATCGAATGCGGGAATGAAGAATTCTCTCATTTGTAGCCAGTTTGAACACTTCTATTTCATACATTCCCTCATCCCACTCCATATAAGCGGTCAAATGGCTGTAAGGCATTGGTTTCATTACCTGCTTCCGGTTCACATAAACAGCGAGCTCACTGAGATCTGGTGCAGCGTGAAATAATCGAATAAAGGCTTTTGATGAAGGGCTGCTTTGAAGATGCTCGTAGGTGCCAGCGAATGGCCGATATGGAAAGTCATGATAAAGGAGCTGCTGCATGTCATCAATCCCTTCTTTCTCATGCAATGGTGTTTTTTGTAGCGTATGCATGAAAAAGACGATCTGTATAGGCAAAAGAAGCATAGAAAAAAGCCTGACGTATTCCGTCAGGCCGGCATGTTAAGAAGGAGAAGAATATTGATGATATTCAGCTAGTTTAATGAACGTTTTTTCATCCTCAATTAAACCACAAACACCGCACTGGACTTTCATTTGAGGACCTTGATAGCTCAAGTGAAAAGGAGACAGCTGTTCTCCTTCGTATCTTTCGACAACTGCTCCTGTTGCTGGATCTAGCTTGACAGGTTCTGAAAGCTGCTCAATGAGATTAAAGCGCGTTCTGTTTGTTTTACAGTTTGGACAAAGGTAAGGGCTTGTCATGGTTCATTTCCACCTCTTTTTATCCGTAGCATGTCCTGAGCGCTAAAATCTATGCTTAATCCTTTTGACTTTTATCCAGCTTTTTAAATAATTTGATCATGGTTTTTAGTTCTTCGTCATCAAATGATTCAAATCGCTCCATAAAGTATTCCGTTTTCTTTTTCTCAAAATGCTCAGTAATTTCCTTACCCTTATCGGTTAAGTGGATTTTGATGATGCGGCGGTCCTCTTTTGAGCGGATACGGGTGATCCAGCCTTTTTCTACGAGTGTGTCAGTCACAGCGGTAATATGACTTGCTGACACTCCAAGAATGGAAGCGAATTCCGTTACTTTTTTTGCACCTTGCTCACGCAGCAGATTTAAAATAAGAAATTCATTCCGAGATAATTCGTTTTCGAGCAGGCTGTTAATTTCATAACGGATCTGCTTAAATACGGTTCTCAGTAAAGTGTCCATTTCGTACATCATTTGTTTTCTTTGTTCCAATCATTAAACCCCCATTATATTTTAAAGATACGACGTCATGCTTTCTTTTATTTTGGTATACAAGTCGTATCATTTTCATTATTTTTTATCATGTTATAATATGATGATACCATTTTTTAAATGAAGGGGGCACTAATATGTCTGAAAAACAAGAATTAGCCACATTTGCAGGAGGCTGCTTCTGGTGTATGGTTAAACCTTTTGATGAACAGCCGGGCATTATCAAAGTTGAATCAGGGTATACTGGCGGACATACAGTGAATCCGACCTATGAGGAAGTATGTACAAATACAACGGGACATAGAGAAGCGGTTCAAATTACGTTTGATCCTGACGTGTTCCCGTATGAGAAGCTGCTAGAGCTGTATTGGCAGCAAATAGACCCAACAGACGATGGCGGGCAATTTGGCGATAGAGGGGAATCTTACCGTACAGGTATTTATGTTCATCATGACGAGCAGCGAAAGCTAGCTGAAGCATCGAAAGAGCAGCTGAGCCAAAGCGGGATTTTCAAAAAGCCAATCGTTACAGAAATTTTAGACGCAGGTCCTTTTTATCCAGCAGAGGAATATCATCAGCATTATTATAAGAAAAACAAAATGCACTACGAACGATATCATGTCGGTTCGGGCAGAGCCGGTTTTATTGAGTCCCATTGGAGTGATAAATAATGGCAAATGAAAAAGAAAAGCGTATAAAAGAATTAAATCGCATGCAGTACGAAGTCACGCAAAATAATGGCACAGAGCCGCCATTTCAAAATGAATTTTGGGATCATAAAGAAGAAGGTATCTATGTGGATATCATTTCAGGAAAGCCGCTTTTTTCTTCTTTAGATAAGTTTGATGCCCACTGCGGATGGCCAAGTTTTACAAAACCGCTTGAAGAGGAAGAAGTAGCAGAGAAGGTTGATACGAGTCATGGAATGGTGCGGACAGAGGTTCGCAGTAGAACAGCTGATTCTCATCTAGGTCATGTTTTTCCTGATGGACCAGGGCCAAACGGTCTTCGGTATTGTATTAACTCAGCCGCTTTAAAGTTTATCCCAAAGGATGATCTTGAAAAAGAAGGCTACGGGGATTTGAAACATCTATTTGATTGATCCATTTAAAAATCGTCACATGGAAAGCATCTGCTTCCGTGTGACGATTTTTTATTTTTTATGATGTGTATGATGTAATTGTTCGATGATATGGAATAGCTTTTCTTTGGTAATGAGCGGTGCTTCTTTTGAGGTGTAATTCGTTAAGTCGACTTTTTGAAAGGCAGGGTGCAAATGTGGTCTCGGTAAAATGGCATAAAATTGTTCATGTTCAAACAGTGCATCTGCTTCGTGCGGAAATGTGAGCTCCTCGTGAAGCTTTTCGCCAGGTCTTTTTCCGACTACAAGAATATCCGGAGATTTAGCATTGATTTGAGCGGCATATTCATGAAACGCTTTTAGGAGATCGGCAAGCTGTAAGGACTCCATCTTGAGTATGAAGGTTTCGCCGCCTTTCATCATGATTGCTGCTTTAAGTGTGAGGGAAACAGCCTCTTCAATGGACATAAAAAAACGTGTCATATGAGGATCAGTCACGGTCAAAGGTTTTTCATTTAATAGCTGCTGGAGCATGATCGGAATAACGGAACCTCTAGATCCAAGCACATTGCCAAAGCGTACAGAGCAAAACCTCGTTTTTTGATTCGGAATACTTTCGTTTGCTTGGAAAAATAGTTTTTCTGAAATCAATTTTGTTGCACCCATGGCATTCGTTGGAGAAACCGCTTTGTCAGTTGAAATGTTGACGACATGACTCACTTCATGTTCGAGAGCGGCTTCAATGACGTGCTGCCCGCCGATGATATTCGTTTGAACAGCTTCGAACGGATTATCTTCACAAGTAGGTACTTGTTTTAAGGCCGCTGCATGGAAAATGATATCCACACCCTTGACGAGCTGTCTCACGCGGCTTGCATCCCGGACATCTCCTAAAGCGAATACGACCTCTTGATGATCTGCGTACTCATTTTTCATCATGTATTGTTTGCTGTCATCTTTACTGAAGACGATTATCTTCTTTGGAGAGCAACTTGTTAATTTATTCACGATTTGCCGGCCGATTGACCCTGTACCGCCTGTAACCAATATCGTTTTATCACGAAAAAAGGTCTTCAAAGTCGTTTCTATCTGTTTGGACATATCTAATCCCCCAACTCTCATTTCTCTACTTTGCATCATATGTGAAAGAGCGGCATTCGTTTGAGGAAAAGAACCACTTCATGTATAAATTAGGTGAACAAATTATAACCATCTGCTTGTTGTCTTAATAGAATATGGAGAGATAAGAGATCAACTAGAAAAACGAGAGACCTGAATACTTCAGTACTGCGGTCAGCTCGGGCAGAGAAGAAAATTGTAGGGAGCTGTGCGCGAGGGGAGAAGAGAAGACATGTATAGGGGAAATCGTATTTTAGCCATGATACCTGCATTTAGAAGTCACGACGGCCGGCATGATGAACACATACGCATATTGGCTGAGAGGCCGCTTATCTATTGGACCATTCAGCCGTTACTGCAAATGATTGAATTAGATGAAGTCATCGTCTCCTCAGAGGATGTCAATACGCAAATTATTTCATCTCACTACGGAGCAAATGTGATTGAACTGCCAAGCACACATGTGACAGAACAAACGCCGTCACTGTTAGCTGTGAAGCATGCGCTTGCTTATTTAGAGCGGGAGGGAAAAACCTTTGATATTGTGCTGTATCTGCATCCATCGTCTCCTCTAAGACAGCCGGCAGATATCGAGAAGTGCTTGCAGCTTTTAGTGGAGGGGGGATATGACTGCACCGCATCTTTTACAGAGGCGTTAGAAAACCCAAATGAAACTTGGACACTGCATGAAAACAATGAAGCTACTTTATATAAGGACAATCATTACTTTTTCATGCCAAAGCATGAGCAGCCATATACGTATGGCCGGCTAAATGGTGCAATATATGCTTTTCATGCTCATTATGCCAAAGAATGCATTCATTCCTTTTTAGAAGGATCTGTCGGAGCATATATGATGGATCACACGCAGTCGCTTGTGGTGAAACAGGAGGCAGACCGGAAAGAGGCAGAGAAAATCTTATTAGCTCGCCGAGATGCGGAAGATCATGCATAAGCTGGCATTCAACGAGAAAAAGCGCCCAGTCATAGGGCGCTTTCAGCGTGTAGACAAACCCTCGCATTCCGTGTCAGGTCTGCGCTCCGGTGCTCACGAATGTCAAATTCGCTCCGCTCCGGTACTCGCCCTTCCTACACTGCAAAGGTTTTCTATCACGCTGAAAAGAAGACAAAGGGCTAAAATCAAGAACATTTTAGCCCTTTGTCAACAATTTGAAAGCGCCCAGTTATAGGGCGCTTTTTACGATCTCATAAAGCCTTTGTGGCATCGTATCAAATGTATTCCAGCGAACGGCTTGCTCATAGTTGTTCAGTGCGGCCGCCTTTCTTTCACCGGCATTTGATCCATAGTATTCCACCTGTTTTATCAAATCATCCTCATCTTTGTAAAAAGCAAAGCTTGAAAAAGCAGGCGGTGGATGTAGATCCGTCAATTGAAAACTTCCAGTTGCAGCAATGTCAAATGCTCTGTTATTGAGGCTCATATTTTGAATCATGGCTTTGTTTTTGTTATACGCAAATTGAGCCGGCCTATGCGGATTCAAAACAATTGCTGTCTGCTGATAGATGTCCGCCATTTGCTGAGGACTCAGCCAATTCGTTATCAGTGTGAAATCACGATAATGTCTCCGTGATTTATTTAAGTGACGGTGCCATTCCTTACCTGCAACGAGAATACGCCATTTGTTTTGCTGCAAGAGTGTATCGATGGCTTTGATGCGGTTGGGATAAGGGTAGCCAATGAGAGCAATGTCATACGTGCACATCTCTTCTGGCGATTCATTTTTCTGAAAGACACGTGTATTTGCCGGAATGGGAAAGTAGTGCGTATTTAGAGCGCCTAATTGTTTATAAAATGGCAAAACCCCTTCATCAATCGTTAATATAAGCTGAGCTTCATGTGCGCAAGCAGCTGACACATCTGTATAAAAGGGATCTTCTGTCATCCAAAGAACAATCGGGATTTTTTCTTGTTTGAATTGATGAAGTACATCTTTCGGAACATGATCACCGATCATCATCAAAACAAAATCCGGAGAAAATGTCCGGATTTTGTGCATGTTAGTGGGTAGAGATTCTCTATCAATCTTTACACATGAAAAGGGGGAATCAATGAAGCTTTCTTCTACCCATTGATCAAACATGTGATAGATTCCGCCGTAGCCAGAACTGATATAAAGAAGCTTCATGATGATCCTCTCACATTAAGATGTGAATGTAACACTTTCAACTTTATCTACATCTAATAGAGTCGTTGCTGAGCCTGTAGGTGTGACAGAGCTTTCTTGTGTAACAAATACAACACCTGTTGAAGCATCGAATGATACAAATTGAACTGGCCCAATTAAATCTCCTGAGTCAGTGACAATGCTAATGACTGTTCCTGGTGCAAGTCTTGCAAAGATCCATCTTGCTGGCTGAGATACATCGAGTGTTGTAGCAGAATCTGAAGGTGATGCCTCAGCTGCCACTTCACTTAATAAATCGTTCAATTTTTCTTCCATTTGAACTCCTCCTTCTTCGAGATTAGCTGTTAATGCATGAGTAATTGGTTTGAAAAACACTTTCAATAGTTCCTTTTTTAATTCAGCACGCTTTTCGCTCATTTTTTCCCCATCCTTTCTTCATCAATTCAAACTCACCCCTATGTATATGCCGTTCATTTTTTTTGGCATAAGCAGAACGCTGATTCCTGATCTTTTTTTCATTTAATCACTTCACACATTTTTAAAAATGTTTTCAAATGCTGAGGCTAAATGAAGTGACGCTCATACTCTAGTAAAGATTAAATGTGAAGAGAGAGGGATTATGAATGGAATTTGAAAAATTATTAGATGGTTGGAACGAAGAATTACTAGAGTCGGAAGGAGTGCTTGAAGTCATCTTGATTTTACTTCTTCTTCGTCTTTTGGAAGAAAGTGGGGAAGGGGATGTGTCAGACATCAAAGAATTACTTCGTCCATGGCTTGAGCTTGGCATTCCAGTGCCGCGTGTTCATTTAGTCAATGGAGATGTACTTCAAAACGTGGTTGTCGTGCAATTGTTTGATACGGTTGCAGTCTTTAAAAACGCGACAAATCAGCTAAGAGTGAGTGTTCCTTATGTGAACATTGTCAGCTGGGGGGCTTTTTAATCTAATCAAAAAGGATAATGATCATGAAAGTATCGGTGATTTTAACAAGCTACAATAAACCAGATTTCATTGATCGTGTGCTAAAGAGTATGGTAGATCAAACGTATCCGCATTGGGAGCTTTTGATTATGGATGATGGCTCAGAAGAGGGCACCATTCAAAAGATCCAGCCCTATTTAAGTGATGAACGCATTCAGCTGTATTCGCACACAGTTCATCCGGCAAAACGGCTGTTAACCGCACGATATGCGACGCTTATTAATGAAGCATTAACCCGTATAACAGGTGAGCTCATTTGTTATTTAACCGATGATACCGTGTACCATAAAGATCGTTTGCTTAAAATGGTGGATGTTTTTCGGTCGAAGCCTCACATAGATATTGTGTATTCCTCGCAGCGGGTCGTGCATGTTGATCAGCATTTAGTGGAAACAATGAGTTTTATTCGAGAAGCAGATCAAATCTTAGAGCATGCGTCCTTTCAAGTGGACCATTGTTCGGTCATGCACAGAAGCTGCTTGCTTCCACTGATTTATGAAAAATACGGACAATATTGGGACGATGAGCCAAAGCACTGGCATCATGCAGATTCTGTATTTTGGATGAGGCTGAATCACTTCGCTGCGTTTTTTCCATTAAAAGATGTACTGGATACAACGTATAAAACGCCTCATTCCTTTCACCATCTGTTTTCGAGTATGCCGTATGATTTAATTGACGGAACGGTCATTGAAAAAGAAGGAGATTATTATCAAATCGCAGACGGGAAACTTCATGGAATTGAAAAACGCTGGATCAATGAAAAGAACAGGCGTGCGATCCGTGTTCCGCTGTTATGTGAGATGAAATATGAAATGAAAGAGAAGCTGGCAGTCCCCAATTATACAGTTGTCACCGCAGATTATGGGAAAACGTTCTTTTATATTGAAGATCAGAAAAAAAGACGGTTTGCTTCAAAACGTGACGTGCAATATTTTCAGTTTCACCCAAAGGAGATCTATACGATTTCAAATGATCAGCTCCAGGCATTTGAGGATGGCAGCATCATTCAAGCTTCTCCAGTTTTCAGTCCGCCAAACAGGCGCCTGTTTAAATGGAAACAAGATGTTTATTTACTTGTGCATGATACCTTTTGCCGAATTGATCCTGAGGTCGTGAAGCGATTTGCTTTTTATCATCAGCCGATTAAGCTGTACCCATCCCAATTTACGTTTTTTCAGGAAGGAAAGCCGATTGTGCCGCTGTATAGGGAATCGCTGCAAGAATTCGATATGTCTCTTTATCAAACATCCGGACGAAAGCACTCCTCATAAGAGGGGTGCTTTTTTCGCAATGATTGCAGGAAGTAGAAAGGAAAAAGCGAAACATGAAAAGGACAGGAACCTTTAAGAAATGATCAAGCCGCTGAAAACTTGGCAATTGATGCCGGTTTTTTGGCACTGAAAGTGAGGGGGAAAGAATGGGGAAGGTTGTCGAAAGAGCAGATTGGTTTGAATTGATTTTAGAAGCCATTGATGAAGCCATTCACGTTGTAGATGATCGAGGGATGACGATTTTTTACAATCATAATGCCGCTAAGTTTGACTGTTTACAAAAAGAAGAGGTGATTGGCAAGTACATCCTTGATGTGTATCCCTCTTTAACAGAAAAAACAAGTACGCTCATGCATGTGTTGCGAACAGGAAAGCCCATTTATCATTCGCTGCAAACCTATTTGAATAAAAATGGAGAAAGGATTGAAACAGTGAACACGACATTGCCTATTATCGAAGATAACGAGTTAATAGGCGCGGTCGAAGTCGCAAAAGATGTTTCAAAGATGTCAGCCCTTTCCAATCGTTTAGGTCAAAAAAAGCGGACACAAGATGCGGCTGAGGCCGTACAAATGCATGATTTTGCTTCATTTTTAACAAATGATCCGCTTTTAAAAGAAATGCTTGAAAGGGCAAAAAAAGCAGCTGTTTACCCATCATCAGTTGTTGTCTATGGGGAAACAGGGACAGGAAAAGAAGTGCTCGTTCAAGCCATTGTCCATGAATCTGATCGAAAAAATCAAGTGTTCATTCCGCAAAACTGCGCAGCACTCCCAGAATCATTACTTGAAAGTTTATTGTTCGGATCTGTCAAAGGGAGCTATACGGGCGCACTTGATCGCAAGGGACTTTTCGAATTAGCTGATGGGGGCACACTTTTTCTTGATGAGCTGCAAGCGATGCCGCTCACGCTGCAGACGAAATTATTACGTGTGTTAGAGGATGGCGTTGTCCGCCGCATCGGTGATGCAAAGTCCATTCAAGTGGATGTTCGGCTCATTACTGCGCTCAATATGGACCCATTCGAAGCAGTGAAAAAGCAAATTTTAAGAGAAGATTTATTTTATAGACTGCATGTATCATCTTTTCATATCCCGCCGCTTCGTGAAAGAAAGCAAGATATCACGCTGCTATCCCGCCACTTCATTCAAACCTATCATCAGCAGTTTTCAAAAAACGTTACACGCCTTTCTGAAGAAACGGAACGATTGTTTATGGCGCACCACTGGCCTGGGAATGTCAGAGAATTAAAACATACAATAGAACATGCTGTGTTGATGATGCCAAAGGAAGCGGAAGAGATCATCCCTTTATACCTTCCGGCTCATTTACGTGAGCAAAAGCTGGAAAAAGAAACATCTGAATCCTCCTTAAAAAATCAAGTGTCTTCATTTGAACAAACATTGATTCAAGAAGCTTTACATCAGCATAATGGGAATATTAAAAAAACCGCCGCTGCTTTAAAAATCCCTCGACAAACGCTGCAATATAAATTAAAGAAATATGCAGATGCCGAAATATAGGCACAACATCCAATTGAATATGACGGGTAAAAGCTCCTTTTGTAAAGAATAGGGGCATTTTCCCATGTTGGCACATAACTTGCATAGTATAAAGTGAATGCTGATAGGGGGAATGGATATGAATCAGAAATTGTATGAACCGGCACGTCACTGGAAGGACATTGAGCTTTGGAAGGATGTACCTGAGGAAAAGTGGAACGACTGGATTTGGCAGCTGACGCATACCGTGAAAACGCTTGAGGATTTAGAAAAAATCGTAAACTTAACAGAAGAGGAACGAGAAGGGGTGAAGATTTCCACCAAAACCATTCCACTCAACATTACACCCTACTATGCCTCACTGATGAATCCAGACGATCCAAGATGTCCAATACGTATGCAATCTGTGCCAATTGCAGAAGAGCTTCATAAAACAAAATATGATCTGGAAGACCCGCTGCATGAAGATGAGGACTCACCTGTCCCAGGGCTCACGCACCGATATCCAGATCGTGTGCTGTTTCTTGTGACAAATCAGTGCTCCATGTACTGCCGTTATTGTACGAGAAGACGTTTTTCCGGCCAGATTGGTATGGGTGTGCCGAAAAAGCAGTTAGATGCTGCAATTGGATATATTAGAGAAACACCTGAGGTGCGGGATGTGTTAATTTCTGGCGGAGATGGGCTTTTAATCAATGATCAAGTGCTTGAATACATTTTGAAAAACTTACGAGATATTCCGCACGTTGAGATCATTCGGATTGGAACCCGCGCGCCGGTTGTCTTTCCGCAGCGTATTACAGATGAGCTGTGCGAGATTTTGAAAAAATATCACCCAGTTTGGCTGAACACCCATTTCAATACAAGTATTGAAATCACAAAAGAAGCAAAAGAAGCGTGCGAACGTCTCGTGAATGCCGGCGTTCCTGTAGGGAATCAGGCCGTCATCCTTGCAGGTATTAACGACAGTGTGCCGATTATGAAGAAGCTGATGCACGATCTTGTGAAGATTCGGGTCAGACCATATTATATTTATCAATGTGATTTATCTGAGGGCATTGGCCACTTTAGAACGCCGGTATCAAAAGGGCTTGAAATCATTGAGGGTTTAAGAGGACATACGAGTGGTTATGCAGTACCAAGCTTTGTTGTAGATGCGCCAGGAGGCGGAGGGAAAATTGCCTTACAGCCAAATTATTTATTATCGCAAAGCCCTGACAAAGTCGTCCTTCGTAACTTTGAAGGTGTCATCACCTCTTATCCAGAACCAGAGCATTACGTCGCAGGCCAGGCAGATGCGTATTTTAATGAAATTTATGAAGAGAAACAAGAACCGGCAATTGGTATTACCGCACTATTTGAGGATGAAGCGAGATCGTTTACGCCTGAGAATTTAAGCCGAATGAAACGTAGAGAAGCATATGAGACAAATCCTGAGCACGACACACTTAAAAACAAACGTGAGAAACGAGATGAATTAAAAGAGAAGAAATATCAAGCGCAGCTCAAAAAAGAACAAACCGTAAAGGAGGAGAAATAGCCTTGCTGACATGTGATTGGTGTGAGGAAAACAAAGCAAATGCGGAGCAGACAACAGTCTATTGGGAACTGATCACGGGCACACAATCAATTGAAATCATCGAAACGCCGTCCATTTCCTGCACGCACTGCGGGATGATCTATCAAAAGGATGAGACGGTCAAAGAGATTGAAGATCAATTAATTTTAGTGGATCAGACAAAACTTCCAGAAAAAATCTCCTACGAGGAATTAATGAGCATGGAGCGGTTATTAAAGCGAAATTACTTTGACTTTTCATCATAAGTTGTACCTCCGCCTATACAAGTCATCAAATTGCTGTATAATATAACAACAAAATAGTGTGTCGCGGAGGGAAAAACAGGTGAAGTCGTTTTACCATTATTTAATGAAGTTCAGACATCCAAAACCGAAAGATGAAATCAGCCATTTCGCAAATGCTGCGTATGAGGATCACAGCTTTCCTAAAGCTTCCACAGATTATCATGAGCTGTGCGCTTATTTAGAATTAAATGGTGATTATTTAAGCTCAATGACAACATTTGACGAAGCGTTTGAGCAATACGAAGTAGAAGTCAAAAAAAAATAACACACAACCGCTTATCCGAATGGAGAAGCGGTTTTTTCATGAGAAATAAAATGGCGTTTTGCATGGTGTGGTTGCCCATGCAGAATTCCTTGCGCCGGCATACGATACGTTAAGACCAAAAGTCGGGCAAGGGGGAGACAGAATGAAGGCGAAAGCACCAAAATATCAAGTAGGGGATATTGTCGTCGTTGTCATGTACGGCACAGTCGGAACGATTACAAAAGTCCATCAAATTGACCAGCACTATTTATATGAGGTCAATCATAATGAGGTGCTTTATTTTGAAACATCACTTCAGCTTTACGATGAGTATAGCGGAGTGATTGTCGATACAGAAAAGCTGGACATTGAATATGAGTTCCTCATTGGCGATGTTGTATATGTAAAAGATTACGGAAAAGAGCTATTTAAAATCATTGGTCATCGGACTGAAATTTGGCGCTACCTTGAAGATGGCTGGGAAGATGTCATTTACGAACTCACGAGGCTGAAAGACGGAGAGTGGCTGGAAACAGAAGAGGAAGATTTAACGCTTGTCCTAAGAAAATATGAGATGGACCAGTTTGTTCATCAGCTTCTTTTTGTGCATTACGTCGGAGAAACCTCAAAAGAGTTAGAAGAAGATATGGTCCAAACGGCTCTATTGCAGCTAGAAGAGAAACAAGAAAGCGAATCTTCACTTGAATTTCTGGCTGTATCTATAGTGGATGAGCTTCTTGATATTTATAACGATTATAAAATTCTCTATGAATTTTTCAAAGATCCAGAATATAAGGATATGATGGATTTTATTTTGGAAAGTTTACACGAACATTTTGGTTAAAGAAAGACTTGTCCTAACACGAATAAAAAATAAGGCACACAGAAAAATGCAATCACATAAAACCATCCCCTCAAGATACGGCCCATCACCTGATCAAAAGTTTCTCCATCTAATATGCTTAACCATTTCATTCTTTCAAGCCCCTTTTCTTTTTGTTTACTGCATTTATATGTATGGAATGAGCCATTATGACAAACTGTAATAAAAAACAGCCGGCGTTCATACATCATAAAAAAGGAGGCGGAATGCAATGAAAGAAGCAGATTTGGTGATTGATACAGAGGAAATTGCGGAGTTCTTCTACGTGGAGCTGATCAAAAGAGGGTACATACCTGCTGAGCTTGAAACATTTGAGCTGGCTGACATTACATTTGAATATATGCTGAAAAAAGCAATGATAGTTGAAGAAGAGGCGTGGTAGGCACTATACTTTGAAGAGATTCTGAAGAGAGAGGGAGGGGAATCCTTCGCGTGTACATCCTATTTCTTTTCATTTTATTTGGCGCCATTGCTGCGCTCATGGCATCTGGGGTTTTTCAAGATTTGGACAACCAGATTATCTTATGGTTTGAAAGCATCAGACTCCCTTTTTTAAATGATGTCATGCTCGCTTTGACGGACTTTGGCATCAGCGCGCTGCTCGTTCCAATCATGCTCATTTTTAGTGTGGTCTTGTTTATGTATAAGCGCTACTACTCTATCATGATGCTTTTTCTACTATATCTCACAGAAAAAACAATCAATCATGAATTAAAGGGGCTGTTTGCTAGAGAGCGTCCGGCCTTTGATCACCTTGTAGTTGAAACGTATTACAGCTTTCCGAGCGGACATTCGATGAATGCAGCCACCATCTACCCTTTTATTGCTTATCTATTAGTTGAAATGATCCCATGGCTGAAAGAAAGACAAAAAATCGTCTATTTGATCACAGGGCTTTGCGTTCTGGCCATTGGCATCAGCCGGATGTATATCGGGGTGCATTATTTGACAGATGTTGCAGGAGGCTTTGCGATAGGACTCGCTCTATTTCTCATTTGTAAAAAGATTGACGAAAGATTGCCTGTCATTCGACAAAAATAGAAGAAGGAAATGGACAGATCCCAGCCAATTTTATATAAAAGGGGAGGGATTTGAATGCAATTGACGTTGAGATTTTTTCAAAAGAAACCTTCAGCATTTCACTTAACCATTTATCAGACACCTGAATATGGCGCTGCAAGCGGGCATCAGCCTGTGTACCGGACAAAGATTGGCGGCAGAACACACCTTGATGTACTGGAAAAAGCATTCTCGACATTTAATGTACATGATACAGTCCCTAATGATTACAATGCGCGGTTTATCACAACAGGTGATATTGTTGTGATTGATGATAAGAAAAAGGGGAAGTGCTATTATCAGCTCTCTCCGGCAGGGTGGAAACGCAGTGAACGACTAATGACGATAGGTTAAATAGATAATGAATGATGCCAGCTTGAGATCCAGCTGGTATTTTCTTTTTTAAGCTCGATCGTTTATAATAAATAGGATAAAATACATAGTAAACGTAAGTGGAGGCTAAAAAATGAGTGTACATATTGGAGCAGAAAAAGGACAAATTGCAGAAACGGTATTGCTGCCAGGCGATCCGCTTCGTGCGAAATATATTGCAGATACATATTTAGAAGATGTTGAGTGCTATAACGAAGTGCGCGGAATGTATGGCTATACTGGAACCTATAAAGGGAAACGTGTTTCTGTACAGGGCACTGGAATGGGCGTACCGTCTATTTCAATTTATGTGAATGAACTCATTCAAAGCTATGATGTTCAAAACTTAATTCGCGTTGGATCTTGCGGAGCCATCAAAAGAGATGTTAATGTACGTGACGTCATTTTAGCCCAGACATCATCAACAGATTCACAAATGAATCGTGTGGCATTTGGACCGATTGATTATGCGCCATGTGCTGATTTTGGCCTGCTCAAGAAAGCCTACGACACAGCAGAAGCAAAAAATGTCGCTGTACGTGTTGGAAATGTATTTACAGCAGACCAATTTTACAATGAAAAACCACTTGAGCTCATGGCTCAATATGGTATCCTAGCGATCGAAATGGAGACAACCGCTCTTTATTCTCTTGCAGCAAAATTTGATCGAAAAGCGTTATCAATTTTGACTGTGAGTGACCACGTTCTAACAGGAGAAGAAACAACGGCTGAAGAGCGTCAAACAACGTTTGATGAAATGATCTTAATTGCGCTAGACTCCGTTTTATAATAGTATAAAGGGTGTGCTACAATGTAGCGCATCTTTATTTTTTTAGAAGAGCAAAAGGAAGGTATGTCATGAAGAAAAGCTACAAAATACTCTCAATCGCATCGATTCTTGGTTTGACAGCCGCGCTATCAGGCTGCCAGTTGCTGGACCAAAAAAGCGGTACATCTGAATCAAACAAAACAAACGAACAAAAAAACGCAGCAAGTTCATCTCCCCAGCACAACTCAAACGATAAGGCAGATTCATCGAATCAAGAGCTGACGTTAAAGAGTGAATATTTCAATGACATCAAGGTTGTGAGCGGTCTGAAAACCATTCAAAATCCTGAAAATGTGCTAGCACTTGTCAACAAAGAATATGCATTACCAGGAACCTATAAACCTTCTGATCTCGTTGTACCAAAAGTAGAATTCTCTTTTTCGGAAGATATTGAAAAGCGATATATCCGCAAAGAAGCAGCGGAAGCGCTTGAGAAGTTATTCAAAGGTGCAAAAAAGGAAAACTTCGAGCTTGCTGCAGTATCTGGCTATCGCTCCTATGACCGTCAAAAAGTCATTTTTGATAGTGAGGTCAAATTAAAAGGCAAAGAAAAAGCACAAGAAGCAGTCGCTTTACCAGGCGAAAGTGAACATCAAACAGGTTTAGCCATGGACATTTCCTCAAAAAGTGCCGGTTTTGAGATCTCTGAAAAGTTTGGTGAAACACCAGATGGCAAATGGGTGGCTAAAAACGCCTATAAATATGGCTTTATCATCCGCTATCCAAAAGGAAAAGAAGACATTACGAAATACGAATATGAGCCGTGGCATCTGCGCTATGTGGGAAAAGAAGCCGCAAAAGCGATGCATGATCATGATTTAACATTTGAAGAATACATGAACAAAGTAAAGAAAATCTAAACAAGTTAAAGGCCTCCCAGCTATTCGGGAGGCCTTCTCTTATTCTTCTTTTAAAAAAAGAACAATCCTGCTAATGCGAAGCCGGTAATGAAACCGAGGCCGATGCCATACGCTGCACCCCAGCCATAATATCCGCCCCAATAGCCAAAGCCAAAGCCTCCGCGAGACCCGCCGACTGGACGAATATAAACTTTGCGGTTTGTCACACGCTCAATGCGTCCGACGTGTACTCTGCCATTACGGTCAGTAATTCTAGCGACTTTCCCCATGTGCTGCTGACAAAGCTTGTAGTAGCGCTCCATGTTTTTCCTCCTTATGACAAACTCTTTTCACTCTTATCCTATGCGAGAGACTTCATAGAGTTTGGACAAAACATATAGGAGATTCGCTCATTTTATACGGTACATTCAAATAGAATGTGGCTTAGCTGCTTTCGGTGTGCTTGAATGAGATCGTAGTGTGTTTGCAGTGTCTCGTAAAGAGAAGGCGGTATGTGTTCAGATAATTCCATCTCTGTCGGTTCCTCCTGCACCATATGTTCATCGAATGAAAGAATCTGAATGTCACGGAAGCCTGCTGCTGTTAACTGCTCCTTCCATTCTTCAAGCGACAAGAGCGAGTGAAAGCCGTAAAAATTTCGAACAGCTGCCAGCTCTTCAGGCGTAAGAGGGGCTTTTAACACAGCTTCATTTGCAATCAGTTGACTGCCAGGAGCAAGCACACGTTTGATTTCAGCTAGTGCATCAGGCAGCTTGGTAAAGCTTAAAACAGATTCACTGATGAGTAGAGAGAACGCTTGATCTGGAAAGGGCAGCTGCTCAATGGATGCCTCTAAAGCACGGATAGGCAGTTCCTCCCGTTTGAATCGCAGGTTCGCCTTTTCAATCATCAATGGATGCGTATCAATGGCCTCCACCTGATAACCAATATTTCCTAAATAGGCGGCGGTCTGTCCTGTACCGCATCCAGCGTCCAGTATTCGTGCATGAGGCGGCAGTTTTATATGCTCAATCATCGTTTTTGTTAACTCAATTCCGCCAGGATGGGCACCTGATACGCCAAAATAAGCAAGCATTTCTACATAATCACTCATATAATCCCTTCTTTCCTTATCCTGTTCCTCTCTAAAGATTATGCAATAGAGGGGCAAATGGCTTATCTTTTCAAATAGAAGTTGATCCTTTGGTTGACGGATGAAGCCTCGTCCTTGATAATAATGAAAGGAGATAAAGGTGGTGTTTTTTTGAAAAAACAAATGAAGTTCGTGGTAGCCATTCTCGTGACTGCTGCACTGTCCTCAGCGATTACATTTGTGATCACAAAACAAGGTGCTGTCAGCGTCTCAGGAGACGAGAAGTTTAGTAAACTCATGGCTGCGTATACGAAGGTAAAGGATGAGTATTACGAAAAAACGGATGATCAAAAACTAGTAGATGGTGCGATCCAAGGAATGATTGCATCACTTGATGATCCATACTCTACATATATGGATCAGGAGGAAGCCGAAGGATTTAATAATACCATTTCTTCTTCATTTGAAGGAATTGGTGCACAAGTTGAAGAGAAGGATGGACAAATTTTAATTGTTGCGCCGATTAAAGGCTCTCCTGCTGAAAAAGCTGGTTTGAAACCGCATGATCATATTTTAAAAGTGAATGGAAAAAGCACCAAAGGAATGTCGGTCAATAAAGCAGTCTCTCTCATTAGAGGGAAAAAAGGAACGGATGTTAAGCTGCATCTTAACCGTCAAGGAGTCGGCAATGTAGATGTGACCATCACAAGAGACACCATTCCGCTTGAAACGGTGTATGCAAAACTCACAAAAGACAAAATAGGAGAAATCCAAATTACGTCCTTTGCTGAAACCACATCGAAAGAGCTGGATAAAGCAATTGATGACCTTGAGAAAAAAGGGGCAAAAGGTTTTGTCATTGACCTGAGAGATAATCCAGGCGGCATCATGACAGAAGCCATTGAAATGAGCAATGACTTTATTGATAAAGGGAAAGTCATCATGCAGGTTGAAGAAAAAGGGAAGAAACAAGTGTACAAGGCTGAAAAAGAACGCAAAGTCCATCAGCCGGCAGTTGTCCTTGTAAATGGCGGTTCAGCCAGCGCTGCTGAAATCATGGCGGCGGCTCTGCACCAATCTTCAGGCATTCAAATTGTGGGTGAAAAGACGTTTGGCAAAGGAACTGTTCAAAATGCGCAAAACTATAATGATGGTTCTAGTGTCAAGTTAACCATTGCAAAATGGCTGACACCAGACGGTTCTTGGATTCACAAAAAAGGTATCGAACCACAGGTGAAAGCAGCTCTCCCAAGTTATGCAAAGCTGCCGTACTTAAGCCCGAAAAAATCATATGAGCTAAATGACAATGGAGATGAAGTCAAAGCAGCTCAAAAAATGTTCCAAGCGCTTGGCTACAAAGCAAAAGCAAACGGTGAGTACGATCAAGCATTCCAGTCTATCGTCAAAAGCTTCCAAACAGACAACGATCTCAAGGCAGACGGTATCCTGACAGGAGATACAACGACCGTTCTGATGACAAAGATCCAAGATAAGCTAAAGAACAACGATACACAAATGAAAAAAGCCATTGAAGTCTTGAAAAAAGAAATGAAATAAAAAAAGCAGTCCTCATCAGGGGACTGCTTTCAGATTGTAGAAAAACCCCACCTTTATTTTGAGTGAAGTGGGGTTTTTTGATAAAAACATATAGAGTTTTATGTTGAACACGGGTCTTTCCATGTCTAGTTTGTTTCCTTTTAAAATGCATGGCAGTGAAAGTAAGCATACTTTCTTTTTGATCCATGTAACGCTGTTAGGTGTTAATATTTGTATGAAAAAAGACTTTTTTGAACTTGACAAAATAATGTAATTATGCTATAATTTACTTTATTGTTTTTAGAATATATAATAGGATTCTCCTGGCCAGGAGAATCCTATTTTTTTGTTCTAAAATAAAGGAGTGTATTTGTATGAAGAAAGATGAGTCCAGTCTCACTTCGTTAATATCGGCTTTTGCCAGATCCTATCATAGTCAATTTGATACGCCTAAAATTTTTAATGATGATATAGCTAGAGAATTAATTTCTGAAAAAGAATTCAATGACATCAAAGAAAACATGGTTCAAGGCATACATTTCTTCAACAAATATATCGATCAAAAATTCGAAGGAAATACAGAAGAAATATTAAAATGGATTACACAAGTCCAGCTTTCTCCAATAACCTTATCACGTGCAGCGTATTGCGAAAAAGTATTGCTTCACGAGGTAGCGTTAGGATTAAAACAATATGTCATACTTGGTGCTGGATTAGATACTTTTAGTTTCCGACATCCAGAATTGGAAAACAGCTTAGAAATATTCGAAATTGATCATCCTACTACACAGGAATTTAAAAAGCAAAGATTGGACGAGGCTAAATTAAAAATCCCAAGTAATCTTCATTTTGTTTCTATGGACTTCACCAAAAATTTGTCCTATCAAAACCTAATAGTTCAAGGATTTGATAACAAAAAGACGTTCTTTAGTCTTCTAGGGGTTTCTTACTATTTAACGAAAGAGGAAGTGTCAAGCTTAATAGATTATTTATTCACCAAGGTTCCATCAGGAAGTTCAATCGTTTTTGATTATGCAGATGAAAAACTATTCGAAGAAAAAGGAACCTCTAATAGAGTTGAAAATATGGTGAAAATGGCTTCAATAGGCGGAGAACCGATGAAATCATGTTTTTCGTACTTTGAAATCGAAAAGGTGTTAGAGAAATCAGATTTACTCATTTATGAACATTTATCACCTGAAAAAATTAATGAACTGTATTTTAATAATAGAGAAGATTACCTATCAGCCTTTGAGACAATTCATTTTATTCATGCTGTAAAAAAATAATACTCGATCATGTACATTGGAATTGTGTTATACAAAAAATCTTGTAGACTTTGTCTACAAGATCAAAGCAGTCCTCATCGGGACTGCTTTTTCTTATCCTTACACTTCGTTTGTGATTGCTTCTGTTTTTTCATGATCCTTTTCAAATAGATCATTCATGACAGAATTGGATGTGACCTTGTTTTGGAAGAATGGATTCAAAATCAAGATGACAACGACGTTTGCTAGTAAACCAAGAAAACCTTCATAAAGACCAAACGTAACTTGTGAGATATTCGCTGTAAAGGTAACGATGATTCCAACGACTAAACCGGAAATCGTTGCTTCTCTCGATTGTTTTTTCCAGAACAAACTGATGGCAATAGCTGGGAAGATTTGAACCATTCCTGAAACACCAATGAGCTGAAGTGTGACAAGTGCAGTTGGGAACAGCATCCCGAATAAAAGAGCGAGCCCGATGACGATAAACACCATCGAACGTGTAATGATGGTCAATCTTTTAGGTGACACATTCGGATGAATTAAGTCACGGTATAAATTATTGGCAAATAAATTCGATGCGCCAATGGCCATGATGGAGCATGGAATGAGGGAAGCCAGTGCAATCGTTGAATATGCGAGCCCCTGCATCACGCCGCCATATGATGTTTGAATTAAATGAAGAAGAGCAAATCTTGGATTTGTATCTTCTGGTAAGACTAAAAAAGCAATAAATCCAAGGAAGATGACCAAAATCAATACAATATTATAAAGAGGCAAAAACATGCTGTTTTTACGGATGGCATCTGCGCTTTTGGCTGTAAAAACCCCAGTTGCTGCGTGTGCCCACATAAACAAAGCAAGAGCAGAAACGCCTGAAGCAGTAATGAACCATAAAATGCCCTTAGGACCGCCTTCAGGGATCGTTAGAAGCTGAGGCGCTTCTTTGGCTAACGTGTTCATCATCGGTGTCCAGCCGTTAAAATGAATAATTGGCAGTGAAACGACCATAAACAGCATGATCACCCAAACAAGAATATCCTTAATAATGGCTGTATATGTAGGACCTTTAATACCACTAAAAAATGTATAAAGTGCGACTAAAATAAACGAAATAATAACTACTGCATTCACATTAATATAATTCGTTCCAGCGACAGTTAACGTATCTTGAATTCCGCTCAGCTGAAGACAAATATAAGGAATCAGCATAAGTACTCCAACAATCGCAATCAAACTGGATAACAGCTTGCTGTCAAACCGCTCACGTGCATAATCGGCAAGTGTTGTAAGGTTGTGATTTTTCGCAACCGTCCATAGTTTCGGTAAAAAGAAATAAGCAATAAAATAAGCTAGGACTGAATAAGGAATAGCGAAAAAAGCGACGCTTCCAGCTGTATAGGCTGTACTTGTAAGCCCTAAAAAGGTATAAGCTGTATATAAGTCTGCGCCAACGAGGAACCAGACGAGCAGTCCGCCAAATTTTCTTCCGCCGACAGACCATTCTTCTACTGACTGTCTTGATGATTTGTCACGACCAGCGGCAAATCCGATGACCACGACGATGAAAATAATACTTGCAGTAATCAATAAAGCTGTTAAATTTCCTTGCATTAGTCAGTTCCTCCATTTGAATGTTGCATCTTATAAATGATAAATGTGCAAATTGGTGTGAGTACAATCCATAGCAAGAGCCAGAAGTGGAAAAAGGGCAGGCCGATGACAAATGGATGAATGCGATTCGCAAAAGGCAGCAATGCGAGCTGTCCGATGAATGGAATCGCGA
Organism: Bacillus sp. PAMC28571; assembly: GCF_014250435.1. NCBI lineage: Bacteria > Bacillati > Bacillota > Bacilli > Caryophanales > Bacillaceae > Bacillus > Bacillus sp. PAMC28571. The sequence continues at coordinate 1,728,081 of NZ_CP060191.1, read as the reverse complement.
TTAGTAGTGCCAGCATCAATTTATTGTTCATAATTTCCTCCTGAATATTTTGTAATTTCATAATAATAGCAGTTGTCAGATTAGATCACAAGACCATTTTCAGAAAAAACAATCATTTTGGTGAATATCATACTAATATAACGCTTTCATTTTTGAAAAAGGAGAAAGAGTGAAGTTGTAAAGAGGAGGAAGGTGAAAGAAAGTATGTAGAAATAATATTTAAAGCCAATAAAAAAGCCCCAGCATAAAGGCTGAGGCTTTGCCAATTTTTAAAGGAAATCAGAAACTTCTTCGATGTCGAAACGGTTGCTTTTATGAGCTTCTTTCGCTGCTTTACCAACTGAAATCAGCATAACCGGCTCGTAGCGGCCGCTTACATTGAATTCTTTGATGTACGCGTCTTTACTGAAACCACCCATTGCACATGTATCATAGCCCATTGCTTTGGCCGCAATCATTAATTGCATAGCAGCTAATGAAGCATTTGAATACGCTGCTTCGCGTGCATATTGCTTGCTTTGGTATGCGCCATTGATTTGAGTCATCAATGTTTCTTTAATGTCTTCAGTAATGAAGCCTTGTTCTGCCAGCTCACTGTAGATTTTTTCGCCATTTTGGTTAGCTTCAAGGTCACCTAGAACTGCAATAACAGCTGATGCCTGTGATACTTGCTTTTGGTTGTAAGCGATTGGAAGTAATTTTGCTTTTGCTTCAGCACTATGGAAAACAGTGAAATGCCAATGCTGAAGGTTCCAAGCAGATGGTGCTTTTGTTGTGATTTCAAGAAGCTCTGTTAACTCTTCTTTTGTCATTTCATGAGAAGTATCATACTCTTTTACTGAAGCTCTTTGTTTTAAGATGTCAATTGTTTTTTGATCGGTCGCCATATGGATATTTCCTCCCGTTTTTGCAAATAATATGGTACAATAACTAAAAAGTGAGAAACTTACTTATTGTAACTAGAGTTATTTTAAATTGTACACCGTTAGTTTGTCAAACAATCATGAAAAGAAAGGCTGAAATTTATGGAATTCCAATTATGTCCACACATTCAGCAAGCTTTTTTACTCCTAGGCAAAAGGTGGAACGGTCTCATTATACATGTATTGCTTGATGGACCAAAGCGTTTTAAAGACCTCACAGACACGATCCCGTCGATCAGTCAAAAAATGCTCGCAGAGCGTTTAAAAGAGCTCGAGCAAGAAGGGATTATAGAGCGAACTGTCCTGCCTGAGACGCCTGTCAAAGTCATTTACAGTTTAACTGAAAAAGGGAATGCGTTACATGATGTGTTTCATGAGGTATCTCGGTGGGCAGGGGAGTATACAGACTCACACGGGAAAAAGGAGCAAGCCTAGTTTCAGGTTTGCCCAAACATTTTGACTCCTGATGAATATGCTGATGTTAGGCACATGACAAAGGAGGAGAAATGCATGTACCCTCATACTCCGTATTTTCGAGGCGGCGCCCCTGGCATTCCGCCATATGAATCCAGAGTCCCTTTGTTTTTTGGTTTTGGCGCTCCTTTAGTCGGCGGTCTGCTTGGCGGATTTCTAGGAAGTGCGATTTTTAATTATCCCCGTCCATATTACCCGCCACCACCACCGCCTGCTCCACCACCTTATGGCGGCGGATATCCACCATATTATTAAGAAAAAAGAGTAAGCCTGCTTCCGTTCTTAAAGCAGGCTTTTTATAATGGAATATCAATTTCAGAAATTCCTGGATCATCATGCTTTAAAAACATAATTTCCAAAATGCCGTCTTGATACGACGCCTTCGTTCCTTTTCGTTTCACAGCAGCAGGGAGAACGACTTTCTTCTGCGTTCCTTCTTCAGGAAAATGATCAATAAACAGCAGATTGGCTGTATGTTTGATTTTGACTTTTTCTGTGTTTGGACGAGCAAGTTCAATTTTGACAAACACATGATCAGTCGTCTCGAACACTTCGACTTCTGGCTCTTTTTCTTTTTCGGCATCAGTTTCTCTCGTTTTTTGATTTTGGGAAAGGGGGTCCTGAAATGGGAACTGAGCAGGATAATTGGAGCCGAATACACTTTCCATGACTTGATTGACATACTGCTCAACGTCTTTAGGATCTGAATTCTTTAAGGCTTCTTTTGAGAACTGCTTTTGAAAAGGGAATAATCGGTTCCAGTCGAACATGTGAATCATCCTTTCTAAATGCCCTGAATTAGTATATGCCCATTCGCCTGCGTGCGTGCTATAATATACGTTAGATTTAGAAAGGGATGGTTACATTGAACGAACAGCAATCAAAAGGTGTTCTCTACACGGCAGCATCTTTTACACTCTGGGGTTTATTCCCGTTATATTGGAAGCTGATGGAGCATATTTCGTCAGGCGAAATTTTAGCGCACAGAATTTTATGGTCATTTGTGTTTATGTGCGGTATTCTTTTGTATTTAAAACAAGTCCGTCCAGCAATGCAGACAGTGAAGGGTCTCATACTGGATGGTAAAGCATTTTTTTCATTACTTTTATCTGCTATTTTAATTTCGGTCAACTGGTATGTTTACATTTGGGCAGTCAATCATGGTCTTATGCTAGAAGCAAGTTTAGGGTACTATATTAATCCGCTTGTATCCGTTCTATTAGGCATTATTTTCTTAAAAGAACGACTAAATAAATTGCAAACCATTGCCATCCTCATTGCCGCATTTGGGGTGATCCTATCAACAGTTCAATACGGGTCATTTCCTGTCGTTGCTTTCTTATTAGCCCTTAGCTTCGGCTTTTATGGTTTGATTAAAAAAAGGATGAGCTTCACGAGCGCAATTGGTTTGACGATTGAAACACTGCTTCTCGCACCGGCTGCACTTGTATACTTATTATTTTTCTTAAAAGAACCTGTTGTGACTATGAATCCTAACAGCTTCGGGTCGCTCGGTCTCTTATTTTTTGCAGGCGTTTTTACAGCCGTGCCGCTTCTTTTATTCTCAGAAGGCGCAAAAAGAATTCCACTTTATCAAGTGGGCATTTTGCAATACATTGCACCGACAATTACGCTGTTTTTAGGGCTGTTTGTCTATCACGAACACTTATCCGCAGCTAAAATTGTGACATTCCTTTGTATTTGGGTGGCGATTTTACTGTTTACCACCTCTCAATTACGCATGAAAAAAACAGCGAATTCTCATTAAGCCAAACGAGCAGTTTGCTTTTTTTTGCAGGCGGATCATGTCATAATAAATTGTTACCAAAACTGTAGAGGTGATCATATGTCGTCAGCTCATGAGCTTGCAGCCGCCTATCAATCTTTATGGAAAAATCGTCAGCTTGATGTTGATGATATGTCTTCTTTACACGAGGCCATATGTGATGATTTACTTGATGCACGAACACATCCGCGGGCAAGGAAATCATTACACCAAAAGTATGTGCTTGCTGTGGAGAGAATTTTAGAAAGTGAGCTTAAGCATGATCATCAGCTGCAGCTGATCAGCTTACATACGAAAAAGCTGCGAGAATTAATTCAAAATGAAGGAAGGAACCACTCATGAAACCAATTCAAACGGAAGATGTCACAGCACATCTTGAATCGTTTTTAAATCGTCCAGTCTTCGTTCATCTTGAAACGACAACTGGTTCTTATTCAGCTCATGTAAATGAACAAAATATGACGGTTGTTGCGTATATCCGCAACGCGAAAGTCGTCTATTCACAGGCGAAAATAAAAGGACAAGGTCCATACCGTGTTGGAATGAAAACAGAAGATGGCTGGATTTACGCAGAAGGATTAACCGATTATGTGTTTGATGACCAAGGCCGCTTGCTATTAGCTGGACACTTGCCAGACGGCAAACTAGCGATTTCATTACAAATTAGTGAAACACCATTTCAGGTGTAGAAGAAAGGGTGACAAGTCATGAACGAACATGTACTAGTGATGCTGCCTCACCCCGATGATGAATCTTTTGGGGTTGCTGGTCTCATTGCACAAAGCAGAAAACGCGGAATTCCCGTCACATATGCATGCGGGACACTTGGAGAAATGGGCAGAAATATGGGAAGCCCAACATATGCGAACCGTGAAACACTTCCTGAATTAAGAAAACAGGAATTAATCAATGCCTGCAAAGAAATGGATATCACAGACTTACGTATGCTTGGCCTGCGTGATAAAACATTGGAATTTGAAGACGACGAGTATTTGGCAGATGTGATGGAAACCATCATTGATGAAGTCAAACCGACACTCATTGTGACGTTTTATCCAGGACACGGTGTACATCCTGATCATGATGCGACAGGTGAAGCTGTGATTCGTGCTCTTTACCGCAAGAAAAAAGAAGACCGTCCTGTCACATACTGCATGGCCATTACGAAGAATAGAGAAGAAGTCCTTGGACATGCGGATATTGTGATTGATATTACAGATGTTGCAGATATCAAATTAAATGCACTGAGAGCGCATAGAACGCAAACAGAGGGCATGCTGAGAGAGCTTGAACAAAAGCTGAAAAACAAAGAACCAGTTGTCCAAAAATGGTTTGATGAAGAAATTTTCTGGACGTATCAATGGAATGACTAAACAAAAAAGCAGCTGATCCATGTCAGTTGCTTTTTTGTGTTGTATTTAGTGATGCGATACATGCCTGAGTTGACGTTTTTGAATCAATCTGAGACGGATAAAGAGGACGATGGCGCCTGCGGCAAGCCCGGCAATCAGTCCGATCCAATAACCAAACGCCCCAAAGGAGGTATATGTGCCAATGAGATAACCGGCAGGAAGACCGATGACCCAGTAAGAGACAAAAGCAGCAATCAGCGTATAATTCACATCTTTATAGCCGCGCAGAGCCCCTTGAATGGGTGCAGCAATCGCATCTGACAGCTGGAAAAAGATCGCGTAAATCAAAAAGTGCTGTGTCATTTGTAAAACAGCTGATTCAGCTGTATATAAACCAGCGATCTCTGGTCTGAATAGCAAGATGAGGGCCGCCGTACATAATGAGAATAATACCGCCGTTCCAATGCCGATATAGCTGTAGCTTTGCGCGTCTTTATACCTCTTAGCCCCCGCTTCAAACCCAACAACGATCGTTAATGCCATTGAGATACTAAGCGGTAAAATATAAAGAATAGAAGCAAAGTTCATCGCTGCTTGGTGACTGGCGATAGTAATAGTATCAAAGTGCCCCATTAATAGCGTCACTGCTGCAAAGATACTCGTTTCAAAAAAGATCGCAAACCCGATAGGAAGGCCAATTTTCAGTATTTGCCCTATACGGGAGATATTCATTCGGGGCAGTTTTTGAAACAAACGAAATGAGGCAAATGGTTCTGTTTTAATGACAATAAAAATACTCATGATGAAAATCGCCCAATACGTCATTGCAGATGCAAGACCGGCACCCGCGCCGCCAAGCTTTGGAAAGCCAAAATTCCCAAAAATAAATACGTAATTTAAAACAAAGTTAATAGGAAGTGCTGTGAGCGTGATGAACATTGTCACACGTGTTTTCCCTAATGCATCAATAAATGACCTTAGCACCGAATAACCAAACAGCGGAATGATGCCAAAAGCAAGAAAGCTGAGAAAATGCCGGGCAATATCCTCTACAGAGTGCTCGAGTCCAAGTCCTCCTAGTATGTAAGGAACGCTGATCGTACCAATGACAATCACAGCGATACTTAAAAGAAAGGATAAATAAATCGCCTGAAAGACAGCCCGGGGAACATCTTCTTTATGCCCAGCGCCCATCAGCTGAGCCACAATCGGAGTAACGGCCATCAAAATCCCGGCAAGTCCCGTATAAACAGGTGTCCAAATACTAGAACCGATTGCAACACCCGCAAGGTCTTCTGCACTCACTTTTCCAGACATCACCGTATCTAAAAAGGTAATAAGCGAAAGACCTGCTTGGGTGATTAAAATCGGAATCAAAATGGTTAAAAATAGTGTCAGCTTTGCTCGAATGCTATTCGTTTCTCTCATCATAAGTTCCTCTCTGAACAGAAATAACGAGAGGAATTATATCATGCTATGTAAAAAAATCAATTCTCCGTCGGATTATTTTTCTTAGATGGCTTCGTTTTTTTAAACATTTGGGCATAAATAAAAGAAAGACTGACAACACCTAAAATGCTGCAAGCATATTGGATGATTTTCTGAATGGTCATATTAAGCTCACCTCCATACAAATAGAATGTGCACAATTTGCTATTTTATAACAACAAGCGAAAGAAGGAGGGAAAAGATCAGATGATCCATCGGACGAACGAAGAAGTGATATTTAAAGCGGGGATGAGAACACATTTAATGAACATTATGAAGGATGCAAGTGACATCATTGATTCTCTTGATGAAACAGAGCAGTGTTTACTTTGTGATCTCGAAGCATTGCATGATCAGTTTAATGAAATGCATGCAGAGGCCTCGTCGTTTTATTTACAAGCGTATATGGAAGAATTCACACCAGGATTTGCTCAATTTTCTTTAGCCATTGAGAATTTATCAAAACAAAAGCATGGAGCACTCATTGTGATCCAAAGACGCGATGAGGTTGAGGATTTTATTCAAAAAGGGACAAACCTTCATGCGAAAATTAGCGCTTCCTTAATAGAAAGCATATTCTACCCGGGAAATCCACTGCATGACGGTGCTCTTTTAGTCAAAGAAAATACACTTGTTTCTGCTGCAAATGTGCTGCCGCTTACATCGAAAAAAGTGAGTCCTTCGCTTGGCACAAGGCACAGGGCAGCGATCGGACTCTCTGGTATGACAGATGCACTTGTTCTTGTCGTATCAGAAGAAACGGGAAAAATGTCGTTTGCGAAAGAAGGCGTGCTTTACCCGCTTACCGTAAAAGATCCGGAAATAAGAAAATAAAAACGAACGCTGCATTCTTCATTCGGAAGGATGCTTTTTTATTTGCGGAGAAAAATCGACCAATTAAGTAAAAAGTCATTTGATACAGAAAAATTTGTCATGTAGAATAGAACTATGAAACTAGCAGTGTGCTTGTTTTGACAAATTTCTAAACGTCAACTTAAAAATTCCTTAAAAAATGTTTATAAATACAACAAACAGCCGATAGAAACGATATGGCTTTGTTTTTTAGCATTTTGAGTTGGCTGCTTTAGCCTATTTGTTATTGCCCAACGTCTTCATGTCGAGTAATATAATAGAAATAAAGATAAAATAGTGCAAGAGAAGCAGAACCATTAAATGCTAAACTCAAAAACTAGTACATACGTCTTAATGGACAAAATCACGAAAGGCGGAGATTCCTCTATGAAGAAAAAAGTAGTAACCGGCCTTACAGTTTCAGCGATCGCTGGCTCAGCTGTGTTTGCTGCACCGGCAGAAGCACAGACGATCAAGGTGAAAAGCGGTGACTCACTTTGGAAGATTGCCGAACAGTACAATACAACTATTTCGGAGCTTCAATCTCTTAATCAATTAAAAACGACAATGATTTTTGCAGGGCAAAGCTTAAAAATTCCTGGTGAAAAAAGCAAGAAATCCAGTTCATCAACAGGGTCAAAAGCAAAGAAATCAAGTGCTTCAACGACTTCCAGCTATACTGTAAAGCTTGGCGATTCTTTATGGCTGATTGCAAAAAATCATAAAATGTCAGTTGCAAGCTTAAAGAGCCTAAACAGCTTAAACAGCGACCTGATTCGTCCTGGTCAAAAGCTAAAGGTATCTGGCAGCACGAAGACGAGCGGAAGCCAGTCATCAAATTCAAACTCATCTTCAAATTCCAGCTCAAGCAATAAGACAACGAATTCAAATAGTTCATCATCTTCAAGTACATACAAGGTTAAATTAGGGGATTCACTTTGGAAAATTGCGAATTCGCTAAATATGTCGATTGGTGAAATCAAAACATTGAACGGACTAAAATCTGATATGATTTATCCGAATCAAGTATTGAAAGTAAAAGGGACGGCTGCATCAAAACCAAGTCAGTCAAAACCTACTACACCAAGCAATTCAAACAGTAACCAGTCTTCTAGCGGGAAAACAACCTCTTATACTGTAAAATCAGGCGATTCGTTATGGAAAATTGCGAATCAATTCAAAGTACAGGTTCAATCAATCCGCACAGCCAACAACTTAAAAAGTGATGTGCTTAGAATTGGACAAGTATTAAAAATTAATGGTGCAGCTTCCGGCTCAACTGGATCGAATGGCTCTACGTCTAACGGTTCAACAAAGCCAGTCGACAATAACAAAAATGATGTACCAATGAATGCAAAGATCACGACAATGATTCAAGAGGGGAAAAAGCTGACAGGCGTTCCTTACAGATGGGGCGGTAATACACCAGCAGGATTTGACTGCAGCGGCTTTGTTTACTATCTCATTAACAAAGTTTCATCTGTATCCAGATTAAGCACAGCTGGCTACTGGAATATGATGACTCCTGTAAGCACACCACAAGTTGGAGATTTTGTTTATTTTACAACGTACAAAGCAGGCCCTTCTCATATGGGACTATACCTTGGCGGAGGAGATTTCCTTCATGCAAGTGACAATGGAGTAGGGATCTCGAACTTAAGCAACCCATATTGGAAAAAAGCCTACTTAGGTGCAAAACGTTTCTTCTAAAAAAAGCCGATTTTCGGCTTTTTTTGTTTGCCCGCTGCTGTGATTGTCCATACTGATAACAAAAGGGGGCAGTCATAAATGAAAAAGTCAGTGTGGATGATCGTGATATGTTTGATCTTTACCGCATCAGCATGTCATGCACCGCCGAAAAAAGAAACGACAGAAGAAACAAGCGAAGTTTCAGCACCTAAACAATCACCAGTTACGACGTCACTCATAAACGAAAGCGGGCAAAAAATAGGAAGCATTGAAATAAGAGAGTCCTCAGAAAATGGGCTGGATCTGCATGTGAAAGCGAAAGGGCTGCCGCCAGGTCCTCACGGTTTTCATATTCATGAAACAGGAATATGTGAAACGCCAGATTTTGAAACGGCAGGAGCTCACTTTAATCCAACCCATAGAGAGCATGGTTTTGACAATCCAAAGGGGCACCATGCTGGAGATATGCCTAATTTAGAGGTAGGAGCAGATGGACAAATTGATGTGGTTGTGAACGTACCGGATGTGAAGTTAAAGGGAGGCCCGAATCAATTAATCGATCAAAATGGGCGAAGCTTTATCATTCATGCAGAAGCAGATGATTATTTAAGTAACCCTTCTGGAAACTCAGGGAAACGCATCGCTTGCGGATCGATCACAAAAGAAATGGTAAAATAACAGAAGTCTAACCTTTATGTATTGAGTGCATAAAGGTTTTTTTAGTATACTTGGTGAGGAAAATGATCGAAGAGAGGAATTAATCATACATGTTTAACGAACAATCACTCCCAGAAGAAATTCAAGCAATGATTGAAGCAAAAGCAAAAGTGCTGGAAGAAGAATTTCGTCCACTTATTGGAACAGGTGGCTATGAATCACAGGATACTTCTATCATTCAAGATGCCATGATTGCATTGGCACTAGGAAAAAACGTTCTTTTAAAGGGGCCGACCGGCTCAGGTAAAACAAAACTAGCAGAAACATTATCCGCTTTTTTTCAGCAGCCGATGCACAGTGTGAACTGCTCGGTTGATCTTGATGCTGAAAGCTTGATTGGCTATAAAACCATTCACAATGATGGTCAGGTGGCTTCGATTGAATTCATTGAAGGACCTGTGACAAAAGCAATGAAAAAAGGCCATCTTTTATATATTGATGAAATCAACATGGCAAAGCCAGAAACACTTCCTATTTTAAATGGTGTACTCGACTACAGAAAAATGATGACAAACCCATTTACAGGTGAGGTTGTTCGAGCAGAAGAAGGCTTCGGCGTCATTGCTGCAATCAATGAAGGATATGTCGGCACAGTACCTCTAAATGAAGCGTTAAAAAACCGTTTTGTTGTCATTGACGTTCCATATATCGGCGGCGGTATCCTGAAAGATGTACTGCAATCTCAATCTGTTTTAAAGGATGAGCGGTTAATTGAACAATTCGTTCAGCTCTCATCTGACCTCATTACACAAGCTCATAACGGACAGGTGAGTGAAGAAGCAGCATCCATCCGCGCACTCCTGGATACTTGTGATCTTGCGCAGTACATCCCGCCGCTTCGTGCCGTTGAACGAGGCATTGTTGAAAAGCTGGAAGATGACCGGGAAAAAGCAGCGGTAAGAAATATCGCTCAAACATTATTCGAGTGAGGTTCTGACTTTTGAAATTCATCAAATTTAATGACAGCAGAATCGATTCATTTTTATTTATGGAATTAACGGATTTAGCCAAAACGTTAGCAAAAAGTGATGATGTCGAGCTTGAATACGGTGTACAGTCCTACTATGAACCGTTTGAAAAGAAAATTTTCATCAGTCATTTTTGGGATGATCGTAAACAAGAAGATATGCTAGCAGGGCTGAAAAGTGATGTGTTCCTTCGTGCAGTAGGCACGGTTTATAGTGATCTTACGGTATTTCAGGAGATCATTCGCTTTGCTCATACATTATCCATTCCTGATGTATGTAAACAATTGTTTATGCTGTTTGAAGATATCCGGATTGAAGAGCGGATTAAACATGACCGCCCAGGAACAAAAAAGGTATTTAAACGAAGAAGAGAGCTGTACCGGCGTCACTTTAAGACACAATTAACGATTAACCAAGAACGAAGTATTTTAACAGATGCACTCTTTTGTGCGATTTATGTGAAGCTGACAGCTGATTCTCCGCTCGAAGAGATTCCGCCTCTTCATGAGCAGATCAACCCGATGATTCCGTTTATTGAGTCAAGTCTTGAACGTGTGTATGATGCGGGTTCAACAGCAGACATCGCAGCTATTGTCAAAGAATTGATGGAAGGATTCGATGAACTGCTTGAAAAGGATATGCTGAATACGTACTTTTTCTTCCCTGAATTGGACTATGAACAAGCGGCAAAAGAACCGCTGTTCCATGACTTAAAAAGAAAACCTACATTAAGTGAGGACATTAAAGTCGACCGAGAAAAAGAAGGCGATGAAGACATTCACCAAGAGTATATGGAAGTGTGGCATCGAGAAACCGAAGCGCCATCCAAAAGCTTCCTTCAATTTGATTTAGAGCACGGCGGTAAAAGTGATCTTGGTAAGGATGCGGCAAGAGAAGGTGATGACGGAGATCAGGCACTCGGAACTGTCCAAGGCTCTGCAAAGCAAACACACCGGAAAGATTATTCAAAGCTTGAAGCGCTGGAAGAGGCTGAAGGTGAAGAAAGCGGAGCAGATGGTTATGAGAATGGAAAAGAAAACAAATATGCTTTTCCAGTGATGATTTCACCAGATCCTCCTAAGCCAGAACAAATCGATGTATACAAGCAGCATGCTAAGGAAATTGAGCCTTATCAGAAACGCTTAAAACAAATGATCCAAAAAACACTTGAACATAAAAAGTCATGGCCTAAAACAGACCTTCATGCAGGACGTCTCAGTAAAAAGCTGATTCGCTACTTTACAGAGTCTAACCCGCGTCTTTTCTATAAAAAACAGGCACCGTCTTCTCAGATTGATGCTGTTTTCACCTTATTAGTAGACTGTTCAGCGAGCATGTTTGACAAGATGGATGAGACGAAAAAAGGCATTGTTCTCTTTCATGAAGCGTTAAAATCCGTGCAAGTCCCACATCAAATTGTTGGGTTTTGGGAAGATACAAACGACGCAACAGAAACAAGTCAGCCAAACTACTTCAACACAGTTGTGTCGTTCAAAGATTCTCTATTTGACGCAGGGCCTTCTATTATGTCTCTTGAGCCAGAAGAGGATAACCGGGATGGCTATGCGATTCGCCAAATGACAAAGATGATTTTAAAACGAAGAGAAGAACAAAAGTTTCTGATTGTCTTTTCAGACGGAGAGCCAGCTGCGTTCAGCTACGAACAAAATGGGATTGTCGATACGCATGAAGCAGTGCTTGAAGCGAGGAAAAAGGGCATTGAGGTGATCAATGTGTTTTTATCCAATTCGCCGATAGAAGAAGCACAGATGAAAACCATTCAAGATATGTACGGCAAGTTCAGCATTTTTGTACCAGATGTCGATACATTGCCAGATGTTTTATATCCATTACTGAAGAAACTGCTGCATAAAAGCATTGGGGCATAAGCTTTTGCCCCTTTCTTCAAATTATTTTTCGGAATGATTTAAATTTTTTGTTTTTCTGTGAATTTTTTATCTTTAATTGAACAAAGAATGTAGAAAGTAATCCAAAACAGTGGTAGAATATTATTGGAAGCGTTTTATTACATAAATTTGGTCATTGTGTTCTGGAAGTTATATCGAGATAGTGTTCAATCACTTGATGATCAAAGTTGGGGGTAGTGTTCAAAATGTTTCAAAATGATGTGAAACAACCGTTGAGTTGGGAAGAATTTCATGGTCCGAACCTCGGCTATGTGCTCGAGCTCTACGATCAGTATGTCCAGGATCCTACTAGTGTTGATGAAGATCTAAGAGGCATATTTGATGAACTTGGTGCACCACCGAGTGAAATGAAGGAGGAAATTGGGAAAAAAGAAAATAGCATAGTTACTTCTGAACAAATCCAAAAGATAGCATCAGTCGTTAAACTGGCAGAAGACATCAGAACGTATGGCCATTTAAATGCTTCCGTCAATCCTCTTCGCAAAGAAAAGGAATTACAAGAGCTGTTTCCTTTAAAGGAGTACGGTTTAACAGAAGAAGATGTCAAGAATATTCCGATATCTATTATTAGTCCGGATGCACCAAAACACATTTCAAACGGCATAGAAGCCATTAACCATTTGAGAAATACGTATAAACGTACCATTTCATTTGAGTTTGATCACGTGCATGACTTCGAAGAGCGAAACTGGCTCTCAAAATCAATCGAATCTGGTGAACTATTTAAGAAAAAACCAGCAGATAAACTAGTTTCTGTATTCAAGAGATTAACAGAAGTTGAGCAATTCGAGCAGTTTCTTCATAAAACATTTGTTGGGCAAAAGCGCTTCTCTATAGAAGGTTTAGACGCACTTGTCCCAGTACTTGATGAAATTATTTCAGAGTCTGTTACACAAGGGACTTCAAATATTAACATTGGAATGGCACACAGAGGCCGTTTAAATGTATTAGCACATGTGTTAGGAAAGCCATATGAGATCATTTTCTCAGAATTCCAGCATGCGCCAAATAAAGAGCTCGTTCCATCAGAAGGCTCTATTGGCATCAGCTACGGATGGACAGGGGATGTGAAGTACCATCTTGGAGCTGACCGTCAAATTAAAGACGAAGATACAAAGAGTGCGAGAGTTACGCTTGCTAATAACCCAAGTCACTTGGAGTTCATTGATCCAATCATTGAAGGAAGCACGCGTGCCGCTCAGGAATCACGTACTCAAAAAGGCTACCCAGTTCAAGACGTTGAAAAAGCGTTAGCCATCTTAATTCATGGGGATGCAGCATTCCCTGGAGAAGGAATTGTGGCAGAAACATTAAATTTAAGCCAACTTGTAGGCTATCAAGTGGGCGGAACCATCCATATTATTGCCAATAATATGATCGGTTTTACAACAGAAAGCAATGAATCCCGCTCGACGAAATATGCGAGTGACCTTGCAAAAGGATTTGAGATCCCTATTGTTCACGTCAATGCAGATGATCCAGAAGCGTGTTTAGCGGCTGTTCAGCTAGCAGTAGAATACCGCAAACGCTTCAAGAAGGATTTCCTTATTGACTTGATCGGTTACCGCAGATACGGTCATAACGAAATGGATGAGCCTTCTACAACTCAGCCAATGCTGTACGATGCGGTCAGAAAGCACAAAACGGTCAAGAATATCTTTGCAGATAAACTTGTCTCAGAAGGTCTTTTGACAAAAGAGCAGCGTGAAGAAATCGAGCAGGCTGTGACGGCAAAAATAGAAGAAGCTTATAAAAAGGTGCCTTCAAAGAAAGAGCATACGATTCAAGAAATCGAACTGCCAGAGCCTGTATCAAACGGCTTCCCAGCAGTGGATACATCAGTAGAATTTGATGTATTGCGAAAGCTGAATGAAGAATTGATCAGCTGGCCGAATGATTTCCAAGTATTTGGTAAGCTGAAGCGGATCCTTGAAAAACGTGCAAAAGTGTTTACAGATGACCGTAAAGTAGAATGGTCACTTGGGGAAGCACTCGCATTTGCATCTATATTAAAAGACGGTACGCCAATTCGAATGACCGGACAGGATTCAGAGCGTGGTACTTTTGCTCAAAGAAACCTTGTTCTTCACGACAGTCAAACGGGAGATGAATTTATTGCTCTTCATGAACTAAGTGATGCGAATGCTTCGTTTACAGTTCATAACAGTCCACTGTCAGAAGGCTCAGTCATCGGGTTTGAATATGGTTATAATGTCTATTCTCCTGAAACGTTAGTGATTTGGGAAGCTCAATTCGGAGACTTCGCAAATGCAGCTCAAGTGTATTTCGATCAATTTATCTCAGCTGGCCGTGCAAAATGGGGACAAAAATCAGGTTTAGTCATGCTGCTGCCGCATGGATATGAAGGACAAGGTCCTGAGCATTCAAGTGGAAGGACAGAGCGCTTCCTGCAATCAGCTGCTGAGAATAACTGGACAGTTGCGAACCTGACAAGTGCAGCGCAATATTTCCATATTCTTAGAAGACAGGCGAAAATGCTGCTTCGTGAAGAGATTCGTCCGCTTGTCATTATGACACCGAAGAGTCTGCTTCGTAACCCGAACACATTGTCTGAAGTCCAAGAATTAACAGATGGACAGTTCCGTCCAGTTCTTGAACAGCCAGGTCTTGTACATGATCACGAAAAAGTATCGCGTCTCGTGTTATCTAGCGGGAAGGTATCCATTGATATTAGTGATCGTTTTACTCAAATGGAAGAGCCGAAAGATTGGCTTCACGTTGCAAGAGTGGAACAGCTATATCCGTTCCCAGCCAAAGATATTAAAGGAATTTTAACAAAGCTGACAAACTTAGAAGAAATCGTATGGGTGCAAGAAGAACCACAAAATATGGGAGCTTGGGGATACATTGAGCCATATTTACGTGAAATTGCGCCTGAAAAAGTAAAAGTACGTTACATCGGCCGAAGAAGACGTTCAAGTACGGCTGAGGGTGATCCAACTGTGCATAAAAAAGAACAAGAACGAATTGTATCTGATAGCTTGACTCGCAAAAACTAAGGGGGAAATGAAAAATGGCGGAAATTAAAGTACCTGAATTAGCGGAATCAATCTCGGAAGGAACGATTGCTCAATGGCTAAAGCAGCCGGGCGATTATGTGGAGCAGGGGGAGTACCTGCTAGAACTTGAAACAGATAAAGTCAATGTCGAACTGACTGCTGAAGAATCTGGTGTATTAAAAGAAGTGCTGAAAGATTCTGGTGACACTGTACAAGTTGGAGAGGTCATCGGAACGATTGCAGCAGGTGAAGCTGGCGGAAGCGAGTCCGCAGCTCCAGCACCTGAGCAAGCTTCTGCACCAGCTTCGAAAGAAGAACCGGCAGCTGCTCAAAAAGAAGAAGCAGTAAAAGAAGAGCCGAAAGCTGGTAATGGCAGAACCATCGCTTCTCCTGCAGCTAGAAAATTAGCGAGAGAGAAGGGGTTAGACTTATCTGAGATTCCAACCGTAGATCCGCTGGGCAGGGTACGAAAGCAGGATGTCGCTTCTTATCAAAAGAATGAAGCACCTGCAAGTGCACCGAAAGCCGCGCCAAAAGCAAATGCTGCGGTGCAAACTGAACAACCAGGAAAGCCTATTGAACGTGAAAGAATGTCACGCCGCAGACAAACAATTGCAAAACGTTTAGTTGAAGTTCAACAAACGGCTGCGATGCTGACGACATTTAATGAAGTCGATATGACAGCGGTAATGGATTTAAGAAAGCGTCGTAAAGATGCCTTCCTAGAACAAAATGATGTCAAGCTTGGCTTCATGTCCTTCTTTACAAAAGCAGTTGTAGCAGCACTGAAGAAATATCCGCTGCTTAACGCAGAAATTCAAGGTGATGAGCTTGTCTTGAAAAAATTCTATGACATCGGCATCGCTGTTGCTGCAAACGAAGGACTTGTTGTACCGGTTGTCCGTGATGCAGACAGATTGTCATTTGCGGGGATTGAAAAAGAAATTGGTCATCTTGCGAAAAAAGCAAGAGATAACAAATTGTCTCTTAATGAGTTACAAGGTGGATCATTCACGATCACAAACGGCGGAACATTTGGTTCTCTGCTTTCAACTCCGATTTTAAACAGCCCGCAAGTTGGAATTTTAGGGATGCATAAAATTCAGCTTCGTCCGGTAGCGATTGATGAAGAACGTTTTGAGAACCGTCCGATGATGTATTTAGCTCTTTCTTATGACCACCGCATTGTCGATGGTAAAGAAGCAGTTGGATTCCTCGTTACGATTAAAAATCTGCTTGAAGATCCTGAGCAGCTATTACTTGAAGGATAATCTTCAATTATAAAAAGCTAGCACCTGTTAAGGTGCTAGCTTTTTTTCTTTTCACTGTCATGTTGTCCTCGTTTTGACCAATACGTCGCAAGCCAGGAACCAGATAAATTATGCCACACACTAAAAATCGCACTTGGTACGGCTGCGAGCGGTGAGAAGTGTGCTGTTGCTAGCGCTGCACCGAGCCCGGAGTTTTGCATGCCTACTTCGATCGAGATCGCTCTACGAGAAGGGATATCCATTCTGCACCACTTTGCGATCAGGTAACCAAATAAGAGACCAAGTGCATTATGTAATATAACAACGGCAAATATCAGCAATCCAGTTTGAAGAATTTGCTCTTTATTTGCACTGACAACCGCTGCAATGATCAACACAATTCCAGCAACAGATACAAGCGGCAATGCTTGAACTGCATAGTTTACTTGTTTTTTGAAAAATACCTTAACGATAACCCCTAAGATAATAGGAATTAGCACAACTTGGACAATCGACAAAAATAATGCCTCAGGTGATACAGGTAACCATGATCTTGCAAAAATATAGATAAAGAGAGGCGTTAAAAAGGGAGCAAGAAGGGTCGATATCGTTGTGACCGCTACGGATAATGCCATATTGCCTTTTGCCAAGAAGGTCATGACATTGGATGCTGTACCGCCTGGGCAGCAGCCGACAAGAATAACGCCTACTGCAATTTCAGACGGCAGCCGTAATCCGTAAGCTAATAGAAAGGCGATCAGCGGCATGAGTGTGTACTGCGCCAAAACCCCAATTAACACATAGAGAGGTTTACGAAAAAGCTCCTTAAAATCTTCACCAGATAACGTAAGCCCCATCCCAAACATAATGACACCTAGTAAAAAAGGGATATACGGTCCAATCTGAGAAAAGACGTCAGGAAAAGCAAATCCAAGACATGCAAAGATAATGACCCAGATTGCAAAGGTTCTTCCTGCAAATTGACTAATGGTTAAAAGAATGTTCATTCATTGCTTCATCTCACTTTCCTCACATATCCTTTCTATTTTAAACGAATTTTCTGAAAAAACAACCCATTCTTTATAAAGGTGTTAATAATAAAATTATGTAAACTAAAAATACCCCATATAAGCATTAGCCTATATGGAGCATCGTTTTAAAAAGGGGTCCATCTCACTTGCTGTGCTTGCTTAAGCCTAGCTTCTGGCTCACGCCAGTCGACTACATTCCACCAACGATCGACGTATTTCGCTTTTTCATTCAAATATTGAAGGTAGTAGGCGTGCTCCCATACATCAAGGGCTAGAAGGGGGATCACATCCCATTGTGACAAAAATTGATGGCGTTCTGCTTGTAAAATCTCTAATCGCTGAGATCTGGGCGCCCATACGAGAATGGCCCAGCCAACACCCTCTACTTGTTTGGCCGCTGCTGAAAATTGAGATTTAAATGCATCATAGCTGTCAAACGATTGTTCAATGAGACGAAGCATTTGTCCAGTGGGCTTTCGTTTTCCTGAAGGACTCATGGAAAACCAAAAAATACAATGTAAATAGTGCCCCGCACCATTGAAGGCAAGCTCCCGTTCCCAATGTTTGATCATTTTAAAATCATTGGTTCTTCTTGCATTTTTTAATGCAAGCTCAGCTTGGTTCAAACCATCTACATATGATTGGTGATGCTTCTGGTGATGCAAATACATAATTTCTTTTGATATAAACGGTTCTAGTGCATCATACCGGTAAGGGAGAGGAGGTAACTTGTGACTTCCAGCTGCTACCTCTCGCATGTCTTCTTGTGGGTTCATGTCCTCAGCAATACGTTCTGCCAGTTCGTACCACTCTTGTTCACTGGAATGTTCATCATCCATTGAAAACCATAAATGGTCTACTTTCTGACGGATGTTGTCATCTTGAATCGCGGGTTGAATCGAGCTAAGCCACTCTTTAAGCTGCAAACGGTATTCTTCCTTATTCATTTTTACGCCTCATTTCTTCTAAAAATGTGGAACAAGCCATCATCGGAAAGACAAATGGGTAGCTATGATAAGTGATGTAAAATTGCTTTGGCAGGCCAATGCCTACTGGATAGTGCAAGGCTTCACTCGTGTGCTGATGATGGGTCAAAAATGAGATGGCTTTTAAAATCGTTTTGTCATCTGGCTTCTCATATTGTAAAAGTGCCTCTGCTGCCCAAGCCGTCTGAACCACTGTGCCAAACGGAAGAGGGACATACGTTTTTACCTCTGCACTTTTACACGATTCTCCGAAGCTGCCATCTTCTCGTTGAATCTGCTTTAAAAATCGGCACGCTTTTTGAACAGCAGGATGGGTGGAGGGGATGCCGGCCGCTTTTAGTCCTGTTAATGCTGCCCACGTTCCATAAATATAGCAAACACCCCATCTGCCAAACCATGACCCATTTTTCTCTTGGTGATCTAGGAGCCACTTGACACATCGATCTTTTTGCCTGTGAAGAGGAGGAGACATGTTTTTCTCTTCAAGACCAATGAGATGAAGCACCCGGCCTGTAATATCGGGGGTCGATGGATCAATTGCTGCATCCTCCGCAGATTCAAGCGGAAGATGTCGAAGCAGGAAGTGATCTTGATTTTTTTCAAAGGCAGAGAATCCGCCGTCACGGTTTTGCATGGAAAGAAGCCAATGAAATCCTCGTTTCCATTGAACTGGTGCGTATGTTCGCGGAATGGCTTTTAAGACAATTTGCGTATCATCACAATCAGGGTTATTTGTGTTGATATCTGAAAAACCAAAGCCTCCCGGGGCAGCATGACGGTTATGAATCGCCCAATCTGCTTTCTTCATTTGCTGCCGGTTCAATAAGTATAAGAAAGACTTTGTGATGACTGGGTCTTCTTGTTTTTTGCCAGCTTTTTGAGAAGCATAACTGACAAGCGCTGTATCCCAAACTGTGGATGTGGAATTTTCTGCATACATTCTGCCCTGACAGACAGTGACTAGCTTTTTCATGCCTTTGACTGCTTTTAAAATGAGATGATGTCCCGGGGAGTACCCAAGACTCATCAGTGCATAGACCATAAAAATACTGGCACTTAAATAGCTGTACAGCGTGCCATCTTTTTCAAGGCGATCAAACATATATCGCTTTGCTGCTTCATATCCGAAAAAGTCCAGCCGGCTGTCGAGTGCTGTATACGACCGCATGTAAGTCAGAAAGTGTTGAGCGGAACGTTCTTCTCTTGCCATAAACCAGTCAAATGGATTCTTAGACATGTTTGCATCAAGGTGTGCCAAACTTGGAAATGTCTCATGAGAGGTATATCGTTTGTTGAGTGCAATCATCATTGGCACAAAGTGAATTCTTGCATATGCACTAAGATGATAGAAGTGCAGCGGAAAGTATGTAGGGATGAGTAAAAAGGAAAGTGGTGCATAGAAATACGGCCAAGGGTGCATGCCGTTGACGGCGAGCATCCACTTTGTCATAAAGTGAACGTTCTTTAATCCGCCTTTTGATCGAATATATTGCGCTGCTTTTTCCATATGAGGCTCATCTTGTTGAAACCTGCCTGAAACAAGCATTCCGCAATAGCCCTGCACAGTGGCTGTTACATGTCCCGTTTGATCATGATACAAAGAAAAAGACCCATCCTCATTTTGTTTTTCGCGTATCGCTTCTGCTAATTGATGAACCAAAGCCTGATCCGAATCGCCGACAGCCTTTAACAGCATAATCAAAAAAGCATTTGTCATCATAGGACCTTCAAAGCAGAAAACAAAGGCACCATCTTCTCGTTGTCTTCGCTGCATTTGCATGTGCAATTCTTCAATAAATTCGTTTACTTTCAATTTAAAATCTTGCATATGCGGCCATGCTCCTTTCCTTTCATACTATATTCAGGAGCCGGCCTGTCACATGCAAATACAAAAAAAGCCGATGACAGGGTCACCGGCTCAGCGTGTAGACAAACCCTCGCATTAGGTGTCAGGTCTGCGCGCTGGTGCTCACGAATGTCAATTCGCTCCGCGCCAGTGCTCGTCCTTCCTAGACTGCAAAGGTTTTCTATCACGCTGAAAAGAAGACAAAGTGCTAAAATAAAAATCATTTTAGCACTTTGTCAACGATCTGAGCCGATGACAGGGTCACGGCTTTCTTGACGTCATTAGTCTTGGAGGTTAATCCATACACTTTTGACTTCTGTATAGTTGTTAAGGGCATATGATCCCATTTCTCTGCCAAGACCTGATTGCTTATATCCTCCAAACGGGGAGGCGGCATCAAAGACATTATAGCAGTTGACCCAAATTGTTCCTGCTTCAAGACGTGCAGCGATATCATGGGCATGCTTTAAGTTTTCTGTCCAAAGTCCTGCTGCTAATCCATATTCAGACTGGTTGGCTCGTTCGACCACTTCATCAATGGAATCGTAAGGAATGGCAGATAAGACAGGTCCAAAGATTTCTTCTTTGGCAATGGTCATTTCATCTTCTACATCTTTAAAAATAGTAGGAGAGACGAAATAGCCAGCCTCATAAGGGCAATCGCCCCCGACAACGGCTGTTGCCCCTTCGGATTTACCTTTTTCAATATAGCCTAACACGCGTTCGTGCTGTTCTTTACTTACAAGAGGTCCAATTTGCGTATCTTGATGAAGACCAGCGCCTTGTTTGAGGGATCCTGCATATTTGGCCATTTGATCGACTACTTCATCATATTGGCTCCGATGAACAAAGACTCTGGACCCTGCGCAGCATACTTGGCCTTGGTTAAACATGACGCCATTTAAAGCACCTGGAATGGCTTTCTTTAAATCGGCATCAGGTAAAATAATATTCGGTGATTTTCCGCCAAGCTCTAATGTGACCCTCTTAATGGTTTTAGCCGCTTTCTCCATAATTAATTTCCCAACACTTGTTGACCCTGTGAAGGCCAGCTTGTTCACGTCAGGATGATCAGTTAAGGCTTCTCCGGCTGTTTCGCCAAATCCAGGAACGATGTTAATCACGCCTTCTGGGAAGCCGGCTTTGTCCACTAATTCTGCTAAGTAAAGAGCAGAGAGTGGAGTTTGTTCGGCTGGCTTTAAAACGATGGTGCACCCTGTTGCAAGTGCGGCGCCCATTTTCCACATAGCCATGAGCAGCGGGAAGTTCCATGGGATGATTTGTCCTACAACCCCAACCGGCTCATGGCGGGTATAATTAAAATATCCTTGACTGACAGGAATGGTTTGTCCATTCATTTTTGTCGTCCAGCCCGCATAATAGCGCATGTGCTCAATAGCGAGGGGGATATCTGCATTTGTTGTTTCATTAATTGGTTTTCCGTTATCTAAAGTTTCTAGCTGTGCAAGCTCTTCCTGATTTTCTTCCATTAAATCAGCAAGCTTGAACATGAGGCGGGCGCGTTCAGCGGCAGACATTGAGCGCCAAGGACCATGAAAGGCTTTTTTTGCAGCTTTTACGGCCTCATCAATATCTTTTGCACCTGCTTCATAAACATCAATAAGGGTTTCGCCTGTGGCTGGGTTAGGAGTAGCAAAGGTTTTGTTATCGTGACTTGTGACAAACTGACCATTAATGTAGAGTTTTTTCGTCCCTTGGAGAAAAGATTCGAGTTTTGAACTAATTTGAAGTGTTGTAGAGCTCATAAATAAACAAACCTCCTTAAAGATATGGATTGTTTTCTGCGAGTTCTAGGTGGGAAAAGCGGACAAGCAACTTAAATTGTATACGCACAAAGATGTAAACGTATACAATTATCATATTACACGACCTGTTTGAAAGCAATCCATAACACTCATTGCATTTCGCGAAAATTTGGCTACAATAAATGTATAGATGAAAAAAGGAGTTTTTAAATCATGATCCATCAAAACTGGCAAACGGCTCAAACGTTAAAACAAGTAAAATGTGTACATACAAATGCGAAAAAATATATGGTCGACCGGGCATTAACGGTTGGAAGCACATATGAAGTGAAAAATGAAACAGAAGAATTCCTGTTTGTCGTAGACAATACGGGTAAAGTAGGCGGGTATTACAAGGAGTATTTCGAAGATATTTCAGCTGAATGATTTTGATGGTCATCACTCATACTAAGAAAAACAGTAAAGGGTGATGATGATGAAAAAGCAGCAAAATGACGAGCAGAAAAATCAAAATGCATGGCATGAACACGAGGACGCTGATATGGCGATTACGCTTGAACAGATTTCCGATGTGTATGCCGAGGGAACGATTGATACACCAAAAGACGAATAGTCATTTAAAAACAGTGATTTGGCATAATCACTGTTTTTTTATTGGAATGATTCAGCATTTTTCTCGAAAAGAACTGAAACTTTTTTCCTGGTTTAACTGTCTAAATAAGTAGAGGAAAGAGCATCGGATCAAAAAGAAAAAGTTAAATGAAATTTAATCTATTCGTAATGGAATAACAACCATTTATAGCGTATTCTATAAGTGAGAATAAAACGTACCCACAGAGCCGTGTGGCCGTTTTGTCATAAAGGAATTTGATGCAGGAAGAGGGGGTTTACGTGGGTATTTTTTCTGTCAGTAAACAAAATGATAAGAAATTCGAATCCTTATTGATTGAAGGGGAAAGAATTGAGGCTGTTTACAGACTGCGTCACGACCAAATTTGCTTTACCAATAAACGACTGATCTTTGGCGATAACCGCGTATTTTCTAAGAAGAAAGTCAGGGTCTCCTTGCCGTATCGATCAATTGAAAGTTTTGCCATACAAGAAGCTGGCGTGTTTGATCAGGACACAGGTATGCTGCTTGTTACAAGCTCAAAAGTATTTGAACTCGACTTTTCCAAAGAGACGGATTTGAGTGATGTGCAAGCCATTTTGACAAAACATCTTTGCTGATCAATCTTGCGATTACATAGATCATATGCACTTTTCTCATTCTTCGTTCTTATTTTTATAGATCGCACATTGCTAAGCCCTTCCCATCTGATGGGAAGGGCTTTTTTCTGCTTAAGAGTTTGAATGATAGCAAAAAAGGATAAAGATGAAACAGATACAGAAAGGAGAATGAACAATGAAAGTATTAGTTGCAGGAGCAAATGGACATACAGGCAGACTTGTCGTTCGTTATTTAAAAGAAAAAGGACATGAACCGCTTGCTCTCATTCGAGATGAAAAACAAGCTGATGCACTAAAAGAACTTGGTGCAGCACCTGTCATCGGTGATCTTGAAAAAGATGTGACAGATGCTGTGAAACAAGCAGACGCTGTCATCTTTGCAGCTGGTTCAGGCTCAAAAACAGGTGCAGATAAGACCATTGCGGTCGATCAAGAAGGGGCAAAACGCCTCGTTGATACAGCGAAAAAAGAAAACATCCAGCATTTTGTTATGCTTAGTGCTTATAATGCAGATGATCCGAATCAAGGAAAAGGGCAAGGAAGTATGGAAACTTATTATGAAGCAAAAAGAAAAGCCGATGAGCACTTAAAACAGTCTGGTCTTTCCTATACGATTGTCCGCCCAGGTGCCCTGCTGCATGAGGAGAAGACAGGAAAGATTGAAGCTGCCGAACATATTCCAGATGATCAAAACATCGAAATTTCAAGAGAGGACGTAGCCATTGTTCTTGTGGAGAGCTTAACAGAATCCAATGTGAAAAATAAGTCCTTTGACTTGATGAAAGGCGATAAACCAATCGAAGAAGCACTTCGCCATCTGTAAGAAAAGAAAGCTGCTGCCAAAGAGGCGGCGGCTTTTTTGATGTTTTCTTTTCCCTTTCAGCGGGAAGGTAATGAGAAAGGAGTGATTGACCGTGGGCTTAACGAAAGAACAACAAGCTGATTTATACGAAAGATTGATTCAATTAAAAGAAGATGTGAAGGGATCAAAAAAGAAAGAAGAATCGATGCTCGTTGAATCGAGTGAGATTTCAAATGGTGTTGGTAATCATATCGCTGATCATGGGAGCATCTATTTAGACCGTATGACAGAACAAACGCTGGATCAGGTCGATGATCAGCTTGAAGGTGAAATCGATGCAGCACTGAAACGAATGGAAGACGGAACATATGGGATATGTGAGAAAACGGGAAAAGAGATCCCATACGAGCGTTTAAAAGCAGTTCCATATACACGTCATTCAATAGATGCAAAGAAAAATGAAGAAACCACTCAAGATCCAAACGAATTTGACCGTTCATTCTCCGATCAAATGCGCGATTTAACAAATAGAGAAACAATGGATCAGATGCATTCAGATACGTATGAAAGATTAGAGGAAGAGCAAGATGTTGATGTAGATGAGGAAAAATAGGATCATAAGCGAAGGTTAAATTTTTTCAGAATAATTTTTTCTTATGTACACATGAACAAATAACTTGTATACATGAGTATTTCATAGAAAAAAGATCTCTTGAAATTTAATAAACTTTCGTGTAATATAGTTTAAAGGCTGCGATGCGCGTAATGTTAATTAAGTTTTAACCTTTAAGCTGTAATAGGGAGTTTTATATTGAAGCCGGAATGTCATGCCTCCTTAGCGAGGAAGACAGGAACGTTTCTGCAAACACCCACTTTGAGGAGTGGTGGTTTAAAACTTTCTTACTTAGATTACGGCATCCGCAGCTTTTCCTAGGATGATTCAAGCCATTTTCCATTTTGGAAAATGGCTTTTTATTTTGTGAAAAAACGAAATTGCACAGTCAGCAGGAAGAGGCATGAATGTATGTTAAAATAGACAAAACAAAAGACGGAGAGGGAATTGGATGTTAGAACAAGCAGAAGCACTCCTGAAACAATACTTTGGCTTTGACGCCTTTAGGCAGGGACAGAAACAAGCCATTGAATCGATTGTAAACAAACAGAAGGATACCGTCTGTATTATGCCGACAGGCGGGGGGAAATCGGTTTGCTACCAGATTCCTGCCTTGATGATGGAAGGAACAACGATCGTTGTATCCCCGCTAATTTCTTTAATGAAAGATCAAGTCGATGCGCTAAATGAGATGGGCATACGATCGTCCTTTTTAAACAGCACACTTTCCGCAGCTGAAATGAATAAAAGGCTGAAAAAATGTGAAGATGGGGAATATCAGCTGCTTTATATCACACCTGAACGTTTACAAAATGAACGTTTTTTTCAGCTGCTTGATCGGTTAACGATCCCTTTAATTGCAATTGATGAAGCACACTGTATATCTGAGTGGGGGCATGATTTTAGGCCGAGCTACCGCTTTATTCAAGAATGCTTAAATCGGCTGACAAAAAGGCCAGTGATTGTCGCATTAACGGCTACAGCCACGAAAAAGGTTCACCGAGATATATGTGAACAGCTTGGCATGAACGAAGAAGAAACCATTTTTACTGGTTTTGCTAGAGAAAATTTATCTTTTCAGGTGGTCAAAGGAGAAAATAGTGACCGCTTTATCACACATTATATGAAGAAAAATAAGCTTGAGTCCGGCATTATCTATACTGCTACAAGAAAAGAAGCCGAAAATATTTACAATCGGCTAAAGAAACAAAAGATCAAAGTGGGCATTTATCATGGCGGGTTAGATGACGATGTGAGAGAAGAGCAGCAAAACCTGTTTTTAAACGATGACATCCAGGTCATGGTCGCTACATCTGCATTTGGCATGGGAATTAATAAGTCAAATGTCCGTTTTGTGATTCATCATCAAATTCCAAGGGATATTGAAAGCTACTATCAAGAAGCTGGACGAGCCGGCAGAGACGGGCTCCAAAGTGAATGCATTTTACTATTTTCGCCGCAGGGCGTACGAATGCAGCGATTCCTCATTGAACAGTCAACAGAAGATGAAGTGCGCTTTCAGCATGAGCTGCTTAAACTTAGACAAATGGTCGATTACTGTCACACTGAGCAATGTCTGCAGCAATTTGTGATGGACTACTTTGATCAATCAGCAAGTGCCCCTTGCCAAAAATGCAGTAATTGTCTTGATGAAAGAGAGCGTGAAGAGGTCACTCGAGAAGCGCAAATGGTTTTATCGTGTACGGTTAGAATGAACGAGCGCTTTGGAAAAATGATGATTGCTCAAGTACTGGCAGGCTCTAAAAATAAAAAAGTGCTTGACCTCGGTTTCGACCGTCTTCCTACATACGCTTTAATGAAGCAGCAATCCGCCCAGCAAATTAGTGATTTCATCGAATTTTTAATTACAGAAGAGTATTTGCACATGTCTGAAGGAGCTTATCCAACATTAAAAGTGACACATAAAGGAAAGAAAGTGTTAGTCGGGCAAGAGGCTGTGTATAAAAAGCAGGCAGTTAAAAGAGAGGCGATTCAAGAAAACGATGCATTATTTGAGCAGCTGAGAGCGGTGAGAATGAAGCTGGCAAGAGAGCAGGGCGTTCCGCCATTTGTTGTATTTTCTGATCAAACCTTGAAGGAAATGTCAGCCGTTCAGCCTAAAACAGAAGAAGAACTTCTCAATATTAAGGGAATAGGCGCTCAAAAAAGAGAGAAATACGGGGATGTTTTTTTAGAAGAAATCCATTTATTTATAGAAAAAGAGAAAAATAAAAAGGTTGAAGAAGAAAAATAAATTTTTTTCGCTGCGTTTGGACACGTTTTCAACAGGAGGTTTCTGATCCTTTCAAAACCTTGATATGGCGGGTAATCGAGCTGTTTTGTGGTCTGATTTACCAATGGAGAGAGATGTTTCATGTAAAGGAACTGTAATCTAAAACATATCGTTTTGTTATTGAATTGACATTTACATATGTTACGATAGCACTCGTTAGCCGCCATAAAAAGCTAACAAGGGAGGATTTACTTTATGAAGAAGACTATTATGTCCTTGGTTGCTGTTGCAGCAATCTCTACAACAGCATTTGGAGCACAGCAAGCTTCTGCAAAGGAAATCACTGTGAAGAAAGGTGATACACTTTGGGGAATCTCTCAAAAAAATGATGTGTCTCTAAAGGACCTAAAGGGTTGGAACAATTTATCTACAGACATGATTTATGTAGGTGATAAATTGACAATCTCTTCAAAAGAGAAAACTCAGGAGCAGTATAAAGTCCAGAAGGGGGACAGCCTCTGGAAAATCGCTCAAAAATTCAATGTGTCAATTAGCGATATTAAGTCTTGGAATAACTTAAACTCAGATATAATTATGATTGGTTCAACACTAAGTGTTGCTGGTCAAAGCTCAGCTCCGGTAAGCTCAGAGCCTGTACAAAAACAGGAGCCTGTCCAAAAAGAGCAAACAACACAAAAAGCTGCTCCTAAACAGGAAGCACCGAAAAAAGCTGCTCCTAAACAGGAAACAGCTAAAGCAGAATCATCTTCTGCTAGTCAAAGTGTACAAAAAGAAATGACTGTAACGGCTACGGCTTATACAGCAAATGATGGTGGCATCTCAGGTATCACTGCAACAGGGGTAAACTTAAACAAAAACCCAAATGCGAAAGTGATTGCAGTAGATCCTAATGTCATTCCATTAGGAAGTAAGGTTTATGTTGAAGGCTACGGTGAAGCCATCGCAGCAGATACTGGCGGCGCAATTAAAGGTAACAAAATTGATGTACATGTACCAAGCAAATCCCAAGCAAAAAATTGGGGCGTAAAATCAGTCAAAGTGAAAGTACTTAACTAGTAACTTATTGTTTTTTGGAAAGAAAGCATCAGGTGGCGGCCTGATGCTTTTATTGTACCCTTTTTTTGGTCAAAAAAACACACATTTTTCAGAAAAATTTGCATTTTCGACAAAAAACAGCGTATATTCCATCATACACGCTGTTTTTTTGTCGTTAGCTGTCCACCCAATAAATTTCTCCGCTTTGTTCTTTCCAATTGATTTGGACATCAAATTGGTGCTTTTCATAAAAGTGAATCAATCGGTCCACGTGATTCCAATCTCTTTTGACGAGGTCACCTGTGATGACTGGGATGTTCTGCTCTCTTGCGATTTCTTTTAAATGCTTCATACAGATTGAACCGTATCCATTATCGGGAGGTCCTTTAATATCGGCAATATGAATCTTTCCTTCTTCAGGATATTCAGCAATTAAGGAAAAATCAGATTGTCCGCGAAAAGCTTTTTCACAATCGGTCAGCATGATTTTACATGTATCAGCATTTTCAATGGCAGAGACAATCATCCATTCATCTTCTTTCGCCTGATCAATGCCAATGATCTTTGCCTTTTTCGAAATATCTTTCATATTTTCTTGCATTCGATACATTTGGAACTGCAATTGCTGTAATTCTTGCTCTAACGCCTTCACATCTTTGGGTGTTTCCTGTAAGATTGACAAGTCCATTACTCCTTTCATATAAGAAATGATAAAAATCACATAAATTCCAATTTTAAAGGAAGTGGATGAATCTTTCAAGCCGTTAGAATGCCGATTATCGGCAAGTTTGTCTAAAATTCGACGAAGACAGCGAATTCATTGACTTTATAGAGAAAGTTAAATAACATACTCTTAGTCGGAACTAATAAAGAGAGGTTTTCAAACATGAACGAACAGAATCAAAAACCGAAAAATTTCACCGGCATTGTTGTCATTTTAACAATTGCCATAAACGGATTAATCGCTTTATTATTTTTAATGCCAAAAACAGATAAATTTAGTCATCTGGATATTACATTTCTGCCGTTACTGAATGCCGTGATGAACAGCTTTACGTTTATCTTCTTACTTTCAGCACTCATTATGATTAAACAAAAGAACATTAAAGCACATAGACGATTTATTTTTGCTGCATTTTCAACAACACTTGTCTTTTTAATTTCCTATGTGACATATCATTCAATGGCAGCTGATACACACTTCGGAGGAGAAGGGATCATCCGTCCGATTTACTTCTTTATTTTGATTACACATATTGTGCTCTCAGCTATTATTGTACCGCTTGCACTGATTACACTATTTAGAGGCGCACAGATGCAGGTCGAGCGTCACCGTAAAATTGCCCGCTGGACGATGCCGCTTTGGCTCTATGTTAGTCTCACTGGCGTCATTGTCTATATCATGATTTCTCCATATTACAGCTAACGTATGTCCAATTGGACATACGTTCTTTTATTTACAAGATGAAGTGCTTTGGATAGAATGGAAATTGGATATCCGACTAGCACGGTATCTTCCCATCTATAGATTCACATCATTTCTGGCCGTTTGCTCGTTTGGAGATCAACAATTGGACGAAACGGGGGTTATATGATGACTGAACAATTGCAGTATAAACCGGGGCTTGAAGACATTGTGGCAAGCGAAA
Source organism: Bacillus sp. PAMC28571 (assembly GCF_014250435.1). Taxonomy (NCBI): domain Bacteria; kingdom Bacillati; phylum Bacillota; class Bacilli; order Caryophanales; family Bacillaceae; genus Bacillus; species Bacillus sp. PAMC28571. Next base: position 1,698,422 of record NZ_CP060191.1, on the reverse strand, counting down.
CGTCCATATCATACTTAGATGTGGAGCAAGAGGAAATTGTGATTCGCGGGTACGACCTCATTGAGCTGGCACAAAACAAGACATATTTAGAAACAGCCTATCTGCTTATTTATGGAAGATTACCAGATAAGATGGAATATCACCAATTTCAGCAAGATATATCCTCACAAACGAGCTTACATCCAACCATCCAAACCATTTTAACCAAGCTGCCAAAATCCACTCACCCTATGGATGCGATGAGAACGTGTTTATCTGCTCTTGCAGGGTATGATGACGCATTACATGATCGATCTGAAGCGTGCCAAAAAAGGCGTGCAGTTCGATTACTAGGACAGCTGCCGGCCATTGTTGCTGGAAGCTATTATATTCTCGTAAAAGACGCCGCTATTTCTCCAGATCAGACCAAATCCTACACTGAAAACTTTTTATCCATGCTAACTGGACGCACCCCGACACAAGACGAAATTACTGCTTTTGACCAAACACTCACATTATATAGCGAACATGAGCTGCCGAATTCAACGTTTGCGGCTAGAGTGATTGCATCCACGCATTCTGACATGTATGGTGCTTTTACTGGAGCGATCTCTTCATTAAAAGGTGACCTCCACGGAGGAGCAAATGAAGCTGTCATGCACATGCTTCTTGAAGGAAAAACAACAGAAGGATTTCTTGCACTCATTGAACGAAAATTAGCCGCAAAAGAAAAAATGATGGGCTTTGGCCACAGAGTATACATGAGAAAAATGGACCCGCGAGCCGCTCTTTTAAAACGTTCATTGAAAACGCTTACCGAATCGAAGGGAGATACAACGCTATATGACATGTGTGTAGCAGGAGAGGCATATATGAAAGAGCAGAAAAACCTTTATCCAAATCTTGATTATTATGCTGCACCGATTTATTACGTGCTCGGAATCCCTATTTCACTTTATACACCCATTTTCTTTGCTGCAAGAGCTAGCGGATTAGCCGCACATGTCATTGAACAGCATTTGCATAATCGCATTTTTAGACCGAGAGTCCGGTATCTAGGGCCAAGAGGATTAAAGGTTTCAAATGATGATGGAAAAACGGGGGAATGAACATGAACAAAACAGCAGTCGCCAATCAAACAGATCAGCTATTAGTAGAAATCGCTGCCTATGCAGTAGACGGAGAAATTACGAGCAAAGAGGCCATTGAAACCGCGCGGTATGTGCTCATAGACACGCTCGGGTGCGGAATGCTGGCTCTTAATTTTCCAGAATGTACGAAGCACCTTGGACCTATCGTACCTGGAACTGTTGTGCCTAACGGAGCAAGAGTTCCTGGCACTTCGTTTGTGCTAGATCCCGTTCAAGCGGCTTTTGATATCGGCTGTATGATCCGCTGGTTAGATTATAATGACACGTGGCTTGCACAGGAGTGGGGGCATCCGTCAGATAACTTAGGCGGAATATTAGCTGTAAGTGATTATATCAGCAGAACACGCCTTGCAAACGGAGAAGAGCCGCTAACGATGAATGACGTACTGCATGCAATCGTCAAGGCGCATGAAATTCAAGGTGTCCTTGCTTTAGAAAATTGTCTAAATCGAAATGGATTGGACCATGTGTTATTTGTCAAAGTGGCAACAAGTGCAGTTGTGTGTGCAATGCTTGGCGGAACAAAGGAAGAGGTCCAGCATGTTTTATCACAAGCGTTTGTTGATAATTCCCCGCTTAGGACGTATCGCCACGCCCCAAACACAGGATCGAGGAAATCATGGGCAGCGGGGGATGCAACAAGCCGCGGAGTGAGGCTGGCAATGATGACACGTAAAGGGGAAATGGGTTATCAAACGCCCCTCAGTGCAGAGAAGTGGGGCTTTGAAGATGTTCTGATGAAAGGAAAACCACTTACGCTCGCCCAGCCCCTTGGATCATACGTCATAGAAAATGTTCTCTTCAAAATTGCTTATCCTGCTGAGTTCCATGCGCAGACTGCTGCAGAGGCGGCTGTGATGCTGCATGACGCTGTAAAAGATCGTTTAGATGAAATTGACCGGGTAGAGATTACGACACATGAGTCAGCGATTCGGATTATTGATAAGAAAGGACCGCTTTATAATCCGGCAGACCGTGATCATTGCTTGCAGTATATTACAGCTATTGGACTGATCTATGGTGAACTAACAGCTGACCATTATGAAGAAGAAACGGCGCAAAATCCAGCCATTGATCGTCTTCGTGATCGAATGATTGTGAAAGAGGATAAACGTTACACAGAGGATTATTTAGATCCGAAAAAGAGATCGATTGCAAACTGTGTACAAATTTTCTTTAAAAACGGGACGATGACAGACCGAATTGAAATTGAATACCCGCTCGGTCATCGCAGAAGAAGACAGGAAGGCATTCCGCTGCTTGAAAAGAAATGGCTCTATCATTTAAAGACAAGATTTCCACAAAAGCAAGTGGATCAAATTGTGTCACTCTGCCAAAATCCAAATCAATTAAAAACAACAACAGTGCCAGCATTTATGGACTTATTCGTCATATAAGGGGGAGCTAGCGTGTGGATCGTGAATGAAGAAAGAAGTCAGGCTGATTTAGCCGCAGCCTTTAAAGAACAAATGAACAAATCAGCTTTATTTCAAATTCCAGGCGTTCACGATGGAATGTCTGCGCTCTATGCGAAAAAAATGGGCTTTCAAGGGCTCTATTTATCAGGTGCCGCTTTTTGTGCCAGCAAAGGACTGCCTGATCTCGGCATGATCCATTCAACAGAAATGGCTGAAAAAGCGAAGGAGATTATTCGAGCTTCCCAGCTGCCGCTTTTGGTCGATATGGATACAGGTTATGGCGGTGTTTTAAATGCAGCAAGAGCGGCAAAAGAAATGGTTGAGAGCAAAGTGGCAGCTGTTCAAATTGAAGATCAGCAAATGCCGAAAAAATGCGGGCATTTAAACGGGAAATCACTCGTTCCAGTAGAAGAAATGGTCGCAAAAATCAAAGCCATCAAACAAGCGGCACCAACGCTTTTGGTGATTGCAAGAACCGATGCAAAGTCCGTAAATGGAATGGAGGATGTCATCCGCCGGGCCAATCTTTACGTAGAAGCAGGAGCTGATGCTATTTTTCCTGAGGCACTCATCACAGCAGAGGACTTCACGCATGCCTCAAACCATATTAAAGGTCCGCTCCTTGCAAACATGACGGAGTTTGGCAAGACGCCTTATTATCATGCAGACGAATTTTCTGTATTTGGCTTTCAAATGGTCATTTACCCTGTGTCATCACTTAGAGTTGCTGCAAAAGCGTATGAGCGTTTATTTACAGAAATCATGGAAAAGGGAACGCAGCAGGGGATACTTGGGGATATGCAAACGAGAAAAGAGCTGTATGAAACGATTCATTATGATGAATATGAGGAAATGGACCAGCATTTAGCAAAAACGATCCTGCCGGAAATTGGGAAAGAACAGCGATAAAATGAAAAGCACTTCCTATACGGAAGTGCTTTTTTTACGATGATGGTGTGGATGAAGAAGCCAATTTCATCTTTTCTTCAACTGTTTTCGTTTTTTCTTTTACTTTTTCAGCGTAAGTGAAGTCACCGTAGCAATACGGATAGCGGAAGTTATCTTTATTGCCGCCGCACGTATAGACCTCGGGGTTTCGTTTCACTTGCTTTTTGGAGTATTGCTTTGCCAGTTTCTCGGAATGTTTTCCCCCGTTTTTTGCAACAAAATCAATATAGCCGATTCCCATGTTATAGCTTTGAATAATGGTTTCCAAATCAACGCCTTTTTTCTTCCCATGCTTGTACATAGTCGAAAAATGATGGACTCCTTGTTTAATGCTTTTCTCAGGGTCATTGATTTCATTTCGTTTCAAACCAAGAGATTCAGAGGCCTGCATTGGATCTCCGCCCCTGCCTTTTGATTCTTGATACATCATACCGAGGATTAACCCGGTATACTGATCTAAATCTTGATCTCTTAACTCTGTTTCTACAAGCGGTTTGTAATCATCCAATCTCGACAAAACAATTGATTCCGTATCAATCGGCAGCTTTTTTAACTCCTTTTGATTAAAGGAGATGGCAATGGCTGCTAATACGAAAACAAAGAGAAAAATCGTGAAACAGCCTGAAATGGCAAAACATCCTGTTTTTTTCTTTTTCAAGGTCAGTTCACCCCTGTTTTGCCCCGCTTTTAAAAGGGAAGTACAGCCTTTTCATTATGCCATATCCTGTGCAGGATACCAAGTGAAAACCTTATAATCAATCATATCCAAACGTAAATTCAGGTCTTGTTTTCAGCCTGAAGCAGAAATAAACAAAACCGATAATCAGCCAAATCATGCCAATGATTAATGCATTTGTACTGATGCTCGTTAACAGCCAAATGCAAAACGCCGTCCCGCATAGAGGGATCACGGCATATCTCAATGTATTCAGAATACCTCTTTGTTTTTGTTTGACGAAAAAGTACGCAAAAACAGACAAATTCACAAAGGTAAATCCAATTAACGCGCCGAAGCTGATAAAGGAATAAATAACTTCAAGTTCGCCAACGACTGCGGTTAAGGAGAAAGCTCCGATTAACAAAATATTAAAAACAGGGGTTTTTAATCTCGGATGAATATACCCAAAGAAACGCTTTGGTAACGATTGATCTCTTCCCATTGCATATAAAAGCCTTGCTGCACTCGCATGTGACGATAAGGAGGAAGAAATGACAGCGACCATTGTGCCGGCTAAAAAGAACGAGTGAAGAAATGCGCCGCCCACAAATTCTGCAATTTCAAGTGAGGCTGCATCAGGATGTTTGAACTGCTGAAAATTTGGAAACACCTGCTGCAAAAAATAAGACGTCAAAGTAAACAGTACGCCTCCAATCGCAACTGTTAAGAAAATGGCAAGCGGAATCGTCTTTTTTGGTTTAATGGTTTCCTCAGACATAGTGGAAATGGCATCAAATCCCAGAAAGGAGAAACATAAAATGGTCGCTCCTGAAAAAATAAGCGCTGGATCTAAGCTCGCTGAATAAAAAGGCCGGGCTGACAATAACTCTCCACTGCCAGCGTTTTGCGTGAGCCCATAAATAACAAATCCAACAAAGGTGACAGCGACAATGACCTGAAATGTCACAAACAGCGCCGTAATGTTGGCTGTAAGCCGTATACCGATGACATTGACAGTCGTTATGGCGATAGCAAGTATGATGATCCAAATGTAATGAGGTACATCAGGAAAGGCTGCGGTTAAATAAGCACTTCCGATCGCAAAATTCACCATAGGCAGAAATAAATAATCCAGTAAAAGTGTCCAGCCCACAAGGAAGCCGACATGAGGATGAATACTTTTTTGCGCATATGTATAAGCAGATCCTGCTTTTGGAAAAGCTTTCACCATATTCCCATAGCTAAGCGCTGTCAATAGTAATGCCAGCAACGTAAATATATAAGCTGCAGCGACGTGTCCTTTCGTCAGCTGAGCAACAATGCCGTATGAATCAAATACGACAAGTGGATCCATATAAGCAAGCCCGATCACAACAAGTGGAAAGACAGTCAGGCTGCGTTTTAGTCTTGGCTCTTCAGTCAATTTGCCTATCAGCTCCTCTAAAAATGAATAAATAATGCTCATTTTAAAAAGAATGCTACCAAGTGTCAATGCTATTTGAATAAATCTTTTGTTTAAAGTGTGCCCGCTTTGCACGCCGGACGTTTTAGTATATGATGATACATAGAATAAGTCGTGATTTGACTAACAAGAAAGGTGAAGCGAAATGAAGGAAGAACTGAATACAAATCAAGAACAGGAACGGATGGAGCTGGATGAAGAAAGTTTATTTCTTGTCTCCCAAACGTTTAAAGCCTTATCTGATCCGACACGTATTCGTATTCTGCACCTCTTGTCTCAAGGTGAATACTCGGTAAATGATATCGCAGAAACGCTGAATCTCATGCAATCAACAGTTTCTCATCAGCTGCGCTTTTTAAAAAACCTTCGTCTCGTGAAATCTAGACGAGCAGGGACATCGATCTTTTACAGTCCTGAAGATCAGCATGTGATGGAAGTACTTGAACAAATGATTCATCATGCACAGCATGACTAATAAAAACCTTCCTATATGAGTAGGAAGGTTTTTACGCATGATGCATACGGGTTGATCGTTTACCTGCTTTCATCATTTGATAAGAAAAAACAACATAGTAAGCAGCTAACAGAAAAAAGCTGAGCATGGTCATGGCATCATCACTCACAATATGCTGATACAGTTCAACGACACCAATCTTTGTGAGCGAATGGTTCGTCAGCTCACCCAGCTTAAAACTAAGTCGTGATAAAAATAAGCATAAAATGAAGCTTTCAATCCATTTACTCGTTTTCACATAAAGACGGCCATTTTCTTCTTTCATGCGGATCGTCTCATAGGCATGAACGGCCAGACTGCTTCCAAAGAGCATACCAATAGCGGCATAGATGAAAATGCTGTGATTTTGCCAGCCTTCTAATAAGAGAATAAGGGCAGTGAGTCCAAATACATACATTCTCATCAAAAGACTGATCGGGCGCACAAGCTGATAGCGTCTCATTCGATTCATTCGAAAGATGATGCAGATCAGCATAATGCCCCCAATTATGAATAACTGCCACACGTGATGTGTCATGATGCAACCTCCTCCTGCATGTGCAGGGATGTAAACGAATGCTGGCTGTTCCTTATCTTTACCATTCTTTCATTTTTTATCAAATCAAAACCTACATTTATGAAAAAGAGGAAAAGGCATGAAAATCGATCGTATTTTGTCTATTGTGATGCTGCTCATTAGCAAAAAGCAAATACAAGCGAAAGACCTTGCTGAACTTCACGAAGTGAGCGTAAGGACGATTTATCGCGATATTGAGACCATCAATCAAGCCGGGATTCCTATTGTGACAACACAAGGAGCAGGCGGAGGCATTTCGCTTGTTGACGACTATCGTTTAGAGAAAAAGTTATTTACCGATGATGACATTGAGCTTATTTTAACTGCCCTTGAAAGCATGACGAGTGCATACTCCTTTAAAGAAAGTGAACATGTACTGAAAAAAATCAAATCTCTCATTCCGCCACAAAGCGATGAAAGCGAGAAACAGCACCATGTCTTTATTGATTTAAGCTCATGGGGAAAAGACAGCCAGGCAGAAAAGAAGCTTCAGCTGATCCATACAGCTGCTTCCGCGCATCAATTCATTCAATTCACTTATCGCAACGCAAAAGGTGAAACACTTCCACGTAAAGCGGAGCCTTATACGCTTGTCTTAAAAGGAAGGCATTGGTACTTGTATGCGTTTTGTTGTGTGAAACATGATTTTCGTCTATTCAAGCTGACCAGAATGACAGACCTCATCACCATTTCAGCATATTTCAGGCCGAAAAGAATCAAAAATGAAGAGAAGCCTTGGAATGACTCTTGGCATGAAGAACCTTCAGTCACAACCCTCACGCTCAGGTTAACCGAAGCATCAGTTGGCAAAGTGAAGGAATGGGTGGATGAGAACGAATTGATCATATGTTCAGACGGAACCTATCTGGCAGCATTGACTGTGCCGCAAGATGATTGGCTGCACAGTTTCCTATTCCATTTAGGACCGGACGTCGACATTGTTTCACCTCAGCACATCAAGGAAGCATTTGATCTCCAATTAAAACAATTTATGAAGCGATTAGAAACTTGACACACTGTTGTCAGGTTTCTTTTTATATGATGGGAGAAAAGGAGATGAGAATGTATGTACGATATCGTCACATTAGAGAAACAATGGGTCAAAGGGTTGTCTGTTCGAACAACAAATGAAATAGAGAAAACAAAAGAGCGGAAGATTGCACCGCTTTGGCAGGATTTTTTTGCGCAGCAGCTACATGGGGGACAAGCTCCAGTCATAGGGCTCTATTCAGATTATGAAAAAGATGAACATGGTTCTTATTTATTTACAGCTGGGCAATTCGCGGATCAGCAGATCGAACATGTAAAAGAGATTCCTGCGTCCACCTATGCAAGATTTCAAACGAGAAAAGGACCGATTGAAGAGGTCGTGCTTGAAACATGGCACAAGATTTGGACGTGGGATCAGCGTCAATACCGCACTTATACAGGTGATTTTGAATGGTATGATGAAAGATCTATTGATCCAAAAGAAGCACAAATTGATATTTATATTGCGGTTGATGAAAAAATGATTGCTAAAACTAATACTATTAGTTAATATAAAACTAACGATATTAGTTTTAGGAGGGCAATCATGAGATTAACAACTTTTGACCGTCTGCACCAGCTTACATTGATGCCGCGATTATTTCCGGTAAATTGCTATGTCTTTGAGGAAGAGGAAGGACTCATCTTAATTGATGCTGCTTTAAAAATGGCGGCAAACTCGATCATCGAATTTGCCCGTAAAAAGAACAAACCAATTCATAAGATTATTCTCACTCATAGCCATATGGATCATATCGGCGCATTAGATGAGGTGAAGAAGGCTTTTCCAGAGGCAGTTGTCTATTTATCAAAACGTGATGCACGCCTTTTTGAAGGTGACTTTTCCTTGCTCCCTGATGAACCTCAGCAAAAAATTAAAGGCAGTTTTATGAAAAATATTCATACAAAACCAGATGTACTTGTCAAAGAAGGAGATGAGATTGGGACGCTCAAAGTGATTGCAACACCAGGGCATACACCCGGCAGCATTTCTTTATACGATGAAAGGTCAGGAGTTGTCATTGCAGGGGATGCACTTGTGACAAAAGGCAGCTTATCGGTTACGGGTGAGTTTCGGTGGAGCTTCCCGTTCCCGGCATTTGCCACATGGGATGCAGAAACCGCATTAAAAAGCGCTGAAAAATTACTAGCGCTGCGCATATCCTGTCTTGCTGCAGGACATGGTGACCTTATCATAGAGCCTCATGAAAAGCTTCAAGCTGCCGTTAAAAAAAGACAGCACCAGCTAAAAAAAGGAGGGCAGTAAACCGTGTCTCCAAGAATGGGAATTACACAAGAAAAAATTATGGATACAGCGGCTGCATTTGTTGATGAAGAGGGCTTCTCCGCTTTGACTATTGCTACATTGTCTAAAAGGCTGAATATCAGGCCGCCTTCTCTTTATAATCATGTATCCGGCCTTCATGAGATTCAGGCAGCACTCGCAGTAAAGGGGCTCTCCATGCTTTGTGAGGAAGGGATGCAAGTCACAGAGGGGCTGGAAAAAAAAGAAGCTGTTTTAGCCTTTGCCAGACAATATGTGCAATTTGTCCGAACACATCCCGGTCTTTATGAAGCTGCCTTTTCACATATGAACGAAAAAGAAGTACGACTTGCAGCAGAGCGCCTTGTTCAGTTTGTTCAATCCATTATGTCACGCTTTGGTGTAAAAGAAGAAGAAATGACGCATGTCGTCAGAGGACTGAGAAGCTTACTGCACGGCTTCGGTGATATTTCTAATAAAAAGGGATTTCAACGAAAAGAACAGCTTGAAGAAAGTGTGAGCTATGCGGTTCGGCTCTATATCACAGGTGTATTGCAAAAAGAAGATCTGTCTATTTGACAGGTCTTTTTTTATAGCAAATCGATATCATAAAGGAGCGTCCGTCTGGCACAATTTTTTAGCGAGAAAAACGAATAAAGATTTGACAGTTTTGTGAAACATGGTATGCTTATTATGTGAAATAATTCACATAGAGGAGTAGAGGCAGATGAAAAGAAAGCCTGTTTATGTGGAAACAACCATTCATGCACCTTTAGAGAAAGTATGGGAATATACGCAAAATCCAAAGCTTCATGAACAGTGGGATTTGCGCTTTTCAACCATTTCATTAAATGGACCCCAAGATGAACAGCCCCAAACTTTTTTGTATGAAAAGCATCTTGGTTTTGGGGTAAGTGTCACAGGGACAGGAGCATATCGAACTAGAATGATGGATGAACGGAATGAACGGGCATCCTCGCTTAAATTCAAATCGTCACACCCATTGTCTTTTATCAAAGAAGGCGGCGGCTATTGGAAATATGTGAAAACGAACGATCATATTGTGTTTCAAACGCAATTTGATTATGAACCGAAAGAAGGAAAAGGATGGGCGTGGGCAGATCGATTTCTTTTTCGCCCGATGATGGGGTTTATGACGGCCTTTAGTTTTGGCGCACTAAAGACGTGGCTTGAAAAGGGTACGCACCCTCGGTTGTTACTGGAGAGAACACTTGCCCATTATGGAATTTGTTTGCTGTTTGCCATCGTCTGGCTGTGTCAAGCGGTTATCCCTTTTTCACATTCTGCTTTTGATCATAGCACAGGATTTCGGTTGTTTTATGCCCTTATAGGCGTATCATGGCTGATACCTAAGCTATCAAAGAAATATTTGTTCATTCTTCAAAGTGTGTTTCTGCTGCTGATGCTTTGTATCGGGATCCTATCCCCCCAAACGACACTTCATGAGCCGCTTGTGATGAGTGCATTTTTGATCCTATCCATTGCAGGAATGATTAATTTAAAAGATTGTATAGACGTATTTTCGATCAAACGAAAAAGGGGAGGTAGACATGGTCGTTCATCGTCATCAAGTAAAGGATTACGATAAGCTTCATCCAAAATTAAAAGAGAGATACAACCGTGCGTTTACCGCAGAAGGCACTATGGAGGAAATAGGCGGCGGAACGAGGCTCATTCGATTTTTCTTCAAAATTGGTCCACTGTTTCGCTGTTTTTTCCCTGAGAGAGGAAAAAACATTCCTTTCCGGATTGTGAATAAACCCTTTATGACAAATAAGGGAGAGGAAGGCATGCACTGGTTTCGTACGTTTTATTTCCCAAAGAAGGAACGGCACTTTGATGCAGATATGATCATTGATGAGAAGAGTCATAAAGTACTAGACTATTTTGGAAAGCCTAGACTTCTTATGTCAGAGCTTCATTTTACAGTAACAAAGCACGGGTTCCTTCGCATTCAATCCGGCCGGCAGAAGCTGCTCATGTTAGGACGTGAGTGGCCGCTGCCTTCATGGCTTTACGGTGTGTCAGATGTCACAGAAGGCTACGAGGAGCACGCGGGTGTGTATACTATTGATGTGCATGTGAAAAACCGATTGTTTGGGACCCTTTTTACATATAAAGGCCGGTTTACTGAAAGGGTGATGTCTCATGATGAATAAATGGCATTTGATATCAAGCCTCGTCTTCATGTGCTGTTTTATCGCCACCCGCTTGATGACAGGTCCGGCAGCAGAGTTATTTGTACTGATAGCCATTCTGTTTTTCCTTCCTGCAATTTTAGCCTTTTTTGTGAAGGAAGAGAGGGAGAGTAAGCCGGGGATACTGCTCGGCTTTTTAATGAAAGCCTTTCCATTAGCTGCTCTTTGTGCAACGGCTGCATTCATCTATCATTCTGCCTTTTTTGCATCGGGATGGTTTTTGTATACGATTCTTTTGGCGTTATATGGCTTTACTCGTTTGCTGAAAAGGGGTATCTTTCCGCTTCATGAATTGATGATCGATGGTGCATGGATGTATATCGCTTTAGGAGGGCTTTGGTTTTGGCTGTACACAGCAGATATACAGGTCATGACCTTTTCACCAATCATCGTGCTTTTGACCGCTATTCATTTTCATTACTCGGCTTTTTTTATCCCGCTTTTCTATGGATTTTTAGGGAGACAGAGAGAAAAAGAGACAGCTTTATACAAAGCGGCAGGCTGGGTGATTTTGCTGTCGCCTGTGATGATTGCTGTTGGGATTAGCTTCTCCCGTCTATTTGATACGTTCAGCGTTATACTATATGTCATTGCACTCTACTTGTACGGTATTCTTTGTATGAAAACAAGGTTTCGATCGACTGTGGCCAAAGTGCTGATTGTGTTTTCTAGCTGCGTCTTAATGGGAACGATCGTGCTATCTCTTCTTTATTCTGCTGGCATGCTCATGCGCGTGACCTACATCAGCATTGATCAGATGATTTGGTTTCATGGCAGTATTAATGCCTTTTTTGTTATTTTACCAGGTTTGATTGGATGGCTGATCGAAGGGCCAAAGGATCAATTGAAGCAGAAGGACTTTCCGATATCAAAAGTGCATGGCCGTCTTCATTTGATCTCTTTTCAAAAGGAAAGAATGCATGATCGAGAGAACCTTGGTTTAGTCGATTCACTTGATGATTTAAATGGAACGACATTTTCAGCTGATAGGGTGTCACCTGTGATTCGAAGGTTTTATGAGAATCCGATGGCGTTTACGTTAAAAGCAGCAGTCTGTTTTCATTGGTGGGTGAGGCCGTTTGTTTTTTTACTTCAGCCAGTTTTTAAGAAAATAGGCCAGCTCTATTTGGGGACATCTCGTATCCCGTATGAAATGAAGGGGCGTCTGACTACATTTCAACATCCTAAAGAAGGGCGAAAGAATGTCAGGGCGTGGATTCGTTATAACGAAAAAGGGGAGCAGGTTTTTTTTGCACTTTATGCTCATCATCACGATGCAGCTGCGGGCTATATGAATATTGCGCTGCCGCTTCCATATTCTCAGATGACCGCCATTTTAAAACCTTTTAATGAAAATGAAGACTTTCTCTTAAAAAGTGCATGTCCAAAAGGCAGTACCGGTGACGAAGGATTGTATTTGCATACACCTTTTATCACCATGAAACTGCCAATGGAAGAAAGCTTTCATATGAAGCCGGAGACAGATAAAAGTCTCACAGCAGTTCATCAAATGAAGCTATTCGGTATTCCCTTTTTAACGATTCATTATCAAATTGACAGGGGGAAGCCATCCTGTTAATCAATGATGTCACATGGTTCACCGTGCCGAATGATGTTCACAATCGCTTGCCCATCACTCGGATGATGATCTGCATACTGGACTGGCAGCAGTGCAAAAAATACATAGTAGACTGAGAAGTAAGCAAATTGATAGAAAAATTGATGTTCTGGCAGGATATCATTGGCGATCATTGTATTCAGTATGAGAACACTGAGCAGGTTGCATAATGATCCGCCTAGGTAGACAAGAATGTGTGAGAATCGGTTATTTTTCCTCATTTCTTCATAATGGCAAAATGCATCTAGAAAATAGATTCGTCTAATTTCAACAACACCTATTTTCAATACTTTTTTGCCTCTGCCAAGAGCAAAAGAAACCTTTGCACCAAACATCCATGCGACCATAATATGGCCAAGCTGATGCAAGATGGCAACGATAGGAAGAATGACGAAAAACGACCAGCAAAATGTCCACATATCTGATAATGTAAACAAGTGTTAACCCCTCCCCAATATATTTGGGAGGAAGCAGTAGGATTATTTGCCATTTTACTGAATTCATTTTCAGGATGCAAATATTTAATACATGACGATAAATTTATTATGTAAACTAAAGGGTGGTTTTTGCGGTGAATCGGCTTTTTGACTCACTTTTTTTACGAAATGAATGTGCTACAATGAAAAAAACAATAGATGACTCTAGTAAATGAACCTACCCTTGAATGAAGAGGAGAGAATCAGATGGCAGATATTGAACAGTTTTTGGCGTTAGATATTCGTGTCGGGACGATCATTGAAGCAGAATTCTTTGCAGAGGCAAGAGTACCTGCATTAAAACTCAAGATTGATTTTGGTGAAGAGGTTGGTCTAAAGCAATCCAGTGCTCAGCTGACAAAACGTTATACGGCTGAGAGTCTTATTGGCAGACAAATCGTAGCAGTCGTCAATTTTCCGCCAAGAAGAATTGCAGGATTCAAATCAGAAGTGCTTGTCTTAGGGGGTATGCCGTCAAAAGAAGACGTAGTATTACTAGCAACAGATGAGCCTGTAGAAAATGGGACAAAAATAGGGTAATAAAAAAGACATCTTCCTGAGAAGATGTCTTTTGCGTATTGAGGCGGAATAACCACACGCCACATTCGTGTGTGTCTCAAGGAGACATGTTATCCGACTTACACAATTCAGCTCATCGCTTGATTAATATAGCATGAGGTGATCGGAATTGCAACCATTAAATGCTTCATTTCAGTTTTTCACGTCATTTCAGCAGAAAAATGACAAGAAATCAATTATTTGGATTGTTTTTTCAAAAAATATTGAAAAGTCAGATCAGATTTTATAAAATGAATTCATCTTAGTTTGTTTAGTCGATAAACTAAGATGAATTCCAAGTGATGATCCGGTCATTAAAGGGGATGATTCCGTCATTCAAATCATTTGCTGTCTATGTGGGCTAAGCTGAAAGGATCAGATGTTCAGCTTCATTTTTACAACAAATTGAAAGCGCTTTATATTCTTTGTATTGACTGCTGCTGCCCTCCATCATCTGTTCATTAGAAGAGGCTAAGAGAAGAAGGGAGAAAGCTCATGGTAAGTGAGAATTTAAAAAAGATTCGTATGTCTGAAAAAGTGGGATATGCTTCAGGAGATTTCGCATGTAACTTAATTTATGCAACTGTCTCTACGTATCTATTATTTTTTTATACAGATGTGTATGGTTTATCAGCGGCGGCAGCAGGAACAATGTTTTTAGTTGTCCGCGCCATTGATGCGCTTGCAGATCCGTTTATTGGTGCATTGGTGGATCGAACGAACAGCCGTTTTGGCAGGTTTAGACCTTACTTGTTATTCGGTGCGTTTCCTTTTGTGGTACTTGCTATCCTTTGCTTTACAACACCTGATCTTTCTGAAATGGGTAAACTCGTTTATGCCTACATCACGTATGTTGGTTTATCGCTTACATACACATTCATCAATGTTCCTTATGGTGCTTTAACATCCGCAATGACAAGAAATAACCAAGAGGTTGTCAGTATTACGTCTGTTCGTATGCTTTTTGCTAATCTCGGAGGTCTAGTTGTTGCTTTTTTTGTTCCTTTTCTTGCGACTTTTTTGAGCGATAAAACAGGAAATACAGCCCTCGGCTGGCAGATGACGATGGCTTTTCTCGGCGTTCTTGGCGGTGCATTACTTATTTTCTGTTTTAAAAGCACGAATGAACGTGTCACGCTTCAAAAGCCGGAGGAAAAAATTAAGTTCAGTGATATCTTTGTGCAGTTACGTGTGAATCGTCCGCTTGTTGTATTAAGCATTTTCTTTATTATTATTTTTGGGGTGAACTCGATCAGTAACTCTGTTGGGATCTATTATGTGACGTATAACCTCGGCAGAGAAGATTTAGTGAAATGGTACGGACTCATTGGCAGTCTGCCA
Source organism: Bacillus sp. PAMC28571 (assembly GCF_014250435.1). NCBI lineage: Bacteria > Bacillati > Bacillota > Bacilli > Caryophanales > Bacillaceae > Bacillus > Bacillus sp. PAMC28571. The sequence goes on along the minus strand of NZ_CP060191.1, from coordinate 1,683,231 downwards.
GCTTTAATGGTGCTGCCGTTTATTCCAAAACTGCACAAGCTGTTAGGAAAGAAAAAGCTGCTGAATTATTCATTATTGCTGAATATCGTAGGTCTTCTTGCATTACTTGTGATACCGCCGAGTCAAATCACTTTAATACTGATTTTTAGGCTCGTTGCAGCTGCAGGAAGTATTACAGCCGGTGCTTACATGTGGGCGCTCATTCCTGAAACCGTTGAATATGGCGAATATAAAACAGGGAAAAGGATGGGCGGGCTCATCTATGCCATCATCGGATTCTTCTTTAAATTTGGGATGGCATTAGGCGGGATTGTGCCAGGGCTTGTACTCGATCGCTTTGGCTATGTTGCGAACCAAATGCAATCACCAGAAGCTTTACTTGGCATTTTAATCACGACAACGGTGATTCCTGTATGCTTACTGATTTTAGCGATGGTGGATATTAATTTTTATAACCTAGACGAAGAAAAACATAAAAAAGTCGTACGGGAGCTTGAGAATAGAGACAAAGTGTATATCGATCATATGGACGATTTTAAAATGTAGGTCTCTGAAAGAGGAGGAAGTTCAATGAAGATTACCAATCCAGTGCTCAAAGGGTTTAATCCTGATCCAAGTATTTGCCGTGTAGGAGAAGATTATTATATGGCTGTTTCTACATTTGAATGGTTTCCAGGGGTGCAAATTTATCATTCAAAGGATCTCGTCCATTGGCGTCTTGCTGCGCGTCCATTGCAAAAAACGTCGCAGCTGGATATGAAGGGGAATCCTGACTCTGGCGGGGTATGGGCGCCGTGCTTAAGCTATGCTGATGGGCAGTTTTGGCTTATTTATTCAGATATCAAAGTAGTGGATGGCCCATTTAAAGACGGTCATAATTATTTGGTCACGGCAAGCGAGGTGGACGGCGATTGGAGTGAACCGATCCTGCTCAACAGCTCCGGCTTTGATCCATCTTTATTCCATGATCACAGCGGGAAGAAATACGTCTTAAATATGCTGTGGGATCATAGGGAGAAGCATCATTCGTTTGCAGGTATTGCCTTGCAGGAATATAGTGTGGCTGAAAAGAAGCTCATCGGACAAAGGAAGGTCATTTTTAAAGGCACACCGATTAAATTGACAGAAGCGCCGCATCTGTACCGTATCGGTGACTACTACTATTTATTAACGGCAGAAGGAGGTACCCGGTATGAGCATGCAGCAACGATCGCCCGGTCCTCGCATATTGAAGGGCCTTATGAGGTTCATCCTGATAACCCGATTTTAAGTGCCTTCCATGTGCCTGAACATCCGCTTCAAAAATGCGGGCATGCTTCAATCGTTCAAACGCATACAAATGAATGGTATCTCGCTCATCTCACTGGCCGCCCGATTCAATCAAGCAAGGAATCGATTTTTCAACAGAGAGGGTGGTGCCCTTTAGGAAGAGAAACAGCGATACAAAAGCTTGAATGGAAGGATGGCTGGCCTTATGTTGTAGGCGGAAAAGAGGGGACGCTAGAGGTTGAAGCGCCAAAGATCGAAGAAAAGGTTTTTGCACCAACCTATCATACAGTCGATGAATTTAAAGAATCAACACTAAATAGACACTTCCAAACATTAAGAATTCCGTTTACCGATCAGATTGGTTCGTTAACGGAGAAACCGCAGCATTTAAGATTATTCGGCCGCGAATCTTTAACGTCTAAGTTTACCCAAGCATTTGTTGCAAGACGCTGGCAAAGCTTTTATTTTGAAGCAGAGACAGCTGTTTCGTTCTTCCCAGAAAACTTTCAGCAAGCCGCAGGTCTTGTGAATTATTATAATACGGAAAACTGGACAGCACTCCAGGTGACATATGATGAGGAACTTGGCCGCACGCTTGAACTATCTGTCTGTCAAAATCTTGCCTTTTCTCAGCCATTGACACATAAAATCATCATTCCTGACGAGGTCACTTATGTCTATTTAAAAGTGACCGTTCGGAAAGAGACATATAAATATTCTTATTCATTTGATCAGAAAGAGTGGAAGGAAATTGATGTACCGTTTGAATCCATCCATTTATCCGATGATTTCATTCGAGGTGGGGGGTTTTTTACAGGGGCATTTGTCGGTATGCAGTGCCAAGATACGAGCGGCGAGCGTCTTCCTGCTGATTTTCACTATTTTCGCTATGAGGAAACAGACGAATAAAAAAGACAACTCGCTACGAGCTGCCTCTTTTTGAAAAATATATAGATCAGGTTGTGAGGGTGGCATTTTGCAGAAAAGCTTCTATGACAAGAGATGTCATCCCCAATACTGGTGCATTGTGTCCTAATGATGAAGGGAGCAGCTCTACATGTGAGCTGAATTGCGTATCCATTCGCGAGGATACCTCCTCCTTAATCACATGTAGAACCGCCTGATGTGATTCGATCACTTTGTTTCTTAAAATAATGGCTTGCGGGTTAAAGGTATGCAGGACGTTTGTGAGACCGACACCAAGGTAAAAGCCAAAGTTGCGCAGGGCATTGAGCGTTTTCATATCATTTAACTTGGCCAGCTGTTCCAGATCTTGATGGGAGATGTGCTGATCATCTGTTTGAAGAGACTGAAACAAGGCCTTCTCAGAAGCATACAATTCCCAGCACCCACGGTTCCCGCAGCTACATGTCGGTCCGTTAAAATCGATTGTCATATGTCCCATTTCACCAGAAAAGCCATACGCTCCTCTGTATAAATGATGATTGATGATGATGCCAATCCCGATGCCAGTGCCGATGCTTGCATAGATCAAATGGTCATAATGTTTAGCGGCACCAAAGATTTTTTCACCATATGCACCGGCATTTGCTTCATTTTCAATGAAGATCGGTACTTGGAATGTCTCTTGAAGCGTGGTTTTCAGATCAACATTTTTCCATTTTGAATGAGGCGTAAACACGATTTGTTCACCTGCATCCACTAAACCATGTATGCATAGGCCAATGCCAATGAGCCCGTATGGGGAAGAGGGCATTTGTGTGATGAGCTGCTGTATTAATTCAATTAATTTACGTATCGTCACCTCAGGAGAGCTGGGTGGGAGCTTGATCTGCTCTTCGTAAAGAATAGACCCTTCAAGGTCAGTTAATATGCCATTGACGTAATCAACGCCGACATCGATTCCGATGGAACAGCCAGCACGCTTATTAAACATCAGTAAAACCGGTCTTCTCCCGCCGCTAGACTCACCTTGACCGATCTCATAGACAAGATGTTCTTTCATTAACGTACTTACTTGAGAGGAAACAGTCGATTTATTTAATCCAGTGCGTTCAGATAATTTTGCTCTCGAAATGGGCGCATGCTGGAGAATTTCTTTTAATAAAAGTTTTTGATTTATTTTTTTGACAAAGTTCTGATCAGCGATATCCACGTTATCCACTCCATTTGTTTCGTCTTTAGATTAAGTTGAGAAGAGCTGCTTTTTTTCGCATGTATTCGATAAGAAAGATGATTTTAACTTTATTATAACGAAAATATTTTTAAAAAACTAAAAAATATGGAAAATTCAAAGTGATTTTTTCATAGATTGATCATTAGTTTGTTGTATCAACTTACAAAGTGTACTCAGGAGGAATGAAGAATGGCCAAATCAAATATGAAAACATTATACAGTCTAGAAGGAATCGGCAAAATTCAATATGAAGGAAAACAATCAAACAATCCACTCGCCTTTCAATACTATAATCCAAGCGAAGTGATTGGCGGAAAAACAATGAAAGACCACCTGCGTTTTTCAGTCGCTTATTGGCATACATTGACGGCTGATGGAACAGACATGTTTGGAACTGGGACGATGCAAAGAGCCTGGGACACCTATAGCGGAATGGATTTAGCAAAAGCTAGATTGGAAGTCGCTTTTCAGCTTTTTGACCTATTGGATGTTCCGTATTTTTCATTCCATGACCGTGACATTGCGCCAGAGGGAGAGACGCTTCAAGAGACGAATCAACAATTAGACATCATTTTAGAAAGAATGAAAGAATACATGAAGCAAAGCGGAGTAAAGCTGCTGTGGAACACAGCTAATATGTTTAAGCACCCTAGATTTGTTCACGGCGCTGCGACATCTTGTCATGCAGATGTCTTTGCCTACGCAGCCGCACAGGTTAAAAAAGGCATCGAAACCGCCAAAGAACTTGGTGCAGAAAATTATGTTTTCTGGGGTGGACGAGAAGGGTACGATACGCTGCTCAATACAGATATGAAAAGAGAGCTTGATCATATGGCGGCTTTCTTGCATATGGCTGTTGATTATGCAAAAGAAATTGGGTACACTGGCCAATTTTTAATCGAACCAAAGCCAAAGGAGCCAACCACTCATCAATACGACACAGATGCAGCGACATCCATCGCCTTTTTAAAACAATACGGATTAGATTCCCATTTTAAATTAAATATTGAGGCCAATCATGCGACACTGGCCGGCCATACGTTTGAGCATGAATTACGTGTCGCAAGAATTCATGGGCTGCTCGGTTCTGTTGATGCAAACCAGGGCAATTCGCTTCTTGGATGGGACACAGATGAATTTCCAACCGATCTGTATGCGACAACTCTTGCCATGTATGAAATTTTGCAAAATGGCGGACTAGGGGCAGGCGGTCTTAATTTTGATGCAAAAGTGAGAAGAGCTTCCTTTGAACTTGAAGATATTTTATATGCTCATATTGCTGGGATGGATGCATTTGCAAAAGGACTGCGGGTCGCTCATAGACTCATAGAAGACCGTGTGTTTGAGGATGTTATAAAGCACCGGTATCGCAGCTTTTCTGAAGGAATTGGCCGTGACATTTCAGAAGGGAAGGCAAACTTTCATACATTAGAAGAATATGCGCTGAAACATCCTTTGATCAGAAACGAATCGGGAAGAGAGGAACAGCTGAAAGCCCGTTTAAATCAATACTTGTTAGAAGATTAATTGAAGGGGCTGACCTGTTTTGAAGGAGTGAAAACATGAAATATGTGATGGGAATTGATCTTGGAACGAGCGGGGTCAAGGCGATATTAGTGGATGAGAGCGGGAAGGTGTGCTGTGAAGCCTCTAAGCCGTACCGCCTCATTCAAGAGAAGCCTGGATACTGTGAGCAGCACCCCGAGGATTGGGTAAACCAAACAATGGCTGTGATGAAAGAACTGATGGCAAAGCAGCCTGTTCATTCAAGACAAGTTGAAGGCATCAGCTTTTCCGGCCAGATGCATGGATTAGTTCTATTAAATGAATCTCGCGAAGTGCTCCGCCCTGCAATTTTATGGAATGATACACGAACGACAGCACAATGTGCACATATTACAAAAAAGCTGGGAGACCGGCTGCAAAAGATCACAAAAAACCAGGCGTTAGAAGGATTCACACTGCCAAAATTATTATGGGTAAAGGAACATGAACCACATATTGATCAGCAAATCGACATGTTTTTACTCCCAAAAGATTATGTCAGATTTCGTTTAACTGGCGCTGTCCATATGGATTATTCTGATGCGGCTGGCACTTTGCTGTTAAATATCGGTGAACAGACGTGGAGTGAGGAGATTTGTCAGGCATTTGATATTTCTCCTCATATTTGCCCGCCGCTTGTCACATCAGAGGCGGAGGTTGGTACACTTTTGCCGCACATTGCACGTGATGTTGGGATGAAAGAAGGCGCGAAGGTTTTTGCCGGCGGGGCAGATAATGCTTGCGGAGCAATTGGTGCTGGCATCTTGTCCTCTGACCGCACGTTATGCAGCATCGGCACATCTGGGGTGATTCTCTCCTACGAAGAGGATCATAAAAGGGAGCTTCAAGGGAATTTACATTTGTTTCATCATGCAAAAAAAGACGCTTTTTACACAATGGGTGTCACCCTCTCAGCAGGATATAGTCTTAACTGGGCAAAACACTTACTGGCTCCTGAGGAATCGTTTCAATCACTTTTAGAAGGTGCGGCTCATGTAGCGCCAGGAGCGAAAGGATTACTCTTTACTCCCTATTTAGTCGGGGAAAGAACACCTCATGCGGATTCGATCATTCGCGGCAGCTTGATTGGATTAGACAGCAGGCATGAAAGGGCACATGTTGTCAGAGCTGTGTTAGAGGGAATTACCTTTTCGCTAAATGAATCTATCGCATTATTCCGGCAGGCAGGAAAAAACATAGATTCTATTGTGTCCATTGGCGGCGGTGCGAGAAGCCGGACTTGGCTTCAAATGCAAGCAGACATTTTTCAGGCTGAAGTCATCCAGTTAGACAATGAACAAGGGCCTGCTTTAGGTGCAGCCATGCTTGCTGCGGTTGGCTGCGGATGGTATCCGTCACTTGAAGTATGTGCTAATCAATTGATCCATCAAGCCGCTGTTTATGAGCCAGAGCAGCAGCATGCGGAAGTATATGCTGATCTATTTCATTTGTATCAAAGGATTTATACACAAACAAAAGATATCCATGCCGGGTTAAAGCAGTATCGTTCCATCTAACTGAGAAGGCTGCATGAAAGGAGGTGATGGGTTTTTCACCTTAGGGATGACAGAACAATACGGATGAAAAAAGGAGAGGGATGGAAAATGAATTTGAAAAGATTGAGGCTTTTGTTTGTGGTGTGTATTGGATTTGTGCTGACACTGACGGCTGTGCCAGCTGATGCGAAAACGATTTATAATAATGAAATGGGTACACATAGCGGATACGATTATGAATTATGGAAGGATTATGGAAACACCTCAATGACACTCAATAACGGCGGGGCATTTACTGCAGGCTGGAACAGTATCGGAAATGCTTTATTTCGGAAAGGAAAGAAGTTTGATTCCACTAAAACTCATCATCAGCTTGGCAACATCTCCATCAATTACAACGCAAACTTTAACCCAGGCGGGAATTCCTATTTATGTGTCTATGGCTGGACACAATCTCCATTAGCAGAATACTACATTGTTGATTCATGGGGCACATATCGTCCAACAGGAGCGTATAAAGGATCATTTTATGCAGATGGAGGCACATATGACATTTATGAAACGACCCGCGTTAATCAGCCTTCCATTATCGGGATCGCGACCTTCAAGCAATATTGGAGTGTACGTCAAACAAAACGTACAAGCGGAACGGTCTCCGTCAGTGCGCATTTTAATAAATGGGAAAGCTTAGGCATGCCAATGGGTAAAATGTATGAAACAGCATTTACTGTAGAAGGCTACCAGAGCAGCGGAAGTGCGAATGTGATGACCAATCAGCTGTTTATTGGACGATAAAAGCTTATAAAAAAGCCAGCAGTTTTTGCTGGCTTTCAGCGTGTAGACAAACCCTCGCATTCGTTGTCAGGTCTGCGCTTCGGTGCTCACGAATGTCAAATTCGCTCCGCTCCGGTGCTCGTCCTTCCTAGACTGCAAAGGTTTTCTATCACGCTGAAAAGAAGACAAAGGGCTAAAATCATTTTAGCCCTTTGTAAACAATCTGAAAGCCAGCAGTTTTTTTGCTGGCTTTTATTTTTTCTATGATAATTTTTCAACTTCCACTCTGCCAGAAAAGAACGTCGCGCCGCCGCCCATATCTGCCAATCGATCAGGTGTTAATCCATTCACTAAATGCTTTTTGCCTTTTTGATCTGCCCATAATCCTTGACTGACCACAACACCAGATAATACATTTTGACCGACTGACACGACAAGCTCACACTCTCCTCGGTCGTTCAACACACGTACCATATCACCATCTTCAATTTTTCTTTCCTTTGCATCCTGTTCATTCATGTGAAGCTTCGGAAATTTCTCTAGCTTTTGATGCTTTTCATGAAGTGAGAAGGTGGAATTCAGAAAATTATGGTTCGGTCCCGGTATAAAGGTAAGCGGATAATCGCTTTCCTGATAAAGGGGCACATAGGTTGGAAGTGCTGGATACCCGTCTTTTTTCATTTGTTCAGAATAAAGCTCAATTTTCCCGCTTGGGGTTTGAAGCTTTAATTCCTGGAAAGGTCCACGTTTCGCTTTGATCCATTTCTTTTCTTTTAATGCTTCGTATGAAATGTCCTCATAATGCGGATTTTCTGGATGATGAAGAGCTTGTTCCATCAGTTCAGCATCTGTCTCGCGGAAGGCTTCATCTTCAAAGCCCATCGCATGGGCAAGCAGGCGGAATACTTCAGTATTTGATTTGCTTTCTCCGTAGCGTTCTATCACAGGCTCCTGAATTTGAATATAATGATGCCAGTACGATGTATAAAAATCCTCGTTTTCAAAGGCTGATGTCGCTGGCAGGACAATGTCTGCATACGCCGCTGTTTCTGTCAGGAATAAATCATGAACCACTGTAAATAAATCCTCTCTCATCAAACCTTCTCTGACTTTATTCGCTTCTGGTGTCACAACCGCTGGGTTGCACGAGTAGATAAAGAGAGAATCAACGGAAGGCTCTGCGTTTGTCAGCACGCTGCCCAGCTGATTCATATTAAATGATCTAGGCGTTCGTTCTTTTAATAAATCCGGCCGCTGAAGAGCTGTCTCATTATAGCTGAGAAAAGAAGAGTTTGATTTCATCGCTCCGCCGCCCTTGTGCAGCCATTGACCAGTCAGGGCAGGGAGGCAGGAAATGGTTCTAATACTCATCCCGCCATTATCATGGTGCTGCAAACCATTCCCAATCCGAATAAGAGAGGGCGATGTCTCAGCGTACATTCTCGCAAGTGTAATGATGTCATCCTTAGGCACACCTGTGATGCGCTCAACTGTGTCTGGATCATATTGCTTTACATGCTCACGCAGCTCCTTATGGCCGACCGTGTAAGCCTCTAAAAATGCATCATCTGTACGTTCCTCTTTAAAAAGGACGTGCATGATGCCAAGGGCAAGTGCACTGTCAGTACCAGGCCGAAGCGGAATGAACCAATCTGCCATCCGGCCGGTTTGGTTCTTGTGAACATCAATTACGACAATCTTCGCTCCTTGCTTTCGTGCTTTTTGTGCCAAGGTGATTTGGTGCATATTTGTCGACACGGCATTGATGCCCCAAAAGATAAATAGTTTCGTATGAATGGTATCTTCAGGATCTGTCCCAATGCTGGCACCCATTGTATATTTATAGCCAGTCGTTCCTGCTGACTGACAGATTGTCCGGTCTAACTGACTTGAACCAAGACGATAAAAAAAGCGGCGGTCCATTCCTTCAGCGTTGAGATTGCCCATGTTTCCATAGAAGCTGTAAGGCAGAATGCTTTCTGGTCCTTTTTCTTCGATCAGCTTTGTCCATTTTTGACGAATGGTTTCAATGGCTTCTTCCCACGTAATCGGTGCAAACTGACCTTCGCCTTTTTGGCCAACACGTTTTAAAGGAGTGGTCAGTCTTTTTTCATCATATAAACGGGCTGTGACATTACGCACTTTGTTGCATATGTTTCCTTGTGTGACAGGGTGGTCCGGATCTCCCTGCACTTTCACGATCTTTCCATTTTCTTTATGTATTAAAAGACCGCACTGATCCGGGCAGTCTAACGAACAAACTGATTTGAATATTCCGTCTTTCATCGCTGTATAATCGGTCATGAGTTTTCGGCTTCCTTTCTGCATTCCGTTATCACTTTGTATGGATTTTATTTTAGCATGTTCGGAGGAGGAAGGTAAGAAAGAGATGATGAATTGAAGAAAATGAAAAAAAGCCCCTGAAAAGGGACTTTTAAAAACGGGTGACTTGTACAGGAAATTCTTTTACCCCAAAAACAAACGTGCTTTGAATAGGTTTTAGCTGATCTGTAGCGCATGTGATGTCTTGAAACGTATGGAGTAAAACGTCAAGCGCAATGTTGCTTTCAAGCCGGGCAAGCGGTGCACCGAGACAAAAGTGAATGCCAAACCCAAAGCTCATATGCGGATTTGATTTTCGGTCAAGCCGGAACGTATCTGGATCTTCAAATTTCTGTTCATCCCGATTTGCCGAAGCAACCCAGCTGATGAGGTAGTCTCCTTTTTCAATGCGCGCGCCTGCAATTTCAACATCTTCTGCAGCGATTCGGCCAATGGCTTGAACAGGGGGATAATACCGTAACGTTTCCTCAGTCAATTGAGGAATAAGAGAGGGGTCCTGCCGAACTGATTCAGCGATATGCGGCTGCTCTGTCAGCAGTCGTACGGCATTGGTTATTAAATTGGTCGTTGTCTCATTGCCTGCAACGAGTAGTAGAATACAAAAGCCAAGCAGTTCATTTTCCGTTAAACGCTCTCCATCAATTTCCGCTTGAATGAGAAGCGAGATCAAGTCATCGGCTGGTGTTTCTTTTCGTTTTTTGATCAAATGAGCAAAATAAACGGACAGCTCCTCTTCAGCGCGTTTCTGCATATCTACAACAGCCTGAATGGCTTCTTTTGATTCATCCTTAGCACCTGCCACAAGGGCATCAGAATGTTTTTTAATCAGCTCTCTGTCCTGCACCTCTGCACCGAGAAGCTCAGCGATGATCATCACTGGCAGGGGAGCTGCTAAATCTTGCACAATATCAAACGTACGTTGGTCCTTAACTTGATTTAATAGATCATGTGTCAAGTCTTTGATCTTATCTTCTAATTGCTTGATCGCTTTTGGGGTGAACGCTTTATTCACAAGCGCTCTCATCTTTGTATGTTTTGGAGGATCCATCGTTAAAATACTTGTTTTAGACGTGCTTCTTCCTCGCTGTGAAGAGAACACTTTAGGCTGTTTTAGAACAGACTGGATATCCGAATATCGAAAGAGATCCCAGCACTTTCTTGTCTCATCATATCTAATATCACTTTCTGCACGCAGCTCATTGTAAATAGGGAATGGGAAAAGAAGGTCATCGGTAGAACGGATTTCTTTCATTGGAATCACATTGACATAGTTTTCTTTCACTTTCATTATGAACGCTCCTTTTTCACATGATTTCTCTTTCACGGTATCACCAGTAAAATATCATTTCAACGGACATGTTTTCTAAAATATGTCAATAGTCTAATCGAAAGATTCAAGCACATTCACTATATAGGAAAATAGAAAGTCATTAAAATGAGAGCGCTTTCTGAAAAATAGAATTGAAGTCACCGAAACCAAAAATAAATTGGTGAATCCAGTCGAACGAAAGGGTCCTATGATTCAAATGATCATAGTTCTTTTGATCTAAATTACTGTATTTGAAAAACACGGCTAACATACTTGCAGCAAGCTGCCGGCCATGCATTCGGGACTTTTGAAAAGCGCTGGCTCTTTCTTGACACGATTTCTCATCATGTTACGATTACTAACGTGCGAAAAACACGAACAAAAAGCGAACAAGGGAGAGGATCAATATCATTGATCAAAAGAAAGTTGCTTTCATTGGAGCAGGCTCTATGGCTGAAGGAATGATTGCAGGGATTGTGCGATCAGGACAGATGCCGCTAGACCAAATTTACGCAACAAACAGACAAAATCAACTTCGATTGAATGAACTAACGAAACGATACGGAATCCAAACAGCCGCAATGGATTCATTTCCTTTTGAAGAAATGGATATGTTGATCCTGGCCATGAAGCCAAAGGATGCTGAAGCAGCCCTTGAATCATTAAAACCTCGTATTCAGCCAGATCAGCTCATCATGTCTGTCCTTGCAGGTGTCAAGCTATCGTATATTGAAGACATGCTGCATGAAGGCCAGCCTGTTATGAGGGTCATGCCAAATACATCAAGTACGATCGGGGCATCAGCGACTGCTTTATCTGCTGGACGTTACGTGAAAAACGACCATATGAGCATAAGCCAGGATCTTTTATCTGAAATGGGCGAAGTCTATACCATTCAGGAAGAGCAAATGGATATTTTTACTGGAATTGCTGGAAGCGGGCCCGCCTACTTTTATTTCTTAATGGAAAGAATCGAAGAAGCAGGAGAAGAGGCAGGTTTATCAAAGGAATTGTCTCGCCAAATTGGCGCGCAGACACTCCTCGGTGCGGCAAAAATGCTGCAAGAAACAGAGGAAAATCCATCTGTCCTAAGAGAGAAAATTACGTCACCAAATGGAACAACTGCTGCAGGACTCAATGCATTAGATGATTTTGGCGGAGGAGAAGCGATCAAGCAGGCTGTCAAACATGCTGCCAATCGATCAAAAGAGATAAGCAATCAGCAAAAACAAAAAGTATCTATATAAATAGAGCTCAGGTACAGGAGTGATTAGGTGTACGCAGATAAAGAGAGAAAACGAATTGTTGTGAAAATCGGAAGCAGCTCTCTTACTAGCTTTCAAGGTGAGATTAGTTTAAAAAAACTAGAAAACCTCGTCAATCAAATTGTGAAACTCAAAGATGAAGGACACGAAGTCATTTTGGTTTCATCTGGTGCGGTTGCAGCTGGTTACCGAAAACTAGGATTTATCGATAGACCCAAAACACTGCCGGAAAAGCAGGCATCTGCCTCAATTGGGCAAGGGCTTTTAATGGAATCATATTCTACTTTATTTTTATCACACGGTTATATTGCCTCACAGCTCTTAATCACAAGAAGTGATTTTTCTGATGAAACGCGCTATCAAAATGTGCGTAACACAATGAACGTGTTATTAGATCGAGGCATCATCCCAATTATTAACGAAAATGATACAGTGACAATCAATCGGTTGAAGTTTGGAGACAACGATACATTGTCTGCAAAAGTAGCTGGCTTAATTGATGCGGATTTCCTTGCCATTTTATCTGATATTGATGGCTTGTATGAAGATAATCCTCATACAAATCCAAATGCAAAGAGAATTCTCGAAGTGACAGACATCACAGAAGACATCGAAGCAGCTGCTGGAGACGCAGGCAGCAGCGTAGGTACAGGCGGAATGAAATCAAAGCTCGATGCGTTTAAAATATCAATGGCCGCAGGGATCAATGGCTTTTTAGGAAAAGCAGATACGCCTGACATTTTAGACAAAGCGATCAATGGGACAGAGGATGGCACTTATTTTACCGCTGACGAAAATGTAGCGCCGCTCAATTATAAGAAGCAGTGGATTGCCTTTCATTCTGGACCAAAGGGTGAGATCGTGGTTCAAGAGAAAACACAGGAATTCCTCATGCACCGAGAGGGAAGCCTTGATTCTGATGGGATTGTCAACGTAAAAGGTTCGTTTAAAAAAGGCGATGTGGTCCGTATTTTAGATCAAGATGGAAGAGAAATAGGTCTTGGCATTGTGAATTATGCGTCAGATGAACTCGCACGTAAGAGTGATTTGTTACAAGATGAAATCGTGCATGTCGTCGATCTTGAAGCATTTGTTTGTCATTTAGATTTATCCATTCCAGTTTGTTAACCAAAAGGGAGGAATTCCATGACACTGACAGCTGAAGTTGTCACATCGGTCAAAGAAAAAGCGAAAAAAGCAAAGCATGTTTCAAAAAAACTAAGTTTACTTCAAACAGAGGAAAAGAATGACGCGCTTCTTAAAATGGCAGAAGCATTAGAGCAAAACAGCCGCTTTATTTTACAGGAGAATCAAAAAGATTTAAATGCCGGGAAAGAAAAAGGCTTCTCAGAGGCACTCTTGGATCGATTACTGTTAAATGAAGAAAGAATTCATGAGTTTGCTGAAAGTTTGCGGCTTGTGACGAGATTAACAGATCCTGTTGGAGAAATATTGGATGAATGGACTCTTGATAACGGCTTACACGTAAAAAGCCGAAGAGTACCGCTCGGTGTGATCGGGATGATCTATGAAGCGAGACCGAACGTCACTGTCGATGCAGCAGGCCTTGCCTTAAAGGCAGGCAACTCAGTGATTTTAAAAGGCGGTTCCTCCGCTATTTCTTCCAACAAAGCCATTGTCAGTGTGATCCATGAAGCATTGGATCAAACAAAGATTCCTCGTGATGCGGTGCAATTGATTGAACAAACAGACCGTTCATCGGTTCAGGCGATGTTTCAACTTAAAGAATGGATCGATGTGTTAATTCCGCGGGGCGGAGCTTCCTTAATCAAAACAGTGGTGGAAGAATCCACTATCCCAGTGCTTGAAACAGGGACAGGAAACTGCCATATCTTTATTGATCAAACCGCGAATGTGAAAAAAGCCATTGAGATTGTGATCAATGCGAAAACGAATCGTCCGGCTGTATGTAATGCACTTGAGACGCTGATTATTCATCGCGATTGGCTGAAAGAAAATGCAGTCTCATTAAATGAAGCTTTGCAGGAGCACCGTGTCACTGTACATGGCGATCAGGCAGCAGAGTCTTACTTTTCAGATGCGGTTCCTGCTGGAGAAGTGGATTGGACAGATGAGTATTTAAGTCTTGATCTTGCAGTGAAGGTAGTCGATTCAATCGAGGAAGCGATCAGCCATATTGATCAGTACGGCACAAAACATTCAGAAGCCATCGTGACAGAAAATGAAAAACATGCACTCACGTTTCTAAACGAAGTCGATGCGGCGGCTGTTTATCATAACGCATCGACTCGCTTTACAGACGGCGGCGCACTTGGCTATGGAGCTGAAATCGGCATCTCTACTCAAAAACTCCACGCAAGAGGGCCAATGGGACTTCCTGCACTCACGACAACTAAGCTGCTTCTATGTGGCGACGGTCAGATTAGAATCTAGAAAGATTCAAGAAACACTACCTTTTTATGAGGTAGTGTTTTTAACTTTATTTAAAAGAAATACACGTTATCCTACGTTTGCACAATTTTTCTTCATGATCTTCTCAAATTTAAAAAATTCAAATTCCTCAGGTGCTAAAGGTTCATTGCCTTGATGTGCTTCATGAGGTGCGTTTGGATCTGGATGGTGTAAGTGATAAAATTCAACTATTTGAAAGCCGCACTTATTGACATAAAAATGAATGTTGCGTTTTTCAAAGTATGGAGTCACAACCTCCCATGCAATCGTTTCTGGATATTGCGCCTCGATGGCTTTCCATGCTGCCTGACCAATGCCCCGGCTGTGAAAGGATGATGAAATGTATAGCAAATCAACCGAGTTGTGATGTGTCTCTTGGTTGATTTTGATAACAACGCCTCCTGCCTTTTCACCATTTAGCATAATATGATAAACAATGTGTTCATTCGAATGAAAAGATTCATCAATCACTTCATCTGGAGGAATTGGTCCACCATGCGCATCGCCAAATGCATCGATCACACCAGCTGTAAAAGCTTTCTGGAGCTCTTTTTTCATTGAAGGGAAGTCCTCTTTATTTGCTTGTGCTAATGTTACTTCATGTTGAGTTATTTTGTTCATTTTTTTATCCTTTCCATACGTAGTGATGTTTCTGGATGTTATAATAAAGGATGGAGTTACTCCATAGTCAAGAAAGGAGCCTTCCTCATGATCAATGATGTGCAAAAAACGTTTTTTACTGGAGAATTTGCCAAGCTATTTGATGTCAAAAAAGATACGCTTCTGTATTATGATAAAATCGATTTATTTAAGCCGGCTGGTGTTCACGAAAATGGATACCGCTACTATACACTTGAGCAATTTGACCATTTTATTGCGATTCAATCCTTGCGGGCTGTTCAATTTCCGATCAAAGAGTTAAAACAATATTTCACAGAACCTTCCCGCGAGAGACTGCAAAGCCTAGCGGCCGACCAAATAAAAAAGGTCAAACAAGAGATTGAAAAACTTCAAGACATCCAGGCTTTTCTTATGCGGGTGATGGAGACGACACATGAATTAGCAAATGTGAAAATAGGGGAGGTCCTGTTTCAAGAGCTGCCAGAAGAACCCGTGGTACTAAGTGCATCAAACCCGATCGACTTCAATACACCTGTAGAAGAAATATCACGTATTGTAGGGGAATTTTTAAAGGGAGTTGGCATAAAAGGGGCTGCGGCAAATGGTTCTGTCTTAAAAAAGGAGCAGTTCCGTAAGCGGCACTATCATCAGTCAGATCAGCTGTTCTGCCGAATGGATGGCCCGGCGGCAGTCAAAAAACCTGGCGGGCTCTATGCGGTGATGTATGATCAAGGAACATTTGATGAGATCGAATCTGCTTATTCGCATTTGTTAGATGAAATCGAGAAAGAGGGCATGATGCTGGATGGAGATGTATATGAGGAGTATTTACTTCATTCGCTCATGTCTAAAGATGAAGCAGAGTATATAACGAAGCTCAGTGTAAAAGTGAAGAAGCGAGTAGATGACAATTGAAAAGAGGATAGACAGCATGTGACATGCGTGTCTATCCTCTTTTTTTGATGTTATCCCACTTGATTTTCGGCAAATTGACTCATATATAAGTCTGCATAGAAGCCTTTTTGTTTTAAAAGTTCGCTGTGCGATCCTTTTTCAATGATGCTTCCATCCTTCATGACTAAAATAAGGTCTGCATCCTTGATTGTTGAAAGTCTGTGTGCAATCACGAAGCTCGTTCTGCCTTTCATCAATTCATTCATTGCTTTTTGAATATGCATCTCTGTCCGTGTATCTACACTGCTTGTTGCTTCATCTAATATCAAGATCTTTGGATCAGATAAAATGGCACGGGCGATGGTTAACAGCTGGCGCTGACCTTGAGACAGGTTGCCTGCATCTTCTGTTAACAGTGTGTCATATCCATCTGGAAGCGTGCGGATGAAATCATCTGCATAGGCATGTTTGGCGGCTTTGATGACATCCTCTTTGGAAACGTGCTGCCTGCCATAGGCAATGTTGTCGTAAATCGTTCCTTCAAAGAGCCATGTATCTTGAAGAACCATCGCAAATAATTCTCGTACTTGCTGACGGCTGAGATCAGTTGTTTTGACACCGCCAATGCGTATGGAGCCTTGATCTAATTCGTAAAAACGCATTAAAAGATTAATGATGGTCGTTTTTCCCGCGCCTGTTGGTCCGACAATGGCAACCGTCTGTCCTTCTTGCACATCTAAATTCAAATCTTTAATAATCGGATGATCTTTTTCATATCCGAATTGAACTTGTTCAAAGCTCACATCACCTGAGAGTGATGCAAGATCAATTGCCGCATCTTCTTCGGTACTTTCTTCTTCCTCATCAAGGATTTCAAACACCCTTTCAGCAGAAGCGATCGCTGATTGAACTAAGTTTGCGACGCTTGATGCTTGCACAAGCGGCTGAGACATTTGCTGTGTGTATTGGATAAACGCCTGCACATCCCCGACACGAATATTCCCATTAATGACTAGAATCCCGCCGGCTACACTGACTGCCACATAGCCAAGGTTCCCGATGAAGGTCATCATTGGCATCATTAAACCAGAAATGAACTGCGCTTTCCTTGAAGATTCATACAGCTTTTCATTTAATTCATCAAATGTATCGATTGCTTTCTTTTCGTAGCCATACGCACGAACTGTCTGATGTCCTGTGAACATCTCATTAATATGTCCATTGATCGTGCCAAGCTCTTTTTGCTGCGCTTTAAAATGCTTTTGAGAAAATGACGTAATGCCGCGAATCGCAAACAGGCTGAGTGGCAGCGTCAAACAAACAAGCAATGTAAGCAGCGGACTGATGAAGAGCATCATGACGACAATCCCAATGACTGTAATCACAGATGTAATCACTTGGGTGAGCGCCTGCTGAAGCGATGTATTAATATTATCGATATCATTCATCACACGGCTTAGCGTGTCCCCGTGGGTTGTTTTATCAAAATAACGAAGGGGGAGACGTGTGAGCTTGTCATTTGCTTCCTGCCGTAATTCAGCAATGGTCTGTTGAGAGACTCCAGCCATGACATATTGCTGAACGAATGAAAAGAGGGAAGCAACGACGTACAGCACGACAAGCAGCAATAAAATCCGTGAAATGACGTCAAATTGAACGGCTGTTCCATTCGTAAAGCTGTCAAATAGGGAAGAGGTGGCATCCCCAAGCAGCTTTGGACTAATGACGTTAAAGACAGTTGAACCAATCGCTGCAATAAAGACGATGATCAGCTGAAATTTCCTTGGTTTTAAATAGCCTGTCAAACGTAGCAGTGTTTTCTTAAATTCCTTCGGTTTTGCGGCTGGCCCTTTAGGGTGGCCGCCTTTATGGCCCATGCCAGAAGACATTTTCTTACTCATCCTCGCTCACCTCCTGACCTTCCTGAGAGGCGACAATCTCTTGGTATACAAGATTGTCCTTTAATAATTGTTCATGTGTTCCGATACCTGCGATTTTCCCTTCATCAAGTACAATGATTTTATCACTATGCTTCACTGTACTGATTCGTTGAGCCACAATGATGAGGGCTGCATGAGCTTTTTCTGCTTCTAATGATGCCCGCAGCTTCGCATCTGTTTTGTAATCAAGTGCTGAAAAGCTATCGTCAAACAGATAGAATGATGGTTTTCGCACTAGCGCCCTTGCAATGGAAAGCCGCTGCTTTTGGCCGCCCGATAGATTGGAACCACCTTGATCAATTTCTGCATCAATTCCGCCATCTTTTTGCAAAACAAATTCTTCGGCCTGCGCAGTTCGCAGCGCCTGCCAGATGTCTTCATCGCTTGCATCCTGCTTGCCAAAGCGCACATTGTCGGCAATGGTTCCACTGAATAAAACAGCTTTTTGAGAGACATAGCCCATTTGGTTTCTCAGTTTCTCTTGTGGCAGCTCTCTAATATCTACACCATCTAGTGTAATCCGGCCTTCTGACACTTCATAAAAGCGCGTCATCAGCTGGAGAAGCGTTGTTTTCCCAGAACCCGTACTTCCGATGATGGCTGTCGTTTCACCAGTTTTGGCTTCAAACGTGATACCTTGAACGGCCGGTTTCTCAGCATTTGAGTAATAAAATGACACATCCTCAAAGCGAATGGATTGAGCGGGCTTGTGAAGGTCAGTCATAGACTCTTCTTTGTCTTTAATCTTTGGTTCCATGTTTAACACTTCATTCATGCGTTTAGCTGACGCTTGTGCTCTTGGGACCATAATAAAGCTCATCGACAGCATAATCAGTGCCATTAAAATCATCATCGCATATTGAATGAAGGCAATGAGATTCCCAACTTCCATTTCTCCGGCATCAATTCGGTTTGCACCAAGCCAGACAATGCCGATATTCGTGAAGTTCATGATGATCAGCATAAATGGAAACAAGTAAGCCATTAATCGGTTAACTTTAAGACCAGTGTCCTTATAGGACGTGTTGGCTTCTTGGAATCGCTCCTTTTCATCATCCACACGGTTAAATGCACGAATAACGCGGATGCCTGAAAGAGATTCCCGCATAATTAAATTCAGCCGGTCTGTTTTTTTCTGAAGCTGGCCAAATAGAGGGATGGCTTTTCTTGACACCAAATAAATGAATCCACCAAGAAGGGGGAGGGCTGCCAAAAAGATAAGAGACAGGACAGCATCTCTGGAAACAGCCAAAATAATTCCGCCCACAAGCATGAGCGGGGCCCGCGTCATCATTTGTAAAATCATAATCGTCACATCTTGGACTTGTTTCACATCATTTGTTGATCTAGTAATAAAGGAAGATGTGCCGATCTTTTGAAATTCTTCTAATGAAAATTGTTCGACATGCACAAACAGCTGTCTTCTCATATCACGGCCGAAGCCAAGTGCTGTCTTTGATGACAAGTAAGACTTCCAAATGGTGAGCAAAATGGCGAGTAGAGAACAAGCCACCATCCAGGCGCCAACCTTCCATATGTAAGCAATATCTCCCTGGACGATACCGACATCAACGATATCTGCTGTTAACGTCGGTAAATACAGCTGGAGCATACTGCTTAAAAAGGTGAGAATGACAATGGACACAACGGACAGCCGATACGGCTTTAAAAACGATAAAATTGATTTCATACGAATACCTTTCTTCCATATAGTCTTTTGTTCTGTAACCCATCATATACAAAGAGGGATTATTTCTACAAATGAAATGTCTTCTTTTAATGAATTATTTATATTGTTCAATTTTAGAAAAGAAATCCTTCACAAACACATAAAAATCATGGGCAGAAGGAGACATTTCGCGCGTTTTAGATGCAATAATGCCAACCGTTCGTCTCACTTGAGGAAAATCGATTGGAATTTTCACTGTAAATCGGGGTGTTGTTTCATAAAAGGCGCTTTCGGGTAATAAGGTAACACCCATACCTGCCGAGACGAGACCTTTAATGGCATCCAAATCTTCTCCTTCAGATGAAATGGTAGGCTCATAGCCTGCCTGCTTGCAAGCATCAACCGCAATTTGTCTCAGCACATACCCTTCAGGAAATAACACGAAATGATCCTTTCTTAAATCACTTAAATGAATACTCCTTTGTCCGCTAAAGGGGTGGCTAACCGGTAAAAGGGCATATATGCTTTCGGAAAACAAAATATTTCCTTCTATTTGAGAATCGTTTGTCGGTACGGGTCCTAAAAAGGCGAGATCGATATCTCGATTTTTGACCGCTTCAATGAGAAATTTATAGGATCCTTGACGAAGTAAAAAATCGACCTCTGGATATTCCTGCTTAAAGGCGGAGATGACAGAAGGGAGTACTTGGCTTGCTAGACTTGTAGGAAAGCCAATATTCACCGTTCCTTTGTGTGGATCTAAGTATTCATCAATTTGCTCTTTTGCATAATCAATGGCTTTGAGTGCAGTTCTGACATGATCTAAAAATTGTCTGCCGATCTTCGTTAATTTGATATTTCGTCCTTCTCGTTCGAATAAGGCCACTCCAAGTTCTTCTTCTAAATTCGCAATCTGCCGGCTGATGGCAGATTGGGCAACATGTAAGTTTTCAGCCGCTTCTGACACGTGTTCACGGTCTGCGACTTCTACAAAATAACGTAACTGACGAAGCTCCATTTTTGCACTTCACACCCATCTATCTCAAAAAGAGATTGTTTTGATCTAAATTATATATTGTTTATATCAATTTGAAAACTTAAAATAAGTTACAGAGTTTGTGAGATTTTATTACTGTGAAAAAACGGATCTTTTAAACGGGGGAGAGAAACGATGACTTATAATCAACTACCACAACCACAAGGTCTCTACCGTCCTGAATTTGAACATGATGCATGTGGAATCGGACTGTACGCCCATTTAAAAGGGGAGGCGACACATAGCATCGTCAAAAAGGGATTACAAATGCTGTGCCAGCTTGATCATCGCGGCGGGCAAGGCAGTGATCCGTATACAGGTGATGGTGCCGGTTTAATGGTACAGCTGCCAGACGCTTTCTTTAGAAAGAACTGCAAAGAATTTGCACTTCCTGAAAAAGGCCGTTACGGGGTAGGAATGGTCTTCTTTTCAAAAGATGATGACGAAAAAACGCGTCAAGCCATCGAACAGAAAATCAACGGGTTCATTAAACAAGAAGGCCAAACATTAATTGGCTGGAGAACGGTTCCTGTCGATGCCGGAAAAATTGGTACTGTCGCAGCGAAGAGCTGTCCGGTTGTGAGACAGGTCTTTATCGGAGCAAACGACAACATCACAGATCGTTTGTCATTTGAACGAAAATTATATGTCATCCGTAAGCAGGCTGAGAACTGGGGAACAAGAGAGGAAAAGCAATTTTACTTTGTCAGCCTGTCGAGTCAAACCATCGTATACAAGGGGCTTTTAACATCAGATCAAGTCGATGCTTTTTATCTTGATCTACAGGATGAAACATTTGTTTCTGCATTTTCACTTGTTCATTCAAGATTTAGTACAAATACATTTCCTACATGGGAAAGAGCCCATCCAAACCGTTACTTAATTCACAACGGAGAAATCAACACATTAAGAGGAAACATCAATTGGATGAGAGCAAGAGAACAACAATTCGTATCTGAAGCCTTCGGAGACGATTTAGACAAGATTTTGCCAGTGCTGAATGCAGACGGAAGTGATTCATCCATTTTAGACAATGCCTTTGAATTCTTTGTGCTTGCAGGCCGTACACCTGCTCATACAGCAATGATGCTGATTCCTGAGCCTTGGACGGAAAACACGCACATGTCGAAAGAGAAACGGGCATTTTATGAATACCATAGTTCTCTCATGGAGCCGTGGGATGGACCAACAGCCATTTCCTTTACGGACGGGAAACAAATCGGGGCCATCTTAGACCGAAACGGATTGAGACCGGCAAGATATTATGTCACGAATGATGATCATATCATTTTCTCTTCTGAGGTTGGCGTAATTGACACAAATGAAGAAGATGTGAAGTATAAAGATCGACTTGAGCCTGGTAAAATGCTGCTCATTGATCTAGAAGAAGGACGAATTATTTCTGACGAAGAAGTGAAATCGACCATTGCGAATGAACTGCCTTATCAAAAATGGCTCGATGAAGAAATGGTCCACGTCAATCGCTCGGAAGAAAATTCAGAAAATTCTAGTATAATGGATGATTTATTGACGCGTCAGCGTGCGTTCCATTATACGTATGAAGACATTCAAAAGTATTTAATTCCTTTACTAGAGGAAGGCAAGGACCCAATCGGTTCAATGGGAAGTGACACACCGCTTGCTGTGTTATCAGATCGTGCGCAGTCTCTTTTTCATTATTTTAAGCAGCTGTTTGCACAAGTCACGAACCCGCCGATTGATGCCATTCGTGAGCAGCTCGTGACATCAACCATGACTTGGTTAGGTGCCGAAGGCGATATTTTACATCCGAATGAATATTCATGCCGAAGAATTAAACTTTATACACCGGTCTTAACGAGCGGACAATTTAACGGCTTGAAAACGATTGTTCATAATGCCTTTAAAAGCAAAACAATCCATACACTTTTCACCGATGATTTAAAGCGCGGACTGGATGCGATGTTTGAAGAGGCGGAAAAAGCGATCAGAGAAGGTGTCTCTTTATTAATCCTTTCAGATCGTGAAATGACAGCACAAAAAGTACCGATTCCACCACTTCTTGCGCTAAGTGCACTTCATCAGCATCTTGTGCGTCAAGGTCTACGGACAAAGGTCAGTCTGATCGTTGAATCTGGAGAGGTGAGAGAGGTCCATCATTTTGCCGCACTAATTGGCTACGGCGCAGATGCGATTCACCCTTACCTTGTCTATGAAACGTACAAACAGCTGATTGCAGACGAAGCGATTTCGATCAGCTTTGATGAAGCTGTTACAAAGTTTGGTAAAAGCGTGACAGAAGGTGTCGTCAAAGTCATGTCCAAAGTGGGAATTTCCACTGTGCAGAGCTATAGAGGCGCGCAAATCTTTGAAGCAGTTGGGATTAGTGAAGACGTCATTCAAGCGTATTTCACAGGAACAGCTTCACAGCTTGGTGGGATTGATCTTGACACCATTGCTCATGAGGCAAAACTTCGCCATGAAGCAGGGTATCAAGCAGCAACAGACCAGACACTTGAATCAGGCAGTGAATTCCAGTGGAGAAAAAATGGAGAGCATCATGCTTTTAACCCAAAAACGATCCATACGCTCCAGTGGGCATGCCGTAATGAAGATTACGATCTATTTAAACAATATACAAAAGCAGCGGATGAAGAAAGAATCGGCTTCCTCAGAAACTTGTTTGCATTTCAGCCAAAACAAAAGCCGGTTCGTCTGGAAGAGGTTGAATCTGCTGAATCCATCGTGCGCCGCTTTAAGACAGGTGCCATGTCATTTGGGTCTTTAAGTAAAGAAGCGCATGAGGCACTTGCGATTGCGATGAACCGAATTGGCGGTAAAAGTAACAGCGGAGAAGGCGGAGAAGATCCTGCCCGCTTTACAGTAGATGAACACGGTGATGACCGCAGAAGTGCGATTAAACAAATCGCTTCTGGCCGATTTGGTGTGAAAAGTCATTACTTGGTCAATGCAGATGAACTGCAAATTAAAATGGCGCAAGGAGCAAAACCTGGAGAAGGCGGACAGCTGCCAGGAAATAAAGTGTATCCTTGGGTGGCCGATGTACGTGGTTCTACGCCAGGTGTCGGATTGATTTCACCACCGCCGCATCATGATATTTATTCCATTGAGGATTTGGCACAGCTGATTCATGATTTGAAAAACGCGAACCGTGATGCACGCATCAGTGTCAAGCTTGTATCTAAAGCCGGCGTTGGCACGATTGCAGCAGGTGTAGCAAAAGGAACTGCGGACGTCATTGTTATCAGTGGTTATGATGGCGGTACAGGAGCTTCACCGAAAACAAGTATTAAACACACAGGGCTTCCTTGGGAGCTTGGATTGGCAGAGGCGCATCAAACCCTTGTGTTAAATGGTCTTCGCGAGAGAGTCGTTCTTGAAACAGACGGAAAGTTA
This sequence comes from Bacillus sp. PAMC28571, assembly GCF_014250435.1. Lineage (NCBI taxonomy): Bacteria > Bacillati > Bacillota > Bacilli > Caryophanales > Bacillaceae > Bacillus > Bacillus sp. PAMC28571. Next base: position 1,659,104 of record NZ_CP060191.1, on the reverse strand, counting down.
ATGACTGGCCGCGACGTTGTGATGGCTGCGATTTTAGGAGCAGAAGAATACGGATTTGCGACAGCTCCACTTGTCGTGCTGGGCTGCGTGATGATGAGAGCATGTCATTTAGATACTTGCCCAGTCGGTGTTGCCACACAAAACCCAGAGCTTCGCAAAAAATTCATGGGTGACCCTGATCACATTGTGAACTTCATGATGTTTATTGCAGAGGAAGTAAGAGAAATCTTAGCGGAACTCGGCTTTACATCAATGGATGAATTAATCGGACGTACGGACGTCCTGGCGGTCAGTGAACGAGCAAAAGCTCACTGGAAAGCAGGCCAGCTAAACCTTGAAACACTGCTTTATCAGCCAGAAGGAGCGCGGACATTCAGAACACCGCAAAATCATAAAATTGACGAATCGCTGGATATGAATGAAATCCTTCCTTATGTGCAAGAAGCGCTGAATCATCAAACACCGGTTGATCTATCATTGAACATTCGCAATATCAATCGTGTGGCCGGAACCATTACTGGCAGTGAAGTGTCTAAGCGCTACGGGGAAGAGGGCTTGCCAGAGGATACGATCACACTCAGATTCACTGGTTCAGCTGGACAAAGCTTTGGCGCATTTGTGCCAAAGGGCATGTCTCTCTATTTAACAGGTGATTCAAATGACTATATCGGCAAAGGACTCTCAGGAGGCAAAATTGCTGTGAAAACGTCTGATCATTTTGTACAAAATGGACATGAAAACGTCATTGTAGGAAACGTTGCATTTTACGGTGCAACTAGCGGAAAAGCTTATATTAACGGCCGTGCTGGTGAACGATTTGCTGTTCGTAATTCAGGTGTACATGTGGTTGTTGAAGGAATTGGAGATCACGGCTGTGAATACATGACTGGCGGACGTGTCGTTATTTTAGGAGACGTTGGGAAAAACTTTGGTGCAGGTATGTCTGGCGGTGTGGCTTACATCCATACATCGGATGCGAAACAGTTCAAAATAATGTGCAATATGGAAATGATCATGTTTGAAAAGCTCACAGATCATGAAGAAGAACAAGAAGTGAAGCAGATGATCAAGGAACACCTTGATTATACAAACAGCTCAAAAGCAGCAGCACTTCTTGAAAACTGGGAGCAAGAAAAGGATCAATTCATCAAAGTCATTCCGAGAAATTACAAAATGATGCTTCAAAGCATTGAAGAACAAAAACAAGCGGGCCTCAGTCATGAAGAAGCGGTGATGTTTGCCTTTGAAGCAAACACAAAACCGAAAAATCAAGAAACGGCAAACGGGCAAAAAGCAGCCCTCGCTCATTAAGAAAGGGGAGAGGACAATGGGCAAAGCAACAGGTTTTATGGATTATAAAAGAGAAAAGCCAAATGAACGTGACCCTCTCACTCGTCAAAATGACTGGAAAGAATATTCAGCTCCTTATACAGATGACGTATTGAAAAAGCAGGGCGCTAGATGTATGGATTGCGGAACACCGTTTTGTCAAATTGGGATGGAGATCAGGGGCGGCGTGTCTGGCTGCCCGATCTACAACTTAATTCCAGAATGGAATGATCTTGTCTATCGCGGGAGATGGAAGGAAGCACTCGAAAGACTGCAAAAAACAAATAATTTCCCAGAGTTTACTGGGAGAGTATGTCCTGCACCTTGTGAAGGGTCATGTACAGTCGCTATCAATGATCCGGCTGTTTCGATTAAAAATATCGAACGCACGATCATTGATAAAGGTTTTGAAAATGGATGGATCACACCAAGAATCCCTTCAAGCCGTACAGGGAAGAAAATTGCCATTGTCGGCTCAGGACCAGCAGGACTTGCAAGTGCTGATCAATTAAACCAAGCAGGGCACGCTGTCACAGTGTTCGAGCGTTCTGACCGTCTTGGCGGACTGCTGACATACGGGATTCCGAATATGAAGCTCGACAAAGAAGTGGTCGAGCGAAGAGTCAAACTTCTAAGACAAGAAGGCATTGACTTTGTGACGAACACAGAAATCGGCGTGGATATTACTGCTGATGAACTGAAAGAGCAGTTTGATGCAGTTATCCTTTGTACAGGTGCACAAAAGCAGCGTGACCTATTGATTGAAGGCCGGGAAGCAAAAGGGATTCACCTTGCGATGGATTATTTAACCCTTGCAACGAAAAGCATGCTTGATTCAGGATTTAAAGACAAAAACTTCATTGATGCAAAAGGAAAAGACGTGATTGTGATTGGCGGAGGAGATACAGGTGCGGACTGCGTGGCAACTGCACTTCGCCAAAAAGCAAAAAGTGTTGTTCAATTTGGGAAGCATCCAAAGCTTCCGGATACACGTGTAGGGGATAACATGTGGCCAGAACAGCCTTATGTCTTCTCGCTGGATTACGCTTATGAAGAAGCACAAGCAAAATTCGGAGAAGATCCGCGTCAATATTCAATTCAAACCACAAAAATTGTGGCAGATAAAAATGGGAAATTAAAAGAGCTTCATACCATTCAAATGGAAAAGGTGAAAAACGAACAAGGGAAGTTTGAATTTCATGAAATTCCAGGGACAGAAAAGGTATGGCCTGCTCAGCTCGTCTTTATTGCAATTGGTTTTGAGGGAACTGAACAGCCGCTTGTGAAACACTTTGGCGTGGACAGCAAAAACAATCGCATTGACGCAAAATATGGGGAATATACAACAAATGTAGAAGGCGTATTTGCAGCGGGAGATGCAAGACGCGGGCAAAGCTTGATTGTCTGGGCAATTAATGAAGGCAGACAAGTGGCGCACGAGGTAGACCGTTATTTAATGGGGAGTTCGGTTCTGCCAAAATAGGTCAAACAAAGGGTGTTACAATATAAAGAAAAGCCATGACCAACGTGTGGTCATGGCTTTTTAGGTATGGTTGATTAACACTTTTTTACGTTTAAGCTGCGATACGACTAAACAGAGGAAGACAATCAGAACAAAAAGGGAAATGGTCAAAAAGCCAAACGTATATGAGCCAGTCAATTCTTTTAAACTGCCAAGAATATTAGGTAGAAAGAATCCGCCAATGCCTCCAGCAGCCCCAACAATTCCGGTCACAATCCCAATTTCTTTATGAAATACTTGAGGCACCAGCTGAAAAACAGCGCCATTTCCCATCCCAAGGCACATCATCCCCACAAATAAAAGCGCAATGACCACAGGTAAAGCTGGAAGACTGCTCACGCCTCCTAAGCAGATGCCGATGATTCCGAATAATCCAAGCAGTACTTTCATTCCGCCTATTTTATCGGCAATGAGACCGCCCACAGGCCGAAAGAAGCTGCCTGCCGCCACACAAAGTGTCACAAAATCACCAGCATGAATCTTCGAAACCCCATATTGATCCACAAAGAAAATACTGAGGAAACTGGAAAGCCCGACAAACCCTCCGAATGTGATCGCATAAAGCAAACAGAAAAACCATGTCGATTTCACTTGAAATACTGAAAAGTACGACCGAATCGGCTGAGGAGCGGGCTGATTTGGTGCATCTTTTGCAGTGAAAATAAAAAACAAAAAGACAAGACTTAACGGAATCAAAGCGAGCCCCATTACGGCATGCCACCCGTAAATCTCCGCAAGTCTTGGACCAAATAAGGTGGAGATTAGTGTTCCACTATTCCCGGCGCCTGCAATCCCCATGGCTACTCCTTGTAAGTGAGGAGGATACCAGCGGCTTGCCATTGGCAAAGCAACAGCAAAACTTGCTCCTGCTACTCCAAGCAAAATCCCAATCAGTACGAGCTCTGAAAGGGTTGTACCAGCGATAAACCCCCAAATAAGCGGAATCGTCGTTAAAAGCATTCCTATCACTGCAGTCTTTTTAGGTCCTATTCGATCGGTGAATAAACCAAGCACAATCCGAAAAAAAGAACCAGATAGAATTGGAATGGCCACAATCATGCCTTTCTCTACGGTTGATAAAGCAAAATCTTGTGCAATAAAAGCACCCAGCGCCCCTAACAAAACCCAAATCATAAAGCTCACATCAAAATATAAAAAGGAACCAAACAATGTTTTAGGATGACCACTTGATTTTAATTCTGAGAGTTTCATAAAACGCCTCCTCCATTTTGAATTTTCTGACTTAAAGATAGCGAGTTCACTTATGTAATGAAAGTATTATGTGAGAAAAATTGACATGAATAAACACTTTTTTACAAGTATGTGCCATAATCAATCCATACAATGTGCTCGAGCAAGAGGCTTAGAAAGGTTGATTTCAGATGGCAAAACGCAAACTTGTGTTTATCGGAAACGGCATGGCGAGTATGAAATGTATCGAAGAGATCATTCAAAAGCAGCCAGAACATTATGCCATAACAGTCATTGGAAAAGAGAAGCACTCTGCCTACAATCGCATAAAACTTTCGTCGATTTTACAAAAAAGCGAATCATTAGCTGAAATTCAACTAAAGGAAAAAGAATGGTACACCGCACATGACATCACATTGTACAAAGGAGAATCAGTTGTACATATCGATACAAATCGAAAGTGTGTCATGACAGATGCGCGCCGGGAAATCCCCTATGACAAGCTCGTCATTGCAACGGGTTCATCGCCGAATTTTCTTCCTATTCAGGGTGTGTCCAAAAAAGGGATATACGCTTTTCGGACAATTGATGATTATGAGGCCATTTGTGCGGATGCGGTGCATTATCAACAAGCAGCAGTGATCGGAGGCGGCGTGCTTGGTGTGGAGGTAGCAGCCGGTCTGCAGCTGGCGGGGCTTGAAACCACCATCATTCATTATACGGAGCGGCTGATGCAGCGCCAATTAGATGAAACAGCAGCCGGATTATTACAGCGAAAATTCATTCGAAAAGGCATTCAGGTGAAAACAAATGCCCATACCATTGCATGCTTAGGCGGTGAGAGGGTAGAAGGCGTTCTATTGAAAAATGGAGACATCGTGGATGCTGATCTTGTTGTTTTTACAACAGGTATCCGTCCGAATATACAGCTTGCAGAGAATCATGGCGTACACACGAGAAAAGCCATTGTTGTCAATGACGTGATGGAGACTAATATCCCGAATATTTATGCGATTGGAGAATGTGCAGAGCACCAAGGGATGGTGCATGGCCTTGTTCAGCCCATTTATGAACAAGCAAGCGTGCTCGCTAAGCATCTTTTAGGAGAAAAAATCACACATACACCAAAGCCCATTTACTCAACAAAATTAAAAGTACCTGATTTGCCGATTTATTCTGCTGGATGTATTGAACATCATTCTCCGTTTATGTCAGCTGTGACTTATTTAGATGAAGAGCAAGAGGTGTATAAAAAATTCGTCTTTGAACGTCAGGCGCTGGCAGGTATTTTATTCGTCGGAGAGCTGGGGAATGCCGATCAGCTTTTGCAAGATGTAAAAGTGGGACGTGATAAAAGTGTGGTCATGAAAGCCCTTCATGAAAAGCCATCATCCCCACTAGATTCATTAAAAATGGAAGACCTCGTCTGCCAATGTCAAACCGTTACAAAAGGGACGATTTTAAAAAGCATTTTGGTTCATCAGCTGACAAACTTAGACGAGGTGAAAAAAAAGACAGGAGCAGCAACTGGGTGCGGCGGCTGTCAAGAGCTCGTCCGTGCTTGCTGCCAGTTACCATCACATGAACAAACGGAATCGCAGGCCTTTTTTTGTCCATGTACAGAAGTAGATGGGCAGACCATTTTTTCGTTTATTAAAAAGCAGCAGCCGGTGAATGCTGAAGAAATAAGAAGACATTTTCAATGGAAAACGAATCACGGCTGCGGCATCTGCCAGCCGGCCATTCAATACTATCTCGAGCAATTTCAAGGATCGGTGGAAAAAATCGGCGCTGCTGAACAGGAAGACATGTTGACTCCTCAATTATATGGGGGCCGGCTTGATCTGGATTTTTTGAAAATCATTACGTCTTTGTTAGAGAACAGGCTGATTGAGCAGGCAGAGCTGACAAGGCATAAACGAATACGGCTCATCGGTGTGTCAAAACATGCGGCACAAATCGTCAAAAATCATTGGCCAATTATGCCTAATGAGAAAAGAAGACTATCTCATATCCTTTCATGCGACTGTGACGATCCAGCTGTCACGTCACTTGTGATGGAGCTGGAAAGACAAGTGGAAGATACACTTTTACCAGCTGTCACCTCCATTCATATCACAGGTGCTTCTTGCACGTGTAAACTTGCTCCAATTGATGATATCTGTCTGAAAAAGCAGCTGGGTGAATGGAACATTTATATAGGAGGCCAGCTTTTTTACACCTTGGCTCATTCAAGTGGGCTTATTCCTTTTTTAAAAGCGCTGCTTGAAGAGTATAGAAAAAATGCTTACTTTCAAGAATCCATTGGCGATTGGCTTTCCCGGCAAGGGAACATTTCTATTCGTGAAAAGTTACTTGATGAGGAAATAAGAGAAGAGCTCTGTGCGCAATTTGACCAAAGCAGACAAGGAAATGTAAGACATAAGGATGTGAAGGTATGAGTCAATCTTTTTTACAATATGCCCAGCAAAAATCAAAGCAGGAAGAACAAAAGCGAGTCTTCCCAGCCCAATGTCCTTTTTGCAGTATGCAGTGCAAAATGCAATTAATCGAGCAGCATGTGGAAGGGCGAACACGCTACCAAACGATTGGTGTACACAATCCAACTACGCACGGAAGACTTTGTATGAAAGGACAGCATGCCCACCAGCACGCGCTTCATAAAGATCGCCTGAATCACCCGCTGATCAAAAGAAACGGACAATTTGTAAAAGCGACATGGCAGGAGGCTCTCGAAGAAATCAAAACAAACATAGAATCCCTTCAGCTGTCGCATGGCCATGATGTGATCAGTGTGTACGGAAGCGCATCAATTACAAATGAGGAAGCGTACTTACTCGGGAAATTTGCAAGAGTGGCGCTGAAAACGAAATACATCGATTATAACGGCAGACTATGTATGTCTTCGGCAGCAACTGCCGCAAATCAAACATTCGGACTTGACCGTGGTCTGACCTTTCCTTTAAGCGACATCAAGCATGCACGGGTGTTGATATTGGTTGGAACGAATATAGCGGAATGTCAGCCAACCTTCCTGCCCTACATTGAAGAGGCAAAAAACAATGGCGCATTTCTCATCGTCATTGATCCGCGCAAAACTCCGACAGCCCAATTAGCCGATTTACATGTCAGCCTAAAACCAGGGTCAGATGCCGCACTGGCAAACGGCATATTGCACATCATGCTGCATGAGCATTTAATCGATGAATCATTTATTCATCAACGAACATCAGGTTTCCAAAAACTAAAGGAGCACATCTCACGCATCTCCCTGCCAGACATTGCTGAGCAAACTGGCGTGACGATTGATGTGATGCAGAAAATAGCAAGGAAATTCGCGCAAGAAAAGACAGGCATGATTTTTACAGCAAGAGGCATTGAGCAGCAAATAGACGGTACAGCCTCTGTCCGTAATTTCCTGAATATTCTGCTTGTTACTGGGAAGATCGGCCGCTTTGGATGCGGCTACGGGGCAATAACCGGCCAGGGAAATGGCCAGGGAGCAAGAGAGCATGGGCAAAAAGCAGATCAGCTTCCAGGATATCGAGATATCTCAAATCCTGCTCACAGAAAAGAAATGGCTGAACGATGGAACATTGATGAAAAGGAACTTCCAGGAAAGGGCGTGTCTGCTTTTGAAATGTTTGAAAAAATGCAGGCAGGTGAAATCAAAGCGCTCTTTTTAATGTGCTCAAATCCTGTCCAGTCAGGGCCAAATGCGCACTTGATTCAGCAAGCCATCAAGAACTTGTCCTTTTTTGTTGCCGTTGATTTATTTATGTCTGAGACAGCTGCGCTGGCAGATGTAATTTTACCTGCTTCGTCATATTTAGAGGATGAAGGTACCGTGACAAACGTAGAGGGGCGCGTTACGCTTAGAGAAGCAACATATCCACTTAAACACCAAAGAAAGCACGATTGGCAAATCATTTGTGAAATAGCAGCTGTATTAGGCAAAGGCAGCCATTTTTCCTTTTCATCCGCAGAAGAGATCTTTGAGGAATTAAGAGCCGTAACGAAAGGTGCAAAGGCTGATTATTCAGGCATAACCTATGAAAGACTAAGGAAGGAACAAGGCATAAGGTGGCCTTGTACTCATTTAGAAGACCCGGGAACTGAAAGATTATTTGAACATGCATTCTCACATTCTGACAGTTTAGCGAAGTTTGCCGTCGTCACACACGATAAAAAGGCTGCAAAGGAACCCGTCAGTCAAGAATACCCTCTTTATTTAACGACCGGCAGGGTGATGGCTCATTACCAAACAGGCGTTCAAACAAGAAGGAGCACCTCTCTTGTTGCCAGACAGTTTGAAGCATATGCAGAGCTTCATCCTGATACAGCGAAAACGTATGGACTTCAGCACGGGGAGCTCGTGACCATCAAGTCAAAAAAAGGAAGTGTTATCATCAGATGCCGCATATCAGACACCATTCGAACAGATACCGTATTTGTTCCATTTCACTGGAGCAAACATCAATCAATTAATCAATTAATTGATGATCAACTAGATCCGCACAGTAAAATGCCAGGCTTTAAATATTGTCCTGTACAGCTGTCAGCCTACGTGAATGAAAAACTATGTGAGAAATTTTAACATGTATTTTCCATCTATGTTTAGATTATGGTACTTTCTAAAAAATGATCACATGAGGGGTGTTTTTTCATGAAAGAAAAACTCGTATTAGTGGGGAACGGTATGGCCGGCATTCGAAGCCTTGAAAACATTTTAAAAACAGACGGCGAACGATTCGACATGACGGTATTTGGGACTGAACCGCATCCTAACTATAACCGAATTCTTTTATCGAAAGTGCTTCAAGGGGATACGAAAGTCGAAGATATTACGTTAAACGATTGGAACTGGTATCAAAAGCATGAAATTCAGCTGTTTACAAACGAGACCATTGTGAAGATCGATACAGAGAACCAAACAGTCACCAGTGATCAAGGACGGACCGTATATTATGACCGATTGATTTTAGCAACAGGGTCACTTCCATTTATCCTGCCAATTCCAGGGAGTGATAAAAAAGGCGTGACGGCTTTTCGTACATTGCAAGACACTGAGGAAATGGTCAATGCCTCTACTATGTACAAAAAAGCAGCAGTCATCGGAGGCGGACTCCTTGGGCTTGAAGCAGCACGCGGTCTATTAAACTTAGGCATGGAAGTGAATGTCATTCACCTCGGCTCTCATTTAATGGAACGCCAGCTAGACCCTATTGCAGGACAGCTTCTTCAAAAAGCATTAGAAGAACAGGGGATGAAATTCCTGCTTGGAAAACAGACAAATGAGATTTTAGGAGATACAAGAGTAGAAGGTTTATCATTTTCAGACGGCACTACACTTGAGGCAGACCTAGTTGTCATGGCTGCGGGAATTAAACCGAGTAAAATGCTTGCAGAAATAAGCGGGCTTGAAGTGAACCGTGGTATTATCGTCAATGATTTTATGGAAACGAGTGTCCCGGGCATTTATGCCGTCGGAGAATGTGTGGAACACAGAGGACAAACGTACGGATTAGTTGCTCCTTTATACGATCAAGCGGCTGTACTTGCCAAGCATGTATGCGGCTTGAACCCTGCTCCATATGAAGGCTCTGTTCTGTCAACACAGCTGAAAGTATCAGGAGTTGATGTGTTTTCAGCTGGTGATTTTATTGAAAACGATGAGAAAAAGGCGATTAAAATTTTTGACGAACAAAAAGGCATCTATCAAAAACTCGTCTTCCAGCAAAACCGATTAGTAGGCGCCGTCATGTTTGGAGAAACAAGCGACGGACCTCGTTTATTCTCGTACATTAAAGAAGGAATAGATATGTCGGATATGGAGAAGGTATCTGTCTTAACCTCCAATGATCCGGCGCAAGAAAGCACGATTGACAGCATGGCAAACGACCATATCGTTTGCGGCTGTAATGGCGTGGCAAAAGGGCAGATTGTAGAAGCCATTCAGAAAGAAGGCTTAACAACGTTTCAGGAAGTCAAGCAATGTACAAGTGCCTCACGATCTTGCGGAGGCTGTCAGCCTGTTGTCGAAGAGATTCTTTGGCATACGCTAGGTGAGGATGCAAGCCTGACAGCCCAAAAAGAAACCATCTGCGCCTGCACCACTCTTTCACGAGATGAAGTCATTCATGAAATCAAAGAAAAAGGCTTGCAGCATGTCAAAGAAGTGATGAATGTACTTGACTGGAATACAGAAGAGGGCTGTTCAAAATGCCGACCTGCACTGAATTATTATTTAGGCATGCTTTATCCACTTGAATACAAAGATGAAAAGAGCTCACGCTTTGTAAATGAACGCATGCATGCCAATATTCAAAACGATGGTACCTATTCAGTTGTTCCGCGAATGTACGGCGGCGTCACCAATGCAAATGACTTGAGGAAAATAGCCGATGTCGTCGACAAATATGAAATACCGCTTGTGAAAATGACTGGCGGTCAGCGTATCGATCTTCTAGGTGTCAAAAAAGAAGATTTACCAAAAGTGTGGGCGGATCTAGATATGCCATCGGGTTATGCATATGGGAAATCTTTAAGAACAGTTAAAACTTGTGTTGGAGAACAATTTTGCAGGTTCGGCACGCAGGACTCCATGGCTCTTGGAATTGCACTAGAAAAGAAATTTGAAGGTCTTGCGACACCGCATAAAGTAAAAATGGCCGTCTCTGCTTGTCCGAGAAACTGTGCAGAGTCCGGAATTAAAGACCTCGGTATCGTGGGGATAGATGGAGGGTTTGAATTGTACGCCGGCGGAAATGGCGGCACACACCTGCGGGCTGGAGATTTATTAATGAAGGTCAGTACAGCAGAAGAAGTAGAGCAAATGGCCGCAGCATACCTTCAATATTACAGAGAAACGGCAAATTATTTAGAAAGAACCTCTGCTTGGGTTGAGCGACTTGGCTTAGAGCATATTCAATCAGTACTCCTAGATGATGAAAAACGAGCAGCCTTAATCGAAAGAATGGACATTGCGCTTTCAACATATGAAGAGCCTTGGCAGGAGCTTCGCGAGAGCCAAAAAGACACGAGACAATTATTTCAAAAAGCGACGGCTTCCGTATAAATCAATTGAAGGGATGAGATCATATGACAGTTTCAGTTGTTAAAGTTCACATTGGCACCCTATCAGATTTTCCGCTCCAGCTAGGGAAAACAGTTGAAGCCGGTACACTTGAATTAGCTGTTTTTCAAACCTCTAATAAGCAGTTCAAAGCCATTGAAAATCGCTGTCCACATAAAGGCGGCGTTCTGGCTGAAGGCATGGTCAGCGGGAATCACGTTTTCTGTCCAATGCATGATTGGAAAATTGATCTTTCATCAGGAAACGTACAAGCACCAGACCAGGGATGCGTTAAAACATATGAAACATTCGTTGAAGGGGACGATGTCTTTATTTTATTGCCTTCATAAATGGTTTAGATCCTTCCTTTCATGTAAATGCTGTATATAAATGCAGCAAGAAAGGAAGGAATTTTTGTGCCGTTCGTTAATATTTTGATTGAACTCTTAATCGGATTTTTCGCTTTATTTTTTATTACAAAATTATTAGGGAAAACACAATTTGCACAAATCACACCGTTTGATTTCATTTCTGCACTAATTTTAGGCGAAATGGTCGGAAACGCTATTTTTGATCCGGAAGTCAGGATTCAGCACATTTTATTTGCTGTTGCAGTATGGGGCGTTCTCATTTATACAGTTGAATGGCTTTCACAGCGCTTTAAATCCATTCGCGCTTTTTTAGAAGGAAGACCTACTCTTGTGATTGATAAGGGGAAGATTCACTACAACCGGTTGAAGAAAAATATGCTTGATATCAATCAGCTGCAGACACTGGTTCGCGCAAAAGGCCATTTTGCCCTGAATGAAATTGAATATGCTATTTTGGAAACGGACGGCTCTGTCAGCGTTCTTCCGAAAATGAAATACGCCCCAGCCACAGCCGAAGATGTGAACGTGAAGGGAAAAGAAGTGAAATTGCCTAGAACGTTTATTATTGACGGCGAAATTTTAAAAAAAGATCTTCAAGAAGCCGGCTTTGATGAATCTTGGCTGAATGAGCAATTAAAAAAGCAGCATATTTCCTCTTATCGAGACGTTCTATTTTGTGAATGGATTGAAAATGAAGGGATTTATGCGATGCAATATGAAAAGTCTAAAAAAACATCCACAACATAAAAACGTGGGTGTTTTTTTGTGCGTGTACGGAATAGGATCAAAAAGAATGTTTGATGAAAACGTTCACAAAATGAGGGGGAGATATGTGATGAAATTTAGAAACATATGGATGGTCATGGTCTTGTCTTTCTTTCTTTTTGACCCAGCTTCACTTCAAGCAGCAGAAGCCGGGCATAACCGTGTCCTTGTTGTTGATCAAAAGGGAAGCGGGACATACCGCACCGTTCAGTCTGCCATTGATGCGATTCCAGCAAACAATCAACAACCGGCAACGATCTATATTAAAAATGGCGTATATAAAGAAAAAATATTGCTTCCGCAAAATAAACCACACGTATCCTTTATTGGCGAAAACCAGCACAAAACGATTCTTACGTATGATGATACAAATGCAAGCACCGGCAGTACAACAAACAGCTCAAGCACAATGATTCGTGCAAACGATTTTTATGCAGAAAATATCACTTTTCAAAATACAGCTGGCAGACATGCGGGTCAGGCAGTTGCGCTGTATGTGTCTGGCGACCGGGCTGTGTTCAAACAAATACGTGTGTTAGGCTATCAAGATACACTTTATGCAACAGGCACAGGGCGGCAATATTACGAAAACTGCTATATTGAAGGCACGGTCGATTTTATTTTTGGATCAGCCACAGCTGTGTTTAAAAGAGCTGAAATAAAAAGTCTTGGAAATGGGTATATTACTGCAGCATCCACAACAGAAGCACAAAGGTACGGCTATGTATTCATAGATTCTACGTTGAAAAAGGGAACGGCAGCTGCGCAATCGGTTTATTTAGGACGTCCGTGGAGACCTTATTCGGCTGTGACATTCCTCCATACAAAAATGGATGACCATATAAAAGCCGAGGGATGGCATAACTGGGATAACCGTGACAACGAAAGAACGGCCAGGTACAAAGAATTTGGATCGACAGGAGCAGGAAGCAGCCCAGCAAACCGCGTAAAATGGTCAACCATTTTAACCCAAAATGAAGCAAGTCAAATCACAGTTCAGGCTGTTCTTGGCGGAGCCGATGGCTGGAATCCAGAAAAGAGGTAAAGGGCTTGTCAGTTTTCGTCAAAGAAAGCTGACTTTTCTGTTTAAAAAACCTTTGAGAACAAACGTTCTTTTGTGTATAATGAACATATTCTTCTAAAATTGGCTGCAACAAAAAGGAGGGATTGCGTGAAGCGTTTTTCACAGCTCATGTTTTTACAAATATGTATCCTGTCGATTTTATTTCTCCCTTTTTCAGCGAAAGATGAACAACTCAAAGCTCGTGACGATTCACTTCAATGGATGACAGCTTTAGACGAATTCATACGAACAGCACCTGATTTAGAGGGCGCGATCTCTGGCATCAGCGTCCGCGATACTTCTGACACCTCTCTTCTTTATGAACATCAAGCCGATATTCGTCTTACTCCTGCTTCTAATATGAAACTGCTCACATCAGCCATCGCACTTGATATACTTGGAGAAACACACACATTCCCTACAGACATCTGGATGGATGGTTCCATTCAAAAGAAAACGCTACATGGCAGCCTTTATCTTCGTGGCACCGGCGATCCAACTTTATTAGAGGAGGATTTTGCAGCACTCGCCAAACAGGTCAAAAAGGCCGGAATACATACCATTCGCGGACAGCTTGCGGCAGATGACACTTGGTTTGATGACACGAGATACTCGATTGATCTGCCTTGGAGTGATGAGGATCAATATTACGGGGCACAAATTTCTGCTCTCACGGCTTCACCGAATCAAGATTATGATGCAGGGACCGTGATTCTCGAAGTAAAACCAGGAAAAAAAGCAGGACTGAAAGCCGCCTATGATATGATTCCGAAAACGGATGTCGCTCAAGTCATCAATCAAGTGAAAACAGTTCCAGAAGGCGGAAAAAAGAAAATCTCTTTTAAGCGCTCTCACGGATCCAACAAGATTACGTTGACTGGGACCATTCCGGTTAAAGCAAGCTCATCTAAACAATGGGTAGCTTTATGGGAGCCGGCCGCCTATGCTTTAGATTTAATGAAACGAGCGTTAAAGGCGGAAGGGATTCAAGTAAAGGGACCGCTGAAATCAAAACAAGTTCCTAAAAAAGCCAAAAAAATTGCTTCCCATACATCGATGCCATTATCGGAGCTGCTTGTTCCTATGATGAAATTAAGCAACAATACCCATGCAGAAATTTTGCTAAAGGAACTAGGCAAAAAAGTGAAAAACAAAGGGAGCTTTGAAGCTGGGCTGGACGTCATGAATGAACGGCTTCCTGCGTTTGGCGTTGATCCTTCGCTTGCAGTGCTGCGTGACGGATCGGGGATATCACCTATTAACCTTGTCTCTGCTAACCAGTTCACTTTATTTTTGACAAACATTCAAAAGGAAAAATGGTTTAAAACCTATGAACATGCGCTCCCTTTAGCAGGGGCAAGTGAACGAATGGTGGGGGGAACGTTAAGGAACAGATTGAAGGAACCAGCTACACTAGAAAAAGTACGTGCAAAAACAGGGTCGTTAACAACGGTCAGTACACTTTCTGGATATATTGACACGCAGGGCGGAAAAACGCTCGCTTTTTCCATTTTATTAAATCACCTTGTTGATGACGAAAAAGGGAAAGAGATAGAAGACCGTATTGTCAGCATACTAGCTGAGAATCTTTAGATTTAGAGAGAGAAGGAGAACCATCATGACGTTAGATAATAATCAATCTTTAGTAAAAACCATGTCCATTTTTCTCATCCCGCTTTTGCTAAGTAATATTTTGCAATCGATCGGACAATTAGTGTCAATTGTTCTTGTCGGAAGATGGATTGGAGAGGATGCAGTAGCTGCCATTTCTGCATTCTTTCCGCTTTTCTTTTTACTCGTTTCTTTTTCCATTGGCATTGGATCGGGAAGCTCGATCCTTATTGGACAAGCGTATGGAGCAAAAAATGAACAGAAATTAAAAGAAATTATTGGCACAACGCTTTCATTCACTTTTTTAATCGGAGTATCTTTAGCGATCATTGGAGGTTTTTTCGCAACTGATATCTTAAACCTCATGGGAACACCCGCTAATATCGTGGAGGAAAGTGCGGCATATGCCAGAATTCTATTCATCTCAATGCCGATCTTATTTCTTTATTTTGTTTATACGACCTTCTTGAGGGGAACAGGGGATTCGAAAACACCTTTTTATTTCTTAATGATTAGTACGGCAACGAATATTTTGATGCTGCCCATTTTATTATTTGGCTGGCTGGGACTGCCGGCGTTCGGCTTATATGGCGCTGCGTATGCTTCTGTGTTTTCAACAATTGTGACGTTTATCATTCTACATATCTACTTATATAAGACAAAGCACCCGCTTCGCATTGATGCATCGGTGAGAAAGCATTTATTGATGAAAGGGGATCTATTAAAAACGTTATTAAAGCTTAGTATCCCATCAAGCATTAATATGATCCTCATTTCTTTATCAGAAATTGCCGTTATTTCTTTCGTCAACGATTATGGATCACAGGCGACAGCTGCCTATGGTGTTGTCAATCAAGTCGTGAGTTATGTGCAGATGCCGGCAGTGAGTCTTGGTATTGCGGTCTCGATCTTTGCAGCACAATTCATTGGTGCAGGGAATATGAATCGACTGAAAGATGTCATTAAAATTGGGTTAGGTCTTAACTTTGCCATAGGCGGATGTATCATTATTTTCGTTTATATTTTTGCACCGCAGATTTTATCTATCTTTTTAACAGATCCTAAGACGATAGACATTGCCTATAGTTTGGTCGTCATTACACTATGGAGCTATCTCATTTTTGGAACGGCCCAAATTGTTGCAGCCACAATGAGAGCAAGCGGGACGGTTCTTTGGCCGACGATCTTTAGTATTTGTTCCATTTGGCTTGTAGAAGTACCAGTCGCTTATGTGCTATCACACTATACATCTCTTGGCATTAAAGGAATATGGATTGGCTACCCAGCTGCTTTTTTTGTGAACTTACTCCTCCAATACAGCTACTATCAGCTCATATGGAAGAAAAAACAAATTATCTCGCTTGTTCAATCATAATGTAAAGGTGTGAGGCAGCATATACATACGAAGATCTCTCACTTTTAAGGAGGCCGAATCTTCTATGTTTTTGAATAAAAGAAGTGAACTAATCTCGTACAATATCGGTGATTTTTCTTATGCCGGACCAGATTTCCAAGTGTTGACGTGGGGGGAAGGAACGACATTACATATTGGGAAGTTTTGTTCTATCGCAAACGAGGTGAAAATTTTTCTAGGCGGGGAACACCGTACTGATTGGGTCACAACGTACCCGTTTAATCAAATTTTTAAAGAAGCTGCCCATATTAAAGGACATCCCAAATCGAAGGGGGATGTTCATATTGGACATGACGTATGGATTGGATATGGTGCAACGATTATGTCAGGAGTATGTATAGGAAACGGGGCCGTGATCGGAGCAAATAGTGTAATCACAAAAGATGTGCCGCCATATGCAATTGCCGCAGGAAATCCCCAGCAGCTCATGAAATATCGATTTTCATCCGAAATAATCGAAAAACTGCAGTTATTAGAATGGTGGAATTTAGAGCTTACAATCATCCAATCTATTTTTCACCTTTTACAATCTCATGATATTGAACGTTGTATAACTGTAATAGAAGATATAAAAAAGAAAGGCTGAGAAAGCCTTTCTTTTTTAGTTTAGCTGAGCCGTATGATGGTCAAGGTAGCACCTGCAGCACCGCCCCCGCCAACTAAAATAGCTGTGACAACTGCCCCAAAAAACTGCAGTGAAATGGTGCTTCCAGCTGTTATATTGACGATTAAAGTATTATTGAGAAACGAAGTAGAGATAACCGGTGATTGAACAGAACCAGGCACAGTATCTCCATTTAAAAGCAAACGTGTATTAATTAAAAGAGCTGTTGTGGTGTTGACTTGATACGTAATATAATATTTACCAGTTTGCAAAACGGTAAAAACAGTGCTCGTTCCGTTTGCGGTAAAGTTAGTAATGTTTTGTAAATTCGGCAGAGGAATATTCGTTCCACTAGCTACAGTGATAATGGTAGATCCAGAACTATTAGCAGCATAAAGTGCTGTATCCGTAAAACCACCTGTTCCAGTAGCCCCAGTGATACCCGTCGCACCCGTGGCGCCCGTGATGCCTGTAGCGCCAGTAGGTCCGGTTGGTCCGGTGATACCTGTAGGTCCGGTAGCTCCAGTAATCCCCGTGGCACCAGTAGGTCCGGTAGCTCCAGTGCTACCCGTGGCGCCGGTAGGACCGGTAGCCCCAGTAATCCCCGTGGCACCAGTAGACCCGGTTGATCCGGTAATCCCCGTGGCACCAGTAGGTCCGGTAGCTCCAGTGCTACCCGTGGCGCCGGTAGGCCCGGTAGCCCCAGTAATCCCCGTGGCACCAGTAGGTCCGGTAGCTCCAGTGATCCCTGTTGCGCCAGTAGGTCCAGTTGACCCAGTGCTACCCGTGGCGCCGGTAGGCCCGGTAGCC
This sequence comes from Bacillus sp. PAMC28571, assembly GCF_014250435.1. Lineage (NCBI taxonomy): Bacteria > Bacillati > Bacillota > Bacilli > Caryophanales > Bacillaceae > Bacillus > Bacillus sp. PAMC28571. The sequence continues at coordinate 1,641,349 of NZ_CP060191.1, read as the reverse complement.
CCAGTAATCCCCGTGGCACCAGTAGGTCCGGTAGCTCCAGTGATCCCTGTTGCGCCAGTAGGTCCGGTTGGTCCGGTGATACCTGTAGCGCCGGTAGCTCCAGTAATCCCCGTGGCACCAGTAGGTCCGGTAGCTCCAGTGATCCCAGTCGCACCGGTAGGTCCAGTTGGTCCAGTGACCCCCGTGGCGCCAGTAGGCCCGGTAGCTCCAGTAATCCCAGTCGCACCGGTAGGACCAGTTGGTCCAGTGCTGCCTGTAGTACCCGTATCTCCAGTTGATCCGGTAATCCCTGTGGTGCCGGTAGGACCAGTTGATCCAGTACTACCCGTGGCACCAGTAGGTCCGGTAGCTCCAGTGATCCCCGTTGCGCCAGTAGGACCAGTTGGTCCAGTGCTGCCTGTAGTACCCGTATCTCCAGTTGATCCGGTAATCCCAGTAGGTCCGGTAGCTCCAGTTGGTCCAGTGATCCCCGTGGCACCGGTAGCTCCGGTAATCCCCGTGGCACCAGTAGGACCAGTTGGTCCAGTGATCCCCGTGGCACCAGTAGATCCGGTAGCTCCAGTTGATCCGGTAATCCCAGTAGGTCCGGTAGCTCCAGTGATCCCAGTCGCACCGGTAGGTCCAGTTGGTCCAGTGATCCCCGTGGCGCCAGTAGGCCCGGTAGCTCCAGTAATCCCAGTCGCACCGGTAGGACCAGTTGGTCCAGTGCTGCCTGTAGTACCCGTATCTCCAGTTGATCCGGTAATCCCTGTGGTGCCGGTAGGACCAGTTGATCCAGTACTACCCGTGGCACCAGTAGGTCCGGTAGCTCCAGTGATCCCCGTTGCGCCAGTAGGTCCAGTAGGTCCAGTGATCCCCGTGGCGCCAGTAGGTCCGGTAGCTCCAGTAATCCCAGTCGCACCGGTAGGACCAGTTGGTCCAGTGCTGCCTGTAGTACCCGTATCTCCAGTTGATCCGGTAATCCCTGTGGTGCCGGTAGGACCAGTTGATCCAGTACTACCCGTGGCACCAGTAGGTCCGGTAGCTCCAGTGATCCCCGTTGCGCCAGTTGGTCCAGTTGGTCCAGTGCTACCCGTGGCACCAGTAGGTCCGGTAGCTCCAGTAATCCCAGTAGCACCGGTAGGTCCAGTTGATCCGGTAATCCCCGTGGCACCGGTAGGTCCGGTAGCCCCAGTAATCCCAGTAGCCCCGGTATCTCCAGTAGCTCCGGTAATCCCCGTGGCACCAGTAGGACCAGTTGGTCCGGTAATCCCCGTGGCACCAGTAGGACCAGTTGGTCCAGTGCTACCCGTGGCACCAGTAGATCCGGTTGATCCAGTAATCCCCATGGCACCGGTAGGTCCGGTAGCTCCAGTGATCCCCGTTGCGCCAGTTGGTCCAGTTGGTCCAGTGATCCCCGTTGCGCCAGTAGGACCAGTTGGTCCAGTGCTGCCTGTAGTACCCGTATCTCCAGTTGATCCGGTAATCCCTGTGGTGCCGGTAGGCCCAGTAGCTCCAGTGATCCCCGTGGCACCAGTAGGTCCAGTTGATCCGGTAATCCCCGTGGCACCAGTAGGACCAGTTAATCCAGTAATCCCAGTCGCACCGGTAGGACCAGTTGATCCAGTGCTACCCGTGGCACCAGTAGGCCCGGTAGCTCCAGTAATCCCAGTCGCACCGGTAGCTCCAGTAGGCCCAGTGCTACCTGTAGTACCCGTATCTCCAGTTGATCCGGTGATCCCCGTCGCGCCAGTAGGTCCGGTTAATCCGGTGATCCCTGTGGCGCCGGTAGGACCTGTTGATCCAGTGATCCCTGTAGCGCCAGTAGGTCCGGTAGCTCCAGTGATCCCTGTAGCACCGATAGGACCTGTTGGTCCAGTGATCCCTGTAGCACCAGTAGGACCAGTAGCTCCAGTAATCCCCGTCGCACCCGTATCTCCAGTTGACCCAGTGATCCCTGTAGCCCCGGTAGGTCCAGTTGACCCAGTGATCCCTGTAGCCCCGGTAGGTCCAGTTGACCCAGTGATCCCTGTAGCCCCGGTAGGTCCAGTTGATCCGGTAATCCCCGTGGCACCGGTAGGTCCGGTAGCCCCAGTAATCCCAGTAATCCCAGTAGCCCCGGTATCTCCAGTAGCTCCGGTAATCCCCGTGGCACCAGTAGGACCAGTTGGTCCAGTGATCCCCGTGGCACCAGTAGATCCGGTTGATCCAGTAATCCCCATGGCACCGGTAGGTCCGGTAGGTCCGGTAGCTCCAGTGATCCCCGTGGCGCCAGTTGGTCCAGTTGGTCCAGTGATCCCCGTTGCGCCAGTAGGACCAGTTGGTCCAGTGCTGCCTGTAGTACCCGTATCTCCAGTTGATCCGGTAATCCCTGTGGTGCCGGTAGGCCCAGTAGCTCCAGTGATCCCCGTGGCACCAGTAGGACCAGTTAATCCAGTAATCCCAGTCGCACCGGTAGGACCAGTTGATCCAGTGCTACCCGTGGCACCAGTAGGCCCGGTAGCTCCAGTAATCCCAGTCGCACCGGTAGCTCCAGTAGGCCCAGTGCTACCTGTAGTACCCGTATCTCCAGTTGATCCGGTGATCCCCGTCGCGCCAGTAGGTCCGGTTAATCCGGTGATCCCTGTGGCGCCGGTAGGACCTGTTGATCCAGTGATCCCTGTAGCGCCAGTAGGTCCGGTAGCTCCAGTGATCCCTGTAGCACCGATAGGACCTGTTGGTCCAGTGATCCCTGTAGCACCCGTATCACCAGTTGTTCCGGTGATCCCCGTCGCACCAGTAGGACCAGTAGCTCCAGTAATCCCCGTCGCACCCGTATCTCCAGTTGACCCAGTGATCCCTGTAGCCCCGGTAGGTCCGGTAGCCCCAGTAATCCCAGTAGCCCCGGTAGGTCCAGTTGATCCGGTAATCCCCGTTGCGCCGGTAGGCCCGGTAGCTCCAGTAATCCCCGTTGCGCCGGTAGGCCCGGTATCTCCAGTAATCCCCGTGGCACCAGTAGGTCCGGTAGCTCCAGTGATCCCCGTTGCGCCAGTAGGTCCAGTTGATCCAGTAATCCCCGTGGCACCGGTAGGTCCGGTAGCCCCAGTGATCCCCGTTGCACCAGTAGGACCAGTAGCTCCAGTAATCCCCGTGGCACCGGTAGGTCCGGTAGCCCCGGTAATCCCCGTGGCACCAGTAGGCCCAGTTGATCCAGTAATCCCCGTGGCACCAGTAGGCCCAGTTGATCCAGTAATCCCCGTGGCACCAGTAGGTCCAGTTGATCCGGTAATCCCCGTGGCGCCGGTAGGACCAGTTGATCCAGTAATCCCCGTGGCACCGGTAGGTCCGGTAGCCCCAGTAATCCCAGTAGCCCCGGTAGGTCCAGTTGATCCGGTAATCCCCGTGGCACCGGTAGGTCCGGTAGCCCCAGTAATCCCAGTAGCCCCGGTATCTCCAGTTGATCCGGTAATCCCCGTGGCACCAGTAGGCCCAGTTGATCCAGTAATCCCCGTGGCACCAGTAGGTCCAGTTGATCCGGTAATCCCCGTGGCGCCGGTAGGACCAGTTGATCCAGTAATCCCCGTGGCACCGGTAGGTCCGGTAGCCCCAGTAATCCCAGTAGCCCCGGTAGGTCCAGTTGATCCGGTAATCCCCGTGGCACCGGTAGGTCCGGTAGCCCCAGTAATCCCAGTAGCCCCGGTATCTCCAGTAGCTCCGGTAATCCCCGTGGCGCCAGTAGGTCCAGTTGGTCCAGTGCTACCCGTGGCACCAGTAGGTCCAGTAGCTCCGGTAATCCCCGTGGCACCGGTAGGTCCGGTAGCCCCAGTAATCCCAGTAGCCCCGGTATCTCCAGTAGCTCCGGTAATCCCAGTCGCACCGGTAGGACCAGTTGGTCCAGTGCTGCCTGTAGTACCCGTATCTCCAGTTGATCCGGTAATCCCTGTGGTGCCGGTAGGCCCAGTAGCTCCAGTGATCCCTGTTGCGCCAGTAGGCCCAGTAGCTCCAGTGATCCCTGTTGCGCCAGTAGGCCCAGTAGCTCCAGTGATCCCTGTTGCGCCAGTAGGTCCAGTTGATCCAGTAATCCCCGTGGCACCGGTAAGTCCAGTTGATCCGGTAATCCCCGTGGCACCAGTAGGCCCGGTAGCTCCAGTAATCCCAGTCGCACCGGTAGCTCCAGTAGGCCCAGTGCTACCTGTAGTACCCGTATCTCCAGTTGATCCGGTGATCCCCGTCGCGCCAGTAGGTCCGGTTAATCCGGTGATCCCTGTGGCGCCGGTAGGACCTGTTGATCCAGTGATCCCTGTAGCGCCAGTAGGTCCGGTAGCTCCAGTGATCCCTGTAGCACCGATAGGACCTGTTGGTCCAGTGATCCCTGTAGCACCCGTATCACCAGTTGTTCCGGTGATCCCCGTCGCACCAGTAGGACCAGTTAATCCAGTAATCCCCGTCGCACCCGTATCTCCAGTTGACCCAGTGATCCCTGTAGCCCCGGTAGGTCCAGTTGACCCAGTGATCCCTGTAGCCCCGGTAGGTCCAGTTGATCCGGTAATCCCCGTTGCGCCGGTAGGCCCGGTAGCTCCAGTAATCCCCGTTGCGCCGGTAGGCCCGGTAGATCCAGTAATCCCCGTGGCACCAGTAGGTCCGGTAGCTCCAGTGATCCCCGTTGCGCCAGTAGGTCCAGTTGATCCAGTAATCCCCGTGGCACCGGTAGGTCCGGTAGCCCCAGTGATCCCCGTTGCACCAGTAGGACCAGTAGCTCCAGTAATCCCCGTGGCACCGGTAGGTCCGGTAGCCCCAGTAATCCCAGTAGCCCCGGTATCTCCAGTTGATCCGGTAATCCCCGTGGCACCAGTAGGCCCAGTTGATCCAGTAATCCCCGTGGCACCAGTAGGTCCAGTAGCTCCGGTAATCCCCGTGGCACCGGTAGGTCCGGTAGCCCCAGTAATCCCAGTAGCCCCGGTATCTCCAGTAGCTCCGGTAATCCCCGTGGCGCCAGTAGGTCCAGTTGGTCCAGTGCTACCCGTGGCACCAGTAGGTCCAGTAGCTCCGGTAATCCCCGTGGCACCGGTAGGTCCGGTAGCCCCAGTAATCCCAGTCGCACCGGTAGGCCCAGTAGGTCCAGTGCTGCCTGTAGTACCCGTATCTCCAGTTGATCCGGTAATCCCAGTAGCGCCGGTATCTCCAGTTGGTCCAGTGGTACCCGTGGCACCGGTAGGTCCGGTAGCCCCAGTAATCCCAGTCGCACCGGTAGGCCCAGTAGGTCCAGTGCTGCCTGTAGTACCCGTATCTCCAGTTGATCCGGTAATCCCAGTAGCGCCGGTATCTCCAGTTGGTCCAGTGGTACCCGTGGCACCGGTAGGTCCGGTAGCTCCAGTAATCCCAGTAGCACCGGTAGGACCAGTTGGTCCAGTGCTACCCGTGGCACCGGTAGGTCCAGTTGATCCGGTAATCCCCGTTGCGCCAGTAGGACCAGTAGGTCCAGTGCTGCCTGTAGTACCCGTATCTCCAGTTGATCCGGTAATCCCAGTAGCGCCGGTATCTCCAGTTGGTCCAGTGCTACCCGTGGCACCGGTAGGTCCGGTAGCCCCAGTAATCCCAGTAGCCCCGGTATCTCCAGTAGCTCCGGTAATCCCCGTGGCACCAGTAGGACCAGTTGGTCCAGTGCTACCCGTGGCACCAGTAGATCCGGTTGATCCAGTAATCCCCGTGGCACCGGTAGGGCCAGTTTCACCTGGTGCTGCTAAAAGTGTGTAATCTGGCGACGTATCTGGCGTACCTGAAGGTGGTGCAGAATCCACAATATACGTACCACCACCATAAGTGACCACTTGACCGACTGAATATGTTGGTGCCATAACAGGATCATAGGCTTCAATACCACTTAATCCGATCCCAGTAGGACCCGTAGGACCGGTTTCTCCAGAAGCAGCTAAAAGGGTATAGTCGGGGGAGAGTCCAGGTATACCTGATGGAGCGTCAACATTGGCAATGTAAGTACTGCCATCAAACGTGACCACTTGCCCTGCATCGTAATCTTGTGATTGTGAGGGATTAAAAGGAAGGGCGCCGGTTAACCCGCCAGCAGGTCCAGTAGGTCCGGTTGGTCCAGGGGGACCTGCTGGGCCTGCCGGGCCTCTTGGTCCAGCTCTTTGATTTTGTTTTGATTGTTTTATTCCTTTTGCAATGTGGCAAGGTTGATTCCCTTGAGATGTATTTTGTTTTGAATATTCTTGTTTAATGAATGGACAGTCTCTTTTTCGAGGACGGTCATGACGTGATCTTTTGTAATGAGGCTGTTCATGGTATTTACCGCAAAAGGGACATTTGTGTTCGAATTGATTGTACAAATTGCCCATCTCCTAGAATTGATATTTCATTCTATGTGCAAATTTTCAAATTGGAAGTAAAACCTAGAAAATCATCATTTCGAAAATCATCGAATCAAATCATTTAAATCTTTCATTGATTTGTGTTATGGTGTTGAAAGTATGAAATAGTATGATTTTTGACAGAAATGGGGACATCATATATGAGTCAATCAGTTTTACAAGGCAAAGCCTATTCCGTTTTAAATTTATCCTCAGTGACAGAAGGAGGCACCATTAAAGAATCTTTTGATCGTAGTATGGATTTAGCAAAGAAGGCGGAGAAGTGGGGTTATCATAGATACTGGCTGGCAGAACACCATAACATGGAAGGGGTAGCGAGCTCTGCAACGTCTGTTTTAATTGGATATATTGCGGGAGGAACCGAAAAAATTCGAGTAGGATCTGGCGGGATTATGCTGCCAAACCACTCTTCACTTGTCATTGCCGAACAATTTGGCACACTTGAGACATTGTATCCAGGGAGAATTGATTTAGGTCTTGGCAGAGCACCAGGGACAGATCAGTTAACAGCAAGAGCGCTTAGACGTAATCTTCATAACGGAGAAGATTTCCCTGAGCAGCTTGAAGAACTTCGTCAATATTTCAAACCGACCGGACAGGTTAAAAAACATGTAAGAGCTGTTCCAGGAGAAGGCCTGGACATTCCAATTTGGCTCCTTGGTTCAAGCGGTTTTAGCGCTAGACTTGCAGGAGAACTTGGCTTGCCATTTGCCTTTGCAGCACATTTCTCACCTAAAAATACAATTCCCGCGTTAGAGTTGTACAGACAGTCATTTAGACCTTCTGATGTATTAAAAGAGCCTTATGCCATGGTCGGTGTGACGGTTTTTGCTGCAGATCAAACAGAACGGGCTGAATATTTGGCAACCTCTCATTATCAGCGGTTTTTAAGTCTCATTCGCAACACACCAGGAAAACTGAAGGCGCCTGTCGACAGCATGGACGGTCTTTGGAGTCCATATGAAAAGGCGATGGTGGATGAACAATTAAGCTCGACTATCATTGGGGATAAAGAAAAAGTGAAAACAGAATTAGAAGCCTTTATAGAAGCTACTCAAGCAGATGAAGTGATGATTAATTCGGATATGTTTGACCATCAAGAAAGAATGCGCTCGTATGAAATCATCGGAGAGATTTTTCAAGAGGCACAAGAAAAATAAACATAAAAAAAGAACTGCACAGAGCAGTTCTTTTTTATTTAAGCTTTTGTAAAAATGCGAAATGGTTGTCCAATTGGCAGAACAATACGGCCAAAATGTGCATTAAGAACAACAGCTGCAGAACCATAAAATGAAAGCAGAGAAATGATCAATTCTGCAATACCAGCCATGGTATGAGTCACATCATACATCACACCAAATGTACTAAGGGAAAGACCAATGAATAAGAAATCAATAAAGACGAAAATCAAAAATAACACTTTATGTGTTTCCATTGCACCAATCGTCATAAACAAGCTGAAAATCAAATAGCCAATAAACGCAAAGCCTAGCTGTTTTGGATCTGCTGCTCCCGCAAGCGTTTTCCCAAAGACGCCGGCTTGAATGAGCCAAGTTGTTCCAACGCCCATCCAGAAAAGACCGAATGCGCCAAAAGCAGTGGCTCCAAAAATATTATGATGCTTTGAATCTTGTATGGACGCGATCAGCTGCGCGATTCCTCCAAGGAAGATAGCCCAAGGTAAAATAAGAGAAGTGCCATCTGTGATTCCTAGTTTTTGTGAGGACGCAACGAGCGTCACCATTGCTAAACCAAACAAACCAAGTGGTGTTGGGTCTGCAATTGATAATCGAATTGCTTGAACATTCTGTTTTTCCATAATGACCTCCTACAATTTGCACTTACAAAAGATACTCGAATTCGATAGAAACGTCAAGCTCTTTTTTAGTAGACACTTGCATCGTCTTCCAAATAAATCTATATTTAATACATATCAAATGTGATAGAAAAAGAGGGATAACATGAGTAAAGGCTTATCTGGAAAAACGATTGCCATTTGTGGAACAAGAAAAACAGAAGAAATGCGTACACTTGTCGAAAAACAAGGAGGACAAGCCGTTATTCGCTCTCTTCAAGGAACCGTATTTTTAGCCAAAGAGGATTTAAAGCCAGGCATAGAAACCTTTGTGAGACAAGGGGCCGACTGGGTGATCTTGACAACAGGCATCGGTACAGATACATTGATTGAGAGTGCAGAAGAGCTGCAGCTTGGTAAAGAATTTATGAACATTCTATCAAACGCACATATTGCTTCAAGAGGGTACAAAACCTTTGCTGCGCTGAAAAAACGCGGAATTCAGCCAGAGGTCTCTGATGAAGACGGAACGGTTCGTGACTTGATTTCAAAGCTTGAAGACAAGGAGTTTCAAGGAAAACGCGTGATGGTGCAGCTTCATGGTGAAAATGCACCAGCTCTCATTCAGTTTTTACATGACAAGGGGGCAGATGTTTTGCCGCTTTTACCATATCAGCACACACCTCCTGAACCAGAGGCAGCTGAAACGCTGCTGCAAGAAATGAAAGATGGACAAGTTCATGCCGTCTGTTTTACAACCGCTGTCCAGGTCCACGCCTTTTTCAAATTAGCCGCAGAATGGGGCAGAAAAGAAGAATTGCAAGCATTATTCGAGCAGGACGTACTGGCAGTAGCTGTCGGGAAAGTCACGGCAGAAGCTTTAAAAGAAGAGGGAATAGACCGAATTCTTGCCCCGTCACTTGAGAGAATGGGAGCAATGATTATAGAATTATCCCAATATATGAAAAAACAATCAGCACACATATAAAAAGACGCCTTTCACTGATCTGGTGAAAGGCGTTTTTGTTAGATTGTCCGTTTTCGATTCGTCCGAATTTTTTTGAGTACAAAGTAGAGAACAATCAGGACGATGGCAATGACCATAATGGGGGTTGTATAAGCATGAGCAACACTTTGAATATGATCCCATTTCGTCCCAAGCTGCATGCCAAGATAGATAAATAAGATAGACCAAGGGATGGCAGCTAATCCTGTCAAGAAAACAAATTTCAAAAAAGGCATCTTGGCAATACCCGCTGGAATCGAGATGGCATGACGGACAACAGGGATAAAGCGGGCGGTAAAGACTACACCGGTTCCATACCGATCAAACCAGCGCTCTGCAGTCGCGATATGATGTTCATGGATGAATAAATACTTTCCATACTTTGTTAAAAAAGGTCGTCCGCCGTACAGACCGATCCAGTAAATAAAACACTGGGCGAGCGTACCACCGATGACGCCGGCAATCACAGCTCCTACAAAACCAATTGTGCCTGTTGATACCATATATCCGCCATAGGCAAGTACAATTTCACTCGGAATGATTTCAATCATCAGTCCAAGTGCAACACCCGCGTAACCTAGGCTTGTCAGCCAGGTCAAAATTTCATTAAACAAGGTTCCCATTCATTTCACTCTGCCTTTAAATACGAATTTTCTTCAAGCATCCTTATAAGAGCCTATGCTTGTTTTTCTTCTCTCATGAGTATGCTTTGCATATATGCTAGCATGGCTGGCCGCATATCATGACGCATTAATCCAAGTTCTGCCGCTGCCTTAAACGAGCCGAGCTTATCACCAACATCAAATCTCATCCCATCTAATTGTGTTGCATAAATGGGTGATTCATGTGCAATGATTTTCAGTGCATCTGTCAGCTGGATTTCGTTCCCGGTACCTCTCTCGATTCCTTGTAAAATAGGAAAAATCGATGGTGTTAACAGGTACCTGCCCATGACGGCTAAATCGGAAGGAGCTTCATGAATTGCTGGCTTTTCCACTAAGTCTGTGACTTCAAACACTTGACCGTCTATTCTAGCTGGTCTTATCATACCATACTTACTGACATCTAGACGATCCACTTGCTGGACGCCAATGACCTCTCTTTGTTTGTCTTCAAAGACTTCCATGAGCTGAGAGAGTGCAGGTCTTTCTGACACCATGACATCATCACCTAAAAGGACCGCAAAAGGATCATTGCCAGTAAAATGACGTGCACATAATACCGCATGTCCAAGACCTAAGGGCTCCTTTTGACGAATATAATGAATATTGGCCATATCCGCAATATGTTTGATTTCAGCCAGCTGTTCTTCTTTCCCTTTTTCAAGCAACGTGTGTTCTAGCTCAATCGAACGGTCAAAGTGATCTTCAATCGATTTTTTATTTCTTCCTGTGATAATTAGTATATCTTCAATGCCTGATTGAACAGCCTCCTCAACTATGTATTGAATGGCGGGTTTGTCGATAATAGGCAGCATTTCCTTTGGCTGTGCTTTCGTTGCGGGTAAAAAACGTGTGCCTAATCCGGCTGCTGGTATGACGGCTTTTTTAATGTTCATTGAATCATCGCTCCATTTCTGATGGTTTATTTTCTGATGGAAAAACCCATAGGCGGCTTCCAGTAAAAGTGATCATCATGCCAAGAAGGGTACCAATCGCTTTACTAATGAATAATGAGAAACCTGCTTGCTGTATGACATATAAGACAACATAGGTGAGGAGGCACGCTGCGCCGTTGACTGTGGCCCACTTGATCCATTCCCACTTGTCAGCTTTCTTTTTCACTTGGAACGTCCATTTTCGATTCCAAACATAACTGTTCAGCATTCCTGCGGTATAGGACAAGCACTGTGCAAGAAAAGAGGGAACAAAGCAAGCAGTTAAAAAAAAGAAGAACAGAAAGTCAATCATCGTATTGCTAGCGCCTACAGTTAAAAATGCGGCATAGGTCCGAATATTTTTCTTTGACATGCGAAGGATCATCACCTCCTAGTGTTTGAGTGGGTGTATGAATACTGTACAAAAGCGAGTTGACGAATCAGTGAAGAAAAGATGAAAAAAACATGAACAAGCGATATCTGTTTTTTCACCAGCTCGTGATATAATTTGCTAGATGAAACGAACGGGTGGTGCACAAACATGTATTTAACAATCGCAGAAACGGCTGAATACTTGGAAGTATCAGAAGCGTATATTGAAAAATTAATCCAGCAAAAAAAGATTCGTTACGTATTTGACGGGGAATCTTATCTCATTTATCAAGGGCAGTTTCAAACGCATTTAAAGCAGCTCGAGCAATATAAAGAGCTCGTCCAAGAGATCTTAAATGAACCGATTCCGGAAGACCCCGATGTAAAGGATGAAGATTAGAAGATCGTTATTTCTTCATTTGAAACAATATGGACGAATGCCGGTTATAGAAAGAATGATTTCTATTTCGCCTTAAGCTTGCTCCAATGAAAGAAGCAGAATAGCAGTAAAAGAAAGTGAAAACAATGGGGACAACTACTTTATGTGAAGCCTGTCAAAAAAGAAATGAACGTTGTAGAATCGTCTGATGAACCGAAACAGGCCATCAATGCAACGAAAGATTACTCAGCTATTCATTACGGCCTATTGAATGGTATAACCTAGCTGTTCTCCATTCTCCTAAACAATTTTTACTCCCGCGATGATTTTTATGGAGAGGACGGACAGGCTTTTCAATTAGAGGAGAATGTCGTCATCACCAAAAGCGAGAAAGTTCCAACATTAAAAGCCGTTAGGCATGATTTGGTGTCTATATTAGACTTTTCAATCACTAGATGGTTTCTTGAGGATGATGTCATCGATGTTTTGAAACAGCACGATCAGCAAAAATCTTGCATTCTATTCAAAGTAGGTTTCATGAAACGGAGCATGCCGAAGTGAATGTTAGAGATCACGGCTGATGTTCTAGATACATTTGCCGCTGAATGGGTCAGGGAACTTTTGGATTACGAGGACGAAGAATTCCTTTACCCACTTTCGTGGGCAGCAGCCAGCAGTTTGCCAGGAGATGAGGGATTACACCATATATTAGAAAAATTGAAATCGATCAGTGAAAAAGAATTGCCGTTAGAGGCTTTTATTTGCCTGCATCGTTTCCGTTCTCACAAAATTTTGGATTGGATGGAGTCAAATTGCACCCATTTTCACGATCAGTGGGAAAGGCTGGCAGCCGTCAGCTGCCCAACCTGGGAGAGAATGAAATCTTGGCTAAACAAAGGAAGACCTTTCTGCTTCATTGCACTAGATACAATGGCAAACTGTGCAAAAGGGAATAGACCGCCTCTTGTGGAAAAATTTTCACCTAAAATTCTTAGAACTGATAAAAATGAAGTAGAAAAGATTTCACATGATGTTCATCAAAAAGATCCGGTTCCACGAGTGAAAATGAAAGTGTCCAACATCTTGGAGAACAAGCAAGACATATTTGAATAAGCCTTTTTATTGGCTGACTCCGGTTTGAACAATCTTCATGTGGCATTTAACTTGTACATCTGCATCAGGATAAATGCTTTTCCACTTTTCTGGTGTTACTGCTTTGTCTTTTGATCTATACCTCAGGCCCAGCCCAAGCGGATCTATGTTTTGCTTTTTAAAGGATTGAACAAGGTCTTGTCCTTGCTGAGCGACACGTTTTTCTACTTCTTTTTCAACATGGTCCAATATAGATGGTTTATCAATTTTTTTGGACTTCATGAATTCTTTTAATTCGCCTTTCAGCTTGATATCAATCGTGATATGGGGTTTTTTAGTGAGGTTTTCAGTTGGTTTTATATGATAAGACACCCGTGATTTGATATTTTCAATCACAACATGAGTCTTCCACTTATCATGAAAACGAAATTCATAAATGCCGTTTTTATGGTTTTCAATCATGGCTTTAAACGTAAACGTTTCTTCCGCCGGAATATGCCCCACCATTTTTTCTTGATCAAAAAGAGCGACACCCGAGACCTTTATAGCACTGCTTGTTTTTTTGATGTAAGGGAGGTATGCATCGACCCCTTTTGCCAGCATCTGATTCATAAAAATATGCTGATTGGTGACAGGTTCATTGCCATTTCGCATATTTTGGGCCAACATGTCAGAGAGATATACACCTATATTTAAGTTCGTTTGATTCATTTTTGTGTATAATAACTCTTCAACTTCTCCGCCTACAATCGCAAACACTTGGCGTGAACCAATGATAGGATCACGATAAATATAATTCATTAAATCGATCATGCCGACTTCTTTTGCTAACTTTTCACTGACTAAAATAACGAGCACCTGGCCCATGACTACTGGAAAAGGTGATTCTTCTGACACGAGAAATTGAATATTACTAATGGTGTTTGACTTTCCGCTTAATATTTGATAACTTCCTTGCTCTTGACTTTTAAAGACAGGGAAGACAAAGAAGCCCTTCATTTCTCCATCTTCCAATAAATCAAATCCTGCCGCCTGAGAGATATTTAATTCATCTAAAAGGCGGGGCTCTGCACAGCTGGTTAACAAAAGACTACACAACATGAGGCCCGTAAGTATATAACGTTTCATGCTCGTTTTTTCCCCCTCCTTTTTTTCAGCATCAGTCCAATGACCATACAGATAATCAATCCATAGATCAGAATGAATCCGCTAAATTCCACCCATTGATTAAAGGTTTCAAAAGAAGTTGCACTGGCAAAAAACGAAAACATGATCAGAATGAGGATGCTGAGCCCGATGTACGTGACGCGCTGGCTCGTATGAAGCATTTTTTTTGCCATTCGGCTCGCTGCCCATAATGGAATCGTGATATTAGGAATGATCAGAAGCAGCCAAAGAGACACTTCAATAAATTCAAAGCGCTGGATAAACGGAAGCTTCACAATGCTCGTTAACGTTAGCGTCGGCCATTTTGTTAATTTGAGCTGAGCACTTGAGTAATACGCTATAGAGACGAGAAAAGTGAGCAAATTTAAGCATGTCGTAAATAATACCCCCATGTGAGCAAATTTTTGAGATGTCTGAGCTTGTTTAATAAAGGGATAATAGACAAGCAGCGTGCCAAAACCAAACATGGATAAGGATGCATCTTTGACTCCCACGAGCATTTGCGAAAATGTATGATCAAACATTGGGAACATGAAACGAATGTGACTATATTTCATGGCATAAAAACAGATAAACGTCATCCAATACGTCAATACAACACTAAAAAATGCCCATCCAGCAATGGTTCTAAAGCCGCCAGTATGAATGTAATACACAAGCAGAAGCAGTACAGACGCAAACAAAAGACCAGGAATTTCTTTAAACAGCCATACATGGATCACATCCATGTAATGGATAAGAACGGTCAGCGACAAAGAAGCAAAATATAAGATATAAAGAATGTTGAATAATTGCCCAATCCATTTGCCAAATACATATTGCGCGATTTCACCAAATTCATCCGAAGGTGCCTTTTTAAACATTAAGTATATGAGAAAGATCATCACATTGACGCTCATGCCAGAAATCAAAATAGCGATCCATCCATCATTATTGATAGAACGAACAAGGTTTGTTTGAAAGTTTAAAATGCTGACACCGACTTGATTGGCATTGATGAGAAAAAACACAAAATAAGGGGATACTTGAAATTTCTCTTTGACAGAAGAAGAGCTCATGCCTTCACTTCCTTATTCATAAAAATCATTTTTCCCCTTGCGGCCTTGCTTCGGCTTAGAGCGATGGATGGTTTCATTTTGCGGACGTAAATTTTCCGGCCTTTTGTTCAAAAAACGGAGCTGAGGACGAATCAAACTGCCCTTTAAATCAGCAAGGCGCATTGGAAAAATAGGCTCTAAATACGGCCGGCCAATTGAAGTTAATTTCATTAAATGGGTGAGCAGAAAAGATCCCATCACAGCAATACCTAATGCGCCCCAAACCTGTGCTGCAACTAAAAAAGGAAATCTCAGCAGCCGAATGGTACTGCCCATTTTGTATATGGGCGTGACAAATGAGGCGAGAGCAGACAGGGCAACAATAATGAGTAAAATATTGCTCGTTAAGCCTGCTGCTACAGCAGCCTGTCCAATGACAATCCCTCCAACAATCCCGAGCGTCTGACCGACTTTAGCTGGGAGCCTTGAACCTGCTTCTCTTAGTAATTCAATCGAAATCTCTAAAAATAGTGCCTCAATGATCGGAGGAAATGGCACAAGATAGCGCGAGGAGACAATGGTTTCTAATAAATCCTTTGGGATCAGCTCATAATGAAAGGTTAAAACGGCGACATATAAAGGTGTCGCAAAAATGGAAAATATCACAGCAAATATGCGTAACAGCCTAAAGCAAGAAGCCGCAATCCATGACATATTGTAGTCTTCCATCGTGGAAAAATACTCAAGTAAAATAGTTGGGGCAAGCAAGACATGAGGCGAACCATCCACTAATATGGCAATTTTCCCTTCTGATAAGCCTGAAGACACGCGGTCGGGTCTTTCTGTATTCAAAAACAACGGAAAGATCGTATTGGATACATCATAAAGCATTTGAGCGAGGTAATTCGCATCTAAAATCTGATCATAATCAACGTCCTCAATTCGTTGAAGAACCGTTTCGATGTTTTCCGGGTTGGCGATTTCTTCAATATATAACACGGCAACTTTTGTTTGAGAGAGCGTACCAACCGTCTTTTCCTCAACTTTCAGGTTAGGCGTCGGCAGCCGCCGTCTGACCAAATTTAAATTGGTATCTAAAACCTCCACAAATGCTTCCTGTGCACTGATAATCCCAAATTCAATTTCAGGCGGACCTATTTGTCTGCCTTTCTTTTCTTCAATCGGCAAGAGAAGCGTTTTGCCCCAGTCTGTCTCAAGTCTAATCGCAATGCTGCCCCGGTGAAGGGCTTCTTGCACTTTTTGAAGATCGCTCGTGATGACAGCCTTCTCAATGGGAATTCGTTCTTTCAGCTCTTCAAGAGTGGGTGACAGGTGCAGTTGTTTGAGGGAGGGGAGAATTTGTTCATGTAGAAGATGTCCATTAATCAATGAACGAAAAAAGGAAATCCTATACAGAAAGTCTCCATTTCGAGACAGCTCATTTGTAAAATCAGCAGAACGTGACAATGCTTCAAATACTGAATTCGGGTCCTTTTGTTGTTTGTTTTTCTTCAGCATTTGGACCAGCTCCTTCGGCGATTTGCCTCTATTATCTAACCGATTGTCTAAAGATATGCATGAAAAAAGCGTTCAGCTTGATGGGCTGGACGCTTTTTTTCCATATAGAACGGCTTCTAATAATAAATCAGCTAGATGGACGGCACGCATGCTCGGTGAGTGCCCTGAGCGTTTGATGCCTGCTGCCATTTGCAGCTGACAGCCTGGATTAGACGTAACGATGGCAGCGGCCTTTGTTTGAGTGGCTTCTGTCATTTTATGATCTAAAATTTGCATCGACATCTTTGGCTGCAAGATGTTGTAAATGCCAGCTGAGCCGCAGCACCGGCCCGAATCCTTCATTTCTTTAAATGATACACCTTGAATGGCCTTCATCAGCACCCTTGGTGCATGCTGTACGCCCATTCCGTTCCGCAAATGACAAGAATCCTGATAGGTGATGACCTGCTCTGGCAAAGCAAGCGGCATGCGGCGGTGAAATTCCAGCTCCACTAAAATGTCTGATATATCCGTGATTTTCTTTGAGAAGGCTTCACTTCGCTTTTGAAAATCCGGATTATCGCAAAGCAAATGATCATAATCACTTAAAAAAGCGCCACAACCGCCTGCATTCATGACTATGGCATCCGCATCTATCTCTTCAAATGCTTCAATATTCCGCTTTGCTAACTGTTTCGCTTGTTCTTTTTCACCGCTATGGCCATGGAGCGCTCCGCAGCACGTCTGAATAGGAGGGACGATGACGTCACAGCCTGCCAGCTGCAAAAGCTGGATGGTCGCTTCGTTTGTGCTGGAAAAAACGGTGTCCATTAAACAGCCAGTAAAAAAGGCGACCCGTTTTCTCGCTGGGCCGGCGGCTTTGTATTCCGTCAAACGGCTTTTTCGTTGACGCGGCACCTTTGGGAGCGCCTGTTCCATCAGACGTAAATGCGGTGGAAGCACCTTCAGCATGCCAGTTTTGCGGGCAGCCGTTTGCAGACCAGATGTTTGATAAAAGCGAAGAAGTCCTGCTGCTTTCCGCATTCGGCTTTGTGAAGGAAAAAGACCTTTAAACACGACACGTCTTACAAGTTTGACAGGAATGGATTGTTTTTTGTGCTGCTGAATGATGTCTCTTGCATCTTCAAGTAACCGTCCATATTTAACGCCGGAAGGGCAGACCGGTTCACATGCACGGCAGCCAAGACAAAGATTCAGTGAATGCTCGACATCTTCATCTGGCTCAATGACGCCGTCTCTCACCGCCTTCATTAAAGCAATTCGGCCGCGGGGAGAGTGTGTTTCTTGTTGACCAGATTCAATATAAGTAGGGCAGGAAGGAAGGCAGAATCCGCAGCGCATGCAATTGAGCAGCTCTTTTTCGTCCATTTGCTGCTGAAATGCTTGCTGAATCTCTGTTTGTTTAGAACTCATGAGACCACCACCCGCTTTCTTGCGGCTTTTCCGAACACTTTATCAGGGTTCATGATATTTTCCGGGTCAAGCGCTTGTTTGATCGCTTTCATTGCCGCAATGCCTTCTTTTTTAACCTTCAGTTCTAAGTAAGGGGATTTCATAAGACCCACGCCATGTTCACCCGTAATGGTGCCGCCAAGTGAGACTGCTTTTTCAAAAATGGCCTGAAAGGCTTCTTCCACCCGTTTCATTTCTTCTTCATTTCTTGCATCTGCTGCACAAGTAGGATGCAAATTGCCATCACCTGCATGACCAAATGTACAGATTTTCACTTTGTACTGCTTCGCAATGTCTTCGATCGCCCGCACCATGCTGGCAATTTCAGACCGGGGAACTGTGGCATCTTCTAAAATGGTCGTCGGGCTTAAGCGGGCGAGGGCAGATAAAGCGGATCGTCTCGCTGTTAAAAGTGCATTTGCCTCTTCTTCAGAATGTGCGATATTCACTTCTTTTGCACCATGCTGCTGACACACTTTTGCGATGCGCTGCATATCACGGGCAACCGCTTCAGGATGGCCGTCTTGTTCGATTAACAGCACCGCTTGAACGTCAGTCGGCAAACCGATTTTTGCAAAGTCTTCAACGACTTCCAGCGTCGGCTGATCCATAAATTCTAATGTGGCGGGGATGATACGCTCTGCAATAATCGCCGACACTGAAGCGGCGGCTTCCTCTAAACTTTCATATAAGCAAAGCATCGTTTGTTTTGTTTCTGGAAGCGGCAAAAGCTTTAGCGTGGCTTCAGTGACAATCCCGAGCGTTCCTTCTGAACCTACGAACAAACGGGTCATATCATACCCGGCCACGTCCTTTGCAAGCTTGCCGCCTGTTTTGATGATGTCACCGTTTGGCAGAACGACTTCAAGTCCAAGGACATAATCTCTCGTCACTCCATACTTTAACCCCCGGAGACCACCTGAATTTTCATTAATATTTCCGCCTAATGTAGAGATTTTCATAGAGCTAGGATCAGGTGGATAGAAGAGGCCTTTCGCCTCTACTTGGTGAATGAGTTCCTGTGTGATCAATCCAGGCTGCACCGTTGCTGTCAGGTTTTCTTCATCTATTTCTATTAATTGGTTCATTCTTGTAAACAGCAGCACAAGTCCGCCTTGAGTGGGACATGTGCCTGCACAAAGGTTCGTTCCTGATCCTCTTGGCACGATTGGTATGTTGTATGAAGCGCAGAGCCGGACAATTTGCTGGATTTCCTCAGCCGTATGCGGGCTTACGATGACATCTGGCATATGCTGAAAATTTGGTGTTGCATCATAAGAATAGGCAAGCCGATCGGCTTTACTGTCCTGCATGTAAGACGCGCCAACAATCTTTTTTAATTGATTTAAAAATTCAGAATGTAACATACGCATTCAACTCCTATTGATGAGACGTATCGTTTCTTTTCAGTATAAAAAAAGAATCGCCTCATGCCTATGGACGATTCTACAAAATATCGGGCTGTTTGCTTCGTTTTTTTGGATCATTATCTAATAGCATGAAGGCTAAATAAAGGAGCATGGCATCTTGCATGCGCTTTGGATCAAGTGTCGTTAAATCTTGGATTCGTTTTAGCCTGTAATGCAGTGTATTGATATGGACATGCATCGCTTCTGCGGTATATTTCAATGAACAATCTGATGTCATGAGTACCCGCAATGTTTTCACTAATTCAGGATAGGGGAGAAGAGGGGCGATCGTTCGATCAAGAAACACTTCTTTTGTTTCCTGACTTATTTCCTCCATAAAAAGTTCGAGCGTTAAATCTTCATCAAATACAATCGGCGTATCAGCATGTGCCATTTTTAATGCTCGAAAGGCTTGTTGAAACGATTGCTTCATCAAATGAGCAGCTGCTGGTTTTCCCGCTCCAATCAAAACCCCGGGCGAGCTCCGCGCCGTAAGGGAGGCATGGATGTGAAACAGGCGCTGCTGCAGGGCTTTACGATCATCTGCTGTTGTTTGCAGCATGAGTAAAAAGCGGCCATGCCCCCAGCGGACGATGATCTCCTGGCTGTTGAGATGCAGCGTTTCCTTCAATTCTTTGTATTGATTTTGCTTCATAAACGATTCATCCTGACAATCGATCAGGACAACTGCGCGCTCCTTGTTGATATCAAGCTGAAGCCGCGACGCTTTTTCAGTGAGATCAATCGCTGTCTCTGGCAGATGAAGCCAGTCGAATACAAACGCTTCGAGCTGACGTTCATCCGTTTCAGTTTCTTGAAAAAATTCATGTTCATGAATAAGCAGCTCGGTCATTTTTCTTAATATTTCGCCAAAAGGAGACACATGTACAGGATCTCCTGTCATTCCAATGACCCCGATGACCTCTTGCTTAAAATAAATAGGCAGATTGATGCCAGCTTTGACGCCTTTCATGTGCTGCTGGTCATCCTTTGTGAGAATTCGTTTCTGTCCTTCAAAAGATGTCAGATACGCTCCTTCATGAAATTGTCCAACGCGCGCTGGATCTGTTGCTGCAATGATGGTGCCGTTTGTTTGTGCGATGATGATTTCCTCAGTCAGCACCTTTTTAACCTCATCTACGATTTTTTCTGCCAGTGTCATTGTGAGCAAAACGTACCCCTCCGAGATGTTTCTTTTGACACTATCATACCATCATATGCTGGGACATATCTTTCTTTTCATGAGTTATGCTAAAATAATAAACACACATGAAGGAGAAGAAAGGAGACATAGCCATGTCACTGCAAAATCGCTTACAAGACTTACTGAAAGAAGGACAGGCGCTGACCGACTTTGAATATGATGAAGCGGCGCGCCGCAATTGGACATTAGAAGGGGCGAGAATAAAAGAAGAAGCCCGTTTTGGCGATGTATATATAGAGCGTGTAGACAAGGAATCAGAGAACATGATTCAAACAGAAAACGCCTCATTTCTAAACACACCGCTTACATATGTGAAAAAACATCAAAAAGAATTCATTTATATCGAATCCAAGTGGTTTGATGTTGTGAAAGTGGATGGCTTGGCCATTGAATGGGATGAAGTGTTTCAAACGTATACCGTCCTATTCGGTTTAAAACGTCCTAAAAAAGACACGAATATTCTAAAGGACATGCTATCGCCATTAAATGGTGCTCAGCTTCAATTTAATGGACAAGATGGCTTATTTGATGTGAATTTGCAGCTTCTTGAGCTTGAGGATATCCACGAAGATACGGCTTTCATTGACGTCATCTCGGCCGTGTATCGATTTTTATTCCATATGATCATACAGCTTGAAATCAATGAATCAAAAAACGGCTCAAATTCCTGAGCCGTTTTTTTGTCCATCTATTCATTTGATGAAGGTGTGACAAACCGTACATCATGCTCTTTTCCATATTGAAGATAATCTTCATTTGGCTCCTGATTGGTCACGACGATATTAATCTCGTGCAAATCACAAAACGTGGTCAAGGCGTAATGATCGAATTTGCTATCATCCACTAATAAAAAGGTTTTGGCACTTTTTTGAACAAGCGTCTTTTTAATATCGGTTTCAAGCGGAGACGAATTCGTGACGCCGTGATCAATGGATAAACCAGTTGATGCGATAAAGGCTTTATTGACATTGTAAGCTTTTAAGCGCTCAACACTTTGATAACCAACGAAAGAATTCGTTTTTCTTTCAAGCATCCCGCCAGTGGAAAAGATGGTGAGATTTTCATAAGGCATCGCCTGTGTAATGAAATCCACATTATTGGTCACAATGGTCACCTGTTTCTCCGTCAAATAGGGGAGCATCTCAAGCGTTGTCGTACCAGAATCAATAAAAATCATATCCCCGTTTTCCACAAAAGCGGCAGCCGTCTGACCGATCAATTGCTTTTTACTGAGCTGACGGATCTTTCGCTCCTGATACACCACTAACGTTGAGTGGTTCACAGCCACTCCGCCATACACTTTTTTTAGCACGCCGGACTCGACCAACGCCTGTACATCTCGGCGTATCGTGTTTTTGGAGACACCAAAATGCGCCACAAGCTCATCAAGTGAGGCAGATTCCCGGTCAAACACATACTCTTTGATTTGCTGAATCCGTTTTGTTTTTATCATACTTCATATCTCCAATCAATCCGAATGTCCTTTATCCATTATACCAATAAATTCTCTTACATGGATTAGGTCAATTGATTCTCTTTTCTCCTTTGATATAAAAGCGTATGATAGAAAAAAGAAAGAAACCAGAAAGGAACTTTCACTTCTATGAATCAATCAAACAACCCATTTTCAAAGCTTGCGAATTTTAGAGAAGTAGGGGGGCTTCAAACAACAGATGGGATGGTGATCAAACAGAGAATGATTTATCGATCCGCAGACTTATCCCGTTTGTCGAAACAAGACATTGAGATATTCTCAGCACTCGGAATTCAAACCGTTTGTGACCTCCGTACAGCCTCAGAACGTAAATCACATCCGCCAAAGATCAAGGAACACGACAAAATCGTCCATATTCCGATGCAGCCTGACAGTAAGATGCCAAGTAAATGGACCATGTTTCGTATGCTGGTAACAGAAGGGAAGTCTCTCTCATTTACACCGATCATGAAAGAGTTATATCAAAGCATGCTGACAGAGCGTAAAGAAGAGATTCGTCAGCTGTTCACACTGCTTTCAGATCAAAGCCATTACCCGCTGATGCTTCACTGCACGAGTGGCAAGGACCGTACAGGTTTTTTATCTGCCCTGATTCAGTTGGTGGCAGGTGTACCGCTGGCTGTCGTTTTAAGTGAATACATGCGTTCCAATGAAGGCGTGCAAATGCTCGTCAGAAGACAGGAACGATTTGTCCGATTGATGAGTTTATACCGGGTGTCAAAAGAACAAATTCAGCCGCTTGTCGGTGTGCAGCAAGATTATCTTGAAGATGTGCTGCACGAAATGCTGGAGACATACGGGAGTGCAGAGCGGTATTTAATTGAAGCCTGCAAAGTCCCTGAAGCTCAGCTCAATGAAATGAAAAACATTCTGCTTACACCATCTGCTGGCATTCCATCACAAAAAGCGGAATAAACTTAAGATGAGGTGATGCAAAACATGCTGAAAAAGATCAGTATGACAGTTTTAACACTGATGTTGATGTTTGTATTTTTATTGATTCCTTCTAGCAGTCTAGCAGCTCGTGCAGTGCCAAAAGGGAAGCTTGAGAGCACAAGAGAGATGCGCGCGGTATGGATTGCATCGGTTTATAACTTAGATTGGCCCTCAAAGAAGGGGCTGCCCGTAGCAGAGCAGAAGCAAGAGTTTATTCGTTTGTTAGACGAAATCAAAGCGATGAATATGAATGCCGTCATTATGCAAATTAAACCAACAGCAGATGCCTTTTATCCTTCAGCATACGGGCCGTGGTCAGAATATTTGACTGGAACACAAGGGAAAGATCCGGGGTACGATCCGCTTGAGTTTATGATCGAAGAAGCTCATAAACGTGGCCTTGAATTTCACGCTTGGTTTAACCCTTACCGAATCACAATGAATCATACTGATCTCAGCCGTTTGTCTGTCGATCACCCTGCAAGACAGCATCCTGATTGGACGATTGCGTATGGTAATCAGCTTTATTACAATCCTGGTATTTCTGAAACTCAGGACTTCATTATCGGCGGTATAGAAGAAGTTGTGAAAAACTACGATATTGATGCAGTGCATATGGATGATTATTTTTATCCATATAAAATAGCCGGTGTACCATTTCCAGATCAAGAAACGTATGAAACATATGGAAAAAAAGCATTTACACATATAGAAGATTGGCGAAGAGATAATGTGAATCAGCTGGTGAAGAAAATCAATAACACCATTAAGAAAGAAAAACCGTATGTGAAATTTGGTATTAGTCCATTCGGGGTATGGCGCAACATAAAAGATGACCCGACTGGTTCAAACACCACTGCAGGAATGACCAACTACGATGATTTGTATGCTGATACAAGAGAGTGGATTCAGCAGCATGATATTGATTATGTTACTCCGCAAATTTACTGGAGCATCGGCTTTCAAGCTGCCGCTTATGATGTGCTGACGAAATGGTGGTCAAATGAGGTGAAAGGGGAGCCGGTTCACCTGTACATTGGGCAGGCGGCATATAAAATTAATCAAAACAGTGACCCTGCTTGGTCTGACCCGGAAGAATATTTTAGGCAGATTGAGCTGAACAGGCAGTCACAGCTTGTGCAGGGAAGCATGCATTTCAGCCTGAAGGATCTCAATCGCAACCCTTTGAATGTAAAGGATCGATTGATAGAAGAGTCATACAGCAAACCAGCTCTCATTCCAGAAATGCCTTGGCTTCATCAGAAAGCACCTAAAAAACCAATCATTCAATCTGTGAAAAAGACATCGGATGGTGCGGCTTTACAAATCAAAAATGATCCGCATTCTACCGTATCCTATTATGCGGTCTATCGATTAACAAATAAAGGAACGTATGAATTGCTGCAAACGGTTAGAAAAGAAAAAGGCGCCATAACAACGATTAAAGACCTCCCAGTCAATCAAAAGAAAATGGATACTTACAAGATTACGGCTCTTAATCGTCTTCATCACGAAAGCAAGCCTTCTACAAAAATAGTGAAATAACAGAAAAAGCATGAGTGAGATTTTCTTCGTTCATGCTTTTTTTCTATTATTCTTGTTTTAATTTTCTGAATTCAATCAAGCTTGGCATGAAGCAGCTGCTTGATTAATAAATATGATAGAAAAGAGCTAAAGGGGGAAGCAAGATGGATTTTGAATTAACGAAAGAACAACAAATGATCCGCCAGATGGTCAAAGATTTCGCCAAAGCAGAAATTGCACCAATCGCTCAAACCATTGATGAACAGGCCGTATTCCCAGCCAAAACGTTTCAAAAAATGGGAGAGCTCGGCTTTATGGGCATCCCCTTTCCAGAGAAATACGGCGGCTCAGGAGGAGATACGATATCATATGCACTCGCTGTAGAAGAAATCGGAAAACAGTGCGGTAGTACAGGTCTTAGCTATGCCGCAGCCGTCTCCTTAGGCGCAAGCCCGCTTTATTATTTCGGTACAGAGGAACAAAAGATGGACCACCTTGTCCCGCTGGCTTCTGGAACAGCACTTGGTTCCTTCGGATTAACAGAACCAAATGCAGGGTCAGATGCAAAAGGAACGAAAACAAAAGCAGTCAAAGACGGACAAGAGTATGTCATTAGCGGGGAAAAGTGTTGGATCACAAACGCCAATTTTGCCAGAACCATTATCGTCACTGCTGTCTCGGATCAAGATGAAAACGGCCGCCCGATCATCTCCGCCTTCATTGTGGAGAAAGGGCAAAAAGGGCTGACCATTACAAATCCATATGACAAAATGGGCGTGCGCGGTTCAGATACAGCAGAAATCATTTTAGACGGTGTACGTGTACCAGCCCAGAATATTTTAGGAGACCCAACGAAAGGCTTTAAGCAATTTTTATATACATTAGACGGGGGGCGCATTTCAATTGCTGCGTTATCAGTTGGCATCGCACAAGCTGCACTAGATGCTTCGCTCTCGCATGCAAAAGAAAGAAAGCAATTTGGGCAGACCCTTTCTTCCTTCCAAGCGATTCAGTTTAAGCTGGCAGATATGGCGATGCAAATAGAGCTCGCTAGACAAATGGTGTGGAAAGCCGCTTGGCTGAAAGATCACGGCAAGCCGTTTACAAAAGAAGCTGCCTATGCCAAACTCTTCGCTTCTGAAATGGCGACAAAAGCAAGTCTTGATGCTGTTCAAATTCACGGGGGAACAGGCTACATGAAAGAATGTGGTGTAGAACGGCTTGTGAGAGATGCCAAGCTAATGGAAATTGGAGAAGGGACCTCTGAAATTCAGCGTCTAGTCATCGCAAGACAACTGTTAGCGTAATCCGATAATGAAAACGCTTACCATCAATGGAGGAGGAAAGCCATGATGTCGATTCATCCACAGACAATCGGCTCGTTATTAAAAGAGAAAAAGGATCAGCATCCAGGACATGAAGCCATTGTGTATCCAGAACGTTCTTTACGTTATTCATATGAAGCGTTTTATCGAGAAGTCAAGGAAACCGGGAAAGGTCTTATGGCATTAGGGGTTCAAAAAGGGGATCATATCGCCATCATGGCGCCCAATGTACCCGAATGGCTCATGCTGCAATTCGCCTGCGCGTCGATTGGAGCCGTTCTTGTCACCGTGAATACAAACTTTCAATCACAAGAACTCGCTTATTTACTCAAGCACTCTGATAGCAGCATGCTGTTTATCGTAGACGGGTTTAAAGAGACATCCTATGTCAAAATGCTTGAAGAACTCATACCGGAGCTTCAAAACGCTCATCAAGGAGAGATCACATCCTCATCTTTTCCTTATTTAAAAAGTGTCGTCTATATAGGTGAGCACACGCCAAAGGGCATGCGCAGCTGGAACAGTATTCAAGCAGCTGCCAAAAGAACAGAGGATCATGAGTGGGAGAAACGAATGGATGAGCTTGCACCGGATGACGTCATTAATATGCAATATACCTCAGGCACAACCGGCTATCCAAAAGGAGTCATGCTCAGCCATACAAACATTGTCTGCAATGCCAGCCAAATCGCAGATTGTATGAAGCTCACCCAAAAGGACCGAATGTGTATCCCTGTTCCTTTCTTTCATTGCTTTGGATCCGTCCTTGGCGTGCTTGCATGTCTCACAAAAGGAGGAACGATCATTCCAATTGAATCCTTCCACCCAGAGCGAGTTCTTCAAACCGTAGAAAAAGAGAAGTGCACCGTCCTTCACGGCGTCCCGACAATGTTCATTGCAGAGCTCGACCATCCGAATTTTCACCAATACGATCTGTCCACATTACGAACGGGCATTATGGCAGGATCTCTTTGCCCATCCCATGTGATGAAAGCCGTCATTGAACAAATGGGACTGAAGGAGCTCACGATTGCTTACGGCCAGACCGAAAGCTCTCCTGTCATTACCCAAACAAGAACGGATGATTCATTTGAAAGGCGGGTTCAAACGGTCGGCCGGGCACTTCCTCACATTGAAGTGAAAATCACCGTTCCAGGCACGCCGGAGGAAGTACCAAGAGGAGAACAAGGAGAGCTGTGTACAAGAGGCTATCATGTGATGAAAGGCTACTATAAAAATGAAGAAGCCACAAATGAAGTGATTGATCAGGACGGCTGGCTTCATACGGGTGATTTAGCAGAGATGGATGAGGACGGCTATGTGAAAATCACAGGACGGCTGAAAGATATGATCATTAGAGGCGGGGAGAATGTTTATCCAAAAGAAATTGAGGATGTTCTTTATACTCATCCGGATATTCTTGATGCACAGGTCGTTGGTATACCTGACGAGACGTATGGAGAAGAAGCCGCCGCATTCATTCGGCTTAAACAAGGTAGGACGGTGACAATTGAGACACTCACCAGCTATTGTCAGTCGCAAATGGCTCGCTACAAAATTCCTAAATATTTTTTCATCACTGACGAGTATCCAATGACCGCATCAGGGAAGATTCAAAAATTTCGTCTGAAAAAGCAGGCGCTTGATCTAATAAAGGAGTGAAGGCAGTGATGTTTCTAAAAGTACTGATTGCAAATCGAGGCGAAATTGCCCGGCGAATTATTCGAACGTGTAAAAGGCTCGGAATCCACACCGTCGCCGTTTATTCAGAAGCAGATCAGCATGCACTTCATGTGCAAGAAGCAGACAGCGCCTATCCGATTGGAGGCGCGAAAGTATCTGAAAGCTATTTAAACATGGAAGCCATCATTCGTGTAGCCAAACAGACAAATACAGATGCTATCCACCCAGGATATGGCCTCTTATCAGAAAATGCAGCCTTTGCAGAACGCTGCCGCAGCGAAGGAATCGCCTTTATTGGCCCATCCGCACAAGTCATTCAGCGAATGGGGAATAAAATTGAAGCAAGAAAAACGATGGCTCAAGCAGGTATCCCCATTGTACCAGGCGTTTCAGCTCCGCTGCATGATGCAGAAGAAGGGGTCAGTCAAGCGCAGTCACTCGGTTATCCGATCATGCTCAAGGCATCAAGCGGGGGCGGAGGAATTGGCATGCAGCTCGTGCAAAATGACGAGGAGCTGTACAGGGCTTTTGAAGGGAATCAAAAAAGAGCGCAAAGCTTTTTCAACGATGGGACGCTGTATATGGAAAAGGTCATTGAAAACGCTCGGCACATTGAAATTCAGGTCCTTTTTGATTCCTTCGGCCATGGGGTTCACTTATTTGAGCGCGACTGTTCACTCCAGCGAAGACATCAAAAAATCATTGAAGAAGCACCAGCCGTCTGTCTCGATGAATCGGTGAGACATCAGATGGGGGAGATGGCCGTCAAAGCAGCCAAAGCGATTGGGTATGAAAATGCAGGAACGATTGAATGTTTAGTCGATCAGCATCAACAATTTTATTTCCTAGAAATGAACACAAGATTACAAGTAGAGCACCCTGTCACAGAAGAAATTACAGGCATTGACCTTGTCGAGGAACAGCTGAAAATCGCTGCATGTGAGCCGCTTTCCTTTAATCAGGAGGATATTCATCAAATCGGCCATGCCATCGAGGTTAGAATTTATGCGGAAGATCCCGTCACCTTTTATCCATCACCAGGAACGATCACTCAGCTTTCCACACCTGAAGCTCCGTATATCCGTCATGAGTCAAGCGTGACAAATGGAAGCATCATTACCCCTTTTTACGATCCTATGATTGCGAAAATGATCGTTTACGGTGATACACGAAAACTTGCAATAGAACGATTAAAAGGGGCATTACAAGCATATGAAATAGAAGGGATCAAAACCAACTTACCGCTTTTAAGGGAAATGGCCGGATCTTCTGCTTTCTTACAAGGCAGCATCACCACCGATTTTCTCATGAAAAAAAGGGAGGAAAACCGTTCATGAAAACTGTCACAATTCAAATGGCCGGAAACTTGTGGAAGCTTCTTGTGAAACAAGGGGATGAAGTGCAAAAAGGACAGGAGGTTGCCATCTTAGAATCAATGAAAATGGAGATTCCGATCGTTGCTGAAGAGGGCGGGATCATCAGTAAAGTGTATAAGGCAGAGGGAGAGTTTGTCGATGAAGGAGAGGTTCTTTTAGAACTATCAGAATAGGAGGGAGCCAGATGGCATTACCAAAGAGTGTGCTTATCAGGGAGGTCGGCCCGCGGGACGGACTGCAAAATGAATCAGTCTGGCTTGACACAGGCGAGAAGCGAACGTGGATTGATCTGCTCGCAGCAGCCCAGCTCCCTTATATTGAAGTCACATCATTTGTTCATCCTAAATGGGTTCCAGCCTTAAAAGATGCCAAAGAACTCACCCAATCCTTTAACAAAAAAGACGACATCACCTATGCAGCACTCATTCCCAATGAAAAAGGCTTAGCTCATTTTTTTGAAGCCAATCTTGACACTGGCGCTATGTTCATCTCTTCGAGTGAAACACATAACAAGAAAAATATGAATCAATCCATCCACGAAACACTTCCTGTTATCAAACAAATGACAGCTGATTTAAAAGCAGCAGGAAAAAACACGCGCGCGTATATTTCCACCGTGTTTGGCTGCCCATATGAAAAACAAGTGCCAATGGATCAAGTCCTCCGGTTAACGGATATTTTGCTTTCTTATGGCATTGATGAAATATCTCTCGGTGACACCATCGGTGAAGCCCATCCGCTTCAAGTAGAAAGGCGCTTAGACATTTTACTCGAACGTTTTCCTGCTGATAAAATCGCTCTTCATTTTCATGATACGAAGGGGATGGCTCTTGCGAATATTTATACGGCATTAAAAGCTGGGATCACCATATTTGACTCCTCCAGCGGCGGGCTTGGCGGATGTCCCTATGCACCTGGTTCCAGCGGAAATGTGGCGACAGAAGATGTGGTGCATATGCTTCAAAAACTAGGAATTGAGACAAATATTCACCTTCCTGCATTAATTAAAGCGGCAGAATGGATTGAAGCGAAAGTAGATCGAACCCTGCCTAGTCACTGTTTACGTGCTTTTCACTCTCAGACTACTTCATAAAGGATGAATAACATGACATCATTGGTCCATTTTTCGATACAAGATGAACAGATCGGCATCATGACCTTAAACAGGCCAGAACAAGCGAATTCCCTATCTGCTCCAATGCTGGAGGAGATCAATCAAATCATTCAAGAAATCAAACACGATGAAAGCATTCGCTGTCTTCTCATTACAGGAGCCGGTTCAAAAGTCTTTTGTGCTGGAGCAGATTTAAAAGAAAGACGATTGATGACAGAAGCAGAAGCAAAAGGCGCTGTTCTTTCGATTCAGCAAACTTTTATCGAGATTGAATCTATTCCTGTACCTGTCATTGCAGTGATAAATGGACACGCACTGGGCGGAGGACTTGAGCTCGCGCTCGCTTGTGATCTCCGCATTTCACGAGCCGGAGCAAGACTCGGCCTGCCAGAAACAGGACTAGCTATCATACCAGGAGCCGGAGGGACGCAGCGCCTTCCGCGCCTCATTGGACTCGGTAAAGCAAAAGAACTTATTTTCACAGGCGCATCATTACAAGCAGAAGAAGCCATTCAAATTGGGCTGATTGAGCATATCTCTGTAGCAGATTCCCTCATGAACGATGCCATCTCTCTTGCAAAACAAATCATCAAAAATGGCCCGCTTGCCTTAAAAGAAGCGAAACAAGCGATTCAATCAAGCCTTGATCACGATTTGCATACAGGTTTGACAAAGGAATACGAAGCCTATCTACGGCTCATTGAGACAGAAGATCGAACGGAAGGTCTTCAAGCCTTCCAAGAAAAACGAACGCCTCAATACAGAGGCAGGTAGCAAGAAAGGGGAATGGGTATGATCGAAGGATATGAACTAAAAAAACAGCAGATTCTGAAAGGCGGGGCAGACCGATACCATCAAAAAAACAAAGAAAAAGGAAAATTGTTTGTCCGTGACCGCCTCCAGTTGTTATTAGATGAGGATTCTTTCATTGAGGATGCCATGTTTGCCGAGTGTCAAAATGAACATTTACCAGCAGATGGTGTTGTCACAGGGACAGGGCGGATGAATGGGCAGACTGTTTGCGTTATGGCAAATGATTCTACCGTCAAGGCAGGATCATGGGGCGTCAAAACGGTAGAAAAAATCATTAGAATCCAGGAAACAGCCGAAAAGCTCAACTGCCCAATGCTGTATTTAGTTGACTCTGCGGGTGCTAGAATCACCGATCAAATCGCCATGTTTCCAGGCAGAAGGGGTGCAGGCCGCATTTTTTATAACCAAGTGAAGCTGTCTGGACGTATTCCGCAAATTTGTTTACTATTTGGTCCTTCGGCAGCCGGAGGTGCTTACATTCCTGCTTTTTGTGACATCGTCGTCATGGTCGAAGGGAATGCCTCAATGTACTTAGGCTCACCGCGAATGGCCGAAATGGTGATTGGAGAGAAAGTATCCCTTGAAGAAATGGGCGGAGCAAAAATGCATTGCAGCATTTCTGGATGCGGCGATATTTTAGCAAAAACAGAGGAAGAAGCCATTCAAATCGCCCGCACTTATTTAACTTACATGCCTGCCAACTATACAGAAAAACCAAAACGGGCAGCCGCAAAAGCACCTAAACCATCAGAGATCACCATCCAAGACCTCATCCCTAAAGGGCAGAATACCCCTTTTGATATGTATCAGCTCATTGATTTACTCATTGATGAAGGATCATTTTTTGAAATCAAAAAACTGTTTGCCGCAGAATTGATCACAGGCTTTGGCCGCATGAATGGTCAGCCTGTCGGTCTTATTGCCAACCAGCCGAGGGTAAAAGGCGGCGTTTTATTCCATGACTCAGCCGACAAAGCCGCTAAGTTTATTCAGCTATGTGACGCCTTTCATATTCCACTCCTTTTCCTTGCCGATATACCGGGGTTTATGATCGGAACAAAAGTGGAACAAGCAGGCATTATCAGGCACGGGGCGAAAATGATTTCCGCCATGTCAGAGGCAACCGTTCCGAAAATATCCGTCATTGTTCGTAAAGCATATGGTGCAGGTTTATATGCAATGGCGGGACCGGCCTTTGAACCGGACTGCTGTCTCGCACTTCCATCAGCACAAATTGCTGTCATGGGGCCAGAAGCCGCTGTAAATGCTGTCTATGCGAATAAAATTGCCGAACTGCCTGCTGAGGAAAGAGCAGCATTTATTCAAGAGAAACGCAAGGAATACCAGGAAGATATGAATATATATGAGCTTGCCTCTGAAATGATTGTCGATGGTGTCATCCCATTTGACCATTTGCGAGATGAGCTTTGTCATAGATTACAAGCTTATACCTCTAAAGAGATGACATTTACAAGACGAAAACACCCGGTTTATCCGGTCTAAAGGGGGCGGCCTCATGATGAACCTAAAACCAGCGTGGATACCCGAAGAACAGATGATGAAACAAACACGCCTTTACAAATGGATGCATTCACTTGGTTTTTCTACTTATGATGCGTTCTATCAAGCTAGTATCGAGCGGACCGATTGGTTTTGGAGAGAAGCCGAAAAGGCGGTCGGCATCGTGTGGAAGAAGCGGTATGAAGCCGCATTAGGCCAAGATTCATTCATGTGGCCCAATTGGTATAAAGGCGGCCGGCTCAACGTGGTCGAAACGGCTGTTGACAAATGGGCAGAGAATGAAGAAACCCAGCATCAACCAGCTGTGATGTGGAGAAATGAAGCGGGAGAAGAGAGAAGATGGTCGTTCCTCGAACTTCAAGAAAAGGTCAATCGTCTCGCTGCTGGTTTTTTGAAGAAGGGAATACAAAAAGGGGATGTAGCGGTCATTTATATGCCGATGCTTCCGGAAACGGCTGCTGTCATGCTTGCCTTTGCAAAGATTGGTGTCATCTTTAGCCCGGTTTTTTCTGGCTATGGAAGCGAGCCTCTTGCCGTACGTATTCGTGCATCAGGTGCAACCATTGTCGTCACAGGCTCAAGCGTGACGCGCCGGGGAAAGACAATCAACATGCGTGAATGTGCGGCAGAAGCGATCGACAAAACCAAGACTGTCCAAACAGTCATTGTACATGCTTCCTCTTCTACTGGATATAAAGAGGATATTGAGCTAAACGATTTGTTAAAAGAGGAACCACTGAGTAAAACAACTTATCTTTCAAATGAAGATCCCCTTATGATCTTATACACGTCTGGAACAACCGGTACACCAAAAGGGGCTGTCCATACACACGCAGGCTTTCCTGTAAAAGCGGCTTTTGATGCCGGTCTTTGTATGGACGTTGCAAAAGGAGACCGTTTGTTTTGGCTCACAGACATGGGATGGATGATGGGGCCCTTTCTCGTCTTTGGCGGCTTGATCAATGGAGCTACAATTGTTTTATATGATGGCGCCCCCGATTATCCAGATGAACAGCACCTTTGGTCATTCATCCACGAGCAAAAAGTCACCCATTTTGGACTTTCACCTACTTTTGTTCGTTCTGCGATGCAGCAAAACCTTTCAGACATTGAGCTGCCGCATGTGAAAGCCATCATATCTACAGGTGAACCGTGGAATGAAGCACCATGGCAATGGCTTTTTGACACCATTGGTCAAAAGCACATTCCAATCTTAAATTACTCAGGGGGAACAGAGGTTTCTGGCGGTATTGTAGGAAGTACGCTGCTTCGTCTAATCAAACCGATCCTTTTTAATGCGGCCATCTTAGGAATGGCGGCAGATGTGTATAATGAGGCAGGAGAGAGCGTTCTGAATGAGGTAGGGGAGCTTGTTGTGAAAAAGCCGTGGGTCGGCATGACATGTGGGTTTTGGAAAGATCCGGAGCGATATGAAGACACCTATTTTAAACGATTTGATGGGGTATGGACACACGGTGATTGGGTGATGCAATCAGAGGATGGCGCATTCCATATCACGGGCAGATCGGATGATGTCATTAATACAGCAGGTAAACGCATTGGTCCAGCTGAAATTGAATCCATTCTTGTCGGGCATCCAGCCGTACATGAGGCTGCTGTGATTGGAGTAAAGGATGAGGTGAAGGGAGAAGCACTAGTTTGTTTCATTGTGGCCAG
This sequence comes from Bacillus sp. PAMC28571, assembly GCF_014250435.1. Classification (NCBI taxonomy): domain Bacteria; kingdom Bacillati; phylum Bacillota; class Bacilli; order Caryophanales; family Bacillaceae; genus Bacillus; species Bacillus sp. PAMC28571. The sequence continues at coordinate 1,607,510 of NZ_CP060191.1, read as the reverse complement.
TTCACAGACTTTTGAAGAAGCAGCACTCATTCAAGAGCTCAAAATACATGTAGGTTCATATGCGGGAAAAGCGCTCACACCAAAGGAAATTCATCTCATTTCAGCTTTACCGAAAACTAGAAACGGAAAAATCGTCCGGCGTTTATTAAAAGGAGCTTATGAACAGCAGCCTTCACCAGATCTTTCGTCTCTAGATAATCCTGATGTGTATAACAGCATTTGCGAATACTTGAAAAGAAAACAAAGTCCATAAAAAAAGACAGGAGAGCGTCCTGTCTTTTTTATTGCACATGAAAATTCGTGCCATCTGTTGTTTCTTTTACAATACCTGCCCGAATCACAAAATCACCGAAATGTTCATGCTCCTTGCGTTCTTTTGCATAGCGGGGGAGTAGAGTGCCAAGCTCATTTAAAATGTCTTCTTCTCCTACATTTTCTCGGTACAGTTTACTTAATCTGCTGCCATCAAACGCAGCGCCAAGATACATGTTGTATTTACCAGGTGATTTCCCGATAAAACCAATTTCACCAAGCGCATGACGGGCGCATCCATTTGGACATCCAGTCATACGAATCGTGATTTCTTTATCACTTAAGCCATTTTCTTCGACAATCTCTTCAATTTTGTCAATTAAGCGCGGGAGGTAGCGTTCTGCCTCTGCCATCGCTAAGCCGCATGTCGGAAGAGCAACACAGGCCATTGAACTGCGGCGCAGTGCAGAGTGCTGTTGTCCATCTGACAAACCAAACTCCTGAATGAGCTGCTCGATTTGTTTCTTTTTATGAGATGTGACGTTTCCAATGATCAAATTTTGATTCGCTGTTAAGCGGAAGTCACCTGTATGAATCTTTGCGATTTCACGAATGCCTGTCATCAGCGGATAATCATCGTAATCCGTGATACGTCCGCCTTCTACAAACATCGTATAATGCCATCTGCCATTAATGCCTTTTACCCAGCCATAGCGGTCACCGTTATGATCGAAGTGATAATCTCTTGCGTCTAATAGGGTAAATCCAAGGCGGCGCTCAAGCTCTTCTTTTACATTCTCAAGACCGAGGCGGTCCACTGTATATTTAAAGCGGGCATTTTTTCTCACCGAACGGTTTCCGTAGTCCCGCTGGATGGTGATCACTTGTTTGGCAATCTCTACAACTTGTTCCGGTGTACAAAAGCCAATTACTTTTGCAAGCTGAGGATAGGTCGCTGTATCACCATGAGTCATGCCCATTCCACCGCCAATCGCGACATTAAAACCGACTAATTGATCATTTTCAATAATCGCAATGAAGCCTAAATCCTGCGAAAATACATCAATATCGTTAGCAGGAGGGACCGCCACACCAATCTTGAATTTTCTTGGCAAATAAAGTGGACCATACATCGGCTCAACCTCTGTATCAGGCGTTGCTGCTACCTTTTCCTCATCAAGCCAAATTTCATGGTACGCTCTTGTTTGCGGAAGCAGGTCATCACTTAATTTTTTGGCGAGCTCGTATACATCATGGTGCACTTCTGATTGATAGGGGTTTGATGTACACATGACATTACGGTTCACATCGCCGCAAGCAGCGATCGTATCAAGCATAGTGGAATGAATGTCTTGAATGGTCTTTTTCATGTTCCATTTTAAAATACCGTGAAGCTGAAAGGTTTCACGAGTTGTCAGCTTTAACGTACCGTTTCCATATTTATGAGCAAGCTCATCCATCACAAGCCACTGTTTGGATGTAGCGATTCCGCCAGGCAGGCGGACGCGCAGCATAAATTGATAGGCAGGCTCAAGCTTTTGTTTTTGCCGTTCATTTCTCAGGTCACGATCATCCTGTAAATAACTGCCGTGATGCTTCATCAGACGGTTATCATCATCAGGAATACCCGCTGAAATCGGATCGAGCATCACTTCTTTTAAAGTACCCCGTAAATAATCACTTTTTTCTTTGATTTCCTCTACGTCGCTCGGAGGTCCTTCCGGCGCTGTTAATGCTGTCTTCACCATGTAAGTAAAAGCTCCTTTCTTTCAAGCATTCAATCAATATACGTCACGCTGATAGCGTTTTTGCTGCTGCAAGTTGGCTAGATAGCTTTCAGCTTTCTCTTTGCTCATCGCACCTTCTTCTTGGATGATTGATAGAAGGGTATTATGAACATCATGCGCCATATGTTTTTCATCTCCGCAGACATATACATAGGCACCTTGCTCCAGCCATTCGAATAATTCTTTACTTTGTTTCTTCATTTGATGCTGGACATATACTTTTTCCTCTGAATCTCTTGAAAAAGCCACATCCATTTTCGTTAACACACCATCTTTTAACCACTTTTGCCATTCGGTTTGATATAAGAAATCCGTCACAAAGTGCTGATCACCGAAGAACAACCATGACTTTCCGTCTGCACCAACTTCCTCGCGCTCCTGCATAAAGGAACGGAAAGGGGCGATGCCTGTGCCTGGTCCTACCATAATGATCGGTGCTTCAGGGTTTTCAGGTAGCTTAAAGTTTTGATTGTGCTGGATATAAACAGGCAGCTTATCACCTGGCTCTAAGCGCTCCGCACATAAGATTGAGCAGACACCTTGACGTTCTCTTCCGTGAGCATCATATCTCACAGCACCGATCGTCAAATGAACTTCTTCTTCATTTGCTTTCAGGCTGCTTGCAATGGAATAAAGGCGAGCCGGAATTTTTCTTAAAATGGCAGTGAAGTCTGCCGCTGTTCCTTCAAAAGGACCGAAATCACGAGCAGCATCTACTAAATCTCTTCCTGCTATATATGCTTTCAGCTTTTCTTCGTTTCCTTCTTCTAAAAGAGCCTGCAAGGCTTCGCTTTTTGTAAAGGACGCCATCTTTTGAAGAAGAGGTTTTGTCAATACGGTAATCTCAAAATGAGAGGTAAGTGCTTCTTTTAAAGGAAGCGTGTCGCCGTTTTTATGAACGGTTACGGCTTCCTCTGCATTCCATCCGCATGTTGTGATCAGTTCATCAACAAGCGCAGGATCATTTGTTGGATAAATACCAAGGCTGTCACCAGGCTCATAAACAAGTCCTGATCCTTCAAGAGAAAGCTCCAAATGCCGGGTTTCTTTGTTAGAACCGCGGCCATTTAAGTTGATATTTTCAAGCACTTCAGCATAAAAAGGATTTGTTCTTGAGTATTCAGATGCAGCTGTTTGAGTGTTTGCTTCCGCTGATTCCTGCGGGGCTGCTGCAGCTCCGCCTTCGCTAAGTGATGATGCCACCCCTTGAAGCCATTCAGAAAACGGCTCATCATAATCAAGATCACAGTCCACTCGATCGAAAAGACGCGTTCCGCCAAGCTCTTTTAAGCGCTCATCAAATTCTTTACCTGTTTGACAGAAGAATTCGTAAGAGCTGTCACCAAGTGATAGGACAGAAAAGCTTAAATGATCAAGCTCTGGTGCACGTCTGCCGTGAACATATTCATGGAAAGAAAGGGCATTATCAGGCGGATCTCCCTCGCCATGTGTGCTGACGATAATCAGTAAATTGTTTATTTTTTTCAGACTATTTGGTTTAAAATCTGACATAGAAGAGAGCGTCACTTGAAAACCTTTCTCTTCAAGATGCTGAGCTGTCTTTTTTGCTAACCCTTCAGAATTGCCTGTTTGTGAGCCATAAAGGACGGTCACATCTTTGCTGACAGGCTGCGCTGGTGCTGCGGCAGAAGGAGAAGGGGCTAGGGCAGTATTTTCTGATCCGGCTAAAGCTGCCTGTGCTGATAAATAACCGGTAAGCCAAATTTTTTGCTGATCTGTTAAAGTCGGAAGCAGCTGATTAAGCAGTTCTGCCTGCTCCTGACTAAACGGACTGTTCAATACATGAAGTTGCAACGATATCCACCTCACAAGGAATATAAACATAGATTAATTCGATAGGAATTATATATATAGGTTCAATTTGAACTTTACCGAAAGTTTGCCATTAAGTAAAATATATAATATTGATTGTCATGATTAAGATTTCTAATACCTTTGCAAGGTGACAGAACTTGAAGGTGAATCGTTTAATTGTATAAAGCATCTTTAGAAAAATGGGCCGTTTTGAATGAATAAGCGATCGTAAGGAATTGAAAAGGGGTGTATGAAATTGATACTGCTAAAGTTTAAAAATATAAAATGTTTTCGGCTTGTCGCCTTGATTTTTCTCATTTTATTAGTAGCGTGCAATTCTCCAAAGGACAATATAAAAGATTCATACAATCAGAATAAAACAACAGCATCTTTTTCAAAAAAAGGCATCCTGCTAAGAAAAGGGGAGACGAATTTACTTCTTATAAACAATAAAACGCCATTAAAAAGCGATGATTCATTGAAAACTCATCTTCTTATTGAAAAGTATAAAAATGATCTCATCGTTATGGATTTAACAAAAGTAGACTCTAAAGAGCTGTCACAGGGTCAAACGATTGAGGTTTGGTTTGATGAGTTACAAGAATCGTTTCCTCCTAAAGCAAAGGTCGAAAAATATAAAATCATCATGGATAAGTAGGGGAGCAGGGGGCAGATTCTTTCTATCATGAAAAAAGGAGAAAAACCTTAGAGTTTTTCTCCTTTTTCAAATTATGCTGTTGGAAGTCCCATCACAGCTTTCACTTCTAAATATTCCTCGATACCGAAGTCTCCCCATTCTCTTCCGATACCAGATTGCTTAAAGCCGCCAAATGGGGCAAAGTAATCTGTTTCGGCGTTGTTAATGGTAATTTGACCGGCACGAATATGTTCAGCTACATATTTTAATGTTTTTTCATCTTTTCCAACCACATAGCCAGCAAGACCGTACACTGTATCATTGGCAATCTCAAGGGCATGATCCAAGTCTTGATATGTGATCACACTCATGACGGGTCCGAATATTTCCTCTTGCGCAATGGTCATATCATTTTTCACATTTGTGAAAATAGTATGCTTGGCGAAATATCCTTTGCCTAGTCCGTCCGGCTTACCAGTTCCCCCAGCAAGCAGGTGAGCACCTTCTTCAATTCCTTTTTCAATATAAGACTGCACGGTATCCCATTGCTTTTTGGAGACAAGCGGACCAGTGGCGTGATCTTCTCGCGGATCACCAACTGTAAACTTCGGCAGAGCATTCAGCAGCGCTTTTTCAAATGCGTCTTTCATTGATTCAGGAATCAGCACACGTGTAGCTGCGGAACACACTTGACCTGTATTCATCGCAATATGATGAACGGCTGTTTCGGCTGCCTCATCCACATCTGCATCATCTAAGACGATAAGAGGGGATTTCCCGCCGAGCTCAAGAGCCACTTTCTTAATATTGTCTGCAGCATTTTCCATTATTTTAGAGCCGACAGCGCCTGATCCTGTAAATGAAACAAAGTCAATATCAGGGTGTGAGCTAATGCCGTCACCAATGACATCACCAGTTCCGTTAACTAGGTTGAAGACGCCTTTCGGTACGCCAGCTTCATCAATGATGTCTGCAAGAATCATTGCGGCAAAAGGTGTAATTTCCGCAGGCTTTAAGACAACTGGTGAGCCTGCTGCAATGGCACCCGCGATTTTAAGTGATGTTTGATTTGTTGGGAAATTCCAAGGTGTAATCAATCCGCTGACACCAATTGCTTCTTTTATAATGGTATGTCCGCCGCGGTCCTCAGTAAATGTATACGATTTAAGTGCTTCCGCTGCTTTAGAAAAATGTTCATGTCCCATTTTGTAATGAACCTCTTCCGATACTTTCAGCGGTGCACCGAGCTCTTGTGTCATGACTTCAATTAGTTCATCCTTACGCTTTTCGTAGCCGCGCACAATGTTTTCCAGCATCTTTACGCGTTCATTTCGAGATGTTTTTGAGAAAGAAGGAAAGGCGTCACGAGCAGCTTTGACTGCCTTATCTAAATCTTCTTTTGTTCCTAAACTAATGGTGCCAATGACTTCCTCTGTAGCAGGATTGATGACTTCCGTCGTTTCGTTTCCTGTTGATGCGATCCATTCTCCGTTAATAAAATGTTTCTCTTGATTTCTCATTCTGACATGTCTCCTTTTTATATGTGATTCCATTCAATATTCTGTTTTCAGGTGATATAAAACTGTACCCACTGTGAAAAATCTAAAACGATGCAACTGTAAAAGAAAAAGTTTCTGATATAATACGCAAAGTGGGACATATGTCCTTTTCAACATGAGGGCATCTATCTTTTAATGGAACTAGACTGAAAAAGAAGGAGCATTTGAACGAATGAAAGGTGTTATTTTCGCTTTATTAGGAGGCGCTTGTATTACACTGCAAGGCGTCGCAAACGCAAGAATCAGCCAGGATATCGGCACATGGCAGGCGGCAACCATCACGCAGCTGACCGGCTTTATGATCGCACTGATCATTTTACTGATCGTACGTGACGGACACTTTCGAGAATATCGAAAGGTGCAGCCGCTTTATTTAGTAGGCGGTGCATTTGCAGCCATTATTATTTTCAATGAAGTGACTGCGATTCAAATGATCGGTGTCACACTGACCATCGCTGCTTTACTCATTGCTCAGCTTGCTTTCACCTTTGCAATCGATGCAAAAGGATGGTTTGGTGTACAGAAGAAGAAAATGAAATGGCAGCATTATGCAGGAATTCTATTGATGATCGCAGGCGTAATCATTTTAAAGCTATAAAGGAGGGCGTCAGATGGAGGAGCTTCATGATGAATCTCTATTTTCCTCTTATCTCAAGGCACATGAATTAGAAAACGTCTTTCATCAGAAACTCATATCACACGTCAGCTTATGGCGCTATGAGCAAGGTGAGCTGATTTGTTCAAAGGGAGATCAGAGGGAGCACTTGTACTTGTTAGTAAAAGGAAAATTAAAGATTTTCACCACCACAAAAGAAGGAAAGACCTTCATTCTTTGTTTTAAACATCCTCTTGAAGCGATTGGAGATATTGAATACGTTCAGCAGACTGATATGGTCAATACAGTGGAGGCTGTCACAGAAGTACATATGCTAAGGATTTCTCATCAAGCGCTCATGCGCCATGCGAAGGATGACTCCCGCGTGTTAACCTTTTTACTAAAGGGCATCACAAACAAATTTTATACGAAATCAAACGATTTGAGCTTCCACCTTTTATACCCTGTAGAGGTCAGACTCGCAAGCTACTTATTGTCTGTGTTAACAGGGGATAACAGCGCGAGCGCACTGCGTCTTACTGATGCGGCGAGCTTAATTGGTACAAGCTACCGTCATATTAACCGGGTGATTCAGCAATTTTGTGAAAAAGGGCTGATAGAGAGGCGAAGAGGGAAGATTACGATTCTTGACCGGGAAGGACTCTTAGAAATAGCGGAGCGAAACATTTATGAATAGAAGAAATGAAGGGATTCAGACATGATCATAGGAATAGGATTAGCCATCACGGCTGGCGCACTCGTCAGCTTACAAACCATTTTTAACAGTAAGGTCAATGAGCAGACAGGCTCTTGGTCAACGACCACTCTCGTTCTAGGTATGGGCTTTATTGCTTCACTTTTGATGGGTCTTTTGCTAGAAGGAACCGGCATGTTTCAATTAAGACATATGGAAGCGTGGTACTGGATTAGCGGAGCCATTGGAGTAGGGGTGGTCATCTGCCTCGTTCAAAGCATCAAACGTCTCGGTCCGACTTATGGAATCTCGATTGTCCTGATTTCACAGCTCGGCTCCGCGCTTTTGTTCGATTCGCTCGGCTGGCTTGGGTTAGAGAAAGTAGAATTTTCTCCCGCAAAACTATTAGGTGTCATTGTGATTGTTGCGGGGATTCTGGTGTTTAAATTGACCAAATTGGAGTCAGCAGAAGAGGATCAATCAGAAGAAAAAGGGCTGCCACAAGAGTAGCCGCCCTTTAGATTAACCGCCGCCATAGAACAGTTATCGCGGATAAACCATTTAAAAGGAGCCTTTTCATCAAAGGCTTTTTTTTCTGCCCATAGGACTCCGCTTTATAGGCTGCTTTGTCCTTCGCGACAAGTATACTATAGGCAATTTTACGTTCTATTGCCTGAGTAAGTGATAGCGCAAAAGGGGCACTATCAATGACCAAAATTGACTCTGTATTTAAAAAACTAGACCTCGCATCTAAATTATATGTGCCAATAATACTTAAATAATCATCAATGACCATTGATTTCGCATGAATGGAATACGGACCTTCATATTCGTACAAATGAACGCCTGTTTTCATCAGTTCCTTTTTCGTGCTTAAGTAACCTGCAAAAGCTAACGGATTTGGCGTCGCTGTAAGAGAATTCGTGACAACTGTCGTTTGAATCCCGCTGGCTAAGGGAGTGAGGCCGTCTTTCATGGGGCGTGTCGGGATGACATAAGGCGTCTGTATGAGCACAGAACGCTTTGCCCGGTGAGCAAGATCGTTTAGTTTTTTGAGCACAAGAGGACGCTTATTGAAACGCTCCACAGGATTTGTAAAAAATGCAATCTGCTTTACTGAGGTGCCATCTGCTGCCCAATTAAAGGACGACATCACAAAAGGTTCTTTCGCATGCACTGCCTCCTGATAGGATCTAAGCAGTTTCTTTCTTAGTTTTAAGCCTTTCTTTGCTTTTTGTTTAGAGAACACAGCTTTTGTTCTTTTCGTAAAGTCATGATTCCATAAATAAACGAAGTATTGTTCCATTTCATCTAATACTTTTCCTTTTTTGTCGTTATAAAGCAGCACATCGCGGTCAAATGCAAAATCTTTCGGGGGCTGATCTGCAAAGTATTTATCACCGATATTTCTTCCGCCCATCACAACCACTCGGCCATCTGCCAGCAGCAGCTTATCATGAAGGCGGTTATGCCACGTCCATGGCTTAAATAACCGAAAGGGCTCATAAAAACGAATGGCCATATTCGGGTGATTTGCCACGGCATATCGTAAATCTTTTAGCGGTCCACGCAAACTGTGGCAGATGCCGTCTAAAAGCAGCTGAACTTTCACCCCTCGATCAGCAGCTTCAATTAAAGCACCTAGTACCCATTCGGCTGTTTTCCCCTTTTGGATGGAATAATAACTAAGGCGGATCATCCTCTTTGCCTCACGAATCATTTGGATTCTGGCCTGACCGGACACAAATCCATCGTCAAGAAGCATCACTTGATTTGTGCCCTGATCGTCTCCTGAGATCGAAGAAGCTTTATAAATACAATGTTCTTTGCATGTTTTTTGGATCGGTAAATAAAACAAAACAAATGCGGTCAAAAAGACATAAACGACATAGAGAAGGATCAGATAAAACAAAAGATGAAGCATACGGATCAGCTCCTTTCACATAGACACAACTTTTCTTTAGTTTATGTCAAAAATAAAATTTCACTCATTTTCGCCTTTCATCTAAATACATGACAAAAGAATCATCTTGTTTTTATTGGGCATTTAATTATAGTATGAAATGAATAAGGGGGAATCGATTTGAATGAATCATTATTTAACATCCCAAGTGATGTATATCAAACGTTAAGTGAAACAGAACGATATTTACTCAATTATATTCACCAGCATTTAGAGGATATCTCCACCTTATCCATTGTCACTTTAAGCGAAAGAGCCAATGTATCAACGGCCACGATTGTCAGACTGATGAAAAAAATTGGCTATAACGGCTATACATCCTTTAAATATCGATTGAAACAAGAAAAGAAAATGACAGATGCAAGCGACCAGCTCAAAAATATTGATGAAGACATCAAACTAGCAATTCGGAAAAATGAAGAAGAGGTTTTAAAAACGATACAGCTGCAAAGTATTGGACAAATTGAAGATGCCGTTCAAAAAATACATAATGCAGACAAAATTTATATTTTCGGCAGAGGCTTCTCAGAGATGATCGCCAAAGAGATGACCATCAAATTACAGCTCATCGGGAAAACATGTGAAGTACACGACGATCCGAATATCATTCGGCTGAAATCGCGAGACATTGAAAAAAGTGAGCTTGCCATCTTTGTTTCATTAAATGGCGAAACAGCTGAGCTTGTTGAAGCGTGTCAAAACCTCAGTATGAAGCAAGTCACAACCATTACGGTTACGACAAGAATAGATTCTACATTAAGCAAAATATCAGATATGACACTAGTCGGATATAAAGGGGAACAATCTTTCTTCCCAGATTATGAAGTCAGATCCCGTCTGTCTCTTCATGTCATTGCCCGCATTTTACTTGACGCCTATGTGATCCGAATGAAATAACCAATAAGAAAGCCTTCGAGAGTTTGATCTGGAAGGCTTTTTCTCATGAAAACCTTTACACATTCTGAAAACATTTTCACTGAATCGTATGAGATACTTTCTTTAGAGAAAAGAAAGAAGGTGAAACCAATTGATTTATACCTGCACCTTAAATCCTGCTATTGACCTATATATTGCATTAAAAGAAATGCGGGCAAATGCAGTCAATCGCACAGAAGATGAAGATTATCAGCCGAATGGAAAAGGCGTGAACGTGTCAATTATGCTAAAGAAATATGGCTTCACCAGCACTGCACTAGGATTTATTGCTGGGTTTTCAGGCTCTTATATTGAACAATCCTTAAAGGATCTCTCCATTCAAACCGATTTTATCTCGGTTGAAGGCATTACACGCATTAATGTTTTTATCAATACGACAGAAGAATACAAGCTAGTGAATCAAGGCCCTGCAATTGAAGAAAAAGCGCTTCACGCCTTTCGTGAGAAAATTGCGGCTATCCCGCAAGGAGGCATCCTCATCATGTCAGGCAGTCTGCCAAAGGGCGTTCCTGCCAGCATTTTTTCAGAAGTAGCAGCTATTTGTCATCAACAGAAGGTCAAGTTCATTTTAGACACAAGCTCCGCAGCGGTTCTTGAGACGCTTCAATACAAACCGTATTTATTAAAACCGAATGAAGAAGAAATCGCTGCTTTTTTCGGCAAAACACATCCTTTGTCAGAAAAAGAACTCATTCAATCAGGAGAGAAACTCATTGAGATGGGTGCAGAGCAAGTGCTTATTTCCCGCGGGGGAGAAGGGGCTTTGTTCATTACGAAAGACGCCGTCTTAAAAGGAAACGCACCGACAGGCACTGTAGTAAATACAGCTTGCTCTGGAGATGCGATGCTCGCAGCCTTTCTTAGTAAACAGCTTGAAGGTCATTCATCTGACGAGTGCTTACGTTACGGCATTGCAACTGGCGCATCTACTGCATTTTCTAAAGGCTTAAGTGATTTACATGACATTGATTCATTGATTGAGCAAGTACACATTCAGAAGAAATAAGGGGGAATAACACATGAGCCGTAAAAAAATTGTCGCTGCAACCGGCTGTCCAACAGGCATTGCACACACATTCATGGCAGCTGAAGCATTAAAAATCGCTGCCGAGCAGCTAGGGGTCGACATCAAAGTCGAAACGCATGGTCAAGTAGGAATTGAAAACGCTTTAACTGATCAAGACATTCTGGAGGCCGATGGGGTCATTGTCGCAGCTGACAAAGATGTAAATACAGATCGTTTTCACGGCAAACCACTAATTGAAGTGCCTGTAGCGAAGGGTATCCGCACGCCAAATGAACTGATCCAAGGCATTATCAATGGAGATGCCCCCGTTCATCAAGTGAAAGGAAGAACTTCTGGAACGGAGAAACCATCTGCTCCTTCATCCTCTCAACAAAAGTCGGCAAATAAATGGATACACACCATTTATAAGCACTTAATGAACGGTGTATCACACATGCTGCCATTTGTCGTTGGAGGCGGTGTCTTAATTGCCCTTTCTTTCTTATTTGGTATCTACTCTGCTGATCCTAAGCACGAAACGTATCATCCGTTTGCTGCCTATTTGAAAAGCATTGGCGGACTTGGCTTCAGCTTAATGGTACCAATTTTAGCAGCATTTATCGCTGATTCGATCGCAAGACGCCCAGGGATGGTCGTTGGATTTATAGGTGGTCTCCTTGCAAATGATGGAGGCGCTGGATTCTTAGGTGGTATTATCGCTGGTTTTGCAGCAGGGTATATCATCGTACTTCTTCAATTCCTGCTTCAAAAATTACCAGCATCACTTGATGGATTAAAATCAATCTTCATCTATCCTGTCATCGGTATTTTCTTAATTGGGGCTGTCATGACCCCGTTGTTAGTTCCAATCACAGGGCTAAATAATTCCTTAATGGACTTTCTTTCATCTGTACAATCCACAAATCCGCTGCTTTTAGGCTTAATTGTTGGAGCAATGTGTGGATTTGATATGGGCGGACCTTTTAACAAAGCAGCCTATGTCACAGGAACGGCTTTACTTGCAGAAGGTAACCTTTACTTCATGGCAGGTGTGTCAGCAGCATGTATCACACCGCCGCTTATCATTGCGATTGCTACAACGATTTTCCGAAAACATTTCACGCCACAAGAACGAAATGCAGGGGCAATCAACTATATTCTAGGAGCGACACATATTACAGAAGGAGCCATCCCATTTGCGGCCAAAAACCCGGTCGTTGTCCTGCCAATTATCATGTTTGGCTCTGCCATCTCTGCTATATTGACATATTTGTTTGGGGTACAGGTTCCAGCTCCGCATGGTGGATTCCTTGTTCTTCCGGTCGTCACAGGTGCATTCCAATGGGTGCTTTCCATACTAATCGGCTCACTCGTAGGTGCGATTCTCTACGGACTTTACCGTAAAAAAATAGACAACCCAGCAGTTTAAAAGGGAGGATGAGAAATGATGGAACATATCTATATGAATCTTCACGAAACAGCTTCTTCACAGGCTGGCGTGTTCGCAGCCATTGCTGACATTGCCTACAAAGCAGGTATTTGCACCTCACCAGAGGATGTCAAAAAAGGGTTAGCGGAAAGGGAAGCACTGAGTACAACCGGATTTCAAGATGGATTTGCCATTCCGCATACTCAAACAGAAGCCATCACGAAACCAGCACTTGTGATCGTCCGCACGGAAACAGGTATTGAATGGGACGCTTTTGATGGGAAGCCTTGCTTTTTCTTCTTATCCTTACTGATCCCTAAAAGTGAAGCAGGGACGACTCATTTAAAAGCTCTTTCAGCCCTTTCACGAGGCTTAATGGATGAAACGAAACGTCAAAAACTGCTGGAAACAAGAACAAATGAAGACATGCTTGCTGTATTAGAAACGGATATTTTAACTAGAGAGGATGTTTGATCATGCCTTTACTTTCAACAACACCAATGCTTGAGGCTGCGAAAAACGAAAAATACGGAATTGTGGCATTCAATGTGCACTCCTTTGACAGTATCTATTGGGTGCTCGAAACTGCCGCAGAATTAAAGTCACCTGTGATTTTGCAAACAACGGTTGGAACGGTTCAATCTCTTGGAGCAAAAGCGATTGCAGATACAGTGAAGGCGGCGGCTGATCAATATCAAATCCCAATCGGTCTTCACCTGGATCACTGCACAGACTTTGATGTGATTCTCACCTGTATCAGGGCTGGATATACATCCGTTATGATCGATGCATCTATGCACTCATATGAAGAAAATGTACGCCGCACAAAAGAAGTCGTGGATCTTGCCTTAAAAGTAGGTGTAAATGTCGAAGCAGAGCTAGGCAAGGTAGGCGGTGTAGAAGATGATATCGTCGTTGACGAAAAGGATGCTGAAAAAGCCGTTCCATCAGAATGCCGTCAATTTGTAGAAGAAACTGGAGTGCCTACTTTAGCGCCTGCGATTGGTACTGCCCATGGCATTTATAAAGGGGTGCCGGATATTGACTTTGACCGCATTGAACAAATTGCAGCGCTGGTCGATGTACCACTTGTCCTGCACGGTGGTTCCGCTGTACCAGATGAGGATGTCAAGCGATGCGTTGCACTTGGTATGGCAAAGGTGAATGTCTCAACTGAACTGAAAAATGCGTATTCCGAAGCAATACGTGATCATTTCTCAAACGAACCTGAAAGCTTAGATCCGCGTATGTATTTACAAAAAGCAAAACAAGCAGCGAAAGACATGGTCCAATCGAAAATACGAATCGTTGGCAGTGAAGGCAAAGCCCATCCGTTATATCAATAAGAAAAAAAGCAGAGCCGCTATCGCTCTGCTTTTTCACATTATTCGTTTTCTTTCATTTCATTAGATGTGCGTACTCGTGCATTTCCCATAAATATGACCGTAATCGCCGCAAGTGCAATCGGGAATAATGCAAGCAAAAATACGTACGTAATACTTTGTGACATCGCATCGATGACTTTATTTAAAATATCAGGCGGAATTTGTGAGCGGGCACCTTCTTGGAAAATAGCCTGTGGATCGCCTACTTGAGAAGGGGCTCCTTTCATTCCGCTAAAGGCATCTGCTAAACGATTTGTCAGCACATTGGTTTGAATCGTTCCGAAAATCGTGACACCCAGAGTCATTCCAAGTGATCTCATAAATGAATTGGTCGAGTTTGCACTGCCTCGGTAGCGTGGCTCAAGATCATTCATTGAAGCTGAAGGCAGAAGGGAGAAGCTGAACCCGACGCCAAAGCCTGATATCATCATAAAGAGTGTGAGCCACAGTCTTGCTGTATCTGGTGACATATTGGCAAGCAGCAGCATCCCAGCGAAAAATGAAATGACAGAAATGGTCATAAGACGTCTGAAAGGCACTTTCGTCTGCATCGTTCCGCCAATCATACTGCCAATGACTGATCCAATCATCATCGGTGTTAAAATGAACCCTGCACTTGTCGCAGATTCACCGTACACCGCCTGCACGAAAATAGGAATAAAGACAGCAAGAATAATAAATGTCCCGCCATATAAAAACGCCAAAATTTGAGATGTTGCAAATAATCGATTTTTAAACATCCAAAATGAGATAATCGGCTCCTCAGCCTTACGCTCAACAATAAAGAAGATCGTACCGAACACAAGAAACACAGCAAAAAGTGTGAGAATTTGCACCGAATCCCAAGCATAAGATTTACCGCCAAGCTCAAGCGCGAACATTAAGCTGACAACCGCAACGACAAGTGTAATAGCACCTGACCAGTCGATTTTCTGCTTACGATGTTCAAGCGATTCCTGATAGTATCTGGCGATCAAGAAGACACTGACAATACCAATCGGCACATTAATATAGAAAACCCAATGCCAGCCGATCGAATCCGTAATAATAGCACCTAAAAGCGGTCCGAGTACACTTGATAAACCAAAGACTGCTCCAAACATACCAGACATTTTTCCGCGCTTTTCAGGCGGGAAGATGTCAAAGATAATCGTAAATGCGATCGGAAGAAGTGCACCGCCCCCAAGCCCTTGAATGGCTCGGTAAATAATGAGCTGATCCATCGTTTGTGCGATACCGCACAGCGCTGATCCAATTAAAAAGAAAATAAGTCCAAACAGAAAAAAACGCTTTCGACCATACATATCAGAAAGCTTTCCGTAAATAGGCATTCCCGCCATCACTGCCACCATATAAGAAGCCGTCACCCAAGCAAATTTATCAAAACTGCCTAAATCTGCTACGATGCTTCCCATTGCTGTTGCAACAATGGTATTGTCCATCGCTGCCATAAAAATCCCTAACAGCAAACCGATGACAACAAAGCGAGTGGATGCCTTGCCTTTATCCACATGATTCATTTCATTTACCTCCTGCTTACGTTCTCTCATTATTTTTGCTATGATCAACTTAACCATAAAGTAAGAGAACATTTATCTTGATGATCAAGATAAATTGATTTTAAAGGGAGGAGAACAAGTTGTCAATAAAGAACGAGGCTGAAGACAGAGCAGCCCAGATCATACATACAATGAGGCGCCTCGCCACACGAACCGTTTTGTTCCACCAAGCGGCCGCTCAATCGCTCGGCCTTTTTCCAACAGATCTCAAATCCGCCGATTTATTAAACGAACTCGGTCCTCTCACAGCAGGAGAATTAAGTGAAAAAACAGGTCTTAGCTCCGGTGCGGTTACAGCTCTCATTGATCGGCTTGAAAAAGCGGGCTACGCCAAAAGAGAAAAGGACCCAAAAGACAAACGAAGAGTCATCATTGTTCCTCTAACAGCGGGGAAATCACAGGTAAAAGAACTCTTTCGATCCTTATCAACATCAACGAAGGAACTCACAAATGAATACAAACCAGAAGAATTAGATTTAATTATTCAATTTATAACTGAAGCAGCAGATATCATGGAGCAAGAGCTGCAATTGCTGAAGTCTAAATCGTAAAAAGTACACTGATGCGGGTGTGCTTTTTCTAAGTGCATTCCTAATTCATGTAGGGATTGCCTCGACTAGTGACATCTTCCTTACCATGGAAGTGCTCTATAACATTTTTTATAATGGAGTAGCTCAAAAAAATGTTCTATTTAAAAGATTGTTCTAAAAACTACATTATAATTGTTATGACAAAAGTGGAGCTAAAGTATTCTATTGAAACCTTGTTCATTTACATAATAAGTGCTGTTTTTTGTATCAATATTCCTATTTAATGACAAAATTTTTATTGGTAAAATTGACCTTGTCAATGAATAGGAAGGAGTGAATTCTTCTGGGCAAGATACTTGATGCAAAAGCACTAACAAGTGCCATGGACACAAGGGCAAAACACTATCAGGAACTCCGCGAACAAATGGTAGATTTAAAAAAGGCATTACAAGGTGTGGCCAATCTCGGTGATGATTTCACTGGGAAAGGTGCAGATAATATTAAAAGTTTCTATAAAGAGCTTGCTGGAAATGTAGACATGTTTATCAGCTTCATTGATAAACAAAAAGCCTTTCATGAAGGTGTTTCTGGGACACTGGATGATACGAGCTTTGGCGGCGATACCTTTGTAGAAGAACACTTTTTAGACAACGCAGTACATATGGGCATCAAGAATGCCAAAAGCATTGTGAAGGATCAAAAAAAGGCACTCAAAACGATTTTTCAAGACATTGATGACCTCATTTCCCTAGAGGTATTTGATAGCCAAACCTTTGATGAAAATATAGAAGATGCGGAAGATGAACGAAAAAAGACGGTCAAAGAACTAAGAGAGCTTGATCAAAATTTAAAAGATGAATATGCTTTGTCAGAGACGGAGCAGCAAGCTACAATGGCATTGTACGCTGAAATGATCAATGCGACAAATGACGGAAAAGCGATTTCGCCTATGAATTTTGACAAGAAAGCGTATCAAAATAGCGAAATCTACAAGGCAAAAAGCGATATTGAAAAGCAAACTGCTGAATATCTGAAAATCAAAAAAGAACAAGAAGAAGCCCGCAAGATCGCAAAGGAACAAGAAGCCCTCGCCAACCGCCCTTGGTATGAAAAAGCCCTCGATTATGGTGGAAACATCGTGAATGAACTGACTGGCGTGAACGATGCAAAACGTGCCGCAACAGGCGTCGATCCAATCACAGGGGAGGAACTCACCGCAGGCCAGCGAGTCGCTGCAGGAGGAATGGCTGCAGCCGGCTACATCCCTATCGTCGGCTGGGCAGGCCGCATTTTCAAAGGCGGAAAAGCTGTCTATAAAACCACCCAAGCCACATCAGCCGCAGTTAGGGCAGTCGATATCTACAAGACATCACAAAAATCCTTTGACGCCTTAAAAACATCTCAAAAAGGTTTATACGGGCTCACCGCGACCAACGGCTTCAGCGAAGCGATTACAGGCCGAGACATGTTTGGAAACAAGATCTCGAAAGAACAGCAGGAAGCGAGTATGAACGCGACTCTGGGGATGCTTTTGCCGATCGGGTCGAAGAGGTTTCATGGGAAGATGGGGATTAGGGGTATAGATGATGCTTCTTTAACCAACAAAAGTAATTTATATAGAGGGGATAGTTTACTACACTCTCCAACTAGACCAAATGGAATTGGTAAACCTCATATATCAAGTTCAGGTGATTTAGTACCAGCTAGTAAAGAAGGTTTATATAAAGGACGAGAAGTGACTGTTACAGAGCATATACTTGGAGGTTATAGAAAAGGAGCTAAATCTAATAGCCCTTATACTAGTTTTACAAATAACAAAAATGTTATTGGAAATTATGGAGAAAATGCAATTGAACTAAACATATCAGCTTTAAGGAAAGATATACAGTCTGGAAAGCTAAAAGGTGTTGTTATACTTTCTCCAAAACAAATTCAAAAGTTGATTGAAAGAGATGTTACTTGTTCTGATTTTTGGAAGAAAAGAGCGATTAATTGGACTAAAAGGGATAATGAGTATTTGATTAAAGGGGAAGTTCCAAGCCAATATATTAAGGTTTCACCTAAGGAGTGAGAATTGTGAAATTATACTTTCTAAACGAGTTTTTAGGAGATATACGCGCTATTAATGTTGATGGTATGTGGGTTAATGGTGAGATTACCCCTTCAAATAATATAGACAAATTTAATGATTTTTTCGCAGCACTTGTTGATGAAGAAAATGATTTTGTAGAAACAAATTTTAACGAAGAATGGTTAGATGATAACAATTGGTACATTATTGATGAAGAAAATAAAAGAAGGGGCATATATATACCGGCAGTTTATCCTGATAGGGAAATTAGCTGGCGGTGGAGATGATTTACAGAATTTATAGAATATAAAAAACCTTAATGGGCTAATGCCTTTTAAGGTTTTTGTGTTATTGGACTTCAAACTGAGAAAAAACCGACCAAAAGGGAGATGGGAACCTTTTTTTCTGTGTGGGTCATCGTATGATAGAGACAAGCAAAACTAGGCACTCACAGCTTTTATGGTGAGTGTTTTTTGTTGAATGAGGGATACTTCACATCATTTTCTTTGAATATAGATCTGAAAAAAGTATAGATGTTAAACAGTGAAATAGCCAAGCCGCTTTGACGGCGAACTTTTTCATAAGAAAATGAAATTGGTACAATAAACAGAAAAACATCCTCTAATAATGCATAGAGAATGCTGCTCTGTTTAGAAGAGGGAAATAATTTTTATTTATTTGTTTCATCAGATTCACAAATTCGGGTTCAATATTCCCCTTTAATTTTAAAAAATGACCCACGAATCGTTCCAGCAAGTTTAGACTTCTGTCTAGCAAATTTAAATTTCCCTTCTAATTCCTTTGGTACTTCCATACCTTCAGAAAGCTTAAAACCAACAGCACGTTTTTTCGGGTCATCCACTGTATACAGGACGTTAATTGCAAGACCATCCTCATAAAAGACGTAAGTCCATTTGATATTTTCCACTTGAAAACTTGCCGTTTCTAAAGGTTTGGCTGCAAACTCTAGTTCACGTTCTTCTTTTAACACTCGGTTCACATAATCAAGGGTATCCTGACTTTCGCTGGCAGGTAATACTGTAAATTCATGCTTATATTTGTTCATAAAGTAACGAGCCTCATTAGCTCGTAAGCCAGCAAGTGCTTCTGCTACAGGTGAAGACTCTAAACCAATCGTAGACACATTTTTAAAATCAACGATATAGGCCATTTCTATCCCTCCATATCCTTCTTATTTTCGTACAACAGGAATCCACATCTCACCAAGTAATAAGTCGTTTCGCTGCCCCATCTCTACCACTGCATTTGGTCCACCAACATAAGCGAAATTCTTTGCTTCAGGCAAGACTTGACCAAATGCAATACCAGTAAGCGTTTGATGCAATTCATCAGCGGTTTTAGCTTCCCCTTTAACGATTAGATATTCCCCTTTAGGAAATTGAATCACTCTGTCCGCTTCTGGTAACGATTCCTCTGTCATGACCCCGACATAATGCATCAGCTTGTTATTTACCGCTTCGTTTACGATAAAAATATAGTCATTTGAGGCAATGGCTTTTAAGGTGTCAAGCTTACCTTCTTGTGTGACTGCTTGCCAAAAGTCTGCTTTTTCCTTCGTGATGCCCGCATAGTCTGTGTAATGACTCTTAAGTTCAGTTCCAATACCTAACACGTGAAAGCTGTCTTTTTGTTCTAGTATATAATCTGCCATATTCAACACTTCCTTTTGAAAAATTGATCAAATGTTTTTTCTTTTCACTTGATAAATATATAATAGGCTTAAATCATGTCAAAAAATGATACTGTTTAGGGGGATCAGATGAAAAAAGTTGAACGGATTAATACCATCATGCGGTATATTAACAACCGCGCCAACTTTACAATTTCTGAAATCATGAGAGAATTTCATATCTCTCGTTCGACAGCAATTAGAGACATCAGAGAAATTGAAGCTATGGGGATGCCGCTTGTCGCTGAAGTCGGAAGGGACGGGGGGTATTTTGTGATGAACAATTCAGTCCTGCCAACTGTTCGTTTTACCGATAATGAGATTAAAGCTCTTTTTATTGCCTTTATGGCCACAAGAAACCAACAACTCCCTTATTTAAAGAGTCGCCAGTCTTTAGCTGAAAAATTACTAGGACTCATCTCAGAAACCCAGCAAGATGACCTTGTTCTGTTAAATCGCCTTTTGCTATTTGAAGGGACTAATCCGAATAATCCTGATCTGCTTGATTTGACAGATCTCCCTCATCCCATGTTAGAAAAATTAATCCAACTGCTTATTTTGGATCGATATTTACTGATTACCATGAGAGAGGAGAAAGTGATAAAGTCCTATCCTATTTACCTCTTGAACCTTTATCGTGAAAAAAGCCTTTGGCTGATTGAAGGCTTTGATTTAAAGGAAGAGAAGAAACGGATTTTGCCTGTCGACAACCTCACAGATGTTGAACCATGCTCTACAAATAATCGATTAAGCAGGAAAAAGATTTTAGAAAAACTAAGTAAGCAGGAGGAAGTAATCAACCTTGTCCTTGAACTTGGTCCAAAGGCAATTGCACAGTTCAAAAAATACCATCCTTTCAAAATGTCAATTTCTTATACGAATCCTTACCAAACTACAGCCATTTTAAAGACTTTTATCGATGTTAATCATTCAGAAGAAATAACGGAAATGACAAATTGGCTATTTTTCCTAGGCGATGATATCAAGGTCCGGGAAATGCCTGTAGAAATCTTGGAAAGTTTACAAGAGAGACTACTCTTATATTGTCCATAATCAATGCTGGTTAGACCTCTTACTAGATACATGAACGTGAGTCGTATCAAAAAATTCTTGCTCCAAGTTTCGAACAAAATCTCAATGAACCACCAATCTTATTTCCATCTTCTTTAGATCTCAGCTGTTGAAGAAAGATAAATATGCTTTGTCAGAGACGGATCAGCAAGCTTCAATGGCATTGTACACTGTAATGATTGCAACAAAATGACAAAACAGCGATTCCTATGGATTTTGACAAGAAAGACATTAAAAAACATAAAAGGGGGTAATTTTATTGAATTCTTATGATGAAGATCTAATAAAAGATTTGGAATTAAAAGACCTTCTTAAATATGTCAAAGTACATAAAAATCCAAAAATTTATTTAGACTTAATAGAACAAAAATTTGATTTTGCTGGTTCAAAAATAGATTGGTTACAAACCAATAAACATTATAGTAAGAGCTCAAATCATGAATCGTTACTTCCTGATGCTCTTCTATTTATAACCGAATTAAAAGAAAAATATTTAGATAATAACTTACAAGTAATTTACATAGGGGATAACCTTACAGAGTTTGGGTACCAGTTTGAATTAAAACATTTAAAAGAGTTACTAGTCTATTTTTTAGATATCCCACAGCACCACTACTTTATATCCTTAGAAGGCGATTGGTGTATTTGTATTTCATTTGAAAACGATTTGGATTTCGGATTTAGTTTAAACAAAAAATAATTTTGAGCGTCACATATAAGAAAAATAAAAGATGATAAGAAATGAAAAAACCTTGACTGGCTCTATACCATTCTAGGTTTTTTGCGTTTATTGGTTCTCAAATTGTATACAAGCCTGAAAGCACACTCAAATGGTGTGTTTTTCTTATGAAAGGAGAACACAATCGCTGCACAGCACGTGCTGAAGACATTTGGGCTTCTTTGATGCATGTGAGTTGATTAGACTTATAACAAAGGGAAAGAAAGGAGGAATTCCAACTGTACTTAACCAAAAGGGGCACGACGTTACTATCTATGCTGCTTCATACGACATCTTATCTATCAATAGAAGATTTGCAGAATCGAATGAACGTTTCGACTCGAACCGTTTACGCTGAAATCAAGCGAATGAACAGCTGGCTAGAAACTCATCAGCTTAGTGGTGTGCAGCGAAAAGGCCAACTTGGCTATTATTTAAATCCTCATGAAAAAGAAATCATTATTCAAAAAGCTGATACCATTCTTGTTGGTCACGATTATGAACCATGTGTAAAGGAACGAAGGGCTATCTTGCTTTTAACCATTGCATGCAGCGAGCATTGCCTAAGAATAGATGATTTTATGAAGATGACAAAGGTGAGCCGAAATACATTACTCGAGGATATGAAACAGCTAAAAGAAGCGCTTTCAAAGCAGGAGATCACACTCCGCTATCAGGCAGCAAGCGGTTATGTCATTTCAGGTGACGAAAGGGCCATTCGATTGGCACTCAAACCTTATATACATTTCATTCGCACCATGATAAAAAACGAAAAAACGTTTCCGTCGTTTTGGTTAAAGGGACCTATTTCATCCAAACGGGTACACCATCTCCTCCAGCAGTCAGAACAAGAACTTAAGCTTGAATTTGCAGATGAGATGCTGGATCAGCTCTCTTTGGATCTCTTTTTTTACTTCAAGCGGATGAAGCTGGGGCATGCCGTACACATTTCAAACGAAGAAAAACGAACATTGCAGGAAACAGAGGAATGCTTGGCTGCTATTCGTTTCATGGCGCAGATTCAAAAAGAGGCCAGTCTCATTGTTCATGATGATGAGATCTATTTTCTTAGCACCTTATGGCTCAGTGCCAAAAAACAAAAACTTCCATCAATTAAAAAACCAGAAGAACATCTCATTCGCACCATCGCCAGACAAATGATCTTTGACTTTCAGCGATATGCTTGTATTTCCTTTCAAGAACCTAAAGCATTGGAGCAAAACTTAACAATGCATTTAATTCCAGCCTATTACAGGCTCATCTATCACATTGGTATGATCAACGAACTGACGGATTCTATAAAAAAAGCACAGCCAGAAGTGTTTGAAATCACTCAAAAAGTTGCATGTCATTTAGAAAAGGCGGCCTGTTCAAAGTTGAGTGACCATGAAATTGCATATCTCGCCATGCATTTTGGCAGCTGGATGAGAAGAGAAGGAATTTCATCCATTGTCAGGCGTTCTGTATACATTGTCTGCGGAGAAGGAATCGGCACAAGTAACATGCTGAAAACTCAGCTTCTCGAATTAATCGGCTACATTGAAGTACGCGGACTGTTATCAAAGCGTGCATATGAAGAATTAGCAGCAGTTGATGCAGAATTCGTTGTGTCCACAACACCTATTTCGTTTAAAGGAAAACCAGTTCATCTCGTTCATCCTATTTTAACTGCCTATGAGAAAAAAACATTACTTCAATACGGAAAAGGCTCAGAAACGAAGATTGACGAGAAGCATGTAAACGCTTTATTCAACATCATTCAGCAGCATACCATTGTACAAAATAAACAAGCACTGCTTCATGACATTCGGGAGCTGCTACATCCCACATATGTATCTTATCAGAAAGGGTGGAACCCAGTGTTAAATGATTTATTAACAGAACAAACCATCAAGCTCCACCAAACAGCAGACACATGGCAAGAGGCGATTACAAAAGCGGCGCAGCCTTTACTTGATCAAAATGCTATTAAACCAAGTTATGTAGAAGCCATGATACAGTCTGTTCATCAAAATGGTCCTTATATTGTCATTGCACCACAAGTGGCCATTCCACATGCAAGGCCCGAGGATGGCGTGAACAAATTGAGCATGACGCTCATGTCATTCAAACAGCCCATTTCGTTTTCAAAGGATGGAAAAAAGCAGGTGCGGCTCGTCATTGTGTTAGCCGCTATTGACAGCATGAGCCACTTGAAAGCACTCAAACAGCTAACCATGCTGTTAAGTGAAGAGAAACGCACGAAACAATTGATGGAAGCAGAAGATTTAGCATCAGTTCAAAAACTAATTGATCAATTTTCACAAGTATAAAGGGGGAGTAAGAAAATGAAAAAAATTCTTGTTGTATGTGGAAACGGGTTAGGAAGCAGCTTTATTGTAGAAATGAATGTCAAAAAAGCATTAGAAGAATTAGGTCTTAAAGCTGAAGTGGATCATACCGATCTCAGTACAAGTAAAAATGAACAAGCAGACCTTTATATCGGAGCAGCTGATATTATTGACCAGCTGAATGACGGCACAAGGAATGTGGCTGGCTTAAACAATTTGTTAGACCAGGAAGCCATTAAAGACGTCCTTCGTCAACACATTTAAGTCATGAAAAAGGGGGATTCACATCATGATAGAACTGATCATGAACGATATATTGGGCACACCTGCCATTCTCATCGGTTTGTTTGCACTAGCCGGTTTACTTTTGCAGAAAAAATCAGCTGCAGACACTGTGTCAGGCACCTTGAAAACAACCATGGGTTTCTTAATATTAGGGGCGGGCGCTACAGTCGTCTCTGATTCACTTGGGGTTTTTCGAAAGATGTTTGAAGCAGCCTTTCACATTCAAGGGGTTGTCCCAAATACAGATGCTATGGCCGCCATTGCTCAAAAGGAATTCGGTACACAGACAGCACTTATCATGATTTTTGGTATGCTGGTCAATTTGTTACTTGCAAGATTTACACCTTTTAAATATATCTTTTTGACTGGTCATCATACGTTGTATATGGCGGCGATGCTCGCCGTCGTTCTTTCGACAGCCGGCATGCACGGGTGGCTGCTCATCTCCACTGGCTCCATGATATTAGGGGCAGCTATGGTCATTGCACCCGCAATCCTTCAACCGTTTACGAGGAAAGTCACCGGAAGCAATGATCTCGCGCTCGGACACTTCAGTACTTTCGGTTATTTTACTGCGGGAATGATCGGCAAATGGGTTGGATCTCCAGAAAAATCAACGGAAACCATTCAAGTGCCTAAATCACTCGGTTTTCTAAGAGATACATCTGTTGCCATTTCGATCACGATGGCTTTACTGTTCTTTGCAATTGCACCGTTTGCAGGAATTCCTTATATAGAACAAATTAGCGGTGGCACGAACTTCGCTGTCTTCATTCTCATTCAAGCGATTACGTTTGCTGCTGGTGTGTACATTATTTTAGCAGGGGTACGGATGGCCATTGGCGAGATCGTACCTGCGTTTAAAGGGATTGCCGATCGATTCGTGAAGGGGGCAAAGCCGGCACTTGATGCGCCAACCGTTTTTCCATTTGCGCCAAATGCGGTCATTATCGGTTTTTTATGCAGCTTTGCAGGAGGCATCGTATCCATTTTTCTTTTACCTTTGTTTGGTTTAACTGTCATTGTCCCTGGACTTGTCCCGCACTTTTTTTGCGGTGCTACAGCAGGCGTGTATGGCAATGCAACAGGAGGGGTTAGAGGTGCTGTCGCTGGGGCCTTTGTAAATGGATTGCTTCTTTCCTTTTTACCTGCCTGTTTATTACCTGTGTTAGGAGCCCTTGGCTTTGAAGGGACGACGTTTGGAGATACAGACTTTGGTATCATCGGAATCTTGATTGGATTGATCAAGTTTTTATTTCAGCTGTAAAAAGGAGGAGCCTGAGAATGACAGCCGTTTTTTCACCTTCATTGATGTGCATGGATCTAACGCACTTCCGTGAACAAATCCATCTTCTCAACACAAGAGCAGACCGGTACCATGTCGATGTGATGGATGGGCATTATGTGAAGAATATGACGTTATCACCCTTTTTCATTGAACAGCTTCGGAAACTGACAAATTTACCGATTGATGTTCATCTAATGGCCGAACATCCGCAGGAATTTTTAATCGATGCATGTATTGATGCAGGCGCAACGATGATTTGTTTACACCCAGAAGTCGTGCAAAAAGATGCCTTTCGAATCATCCGGCATATTCACCAAAGAAAATGTGATGTTGGCTTTGTTCTAAATCCCGCCACACCAGTTGCAGCATTAGATTCCTTTATTCATTTAATAGACAGAGTGACGATCATGACAATCGATCCAGGCTTTGCCGGACAGCCTTTTATTAAAGAAATGCTTCAAAAAATTAAACAGGTGAGAGATATCAAAAAGCACGGAGGATACTCGTTTTCAATTGAAGTAGACGGCTCTTGTAATGAGAGCACGTTCCGGCTGCTTGCTGAGGCTGGAAATGAAATTTACATCATCGGCACCTCAGGTTTATTTGGACTTCATAAAGAACTCGACACTGCTTGGGAAAGAATGAAGCAAATATTTGCAAAAGAAACAGCCTCAATCGAATCACGTTAGTAAAAGAGAGGATGAAAACCATCCTCTTTTTTACGCAAATTTTACTAAAACACAATTCATTCACCAAAACTTACCCAAAAACAAAATAAAAATCAAAAATTCATAATTGAAAGCGCTTTATTTATGTGTTATCCTTCAAATATCTTTAGTAAATATTTAGTCAAATAACGATGAGGAGTTTGCCTATGACCACACTCAAAGATATTGCTCATGATGCAAAAGTGTCTGTTTCCACTGTATCCCGTGTGTTAAATGGCGATCAAACGCTTGCCGTTTCACACGCAACGAGACAAAACATCCTCGACATTGCTAAGAAGTTAAACTATACCCCAGTGAGAGCAAGAAAAGCCGATCAAGCAGAAGAAAAAAGCCCATCTGAATCCCCAGTCATCGGTGTCGTTGTCGCTCAATCCATTGACGAAGAATTAAATGATCCCTTTTTTTCATCGATTCGAAAAGGAATTGAAAAAGAATATGCCAAACAAGGCTTGTCCACTCTCCATACCTTTCGCCTAAGAAGCATGGATAAAGGGGCGATGCTAAAGGATATTGACGGCTTGATCGTCATTGGACGAATCAGCCCGGATACGGTTGGAAAAATGACAAATCGAATGGAACACATTGTTTTTATCAATCATTATGCGGATGAAGATTTGTATGATTGTGTACATGTGGATTTTGTCAGAGCGGCAGATCGCGCCATTCGCCATCTGCAATCTCTCGGCTATACACATCTAGGCTATATTGGCGGGAAAGAGCGGGAGCATTATTTCGAAGGTAATGCTGTGATTGAGGACGAAAGACAAACGACGTTTATAAAAAGAATGCAGGAGGCGGGAGCTCTTCATATGGAAGACATCCACATTGGTGAATACTCCATGCAAGAAGGCTATACGCTTATGCAGCAAGCGATCAAAAAGGGAAAACTGCCGCAAGCCTTTTTCATTGGAAGTGACTCTATGGCAATCGGCGCAATGCGCGCTCTGCATGAAGCCGGTCTACACGTACCTTCAGATGTATCCATTGTTGGGTTTAATGACATTGAAGCCGCGTCATTTTCAAGTCCGCCGCTTACGACCGTCAAAGTATATACAGAAGAAATGGGGGAAGTCGGTTTGAAACTTTTGCTTGAGAGAATAAACGGAAGAAAACTTCCTCTAAAAGTCGTCGTGCCAACAACACTCATCGAGCGAGGCAGTACATGTCTCATCCATGAAAGGGGGTGAACCATAGATTTCAGCACACAAAAAAGAGACAAAAAAGCAGAAAGCAAGCTACTTAGCATGATGGCCA
Organism: Bacillus sp. PAMC28571; assembly: GCF_014250435.1. NCBI lineage: Bacteria > Bacillati > Bacillota > Bacilli > Caryophanales > Bacillaceae > Bacillus > Bacillus sp. PAMC28571. The sequence continues at coordinate 1,579,928 of NZ_CP060191.1, read as the reverse complement.
GATCATGCTAAGAACAAGGCAGCCTGCCGGTATGCTCTCTTATCTCTTAGAAAAGAATAGAATTCCAGTATAATGGACTTCCTTTGTTTCCGCAACTGCATGAATTCTACCGATTATCGTCTGAATTTTCAGTGATTAAAAGGAGGAAACCATGAATAAAAAAATCATGCTGCTGACTGCAGCCATGTTCTTGACCATGATTTTGTCTGCTTGCGGTAATAACAGCTCATCTGAAGCAAATGGAAAGGTCACCTTGACGCTATTTTCAACGATGAGTAACAGCGGGGAAAGAAAAGCGTTTGAAGAAGTCATTCGCGAGTTTGAGAAGGAGCATCAACAGATTCGAATCGATGCTAATTTCCCAGGCAACAGCTATGAAGATATGATCCGCATCAAAATGGGAGCAAACGATATGCCAGACCTGTTTGATACACATGGCTGGGCCAAACTGCGCTATAGCGAGTATGTGGCTGATTTAAAAGAGATGGATTGGGTCAAACAGCTTGATCCTTCACTCGACCAGATTTTAAAAGACCAAGATGGGAAAGTGTACGCTTATCCGCTGAATCAAGCAAAAGACGGGCTTAGCTTTAATGCCAATCTATTAAAGGAATATGGCATAGAAGTGCCTAGAACACTTGATGAATTAAAATCTGCTTTGCTGACAGTGAAAGAAAAGAGCAAAGGAGATGTTGTGCCGCTCTGGATACCAGGAGGAGATAACTCAAATATTGCCCAAGTCTTTGATGAGCTGGCGACGCCTTTATTAATCACCGATCAAAAGCATCAACACGGAAGAGAACTTGAAAACGGATCATTTGATTGGTCTAACTATACACCGCTTGCCAGGTTCATGAAAGATCTGAAGGATCAAGACCTTTTAAACAAGGATGTCCTGACAGCGAAACTCTCTCAAGCGCCTGAACTCATGGCACAAAACAAAATCGCCTTCACCTTTGTCGGAGGATCCTTAGGACCTGAAGCAACAGAGCTGAATTCATCGATCAAAGTAGGCACGATGCCTGTTCCAGCCATTCATAAAGGAGATGAACAAAGCTGGATTGGCGGAGAACGTTTTACTGTTGCTGCTTGGAAAGACTCTAAGCATCTAAAAGAAGCAAAACAATTCATCGATTTTTTAGCAAAACCTGAAAACGCAAAAAAAATCGCAGAGGGCACATCCTCTGAAACAGCTCTAAAAAAAGTGAAAGCGAAAAACTATTACTCTACATTTTACGATCAATACGAACAGGTAAAGATTGAACCGTATTTCGATCGAAAATACTTACCAAGCGGAATGTGGGCGGTCATGGCAACAACCGGTCAAGAATTATTAGCAGGCTCGATCACACCAGAACAGTTATCAAAGAAAATGGAAGAGGAATATAAGCGTTTGAAAAAACAATAGCCGATGGATGCTGAAACAGGAGTGAAGCCAATGAATGACATCACAAAAGCAAAGCAGCCAGCCGCATTCACCTCTTTACCAAAAGAAAAGATGCAAAAACGCCAGAATTCCTCACTTTGGTGGATGTACATGCCAGCTGTTCTCGTCGTCAGTACCTTTATCATTTATCCTTTTTTGAACGGCATTCAGCTTTCTTTTACGAATTGGAACGGTTTCTCACAAACTTATCAATGGATTGGTCTTGAGCAATATCAAAGACTGCTTCAGGATCAAGCGACATGGCTTGTTGTCAAAAACACGCTTCTCTATGGAATTGGGAGCACCATCTTGCAAAATATCATCGGACTTGGATATGCTCTTTTATTAAATCAAAGTTTAAAGATGAAAGCCATCACAAGAACGGTCATCTATTTACCTGTCATGATCAGCCCGATTGCGATGGGCTATATTTGGTATTTTGTGTTTGCTTACCAAGGCGGTGCCTTAAATGATGTGGTGACGCTTTTTGGATTCGATCAAATAAATGCGCTCGGCAATCCGGAATTAAACACATGGATCATTGTGCTTGTCAACACATATCAATTTGTGGGGATTGCGATGATCATTTATTTAGCAGGACTTCAAAGTATTCCTAAGGATTATTATGAAGCGGCTCAATTAGACGGCGCATCGAGCTTCCAGCAATTCAGGCGGATTACATTGCCGCTGCTTATGCCGTCGATCACCATTAATGTTGTGCTGAATGTCATTGGCGGGCTCAAGCTCTTTGATGTCATTGTAGCACTCACGGGCGGCGGACCTGGAGATTCCTCGCAATCCATGTCGACCTTTATGTATGATCTGTATTTCAAACGTCAGGATGCAGGCTATGCAGCGACGCAAGGGGTGTTCATGGCGGTCATCATCCTTGTCATTAGTGTCGCAGCGCTGATTTATTTCAAACGAAAGGAGACCGAGGTGTGATGGATAACGCCTATAAACGCAAGAAAAGATGGTACTCTGTCCTCGCACTATTGATCACATTGCTGCACCTCATTCCATTTTATATTTTGGTGACAACATCATTAAAGGGGATAGGAGATTTCAGTTCAAAATGGCTGTTTCCGAAAGCACTGCATCTTGAAAACTTCCGCACAGCATGGACAGAGGCTCAGCTTGGCCAGTCCTTTTTGAATACAGTAATCATTACGTTCAGTTCCGCTGTATTGCTCATTATCTTTGGATCTCTTGCAGCCTATCCGCTTGCAAGAAGGAACACAAAGCTGAATAAAGCAGTCTATGTTTTATTTATTGCCATTATGGTCATTCCACCGCTTACAGCCCTTGTCCCGCTCTATAAAATGGTCGTTCAAATCGGGATGATGAACACCTACCAAATCGCTATTTTAAATAATGTGGCTGCTTTTTTGCCGCTGACAATTTTCTTATACGCAGGCTTTATCCGATCGACAATTCCAAAGGAGCTTGAAGAAGCTGCCCGTATTGATGGAGCAGGGACACTCAGAGTTTTTTTCACAGTCGTTTTTCCGCTTTTGAAGCCCATCACCGCTTCTGTATTAATCATTGCCTGCGTGTATATTTGGAACGACTATCAATTTGCTATCTTCTTTTTGCAAGATAAAGAGATGCATACACTCACAGTCGCCTTATCCCATTTTTTTGGTCAAAATCAGCATCAGCTTCAGCTCGTTGGGGCAGCTGCACTCATTGCGATGCTGCCAATGGTCACGATGTTTTTACTTTTGCAAAAATATTTTATCGCAGGGCTTTCACAAGGCTCTGTCAAAGGCTAGCCCAATATGGATGTGAAAAGGAGAGTCGTCTATGTCTAAAATTACATTTATCGGTGCAGGGAGTACCGTGTTTGCTAAAAATATATTAGGAGATTGTCTGTTTGTTCCCGCCCTTGCAGGGTTTGAATTCGCATTATATGATATCGACCACAACCGGCTGAAAGAATCAGAAACAATGCTGTCGCATTTAAAAGCAAATTACGGTGCAAACGTGACCATCCAGTCCTATCACAACCGCAAAGAAGCCTTAAAGGATGCAAAATATGTCATCAATGCCATCCAAGTCGGAGGCTATCGGCCAAGTACTGTCATTGATTTTGAAATACCAAAAAAATACGGATTAAGACAAACGATCGCGGATACGGTAGGGATCGGCGGCATCTTCCGTTCCCTTCGGACGATTCCTGTCATGCTAGACTTTGCAAAGGATATGGAAGAGGTTTGCCCAAATGCTTTATTGTTAAATTACACGAACCCAATGGCCACACTGACAGGTGCGATGCTGCGCTATACTCAGGTTCAAACGATTGGTCTCTGTCATAGTGTGCAAGTCTGTACAAAGGACCTATTTGAATCTCTTGAAATGGATCATGAAGGCATTGAAGAAAAAATCGCCGGCATTAACCATATGGCATGGTTATTAGAAGTAAAACGGGACGGAAAAGACTTGTATCCAGAAATCAAAAGACGAGCAAAAGAAAAGCAGCAATCGAGGCATCATGATATGGTTCGTTTTGAACTGATGGATAAATTCGGCTACTATGTCACAGAATCCTCAGAGCACAATGCCGAATACCATCCATATTTCATCAAATCACGGTACCCTGAACTAATCGGTCAGTTTAACATTCCTCTCGATGAATACCCGAGACGCTGCGAGGAACAAATCAACAATTGGAATACAATGAAGCATGACCTTGTGGGAAACACACAGATCACACATACCCGCTCAAAAGAATATGGTTCCCGGATCATTGAAGCGATTGAAACGAACGTTCCCTTTAAATTTGGCGGAAATGTTCTGAACACTGGCGGGCTCATTGACAACCTGCCTGAAAAAGCCTGTGTAGAAGTACCGTGTGTGGCAGATCGAAGCGGCATCATGCCATGCTATGTCGGAGAAATACCTGAACAATTGGCAGGACTCAACCGAACGAATATCAGCTCACAGCTGATGACGATTGAAGCAGCGATCAGCGGTAAAAAAGAACACATTTATCAAGCAGCTCTACTGGATCCACACACAAGCGCTGAACTATCAATTGATGACACCATTAAATTATGTGATGAACTCATTGAAACACATGGAGAGATGCTGCCAAATTATATAGAACCAAATCAATATGCCGCATCAACCAAATAATATCAATGAACCAGCCTCTACCTGATGCACCGCGCATCAGGTTTTTCTTATGAAGCAAAAAGAGGATTGACTGAGGGTCATTTTCATATTATGATTTCTCTAAAGTTAACCAACAGTTAATCAAAAATACATCATTGATTTTTGGCGTTCTAGTGTCATATGTCACAAACAAACCAGATTATCACAACGTAAACCAAAACTGCCGTTTGATTTGACAAAGAGTGTATACAGATGAATGCCCGTTAGATGAGACAATGACGATACATACACACCCTTTAAGCATGACATTCTTTAACAAAGAGGAGAGAGGGAACATGACCAAAACAGATGTACAAATGTTGAAAAATTATATTGGCGGACAATGGATTGAGGCAGAAACAAGTCAAACAGAGGCAGTGTATAACCCAGCTACTGGCAAAATCATCGCGGAAGTGCCGCTTTCAACAAAAACGGATGTTGAACGTGCGGTACAAGCAGCACAGAAAGCGTTTACCACTTGGTCTAAAACTGCTGTTCCCCGCCGTGCACGCATTTTATTTAAATACCAGCAGTTACTCGTTGAGAACTGGGATGAGCTGGCTGAACTCGTAACGATCGAAAACGGAAAAAGTGTAACAGAGGCAAAAGGAGAAGTACAGCGCGGGATTGAATGTGTGGAATTTGCTGCGGGCGCACCGACGTTAATGATGGGAAAACAGCTGCCAGATATTGCGACTGGACTTGAATCAGGCATGTACCGCTATCCAATTGGCGTCATCGGCGGCATTACGCCATTTAACTTTCCAATGATGGTTCCATGCTGGATGTTCCCGCTTGCAATTGCCTGCGGAAATACGTTTGTTTTAAAACCTTCAGAACGAACACCTATTCTTGCAGCACGGTTAGCAGAACTGTTTGAAGAAGCGGGTCTTCCAAAAGGTGTTCTCAACATTGTCAATGGAGCTCATGATGTCGTCAACGGCCTGCTTGAACATCAAAAGGTCAAAGCCATATCATTTGTCGGCTCTCAGCCAGTCGCTGAATATGTCTATAAAAAAGGAACGGAGCATGGCAAACGTGTCCAAGCACTTGCAGGCGCAAAGAATCACTCCATTGTCCTCAAAGATGCGGATTTAGACGCAGCAACGAAACAAATCATTGGGGCTGCCTTTGGATCAGCGGGAGAGCGCTGCATGGCCGCAGCCGTTGTCGCAGTGGAAGAAGAAGTGGCTGATGAGTTGATTCAAAAATTAGTGGATGAATCAAACGAGCTCGTCATTGGAAACGGGATCAATGAAGACGTCTTTCTTGGTCCAGTCATTCGAAAGGAACATAAAGAACGAACGCTTCAATACATCCAGTCAGGGATTGAAGAAGGAGCAAGCCTTATTCGTGATGGCCGGCAAGACCACGAAACAAATGGAGAAGGGTATTTCGTCGGACCGACAATCTTTGATCATGTCACAAATCAAATGAAAATTTGGCAGGACGAGATTTTCGCCCCAGTCTTATCAATTGTCCGTGTTTCTTCATTAGCAGAAGCAATCGACCTGTCCAATCAATCAAAATTTGCGAATGGTGCCTGCCTGTATACGGACAGCGCATCAAGCATAAGAGAATTTCGCGAAAACATCGAAGCGGGAATGCTCGGTGTAAACATCGGTGTACCCGCACCAATGGCATTCTTCCCTTTTTCCGGCTGGAAGGATTCTTTCTACGGAGACTTGCATGCCAATGGAACAGACGGAGTGGAGTTTTACACAAGAAAGAAAATGGTCACCGCTCGTTATATGTAAGCTATATGCAATGAATCATAAGGAGAAAAAATGCAGTCCCAGCATGGGAGACTGCATTTTTTGTTGTCTCCTAGTCAAAAAGTAAGGGTTTTCATTGTGATTCCAGCAAGGATTTGCAGTAGAAATCATTCTTTCTATTCATTCTTCATCAGTATCTATCAACATATTTTGAAATTGGGCCTAAACCCCAATATAAGGAAGATGAAAACAGGAGGAAATGAAACGATGAGGACGAGGATGAAGTGCGGCGTTGGTTTATTGATTTTTGCTTTGGTACTGAGCTTTTTACCGGTATATGATGCGAGTGCGGCAAGCACAACAATTGCAAAACGTGTAGGAAATGCAAACCCGCTCATAGACCACCACTTGGGCGCTGATCCGTTTGCGCTCACCTATAACGGAAGAGTGTACATTTATATGTCGAGTGATGACTATGAATATCACAGCAACGGAACGATTAAGGATAATTCTTTTGCCAATTTGAATAGGGTCTTCGTCATCTCTTCAGCAGATATGGTGAACTGGACAGATCATGGCGCGATTCCAGTAGCCGGGGCTAATGGAGCAAATGGCGGCAAAGGGATCGCTAAATGGGCAGGTGCTTCCTGGGCTCCATCAGCGGCGGTGAAAAAAATCAATGGGAAAGATAAATTTTTCCTTTATTTCGCGAACAGCGGCGGAGGGATTGGGGTTCTGACAGCAGACTCCCCAATCGGTCCATGGACAGATCCTATCGGAAAAGCGCTCGTCACACCAAATACACCAGGAATGTCCGGGGTTGTATGGCTGTTTGATCCAGCCGTTTTTGTAGATGATGACGGCACTGGTTATTTATATGCCGGTGGAGGCGTACCAGGCGGTTCTAATCCAACGCAGGGACAATGGGCCAATCCGAAAACAGCAAGAGTCTTAAAACTAGGGCCTGATATGACAAGTGTTGTGGGCAGCGCTTCGACCATTGATGCTCCTTTTATGTTTGAAGACTCAGGGATGCATAAGTATAACGGAACCTATTACTATTCCTATTGCATCAACTTTGGCGGCTCCCACCCAGCAGATAAACCACCTGGTGAGATCGGTTATATGACGAGCTCAAGTCCGATGGGTCCCTTTACGTATAGAGGGCATTTCCTGAAAAATCCGGGTGCATTTTTCGGTGGAGGCGGTAACAACCATCATGCTGTGTTCAATTTTAAAAACGAGTGGTATGTCGTGTATCATACCCAAACAGTCAGCTCTGCTTTATACGGGGCAGGAAAAGGCTACAGATCTCCACATATAAATAAGCTCGTGCATAATGCTGACGGCTCCCTTCGAGAGGTAGCAGCCAATTTTGAAGGGGTCAAACAGCTTTCCAACCTGAATCCTTATCAGCGGGTAGAAGCTGAAACATTCGCATGGAATGGACGCATTTTGACAGAGGCATCTTCAGCTCCAGGCGGACCGGTCAATAACCAGCATGTCACAAACATTCAAAACGGAGATTGGGTGGCTGCCAGTAACGTCGATTTCGGATCAAACGGCGCAAGAACATTTAAAGCCAATGTAGCATCAAATGCAGGCGGAAAAATAGAAGTACGCCTCGGAAGCCCTGACGGCAGACTCGTTGGGACACTAAATGTCCCTTCCACAGGCGGAACAAACAATTGGCGAGAAGTAGAAACGACAGTAAACGGAGCAGCTGGCGTGCACAACGTATTTTTTGTCTTTACTGGAACAGGTTCAAACCTATTTCAGTTTGATTCCTGGCGGTTTACTCAATAACAAAGGATGACAAAATGATAGGAGAGTGGAAAAATTTGATGTCAATGATCAAAAAACCAATCTGTACTTTATTGATCTGCTTCACCATGCTGTCTGTCATGTTCATCGGACCTGGCGTCACTGAAGTTTCAGCAGCCGATGCCAATATTAATATCAATGCAGAAAGACAAGTGATTCGTGGCTTTGGCGGAATGAACCACCCGGCTTGGATTGGTGATTTGACCGCACCTCAAAGGGAAACCGCTTTTGGCAATGGGCAGAATCAATTAGGGTTTTCCATTCTAAGAATTTTTGTAGATGAGAACAGAAATAATTGGCACAGAGAGGTCGCCACAGCCAAAAGAGCAATAGAGCATGGAGCTTTAGTGATCGCTTCACCTTGGAATCCTCCAAGCCATATGGTCGAGACTTTCAACCGTAATGGTACAACTGCAAAGCGTCTGAGATACAATCAATACGCTGCATATGCTCAGCATCTGAACGATTTTGTGACGTATATGAAAAATAATGGCGTCAATCTCTATGCGATATCAGTACAAAACGAGCCCGATTATGCACATGAATGGACATGGTGGACTCCTCAGGAAATCCTGCGTTTCATGAGAGAAAATGCCGGCTCCATTAATGCCCGCGTGATTGCACCAGAATCCTTTCAATACCTTAAAAATATATCAGATCCTATCTTAAATGATCCGCAGGCGCTAAGAAATATGGACATTCTCGGAGCCCATTTGTACGGAACCCAAATCAGCCAGCTTCCGTATCCTCTGTTCAAACAAAAAGGAGGGGGAAAGGAGCTTTGGATGACAGAGGTCTACTACCCGAATAGCGATAACAATTCAGCGGACCGCTGGCCTGAGGCATTAGGGGTTTCAGAGCATATTCACCATTCGATGGTAGAAGGGGACTTTCAGGCATATGTTTGGTGGTACATCCGCAGATCCTACGGCCCTATGAAGGAAGATGGCCTGATCAGTAAACGCGGTTACAACATGGCGCATTTCTCCAAGTTTGTACGCCCAGGATACGTCAGAATTGATGCAACGAAAAGTCCTGAACCAAATGTTTTCGTATCTGCCTACAAAGGAAACAATCAGGTCGTCATTGTCGCGATTAACAAAAACAATACAGGAGTCAATCAGCACTTTGTGATGCAAAATGGAACTGCTTCGCAAGCATCAAGATGGATTACGAGCAGCAACAGCAACCTTCAGCCGGGTACAGACTTAAATATATCAGGTAATCAATTTTGGGCTCATCTCCCGGCTCAAAGTGTGACAACATTTGTAGTCAAACGCTAAAAAATCAATTGAATCACCAAAAGCCAATTTTCTCATTTCAAAAGAAAATTGGCTTTTTTTATGCAAATAAGAAGTTGATTTTTTCACTATGTTCTTACATTGGGTATAATAATGGCAATGACTTCAGGAGAGTGATCAATGTATGCCAAAGCATCAAAGCAAAGTATTAATGATCGATGACGAAAAAGAAATTTTGGAATTAATCAACACAGTATTAACAAGAGAAGGCATTGATCGTGTCATAACAGCTTCAACTGCCCGTGAGGGGCTCACGAAATTTCATCAAGAACAGCCCGATCTTGTCATACTTGATATTATGCTGCCAGACGGTGAAGGCTATGATATTTGCAGACAAATCAGAGAGACCTCCCATGTTCCGATTATCTTTTTATCAGCAAAGGGAGAGGAAACAGACAAAATTGTAGGACTTGCCATCGGCGGGGATGACTACATTACAAAACCGTTCAGCCCAAAGGAAGTCGCCTACCGGGTGAAAGCGCAGCTGAGACGGCTCTCATACTTGCAGTCATCTCAAGCCGATCCCGTGATCAAAAAAGGGCCGTTTGAATTAAACGAGCAGCAAGCAGAACTGACGAAAAACGGCGCGGTCATTGAGCTCACGCCGAAAGAGCTTCTGCTGATGACCTACTTCTTGCAGCATCCGAACCGCATCATCAGTAAAGAAACGCTTTATCAAACTGTTTGGGGGGAAGACTTCTTCGGTTCTGACAATACGGTGATGGTTCATATCCGAAGACTTCGGGAAAAAATAGAAAATTCCCCGTCAACACCAGAGTTTCTCGTCACAGTCAAAGGGCTTGGCTATAAATTTGTTGTAAAGGATGCGTAAGGATGAAATGGCGATTAACAGGCAGATATATGGTCTCTGTCATTATCGTGACCATAATCACGGTCTTTATCAACTTATTCGTATTTATGATTTGGCTCGTACTTCAGGCAAACAGCCAGCATAACGAGGAAAATACGCCCGAAACCTTTACAAGATCATTTGAACAATACGTCTCTTTCTCTGATCAAGGGATAACCGTAAACAAAAAAGGGCAGAAAGCCTTAAAACAACAGAATGCATGGATTCAAATTTTAGACGAAAATGGACAGGACGTGTATCATGCGCAGGCACCTAAAGGATTAAAGCACAAATATACACCGATAGACATCGTGAACTTACATAAATATAAAGATAAGCAATTATTATCGACCATTTATGCTGGCGGAAAAAAAGTAAAGGGCAAAGAATACAGTTACTTTATCGGATTTAAAGATCCTTCCATTGGAAAATACCTATTCTCGTTTGACACGAAGGATTTAGTCACTAGATTCAATATCGGGACGATGATTTTATTATCAATTGATGCCATCATAGCATTACTCATTGGTTACTTATTCAGCCGGCAGCTCACAAAACCGCTCGGCCGTGCCATTCATAGCATCCAGCGGCTGGCAAACGGAGATTACACGACAAATCTGCCTGCTAAAGGAATTTATAAAGATGTCTTCTATAATGTCAATCACTTATCAGAGCAGCTCGCTTCAAGCAAAAAAGAAAAAGACAAACTAGAGCAAATGCGTGAAGAATGGATCAGCCATATTTCTCATGATATTAAAACGCCGCTCGCTTCTATTCAAGGCTATGCAGAAATCATGAAAGACCCAAAGTATCCTCTTTCAAAACAAGACATCAGACATTACGCGGGCATCATTGAGAATAAATCATTGTATATCAAAGATGTCATGGAGGATCTGAATTTAACGACAAGGCTGAAAAATAACGGCGTCATGCTCAATAAAGAGCTGGTCAACATCGTGTCACTGCTGCGGGAAACGTTAATTGATATTTTGAACGATTCAAGATATGCGGATCAGACGATTGAGCTTCAAACGAATGAAGACAAGCTCATGCTGAATATTGATAAAATCCTCATTCGAAGAGCGGTTACCAATCTGATTTTAAATGCCCTCGTTCACAATGATCCTGATGTGACGATCATTGTACAGCTTGAACAAAAAGAAAAAACCCATATCACGATTAAAGACAACGGCAGAGGAATAGAAGAGGCAGAGCTGGAAAAAGTGTTTGACCGCTATTACAGGGGGACGAATACAGGAGTTTCACATGCTGGCTCTGGTCTTGGGATGGCCATTGCAAAGGATATTATCGTCAAGCACGGCGGGGACATCACGATCCGCAGCAGTGTAGGAAAAGGAACAACAATTGATATCCAACTACCAGCATAAAAATAGACAAAAAAAAAACGGTTCTGATCAACAACAGAACCGTTTTTTTACCTATTATTTATTCTGAAAATACTTTGATGCCTTTCACAATGTTCCAAATGAAGAAGTAGATGGCAACAAGGAATGTCACTGCATATGTCGCAATTAAGAAAGGCCCCGCATGGCTGATATCTTTCATACCAAGTAAACCTGAACCAAGGATACCAATACCAAAAATCAAATAAGGTATGACATGCGTCCATAATGATTTTTTCGCATGATATTTCACTTCGTCCTTACCTAAGAAATAGACGATAATTGGGAACAAAAATGGTGCGAAAAAGATACTGAAGTAACATAATGATGACAAGACTTTATTTTCTCTCAAAACGTTTCACCTCTATGATTTATTCACTACAAACACATTGTACTACCTCAACCTTAATCCGTATTAATCTGAACCTTACAGCAACCTTAAAAATGTTTACCTTTTAAAATAATTTATAAACGACATACTATAATATAGGTATTTAAATCTATTTTACCGAAAAAAATAGTTGACTTTGGTTTATCCTGTGTTTACAATAAAGTCGTAACCGATGCAGGAGTGTTACTGATATCATCAGGCACCACCAAGTCAGGTAAACATGTTGTACATTTGTACGTTGTTTGCTGAGATTTTGGTGTTTTTTTTATGCTTTTTTAGCAGTTTTAGGTAAGGTGGGATGAAGATGTTCACCGTCGTTAAAGTTTTAAACAATAATATTGTATTAGCTCTAACAGACACTCAAAATGAAGTAGTTGTTTTTGGTACAGGAATAGGCTTTAAGAAGAAAAAGGGTGATACACTTGATGAGAGCGCTGTCAGTAAGACGTTTTATTCTGATCAGACGTCTCCATTAGAATCTCAACTTGCCGCTATCCCAACTGATATCCTTTTATTAACTGAAAAAATCATTCATATGGGCGAAGAGATGTTGAATAAAAAATTAGGTTCTAGCATGCTGTTTTCGCTATCTGATCATCTTACCTTTTCTATTCAAAGGCATCAAGAAAAAATGGAATATGAAAACCCTATTGTATGGGAAATTCCACATCTATATTTTCAAGAATATCAAATTGGGAAAAAAGCACTTAAAATTATTCAAAAAATGATGGGAATTACTTTTCATGATACAGAGGCTTCACTCATTGCCCTTCATTTTGTAAACGCTCAAATAGATGGTCAGTCTATGGGAGATACGATCAAAATGACCCATCTCACGAAGGAAATCGTTAAGATTATTCAAAACATTTTCGAGATGGTATTAGATAAATCATCAATAGATTATTCGAGGTTTATCACTCATTTGAGATATTTTATTGTCAGACAAGAAACAAATCAACCGCCTCAGCAAATGGATGATTCATTAAAAGAATTAATTCAGGATCGTTATATGAAGAGCTATGCATGCGGTTTAATTATTAAAGAAATGTTAAAGCGGGAATTCAATTGGAATGTCACGGAAGACGAACTTGTTTTTCTAGTCATTCATATTGAAAGAATTACAAAGAAACATCAACAGAATAAATGATTTCTTTTAGGCGTGTTATGAAAAAGCATTAACCTAAACAAATCTCCATTTAGAAGTCTTTCTAATGGTGGATTTTGTTTAGGTTTTTTTTGTGAAAATGAAGGGGTGAAGACATGGGAAACAAAGAATTGGCGCAAGAAATTATCAAATTAATGGGTGGAACCGGCAATATATCTCAAAGCTGGCATTGTATTACGAGGCTGAGATTTAATATCAACGATGAAAAACAGGTGAAAGTAGATGAACTGAAAACAGTAGACGGTGTGCTGGGAGCGCAATTCCAAAGCGGACAATTCCAAGTCATTATTGGAGCAAAGGTTGCAGAAGTCTATGAGGAAATCGACCATCTGATTGGAGAGAGCAGCAATGATTCTACTTCTGCTAAAAATACGTCAAAAATGAATCCAATCGAAGTCGTATTCGATGTCATTAGCGGAATTTTCACACCCATTTTGCCGGCGATTGTTGGTAGTGGATTGATTAAAGGGATCATGGCTTTGTTCGTTAGTTTAGGTTGGCTGACGGAAAAAAGCTCTACCTATGCTGTGCTTCAAATCTTTTCAAATGCAGTCTTTTACTTTTTACCTTTCCTCATTGCGTATTCTGCAGCGAAGAAATTTAAAACACGAGAATCTCTCGCGATGGCCTTGGCTGGGATTTTATTGTATCCCACGATGGTGGAAGGTGCAGTAAAAGGGGCAGATCCACTTAGTTTTTTAGGGTTGAGTATTCCATTATATAATTATACTTCTTCAGTCTTACCGATTATTTTAGGCGTGCTGCTGCTTAGCTTTGTCGATAAATGGATGACGAAAGTGATTCCAAAGTCCTTAAGTATCGTGTTTACACCAGTACTGAGCTTAATGATCACAGCGCCTCTTACACTAGCTTTCATAGCTCCTGTTGGAAACGTTTTCGGCCAGTATTTAGAGATCTTTTTCACTTCTTTATTCCATTTTGCTGGACCGATTGCAGGTTTATTAATGGGAGGCCTCATGCCTTTAATTGTGTTAACTGGGATGCATTACGCATTCTTCCCAAGCACGTTTGCCAGCTTTGAAAAAGTTGGTTACGATGTCATGCTGCTTCCGATGAACTTTATTGCCAATATGGCACAAGCAGGCGCCGTTTTAGGTGTCATCATTCGCACAAAACGAGTAGAAACAAGGTCTTTAGCGTTATCAACCTTGCTTCCGAGTTTCTTTGGTATCACAGAACCAGCCATTTATGGCGTAACACTGAGACTGAAAAAGCCTTTCTATGCTTCATTAATAGGCGGCGCAGTTGGCGGATGTTTTTATGGTTTATTCTCAGTCAAAACGACAGCATTTTCAATTCCAGGTATTACATCTCTGCCAACTTACATTATGAAAGGCACAAACAATTTCCAGCTGGCTCTAATTGGAATAGCACTGAGCTTTTTAGTATCCCTGCTAGTCACTATGTTCCTTGGTTTTAAGGAACCTGCCACAAAAGAAGAAGATCAGCCGGAAAAACAGGAGAAGCCATCTAAAAATCCAGAGAATGCAGTCAATCAACAAGCTGCCAGACAAGTAAATCCTTATGAAGTACAAGCACCTATAACTGGTAAAGTCGTTCCTTTATCTGACGTAAATGATGCCGTCTTTTCAAGCGAAATGATGGGCAAGGGAGTAGCGATTATACCTGATAAGGGGGTGGTACAAGCGCCGTTTGCCGGAAAAGTAGTGACCGTTACACCTACTAAACATGCAATAGGTTTGGTTTCAGATGATGGGGTTGAATTATTAATACATGTAGGGATTGATACCGTCACCCTAAATGGTCAATTCTTTGAGGTATTGGTGGAAGAAGGAGATGAAATCAACATCGGGGATCATTTATTATCCTTTGATATAGAAGGAATTCAATCAAAAGGATTAGATGTCGTGACACCTATGATCGTCACTAATTCCTCGAAGTACCTGGATGTTATTTATACAGGTGACTCTTATGTCAACGCAGGAGAAAATAAACTCTTAATGCTCATTCATTAATCAAAATAGAAGGGATGATTGAAATGAAAGAATTAAAAAAAGGATTTTCAGATAATTTTCTATGGGGTGGCGCAACCGCTGCCAATCAAATTGAGGGTGCATATTTAGAAGGTGGAAAAGGGCTGTCAACTTCAGACTTCGCTGCATATAAAGATCCTTATGCACAAGGAAAAGTGAACAACTTTACATTCGATGTGAGTTCAGCTGAACTAAACAAGTACAAGGAAAGTCCTGATGCATTTGATTTCCCAAAAAGACGCGGAATTGATTTTTATCATCGTTATGAAGAAGATATTGCACTGTTTGCAGAAATGGGATTTAAAGTATTTCGTTTGTCTATCTCATGGGCAAGAATCTTTCCAACAGGCTTAGAGGACAAGCCGAATGAAGAAGGATTGGCTTTTTACGATAAAGTATTTGATGAATGTGCGAAATATGGAATTGAACCGCTAGTAACGATGTCTCATTATGAAATGCCGATTACTTTAACAGAAAAATATAATGGATGGATGAGTAGAGAGCTTGTCCCATTGTTCGAAAAATACGCACGTGCGATTTTAGAAAGATATAAAAACAAAGTGAAATATTGGATTACGTTTAATGAAATGAATATGAACCTCAATAGCCTTTATACAGGTGCTGGAATTTTAGAGGATCTAGTAGACCATAAATTACAAGCTGCTTACCAAGCATCTCATCATCAATTTGTGGCAAGTGCCTTAACAGTGAAGGCTGCGAAGGAAATCATTCCAGATGTCCAAATTGGCTGTATGATTAACCAGATTGAAGCCTATGCAAAAACAACAAAACCAGAGGATCAGCTGCAGGCAGTCAAATCGAATCAATTGAATATGTTCTATCCAGATGTACAAGCTAGAGGCGAATATCCAACATACATGGTGAAATACTTTGCTGATAATCAAATCAAGCTGGATATTAAAGAGCAGGATGAACAAATTTTAAAAGAAGGCACGGTTGATTTTGTTGCGATCAGCTACTATATGTCACACGTAGCAGAAGCACGTGAAGATGCAGCTGAGCTAGCGGGTACGTTTGACAGTCCGATTAAAAATGAACACTTGGAATTATCACAATGGGATTGGCCAATCGATCCAATGGGTCTGCGCATTTCATTAATTAAACTGTATGACAGATACCAAAAGCCTTTATTTGTTTGTGAAAATGGACTTGGTGCAAGGGATACATTGACACAAGACGGAAAAATACACGATGATTATCGAATTGATTATTTGAAAAAACATATTGAACAGATGAAAGAAGCCGTAAAAGAAGGTGTTGACTTAATGGGGTACACACCTTGGGGCTGCATTGACTTAATCAGCTGCGGAACATCTCAAATGACTAAACGCTATGGTTTGATCTATGTGGATCAAGACGACCAAGGAAATGGTACACTAAATCGTTACCGCAAAGACTCATTCTTCTGGTACAAAAATGTAATCGCATCAAATGGAGAAGACCTATAAAAGCAAATTGAATGATGTAAAACACCATCTCAGGGCGCCTTAACCGGCTGCATGCGATGGTGTTTTGTTTTTTACGAAAACGTATCTTGACCTTGAAGTATACTTCAACCTTTATAATGTAAATATAGAAAGACAAAATCACGAAAAAGGAGTAACGATGGAGTTGATGACTAGAGGAGAACTTGCCAAACAAACAGGAATAAGCCCTGCCGCAATTCGTTACTATGAAGAACACAACATTTTACCTGTCCCGAGACGCCGTTCGAACGGTTATAGACGATACACAGAAGATTATATTGTGAAAATTCAATTGATCAAAGATGCCAAATCATTGGGTTATTCACTAAAGGAAATAAAAGAAATATTGGAAATGCTGAGTCAAGACATAGAACTTGATACTTTAAAAAGAATTGTACATCAAAAACATGAAGAAATTGAAAAGAAAATTAACAGTCTCCGTCTCATACAAGACCTTTTATCTAACTTATTAAAGACTCCTGAGAAAGAAGTACAAGTGTATCTCAAATCATTTCGTATGATGAATCAGGATGACGAATAAACATATCTGCTTAAAGGAGAGAAAACAAAATGAGTATCGACATTTTTAATGGAGAACGTTCTGAAGAAAGTATTCAATTTGAAACATTATTCACGTCCCAAAGTAATAAAGAGAGTTTTGCTAGTGTCGAAAAAACCAAAAATCTTCTGTCTCAAATAGAAAATATAAAGCCTTATGCAATCGGAGACGATGTGAAATTAAAGAGTGAGATAAAGGAGCAGACTTTCGAAGGAATGCAGGTTTTCACATTGAATGACCAAATGTCACAAAAACAAAAGGTGATTTTATATATACATGGTGGTGCCTGGGTAAACCAGCCTCTCGATTTCCATTGGTGGTACATGGATAAAATGGCTAGGTCCCTTAACGCCAAAGTGATCGCTCCTATTTACCCTAAATTACCTCATTACAGCTACCAAGATACCTATCCAAAAATTCTAAATCTATATAAAGAAATACTAAAAACAATTGAGAGTACCGATCAATTAACGATCATGGGTGATTCAGCGGGCGGAAATATCTCTCTTGGCCTTGCGCACCTCTTAAAGATGGAAGATCTGCCGCAGCCGAAGGATATTATTTTATTATCTGCATGTGTTGATATGAGTTTAAGCAATCCTCTTATATCTGAATATGCCGATAAAGATCCCATTTTAGCGCCAGAAGGAATAGATGTCATTACAAAAATGTGGGCAGCAGATAAAAAGGTAACTGACCCAATAATCAGTCCAATTCACGGTGACTTTAACGGTCTTGCGAAGATCACTCATTTTATTGGAACACATGATATTTTATATCCAGATGCACTAAAGCTTGATGAAAAGCTAGCAGAACAAGGAATTGACATGAAAACCTTTGTTTATCCAGAAATGCTGCATGTATTTGTCGTCATGCCAATCCCTGAGGCACAAGACGCTCAGGAAAAAATCATTCAGGTGATAAATAGTTAGATTCTCTTTTCACATATCAAAATGCTCCGGCTTGAATATTTGAAAGCTTAGCAAAATGGGCTGCTTACTGAAAGCAGTCTTTTTCCATTCAACATGACATACAATGCAATCCGCCTCAGATTAAACATTCCTTAAATTCCAATTTTTGTTTACAACGTGCGAATTTCCTATTAATATGATAAATATTCGGTTGTTCACCGGTTCATAAAGGAGAGTGACATGATGAGTGTTTTCTTTCTTCATCCCATGGCGCTAATCTTATTTACACTGCCTTTGTTATCTTTGGTATGGGGGATTGTTGGCTACTGCATCTTTAAGCGAGTTTACATCGTTCTTATCATCACATTTGCAGTCTCCACTATTTTTATATTTGCCTATACTGGGTTTGACATGTCAAATTTGTATTGGGTCGTGGTGATGACCTTTTTATGCATGTGTACCTCTGTCATCACAAAAATCATTCGATATATGTATGCCCGCTATAAAAGAGCATAACGAAAAAGCTGATGGTCACAAAAATCAGCTTTTTTGTATCCATTCTTCATCTTGCGGAACCGCCCATTTTCTGAAGTTTGGTATAATAGATCAGTATATTCAAAACGAGCATAGAAGGGCGAAGGGAACACAATGCACACATTTGATCTTACTCCAAAAGATGTAGAGTTAATAGACGAAGCAAAAAAGAAGATTACGAGCCTTTATGAAGAGGATAAACATCATGTAGGAGCCACTATCCGCATGAAAACAGGAGAAATGATCTCGGCTGTCCATATAGAAGCGTATATCGGACGGGTAACAGTTTGTGCAGAAGCCATTGCAATTGGCAGTGCTTTATCGAATGGATATAAAGATTTTGATACAATTGTTGCCGTTCGACATCCATATTCAGATGAAGAGGATAGAAGATTGAGGGTCGTAAGCCCTTGCGGCATTTGCAGAGAGCTCATTTCAGATTTCGGACCAGAATGTTTTGTCATCTTAGAAATAGATGGCGAACTAGTCAAAGTGAAAATTGGAGAACTCATTCCTCTCAAATATACTCGAAGTTGATGTACGACCTAGACTTAGCAGGAAGAGGGACGCATCAAGCGTTCTCTTTGTTACATTCCAGATAACTGAAAAATCGCTCCACAAAATCAGCCCCATGTATGTTCTCCATATGCGCAGTATTAAAAATATATTGTTCCATATGCTCAAGCTTGCGCAGGCTGCGTACCAGTACTTTGCGATCCTCGTCAGAAAGATGAGGGTCATGATTTATCTTCAGCAATGCCTGTTTGACACGCGCGGAGACCTTTTCAACATATAGATGGTTTTTGGAAGCTGGCGGAATACATTGCGACAGGTCACAGCCTGTAAAGCGAACACCGTCAAGAATGCAGTTTTCAAAATTGGCAATCAGCTTTTGTTTACCATTTCCCTCAAACGTTATATCCACTAGCTTACCGGTAAAGGTACAATTTACGATATTTGCTGCTTGTAAAACGCGGTCATTAAACCTGCATTGATAAAATGTACAGTTGATAAACGCAGCATTTTCCAATGTCATTCCTCTCATATCACAGGAGGAAAATTCGCAATTCGTAAAAACAGCCTCGTCTCTAGCAATTCCAACAGAACGCAAATCGGAACGAATAAACGTACAATGATCAATCGTACTATCTGCAAAGAATCTCGCATTCGTCAGATCACACGTATTAAATACAAGATGACGCAGGTAACAGCTCCAAAATATAGGTGAATGAACATTCGAGTTGTTGATCGTCGTTCCGCTTATCGTTTCATGTTCATACCTGACAATATCAGAAAATATTTCGTTGTCTACTGACATTCTAGACTCAAGCCTTCTCATTGTGATCACCTATCATTTCTTCAGAATCTTTTCCAATGATGAATACCTTCCAGCAAGTTCATTTCGGTTTCACTAAGCGGTTGGCACTGACAAGTTATTATATCATAAAGCTAGAAACATAAAGAGAGTGGTCATCGTTTTGAAAAGCGCTTATATCAAAATGTGTATTTCACATTCATTTTTTGATCATTACATTCTGCAAAAGCCTGTACATGTGGAAAGTCTGTCATACGATGGCGTGGAAAACGAGCAGAAAGTGATGACCTGATGGTCTCATGTCTATTGCATGGCTGACAGGTGCTATCATGGAGAAACTAAGAAGGATGATTTTTTATTTGTTTCTATTTCTGTTCCCCAGAATAGATATCCGCAACGATTTTTAAAAAAGCCTTCAAAGCACGTGTTTTATATCGATCTTTCTTCACGACAATGCCAATTTTCCAGGGAATATATTGACTGCTAATTGGTTTTACACAAATGTCCTCTCTGTACATATCCGTTAAAGGACTTGGAAGGATCGCCACTCCAAGTTCATCACGAACTAATGTCAAAAGCAAATCCCATTGTGTTGTGCTGTAAGCGATGTTGGGAACAAAATGTTCCTTACGGCAGCTTTCTAAAATCACTTGACTCAACGCAAATGAAGAATCAAACAATATCCAGTTATCCTCTTTAAGCTGTTCGAGTGAGAGCTGTTGTTCATCTTTTAAAGCGTGATTTTTTGGTACACAAGCTACAAATGGCGCTTCAAAAATGAGTTGTTCCTCTAATTCAAGACTTTGCGCAGGTATGACAACAAAGGCAACATCTACTTCGCCTTTCTCAACGAGTTTTTCTACATGCAAGCCGCCCTCTTCAATCATTTCGAGCGTCACATCTGGATGCTTTTTAGTAAAAGCCTTTGCCACTTTGGAAAAGAAAAAGGTACCAATTATTTGCGGTAGACCGATCTTTAAATGGCCGCGAATATGCGTGTCGGTATCACCCAGCTCCATTTGCAGCTCATTCATTTGCTGAAGCACCGCAATCGCTTTTTCATATACAAGCTGTCCTTCATCCGTTAACCTAAAAATTCGATTTGACCGATCGAAAAGAATGACACCCAGTTTTTTCTCTAATTTTTGAATGGTTTTAGAAAGGGAAGGCTGTGCGATAAAAAGCTTTTCACTTGCTCTTGAAAAACTTCCACAATCCGCAATCGTTTTAAATATTTCAAAGTCCCGTATGTTCATTTTATCCTCCCATTATTCCAATAAGGCATACTCATTATGATGATGATATATTGTACATGATAAACGTTTATTTTTACACTGAGAATAAGGAGGGGGTAAGATGTCAACATGTAGAGTTGCTGTTGTGCAAGCTGCTTCTGTCATTATGGATAGAGAAGCTTGTACTGAAAAAGCCATTTCGTTAACACTTGAGGCCGGAGAAAAAGGAGCCAATATTGTTGTATTCCCTGAAGCATTTATACCTGCTTATCCAAGAGGACTAGCATTTGGCGCCACTGTAGGAAGCCGTTCTCCAGAAGGAAGAAAGGACTGGCTTCGTTACTTAGAAAATTCAGTTCCAGTTCCAAGTCAAACAACAGACAGATTAGGAGAAGCAGCCCGCAAAGCTGGTGTCTACCTCGTCATCGGTGTCATTGAAAGAGATGATGAATCAAGCCGCGGGACTTTATATTGTTCCGTATTGTTTTTCGGACCAGATGGAACCTTACTTGGAAAGCACCGTAAACTAAAGCCGACAGGCTCTGAACGACTCATATGGGGAGAGGGGGATGGCAGCACACTACCGGTTTTCGATACACCGTATGGTAAAATAGGCGCTTTAATTTGCTGGGAAAACTATATGCCATTAGCTAGAGCAGCGATGTATGCAAAAGGCGTCCAAATCTATATAGCCCCTACAGCAGATTCCAGGGAGCTATGGCAATCAACGATTCGCCATATTGCCGCAGAAGGCCGCTGCTTCGTTCTATCTTGTAATCAATATGTGAATAAAGAGATGTATCCTAGAGATTTAGCCTGCTATGATGAATTAGCATCTTCTCCTGATGAAATGTGCCGAGGGGGAAGTGCAATCGTCGGTCCGTTAGGCGAATATATAAAAGAACCTGTCTATGGTCAAGAAGAGATACTGGTGGCAGATCTTGATTTGCGTGATATTTCTTCTAGTCAATTTGACTTCGATGTCGTAGGACATTATTCAAGACCTGATGTCTTCCAACTCGTCGTCAATGAAGAGAAAAAAGAAAATGTAAAGTGGATAAATCGATGAAATCACACGAAAAAAAGAGCAGCCATCAGCCGCTCTTTTTTCGTGTATCAACCTTGACGAGTTTTTAATGGACCTTTTGTGATATGAGTAAGATGAGCATTCATGTTAAAGATTTTAGCGTTGATGTCTGTTATTCCAAAGCTAGTGATTCTTTTAGAATGCATCTCAAGATAGTTTTCAGCTGCTTCTTTTGTTTCGAATAAGTAGATTCCGCCAGCCTCGTTCTTCTCGGGATTCTCCGTCCATATTTTCCATATGAATCCGTCTTCCTCATTTATACTTTTCGCTAAATCAGAAAACTCTTTTGCCATTTCATCACCGAAAGGGCCCTTCATCTTAAAATTCACCTGTAATAAATGTGCCATCGTCATTCTCCTTATGTCGAAGTTGTAAAATACAGTTCTCCCAGCACTTCTTTCCTTTGATACTGCTGCTGCGGAAGTTCTTTCTTCATAAAAGACCGTACATCTGATTGGTCAACATCGTACATTACTTCAATTTCTTTAGAAAATAGAAGTTTTTCTTTTTCGAGCAGGATAGAAACAGCTGGGCGCTTTTTCGGTTCAAGTTCTTCAGTGTTTAAAGCTTGCTTTAATCCTTCAACATAGACTTCAAATGAGCGGCCACCCGTGATTTTGACTCCTTTATTTTCTTCGTTGACGAAGATGATCGTTGGGAAACCTCTAGCACCAAGGTCTCGAACAAGCGTAAAATCTTGATTTAATAATTCCTGGCCGCTTGGCAGCTCCGCTTCATGGACAATCACATCTCCGTTAAGTCCAAGGTTGTTGATGATGTCAATCAACACCGCGATATCCGATATATTTTGATTGAAGGCAAATAGCGCTTCTCTTGCACGGCGTAAAAAAGTATAGGCTAGTGCATCATCATGATGTTTTTGAATTACTTTGAACACGCGAGAGGGCGGGTAGGAGGATTGAACAGGATTGTCAATCATTAAGGAACCATCAATTGGCATGCGGGAATGTTCTCCAACCTCTCTCCAGTGACCAGCAACATCAGCAGGCTTATAAATGCCATTTGCAGGATCAATTGGACCGTCATGCCATTTCTCTAACAGTCCACCCAACACAGTTTGGAAATGAAAATAATGTCCATATTGCTCTTTCAATCGACGCAGGACAGGTTCAATTGCCCAGCAATGCGAACAAATCGGATCTGTTACATAATAGAGCGTTATTGTTTTTTTAGGCTGTTGAAAATCAATGACCTGGATATCCTCATCTTCACCTACACCACATACACCTGTTTCTATATCACAAAACATCTCATTGTTTTTCAATTTCATTTACCTCCTCAAATTTTGCAGGAAACGCTATTCCCTATGTTTGTTTGAATCAATCATTTGCATTACAATTAGATCTTAAGACACAATGAGTAAGACCAACACCAATAATTTCTTCAATTTGTTGTTTATCCAACAGATTAATAGATGTGTTGAAAAAGGAGGAGGGATAAGATGACGCAGCCAAAGACAGACCCTCGGGTTCTGAGAACGCGTAAGTTAATCATGGAGTCTTTTATGAAACTTTCATCGAAAAAGGAATTTAAGGATATTACAATCAAAGATGTCACGGCAGAAGCCATGATCAACCGAGCTACGTTTTATTATCATTTTGAGGATAAGTACGATTTGCTGGATAAAACGCTGTCAGAAGTATTATCGATTAATTTAGAAAGTATTCATTTCAATCATCGTAAACTAGATGAAGATACGATCATCAATATTTTTAAAGCATTAACGAATTTTCAACAATCTCTGCATAACCGCTGCCAAGTAGAATATGAAACTGAACTTGCTCCTATTGTGAGAGAACAGCTTGAAATTATTTTTTATCAATTGTTAATCAATCAATATACAAATGTCGAAAAGCAAATTCTGAAGGTCACAGCTGTTTTTTTAAGCTGGGGAATTCACGGAGCTTCTGTTGAGTGGAGAAAAAATAGTTCGCACATATCATCAGAGGAGTTTATCAAATCAGCAGTTCCATATATTTTGTCAGGGATTGATTTTAAACAAGAAAGATAGTTGATTTGACAATTTTCAAAGGCTTCACTAATATAAGTGCTATAGCATATAAAATTTATAGAGGGTG
Source organism: Bacillus sp. PAMC28571 (assembly GCF_014250435.1). Taxonomy (NCBI): domain Bacteria; kingdom Bacillati; phylum Bacillota; class Bacilli; order Caryophanales; family Bacillaceae; genus Bacillus; species Bacillus sp. PAMC28571. The sequence goes on along the minus strand of NZ_CP060191.1, from coordinate 1,555,455 downwards.
TTTACATGGATTTACAAGATTTAATAGGTTATCTCGTTCATCGTACCGATCTCAAAATGACAAATTATTTTACAAACAGGTTAAAGCCTTACGGGGTCACTCCTGAACAATGGAGTATTATCAGTATTCTGAGCAGTGAAAAGGGGACTACTCAAAAAGAATTGGCAGAAGGAATTGATAAAAATCAAACGACTGTCGTCAGAATGATCCAGTCAATGGAACGAAAAGGGCTTGTCAAAAAAATCTATAACGAACAAGACCGGCGCTCACATCACCTGCTTTTAACAGAAAAAGGGCACGAGGTCAAAAAGGCCATTCTTCCTGTTGTCATGGATGCACATCAAACGGTAACAAAGCAATTAAGCGATGAAGAGATTCAACAATTAAAATTACTTTTGAACAAATTATTTCATTCACACTATGAATCTTGAAATGTCTAATCTGTAACAAACGATTTATATCTAATATATGCTATGACATATAATTTTCACCAGCTGAAAATTTGTCCATTTGGACTGAGTGTTTCAGTCAAATAACTTAGAAAGATGTGATCACGATTTTCATACTTATTCTGCAAATGATATTGGCCGCTTTCTTTTTTGTAACAGGATCGAAAATTATATCAGGGAAAATGGCAGAAGAGTTCAAACGATTTGGTTTACCTGCTTTTTTTAATGTTTTAACCGGAGCCTTTGAGCTCATAGGCGCAGCTGGAATGCTGATTGGCATATGGATGCCAACAATAGCAATATTATCAGGCTTACTGTTAGGAGGCACGATGCTTGCAGCTGCCTTTACTCTGATCGTATTAGCCAAAGATCCCTTTAAAAAAGCACTCCCTGCACTTGTGTTATTCGCTCTCAGTATCGGGGTCAGCTTGTACCACATTCTTTAAGTTGATATCAGAATAAAACACAAAACCTAAACAAATCTCCATTGTTCTAATGGCGGATTGTGTTTAGGTTTTTTAGCGATTGAATTGTTTTCGAAGAACTAGGCATGAGACAGCGAATACTGCGAAAGCGCCTGCTGATCCAGCAGCAAACACTAGCTCAAATTGTTCTGGTTTTGACTTGAATAACAAAGGGACAGAAAGAATGAGAGCCGCACCACTAAAGCTCAATCCTAATATCAACATTGCCAATAATTTATTCATAGAAACACCTCTTACACTCAGAATTAGAACAATCGAAACGACTGATTCAAGAATCATTGTGATGATTCGACATCCTTTCACATTCCTAGTTGGAGTGTATCATATGGTGGCGGGCGATTGTAAAATACACAATTGTGAAATAAACTTTTTAAACGAACACTGTTCTTTACGAACGGTGTTCGTTATAATATAAATGTGATGTGGCTTTAAACGATTTCCATAAAGAAGAGGAGATGCATACGATGACGGCATTATCTAAGAAACAAAAGCAGATCGCTATTATTGGAGGAGGACCTGGGGGGCTAACACTCGCCTTAATTCTGCAAAATTACGGTATACAAACTACTATCTATGAGCGAGAGATGCATGACAAGAGTCTTGAAAGAGGGGGATCACTGGATATTCATGAAGAAACAGGTCAAAAAGCTTTAAAAGAAGCAGGAGTTTATGAGGAATTTCAAAGGAACGCCCGCTATGAAGGAGAAGATTTCCGCTTACTTGATAAATCAGGAAGAATTTATTTAGATGAAGAAACGGAATCAGAGCAAAAAGGCACCCGCCCAGAAATTGATCGTGGTGTTTTGTGCGAACTGCTGTTAGATCAAATTGATGCTGAAAACATCAAATATGGATATAAACTAGAAAGTTGCATTTCACTAGAAAGTTGCATTTCACTAGAAAGCGGCATGACGGAGCTTCATTTTGAAAACGGAGTTGTTGAGACAGTTGAACTTGTAATCGGGGCAGATGGTGCTTTTTCTCGTGTGCGTCCTCTCTTAACAGATATTGATATTGAATACGCCGGACTCACGATGCTGGAACTGAATATCCTCAACGTAGAGATGAACCATCCTGATTTAGCTGCATTTAATAAACGTGGTAAGATGTTTGCTTTAGCTGACCACAAAGGACTGATTGGTCAGTTAAACGGAGATGGACGAATCAAAGTGTATGCAAGCCTTATGGTAGAGCGTAACTGGATTGAGACTTGTGGTATTCCGTTTCATCAAGCGAAAGAAGCAAAAGAACAATTATTAGAATTATTTAGTGATTGGGACGATCAGCTGAAAAATTATATTCGTTATGCAGAAGATGCCATCATTCCAAGACGGATTTATACGCTTCCTGTCGGTTTTAAATGGAACCGCCATAAAGGAGCAACGCTTATCGGTGATGCCGCTCATGTCATGTCGCCATTCGCAGGGGAGGGTGTAAACATGGCGATGTTTGATGCAATGGAGCTTGCACTTGCGATTGTTCGAAATCCTCATCATATTGAAAAGGCTATTGAAGAATACGAAGACAGGATGTACGAATATTCATCGGAGAAAGCTCATGAATCTGAAAAAAGTTTAAAGCTGTGTTTTTCAAAAGATGCTGCAGTCAAGCTTGCTGAAATGATGAATTCTTTTCAAGAAAACGGTGATTGATGCTCAATTTACTATTTGACTTTGACATGTTATAAAGAGATTATGAACAATTCAAATCGTCGTATTATAAGTCGTCGGTCTCGGCCGGCTAAAGAGCCCTTAAGTCGTGAACTCATTGTGAAAACTGCCTATGAGCTTCTAAAGGAGCAAGGGTTAGAGGGCATGAGTATGCGTAAGGTGGCTAAAGCACTCGATACGGGACCTGCATCTTTGTATGTCTACGTGAACAATTTTCAAGAACTAAGTGCTTACGTATTGGATTATGGTCTCGGCCAAATGGTTTACCCAAATTCAGTGAATGGCACATGGAAAGAACAGTTATTTGACATATTGCATACTTATTTCCTACTGTTATTCGAAAAACCTGGTCTTGCTGAAATTTCTCTTTCCACCATCCCGCAAGGAACGAACTTTTTACAGTTGACCGAACATATTCTCGCTGCATTGCATGAAGGCGGGGTCAAATCTACATCTGCTGCATGGGGAGTAGACCTGTTACTGTTATACGTATCTTCCGTAGCATACGAAAAGGTCTCTTGGAAGAAACATGGCTCTTCGCAGATTTCAGATACAAAAAAAGCATTTCATGATGCAGACAAAACGCGGTTTCCTTTCATCCATAGCCTAAAAGAAGAAATGTTTGCAGGTGATACCGTATCAATGGAACGGTTCAGGTGGGGAATTGAAGTCATTTTGTATGGAATCCAGCAAGAAATCAATTAGAAAGGAGCACAAGCAAAAAGCAGTCAATGGCTGCTTTTTTTATATTTTCTTAACTTTTTCAACATATATAAAAAAATCTATATATTGTTTTTGTATATAAAAAATTATATAATCTAGTGGAATAAACAAATGAGGTGCTTAGGCATGGAAAATATAAAGAATTTATTAGAGAGCTATATTCCTTTAGCAAAATCTACGGCAAAAATGTTTGGACCAAATTGTGAAGTCGTTATTCATGATTTAACGAACCCACAAGCATCTGTCATGTTTACAGTCAATCATCATGTGACGGGAAGAAAAATCGGTCAATCATTTGATCATTTGGTAAAGACTGTTTTACAATCAGAAGATTTTAAAGAAGATTATCTTGCTGGGTATACATTTAAAACAGAAGACAACCGTACCATTCGTTCTTCGACTTCATTAATTCGTGATTCGAAGAAAAAGGTGATCGGGGCATTCTGTATCAATTTTGATGTTGAAGCATTGAATCAAATGCAGCAATTTATGGATACTTTTCTTTCTACAAAAGTTGAAGTTCAAGAGAATGAAACAACATCAAATGATGATCTTGAAAATGTGGAAGGAATCGTAGATCAATTGATTCAACAGATCATTCAAAACAGTGTCCACCCAGTTATGAAACGCCATGAAAAAATTGAATTAATAAGGTTCATGGATGAAAAGGGAATCTTTTTAATGAAAGGTTCGGTTGAGAAGGTCGCATCTATGTTAGGTATTTCTAAAGTCACCGTCTATAGCTATTTGGATGAAATCAAACATAAATCGAATGAAGGGGAAACGAAATGAAAAGCATCCTTGAGGTAGGAAATCTAAAATCCAACGGACATTATGCATTCGCAACCATTCATCAAAACACGGTCTATGTTTCAGGACAATTTGCCATCAATCCTGAAACGAGAGAAAAGGAATTCGGCACCATCGAAGAAGAGACATTACAAGCGCTTAAGAATGTGGAGATGATTGTAGAAGCAGCCGGAAGTAAAAAAGAAAAGATTTTGCGTATGACATTATACATTTCGGATATTCATTTATGGGACAAAGTAGATGCGGTTTATACTCAATTTTTTGGTGAACATCAACCAGCACGTACTGTTGTCCCAACGAATGAATTACATTTTGGTTTCAAGATTGAAATTGATGCTATTTCTTATATTTAGAATATTTTTTTGCCTATGATATATAAAAAAGTATATTTTGTATAAAAAATTATTCGAAGGGGCTGATGATTGATGAATCAATTGATTTGTAACGATTGTGGGAAAAAGTATGAGATGACACCAACTCTATGGAAATGTGATTGTAACGGCGTATTAAACCTGGTGAAAGATACCCCTAAAATAGATATGGAGGCTTGGAATCACTACCCAAACTCATTATGGCGTTATGTTGAAACCATGCCATTTTCAAAAGGTTCTAAGACTTGGGAATCTGTGACAATGGGTGAAGGTCAAACTCCGTTAATCGTTTTAGATCCTCATGAGCCAAACACTTATGTAAAAGTTGATTATATGATGCCTACGCTATCCTTTAAAGATCGAGGAGCTGCTGTTTTAATGACAAAGGCAAAGGAATTAGGGGTATCAAAAGTCATTGCGGATAGCAGCGGGAATGCAGGAACGGCGATTGCCGCTTATGCAGCTCGTTGCGAGATTGCATGTGACATCTATCTAAGCGATGAAACTTCACCTAAAAAGATCGCTCAAATAAAAGCCCATGGAGCAACGATTAAAGAAATTCGCGGTACACGAGAGGATATTGCAGCCGCGGCGCAAAAAGCAGTAGACGCCGAAAACGTTTTTTATGCAAGCCATGTGTATAATCCTTATTTTTTTGAAGGAACAAAAACATACGCCTATGAAATTTATGAACAAATAAAAGGAGCACCTGATGCATTAATCATTCCGGTTGGAAATGGTACTCTCCTCCTAGGTGCATATTACGGTTTTAAAGAGTTATTTGAAAATGGTTTGATTCATAAAATACCGAAAATCATTGCCATACAAGCGAAAAACTGTGCTCCTCTCGTGAAAGCTTATCAAAACGCGGAGGAATCAGCATCGCCTGTTACGAATACAGGAACTTTGGCAGAAGGTATAGCCATTGCTGCCCCGGCGCGCTCCAAACAAATTCTAGAAGCTGTCCAAGATACCAATGGTACATTTATAGATATTGAAGAGGATGAGATATTGAATGCACGCTCTAAACTAAGTGAGAAAGGATTTTATGTGGAAGTGACATCTGCCGTCAATTTTGCTGGCTACATGAAATATAAAAAGGAAGCAAAAGAAACAATCGTCATACCTCTTTGTGGTGCAGGAATTAAATCAAAATAACCAGATATGACTAATACAACTGATCCGGAATTGGCCAGATGATGATATAGATAAAATGAACGCTCTCTATCAATAGAAGGGTATCTCAAAAGAGATGCTCTTTTTCATGCCTAAATGTACAATCCCTTTTGCCCAAAAGTACAATTTCAATCAACTATTTCATTACGTAGAATAAAGAGGTGAATATCATGAATTCGATGAAAAAGGAGTAAGTGAATGGCTAAATTTTTATATAACTTAGGAAACTTTGCTTTTACTAAGCCTAAACGAATGTTAATCGGTTGGTTACTTATTTTAGTAGCTGTAGTTGCAGCAACAATAGGGACAGGCGTTTCATTTAATGGAGATATGTCGATTCCAGGAACAAAATCTGAAAAAGCGATGGATCTCTTGGAAAAGAAGTTCCCAGCAGGTGATGATGAGGGAACAATTCGTCTAATATTTAAAGCACCTAAAGATGAAACTTTAGAAGCAAAGAAAGTGAAACATAAAATTAATGAGACGATAAAAGAAATTAAAAAGGATAAAGCAGTTAAGCAGGTGACCGATTTATATGAGACCTTTACGATAAGTAAAGATAAGAAAATAGGATATGCGGATATTACGTATCGAGTGAAAGCGGACAAGGTAAAGGAATCCTCAAAAGAGAAAGTATTAAATAGCATAAAGATTTCAAAAGATGCGGGCATCCAAACGGAATTAGGCGGCTCCGTGACATTCTCTGAAATTGAAGTAGGTGGCATTTCTGAAATCATAGGGATTATCTTCGCCTTCTTGATTTTAGCCTTTACATTTGCTTCACTTTTGGTCGCAGGATTACCAATATTGACGGCTGTAATTGGGTTAGTAATAGGTGTGATGGTCATTTTAATCACCTCAAACTTTGTAGAAATGTCTGCATTTAGTCTCACATTAGCGGTGATGATTGGTCTTGCAGTAGGAATTGATTATGCACTGTTTATCATTTCAAGATATCGACAGCTGTTAGCAGAAGGCTACAATTTGAATGAGGCTGCTGCTAGAGCTGTGGGTACCGCAGGAAGTGCTGTATTATTTGCGGGCGTCACTGTCATTGTTGCATTATGTGGACTTGTATTAGTTGACATACCGTTTCTAGGTATCATGGGCCTTGTGGGAGCCTTTATGGTACTATCTGTTATGCTTGTTTCCCTCACGATTGTTCCAGCTATACTAGGGCTTCTTGGAGATAAGGTGAGTCCTTCTAGGAAAAATAAGTTATTTTCTAAATTACAGCCAAAAAAAGAGAAAAAAACAATGGGCTGGGGAAGATTTATTCAAAAGCATCCGGGTAAAATAATGCTAGGTGTCATTTTATTGACAGGATTGATAAGCTGGCCAGCACTTCATATGGAGCTTGGTCTTCCGGATAACGGTATGAAAGGCAAAGAAACAACTGAACGTAAAGGATACGATCTTTTAGCAGAAGGATTTGGCAAGGGGTTTAATGGACCACTTGCCATCATCATAGATGCCTCTCAAGCAGATAAAACGATGAAGTCCAAGTCCATCGAGGAATCATCAAAATTGTTAGAAAAAATGGATGGTATCACACAAATCACGCCGGCGATTCCTGATCCATCGGGTGAGTACGCAATGTTAACAATTTTACCTAGAAGTGGTCCGGAGGATAAAGAAACGAAGCAATTAGTGAAAGACATTCGAAATGTATCGAGTGTGACTGACACAAAGTTTCTTGTGACTGGTTCTACTGCCGTGAATATAGATATTTCAGATAGACTCAGTGAAGCATTGCCAAAATTTGCAGGAGTCATTATTGGATTTGCTTTTGTGTTAATGATTCTTGTATTTAGATCATTCCTTGTTCCATTAAAGGCTGTACTAGGGTTTTTAATGACATTAACTGCTACATTAGGTTTTGCTGTCTTTGTTTTACAGGATGGACACCTTGCCCCATTGTTTGGAATACCTGCAGCAGGACCGTTGTTAAACTTTATGCCTGTACTAGTGACAGGAATATTATTTGGTCTTGCAATGGATTATGAAGTATTTTTAGTAAGTAGAATGAGGGAAGAATTCCTTCTATCTCATGATGCAAAGAAATCTGTTATTTCTGGATTACAGCATAGTGGCAGGGTTGTAACTGCAGCAGGCTTAATTATGATTTTCGTTTTCGCAAGCTTTATTTTTGCTCAAGACTTGATTATTAAAACAATGGGATTAACATTGGCATTTGGGGTTTTATTCGATGCATTTGTCATTAGAATGACCTTTATCCCTGCTTGTATGATGCTATTAGGGCGGGCAAATTGGTACTTACCAAAATGGCTGGCACGATTGCTTCCGCATATTGATATTGAAGGAGAGTCAATTGCCCAAAAAGAAAAGAAGATTATATAATGTATTCTTTTTAAAATGTTAAAATCCTAATACCGCCATTGCCTCTTTAAAAGGCGGGCGGTATTTTTCGTGTTATGATGGGGTTTGGAAGGTGAGAGTTTATGGTTAAGAAACGGATAGACCCATTTAATGAAATGATCTATTCCCGAATTCCCACGTTATTATGGGGCGTTCTTGTGTATGTTGCAGCGATGATTTTTCAGTTTTTAACAGCATCTTTATCGCTTTCAAGTTTGTTTTTTTCTGGCCTTATCGCGATCCATCTCATTTTGCACTGGTGGTCATTTTATTGGTTCAAGAAGAAGCCTTGGATTTATTTCTTCATACAAGGAATCGTTATTCTACTTTGTGTTTTAGCTATGCAAGCTGCCTCTCCTGTTATTTTAATTGGTCTTTTACCGGTATTAATTGCTCAAAGCATCGGTGTATACTATCATACATTAAAGATTATTTTGACAGGACTTTGTTTTTATGTACTTTTTTTTCTAGCTCTTATTTTGGTTAATGATACAGATGATCTGACTGTCTACATTCCGATTTTATTTCTTATCCTTATTGTGGTCGTTGCATACTCTATCTTATTTTTTAGACAAGTAAAGGCTAGAATACGAACTCAAACGTTTCTAAAGGAACTCGAACTCGCACATCAGCAGGTGGAAGAGTTAACCCTTGCTAATGAACGTCAAAGAATGGCGAGAGATTTACATGATACCCTTGCACAAGGGCTTGCAGGCATTATTATGCAATTGGAAGCTGTTCAAGCACATTTAGAGAATCAAAATACCCAGCGTGCTCAAAGCATTATCAAGGGCTCAATGAGCCAAGCTCGAAAAACATTAGGTGAGGCACGAATGGTGATTGATGATCTTCGGAAGGATCGTCATGATCAATACGATTTAACTGAAACAGTGAAAAATGAAGTAAATCGATTTACGACAGCAACGAATATCCCAATTCGTACAAAGATATCTGTACCTCAGAATATGTCACCTTTTTTTATTGAACATACTGTTTACATGATAAAAGAATGCTTAACGAATGTTTCAAAACATGCCAAAGCAAGCCATGTCGAGTTAGTGATGGTACAACAAGGTGATCACATCCATTTGGAAATAGCAGACAATGGAGTGGGATTTGATGAGAAAAAACGAGAATCCACTTTTGGACATTACGGCATCATTGGTATGTCAGAACGTGTTCGGCTGCTTGGTGGAGAGATCCATTTGAAAAGTAAAAAAAATGAAGGTACACAAGTAATAGTGAACATACCTTTGAAAAAGGAGTAAATACAGTGTCTTATCGAATTGTGATTGTTGATGATCATTATGTTGTGAGAGAAGGATTAAAATTAATTCTTGAAACAGACGAAAGATTTGAAGTAGTTGGAGAAGCAGAAGATGGAGGAAAGGGGATAGATGTCATAAAAGAAAAATCCCCAGACCTTGTATTACTTGACCTCAACATGCCTATGATGAGCGGGCTTGATATGCTTAGAGAAATGCAGACTCTTCAAATAAAAGTTCCCGTACTCATCTTGACTACTTATAATGAAGAGAACTTAATGATTCAAGGGTTACAGCTTGGTGCAAAAGGCTACCTCTTAAAGGATGCCAGCAGAGAAAACTTATTTAATACAATTGAAGCGGCCATCAGAGGAGACATTTTACTTCAATCAAATGTGGCCTCAAAGGTATTTGAATCAACCGTACACAAAGAACCTCAAGAAAAATTGAAAACAGACAACCACTTGCTTACCGAAAAAGAAATGCTCGTTTTGCAAGCAGTAGCTAGAGGGTTTCGGAGTAAGGAAATTGCATTTGATATGGGAATTTCCGAGAGAACTGTAAAAGCACATTTAACAAACATTTATCAAAAACTAAATGTGACATCAAGAGCTGAAGCAATTAAAACATCAATAGAATTAGGGATCATTCATTTTTAGATAATTGAACAAACAGGAGTGAAAGCCATTCTTGCAGAAAGCACTTTTGTACAAACCTATGAGCTTGGGAAATAATAAAGAGACTACTTTAGGTAGTCTTTTTTTAAAAAGCATGGAGTTAGACTCTATAAAAGAAAAAAGGTATGTGGGCTTTGGTTGAAGAAGTCTAATAAACAATAAAGTAAGATTATAAACAAAGGAGATACCTATGCAACATGATCTTCTCAATCAATTATTAAAGATAACAGATGAAGAGGAACTGATTCTACAAAACAGAAGAGAGATAAATAAAGACATTTATACCAATCAGTCTAATTTTATTATAGAAAGTCAAAAATTTCTCAATCAAGAGAGTATGATTACGGTTCGAAAACATACACGCTTTGTGGATTTTCCTAAACATAAACACGAATACATTGAGATTAATTATGTTTACAATGGAGAGTATAACCAAAAAGTAGGGAATCAAAGAATAAAATTGCAACAAGGGGAGCTGTTATTTTTAAACCAGCATATTGAGCATGAAACTCAAGCTTGTGCAGAAGAAGACATTATTATTAATTTTATCATTTTACCTCATTTTTTTGATTTTATCTTTTCGTTTTTAACGACTGAAAACAGAATTAGTAATTTCTTAATTAACAGTTTATATAACAGTACTCAAAATGGACAATTCCTTTACTTTAAAGTTTCAGAAGTAGAAAGCATTCAAGAATTGATAAAAAAAATTATTATTGAAATTATGTCTCCTGCTTTTATGTCTGAATCCACCATTAAATTGTATATGGGTCTTTTAATGGTGGAGTTAATTAAACACGCTGATAAGGCCGAACATACAGAAGACAATCCTGTACAACATTATTTAATTGTTGAATCATTAAAGTATATTGATGAACATTTCCAGAGTGCATCACTGAATGAATTAGCCACAAAATTAAGCCAGCCCGCTTATGCTTTAAGTAAAGAGATTAAAAAAGCTACCAGCTTTACATTTAAAGAATTACTTCAAGAAAAACGTTTAAATAAAGCGAAAGAGTTACTGGAAAGTACAGATATGCCAATTGCCTCTGTTATAGATCAAGTTGGATATGATAATGTAAGTTATTTCTATCGGATTTTTAAAAACAAATATCATCAGACACCAAAGCAATTCAGAGAACACTTAGCAAAAAAATAAGATGCTGCTAAATGTTCTTTTTTATTTTAAACAATTGCAAATAAGGACAATAAATAAATCATTTTAGACATTATTTTCTCCTTTTAGCTGGATTAATATAAAGACATAAGCAAACGCTTTCATGCAAAGGGTGATTAAAATGAAGAAATGTTGTTTAGCAGTTGATATTGGTGCTTCTAGTGGAAGATTAATAGCGGGTCATCTTGAAGATGGACTTTTAAATCTAAAAGAAATCCACCGTTTCGAGAATAAAATGGTCCAAAAAAATGGCCAGTTTTGCTGGGAGCTTGATCGATTATTTGAAGAAATAAAAAAGGGAATTCATCAATGTAGTGAAATGGGATTATCTCCAGAAAGTATCGGTATTGATACATGGGCAGTAGACTTTGTTTTACTAGATAAATGGAACAAACCTTTAACAGATTTTGTTGCCTATCGCGATTCGAGAACAGACGGGATGATGGATGAGGTTTTTAAAACATTCATGAAGGAACGTCTGTATCTAGAGACAGGAATTCAATTTCAAAAATTTAATACGATTTATCAACTTTATTCAATTAAACAAAATCATCCGGAGATTTTAGAAAATGCAAAATCTTTTCTAATGGTTCCTGACTATTTTCATTATTTAATAAAATGTTAGTACCAAATGAACATTTAAAAGAGTTACAGGAAGATGGAAACTTTACAGAAAGATTAGCATTAATAGAGGAATTCAAAACGTATCCTTTCGGTGCAATCTGGGATTACTATTGTGAAAAAATGGGCGTGCCTTTAAAAGAAACATGGCTGGAAGAAGTGAAACAATATGAGCAAGATGTATTAACAAAAAGAAACCCTGTTTTAGCCTAAAAAATCATGAAAGGCTAACTAGTAAATTTACAAAGAGATACAGTCAGGGGAAGGGTCTAATAGATCAATTCCCCTGTTTATATTACAAGGATTCCTTTTTAGATGAATAGGTTACAACTCAATGTTTTTTCCACTCTACGCGTGCTAATTGAAGGGAATCATATTCATCTCACATGGAGAATACACAATAAAATACTTATGAAAGAAGGGGCCTGCTTTTACTTTTCAGTCATCAGCCGACCAGGTAAATCTAAATATTCGTTAAGAGGAGGTTTTAAAATTGAAAGTGAGCTTATTTATTACATGTTTAATTGATACTTTCCAGCCGAATGTCGGTAAGGCAACAGTTGAGATACTTGAACACCTTGGTTGTGAAGTATCCTTTCCTACATCACAAGTATGTTGTGGCCAGCCCGCCTATAATAGTGGCTATGTTGCCGAAGCCAAGCAAGCAGCGAAAAATATGATTCAAACCTTTGCAGATGCAGAGTATATAGTAACTCCCTCTGGTTCTTGTGCAGCGATGTTCCACGAATATCCACATATATTCAAAGGAGATTTTCAATGGGAGGAGCGAGCAAGGCGTCTTGCTGAGAAAACGTATGAACTAACTCAATTTATCGTAGAGGTGTTAAAGGTTACAGATGTAGGGGCACGTTTAAAAGGGAAAGCGACCTATCATACATCTTGTCATATGACACGTTTGCTAGGTGTGAAGGAAGCACCTTTTACGCTGCTTTCTAATGTAAAAGAATTAGAGGTTGAGCACCTTCCCAACGCCCAAAATTGCTGTGGATTTGGTGGAACTTTTTCTGTGAAAATGATGCCAATATCTGAACAAATGGTAGACGAAAAAGTGGAAAGTGTTGAACAGACCGGTGCGGACTATTTAATTAGTGCAGATTGTGGATGTTTAATGAATATTGGAGGACGAATAGAACGTTTAGGAAAATCAGCGCAGGTACTGCATATTGCAGAGGTATTAAATAGCCGTTAATTCAAGGGGGGGAACACGACATGAGCATGAAAATTAGTGATAAAAAATTTAATGAACGTATTGATAAAGGAATCCAAGATTCTACGATGCGTGAAGCTGTGTCTACAGCTCAAGAACGCCTGTATACACGTCGTTTGACAGCTAGTGAAGAGCTTGGGAACTGGGAAGAATGGCGCGATTTAGGGGAGCAAATCCGTCAACACACGCTGGAGAATTTAGATTATTACTTAATGCAATTAAGTGAAAATGTTACAAAACGCGGGGGACATGTCTTTTTTGCGAAAACAAAAGAAGACGCCGCTCAATACATGAAGGAAGTTGCAGAAAAAAAACAAGCCAAGAAAGTCGTGAAATCCAAATCAATGGTAACCGAAGAAATCGAAATGAATAAAACTTTAGAAGACATAGGTTGTGAAGTGGTAGAAAGTGACCTTGGCGAATACATTTTGCAAGTTGATGATCATGAACCACCTTCCCACATCGTAGCGCCGGCTCTTCATATGAAAAAAGAACAAATTCGTGATGTATTTCAAGAAAAACTAGGTTATGGAAAGTCGGAAGATCCTTACGAGATGACAAAATTTGTTCGTAAAATCCTGCGCGAAAAATTTCTTGAAGCAGAAATCGGTGTCACCGGTTGCAACTTTGCCGTTGCAAATACAGGATCAATTTGTTTAGTGACCAATGAAGGAAATGCAGATCTTGTAACTGCTATTCCAAAAACGCAAATCGCTGTAATGGGAATGGAACGTCTTGTACCAACAATGGAGGAGCTGGATGTACTCGTTGGATTGCTTTGCAGAAGTGCAGTAGGGCAAAAGCTAACAAGTTACATTACAACAGTAGGGCCTAAATATGAAGAAGAGGCAGATGGTCCAGAAGAATTTCACCTTGTTGTCGTTGATAACGGCCGTTCTGAAATCTTAGGGTCTGAGTTCCAACAAGTATTACAATGCATCCGTTGTGCGGCATGTATTAATGTATGTCCAGTATATCGTCATGTCGGAGGACATTCTTATGGCTCTATCTATCCGGGGCCAATTGGTGCAGTATTAAGTCCACTATTAGGTGGATATGACGATTATAAAGAACTGCCATATGCATCAACTCTTTGTGCAGCATGTACTGATGCTTGTCCAGTTAAAATTCCGCTACACGAACTACTTTTAAAACATCGTCAAGTAATTGTTGAAAAAGAAGGACGTGCTCCTCTCGGTGAGAAACTAGCGATGAAAATGTTTGGAATGGGAGCATCATCTGCTGCTCTATACAAACTAGGTACAAAAATGGCACCTGCAGCTATGAAGCCCATTGTATCAGGAGATCGAGTCTCCAAAGGAATTGGCCCATTAAAAAATTGGACTGAAATTCGAGAATTCCCAGCTCCAAGTAAAGAACGTTTTCGAGACTGGTTTGACAATCATAAAAAAGGTGGTGAAAAGTAATGAGAGGAACAGCTCAAAATCAGGAAGTTTTTTTAAATCATGTGGCTAAACAACTGGGACGGGAAAGACGAATAAGTGGTGTTGTCCGACCAGAGTGGAAGAATAACGTAAATTGGAATGTAATGAAAGGTTATACAGAAAAGGAGTTAATCGCTACGTTCACAGAGCACTGCAGCAAAATTCATACCACTGTTTTTGAAACAACAAAAGATCACTTAGCTGAAGCTTTAAAGAAAATTGTTGCTGAACATGGCGGGGGGCCTGTAATGACAGCCCAAGATTCACGTTTCAAAGAATATGGCTTAACAGATTTACTTGAAAAAGAATGGCCGGAAGAAAATATAGAGGTACATGTATGGGATTCAAAAAGAGGACGTGAAGCGAATCATTCACTCGCCGAAAAAGCCAATATTGGTATTACATTCAGTGACTATGCACTTGCCGAGTCAGGAACAATTGTTGTAAAAACTCATGAGGGACAAGGGCGGGCACTTCACTTTTTGCCGACTGTCTATGTCACGATTATCCCGCGTGAAACGATTGTGGCACGTATTACACAGGCTGTTTCTGACCTAAACCAACGTGTGGAAAAGGGAGAAGCTGTTGCTTCTTGTATTCACTTTATTTCTGGACCAAGTAATTCTGCAGATATCGAAATGAATTTGGTCGTAGGTGTGCATGGACCTTTAAAAGCTTTTTATTTCATTGTGTAAGGTTGGTTGATATAAAAAATAGAGTTTCCATTTGGAATCTCTATTTTTTTCAAGGATTCCACGCAGGTCGTAAGAAATCTGGAATTGGCGGAGCAGATGGTAAACATGGGTTAGAAGAATTTTTACAAACTCATGTTGTTTATTTGCAGCATAACTCAAACAAAAAATAAGAGAAAGACAACTTAATATTCCATGAGATTTATCAATGTTCTTAGAGTATCTCAAGAGAGATGCTCTTTTTTTGACTGAATGTACACCCTTTTGCCTAAAAGTACAATTTCACTCAACGTCTAACTATTTTTTCATTTGTTCTTCACCCCAATAGCAAATCGCATCTAATACAGGGATCAATGATAATCCCTTTTCCGATAAACTATATTCTACTTTTGGAGGCACTTGAGGATATTCTTTACGATTAATTAACTGATCTGCTTCAAGCTCTTTTAGTGTATTGGTTAATGTTTTAAAAGAGATTGCCCCAAGCATTCGTTTCAACTGATTATAGCGAATAGGCGCATTGTTTGCATATAAAGCATACAGTACCGTCATCTTATATTTCCCACCAATTAATGATAAAGTGTACCCAAATCCAGTTTCTTTTAGATCAACATGAGCTGTAAAGGATTCTTTGGTCATTTCACACTCTCCTTTAGGTTAGTATCGCACTTTAATTACCGTACTTGTAGTACGTTATAGCATACAATAAAATGAATGTACATCAAAATATGATGAAAATAACAAAAAAGGGTGAATGAATCATGAAAACAATTGTCTATGCACATCCTTGGGATGGAAGCTATAATCATGCCATTTTGACTTCCATTACAGAAAATCTAGAAACAAAGAGAGAACCATTTCAAGTGATCGATTTATATAAAGATGGGTTTAATCCCGTTTTTTCAGCTGAGGAATTGAAGTATTTTCATAAAGGAGAAACGCCTGATCAATTAGTTAAGGATTATCAAAAGAAATTAAGTCAGTCAACTGAATTAATATTTATATTTCCTGTCTGGTGGTGGGATTTACCTGCAATTTTAAAAGGATTTATTGATAAAGTCATGTTAAGAGGTTTCGCATTCTTGGAAGATAAAAACACTGGGGCTTTAAAAGGTTTATTGACAAATATTAAAAAAACAACCGTGATCTCAACATCTACAACAGATAAGGATTATATAGAATCTGAAGGTGGGAATGCGATTCAAAGCGTTTTTATTAACAGAACTCTTGCTGACTTGGGAATTAAAAACGAAGACACCAAATGGATTCATTTTTCGAGAGTTAACTTAACAACAGATGAAAAGAGGAAAGTATTTTTAAACGAAATATCCCAAAGTATTTAATTTACTGTAGCAGCCAATAAGGAAAGGCACAACCTTTACGACTGATTTAATTTATTGAGAAAGTGGTAGAGGTTGTGAAATTAAATATCGACACTCAAATATGTATTCTCATTTCCTAGTTTACATAATATATATTCTAGGAAGTTAAACAAACAATGAATTTCCCTCGTCTCAAAATTAAGTATACTTATCTTATTGAGACAAAATAGAAAAAATCAAAATCCAACGTTATTCGCCAGATTTTGATTCATCAAGATATTTAATGATTTTCGCAGGATTTCCGCCAACCACCACATTTGCTGGAACATTTTTTGTCACAACGGCACCAGATGCAATGACAGCATTGTCGCCAATTGTGACACCTAGATTAATAATAGCACCGCCGCCAATCCATACATGGTTTCCAATGGTGACTGGTTTGCCGAATTCAATGCCTTTTGCACGTTCTATCGGGTCAAGCGGGTGTCCAGCCGTATAAATATGTACATTCGGACCTAATAAACAATGATGTCCAATGGTAATTTTACAAACGTCTAATAACACTGCATCAAAATTCGCAAAAAAATGCTCACCAATCTCGATATTGTATCCGTAATCGCACTGCAGTCTTCCTTCAAAAACGACATCATTTCCGCAAGCGCCTAATAATTCCTTTAAAATGGATGTTCTTTTTTCTTGCTGATTGGTTTGCTGATATGCGTATGTCAATTGTCTCGCTCTTTCACGATCTGCGATCAGTGTTTGGTCACTAGATACATAATGTTCTCCTTGAATCATTTTTTCCTTTTCACTTTTCATGTTGGTCTCCTCCTCCCTTCTATTTATACCGATGCGATATGATTACATCCTACCGCCCCCTTTATGTTTATTTTACCTTCTCATCATAAGAATTGGGAAGGAATGATTTCTTTTGACTAGAATTGACCTTGTTCCTCCAGCAAGTTATTTACGAATCAGCAAGTCTCATTTATAATCGAGTAGATTTGTTCAATAACATATATATCTTTAAATGTGAGGGATTAGATGGAATTAAAGTGGTATAAAGCAATTATTGTGATCTTTACGATGTCTGGTATCTCCATTTCTACATGGTTTTCACGGACACCGGAAGTGAGAGATTTATTACAAGCAAACACAGGAACAATGGGACTTATTTTACTCGGTTTATCCGTTGGTTCAATTGTTGGGCTTGTTCTTTCAAATGTATTCGTCCGCAAAAAAGGCGGCCGAGTGGCGATTGTGATCAGTGCTTTTTTGATGTTCCTTGGATTTACTACTCTTGCCATTGGTTCAACACTCTCTTCTATCTTTGTCGTCACTTCTGGTCTTTTTCTTTTTGGCGCAGGCTCTGGCATGTGCAATGTAGCGATGAACTTAGAAGGAACAGAGATTGAGTACAGCATCAAGAAAACCATTCTGCCTATATTGCACGCTTCCTTTAGCATTGGGACTTTTATTGGAGCAGGTGCTGGTATTCTTTTTATCCATTTAGGGGTTTCTGTATTGATACACCTTCTCGCTATTGCCCTTCTGCTTTTCCTCAGCATATTGATTTGTACACGGTTTATTCCGCACGGGACAGGAAAGGATCAGCATGAGAAACAGTCCGATACAGTTGAGCCTACTCAAACGGCATGGCTGAACAAACGAACGATATCTCTTGCGATGATCGCCTTATGTCTTGCGTTTGTCGAAGGCTCCGCCAATGATTGGATTCCACTTGCAATGGTGGATGGCTACCAAGTTTCACATTCCATGAGTACGGTCATCTATGCTTTGTTTTTGTGCGGCATGATTAGCGGCAGACTGATCAGCGGACGTTTGATCGATCGCTTTGGCAGAGTACTGTTACTAAGAGTTGCGATTTTATCAGCAGCTGCCGGCCTATTCTTAGTCATTTTGAAGATTTCACTTGTTGTATGTATGATATCAATCTTTTTATGGGGACTTGGCGCATCTTTAGGCTTTCCGCTAACTATTTCTGCTGCTGGCGATGATAGCCGGTACGCGGTCAAACGCGTTAGTATTGTGACCTTATCTGGTTACACCGCCTCCCTTTCCGGTCCTCCTATTTTAGGGCTGCTTGCCAATCAGGTTGGACTCCTTCATGCCTTTATCTTTGTTCTATTTGCCATATGTATTGCAGGAATCTTTACTAAAGCTGTAGCAAAACCACATTCATTACAAGCGACTAAAAGTGTCTGATCCTTGATCATGGCACTTTTTTTAAATTTAAAAAATAAAATTGAAACCTTTCATGAAGTGAAACAGTCCTATAGATGTCGTGATGTTTATCGCTTTTTTAAAGAGGGAAAGTAAAAAAATAAGACTTTTCAAATAACTGAAAACGTGGTAAGATCATGAAAATAACCAGGAAGGGGTGAGAAAAATGAAAAAAAATATGCTATTAAAATTAGGTGTTTTATGCATAGCACTTGCAAGTTTTCATTTGTTCTCAATGCCTCATTCCGTTCAGGTATACCATCATGCTAAGGTGGTTGCCGATCAAGAATCACATGAAATGAAAATCGTCCAGACAATGGGCGATGAAAAGAAACAAAAACATGTGAACGCAGTATTTGCCGCATTTACAGCACTGCTGATTATTGGCAGTATGACAGCTGGATTTGCACGCATCACTCATACTGATCGATTTGACCGGAAAAAGAAGCATTTACTTGCAGTGTTCTATCAATCTTCTTATTTCCGACAAGCTCGTGTTTAACCCAACCATCTAAATCAAAACAAAAATTGGGAGGTTTTACACGATGTTATTTTTCTTAAGAATTTTCATTCTAGGTCTTTTCTCTGTCACTTCACTTTCTCTTTTCGTTTACCAAGGAATTGAAGTAGTGCACGCCATTACAAGCATGTTTGGCAACCACGAGAGCTAAATGACCCGTATATAAAAGAAACCCCCTGCCAGTCGCAGGGGGTTTTCGTTTGCTTATTTATTGTCATCTGGTGCAGGTTCAGGTGTCAGAAGGACATGAGTCACTTCTCCCTGCTCTTCCTCATCTACAATAAATGATCCATTGCTATAGCGGTCATTTGCTCTTAAAGTAGAAATATCAAGTGGAATCGTTGTACCTTTTTCGGTATCTATCTCAAGTGTATCGTGCAGCGCTGCAGCGATCACAGCCACAATACGGTGCGGGTTTTTCTTTAATTCTCTCAGCATAAGAACTCCGCGTTTCGCTCTTGATGTTTTATCAAATTCAGAGAGGTTCATTCGCTTTACAGCCCCTCTTTGTGTCGTGAGCACAAGGACATCGTTTTTCGGATCAATGATCTGGCCAGAGACTACCTCGTCCCCTTCCTTCAAGTTGATTCCTTTGACGCCGGCCGCTCTCGGTCCAACAACACTTACTTCTTCTTCATCAAACCACAAACCGTAACCATTTTTCGTTGCAATAAACAATTCCTGCTGTCCTGTTGTGACATGAACATCGACGAGTTCATCGTCACCTTTTAGGTTCAAGGCAACAAGCGGTTTCGAATAACGCTGCGCCTTATATTGAAGAAGCTCTGTTTTCTTCACCATTCCGCCTTTCGTAAAGAATAAAAGATATGACGTTTCATCAAATTCTTTTATTGGAATGGCTTTTTGGATTGATTCCTCGCGATCAATCGAAATGATATTCGTAATATGCTGCCCCATGTCTTTCCAGCGTATATCTGGCAGCTGGTGAACAGGACAATAAATGTAGCTTCCTTTATTCGTAAACAGCAGAAGAACATCCGTTGTATTCATTTCAAACTGATGAATCAAACGGTCAGTATCCTTCATGCCAAAGTCCTTACCGTTAGAGGCAGCATAGGAGCGCTGGCTTGTCCGTTTGATGTAACCATCCTTTGTGACTGTGACGTATACATCCTCTGATGCGATCATCACTTCAAGGTTAATCTTAATTTCTTCGATTTTTTCCTCAATAACGGATCTTCTCTCATCAGCATATGTCTTTTTGAGCTTTTTCAGGCTGTTTGTAATGACCTTCAGCAGCTTTTTCTCGTTCGCTAAAATGTCTTCAAGCTCTGCTATGCGCACATCTAGCTCTCTTGCTTCGTCTCTTAATTGCGTAATATCTGTATTCGTTAAACGATATAACTGGAGTGAAACAATCGCTTCTGATTGTGCTTCTGTAAAGTCATATTTGGCCATCAAGTTGTTCTTTGCATCACGCTTATCATTAGAGGAGCGAATTGTGGCAATAACTTCATCTAAGATGGAAAGTGCCTTAATTAATCCGTCTACAATATGGTGGCGTTCCTTCGCTTTTCGAAGCTCGTACGCTGAGCGGTTCGTCACCACTTCTTTTTGATGGGCAATATATGCATCTAGTACAGTGGTGAGCGTCATTAAGGTCGGTCTTCGATTATGTATCGCTACCATATTAAAGTTATATGGGATTTGCAGATCTGAGTTTTTATATAAGAAATTCAGCACACCATTTGCATCTGCTTCTTTTTTCAGCTCTACTACGATTCGAAGCCCAGTACGGTCTGTCTCATCTCGGACCTCTGAAATGCCTTCTACTTTTCTTTCAATTCGGAACTCGTCCATCTTTTTGACAAGATTGGCTTTATTCACTTCATAAGGAATTTCTGTGATCACGATTTGCTGGCGTCCGCCGCGGATGGTTTCAATCTCCGCTTTGCCTCGAATCATAATCTTTCCTTTTCCTGTTTCATACGCCTTCTTAATACCGTCTACACCTTGAATGATACCGCCTGTTGGGAAATCTGGCCCTTTGATGACCGTCATTAAATCCTCAACCGTACAATGCGGCTGTTCGATTCGTTTAATAACGCCATCAATGACTTCTCCCAAGTGATGCGGCGGGATATCAGTGGCATACCCGGCTGAAATCCCTGTTGATCCGTTCACAAGAAGGTTTGGGAACATCGCTGGTAATACAACGGGCTCTTTGCTTGTATCATCAAAGTTTGCGACAAATTCGACCGTTTCCTTGTCTAAGTCCTTTAAAAGCTCTGAAGCAATAGCAGACAGCCTTGCTTCCGTATAACGCATGGCAGCAGGCGGATCACCATCGATACTCCCGTTATTCCCATGCATCTCAATCAGTACATTTCGTACTTTCCACTCCTGACTCATTCTTACCATCGCTTCATAAACAGATGAGTCTCCGTGCGGGTGATAGTTACCAATCACGTTACCGACTGTTTTAGCGGCTTTACGGAAGTTTTTATCCTGCGTATTTCCTTCTGCATACATCGCATATAAAATTCTTCGTTGTACAGGTTTTAGTCCATCACGTGCATCTGGAAGCGCACGGTCTTGGATAATATATTTACTATAGCGGCCAAAGCGGTCCCCGATTACTTCTTCTAATGGTAAATCATGAAATCGTTCTTGTTGTGCCATGTTTAAACCTCCTCAGCTAGCGACAAGTTTTCATTTTCAAGAATGTTGCTTTCCTCATCAAGTCCAAAGGCGACATTCTTTTCAATCCATTTACGGCGTGGTTCTACTTTGTCACCCATTAGAGTTGTGACGCGGCGTTCCACACGTGCAGCATCATCAATTTTGACCCTGACAAGTGTTCTCGATTCTGGATTCATTGTCGTTTCCCATAGCTGGTCGGCATTCATTTCACCTAACCCTTTGTAGCGCTGAATCGTGTACCCTTTTCCAACTTTCTTCAAAACGTCATCCATTTCTTCATCAGACCATGCGTACTCAATGATTTCTTTTTTCCCTGAGCCTTTGCTGACTTTATATAAAGGCGGGAGTGCAATAAACACTTTGCCATGCTCAATCAGCGGCTTCATATAGCGGTAGAAGAATGTTAAGAGAAGCACTTGAATATGCGCTCCATCCGTATCCGCATCTGTCATGATCACGATTTTGTCATAATTGATGTCTTCTACATTAAAATCGACACCGACGCCTCCACCAATTGCATGAATAATGGTGTTGATTTCTTCGTTTTTGAAAATATCAGCAAGCTTTGCTTTTTCTGTATTGATGACCTTTCCGCGCAGCGGCAGCACCGCCTGGAATTTACGGTCGCGCCCCTGTTTTGCTGACCCGCCCGCTGAGTCACCCTCTACTAGGTATAGTTCGTTTCTTGCTGGGTTTCTAGATTGGGCAGGTGTTAATTTTCCGCTCAGCGTGGCTTCAGACTTTTTCCGTTTCTTACCGCTCCTTGCTTCTTCACGGGCTTTTCTAGCAGCCTCTCTTGCCTGCTGCGCTTTAATTGCTTTTTTCACAAGAAGAGTGGCTGTTTCCCGGTTTTCTTCAAGGAAATACGCAAGTTTTTCAGAAATGACAGCATCAACAGCTGAACGTGCCTCACTTGTCCCAAGCTTTCCTTTTGTCTGCCCTTCAAATTGAAGCAGTTCTTCAGGAATTCTGACAGAAATAATAGCAGACAGTCCTTCGCGAATATCAGTACCTTCTAAATTTTTGTCTTTTTCTTTTAAAAGAGCGACTTTGCGAGCATATTCGTTAAAGGCTCTCGTCATGGCCGTTTTGGCACCAGACTCATGTGTTCCGCCATCTTTTGTTCTGACGTTATTAACGAAGGAAAGGATATTTTCCGAATAGCCATCATTAAATTGAAAAGCAAAATCTACTTCAATGGACTGATGCTCTCCTTCAAATGAGACGACTTCACTCAGAACATCTTTTTCTTCATTTAAATAAGCAACAAAGGCTTCAATGCCTGTCTCATAATAAAACGTTTCTTGTACATCATGCCGTTCATCGATCAGCTCTATTTTTAACCCTTTTAATAAAAAGGCAGATTCTCTTAAACGCTCTGATAATGTATCGAAATTATAGGTCGTAACACTGAACATGGTAGGGTCAGGCTTAAAATGAATCAGTGTTCCCGTTTTTTTCGATTTTCCGATTTTTTCGAGTGATGTGACAGGTTTACCGCCGTTTTCAAAGCGCTGATGATAAATAAATCCGTCACGTTCAATTGTGACAGTGAGCCATTCTGACAGCGCGTTCACAACAGATGCCCCAACTCCGTGAAGTCCACCACTTGTTTTATATCCGCCTTGACCAAATTTTCCGCCTGCGTGCAGGACCGTTAAAATGATCTCGGGTGTCGGTTTTCCAAGCTTATGCATACCAGTAGGCATTCCACGCCCTTTATCTTGGACGGAAATGCTGTTATCTTTATGTATTTTGACAATGATATGATCTCCATGGCCAGCGAGCACTTCATCGACAGAGTTGTCTACAATCTCATAGACAAGGTGATGAAGACCGCGCGAATCCGTAGATCCAATATACATCCCTGGACGTTTACGGACCGCTTCAAGCCCCTCTAGCACCTGAATAGAATCATCGTTATAATCTACTTGCTGCTTTTTAACCAAATGCTTAATCCCCTTTCACTAACAAACATAACCGGCTAATCATCAAATGATCTCTCTAGATTTTAATGATGATCATGCTGCTCATTACTGTCCACTTTAATAAGCTGCATCATCATCATGCATGTGTCATTCACCAATACATGCTCTTTTGCACAGCTATGAGAATCATTCTACATTCTGCAATCAGAACTAGAAGTCCATTATAAACAAGACTGTTTCATAAGCCAAATGCAATCATATGATGGTTTTAGCAAAACAGAACAAATGTTCTATATTTATCTTATCGCTCTTTTTCTCGATATGCAAGGCCGCCGATATGTCCCTGTCGCCTTATTTTATCGCTTTCTTTCAGAATCGCAAATATATTTCTGCAACAAAAAAGCAAAAATCCTTGAAAAACCAAGGATTTTTGACGATTTAATGAGTTTTTGTCATCGCATGGGCCACCTTGATACATAAATCCATGATGGCGACCTTGCCATTTTCCTCAATCAGCCTTTTCGCTTCTTCGTGATATATGCCTTGCTGCGCCCAAAAAACAGGTGCGTCTATTTCGAGAAACTCTTCTGCCACCTCTGGTAAAAACTCTGAACGTCTAAAGACATTGACGATATCAACAGGCTCTTTTATATCTTTTAAAGAAGCGACTGCTTTCACACCGAGTGCTTCATCGATCTTTGGATTCACTGGGATCATCTCATACCCGGCATCCTGCATCGCCTTAGACACCATATAAGACGTCCGGTGCGGCTGATCTGATAATCCAACAACAGCAATTCGTTTACTGCTTTTTAATATACGGCCGATTTCTTCTTTCGTAGGATTGTTCATCAAGACACTCCTTTTCCTCCATTTTAGCGAATTTCTGCTTAAAAACAAAGCCGAATCCATCTGCTTTCGATTTTTTCAAAAAAAGTTCCCCATGTTTTTCACAAGATCATGTTAAAATGTAAGACAAGAGGGAGAATATAAAGGAGTTATGCAGATGTTAATTGCTTTGATGTTTATTTTGGCTTATCTTCTCGGCAGTATTCCATCCGGTCTCATTGTCGGGAAAGCTGCAAAGGGTATCGATATCCGTGAACATGGCAGCGGAAACCTAGGTGCGACGAATGCATTTCGTACACTTGGCGTAAAAGCAGGGTCTATTGTGATTACTGCTGATATCCTAAAAGGGACGCTTGCTTCAGCTTTACCGTTTTTCATGCAGCTGGACATCCATCCCTTATTAGCAGGAGTTGCTGCTGTTATCGGTCACAGCTTTCCTGTCTTTGCAAAATTTAAAGGGGGAAAGGCAGTCGCTACATCAGGCGGTGTGCTGCTATTTTATGCCCCATTCCTATTTATCACGATGATCGCTGCTTTTTTCTTATTTTTATACATTAGTAAATATGTTTCACTATCATCTATGCTGACCGGGATCTATACATTCATTTACAGCATATTCACCAAAGACCTATTCTTAATCATTGTTGTTGCCGTTCTTGCTGGCTTTGTGATCTACAGACACATCGCCAACCTCAAACGAATTCTCAACAAAACTGAACCGAAAATCAAATGGCTCTAGCCGTTTCATCCATTTAAATATGTGGTAAAAGTAAAGAAAAGCTGTTTTTGCATCCTGCATTTTAAAAACAGCATGACTTCAAAAAGGGGCGATCACATTGAAATTAACGATAAAAGAAGATGCACTCAATTGGTACAAGAATGAATTAGATTTAGAAAAAGGTGATCAAGTTCGCTTTTTTGTGAGATATGGCGGGTGCAGTAATGTACAAAAAGGCTTTTCTCTCGGCGTCGCAAAAGATGAACCTCAAAATGCCGGCGCAACCGCTGAAATAGAAGGTATTACTTTCTTTATTGAGGAAAGTGATATTTGGTACTTTGACAACCATGATCTGCATATTGATTATAACGAGTCCGTGAAAGAACCAGAATTTCATTATGAATAAACAAAAAAGATACCTCATCCCTCGGGTATCTTTTTTGTTTTACACTTCAATATTCAGCCCATACTCCTGAATGTTCCCTAAAGATCGTTCCTTTTGCAGAATTCTTTTTTGCGGCTCACCGATCAAGTCAAAATGAGGAAACCCTTCGCGGTCATGAATCCATTCTTTTTTTAGTCCATGTCTTTCTCCCCACTCAACTAACCGCTTCATATCCTGACAGGCTGCTTTTGTGACAGTATTGGCATTTGGAAAACGGTCATCGAGCCAGTAGTGTGTTAAAAAAGCAACTTTTCCTTGCTGGACAGCTGATTTCCAAGCGTTTAAATCGCTTCGTTTAATACCAAAAGCCATAAATTAAACCCGCTTCTTCGACTGTTCATATACTTTATGCCAGGCAGGAAAGGCTTTTCTAAATTGAATAGGTCTAAAGGTGTCTTTATCCACACATATATGTGAGGTTGTCCCTGTAATCGCTGTTTGTCCATCAGGTTTTTGAATTTCATAGCCATACACCGTTTTGACACCATTATATTCTTCAATCCATGTATGAACGGTTGCTGTTTCACCATACAGCAATGGTTTTTTATATTGAACCTGCAAGTCTATAACAGGTGCAAGAGCACCATCTGCTTCTAGCTGCGCATAGGAAAACCCTAATTCTTTAATCAATGCTGTTCTGCCGACTTCCATCCAGATTAAATAATTGGCATGATACACGATGCCCATTTGATCTGTTTCTGCATAACGGACTTCTATTTCTTTTTTTGATACATACACGTTTTCATCGCTCTCCTATCAAAACCTAAGGTCTGTCTCTGCCATTTTACCACATTCCAAATGGTTCTTCTAAAAAGAGGCAATAAAATAAACCAGGAATCCCTGGTTTATTCGGTATAGCCATTCTTTCTTGCCGCTTCTTCGTCCTTGATCTCAGAACGCATCGCGTCAATACTCATTTTGCGGTTTTCGTTTTTTTGTTTGATCATTTGCTTTTCTGTCTCTGTTGAAACGGACATCGCTGCTTCAGATTCATCGATATTGTCAAGTGTGTTCTCGATCATATCTTGCAGCTTTTCAACATTATCAGAACGATCATCTGGATTGGATTGATAGGACTCGTTATTCATGATGATTCCCCTCCTTATTCGCCCTTCGTCTGTATCACATCAGGCTGTTCATTTGATTTATTATGCATCTTTTTACCTTTATTCCGTTTGTATGCTACAGGTTTTGTCCCTAAATGGTCTGGTGTAAACTGTGCTTGTTTATCATGCTCTCTACCCATTATTATTCATCCCTCCCTCTTCTTTAGGATGAACGAAAACGGATAATTCATAACTTATTTCTGTCTAAATCGTTCTTCCAACTTTTCTTCAAGCTGGTTTAAAAATTCCTCATTGCTTAATAATTCTTTTTTATTTTCAAGCACAAGCTCTTCAAATGTGCGTCGTTTTCTTCTTCTCATTCCACTCACCTCCATATATGTATGATTACATTTTCGCCAAAACATTTAGAAAATAAGCAAAAGAGCTGAATCATTATAGATCCAGCTCTTTTTCAATTTCTTTTTTTGTCAGCATTTGATGCTTCACAGACATGATGCGTCCTTTTTCATCTAATATGTATGTCGTTGGGTATGAAAGCACCTGATATCTTGCTTGAATGCCTTTTTGGTCCAATAAAACAGGAAAGCTCACCTTTAATTCTTTTGTGAATGCTGCCACATGATCCACACTCTTTTCAGTGGTCGTTAAATTCACTGCTAGTACTTCAACTTGGTCATTTTCGCTCCTAATCGCGTCTAAATCCGGCATTTCTGTCCTGCACGGCTTACACCATGTCGCCCAAAAATTGACGAGCACCTTTTTCCCTCGGTAATCAGATAACGAGGCGGTTTTGCCGTCAAGGGTTTTCAGTTCAAAATCAGGGGCTTGATCCCCTTTTTCAAGACCGATTGCGGGCTCTTTTGGCCCAAATAAATTCCACGCAAGTAAACCAATCAACACAAGTAAAACAGCGCTTGCCATTCCTTTTTTCCACATGATTGATCCTCCACTATTTTAAAAAAGAAGAGAAAGCTGTTGGATCGCCTTCTCTTCTTTGCTGTATTAGTTGCTTGCCAATTTTTCGCGAAGTACCATTTGAAGGATACCGCCATGACGATAGTAGTCAATTTCGACTTCACTGTCAAAGCGAACCACCACTTCAAACGTTTTCTCGTTTCCATCTGTGTCAATTGCTTTCACAGTGACGAGATCACGTGGACGAACTGTTTCGTCAACATGAACTTCAAATGTTTCTGTTCCTGTTAGACCATGAGTTTCTGCACTTTCTCCATCTTTAAACTGCAGAGGAAGTACGCCCATGAAGACAAGGTTACTTCTGTGGATACGCTCAAAGCTTTCAGCTAGAACAAATTTAATTCCAAGAAGGTTTGTTCCTTTAGCAGCCCAGTCACGTGAAGAACCCATTCCGTAGTCTTTACCTGCTAAGATCGCAAGACCTGTTCCATCCTCTTTATAACGCATGCATGCATCATAAATCGATGTCACTTCACCAGTTGGCCAGTAAGTTGTATAACCGCCTTCTGTTCCTGGTGCAATTTGGTTCTTAATACGGATGTTTGCAAAAGTACCTCTCATCATGACATGGTGGTTACCACGGCGAGATCCATATGAGTTAAAGTCTCTAGGCGATACGCCTCTTTCTTGCAAGTATTTGCCCGCCGGTGTGTCCTTACCAATCGCTCCAGCAGGAGAAATATGGTCAGTTGTGACAGAGTCGCCGAACTTCGCAACGACGCGCAAGCCTTTAAGCGGTTCAACTTTACCAGGTTCAACTGATAGGTTTTCAAAGAATGGCGGGTTTGCAATGTATGTGGAATCTTCATCCCATTTATACAATGCATCATCCGTCGTTTTAATTTCATTCCAGCGGTCATTGTTGTCAAAAACAGTTTCATACTCTGAACGGAATAGCTCAGGTGTGACAGTGCTCTTAACGACGCTGTTGATTTCATCCATTGATGGCCAAATGTCATTGAAATAAACGTTCTCGCCATTTTTATCGACACCGATAGGATCTTTTGTTAAATCAATATTCACCGTACCAGCAAGTGCATAAGCCACAACTAATGGTGGAGATGCAAGGTAGTTCCCTTTCACAAGCGGATGAATACGACCTTCAAAGTTACGGTTACCTGATAAAACAGAAGTGATCAGCAGATCATTTTCAGAGACTGCATCTTCAATTTCTTTCTCAAGCGGTCCGGAGTTTCCGATACATGTTGTACAGCCATATCCAACAATGTTAAATCCGAGGTCTTTTAAATATGGAAGAAGTCCCGAATTCACAAGGTACCCTGTTACAACTTTAGAACCCGGCGCTAGTGACGTTTTCACGTAGTTCGGCACTTTCATACCGAGCTCACTTGCTTTCTTCGCAACAAGACCTGCTCCGATTAACACGTACGGGTTCGATGTATTCGTACAGCTCGTAATCGCTGCAATCGCAATCGCACCTGTCTTCATCACAGCTTTTTCACCGTTTGCAAGATCAAATTCGATTTGTTTATCAAGCTCTGATTTATCTAAGCCAAACCCTTGGTTACCAGCTGGGCTTTCGATGTGTTTATGGAACGTCTCTTTCATTTGAGAAAGTGGAATCAAATCTTGTGGACGTTTAGGACCAGATAAGTTTGACTCAATCTTAGAAAGATCAATTTCCACAACATCAGTAAAAATTGGTTCTTCTGCATCTGGCGTATAGAATAAGCCATTTGCACGAGAATATTCTTCAACGATATTAATTTGCTCTTCATCACGTCCAGTAAGGCGCAGGTAAGCAAGCGCTTCTTCATCTACTGGGAAGAATCCGCAAGTAGCACCGTATTCTGGCGCCATGTTCGCAATGGTTGCACGATCTGCTAACGGCAATTGTGCAACACCAGGTCCGAAGAACTCAACGAACTTGTTCACTACACCTTTTTCACGAAGGACTTGTGTGACTTTTAATGCAAGGTCAGTTGCAGTTGTTCCGTTTGGAAGCTCTCCAACTAATTTAGCACCAATCACTTCTGGTACTGGGAAGTATGAAGGCTGACCAAGCATACCAGCTTCCGCTTCGATACCGCCAACGCCCCATCCAAGTACACCGATACCGTTAATCATCGTTGTATGAGAGTCAGTTCCAACTAATGTATCTGGGTAAGTGATGATCTCGCCATCTTCTTCAATCGCATGAACAACACTTGCAAGATACTCTAAGTTCACTTGGTGAACAATTCCTGTTGCAGGCGGAACAGCTTGGTAATTGTTAAACGCTTTCTTTGCCCAGCTAAGGAAGTTATAACGCTCTGCGTTACGTTCGAATTCTAAATCCATGTTAATGTTTAATGCATCTTCAGTTCCAGCTTTATCAACTTGTACTGAGTGGTCAATCACAAGGTCAACTGGAATTTCAGGGTTGATTTTATCCGGATCCCCGCCTACATCTGCCATTGCTTTTCTTAAAGAAGCAAGGTCAACGACTGCTGGTACACCCGTGAAGTCTTGTAAAATAACACGAGAAGGTTTAAACGGAACATCAATTTCTTTTACCTCGGCAGTTCCCCATTTTGCCAAGTTTTCAACGTGTTCCTTCTTGATCACTCTACCGTCTACTTGGCGAAGCACTGATTCTAAAAGTACCTTAATGGAATAAGGCAGCTTAGAAACATTTCCGATTCCTTGTTTCTCTAGTGCTTCTAACGAATAATAGTGATACGTTTTCCCATTTGTCGAAAACGTTTTTCTAGATTGAAAAGCGTCTTGTTTAGCGACTTGCTGCTGTTTCGACATGTCCAAAATCCCCCTTTTGATGATCAAGATCAATTTCAATTCTCAGAAAAATCGTCGTATTTCACCACAATTTTCTCACAATTTCATCTTAAAACAAATTCATACATAAGTAAATAACAATGCTTTTATTAAATTCAATAAGTTTAACTTATCATTAGGAAATGATTACTCTTCATAAACGAAGCGGGGCGGGCTCATACTACAAATGAGGTGATAGAACATGACAAAACGCAAAGCTAATCATGTCATTAATGGCATGAACGCAGCCAAAAGCCAGGGTAATGGCGCAGGCTATACGGAAGATGATCAGCTCGTTTTAACAGAAGAACAAAGGCAAAACAATAAAAAACGTAAAAAGAATCAATAAGAAGGAGCCAAACATCATGACGAATAAAAACACAGGGAAAGACATCCGTCAAAACTCTCCTAAGGAGCATCAAGGCGGTCAGCCTGAGCCGTTATCAGGCAGTAAAAAAGTGAAAAACCGCAACCATACAAGACAAAAGCACAATTCTCATCATGATATGTAATGATCCCCCTCTCATCCCGTGACCACACGGGATGTTTTAGGTCTTTCACACATTTCCATTTTCATCATATGATTTATTATGAGATGTGATGGAGGAGTGTTTATGGAGAATGAAAAGCAATCGAATTCCTCTGATTTTATTGAAATAGATGATTGGCTCAATGTTTTAATGGATGATCCATTTGCCTGGTATGATGAACACCTCCCAATTGATCTTTATGAAACAAGCCGTGATTATATTATCGAAATCGATGTCTCCACCTTATCGATCACTGATGTAAAGCTGACCTTTGCTGGACATGAGCTGACGTTGACTTACACAGTACAGCATCCAAATGGTGAAGGAGAACAGCCAATTGAAAAAAGCGTGATGCTCCCTTTTTATTTAAACGACAAAGACATTGAAACAGATTATGAAAACCGAATCATATCGATAAAAATTAAAAAATGTTCCGACCATCCAAACGGTGCATTTTCCTTTCAAATCCCGCACTTCAAACATTAAGAGCCCACCTTTATATAGGTGGGCTCTCTTCCCGTTCGTTTCAAGTCAATACCTTTTGCGAACCACCATGGCCAAATAGTAGAGTCGCTATATGATAATGTATTCTTTTTCTACTAATTGGTTTGGGTCATTCTAGTAAATGGGCGGCTATCAATGAAAAAGGGCGTTTATAGAGAAAATAGACATACATTTTTGTTATTTTCTTCTATCCTCTCTTCATGTAATATAAAATAGAGAGATAAGGGGTATAAGGAGTGAGAACATGTTAAGCGGCTGGTTTTTGTGGTTCATTTTATTTTGGGGTACAGTGATGATCGGATTACTCGCAATCGGTGGCTTTTTTATGTTTCGTAAATTTTTAAAACGATTGCCAAAGGAAGATGGTAAATCAGAGCTTGATTGGCAGGATGAATATATTCAAAAGAGCCTTCACCTATGGCGGGATGAGGACAAACAGCTGTTAAATGAACTCGTATTACCTGTTCCAGAGCTGTTTAGAGATGTTGCCAAAGAGAAAATTGCGGGTAAAATTGGCGAGCTGGCATTAAAAGAACAGGCTGCCAGCATTAATTTAGACTTAATCATTCGCGGCTACATTATGGCCACACCAAAGAGGGATCATAAGTTTTTACTGAAGCGCCTTCAAGAAAAAAACATTGATCACTCGCCATATGAATCGTTATTAAAATAACCTCCTTTAAAAAGGAGGTTTAATTCATTTGAATCTGCTGCGGATCTAATTGTTTAGACAGCTTTCTAAACGATAAATACATGGCAACCCGCCAAGGCACGATCATGCCAAAGGCAAGAATCCAAAACATCCCGCTTAATGAACCATAATCAATAGAAGAGCTTAGGATGGTCTTCATCCCGATACGAAGGACAAGAAGTCCAATGAGAATGAACACAAATGCTTTTGACCGTTTTAAGTAGATGTCATTGCCTCTAATTTCAAACTTCGATGTTTTGATTAAAAATATGGAGAAAAACATCCCCACTGTGATCGCTTCTAGAAATTCAGCTCCAGTTACCCGAAACATAGGAACAAAAAACATCAATGCGCCAGTGCTCATGAAAATAGGAGGTAAAATAATTTTTTTCGCAGTTGCAGGTTTTGCAGATGACTTAATGCGAATAAACATGACGGCCACCGCCATACATATTGCAATTATAGAAGAGATCAAGATCATCATATCAAATCATTCCTTTATTCTTTAAGGTCAGCCTATGTATAATATACTCCAATTGACGAAAAAAAACCATTCGCCGCGACTGTAGAAAACGATTTCAAAAGCCTGTAAAGCCGCCAAACAATGATGAGAACATGATGATAATCCATGTCAGAAGATCAAAGAACAGCAAAATCCCTACCACAATCATAATGATTCCGCCAACTCGCATGATGAGCTGCTGACGTTTTCTGATCCACGCCATTTTCGTAATGAAAAAGGAGAGAATAAAAAACGGGACGGCAAATCCGAATACATACGCAATCATATACATGACAGCCGACTCAGGATTGTTACTCGCCAGTGTGATGACAGCGGATAAAATAGGTCCTGTACAAGGTGTCCATCCAGCGGCAAAGCCCATTCCGATGAGAATGGATCCA
The DNA here is from genome assembly GCF_014250435.1 of Bacillus sp. PAMC28571. Classification (NCBI taxonomy): domain Bacteria; kingdom Bacillati; phylum Bacillota; class Bacilli; order Caryophanales; family Bacillaceae; genus Bacillus; species Bacillus sp. PAMC28571. The sequence goes on along the minus strand of NZ_CP060191.1, from coordinate 1,522,152 downwards.
AAAAAACCAGCAGGACGATTTTTGAACTGGATTCTCTTTTCGCCCATGAGGAAAGAGGGCTTAAATACGCCAAGAGTCATAAAACCAAAGAAAATAATGAGGATGGCTCCAATTTGACGAATCGCTTGATGATAATCATAAAAAAACTTCCCGACAAACGATGTCCCAAAGCCAATCGCAATAAATATAATAGAGAACCCAACTAAAAAAAATAAAGTATGAAGCAGACTTCTTCTTCTCAGCATCACCTTCTCGGATTTCACTTCATCTATACTAACGCCCGTAATATACGATAAAAATGCTGGATAAAGCGGCAGACAGCACGGTGAAATAAAAGAAAGAAATCCTGCTCCAAATGCTAAAAAGTAATTCAAATCTGTCAAAAGAGCACCCCCTTCTTACAATATACAATAAGAGATGACAAAATCATTTCATTTTTTTTACATCACCTCAATAAAGATGGTCTATTCTCTTAAAACCTTATATAATTTAATTTGACATCAAGATAATGAATCCTTTAAATTTGAAAATAAACCTTAAAATGGATATAATAGAATCGATTCTTTTTATCAAGATTTGCATGAAAGGAACATGACTTTGGTAAAAACATCATTATTAACTCAAATCGAAGAAAAAAGAGAAGAGCTGATGAAAGTTGTCTTGCATAATGGGATGACATCAACAGTGACCATCGAACATAGCCAGCAGCTAGATCATCTCCTCTTACAATATCAACGACACTTACACTCAAACTCAGCCAACTAATCATACTTCATGATATCAAACATGCCGTACCATTTTTAGAACAGTTGATATGTGTGACCATAAACGAAACAAAAACCTCTGACATAGGGGTTTTTTGTTTTTCACATGCTCTTGACGCCATAATAAAAACCACCTTCCCTGCTTCATTCATGCAAGTACAGTGGTTTTAAGCGTCTGATGAAGGTGAATTGAATAAAGAAAGGACAACGCTTGTCCATTCTTTAAAACCATGTTCCATCTATGATCATAATATCGTACGTATTATTTCGCTTGGTTGTTCATGGCTTTCATCATTTGATTGATTTTCTTCTGGGACGGTTTCATGCCCATTTGCATCATCATCATTCGAAGCATTTGTTCATTAATCGGTGGATTCTTTTTCAAATAGCTCATCATATACTTACGAGCAATAAAGAATCCGAGTGCAACTCCTGCAAGCAGTGCAACAACGCCTACAAGGATGACAACCCATAAATCCATAATTCTTCCTCCTTCATGTTGTCTCGTATAAAGTGTACTAAACAAAAGGCTATTATACAACATTTCACGTTCAATTTTATTTTTTTAAACAAAATTCCTCACTTTTACTGGATTGAGCCATCCGTGTTTCTTTGAACTAAAGTCCATCGCAAGAAAACAAGGGCTGATTTTTCTCAGCACTTCAAAAAACACGGCTTCTGCCTCATAACTGCCAGTGGCAGACATTTGAATATACCGGTCTTTAATAATAAATGCTACAGTTCCTTTTCCATCTGGTAAGGAAGCGCTGTAAATCGAGCCTATTTGTGTATAGTGAATGTTCGTTAAGTTATTCATTAGACGCTGGTGCATATGAAAAGCAGGGATTCGTTTCGTCACATAATCCACTTGCTTCACAAGCATAACCAACTCATCGTCAGTGCGGTTCGTCCAATGTAACGACTCAAACAAATGAAACAAAATCGATTCTCTGCCAAAATAGTGATGCGCAAATTCATCCTCAATCCAATAAATATAATAATGACGTTCCATGTCTATCCCTTCCTTTCACATTTCGTCAATCTCGTTTATTGCTTGTATTATACAAAAATGTGAAAGAAAGAATTGTCTATATATGAAGCAAGAAGAAACTAGTTTTGTCAAAAAAACAAGAAAAAAGAAAAAAGTTTGCAGAGCGGATGAAAATGCTCTGCAAACAGATAGCAAAAAAGCATGATGCTTGGAGTTCGTTTATTTATTTAGCTTCGCTTTCACACGGCTGACTACATTGCTGACAGTAAAGCCGTATTTCTCGATAATGGTTTCTCCTGGTGCAGAAGCGCCAAATTTATCAATTGCAATCACGTCACCATCAAGACCAGTGTAACGCTCCCAGCCAAGTGAAGCACCCATTTCAATTGCAATACGTGCACGTACTGCTTTAGGAAGAACGGATTCTTTGTATTCGTCTGACTGCTGATCGAAGCGATCCCATGCAGGAAGGCTGACAACAGATGCGCGGATACCTTCTTTTTCAAGTGCCTTTTGCGCTTCAATGGCTAAACCAACCTCAGATCCTGAAGCGAGTAGAAGTGCTTCTGGCTGTGCATCAGCTGCTTCAACCACAACGTATCCACCTTTTTCTACTCCCTCATATGCCTTCTCTGGTGCCTGGTCAATCGTTGGAAGGTTTTGACGAGTAAGAACTAGTGCTGTCGGTTTATCCGTTGAAGATACAGCTAGTTTCCACGCTGCAGCTGTTTCATTTCCATCTGCTGGGCGGATAACGGAAAGGTTAGGCATCGCACGCAGTGAAGCAAGCTGTTCAACCGGTTCATGCGTCGGACCATCTTCACCAACAGCGATACTATCATGAGTAAAGACGTATGTGACTGGAAGTCCCATTAAGGCAGCAAGACGAATTGCTGGTCTTAAGTAATCTGAGAAAACAAAGAACGTTCCGCCGAATACACGAAGACCGCCGTGAAGTGCCATACCATTGAGTGCTGCACCCATTGCAAACTCTCTGACACCGAACCAAATGTTTTTGCCGGCATAATTATTTTTACCGAAATCATCTGTGTTTTTAATCGTTGTTTTATTTGATCCAGCAAGATCAGCAGACCCGCCAATAAAGAAAGGTACTTGCTTCGCAATGCCATTTAACACTTCACCTGAGGATGCGCGGGAGGCAAGGCTTGAACCTGCTTCATAAACAGGAACCTCTTGATCCCAATTTTCAGGAAGCTTTCCTTCAATCGCAAGCTTCAGCTGTGCTGCCAGCTCTGGATATTCTTTTTCGTATTGCGCAAACAATTCATTCCACGCTGCTTCTTTTTTCTGTCCAGCGTCTTTGACAGCTTCTTTGAAATGATCGTACACTTCAGAAGGTACATGGAAATCTTCTTCAAACGTCCAAGAGTAAGCTTCCTTCGTCAGCTTTGCTTCCTCACTGCCAAGCGGTGCACCATGCACACCAGACGTTCCCGCACGGTTTGGCGATCCGAAACCGATCGTTGTTTTCACTTCGATTAATGTAGGTCTGTCTGTGCTTTGCTTCGCCTTTTCAATAGCAGCTGTTACTTCTTCGATGTTGTTGCCGTCTTTCACGTAAAGAACTTCCCAGTTCATCGCTTCAAAACGATTCTTCACATTTTCAGAGAATGAACGATCTAAATCGCCATCTAAAGAAATGTCATTTGAATCGTAAAGAACGATTAAACGGCCTAAGCCTAAATGACCAGCAAGTGAAGCTGCTTCAGAGGAAATTCCCTCCATTAAGTCTCCATCTCCGCAAATGCTGTATGTATAGTGGTCTACAACATGAAAGTTGTCTTTGTTATACGTTTCCGCAAGATGTCTTTCTGCAAGTGCCATTCCTACTGCCATAGCAATTCCCTGGCCTAGTGGACCCGTTGTCGCGTCTACGCCTTCTGTGTGTCCAAATTCAGGATGTCCAGGTGTTTTGCTTCCCCATTGGCGGAATTGTTTTAAATCGTCAATGCTCAGATTGTATCCGCTTAAATGAAGCATGCTGTATAGAAGCATAGAACCATGGCCCGCAGATAAAACAAAGCGGTCTCTGTTAAACCAATTTGGATTTTGCGGACTTACGTTTAAGTGATTCGTCCATAAAGCGTACGCCATTGGTGCAGCACCCATCGGCATTCCTGGGTGACCGGAATTCGCTTTTTCAATTGCGTCTATGGAGAGAGTACGTATTGTTGCAATAGATTTCAATTCAATCGTTTCCATATAAATCCCCTTCCGTATCTTGTGTACACCATTATCATAAATCTACTGTCCTTTTTTCACAACTATTTCACGCTGAAAAAGAAGGATTTTGTCACATTTAGTTTATCGATCACCTAAAAAGTTATGCAAATATGAAAAAAGACGAGAATATTCTTCCCATCTTTTCAAAATTCAAGAAATCACAGCCTTAATGAAGGTTCTGATCTTTTTCTCTTTTTAATTTTTCTGGTGTAACATCGTTTCCTTCAGGGTCAACGATTTTAACAGTTTTAAGTGTATTTTTCATAGAAGAACGAAAAGCTTTCAAATACTCTTCTCTCAACTGCTTTTGTTCTGTTTTTTCAGCATCTGATAAACCGGTCTCTTTCGACTTTTTTGAAAGCTCATTTATTCTTGCAAGCTGTTCTTTAGAAATCATGACAAACTCCTTTAAAGCATTTTCTCTACATACTACTAAATATCAATCATTTTGACAACAAATCACGCTTTAGGTGGTAAAGCCTTTTTCATATTCTTGATACCTTCTATGCACCGTTGCTTTTGAAATGTCAAAACCTAATGCCTGAAGAGTTGCGGCAATTTCGGCGAACGTCATGTTATTTTTTCTTAATCGAACAATTTCTGAAATCGGCACTTCAATACGCTCACGGCCAGGTGCATGGTTCTGCTGTCTTAAATTCAGTTCAGGCTGATAACCGCGCTCAACAGCCCTTTTCATCCCCCGCTTGATTTTCAGGTTATGAATTTTCCGTTGGTACTCTTCGACAACTCCTACAATCTCAATGACCATTTCATCTGCTTCTGAAAGCTCAAGCTCTCCTCTATGAAACACACTGTATACCTTTACGTTCTCTTTAAATAGACAATGAAGAAGCGCAATTTTTGCTTGTCCTCTTCCAAGACGTGTTTCATCTTGGATCAGAACGGCATCAATTGACTCTTCCTTCAGTGCAGCAAGCATTTCAAACACGCCATCACGATCTAGCTCATATCCACTTGCTTTTTCTTTGATGACTTTGACCACATTCATCTTGTGCATGGCAGCTAAAGCCAGCAGTTCTTCTTCTTGTCTTTTCAGCGAGGTTTCCTGCTCTTCTTTCACAGTGCTTACTCTCGCATAAATGATTGCGTTCATGTCTAAAATCGACCTTTCTACTGTACTGTTGCAAGTTGATATACGACTGGATGCTCTTTTTTGACGGGTATGACAAGAATGTCGCCAGGCTGGATTTCAGTTGAAGCAAGATCATTGTGTTCTGTTACCCAGTCAATAAATGCATTTTTGTCGATTGATTTGCTGTCATTTACTTGATCAGCTAATCCCCACAGAGTATCACCTGATTGAACCTCTATTTTAACATACTGATTTGAATCATTATGGCTTGTGACTGCAATAAGTGAGAGAAATATGCCAACGATGAATGAGAATACCCCAATAAAAATAATAGATTCTTTTAACCTCATAATGTCATCTCTCCTAATAGAATGTGTGTTCGCTCTTTCTGTCTCTCATTATAAATACGAACAAACGTTTCTGTCAAACGTTTTTTCGAACCTATGTTTGTACTGTTAGGAAAAACATGCTATAATTTCTTTAAAATTGACGTTTTGAGGTGCAAAAGATGACGAAGCTATCAAAAAGACAACTCGATATCCTGAAATTCATCAAAGATGAAGTAAAAAGCAAGGGTTATCCCCCATCCGTCCGTGAAATTGGAGAAGCTGTCGGTCTAGCATCCAGTTCAACGGTCCATGGACATTTAGCTAGACTAGAAACAAAGGGCTTAATTAGAAGAGACCCGACAAAACCTAGAGCGATCGAAGTACTAGATGAAGAGGAAATGAATATTCCGAGGAGTGCTGTAATGAACGTTCCAGTCATCGGAAAAGTAACGGCAGGCCTTCCTATCACAGCTGTTGAGAATGTAGAAGAATACTTCCCTCTTCCAGAGACATTTGCTGCACCAGACGAACAAGTGTTTATGCTTGAAATTATGGGAGAAAGTATGATTGATGCAGGTATTTTGGACAAGGACTATGTCATTGTGCGTCAGCAAAGCACTGCTAACAATGGAGATATTGTGGTCGCCATGACAGAGGAAGATGAAGCGACAGTGAAACGTTTTTATAAAGAAGATACACACTTTAGATTACAGCCAGAGAACCCATCAATGGAACCGATTATTTTACAGAATGTGAGTATACTAGGTAAAGTGATTGGCGTATTTCGAAATATTCATTAAAAAAAGCCGGTATTCATCAGCTGCTGATGAGAACCGGCTTTTTCTTATGCACAAGAATAGGCAAGAATACTTGAGCTTGGGAAGGAACCAAATGTAAAGTTCGGCCATATAAAGCCAGTTGTTCGGCCAAAAGGCTGTGAGGAAAGAACGAACATTAAAAATACTTGGCCGTTTCTCAAAAGCACAATTGTCCATCTTCTATTACATCCCGCTGCAAATTGTACAGTTTGATGGCCTCCGCCTACACCTTGCCCAGATATAAACGACTGCATACTTTGAGGCTGAGAGAGTGCTTGCTGATACTGCGAAATGATATGCTGCGGCGGTGCTGGCGGTGCTGAATGTCCGCCTGAACCTTGCCCTGGTAAAGTACCTCCTCCTCCGATTGGAAACCCAGGAAACCCTGAAGGAATACCAATGGATGGAAATCCTTGCATCTGCCTATCATATGAGTACCCATTCCACACACCTTCATACGGATGATACATAATAAACACCACTTTCCTTAGACATTCATCACGACAGTATATGTCATAAATAAAAAAGAGTGTTAAACGTCTAAATAGAAATTTTTCCAAAAGACGTTTCGTTCTTCTTTAGAACGGTTAAATAATGATTAAGAAAAAAAGAAAAAAAATGAAAACTTTTTGTCTCCCTCAAACGTTATATAATTAGAAACAAAAGAAATAAAAAACATTTAGATTTAATACTTGTAATATCACTGTAATTATTGTAACATTTGTAACATAAGAAGTTTTCATTGAGAAAAGGAGGCAATCGCCTTGAAAAAATTATTTGTTTTATTAACTGCTATTATGCTTATGATCTCATTACAAACAACAACATTGGCCGCTTCCAAGAAATCAGCCGCTTTGACAAATAAAGAAGCGTTACATATTGCCCTTGATGCAAGAGAACATTTTTGGAGTGCAATGTCAGGCTACAAAATTAAAGTCCATTCTAATGTCAAATTAAAATCATTTACCTATAAAGATATGACGTACAACTATCTTTCTAAAACATTTGATACAAAGAAAAAATTAAACAGCTACCTATCTCAAGTTTTCACTCAAGATGCCATCAAACATGGTTTAAAAGATTATCAATTCATTGTTCATAAAGGCAAAATGGCTGTTCCAGTCGGTGATGGAGACAACATGCTCAATTGGGAAAAAGCCACACCTAAACTTGTTTCTAAAAAACAAACGGTCCGCACATATGAATTTACTGTCCCAACACTTGATGGACGCAAAGTAAAACGAACTGTTACGTACGAAAAAGTACAAAAAAATTGGAAAGTCACACAAATTGACGCTGTCATCTAAATAAAAAACCAGGCCTTTCATCGGCCTGGTTTTTATATTGAAGAAAATTCAGTCATACGGTCCAGCGCGTGAGCAAGTGATGATGCCGTGCGAAATTCATTAAAAGGAAGCCCGAGCTGCACTGCTGTTTGGGCAATTTCTGGTCTAATCCCTGAAATGGTCGTCTCTACTCCAATTAACCGAAGTGACGTGACAAGATCAAAGATTTGATGAGCCACCATTGTATCAATCATGACAACACCCGATAAATCAATACATAAATGCTGAACACCTTTTTGTGAGCACTGATTTAGCGTATTTTCTAAAATAATCTTTGCTCTCGCTGTGTCAATGTCACCTACTAATGGCAATAACGCAATCTGGCTTTTTAAGACAATTACCGGTGAGCTCAATTCGTAAATCATATCTCTTTGAGCCACGAGTTTTTCGGTTGTATTTTTCACATATTGCTGGATAAACACATGGATTGAAATATTAAACGCTTCGGAAATTAAATCATACCAATAAAAGATGCGGTCAATATCAATTTCATCTTGACGCTGTTTGATAAATTCTTTTAAGTAATGCAGAACCACTCTTTGATTGGACATGTATTCTCTCACGACATAATCTAATGGTGTATTTAAATGCTTTGGGTCGCTGGCTAAGTCCTCAGACCATTTTTTAAATTCAGTATGTAAATACGTCTTATCTTCAATAATAGCTCGTATAAAATGCTGGTAATAATCTTGATTCTGCCGTTTTAGCTCTGCTATGATGCTGGAATCTGTTGAACGATATATAGAATCTGGATCATCGTCCTCAATTGATTCATACCATGTTTCAGTCAGCTTCTCTGCATGCTGCATAAAAAAATCGTATAATGCACGGTTCTTATCCATAAGCAAATGTCCCTTCACATTTTCTTCTTGTCAGTCTTTGTACCTTATAGATTGATTGTACCACTGAATCTTTTGACCCTGCTAGCTCGAATAGGCTCTGATGATAAACAAAAGAGCCCCCCACTCAAGGGAGACTCTTTCCGATTTATTTCACAATGAATAATATTCTTTTCCCATCAGGAAACTCGCTGATTTGATGCCCGACCCATGAGCCTGCCCCCCTATTATCAGATGGACTGACATATTGAACGCTTGCGCCTTTTCCTCCCTCAAGACAAACCGCCATTGGCCATTCATCCCGGTCAAAGCCAGGTTTTGTCGGAATTCCTTTTAATGATTCTTGCCTGCGGGCATCTGCTCCATTTCGGTCAATGGTACACACATCTGAATGCCCTTTTCGAATGGCTTCTTGAATATGACTGCCTGTTTCAGGGTACCTTTCCTTTGGAAATTGAACGACATGATCATATCGATCAGCCCCTTTTGCTGCCTGCTTCTCTCCAAATCCGCCAAACAACGTGCCCATCCATATCACAAAACATAAGGCGACAGCAGCGATCCAGCCTCTTTTCATCTTCAAAAGCATGTGACCTCCTCATCCATCTTCAGCATCATCTTGACTTAAAGGAAATGTGTCATTTTAATGTATGAGTGGTGCGCAGATGACATGAGAAAAAAATGATGAGCTCTCAATCTCAAATCTCTCAGGTTAGAAATATGAATCCTATCAAATCGATTCATACAAAAAAGCTTGTCCCCTATGAAGGAAACAAGCTCTATTTTTTATTGCGCTTTCGCATAGTTTATAAACTCAACAAAGGCAGCTGTCGCTTTCGGCCCGCCATTTATCGTTCCGTTTGAATACCCAGCGTTATGAACTCCAACGATTTGCTGGTTCTGATCCAGCATGGCAGAACCTGAATTTCCGCTGAATGTATCAATCGTATAGTATGCTAGATTCGTATCTTCTCTCGTCACAGGACCTGACATCTCCCATTGTGACACCTTGCCAGTCGATCTCATTTTATCACCAGGATATCCTGAGATTTTAATGGTTGTCCCAGTCAAGTTTGTCACCTGGCGGATAGATCGGTAGCCGACCGTATTGCCAATATTCGTATCGGTTTTGATTACGGCAAAGTCATATTGACTTGCACCAGTATTAATATACCCGCTTGGCACATAGAACTCAGTCATTTTTGCTGAACCGTTCACCGCAGTACTATCATTCATACCAGGATATACAGTCCCTTTCTCACTATAGCTTCTCGATGCCGTATTGTACACGCAGTGTCCGTTTGTCAAAATTTTGTTAGGAGCAATGAGTGTTCCCGTACAGCTTGAGCCGCCAAATGTAATATAAGCAATCGAATTGTATGGTGCCACTCTTGTATTTGCTACTTTGGTTCTACCATCGTCTCCAATGACGACTTTCGTTTGAAAATCTTTTAAATATTTTGATAGTGGTTTTACTTTTTCGCCAACAGTAGAAGAAAGATCATCCACTTTGTCAAAGGATGAGGGGGCTTTCGTATCATTGTGGAAATCACTTGAAGAAATCACTTTACCATCAGAAGTCACCATGTCATAATCAGACGTTAGTACTGAATCCGATGCGGCATGGGCAAAACTAGGCACACTTAAAGCACCAAAAACGAGAAGAGAAGGGAGTAACATTTTCACCTTTTTCATCATATTCCTCCTTTATGTCCTATATCAAAAATCATACGATTGTTTCATATTGGAGTAAATGAGAGAATATTCTTATTTTTTACAAAATATTTCATTTCCAAATTAGGTGTTTTGTATCTTCCCAACCTTCATTCTATCGATCTCTTTCTATGAGAACAGAAAAAACCGCCTAATAGGCGGTCTTTCCTCTTTGTCAGCTCCACACATCTTTTACATATCTATTGTCATTTGCGAGGGCTGTCAGCCAATTTTCAGCTGTTTCTCTCGAGCATTGTTTCTCGTTTTGATAAAGATCGATCAGTGTAGCCTCTACATCTGGAGCCATGACTTTTCCGTCTCCGCACACGTACAGATAAGCACCTTGATCAAGCAATTCGATCAGCATGCCGCCGTCTTCTTTCAACAAATGCTGGACATATACTTTTTGCTCATCGTAACGAGAATAAGCACGATGGATATGGACAATGCCTTTTTGCGCTGCAAGCTTCATTTCATCAAAATACAGATCATCTTCCTGAGGGTGACGGCAGCCAAAATATAGGTGGGCTTCGCCTAGCTGCTTCCCTTCCTTCTGCCACACTTCTCTTGCCTGAACAAATCCTCTAAATGGAGCGATTCCTGTACCTGGTCCAATCATAATCATCGGTATGTCTGATGAAGGGGGCAGCTGGAATCCGTCTTGTGCTTCATGCAGGAAGCAGGCTACTTCTTCCCCTTCTTTCAGACCACATAAATAGGTTGATGCGACTCCGGCATATTCTCCGCTGCCGCTCCATGCTTTACCTTTGACAACTGCCACTGTGATACTGACTTTTTCTTCATCTACCTTTGGCGAGCTAGAGATCGAATAATAACGCGGCTTCAAACCTGGTAAAAGCGCCAAAAAGTGTACAAATGGCAGCTCACACGCTTCATATTGATCTAATAAATCCAGCATGGTTACTCGTTTCTTTAAGATGGCTTCTTGATATGCTTCACCAGCCATTTGTTCAAGTTCTACGCGGTGAGGCGGACATACCGTATGTGCTGCAAGCTCTCTTAGCTGTGTACGTGTCGCAGGTTCTTGAAGCTCAACATGCGAGGCAAGTAATTCTTTGATTGGAATCGGCTGATCTAATGGTAAATGACTTGCCTCTTTATCAGATGAGAGCTTAATGCGCTGCTCTGGATCTAGTTTAAAGCGGCAGGTCACACGCTCAACGAGTGCATCACTATTTTTCGGCACAATCCCGATATGATCCCCTTCTTTGTATGCTTTGCCAGCAGGCAACTTCAGTTCAATATGTCTTGTCTGCCGCGTGCTTGTTTCTGATTGTAATTCTTCATTTTTCAATACAACAGCTGAAAAGGCATCATATATTTTAGCTACAGGACGCTCCACTAGCTCATTCGTATAAGAAACTGATAGGTTTGGTTTTTCCTTCCCCTTTTCTTGGAAGGTGAGCTTAAATTCTTTTGCAAGCTGTTCGAAGACTGTTTTCTGGAAGATTTCTTTATCCTCATCCATATCACCGCCTGCATCACCTTCTCCTAAATCAGCTACACGTTTGGCTCCTTTTCTTTCTAGAGCTTCATCAATTAGACGGGGGATCCGCTGGTACGTACTCGCCCAATTTCGATCTCCGCATCCAAAGACAGCAAATGTCACGTTTGATAAATCCTGCTCTTCATCCTGCGCCAGCCAATCCACAAATTGCTTCGCATTGTCAGGCGGATGTCCGTTGTATGAAGCGGTCACGATGAAGACAGCACCTGTATCTGGCAATTGGCGTGTAAAGTCATCAAGCGGCGCAGTGGTCACATCAAACCCTTTTGCTTTCCCATCTTCAGCCAATTCGTTCGCTATTTGCTTCGCCGTACCAAGATTTGATCCGTATAAAACTAGCAGCGGTGTACCGTGACTCGCCACTTTTGACTCATGAGATTTGGTGCTTTTCTTAGATTCTTCTTTCGGTGGTGCCATAAAGAATTGCTGGTTCCTTGGCCGCACTTTGATTTTAAAATCGTTAGGTTTAATTGTGAGAGATTCTTTTAAATCAAGCTCATAAGATGTGTGATCAATTAACTCTAAATTGTGCAGAACCATCGCGAGAACCATCGTAGCTTCATGCAGGGCGAACTGCATACCGATACATGCACGCTGTCCATTCCCAAAAGGCTTGTAGGCATGCTGCGGGATTTTCTCAGGATGTGTAAACCGCTCTGGTTTAAATTCTTCAGCATCCTCGCCCCATACCGCTGGATCACGGTGTAATTTAGGGAGCAGAACAGAGACACTTTGATTTTTTTGAATCGGATATTTTCCCCCGATTACTGTGTCCTCTTTCGCATAAAGAGAGAATGTAGGCGCTGTTGGCCAGAGGCGGAGAGCTTCATTTAACACCATACGAGTGTAGCTTAGCTTTTGCACCTGTTTAAATGCCGGAAGCCCGCCCTGCAGCACCTCATCTGCTTCTTGGACGGCTTTCTTTAATTTCTCTGGATTCTTCAGTAAGAAATAAATCGCAAATGATAGCAGCCCGCTTGTTGTTTCGTGGCCTGCAATTAAGAAGGTGATGATTTGATAACGGATATTTTCATCGGATAAACGTTCACCTGTTTCAGGGTCCTCTGCATGCAGCATAAGAGACAGTAAATCATCGCCCGCTTTATCTTGTTTTCTTCGTTCCTGAATAATGTCATCTACTAATTGCTTCATAAAATCGACATGCTGGTCAAATTCTTTTCTTCTTTTGATCATGAGTTTATCTGCAATTGGCAATCGACTCGACTGCTCCATTGCTTCATTTAAGCCTTTCAGCATGCTGTCGATGAACGGATGCTGATTTTCTTTATAAAAGCTGTTAAAGCGAAAATCAAAACCGCAAAGGCCGATCGTATCTAAAGTCAGCTTTGTCATATCCTCAGCTACTTCAATTTCTTCATCGCGGCCTGTTCTTTGCCATTTTTGCACAAGCTGTGTGGCAATATCGAGCATCATCTCATGATAGCCCTTCATGGCCTGCTGGCTGAATGCAGGCATCAAAATTTGATGAGCCTTTCTCCAGTTCGGTTCTTCTGTCCAGCTTGTAAATAGTCCGTCCCCTGCAAATGCTCTGACTTTACTCAGACTAGTTCCAATAAATTTATCAAAACGGCTTTCGTCACATACTTCTTTGACAAGTTCATGGCTGGAAACAAAAATACTTGTTGCATTTGAAAATTCAAACTGAAAGATCGGTCCTAATTCATCTGCCAGCCGCCAAAAGGTTTGAGCAAGCTCTCCCTTTTTTATATGGGGAATATTTTTTAAAGGTCCGTATGTTTTTGGTTTTGGAATGATTGATGTTTGCTTCATATGCCCACTCCCTTTATTTCTTTTAAGATGCAACGCTGATGGCACGCCATAAACATTGCTCAATTTCCTCCAAAAATTCAATCGTTGGCTCTATTTCTTCTGCAAGAATTTGTTTATGCAGCTGCACAAAAGCACCAAATACAATAGATAAAATGGTTCTGCCTGAGAGGTTTGGGTGAATCCCATCCTTTTTTCCTTCTTCAAAGATAAGGAATAGCTCATGTAACAAATGCTGCATTTTCTCTTTGCTCGTCTCGTCTAAGTAATGGGACCGTTTATCTATCTCTAAAAAATACAGCCCGCTTGGATTCTCCTTTGTAAATAAAACTAAGCAATAAAATACATGCTTAAAGTACGCCCGAATACTTAACTTTGGATCTGGACTGTTTGTGTTCATTTTTTCGATAAATGCCGAGAGGCTGCGCTGGTACAAAATATTGACGAGTGCCTCCTTGCTGTCGAAATAACGGTAAATGGTGCCCGCTCCGACGTTTGCTCTTTTTGAAATCATCGGCATTGTGGTGCCATCAAAGCCTCGTTCAATAAATAGTTCCAGCGAAGCCTTCATGATCTGTTCTTGTTTATCAGTCACTGCTGGCATTTCATCCCCTCCTTTTAAACGTAGGAATGAACGTTCATTCCGCTTGTGGTATATTATATTAACATTTTAATTTCATCTATTTATACTTAAACATACTTATTTTACTCCGTCACTACATTTTCTGAAAATAATAATAATTGAGAAATGATACCTAGTCACATGACAGCCAAAGGACTTATAAAGATTGTCAATTGTGTCATGCAGGTGTCATCAGCACTACACATTCATTCCTGATCGATTGGGGATTGAATATGGTCGTCATATGTATCAATATATAAGCTTCCATTACTTGAACGGACAGCATAAACAATGTCCTTTAAGGACAGCTGCCTTTTTTTCAGCTCTTCTTCTATCCATTGCTCTGTTAATTGATTTTCTTGTATGTTTTTTTGGATGAGTTTCCCGTCCATGATGACTTCAATCGGCATGTAACGCTCTGCCTCCATGAATAAATGAAGGTCCTTCCGCGTGACTTTTTCAAACGAAGGGTATTTTTTCACTGACATATGCCCATCTGTTTCAATCATTGCAAATTCAACTTCGCTAATATCAAAGATGTCTTTTTCTCTCAGCTGCTGATTTAAATAATCAAGGGTATATCTCATCCCTTTCATATTTCCTTCAAGAATTTTTCCATTTTGTATGACAAGTGTTGGTTTACCCGCCATCAACCCTCTCATCTTCCGGCTTCTTAATGCAAGCAGGGAAATCACATAAATAATCATGACAAGTGACACAAAGGAAATCGTTGTGTGCTGAAGCGGGAGCGTTGTATTAAACGCCAGGTTCGCTGCAATTGAACCTAAGCTGATGGCTGCTATAAAATCAAAAATATTCATTTGCGCAATGGTTTGTTTCCCTAAAAGACGTGCTCCTCCAAATAAAATCGCAAAAGCAAACATCGTCCGAAGAATGACTTCAATATGGTCAGACATGCAAGTATCCACCTTTCAATTGCATCAAAAAAAGCCTTTTCCTTAGAAAAGACTCTTTGTTAGACTATGCATTTATTTCATCATTATTCAATTGGGCAGTACTGCTTTGTTCAAATTGTGATCGCAGTTCAATAATTGAGCTATTCCTCACATGATCTGCTTCTTGCTTAAGAAGCCATGTATAAAATCTTGCTTGCTCCGCTGTCTGCAAAGCCTGCATATATTTTTGCGAGGAACGCTTCTCTACAACGCGCTGCTTCATCCCCCGCATCTGCTTCCAGAATTGATAATAAGGGAGCTTGAGTTTTGTCATAAAGCCTTGATCATCCTCAATGACATACCCCTCTTCTTTAATTGTATTATCATGAGAGACAGCCTGATACCATTTATAAAAAGACGTCCAATCATGGAAAACAGCCACTTCCTGCTTGCAGGATATTCCAAGCTGTTCACTTAATCTTTTCACTTCAGCGAATGGTGCTTTTTCATAGCTTAACTGCCGCTTCACAATATCAAGTAAAATGAGTTGATCTTGTTCATAAGTGATAATATGCGGATCTTTTTCTGGCAAAATGACTTCAAACACAAGAGATACATGGTGGTCACGGACATATGATTTAATGTAATCAGCCTGCACGTCACTGAAGGTCTTATTAAATAGCTCTTCGACCCATGAAGCATGCTGATTTTGTTTCACATGTGATGTATACGATTTGGATGTAAACACCAATTCATCTTCCATTTCATTATACCCAACAGTTCCTAAGTATCCATTTGCTTTATCATATACGGTGACAGGGAATTGAAGATGGTTCACTAAATGCTGCATTCTTGTCTCCGGACGCTCATCAATGTTAAAAAATTTATTGTAGCTTCTAGACACAATCTGCTTAGAAACCATATTGACAAACAAACCTCTTGCTTTCACATTCACATCATCCCACTGCCGTTCACTAAAAGCCTTTTTCGTAAAATTAAAAGATGAAATATAGTGCGGAAGCTTTAATTCCTGTACGTATTCATGCTGATCTAAATGAGCTAAAAAATCATCCAGTGAAATATCTGTCTGAACAGCAGCCGATTGTTTTTTCTCAGACGCTCTGTAGACTGGATTGTCAATTTCATGAGTCTCAATCCCGTCAGCTGTGATTTTCAACACCCGCAGCTGCCCCCCAAATTCAACCTGACCTTCTAGGTTATAAGACCTTTCCGCTGCGTGAATAGGCAGTCTGTATAAATTGCGATGCCCGTGAATTTGGATGATATCCAGCCCAGCCGTATTTTGAACAAATAAGTGATCAATATCATCTGAATATTCTCCTACGCCGTGAATGAGCTGCTGTGTTGAGACATGCAGAAGTTCTTCTGGCAAATGAGCAAGCCCGCCATGTGTAACAAGAAATGTCTGATCATGGTACGTAAAATAAGTAAGCTGATGAAAGGTTCTGACAAACTTTCGTACTTCCTTCAAATCAAAGTTTGCTGCTTCGATTTCAGGCACAGTATGACGATTAAACATATTGCTTCTGACTTTTTCACCATGTGCAAACCGGTATAAATGCTGATCATGATTGCCTTCAATGACGATGACATTCCGGCATACCCTATGGGCGAGCATCCATTCTAATACTTCTTTGTTTTCTATTCCTCTATCAAGCAAGTCACCTGCAAAAATATAAAGTTCGTTTTCTTTGATGTCTCCTTGCAAATAGGTGGTAAGTGCGGTGTAACAACCGTGAATATCTCCGAAAACATGAATGGCCTCATATTGATCAAAAGATCGAGGCTGATAAGTCATCACTTGCGGATAATCCTCCGGCTGCAAAACAGTCACCCATGATGGGACCTTTTCTGTTTTTAACCGCTCGTTCATTTGATACAAAACAGATTCCCGCACCACTTTGTGAGATTCACGTGAGCGATTTTGCAAAAGAGCTGTTTCAAGGGGGACCTGCGTGAAATCGACGACATACACCCTGTAACGATAAGATGTCGCTAAAGACTTATATTGAGAAATCGATTTACTTGAAATATGTGTCGCATCAATCACAGTAAAGTCTCCGCGCTCCATACGGGCTGTGAGTAGATCGAATAATAAAGACCAAACTTTGTGGTCATGCTTGCTTGAAATGTCTAGTTTCCCATTGACTGATAGCTGCGGCGGCTGAGTTAACAGCCGGATTTGATCCGCTGATAAAGTGTAAGGCTCTAAGCCTTGTTCTTTGATCCATGTTGATTTACCTACGCCTGGGAGACCTCGTAAAAGGACTAAAGTTCTCATATTGGTTCTCCTTTAATGAGTGATATTTTACCTATTATAGATAAATTATGGATAAATCTCAATCTTTTATTGATTATGGTAATATATAGATAGAAAAGGAGGTTTTACGTATGTCTAATAGAGAGAATATGGCATTCAACATGGGAGATCTTCTATTTCAAGTGTTCTCTCTTCTATTCATTGCCTTTATTGTGACAATCATTGTTATCGCGTTTCGCATGATTAGAAGAAAACGAATGGAATTGAAAAAAATCGAGGCAAGATTAAACAAAGTAATTGAAAAAAACGATTTAAAAGAGTAAAAAATCCGGAAGTTAACCGAATTTTTTTGTTTTCATCACGATACCTTGACGCTGCTGCATCAAAAAGAAAAAGACGCCTAAAAGAACAAGCAGACCGCCAAGCATTTGAAGCAGCGTGACTTTCTCTCCAAGCAGCCATACAGCAAGGATCGTTGCCCCAACAGGTTCACCTAGAATACTCATTGAAATGGTAGTCGCATTAACATAGGTTAATAGCCAATTATTAATGACATGAGACATCGTGGGAATAAGGGCGAGCAATAAAAAAATTCCCCACTCTTTACTCGGATAGCCTATAAAAGAAGTTTGCTGAAGCAGGTTGAATAAAATTAAAAAAAGACCGGCAAAGCCAAATACACAAAAACTATAAATCCAATGAGATATTTTTCTTACAGCCTGTTGGCCTATTAACAAATAACAAACAACAGCGATCACACTCAAAAAGGATAAAATATCTCCTAAGATGGCTTCCTTGCTATGACCAATATCTCCCCAGCCTATCATGAGGGCACCAACAATCGCCCCACACATCGTGAATATTGCAGACATTGTTGTTCGTTCACGGAAAATGAGGAATCCTCCTAATAAGGACACCATCGGCTGAAGGGCGATAATAATGGTAGAGCTTGCCACTGTCGTCAGTTTCAGTGAGCCAAACCACAACACAAAGTGAAGCCCTAAAAAGAAGCCTGAGGTACATAAGAAAAACCAGTCTCTGCGCTTTATCGAGAGAAATTCTTTTTTTCTTGGCAAGATAAACGGCAGCATGAGAGCCGCCGCAAAAATCATTCGATACATACTTAAAATAGCAGCAGGTGCATTTGACCATTTCACAATGATTGCAGAAAACGAAATAGCAATAATTGAAATCACAAGCGGCAGTGCAATTGATTTCGTTTGAGCAGTTGTCTTCATTTCCATTAGCAGCTTCCTTTACATCAGCAGTAGATGAGCAGTTCATCTTGTATGTCGTCATCTTACTATGTCCATTCACCTAGTGGCAAGATGATTTTTTAAAACTGGCGTGAGCTTTTTAGATGGAAAAAACGCCCTTTTCATAGGGCGTTTTTGTTGTTTATTCTGAAATCAATTCACGAATTCTCTCTTCAATAGGTGTTAACGGCCGGCCTAGTAATGTTTCGAAATCTTGACTTTCGACAGCTAAAGCACCATCGCGTATGCCGCTTTGAATGGCTTTGACAAATGGCACTGCTTCTTTTGGTACACCATTTGAAGCTAAAAAGTCTCCAAAGGTGTCTACATCTATTTTTTCTACTTTGATTTCTTTTCCACTCACCTTACTAACAATTTGTGCAAGTTCACTATGCGTCCGAAGAGGTCCTGACAGTTCATATATCTCCTGATCATGTACGGCAAGTGTTAACGCATTTGCTGCCGCTTCTGCGTAGTCATTTCTTGTTGCCCAGCCAACCTTTCCTTCGCCAATAGGGCTTAAAAATGGTGCGCCGCTGACTGACGCCAGAATCGTATCCTTTTCGTTTTCAACATACCAGTTGTTTCTTAAAAATACATGAGGAATGCCAGAGGCCAAAATGGCTTCTTCTGTTTTGGCATGGTCATTTGCAAGGACAAGCTGACTCTCTCTTGCATTGACAACACTTGTATAAGCAATAAACCTCACATTTGCTGCTTTCGCCGCTTCAATTGCTGCTTTATGCTGCTCGACGCGGTCACCATCCGCTGTTGAAATGATCAACAGACGATCAATGCCCTTAAATGCTGATGCCAGGGTGTCTGGCTGAGTAAAATCTCCATGGCGTACATCCACCCCTGCATCCTTCAAATGTGCTGCTTTTTGCGGATTTCGAACACTGACTGAAATTTGTTCAGCCGGTACTTTTGTGAGCAAATGCTTGACGACGAGCGATCCAAGTTGTCCCGTTGCGCCTGTTACTAATAATTTCATTTGTTGACCTCCTCATTTTTCGTTCAACGGTGATGTACATTCGTTATAATCGAAATGGTTACAACAAAGGTGTAAAAAAAGCTCTAAAGTACGAGCTTTTTTATTCCGCCTCTGTTAATAATTGCTGAATTGTCACTTGCTTTAGGTGATTCTCAAGTGCAGCTTGTGCTTCTTTTAGTTCATGCCGAAGTCTCGTGTCCATCGCTTGACCAATCGGGCATGCGATGACGGGCTGATGAAAGTTAAATAATTCTTTATCCTCGCTTACATCCACAGCGCGATACACATCTAACAGCGTGATGTCCTCAGCCGGTCTTTTTAAATAAGCACCGCCCACACCGCGGCGAATTTCAATGAGACCCGCCCGTTTGAGCATTGCCATCATTTTTCGAACAATGGCTGGATTTGAATTCACGCTCTCTGCAATAAAATCACTAGTACACTCTTTTGGAACACCTGCAATAAATGACACAATATGAACAGCAATCGGATACCTGCTGCTAATTTGTTTCACAATCTTTCACCACCGTTGTAATCAATATAGTTACAATGAGTGATTTTGTCAATCAATAAACGGATTTTTCTTTTGGTCCCAGTCCTCATATGCCATGATATCGTAGTTTTCTGCTGTATCAAGTTCAAGCGGGGCAATGCATTCAAGCAGATTCTCATCTGGGTCAAGAAAATAGATCGCTGCATGAAATTGCGGCGGATTATCGAGAACTAAAGGCTGCTTTTCTTCTGAAAAACCAAACATTGGGTGAATACTGATGCCTCTTTCAATCAGCCAAGTCTTAATCTGTTCGATACTGGACGTTGTAATTTGAAAGGCAACGTGACGAGTCGAAGGATGGTATGGATAGGCATTTATATCTACTTTCCACAGTCCAAGCCAGCTCTTTCCTTTCTCAATCCATAAAAAAGCAACTCTTTCATTTTCATGAGCAAGTGTCAATTCCAATTTTTCATAAAACGCAATCGATGTCTTCAAGTCACTCACAGGTAAATGTGCTTCATACAAACCTTTCATCATCATCAAAATCACTCCTTTTCTATCTTCTATTCTGCGTGAATGAATGATATTCTGCCTCAGCAAAACGATGTATTTTATCCCTAACATTAGTTTGAGAGACATTGTATGTTTGATTTATTGCAGATGGGGGAAGGTGTTCAAATAAAATAACAGAAAGGAGCGGTCCATATGCCTTGGACGATGAACGATTATCCAGCTTCATTTAAATCATTAGACAACGTCATTCGAAAAAAAGCGCTTGAGATTGCCAATAAAATGATTCAGGAAGGCTATGAGGAAAATAGAGCCATTCCAATTGCAATCAGTCAAGCGAAAGAGTGGAAAAAGAACGCAGCGGAGAAAGAGGTAGAGAATTTTTCATCTCATGGTTCTGTCAAACCTTCAGAGAGCAGCAGCTCCACAAGACCAGAGCTCATGGATCATGCGCAGCATGTAGTGAAACACGAGGAAGGCTGGGCGATTCAAACAGAGAAAGCGAAACGAGCAAGTGAGGTCAAAGAAACAAAACAAGAAGCAATTGACCGGGCAAAGGAGATTTCAGCTAATAAAGGAACTTCCGTTGTCATTCATCGAAAAGACGGGACGATTCAGGACGTGTTAAAACCGCAATAAGACCGCTCGTCAGCGGTCTTTTTTTAAGCATTCTTTTCTTTTTTCGCTGGAGTTTTTCTTTTCTTAGGTGCTGCTTTTTTCGCTTTGGCTGGTTTTGATCGGTCGATCGAAGCCTGTAGTGCGGCCATTAAATCTGTCACATTGGCTGCAGGATCTTTTTTGCCTGTCGTTTCTGGCTGAACGGTATGTTCTCCAGATATTTTATCGCCAATTAAATTCATCAGCTGTTCTCTGTATTCATCTTGATATGCCGCTGGATCGAACGTTGTGGTCAGCTGCTCGATTAAAAGGAGCGCTGTATCTAACTCTTTCTTTACAATGTTCTCCTCTTGGGGGATATTCGGCACATCTGATACTTGTCTAATTTCGTCAGGGAAATGAATGGTTTCCATCAGCAAAATATGTTCATAGCACCTAACGATCGCTAATTGCTCCTTTGAGCGAATCATAATCTTAGCGACACCAATTTTCCCCGATTCCTCTAAAGCTTTTCTTAATAATGAATAAGCCTTCGCTCCGCCGGTATCCGGTGATAAGAAGTAACTTCTTTCGTAATAGATTGGATCAATCTCCTCAATCTTTACAAAATCAATGATTTCAACGGCTTTTTCTTCATTTTCTTTTCGCAGCTTTTCCAGTTCTTCATCGTCCAATTCAATAAATTTATTTTTCGCATATTCATACGCCTTCACAATTTGTTCTGGCGCTACTTCTTCACCGCAATTGGCACATACTTTCTTGTAGTTAATGGGCGTGTGACACTCTTTATGCAGCTGTCTTAATTTAATGTCTTTGTTCTCTGTAGCGGTAAACAGCTTGACTGGAATATTGACCAATCCGAAACTAATGCCGCCTTTCCATACTGTATGCATCGCGATTCCTCCGTTCTTTTCTCCTTACTATGTAATGTTTTCATCAGACTTATGTATGTGAATGAAAATTTCATCCCACTCTAAGAACACATGATATAAGGAAGTGACATGCACAATGAAACCTATGCGATTAACACCTGCACATGATATACCTGCCGGTGCAGACTGGGTGTATGAATTAAAATATGATGGCTTTCGGGCTATTCTTGTATGGGAAGAAGACGGGATTCGTTTAGAAAGCAGGACCGGAAAACGGCTAAATAAGCAATTTCCTGAAGTGATGGATCAATGCGAACAATTAAGAGAACAATTTGCTCCCTTTTTACCGCTGACACTTGACGGAGAATTGGTCTTTTTACTGAGTGAACAACAAAGCGAGTTTGCGAAGGTTCAGCAAAGAGGCAGGCTGAAAAACAAAGAAGCCATACAACGACAGGCTGAACGATTTCCATGCCATTTCATTACGTTTGATCTATTAAGCTGCAAAGGGAAACCTCTCGTTGATTCACCGTTGATGGAAAGAAAAAATCAGCTGCAGCAATTATTCCAAGAAGCAAAGCTCCCCTCCTCAGTTCAGCTAGAGCACCCTTCCCTTTTGCAGGTCATTCATACAGACCCAGACTCTGAATACATGAAAAACGTGATGACGACGTATTTAGCAGAAGGACTAGTAGCGAAAAAAAAGTCGAGTAAATGGCATGACAATACTCGTTCAAAAGAATGGCTGAAAATGAAAAACTGGCGGTATGTCTCTGTCATTGTCACCCGTTTTGACAAAGAAAATGGCTATTTTCAAGGTTCCATTTATCAAGATTCGGCTCTCATCGAGGTTGTCCAATTCAAGCATGGTTTTTCTAAAGAAGAAGAACAAACGCTGCGTACACTATTTCAGACAAAAGGCCAGTTAACAGGAGGATCTTTATACGAAATCCCTCCTTCTATCGTTGCCAGCATTGCTTGTATATCCTTTGATGGATCGGCGTTAAGAGAGCCGCGTTTTTCTTCCTTTTTACTAGATGCTGATCCAGCAGCATGTACATTTCAGCAAATGCTCAAACAGCTGTATCCACTCCCTGCTGCTATAGACGTCACCCACCCAGAAAAACCGATTGTCCCGGCTCTTCAACTAAACAAGGCAGATTACTTACTTTATTTAAGACAAGCGGCTCCCTACCTTTTGCCCTTTTTACGTGAAAGGCGTCTTACTTTAATTCGGTATCCGCATGGCACTGGAGACGAATTCTTTTATCAAAAGTCGACACCTGATTATGCGCCGGATTTTGTTTTAACAGATGAAGTTGATGATATTTCTTATACGGTCTGTAATGATCCTCGTACACTTCTTTGGCTTGGCAACCAGCTGGCGATGGAATTTCATATCCCTTTTGAAACAAGAGATACGGATCGGCCGACAGAAATCGTCTTTGATCTAGACCCCCCATCTGTAAATGAGTTTCATCTAGCCATAGAAGCGGCTAAACGAATCAAAACGCTTTTAGACGGGCTTTATCTCACAGCCTTTATTAAAACAAGCGGAGGTAAAGGGCTTCAAGTCTATATTCCTTTAAAGAAAAACGCCTTCACATACGAAGAAACAAGACAATTCACCGCGTTCATATGCCAATTTTTATGTGAGCAAGCACCGGATCTTTTTACTCTGGAACGCCTTAAGAAAAAACGCGGCAATCGCTTGTATTTAGACTACATTCAGCACGATGCTGGGAAAACAATCATCGCTCCATATTCTCCAAGAGGAAATGAGCTTGGACTTGTTGCGACACCGCTTGAATGGGACGAACTCTATCATGATGAGCTTCATCCTTCTCTTTTTACGATGCCGGCTGTTATAGAGCGTTTAAAGGAAAAGGGCGATCCGTTCCGCCGCATGAGGCACCTTGTGAATGATGATGCTTTTAGACAAGTCTTACATCAGCTTGCACACATGTGACCATCTCATCAGATGGACATTTGCGGTCATGAAGCGTTACACTTATTCATTAGAGAGGAAGAAAGGGATGACTATTTTGACCGCACATTCATTTCGAAATACAGCTTTGATTTTCTTATGTCTTTCCGCAGGAATTGTGGATGTGATTGGCTATTTAAGCCTAGGGCATGTGTTTACAGCCAATATGACAGGTAATATTGTGCTGCTTGGCATTGCAGCAGGAAGCTCCTTGCAGCTAACAGCCCTTCATTCCATCATTGCTCTAAGTGGATTCGTTTTAGGGGTTTTACTTGCAGTGGTGATAGGCGGAAATCACGAGAAAACGTTTTGGCCAAAAGCCGTAACCCGCATTTTTATCATCGAATTGATGATTTTGCTTCTATTTGCTCTCATGACCATTTTCCCTTATACACAAGGTGCTTACTTTATGCTGATCATTCTTTTAAGTATGGCTATGGGCATGCAAACGGCGGCCGCACGTAAATTGAATGTTGCTGGCATTTCCACAACCGTTCTCACAAGTACACTTGCTAACCTATTTGAAGATGCAGCCCAGCGCATATCATACCGGGAAAAAAGAAAGGCCCCTATCCAGCTTGTAAGCTTGATGCGAATAGGCTCTATTGTCTTCTACTGCCTAGGTGCAGCTATTGCTGCATACACAGATCGTTACGATCCGTTTATCATCATATGGCTGCCTATCATCATTCTAGGCATCATTGTGATAACTGCTGGATTGAAGCACTTTCACCAATTGAAATAGCCTCTCTTTAGACGGCTATTTCAATTATTGTGATCTTACACTAATAACTCCTGACATAAAAACCAGGAGGGCGTCCCATGATGAACGTTGAACCATATGGATATCCAGAAAATGTCCCGAATCCTCCGTACCCGGGAAAACCGCCTAAGCCAGAGAATACACCAGGACTCAAATAATACCCGCCAAAGCCGATATGGGAACCAACCGGCCCAATATGTGCCCCGCCTCCGCTAAAACCGCCTCCATGAAAACCACCATAAACCCGTGGATACATACAATCACCTGCCTTCGAATCAGACCTTATCTAATCATATGCATGACAAATGGGGCGGTGCTCCTGCTTTTTCTTTCCTTCTATGTACATTAGACCAATTTGATAAAATTTGAATGAAAAGTCCTGCAAAAAATTAAATTAAGCAAAGAAAAGTGACCTTTTTAACTTGTTGCTCTGCCCTATGTTTATTTAGAATAATGGAGCAGGTAATAAATTTGCACACCCCCTTTGTTGCGAATTCTTCTTATTAAACGTTCTTGCAGCGTTTAATAAGAAGAGCCTATTAAAACACAAAAAACCCTTGCTGACGATCATCAACAAGGGCGAGAGATAAATGGTATTAACCACCAATGATTTTTTCTGCAACTTCGAATGAACCCGCAACGTTTTGCGATAGAACAGTCGCAGCGACCGCTAAACCGACAACGAATAATACTTTTAATCCTGTTTTCATCTTAAATCAACCCCATTCTTTTCATATGTAAATCCGCTTCTAAACTTTTGTTCAAGTAAAAAACAGACTGCTCATAAAGTGATTGCTTTTCACAATATTTTGCTGCAAATTGTGATAGCTCTTTTACTTCATGATATTCATTCTTCTCTTCTAACTTTCTTAATTTCTCATCAATTTGCTGAAATCTTTGTGGCGCATGCGTTAAGTAAAGATCATGTACGATGCCTATTTTTAGCTGAAACACTTCATGAGAAGCATCTTTTATTCTGGCATATGCAGCCTCTATATATTGGCTTGCACGCTGCTTTTCACCAATCACACAGAGTTCCCGGCTGATCAGATACGTAGAATGGAAAAAGAAATCTGAATCATAATACTCTTGATGGGACAGTGCTTTTTCAAGATGACGTATCGATTCCTTCGGTTTATTCCAAAATGAATATAAAATGGCCACATTGTGATGAAGCTGAGCCAGCATAAAATCATCCTGCTCATTTGTCAAAACTTCTTCCGCCAGACGATAATTCTCAAGCGCCTCTTCATACCGGCCGATCTCCGTTAGATTCGCTGCTATAAGAGAGTATGAAAGGGCCGTTCTTCTTTCATACTGCTTGTGCCGCTTATAGACGTGCAGCGCTCTGCGGATATAGCTTAATGAGAGCATGATATGACTGAGCCGGTAATAAAGCCATGCCACTTTAAAATCGAAATCAGCACGTTCTATCTCACTTGGAATTTTATCTAAGAGCTTTTCAGCACTTTGATACATCTGCAATGCAACCTCATAATTACCTTGATGCTGCTCATACACACCCTCATAAAAATCAAAATAATAGGCAAGACGATTAGACAGGTCATCTTCTTTTTTTCCATAATGACCCTCTATGCTTTTCGTTGAAACATTGCCCTTTTGCCCTCTTAAATTGTACATAAGAATGTGATGCCTCTTCTCAAGAAGAGAATAGTATATGAGGATATCCGCATCGTCAATTTCCTCTACCGCTTTTTTCGCTTTGGCAAATAACCGTTCTGCCTCATCTGCATGATCTTTTTTGATTTCCATGTTCCAGTCATTTAATAGTGATGCCAATTCCGCAACAGGAACTTTGCTCATTCTACACCCCCAATCACCTTCAGCTACAACACATATTTCACTAAATATGGAACTTCTATTAGCAATTGCTAATTAGTCCATTTGACATCATTTTAATATGAATCACTTGAATCTTCAATAACCGTTTCCATTGAAAGTGCGTTTCTTTCTCCTAGTCAATGATATTTGCGAAAAAATTCCGCCTTTTTTAAAATAAACATCTTGAGATGAAATGAAAAAAGCCCAATGTCAAGGCTTTCTAATCTGATGATGGTTCATAGCAGCTTTTCATTTATCCAGTTTCTTTATATAATATGATCAATCACTTACACGCCTCAGTAGCTCTAGAAGGGAAGAGCGCCGTAAAACAAATTGTAGCTGGCGGGTCGCAAGGCAAGGGTTTCAGAAGCACCGAAAAGCACATGAGCTGAGACAGGTGAAATTCCTGTCGGTGAAATTCCGTAGGGAAGCGTGTTGCCCCTAGCCTATGCTTACGAAAGGAGTGCGGGTTCGAATCCCGTCTGAGGCTTATGAAGTAGATGGATTGGGAGGATAAAATATCATGCATGTGTTTGAAGAATATATCAGCAAAATCGGTAACCCAGAGCTGAAGCAGCGCACTCAAGACATCTTACAATGGGTAGAAGACACATTCCCTCAATTAGAGGCAAGAATTGCTTGGAATCAGCCCATGTTCACAGATCACGGCACATTTATTATTGGGTTTAGCGTGGCAAAACATCACATTTCTGTCGCACCAGAAGCAAAAGGAATTGATCAATTTTCAGCTGACATTGTACAAGCTGGGTACGATCATGGGAAAAATCTGTTTCGCATGAAAGAAAGCTTGCCAGTTGATTATCCTCTCCTAAAAAAAATCATCGAATTTAATATCGAAGACAAAGCGGATTGTTCAACGTTTTGGCGAAAATAAACAGTACCCCGATCTCAGCTTTACAGATCGGGGTATTTTGCTGCAACAATATTATTTTGTTCTCTTCCCTACCAATTTTTGTTCAAGCCATTCATAACATGACAAAAGGGCATCAACGCTCTTTTGGCATATCGGCAAATATACAACGGCGACGGCTGTTAAACACGCTATAGCAGCTCCTGCTAAGACATCTAATGGATAATGAACACCTACCCAAATCCTTGAAAAACCAACAGCACACGCAATGATCAGCCAATACATATGGCGTTTGTGAAACAGCCAAAAGATCACACAAATCGAAAAAATAAAGATGGTATGATCACTCGGAAACGAGTTATTCACTTCCTTTTGAATCAAAAGATTGACGTGGCTCATTTCTGCAAAGGGCTGCTGATTAAAATAAAACACCCCAGCGATTTTCCCAAGTAACTCGGCGAGTACGAAGGTCAGTCCGGCAGAAACGACCATCGCCCTATTGTACCTGCTGCGATTTTGAAACCATACGAACAGACACACGAGCGCTGCCAGCAGCACTGTATATTCAGCTAGTCCAATAAATATTGGATTCAAGTAACCATAATCGATACTGAGCTCATTCACCCGCCTAAATAAATCTTCATTAAGTCCCCGCATCTCATTTCATCCCTTTTTACTTGATTTACGATAAGGATAATTGAAATGAGATGTCTGCCTCCATCGATCGAACGAACAAACCATGGAATCATATGACATGTTTGTCACTTTGCTGTCACCTGAACATCGTGTACTAACTAAAAACTCATCAAAGGCTATTAAATCACAGGAACAAAACTGTTATAATAGAACATAAGTTTGCATTTTATCAAAAAGGGGTTACTGCATATGATCAAAACGGTAGACGGCAATATATTAGAGGCAAGCGAAGACATCATTTGTCACCAAGTGAACTGTAAAGGAGTCATGGGAGCTGGATTAGCAAAACAGATCAAAAGCAAATATCCGAATGTGTTCAAAGATTATAAACAGTTATGTACAGAACAAGGAGATGACTTGTTAAGCTCCGTTCAACTCATCACAACAAAAGACGGAAAAACAATTGCCAACTTATTTGCCCAAGCTGGATACGGAAGAACAAGAAAGCAAACAGACTACGATGCCTTACGCAGCTGCTTTCAACACCTAAAGGATACAGTGACACAATCACCTGAAGAGAAAAACCAAACGTCCATCGCTATTCCATACGGGATCGGCTGCGGATTGGCTGGCGGCGATTGGACGATTGTGGAAGAGATGATTGAAGAGGTGCTGGGTGATTGTGAAGTGACGGTTTATCGGTTTAGATAGAGGGAAATGAATAATGAAATTAGAAGAGGAATTTGTTTTTCGATCTTTTTGCTTTCGTTGATCGGTTTCTTTGACATGCTAATCAATAACAATTGATTCCAATCACAATCAATATTTTTATTTTGTCATTACATGTGTCTGTTTTGTTATTGAATAAAAGGAGTTATTATTTAAAAAGAGCACCATTTCTGCTTGGAATGGTGCTCTCAATTAGTTCTCTATTTTTTATTTCTATAATCTATCAAAATGAAATTTATAACATCTTCTTAAAAAATTCAAAAGTTACTCCAATGTAGAAAGATATTTTTCTAAATGTTTTTTACCAGAATTACTTTTAGGTATAATACCTAGATGATTATATTTCCAAATGGTTTTTCTTTCATGAGGGTTTGTATTCGAAAGATCATCATAATTAAATTCTATATTAAAATGTCCCGTTTCATTAAATATCATTGTGAAATTTGTCCAAGGCTCTTGACCACTTTGTTCAAACGCTCTCCTAAGTTCTTGGATACAGTCAACTAATTGATGCCATCTTTCTCTGTATTCATGTTCACTCACTTCAAACAATTCAGTGATCTCATGACTATAGATCGGCTGATCATCATTTTCCTTAGGTAAAAAATAAAAGTAAGCAGTCTGTGAACCTTCAACTACTTCACCATATAAATACACCTTTATCCAATTGACAGGTATTGTCTTAACTACAATATCAACTATCTGTTTGTATACATATTCTAGTTCTTCTTCATTCATTATTTTTTCCCTCCATACACATTATCGAATCGTCTGATTTCCCACTCATCATCACCAATTTTATACTTAATATCAAAAGTTTCTGGACGTAGAGAATCAGCTTTATAGTTAGGTGTTATCTTTACTTTAACCTGATCACCATTTTGAAGAGCATCAGCCCATGCATTCTCAAGCTTTTTCCATTCACCTTTATTTAAATTTCCATTCATTGGCACAAGATTATCAATATCCCCTGAACCTTTAAAAATAGTTGCAATCAAGTGACCTCCATCATCATCTAGTAATCGATCCGGCTTTCCTGAATTGGATTGGGCATATTGGTTTCTTTTAACCTCTCCGTATTTTAAATCACTTGCTTCGACTTTGACAATACGTCCGTAGTGATCCGTTGTGTAGGTGTAGCCTTGCTTTGTTGAATAAACGATATTCGGTTTTAATACTTTTTTACGATTCCATCTCACATAGTGATCTCCGTAACTGACAACGGTTGGTGGTGATTTTGGTGCCGGTAATCGTCTGCCTGTCTTAGAGATGCCATATCCTGAATTGTTGTCTAGACGCTTTGCCATAGAGAGGAGTTTATTTTTGAGATTTTCTCCGTCAAACACGTTATACGGCAGCTTCGGGCCGCCAGCCATTTGAAACTTTGGTGAGTATGGCAATAGATTCGGAATAGAGACATTGTCTAATGATCTTGCTCCTTGTTCAAGCCCTTTCTTCACCGTTGTTTTTGCCGCTGTTGTCCCCGTTTTTGTAATGGCACCTGCCCCTTTAGAGCCAAAGACGATTTCTGCTAGAGAACCAGTCGCATAGGCGAACCAGTGTGATCGAGAATATGCATCACCATCGATGACTTCTTTTTGGAATGAGTCTGAAATCGACTTTCCAATCGCTTTCGATGTTTCAATTGGATGTGAAACTGCCGTTACGACCGATTCAACGGCACCTCCAGGATCTGTCACAAGATCGTAGATGCCAACTACTGTATCTTTGGCCACATCATATAGACCAACTGCTGCACCTTTTACAACATCAACGAACCCCTCTGATGCTTCTTCCTGCGCTTTGATCTGGAGAAGCTGGCTGTAATACATTTTTTGATCGTAAGAAAGATTCTCATATCCAATTTCGTCTACAATCTCAAAGTATTTCGCTTCTGACATACACGAAGGATCGTTGAGTTTTTCTTTCAATTCTTTGATTCTTCGTTTCTCTTTTTCTTCTTTTTTCACCTTTAAATATGCTTTCACCTGTGCATCGATTTTATCATGATTCTTGTACACATCTGTCTCATGAAATGCTTTTGCATCGTAATACATGGGCTGCGCATTTTTCCCTTTTCCTGTAGCAGCCATCATTTTTGTATAAAAGGTTGTAAGATGTTTCTCAATCGCTTCTGATTTTGCGTATTCTGTTTTTAGGGCATGATCTAATTTATGTACAGCATCAATTGCCTCTTTTCTTTTTTTGTTCGCATCATCTAAATGCTCATTGACCTCTTTACTTGAAAATACATTCAGTTCTATGAGATCACTGATGTCATCAAAAATAGTGGATAGGGCTTCTTTTTGTTCCTTGACCATATCTTTATTATTCTGAATCCCTTGTTTCAGTTGAGCGTCTAAGAAATGCTCATCAATAAATGTACTCCCGCCTAACGATTCATCATCAAGCTTTCCTTTTACCCCATCTAAAAACGCTTTTTGCATATCGATAAAGTCAAGATAAGTGTCTGCGTAAAGCGCAAGATCCTCATAAAAGGCTTTGATATTGTCTGCACCTTTTCCAGTAAATTCATCACCTAATCCCGACACACTTTTTAATGCTATTTTCACATGCTGCATTTCGTCTCGAAGCTCCTGATAGGCTTTTGACCTTTGTTCGACAGCTGATAGTAAAGATGGAGCATCTAATATTTTCATATAAAAAAGACTCCTTTTATGGCGTATTCTTTTACTAGAATACCATAAGGAGTCTTACACTTTAATCCACTTTATCGTTTTTTAACCAATTATCCTCCGTAGTGGTGGATTAAATCTTATCCCTTTTATGACCCTGCACCTCTAGAGAAAAGCAACACTACCTCATTTTTAGCATCTGCCTGAGTTTGTTGTCCAGCAGGCATTCCAAGAATTGCACCTAATAGCAAAGCGGTAGTAATCATCATCATTATTTTTTTCATGATCATATGACCTCCTTTCCTATAAGCGTACAAGATTTCAAAGCCAATTCCAAGAAGTAGTTACTTTCTTCATAAAGATTTAACTTCTTATAAATGGAGGCAACATCAGGAGCTAAAGCCTCTATATCAACATATGCTTTTCTTTCTTCCAAAAGACATAGCCCTTTCTTGATGTCCTCATAGCTTTCCCGTGGTGTTGTATAACATTTCTCAAGGATATTGAATTTCAAAATAAAGTTTGTGTTTTGCTGTTCTTTAGAGAAGCTTTTCCCCTCAGCAACCCAACTTATTGCCTGATCCATCTGATTTGATTTGTAGCTTGATCTTGCAAATTCATACGCACATTGTAAGTATGAAACAGGAGCTGACTGTTTTAGATCATCTGCGGAAATTGCTTTGTTGAAATATTCAATTGCTTCTATATGTTGGTCATCCTGAATTTTAAGAAATCCCAAATCATAATAAGCCAACGCTAACAATCTCTTATCATTCTTTTCAATCAGTCTATCGACACAATCCAAAAGCATCCGTTCAGCTTTGTCTAGTCTACCGTCATCAATCAAATTCAGTGCCAACAACATATTACAGTTTATGGTCTGTATGCTGTAGCCTTCATGACCTTTGTAGATGTCCTTTGCTGTTTGTAGATGATGGTGAGAAAGAAGCGTGACTTTATTGAAATAGTAGAGCGTGCCAATTTTATAATGGAACTCAGCCTTTTCAATTTCATCATGTACCTTGTCCAACTGTCTCTCAGCTACTCTGAATAGGACTAGGGCTTCTGAATAGTTATTCTTTGCACTCTCATACATACCTTTGAAAAGATAAAAGTAAAACCTTAGCATGTCATCTGTTTTGACTCTTTCACTTTCTGTTATTGTTGGTTGCCCCACTAAATCTTCCATCAGTACCTTAAATCTGTAATCAAGAATATTGAAATAGAGTAACACATCTTGATTTTCTTCCATTTCGCCTAACATTTCTTGAATCTCATCCCTCAGCTCTACTGCTTGTGAAACTTCCCTCTTTTTAATATGTAAATACCATTTGTTGAGCGTGTTTGCTACATCTACAGAAGAAATCAAATTCGACATCCCATTACCCCCTTGCAATCATTTCCTTTGTATAATTTTAACATGACATTTACAACATATGTAAAGCCAAGGTGTTCATTTTAAAAGTTTTCGGTATCCCGCAAAATGCAAACATATGACTAATTGGCAATAGTAACATGTTCTTTTCGCATTCCGGCAATCGGGACAAGAACTTGTACCGATAAAATAAAAAGCCGCTAAAATAGCGACTTCAATGGGGACCATGTTCTTGTCCCTCGACAATCTTTAATAAACGGAGCAAATTTGTCCCTGGACAATTTTCTGTACCATTCATACGGAGTATCCCTCAACCGTGTTTAACCTCACATCGTATCAGTTTTAAGTGTATGTAATTGATGTTCTTGTCCCTGGACATCTTTAATCAATCTTACACGGTCTAAAAGTTTCATGTTTAGCTTCATACTCTTCTATTAATCGGATTTTATTTCCATCAAATCTAATCTTTGATATACCATCAAATGAATAAAGTTGTTCTTCTTTTGCTTTAAAATACCATTCTACAAAAAATAAGGTATCATTTACTTGATGAATATTTTTTATCTTCCATTCTAAGACAACTTGCTTCAGTAACATTTTTTTGATCCACAAATGGACTTCTTCTATACCCACATACATTGCTCCATAACATTCGCGGTAGATAATATCATCAGAAAAATACGTATCTAAAAACGTAAAATCTCTAGTTACCCACATAAAGAAATATTCTTTTATAATTTCTTCTTTCATAAGTACTCCTCTATTTTTTAATTAAGCGCAGTTCTTAACTAGTGTTTTGAATCTATTATAACAAAATGAACAAAAAAAGGTTCTTGGTTGGAATTTATGTCATTCTACACTCATTCGCTTTATTGGTGCACTTTAAAGCCTTGTTATATTAGCGGTGTACCAAGTAATGTATAAGGAGAATGTGAAGCTGCCGCGCTCTCGTTTAAGCTTGGGGGCGTGCCAAGCCCCTCGCCTATACGAAAAAGGGGTGCTCTTGTAAAGAACACACCCCTTTATTTAGGTAACTTAAATTCTGTTATCCCATTCGGATTTTAGGTAACTTAAATTCCGTTAAAAGAAAAGAGCCAATGATAATTACATCATTGGCTCTTCTTAACTTTAAAGATATAGTTTCTTTCAATCCACACTCCTCAAGAGAGCGACAAGCTAATAATACCAATCGTTCTAGCAAAGTCTAGTCAATTATTAGGTTTATTTGTTGCATAAATGTAATGCTTATTAGATTTCTTATTCTCTATAATATCTTCAGTCCTACCCAAAAGCATTTGAATTTCTTTTCTATTATACTGCTTTTTTATTTTCTCTTTAAATGCTGTTTGTTGATTAATAGTTGCTTTATGCAGCTTTTTCCTAAATTGTTTCAAATAAATCTCGATGTATTTACTCTGTTCAAATGATGTAAATTCGTTGGTTTCGTTAATTTCATTCATAAGAAATCACCTCCTAAAAATATATCGGAGGTGATTTGGAAATTTTCAGGTGTTCACTAAATTGGTTCTATTTAATGTAAAATTCGCTAGTGTAGAATGTTCCAAGAGTTGCAACATGATTGCCCTTTTTGTCGTAACGTTCTACATCCACTCTAAAGCGATAAGTACCTTTTTTGTTACAAAATGACTCTTTGATGTCAAATTGATCATAAAGTTTTTCACCTGGGTTAAGGGGGTTCCGGGAATTTGTTTTTATTGTCTCCCACTTTCCATTAACCTTTCTTTGTGGAATAAGGTTGGGACCAGCACTAAAGTCATTGTGGTTTTGTACTGCAATTCGTACGACCTTATCCTCTCCAATTTTGTGATTAGCTTTTGTCGGGTTCGCCGACACTCCAAATCCTGATGCCATGCTCATCATCTCCCTTTTTATATTTTTGCGCTCCTATCCCTCACCAAAGCACGTGCAGCCATACACCCAAAATACGACTGTTCCCATTAGGGTTTCCTCCGGATACGGCCGCCTTGTCTTTGATACGTTTCGCGTCTCGTTCCCATGATTTCTTCCCAATCTCGCTTTGTTATCGGATCAGCATCGCTCTTCTTACTATTAGAACCAGGAGCAATGCTTTTAAATTGCTTTAATGTCTCTTTAGAAACAGAATCCCTGATCTTCATGTTCATACTCTCCTTGCCGAATAAGCACCACCTTACGCTATTCGCTTAAATAGATTTTGATTTTGCAATGATGACTACACTCCGAGAGGATGCCAAGTACAGTCAATCATCAATTAAAATGAAAAACTGTCCTCGATACGGCTGCCGCAGACCAGCTGCTATCCAGGCTCAGAATGTCCCTCTCGTATGGCCACATTCCTCAACACCTTTGTTCCGTATCCAGATACGCCATTGATAAAGGAAAGACGCGTCTCCCAATAAAAAAAGCGGACACTAACCAAGGCACTTAAAGTGCTCAATGATTAGCGTCCGCAGGTTCTTCCTTCTGGACAAAATATTCACGTTCGTTTTGCTTGTCTCTATCATACGATGATCCACGCATGAAAAAAGGTCCCCATTTTATCCCCCTTTTTGTCGGCTTTTTCTCGGCTCTTTCTCTGCAATGCAAATAAAAAAAGTGCCCATAAAGATGGACACTTTGGTTCTATTATTCCCAAAACGCATCGCCTTCAGATTCAATATACTTCTGAAGGAAAGTTTCAAAATCTACGTCAAGCAACCTATACTCTAAACCGTCTTCAAATAGATAAAGGTTGGGATTTTCCTTATTTAGTATCAAGTAGCACCCTTCAAAAAGAGCGGCAATAGCTGTTCCATCAACCTGATCAAAAAAATCATTAGACAACTCGGATTCGATTTCTTCTAAACTGAAAACGTGTAATCCTCCACCTACCTTGTTCCCAAAAACTATGTCTTCAAATATTCTTGCGCCATTATGTAGACATAAAAACTCTTTGAGATCGTCAGGCAATGTATGATGTTTCTTTTCAAATTGTTTTATATTTTCTTGATCGGCTGGGGCATTGAAGGTACAGCACTTTTCATAGACTTCACCGTCTACCGAGAATTTGATGATGTTCTTCTCATCTAATTGATTTTCAAGCTTTTCTAATATCTGCACGATCCTACTCAATCTTTCACCTTCTATCTATATCCTCTCCACCAAGGAGAAACCTCTTGTTGATGCAGCGTTCTTGTGAGTGCATATAAATTACCCATTTTATTATCTCCACCATATTCTAAAGGTATAACATGGTGAATGTCTAAACCAGACCAATCCCATTTAGGATCTGTGTATTTACCAATATACCATTTGATATATTTATTTCGCATCTCCTACAAATATGCCGTCAACAGAACAACCATAAAGAAAATCGAATAAGCAAATCTCTTCATTCCGATACTCCTTTTCCAATTTATTTATAATATTGCTCAATTTCATCTAGGCTGTTTTCAAGTGCTCTTTCTATTTCCCGCATCTTTAGTTCATTTAAAAACTTCCTGATTTCTAAGAGAAGGAAACAGGCCTGTAGCATCGTTTGCCTCTTGTTCCTTTTTGTTATCCTCCTTCACCTTCAGGGCCCTATAAACCTTTAGCTCCTTGATCAGAGCATTTCGGACTTGTTTCTCATCGATCCCTGGTAGTAAACACAATTGTTCAGATTTCAGCCTATCACTCCTTGAAAGTTCATATTGAAATTTTCTTATAATCTATCTAAATCTGAAAACTGTTCTTATTTTTACAAAAAAATCCTTGAATTTTTTATAAAATATAGGATAATTAGGTATGTAAAAAATAAACTATGGAGTGTTTTAAATGAGATTAAAAAAAGTTTTAATTTGTTCCGCATTATCCTTTGCTTTACTTGTTTCTGCATCTCCTGCATTCGCTTCACCTTCTAATGCAGACAGCAAGATGAGTCAAAAGGTAATAACTCCTCAAGCTGAGTTGAAAACTATTCATCTAAAAGCCAATACACACAAAAAACCTATCAAATGTTTCGGTCTCTTTGGTCCTAAAAGATGCATAAAAGGGTGATGGTACTCGGACAGGCAAATATCAATGTTGATTTTAAAAATATCTAAGAGATAGGAGGATGACCCTCCTATCTCATTTTTAATTAGCTAATTTGAAAATATATAGCTGCCATCACTATGCCTGTTTTAATAATTTCAGAATCATTAGCAAATGACTAATTTTTGACTGTTACCTGCAGGAGGAAGCTCCTGCTATTTTATTTTGTGTGAACTCGATTAATTTAAATTTGTGAACTGGCCTTCGCGTGTAGTGATATCCGTTTTCCCGTAAATAGGTGCTTCAGCTAAAAACGCTTGGTTGGAATGATCATCTAGAATAATGCTTTCACTACTCCTTTGGTCATAAAGTTATAAATGAAAATGGTTGAATTTGTAAGTTTGTAAGGATTATTCATGTGCACAAAGCTTCCCGTGTTATAATGAATTATATATATTCATTAAATCTGTAGTCTTCGCTTTTTTTATTTGCCTTGAAGACTTTGCAAATCCCTTAAATCTAAAGACAGATCAATCAGCATCTTCAGATACTTTAAGTACATAAGCTTCCTCTTCTTTTTGATCATTCCCGCCAGAATCGTCTTTCACACTATGAGAGAAATCTGGAATCTAAATTATTATCATATGTTTCTTCAGTCTGCATCGGTTTACCTTCGTTAATCTGATCCTGATTTCAACCCCTCCACTTTACGTTCAATTTTTATGGAATTTTTCTTTAATCTTATTTTTTCTGCAGGTAAGCTCAATTCATCCTCTAACTGTTCCGGCTCATGATCAGCAATGTGAACTACACCACTGTGATCTACTCTGATAATTTATAATTAGACGCTCTGCATTTGCAAATATAGCGGAGAATATCGCTCCACTTGGACTTCGTACCAATCATTTCAGCAAGGTTTTGAATACTTTTGTGAGACCTTCGTTGAAATTTGAAAGTCGCCTTTTTTGTGGGTGAATTGTGGATGATAGCTCCTTCATTTTGAAATATTAGAAACACCCACAAAAATAAAATCCCCCTGAAGCCAATGGCTCCAAGGGGTTTTTATTATTAATACTGAGACATATACTGATCGCGTTCCCATGGGTGTACTTGGGTGCGGAACATATCCCATTCGATTTCTTTTGATTCGATGAAGTGCTCGAATAGGTGATCGCCTAGTGCGTTGATCATGACTTCGTTTGATTTTAGCAGCTCGAGTGCTTCTGCAAGTGTTGCAGGAAGGTCAGCGATGCCGTTTTCAAGGCGCTCTTCTTTGTCCATGACATAGATGTTTCTGTCGATTGGTGCTGGTGCTTCTAGTTTGTTTTTGATTCCGTCAAGACCTGCTGCAAGTAATACGCTTAGTGCAAGGTATGGGTTTGCAGATGGGTCTACGCTGCGTACTTCTACGCGTGTGCTGATGCCGCGTGATGCCGGGATACGGATCAATGGGCTGCGGTTTTGTGCACTCCAAGCCACATAGCAAGGTGCTTCATAGCCAGGTACAAGACGCTTGTAAGAGTTTACAGTTGGGTTTGTGACCGCTGTAAAGCTTGTTGCGTGCTTGACGATACCTGCGATAAAGTGTCTAGCAGTCTCGCTTAATTGTAAATCTGCTTTTTCATCAAAGAATGCGTTTTTACCATTTTTGAATAATGATAGGTTACAGTGCATACCAGATCCGTTTACACCGAACAATGGTTTTGGCATGAATGTCGCATGAAGACCATGCTTTCTCGCAATGGTTTTGACAACGAGTTTGAACGTTTGAATGTCATCACAAGAACGGATCGCGCCTGCATATTTGAAGTCAATTTCATGCTGCCCTGGTGCTACTTCGTGGTGAGATGCTTCAATTTCAAAGCCCATTTCTTCAAGCTCTAGCACGATATCACGGCGGCAGTTTTCGCCTAGATCTGTTGGCGCAAGGTCAAAGTATCCGCCTTTATCGTTTAGTTCAAGCGTTGGCTCGCCTTTTTCATCTAATTTAAATAAGAAGAATTCTGGCTCAGGTCCAAGGTTGAAATCACTAAATCCTAGTTCTTCCATTTCCTTTAAGATACGCTTTAAGTTGTTACGCGGGTCTCCATCAAATGGTGTCCCATCTGGCTTATAAATGTCACAAATAAAGCGTGCAACTTTACCTTTTTCTGCTGTCCAAGGGAAAATAACAAATGTGTTTAGATCTGGGTATAGATACATATCTGATTCTTCGATACGTACGAATCCTTCAATAGATGAACCGTCAAACATACATTTGTTATCGAGAGCTTTTTCTAACTGGCTCACAGGAATCTCAACATTTTTAATCGTTCCGAGAATGTCTGTAAATTGCAGACGGATGTACTTTACGTTTTCCTCATTTACTAATTTTACGATATCTTCTCTTGTGTACTTTGCCATTTCGTAAAACTCCTCCCCTACAAAAGGTAAAATGTGTATAGCAATGCTTTTGCTAATTGGTTAACGGAAGAACCTTGACATATCCCCCTGCCTAAAGGTCGTTCCTTGTTGGAAACGTCCAGCCTGAATGAGTTCTTTCTTCAGTAGCTTCCTGAGTTCATCATCTGTCAAGTTGTGCTTAGCTGCAGCTTTTTCCTCCGTCTTTGTATCAGACGATGGATTTTCTGCCTCAGCTTTGGCAAAAAGTTTTTTGATTCCTGCCATGTTTACACCTTGTTCGATGAGGTTTTTAATTTCTAGTAATTTATCAACATCATGAAAAGAAAATAATCGGCGGTTTCCATCACTTCTTGCTGGAAATACTAAACCATTTTCCTCATAATAGCGAATTTGTCTTGCAGATAATTCTGTTAGCTGCATGACAATCCCAATTGGGAATAAAGGCATTGAGCGGCGAATGTTATCACTCATCTCAACTGTCTCCTCCTCTTTGCTTAAATTTATTATATGTCATGTTATATTATGTGTCAACAAGATGTTAGGAATATTAACATGGATTTTTTTATTGAGCAGGTACTTCAATAAAGCCTTGTTCCAATAAGGCATCGACAGCACTGCAAATCGCATTTTTCACATGGGCATACGTGAGTCCGCCTTGAACGTAGGCAGTATAAGGCGGTCTGATCGGACCATCGGCTGATAATTCGATACTAGCTCCTTGTACAAAGGTGCCCGCTGCCATAATGACATCGTCTTCGTAGCCTGGCATATAGCTTGCATGTGGTGTGACGTGACTGTTAATAGGAGATGCATACTGGATTGCCTGACAGAACGCAATCATTTTTTTAGGATCCCCAAATTCGACTGATTGAATCAAATCCGTTCTTTTCGCATTCCACGCCGGGTTTGTTTGGAATCCGAGCTTCTCAAGAAAACGAGCCGTAAACACTGCGCCTTTTAAACTTTGAGCTACAACATGCGGCGCCAAGAAAAAGCCTTGATACATTTCTTGGAGCGCATACAGCGATGCACCCGCTTCACTGCCGATGCCTGGAGAAGTCATTCGATAAGAGCAAGCTTCTACCCATTTTTCTTTTCCAACGATGTAACCGCCTGTTTTGGCAAGGCCTCCGCCTGGGTTTTTAATGAGTGAACCGGCCATGAGGTCAGCTCCGACATGACATGGCTCTTGTAATTCAGTAAATTCACCATAACAATTATCTACAAACACAATGATTTCTTCATTTATCTCTTTCACAAATGAAATCATTTGCTCAATTTCTTCTATAGTAAAGGAGGGTCTTGACGCATAGCCTTTCGAACGCTGAATGCCGATGACTTTTGTTTTAGAGGAAATTGACTCTTTAACTTTCTCATAATCGACGGATCCATCTTGTCGTAAATCAATGGCTTTGTAGTCAATCTGGAAGTCTTTTAATGAGCCTGTCCCTTCTTTCCCGCGAATCCCGACAATTTCTTCTAGCGTATCGTATGGTTTTCCCGTCATATAGATCAATTCATCGCCAGGTCTCAGCACACCAAATAAGGCAATGGAAATCGCGTGTGTGCCGGAAATGATTTGCGGACGCACAAGCCCGCTTTCTCCGCCGAAGACATCCGCATAAATCTTTTCTAATGTGTCTCTCCCCATATCATCGTAGCCATATCCAGTCGTCGGATTAAAGTGGGAGTCACTGACTTTGTGCTTTCGATAGCTTTCAAGCACCCGCCACTCATTTTGTTCGCTCTTTTGATCAATTTGCTGATGCACGTGTAAAATCTCTTGTTCTGTTTCTGCTGCTGCTTTTTCTAAAATACTGCCGTGTTTTAATGTGTGAAACATCTTGATTTAATTCCTTTCCAACATATACTTCTTGATTTGACCTAAAATGGTCTGATCCTCACCACTATATCCGGTGATGTCATATATCTCTGCTTCTTTTTGAAATTCTAGTGATTCCACAAGCGTATCTGATTTTAATGCGGAGATGAGCTTGCCTTCATGCGCTGGAATCTTTACATGATATGGCTTTAAAAAGGCTTTTTTCAGCTCAGCCATAATATCCGCTTTTAACCTTTTTACATCTTCCTTGCGCTTAGCACTGATTAAGATGTGGCGATGCTTTGAAGATGGGATGAAATCTGGTCTAATTTGATCTTCCTTGTTATAAACAGTCAGCATCGGAATACGGTCCGCTTCTAATTCTTCTAAAAGCTCATGAACCGTTCGTTCGTGCCCTTCATAATCCTCATTAGAAGAGTCGATGACATGAAGCAAGTAATCGGCTTCCTTCACTTCTTCAAGGGTGGAACGAAATGCGGCAATCAGTGTGGTCGGAAGGTCTTGGATAAAACCAACTGTATCTGAAATCAGCACACTGTAGCCAGATTCTAATGTCATCTTACGTGTCATTGGATCAAGTGTCGCAAACAACAAATCCTCTTCATGACTATCCGCTTCTGTTAACTGGTTAAACAAAGTTGATTTTCCGGCATTCGTATACCCGACAATAGCAATTTGGAACACACCATTTTTCTTTCGGCGCTCCCGGTATCTTGTTCGGTGTTCTTTGACTGCAGATAACTGCCCGTTAATTTCATGAATGCGGTTTCGAATATGGCGTCTGTCTGTTTCAAGTTTTGTTTCACCTGGACCTCTTGCGCCAATTCCGCCCCCTTGTCTTGAAAGGCTGATCCCTTGTCCACTTAGTCTCGGCAAGGCATACTGAAGCTGGGCAAGCTCTATTTGCAGCTTCCCCTCTCTTGTACGGGCTCTTTTTGCAAAGATATCTAAAATCAGTTGCGTACGATCAATAATTTTTACATCTAAAGCAGTCGCCAAAGCTTTTAGCTGGCTTGGAGAAAGCTCGTCATTAAAAATAATGACATCACATTCGAGTTCCTCGCAAAGCACTTCAAGTTCTTCTACTTTCCCTTTCCCGATATACGTTGCACTGTCTTGTCTATTTCTCTTCTGCGTCATCACGCTGACAGCTTCACCGCCAGCGGTTTTAGTTAAGGAAGCTAATTCTTCCATTGAGTATTGAAAGCGTTCATCCGTTACATGCGGCAATTGGCAGCCGACAAGGATCGCTTTTTCAGTCATTTCATGTTCATTCAACGTTAGTTGTTTCCTTTCTGTACTTAAGTTTTCAGTAGTACCATCATACCAAACACATCACACGTATACCACTATTCGGATGGTTTATTTTAGTGACTCTTTATAAAAAGGATACGCCATTTCAAGAAGGCGTATCCTCTTTCATTTGAAGATCGTGACTTTTAATGGTCAGCAGATCTTTTTTATCATAATGATCCACAAGAAGCAGTCTCATCGCTTGGGTTCGTATGGCCTTTTCAATGGTGTTTCGCACAAACCGGCCGTTGCTGAATTTTGCCGGGCTTGTGGTACTTTTAATGTGCATTAAATAATCCCGCAGCTTCCATTCGGCTTCTTGTGTAAATACATATTCTCTGTCTGCCATCATTCGTTTTGCAATATCCATGAGCTGATCGACTGTATAATCAGGAAAGCTGATGTTGATTGGAAATCTTGATTGCAGGCCGGGGTTTAAAGAAAGAAAATGATCCATTTCCTTGGAGTAGCCAGCAAGAATGAGAATGAATTCGTGCTGTTTGTCCTCCATATGTTTTACAAGGGTATCAATCGCTTCTTTTCCAAAATCCTTTTCTCCTCCGCGTGCAAGAGAATAGGCTTCGTCAATGAACAAAATACCACCTAATGATTTTTTAATTAAATCCCTTGTTTTTTGCGCTGTATGACCAATGTACTCTCCAACTAGATCACCGCGTTCTGCTTCAATTAAGTGACCCTTTGAGAGCACATTCATTTCAAAGAAAAGCTTCCCGACAAGTCTTGCAACTGTGGTTTTTCCTGTGCCAGGATTTCCTTTGAACATCATATGAAGCGCTTGTTTTCCTACCTTTAACCCTTGTTCCTGCCGTTTTTGATTAACAAAAATCCAAGCATAAATCTCTTTTATGTTTCGTTTCATTTCATCCATACCGACAAGGCTGTTCATTTCACGCTCTATTTCCCGTAAGATGCTGTGTTTTGCCTCATTTTTCTGCAAGGCTTCTAGGTATTCTGCCTCTGAGTCTGCATCAACCAATACTTGCTTTTGTCCGTTAAGTATAATATTGATTTGGCCGTTGTTTTTATATGTGACAGCTCGCTCCAACGTATTCACCTCTCGCTCTTCTCTCTTTATTCTATTCGGGTGGAGCTGTAATCGTGACAATCGCCCGCTTAAGCCCAAGTTTGCTGTCAAAATGACCCGAGATACCGAATATTGTAGGGATTTCTGCGGTTTCCCAGGAAATGATGTGCTATTTCCATTGTATTCATCCCGTTTGGGCGGACAAACCAACAATTTGCTTTTTCTTAGAAAAATGTAGCTTTTTAATCACAAATGATGCAGAAAAGAGTCTCAATGATTTCCGCATTTTGTACAGGCAATTCTTCTATTTTCTCATAAAATAAAGACGAGGTGATGAATAGATGGTGAAAATTTTTATTGATCCTGGCCACGGAGGAACAGATTCTGGAGCTAGTGCTAATGGACTTTTGGAGAAAAATATAACACTTCAAATCGCGCTTTTATTGAGAGACATTTTGATTAGTGAATATGATGGGGTTTCCGTCCGCTTAAGTCGTTCAACTGACCAATCCGTCACTTT
Source organism: Bacillus sp. PAMC28571 (assembly GCF_014250435.1). Lineage (NCBI taxonomy): Bacteria > Bacillati > Bacillota > Bacilli > Caryophanales > Bacillaceae > Bacillus > Bacillus sp. PAMC28571. Next base: position 1,478,218 of record NZ_CP060191.1, on the reverse strand, counting down.
GTCCCAGCGTACGAATGCGGCAAACAGCTGGGGGGCAGACTATTTCGTGTCTATTCATATTAATGCTGGCGGGGGCACAGGGTTTGAAAGCTATGTGTATCCTGGCGTTTCAGCACCGACCACCACGTATCGCAATGCCCTTCATGATGAAATTGTCCGCTCGGTTGATTTTGCGAACCGCGGCAAGAAAACTGCGAACTTCCACGTTCTTCGAGAAACTTCTATGCCCGCTATTTTAACAGAGAATGGTTTCATCGATACGGCAGCTGATGCTAATAAGCTCCGCAACGCAACCTTCCTTCAAGGCATCGCTCGCGCTCATGCGACTGGTCTAGAAGAAGCCTTTCAATTGAAAAAAAAAGCAAGTAATCTTTATAAAGTGCAGGCAGGAGCTTTCAAAGTGAAAGCCAATGCAGATGAATTAGCAGCAACACTTAAATCCAAAGGCTTTGACGCGTTTGTTGTATTAGACGGCGGCATGTTCCGAGTGCAAGCCGGGGCTTTCCGTACAAAGCAAAATGCAGATGATCTCGTCGCAAGATTGAAACAGGCCGGTCACGACGCATTCGTTTTCCAATAAGTTGAAGCTGTTGTAACGAAACAAACCGGCTCAAGTCTTCTGCTGAGCCGGTTTGTTGTGTATTCATTTACGCTAAGATGTTAACGACAAATTGAGACCATGTTTCAAGACGATCGAAGTATTCAGGCTTTTTCAAATCGGCTGCTTTCATCCATTTTCCTGAGATTTGATCTGTTTCTTTTACCTCTACATGAGCACCTGGAGATAGTTCAAGCGCTGATAACAGTCCGATGTGCACACGGCCGACACTGTTGTCATCGTCATTGATTAACCCAAGGGTTTTCATTTCAAGTTTGTCTTCTTCTTGAATTGAAAGTTCTTCGTCCAGCTCACGATCTGTATTTTCTTTTAGAATCTCAGCAAAGTTTTTTCCTTCGATGAAGTTCATATGCCCCCCAAAGCCAAGAGATAACTTATGATGTAAGCGAGTCTCTCCTCCGCCTTGAAGTCTTTCGTATACATACACTTCGTCCTCACGCTTAATCACGACATAAGGAATCGGCTGCTTGAAGTCAGGATTTTCTTCTGCATCGCCTCTTCGCATTTGCTCGAAGTGCTCTTCGATTTCTTTCATAATGGTGCTGATTGTTTTCTCTTCACTGTTCACACCATTAAACGCAAGTGTTTCGTTTTGAAACACGCGTGCGCGTGGTGCTACTAAAATGATTTCGTCCATTTTTCCCATGTTCGGTAACCTCCAGTATGTAACTATCACATTGTTAGAAATGGCAAAAAGCCAAAACGAGTGATGCGTTTTGACTTTTACGCTTTCCTTATGATTCATCTCCAAAGAAGAAATCGTCATCTTTTAACGGCTCAACTGTTGCTTTTTTGTAGCCGTTCCCTTTCATTGAGAAGAAGTCATGCGACTTTGTTTTTGTATTGAGTCCATTCAATACAATAGGGTTGATCTCTTCTTCTTCAAAGTAAGGGGCAAATCCAAGGTTCATTAACGCTTTATTGGCATTGTAACGAATGAACTTTTTCACATCATGCGATAAATTGACTTGGTCATAAATATCTTCCGTGTAATGAAGTTCATTTTCATAAAGCTCGTTTAAAAGGTCAATAGAGAAATCATACAGCTCTTTTTGCACGTCAGGTGTTTGTTTGTTGTAAATTTCTTGTGCTAATAAACCAACGTATACACCATGTATCGCTTCATCACGCAAAATTAAGTTGATGATTTCACCGCTTTGCATGAGCTTTCCTTGTCCATAGAAATATAGCGGGTAGTAAAAACCACTATAAAATAGGAAACTTTCTAAATAAACAGAAGCAACCATTGCTTTAAAGAGAGAAATAGGATCGTCCTTTTGAATCGAACGGTATAAACTGACAATCATATCTGCTTTCTTTTGCAGGAATTTATTCTTCTTGACCCATTCAAACACTTCACTGATCGTTTCAGTTGGTGCGAGTGTCATGAAGATATTTGAGTATGATTTCGCATGCACCGCATTTTCCATCATTGCCATAAAGTTGAGTACAGCTTTACGCTGATGGCCGTCCACATGTTCAGCAACAATCGGCATCCCTGTATTTCCTTGTTCTGTATCAAGTAAAGTCAGTCCAGCAAGTACCTTCATATACGTATCTCGCTCTTTTTCACCTAAATATTTCCATGTTAAGAGATCTCCGTTTAAGGAAATCTCTTCTGGAAGCCAGAACTGCTTTACATTTTGGTTGTAAAACATTTGTGTAAAATCGTCTTCGTGTTTTGACCAGTTGGCTGCATCATAAATTTTTGTCACGTTAAACTCTCCTTTAATCAAACAACACAAGAAAGACAGCCTTCCTGCCCTGTATCCTTCGTTCTTGCATAATAAAGTGTCTTAATGCCTTTATGGTGTGCATAAAGATCGATGCGGTTTAAATCACGCGTTGTCATCGTATCTTTTAAGAATAGTGTAAAGCTGATTCCTTGATCGACGTGCTGCTGAATCGTTGCGATCATATCGACCACTTTAAACATGTCCATATCGTACGCTTCTTTATAGAAGAACCAGTTTTGTGCTGAAAGACCTGGCATTGGGTAATAGGTTTTGCTGTTGCCGTATGTTCTTTCTTCGATACGTTCCATAATTGGCATCACAGAAGCTGTTGCCGATTGAACATAAGAAATGGAACCTGTTGGTGCAATACATAAACGATAGCTGTGATACATGCCATGTTCCGCTACAAATTCTTTGAGTGCTGCCCAGTCTTCTTTTGTTGGAATGTGCATGCCTTCAAATAGTGCTGCTGCTTTTTCTGTTTTTGGTGTGAAATCATTCTCCACGTATTTATTGAAGTACTCACCAGTTGCGTAGCCAGAGCCTTCATAACGATGGAATGTTTCTCCTTTTTCTTTTGCAATCTCACTTGAGCGTTTAATTGAATAATAGTTCACCATCATAAAGAACGTATTTGCAAAATCTCTTGCTTCTTCACTTTCATAGGCAATTTGGTTTTGAGCTAAATACCCGTGAAGGTTCATCGCGCCAAGTCCGATTGACTTCATCGCTTTGTTCGCTTTTCGAACAGCCGGTGCATTGCGAATGTCTGTTGTTTCAGACACAAGCGTTAGTGAGTCTGTTGCAAGCTTAACCGTTTTTTCAATCGATTTGTTTTTCATGACATTCATGATATTTAATGAACCAAGGTTACAAGAAATATCAAGGCCGATTTCATCTTCTTGATCATAGTCCGTGTAAGAAGAAACCTCTGACGCCTGAAGCACTTCTGAGCAAAGGTTTGAGAATTTCACTCGTGAAATATGGTTCAAGGCATGCTCTCTGTTTACATTATCTTGGAACATGATATATGGATAGCCTGATTCTGAGCGTAGAACAGCCAATTTTTCAAGAAGCTTTCTCGGATTGACTTTTTCTTTTTTAACTTTCGGGTTTTCTACAAGCTCGTCATACATTTCTTCCATGTCCATCTCATCAAGATGCTGTCCATATTCTTTATAGACTGTATGCGGATAGAAGGTGTAAGCTGTTTTATCTTCTCTAGCAAGCTCGATAAATTTATCCGGGATGACGACTCCAATGGATAGAGTTTTCACGCGAACATCTTCATCGGCAGAGATTTTTTTCGTATCTAAGAAATCATTGATATCTCTGTGGAAAATATTCAAGTAGGCGCTGCCTGATCCTTGTCTTTGCCCCATTTGATCTGCATATCTGAACGCATTATCAAGAAGCTTCATCACGCCGACGACACCTTTTGTCGCGTTTTCGACATCTTTGATTGCTTCGCCTTTTGCACGAAGTTTTGACAGGTTCAAACTGACGCCGCCGCCTAATTTTGACAGCTGCATGGAAATATCAATCGCTCTTGAAATATCGTTTAGTGAGTCATTTACTTCAAGCAAGAAGCAGCTCACAAGCTCACCGCGTCTTTTACGTCCAGCGTTCAAGAAGGTTGGTGTACTTGGCTGGTACTCTTGATTGATCATCAGTTCTACAAACTCAAGTGCTTTTTCTTTATCTCCACCCGCAAAGAAAAGTGCTACAACTGAAATGCGGTCTTCATAGCGTTCAAGGATTTTCTTTTTATCATTTGTTTTCAGTGCATAGTCATTGTAAAACTTAAATGCACTCATAAATGATGGGAATCTAAATTTTTTGGCATATGCAGCTTCAAAGACTTCTTTAATATCTGCCATGCTGTATTGTCTTAAAAATTCTTCCTCATAGTAGTCGTTTTCTATTAAGTAATCAATCTTCTCTTCTAGATTATGAAAAAAGACCGTGTTTTGATTAATGTAATCTACGAAATAACTATGTACAGCTTCTTTGTCCTTATCGAACTGAAACTTTCCTTCTTTTTGAATCATAATTTCGTTATTTAATTGTATCCACTTTGGAACCTGATTTTGTGACAATTCTTTCTACCTCCTGTGTAAACAATTCAACATCCCTTTTTGTTCCGCTTAGTTCAAAGGTGTGCAAAATAGGAACTTGATATTGTTTAGAAATCGTATCGGCGCTTTTTGCAAAATTATCTCCCCACACTTTGTTGCCACTCACCGCAACACCTAGTAAAAGGTGAGCATTTTTCTCTAAAAAGGACTGAGTGGTACTAGGGACTTGTCCAAATCCTGTCGTAAAGGTGACGAGAATAAACGGCGTATCCAAAAACTCTTCTCCAGTCAATTTTCGTTTGTCTGTAAAAGGGGTCTTGTCCAAAAAGCGTTGAACATTTCCTGTTTTTGAATCAAATACGATTTGAATCAATTCCATCACGACCTAGTTTTTAGTATTGTTGATCATTTCGTTATTCACTATATATAGTATACTATGTTTTTTCAAAACACAACATATAGATGTTCGAAACGAAAAAAATCAACCAACCCGGCCGAACCTTCATAGCCGAACTCGTACGTTCAAATAAATAGAGCAGAACAGGATCTAAAAATAGACTGCTCTACTCCCTATTCAACTGAAACCGAAATCTATCATAACACGAAAAAAAATCGCTTAGTAGACTAGACTTTTTGTTTTATTTTTTGTAGGCATCGCACTGTAAATCTTCTGACACTTCTGTAATTTCCACTTCAACACCTAATTCTTTTAGCACCGCTTCAAGCGCAGAGACGATTGAAGCTTCTCTCACTAATTCTTTCCCATTTACAGAAACGCTTGTTCCATATTCGAAACAGGAATCGTCTTCACAAGTTTGTTCCCAATGATTAATTTTAATTTTATGTGTCATGAACTCATCCTTTTCTGTCTAGATGTCTGATGCATGATTATAGTGTAGCGACTTCACATTCATTTGTAAATTTACGTGCTTACTCGTCTTCATCAAGGTCATCATCATATTCTTCGTCGTCCCATTCATCTATGTATTTCGTTGTAACGAGAGTCAGCTCTCCTTCTTTTTCATCAAATCGGTACACATGTACTTGATCATCTTTCACAACAGCAAAATGATTATTTTTTAGTGCAGCAGATGATGGTAAAACTCCATCTGCATTTTCATGAGAATGGTTATTCCAACTTTCTTGTCTCGTTTCAATGTTTGAGATAGCGCACGATCCAAACAAGACAACAATTCCAATCAAAAGGAGGATCACTCTAATCCTTCTTAATTCAAGCTCTGCATTTTCCATATGAATCCCCTCACCCTTCTAATATCCAATAAGGAATTATACGGAAAATTGGCAGAAAAGTTTCATTGCATGCAAAATAGCCCCTCTGCACTGACAAAAAACGTAGCGGGTTCCGGCCGGTTTATTCGCAGAGGCATGGGGCTATTTTAAATACAACATATCCTATTCTAATTCTAAATTTACATTCTTTTGAGGTGCAAATGTAGAAATGGCGTGTTTATAAATAAGCTGCTGCTTCCCTTCTGTTTCAAGCAGCACCGTGAAATTGTCAAACCCTTTCACTTGACCGCGAAGCTGAAAGCCATTCAGCAAGAATACTGTGACAAATGTATTGTCTTTGCGGATCTGATTCAAAAACTGCTCCTGAATATTAATCGGTTTCATGTTTCGTCCTCCTTGATTCTGATAACTACAGTTTCGCTTTAAGTCCAAGCTTTCCTGCTATATATGCGAAAATTTCCTCTTTTTTGTCTGAAAAGTGGCAAGGCGGTGTCATATCAAACCAAGTGACCGCCATTTTATTACGGAACCACGTGAACTGACGCTTCGCATATCTACGGGAATTTTGCTTTAATTGCTGGATGGCTTCATCAAGTGAGCAGTCACCTTGAAAATAGGCATACAGCTCTTTATAACCAATGGCTTGAACAGACTGACAATCCTTCAAGCCAGATTGATAAAGTGCTCTCACTTCTTCAATTAAGCCTTCATCTATCATCATATCAATTCTTTGATGAATGCGCTCGTACAAAACCTCTCGATCCATTTTCAGCCCAATGAAGGCTGTATCATAAAGAGGAACTTCTTGATGCCCCTTTTGCATCTCCGACATTTTCTGACCTGTTGTATGAATCACTTCCAGCGCCCGGATCACGCGGCGGACGTTATTTGGATGAATAGCGTTTGCCGCATCAGGATCTACTGCCTTTAGCTTTTCGTGCAGCAAAAGCGCGCCGTGCTGCTGTTCAAAGAGCGTCATTTCTTCTCTAAAAGCAGGATCACTTTTCTCATCCGTAAATGTGTAATCATATAAAACAGATTGGATATAGAGGCCTGTTCCACCGACAATCATTGGTGTTTTCCCTCTAGCGGCAATCTCTTTGATTTTCGCACGAACCAGCTGCTGAAATTCAGCTGTCGAAAAAGATTCGTCTGGCTGTTTAATATCAATTAAATGATGCGGGATGCCATTCATTTCTTCGGGAGTGATTTTAGCTGTTCCGATATCCATCCCTTTATAAATCTGCATAGAATCCCCGCTGATAATCTCTCCATTAAATGCTTTGGCTATATCAATGCTCAATTTGGTTTTGCCGACAGCCGTCGGCCCTACTAACACGATTACTGGCTGCTTCGTTTTATTCATAACATCACTCACTTTTACAAAACTGCCTACAGTATAGCATAACTTTTCTTACTCTCCTATCTCCTGCCCATTACCAGCCAAGCGGTTCATTTCCAACCACTTCATATGTTTTTCCTTTTAAACGATGCTTATGTGTTGGCCGCTTCTCATCTGGACTATAGACGACACCTCCATATGGAATGGGAACAGAATCGAGATAGGCTGAATAGGTGACTTCCTCGATCTCGTGATAATGTGTTCCATCCACTCTAGGAATTGCCGGCCCTGTGACCCCGTAGTACCTGTGAAAATGCCCTCTTTCAAAGGAGGTGATCCCCCGATAAAAATGAGTATGCCGGTCGGTACTGCTTCCATTTACAGGCTGAGAAATACCTTCTATTAAATGATAATGCCCCTCCGTTATATCTGTACGTGCTTTATATGCATGAGCATGCGGCGGACACTTTGCCCAATCAGATGGATACAGGCCCATTTCTAACATTCCTCCTTATATTAGGCGTTCACCCAAACATCTGTAGGCTGCTGGAATACACTGATGTCAGTTACAGTGATTTTATGAGAAAGGAGCCTTTTATTATGAATTATTTTGACGCACCTCCGTTTATTCAAGAAGACATGAGAAGACCTTTTGGTTTTGGATTTGGGAGACCTGGTTTTGGATTTGGCCGCCCAGGCTTTGGCTTTGGAAGACCTGGATTCTTTGGACCTCCATTTTTAGGTGGTTTTGCTGGAGGCCTGCTTGCTGGATCTCTGCTTGCGCCAGGATATGGCTATGGATACCCTTATCCGCCATACCCGCCATATGGACCATACCCTTGGTATTAAATATGACGTTTAAGTGAAAACATCCGTTCATAAAATGAATCGATTGACACACTCTTTTTTCATGGGTTAACATTTACTTTACCGACTGTTCAGTAAAGTAGGTGTTTTTTTTATGTCTAAAACCAAAAAAGAGCAAATTTTTGATGCAGCTGCCAGTACGATTTTAAAAGAAGGGTTAAGCCAGCTCACCCTTCAGCAGGTGGCAGAGCATGCAAATATGACCAAAGCTGGTCTGCTTTATCATTTTTCAAGCAAGGAAGAGCTCATCCAACAAATGAATGAGCACGCGATTCTTTCCTTTCGTCAGCAGCTCGAGACGTATTACGAAACATACAAACACGAAAAAGCGCCTTATGTACGCGCATATCTATTGGCCACATTACATGATTTAGACATGCAGCATACGACCCAGCTATGTACAAGTATGCTAGCTACCATGTCATTTGATGATGCGCTGCTGCACCCTTGGCGTGATTTTTATACGGAGTTCAAAGAAAAAGCAGCTGAGGAAATAAGCGATCCTGCACTGAGTCAGCTGATCCGCCTTGCATGTGATGGGATATGGTTTTCAGAAATGTTTCAGCTTGAACCGTTGAAAAGAGAGGAAAAAAACCTTTTACTTCATCGGATTTTACACCTATTAGAGGAGGGATGATCATGATCCTCGGATATCTTTTTTTGGCTGTGGCCATTTTTTCAGAAGCCATTGGCGCCGCGATGTTAAAATTATCTCATGGTTTTACGCGCTGGAAGCCTAGCGCGGTTGTTGTGGCTGGCTATACACTTGCTTTTTATATGCTGTCATTGACGCTCAATATCATTCCGCTAAGCATGTCTTACGCAACATGGTCTGGGGTTGGTACGGTTCTCACGGCTATTTTTGGCGTGCTCTTTTTCAAAGAAACCTTGAACCAAAAAGCCGTCATTGGCATGGCGATGCTTGTCTCAGGGGTCGTACTATTAAATATGTCATAAAGGATGTGGGAGATGATGAAAGGAATACTCTACTTAATAGGAGCCATTTTGACGGAGGTTTTTGGCAGTACAATGCTGAAGCTTTCTCAAGGCTTTTCGCAGCTGCTGCCGAGTATCGGGGTACTGATCGGATTTGGATGCGCCTTTACTTTCCTGAGCTTGGCACTTAAAACCATCGAGCTCTCGTCTGCCTATGCAACCTGGTCTGGCGTTGGAACAGCTCTCACTGCTCTTGTAGGACTTGTGCTGTTTAACGAAACGATCAGCACGAAAGGCTACATCGGCCTTGCACTTGTCATCTGCGGCGTGATTGTCTTAAATCAATCCAAGAAGCAAAAGAACGAAACCAAAGCACAACTCGATCAAACCGAATGGACGTCATAAAAAAAGTCATTTTCTCCATATTTCTAGAGAAAATGACTTTTTTGTTTTAACGGCCGACTTGAATGGTTTCTTCTAAGGAAATGTTCACATTCCCCTGAACAGCTCTTGAAATCATACATGAGCTTTCGGCTTTATGCGCAAGCTTTCGGGCCAGCTCAATATCATGTGCGGAAGCGGACTCTTTGAGGGTGATGACAGGCCGATGAATGATTTCCTCATAAGTAAACACACCATTTGTCACATCTACGACGGCTTCAGAGCTCATCGATAGATCCTCTTTGTCTAATTGACTCCGCTCCATCATGGCTGCAAGTGTAATGATATAACACGTAGCCGCTGCACCTAAGAGCATCTCATCTGGATTGGTTCCAATACCTGGACCGTCCATTTCCTTTGGAATCGAAATCTTTGTTTTTAATTGTTCACATGCGATTGTACCCACATCGTTACGCAGACCGGGCCAGCTTGCCTGAAGATGAAAATGATGACGCGCCATATCCGTCTCTCCTTTTGTTATCACTGTTCATAGTGTAACAAGAATTCCACTCCTTGTCTTAACATGTGCACAGCCCTTATGTATATTCTTCATCCAGCACTGTCCGAATCGCCCTGACATAACGATAGAATGTCTCGTTTTTTGTACTTGACCGCCTCCGAAAATCGAAACTGTCAAATAAAGCTTCACGCTGACTTCTACTAATCTCAAGCTGCACACTCTGCCCTGTTTTTGTAAGATTATTAATATTATGATTGCTTGTCCCGCTCAGGGTTGCGTGTGCGACAGCTAGTTCAGCAGAAAACCCGTTCCGCTCTAATGAGCTCACAATTTTCTCTGCACGATCGTAATCTGTTCCGCCGACGAGAGTATGGTCAATACCTTCCTCGCCTTTGTATCCATGCACTGCTAAGATGTAATCATGTGCTTTTGCCTGCGCGACGCCGATTGGCTCATCAAAGTTTGTACTTGTAATATGAAGTTCTGATGCATTCTCTCTTAGACCTTCAAATAAATACGTCGAAAAATCGTTGTCAAAAAAATGGACGATCTCGCTCACGCCGCCTTCGATCCTCCCGCCATGAGGTGACATCACAAGAAGGCGGCTGCCAGACACTGGGTTGGCTGTAATGTTATAGCTGCTTGTTGATTCGTTTTCTTCAAGTTCTTTAAAATTTCGATAAATATCATTTGAACCGCTTTCGTCTTCCCCACCTGATGACACTGGCTCATCATGTTCCTGTGCTTGCATAGTATAATAAACGCCCCATCCGATCGCAAGCAGGAGAAGCAAAGCAAAAAACTTCTTCATTCCCGTTCTCCTTTAACAGATTTCTAAGCCGTTTCTATGATTAATATTGAATCATCATTTCTTATCATTTTTTCCACATTTTCTCTTCACGTTTGATCATAACACTCTAGATCATGAGATTCCTCAAAAATAAGATAATTGCATTTATATACACAGAAACGCCTCTCCTCTTTGAAAACAGAGTTAGAATAGTATGACAAAAAAATGACGTTATGTTTAATATGACCTAGTCCTATCCAGTCTGTTTTCTTTAATTCGGCTTTTTTTGATAAGGATTTGATGTTTTCCATCTGTCACGCATCACATTTATATGAGCATTGACCCTGTCCACAGCCCTCCTTTTTCTGCAAAATCCTTTGTTTCACTGGTTCTCTCAGAAGAACTCTCCCACCTATCATCGGCAGATTCTACGTGAATTCCACCTTTTTCTATTATTTTACAAAATGTAAGCGCTTTTCTTTTTTTGAAAGACATAAGCAAGCCGCCAATATAAAGAAAAGGAGGGACAAGAATCCGAACCAAGCAGTTCTCATTCTCATAACGTAAGAGTGTACGAGAATGGATAGCTGGAATGGAGGGCATCACATGTTTGGATTTTCTATGGTGCAAATGGTCAGAACACATGCTAGTAAACTAGATCAGCCTTTAAGAGAGACCGTTCTTCACCTTTATAAACCTTTTAAATGGACGCCATGCTTTCTTCATCGTTTTTTCGAAGGCAGGCTGAAGAAGAAAAAGAAGCTTCGTGTGGTCATTGAATTTAAGGAAGGTGCAGCCGAGGCAGGGATTCAAAGCACAAAGCAGCTCATGAAAAAAAGCAGAAAAACAAATATAAAACGGCATTTTTCACATATCGACTGCTGTGCTGCTGATTTAACGCCTGCTGCTTTAGAGGAGCTATTAGCAAATGGTGAGCATATTCGTAAAATTTATTTAGACCGGAAAGTTCATGCGCTGCTGGATGTAGCCACACAAGCAAGCCATGCTGAAGAAGTCATCCGAAACGGGACAACTTTAACAGGAGAAGGCATTACGGTCGCTGTCATTGACACGGGAATTTATCCACATGAAGATTTAGATGGAAGAATTCGAGATTTTGTGGATTTAGTCAAACAAAAAACAAAGCCTTATGATGATAATGGCCACGGTACTCACTGCGCGGGAGATGTCGCTGGAGATGGAGCCGCCTCAGACGGCTTATACAAAGGACCTGCCCCAAAAGCAAATCTGATTGGCGTAAAAGTGTTAAATAAACAAGGGGCTGGATCACTTTCTACTATTATAGAAGGTGTTGAATGGTGCATACAATTCAACAAAGAAAACCCGGATGATCCGATTCATATTATCAGTATGTCGCTGGGCGGAGCTGCGCAGCGTTATGATGACGAACAGGACGATCCAATGGTGCGTGCTGTCAATGCGGCTTGGGATCAAGGGATTGTTGTATGCGTCGCTGCCGGAAACTCTGGTCCTAACAGCCAGACGATTGCAAGCCCTGCTGTCAGTCAAAAGGTCATTACGGTCGGAGCCTATGATGACCGGAATACACCAGAATCAAGCGACGATATCGTGGCACCGTTTTCAAGCAGAGGGCCAACCGTTTATGGTGAAGCAAAGCCTGATATCCTCGCACCTGGAGTAAACATCGTTTCTCTCAGATCACCAAGATCCTTTCTGGATAAACTTGATAAATCAAGCAGAGTCGATCATGATTATACAACGTTATCTGGCACATCGATGGCAACACCGATTTGTGCTGGTATTTGCGCTCTACTACTAGAGCATTCACCAGATTTAACACCGGATGAAGTCAAAACCCTGTTAAAAGAAAATACAAGCAAGTGGTCTGGGGATGACCCGATGGTTTATGGAGCAGGTGCAATTGACGCAGAAAAAGCAATCAAAGAATAAAGAAAAAAGCCCTTTACGTTTTGCGTAAAGGGTGTTGTTTGTCTCATTTTTAAGTGTGAAGTCTTTCATCTACTTGAGCAGCTGACATGTTATGCTTCGTTCTCATACATCTCATCTCCTTTTTGAATGTGCGTACGCGCTTCGATCACAATCTCAAAAAAAGTGGAGGATTCCTTGTACATGTCGCGTTCCTTATAATAATTAGCCGCATCAAGTGCTAATTCCTCTAAATCAGCAAACATTTTTTTATTTCTCAGACCAAAAAGGGCCGACCTCAATTGCTCACAGCTGTCTTTCTCTATATAGAGCGCCTGCAAAAATTGGAATTTCAGCTGATAAATTTCATCTTCCAATACACAAGCCTCTTCCATTCCTGTAGATATGGCCTCGCCCGCCCGCTTGATATCTCCGAGTTTAAAACAAGTAAGGGCAAGTGAAAACAACGATTTGATCATCGTGGATGCTTGATCTTTCTGATAAAGTGAAATGGCTTGTTCAAAAAAGACAGTCGCTGTATGATACGTTCCCATACTATAATGACAAGTGCCTAAATTATTAAGCGCCATTGCTTTAAAGTAAGATGTGCATTCTTTTTGTTCCATTGCTTCACAGACCTTTAACGCTTTTTCTAAATAAGGAAGCGCTTTTTGATACTGATTAACATCAATCCAATTACCTGCCATGACAAAATCACATTGAATGCTTCTTTTTCCATAAAGCTGATGTTTCTTGTAGATGTCTCTTGCCTTTTTAGCGTAGTGCATGGAGAAATAGGTTTGTTTCATATGATAGTATACTTCTGCGATTTTATAGTAAAATTCTGCTTTTTCGATCTCATCTGTCACTAAAATCAGTTGATGTTCCGCATGCTTGTAATATGAAATGGCCTCGATATACCGGCGCTGGATAAACGCATACATTCCATGAAAAAAATGAAAATAATAGCCGAGTAAGCCTGTCATTTCATCTTCTGCATCGTCAATTTCTTTAGGAAAGGACACTGCTTGAAGCGTTTCACTCCCTGCATGGACTGGCGCTAAGTGCTGAAGCATCATTTGATGGCGAAAATCCATTAGAGAATAGTATAGGAGTAAATCTTGATCCTCTTCCATATCATGAATTTCTTCTTCAACAAGGCGCTTCATGCGGTTTGCCTGTTCAACTTCAAATTTGCAAATATGCGTGTACCATTGATTGATCTTTACACCTACTTCGGAAGATGGTATTTTGTGTGCCATCCACTTCAGCCCCATTCTATCATATCAAACTGATAACTATTATTTTACATAATTTATGTTTTCAAGGCAAATTGTAAGTTATTACATATTTTATGTTCAAATCGCATATTCCTATCTTTTTTACCAAGTTTAAATAGAGCACTTTTGCCCATCAAACTTTTTTACGCAGACGGATCGAATTCTCTTAGCACTTCTTTTAATGCATTAATATAGCGTCTAAATGCTTTTTTCTTTCCTTTTCTCGTATCAAAATTATCAAAAAAAGCTTCTCTTTGCGCTGTACTAATTTCGAGCTGAACGCTTTCACCACTCGCATTTCGATTATTTATATTTTTGGGATCTGTACCAGAAAGCCGTTCGCCTTTTTGTACCATTTCTGCGGAAAATCCCCGATCTTTTAGTTCTCGAACAACGGCTCTTTGCATTTTTTCATTTGTGCCGCCAACGAGCGTGTGTCTTTTATCACTTTTATAGCCGTGGATGGAAATTGAAAAAGGATACGTTTTAATCATTTGAACCAAAATGGGTTCATCAAAATTGGTACTCGTGATATGCAGGTCCCGGTTATTGTCTTGCTTTGTACCTTCAAACAAATACGTAGAGTAGCTTTCTTGAAAGGCTTCTACAATTTCACTTGTTCCTGGTTCAATTTCACCTCCATGAGGAGAAAATACAAGTAAATCACTTCCGCCCTTTTCGTGAAATTCTATCTCATAACCGTCTCTTTCATATCGCATGAGCTGTTTAAAGCTTTCATATTGATCGCCTTGTTTTCGCTCTTTTTGATACTTTTCTACCTCTTGATGATGCTGCTTTTGTTCTTTTTTTTCTTGAACAGAATGGCTGCATTTCACCATTAAAAGAGTACACAGAATAAGAAAGATGAATCCACATATTAGTAACCTTTTCATTTCACCGCTCCTTTTTTCTCTTAGGTGTCATCTTACCGCAATATTTTACTATCAATGGCTTAGAAAATTCAAAGGTTGTCCGGCTCATTTGAATGAATCAGGAGAAGTTACCTGTTTTTCATATGATCTAGGTATTTCAGAGGTCTTTAAATTTTTGTTGTGAACGTAAAAACTAAATCGTATGACCTCATTTCAATTTTAGTTAAAACCACCTACAAAAATGGCAATATTACTCTTTTTTTCAAACAAAAAAGCTGTAAACAAAAGAAGTAGTCCCCTTCAGTTTACAGCTAGTCTCTGTATATCATCATTACATTCTTAATTCATTCTCTAAAGCTGTCATCACTTCATCTTGCGTCAGTCCCTGTGCAAGTGAAATCTCACTCACTAACATGCCTCTTGCATCTTCAAGCATCTTCTTTTCACTTGAATTTAACGCTTTCTTCTGATTTCGTCTCATTAGATCTTTGACAACGTCTGCACCATCTTCGATCGCACCTGTTTTTAGCTTTTTCAGATTTTCATCATATCTTTGCTTCCAAGTAAGCGTGTCGTCGTTTGTTTCTTCTGCAAAATTGTTCATCACAACTTTCAGCGTTGCTTGATCTGCTACCGGACGTATACCTAGTTGATTGATTCTGCCTTTTGGGACCATCATCTGCATATTCGGCATTTGAATCAGGAAATATTCCTGTGTCTTACCTAAAATCTCTTTTTCTTCCATTCCTTCAATCACACCGGCTCCATGCATTGGATAAACAATTTTATCACCTATTTGAAACAAATCCGCCACCTCCGAAAGTATTCACAATATCATTATAACACATTTCGTCAGAGGATAAAAATTTATATTTTATCATGTTAATTTAGCACTAGTCAATTCTTTTTATTTGAGTTTTTTCAGAAAAAGCCTTTTTTTATAAAAGAAGCATGAGCATCCAGTCCTCATGACTCTTTCTTGCATATACTAGCATTGAGTCACATTTAGGAGGGATGACAATGTGCAAATGCAAGTGCAAACATTCCCACTCACACTGCCATAAAAAGCATGACGATCATTGCCATGAGGATCCATGTAAAGAAAAAAAGTTTTGTCATAAAAAAGATAAATGGTTTGAGAGCGATTTTTGGGATACCTCTCGAAGCTACGATCCCTGTTATTTTCCTAAAAGTGTCTGCAGCAGATGTAAAAAGCGTCGCAGAAGAAGACACAGCTACACAATTTAACGCTTGACGCTTTACCTGCTTTTCCTTTTCCCGGCTGAAAAGCCGGTTTTTTTCTTTCATATGGATAGGCTCATGAAGCAGATCTGTCTCATAGGATATGGCAACCTGACATAAAGGATGAGATATACATGAACGATATGAACAGCCAAATGAATCATTATCACCAAGAAAATCCCTATCACACATTTGAAAATGTGTATACAGCCAATCATGAGCATATGGTCGCGCCAAACATGCATGATCATATGAATATGCCCAACCATTATCATAGCGGCAAAAAAGATATGTATAACGCGCACCATCCACATCATCATTCAGTTTATTCACCGTTCCCAAATCAGCATGATACCTTTTCAAAGCATGTTCCAATGAAGGATCACCATCATCTAGGCCATTATGGTGGATATGGGATGATGCCACACCATCCATACGGTTATCAAGATATGCATATGATGATGCCAACAAACCAGCAAATGCCAGGCCATTATTACGGAATGAATCAACCAAATGCGCTTTTTCCCCGCTATTACTAAAGAATGACAAAATAAGGGTATAATATCCCATTTAATACCATATGGTAATATGGTAACATTATAGGTAAATAATGGGTGTAATCATCTATTATTTACCTATATTCAACAAGGGGGAAGGAAAAAATGAAAAAAACATGGACGATTCTTATGATGGGGATGCTCACATTGGTTATGGCGCTGTCAGTACCGCTTTCTGCATCTGCTGAGGAAGCCGGCAAAGCAACAACTAATGCAAAACCAGCTGCACTTTACGCAAAAATTACAGGAGCAAGTAAGCAGGAATGGTCTTTTTCTGACATTGAGCTGACATACAGCCCAAATTCTGTTCTAAGTCTTGGTGCGGTTGAGTTCACTCTGCCAAAGGGTTTCCAAGCAACGACGAAAGACATTATGAACGGCAAAGCATTAAAAGACAGCTATATTTTGAACAACGGACAAACCGTTCGTATTCCGCTCAGACTGGATTTACTTGGAATTTCCAAGTATACATTAAAGCTTTCACATAAAGTACTCCCTGCTGCAGGTACATACACGTTCCGTGCAGAAAATCGAGCCATCAGCATCGGTTCCACATTTTATGCAGAAGATACGATTGATATTAATACACGACCAGTTGTGGTCACACCGCCAGATCCTTGCGGATGCTAAATAAAAAAGCGCTCTGATTAGAGCGCTTTTTTATATCACATCACCCGTTTAAACATCTTCTCCATTTCATAAGTGGAGTGATGAATGATGATCGGCCGGCCGTGCGGACAGGTGAATGGGTCTTTCGTTTGCCGAAGTTCATCTAATAAGGCTTTGATTTCATCATGACGCAAATGACGATTTGCTTTGATTGAGCCTTTGCAGCTCATCATAATCGCCGCTTCTTCTCTTAGTTTCTTGATATCAACACGTTTTTCATCAAGCACTTGCTCTATAATCTCTTCGATCAATTCAGCCTCTTCACCTTTTGGAAACCACTGCGGATGCGACCGAACGATGTAGCTACCTGAACCAAAGGGCTCTAAGAAGACCCCCACTTTCGCGAGAATATCCTTATGCTCTTCAATGATCAGCATATCGTTTTTAGAGTAGTGAAATGTTAAGGGGACGAGCATTTCTTGCACTTCCTGTTCGATCTCTCCCACCTTCTCACGATAATACTCATACTTGATTCGCTCTTGAGCCGCATGCTGGTCGATGATATAAAGCCCTCGTTCATTTTGAGCCAAAATATATGTGCCATGCATTTGCCCAATTGGATACATCACAGGGACGCGTTCGTTTTCAGGAATCGTTTTTGCATCTTCATGTAGTACCGGCTCTTCATATTCAAGTGAAGCGGCGGATTCCTCTAAATGAATACGCTCAGATGAGGTTTCTTCATAAAATACTGGTGATGATGCTTCTGTCTTCTCATGTTTAGGCATTCCGTATGCATCGGTATGACTTGTCTCGTATACGACCGACTCGTGCGGCTCCGGCTGATAGGTTAGCGGTGTTTCCGCTGGGCTTGCGTTCCTTTGTTTCGCATCAAAGGTTAAGGATTGCTGCTCATTTTTCACAGCTGGCATTGGTGCTTTTTTTGGTACTGAAGCACTTGGAATGAGCTGCTGCTTTTGAAATACTTCCTTAATTCCTTGTTTAATCAGATCATGAAGTTCCTGTTCTTTACTTAGCCTCACTTCTAGCTTCGATGGATGAACGTTCACATCCACTAGAATGGGATCCATCTTCATCTCAATGAATGTAATTGGATGACGGCCAATCGGAAGCAGCGTGTGATACCCTTCATGGATCGCTTTCACGAGCGGAAAATGTTTGACATATCGGCCGTTTACAACAGAAGACATATAATTCCGTGATGCCCTCGTCACTTCTGGTAAGGAAATATATCCTTTCACTTCAAAATCAAGTGATTGTACGTGAAGCGGCAGCATTTTTTTAGCCACAGCTGTCCCGTAAATGGCCGCAAGTACGTGACGCACATCTCCGTTTCCATTCGTCTGTAGCAGGACTTTCCCTTGATGACGCAAACGGATCGATACTTCGGGATGAGCTAGCGCAATTCGATTGACCACATCCGATATATTACCAAGTTCCGTATGAACGGTTTTCATATATTTTAGACGGGCTGGCGTATTGTAAAATAAGTTGGTGACCACAATCTCGGTGCCGCGGCGGCCAGAGGTTTTTTTCTCTGAGATAATCTTCCCGCCTTGCAAAGCTAAGTGTGTCCCAGCTCCTTCGCCAGTACTTGTTTTCATTTCTAGGTGAGAGACGGATGCAATACTTGGCAGCGCCTCTCCTCTGAATCCGAGCGTTCTAACACGAAACAGATCATTTTCATCTTTGATTTTACTCGTTGCATGGCGCTGGAAGGCGAGCTTACAATCTTCAGCATCGATTCCAACACCATTATCAATAATCCTGATAGAAGAAAGACCTGCTTCTTCTACATCGATTTCAATGACTGTACTTTTTGCATCGATCGCATTTTCCACAAGCTCCTTTACAACAGAAGCCGGGCGCTCGACCACTTCACCTGCAGCAATTTTATTGGATAGGTCATCGGATAACTGAATAATCTTTGCCATTTCTGCTCACCTCACCTTACATTATAATTTCTTTTGCAATTCATACAGCTTTGTCATTGCTTCAAGCGGCGTCATATCCATTAGGTTGTAAGACTTTAATTCGTCGATGACCGCTTGATCTTTCTGTTTTAGCGCAGCTTTCGGCTGCGGTTTTTCTTCTACTTCAAAGAAAGAAAGCTGCTGTTTTTCTACAGTCTTTTCTGCTTTTGATGCTGCAGATACGGTTGGGGTCACGTCATGTGATCCGCTCTCAAGCTCCGTTAAAATAGTCTGGGCTCTATTAATGATGGCATCAGGCAATTCAGCAAGCTGCGCTACATGAATACCATAGCTTTTATCAGCTGCACCTTCTTTGATTTGATGTAAGAAAACGACCGTGCCTTCATGCTCTTCAGCTCGCACATGAACATTTTTCAGCTCGCTTAATTGAGATTCAAGGACAGTGAGCTCATGGTAATGTGTAGAGAATAGGGTTTTGGCGCCAATATGATCATGAACAAATTCAATGATTGCCTGCGCAAGAGCCATTCCATCATAGGTGCTTGTCCCGCGTCCAATTTCATCAAATAAAATCAAGCTGTTTTTCGTAGCATGTACCATCGCATTTTTTGCTTCGAGCATCTCTACCATAAAAGTACTTTGACCAGAAATCAAATCATCTGCTGCACCGATACGTGTAAAGATTTGATCGAAGATTGGAAGCGTCGCCTTTGACGCAGGAACGAAGCAGCCAATCTGCGCAAGAATCGAGATGAGTGCCATTTGTCTCATATACGTACTTTTCCCTGACATATTTGGTCCAGTGATGAGTAAGGTTTGTCTGCCTTTTCCCATATGGCAGTCATTCGGTACATATTCCTGGTGATCGAGCACTTTTTCAACGACAGGGTGACGGCCATCTTTGACATCCACGTCATCCTCTGAGAATTCCGGCCGGATATAACGGCGCTTTTCACTGACAGTCGCAAAGCATTGAAGCGCATCAAGCTCGCTCATTTGTTTTGCGAGCAGCTGTAATCTAGGAATATAGCCTTTTACTTGCTCCCTGAGAGCTGTAAATAGTTCATATTCCAATTCGTTAATATTTGATTCTGCTTCAAGAATCAGTGCTTCTTTTTCTTTTAATTCAGGTGTGATATACCGCTCTGCATTGGCAAGCGTTTGTTTTCTTTCGTAACGCCCTTCCTCCAGCAGATGTGTATTCGCGCGTGTCACTTCGATATAATAACCAAACACTTTATTAAACCCGACTTTTAAGGAGCGAATGCCGGTATATTCTCTTTCCTGCTGTTCAAGCCGTGCAATCCAGTCCTTTCCGTTTCGGCTGGCATCACGGTATTCATCTAATTTTGCATTGTAGCCATCTTTAATCAAATTGCCTTCTTTTATCGTCATCGGCGGATTTTCATGAAGTGCATCTTCTAATAAATCAAGGAGGTCACCACAAGGATCAATCTCATTCGCTCTTGATTTTGCCATTTCCTCTGGTAATGAATGAACGAGTTGTTTAATATCCGGTACTTG
The DNA here is from genome assembly GCF_014250435.1 of Bacillus sp. PAMC28571. NCBI lineage: Bacteria > Bacillati > Bacillota > Bacilli > Caryophanales > Bacillaceae > Bacillus > Bacillus sp. PAMC28571. The sequence goes on along the minus strand of NZ_CP060191.1, from coordinate 1,457,751 downwards.
TTTTAAGGATTCTTTGAGCTGGATGAGATCACGAGCATTCACGTTGCCAAATGCCACGCGGCCCGCTAAACGCTCAAGATCATATACTTGCTTTAATCTTTCGCGCAGATCCTCTCGCTCAAAGAAATGATCCATCAGAATTTGCACCATTTCCTGACGCTCATTAATTTGCGAAAGGCGAATAAGCGGCCGGTCGATCCATTGCTTGAGCAGTCTGCCGCCCATCGCTGTTTTTGTTTCATCTAACAGCCATAATAAAGAGCCTTTTTTGCTTTTTGAACGAATCGTTTCTGTTAATTCAAGGTTTCGTTTTGAGTAAAGATCGATTTTCATCGTTTGTTCAAGTTCAAACACTTGAACTTTCTGAAGATGATCCAAACTTCTTTTTTGCGTTCTTCTTAAATAGGCATATAGTGTTAAAAATGACGTTTTTAACTTTTCGTCTAGATGGGAAACGAGCCGTTCAGCTTCATCTAATAATGCATCACTATCTTCGTATGAAATGGTCGCTTGGCAGCGTTCTTTAAGGGTTTTGATTGTTTCCTCATCCAGCTGCTTTGACACCACAATTTCTTTTGCACCGACAGAATAAATTTCTGATACGACTTCATCTAATCGATCGATGAAAGCCGCCATGTTTTCACCTGTTGATAAATCAGACAGCGCAAGACCGTACCCATTTTGAAAGCTGGTAACAGACGCAATAAAGTTGTTCTCGTTTTCACTTAATCCTTTACCATCCATGACGGTTCCTGGTGTAATCAGTTGAACGACTTCCCTTTTGACTACACCTTTTGCCGTTTTAGGGTCTTCCACCTGCTCACAAATGGCGACCTTGTAGCCTTTTGAAATCAACTGTTCTATGTATGCAGAAGCAGAATGATAAGGAACGCCGCACATTGGAATTGTGCCGCCGTCTCTGCTTGTTAACGTAATTTCTAGTTCTTGCGCGGCTTCCTTTGCATCATCAAAAAACATCTCATAAAAATCGCCTAGGCGAAAAAATAAAAAGGCATCTTGATAATCTGCCTTGATCTTTAAATATTGCTGTATCATGGGCGTATAACTTGCCATATTTCTAATCCCTCACTATATTACTTTCGAATTCATACCATCTCTAATTATAGCATAAAAAATCACCTTTTTTCTCCTAGATCAGGCACAAAAAAACTAGGGGGATATGCGCCCTAGTCATTCCTTACTCTTCTGTCTCACCTGCTAGGAATTCTGGATGAATATCCTCTAACTCCTCATCCACTTCTTCTTCCCACTCGTGATCATCTTTTTCTTTCCAGCTTGAATCGACCTCTACGACAATTTTTGTTTCACCGACTACCTCAGCAATGAATTCACGCTCTGCCTGAACGATAATTTTATTGCCATTTGGAGAAATGGTCACTTCTAAGCAATTGGGCTGCTGCAATACTTTCGCAATTACTTCGTGCTCATCATCAAGGAAATTTTTATCTTTATATCTCAGTTTAATGATGTCTACATACTTCACACGCTCTGTGACGACTTCTGTTTTCGTATTGTCGGCGTAAGAGTACCATACGTTAATATCAAATGTTCCTTCGATCTCAACGGTTTTACCGACCTTTTCAGCATCATACTTATGATTAATGATCCAACCACCTAGGATGCTGGTTGGTTTTTGCGATGGAGAAATGGTGTGTGTGCTTTGGGTGAATTTCCTCCCTTTTGCAACCACCGCTTTTGTAATAATTTCTCTGTATTCAGACATTCCGGCATGCCTCCTTGTTCTTGATCGTTTTATCTTATGCTGGGCATTCGTCTAGTGTGTCACGATTTTGAACTTCATGTTCAATTAAATTCATTTCTGTTTCAGTGTATGCATGGTCGCCCATAAACTTGCCTTGAAAATTGGAAAAGTTGGAGAGTGAGAGGTTTGGAGGTTGATTGGAATAGAAGGTTGTGGTTTAATGATGAAGTCACAGTCCCTTTAGGAGGGGCTATTTATAAAAATCAACATTCGATTTTCTTTATATTTAAAATTAGATTTAAAAATAATAAAGAATATCATTAAAAAATATATCCACTTTTTTTAGTTTGTATTACGTGTTTTATGAAGAAATAAGGTAACCATAGAAAATAAAAAAGGGGCTGTGACATCAACAAATTGTTGATGTCACAGCCTATAAAATATAAATTACATATAAGGTGAAGTGAGTTTTTAGTGACCACAAAGATCTCACCTTTAATGAAGTATTATGCGGTTTTCTACTATTCCGTATTAATTTTCCTTAATATTAGATCGCAAGAAATCTCATCTATTTCTGTTATACATGACTTATAGCAACATTTAAGCGTTATAAACCTATAAGGGATTTTAAATACTAAATTACAAATAAATAAGAGTCCACAAATAAAAAACCCCGCATCTGCGGGGTTTTCTCATTTAATGGAGCAACTTGGTGATGAGTTTTTTACTTTTGAACCGGTTTCTCCTAATAAGAGGTCACCGCCGGTTGAAAGAATGATTTCATCTGTTACTTGATTCGAAATCGTGTGTGCCACAAGCTGAAGCAGGGAATTGACTTCCATTTGTGATTCTTTGAATTCTTGAATCACTGGGATGTCATCCAGTTCTTCTTGCAGGGCATCGATTTTTTCTTCGACTTGCTTTAAGGCTTCATGTTTGCCGTAATGCTTTAAGTTCACAGCTTGTTTTTGAAGCGCCTTAATTTGATTAATGATCGTTGAAATTTTTGTATTTTCATTGATTTGCGCTTCTGCTTTTTTGAAGAAATCAACTTCTTCCGTTTCAGAAATCATTTTAGCGAGCTCTCTTGCACGCTCGACAATCTCTTTCTTTGAATAAAGTGTCATTTTAATTCACCTCGATAGCTTCTCCAACCATTTCTCCGTCAAGAGACCAAGTTTTGGCTTGTGTGATTTTCACTTTGACGATGTTGCCAATCGCTTCTTTTGGTGCTTTAAAATTCACAAGCTTGCTTTTACTTGTATATCCGGCTAGGATCTCAGGGTTGTTTTTACTTTCACCCTCTACTAATACTTCGACAATCTGCCCTTCATATTCCTTCATTTTTTTCGCAGAAATTTCATTCACAAGTGCATTTAGGCGCTGCAGACGTTCTTTTTTCACACGCATTGGCACGTTGTCTTTCATTTTCGCTGCTGGCGTTCCTTCTCTTGGGGAATAAATGAACGTATAAGCGGCATCAAACTCAACCTCGCGATAAAGCGAAAGTGTTTCTTCAAACTGCTCATCTGTTTCATTTGGGAATCCAACAATAATGTCCGTTGTTAATGAAGCATTCGGCATCGCTTCTTTGATTTTGCGCACAAGATCAAGGTAGCGCTCACGGTCATATTTTCTCGCCATAAGCTTCAGCACAGAAGAACTTCCGGATTGAACTGGCAGGTGAATATGATCGAGAAGGTTTCCGCCCTTGGCAAGCACTTCGATTAAGTGATCATCAAAATCACGCGGGTGACTTGTTGTAAAACGGATACGCGGAATATCAATTTTTCGCAGCTCATCCATCAGGTGGCCAAGACCATATTCCATATCTTCAAAATCTTTTCCATATGCATTCACGTTTTGACCAAGAAGGGTAATTTCCTTATATCCTTCTGCCGCTAAACGTCTGACCTCTTGAATAATTTCATCTGGGCGGCGGCTTCTTTCCTTGCCGCGCGTGTAAGGCACGATACAGTATGTACAGAATTTATCACAGCCGTACATAATGTTCACCCAGCCCTTGATTTTACCTTGACGGGCTCTTGGAAGGTTCTCAATCACGTCGCCTTCTTTTGACCAAACCTCAATGACCATTTCTTTTGAAAGGTAGCATTCAGATAACAGCTCTGGCAGGCGGTGAATGTTGTGCGTGCCAAAAATCAAGTCAACAAATGGGTGTTTCTTCAAAATACGGTTCACGACAGATTCTTCTTGTGACATACATCCGCAGACACCTAAAATTAAATCTGGCTTTTCACGCTTTAATGCTTTTAAATGACCAAGCTCTCCAAACACTTTATTTTCTGCATTCTCACGAATCGCACAAGTGTTTAATAAGATGACATTTGCATCTTCCGTTGAGTTTGTTGGTTCATAGCCAAGCGCCATAAAAATACCAGCCATCACTTCTGTGTCATGCTCATTCATTTGACAGCCATATGTGCGAATATAAAACTTGCGGCCGTTTCCTAACCCTTGAAACTGCTCGTCAATTTGAAATTGATTGTATTCGACTTCTTCTTTACCCCGTTTTTTTGCATCTTTTAAGGAAGGCGGAATGTACACAGCTTCAAAATATTTGCTGTAGTCCTTCTCGGATTTTTTGTCCGATGAACTTACTTGTCCGCTCGCTTTTCTCTGCTCTTCATTCATGAATTTGTACTCCTTTCAAACCAAGTTCCACCCTACAGTATAGACTATTTTGTGATGAATTGAAAATAAATCATATGTGTCATTACTTTTCAATCCACCCGGATTCTGCATGAATATTGAGTAGGTTTTAACAGTAGGTTATCTTTCTCCAAAGGGTTTTGTATTTCTTTTACAATCTTCATTTGCTGTGTACCGACACTCTCAACTAAAGTAATCACATATGCTTCTTTTTCCTCTTCTGCTACCATTCTTTCTTGTTCAGATAAGAAGAAAGGAAAGTCTTGATGAGCAAGTTTTGAGCCCTTCACCTCTATTAGTTTTTCTTTTCCATCAGGGTAATACGATTTGATATCAAACCCATGGCCATCTTCCGTTTCGGCTAACCAATTGACATTTTTCGCTAATTGCTCCTGACCCACTGCTTTTAATTGCTCTACTTCCATATCATAAACAAACTTCTCTGCTATTCGACCTGTCTCTTCATTTTGCTTGGCTCTTTCTTCTCTTAATTGCTTATAAACGTTTCTATGGATGATTCTTTTTCGTTTTATACTCTTATTAATCTTTGTATCCATATGAAGATCCGGATTCGAATATATTTCGAAAATAAAATCATAAAAAAATTCATTTAAGTTATATATGTCTTTTAAAAACTCGTATTGATTAAATGTATCAATATTATATCTTTTAAATACCAAAGAACCTGCTGCATATTTTTTAGGTCTATCAGATTCTCCTAAGTAAAAATCACCTATTTCAAATCCTTTTAAATTAGGACTATTCATCAATTGAGGTTTTAGTCGTTCTCGCCAAATATCCGCTTCATATTTAATCTTTTTGAGAGATAGATTTTCAGTACCTAAACCAATCGATAAATAAAAATCTTTGCCATTATTAGCGAATAAAATGACTATATATAATCCTTTTTGTGTTGTTGTTTTATTTGTTTTTTGATTTTTTGTTAAAAGCTGGTCTAGAAACGCTATCCAAATAGACTCTGAAACTTTTCCATTTCCTGTAGATGCTTTAATATCGATTCTATCCAAATTTTTCATATGACGTTTTTCTAATTCATTTTGAATTTTGTTTGGTATCTCTTTATTAAACATTTTGTGAAAAGGGTGATTCTTATCTGTTATTACATTGCTCTTATAATCTAAATATTGCTTATAAAAGTCTTCTTTATTAAATATCATTTGTCTCATCACTTACCTCAATAGATCTTTTTACATACATTATACATAACAAACGGTAGATTTGATGAAAATTGGAAAGAATATCGTCAAAAAAAGAGAGCCTGCGCTCTCTCAATCAAGTATGTTTAGTTTTTTTGCTTCTTCTTCAATGATTGTCAGTGCCCGGTCTAGTTCTTCTTTTGTGTGCTCGGCTGTGATGATGGCTCTAATTCTTGCCTTGCCTTTTGCTACAGTTGGGAAGGCGATGCCTTGGGCAAACACGCCTCGTTCTATTAAAGCCTTTGAGAATCGAAAAGTAAGTGCTTCGTCTCCAATCATGATTGGGATAATCGGTGTCTCTGTTGGGGCGGCGACTTGAAATCCTAGGCTGATGACCTTTTCTTTAAAATAAGCGGCGTTCTCCCAAAGTGTATCGATTCGTTCCGGTTCATCTAACAGCACTTCAATCGCTTCTTCACACGCTCTAGTCACAGCTGGCGGATGAGAGGTGCTGAATAAAAACGGTCTTGCTTTATGCTTTAAATAATCAATTAAAACCGCTGAACCAGCCACATAGCCGCCGAGCACTCCGACAGCCTTACTAAGTGTCCCGACCTGAATGTGCACTCTGCCGTCGAGTTTAAAATGGTTGACCGTCCCGCGGCCATTCTCACCAAGCACGCCCGAGGCGTGCGCATCGTCTACCATCACAAATGCATCATATGCTTCTGCGAGCCTGACGATCTCAGGAAGTGGCGCGATATCTCCATCCATCGAGAATACACCGTCTGTAACGATGAGGCGGACGCGGTAATTCATTGATTTTTTCAAAATCTTCTCCAGCTCTTCCATATTGGAATGACCGTATACCTTTTTATCTGCTTTTGTTAATCGGATGCCATCAATAATTGAGGCATGATTCAGTTCATCTGAAATGACAATATCATCTTTTGTCAAGATACTGGATAAGACCCCTTGATTGGTCGTAAAGCCTGATTGGAATACAAGTGCTGCTTCTGTCTTTTTAAATGCAGCAAGCTTTTTTTCAAGACGTTCATGCATCGTCATTGTGCCGGCGATGGTACGTACAGATCCTGTACCCGCACCGAATTCATCGATTGCCTCTTTTGCTGCTTTTATCAGCCTTGGGTGTGAGGTGAGCCCTAAGTAGTTATTTGAGGAGAGTTGTATGACAGATTGTTCATTTAATGTCACAGTGGATGATTGTTTTGAGTCGATCTCTTTCAAAGTTTGGTGGGTGCCTTGCTGCTTCATTGTTTCCAATTCATCTTGTAAATACGTGAATTCTTTCATCATTTCTTCCCCCTTTGATATGATGGCATCATCAGTACGACTTTTCCGCACGTACCGCTTTGCATAAGTTCAAATCCCTTTTCGAACTCTTCAAATGGCAGTGTATGAGTGACAACCGGCTTTACATCAATGGTATTAGTTCTTAATAGCTCAGATACTTGACGCCACGTCTCAAACATTTTTCTCCCCGTGATCCCTTGCACGGTTAATCCCCTAAAAACAATTTGATTCGTAATATCAATTGTTACTGGCCGTTCTGGCAAGCTTAGTATATTGACTTTCCCTCCATTTGCACAAGCTTCGAGTGCTTGATTAATGGCAGCTGGATGACCTGACATCTCACACATCACATCTGCCCCTTCCATCCGCGTGAGCTGCTTAATTATCGCGACTGGATCACCTTTTCCAATATCCACGATATGATCTGCACCCATTTTTCGGGCAAGATCGAGCCTGTATTCATTTTTATCAACAGCGAACACTTGAACAGCCCCGGAGGCTTTTGCGACAGCGATTGCCATTAAACCGATTGGTCCGCAGCCAAAAATCGCCACTGATTTACCTGATACAGGTGTGTGCAGTACAGTATGGACTGCATTTCCTAGCGGCTCTTGGATAGAGGCAAGCTCAACCGGCATTTGAGCTGGATTATGCCACACATTTTGTTCAGGTACTTTGACATATTCAGCAAAACAGCCATCAATGTCTACCCCTAAAATTTTCGTTTCACTGCACAAATGCTGCTGCCCTGTTAAGCACATATAACATTGATTACATACAACATGCGTCTCAGCCGATACAAAGTCCCCTACCTTTGCTCGTGAGACCTGCTTCCCCACTTTAACAACTTCCCCTGTAAATTCATGTCCAAAAATGTAAGGCGCTTTGACTCTTCCCTTAGCCCAGTCATCCCAATTATAAATATGCACGTCTGTTCCGCATATCGAAGTGGCTTTCACTTGGATCAAAACTTCATGATCTTTGATTTCTGGAATCGGCATCTCCATCATCACCGCTCCGTAAGCGCTTTCTTTTTTAACAATTGCTTTCATCGTTCCACACATGACGTACAACCCCTTTGTTAAAAAACTTCTCCCAATCAGATTTTAACACGACTTATTTTAGTCGTAAATACCACTGTCTACTAGAAAAAGACAAATGAACACCCCACATATTTTTTTGGATATTTTTCTAAAAAAAAAAGCAAATCTCCTTTCGATCGGAGATTTGCTTTCATCGTCAGCGTTTCTTTGAAACGGCAACATATAGTGCTGGCACAATGAATAAGGTCAGTATTGTTGAGAAAAAGACACCAGATACAATGCAGATGGCCAGCGGCTTAAAGAGTGGATCATGACTTAATGCAACAGGCATTAGTGCAACAAGTGCCGTAAATGCTGTTAAGAGAATCGGTCTAATCCTTGCTCTTCCTGCTTCAATGACAGCTGTCTGTTGATCAAACCCTTGCTTGCACCGCTGTTCAATAAATTCGAATAGGACGACCGCATTTCGGACGACAATACCAGCCAATGAGACAATTCCCATTGTTGCCATAAAGCTGAATGGTGTTTGTGTGACAAACAGTCCGATAATGGCTCCTGATACGGCTAAGTAAACCGTTCCTAGAACTAACAGCGGAAGCATCAATGAATTGAACTGGAATGCGATGGTCACGTAAATGAGCAGCAAGACTACTGCAAATAAGAGACTAATTTCAATAAAGAACTGGGTCTGATTTTCATTTTCTCCACCCTGTAAGATGGTCAAATCCTTCGCTGCAGCGCTTTTCCCCACTTGATTGACGACTTCTTTCATATCGTCTTTAAACGAATCTGATGCGCCGGGATACGCCTTCAGCGTAATGGTCGGAACTCCATTTTCATGTGGAATGCTTTCGTACTGCTCTGTTTCTTTTTCTTTTACATATCGGCTAAGCGGCTCAAGTTGAGGCATACCGCCCTCATTTGTCTTCACAGGCACTTTCATTTCTTTTAGCTTTAAACCATTTTGATGTGTGCCTATATCCTGTTTCACTACTAAATCGATATCATTTGTTCCTTGTTGAAAGGTACCTAATGGCATCCCTTCTGTCACAAGACCAAGCTGTCTGCTGACAAATTGAGCACTGAGCCCATCCTCTGCCATCCGCTTGCGGTTTAATTCAAAAGAGATCGTTTTCACCGGCTGATTGACATCGTCCGTAATCAAGCTTGCCCCTTTGTCTTTCATTTCATTTGTCAGTGTTTCTTTGACATCAATGAGCTTTGAAAAAGAGTCACCCGCAACCGTTACTGTCACTGGCGCTCCAGTTGGCGGTCCTTGTACAATGGTTTTCATAAAGATTTCAGCCTCTTTGAATGTCTCTCGCAAAGGCTCGGTCATACGATCTATTAATGCCTTACTTGTCATCTGATCATTGTCTACTCTCACGACAACCTGACCCGTGTGGTCACTTGCATTTGAAATACTTTCATTAAATAGGTTCGGCACACCGCCGCCTGCAAAAATCGCCGTTTCTTCAATGCCTTTTTGCTGCTTAATTTCTTGTTCTATTTTCTTTAGTGTTTCATTTGTTTTGTCTAATGTTGTTTCACTTGGAAGCGTGACAGTGACGACCACTTCTTTCTTATTCGCCGCAGGGAAAAATTCAAATGGTGTGACGAAAATAAGTAAAAAAGCAAGCGTTGCAACGAGCAAACCACTTAGTCCAATAACGAGCGGCCGTTTCACAATGTTTGTCAGCACACGGTCTGCATAGAAATCAGCCAGCCTTTTTAATGGTTTCCCTAGGAATCCCGGCTCTTTTTGACTGTTTTTGTTCTTTCTTTTCCGGTTCACAGTATATTGATAGACCGGTACAAGTGTCAGAGAAATCACCATGGACGCAAGCACAGTCGTCACTAGAACAGACGGTAATGCCCGAATAAATGAACCATTTGCACCTGATAGGAATACAAGCGGCAGGAAGGCAAACACAACAGCTAGTGTTGATGTCAAAATGGACCCTGCGACTTCTTTCACCCCTGCAATTGTTCCTTTAAGCGGACTTTCGTATTTTTTCATTTGTCTTAAAATATTATCATTGACGACAATCGCATCATCGACAAGTATCCCTAAAGCAATGATAAAGCCGATGATCGAAATTTGATTGAGGTCCACTTGTAAAAATGGCAGCGGAATCGTTCCGATTGTAATGGATAGCGGAATGGCGAGTGAAACGATAAACGCCCCGCCAATCGTGAGTCCAAGTGTGGTAACAATTATGACAGCAATGACCGCAACAATGGCTTCTTTTATTAAATCATTGAAAATGGTATCCACTTCACTTTTTTGTGAATAGTAGTCTACCCACTCCACCCCATTTGGCAGCTGCTTTTCTTTCTCAATGACCTCACTGACTTTGTCATACATTTTAGGAATATCAAGCCCTTGTTTAATATTCACAGTAAATGAATAAGCGGGCTTTCCGTTATACGACACAATATCACTTTTCTGTTTTTCTACTTCTTTTAAACTGCCAAGCTGACTAATTGTGACCGGCTCTCTTTTCGTTTTTGAGAAAAGCTCAATTTTTTTAACTTGATCTAAGCGGTCATATGTATCGATGGACAGCTTCACCTTCTCTTTGCCTGGCCGAATATCGCCTAGTGGAGATGTGTCAAATTCCTGATTGATGGCATCTGTGACATCAGTTACATTGAGCCCTTCACCCTCCAGCTTGTTTGAATCTAAGTTTAATAGCGCTTGTTTGTCATTGAAGCCTTTGATAATGACACTGTCTACCCCTTTGATGTCCTCTACTTTTTCCTTCAATGCACGCAGCGATTGCTGACTCTTTGCTAAGTCCGATGATTCATTTGACACAATCATATAAGAGCCAACCGGCACGCTGCCGAATTCATCCTTTACTTCCGGCTCCATCACCCCGTCAGGAAAAGACGACGCAGCACTTGTGGTTTCATTCTTAATTTGACTTGCCACCTTTTGAAAGTCGGCTTGGTCCTCAATTTCAAGCACAATATTTGAGAAACCAATGGCAGAAATTGAGCTCGTTTTCTCTACACCATTGATATCTGATAGGGCTGATTCCAGTTTATTGGTGACATCTCTTTCCACCTGTTTTGCATCTGCACCAGGAAAAACGGTAGAAATCGTGACGAGATTCGCCTCGAATTCTGGAAGTTCTCGTTTAGGAAGCTGCGCGAATAAATAGCCGCCAGCAATGAGAACGATAAAAAATAAAATAAAAACAAGCTTTCCTCTTTTCAAAAAAGCTTCAAACATTATTTCACCTACTTAAATATTTATTTTTGATGAAGTAAATTCAACTTAATCTTAATTTATCATCACGGTGAAAAAATGCAAGCTCTAATATGTCATTTTTATCTATTTCACGAACTGAATATGTTATATAAGAAATGTATAGCGGTAAACAAAAACAACCTGCTTACATGATGTAAGCAGGTTGAAAATAATAAAATTAGAATTATCGTGGTTCAACAATCAATTTGATGGCTGTTCTTTCTTCTCCATCGATCAGAATGTCAGTAAAGGCTGGAATGCATATCAAATCCACTCCGCTTGGCGCGACAAATCCCCTTGCAATGGCGACAGCCTTAACCGCCTGATTCAGTGCCCCAGCGCCGATTGCTTGTATTTCCGCTGCACCGCGTTCACGTAAAACGCCGGCTAATGCTCCTGCTACTGAATTCGGATTTGACTTTGCTGAAACTTTTAAAATTTCCATTTCTGCTCCCCCTTAAATTTACAATGGATAAGTGAGTGTTCATTAGAACAATCTTTGTTAGATGATGCTATTTTTTTGAAAATCCATCCCCAAAATGTTTTTCAAAAATAGCAGGCTACCTACCATTTTTACTATATTCACGATAGAGGGCGCATATTCCTTCTTTCTGATTAATATTTTTCTGAAATAAATATGTGAACATTTATTCAAAGAAAATATGGTCATCATTTATCAAAATTCGATCAATTTTGACAGCTTTTTTCGACTGTTCGTCAATTTCTACGATTACTGCACTTAACGTCGTGCGGCCTTCTGCAATTTCAAACCGGACTGGGAGACTTGTTTTGAATCGTTTAATGATCGTTTCTCGGTCAACACCTAAAATGCCATCATAAGGTCCTGTCATCCCGACATCTGAAATATACGCAGTTCCTTTTGGCAATACGCGGTTATCTGCTGTTTGAACATGTGTATGCGTGCCAACGACACATGATGCACGGCCGTCTGTATACCAGCCCATCGCCTGTTTTTCGCTTGTGGCTTCACCATGAAAATCAATAAAAATAAACGGTGTCCGTTTGGATGCTTCCGCAATTAATTCATCTACTTTTTGAAATGGGCAGTCAATTGGCGGTAAAAACGTACGTCCTTGCAGGTTAATGACCGCCAATTCTTTTCCTTGTTTTTTAATAAACGTGAGACCTTTTCCAGGTGTGCCTTCTGGGAAGTTAGCTGGACGGACCATATTAGCTGCATCATCGATGAAATCGAAAATGTCTCTTTTATCCCATGTATGGTTGCCCATTGTGAGCACATCAGCTCCTGCTTGCAGCAGCTCATGATAGATTTTTTCAGTTAGACCTTTCCCGTGAGCAGCATTTTCTCCGTTGACAATGGTAAAGTGCGGCTGATATTTTTTCTTTAGCTTTGGCAAATATTCTTTCAGTGTGTCTCTGCCAGGTGAACCGACAATATCTCCAACAAATAATATTTTCATGCGCTTTTGAACCCTTTCTCTTTTAAATTGATCTTCTTATCAGTGTTGCATATTTACACAAAAAAATAAAGCGGCGCTAAGCGCACCGCTCTATTTTGCATACTCTACTGCGCGAGTTTCTCGAATGACTGTCACTTTAATGTGACCAGGGTAATCGAGCTCGTCCTCAATTCGCTTACGAATATCCCTTGCTAGACGGTGAGCTTCAAGATCATTAATTGAATCTGGCTTCACCATAATACGTACTTCACGTCCAGCCTGTATCGCAAACGATTTTTCAACACCTTCATAAGATTCAGAGATATCTTCTAATTTCTCAAGTCTCCGAATGTAATTTTCAAGCGTCTCACTTCTTGCACCAGGGCGTGCTGCAGATAATGCATCAGCTGCCGCAACAAGAACAGCGATAATAGATGTCGGTTCTTGGTCACCGTGGTGAGAGGCAATACTGTTGATGACAACAGGATGCTCTTTATATTTCGTCGCAAGCTCAACGCCAATTTCTACGTGGCTTCCTTCTACTTCGTGATCAATGGCTTTTCCAATGTCATGCAGAAGACCTGCTCGTTTTGCAAGCTTTGCATCTTCTCCAAGCTCTGAAGCCATGAGACCTGCAAGATGTGCAACCTCAATTGAATGCTTCAGGACATTTTGTCCATAACTTGTACGGAATTTTAAGCGGCCGAGAATTTTGATCAGATCCGGATGCAGACCGTGAACTCCGACTTCGAATGTCGTTTGCTCACCCATCTCGCGGATATAATCATCGACTTCACGGCGTGATTTTTCCACCATTTCTTCAATTCGTGCAGGATGAATGCGGCCATCCTGGACTAGCTTGTCCAGAGCTATCCTCGCTGTTTCACGTCTAATCGGATCAAAGCCCGATAGTATAACAGCTTCAGGTGTATCATCTATGATCAAGTCAATACCTGTTAACGTTTCTAACGTACGGATATTTCGTCCTTCACGTCCGATAATACGACCTTTCATCTCATCATTTGGAAGATTGACTACAGATACCGTTGTTTCAGCCACATGATCAGCTGCACAACGCTGTAACGCAAGTGAAAGAATATTTTTCGCCTTTTTGTCAGCCTCTTCTTTCGCTCGGTTTTCAGATTCTTTCGTCATGACTGCAATGTCGTGGGAAAGCTCATTTTCAACTTGATCCAGAATGATTTGTTTCGCTTCATCTCGAGTTAGACTTGAAATACGTTCCAACTCGGCTTTCTGCAAACGAATCATATCATCCACTTTGCTTTCCATCTCTTCAATATGTTGTTGTCGTTCATTCAGAGAATGATCTCTCTTCTCCAACAGGGACTCCCGTTTATCTAAAGATTCGTCTTTGCGATCAAGATTTTCCTCTTTTTGAAGTAAACGGTTTTCTTGTCTTTGAAGCTCATTTCGTCTTTCACGAACTTCTTGCTCCGCCTCTACACGAAACGAATGAATTTCATCTTTCGCTTCCAAGAGCGCTTCTTTCTTCAATGCTTCCGCATCACGCTTTGCATCCTCAACAATTTGTTCGGCCATGTTTCTTGCGCCGGATATTTTTGCTTCTGCAATGGTTTTACGAACAAAGTAGCCAACAACTAAACAGATTAGGCTCAGCAAAATGGAGATGATCGTAAACATCGTAGGCGACATATTTTCACCTCCTCTTGCTATGAACTTGGTTTTACAAATAAAGTGTCGGCATGTACATTGTTTTGTGTCTCAACATACAGGGCCTTCACAGGGAATGAGATCCTCACTGCCCTTGTCAAGTTTAAATTAGTTATCAATCATGTTAAGAAAAACAAGTGATACATTCCCATTGTAATTGTGTCGGAAATACTTGTCAAGCTAGCCATCTTAGCGTTTGCAAAAGCAGATCAGAATTATTCTTGATTCAGCAGCTGATATACTTTATTGTTCACTTGGCCCAGTTTAGTGTTATTTTGTATATTTGAGAACAAAACAACGATGGTTTGTCCAGATTTGCTAAAGCTGTTCAAAATGTTAAAGCCCGGCACGACACCATGGCTTGAATAGCTACCGGGAGCAACATAAAATCCCATTCCGTATGTGGAGCTGCTTCCTGGCGTAAACATCTTTTTATAGCTCTTCTGCGAATACAGTTTGCCGTCTATCAGGGCTTGGTCAAATTTGTACATATCTATAGCACTCATATAAATATCTCCAGCACCGTAAAGCTGAGATAGATCGGGCATATACGGTGTAACCGCTTTGCTGCCTTTCAGCTTATACCCGACAGCAGGATAAGGTTCTTTTTCATATGTTTTGTAAAAGCCTGCATGCGTCATCCCCGCCGGTTTAAAAATATGATTCTTTATATATTGTTCATAGGACTCACCGCTCACTTCAGCAACAATATAAGCAAGAACAGAATAGTTTGAATCCTTGTAGCCCCATACACCCGGCTGACGATTAATTCCCTGACGTTCTATGTCTTTTATTAATTCGTCCGGAGTAATTACGGCGTTTCCTTCAATATGTCCGTTTATTCCCGATGTATGTGTCAGCAGATTTTTCAAAGTAATCGCTTGTCCGTTAGGGAAATGAGGTAAATACGTGCTTACCGAATCACTTGTCTGAAGTTTCCCCTTTTCCTCAAGCTGCAAAATAGCGGTTGCAATCAGCGCTTTTTGTGACGAACCGACATAAAAAGATGTCAAAGGATTATTTCGAACTTTTTGTTTACGGTCTGCATAACCAAAACCTTTATTTGTTACGATTTCTCCATTTCGAACAATCATGGCTGTTCCGCTGAAACCGATCCCATTTAAATAACTGCTGATTTTGTGATTACGGTCCACTGTTTTGATTTGTTTCTCTGATATTTTAGCGGTTTTCCTTTTAACTTCTTTATTCTGGCTGTTTTCTAAAGCTACTGCAGTTTTTTGAAACGGGTTCTTCTCTTCACTATTTCGATGAAGCACATTCCACATCGTTAAGCAAATCATCGCTGCTAAAAAAACAAGCACAAGTTTTCCCCTCTGACTTGGTTGTTTCCGGCTGTATTTTGCATTTCTTCTGCGGGTCGGGCTTGTCATTCGTTTTTCCTCCCAAAATAAATGCCATTTTGTACACTTTAGACGGATGAAATACTGAAAAAGTTGTCGAAAGTTTTTTGCAAAATAAAAAAGGCTGAGTTTTTTCACCCAGCCTTTTTTATCATTTCATACTGATTTAATTTTTATTCTAATTCTAATTGTTCTAGCGCCTCTTCAGATTCCTGTTGCACTGTTCCGTTATTATCCAAACCGTAA
Organism: Bacillus sp. PAMC28571; assembly: GCF_014250435.1. Lineage (NCBI taxonomy): Bacteria > Bacillati > Bacillota > Bacilli > Caryophanales > Bacillaceae > Bacillus > Bacillus sp. PAMC28571. The sequence goes on along the minus strand of NZ_CP060191.1, from coordinate 1,441,862 downwards.
TGTTCGCGAATTTGCTCCTGGATCATCAGCATGATATCTTTATTTTCTTTTAGGAACTGTTTCGCATTTTCACGGCCTTGTCCAAGACGTTCCTCTTGGTAAGAATACCAAGCACCGCTCTTTTGTACGATATCTAGCTCGCTTCCAAGGTCGATGATTTCTCCCTCTTTTGAGATCCCTTCACCGTACATAATGTCTACTTCGGCAATACGGAATGGCGGTGCTACTTTGTTTTTCACTACTTTAATTCTCGTTTTATTCCCCATAATATCATTGCCTTGTTTCAGCTGTTCAGCACGGCGCACTTCTAAACGAACAGACGAATAGAACTTCAGCGCACGTCCACCTGGCGTTGTTTCAGGGTTACCGAACATGACCCCAACTTTTTCACGAATTTGGTTAATAAAGATGGCAATTGTTTTTGATTTATTGATAGCACCTGATAGTTTACGAAGGGCTTGGGACATCAAACGTGCTTGAAGACCAACGTGTGAATCACCCATGTCTCCTTCAATCTCTGCTTTTGGTACAAGAGCAGCTACAGAGTCAATAACAACAATATCAACTGCCCCGCTGCGGACAAGAGCTTCTGCAATTTCAAGTGCTTGCTCTCCTGTATCCGGCTGAGAAAGTAACAGTTCATCAATGTTGACACCTAGTTTTTGAGCATAAACTGGATCGAGTGCATGCTCTGCATCAATAAATGCAGCTTGTCCTCCCTGCTGCTGAACTTCAGCAATGGCATGAAGGGCTACTGTCGTTTTACCAGAACTCTCTGGACCATATACTTCGATAATACGGCCTCGGGGATATCCGCCTATTCCAAGCGCAGTATCAAGTGCTAACGAACCACTAGGTACTGTTGAAATACGTGTATCTGTTTGCTCTCCTAGTTTCATAATAGAGCCTTTACCAAACTGTTTTTCTATTTGTTTAAGAGCCATATCTAAGGCTGCTTGACGATCACTCATTCTATTGTTTCCTCCTTTATCAATTCCACTATCTATACTATACCTTGTTTTACGTCATTTGCCAAGAAAAAAACGAACACATATTCGATTTTTTTCTTGGCAGATTTTTAAGAAAAGAGTATTTTCTATTAGAAAAAACGCTCTTTTATAAAGGAGTAAACCTAACAAAAAACAAAATTAACTCTCTTTTAATAAGTTGAGTAAGTGATGCAGACCATATTTCACAGCACGCTTTCGAATGCCTGACCGGCTGCCTGTAAACATCCATTCAAACACGTCCGTCTGGTCTTTCGTAGATAGTCCAATGAACACTTTTCCAACAGGCTGACCCTCTTGGGTATCAGGTCCTGCTACACCCGTAAAGCTAATGCCAATATCACTTCCGGTCAGCTTTCTAACCCCTTCAGCAAGCTCTAAAGCACACTCTTTGCTGACAGCACCATGAGAAGACAATGTTTCCTCGCGGCAGCCAAGTACCTGCTGCTTGACTTGGTTTGTATAACAAACCACACTTCCGTTCAAAATGGATGATGCTCCTTCGAGGTCTGTCAGCCATTCGGAGAACATTCCGCCAGTCAGGCTTTCTGCTGCTGCTACTGTTTTCCCGTGCTCGTGCAAGGCTTTGGACGCTTCGCGGACAAGTGATGTATCCCCATATCCGTAGAAGTACTCTCCTACCCGCGCTAAAATTTGCGCTTCTGTTTCTTTTAACAGACGCTCTGTTTCTTTTTCATCCTCATGCTTAGCAGTCAGCCTTAGCGTCACTTCACCGTCAGATGCGAGTGGTGCAATCGTCGGGTTGGTTTGAGCATCAATTAAATCTTCTAGGTCTGTTTCAAGCTGCGATTCACCGATTCCGAAGAAGCGCAGAACAACAGACACGATCTTTTCCTTTAAGCCAAGTTTCTCAGAAATCAGCGGCTTTGCCTCGTTTTTAAACATCGGGTGCAGTTCACTTGGCGGTCCAGGAAGAAGCATATAAAACGTATCGTCTTCTTGAACAAACATACCCGGGGCCATCCCGAAACGGTTCACGAGCACATCAGACCCTTCTAGAACGAGTGCCTGCTTACGGTTGTTCGGTGACATAACGCGTCCGGTCTTTAGAAAGTAGTCTTGAATCGATTCAAATGCTTCTTCATTTAGTACAAGCTCTTTGCCAAGCGTGCTCGCAATGGTTTCTTTTGTTAAGTCATCTTTGGTTGGTCCAAGACCACCTGAGAAGATAATAAAATTAGATCTTTCCTGCGCCACCTGAATGGCCTGTTTTAAACGCTCTGGATTGTCACCAACTGCTGTGTGGTAATAAACATTCACACCAATTTCAGCTAGTTGTTTGCTGATGAATTGTGCATTCGTATTCGTAATTTGCCCTAGCAATAGTTCGGAACCGACTGCAATAATTTCTGCTTTTCTCTCTGACTTCAAAGCGTACACGTCCTTTTTAGTTAGAATTCTTTAAAGCTTCCCAGTTTTTTGCAAAGTAATCCCAGCCTGAGACAACAGTGAAGAACACCGCTACCCACATCGCTAGATCACCAAACGGGAATGACACAAGTTCAAACGGCAGGTTATGCAGTAAAAGTGCAGAAATCGCAATGATCTGCGCCCATGTCTTCACCTTTCCAAGCATATTCGCTGCCACTACTTCACCGCCTCCGGCTAATACAAGCCTTAGACCTGTTACAGCAAATTCACGGCTGATGATCACAATCGCCATCCATGCCGGTGTGAGGTTGTATTGAACAAGTATAATTAAAGCAGCTGAAACAAGCAATTTATCTGCAAGCGGATCTAAAAATTTACCAAAGTTCGTCACTAAATTAAGCTTACGTGCGTAGTATCCATCAATCCAGTCAGTTGTTGAAGCAACAATAAACAGGATCGCTCCAACAAGGTGCGTCACTTCGATGCTGACGTCGCCAAAGCGCGCAACACCCCAATCTAACGGTGCAAGCATAATAATCATAAAAACAGGGATCAAGGCGATCCTAGAAAGGGTTATTTTATTCGGTAAGTTAAACATGAAATCCAATCCTCCAATAATGCAATTTTATTATGTATATAATAGTAGGAACAAAAGAAAAGTCATCTACTTGCTTAAGATGACTTTTCCTTTCCTTTATTCACAATCACAATGTTTTGTGTCATGGTGTCCTTAGGGTCTAATTCGTACTTAAGTGTCTCGTCATTTACCTTGATATCTATTCCAGACGCATTGCCTAGACGGATATCGACCTGAGAAAGATCAGCCAGGTCTGTTTTAAACGATTCGCCATCTTTTAGTTCACCCATCTTCAGCACTTTTCCAGATTCGTCTCTTACGCGCAGCCATGAAGCTTGAGAGGCAGAAATTTTTAACTCCATTTCGTCTGCACCTGATACTTCATACGTTGTTGTCGAGCCTTCTGTATTCGTCGCCTTTAAAGATACAGTTTCATCGTCTTTTGATGAATCATCTTTTTTAGATGATTTTTCTTTATCATCTGACGAAGCTTTTTCTTTTTTCTTTTGATCTTTTGCAAGAGATGAATCCTTAGATACTTCATATTTAGATTCTGATTGCTGAGGGGCCGCCTGATTATTCTTCTGTCCGCTATCATGATTGACCGCCTGCACGATCACATAAATGATGGCGATGACCACAATGATGCCTCCAATAATTAAAATTGTCGGCAATAGTTCAAGCACTTTCGAGGCAGGCTTTGGCAGCTCTCTTTGCGGCTTAATATTCGATAATTTATCAGATACTTCATCGTTATACGTGCTTGGAACATCTTTACGAAATTCTTCGAACAATTGTTCAGGATTCAGTCCAACGGCTTCGGCATATTGTTTAATAAACGCTCTGACGTAAAATTTACCTGGAATAATATCATAGTTTCCTTGTTCGATTGCTAGCAAATAGCGCTTTTGGATCTTGGTCACCGTCTGAAGATCCTCCAGCGACATTCCTTTTTCCTCTCTGGCCTCAACGAGCCGTTTTCCCAATTCAGTCAAAACAAACACCTACCATTACCATATTAAAAATCGAAGCCAGAAAAACCAGAATGATCAAACACTTGTGGTTCTTCAGCGTGTTCATATGTAATCTCTTCGTCTGCGCTATTCCGCAATTCAATGATATAGTCGAAATCATCCATTGTATATTCTGAATTTTGAATAAAGATGTCTGGATGCTCGACCACCTTCGTTGCCGGCAGTCTCATAATTTCCCTTAAAAGCTGCAAATGCTTCTCAGAACCTCTTCTTGTCGATACAATCCCATCAATAATAAAGACGTTATCTGGGCTGTATTCATCTGCGATCAGCTGACTTCGGATCGTCTGTTTCAAAAGAGTTGATGATACAAACAGCCATCTCTTGCTTGCACAAACACTTGAAGCCACAATTGATTCTGTTTTTCCGACACGCGGCATTCCGCGAATCCCAATCAATTTATGTCCTTCTTTTTTAAAGAGTTCAGCCATAAAATCAACAAGAAGACCGAGCTCGTCTCTTTCAAAACGGAACGTCTTTTTGTCATCGGCATCACGCTGTATGTATCTTCCATGACGAACAGCTAAGCGGTCACGAAGCTTTGGCTGTCTTAATTTCGTTACTTTTATCGTTTCCATTGTATTTAAAATTGATTCAAGCCGCTTAATTTGATCTGTGTGGTCACAGCGTAAAAGCATTCCGCGTCTTGATACATCAACACCATTAATTGTCACAATATTAATTGAAAGCATCCCCATTAGAGAAGAAATGTCTCCTAAAAGTCCGGGACGGTTTACCTGTATCTCATATTCAAAATACCATTCGAGCTTTGCCAAATGATATTACCCCCTTCATTGTGGCAAATTTTTACCTTCCTTTATCATAAAGCATTTTCACATTTTTAGAAAGCACAATGTTGTGAAACGGTTAAAATAAAAAGAGAGGCACAAACGACCTCTCTTTTTGTTTAGTGCGAGCTATTATTTTCAACTAGCTTGACCATCATATTTGCAATGGCACGCTGCTCATCTTCTGATGCAACGCTCCAAAGGTCAGCAAGTACTCTTTCCTGCTCGTTCTTTGCCTCAACTTCGTTAGCTAGATATCCGCCAATTTCATACGCAAGGTTATTGATAGTCTCATCTTCTAAACCTTTATCCTGCGCATGATTTAAGCGATCACCTAAAAAGTTTTTCCAATGGTCCCAGTTCTCAAGTACAGACATGTCGATTCCTCCATTCGAAAAGATGAATTACAGCCATAGCTTTTGTCATGGAGAGACGAATTATACACGTTTTTTAACAGTACCAGCCGCCATTAACAGATAAAATTTGACCTGTGATATAATTTGACTGTTTTGACGCGAGAAACCAAATGACATCTGCAACCTCCTCAGGCGATGCAAGCCGGCCAAGCGGAATTTCTTCTTCCAGCATAGCGATGTCTTCCTGCGTAAAACGATTCATCATGTCTGTTTTGACAGCACCTGGCGAGACAGCATTTGCTCTAATTCCACTTGGAGCAAGCTCTTTTGCTAATCCTTTGATAAACGCATTTTGCGCACCTTTGACCATGCTGTACAGCACTTCACACGATGCTCCCGTTTCTCCCCATATCGAGCTGACCGCAATGATATGGCCTGCTTTCTTTCGAATCATGGCGGGTAAAAGGGATTGGGTAAGCTCATATGGGCTTGTGACATGAAGCTGCACCATACTGGCTAATACGTCTTTTTCTGTGTCTGTCACCAAGCCGACATGGCTTCTGCCGCTATTTAAAACAAGAATATCTGGACAGAGCGGCAGACGGCTGACAAGCTCTTCTGCTCCGCCCATTTTAGATAAATCGGCTTGAACGACGTGCGTTTGAATGGAATATGCCTCATCCAAATGAGCAGCGAGGCGCACAGCTGCCTGTTCATTTTTATGATAATGGAGCATCACATGGCAGCCTTCTTGGGCAAGCTTTTTCGCTGCTGCCTGCCCAATCCCGCCACTGGCACCTGTTATCAGCGCCCAACGACTCATCACATTGATTCCTTCTTTCTATATAGAATACCTATTCTTTTCGTTTAAATGGGAACCAGTTGGCTGATCCGAACAATTTCACCATTACAGGTACGAACAATGGTAGCACAACGAGTGCGTACAGTAAAAGTCCTGTAAGGACAAGTGTTGCAATCTGCAGGAGAGACAGCACACCTGATGGAAGCATGGCGGCAAATGTTCCTGCCAAAATAACAGCAGCAGACATAATGACAGACCCCATATTTTTCATTGATTCAGTCATGGCAAACTGGATGTCTTTTGTTTTGTATTCATTGAACCGCTCCATTAAGAAAATCGAATAATCGACTCCGAGCGCCATTAATATGACAAATCCAAAGAATGGTACAGCCCAGTTAATGCCAGGATATCCGAAGAAATGGGTGAAAATAAATTCTGTTACACCGATTGCTGTAAAGTAAGTCAATATGAGTGAACCTACCAAGTAAAGCGGCATGACAAGCGAACGGAACAAAATAACCAAAATAAGGAAAATACCAATCATCATATAAAGCACTGTCTTATTGAAATCTTGGTCTGACAGTTGTTTCAGATCAGCATTCATACTTGATACACCTGAGACGCCAAATGACGCATCTTTTAGGTTTGTTTCAGGAAGTGCCCGCTCGACAGAAGCTTCCACTTGTTTAATCGTCGACAAGGCGTCATTTCCATATGGATTTTTCTCTAAAATGACATCAATCTTTGTCATCTTGCGATCATCTGACATGTATGAATCAAATACTTGCTTAAATGCTTTATTTTTCAAGACGTCTTTTGGAATAAACCAGCCGGCCATGTCTTGATCTGGTGCATTTTTCAGTTCGTCTAAGTAGTCACCTGCACCCATTAAGCCGCTCGAAATTTTCTCCAGTCCATTTACACTTTTGTTCAGGCCGTCTGTCAGCTTGGTCAGGTTATCCCCAAAGCCGCCAATCTTTTCTTTCATTTGCTTTTGGCCATTAATGATGTCCCCCGCTCCATTTGCAAGCTTTGGCATATTATCAGCTAGTTGTCCTTGACCTTTAGACGTTTGATCCAGTCCATTTTCAACTGCATCTAAGCCAGCAATGAGTTCATCGATTTGATTCGTCAAGACTTTTTGCTGCTCTGAAGCTTTTGCGATAAAGGCATCAGCTGCTTCAAGCTGCTTTCTAGCTTCTTTCGCTTGTTTGGCATAGCTGTCTGCCTGTTTCGCCCCTTCTTGCAAGGTCGCAGAAAGTTCATTGTACGAAGCTTTAATCGCTTGATACGATTGATTTTCTTTTACCTGCGGGATTTGCTTTTCAAGGGTACTAAATTGTGTATTTGCTTGTTTGATTAACGCTTTTACATCTGCTGCGGCAGAGGATGACGTATCTACTTGCGCTAATGCTGCCTTTAATTCTTTGGAAATGCTTTTATACAGTGAAACTTGCTGATTCACTTGTGCGACTTGAGCCATTAATTCCTTTTTTGCACCTTTGATTTCATCTTTAATGGCTGCTACACCTTTTTTATTTTGGTCGATGCCATTTTGCAATTTTCTTAAGGATTTTTCAACATTTTGAATCCCTGTTTGCACAGATTCTGTACCAGAAATCAATTTGTTAATGCCTTTTCCTGATGATTTGATTTGCGGTGTTTGATCCTCAATGGATTGACTCATTGTCGTCAGTGCATCTTGGATATTTTTCAAGCCTTCATTGCTTTTATCAAGTCCTGTGTTCAATTCTTTGGCTTGTGATTTCACGTACAGATCACTCAGCCCTTTACCGACAGGACGGGTGGCACTTCTCACTTTACTGACCCCATCTGTTTGTTCAATTGCACGGCTGAGTTTTTCGATGGCAATCAGCCCTTCATTGTTGTCTAAAAGGTCAGATGATTTCACAACCACTGTTGCCGGAAGTGCTTCACCCGGTCCAAACTTATCAGAAATGGTATTGAATGCGTTAACCGATTCGTATTTATTACCAATTTCATCTAAGCTGTTATAAGAAAGAGTTCCTTTATACATGAGAATTGGCGGAAGCGTAATGATTCCTACAATTAATAAGCTGAAAAGCGGTTTCTTAAATGAAAAACGGCCTGCTGTTTCCCACATTTTTGACTGCGGATGGGCAATATCGCCTTTAATCGGCCAAAATAACACCTTTCCTAAAACTGCCATAAAGAACGGCACAATCGTGAGAAGAGCCACAATGAGCACAGCAACCCCAACTGCTACTGCAACAGCTGATTTATAAAGCTGGAATTGTGCGAGACCAATACATGTAAAACCGATCAGAACCGCAATTCCGCTGAATAAGACGGTCTTTCCTGCTGTTTTATACGTAATCAGAATCGCCTCAATTTTATCTTTACCATGTGCGATCTCTTCCTTAAAGCGGCTGAGAAGCAGTATGCAGTAGTCCGTTCCAATTCCAAACATGATCGCGACCATAAAGATCTGAGTAAAGGTCGAGAGCGGAAAGTCTACATATTTTACTAAATAAGCCACGATCGATTGACTCACCAAGTAAGACAGTGCCACTGCGACTAACGGAACGAAAGGCGCCACAGCTGACCTAAAAACAAGAATAAGGACAACGAGAATAAACCCAATCGTAATGAATTCTGTTTTCTTCAGGCCTTCCTGCGAACTTGTGATAACATCATCATCAATTAACGGCTGCCCTGTCATTTCAAATTTCAGGTTTAAGCTTTTCAGCTTTTCATTGACTCTTTCTTTAAAATCGGACGCTTTGATTTTGTTTGAGTCATATGTAACTGGAACAAGGAGTGTCGTTTGATCTTTAGAGAGCATTTGTTTTTTGATATCTTTATTGGCTTCAAAGTAAGAAGTGATGTCCTCTATGTGGAGATCTTGATCTTTTTCTAAAATGTCCATTGCCTTTTTTAAAGATGTTTCTCTTTCTTTCACAATGTTCTTTTCTTGAAAGACAATGACGATTGATTTTTCTGTATCGCCGTTTTCAGACATTTTCTTTAATAACTGATTGGCATATGAAGACGGATAGCCGTCTGGTACAGAAATTTGCCCTTTTTCTTTTGTTAACTGCGCCATATTAGGAGCGGTGATGAGTAACACTGCCGCTAATACGACCCACAGGATCGTGATCAGCCATCTACCCTTTATGATTGCTCTCATTAGTACTTTGTGCCTCCTCTTCGATGATCACTTGATAGATCTTTTCATATGTTTGAATAAATGATTCCATTTCTTTTTCTTCAAGCTTTTCAAAATAAGATCGAACCAGGTCTTGAAGCTGCTTTTCCATTCGGCTGACCACATCTTTGCCCTCTGGCGTGACGTACAGGTGAACATTTCTTCTGTCAGCTTGATCATGTTCACGAAAAATATAGTTTTTCGTAAAAAGACGGTTGGTCATCGATGTTACAGCACTTTTGTTTACATTACATACATTAGCAAGGTCCGTAGATGTACACCCTGGATGTAAATTGATGTATCGAAGCGAGTAATATTGATCAAGCGTCAGCTCTTTATCAAGCTTTTCCGTGATCATACTCGATACTTTTTTCTCCATCATGAGATAGACATCTGCGTATCTCTGGATGAGCTGGGCAATTTTATTTTGTTCCATACGCTGCTCCTTTTTAGTTTAAGTGTTTAACTATTAAAGAGTTTAACTAATGACCAAAACAATTGTCAATGAATATCCTCCCAAATAAAACGGCTTTTTCAATGAACATAAAAAAGACAAACTCTGCCGATATGAGTTTGTCTTTTTACATTTATTTTGTTTTTGGGACGACTTTGAAAACAGACATCCGTTCTTCATCAATTTCTTCATCTAAAATTTGCTGAATATCAGTCAATTGAATTTGTTCCAGCATTGTGACGACATCAAATAAGCTCATGTCTAAGAATGCATATCGAGTAAATTGGTTCGCAATATATTCTGGAGAATTCATGGCTTTTAAAAAGCTGCCGATTTTTTTCTTGCGTGCAAGTTCAATTTTCTCTTCTGTCATGAGGCTTTTTGCTTGAAGAAGGGTTTCTTTTAATACCTTTGCGAGTTGATCAGGATCATTTGTATCCCCGCCAACTGAAGTAAAGCCAAAGCCGCCCTCTTCTGTATAATCGTAGCTGAATGTTTCATCAATTAAGCCTTTTTCATACATCTGTTCATATTGTAAGGAGCTTTTGCCAAACAGCGTCTCTAAAATGAGGTTCATCCCAAGCTCATGCTTTAGCAGCTGATTTCCTTTTTTATGCGGATTCTTTGTTTTCAAACCGAACATACATTTAGAGCCTTGTACGTTCATTGGAAGTTCGTATTCTTTCCGGTACACACCTTCTGGCTCATTGATGTCTTTTCGTTTGATCTCCGGCTGATCTGTAAATGGCTTTTTCGCCTGATTCGCTCTGACTTGATCTAAAATTTGCTTCGGATCAACAGGCCCGACGACGAATAGAAGCATATTGCTCGGGTGATAGAACGTTTCATAACATTCATACAAATGATCTTTTGTAATAGGGGCAATGCTCTCTACTGTTCCAGCAATATCTATTCTCACAGGATGCTCTTGATATAAATTTTCAATCAGACCAAAGAATAAACGCCAGTCCGGATTGTCATCATACATGTTAATTTCTTGACCAATGATGCCCTTTTCTTTTTCGACTGTTTTTTCAGTAAAATAAGGCTCTTGAACAAAATCAATGAGTGTCTCAAGGTTTTGTTCGACATTTGAGGTGCTTGAGAATAAATAAGCCGTTCTCGTAAACGTTGTAAAGGCGTTTGCGGATGCTCCCTGTTTACTAAAAGTATGAAACACGTCTCCATCTTCTTTTTCAAACAGCTTATGCTCTAAGAAATGGGCAATTCCGTCAGGCACTCGAATCATGTCTTCTTTGCCAAGCGGCACAAATTCGTTATCGACAGAGCCATATTTTGTTGTAAAGGTCGCATAGGTTTTGTTAAACCCTTGCTTTGGCAGCACATAGACGTCAAGTCCGCTTTCCATTTTTTCGTGATAGACCGTTTCTTGCAGCTGATCGAAATGAATTGTTTTCACTGTCATGAAGCACCCTCCGTTCCTTTAAGAAAATAGGTCGTATCCCATTCAATTTTCTGACCCACATTGATGATGTCCTCTTTTGTCACACGGTCTAATGCTTCTAAAAAGGAATCAAGGGTTTCCCCAGTTGGTACAACGGCATGCTGATACAAATATTCTGCTGTCCCATAAGACGTATCGATCGTTTCGAGCAGCTGATTTTTGACGACTGCTTTTGTTTGATCAATCGCTTCATCTGAAAAATCACCTTTTTGCATCGCTTCAAATTGTTCTTTGATGATGTCCACTGCCTGCTGGTAGTTGCCGACTTCAATCCCTGACATGACCATCATCAAGCCTTTAAAGCTTTCAAGTCTAGACACAGCGTAGTAAGCTAGACTTGCCTTTTCACGAACATTAATGAATAGCTTAGAATGCGAGAAACCGCCGAATATGCCATTAAACAAATGCAGCGCCGGATAATCTTTATCTGCAATCGTTGTATGTGTACGAAAGCCAATATTCAGCTTGCCTTGTTTCACGTCCTCTTCATCAATGACTTCTTTTGGTTCATTTTGAGGTCTTGCTGATTCAGCCTGCTGTTTGACTGGTTCTCTTTCACTTGTTTTAAAGTATTGGGAGACCATGCGGCTGATGTCTTGTTCGTCAACATCTCCGACAACATAAAGATCAAGCTGGTTTGAATGAAGCGCATGCTCATAAGCTTCAAAGAGCGAGTGAGGTGTGATTGCTTCGATGTCTTCCATTTCACCATTGACGTGCAACGCATATGGTTCACCTTTACACATTTCCTGCACGAGTCTTAAGTTCGAATAACGCATTTTGTCATCATAAACTGCCTGAATTCGCTGTTTTAATGTGCGTTTTTCTTGATCTACATATAATTGACTAAACACTCCTTCTTCAACATAAGGGCGGAATAATAGGTCAGATAGTAAGGCAATCCCTTTTTCTAGTAAAGGGGTTTGATCCTTTAAATATTTTTCATTCGCCATTTCTAGGCGAAAGGTAATGATGTGATTCTCACCTTTTTTCGCCATGTCTGCCGAAACGGTTGCTCCATAGAGCTCATCAAAATAGGCACGCAGTGCGCCTGTTTTCGGCATCTTTTCTGTTCCTCTTAACAGCACATGCGGGAAAAGAGAACGCATGGTGACGTCATCTTTGGATAGCGGTGCAAGCATTTTAAAAAGGATTGTCACGGTTTTAAATTTTTCTGTTTTGACAATATGAGTATGAAGACCCGGTGTGTCCAGTGTCTTCTCTTGTAAGTACGTCATGAGAAACCTCCTTTGTTCATCCTATTTATTATGTATTAGAACATAGCTGATATATACGTGAAACAGCCATTTAATAGACATTATATCAATCAGAGGAAAGGATAGGAAATAAAAACGCCTCTGCTCATAGCAGAGACGCCAGTCGTTATTTCATTCTAAACGGCCACCAATTCCATTTACCAAAAATACGAACCATGACCGGAATAAAGAGGGGCAATACAACAAAAGCATATAATAAAAGTCCAATGAGTACGACTGTTGCAATTTCAACAAGCGATAATACTCCTGATGGCAGCATAGCAGCGAACGTACCTGCTAAAATGGCCACTGCAGAAATAATAACAGAACCCATATTTCTCATCGCTGATATCATCGATGCTTGTACATGCTCTCCCTTCCATTCATTAAAACGATCCATGAGGAAGATGGAATAATCGATCCCGAGCGTCACAAGAATGACAAAGCTGAAAAATGGGACAGCCCAGCTGACACCATCGTAGCCAAAAAATGTTTTAAAGATCCATTCTGTTAACCCGATTGATGTAAAGTACGTTAAAATCAGTGAAAGTGTTAAGTATATCGGCATGACGATTGACCGTAATAAAATAATTAAAATAATAAAAATACCAATTAACATGAAGATAACAGTTCGAATAAAGTCACCGTCAGACGTTTCTTTTAAGTCCACATTTAAGCTTGAGATACCAGATACACCGTATTTGGCATTTTTGAGTCCACTTACAGGTAAATATTGATCAAGGGTTTCCTCAATTTTCGCGACACCTTTCATCGCTTCATTGCTGTATGGATTCACATTTAAGATGACTTCAAAAGTCGTTAATTTACGATCTGGAGACATATACGTATGAAAGATTTGCTTAAATTCTTGGCGTTTCAGCACTTCTTCTGGAATAAACCAGCCCGTTATTTCTTCATCTGGCGCTTGCTGAAGCTGCTTTAAGTAGCCGTCAGCCTCGGTGAAGCCGCTTTTGACCTGCTCAAGCCCTTCAATACTTTCACCTAATCCATCTGTTAACAATGTAAGTTTTGATGAAAGCTGGCTAAATCCTTTTTTGATGGCTTTTTGGCCGTCTGTCAGCTGATCTGCACCATCTTCGATTTTAGGCATTTCTTTAATCAATTGTTTTTGGCCCTCATTTGTTTGGTCAAGGCCGTCATAAATTTGATCAAGCCCATCCATGAGCGCTTGCACTTGGCGTCTTACTTCTTTTTGCTTGCTTGATAAGGTTTGAATCACTTGATCTGCCTGCTTGATCTTTTGCTTAAAGTGAGCGGCTTCCTCTTCATATACACTCATTTGATCCCCTGCTTGATCAAGCATTCCTTTTGTTTCTTTGAATACCTTCTTGATTTCTTTATATTCATCCATGTCTTTTACTTCTGGAAGACGATTTTCTAGTGCTTCAAATGAAAGATTTTCATAGGATGCCCTTACTTTCTTAATGGTTGTCATCAGCTGCTGATTCGATTTCGCATGGCGTTCAAGTGTATTCACCACTCGCTCTAGCTCTTGAAGCATCGTTTCGCTGCTGCGATATTCTTGCTCTAATTCTTTTTTCGCTTTTTTGATTTTACTTCGAATGGTGCCGACGCCTTCCTTACTGCGTCTCACTCCATCTTCTAAAGAGATTAAGGATTCCCTAACTTCTCCGATACCGCTTTTGATTGCTTTTGTTCCATCAATCAGCTGGTCAATGCCTTGAGCGGATTCTTCAATTTTTGGTTTTTGTTTGAGAAGAGCGAGATTTGTTTCGGTCAAGCCATCTGAAATTTTCCCGATTCCTTCATGGCCTTTGCCGAGTTCTCCTCCAAGCTCTTTCGCTTGAGATGTGACATAAAGCTGGCTCAGCCCGTCCCCAACAGGCCGCGTGACACTGCGGACTGTTTTGACTTCGTCAATGTCATTTAATTTACGAGTTAGTTTTTCAATCATGACAATGTTTTCCTGATTATCCAGCTTATGATCATTTTCGACAAGCACATTCAGCGGCAGCGCTTCACCAAAGCCAAATTGCTCTGATATCGTATTAAATGCTGACACCGACTCATACTTATTCCCAATTTCATTTAAACTGTTATAAGATAGGGTGCCGTCGTACATCAGAATAGGAGGCACCGTAATAAGAGCGACTAACCCTAAGCTGATCAGCGGCCTTTTAAATGAAAAACGCCCAGCCCATTCCCACATTTTACTTTGCGGATGCCGAATGTTTTCTCTTTTAGATGGCCAGAATAGAGATTTTCCGAAAACAGACATAAAAAAGGGAACGATGGTGACAAGGGCAATCAGCAGAATGCCTACTCCAACGGCAACACTAACGGCTGATTGATACAATTGGAATTTAGCAAATCCAATACTTGAGAAGCCGACTAACACGGCTAAGCCGCTGAAAAATACCGTTTTCCCTGCACATTGATATGTGACGATAATCGACTCTTTGACATCACGGCCTTGCCCGATCTCCTCTTTAAAACGGCTTAACAGCAGGATGCAATAATCCGTTCCGATACCGAACATAATGGCTACCATAAAAATCTGAGTAAAATTAGATAGAGGAAATTGTGTATATTCTACGAGAAAAGCCACAATACACCGGCTGACAGCGTAAGAAATGCCTATCGTAATGAGCGGAACAACAGGTGCCAATATCGATCTGAAAACAATGATTAAAATAAAGAAAATAAAAATCATCGTGATAAGTTCAGTTTTCTTCAGACCTTGTTGAGAGCTTTGAATGACATCTGAATCCACAAACTTTTGACCCGTTATTTCATATGAGACATGATAGGGCTTTAAAACTTCCTCAATTTGTTCTTTAATCTTCACAGCTTTTGTTTCGTAGTGGTCGAATTTGAATGGAACAAGAAGTGTACTTTTATCCTTTGATAAAAGTTGTTTTTGAATGTCCGGATCTACATGAAAATACGAAGTAATTCCGTCAATGTGGAGTTCTGGGGCATTTGACATGAGTGCAGCTAAAGCCTTTTTTAATTCCTGCTCTTTCGCAGGGAACAGATGTTGTTCGGAGAATACAAGCACACCTGTATCTTTCTTCCCGTTCTTATCTGACAGCTTATCCAATAGGTGAAGTGCCTCAGCTGTTGGTGTCCCCTCCGGAACCTTTAATTGCCCTTTTTCTCTTGTTAATTCCTCTAAATCGGGCGCAGTAATAAACAGAATCACAGCTGTTATCATCCACACCACTAATACAATCCATCTTGCTTTAATTATTTGCAACATAGCTGCTTCAAGCTCCTTCTACTTCTTCAATCAATTTGCTGTATTTGAGCGTGTCTGAAGTGCTGACTGCGTCTCCTTCAAATGGCAGGATGACCTATTCAATTGTCCTTTCGTGTTGAAGAAGCATATCTCCATCATCAGCACGCGAGCTCAATTTCTGCCTAAAGAAAGACAGAAAATGAATGTTTTTGAACACCTCCAATTTGGGATAATTTAAAAGATATTACTATACATTAGTTTAACTATCAAAATTTTACATGTCAATTTATAAAAAAGAAAAAAGATGGCAAAATACCATCTTTTTTCTATATTTAAACCGTTTTCAATTGTTCACTCTCATCCTCTTCATCTGGCTGGATGAAAAAGAGGACCAAAAATAGTGAAATGAGACTGCAAATGGTCGAGAGAATAAAAACAATGGAGTCCCCTTTATCCATTAGATAGGCAAAAATCGGAGGTCCTAAAGCAACACCGATAAAACGCATACTGCTATAAAATGACGTAATGGTACCGCACTGCTCTTTTTCAATTCCTTCTGTAATCAGCGCATCAAGTGCAGGCAGCACAATACCGATGCCCACTCCGCCAATGCTTAAACAGATAAACAATACGAAAAAGCTGTGATTCCACCATAAAAAAATATAAGAAAGTGATAACAAAGCCATCCCTACGATTATAAAGATTCTCATTTTTCCTTTTTCTTTTCCAATCGTTTTTCCAGCAATGTAGGAACTGATTGATAGAAAAAGGAGCGGAATACTCAGCAGGAGCCCTTTTTTAACGCCTTTTATTTGATAAGCTGCCTCGAGGTTATCGGATAAGTAAAAAAGCACACCAAAAAGAAGAAACATAATAAAACCGCCAATAGCAAAAATGGCATAAAGCCAGCGTCCCTCATGCTTAAAAATGGTCTTTGTTGATTTTAAAAATTCTTTAAATGTAGGCGGGTCCTCCTCTTTTTTCGCCGACTCTACCATGAACAGTACCATGAGAAAGCTGATGATCGAAAAGAACGGAATGAACCAAAACGGCACAAACCAAAACCATGAAGCAAGAAGTGCCCCAATAATAGGACTTAGTACCTTACCTGCTGTATTAGAGGTTTCAATGGCGCCAAGTCCGGCACTGACCTCTTCATCATCATGAAACAAATCTCCAATAAACGGCATAACGACAGGTGCGGCTCCAGCTGAACCAATCCCTTGAAGGACCCTGCCAAACAGAATCCACATATAAGGTTCTTTCATGATCGTTGAGGCGACTGCTGCCACAGCTCCTCCAAGTCCAGCGATTAAAAGACACGGCAGCAGTACCTTTTTCCGCCCAATCCGGTCTGATAAGTAACCGGCGATTGGAATACATAAGATGGCTACAACCGAATATACCGTAATAATGAGAGAGACTTGAAAGGAAGTAATCGAGAGTTTCTTTTCTATCTCTGGCAATACTGGTATTAACATCGAGTTCCCTAGTGTCATGATTAGAGGCACTGATGATAATGCAATGATATTCTTTTTACTGACTGTTTTCTCGCCCAACATCATTCACCCAATTCTATATACTGTTACGTATTAGTGTGGCAAGTTTGACGAGTATTATGTATGGGCGAACAAAAAGCAGCCGCCTATGGAAGCGACTGCTTATTAAAATCGTTTGCGTATGACATGAAAGCTGAATTTATCCGCTCGAAAATAATTGAGGGAGTATAAGACCGGCTGATCATCCTGATCATAGTGCATTTGTTTCAGTAATAATAACGCCGTTTCAGGGTCACAATCTAGAATCGGTGAGACCTGATCGTGGTAGCCAATTGGTTCAATATCAGCAACTGCATATTTAATCCCGCTGTGCGGTTCTCTTCCAAACAGCTCAAAAAGAGACTCTTCTTCATGTGTAAAAGAAGCGGGAAGATGTTTGACCGGAATTTTATCTAAACAATAAACAACTGGCTGCCCATCTGCCGTTCGAACGCGTTCCATTGAAAAAATCCCATCAGATTTATCACACTGAAAACGAATGACATCATTCTCTGTTGGCTCCCCTTCTTGCGAGGATAAAAAGATGGTGCCAGGCGTCATATTGACCTGCTCAATCATTTTCGTAACACTTGTCAGCTGTTCTATGCCTGTCGAAAAAAGCGGTCTTGAATTGACGAAAGTCCCTACCCCATGCCTTCTAATTAAATACTTCTCTTCTTCTAATATACGAAGGGCCTCACGCAGTGTCGCTCTGCTCACACCTAAAAGTTTTGAGAGCTCAAACTCAGAAGGCAGTTTTTCTTTTTCAGCATATACACCTGTTTGAATATCTTCTTTAATACGGTCAATCACTTTCAAATATAAATGGCGATTGTCTGTTTTGGTCGACATGTTTTCCCTCCGTCTAATCAATGCAAATGATAAGATGAGAAATCTCTATTCCGAGATAAGTTGAACATAACTATATCATGTTTTTGCAAATAAATAAATAGTCTGACATCCAGTTAACATAATCATACTATTGTTCACTGTTTTTCAGGAAAGCTCTCTTCAATTTATGAAGAGAGCTCGTCATATTGTTCTTTTGAGAGAAGAACTTCTCTCGGTTTACTTCCTTCATATGGGCCTACCACGCCCCGCTCTTCCATTGCGTCAATGAGACGTGCCGCCCGGGTATAACCGATGCGAAATCTTCTTTGCAGCATAGAAACAGAAGCCGTCTGCATGCCGATAATCAATTCTACTGCTTCATCATATAGATCATCTTCAACAGCCGCAAGCTGATCATGCGTTTCTTCGCTCGGAATCATTTCCTCTTGGTATTGTGCTTTTTGCTGTGTGATCACATGATCCACAACATGTTCCACTTCTTCATCTGATAAAAAGGCGCCTTGCACACGAACCGGCTTGTTTGCACCAACAGGTAAAAACAGCATGTCCCCTCTGCCCAGTAGCTTTTCTGCGCCTCCCATATCAAGGATCGTCCTTGAATCTGTTTGAGAGGATACGCTAAAGGCAATGCGGGATGGGATGTTGGCTTTAATGACACCTGTAATGACATCGACAGAAGGTCTTTGTGTGGCGATAATCAAATGAATTCCCGCAGCACGAGCCATTTGAGAAAGTCGTGTAATGGAATCTTCCACATCAGAGGAAGCGACCATCATTAAATCTGCAAGCTCGTCTACAATGACAACAATATAAGGAAGCTCTGGCTGTTTAGCATCTTCTGTTTGATTCATCCGTTTAATGTAATCATTGTATCCTTCAATATTTCTTGTCCCCGTATGCGAAAACAATTCATAGCGGCGTTCCATTTCGCTGACTACTTTTTTAAGGGCCTGCGAGGCTTTCTTAGGGTCTGTTACGACAGGAGCCAAAAGATGCGGAATGCCGTTATACACATTTAATTCAACCATTTTCGGATCAATCATCATCATTTTCACTTCATGAGGCTTCGCTCTCATGAGAATGCTTGTAATAATACCATTGATACACACACTTTTTCCGCTTCCAGTCGAACCTGCTACAAGCAAATGCGGCATTTTGTTCATTTCAGCAAGCACGGCTTCACCCGAAATATTGCGGCCTAGTCCAATGAGGAGCTTGGCATTTGGACGGTCATTTTGCTTCGATTCTAATACCTCTTTTAATGAAACCATAGCAATTTCTGCATTCGGAACTTCGATGCCGATGGCTGATTTACCAGGAATCGGCGCCTCAATACGAATGTCCTTTGCTGCAAGGGCAAGGGCTAAATCATCACTTAGATTGACGATCTTACTGACCTTCACGCCGACATCTGGATATACTTCATATTTGGTCACAGCTGGACCTAAATGAACCTGTGTGACTTTTGCTTTCACACCAAAGCTTTGGAATGTTTTTTCAAGTTTTCTGGCATTTTCATAAATATTTTTCTTATCTGTTTGCTGACCTGAATGCTGAGGCTCTGCCAAAATATCAAGTGACGGCAATTCATAATCTTTGTTTTCAAGTTCTGTAAATGTCATCGGAGGCGCCTCTTTTGGTTCATCGGCTGTATCTGATTGAACTGGTGCACTTTGCACAGAGTCCTGAAGAGGCGCTGTCTCTTTTTCCGCCTGCTTTTTTTGAACCGTCGGGGTGAGAATGTCATCTCTGTCTGCAAAGCTTGAAATAATCGGCTGGCTATTATCAGAAGACGGCGTTTCCTCTTCGATCAAGATCAGATCATCCTCGTCTTCTTCTTGAATGCGTGAACGTTTTTTCTTTTCACCTGTTTTCTGAGAGGACGCGCTCTTTTTGGCCTGCCTGATTCCTTTCATATCTTCAACAAACGCTTTCCACTGCCTCACCATAAATTGTGATACAGGAATCGTCACTTTTTTCACCATTTCCTGAAGGGATCGGTTTGTAATCAGGACAATTCCAATCAGCATCAGAACAATCGCCATGATTTGCGAGCCTGCTTGTGCAAATAAGAAATAAGAAGCAGCGAACAAGACGGCTCCGATCATGCCGCCCCCTAAATCAGGCGATCCTGTTTCACCTTTCATATCCATCAAGAAAAGCTCAAATGTATTTCTAATCACACTTTGAGAGCCAATGACGCCAGCAGATGAAAGATGCTGAAAGAGCTTCACATGTGACAAAAGCAAGATGCTCGCAATGATGCAGTAGAGACCTGCTTTTCTTCTTGTTAAAATATCTGGGATTTGTTTTTTCCAGAAAATCGTCACACCAAAAAGAAATAATCCGATAAGGCAGAGAATGAACCATTCACCTGCAAAGAATCGGAATAGATGTACAAAGGTTTGTCCAACAACGCCCAGCTGTAAAATGGCAATGATCGCTATGGCAATACAGACTAACCCATTTAATTCATATTTCAGTTTTAGCTGTTTATTTTGTTTTTTTCTCGTTTTCCGTTTTCTCTTTTTAGCCATACTCATCACCTTACTACGAAAGAAAATATAACCTACCGAAAGATCAGAAAGAAAGTAGCCTGGTTTTGGCTGCATCTTGTTGTAAGTTTTCCCTTTATTATAGCATAGAATCATTCATATGAGTCGGTTTGATTGGTGCCTAAATGTAACTTCAATCGCTTGCCTGGTGCAAGCTCTTGATTGAGAAAATCCATTGGATTGGTGCTCATGACTTGAACGATTTCTGCTTCATCTTCTTTCATTTCAACCATCACTGGCACACCTTGAATGTTTACCTGCTGGAGCTTGCGTTCTCCCTGTTCCTCAGCGTAAATGGCTTCATATGGCATAGGCGTATATAAAATCATTGGATCAGCCCCTCGTTTTGAGATGCCCTGTCTCCGATAAGTTCGTTCAACTTTTTAATCGCTTGTCCTACACCGCCCACTTCATTCATGAGTCCGTATTCTGCTGCCTCATGACCAACGACATTTGTTCCGATGTCTCTCGTCAAATTGCCTTTTGAGAACATGAGCTCTTTAAACTTCTCTTCTGTAATGTTGGAGTGGCTTGTGACAAAATTAATGACTCTTTCCTGCATTTTATCTAAGTATTCGAAGGTTTGCGGAACGCCAATCACAAGACCTGTTAAACGCACAGGATGAATGGTCATCGTAGCTGTTTCTGCAATATACGAATAGTCACACGATACAGCAATCGGGACACCTATGGAGTGGCCGCCGCCAAGCACAATCGAGACAGTTGGCTTTGATAAAGAAGCAAGCATTTCTGCAATCGCAAGTCCCGCTTCAACATCTCCCCCTACTGTATTTAAGATGATCAGAAGACCTTCTATTTTAGGGTTTTGTTCAACGGCTACGATTTGTGGAATGACATGTTCGTATTTGGTTGTTTTATTTTGCGGTGGAAGCTGCATATGGCCTTCAATTTGTCCAATAATGGTGAGGCAATGGATATTTGTATCTTGCGGCAGCTGTGGAACGGCTGTTTCACCAAGCTGCTGTATTTTGCTCATAATGCTGTCTTTTTCTTCTGGCTTTCGCTCAGGCTGCTGTTCATTCTTTTCGTCCATTTGTCTCCATCCTTTCCTCAAACTCTTCTCCTATTATGAACAAATAGGGCATATTCCATCCGCATTCCTCATGCCACATCAAAAAAGCCCAAAGAGCTTATACTCTTTGGGCTTTATTCATCACACTTCCATAATAATTGGAATGATCATCGGCTTACGTTTTGTTTTTTCATATAGGAATTGATTTAGCACATCGCGCATGGATTGTTTCAATGTTGACCATTCAACAATTGAGTTTTCCGTTTGCTCTTTGACAATCCCTTTGACCATTTCTGTTGCTTTCACAATCAGCTCTTCGGATTCTCTTACATAGACAAATCCTCTTGTGATGATTTCAGGTCCAGAAATTAATTGTTTCTTTTGTTTATCAAGCGTGATGACAACAATCAAGATGCCATCTTGAGACAATAGACGTCTATCGCGTAACACAATGTTTCCGATATCACCAACGCCAAGTCCATCGATCAAAATGTTTCCTTGATGAACTTTTTCACCGATTTTGACATTCTGTCCTCTAAACTCAACAACATCGCCTTTATCAATCAAGAAAATGTCACTGCGTTTCATGCCTACTTCTTCAGCAATACGAGAATGTGCTTTTTGCATACGATATTCGCCATTCACCGGAATTAAATACTTCGGTTTTAGTAAGTTCAGCATTAGCTTTAACTCTTCTTGGCATCCATGTCCAGATACATGTACACGTTTTTGCGCAAAAATGACTTGTGCTCCGCTTCTTGTAAGGAAATCCACTGTTTTAGAGTATGTGAGTTCTTGTCCAGGAAGAGGTGTAGATGCAATCACAACTGTATCATCTTTTTCAATATGAAGCTGTTTGTGATTTTGCTTCGCCATTTTTGTTAAAGCAGCAAGCGGCTCTCCGTGGCTTCCAGCGGTCAGGATAACCACGTCGTTTTTCGCCATTTTCTTCACTTCTTGAACGGGTACAAATAATTCTTCGTCTGCTGTAACATAACCAAGCTTGATCGCCAGCTGAAGGGTTGTCATCATATTTTTCCCTGCAACGGCAAGCTTACGGCCATTTTGATTTGTTGCATTTATGATTTGCTGCACGCGGTTAATATTAGATGAAGACACAGCAACGATCACACGATTTTCAGCATTGTACATCGCATTTGAGATTTCGTCTTGGACGAGCGCCTCAGAAGGTGTATAGCCTGGTTTTTCAGCATTTGCACTGTCTGAAAGTAGTGCTAAAACGCCGTTGTTTCCAATTTTCGCAATCTCTCCGATGTCACAGGCTTGGTTAAGCGCTGGGGTTTGATCAAATTTAAAATCACCTGTGCATACGATTGAACCAAGAGAGGTTTTGAAGCTGATCCCAACTGAATCAGGAATGCTGTGATTCGTTCTAAAGAACGATACTTTTGTTGTTTCAAAAGTAATAACTGATTTTGCATGTACCTCACGCAAATCAGCTTTTTGATTGAAGCCATACTGCTTTAATTTTTCTCGAAGTAACGCAAGGGTCAGCTTCGTTCCGTAGACTGGTACAGACAATTTGCTCAAGCAATGGAATACGCCTCCGATTGCTTCATCATGTCCGTGGGTAAGAAAAATTGCTTTCACCCGATCAGCACGCTCTGTTAAATAAGAGATATCAGGAATGACGACGTCAATGCCCAGCATTTCATTTTCTGGATGCATTAAACCTGCATCTACTACATATATGTCCGAATCAATCTCAATGACATATAGGTTTTTTCCGATTTCTCCAACGCCTCCGAGTGCAATAATTCTTACGTTCTCTGTATTTTTCTTTTTCAAAATTCTTATCCTCCTAGTCTCAAGCCCGTCCATCATCGCTTAATGCTATTATAACTGAATCTAATTTTAGAAAACAAGATGAAGTCACATTTTAAGAAAGTGTTTATGTATAAAAAACGGTCATACTCAGGGACATCTGAGAATGACCGCTTACGAAATCTTTTGTTTTGATCAGCTGTTTAAAACGCTGCTTAAATCCAGTCTCTCTTCTTCTGACAAAGGCAAAAGCGGAAGTCGAACAGATCCGACGTCTAGTCCTTTCAGCTGAAGGGCTGTTTTGACAGGCGTTGGATTTGGTGCTGAGAAAAGCTGTTTCATGATTGGAAGCAGCTTTTGGTGGATCAATGCTGCATTCGCTGTTTGGCCTGAAGCATAGCTTTTCAGCATTTGCTGCATATCCAGTCCTACGATATGAGACGCAACCGAGACAACTCCTTTTGCACCAACAGATACAGCCGGAAGTGTTAAGCTGTCGTCCCCTGAATATACGTCGAAATCTTCTGGCGTCTCTGCAATGATTTTTGTCATAGCATCAAGATCGCCGCTTGCTTCTTTAATGGCAACAATGTTAGGTATTTGCGCAAGCTTAATCGTTGTTTCTGGTGCTAATGAAGCTGCCGTTCTTCCTGGTACATTGTAAAGCATGACAGGAAGAGATGTAGACTCGGCAATGGCTTTAAAGTGTGCATACATGCCTTCCTGTGATGGCTTGTTGTAATAAGGTACGACAAGCATCACTGCATCAACGCCCGCTTCTTCTGCTTTTTTCGTTAGTTTGATAGACGCATTTGTATTATTACTGCCTGTTCCTGCAATGATTTTACAACGACCATTTGCTAATTTGACCGATTGCTGAAAAAGAGCGACTTTTTCTTCATTCGATAAAGTTGGCGATTCGCCTGTTGTCCCTGCAACGACTAAGGAGTCACTGCCGTTTTTTAACAAGTAATCAATGAGAATTGATAGCTTTTGGAAATCGATGTTGCCCTTTTTATCAAAAGGTGTAATCATAGCTGTTGCGATATTTCCGAAATTCATTTTTTTCACCTCATCATGATTCAATCACATTTATCTTGAAAGTTCAAACACTTCGTGCAGGGCATTGACAGCCGCTCTCATGTTTTCTTCATTCACTAACACCCAAATGGTCGTATGACTGTCAGCCGATTGTAAAATCGGAATGTTTTGCTCGGATAGAGCCGTTACAATTTTCGATGTGACACCTGGTACACCCATAATGCCTGCGCCAACAGCTGATACTTTCGCACAATTTGTTGTCACAATTGGTGTATAGCCAAGATCTTTTAGGATCGACGTTGCCTTTTCAGTCATTGCACCTGTCACTGTATACACAATTTCACTCGGTGTGATGTTGAAGAAGTCGACACTGATTTGTGCGTTTGCCATTGCTTTGAAGACCTCTGTTTGTACGCTGTACTGACCTTCTTTTGCAGGGACTTTGATTTGTGTCACATCATTGACATGTGCAATACCCGTAATGAGGCGGTCATACACATCATGGCTCATTTTATCGGAGTAGTGTGATGTAACGAGTGTGCCCTCATCATCAGAGTATGTTGAACGGACCCTCATTGGTACTTTTGCCTGCATCGCAATTTCGACAGCTCGCGGGTGAATGACTTTTGCCCCTTGATATGCGAGGTTGCAAATTTCCGTATATGTCACGACTCTCAGCGGTTTTGCATTTTCAACAATGCGGGGGTCTGCTGTCATAACGCCTTCTACATCTGTAAAAATATCAATAAAGTCTGCCTGCAATGCAGCGCCTAAAGCAGCAGCGGACGTATCACTGCCACCTCGTCCGATTGTTGTCACGTCTCCATTTTTCGCAGCTCCCTGGAACCCAGCGACAACGACAACATCATGTTCAGAGAGTGCTGCCTCAAGACGTTCGCACTTCATGTCAATAATTTTCGCACTTGTATGCTCCTTATCTGTCACAAAGCCCGCCTGAGCTCCAGTCATCGCTACAGCCTTTAGCCCATTTTCATTCAGCATACTTGAAAACACAACAGCTGAGATATTCTCTCCGCAGGAAACAAGCAAGTCTTTTTCTCGATTTGTCATATGCTGCGCGCTGCCGTAAAGCAGACCAAGCAGCGTATCTGTCGCATAGGGATCACCTTTTCGTCCCATTGCAGAAACGACAACAACCGACTTATAGCCTTTCTCTTTTGCAGATAAGATATGTGCAAGTGCCCTTTTTCTACCTTGATCATCTTTGACAGATGTACCGCCAAATTTTTGGACAATTATTTTCACTGTTTTCACTCCAAGTTCATTCTGACGTAACAGAAGAGAGCAGGCGAAAGATGCCTAACTCTCTTCTGTTCGTCCTCATCATCCATTGAATGTTAAACTAATTTTAATGCTTTTAAGCTTTCTGCAATTTGAACTGAGTTCCATGCAGCGCCTTTAAGCAGGTTATCAGATACAATCCACATATGGAACCCGTTTGGACGGTCCAAATCTTTCCGAATGCGGCCGACAAATACGTCGTTTTTCCCAACAGCATCTGCAGGCATTGGATAAATTTGCTGAGACGGATCATCTTGCAGCGTAATTCCTGGTGCATCTTTTAGAATTGATTTGAGGTCTTCCACTGTTGCATCATTTGATTCTAGTTCGACGTAGACAGATTCTGAATGGCCTGTTTCAATTGGAAGCCTTACGCATGTTGCCGCTACTTCCAGCTCAGGCATATGCATGATTTTTTTCGTTTCGTTGATCATTTTCATTTCTTCGAATGTATAACCGTTGTCTTGGAATTTATCAATTTGCGGGATCGCATTAAATGCAATTTGATAAGGCATGACTTCTGGTGTTACATCCTCTTTATTTAAAATGGCTTGTGATTGGCTGTATAGTTCGTCAATGGCTTCATGTCCCGCACCTGATACTGCTTGATACGTAGAGACAATGACTTTTTTCATTCCATATGCCTGACGAAGCGGTTCTAATGCCGCTACCATTTGAATCGTTGAACAGTTAGGGTTTGCAATGATCCCTTGATGATCATGCAAATCTTTTTCGTTTACCTCTGGTACGACAAGAGGGATGTTTTCGTCCATACGAAAAGCACTTGTGTTGTCAACAACAATCGCACCTCGTTTGACTGCTTCAGGAGCCAGCGCTTTAGAAACATTTCCTCCAGCACTGAATAATGCGATGTTCACTCCTTCAAAGCTTTCAGGTGTTGCTTCCTGAACAGTGTACTCTTGACCTCTGAATGTCACTTTTGTTCCAGCAGAACGTTTTGAGGATAGTAGAGTAAGTGTATCCATTTCAAAATCTCTGTCAGCTAGTGTTTTTAACATTTGTTGACCGACAGCTCCAGTCGCTCCAACTACAGCTACATGCAATCCTCTTCCCATCAGTAAAACTCCTTCCGACCCATCCATGATTCTTTTCTTTCGGATGGCCATCCTATGACTTTTTACATTTTATTTTACCATAGAAAAGCAAGGCTTGAAGCATCTTTTTTGAATCTTTCATGATTTTCTAGTGAATCTATTATTCGTTTGGTCCAATTAAAATTGGCTGAATTTGTCTATGCTGGAGTGCCTCTTCTACTGTTTGAGATAGCAGATCCATGTTCGCGACCATCGAGGTCGGTTTTTTGAATGGATCATCCTGACCAAACGGAATAAAGAAAATATTCTTTGTCGACATCAGCCTCATCAGATTTGTACCATTTAAACCTAACGCATCATTTGTTGAGATACCTAAAACGACTGGTCGATGATTCCGTATGGTTGCTTTAGCAGCCATTAAAACAGGACTGTCTGTCATGGCATTTGCAAATTTCGCCATCGAGTTACCAGTTAAAGGAGCAATGACCATACAATCAAGCGGCAGCTTAGGTCCGAGCGGCTCTGCTTTCACGATTGAGTCAATCGCTTGAAATCCAGTCAGCTTCTCAATCCGCTCGATCCACTCGGCTCCATCTCCAAATCTCGTATTCGTGCTCTGCACCGTGTACGACACCACTGGACGCACCTCTGCCCCTTCTTTTACAAGCGATTCGATTTGCGGAAAAACAGCTTCATACGTACAGTGGGAACCTGTTAAACCAAAGCCGATTCTTTTCCCTTTTAATGTTGTCATGATCTCATCCCCCTTTTTTCCTCCGCAAGTTCACATAAAAGCCCGGAAAGCACTTTTGCAATGATTTGTCCTGCTGTTTTTGGTGCAACAATCCCCGGGAGTCCTGGTGCAAGAAGTGCCTTCACTCCGTGCTTTTGTGCAAAGTCAAAGTCTGTTCCGCCTGGGCGTGAGGCGATATCCAAAATGAGTGTCTTTGGTGTCATGCTGACGATGACAGATGAATCTAATACAAGACTTGGAATGGTATTGATGATAATATCAACATCCGTTACTTCTTCTTTTAACTGGTCCATTGAAAATGGATTAAGCCCCATCTCAAATGCCCGCGCTAAATGTGCTGTGTCTGCCGCCCCTACTTTTACGTCTGCCCCTAGTGCCCGAAATGTGCGGGCAATGGTGAGTCCTGTTCTTCCAAGTCCGAGAACAGCGACATGAGACCCGTGAATCGTATAGTCCGTTTGCTGAATGGCCATCATGATAATTCCTTCAACTGTTGGAATAGAGTTATATATGGCAATATCATCTCGCTCAAACAGCTTCACAAGCTTCCGGTTCACCTGCTTTGCCAGATTGTCTAAGTACGTATTTGAAATACCTGAGTACAAGATACAATGGGCTGGGGTTCTTTCTAAATATTTAGCTTCCAGCAAGACCTGCTCGTTTGAAAAAACGGTAGCAACAGCACCTTCATCCGTTGTCCCAGATACTGGCAGGATCATACTGTCTACTTGTTCGAATGGAAGTTCAGACATTTTCAGCTTTTCAGCACCGATAAATCCATGATCCAGCTGGTCAAATCCAACCAAAAATACTTTGGCATGCTGCTGTGACAACTTGCGAATAATTTCAAGCTGTCTTGCATCTCCCCCGATCACCGCAACCGTTAAACCGCTCAACATACTGACCGTTCACCTTCTTTATTTAAAAAAGTCTGTAATATTTTCTGAATCTCCCTTTCAGCATATGAGGAGAGGATTCAGCCTGTGAACGAATCAGAGAGAGAAAAGAAAAAGAGCACCCATTATTATGGGTGCTCTTTTTCTACGTGCGGCTGAAGTTCTTCAGGCACATCGAGAATGATCATATCTGATCCTATTTTTTGAATGTGATTCCACGGGACGCGGATGTCATTTCCTTGTTTTCGAAAGCCAAACCACTTCACGGAAGGTATAATGAGTGCTGTAATTTGACCGTCCTGTTCATTGATTTCAAGGTCGGTTTGTCCAAGCACGCCCAGCCGCTCCGCTCTTTTAATATCGACGATCTCTTTTCCTGACAGTTCACTCAGCCTCAAAATCGCATCACTCCCCTTCCGTATCATATATGCAGCAAAAGAAAGAAATAGACCGTCCTGCTCTTTTCAAGTTATGTATGATGTGAGTTGGTATACCAAACAGGCTTAAGTTGATGAAAGCAATTATGATCTTTTAGCATTCTCTCCACTCGTTTCACCATGTCTTTTACATGTCCCGGATCATAGGAAAGCGTCCAGATGATAGATGAAAAGCAGCTCATTGCTGTATAGATGGAAAAAAGAAGCCAAAAATCGTTAGTGGACTGCGTACTCACGTATTGATCCAGTTGTCCAGCTGAGAACGGAATGCTGCTTTCTCGACTAAATAAGGACAATTTATAAAAGTCATGAACCGGGTCGCCCCAGTCGGATTGATCGAAATCAATCACACCGGCATATTGATTACCTTGTATGATGATATTCCCTAAATGAAAATCATCATGCTGGAACTGGTTAGGCCTCTCTTTTACCGCATCAACATTCGACTTGATAAAATCTAATACAAACTGATCATTGGAAAACGTCACGCCACTTGATTGATAGGCATGTACATACCGTTCATGTTTTGCCATGACTTTCTCATCCCACGGACGAACATGAGAAGGTGCACGGCATGTATGCATCAAACTTAGCTCTCTGGCTGCCCGCCTCCCGATTTCATACTGCTCTTCATTTGTAAGTAGATGGATGGAGTCTCTAGCATTCTCGCCTTCGATAAAGGAGAAAATACGATAGGTACAGTTTAGTTCAGCACTCATTCCAATCTCAATCACTTCAGAACAAAGAATCCCTCGATCTTTTAACTTCCGCTGAAATGATGCTTTTCTTTTATAGCGCGAATACGTTTGAATGTCTGATAACTTAAGCACCAGCTTTTCACTAGATGATATTGTAACCAAAAAGGTGCGATCTCCCGAAAAACCAGATGTCATGGCTTGGAAAGAAATAGCTTGTGTCAGAAGTGGAGAGAGCTGTTTCAGCTTTTCATGTTCCATGAAAGCAGAACCCCTTTCTTCTTTACCTACAATAAAACGGCAGACTTTTTTGAGTCTGCCGTGTTGTTTACATTATGATGGCTGATCACCCGTCGGACTAATAAGCGAGAGCGCATAATCTTCTGTAAAGATGCGTTTAGATAAGTTATTTACGCCATCTAATGTGACGCTGTTGATTTCATCAATAATTTCATCGAGTGTCCGATGTTTGCCAAGGAGCAGTTCATTTTTACCGTTTCGGCTCATTTTGCTGTTTGTGCTTTCAAGGCTGAGCATAAGGTTGCCTTTCATTTGCTCCTTAGAGTTCTCTAGTTCTTTCTGCGTGATTCCCTCACGCTTTAAGACGTCTAATGTTTGTAAGATGGTCTCAGAGAGCAGGTTTAGCTGCTTGGCTCCAGTCCCGCCATAAATCGTCAGCATTCCATTATCTGCAAATGAACTGTGA
The DNA here is from genome assembly GCF_014250435.1 of Bacillus sp. PAMC28571. Classification (NCBI taxonomy): domain Bacteria; kingdom Bacillati; phylum Bacillota; class Bacilli; order Caryophanales; family Bacillaceae; genus Bacillus; species Bacillus sp. PAMC28571. Next base: position 1,411,669 of record NZ_CP060191.1, on the reverse strand, counting down.
TAGCTGAAGACGGAATAAGCAAGTCCTTTGTCCTCTCTTACATCTTGGAATAATCGGCTGCTCATGCTTCCGCCAAGAACATTATTTAAGACGATTAAGTCATAGATGCCCTTATCTCCAGCTGGAAGACCATTAAAGCCAAGGCATAGGTGCGCTTGTTCCGTTTCCTTTTTGCGTGTGAGCTTGTCATAATGAAATGCTGGAGCTTCTACAGGCTGCTTTTTCCCTTTTCCTTCATAAGAACCGAACAGCTTTTCAACCTCACGAATAAAGGTCTCATCTACGTTCCCTGCAACAGAGATTACGACGCGGTCCGGTGTGTAGAATTCATCCATATATTTTCTAAGTGAGTCTCCGTTAAAGGTAGAGAGTGTTTCCTCTGTTCCTAAAATCGGATATCCTAATGAATGATCACCATAAATGGCTTTGCTTAATAAATCATGAACGATGTCATCAGGAGTATCCTCATACATTTTAATTTCTTCGTACACCACATTTTTTTCTTTTTTCAGCTCTTCTTCATCAAAAGCAGAATGAAAGAACATGTCGCTTAATACATCGAGGGCGTAGCCAGCATGTGAATCAAGCACCTTCGCATAGTAGCAAGTGTATTCTTTTGATGTAAAGGCATTCACTTGACCACCAATGCGGTCAAAGGATTCTGCGATATCACGTGCAGATCTTGTCTTTGTCCCTTTAAAGAACATATGCTCTAAAAAGTGTGAGATCCCATTAATTTCAGGTGTCTCATGTCTAGAGCCTGTTCCAATCCAAACGCCAATTGCGACAGACCTTACAGTGGGATTGTTTTCGAGTACAATTCTTACTCCGTTTTGGCATGTATACGTTTTGACCAAGTTTTGCTCCTCCTATTCAACAAACAGATCGCATCACGGATGTCTTTTTTCACTTAGGAGGTCAGAAACCGTCCCTAATTCATATCCTCTTTCCTTGATTTGAGTGATAAGTGCGTCAAGACTTTTCGCTGTTGCATCTGTTGGATGCATTAATATCATCGCCCCATTGTGAATTTTCCCAAGCACCCGCTTTTGTAAAATAGCCGGGGATGGTTTTTGCCAGTCGATGGTGTCTACTGTCCACATAATGGTTTCCATGCCTTCTTGTTTGGCAAGCTTGACTGTTTCTTCTTTAAAGCTGCCGCTTGGAGGCGCAAACCATTTTGGTTTCTTCCCAAGGGATTCTTCAATTTGGCGATTTGTTTTCGTTATCTGCTCTAATGCTCGTTCTCTTGTCAGTGTGCGCATATCTGGGTGATTGTATGAATGATTTCCAATTTCATGACCATCTGCCACGATTTTTTTAGCAAGCTCTGTGCTATTTTTCACCCATTTGCCTTCTAAGAAAAAGGTCGCCTTGACTTGATGCTTTTCCAGCGTCTTTAACATGTTGATTAAATGCTCGTCACCCCAAGCTACGTTGATGAGGAATGCATTCATTTTTTTATCTGGATGTCCCTTATAAATGGGCTCTGCACCAAGCTCATGTAAATGAATAGATGGTTTTGTTTCATTAAAAACAAGCAGCTTTTCATCGAATGACCCCTGTTTCTTCATTTTTTCATAAGAGGCATCGATATCAACTGTCTGTCCATTTAAGCCAGGCATCTTTTTCCACACTTTATCAATCTTAGCATTTTGCGCCTTTACTTCATAGTCAGAAGACTTCGATTCAATTTCCTGAAATAAAATATCTTTTGAAACAGATGCAACCTCGGCATGCTCTTTCATTGATTCAATATATGTAACAGCAGCCGGCTGCTTCATCGTTTGATATGACACGAGCAGTAAAAATACAAACACAATGAATGGTAACGTTTTTTTCAATGGTTGTCCCTCCCCTTTACCACAAATTATGACGGGGAGAAACAAGCTAGAACTATTGTTAGCGCAAGAAAAGAAAGAAGCCTGGCACGGATACCTGGCTTCTAACACATTTTATTTGATCTCATTAAGACTGCTTTTCTTCTTTTTCCTTTTCTTCACGTAAAACAGCTTTCCGAGAAAGGTTCACACGGCCTTGTTTATCGATTTCAGTGACTTTGACAAGTAATTCATCGCCAAGTTTCACGACATCTTCTACTTTGCCCACACGCTCAAGCGCAAGCTCAGAAATATGAACAAGTCCATCTTTTCCACTGAAGATTTCAAGGAAGGCACCGAATTTTTCAATGCGTTTGACTTTACCTAAGTAAAGCTGTCCTACTTCAACTTCTCTCACAAGATCTTCAATGATTTTCTTCGCTTTTTGGTTCATATCTTCTTCTGTAGAAGAAATAAAGATTGTACCATCTTGTTCAATATCGATTTTCACACCGGTATCTTCAATAATTTTATTGATTTGTTTACCGCTTGGTCCAATGACATCGCGAATTTTATCCGGATTGATTGTCATCGTTAAGATTTTTGGTGCATAACGAGACAATTCTCCTCTAGAAGCAGGAATCGTTGACAGCATGCTGTCTAAGATTTCCATTCTTCCTTTTTTCGCTTGTTGAAGAGCCTCTTCTAAGATGTCTTTTGACAAGCCATCGATTTTGATGTCCATTTGAAGGGCTGTGACACCTTTTGATGTACCTGCCACTTTAAAGTCCATATCTCCAAGTGCATCTTCCATTCCTTGAATGTCTGTCAGCACTGTGTAGTATTCCCCAGATTTCACAAGTCCCATTGCAATCCCTGCAACTGGTGCTTTAATTGGAACACCCGCATCCATCATCGCAAGTGTGCTTGCGCAGATACTTGCTTGTGAAGTAGATCCGTTAGATTCTAATACCTCTGAAACGAGGCGAACCGTATAAGGGAAATCTTTTTCGGATGGAATGACTGGTTCTAGTGCACGTTCACCTAGTGCACCATGTCCGATCTCACGACGGCCTGGACCGCGCATTGGACCTGTCTCACCAACACTGAATTGCGGGAAGTTGTAATGGTGCATGAAGCGTTTTGATTCTTCAACACCTAGACCATCAAGAATTTGCACATCGCCAAGTGCACCTAATGTACAAATACTGAGGGCCTGTGTTTGTCCTCTTGTAAATAGGCCTGAACCGTGCGTTCTTGGCAGAAGTCCTACTTCTGAAGAAAGTGGACGGATTTGATCTACGCCGCGTCCATCTGGACGTACTTTCTCTTCAGTGATCAGACGGCGAACTTCGTTTTTGACAAGCTTGTTTAATACATCTTTTGCTTGTTTAATCGTTGCTTCGTCACGTTCTTCTGCTTCAAACTTCTCAACTACAGCTTTTTTCACAGCACTGATTGCATCCTCACGCGCATGCTTCTCATGTACTTGAATCGCTTTCAGCAGGTCAGCTTCAGCAAGTGCTTTTACTTCGTCTGCTAACGTTTGATCTACTTCATATAAAGGAATATCGATTTTTTCTTTACCGACTGCCTTCACAATTTCTTCTTGGAATTCGATTAAGCGTTTAATCTCTTGGTGACCGTACATGATCGCTTCAAGCATTGTCTCTTCCGGTACTTCATCAGCACCAGCTTCTACCATGTTGATCGCATCTTTTGTTCCGGCAACCACAAGATTGATGTCACTTTGTTCAAGCTGCTCCACATTTGGGTTAATGATCAGCTTTCCATCCACTCGTCCTACTGTAACGCCGGCGATTGGTCCCTCAAATGGAATGTCAGACACACATAAAGCTAAAGATGAGCCAAACATTGCAGCCATTTCAGATGAACAATCTTGATCCACACTCATGACGATACTAATGACTTGTACTTCGTTTCTAAATCCATCTGCAAACAGCGGACGAATTGGTCTGTCAATTAAGCGGCTCGCAAGGATAGCCTTTTCACTTGGACGGCCTTCTCTTTTAATGAAGCCGCCAGGAATTTTACCTACTGCGTATAGTCTTTCTTCGTAGTTCACAGTGAGCGGGAAGAAATCAAGTGGTTTTGGTTCTTTAGAAGCTGTTGCTGAGCTAAGCACAGCCGTATCTCCGTAGCGTACGAGGACCGCTCCGTTTGCTTGCTTTGCAAGCTGGCCAGTTTCAACTGTCAGTTGACGTCCAGCCCAGTCTATGGTGAAGACATGTTTCTCTTGTCCCATTCTGAGATAAACTCCTCTCTTATCGTAAAATTTTAGTTAGTTCTTATTATGAACAAAATGATTTTCACATATCAATGTGAAAGCTGTATGTAGAAGGGTATTTGCCATTCTTTCAACATTTTAACCATAAAATATTAGTGATTATACGATAAAAAAGCGGGAATCCTCCCGCTTTTTACGATTATCGACGTAAGCCTAGTTTGTTAATTAACTCACGGTAACGAGTTACGTCTTTATTACGTAGATACGTAAGAAGATTACGACGTCTACCTACCATTTTCAAAAGACCGCGACGTGAGTGGTGATCTTTCTTATGAGTACGTAAATGCTCGTTCAAGTTGTTAATTGATTCTGTTAGGACAGCGATCTGAACTTCTGGAGATCCAGTATCAGATTCGTGTGTTTTGAACTCATTAATTAATTGCGTTTTACGCTCTTGAGTAATTGCCATCCTGTTTCACCTCCAAATCATGTTAGCCCCATCTACCTCGCAGCCGTCGGTGAAGTCGGCCTGCCAAGTAAGTGGTTTTAAAGCTACAGGAATAATCATACTAAAAATATGCTAAATTTGCAAATGGTAGAGCAGTTTTTCTATGATTTTTTTGTTTGCTTTTGCTGATCTTGAAAAAACTGAATCGCTTCTTCTTTATCTTGACTGATTTGAGCCGTCAGCTCCTGAATTCCGTTAAATTTTCGTTCACTGCGAATGCGCTTGAACCATTGTAATTTAATCGGCTGGCCATATATTTCTTCGTTAAAATCAAAGAGGTTTACTTCAATGGCAGGCTGATCAGGACGTTTTTCATAAAATGTTGGTTTATAGCCGACATTACAAACACCGTCATATACTTTACCTTTTACTTCTGCTCTTACTGCATATACCCCTGTTGGCGGAATAATGTATTCAGCAGATAAGCCGACATTAGCTGTCGGAAACCCGATCGTCCGTCCGCGTTTGTCTCCATGGATGACAATGCCGCGAAGCTGATAAGGTTTTCCTAAAAGCTCGCTCACATATTCAACATCCCCATTTTTTAATGCGGAACGGATGAGAGTGGAGCTGACTTTTCGGTCTTGATTAGACAGCTTAGGTACGATGGTTGCATTGATACGGCCTTTTCCGTATTCGTCGAACGTTTCCATTGTGCCTGCACCAAAACGGCCAAACGTAAAATCAAACCCCGCTACTGCGTGCTTCACATTCAATTCATCCAAATATTGATCCACAAACTCTTGAGGAGATAGAGCTGCAAAACTCTCGCTGAATTGTACGATGTATAAATAGTCAGCGCCCAGCTGTTCGATAAAATCAATTTTATCCTCAAGCGGTGTAATTAAGTCTTTTGGTTCCCGTGCCTTTTGCAAAACATGAGATGGATGCGGATGAAAGGTCATGACTGCTAAGGCCAATCCTTCTTTTTCCGCAATGCTTTTCGCTTTGTCAATGACTTTTTGATGCCCAAGGTGAACACCGTCAAAGTACCCTAAAGCCATGACAGACGGGACTTGATCCTTTTGATTCAATGTATGTGGGTGTGAAATATGTATAGTCTTCACGAGATGTCACCTTTTCTTTAAGATTGCTTGTCCTGAGATAAGATCTTCGCCGGCTTCATCAGGTTCTGTTTGGTCGGGTGCTTTTTATAAATCGCCAGACAACGGCCTGAAGGAGCAAATACAGCGACACGATCCGACTCTGCGAAATGAGCAAATTCATCAGGCATTGGCAGGACTGCACCGTTTTCCACTTTACTTGCTAATGTATCATTTATCTCCCATTTCGGCAAATGATTGAGCGCACGCTCGATCGGGACAAGGTGCTCATCTACAGTTCCTTCCTCGCTTATATCTCGCAGCTCATCCAGCGTGATACATTCATCAAGTGTAAAATCACCAGACCCTGTACGAATGAGATGTGACATGTGGGCTGGAAACCCTAGTTTCTTCCCGATATCAACCGCTAAGGTCCTCACATATGTTCCCTTTGAACATAGAACGGTAAACCTAAATGACACGCTACCATCCTCATATGTGACAGGTGTAGTCCGCTCGATACGGTGAATAGTAATTTCTCGGCTCGGCCGCTCAATTTCAATGCCTTCTCTTGCATATTCATAGAGCTTTTTCCCGCCAATTTTCACAGCAGAAAACATGGGAGGAATTTGTTTAATGGTTCCTTCAAACTGCTTCAGCGCCTCATCAATTTCTTTTTCTGAGATCGGTTTTTCCACCTTTTTTTCTTCTACGATCTCACCTGTTTGGTCTTCTGTTGTTGTAGAAAAGCCAATCGTGATTTCTGCATCATACGTTTTCGATTTATCTGTTAAGTATTCTACAATCTTCGTTGCTCTTCCGATACAAATAGGGAGAACACCTGAAACCTCTGGGTCGAGGGTGCCTGTATGGCCGACTTTTTTTGTGTGCAAAATTTTTCTTACTTTAAACACACAGTCGTGTGAGGTCATGCCTCTTTCTTTATGTAATAAAAGAACACCATTTATCATCTGCGTTCTCTCCTTTCATAAACGATGAAAAAGGACAGACGATCATCGCCTATCCTTATTTCAACGTCTTATTCGTGATCTTTTGTGTTTAATTCAGCAATCAGGCTTTCAATTCGATTTCCGTAATCTACAGATTCGTCGAATTCAAAGTGCAGTTCTGGTGTTTTGCGAAGTCTGATTCGATTGCCAATTTCAGAGCGGATGTACCCTTTAGCCTTTGCAAGACCTTTTAAGGTTTCCTCTCTTTTCTTCTCGTCGCCAAGAACAGAAATGTAGACTTTGGCAATTTGCAAATCACCGGATACTTCGACATCAGTTACAGTCAAAAAGCCGATTCTTGGATCTTTTAGCTTTCTGCCTAAGATGTCGCCCAATTCTTTTTTCATTTGCTCACCCACACGGGTTGCTCTCATACTCATGATCTTATCACCTCTAATTAAAACCACTCAGTTTTCGTGATCGTTCGTTCAATTTCAGGAAAAGAATCGATAAAGCTTAATACACGCTGAAGCTCCTTTTCCACTTGAACCCGAGATGAGGAAATCACGGCGATTCCGATTGATGTACGCTGCCATGTATCCTGGTAATCCATTTCAGCAATGGTTACATTGAATTTATGACGCGTTCTTGTCAATATCCGCTGAAGAACCGCACGTTTTTCCTTCAGTGAGGATGCATCATAGATCATGCACTCACATTCGGTATAACCGATCATTTTCTTTCGATTTCTTGCATAACGAATGATTCCATGACATCACCTTCACGGATATCATTGTATTTCTTAATGGTAATACCACATTCATAGCCTTGTGAAACTTCTTTCACATCATCTTTAAATCGTTTTAACACGTCAACTTCGCCTTCAAAAATAACGACGCCGTCACGGATTAAGCGGATTCCGCTATCTCTTGTAATCGTTCCTTCAGTTACATAACCGCCAGCAATTGTACCGATTTTAGATACTTTGAACGTTTGACGGACTTCAACTTGACCGATGACTTTTTCTTCATATTCAGGGTCAAGCATTCCTTTCATCGCAGCTTCAATTTCATCGATGACTTTATAGATAATGCGGTGCAAGCGGATATCAACGTTCTCAGTCTCAGCTGTGCTCTTCGCATTTCCATCAGGACGTACGTTAAAGCCAATCACGATGGCATTAGAAGCACTTGCTAAAATGATGTCTGATTCTGTAATCGCTCCAACACCCGTATGGATGATTTTCACTTTTACGCCTTCGACTTCAATTTTTTGAAGAGCTGCTGTTAATGCTTCAGCAGAGCCTTGTACGTCTGCTTTCACGATCAAGTTGATATCTTTTACGTCACCTTGTTTGATTTGCTCAAATAGGTCGTCTAGAGATAATTTTGCTTTATCTGAACGCTGTTCATCCAGCTGTTTAGAAGCACGCGCCTCACCGACTTGACGAGCTGTTTTTTCATCTTTGAATACGAGGAACTGATCCCCTGCATTCGGTACATCGTTTAAACCAGTGATTTCAACAGGTGTAGATGGTCCTGCTGTTTTCACGCGGCGGCCGATGTCATTGACCATTGCACGTACACGGCCAAATGTATTTCCGACAACGATTGGGTCACCTACATGAAGTGTACCTGTTTGAACAAGAAGGGTTGCAACAGAACCTCTTCCTTTATCAAGCTCAGCCTCGATGACAGTCCCTTTTGCCGCACGATTAGGGTTGGCTTTCAGTTCTGCTACTTCGCTGACAAGAAGGATCATTTCGATCAATTCGTCAATGCCTTCACCTGTTTTCGCAGATAGTGGAACGAAAATGGTTTCGCCGCCCCAAGCTTCTGGTACAAGACCATGCTCAGTTAATTCCTGCATCACGCGGTCAGGGTTCGCTGTTGGTTTGTCAATTTTGTTAACAGCGACAATGATTGGCACTTCTGCCGCTTTCGCATGGTTAATCGCTTCAATTGTTTGAGGCATGACACCATCATCTGCTGCAACGACTAGAATTGTCGTATCCGTTACTTCGGCACCACGTGCACGCATCGTTGTAAATGCTGCGTGTCCAGGTGTATCAAGGAACGTAATTTTTTTGCCGTTTTCTTCAATTTGGTATGCACCGATATGCTGCGTGATTCCACCTGCTTCGCCTTCGACGACTTTTGTCTTACGAATGCTGTCAAGAAGAGTTGTTTTCCCGTGGTCAACGTGTCCCATGATCGTTACAACTGGAGGGCGTACTTGCATATCTTCTTCTTTATCTTCAACTTCATACTTTTCAAGTTCAGTTTCTTCTAAAATAATGACTTCCTCTACTGGAACACCATATTCAGAAGCGATTAATTCAACTGTATCTTTATCAAGTTCTTGGTTGATCGTTGCCATGACACCAAGCATCATCAGCTTTTTGATGATTTCAGCTGTTTCTTTTCCAAGCTCATCAGCCAGCTGGCCGACAGTCATTGAATTTGTAAATTCAATTTTTTCAGGAAGCTCTTTTTTAGGCTTCACAGGTCTAGCTTGCTGATGCTGCGATTTGTTATTTCCACCGCGTTTATTTTTGTTTTTATTTTGGTTGTTGTTTTTTTTGTTTTTATTAAATTGATTATTCTGCACGTCATTCTTCTTTCTATCATTGTTTTTGTTAGATGATTGTTTTTTTTGTTCTGCGGGTTTCTCGTTAGCTGTCTCTTTTGCTTTGGCTTTTTTATAGATAGCGTCTAGCTTTTTCACAGTGTCGTCTTCAAGCGTCGCCATGTGGTTGTTCACTTCCACGTTCATATCCTTAAGCGCTGCTATAATATCTTTACTTGAAACATCTATGGCTTTTGCGTATTCATATACTCTCACTTTAGCCATTCGTTCACCCCCAAATAAATTAATCGAGCAAGCTTATGAGCTTCTTAGCGAAGCCTTGGTCAGTGACAGCGACAACTACGCGAGCTTCTTTCCCAATAGAACGTCCGAGAACGGAACGGTCTTCAACTTTTCTAACCGGAACATTATAAAATTTGCATTTGTCAGATACCTTTTTCTCTGTGTTAGATGAGGCATCTGCTGCAAGAAGAACCAGCTTAGCACGCGCATGTCTAATTTCTTTGATCACCAGATCTTCTCCTGACACGACTTTACGAGCTCGATTTGCTAGACCAAGCAAAGGATACCATTCAGATTCATTCATTAGGTTTTTTCACCTTTTCAGCTAGTTCTAGTAATTCTTCAAATATGTGTTCGTCAATCTGTGTCTGAAATTGCTGCTGTAAACTGCGTTTGTTCTTTGCCGCAAGAATGGTTTCTTTATCGAGAGAAAGGTAAGCTCCGCGTCCGTTCATTTTTCCGGTAGCGTCAACAGACACTTCTCCTTCTTTAGAACGAACAACACGGATCAGTTCTTTCTTTGGTTTCATTTCTCCCGTCACGACGCATTTTCTAAGCGGGATTTTTTTTCGGCTTTTCACCTTTAATATCACCTCTTATTCGTCAGATTCCTCAGCTACTGGTTCAGCCTCTAAGAAAAGAGATTCAGAGTCTTCAGTTCTTGGGAAAATACCGAGTTCCCTTGCATCTGTTTCGCTTTTAATGTCGATTTTCCAGCTAGTCAGCTTCGCTGCAAGGCGGGCATTTTGACCTCTTTTACCAATTGCTAATGACAGCTGATAATCAGGGACAATGACTGTTGTCGCCTTGTCTTCTTCATTCACAATGACATCAAGTACTTTTGATGGACTGAGCGCATTGGCAACAAATTCAACCGGGTCATTAGACCAATGGACAATGTCAATTTTTTCGCCTTTTAGCTCATTGACAATTGCTTGTACACGCTGACCTTTTGGTCCAACACAGGAGCCAACTGGATCAACATCAGGATCATCTGTACGAACAGATATTTTAGAACGGTCCCCAGCTTCTCTAGCAACCGATTTAAGCTCTACAGTACCATCATAAATTTCTGGTACTTCAATTTCAAATAAACGCTTTAAAAGACCTGGATGTGTTCTAGACACATAAATTTGTGGTCCTTTTGTTGTTTTTTCTACTTTTGTAATGAACACTTTAATGCGGTCATGTGGTTTGTATTCTTCATTTGGCATTTGTTCATTGACAGGAAGAAGAGCTTCGATTTTGCCAAGTGACACGTAAATGAATTTACTGTCAATCCGCTGAACGATTCCCGTCATAATGTCTTCCTCGCGGTCGATGAACTCAGTGTAGATCACACCACGCTCTGCTTCTCTCACTCGCTGCGTCACAACTTGTTTCGCTGTCTGAGCTGCAATGCGTCCGAAGTCTTTTGGTGTGACTTCAATCTCAACGACGTCACCAACCATGTAATTCGGGTTAATATTGGCTGCATCATCTACAGAGATTTCAAGGCGAGAATCATACACTTCATCTACAACATCTTTTCTTGCGAACACGCGAATCGTTCCCGTTTCGCGGTTTAAATCAACACGAACATTTTGTGCTTGATTAAAATTACGCTTATATGCAGAAATGAGTGCAGCTTCTATCGCTTCAATGATAATTTCTTTACTAATACCCTTCTCTTTCTCAAGAACAGTCAGGGCATCTAACAACTCACTACTCATTTTTATGGTTCCCCCTTATATCAATGAAAAGGTTAATTGAACGAAACTGCTAATCTTGCGTTAGCTATTTTTTCGTATGGAATATTGATCTCTTTCTTTCTTGTCTTGATCTTCACTGTCACTGTTGCAATCTCACCATCAAAGCTTGTAAGCTCACCTTCAAATGCTTTTTCACCATCAATTGGTTCATATGTTTTCATGAAAACATTTTTTCCAAGTGCTTTTTCAAAATCAGCTTTTTTCTTTAATGGGCGCTCCGCTCCAGGAGAGGACACTTCAAGAAAGTAGTTTTGGCTAATCGGATCTGCCTCATCAAGCTTTTCGCTCAAGGCTTCGCTCACTTTGGCACACTCTTCGATATCGACACCTTTATCAGAGTCAATAAACACGCGAAGGAACCAGTTTTGACCCTCTTTGACAAATTCAACATCAACGAGTTCAAGCTGTAAGCCATCTAAAATTGGCTGCACCATTTCGCTTACGACATCCACTACTTTTTTGCTCATTCTCTTCCTCCTTGTGCTTTCGATAAACGCTCTTATCAATCATTCTGCATAAAAACCCTGCTTTATGTGAGCAGGGGGAGCAGAAAACGGATGAATAATGTCGAGACAAAAATTGCCTGTTCAATACAAAAGAGCGGGTTTCCCCACTCTTGTCTCGGTAATCGTTAGCATTTCCATAAAAACTATACCATATCCAATTTTTTTATGCAAATGAAGTTCCTTATTCAGCAGGCATTCGTCATCGATTCTTTTTATTCATTCTTTTCGCATGTTCACTAATAAGTGCTGCCTCCCTGCTTCCTTTTATAATGCGGAAACCGTCATAATCTGGATAGAGCGAGTCATCGTCCTGAATGCTTGTTAAAATCCAAAATTGACTGCCAGCCCCTCCGAGCTGCTCTACCGCTGACAGCCAGCTCTGATATACGTCAGGACGAGCTGATTGATTTTGATAGCCAAACTCTTCTAGCACAACTGGCTTTCCGATTGACTTCCCGCGGGTGATATGGTCTTCAATCCATTTCACTCCCCAGGCAGCAGACTTGCTCCAGTGATCTGGGTACAGATGATAGGTTCCATAATCGATATTAGGAAGAGATGTTAAACGGTCCCAATCGACGCCTTCTCCTCCTCCGTAAAACCAATCTTCATGTCCTGGTATGCGAAAGAATCCTTCATCTCCTACTGCAACAAGATGGTGACGATCCAGCGATTTGATCCATGTACTCATTTCATCTGCCCATTTGACTAGTACATTTCCCGTTGGATCTGACTGCATCCGCGGCTCGTTGGCTAATTCCCAAGTCATAATAGCTGGATCGTCTTTATATTGAACACCTGTATACGTATTGGTTCTTTCTAATACATAGCGCACATAATTTTTGTAAGCTTTTTGAATACGAGGATCTGTATAGAAGGCATCATGCGATCCTGCCCCGAACCACTTCACATATTGATTCATACCGCCAAAGTCATCCCAATTGTTTACTAGTGGGATCACAAGCTTTATTCCTTCCTGTCCTGCTTTATAAATCGCATAATCTAGTTTTTGAAAACCAGATTCTTCATAGACGCCTGGACTAGATTGTAAGACTGAGTTTTCTTGAGGAGCCCCGTCGTGAAAGCCCCAAATCCGTATGACCTTTAAATTCATTGCTTTCATATCATCGAACACAGCATCTACCATTTTTTTAGATTTGTAATGGAAATAGTAATTATTTGTGCCGGCGAAGTAAAATGGTTGATTGTTCAGTGTAAATTGTGTACCAGACGTCTGCACATAAGCGGCAGCCTTCATCGTAAGCGAAAACCAGCCAGACCATATAGCGGCTAGAAGTATGAAGCAAGACACTCTTTGAGCCCACTTTTTCATTTACATTCTCCTCACAATCTATCTCTATCCTTCTTGAGGCAGGATTACGTCTAGTTGAAACGGTGTTTGTTCATTTGAATCAAGTTCAATCGTCTGCTGTTTGAGCATTTTATTTTCTTTACCGATTCGAATCTCATATGTTCCGTGAAATGCTGGACATTTCACATGGCCATTAGCATCTGTTTTTTCAACTCTTTGCGTCGTCCACTCGTTTAGAAGCTTTTCATAACGTCGTCCTGCTTCATTTAAAGACCAATCATAATTCACGATGGCTGCATGTTCACCTCTCCAATGGGCACCTGCCCAAAATCCCCACATCAGCACTCCTTTTACGGCTGGATGACTAAATGCGACGCGATATAAAGCTTCCAGGTTATCCGCTCTTCTATTAGGGTCAGGGTGAACAGAATCGTACTCTGTGACCCATATTGGAAGACCAAGCTCAGCCAGCACATCGAGCCTCTCTTTGACAATGACTGGATCGACCCGTTCTTCAAAATGGCCTTGAACCCCAATCGCCTCAATAGGTGCGCCTAACTGACGCAGTTCATTGATATGGGCTTTATAGGCATGGTGTTCACCATAAGAGATCACATTATAATCATTCACAAACAATAGTGCTTGAGGGTCAATTTTTTTCGTTTCTTCATACATCCACTTCCAAATATTTTTCCCAAAGCGATCTTTAAAAAATGAACCATGCATCATTTCATTGTTTACATCCCAATGCCGGAACCTTCCCTTAAAGTGATTGCCCGCATGCTCAAGCCGTTTTTTCATGGCTTCATATACTTCGTGATTCGGCAGTGACCTCAGCCAGCTTGGATTCGCATCCTCTACCTCCCAAAATAAAGCGTGCCCCCTCACTGGAAGCTGATGTCGATCTGCAAAATTCAGCATCGCATCTGCTTTTTCGTAGGTGATTTTCCCTCTTTCTGGCTCATTCGCATACCATTTTGCTTCATTTTCAAAAACAGCCCAATTAAAATGCTTCACGAAAAAATCAGCATATTGTTGATTAAATAACACTTGATCATTCATCGCTGAACCAAAGGCGAATTCATGTCTGATTTGCTTTATTTCAACCTCTATTCCTGCTATTGGCTTTTTTTCGCCGTTTGTCACGTTGATCACAAGATCTCTTTGTCTATGCTCTGAGATTCGATCATCCGCCTCTTTTTTCCACATCAGATTTTCCTGCCCATTTTCGCCTCTATTGAATGAATGATGAAGAAAGCTTCTTTCTTTGACCATGTGAAATCACCCTTATCTTCATTGGATTCATATTACCTATTCAAACTGCCGGCCAGAAGCCGGCAGCTTGCTTTTAACCTCTTAGTTGATCAGACGATGGTATTCAGCATAGGCAGTGGCCATATCCACTTGAGACCAGAAGCGGTGATAAGTGAAAACTGGTGCGCCATTCTCCCATTTGCCTGTAGCTTCATTAAATGAAGACTGATATTTACTTTCGAGTGAAGACCATGCTGGATCTTGTTTAATCTTCGGACGAAGATCAGCAAAACTCGTATAGACCCCATTCCCTCCTCGCTGCGGGTCAGAAGGAATGGTGCTGGCTCCAGGAATTTGATTTCCTTGACCAAATGTCCCGTTCCATCCATTTGGGAAATACACTTCTTTTCTAAAGAAACGGTCATAGTCTTCTCTATCTTCCTCTGTCACTATGCCGACGCCATCATTGTAATTCCATGCAACCTCTAGGAGCTGCGCAGCTGCATCTTTCGCTCTTGCACCAAGCGCTGTATAATCACCTGTTTCCTGCTTTGTGGCTGCAGCAAAGAATATCAAAGCTTTGGCTAGACTTCCTAATACGCCCGTATCCTGAGTCGGATCTTTAGTTACAGCTGTTAAATTTGGATTTCCTGTTGCAGACTGGAACCCGTTCCAAGTATCAGGCTGTCCGCTCCAAGCAATATTTCCAGGAAGCCAAAACTCTCCAGGCGCACTTGTTGTAGCAACTGAAACATTCGTTCCTCCTAGAATTCTCTGTCCTTGTTCATCTAAGAAATAACCCTCTTCATCTGACACAGGACGGCTGCCGATAAAAATGTAGTCTAAGGCATAGCTGACCCATTTTGTTATGACAGATTTGGCCATTTGGACATTTTCAGATGTTTTGTCGCCATCTTTTACAAAAATATAATAAAGCTCTGCTACGCGCTCCATTGGCCACGCCTGCATTCCAAACCAGTTATTTGAAGGCGGGTCAAGGTAAACAGGTGCATCTTCATATGCCATATCATAAAAAGTACTTCTTCCTGCTGGATAAGCGCTATAGTCTCCATTCCAGCTATTGGTTGCGCCTCCTGCTATGGCTCCTTCTTTCGATTGAAGCCATACGTAAAATTCAAGCTGTCTCTTTAAAGTTTTTTCCCAATCGCTTGCCCCGGTAGCAGAAGATGGCTTTAAGCCTCCTTTATCTGAGGATAAAGCATAAGCAGCGACAGGATTTTGATATCCTTGATGACAATGGCTCGCTCCGATACGCCATGACCAGTTTGCATACTCTCCAAGTCCTCCGCCCCAAGAGGTATACCATGCCATTAAGTAATGACAGGCACCCTTTCCGTTTCCAGGATACGGATTCCCCTGCTTCCCGCTTCCAATCGTTTGAAAATATTTATCGTACATGCCGTAACGGAGGAAATCCCCCATTTTTTTCGCTTTATCAAGATAAGCTGACCGATTATAGCCGAGCTCCTTTGCCCAATACATCGCTTGTATCGCGCGCGCATCAGCATCCGTTGCATTCGTATAGCGCCACTGGGCAGCTGGAGCTTGATTTTCTTTTGTGAACAAGCTCATGAATCCTTCATTCGGCTTGCCAAAAGATTTATCGTCTTGTGATGGATGAGGGATGGACTCCCATACAGATTCCTGTGGACCACGCTGGAATGTGTTCACATATGCCGCTTTATGTGATGGGTTGAGCAAGTTGCCATAGCCATACCAGTTATCTACGTCAAGGAGCCAGTGCATTAAATACGTTTCATTCGTCCCATAGGTTGATTTCAATTCACTATCAATTGGATCTTGACCAGCAGGACGAGCACCGGTCAGTTGGCTTGGGTATTGATCCGGAAATGGTTTCTCTGCTGCGTATGTGGCTGGGCTGGACGGATTGTAAGCGTTCATATGCGGCTGCTCATCATTTCCATCTTCATTGACTGGAATGATGTACTTCTCCATATTGTCCCAAGCTGCCTCTAATTTGCTCCAGTCCCCTGTGTAATGTCCGTACAGCACCTCAAGCCACAGCCAATAGCTATATGCTTCTGAAGTTGTCATATGCCCGTAATCAGGTGCTTCGCAAATGAGTGTCTCGATTGAATGATACGGAATTCCTTCTGGTGAAAAATATCCATTCGCATCGCTTTTAATTTGATGATAAAGCGTTAAAAACCGTTCTTTGTTTGACAAGTCCTTCACCCTTTCAATAAAATCGTTGATTTTTATTTGTCTGGAAGTGTGCCAAATACTAAAACACCATCGTCAAAGACGGGAATCTTTGTTGTTTTTTGCATATTGGATGTTAATCCTTGATAGGAATAATCATTTGAGGCATCCCATATATTCGATCCATTTGGAGCAGATAATCGAAATTGTATTTCCTTCTTATGCTCAGATTCTCCTCTAGGAGAAATGGCTACGCCCGTAAAATCGATTTCTGTAAAATAGACGCGGCTTGATGCGTCATATACTTTTAAAGGCGATAAGGAAGCGCCTTCATTGTAGGCTGCTGTCACTTGAATATCCTTTTCAGTGAATCCATTTGCAAAGAGCTCGCTCAGATTGACGTAATATCTAAAGGATAGTGTTTGACTGCTTCTTGCCGGCCAGCCGGACCTGTTGTATAACACTGCTTTCACTTGAGTAGATGTTGTATCATTATGCATCACAGCTGCCTCTACAAAAAACTCATCCTCCACTTGTTCTTTAGGCGGGAAATTTGGCAGCTTTGATTGCCCTTCACCAAACAGCTGCACCATTTTGGCGATATTTCCAGTAAAGGCGGCATTATAATCGGTCGCCACCTCGTTAGATATATAATCAGAGATGTCATCATCATATTGATCCTGTGCATTAGGACCCCCTACAAGCGCTCCATAAAGAGTGTGCCGGTGAGATGGAGGATTTGTCAGCTGGTTCGACCATGAGCCATGTGCAGTACGGTGGTGCGGGTGCTTCGGCGGATTCTGGCCAAACCCAACGACGTAGCTTCTATTCAGCGGATTATCACCTAACATATAGTGAGTTTGCTTAATCGCAAACGATTGGTATCGATTTTTCTTTTCTTGATCAGATACCCAATCAGCATAGACAAAGGCTAAAAATGATGCATTGGCGGCATAACGAAGTGAACCCCATTGATCCAGCCATGCCAAGCCGCCAGGCGTATAGGTGATTCTTTCTACTTTTCCATTTTGAACAAGACCTGTGGTCCAGTAATCAAGATTGCGCTCTGTCGATTCTATAAATCTGTTTTCTTTCGTGATTCTTGCTAGTAAGATTTGTGAAGCAAAAAAAGTATTGTCCCATGACATGGTAAACGTATAATCCCAATCCTTCGGCCATTCTTCTACCGCTTTTAATGCTTTGTTTAAATAGGTTTCTTCATTTGTCGCCAAGTACAGCCAGATTCCACCCCAAATAAGTTCGTCAACATAGCCGCTCCAGGAGTTGTAAAATGGCTGCGCATTGGTGACACAATCTGTATATTTGCCGCGATACCTGTCAGCAAATGCATATAGCTGTTTGGCGTGCGTTAAAAGCTTTGCTGCATAGGACGCATCTGTTTCTTTAAAAATGATAGAACCTGCTGCTAAAGCCGCCGCAGTTTGTGCAGCTACTTCTGTGCCAGGACAATGTTCATCAATTTTAAAAGCTGGCCGGTTCATCGGCATCACTTCTGCTGGTCCCCACCAAGCGTGATCGGCGTTTCCATCACCTACTTGCGCCCAAAATTCATTCGGTCCTGTATGTGCTTTCAAAAAATAATCTGTTGCCCACTTGATTTGATCTAAGATCTCATCAAGCAATTCTGCTTTTTCATAAGCTTCTCGGTATTCATATACTGTCCATGCAAGCACGGCTGCTGAGTAAGCCATCGGAAGTCCAAATTTCACATGATCTCCTGCATCATACCAGCCGCCAGTTAAGTCATGCCCAACATCCTTCCCGTCCTCTAGTCCAGAATCTCCCCGCCAGTTAAGACGATTACTTTCCGGAAGCCGGCCTGACCGCTGCGCTTCATAAAACAGCATGGATTTTTGGAGAACCTCTACATAGTTGTAAGATGCCATTTCTCTATTGCTCACCCCTTCTTTTTAGTGAAACATTGATCAATAGACGCAACCGCCTCCTTTCTATCCTTCGTTTCGTGATCTGTACAGTTTTGAAAAGAATCAAATATGTTTCAAAAATAAGCATAGTAAACAGCAATCAGCTTTACGCTCATCGAAGGTTTTCTCTTGATTCTCCTTCTGACTGTACCCAGAATGATCATATGTCGCTTAAGAACATTTCAGACGGCGAAATTCTCTTTTGAGCTCTATTTGGGTAGAAAGAATGACATACAATCTCTTCTCTTAAAACATCACGCTAAATCAAGATATATGAACGAATAAGAAAATAATTCCAATTGATAAGAAATCTTTATTAGTTAACATAATAAAATTATTGTATATAGAGAAAAGAACGCCCTTTTAGGGCGCTCTTATTTATCACATTAAAATAAAGAAAGCTGGTTTTGATCAGGAAGTGCTTCTAAACAGCCTTGACGATCTAAATATTCAAGGATGGTCTTCGACACTTTTCCGCGTTTTTGTAAATCTTCTTTTGAGAGGAATTCCCCATCTTGCCGCGCGCGGACAATATTTAACGCAACGTTTGTACCGAGGCCAGGGATGGAGTTGAATGGCGGTATTAATCCGTCTCCATCAATGATAAACTCTGTTGCACTTGAGCGGTAAAGGTCCACTTTTTTGAAGTGGTAGCCTCTTTCACACATTTCAAGGGCAAGCTCTAGTACAGTTAATAGGTTCTTTTCTTTCGGTGATGCATCTAAACCTTTTGAATTAATATCGTCCATAACAGCTCGAATCGCATTCGATCCTTTTGTCATCGTTTCAATATCAAAGTCATCCGCACGAACTGTAAAGTAAGCCGCATAGTACAGAAGTGCATGATGCACCTTGAAATAAGCAATACGAACAGCCATTAACACATAAGCAGCCGCGTGGGCTTTAGGGAACATGTATTTGATTTTTTTACAAGAATCAATATACCAGTTTGGTACATTATTATTCTTCATTTCTTCTTCCCATTCAGGAGGAAGTCCTTTTCCTTTACGAACAGATTCCATGATTTTAAAGGCAAGTGACGGCTCTAAGCCTTGATAGATGAGATAGACCATAATATCATCACGGCACCCAATTACTTCACTTAGTTCACACGTTTTATTGTGAATGAGCTCTTGCGCATTTCCGAGCCAAACATCCGTACCGTGTGATAGTCCAGAAATCTGAACAAGCTCTGAGAAAGTCGTTGGTTTTGTATCCTCTAGCATTTGCCGAACAAATCTTGTCCCAAATTCCGGGATACCGAGTGTGCCTGTTTTACAGCCAATTTGCTCTTCTGTGACACCTAGTGGCTCTGTCCCTTGGAAAATCTTCATGACTTCAGGGTCATCTGTTGGAATCGTTTTTGGATCGATTCCGCTTAAATCTTGAAGCATACGAATGACCGTTGGATCATCGTGCCCAAGAATATCCAGCTTCAACAAGTTATCGTGGATCGAATGGAAATCAAAATGTGTCGTCTTCCAATCGGAACCTGTCGCATCTGCTGGGTATTGAATAGGTGAGAAATCGTAAATGTCCATATAATCAGGCACAACGATAATCCCGCCTGGATGCTGGCCTGTTGTCCGTTTTACTCCTGTACAGCCTTGTACAAGCCGGTCGATTTCAGCGCCTCTCATATGAAGGTTATGATCTCCTGCATAGCCTTTTACGTAACCATATGCTGTTTTTTCTGCAACGGTACCAATCGTACCTGCTCGGTATACATAATCTTCACCGAACAACTCTTTCGTATAGTTATGTGCGATCGGCTGATATTCACCTGAGAAGTTCAAGTCAATATCAGGGACTTTGTCTCCTTTAAAACCTAAGAACGTTTCAAACGGAATATCATGTCCATCTTTTTTATACGGCGCTCCACATTCTGGACAGTCCTTATCAGGAAGGTCAAAGCCTGAACCAACAGATCCGTCATTAAAGAACTCAGAGTGCTTACAGCTTGGGCATACATAATGAGGTGCAAGTGGATTCACTTCAGTAATCTCTGTTAATGTCGCAACAAGAGATGAGCCGACAGATCCCCTTGAACCAACGAGATATCCATCATCAAGTGATTTTTTTACGAGCTTATGAGAGATTAAGTAAATAACGGCGAAGCCATGACCGATAATACTTTTTAATTCTTTCTCAATGCGGTCTTCTACGATTTTCGGCAAATCATCTCCGTAGATGCTGCGCGCCATTTGATAGCTCATTTCCCGTATTTCTTCATCTGCACCTTCAATTTTTGGTGTGTAAAGATCATCTTTGATAGGTTTAATGCTTTCGACCATCTCAGATACTTTTTGCGTATTTGTTACGACGATCTCTTTCGCTTTTTCGTCTCCTAGGAAGGAGAAGGCTTCGAGCATTTCATCTGTCGTTCTAAAATGAACTTTTGGCAATTCATGGCGGTTCAGCGGATTCGCTCCACCCTGTGATGAAATTAAGATTTTACGATAAATTTTGTCCTCTGGATGCAGGTAATGTACATTTCCAGTCGCCACAACTGGTTTATTCAGCTTTTCGCCAAGCTTGACAATGTTTGTGATGATTTCTTTTAACGCACGTTCATCTCGAACAAGCTCAAGCTGCAGCAGGTGCTGATACACTTCTGGCGGATGTACTTCTAAATAGTCATAAAATGCTGCAATGTCTTCTACCTCATCAGGGGACTTTTGCATCATTCCTTCAAATACCTCACCCTTATCACAAGCAGACCCAACAATTAAACCTTCTCGATATTTCTCAAGCTGAGAGCGCGGAATACGCGGGACCCGGTAGAAATAATGAATATGAGAAAGTGAAACAAGCTTAAATAAATTCTTAAGACCTGTCTCATTTTGAGCAATCAAAGTCGCATGGTAAGGACGTGAGCGCTGGTAAGCATTCGACTGCCCCATGTTTTCATTCAATTGATCGTGATAGGCAATCTCTTTTTCAGCCGCATCTTTTAGCATCTTCAGCATGAGATAGCCTGTCGCCTCTGCATCATAAATCGCCCGGTGATGCTGCGTCAGTTCAATATCGAACTTTTTACAAAGGGTGTTCAGCCGGTGATTTTTAAATTCTGGATAAAGGAACCGGCCAAGTTCAAGTGTATCAATGACAGGGTTTGACGCTTTATCTGTTTTTAACAGGCGTTTATACGCTGCATTTAAAAAGCCCATATCAAAGCTCGCATTGTGCGCAACAAGGATATCTTGTCCAATCCATTCTTTGAAATCCCGTACGACGTCGACGACATCTGGTGCATCTCTCACCATATCATCGGTGATACCTGTTAATTCGATGGTGGTCGCTGATAACGGGTGATGGGGATTTGCAAATGCCTCAAAGCGGTCTATGATTTCCCCGCCTTTTATTTTCACTGCTGCAAGCTCAATGATCGTGTCATAAACAGCTGAAAGTCCAGTTGTCTCGACGTCGAATACGACATACGTCGCATCCTCTAACAAGCGGTGCTCTGGGTTATACGCAATCGGTACCCCGTCGTCTACTAAGTTGATTTCCACACCGTACATCATTTTGATGCCATGCTTTTTACTTGCTGCATACGCATCTGGGAAGGATTGTACAACGGCATGATCTGTCAGGGCAATTGCTTCATGTCCCCATTTTTTTGCTTGTTCAACAAGTCTGCCAATGCCAGTGACAGCATCCATTTGGCTCATAGGGGAATGTAAATGAAGCTCCACACGCTTTTCACCCTCAGGTGCTGTATCTTCTTTCAGCTGCGGTTTCATTTCATTGACATCATTAGCGATCATGACAAGATCTCTGACAAACGTATCATTTTGAATGCTTCCTCTTGCTTTCACCCACATGCCTTTTTTCAATGATTTCATCAGCTGAGCATCTTCTTTTTCTCTTGCAAACATTTTGATCAAAATACTGTTTGTATAATCTGTGATCTTAAAGATACAAAGCGTTCTCCCGCTTTTCAGCTCACGCGTTTCTGCATCGAATACGTAGCCTTGAACGGTAATTCTTCTTTCCTCGTCCATGATACTGTCAAGCGTACGAATTTCTTCATTGTCTTTGATTTGATAGCCAATCATCAGAGGGCCTGACGGAGCTTCATTCTGCTCCTCACTTTCTTTCTTCTCCATCTCAGTGAGGGCTTGCATGGCTCTTTCTTGATCTTCAGCAAGCTTTTGTTCTCTGAACTTCTGAATCTCTTGATCTGATACAAAAATTTCTGTATCGAATTGCAGCTCTGGAAAGCCCACTTGTTTAAATGCGGCCTGGAGCATCGGGCTGTACTTCTTCTTAATAGCGAGTGCCTCTGTTTCGCTTTTCGTTTTAATGATGATTTTATGTCCAGACAGCGATGGTTTTTGCTGCTGAAGCAAGCTGATGATTGGGGGAGAAATTCCTTGAAGTTCTTCCACACAATGTGACCAGTACGATTGCACGAGTTCTTCAGATATGTGCGGATCACTCACTTCAATCGTACAAGTGATTTGTGCAATATGTGAAAATGCATTTGTCAGCCTGCTGAGAAACATGGCGTATACTTTGTAAGGCAAAAGCGCCTTAAATTTAAAAAGGAAATGCCATGTTTTCGTCGCCTTATGCACCGTCAATTTGACGATTTCCCCTTCTTCAAAGTAACGACTGAGGTCATCATCTGTCATTTGAATCTGATTGAGTAATATATGAAATTGCCGCCGTGTGATCGGTAATTGTTCATCCAAGACAGGACCCTCCTTTTGTCAATCAGAAAGGTACCTCTTTTCTACAGGAGGTACCTTCATTTTTTTGTTCGTTTTATGCTTGGCGTATAAATGAAATCAGATCATCAACAGATACTTCATGTGATTCACCTGATTTTCTAAACTTCACTTCTACTATACCTTCTTCTGAACGTTTTCCGCAGCTAATACGAATTGGCAGTCCAATTAAATCACTGTCTGCAAATTTTACTCCTGCACGCTCCTGGCGGTCATCGAAAAGTACGTCGAAACCTTCATCTTCTAATCGCTCGTACAACGTTTCAGCCAGTTCTTTCTGCGCATCGTTTTTCATATTTAATGCAAGGAGGTGAAGGTCATATGGTGCCACTGTTTCCGGCCAAATGATTCCTTTCTCATCGTGATGCTGTTCAACAATCGCTGACAGCGTTCTAGAGATGCCGATGCCATAGCAGCCCATAATCATTGGCTGCGCACGACCATTCTCATCGAGGTACGTTGCATCCATCGACTCAGAATAACGAGTGCCTAGTTTAAAGACTTGTCCTACTTCAATCCCTTTTGCAAATTGGATTGTGCCTTCCCCATCTGGAGAAACATCTCCTTCTTGAATCAAGCGAAGATCTGTGAATTCTTTTACTGACACGTCACGTGCAGGATTGACATTGACATAATGATAATCCGCTTCGTTTGCACCAGCGACTGCATTTGTCATTCCTTTCACAGCAAGGTCCGCATAAATATCGACTTCTGCTTCCAGTTTAACAGGTCCAACAAATCCAGGCTCAGTTCCAATGACTTCTAGCACTTCTTCACGTGAAGCAAGCTCGACAAGCTGTGCTCCTACCAAGTTTTTCACTTTCACATCATTTACTTCATGATCGCCTCTAGTAAGGATCAGAACATACGCATCATCTGCTTTAAACAAAACAGATTTAATGCAAGCAGCAGGGTCAACTTCTAAAAATCCAGCCACATCTTGAATGGTTTTCACTTGCGGTGTGTGGACTTTTTCAAGTTCTTTGAAGTCCCCAGGATTTGCTTCTTCTCCGTGATATACAGCCTCAGCCATTTCAATGTTTGCAGCATATGAGGAAGTATCAGAATAAGCGATGGTATCCTCTCCGACTTCTGAAAGCGCCATGAACTCATGCGTATCTTTTCCTCCCATTGCCCCAGAATCTGCAATGACTGGTCTAAAATTGAGACCCACTTTTGAGAACACATTAGAGTAAGCCGTAAACATTTTGTTGTATGTCTCATCAAGGCTTTCTGGTGAAGAATGGAATGAGTATGCATCCTTCATGATAAATTCACGTCCGCGCAGCAGTCCAAAGCGTGGTCTCTGTTCATCACGGAATTTTGATTGAATTTGATATAAAGTTAAAGGAAGCTTCTTATACGATTTCACTTCGCTGCGTACTAGTGATGTGATCACTTCTTCGTGGGTTGGGCCAAGTGCAAATTCGCGGCCATGGCGATCCTTCATACGCATCAGTTCTGGACCGTATGTATACCATCTTCCTGACTCTTGCCACATTTCTGCCTGCTGCAGCACTGGCATTAACAGCTCAGCTGCGCCTGCCTTTTCCATTTCCTTGCGGACGATCGATTGAATATGCTGAATGACTTTATGCGCAAGTGGCAGATAATGATAGATTCCACTTGTATTTTGTCTAATAAACCCAGCTCTTACTAAGAGTTGATGACTTTTTGCCTCAGCATCTGCCGGCACCTCTCGAAGAGTTGGAATGAAAGTCAGGGATTGTCTCATGTCGTTACACCTCATTTATGAAATAGGACTTCTCACAAAAACTCTTGTTTCCCGGAATGAGAAACAAGAGAGAATGGTTTTTATAAAAATAACCGCTGAATGTCATTCCACGTTACCACTAACATTAACAGCATGAGGAAAGCAACACCGATAAAGACAACAAGTGCTTCCTTCTCACGATTAATTGGTTTACCGCGAATGGCTTCAACAAATAAGAATAGTAAACGTCCTCCGTCTAATGCAGGAATCGGTAACAAATTCACGATGCCTAGGTTGATACTGAGGAACGCCGCAAACTGCATTAATGTTAACACACCTTGTTTGGCTACTTCTCCTGTCATGTCATAAATTCCAACAGGACCTGCTAACATGTCTAGTGAAAATTGTCCTGTGACAATTTTTTGCAAGTTCGTTAAGATCAGACCTGCCGTTGAAATGACAGTTGTTCCAGAAGATGAAATAACTTTCAAAAATCCATTTTCCGTTGGCGGATATGATCCGAAACGGCCAATGCTTTTCCCATCTGCTTTTACAGCTTCTGGTACAACCTGCACAGTGCTTTCTTTGCCGTCTCGGTCAATGACGACATTCATTTTTTTCTCAGGGTTCTTTTGAACTGTTTGAACGACGTCTGTCCAAGAATTCATTTTCTCGCCGTTAATGGACACGATGTGATCTCCCTGCATGAGTCCAGCCTCAGCCGCCCGGCCGTCTTTCGTCAGCTTACCGAGTACAGGATCATCAACGGTTACCCCTTGAATAAAACCTAAAGCAACCAAAATCACATACGCCAGGATAAAGTTCATAATCGGTCCAGCTGCGATGGCTTTAATTCGCTGCCAAACTGTTTTTGAACCAAATTGACGATTGTATGGTGCAATTTGAATTTCTTCACCATCTGCAATATAGAAGCTTGTTTGACTGACATTGTAGCCAGTCAGAATATCTTCATTTCCAGCTTCATATCCCGAGATTCTCATAGCATGATCTAAATCAATCTGCTCAACTTCGATGACAAGTGCATCAGGATATTTTTCTTTATCATTTAAAATGATCTTTTCTACTTCATTTTGCTCATTGAATAAGAGCCCCACTGTATGACCTGGTTTAATTTCGATAACTTCAGGGTCCTCTCCAGCCATTTTAACAAATCCGCCAATAGGGAGAAGTCTAATGGTATAAACGGTTTCTTTTCGTTTAAAGGAGAAAATCTTCGGCCCAAAACCAATTGCGAACTCGCGGCATAAAATCCCCGCGCGCTGCGCCATAATTAAATGGCCAAGCTCGTGGAAAAAAACGAGCGTTCCAAAAATAATAATAAACGCAATCACTGTATTCACGAACATACCACCTTATGTGAGGATTGATTGAACAAAGTCTCGTGTATCTTTGTCCACTTCATGGATATCTTGCAAACTAGGCGTTGAAATCACATGATGTCTGATTAGTGCCTTTTCAATCAATTCTTCAATTTGCAGGAACGTTACTTTGCCTTTCAGAAATGCATCGACTGCCATTTCATTTGCTGCATTAAGTACAGCAGGCATTGTCCCTCCTATTTTACCTGATTCATAAGCAAAATGTAAGCAGCGATACCTGTCAAAATCCGCTTTTTGGAAATTCAATTGTCCAATCTCCCAAAGGTTCAATGATTTCGCTTCTTGTAACGGCGCCCTGTCAGGGTATGTGAGTGCATATTGAATAGGCACTCTCATGTCAGGTGTCCCTAATTGAGCCATGACGCTTTTGTCGTGAAATTCCACCATCGAATGGATAATGCTCTCTTTATGTAGCAGCACATCAATTTGTTCATAAGGGATATCAAACAACCAATGTGCCTCGATCACCTCGAGCCCTTTATTCATCATCGTCGCTGAATCAATGGTGATTTTCGCTCCCATCGACCAGTTCGGGTGGTTCAGCGCTTCTTCAACCGTAACACCTTCAAGTTCAGTTCGTTTTTTATCTCGGAAACTACCACCTGAAGCTGTCACGATTAAGCGTTCAATATTTTTAGCTTGTTCACCTTGCAGGCATTGAAAAATAGCGGAATGCTCACTATCGACAGGAAGTAAAGGTACATCATATGTTTTAGCGTACTCTTTTACTATATGACCAGCTGTCACAAGTGTTTCCTTATTTGCGAGAGCAATCGTCTTTTTTTGTTCAATGGCCTTTAATGTTGGAACAAGTCCAACACTTCCTACAAGTGCATTGACCACTACGTCCACTGCATCATAGGTCGCTGCCTCGATGTTGGCTTCATCACCAGCAGCCAGCTTCACATCGTATGCAAATGAATGATTTTTTAGCATGTGATAGGTTTCTTCGTCTACACAGCCGACGAATTCAGGCTGAAAGCGCTCAATGATCGGAATCGCCTTTGCTATATTTCTGCCAAATGTCATGGCTTTCAGCTTAAACTTGTCCGGGTGCTGACTGATCACATCTAACGTTTGTTCTCCAATTGATCCTGTTGCGCCTAATAGCGAAATATATTTCAAATTGCCACTCCTTCTCTCGTTCAATAAGTTTCTATGAGGTTAGCTGGCAAACGTTGCGAGCAGTAAGTATAAAAACGGCAGAACGAATAAAAAGCTGTCAAACCTGTCCAAAATCCCGCCATGGCCAGGGAGAATTGTCCCTGAATCCTTCACGTGATAATGACGCTTTAAAGCAGATTCAACAAGGTCGCCAAGCTGTCCAAAGATACTGAGTAAAAGAGTAATAAACATCACAAGCAGATATGATGGCAAAAATCCTGTAACCGCCTGAAACACAAGTGACAACACGACCGCTGTGACGATTCCGCCGATAAATCCTTCTACTGTTTTGTTTGGGCTGATTTCTGGCCAAAGCTTTCGTTTCCCCATAGATTTTCCAATAAAATAGGCTCCTGAGTCAGTAGACCAAATAATCACTGCTGCGAAGAAGATCGCACTCATGCCATATAAGCCTCTAATTTGGATAAAATAATAGAAACTAACGCCAATATATAATGTGGCTAATACAACAAAAGCAACCTCATCGAAAGTGAAAGAGTTTTTGCTCAAAACTGTATAAGTTAAAAGTATTAAGACTGCAAATAAAGCAATCTGCATTTTTGATGCGTCCACGTTTGGGAAGAAGCTGTTGTCTCCGCCCATTAAAAGCCAAAGCAATATTAAGCTGACAATACCAGGAAAGCTGAAAATCGAGATCTTTTTCATTCTTAAAAGCTCAAAGAGAGCGACACTTCCCATTAAATAAATCAGCAGGGTAAATGGCATCTGTCCATATATAACTGCAAGCAAAAAGACTGCAGCTGCCAAAACACCCGTCAAAATTCTTTGTTTCATCTGCACCACCCTCTAAATTCCACCGAACCTCCGGCCGCGGCGCTGGTACTCTCCGATAGCGCCTATAAGGTGCTCATCAGAAAAGTCAGGCCAAAGCACATCCGTAAAGACAAACTCGCTGTACGCAATTTGCCAAAGCATAAAGTTGCTTAATCTAATTTCTCCACTCGTGCGAATGAGCAAATCCGGATCTTGAAGAGATTCTGTCATTAAATAAGCTGAAAACATCTCTTCTGTGATGTCTTCTGCTCGAAGCTTACCTTCTTTGACCTTTTCAGAAATTTGTCTGCATGCGGAGACGATTTCTGTGCGCCCTCCATAGTTGAGCGCAAAGTTTAAAACGAGCCCGTCGTTATTCGCCGTACTCTTTACTGCGTTCTCTACCGCTTTTTTCGTATGCTGCGGGAGGCCGTCTGGATCACCTGTTAAACGCACACGGACATTCTCCTCGATGAGTTCAGGCAGGTAGATGTTTAAAAATTCTTCAGGAAGTTTCATTAAAAAGTCTACTTCTAGTTTTGGACGTTTCCAATTTTCCGTAGAGAAAGCATACAAAGTCAGCACTTTGACATTCAGCTCATTTGCAAGCTTTGTCATGCGCTTGACGACTTTCATTCCTTCATGATGACCTGCTACCCGTGGAAGAGCACGTTTTTTCGCCCATCTTCCGTTCCCATCCATGATAATGGCGATATGTTCAGGAATTTCTCCATTTAATATGTCTTCTTTTGTCAGGCTTTCTAAGTTGGAAGCTGCTGTTTGCTGATTCTTCCAATTTTTGAGTATATTGAGCATGAGATTCCTCCATCACCCAAAAAGGTTGCGTTCCCGCTAAATAATATAGTCATCAACAGTATTAACAAAAAAACCCCCTGTAAACATGAAGAGGGTCTTTTCACTATTATCTATTGTACATAGTTTTTTCTTAAACTTCCATGATTTCTTTTTCTTTATCTTTCGTCACGTCATCAATTTTAGCGACATATTCATCTGTCAATTTTTGGACATCTTCTGTTGATGATCTTAATTCATCTTCAGTGATCTCCCCATTTTTCTCAAGCTTTTTCAAATCATCGTTTGCATCACGACGCACGTTACGAACAGCTACTTTTGCTTCTTCTGAGTATTTTTTTACGACTTTCACAAGCTCTTTACGTCTTTCTTCTGTCAGCGCAGGAATCGCAATACGGATCACATTTCCGTCACTTGTTGGCGTGATGCCAAGATCAGACTTTTGAATCGCTTTTTCGATATCACCGATTGCTGTTTTATCGTAAGGTGTGATAATCAGCATACGTGCTTCTGGCACTGTGATCGACGCAATTTGGTTAAGCGGTGTTTGTGCACCGTAATAATCCACTGTCACTTTATCAAGCAGTGAAGCATTCGCACGGCCTGCACGAACAGTTGCAAGCTCACGTCCGTACGCTTGTACGGCTTTTTCCATTTTTTCTTTCGTTTGGTTCAATACTTCTTTTGACACGTTATTTCCCCCTCACGATCGTTCCGATTGATTCGCCGTTTACGGCACGTTTAATATTTCCTTCTTCCATAATGGAGAAGACGATTAATGGAATGTCATTGTCCATACATAATGAGGACGCAGTAGAATCCATTACAGCAAGCCCTTCTTTAAGTACATCAAGATATGAAAGCTTATCATATTTTACTGCATCCGCATCTGTACGAGGATCAGCACTGTAGACACCATCTACATTATTTTTCGCCATTAAAATGACATCTGCTTCAATTTCTGCTGCTCGAAGTGCTGCTGTAGTATCTGTAGAGAAATAAGGATTCCCTGTTCCAGCAGCAAAAATGACGACACGTTTCTTCTCAAGATGACGGATCGCTTTTCTTCTTATGTATGGTTCTGCAACCTGTCTCATTTCAATAGAGGTTTGCACTCTAGACTGAATGCCAAGCGTTTCTAGGCTGTCCTGTAACGCCAGTGAGTTCATCACTGTTGCCAGCATCCCCATGTAGTCTGCTGTTGCACGGTCCATTCCTAGATCACTGCCTGTCTTCCCGCGCCAAAGGTTTCCTCCGCCTACAACGACTGCAACTTCAACATCAAGCTCTGCAATTTCTTTTACTTGCTTTGCAATTGATTGAATGACAGTTGGGTTAATTCCATTTCCAGCATCACCCGCTAGTGCTTCGCCACTTAGCTTCAGTACAATGCGATTATATTTCGGTTTGCTCATGATAACCTCCAAGTGTATACTATACCGTCTCTTATTATGCGTAAGAAACTGCCTTTTGTAAATCAATATCCTCTAAAAAATAGGGAACACAGTGCTTGTGCTCCCTAAAAAAGCCCCAGAGAGCTTTTCAAACATTATTTTTTCACTTGGCTCATAACTTCTTCAGCAAAGTTGTCTTGACGTTTTTCGATACCTTCGCCCACTTCATAGCGAACATAAGTTTGAACAGTTGCGTTTTTCGCAGCTACAACTTGTTTCACTTTTTCATCTGGGTTTTTAACGAACGCTTGGTCAAGTAAGCAAATTTCTTCGAAGAATTTGTTTAGACGGCCTTCTACCATTTTAGCTACGATGTTTTCAGGCTTTCCTTCTTGAAGCGCTTGCTGTGTTAATACTTCACGCTCACGGTTTGCTTCTTCTTCTGACACTTGGTCACGAGAAATGTATTTAGGGTTTACAGCTGCAACGTGCATTGCGATGTCTCTTGCAAGCTCTTCGTCAGTTGTTCCGTTAAGAACAGCTAACACACCGATACGTCCGCCCATGTGCAGGTAAGAACCGAATGCAGCATTATCTTCTTTTGTGATGACAGAGAAACGGCGTAGAGTGATTTTCTCTCCGATTTTCGCAATTGCAGATGTGATATGCTCTTCAACTGTTGAACCGTTTTCCATTTTAGAAGCATGAGCTTCTTCAAGTGTTGCAGGTTTAGCAGCAAGCAAATGATCAGCAAGTTCGTTAAGAAGTGCTTGGAATCCTTCGTTTTTCGCAACGAAATCAGTCTCAGAGTTCACTTCTAGGATCACGCCTGTGTTGCCGTCAGTTTTGATAAGAGTTAATCCTTCTGCCGCAATACGGTCTGCTTTTTTCGCAGCTTTTGCGATTCCTTTTTCTCTTAGAAGGTCGATTGCTTTCTCGATGTCACCATCAGTTTCTGTTAACGCTTTTTTACAGTCCATCATACCTGCACCAGTTTTTTGACGCAGTTCTTTAACTAATTGAGCAGTAATTGCCATTTTACATTTCCTCCTTCTATGTTAAAACACGGATTACTAGGTGAAAAAAAGGTGATAAAAGGCATTTCCCTCTTATCACCTTTTGAATAGGTTACGCAGTTGTTGTTTCAGTTTCTGTCGTTTCTTCTACAACAGCTTCTTCTTCGCCTTGTTTAGACTCAAGAATCGCATCTGCCATTTTAGCAGTTAGAAGTTTTACAGCACGGATTGCATCATCGTTTGCAGGGATCACAACATCAATTTCGTCTGGATCACAGTTTGTGTCAACGATACCGATGATTGGGATATTCAATTTACGAGCTTCTGCAACTGCAATACGCTCTTTACGAGGGTCGATAATGAAAAGTGCATCCGGAAGACTCTTCATGTCTTTGATTCCGCCTAGGAATTTTTCAAGACGCTCTAATTCTTTTTTCAGTTGAACGACTTCTTTCTTAGGAAGAACTTCGAATGTACCGTTTTCTTGCATTTTTTCAATATCTTTTAAACGTTTAATACGTTTTTGGATTGTTTCAAAGTTTGTTAAAGTTCCACCAAGCCAGCGTTGGTTCACATAGAACATACCAGAACGGATTGCTTCTTCTTTCACTGAATCTTGTGCTTGCTTTTTCGTACCAACGAAAAGGATTTTTCCTCCGTCAGCAGCAAGGTTTTTCGTGAAGTTGTAAGCTTCCTCTACTTTTTTCACCGTTTTTTGAAGGTCGATGATGTAGATACCGTTACGCTCTGTAAAGATGTAACGCTTCATTTTTGGGTTCCAACGGCGAGTTTGGTGACCGAAGTGAACACCAGCTTCTAGCAATTGTTTCATAGAAATAACTGACATTTTGTTGCCTCCTAATATAATGGTTTTTTTTCCTCCGCTTAAGTCATGTTCACATAAAACTGCGCCACGGCAGCACCTTTATACGAATCATTAAGCGTGTGTATTTAACACCAAGAAATAATATAACACATGATGGACTGACAATCAAGAATCCTTTACAGCTTTCCGCTAAATTTTAATAAAAGCTCGATTTCTGTCTTGCCAGTTTTCATTTCTTTCGCTATTTCTTCTAGTGACCGCCCTTCATCATATAGGGTCTTCACTTGGTCCTCGAATGTTTCTTCTATTTCACTTTTAGAAGGCAGAGAAGCCTCTGTTTCAAGTTGTGGAACGGGTTCGTTTACCTTCTCTTCCTGCACCTCAACTTCGCTAAGGAGAGCCGACAGGTGCTCTGGTACGGGATCTTCACTTTCGACCGATTGCTGGGATTCAATTGGTGGTTGTGGCTGCTTTGGTGTCTGAAGATCCGATTTCAGCTCTTCAGCAGAAAAATCAGGGGAAGCGGCTGCCACTTTTGATAGTTTGTCATTCTCTTCTTTGACCTCCATCAAAAATGCAGCCAGGGTATTTTCCGTTTCTTCTAGAAGTTCTCGCTGCTTTTGTTCTGTTGCCTTCAGCGAATTCATTCTCGTATATAAAATAATCACAAAATAAATAAGTGCAGCATGAAGCATGAAGCTAATCAGCCATAACATATTTTTTCACTCACTAACTCTTTAAGATTGAATGGCTTTATCAAGCAGATGCTTAAGCTTGAACAAGGCCTTTGAATGAATTTGCGAAATGCGCGAAGTAGATAAATTGAGCACTTGACCGATTTCCGTTAATGTCAGTTCTTCTTTATAGAAAAGACTGATCACAAGCTTTTCTTTTTCTGAAAGCTCTGTGATTTTTTCAGAAAGCTGTTCAATTAATTCATCTTTCAGCATTTTCTCTTCTGGAGTCACAGACTTCTCGTCGCGAATCATGACTTGGACGTTCTCTCCGTCTTCTTGATCATGCAGCTTCTCATCGATTGAGAGCAGATTTGCAAAGAATCCTTCATTCATCGTTGTGACGACATCCTGTTCACTCATGCCGAGTTCCTCAGCCACCTCTGTCGGCGTCACATTACGCAAATAACGCTGTTCAAGCTTTTCAATAGCCGCTTCTACTTTTTTTGTTTTTTCTCTTGATGTACGAGGCAGCCAGTCCTCTTTACGAAGACCGTCGATAATGGCCCCGCGGATTCTGAAGGATGCATATGTATCAAACTTCAGATCTCTTCCGGGATCAAATTTTTCAAGGGCATCATATAAACCGAGCATCCCTAGACTGATCAAGTCTTCTTTATGCACTGACTTCGGGAGACCGATGGAAATTCTTCCAACATGATATGTGACGAGCGGCATATAGCGGCGCATAAGATCATCTCCAGCAGCTGGGTCTTTCCACTCTTTCCATCTAGCCCATAGCGCCTGATCTTCGTAATTTAAGGATTGCATCTTTATCCCCCTATACTTCCTTAGTTATATCTTCATAATGCCTTGCTTCACAGTACGGATCTCAAGCTCTGCCGTAAGCGGATCGAATTCGATTGTACGGCCACTGTTTCCGCCTGTATCCTCACTAATAATCGGGATATGATGAAGAGACAGATGTTCTTTTACAGCTGAAACGTTTCTAGGTCCAATTCTCATTAGATCATTGGTTGACTTAAACTTAAACATTTCCGCTCCGCCAGCAAGTTTTGCCTTTAGCGCATGTTTGCGTGCGCCTGCTTTTAAGAGCAGATCAATTGTATGCTTGACACCTGTATCTGCATATTTAGCCAAGTTCTCCACCGCCCCTTTTGAAAGAGAGGAATCTGGAAGCATAACATGGACAAGGCCTGCCAGCTTTTTGTCTTGATCAAACAAGACAAGCCCTACGCAGGAACCAAGACCGGATGTCCGAATGCGGTCCGGTGATTTAACAAGCTGAACATCCGCAATACCAACCTTTACAACTGCCGGAATTTGCACGTTCATTATAGGTTACCTAATGCTTTGAATAGTTTTTCGAACGATTCAAAGTCTGGTAATAGAAACATATTTCCTTTCAGCTCTTGCTTATTTTGATCATCAAAAATAGATGTATCAATCACAATCGCCTGATCCCCAAGAGGACTGAATTGCATCAACCCTTCACTAATGACAGCCCCGAACATATCGAGCGTGACATCTGGAACACTTGGGTAAAGCTGCAATTTGGTTAAATCGGCAAGGGCTGATAAATAAGAGCCCGCTAAAATATTTCCAAGTTCATGAAGTGCTGACGTCCCCATCTCATGTTCATGAATCGTATCAATATCAAATGCCGGATCCTGGACAAGCTCTCTTACAAATTGCTCTGCTTGCTCAAACGGCATAATGAAAAAGATTGAGCCGGTTAAATCCCCTTCCATTCGCAGGAAAATACTTGCAACAGGAAGGTCTGCACCGCCAAAGAAATCCATTAAATCTTCAAACGAGAGAACCTTGACAAAAGGAACAGCCATATCGATTTTTCGATCCAATAGGTTGGCAAGAGCAGACGCTGCGTGGCCTGCCCCGATATTCCCAACCTCTCCTAAAATATCTAGCTGTTCATCTTTAATTTCGTTGAAAATGCTCATTTCACATCCCCCTTAATGAACAGGTGCACCTTGAACGCTCTTGTCGAGGACAGCACCGGCATGAATGATATTGAAAAGACGCTGATCATGCTTAATGATACCTGTCACCCATGACTGTCCTTCTTTTTCAGCTGATTCAGGAGAAGATTCTACTTCTTCCTGATGGACGGTTATGACATCATTTGCTTCATCAACAATCCAGCCGACTTCAATGTCACCAACTTGTACAATGATCATTCTTGTTTCATCTGTAATTTCGTTGTCAGTAGAACCAAGTCTGACTCTCAGGTCAATGACAGGTGTCACGACACCGCGTAAATTAATAACACCGCATATATAAGGGGCAACGCCAGGAACTCTTGTCGGCTGCTGCCATTTTTCAATGGACTTTACTTCTGATACTGAAATGGCGTATTCTTTTTTGTTTACGATAAACACAATCATCTTTTCGCCAGTTTTGATATCTGTACTCATTTCAGACCGCTCCTCTATTGTTTTTTACTTGATCAGTGCATTACAGTCAACGATGAGTGCAACTTGACCGTCACCTAGGATCGTTGCGCCGGATATCGCAAATACGTTTGGCAGATAATCTCCTAGTGATTTCAATACAACCTCTTGCTGACCAATAAATGAATCGACCACAAATGCTGTCAGCTTGTCTCCTTTACGAACAACAATGATGTGCAGTTCTTCCTCTAATTCATTCGCATTTGGTACGTGGAATTGTTTCTTCAAGTACACGACCGGTACGATAAATCCGCGGAAATCAATCACTTCACGATCATGCGTTTGCAGGATGTCACTTTTCTTAATGACAGCCGTTTCAATAATAGAAGAAATCGGAATCGCAAATGTTTCCTCTTCTAGTTTTACAAGAAGAACGGAAATAATCGATAATGTAAGCGGAAGCTGGATCGAAAATAGTGAACCCTGTCCTTCTGTTGAGTTAATGCTTACAGATCCGCCAAGTGATTCCAGCTTGTTTTTCACAACGTCAAGACCTACACCGCGGCCTGAGATGTCAGAAATCGTATCAGCTGTAGAGAATCCTGCTGCAAAGATCAATGAATCAATTTGATGATCTTCAAGTGTTTCTGCTTCTCTTTCTGTGATAACCCCGCGCTCTAATGCTTTTTCAAGCACCTTTTTACGGTTAATTCCGCCGCCATCATCTTCTACTTCAATGAAGACATGGTTTCCGCTATGGTACGCTTTTAATAGAACCGTACCTTTTTCCGGCTTGCCTTTTTTCACACGTTCTTCTGGTGATTCAATCCCGTGATCTAGACTGTTTCTGAGTAAATGCAAGAGCGGATCACCAATTTCGTCGATCACTGTTCGATCAAGCTCCGTCTCAGCACCCTCAATAATAAGCTCAATTTTCTTATTAAGCTCTTTCGTCAATTGACGAATCATACGCGGGAATCTGTTAAAGACAGTTTCCACAGGTACCATTCTCATGTTCAGGATGATTGATTGCAGGTCTCCAGAAATACGAGTCATTCTTTCGACTGTGTCTGTGAGTTCGTTATTTTCTAGTTCTTTCGCAATCTGTTCTAATCGGCCTCTATCAATCACAAGTTCTTCAAATAGATTCATAAGAGAATCAAGACGGTCGATGTTGACACGAATTGTTTTCGTTCCGCCGGCAGCTGCACCGTTATTGCCATTTGCTTTTGGCGCATCATTTGCTGGCGCTTTCGCAGCAGGAACGGATACTTCTTCTTTTTTCTGTTCAGGCTGCGCCTCTTGTTTTTCAGCTGGAGCTGCTTCTTCAAATGCGGAGACTTCAGAGATCTCAACCTTCTCAACCTCTGAGATCGCCGTGACGATTTTCTGCACTTCGTCCATCGGCTGTTTAGAAAGATAAGAAATGCTGAATTCAGATTCAAAATCTTCTGATTCTAACAGTTCTGCATTTGGAACGGTTTTGACAACCTCGCCTGCTTCATTTAATCTTTCAAAAATCATATAGACACGAACGGCTTTTAGTAAGCACGCTTCACTTAATGTCACGTTAAGTTCATAGCATTTGAAGCCTTGCTCTCTCGCTTCATCAAGAACTGTTCGTTCAAATTCGTTATAATCTAAGTCATTAGCAGCAGCTGATGCATCTGCTGTTTCAACGCTAGAAGCTGCCTCAGCATGGCTTCCTGTCACATCTAGCTTTTTACTAATCTCTGTGACATCACGTTTCCCGTCTCCTCCTTCTGCAATCGATTGAACCATTGCTTCAAGATGATCGAGTGCTTCGAACATCGTATCCATTGACTCAGGAGTGACAATCATTTGTTCATTACGGATCGCATCAAACATGTTTTCTAAATGATGCGTTAAGTGAGCCATATCATCAAAGCCCATCGTTGCACTCATGCCTTTCAATGTATGAGCCGCTCTGAATATATCATTCACTAGCTGCAAGTCGGTTGGGTTCTTTTCTAAATCAAGAAGTTTTTCATTACAAGTTTGTAAGTGTTCTCTGCTTTCATCTAAAAAGATATCTAAGTATTGGTTTACATCCAACGTGTTCACGCCCTCTCTTTTTTCATGGAGCTTATAATTGCATGTGCGATGTCATCCACATGCCTTGTTTCATGTGCAAGGCCTGCTTTAATGACTGATTTAGGCATTCCGAAAACAACACATGATTCTTCTTTTTCTGCAATGACTTTCGTATGACCGCTTGCGACCATTTTTTTGACACCTTCAGTACCGTCACTGCCCATACCTGTCATAATGACAGCGATTTTCTCGTAACCCTTTATGCTGCTGATGGATTCAAATAAATAGTTAACAGATGGCTTGTGCCGGCTTTCCGTGTCTTCAGGGGACAGCCTGATAACAAGTGACCCCCCTTGGTCATGAAGTGACATATTCATTCCACCAGGAGCTATGTAAGCCACTCCATTTTTCGCGATGTCTCCATCTTGCGCTTCTTTAATCGTAATTTGTGATAAATGATCTAACCTAGCAGCAAGTGATGCCGTAAATCCTGCTGGCATATGCTGCACAATCAATATAGGTGCCTCGATGTCCTTAGGCAGTTTCGTTACGACTCGTTGAAGTGCCCTTGGTCCTCCTGTAGATGTTCCGATAGTAATAATCTTTCGGAGTGAGCTGCCTTTTACTGGTTGCAGCCGGGGTGAAGCCACTGGACTTGGCGGCTTTATCACCGGCTTAGGAGACACCTTCTCTTCAGTGCGTTTCCTTGACATTCCTGCTGCAAGTACCCGTTCTACAATTTGCCCCCTCACTTTGTGCAAATCGAGCGAAATACTTCCCGAAGGCTTTGTCACAAAGTCAAAAGCACCGAGTTCTAAGCAATGGATGGTTAAATCTTTTCCTTGCTTTGTCTGGCTTGACACCATAATCACGGCAAGGTCGTGTTCAGCCAGAATTTGTTTTAATGCTTCTGTTCCGTTTAAAACAGGCATTTCCACATCTAATGTGACAACATCTGGATTCAGTTCCTTGATCCGTTTTAAGGCATCTTCCCCATTTCGCGCCGTTCCGACGACTTCTATTTCTTGCTCGGCACTTAGAAAATCACTAATGAGCTTTCTCATAAAGGCCGAGTCATCTACTACTAGCACTCTAATCATGAGTCCACCTTCCTCCTTTTAAAAAAAGAGGACAACTTATCTATAAACGTATGCTGTTCTCTCCGTGCCTCTCTTATCTGCTGATGATATAGTGTTTCTGCCAACATCTTAATGGTTTTACTCAGCCTTGAATGAGGCTGCTTCATATAAAATGGAATTTGTTCTGATACTGCTTTAGGAACCGCAGGATCATCAGGCACAGCGCCAGCAAATACAAGTTTTCTGTGAAGAAAAGATGTGACCACTCCTGCTAATTTCCGGTAGGTTTCAGACCCTTCTGACGGGGTTTTGCACCGGTTAA
Organism: Bacillus sp. PAMC28571; assembly: GCF_014250435.1. NCBI lineage: Bacteria > Bacillati > Bacillota > Bacilli > Caryophanales > Bacillaceae > Bacillus > Bacillus sp. PAMC28571. The sequence continues at coordinate 1,372,877 of NZ_CP060191.1, read as the reverse complement.
CAATGATTTGCACAGACCGTTCAAACTGATGAATGGCTAAGTGTTTAATCGCGCTGTAGGCATCCATGATGGATGTTGGCTCTGGCGTAGTCACAACGACGACTTCTCCTGCCGATAAGACAAAAGGCAGCTGATCTTTTGACAAGCCGGCTCCCATATCGAAGAAAATACAATCGAAGTCCTGCATCATTCTTTCCATCTCTTCCAAAAAGAACGACCATTGATCTTTATCTAAAGAAAACAGCTGTTCAAGCCCGCTTCCGCCAGAAATGTAATATAGGTTATCCGTTCCTTTTGTCATGGCTGCTTGGAAGGATTTTTTTCTAACGAGAACATCTAATATAGAACTAGTCGATGTTTTCCCTAGTAAAATATCAATATTCCCCATCCCAAAATCAAGATCAATCACTAACACTCTTCTCTCTGTACTTGCGATAGACAGTGCCATATTCAGGGTCAAATTCGATTTACCTACCCCGCCTTTACCGCTCATGACGGCAATGGTTTTGGCCTGTCCGCTGACGTTAAGAGGAGCCGGTGTGATCATTTGACTCTGCTGAACTAGTTTTCTTAACCCTTCTGCTTGGTCGGGCTTCATGATTGTAAAACCATCCTTGTTAGTTCAAGAGGCGAGCCTTCAAGAATATCCTCAGGCACATTTTGACCATTTGTTAAAAAACCAAGTTTGATTTGAGAGTCAGCAATGATTTGAAAAATGGTTCCCATCGTGTCCGTTTCATCTACTTTTGTAAAAATGAATTGATTGATTGGAACGTGTTCAAAGCGTTTGACCATGGCTTTCATGTCTTGATACTTCGATGTAGCACTCATCACGAGAAAACTTTGAATGCTCTCATCAAATGGAATAATGTCGGTCAGCTCTTTGATATACGCTTCTTCTTTAAAGTTACGACCTGCTGTATCGATGAAGATATGATCATACTCTTTAAAGGTCTCTTGGGCTTTTACAAAATCCTCTCTTGAATAACAAACCTCAAGCGGTGCATTCAGCAGTTCAGCATATGTTTTCAGCTGTTCGATCGCTGCAATCCGGTACGTATCGGTTGTAATAAAAGCGATTTTCTTTTGCTGCTGAATGGCCGTTTTAGCAGCCAGCTTTGCAATCGTTGTCGTTTTACCAGCTCCAGTTGAACCGAACAAAACAATGTATTTTGAAGAAATCATCGGCTCATCAGAGGTTTTAGCTGGAAGCATATCTGTCAGCAGTTGTTCAAGTTCTTTTTTTATGTGATTTTCTTTAACCGCACCCTTTGTTAAAAGACCCTTCAGGCATTCGTCTCGAATGGCATCATCAAGTCCTTGATCCTTTAGCTTTTGATCGATTGCTATGAGAGGATCAGGCAGAATACCCGCATGCCGTTCATTCCTCACATATTCTAAAGGCTGGGGATGAGAAGGCGCTGGTTTCGCCGCCTTGGGAGCAAATGAAGGCTCTTCGGGCAGCTTTTGAACTTGTTCCTTTTTTGGTAATACTGGAAGAGGCGGCGCAGGGTTTAACCCTTTACCAGCTCTTTCCTCGAAATCTTGATCCAGCACTGCAATCACTTCGACCATTTGCTGTTTCTTCAAACCGAACAGTTTGCGTTTGACAACGGTTTTAGAATTTAAAATAACGGCATCTTTCCCAAGCTGCTGCCTGATTTGAATCGTTGCCTCCTGCATAGAATTTGCTGTAATTTTTTTCATTTTCATTAGATATCCACCACTCCGATGCTCTGTACTTCCACATTCGCTTCTAGTTCGTTATAAGATAGTACCGGTAAATCTGGGAAATATCTTTCTAACAACTGCTTAACGTACATTCTTATAGGAGGTGAGCATAATAGAACCGGCGTTTCCTGACGAAGCGAAAGCTGTTCAATTTCTCTCGCCACTGATTGAATCACACTTTCAGAGGATTCTGGATCTAACGATAAGTAGTTTCCATGCTCTGTCTGCTGAACGCTGTCTGCAATCACCTTTTCTACTCGGCCTGAGCATGTCACAACTTTGAGTGATTCATTTTCTCTTGCATACTGTGCGGTAATCTGTCTTGCGAGCGCCTGTCTAACATACTCTGTTAATAAATCTGTATCAGTCGTTAATTTTCCGTAGTCTGCAAGCGTCTCAAAAATGGTGACAAGGTTTCGGATAGAGACCTTTTCTTTCAGCAGCTTCGCCAGCACTTTTTGAATATCACCGACTGCCAGCGGATTTGGTGTTACCTCATCCACTAAGACAGGATAACTTTCTTTCAGATGATCGATTAATTGCTTCGTTTCTTGGCGTCCGAGCAGCTCGTGTGTGTTTTGTCTAATCTTCTCTGTGATGTGAGTAGAGACAACAGACGCTGGGTCCACAACCGTATAGCCTAGCATCTCAGCCTGATCTTTTTCTGCTTCTGATATCCATTTAGCCGGCAGGCCAAAGGATGGTTCGATTGTTTCAATTCCTTCAATCGGATCATCATCAGGCGTTGGGGACATCGCTAAGTAGTGATCAAGCAGCAGCTCACCTTTTGCTACTTCGTTCCCTTTAATTTTCAACCGGTATTCATTTGGGTTCAGTGCAATATTGTCCCTGATCCGGACCACTGGAATGACAAGACCAAGTTCGAGGGCAAGCTGCCTTCGGATCATCACAATTCGGTCTAACAGGTCACCGCCCTGATTTGCATCAGCGAGCGGGATCAGGCCGTAGCCAAATTCAAATTCAATAGCATCCATTTGCAGGAGATGAATAACACTTTCTGGACTTTTCATCTCTTCTACCTCTGCCTGTTCTTCCAGTACCTCTTCGATTTCTTCTTGATCTTGTTTGTTTTTCGACATCATGTATGCGCCAAGTGCTATTAAACCTGCAATTGGCCCAGTTAAAAGTACGCCGATTGGCGTAAACAAACCAAGAAGGAAGATCGTTCCTGCTGTGACATAAAGCATGGCTGGGAAGGCAAAGAGCTGACCTGTAATGTCTGATCCAAGGTTTCCGTTAGAAGCAGCTCTCGTAACAACAATCCCTGTCGCCGTTGAGATGAGGAGTGCCGGAATTTGAGAAACAATTCCGTCCCCTACCGTTAATAGGGTAAAGTGGGAAGCTGATTCTTGAATCGACATGCCTTGCTGAAGCATCCCGATAATGATTCCAAATATAATATTGATGATGACGATGATAATACCTGCGATGGCGTCCCCTTTAACGAACTTACTGGCACCGTCCATCGCTCCATAAAAGTCTGCTTCCCTCGCTACTTTTTCACGGCGGTTTCTTGCTTCACTTTCTGTCAGCATCCCTGCATTTAAATCAGCGTCAATACTCATTTGTTTACCTGGCATCGCATCAAGTGTAAATCTTGCCGCAACCTCTGATACACGCTCAGCCCCTTTAGTAATAACAATAAACTGAATGATGATCAGAATAAGGAAAACAACGAGACCAACGATGATATTTCCTCCAACAACAAATGAACCGAAAGTTTCGACAACCTTTCCAGCATCTCCTGTTGAAAGAATAGAACGTGTTGTAGAGATGTTAAGCCCTAAACGAAACAGTGTTAAGAGCAAAAGCAATGATGGAAAAATTGAAAATTCCAGTGGTTCTTGCATGTTCATAGTGGTGAGAAGCACGATAAGCGCAAGAGAAATATTAATAATGATTAAAATACTTAATAGCATTGGCGGAAACGGTATGACCAGCATCGCCACAATTAAAATAACACTGAATATAACAGATAAATCTCTTGCTGACATGCCTGTTCTCTCCTTTTAAAACCAAAAATTCATAAAATCTTTTGTTTCGTTTTATAGACGTAAGCTAAAATTTCTGCGATCGCCTTAAAGTATTCTTCCGGCACCGCTTGGTCGATGTCGACCTGATCATAGAGTGCACGGGCAAGCGGGCGGTTTTCTACAGTCATGACATCATGTTCTTTCGCAATCGTTCTAATTTTCAAAGCCAAAATATCTGTTCCCTTTGCCACAACATAGGGCGCGTCCATTTTTTCTTCATCATACTTTAAAGCAATGGCATAGTGGGTTGGGTTTGTAATGATGACGTCCGCTTTTGGGACTTCCTGCATCATCCGTCTCATGGCCATTTCCCGCTGACGCTGTTTAATCTTTGATTTGATGAGCGGGTCACCCTCTGATTTTTTATACTCATCTTTGATGTCTTGTTTGGACATCCTCAAGTTTTTTTCATAATCAAATTTCTGATACATATAATCAAGCCCTGCCAAAATCAAAAGAGCACCAGCAGCATACAGCCCCATAATTAAGGTCATATTTGCAACGAAATGAAGGGTTTCCTCTGCTGTTAATAAAGGAAGCCGCAGAATTTCGTCAAAGTGCATCCAAAGAGCAATAAATGTCGCAAAGCCAACAAAGCCAATTTTCAAAATGGATTTTAATAGCTCTACGAGGGCTCGAATACTGTATATCCGTTTAAACCCTTTGATTGGGTCAAGCTTTTCTAATTTCGGTTTGATCACTTCTGCTGAAAAGAGAAAGCCGACTTGTAAATAGTTACTGATAATCCCCGCCAGCATGCCAACACCAAGGATTGGCATGAGGAGGAGCCCTGTTTCCTGAAGCAATTCCAAGAATAGTTGATGAATATTAGATGTGCTAACCTTCATTAGCATGGTTGTTGAATAAAAACGTTCTATGAGCGCGATAATCCGCTCTTTCATAAAAGGCCCAATAAAAAAGAATGATAAAAAGATTAATAAAAATGAGATGGCTGTATTGACGTCGGTACTTTTGGCAACCTGTCCTTTTTTACGTGAATCCCGCCTTTTTTTCGGCGTTGCTTTTTCTGTTTTTTCACCTGCGAAAAATTGCAAGTCTAGTCTAAGCCTTGTCATCATGACGAACCACCGACCAATGCTAAGAAATTCCTCATGGTGAGTACAATCGTTTCAAATGTATTTTGGACAACACCGAAGATGACGCCCATACAGATGATGATCATGATAAAACTCACTCCTATTTTAATAGGAAGTCCGACCACAAATACGTTCATTTGCGGAACTGTACGTGCCACAATCCCCAGCGCTAAATCGACTAAAAACAGACTTGCCACGACAGGTGCCGAGATTTGAAAGGCGATGATAAACATTTGGTTGAAACTCTTTGCGATAAAGTAAGCAAAGGATTCACTGCCGAAATTCAGCGCGTATTGATCAACTGCAATGTATTGAAAGCTGTAATAGATTCCATCAAGCAGCAAGTGATGTGCGTTTGTTGCCAGCATCAACAGTAATGTGACCGTATAAAAAAACTGGCCCATCAGCGGCGTCTGCGCCCCTGTTTGCGGATCAATAATATTGGCAATCGCAAAACCCATTTGAAAATCAATGAATGAGCCGGCAATTTGAACAGCGGACACCATGATGTATGCAATCAGCCCAAGCAGAAGCCCGACCATTGCTTCTTTTACCGCAAGCATCATATAAAGACCGTCTATGTCGAGTGCTGGCGGTTCTTTTATGGTGCTAAAACTAATGACAGCTAAAAACAGTGAGAATCCAACTCTGTGTACAGCTGGGATCGTTCTATGCGCTAAAAGCGGTACTGTCACAAAAAAAGCGGTGATCCGAATAAAAACTAAAAGAAAAGCAGGGAATAATTCTATGATTGACATCGCTTGTTAACCTGCAAATCGATCTAAATTCGAGAACAGCTCTGTCGTAAAGGACACGATTGTTGAAAGCATCCATGGACCAAACACAACAAGCCCAATGAGTACAGCAACAATCTTAGGAATAAACGCAAGCGTCTGTTCTTGAATTTGGGTTGTCGCCTGAAACACACTGACAATCAGTCCCACAATAAGTGCGAGCGCTAGAAGCGGCCCACTCACAAGCAATACTACATACACTGATCTTTCAGCCATCGTAATGACAAATTCTGAACTCATGTTTTAAGCACCTACTCTAAAAGCTTTGCAGCAAAGATTTAACTATCAAATACCATCCATCGACTAAAACAAATAACAATATTTTGAAAGGGAGCGATATCATAACCGGCGGAAGCATCATCATCCCCATTGACATCAGAACACTTGCGACCACCATGTCAATAATTAAAAATGGAATAAAGATCATAAAACCAATTTGAAATGCCGTCTTTAATTCTGAAATGGCAAAAGCGGGAACCATCGCCGTTAATGGAATATCTTTAATCGATTCAGGTGTATCCATTTTTGCGTAGCTAAGAAATAAAGCCAAATCTTTCTGTCTTGTATGTTTACTCATAAACTCTTTAATAGGCACTTCGGCTTTTTCATACGCCTGATTTAACGTGATGTCATCATTTAAAAGCGGCGTCAGCGCCTCTTTATTAATCTGTGAGAACGTGGGAGCCATGATAAAAAATGTGAGAAACAAAGCAAGTCCAACAAGCACTTGGTTTGGCGGCATTGAGTTGGTTGCAAGTGATGTTCTGACAAATGAAAGAACAATCACAATCCGTGTAAAACAAGTCATTAAAATGAGAATGCCTGGTGCAACCGAAAATACAGTTAAAAGTAATAGAAGACGGACAGATGTGCTGATATTTCCTGCACCGCTGGAATTAAATAAATCGATAAACTCATTCATTTTGTTTCGGGCCTTTCTTTCTGACTTCTGATTGGGTCTTTTTCAATTCGGCTAGCTGCGCCTTTAAATTGGCTGAAAAAGAAGAAGTGGTCGGCTGATCATGTTTCTTTACCTGCGATGTGAATTTTTGAACCATTTTTGGTAAATCGGTTTTGCTTTCCATCGCTTCTTCATATTGTTTCACGATTGCTTCACATTCTTGTTCATCATCAATCTCTTTTAGCAGCTGGATTGAGTCTGCTACGCCGACAACTAATACTCTTTTGCCCACTTTGATCAGCTGGACTGAACGGTTTTGTCCGACTGTCGTTCCGCCAATATTTTCAACATATCGAAATGGTTTGAGTAAGCGGTTTTGCTTACCAACAAATCTCACCAATCCATAAATAAGCAGGATGACAAAAAGTAAGGCACCAATCATTTTGACAAAATCCATAATGGAGACAGAAGAAGAGGGAACTTCTTCTGCCGGATTCGTTTGATTGTCAGTGGTTTTCTTCTCTGTATCCTTTTTGCTTTCTTTCTCACCTTTGAGCCAGTCATTCACTGTGCCATTCTCAGGATCTTTCGTTTCGGCAAACAGTGAGGCAGGCTGCATCGTCAAGAAAAGCATAAAACTGATCATTGCTATACATATCAAACGTTTTTTCAACAAATCTTACACCCTTTTTTAGCCTAACGTTTTATTAATTGCTTCAAGTACGCGGTCTGCCTGGAATGGCTTCACGATAAAGTCTTTTGCACCTGCTTGGATCGCGTCAATAACCATTGACTGCTGTCCCATAGCAGAACACATGATGATTTTTGCAGAAGCATCGATTTGTTTAATTTCTTTTAGTGCAGTGATTCCGTCCATTTCTGGCATTGTGATATCCATTGTGACAAGATCAGGAGATGTTTCTTTGTATTTTTCAACTGCTTGTGCGCCGTTTTCTGCTTCTCCTACTACATCAAATCCGTTTTTTACAAGAATATCCTTGATCATCATTCTCATGAATGCTGCATCATCTACGATTAATACCTTAGTAGCCATTTACTTATTCTCTCCCTATATGTTTGTTTATTTTAAATTAGAAAGTCTTTCTGACTGACTTAAAATATCAGTCACACGAACACCAAAGTTCTCATCAATGACAACGACTTCCCCTTTGGCGACGATTCGTTTGTTCACTAGAATGTCTACTGGCTCACCAGCAAGTTTGTCCAGTTCAATGATACTTCCAGCTGAAAGCTCAAGAACTTCTTTCACACTGCGCTGAGTTCTTCCAAGTTCCACCGTAATGGAAAGCGGAATGTCCATCAGCATATCAAGGTTTCCTAGCTGGCTTGTTGTATGCTGAGGCTCACTGAACGATTCAAATTCAACTGGCGCCACATTTACAGGTGCTGCCGGCTTTGGCTTTGCCTGTCTTTTCGGCGGTGCTGCTTGCTGCGCTGGGGCAGACTGCGTTTGCGGAGCTGCCGGCTGAGGTTCAGGTGCACTCACTTCTTCTTGAACCGGCGCTTCTTCTTGCGCAGGATCTGTTAATTCTGCAATTAAATCCTTCGCAAATGTAATAGGATAAAGCTGCATAATATTTGAATCGATGAGTTCACCTATTTTTAATCTGAAGGATACTTTGACAAGCATTTCTTCAGCTGGAATGCGGTCTGTCCCTTCTCCTTCTTTCACATCAAGTAATTCGACGCGCGGCGGAGAAATATCAATCTTTTTATTAAAGACAGTCGACATGGATGTCGCAGCAGAACCCATCATTTGGTTCATTGCTTCTTGTACTGCACTTAAGTGAATCTCACTTAAAGAAGGGTCAGCATTTGTCCCGTCTCCGCCCATCATTAAGTCCGCAATAACTGCTGCATCTGTTTGCTGGACGACAAGCAGGTTACTTGCGCTGAAACCTTCCGTATAATTCACTTCAATAGCGACATACGGATGAGGAAATTCCTCATTCAGCATACTTTTTTGAATCACTGTAACAGTTGGAGTTGTAATCTCCACTTTTTGATTTAATAGGGTTGAAAGTGCTGTTGCAGAGCTGCCAAATGAAATATTTCCGATTTCTCCAATGGCATCTTGCTCCATTGCAGAAAGGATTGTATCAGGCTCTATATCGTCATTGCTGCCTCCTTTAAGGAGCGCATCGATTTCGTCTTGTGATAATTTACTTCCGTTATTCTCCATCTTCTTCACCTCTTATGTCGTGATCTAGAATTTGAATCGCCTGTTTCCGATTCACGCGGCCGGCCTGTCCCAAGAATTTCGGTTTATTTCCGACCATAACAGTAAGAGGCGCATTTACTGGTTTGTCCAAGGCAATACAATCACCAATTTCCAAATTCAAAAACTCTTCCACCGTCATTTCCGATTGTCCCAGCTCTGCGACTACCGGTATTTTTGCCTTCATAATCCGTTTTTCAATGGCCTTTGTTTCTTGCTGTTTTGGTTCATTTCGTTCAGACTGCATCCAGTAGTGTACAGACAGCTTCGGAATAATAGGCTCTAATACAACGTGAGGAATACATAGGTTAATAACCCCGCTTACCTCGCCAATCTGTGTATTAAGAGAAATGACGACAACTGTTTCGTTTGGTGACACCATTTGAACAAACTGGGGATTTACCTCGAAATCTGCCATTTCAGGCTCGATGTCGGTTATGGACTGCCACGCTTCTCTGTAATTTTCCAAAGCTCCCTCAAACATGTTTGAGATAATCTTTGTTTCAATTTCTGTAAGTGATTCTGTCTTATTATGACTAATGCCAATCCCGCCCATCAGCCTGTCCATCATCGCATAGCCGATTGTTGGGTTTACTTCAAGCATGATTCTTCCTTCAAGCGGGCTGACATAAAATAAGTTTAATAATGTCATATTAGGAATCGAACGAATAAATTCTTCGTAAGGTACTTGGTCAACCGAGCTGACAGTAATTTGAATATATGATCTTAGCTGCGCTGAAAAATGCGTGGTGAGCAGTCTAGCGAAGTTATCATGAATCCTTGTTAAACTTCGAATCTGGTCTTTTGAAAAGCGCAGTGCACGTTTAAAGTCATACACCTTCACTTTTTTCGTCGTTTCCTCTTTTTTCAGCTCTTCTGCATCCATTTCGCCTGTTGAGATGGCGGATAATAATGCGTCGATCTCATTCTGGGAAAGCACTTCTCCTGACATTTCTTCACCTCCATCGCGTTAATTAATCGCCTCTATTGCAGATTAAAGGAGGTTATATATACTTCTTTCACCTTGCCATCTTGCAAATAGTTATTCACTTTGTTTTTGACTTGTGTTTTAAAATGTTCTCTGCCTTTTTTGCCATCAAGTTCATCTGCATTCGTGTCTGATAAAATGTCGATGACAGCATCTTTTACCTGGAAACTTCTTTTCTCAAGCTCTGATTTTGCTTTTTCAGAGTCCGTTTCAATATTCAGGACAAGTTTGACAGCATTTCCTTCAGATTTTAAATTGGTGATAATCTCAGGAATTTCAACAGAAGCTTTTACAACTTCATCTGCTGTTGGCTCTTTTTCGGCTTTTGCTTCGTCTGACCCATTCAGCAGAAAAAAGATGCCTGCTCCAATTCCGACGATGGCAATAATCATGATTAGCATTACTACGACTAATTTCTTCTTCATTCAAACTCCTCTATTCCTTGATTCAATGAAATGACTTGGATTTTTCTGTAGAAAGAAATGATTTTCTCTTGAAGCTGCTCTTCATCTTCTTTCACAACGAATTTCTTTCCATTGGCCAAAGTAATGGTCGTGTCTGGAAAACTTTCGATTTGCTCGATATGGAGAGCGTTCAGCATAAATCCTTTGCCATTTAATCTTGTTACTTCAATCATATTAAGCAGAGAAGCGAGCATCCGCTCCCCCTACCTCCTATCGTTTCAGATTCACAAGCTCTTGCAGAATTTCATCAGATGTTGTGATCGTCTTTGCATTCGATTGGAATCCACGCTGCGCGATAATCATTTCGGTAAACTCATCTGTTAAATCAACGTTTGACATTTCAAGTTTCCCTGTTTGAAGTTCACCTGTTCCTTGACTTCCAGGAGCGATGGCATTACTTGGCGCACCGGAACTGAGCGTTTGGCGGTATAGGTTATCCCCAATCTTATCTAATCCTCCTGCATTACTGAATGACACAAGTGATATTTGTCCAACAGTACGAGAAACGTTGTTCTCAACAACAGAAACTGTCCCATCTGGCCCAACACTGACACTTGACACATTGTCGCTTGGAATGTTGATTTTTTGCCCATCCATGCCAAGTAGATAGTTTCCATCAGGTGTTGCCAAATCCCCATTTGAATCAGGTTTGAAGTTCCCTGTTCTTGTAAATAGGATTTCACCTTGCTTTTGAATACGGAAAAATCCATCTCCATTAATATAGAAATCAAATGGTTCGTCTGTATTTTGAGAAGAACCTGATTTCATGATTTTATCAATAGAAGATAAAGATGATCCCAAACCAACTTGTTTTGAGTTAATTGAACCAGAGTTGTTCGTCGGTCCACCTGAACTTGAAATGGTTTGACTGACCATATCTTTAAACGTGATACGGCTTTTTTTGTATCCGTGTGTATTGACGTTGGCTACGTTATTGGCTACCACATCTAATTTTGTTTGGAAGTTTTTCATTCCGCTAATTCCTGAGTAAAGTGAGCGTAACATTTATTTTCCTCCTCGAATTACTTCGTTTTTTCTCCAACTGCTGTAACATCCCAAGGGCTGATTTTCGTACCATCTTCTAAAACAAGTAAGTATTCATTGTCTATGTTTTTAACAGACTTCACAGTGCCCGATATCTCTTTATCATCCAATTTGCCCGATACTTCTTTACCAATCCAGCCTACATATGTCGTAAACGGATCTTGGTGTGCAACAAATGTAGACATGAGCTGATTCAGCTTGGTGATCGAATCGTTCATATTGGTTTGCTGTTCTAAAGATGAAAATGTCGCAAGCTGCGTGACAAACTCACGGTCATCAATCGGGTTTGTCGGATCTTGGTTTTGAAGCTGCGTGAGCAAAATTTTCAAGAATTGATCTTTGCCAAGCGTATCTGTTTTCTTTTCTGCTTTTGAAGAAGTGTCTGCTTGTGCGGCTGTTCTATTCGTAGCATCAACTGTTGCCATTAGATCTCCTCCTCTTCTTCATCTGACCCAACAAGAGCGTCCAGTACATCTTGGAATTCTGCTTCCTGTTCATCAGTCTGCTGGAAATTCTGTCCTTTTGGCTGCTGCTGCTTGTTTTCTTCACTAAACTGTCCAAATAACGGCTGCTCATTTGATTGAAGCGGTATATGGAAACGGTCCACTTGAACCGACATATTCGGAAGCGCCTGCTTGAGCTGCGGCAGATGATGCTCTAACAGTTCTTTCGCTGCTTGCGTCGAGGCTGTAATTTTACTCGCATACATACCGTTTTGCTTCGTTAGCTGAATGGTAATGAATCCAAGATTTTCTGGATTTAATCGAACGGTAAAGCGTCCGCTTGAATTGCCAAACGGCGTGAATTTCATTTGCTTCCACGTGTTTAGAATTTGCTGATCAACTGTTCCCGGCTTTTCATCAGTCGTTTGTGTCTGCTGAACAGGAGCCGCTGACTGCAGTTGGAAAAACTGCTTATGACCTGGCAAAAGTGTATGGGTCATTATTTTTTCAGAAGCTGGTGCAGCAGCGTTTTGTCCTTTAACGACTTCTTTTTTGATGAGCCACTCAAGAGATGCATTCCCTTTTGCCGGAGAAGCGAGTGTAGATTCTTGTTTTGGAGAGATTAGTTCTTTCAACTCGCCAAGTGAAATTTTCCACTCTTTGTCAGACCCTTTCGCATTCGCCATCATATGGTCGATTAACTGATTAAAGTGCTTTAGCTCACTTTGAGTCATCGAATTCAGCTTTGGCGCTGATTCCTGCGAGAAGAACTGCTCTTTTACTTGCTGAATGAGTTTTTCATCTACCCCGTTTTTCGAAAGAAAGTGGATAAAGTCTTGACCTTTTCCTTCAATATCCTGCACAAGTTTCGCATCAAAGCTTGGCGGCTGTTGATTGAGCAATTGATAGATGAAGAAGTGGACTTGTATGAGCTGTTCACTATGTTCAGAACCTGGCTTTTCAGCTTGATCATCGTAAATGGAAGATTCCATTTTTTGAAATAATTCTTCAAGTGATTTGAGATCAGATGATTCAAGCGTTTGACCCTGTAGTGTTTGAAGCGCACTTAGTAGGTCTGCGTTCATTCCTTCTTCAGGTGATTGCATCCATTTTTCAACAATTTGCATCGCATCATTGATAGAAAGAGAGGCAGCAGCGGCTGTCTCAGCATGAACAGGACCGCTTTGAGCGCCTGCTCCGCTAAGCAATTGTTTAAACAAACCTCGTGCAGATGCAGCGCTGTCTCCTTTTAGCCCTGAGAGACCTTGAGAAGATTGCTGTAAGGCTCCAATATCCAATAACTTCACTTATTGTCCACCCCCATTTTCACTTTCTTCTTTTTTGGCAAGCTCTTTTGTAAACGTTGCTGCCTTCTGAGGTGTCAGTTTTGCTAATATGTCTGTCAGTTTATTTTTGCTCAGCTCTTCAAGGATTTTTAACGCCTCTTTATCACTTAGTTCTGATAAAATTTTGGCGGATTTCCCTGGGTCCATGCTTTCATAAATGCTGGCGACCTTTCCTTTTGTCTGCTGATTAGAGGATGCCGCTGCATCAGGGGAGGTCCCTGCTGAGTTATTATCTGACGTGTTATTTGATGAGCTGTTATTCGATGAACTGTCATTGGCAGACGTATTCTTTGCATCATTTTCAGATGTTTTTTCAAGTGAATTGATTTTTTGATTCAGTCTTTTAATCTCTTCATCACTTGTTTTCAAATCTTTTTGTGCAATTTCGAGCTCATTCTTTTGCTCTTTAATGGTCTTTTTCAGTTCTTTCAACTCTGCATCGCTTTGATCATTAGGTGAAGATGACGTTTTTGAGGTGTCATCTGAACCAACTAAGCTGCTGATCACCGGAATGTTTTGGAGCGGTTTTTTTAGATCAAAACCTGCCATATAAAGGATCGTGCCAGTGACAATCACAAGCACAATCAATGGGATGATGACAATAAACAAGATCCATTGAAATTTCCCGCCGCCTGATTCCTTCGTTTTTTCCTTCTTAGGCATTCATCTCGACTCCTAATGTCCTTGAAACATGAATTGGCTGATAGAGATATCATCCATTTCTTTCATTTCAATTGCCTTATGTTCAAGGGAGAACTTTTCAAATTGCTTTTCTTTCATTTTTTCAAACTTTTTAAACTCAATGTTTTTTTCAGTTAAATCAGATTGTTTTTCATTCATTTGATGGCGTTTCATGATCACAAGCTGCTGATAATGCTGGATGGTGTTATCTAAGTTGGTCACAAATTGCTGGTAATGACGCATTTCTTGAACACTCATTCCACTTCTCAGCTTTTCTTCTTTGCTTTTTTCCATTAGCTCTTTTTTACTCATATTTTCATAGAGTTTTTCAGCAACTTGCTCAAATGCCGAAACGGATTGTTGGTATGCTGCGAGTGACTTGTCTTTTTCACTTTCTTTCAGTTCTAAGAGCTTTTGAAATTTGTATTGATATCTCACTGTTTTTGTCAATCCTCTCTATTCATCAAACTGAGCAATAAACTCACACTGTCTTCAATAGATACAGCCTCTTCTACATCCTGTTTCAAAAATGAAATCAGGTGAGGGTAAGCCTGCATGGCTTCATCAATATCTTTGGAGGAGCCTTTTTTATATGCTCCAATATTAATGAGATCTTCAGCGTTTTGATAAGTGGATAAAAGCTGGCGGAACCGGTTAGCCGCCTCCTTGTGATCATGACTTGCGATATTACTCATGACACGGCTGATACTTTTCAGAATGTTAACAGCGGGAAATTGTCCTTTGTTGGCTAAAGCACGATCAAGTACAATGTGCCCGTCAAGGATCCCCCTCACTGTATCAGCGATCGGCTCGTTCATATCGTCCCCATCAACAAGCACTGTGTAAAACGCTGTGATGGAACCAAGCTGATTTGTACCAGTTCGTTCGAGCAATTTTGGCAGTATAGCGAACACTGAAGGTGTATATCCTTTTGTTGTTGGCGGCTCGCCAGTTGCGAGTCCTATTTCCCTTTGCGCCATGGCAACCCTCGTAACAGAATCCATCATGAACATGACATTTTTGCCTCTGTCCCTGAAATATTCCGCAATGGCTGTTGCAGTATAGGCAGCTTTCAGTCTCGTCAGTGCAGGCTGGTCAGAAGTTGCAACGACAACAATGGATCGCTTCAGTCCTTCAGCACCTAAATCCTTTTCAATAAACTCACGAACTTCACGGCCACGCTCTCCAACAAGGGCAATGACATTCAGGTCTGCTTCTGTCTGCTTTGCAATCATCCCCATTAAGGTACTTTTTCCAACACCGCTTCCGGCAAAAATCCCGATCCTTTGACCAGTGCCAACTGTGAGCAGACTGTCAATGACTCTAACACCGACACCCATCTTTTCTCGAATAGGCGGCCTGTCCATTGGATTTGGGGGTGACTGATCTGTCGAAACAGGTGCAAGTCCTTTTGGAAGCATACTGCCATCAAGCGGATCACCGAAGGCATCAACGACTTCACCAATTAATCCAGTCCCTACTTTGACCTTCAGCGACTCACCCGTCGCTTCAACAAGACTTCCTGGTGAAATATTGGATGCTTCTACATAAGGCATGAGCAGAATGTTTTCATCTCTAAACCCTACGACCTCTGCTTTTATCGGATGGTGCTTGCTCCCTTTTTTATGAATGAGACATACATCACCGATCGAACTCTCCGGCCCCTTAGATTCAATCATCAGCCCAACCACTCGATTGACTTTACCAAATCGTTTATAAGGATCAGCGGTTTCAATCGTTTCTTTTAGTACATCCATTTTCATTTGTGATCACCTGAATCAATGACTTCTAATAGTTTTTCTTTCAACTGATTCATTTGGGTATCAACACTCGCTTCCACTTTTCCAAAACTTGTTTCTACGTAACAAGTTCCTTTTGGTGCTTTTTCATCCGAGTAAATGGCAAGGTGTGTATCCTTTTGAAGGATTCTAATCAATTCGTCTTTATATTCCATCACATGCTCGTAATGTTCAGGGTCAACATAGATGGAAATATCATCATATTCTTTCACTTCTGAAATGACCTGCTTCACAAGAGCCAAAAATTGATCTTTCGTGTCCTCAGCTGCATTCCAAACGCGTTTGGCGAGTTCAAAAGCGAGTTCCACAATTTGCTCAGCAGAGCTTTCAATTTTTTCTTCGTAGTCCTGCCTTGCAAGACGAACGATGTCATTTGCTTGATCAAGAATAGCTTGGTACTGCAAATTCGCATCTGCTTCGCCCTTTTGGAAGCCGTCTTGATAACCTGCTTGTTTCGCTTCTTCAATGAGCTGCATTCTTTCTTCTTCAAAATCAGTCCGGCGCTGATTGATTTCAGCCATTGTTTTTTCCAGCTCACTGTTTGCTTGTTCTAATATGCGGCTCGCTTGATCTTCTGCATCACTGAGTACTAGCTGCGATGCTTCGGTTTCATTGACAAGCTCTTCTTCGTGATGTTCTCTTTTAAAGTTTACTTGCTGTAAAGGAATCGTTTGCCGTCCTTGTTCAGGAATAACAGATGTTTCATGTTTGATAATCCTAGACAATGATATCGTCTCCTCCGCCTCGAGCTATGACGATTTCTCCAGCTTCCTCAAGTCGTCTTACGATGCTGACAATACGGGTTTGTGCTTCCTCGACATCTCTAAGCCGGACAGGCCCCATAAACTCCATTTCTTCTTTGAATGTTTCGACCATCCGCTGTGACATGTTGCGGAAGACAATTTCTTTGACCTCTTCGCTTGCCACTTTGAGTGCGAGCAATAAGTCATCATTTTCAACATCTCTGATAACGCGCTGAATCGCTCTGCTGTCAAGAGTGACAATATCTTCAAAGACAAACATACGTTTCTTAATTTCATCCGCAAGCTCTGGATCTTGAATTTCAAGTGTGTCTAAAATGGTCTTCTCAGTAGCACGGTCTACACCATTTAGCACTTCTACAACCGCTTCGACTCCGCCCGTTTGCGTATAGTCCTGCGTAAAGGTTGAAGAAAGCTTTTGTTCAAGAATACGTTCCACCTCATTGATGATCTCTGGAGATGTGCGGTCCATTAAGGCAATACGTCTCGCAACCTCAGTTTGTACTTCCTCGCCTAACTCAGATAAAATTTGCCCAGCCTGCACTGGATCCAGATAGGAAAGGATAAGTGCAATCGTTTGTGGATGCTCATGCTGGATAAAGTTTAAAATTTGTTCTGGCTCAGCCTTTCGAGCAAAATCAAATGGTTTCACTTGAAGAGAGGATGTCAGCCTGTTTAAGATGCTGTCCGCTTTATCCTCACCAAGCGCTTTTTCAAGCACTTGTCTTGCGTACATAAGACCGCCCTGCGATATGTAGTCCTGCGCGATGGCAATGCTGTGAAACTCTTCGATGACTTCATCTTTTTTAGCAGTATCTACACTTCGTACATTGGAAATTTCTAATGTTAATTTTTCTATTTCGTCTTCAGACAGATGTTTGTATACAGATGCTGACACGTCTAGCCCTAAGGAAATCATTAGGATTGCTGCTTTTTGTCTGCCTGTTAGTCGATTTGGATCTTTTCTCGACATGTGTATTCCTCCTAATCCTCGGACAGCCAGCTGCGTAGCAATTTAGCAAAGTCTTCTGGTTTTTCTTTTGCCATTTTTTCAAGCTGATTTTTTCTCACCATTTCTTCTGTTTCTGGTTCAGTGTCGATATCAGGAACATCGATTGGTGTACGTTCATCAAACTCAAACTCTTCTTCTTCATCTCTTCTACGCTTGCGTACAAGAAGAATGATAAGAGCGATAATTGCAAGTAGGAGCACACCGCCTACAATATAAACCCAGATTGGAATATTGTTTGAAGGGTTATCTGCCGCAGTTTGCTGTTTACCGTCTAATTTTGATACAGATAAAACGATTTTGTTATCTAATTCTGCTTGAGTGAGCGCTTGACCATTTGTGTATTCTTTATCAATCGATGTGCTAATGATCGTTGAAAGAATCTTTTTGATATCATCTTGTCTTTCAGCAGTTAAAGAGTTTACATCGTTTGCAGTTGGTGGTTCGACCAATGCTTGAATGCCAACATCTCTGATTTTATAAGGACTTTCTTTGATATCTTTATGAATGCGGTTGACTTCATAATTGATACGATCTTCGCTCTTTTCGTAATCTCCGCTTCCATTCGCTCCATCGGCACCTTGATAATTTGTGACATCATCATCACCTGTTCCAGCGGTGCCTCCAGCTGCTGCGCCATTACCTGAATAAGTTTCAGCAATCTTTTCAGCGCTGACAGCAATTCCCTGCATGTTTTCTTTATCAACAGGTTCTACAAGGTCTTCTTTTCTTTTTTCTTCAGTAAAATCAATGTCTGTTGTGACCGATACAGCTACTTTATCTTGACCCATCATTGTTCCAAGCAGCTGCTGAATTTTTCTTTGAAGATTCTTTTCGATTTCCTCTTTTTTCTGCTGCTGTGCATCCATTCCACTTGCATAGGAATCGGAGCTGGTGTTTAAGTCGTAGTAGTTGGAATCTTGGTCCATAATGACAATGTTTTCTGTTTTTAAATTCGGCACACTTTTTGAAATAAGATGATAAAGGCCTTTTACTTGCTGCGGTGTGAGCGTGTAGCCTGGCTCAACTTGCAGCACAATGGATGCTGATGCATTACTTTGCTCTTCTCCAACAAAAACGGAATCTTTTGGCAGGTTAATCATCACTTTTGAATCTTTAATCCCATCAATTGTGTTGATCAGATTGGATAGTTCTGTCTGAGTTGCGTCTACTTTCAGAACATCAAATTCATTATCTGTTAAACCGAAGCCTGAATTGTTTGCAAAGAAGGAATAATCAATGTTGCCTGTCTTAGGGAGCCCTTCAGATGCGAGTGTTACTTTTAAAGAATCTGCTTGCTTTTCTGGAACGAGAATCGTTGTTCCATTGTTTGCAAGTTCCGATTTAACGTTTTTGCCATCTAGTTCCTGTTTGATTTGTCCAGCTTCTGCCTCAGACAAGTCTCTAAAGAGCGGAACCATTTTTTCAGAAGAAGCAAAGATGCTAACAACCGTAATAATGATTGCTAGGGCAGCAACGCCGCCAATCATGAGTATTTTTTGTAATTTTGATCGATTTCGCCAAAACTCAACTGTTTTTGTTCTTAATTGCATTAAAGTACGATTCATCTTAACCCCCGGTCATTCCATTCAGTCTTTTTTTGTCCACCAGCACCTCCTACATCTGCATTCTCATAATCTCTTGGTACGCTTCGACTGCTTTATTTCGAAACTCTGTTGCAGCTGTGAGTGTAACACTCGCTTTTTGTGAAGCAATCATGACTTCATCGAGATTGACATCTTTTCCTTGTGCAAGCGCATTTGTATACTGGTCTGATTTCAGCTGTGATTGATTTAATGCCTCAATGGAATTCTTCAGCACATCAGAGAAATTCGTTTGACTTTTAGGTGCAGCCGCCTGAACGGGCGTTGCATTCGTCAATTCACTTGCTTGCTGAGCAGTTTGAAGCTGGAAAGGAGATATTGCATTAACCAATTATTTTCACCTTACTTTCCTATTTCTAAAGCTTTCATCAGCATGCTTTTATTCGCATTTAGAGCAGTCACGTTTGCTTCATATGATCTTGAGCTGCTGATGAGGTCGACCATTTCTTTTAATGGATCGACATTTGGTGTTTGAACATATCCATTTTCATTGGCATCGGGATTTGTAGGATCATATTGAAGGTTGAATGGAGTTTCGTCTTCAGTAATCTTTGTTACTTTGACGCCGTTTCCTAATTTGCCGCTCGAATTCATACTTGAGTTCAATATAGATGAAAACGATTCACCTGACGGCTGTAATGTGACAAGCTTACGTCTATAAGGCTCCCAGTTGCCATCAACCTGTTTAGCTCTTGTTGTATCCATATTTGCAAGGTTTGAGGATACAACATCCATTCTGAGCCTCTGTGCCGTTAATGCTGAGGCCGAAGCGTTCACTCCTGAAAAAATCGACATCACTTACCTCCTGTCAAAACTGTTTTAAGAGAATTGAATTTCCCGCTCATTCTTTCCACCAGCGCATTATACTGAATTTGGTTTTTAGCGAGTTCACTCATCTCTTGATCAATATCGACATTATTTCCGTTTTCTTGATAAGAAGTACGGTTGCTCGAAACAACTGAATAATTAGACCCTGTTTTTGAAAAATCAATGTGACCTTGGTATGTTTTTTTAGCATCTAATTTGATTGACGCATCATTTAGCATGTCATGGAATGCGACGTTTTTCGACTTGTAGTTCGGTGTGTCTATATTTGCGATATTATTGCTTATGACTTTTTGCTTAACATTCGCTCTGCCCAAGGCATTCTCAAGGTTGCTTATCGTTCCAGAAAATATATCCAAAACCATATACCTCCAATCATATGTATTTCATTCCATTTAATCATGTCGAGATTTGTAAAACCATATGTTCATTGTAAGAAATAATAGGATTAAAGTCTATGATGTATATGTAAAAAAAACTCGTAATATATATCTATTTTACGAATAGGTATAAAGACCTAGATTCAAAGCACTACAGATTTGTAAGGGGTTTCTTGGAAAAAAGAGTGACATTTTTCGGACAAATCCTCATTTTTTCACATAAAAAAACCCTTTTCAGCATTTATTTCGGCCAAAAAGGGTTTTTGATTAATGAGATTTTAAATTTTCGAGTTCAATTAAAAATTTGTTGTTTAACACTTTGATGTACGTTCCCTTCATTCCAAGAGAACGAGATTCAATGACGCCTGCACTTTCTAACTTACGTAAGGCGTTTACGATCACTGAGCGCGTGATCCCTACACGGTCTGCAATTTTACTTGCAACGAGAAGACCTTCGTTTCCATCCAGCTCTTCAAAAATGTGCTCAATCGCTTCAAGCTCACTGTATGAAAGAGAGCTAATCGCCATTTGAACAACCGCTTTGCTTCTTGCTTCTTCTTCGATTTCCTCTGCTTTCTCGCGAAGAATCTCCATTCCAACAACTGTTGCCCCGTATTCAGCAAGAATTAAATCATCATCTGTGAATGTATCTTGTAAGCGGGACAGGATTAACGTACCTAAACGATCTCCTCCGCCGATAATTGGAACAATTGTTGTTAAACCTGATTGGAATAAGTCCCGGTTTTCAATCGGAAAAGCTGTATATTCACTGTTAATATCAAGGTTTGAAGACGTTTCAGGGACATTGAATAGACTCTTTGTATATTCTTCAGGGAACTGACGATCTTCAAGCATTTTTTTCATACGTGCATTTTCGATCTGTTGATTAATGGAGTAGCCAAGAAGCTTTCCCCTTCTGCTTAATACGAAAATGTTTGAATCAATGACATCTCTCAGTGTTTCTGCCATTTCTTTGAAATTAACTGGTTTCCCCGCTGCATCTTGCAGCATTGAGTTAATAATCCTTGTTTTTTGTAGTAACGCCATAATAATGATCCTCCTAGATTACTTTATTCATTTGTTAAAGTATAAATTGACTTAAATCTTTGTTATTTGCAATCTTTCCTAGCTTCTCTTCGACATACTGAGGTGTAATGGTCACTGTCTCCATCGTAATATCAGACGCCTCAAATGAAAGCTCTTCAAGCAGCTTCTCAAGTATGGTATGAAGCCTTCTTGCACCGATGTTATCTGTCTCCTGATTGACATGATAAGCCACTTCGGCAATCTTATGAATAGCATCGTCAGAAAATTCAAGAGATATACCTTCTGTTTCAAGTAAAGCTTTATATTGCTTTAATAATGCATTATCTGGTTCCGTTAAGATTTTCACAAAGTCTTCTATACTTAATTTATCTAATTCTACACGGATTGGGAAGCGTCCCTGAAGCTCTGGAATCAAATCTGATGGCTTTGCCATATGAAATGCACCTGCTGCAACAAACAGCACATGATCAGTTTTAACGGCACCATATTTCGTCATCACAGTTGAACCTTCTACAATCGGTAAAATATCACGCTGAACCCCTTCACGAGAAACATCTGCAGATGATGCACCACCGCTTTTGGCGATTTTGTCGATTTCATCGATAAAAATAATTCCTTGCTGCTCTGCTTTGTAGACCGCTTCCTGACTGACTTCATCCATATCAATCAGTTTTGAAGCTTCCTCAGCCGTTAACGCCTTTCTTGCTTCTCTGACAGTCAGCTTTCTGCGTTTTTTCTTTTTAGGCATGAGATTGCCGAGCGCATCCTGCATGTTCATACCCATTTGCTCCATACCCGAGCCTTGAAGCATATCAAACATGGAAGGCTGCTGTTCTTCTACTTCAATCGTAACGTAATGATCTTCAAGTTCTCCCATCGCCAGCTGATGAGCGATTCGCTTTCTTGTCGATTCGAGTTCCACTTCTTCATTTGAATGATCTCGATCACGGTCATCTTCATCAGAACCGCCAAACAGCATCTCAAACGGATTTTTCACAGACTGGCTTTTTTTCTTGCCAGGAACAAGTAAATGAACAAGACGTTTATTTGCTTGTTTTTCTGCTTCCTCTTGAACATCTTTCATCTTTTCTTCTTTGACGAGTCTAATCGCTGTTTCAACTAAATCTCTCACCATGGACTCTACGTCACGGCCGACATAACCCACTTCAGTAAATTTCGTCGCTTCCACTTTAATAAAAGGCGCACCAGAAATTCGAGCAATTCTGCGGGCAATTTCTGTTTTCCCCACACCTGTTGGACCGATCATTAAAATGTTTTTAGGAACGACTTCATCCTTTAGCTTATCATGCAAAAGACTTCTTCTGTAACGGTTTCTTAAAGCCACCGCCACTGCTTTTTTCGCATCAAGCTGACCAATGATGTATTGATCAAGCTTTTCAACTATCTCTCTTGGGGTGAACGGCTTTTTCTCCATACGTCTCATGTCCTTTCTATTCAAGCTCTTCTAAAGTGATTTGATCGTTCGTGTAGACACAGATTTCTCCGGCCGTTTCAAGAGCGGCCTTTGCAATTTCTCTCGCTGAGAGATGATCACCTGCATGGGTTTTGAGTGCTCTCCCGGCGCTAAGCGCATAGTTGCCTCCTGAGCCAATGGCCAAAATCCCATCATCTGGTTCGATGACCTCTCCTGTTCCAGAGACAAGCAGGATGCTTTCTTTGTTCATGACGATGAGCATGGCCTCAAGCTGCCTTAGCATCTTGTCACTTCGCCATTCCTTCGCTAGTTCTACGGCTGCCCGCTTTAAATTACCACCATATTCTTCAAGCTTTGTTTCAAACTTTTCAAAGAGTGTAAAAGCATCGGCTACTGAACCTGCAAAACCTGCAAGCACCTTGCCTCCGAAAAGACGGCGCACTTTTTTTGCTGTGTGTTTCATCACGACAGCCTGCCCGAAAGTGACTTGACCGTCGCCAGCCATTGCACTTTTTCCTTTATGCTGAACGGCAAAGATGGTTGTTGCATGAAATGATGACATGAAAAAACCTCCTTTTAGGATCGTTTAAAAGCCCTTGGGTGATGAGACATGTACGTGTTTCTTAAAGAATCTTTTGATACATGCGTGTACACCTGTGTAGATGATAAATTTGAATGACCGAGAAGTTCTTGAACACTTCTCAAATCCGCCCCCTCGTTTAAGAGATGCGTGGCAAAGGTGTGCCTTAACATGTGAGGATGGATATGTAATGTACCTGACGCCTTTTTCATTAATTCAGTGAGAATGAATCGTACACCTCGGTCTGTAAGAGGCGTCCCGCGCTGATTCAAAAACACATGAGTAGCATCGCGGTCTTTCCCTTTAGATTTCAGCTTCTGCCTTCCATCCTCTAAATAAGTAATGAGCGCTTCATGAGCATATGACCCGAAAGGAACATACCGCTGCTTGCTGCCTTTCCCATGAACAAGCACTGTATCCATCGATAAATCAAGATCAGATTCTTTTAATGAACATAACTCACTGACCCTCATACCTGTTGCATAAAGAAGTTCTAAAATGGCTTGATTTCTTTGCCCAAGCGGTGTGCTGACATCAGAAACTGTAAAAAGCTCTTTTAGTTCCTCTTCATACAAAAATGAAGGAATCCGCTTATCCTGCTTTGGTAAGCTAACGAGTAAAAAAGGATTTTCTTTCACAAGCTGTTCTCTTAATAAAAATTTATAAAAGCTGCGAAGCGCAGAGACTTTCTTACTAATCGTTCTTCTTGTCAGGCCTTTTTCATAAGCTTCTGTTAAATAAATTCTCGTATCTTGATAGGATACCTCTTCAAAACCGTCTATTCCTTGAATGTTCATAAATCTGACAAACTCTTCAATGGCTTCTGTATATCCTGAGATCGTTAAAGCTGAATAGTTTTTTTCAATTTGCAGATATTCAATGAATAAGTGGACAAGACGCTGTTTATTCGTCATTTTTACACCTCTTTAAGGCTTTTAAATGGTATCACATATCTTGCTTTCCGTGCAATGTTTTACTACAGAGATTTCGAAATAGTTTGAATAGTTTCGATTGCGCGCTTAGCGTACTCTGCATAACGTTCTTGTTTGTTTTTAATTCGAACTCCTAGATCTTTCAGCAAACCAAAGTTCGCATTCATCGGCTGGAAGCTTTTCTTGTTTGTCGATGTGATGTAGTGAGCCATACTGCCAATCGCCGTTTCCTCAGGAAGTGTCACAAGCTCTTCTCCTTTGACAAAACGAGCAGCGTTAATGCCAGCCACAAGTCCGGACGCTGCGGACTCAACATACCCTTCAACGCCTGTCATTTGCCCGGCAAAAAATAGGTCATCTCTATTTTTAAACTGATAAGTCGGTCTTAAAAGACTTGGCGAGTTAATAAATGTATTACGGTGCATCACGCCGTAACGAACAATCTCTGCTTCTTCAAGGCCTGGAATCAAACGGAATACTTCCTTTTGATCGCCCCACTTCAGATGTGTCTGGAAGCCAACGATGTTATATAAAGTACCTGCTGCATCATCCTGTCTTAATTGAACAACAGCGTAAGGTCTTTTTCCTGTTTTCGGATCTTCCAGTCCTACTGGCTTCATCGGACCAAACAGCATCGTTTTCTTTCCTCTTTTCGCCATGACTTCAATTGGCATACAGCCTTCAAAGAAGATTTCTTTTTCAAATTCTTTTAATGGCACAGTTTCAGCAGAAATGAGCGCCTCATAAAAACGATCGAATTCTTCTTCTGTCATTGGACAGTTTAAATAAGCGGCTTCTCCTTTGTCATAGCGTGATTTCAAGTACACCTTATCCATATCAATGCTGTCTTTCTCTAGAATAGGTGCCGCTGCATCGTAGAAATAGAGATATTCTTCTCCTGTTAACGATTTTAATTCTTTTGAAAGTGCTTCTGATGTCAGCGGACCAGTCGCGATAATTGTCGGACCTTCTGGTATGCTTTGCACTTCTTCTTGAAAGACAGTAACATTCGGATGATTTTTCACGCGGTCAGTCACGTTTGCTGCAAATTCATGACGGTCTACTGCAAGCGCACCGCCAGCAGGAACTGAGCTTTCATCTGCTGCTGCGATAATAGCTGAATCTAAATGACGCATTTCTTCCTTTAATACACCTACTGCATTCGTCAAAGCATTCGCACGCAGTGAGTTGCTGCATACAAGCTCCGCAAATTTATCTGTGTGGTGAGCCGGCGTTTGTTTCACAGGTCTCATTTCATATAAATTGACTTTAATCCCTCGTTTAGCGATTTGCCATGCAGCTTCACTTCCAGCTAAACCGGCTCCGATCACATTTACAAATTGACTCATTGTACAACTCTCCTATTTCGTAAGGTCTGTTTGATGACATAAAAAAGCAGGTGAACAAGGCTGCTCACCGCTATTTTTGTTGTTCCTCTTTATAATCACAGTTGACACATTGAACTTGAACGCCTTTTTTCAGCTTTTTCTCTACAAGCATATTTTCGCATTTTGGACACTTTCTTTCAATTGGTTTGTCCCAAGAGACGAATTCACACTCTGGAAAACGATCACAGCCGTAAAAAATGCGGCGTTTTTTCGATTTTCGTTCAACAATGTTTCCTTCATGACATGACGGGCATTTGACCCCGATATCTTTGACAATTGGTTTTGTGTTACGGCAGTCAGGAAAGTTAGAGCACGCCATGAACTTGCCGTATCTACCCATTTTGTACACCATCGGATGTCCGCACTCTTCACAATCAACACCTGCGTATTCCGGCTCAATCTCAACTTCTTGCATCTCTGCTTCAGCTTTTTCTACCCGTTTTGCAAAGTCTTGATAGAAGCTGTCGATAATACGAACCCATTCGATCGTACCTTCTTCAACACTATCAAGTTCCTTTTCCATTTTCGCTGTAAATTCAACGTTAATGATTTCAGGGAAGAATTCAATGATTAAGTTGAGTACAATCTCTCCAAGCTCTGTCGGAGTAAATCGTTTATTATCAAGTGCGACATAGCCGCGCTTTTGAATTGTATCTAATGTTGGTGCATAAGTAGATGGACGGCCTATACCGAGCTCTTCAAGTGTTTTGACCAATCTTGCCTCAGTGTAACGCGGAGGCGGCTGTGTGAAGTGCTGTTCAGGTTCGATATCTTTTGAAAGAACTGTGTCCCCTTCTTTCAGATCAGGAAGCATTTTGTCCTTTTCCTCTAGCTGGTCGTCCTTTCCTTCCACATAAACCTTCATAAACCCAGGGAATTTTACTTTACTGCCATTCGCACGGAAAGTAAGACCGTTATGATCAAGGTCTACACTCATTGTATCAAGAACAGCCGGCGCCATTTGGCTTGCCACGAATCGTTCCCAAATCAATTTGTACAGACGAAGCTGATCGCGGCTTAGCACGTGCTTGACATCTGCCGGTTTTCTTAACGTCGAAGTCGGACGGATGGCTTCGTGAGCATCTTGTGCATTTTCATTCTTTTTAGCTGTTCGTTTTGTTGTGTTTAAGAAATTCTTGCCGTACGTCTGATCAATGAAGGCAGATACTTCTTCAATCGCTGTATTGGAAATACGTGTTGAGTCCGTTCTCATATATGTAATGAGACCGACTGTACCTTCTTTACCGAGATCAATTCCTTCATATAATTGCTGTGCAATCATCATTGTCTTTTTCGCACGGAAGTTTAATTTTCTTGCAGCCTCCTGCTGTAAAGTAGAGGTCGTAAACGGAACAGCTGGATTACGTTTACGCTCTTTTTTCGTTACTTTCTCTACAGAGAATTTGCTTCCCTTTAATTTCGAAAGGATTTCTTTTACATCTTCTTTTGTTTTCAATGGATGTTTTTTGCCATTGAGGCCAAAGAAACTCGCTTCGAAGCTTTCTTTTCCTTTTAGGAATGTACCGTCAATTGTCCAGTATTCTTCTGGTTTAAATTCATTAATTTCATTCTCGCGATCAATAATCAGGCGGAGTGCAACTGATTGAACACGTCCGGCACTTAAGCCCTTTTTCACTTTCTTCCATAAAATCGGACTGATTTTATACCCAACGAGACGATCTAAGATCCGTCTTGCCTGCTGCGCATCAACTAGGTCCATATTGATCATACGTGGATGCTTAAAGGAATCTTTAATCGCATCCTTTGTAATCTCGTTAAAAACAACGCGGCAGTCAGAAGAGAGGTCAAGGTCAAGGCTGTGTGCTAAATGCCAAGCAATCGCTTCTCCCTCTCTATCGGGGTCAGCTGCGAGATATACTTTTTTTGCTTTTTTCGCCGCTGTTTTTAATTCTTTTAAAACTGGGCCTTTTCCGCGAATCGTAATATACCTCGGTTCGAAGTCATGCTCAGTGTCAACACCGAGCTGACTTTTCGGTAAATCCCTTACGTGTCCCATTGAAGCTTTTACTTTATACTTTTTTCCTAAATAACGTTCAATCGTTTTCGCCTTTGCTGGCGACTCAACGATGACTAAATAATCAGCCATACTCAAAATCCCCCTTAAGAGGTGTTCTCTCTTTATACATTTCACAATTCATATTTATGTTAATTGCACCTATCTAACAGGCAATCATTAAAAATTCTTTATGATGAACATCATTATAAACACGAAAAACAAAGTGTAAACTTAAATCCTCACTATTATTAAATATTCCGATGTCTTTTGTCAAACGATATTTTTATGAGAGTTCAGTATATTGAACGCTGCGGAAGGAGAATTCCTCTAAAATATCCTTTGTGGAATGAACAAGCTTTGCCCCCTGCTGAATGAGTCTTGCCGGACCTGTGGAATTAGGATCAAAGATGGATCCCGCAACCGCAAATACTTCTTTGCCTTGCTCAAGCGCTTGATAGGCTGTAATAAGAGAACCGCTCTTTTCTTTGCACTGAATCACGATGGTTCCTTTCGTCAATGCACTAATTAAACGATTTCTCATTGGAAAATGCCACTTTTCTGGTTTGACATAAGGCGGATGCTCTGACAAAAGCAAATGATGCTCGCCCATGTATTGAGCCATTTGCACATGCTCTTTTGGGTATACATGCTGAAAACCGCCTGCTATAATGCCGATCGTTTTTCCTTTTTTCCTGATGCACTCTTTATGTGCAAGTCCATCGATTCCTTTAGCTAAACCACTGACAATCATCCAATCTTCCTTGACAAGCTCACCAACAATTTTCTTCACACATGCTTCTCCATAAGATGAGGGAATTCTTGTGCCGACTACACCTAAACTTTTTTCTTCATTTAAATATGATACGTTTCCTTTTAGGAATAACACAGGGGGAGGATCATAAATATTTTTTAGTGTGCTGGGATATAAGGGTGATGTAATGGGAATCATGTGAATGTTTTGCGTTAAATAGGCTTGAACGATATGTTGAAAAATGGGGAATTCATTTTCTTCAGCTTGTTTTAAGCGGGTAAAGTCGATCGTTTGTAATGCTCGATCCTGTTTAAAATGATGTGTTTCTTCATTTATATATAGCTCAGGATCGACTTTCCACCATTTTGTTAATAATGAGGGTGAGATGAGGCCTTTTAAGCGGTGAAAAATCATTCTTTCGGACACGTTGTACATACCATTCCTCCAGTTTAAGATAGAAAGAAGAAGACTTGTCAAAGAACAAGTCTTCTTGTGTCATTAATGCGTTTTACAAGCTTCGAAGAGATTCTTCTCTTTTAATACTTTAATCAACGTTTCTCCCATGACAGATGGTGTTTCTGCCACTTCAATTCCACATTCACGCATTGTTTTTACTTTTTCATCAGCTGTTCCTTTACCACCAGAAATAATAGCACCAGCATGTCCCATACGTTTTCCTGGAGGCGCCGTTTTACCGCCAATAAAGCCAACGACTGGTTTAGTCATATTTGCTTTTACCCATTCAGCTGCTTCTTCTTCAGCTGTACCGCCGATTTCACCGATCATTATTACAGCATGTGTTTCAGGGTCTTCATTGAATGCTTTTAACACATCAATAAAGTTTGTCCCATTTACCGGGTCCCCCCCGATTCCTACAGCTGTCGATTGACCAACGCCAGCTTCTGAAAGCTGATGTACCGCTTCATATGTAAGCGTTCCAGAACGAGAAACAACACCCACATGACCTTTTTTATGAATGTAGCCAGGCATGATACCAATTTTACATTCTTCAGGTGTGATGACACCTGGGCAGTTTGGTCCAACTAGTCTTGTCTTTTTCCCTTCCATATACCGCTTCACTTTGACCATGTCAAGCACTGGAATATGTTCTGTGATACAAATGACGAGATCGACTTCTGCGTCAACAGCCTCTAAAATGGCATCTGCCGCAAATGGTGCTGGTACATAGATAACAGAAGCGTTCGCTCCAGTTGTCTGAACTGCTTCAGATACAGTATTAAATACAGGAACTCCTTCTACTTCAGTTCCACCTTTTCCAGGTGTGACACCGCCAACGATATTAGTTCCGTACTCAATCATTTGTTTTGTATGGAACAATGCGGTTGAACCGGTAATCCCCTGAACAATTACTCTCGTATTTTTATTAATAAATACACTCATTTAGGTTCCCTGCCTTTCTGCTCTACTTGACTAAAGATACAATCTTTTCTGCCCCGTCAGCCATAGACTCAGCAGAAGTGATATTTAAGCCTGAATCACTCAGGATTTTCTTCCCTAATTCAACGTTTGTTCCTTCAAGACGTACAACAAGTGGTAATGTTAAGCCGACTTGTTTCGTCGCTTCAACAACACCTTCTGCAATCACATCACATTTCATGATGCCGCCAAAAATGTTCACGAAAATCCCTTTGACATTTTGATCAGATAAAATGATTTTAAATGCTTCCGTTACTTTTTCAGCTGTTGCACCGCCGCCCACATCTAGGAAGTTTGCAGGGTCCCCGCCGTAATGCTTGATGATATCCATTGTAGACATCGCAAGACCTGCTCCATTGACCATACAGCCAATATTTCCATCTAGAGAAATGTAGCTTAAGTCATATTTAGATGCTTCAATTTCTTTTGGATCCTCTTCATCAAGGTCACGGTATTCTAATATATCTTTTTGTCTATATAAGGCATTACTATCAAAGTTTAATTTTGCATCAAGTGCCATGACTTTTCCATCGCCTGTTACAACAAGTGGATTAATCTCAGCAATTGAACAATCTTTTTCAATAAACGCATTGTAAAGGCTTGTCATAAACTTAACAGCTTGGCCAACTAATTTTGTTGGAATATTAATTTTAAATGCCACTTCTCTCGCCTGATAGCCTTGCAGACCAATCGCTGGATCGATGACCACTTTGACGATTTTTTCTGGCGTTTTTTCTGCTACTTCTTCAATTTCAGTACCGCCTTCTTCAGATGCCATCAATACAATTCTTGATGTCGCTCTGTCCAAAACTAGTCCAACATAGTATTCCTTTTGAATATCGCAGCCTTCTTCAATAAGTAAGCGTTTTATCTCGCGCCCTTCAGGCCCTGTTTGATGTGTGACAAGTGTCTTGCCGAGCAATTCCTCTGCAAACCCTTTCACTTCATCTTTCGTTTTTGCAATTTTTACCCCGCCTGCTTTACCACGGCCGCCTGCATGAATCTGTGCTTTTACGACATATACAGAGCTCCCTAGCTCTTCTGATGCTTTCACTGCTTCATCAGGTGTAAATGCTACTTTACCATTTGGAACTGAAACCCCATATTTTCTTAGGATTTCTTTTCCTTGGTACTCATGGATATTCATTTCCCATCCTCCCAACATATGTAGAAACAAAAATTATAAAATAGACTGCGCTTTCATTTTAAAGAATAAAAAAGAGAATGTCTAGGGTTCTATGTAAAATCGTAAAATCCTTCTAAACATTCAAACTTTTATTTTATTAAAAATATAAATTTTTCAGCCAAATCACTTATTTTACCTTATTTTTTCATTTTTTGATCTAACCTGTAGATAAACGAAAAAATTTCTGCTACAGTATCGTATAACGCTTCTGGGATCTCCTCATCTAATGTTAAGTGGCGCATGAGTTCGACTAAATTACGGTCTTCCTGGATTGGTACTCCCGACTTTTTTGCTTCTTCAATAATATGATCTGCCACATAGCCGTTGCCTGTTGCAACGACTTTTGGCGCCTTTTGTTTTTCTTCATCGTAATGCAGAGCGACCGCTCTTCTAAGCGGTTTTGAATCCTTCATACTCGTAAGTCCAGCCCTTTCTCGCTGATTTTATGAAAGTGTTCATCTAGAAATTGAGACGGATCTACTGGCTCTTGTCTCTTTTTTGCTGTAATTCCCGTTAAACTGTATCCTAGCGCATTTAAATTCTCTCGAACAGCCGGAATCATTGGATTAATGGTGCCTTGCAGTTCATGGGCTGTCTCGACTGTAATGGACATGACCTTTTGCTGAATCGTACAGTCTATCAAGGTTTCTTCAAGGTTTTCCATGTTTAAATAAAACATGAGGCGGCACTGAGAAATATCAATAGAGCCATCCTTTTTCTTATGTCCTTTTAGAATAAAGGTTAAATCTTGAACACTATGTTTTGAGAAAAGCGGATAGGAAATTATCATTTGACTGACGGTTTGGTTCTCCTGCTGCACAAATAACTGTCCATTCAATCTATGAAACAATTGATCCACTTCTTTTTTAACGGGCTCTGGTAAATCCGCCTGCCTCACATCATTT
Source organism: Bacillus sp. PAMC28571 (assembly GCF_014250435.1). NCBI lineage: Bacteria > Bacillati > Bacillota > Bacilli > Caryophanales > Bacillaceae > Bacillus > Bacillus sp. PAMC28571. Next base: position 1,341,039 of record NZ_CP060191.1, on the reverse strand, counting down.
AAGGTGAGCTTTAATTGGTGCAGCTCCTGACTTTTGACATCCTGGCTGCCTTTTTCAAGCAGTTTCAGCATACCAATTTCATCACGTACACCTATTGCCTTTTTCATCGTCATAAGTAAATCGAGCACATCGGTTTTATTACTTAATGTTGGTTCTGTCTGCTGCACTACCTGGGCCAAAGCTTTTGCCTCTGCTTTTGACAGGAAGGGAAACTCTTTTTGAAGCACAGCTGCTTTTGCGTCAGGCTGAGATCCTGCCTGCTGGAGCCCGTGCAGCAATGCTGTGAGCTGTTTTAAGTTAGGTTCTTGCTGCCCGTCTGCACCTTGTTTCATCAAACTTGCCAGTATCCGCTCAATTTGCTGAGGCGGGATTTGCAGCTCTTCTTTTGGACTTGTTGACTGCTGCACGTTTGTCTGAGGAACTTGGGACGGCTGACGCTCTTGAACGATTGCGGCATGGCTATTTTCTTTTTGCTGAGAAGGATTGAGCTGAGTCGTTACTGGTGAATTGCCACCTTGCTTCGCCTCGCCTTCTCTCGCTGCTAGAAGGACCGATAAGAGCTTTTCTGAATGGACGGCTGTCTCTGCATCTACAACTGACCGAACGGCTTGTATAAGGGTCTGTGTGGCATCTGTGTGCTTCGGAAGCTGTGTTAATTGATTTAATAGCGCTGTTATATCCTGATGAAGGGCAGAGGGTGATTTTACGGCTAAAATAGATTGAAGCACCCCTTGCTGGATCGGTAAATCTTTCTTTAAAGCAAAAAGAAGTGACTGGAGCCCTTTCTTCACATCAGCTCCTTGAAGCTGTTCGATCCACTTCACTGCCGTTTTTAACTCTCCTTCGTTGATGACGGACTTTTCCTTTAAAAAAGCTGTAGCTGTCAGCATGTTTTCAAGCCCATTTTTCAGTGAGAGACCTTCTAATAGTTTGGCTGCTGCATCCTTTAATGTCTTAGGATCTTGATCAAATTGCTGAACGGGTCTTAGTTTATTGAGGCTGCCTCCACCCTCTTGTTCAAATTGGAACCAATAAAATGCGTCTGCTTTAAGCTGAGCCGCCAGCTGTGCTTTTATTTTCGTTGAACCTATTTGAACAAGGGCTGTATCATCTCCAAGCATTTTTAGTACTTTACCGAGAATCAGCCGATGAACATTATCCTTCCCTTCGGTGTTTAATGGAACCGATTCGGCCGTATTCAGCCGGCTATTCAGTGCTGTATGTATGTCCTCAACTCTTGTCATCACAGGCAGCCTCCTTAGATTAAAATTTATGATATAACAGATTTCACTGGCGCAAACGATAACCGGTGGATGGGGGTAGCACCATGTGTTTGAATCGCAGCCAGGTGCTCTTTCGTTCCGTACCCTTTATGTTTTTCAAATTGATACTCAGGATACTTACGCCCGTACTCTTCCATCATCTGATCCCTTGTCACCTTCGCAATACATGCACCTGCTGCAATGGATGCACTTTTTGCATCTCCTTTGATGATCTTCTCTTGGTGAGTAGAAAGCGGGAGTGTCATGGCATCTATGAGTAGATAATCAGGTGTATGAGTTAACTGCTCTACAGCTCTTACCATCGCCAGTCTTGATGCTTCATAAATATTGATTTCATCAATCGTAGCCGCATCAACAATGCCGATTCCGATATCAAGTGCTTCTTTTTGAATTAAATCATAATAAGCCAATCTTTTTTTCTCAGATAATTGCTTTGAGTCGTTTAAACCGAGCAGGACGGTATTTTCCTTTAATATAACGGCTGCTGCCACAACTGGGCCGGCAAGCGGTCCTCTTCCTGCTTCATCTATTCCAGCAATACATGTGTATCCCTGCGCCTTTGCTTTGTTTTCAAATTGTAGCATGTCATCCCATGCCGCGCGAAGTGCTTGCTGCTTTTCTCTCTCTTTGTGCCACTTTTCTATCAGTTTTTGGACACTTTTTCTCGTATCATCTTTCACAAGCTCGCGAATGTAGGACTCGTCTCCTGCATGCTTTTCTATAAGTTCTTTTATTTGTTTCACCGTGTACATAGGCTTTTTCGCAGCCTCCTTCTTTATATCGGCAGTTTTTCGCAAAAAATAAAGACCCGCATGAGCTGCGTGTCTTTTAGCTTTCAGGCTTCTCAAAAGTGAGGGGACCAAATTTTTCTGTTCGAATATCCCGAATAATGATTTCGGTGGTTTTGTCATAGTTTATGAATCCCCCGCTCATTAGACAGCCGCGCTTAGTGCCAATTGCATCAAACAGCTCAACCGTATCTTCAGGTATCTCCGCTAGGTCATAGCGTTTTTTTAATCGCTCTGGGTAGTTCTCTTCTAGAAAACGAAGGGCATACACAGCGACATCCTGTAAATTGATGATCGAATCTTTGATCGCTCCAGTCACCGCAAGTCTGAGTCCTACTTGCTCATCTTCAAACTTCGGCCAGAGGATTCCAGGGGTATCGAGCAGTTCTAGTTCTTTCCCTACCTTTACCCATTGCTGTGATGTCGTAATCCCAGGCCGGTCTCCTGTTTTGGCAATGTTCTTTTTTGCTAAACGATTGATTAAGGTCGATTTGCCGACGTTGGGAATCCCGATAATCAGTGCTCGAATGGCACGTGGTTTGACGCCTTTTGCTTTCATGCGGTCGAATTTTTCTTTTAAAATTTCTTTTGAAGTCGTGATGATCTGATTTAACCCTTGTCCATCGACAGAGTTAATGGCAAGTGACCGAACTCCTTGCTGCTCAAAATGCGCCTGCCACTCCTTTGTCATACGAGGATCTGCTTTATCTGCTTTGTTTAAGAGCATGATTTTGGGTTTGTTTTGAAGGATTTCTTCGATCATTGGGTTTCTAGAGGACATCGGAATTCTTGCATCGGTTAATTCAAATACGATGTCGATGAGCTTTAATTTTTCTGTGACTTCACGTCTTGCTTTTGCCATATGGCCTGGAAACCATTGAATCGTCATATGTGCACCTTCTTTCTTGTACCATTATCTTTATACATTGTACAAAAAAAGAGCCTGTTACAGGTAACAAGCTCTTTCCTTTGATATCATTATCGTCTGATTTCTTTGATACGAGCCGCTTTACCGCGAAGTTCACGTAGGTAGTAAAGTTTCGCACGACGTACCTTACCGTGACGTACAACTTCGATCTTAGCGATTTTTGGTGTGTGTACAGGGAATGTACGCTCAACGCCTACACCGTAAGAGATCTTACGAACTGTGAAAGTTTCGCTGATTCCACCACCACGACGCTTAATTACAACACCTTCAAAGATCTGGATACGCTCACGAGTACCCTCGACAACTTTAACGTGTACACGTAAAGTGTCACCAGGACGGAACGCAGGAAGATCAGTGCGTAATTGTTCTTTTGTGATTTCTTCAATCAAATGTTGCATCGTTTTCAACTCCTTCCAACAGATGCTCATGTCCTCTTTCTTCATTGCAGCGGAACATCGTTTTCAAACTTGGATCAGCAAGCCGTCCAAGTCACAAGTAGTATCATACCATACCTCTATGCCGTGTGCAATACAATCTAGTCATTATGAAGCTGCCAAAGCCATCTTTTTTCTTCATCCGTTAATGTTTTGCAAGAATCGATCAAATCTGGTCTTCTTGTATAGGTTCGCTTCAAGGATTCTTTGCGCCGCCACTCTTCAATTTTGGCATGATTTCCAGAGAGAAGCACGTCCGGCACTTTTAGCCCTTTATAATCAGCTGGCCTTGTATAGTGCGGGTGCTCAAGCAGACCTGTACTGAATGAATCTTCGATGTGAGACGCTTCTTTTCCAAGCACATGAGGCAAAAGCCTGACCACACTGTCTGCAATCATCATCGCTGGCAGCTCTCCGCCTGTGAGGACGAAATCTCCGATTGAGATCTCATCTGTGACAAGATGCTCCCTGATGCGCTCATCGTAGCCTTCATAGTGGCCGCAAATGAACATAAGATGCTCTTCTTTTGCAAGTTCTTCTGCTTTCTTTTGTGTATACCTTTCCCCTTGAGGACAGACAAGAATGATTCGTGGTTTCGTGCTTGCTTTTTTCGTTAAATCTTCTACCGCATCAAATACGGGCTGCGCTTTCAGTACCATACCAGCACCGCCGCCATACGGATAGTCATCCACTGTTTTATGCTTATGATCCGAATACTCTCTAAAATTGACGACTTGAAATGAGACAGCTTCTTTCTCCTGTGCTTTTTTTAAGATCGATGAGTGAAGCACACCTTCGAACATTTCAGGAAAAAGGGTTAAGAAATCGATTTTCATTCGTCAATAAGTCCTTCCATCACTTCAATGTGAACAGTTTTGGATGAGATATCGATCTTTTTGACGACAGATGGTATATATGGAATGAGGGCATCTTTTTTGCCTTTTCTTCCAACCACCCACACATCATTTGCCCCTGGCGTAAGGATTTCTTTGATTTGGCCGATCAGCTTGTCCTCTTCATCGTATACTTCACAGCCAATGATTTGGTGGAAATAAAATTCTCCTTCATCTAATGACCCAAGATGTTCTTTTTCTACCTTTAAGATTGATTCTTTCAAATGCTCTGCTTCATTTAATGAGCTGATTTCTTCAAATGTGAGCAAATCAAACTGTTTGTGCTGGCGATGTGATGCGACAGTCACTTTCAGCGGCTCGCTTTGACCTTGCTTAAAAATATAGAGGACGCTTCCCTTTTTGTAGCGTTCTTCTGGAAAATCCGTCTTTGATACGACGCGTACTTCTCCGCGCACTCCGTGTGTATTGACGATCTTTCCAACATTCAACCATTCTAGCTCCATGTTCTCAATCACCCCTGACGTATTTCCACAATGGTGCCGTCTTTCACGACGATGACATTATCTTGCATCTTGTCATCCCATTTATCACCTATTTTTACTTCAACCAATGCATCCACTTCTGTTTCTTTCATTTCACTTCCAAGCGGCAAAATATGCAGCTGCTCTACTTGAAAATCAATTTGCCGGATCTTCTCTTGCCTTTTATCGATCGCTTTTTGAAATTGAGGGATGGCTTCTTGCTGATGTGGTTCTTTTTCATGTTTTTTTAGTTGAAAATATAGTTGATTGCATTCACGTTCTAGTCTTTCTTTTTTCTCCAAAAAAGTCGTTAACAGTTTGTCCTTACTGCTTTCAGTTAATACTTGCATCACGGTGACATGTTGAATGATCTGCATCTTCCTTTTTGTCCCCCTATCCGAAGGCATTTGTCCTCTACAGTATAACGAAAAATAGATTTAAACGTGTAAAAAAAGGGGAGGTCCTAAGCCCTCTCCCTTTTTAGTCAGCAATCTCAAGTTGAACTTTCTTAGAAGACTCTGCACTTGCTGCAAAAATGACTGTTCGTATCGCTTTTGCTGTACGTCCCTGCTTTCCGATCACTTTTCCGGTATCTTCAGCATTGACAGACAGTGTGTAAATCACCTGCTCATCTTTTTCTAATGAAGATACGTGAATATCTTCAGGGAAATCAACAAGTGGCTCGACGATGGACACAATCAATTCTTCCAAGGACAGCTCATTCATTATTTGCTGTTTTTCGCATTATGAAATTTTTCAAGAATTCCTTGGCTTGAGAAAAGGTTGCGAACTGTATCAGATGGTTTCGCACCATTTTGAAGCCATTTAAGCGCTAATTCTTCGTTGATTTTCACCTCAGCTGGTGATACCACTGGGTTGTAAGTTCCAACTGTTTCGATGAAACGACCGTCACGTGGTGAACGAGAATCTGCTACAACAATACGATAGAAAGGAGATTTTTTTGCTCCCATACGTTTTAAACGAATTTTTACTGCCATTTTACTAGCACCTCCGAAAATATTTCAACAAGATAGTATATTAACAATGATAAAAGGGTTTGTAAAGTGTTTTTTCTTAACAACGGTTTTATCATGTATAACCAATTACATAAATGGTAATTTAAAGCCCTTTTTCTTTCCTTTGGACATGTTGGTCATTTGCTTCATCATCTTTTTCATTTCATCAAATTGCTTTAAAAGGCGATTGACTTCCTGTACAGATGTTCCGCTTCCTTTTGCAATCCGTTTTCTGCGGCTTGCATTGATGACCTCTGGCTGTTCTTTTTCCTTGGTCGTCATTGATTTAATGATCGCTTCGATATGATTGAGCTGCTTTTCGTCTACTTGGACGTTTTTGAGCCCTTTCATTTTACCGGCTCCCGGCATCATTTGGATCAGTTCATCAAGTGGACCCATATTCCGAACTTGGCCAAGCTGCTCGAGGAAATCATCGAGCGTGAAGCTCATTGTCCGCATTTTTTGCTCAAGCTCTTTCGCTTTATCTTGGTCGACGTTTGCCTGTGCTTTTTCAATCAGCGTGAGCACATCTCCCATGCCAAGAATTCTTGATGCCATCCGCTCCGGATGGAATGGTTCAATCGCATCAAGCTTTTCTCCTAGCGCAGCGAATTTAATCGGCGTGTTGGTGACAGCTCGAATAGAAAGTGCTGCACCGCCTCTTGTATCACCGTCTAGTTTTGTTAGAACGACACCCGTTAAACCAAGCTGTTCATTAAAGCTTTTCGCGACATTGACAGCATCTTGACCTGTCATAGAGTCAACAACTAGGAAAATTTCTTCTGGATTCGCTACTTCTTTTACTTTCTGAAGTTCATCCATTAATTCTTCATCGATATGAAGACGTCCTGCTGTATCTAAAATGACATAATCATGGTGTTCTTCTTTCGCTTTTTCAATTGCCTGTTTGGCAATTTCGACAGGGCTGACTTGATCACCTAATGAAAACACCGGCATATCAAGCTGTTTCCCGAGCGTTTGAAGCTGCTGGATTGCTGCTGGTCGGTAAATATCAGCAGCTACCATCATCGGCTTGCGATTATGTTTTTTGCGAAGTAAATTGGCAAGCTTCCCAGTTGTGGTTGTTTTACCTGCCCCTTGAAGACCAACCATCATAATGACTGTCGGAGATTTTTTCGCTACAGCGATCTTACTCTCTTCTCCGCCCATTAATTCAGTGAGTTCTTCTTTTACAACTTTAATGACCTGCTGTCCAGGGGTAAGGCTTTTCATGACCTCTTGTCCAACTGCCCGCTCACTTACTTTTTTCACAAAGTCTTTGACTACTTTAAAATTGACGTCAGCTTCAAGAAGGGCAAGGCGTACCTCGCGCATCATTTCTTTTACATCTTGCTCTGACACTTTTCCTTTGCCGCGGATTTTTGAAATCGTCTGCTGCAGTCGGTCGGCTAATCCTTCAAATGCCATACTGTGCCGCCTCCTAATCTAATTTCTCAAGCGATTCAATTAAAGCTTCTGCTTCTTCCGTTTGCGCAGAATCAGCTACAAGCTCTCTCATTTTTTTGAGAAGTTCTTTACGCTCTTTAAATTTCTTAAACAAGAGCAGCTTTTCTTCATATTGTTCAAGCATCGCTTCAGTCCGTTTAATATTATCATAAACAGCCTGCCTTGATACTTCATATTCATCCGCAATTTCACCGAGGGAAAAATCGTCTAGGTAGTAAAGCGACATGTAGCTCTTTTGCTTTGCGGTCAACAACGATTGATAGAAGTCAAACAAGTAGTTCATTCTCGTTGTTTTTTCAAGCGTCATGGGCTCTCTCCCCTTTGTTAAGTTCATTCCCTTTACATCAACTAAGTTTACACGGTTCTCTTCTGTGTGTCAAGTTTTTATCTTGTCACTTCATGAAGCGGCGTATAAATAAAAATGCCAGCAATTTCGCCGGCATTTTTTTGTTAGTCTTGTTGATCAATTATGTCTGAGAATAATCCATACACATACGATTCTGCATCAAACTCTTGCAGATCGTCCACCTTTTCACCTAAACCAACAAGCTTCACGGGAATGTTCAGCTCATTTCGAATCGCTAGAACGATCCCGCCTTTTGCAGTACCGTCAAGCTTTGTTAAAGCAATTCCTGTGACATTTGTCGCTTTAGAAAATTCCTTGGCTTGTGCCATGGCGTTTTGACCCGTTGTCGCATCAAGAGCAAGCAATACTTCATGAGGTGCATCTGGAACCTCGCGCTCAATGACTCTCTTGACCTTCTCCAGCTCTTTCATCAAGTTGACTTTGTTTTGAAGTCTTCCTGCTGTATCGCAGATGAGGACATCCGCATTTTTCGCTTTTGCTGATTGAACGGCATCATAGATCACCGCTGCTGGATCAGAGCCTGCTGTTTGTTTGACGACAGGAACACCTGAACGCTCCCCCCACACTTCAAGCTGCTCGATCGCACCGGCACGGAACGTATCACCTGCTGCTAAAATGACGGATTTCCCTTCATTTTTCAGCTTGTTTGCAAGCTTGCCGATCGTCGTTGTTTTCCCAACACCGTTGACGCCTACAAATAAAATGATATTCAAACGCCCGTCTTCAATGTTCAGTACAGAGATTTGTTCCTCTCCGCTATTGTAGATATCAACCAGTTTTTCAGAAATGACCGCTTGTACTTCGCTTGGGTCTTGAATGTTTCTTAATTTCACTTCTTTTTTCAGCTCATCAATCAGTTCCATCACAGTTGTGAAACCGACATCAGCTCCGATCAGAACCTCTTCCAGCTCTTCAAAAAAGTCTTCGTCGACTTTGCGGTAGCGGGAAATCAGTTCATTTACTTTTCCTTGGAAGGAGTTTCTCGTTTTTTCGAGTCCATCTTTAAACTTTTCTGATACTGAATCGGTTTGCTGCGTAAATTTTTCTTTTAATTTCTTAAAAAAGCTCATTGGTTCAAAAACCTCCTTTAATTACTGGACAAGCTCTTTCGTTTCTTCTAGTTTGACAGATACAAGCTTTGAAACACCTGATTCCTGCATGGTCACGCCGTAGAGCACATCGGCTTCTTCCATTGTTCCCTTGCGGTGCGTAATGACAATGAACTGTGTTTCCTGGCTGTATTTCTTTAAATATTGCGCAAAACGGAAAACATTTGCCTCATCAAGTGCCGCTTCTACCTCATCTAACACGCAGAATGGAACAGGTCTCACTTTTAAAATAGAGAATAGTAAAGCGATCGCTGTTAAGGCTCTCTCTCCGCCTGAAAGAAGGCTTAAGTTTTGCAGTTTTTTCCCTGGCGGCTGCGCGACAATATCAACGCCAGAGTTGAGTAAATCATTTGGATCTGTCAGCTTAAGATCTGCTCTTCCACCGCCAAATAATGCTTGGAAAACAGATTCAAAGTGACCGCGGATTTGAGAGAATGTCTCAGAGAAACGCTTTGTCATCTCTTGATCCATTTCTTCGATGACTTGGAATAATGTATTTTTCGCTTCTGTCAGATCATTTCGCTGTTCTGTTAAGAAGAGATAGCGTTCATTCACACGTTCATACTCGTCAATGCTGCCTAAGTTTACTGTTCCAAGCTCTTCAATGGCTAGTTTGATCAGCTTCACTCGTTTTCTTGCTTCATCTGGCGATAACGTCAACTGATACATCTCTTTTGCTCCTTCAAATGAAAGAGCATATTCATCGTTCAAATAAGCGATCAGGTTATCGAGCTCGACTTCCATACGGCCAAGCTTAATCTCTTCATCTTTTAAGCTTGTGGTGAGCTGCTTATACAAACGTTTTTGTTCTTTAAGCTCACGTTCAGCAAATTCTAATGTTTCAGAAAGAGCGAGACGCTGCTTACGACGCTCTGAAATGAGGGCGGTTGTTTTGTTTTTGTTTTCCAGCTTCTCTTTCGCCGCTTCTTCCAGCTGTTCGGCTCCGCTTGAACTAGATGACATTTCACTTGTTAAGAGTGACAGATCTTCTTTTGTTTCCATCAGCGTCTGTTCAGCTTCTTCTAATTCAGCCATTAAGCTCGAAAGCTTTTCTTGTTCATTCGCTAAGGACTGCTCTTTTTTGGCAAGCGAGATTTTCAGCTCTGTTAATTCAGCTGAAATGGTTTCCTTCGTTGAGCTTTGCGTCTGCTTACGCTTTGTTAATGTATTGATCTCTTGATCAAGAGCCGTCAGTTTCTCACCTATAGAGGCTTCAAGAGCGACCTGCTTTTTGTCCTTATCCGCGAGTTCAGTAGAACGCTGCTGTAATTCTTCTTTTTCTTGATCATAGAGTTCAAGATGAGCATTGATATTTTTTTCTGCCACTTGCAGTTCGTATAGCTTTCCTTTGAGATCTTGCTGCTTTTCACGAAGCGTTTCGCCGCGCTGACGCAGTTCGTTTAATTGGCTTTCGTTTACTCCGATTAGTTGCTTCGTTTCTTTTGTTTCTTTTTCAAGGATCGTTGTTTTCTCTTCCATTTCAACGAGCTGCTTTGTTAACGTTTCGATCTCCCGGTTTCTTGAAAGAAGAGAGTTGTTCTTTTTCTTTACGCCGCCACCAGTCATTGAACCGCCGGGGTTTACGACATCTCCATCAAGGGTCACGATGCGATAACGATGTCTAAGCATTTTCGCCAGTTCATTGGCACCTTTTAAGTCTCTAACGATCAGCACAGTTCCAAGCAAGTTCTGAATCACCTTTTGATACTTTTCGTCAAAGGAAACGAGGTGACTCGCTACACCGATAAATGCAGCATGCTGCTCTGCTGTTTGAACATCTCTGAGCTGAATGGTTCTTTCTTTGATCACGTTCATTGGCAGGAAGGTTGCACGTCCAAAGGAGTGCTGCTTTAAGTATCCAATCGCTTGTCTCGCAGCTGCTTCATTTTCTGTAACGACGTGCTGCGTGGCTGCACCCAGCGCAATTTCAATCGCTGTCTCATACTGCTGATCCGTTTGAATCAGCTCTGCAATGGCACCATGAATACCGCCTAACCGTTCTTTTGCCTTTAAGACCTCTTTCACTCCTTGGAAAAAGCCTGAGAAGTCTTCCTGCATGGATTCAAGCATTTCTTTTTTGGATTTTGCCTGCTGTACGTATTGATAGGCTTGGTAAAGAGCCGTTTCTTTTTTCTCGTATTGACGTCTCATTTGCTCAAGCTTTTGTTCTGCTTCTCTAAAGCGTTTAACTTGAGCCAGAATGTCTTCTTCCAGTGCTGAAAGCTGCTGCTCAGCTTCTGTTTTCTTTTCTTTGACAGACACTCGTTCTTCGATATGTTTTTGGTTATTTTGCGTCAGCCGCTCTAGCTGCATCGCTGCCTGGCGCTGCTGTTCTTCTAGTAATTTACGTTCATTTCGGATGGAAGCCTGTTCATTGAGCAGATCAAAATAATCGCTTTTCAGCTGTTCAATTTGACCTTCCACATCTTCACTATGAAGCGACAGTTGATGCTGCTTTGTTTTCACTTCATCTTTTAGCTGGCGCACTTCTTTTTGCAGGCTGTCCCGCGTGATTTTCTGCTGCTCAATCTTTTCTGTTAACAGCGACTGTTTTTCAGTTAAACGAACGAGCGTTTCTTCAAGCTGTCCTTGGTTTGCGGCCGCATTTTTTTTCCGTTCTTTTAGCACTTCTTTTTTACCTTCAAGCTTTTCTAATTCTTCACTTGTGAAAAGAAGAACTTCTTGCAGGTCATTAATTGATTCGTCAAGCGCTTGAATGCGGTCTCTCGACTCTTCAATTTTGGCTTCTTTTGCTTGGATATCTGTAGACTGCTTCATTTCATCTTGTTTGAAGCGCTCGACTGCTTCACCAAGTGTTGTCCATTTTTCATGAAGTGCTTCGATGTCATGGACAGTTAGGGCAATTTCGACATTTTCAAGCTCTTCTTTTTTTTGCAAATAGTCCTTTGCAATGGATGCTTGCATTCTTAATGGTTCTACTTGATCTTCTAGTTCATGCAGAATATCTTCTACTCGGTTTAAGTTGTCCTGCGTTTCAAACAGTTTATTCTCGGCTTTTTTCTTTCTTGTTTTATATTTTAAAACGCCAGCCGCTTCTTCAAAAATACTTCTTCTCTCTTCTGCCTTGCTTGATAGAATTTCCTCTACCTTTCCTTGGCTGATGATTGAAAAAGCTTCCTTTCCAAGACCTGAATCCATGAAAAGATCAATAATATCCTTTAAGCGGACAGATTGATTGTTTATGAGAAATTCACTTTCTCCTGAGCGATAGACCCTTCTTGTCACACTGACTTCGTGAAAATCAATCGGTAAAAAGTGATCTTCGTTATCTAACGTTAAAGTCACCTCTGCTAGATTGACTCTTTTTCTTGAGTCACTTCCTGCAAAAATGATATCTTCCATTTTTCCTCCGCGGAGGCTTTTCGCTGATTGTTCTCCAAGTACCCAGCGGATGGCATCGGTAATATTACTTTTGCCGCTTCCGTTTGGTCCAACAACAGCTGTGACCCCTTTAACAAAGTCCACGGTCACTCGCTGTGCAAATGATTTGAATCCTATCACGTCTAAACGTTTGAGGAACATGAGAGTGATCCTCCTTATGTATTTAAAGTACTATCATCTTACCATATGAAGTGAAAAAAGATGATGGAAAACAGAGTGAAATCCCCCTGAATAACGAGGGGGATTTTATTGGTTCATATGATGTTTCTGCAATTTAGCAAGTGCTTCCTGTGCAGCGTGCTGTTCTGCTTCTTTTTTAGAGCGTCCATTTCCGATTCCGAGCACTTCACCTCGAAGGGATACATTTGCTTCAAATTCCCGGTTATGTGCAGGGCCTTTTTCATGCAGGATACGGTATTCAAGCACACCTTTTCCATCGCGCTGTACAAATTCTTGCAGCTGGCTTTTAAAGTCCATGACGTGCGAGAACGCTCCATCATTAATTTTCGGATAAACGTACGATTCTAGGAACCGTTCAACCGGCTCAAGCCCTTGATCTAAATAAAGTGCACCGATAAACGCCTCGAATACGTCCGCTAAGAGTGCTGGGCGTTTTCTGCCGCCTGTCATTTCTTCGCCTTTTCCTAAAAGAACAAGGTCTCCGAAGGACAGCTCGTGTGCCAGTGATACAAGTGACGGTTCACATACGATCGCCGCTCTTAGTTTCGTTAAATCTCCCTCGCTCATCGCTGGATATTTTGCAAATAAGAATTGAGAGATGGTCAATTCTAAAACAGCATCTCCTAAAAATTCAAGTCTTTCATTATCCTCGTATGGCTTTTTCCGGTGTTCATTCACATAAGAGGAATGGGTAAAGGCTTGATATAGAAGCTTCTCATTTTTGAAGTGTACAGAAATGCGCTGCTGGAATTCTCTAAATTGCTCTAGTTTTTTGCTCTGTTTCTGTTTGTCTTTATATTGTTTTGGCATAGCAACCTCCAGGTAGGCGTAATCGCCTTTAAGGATACTGATTATATGGAGTCTCTCTTTCTACATGCAGGGAAACATTGCTCCCAGCATCTGAAAAAGGCTGACAATTGATCAGCTGAATGTGTTGAAACTAACATAAATTTTCAAAGTCCCGTCGAAAGTAGACGGGACTTTGTTACGCTTATTGCTGGCTATTTATGTAGTTCACAGCGTCACCGACTGTTGCAATTTTTTCAGCATCTTCGTCAGAAATTTCCATATCGAACTCATCTTCAAGTTCCATAACTAGCTCAACTACATCAAGGGAATCAGCGCCTAAATCTTCTTTAAATGAAGCTTCCATTTTCACGTCAGCCTCATCAACGCCAAGGCGGTCTACAATAATTTTTGATACACGCTCTAATACGTCTGCCATTGCCTTTCACCTCCCCTCAAAGTATTATAGTTGAATTGTTTTTAAAAAACTAGAGAAAACCTAATGAAATTTTGATATTTCTTAGGACATGACCATTCCGCCATCTACTTGGATGGTTTGGCCTGTAATATAACCTGCTCCTTCTGAAGCTAAAAAGACAACGACGTTGCTAATATCTTCAGGTGCACCAAAGCGTGCGAGCGGAATTTGCTTGAGCATTTCCGTCTGTACATTTTCATCAAGCTTGTCTGTCATATCTGTTGAAATAAAGCCTGGTGCTACTGCATTAACAGTAATATGACGGGTTGCCAGCTCTTTTGCTGTTGTTTTCGTTAATCCGATGACACCAGCTTTTGCTGCAACATAGTTTGCTTGTCCAGGGTTTCCACACACACCAACGACTGAAGCCAAATTGATGATTCTTCCGCTTCTTTGCTTCATCATTTGACGTGTCACGGCTTTTGTACAGTTAAAGACACCTTTTAAGTTTATGTTAATGACATCATCCCATTCATTCTCTTTCATTCTCATGAGCAGATTGTCCTTTGTGATCCCTGCATTATTCACAAGAATGTCAATTGAACCAAAGGTATCAATTGCTTGTTTCATCATGGCTTGTACTTCTTCAGCATTTGAGACATCAGCTTTCACAGCAAATGCCTGCTGGCCGAGTGCTTTGATTTCATCTACGACTTCATTTGCTTTTGCTTCGTTTCCAGAATAGTTCACGACAACATTTGCACCACTTTTCGCTAGATCGATCGCGATGGAACGGCCAATCCCGCGTGATGCTCCTGTTACAACGGCTGTTTTATTTGTAAGCATCAAGAATCCCCCTTGAGTGTTTGAATGGCTGCTTCAATTGTTTCTTGATCTGAAACGGAAATCGTCGTCAGGCGGCGATTCACTTTTTTCACAAGACCTGAAAGCACTTTGCCAGGACCAATTTCAATAAATGTTGTGACGCCTAAATCAATAAGGCGTTCCACACTTTCTTCAAAACGAACTGGAGAATACAGTTGTTCAATGAGCTTTGTCTCAATTTCATCACGAGAAGTCACGATGTTTGCTGTTACGTTTGAGATGACCGGAGTTTTGGCATCCGCAATATCCAGCTTTGACAAAACATCTGTAAATTTTTCAGCGGCTGGTTTCATTAATGCAGAATGGAAAGGTCCGCTTACTTCAAGGGCAATTGCACGTTTTGCGCCTTTTTCTTTCGCTTTCTCTGAAGCAAGTTCTACTCCTTTTGCTGTACCAGAGATCACGATTTGACCAGGACAGTTTAAGTTAGCGAGCTCTACAAGGTGACCGCTCTCTGTCACTTCTTTTGTCACTTCTTCAAGTGCCGCTTTGTCTAAGCCAAGAATTGCTGCCATGGCGCCTTCTCCTGCTGGAACAGCTTCATTCATTAATTCTCCGCGCTTTCTGACTGCATAAACAGCATCTTTAAACGAAAGTGCGCCTGCTGCAACGAGGGCAGTGTATTCACCAAGACTGTGTCCTGCTGCATAATCTGCTTTGATTCCGCTCTCTTCAAATTTCTTTAAGATGGCGATACTTGTCGTTAAAAGAGCTGGCTGCGCGTTAAAGGTGAGCGTCAGTTCTTCTGCATCCCCTT
The DNA here is from genome assembly GCF_014250435.1 of Bacillus sp. PAMC28571. Classification (NCBI taxonomy): domain Bacteria; kingdom Bacillati; phylum Bacillota; class Bacilli; order Caryophanales; family Bacillaceae; genus Bacillus; species Bacillus sp. PAMC28571. The sequence goes on along the minus strand of NZ_CP060191.1, from coordinate 1,325,844 downwards.
CAAAAATCATAGAAGATAAGTCAAACCCGAGGGTATTGTCTGCTTCTTCAAAAACAGCTTTAGATACTGCTTCTTGGTCAAATAAATCTTTTCCCATGCCAATTTTTTGAGAGCCTTGGCCAGGGAATAAAAATGCAATTTTAGTCATGCTGCTTTACCTCCAATTAAGACTCTTTCGTCGTTTCTTTTTGGACTTCTTGATGAATGATGGCTGAAACGTCTTTTTCTACGATATCACGCGCCTGACGAATTGCATGGAAAATGGCATTTTCATCAGAAGAGCCGTGCGCTTTAATAACAGGTGCCTTTAAACCAAATAAAGCGGCACCGCCATATTCGGAGTAATCCATTTTAGATTTCATCTGCATCAATTTCGGCTTCATCATGCCTGCTGCTATTTTTGCTGTGAAGCTTGATGTTAAGGTTTCTTTCAGCATTTTAAAGACAGAAAGGGCTGTGCCCTCAATCGTTTTAAGCGCAATATTTCCTGTGAAACCATCTGTGACAACAACGTCAGCAACACCTTCTAATAAGTCACGGGACTCTACATTTCCTACAAAATTCAAGTCGGAAGCTTTTAATAATTCAAAGGTTTTTTTCGTTAAATCGTTGCCTTTTTTATCTTCTGTTCCTACATTTAGCAGTCCAACACGCGGATTGCTCTTTGGGAAAACACGCTCTGCGTAGATGGATCCCATCATGGCATATTGCACGAGATGTTCTGGTTTAGCATCAACGTTGGCACCAACATCTAGTAATAAGAAGCCGCTGCCATCCAGTGTTGGCAAAGTTGGGGCAAGGGCTGGTCTGTCAATACCGTCAATTCTGCCTACGATAAACAGTCCCGCTGTCATGAGGGCGCCAGTATTTCCTGCTGAGATGCAGGCATCTGCTCGTCCTTCAGACACTTCCTGCGCCATTTTCACCATAGATGAATCCTTTTTACGTCTGACTGCACGCACTGGTTCATCTGTCGGTTCAATGACTTCTTTTGCATCTAAAATCGTGATGCGGTCGTTGTTTGTTATGTATGGTTTGATTTTGTTTTCATCGCCGACAAGTATAATCTCGATATCTGAAAATGCTGTTAAGCTTTTTTGCACACCGTCAATAATGGCTTTAGGGGCATGATCTCCCCCCATTGCATCGACTGCAATTCTCATATTACGTGCCACCTTTTACTTTTGTTTTGAGCGATACATGACGAAGTCACCTGAGAAGACAACTTCCTCACCAACATAGCTGTTTACTTCAACTACGGTTCTTCCTTTTTCTTTATCATGTGAGGCTACTTTGGCTTTAGAGACGACTCTTTCGCCTTGTTTCACCTGCCTTGTAAACCTGATATTCGCTTTTGCTGTCAAAGCCAGTTCATCGTCAATGACGGCAACTGCCAGCGAATTTGCCTGGGCGAAGAGATGATGTCCCCTGGCAATTTGGTTTCGGCTGAATACATGCTCTTTTCTCACTTCTAAAATGGAAATGGCTTGATCATCAAGCTCTACATCAATCATTTCTCCAATTACTTCATCCAGTGGAAGTGACTTTACTTCATCCTCTAATGTCTTTTCGGCCACATGCTTAATTCTTTCGCGTAATTCAGGGATCGACAGCTCTAAACGATCAAGACGAACCGTTTGTATGCTGACACCGAATTTACTTGCCAATTCTTCATCAGTAATGAATGGAGTCGAGCTGATCGTTTGCTGGAGAAGCTTTTGACGTTCTTTTTTATTTAGTTTCATATGCAGACACCATCCGTACATTTATGACTAGGTACTAATAGTAGTATATAATCTCATAGATGATAAATCAATCCTTGTTTCAAAAAGACAAGAAAATTCCTCCAGCATTTGATCAGCTTAATTTATCTCCTCCCAGCACACCGCTGTCTATCAGCGTTTGCCGGAGTTCTTTGTATTCGGGATCAGTCCAAAAGGCGTCCGATTGGACAAGATCTGCTGCATCTTTTCTAGCCGTTTCCAGCGCTCTATAGTCGTGAACCATATCTGCTACCTTAAATTCTGGCATCCCGCTTTGTTTTTTACCGAAGAAATCGCCGGGTCCTCTTAGTTCTAAGTCCTTTTCAGACAGCTCAAAGCCATCGGTTGTTTCGGACATGATCCGCATCCGCTCTTTCCCCGTTTCTGACTTCGGATCAGCCATTAAAATACAAAATGATTGATGCTCTCCTCGTCCGACCCGGCCTCTTAACTGATGAAGCTGAGACAGTCCGAAACGGTCTGCATCATAAATGACCATGATGGTTGCATTCGGCACGTTGACCCCGACTTCAACAACTGTGGTTGAAACGAGAATTTGCACTTCATTTGCGGTAAAGGCTCTCATGACCTGATCTTTTTCATCACTCGCCAGCTTCCCGTGCATTAAGCCGATTGACCACTTGCCGCGGTATGCCTCAGTGAGCATGCTATGGACATCAAGCGCATTTTGCACATCAAGCTTGTCTGATTCTTCAATGAGCGGACAAATGATATATGCCTGTCTGCCTTTTCTCAGCTCTTTATCCACAAATGCAAGAATTCTCTCAAGCATGTCATGCTTCACCCAATACGTTTCGATTTGTTTTCTGCCAGCTGGCAATTCATCAATGACGGATACGTCCATTTCTCCAAAGACAGTGATCGCAAGTGTTCGCGGAATAGGTGTGGCCGTCATAAACAAGACATCTGGGTCCTGCCCTTTACTTCGCAGTTTTTTCCGCTGCTCTACGCCAAACCGGTGCTGTTCATCTGTGATGACAAGACCGAGCTGCTGAAATTCGACTTCGTCTTGAATGAGGGCGTGCGTGCCGACTAATATGTCAATCTCGCCTTCTTTTAAACGTTCAAGCAATTCTCTGCGTCTTTTTCCTTTCACAGAGCTTGTCAAAAGGGCGATATTCAGCCCCCATTTTTCAAACAGCTGGTAAAGTGAATCGGCATGCTGCTCTGCCAAAATTTCTGTTGGGACCATTAATGCACCTTGAAAACCTGATAAATGAGCGGCATAAAGCGCAATGGCTGCAACAGCTGTTTTCCCTGAACCTACATCTCCTTGAAGCAGCCGGTTCATTCGATATGGAGACGCCATGTCCGACATGATTTCATCAAGTACTCTTGATTGTGCCTTCGTCAGCGGAAATGGCAGGCTGTTAACAAACTCAAAAACAGCCTCTTTGGAAAACGGATGCTGGATGCCTGATGTTCTCTCTCGTTCTTTCTTTCTAATCGCCTGCATCTTCAGCTGAAAAATGAGAAATTCCTCGTACACAAAACGGCGTCTTGCTTGCTTGAGCGAGTCCCTTGTTTCTGGAAGATGAATGGCTTTTAATGCTTCCTGATAGGACATGAGTTTATAGGCAGAGACAAGCTGCTTTGGCAATGGATCTTCCGCTTTGTCTGCATAAAGTGACAAGGCCTGCTTTACAAAGCGCCTCATCATTTTCACGGTCACATTTTCTTTTACTGAATAAACGGGCTCTATACTGCCATCTTGCTCGTGCGTCCCTTTTTTAAATTCCTGCACCATGATAGATTGACGGTTTTTATCCCATTTTCCTGTAACGGAAACTGTATCACCTAACACAAGGCTTCGTTTTAAATATGGGCGATTGAAACAAATCGCTGTAATGAGAAAACGCCCGACAAGCAGCCTGAATGTCAGCCTGCTTCGTTTTTTTCCATAATAGGTGAGAACGGGCTCACTATGTACTTTTCCTTCAACTGTGACACGTTCGTCATGCTTGACTTCTTCTAAGTTACGAAGCTCATAGTCGTCATATCGATAAGGAAAGTAGCCGAGTAAATCGGCTACTGTGTAGATTCCAAGTTCATTGAGTGTTTTTTCGGTTTCCTCTCCAATCCCCTTCAGGACAGAGACATTATCTTGCAGTTTCTGTATCACGAGATGAGGTCACACCTCCGAAAATCTTCTTTTCAAGCTCTCTTGCTGTCGGTGTCGCAGCGAGACCGCCTTGTGCAGTTTCGCGAAGAGCTGTTGGCATCGTTTGACCGATTTTGTACATCGCATCAATGACTTCATCACAAGGAATGCGGCTTGTGATGCCAGCAAGAGCCATGTCTGCTGCGATCATGGCGTTAGATGCACCCATTGCGTTTCGTTTCACGCAAGGTACCTCGACAAGTCCCGCTACTGGATCGCAAACAAGTCCAAGCATATTTTTCAGTGTAATCGCCATTGCTTCTGCAGATTGCTGCGGTGTACCGCCTGCCATCTCGACAATCGCTGCTGCCGCCATACCTGATGCAGAACCTACCTCTGCCTGACAGCCGCCTGCTGCACCGGAAATGCTCGCGTTATTCGCCACAACAAAACCAAATGCGCCAGAAGTAAATAGAAATCTGACCATTTGTTCCTTTGTTGGCTTTAATGTTTCTTTTACTGCAAATAACGTACCTGGTACAACACCTGCTGAGCCTGCTGTAGGCGTTGCACAAATGGTTCCCATTGCGGCATTGACTTCATTTGTTGCAACTGCTTTACTGACCGCATCTAATATCGTATGACCAGACAGTGTTTTGCCTGATGCGATATAGGCTTGAAGTTTGACCGCATCTCCGCCTGTTAACCCTGATAATGATTTCACACCCTTCAGCCCGTTTTCAACGGCCTGCTCCATCACTTCTAGGTTGCGGTACATCTGCGAGAAAATTTCTTCACGTGACTTCCCTGTCACTTCCATTTCTTGCACAATCATAATTTCTGAAATGGAGGTATTCCGTTCTTCTGTTAGCTGCACGAGTTCTTTGACGTTTTTAAACATCATTCATAACCTCCTTGTTGTTACTCTGCAATTTGTGTGACTTGAATAATGTTTGGCAGCGTTTCAAGCTCTGATAGGACAGCTGGGTCGATATTTTGATCCACTTCAATCGTCATCAGTGCCTCTTGCCCGACATCTTTACGCGCCACTTCCATATGACCGATGTTGATGGCGAATTTCGCTAAGACATTGGCAACTGCCGCAATCGTCCCGTAGCGATCGTTATGAACCACAAGAATGGCAGGGTGATTCCCTGAAAGCCTGAGCTCAAAGCCATTTAATTCTGTGATTTCAATTTTACCTCCGCCGATGGAAATCCCGATTAGTTCAAGGCTTCCGTTCGCATCTGAAATCTCTACTTTTGCTGTATTCGGATGCGCCGGCACCGCCTCTTCTTCTTTAAATTCAATGTCGATCTCTTTGCTTTTTGCAATATCGATCGCTGTTTTGATTCGTTCATCAAATGTATCAAAGTCAAGAACACCGCCAATAATGGCGACATCTGTACCGTGTCCTTTATACGTATCTTTAAAAGAACCATAAAATGAAACGACAATTCGTTTCGGTTCTCTTCCAAATAAGCTGCGAGCTACTCTCCCTATACGAGCCGCACCCGCTGTGTGCGAACTTGATGGCCCAATCATGACAGGTCCAATAATATCAAACACACTTCTAAATTTCATAGGTCTTCCCCTCTCATCACCACTCGCGTATGGTTTGGTTCTTTCTTTAGACTAATGGATTCATTCGTTTCCCGCAACTCATTTCACCGTGGAATGGCTAGTAAAAAATTGCAAAAGAAGAAGAAGGGCTTTATTTGCCCTTCTTTCGTTATTCAACCGCCAAAATATATGAATAAAGCGGCTGTTTTCCATCGTGGACTTCAACTTCTACATCTTCAAATGTTTCTTCAATAAAGGCTTGCAGTGCATCCAGCTCATCAGATGATGCATCTTCCCCTTTAATGATGGTGACAATCTCATCATCTTCTGTCACCATTTTGGTTAGAAGTTCTTTTGCTGCATCTAATTGATTTTTCGCTGTTAAGGTGATTTTTCCATTGAACAGACCCATATAGTCACCTTTGGCAATGTCGATGCCATCAATTTGAGTATCTCTTACTGCAAAGGTAATTTGCCCGCTTTTCACATGGTCAATCGCTTCTAGCATCGCTCTTTCGTTGTCTTCATTTGAAGCTGCTTCATTGAGAGAAAGAAGTGCCGACATTCCTTGAGGAACGGTCTTCGTCGGAATGACAACGACCTCACGGTTTGAGACAGTTGCCGCCTGTTTAGCTGCCATGACAATATTAGAATTATTAGGTAAGATAAAGACGGTTTCGGCATGTACGCTTTCTATTGCTGTGACAATGTCTTCTGTGCTCGGATTCATCGTCTGTCCGCCTTCAATGACGACGGAAGCTCCGATACTTTTGAACAAGTCAGCAATTCCTTCTCCCATTGCGACACTGACGACGCCAAAGCGCTGTTTTTCAGCAGCAGGTGCTTTTGGTGCAGCAGGTGCGTGCTCTCTTTCTTCGTTCACGATTGAGCTATGCTGCTCTCTCATGTTTTCTATTTTCATATTAATTAAGCTGCCGTAGCGCTGTGCATAGGATAAGACATCTCCTGGCTGCTCTGCATGAATATGAACTTTCGCCAGTGTATCGTCAGACACCACAAGAAGTGAATCTCCGAATTCACTTAAGTCTTGTCTGAAGGCATTCTCATCAAAGGACTGTTTGTCTTCTTCAAATTTCACCATAAATTCAGTACAGTAGCCAAATTCGATATCTTCTGTGTTCATATGGCTTTGCGCACTTTTATGATGCTCTGCACTAACGAGTTCTTTTAGCGTAGGTAAAGAAGCCGCTTTAGGAGGAAGCTCTTCTCCTCTTAATGAAGCAAGGAAACCTTCATATACGCATAGAAGTCCTTTACCTCCACTATCGACAACACCCACTTCTTTTAAGACAGGAAGCAGATCTGGCGTTCGATCAAGTGATGCTCTTGCTTCCTCAATCGTTAACTCTAGAACGCGGTCAATTTGATCCTCTGCTGCCGAAACAGCAACCGCTTTCTTTGCTGCATCCTTTGCAACTGTTAAGATCGTTCCTTCAATCGGTTTCATCACGGCTTTATATGCTGTATCAACACCCGCCTGTAAGGCAAGAGCAAATTCTTTTGCATCAATCGTTTCTTTTTGTTCAATATGTTTACTGAAACCTCTAAAGAGCTGTGACAGGATCACGCCAGAGTTTCCTCTTGCGCCCATCAATAACCCTTTCGAGAGGGCCACGCCGACCTTCCCAATATGATCGGTATTTGTTTCTTCAACTGCTTTTGCCCCTGAAGTCATCGACAAATTCATATTTGTCCCCGTGTCTCCATCTGGCACTGGAAAAACATTTAACGCATCAACAATTTGTGCGTTTTGAGAAAGATGGTGAGCACCTGCAAGAATCATTTTTGCAAATGAGCGGCCATCAAGATTTCTAATAGACAATATATTTCCTCCTTACTACGGGTTCGTAACTTTTACTCCTTGTACATAAATGTTGACCGAGTCAACAGAAAGTCCAATTGTGTGATGAATCGTGTATTTGACTTTCGTTTGAACATTATGTGCGACTTCTGATATTTTTGTACCGTAGCTTACGATGATGTACATATCAATATGAATGCGGTCTTCTTTTTGACGCACAAGAACACCCCGGCTGAAGTTCTCTTTGCGGAGAATATCCGTCAAGCCGTCCTTGATTTGATTTTTGGACGCCATGCCAACAATACCATAGCAATCGATCGCAGCGCCTCCTGCCACCATTGCAATGACTTCATTTGATATATCAATTTGTCCGTATTTCGTTCTAAGTTCAATGGACACATTGGTTCCCCCTTTTTGAGAAATTGCCCTGAGTTATCACTATTTTACTATAAGACCCTTCTTTTTAAAAGAAATCATTCAATCCGACCCAATCCTACTTATACTATAGCCTTGATTTTTTATCAAGATGTCAAGGTATTTTTCTTGAAAGAGGAGTAAACAATCCTTGCAAACCCCTTGAAGCTGTGGTAAATTATTAAAGTATCTTGAGGCATCTCTAAGTACGTATATGAAGAATATGATGATGTTTTCGCAGTTAGGAGGGAAACAAATGGCACGTAAATGCGTTATTACAGGCAGAAAAACAAAAGCTGGGAACAACCGTTCTCACGCAATGAACTCTACAAAACGTACATGGGGCGCGAACCTTCAAAAAGTTCGTATTCTAGTGGACGGTAAGCCTAAAAGAGTATATGTATCAGCTCGAGCTTTGAAATCTGGTAAAGTTGAGCGTGTATAAGCAAGAGTAAACGCCTGCTACAATAAACTGTAGCAGGCGTTTTTATGTGGAAATAAAGGAGATTACTCATTAATCTTTTTTAAATGAACCAAGCATCGCACGGACAATGCCGCCAAGAAATCTAGGCAGTTTGATTGTATAAAATTTCATTTTGTCCCCCTCCTAAAAGTACCGCTTGCAGCACAATTGAGCTTAATCAGCCATCCACATTGATAGGTTGGTCAATCTTTGCTTCTTACCATTATTAATATGCCTTCATGAAAAGAAAAAGTACCACTTGAGTGGATGAGTTCGTTACTAATACATAGTGTGGAACCAGGCTCAATATGACAATTTTTCAGAGGATATTTGAAACCTTTTAATGTCAGCTTTTCAACCGATGTACCAAAGGGCAGAAACGACACATATTTTTTATCAGGGTCTTCTTTTATTTCGTATGTACCAGGTCCAAACATTTGAATGATATTTTGCTTATCTACAAGAGTGATGTTCTGCTTGTGCTGAATGCCTTGATATAGAAGGTGAATATTTCCTAGAAAGTGATCAGCCCTTCCTCCTGTAATGCCGTAGATGTGAATATGCGCTGGGTGCTGGCGCATGGCCCAGTTCAGCGCAAGCTCTAAATCGGTTTCATCCTTTTCAGCCTGAAATACATTCAAGGCAGGCAATTTCTTTTTCAGCTCACAAAGCTCTTCTTCTGTCACACTGTCAAAATCACCAAAAGCCTTGGCAGGCATGATGCCGTGCTCTAGTAAAAAAAGCGTCCCCCGGTCTACACCGACCCAGAGAATATCGTCCTGTGATGCTTCCTGTTCAAGGGGCGGGATGTATTCAAAAGGACCGCCGGCTACGATATGTATGTGCATGATATACGCTCCTCTCCATGTAAAAAGAACCAAAGATCAGAGTGACTTTGGTTCCTTTTTTTACGCTTCTCGAATGGCCTGAATGGCGGCTGCACGGTTGTTTTTACCGTATACCGCTGAGCCGGCCACAAGTAAGTTAGCGCCCGCCTCTTTACAGCTCTTTGCAGTCTCTACATTGACACCGCCGTCTATTTCTATGAGTAAGTCTGATAAGCCCTTTTGTTCGCTAAGGGTCTTCACTTCTTTTACCTTCTCGAGGACAGATGGAATGAACGCCTGTCCGCCAAAACCAGGATTCACCGTCATGAATAAGACAAGGTCTACGTCCTCTAATACATGCTCAACCTGAGAAACAGGTGTGTGCGGGTTCAAGACGACACCTGCTTTTACACCTTGTTCTTTTATGTGCTGTATCGTGCGGTGCAAGTGCGGACAAGCTTCTACATGGACAGAAATAATGTCAGCACCTGCTTTTGCGAATGCAGGAATATACCGGTCTGGCTGCTCAATCATTAAGTGAACATCGAGCGGCAGCTTTGTATGCGGTCTGATCGCTTCCACAACATTCGGTCCAAATGTGATATTCGGTACAAAATGGCCGTCCATCACATCGATATGAATGTAATCCGCTCCGCCTTGTTCCACATCACGGATATCTTTCTCCAAATTGGCGAAATCTGCTGATAAAATGGAAGGGGCAATATAAACCATGAGTTAGTACCTCGGCTTTCTGTCTTTGATTTCAGTTAAAAACTCTAAATAATGCTGATAGCGATACGCTCTGATTTGCTCTTGTTCGACCGCGCCTTTTACCGCACAGCCAGGCTCTTTCACGTGCAGACAGCCTCTAAACTTACAATCTGCACTCCGCTCTTTGATTTCTAAAAAGTAAAGGCCTAAATCTTCCGCTTCAATGCCGGTAAATTCGAGCGAGCTAAAGCCAGGTGTATCTGCAATGAGCCCTTCTGCTGTACGAATGAGTTCGACATGTCTTGTCGTATGCTTCCCCCTTCCAAGATGAGAGGAAATATCATTGGTTTTCAGCGCCAAATCAGGACTCATCGCATTTAAAAGAGAGGACTTACCTACACCAGACTGACCGGCAAATACAGTGATTTTATTGTGAAAATGCGGGGTCAGCTTTTCAATTCCGTCTCCCTCGATCGTGGATGTTACATGAACATCATATCCAATTTGCCGATAGTCCTCTGCATAGCCTTGAATACTTTCACGCTCTTCATCTGTTTTCAATAAGTCCATTTTTGTGATACAGATTATCGGCTTAATATCATTTGCTTCCACCAGCACTAAAAATCTGTCTAAAAGCGATGTGCTAAAGGTCGGTTCTGTCGCAGAGAAAACGAGCACCGCTTGATCGACGTTACTAATAGGCGGACGAACAAGTTCGTTTGTCCGCTCTTTTACTTCTAATAAATAGCCTTCTTTATCGTTATCCGCTTGATATACGACATAATCTCCAACTAGAGGTGTGATTTTGTTTTTTCGAAAAATGCCTCTCGCTCTGCACTGAATCACTTTTCCACTTTCTAGAGACTCATCGAGCACATAATAAAATCCGCTTAATGCTTTAATAATTTTGCCCTCAGGCATAAAGTCCCTCCTTTATTCATCGTCAGGGTATTCGATTGTTTTAGAGCTTACGACTTTATCATCAACCGTCACTTGATAGTACCCTTTTTGACCTGGTTCAATCTTAAATTTAATGGTCCGTTCAGTTGGTGCAGTGATGTTAAAGGTTTCATATGAATCAGAAATGCTATGCTCAGCATCGTCAATGGAAATCTGAACGGTCATCTCTTGCCCTTCAGTGACTGGCTCATACGGGATGGCAATCTTCTCAGTTACCGTTTTAGCCGGTTTTTTCTTCGGTCCGAGTGAGAAGGTGATCTTAACCGTATCCCCTGGTTTCACAGCAGTACCTGCTCCTGGCTCCTGCTTCATGACCTCACCTTTTGGTACATCATCAGAATACGCTTCTTTTTCATCAAGCTTTAATCCGTTATCCTCTAAATAATTCGATGCAGCCTGTTTACTATATGTCGTTAAATCCCGCAAAGTAATATCGGCAGGACCTATGCTGACCGTCAACGTCACTTCTTCATCTGCTGCCACAAGCTCAGTACTCGCTGAAGGTTTCTGTTCCATGACAATCCCAGATTCGGTGTCATTATCATTTACTTCCTCTACAACAACTTGCTTAAACCCTTTTTTCTCTAATAATTCTTTTGCTTTATCGACCTTTTCACCTGTTACATCAGGTAATTCGGTCTTTTCTTTGCCAGTACTTTGGTAAAGCTGAATCTCGGTTCCTTCTTTTACCTTTGTGCCGATTTTCGGGTCTGTTTTGACGACAAGCCCTTTTTCAATTTTTTCATCAGCGATCTCAATTGGTTCAGAGGCAACGGTAAAGCCGGCTTTCTTCAAGGTGTCCTCTGCTTTTTCAATCGTCATGCCAGATACATCAGAGACCTCAACATCTTTTGGAAAGAGCAGTCCGGGAAACACAGTGATGGCTAAAATGGTCGCAGCAGTTAGAATAAACAGGATGGATGCCACAACCCAAGGCCATTTTTTTCGTTTCTTTTTCGGCTTTTGTTTCTCTTTTTTCTTCGGTTTTTGCACCGGATGGACAGCTGTTTTTTCATTGTCTTGATCGACTTGATGATCTTGAATGATTGGGATCGCTTTCGTTGCTTCATGATCCTCTTCAATGACAAAGCGTTTTTCTTTTAGTCTTGAAGGGTCGAAAGCAGTTTGCAGATCTTTTTGCATTTCAGATGCATCTTCATATCGATAAAATGGATCTTTGGCCATTGCCTTTAAAATGATGTTTTCCACGCTTTGTGGAACAGAAGGATTCCACCTTCTTACAGATGGCGGCTCTGATTGCAAATGCTTCAGCGCAACACTGACAGCTGATTCCCCTTCAAATGGCATGCGTCCAGAAATGAGTTCATAGAGCACAATTCCAAGTGAATAGATGTCTGACTTTTTCGTCGCAAGACCTCCGCGGGCTTGCTCTGGAGACAAATAGTGCACCGATCCTAGAACCGAATTTGTGTGGGTGATGGTCGCTGAGCTGAGTGCAATGGCAATCCCAAAATCAGTGACTTTAATATTCCCCATGTTGTCTATTAATATATTGTGAGGCTTAATGTCCCGGTGGACGAGCTGCTTTGCATGGGCTTCTTCCATTGCCGCAACCACTTGCTCCATAATGCGAACGGCTTCTTTCGGATGAAGCGGGCCATTGGCATGTATGTATTCTTTCAGCGTCATCCCCTCGACATATTCCATGACAATATAATAAATGTCATCTTCTTCCCCTACATCGTAGATGCTGACAATATTTGAATGATCTAAACTTGCGGCTGACTGCGCCTCGCGCCGGAAACGTCTAATAAAATCATCATCGCTTGCAAAGTCAAAGCGCAAAATTTTAATCGCGACTTCGCGATCTAAAATCATATCCTCCGCCAAATAAACGTTTGCCATTCCGCCTCCGCCTATGACGCGAAGAATCTGATAACGGCCGCTGATCCGTTTTCCGATCAACACTTGCTGTCACCCTCCTCTGGCTGGGAGGAGATTTCTAACAATACTGCTGTAATGTTATCTTCACCGCCGTTGTCATTCGCTGTTTGGATTAATGCTGTTACTTTTTCATCTGGTGCGGTCGTTTGGTTTAAAATATGAATCAAATTCTCTTCTTCTACTTTATTTGATAAACCATCTGAGCAAAGCAGGATTTGATCTCCTGGGTCCACTTCAAAGGTATGTGCATCGATTTGAACGTGTTTATCTGTTCCTAATGCTTTCGTAAGCACATTTTTTCTTGGATGATATTCTGCATCCTCTTTAGAAATTTCACCTGTTTTCACAAGCTCATTTACAAGTGAATGGTCATCTGTTAGCTGGGTCAGTGCTCCTTCTCTTAGCAAGTAGCAGCGGCTGTCGCCAATATGGGCAATTGTGACCGTTTGCAAATGAACGAGCGCACAAACAATGGTTGTCCCCATTCCTTGGCACTCCTCATTGTTTTTCGCATGTTCATATACTTGATCATTAATGTCACTTATTTTTGAGATTAACCAGCTTTCTTGCTCTGCTGGTTTTGCTGGAATTGAAGATGTTTCTTCCCAGTATTCTTTTAAAGAAGAGACGGCCATCCTGCTGGCGACATCACCAGCAAGATGACCTCCCATTCCATCTGCTACAACAGCTAGAAGGGTGTCTTCTTTTGCTTCAAAAATACCTGCATCATCTTCATTATGCTGACGGACTTTTCCTGTATCGGTTTGAAAGGCTGCCCTTATCAACATTCGTCACCTCGTCTCTTCCTGACGCTCCTTCGCTCTTAGCTGACCGCAAGCAGCATCAATGTCATGGCCTTGCTCTCGTCTAATTGTTACGTTTACGCCGCGTTCTTTCAGCGTTTTTTCAAATAGGAAGATTTGTTCTCTCGGTGTTCTTACATAATCCCTTTCCGGTACATAGTTCACCGGAATGAGGTTCACGTGGCACTTGATTCCTTTTAATAAGTCTGCAAGCTCTTCTGCATGATGCACTTGATCATTTACTCCGCCAAACAGGCCGTATTCAAAGCTGACACGTCTACCCGTTTTTTGAATGTAGTATTCAATGGCTTCCATTAATTTCGGCAGCTTATATGCTTTATTGATCGGCATCAGACGGCTTCTGATCTCTGTGTTCGGTGCATGCAGAGAGACAGCAAAATTGATTTGCATTTGCTCATCAGCGAATTGATAGATCTTTGGAATGATTCCGCTTGTCGACACTGTAATATGACGCGCGCCAATGTTTAAGCCGTTGTCATGGTTGATGATTTTAAGGAAGGCAAGCATTTCGTCAAAGTTATCAAACGGTTCGCCAATTCCCATGATGACAACCGAGCTGACTCTCTCATCTGTTTCGTCAAGTGCCTGCTGCACTTTCAATACTTGAGCAACGATTTCTCCTGCTTCAAGGTTTCGTTTTAACCCGCCAAGTGTAGATGCACAGAATGTACAGCCGATTCGGCAGCCAACCTGAGTTGTGACACAGACAGAGTTGCCGTATTCGTGGCGCATCAGTACTGTTTCAATCGTATAGCCATCATGTAATTCAAATAAAAACTTGATCGTTCCGTCTTGAGACGTTTGTTTGATCACAGTTTTTAATGTGGTGATCGCAAATTGATTTTTTAATTTTTCTCTTAATTCCTTTGAAAGGTTAGACATATCGTCAAAGGATGTCACACGTTTCTCATAAAGCCACTCGAAAATTTGGGCTGCGCGGAAAGGCTTTTCGCCTTGTTCTTTTAACCATTCTTTCATTTCGTGAAGCTCAAATGAGTAGATCGACGGCATTTCTGTCTTCAGTTCTTTTCTTACTTTTTGTTCTGTCATTTTTTATCCCTTCTTTCTCATGCTGCAAATAAAGAAACCATCTGTTCCGAAATAATGAGGAAGGATTTGTACACTTCCGTTTTGAACAAACGGAGCAACCTGCTCAGGCAGCCGTTCATTAAGAGATAGATCGGGTTCGAAGTCTTGGTGTTCTTGTAAAAACGCATGAATCACTTGTTGATTTTCTGTTGGGTCCATTGTACATGTACTGTATACAAGGGTTCCGCCCGGTTTTAAAAGCGGGGCCGCTTCCTTTAAAATGGCCTGCTGGATAGCTGCAAGCCTTGCTGAGTCTTCTTGTGACTTTGTATATTTCATATCTGGTTTGCGTCTAATGACGCCAAAACCGGAACACGGTGCATCAATGAGAATACGGTCAAACGAAGCTTCGCTGTAATAGTCTGCCGCTTTCCTTGCATCAAGTGCTTTTGCCTCAATGTGAGTAAGGTTCAGACGTTTTGCTGCTTGTTTGATGAGTTTCACTTTGTGTTCATGTAAATCAAGAGAAACAATTTTGCCCTCATCGTTCATACGTTCTGCAATATGTGTTGATTTTCCGCCAGGAGCCGCACAGGCGTCAAGCACCGTTTCTCCCGGCTGTGGGTCGAGCGCTCTTGCGACAAGCATCGAGCTTTCATCTTGTATCGTCACATAGCCTTCTTGAAAAGAAGGGGTTGAGACGATGGACCCTTTCATGAGCTTAAGTGCATCTTCAGATAAGTCGCCAAGCTCCGTTTCAATGCCTGCATCCATTAGTTTTTGCTGCA
The DNA here is from genome assembly GCF_014250435.1 of Bacillus sp. PAMC28571. NCBI lineage: Bacteria > Bacillati > Bacillota > Bacilli > Caryophanales > Bacillaceae > Bacillus > Bacillus sp. PAMC28571. The sequence goes on along the minus strand of NZ_CP060191.1, from coordinate 1,310,653 downwards.
GTGCCATGCGGTCAGTTTTCATTCGATTGACACGAAGGGTTTGCTTTGGCGGAACTAAATGAATGCGGCACATGCTTTCTGCCGCTTCAAACCCGTACGCCTGAACCCACTCCTGCACAAGCCATAATGGGTGGCTTGTCTCAATGGACAGCCGCTTTACGGGATCTTTGATCGCATCAAATGACGGAACGCCTTCTCTTTGCACGGAACGAAGAACACCGTTCACAAGTGAAGAAATGCCTTTGTGCCCGCGCTTTTTCGTTAGCTCGACAGCTTCATGAATGGCTGCACGATCTGGTATTTTTTCAAGATACACCATTTGATAAAGAGACATCCGCAAAAGCTGCATCACCCATGGAGCGACCTTTTGCGGTTTTTTCACAAAGGGCATCAGCATATAATCTAATGCCAGCTTATTTTGCAGTGTACCATATACAAGCTCTGTTAACAGCGGTTTGTCCTGATCAGCTAAGTCTTTATCTTTCATGACTGACTGCAACAGCAAATTACTGTAAGCTTGATTTTGTTCGAGTTTGATTAAAGCGTCCAGCGCTACTTCTCTCACATTACTTTTCTTCATTCATTAGCCCTAATTTCTGTCCAATTTCGATATTTGCGCCTCTTAAGAAGTCTTCGCCGCTCATTTTTTTCTTACCAGCTGGCTGCACACCTGTTAATAAAAGGCCTTGCTCATTACCCGTTGCAATGACCGGACCTTCTTTTTGAAGCTCAATCACTTTCCCAGGTTCTTCTTGCGCTTGAAGCGGAACCTTTTTCGCTTCCCATACTTTTAGATGAGCGCCGTTCCATTCAGTATAGGCAACTGGCCAAGGATTTAGCCCGCGAACTTGGTTGTAAAGCTCTTCACCGGTTTTTGTCCAGTCTAATCTTTCTTGCTCCCGCTTAATATTTGGTGCGTATGTGGCCGCTTCTTCATTTTGCGGAATTGGAGAAATAGACCCGCTTAGAACATTTGGCACCGTATCTTTTAGCAGCGCGGCACCAGCTGCACTTAATTTATCATGCAATGTTCCGACATTGTCTAATTCATCGATTTCTACTTCTACTTTACTGATCATGTCACCTGCATCAAGTCTTTCCACCATGTACATGATGGTAACGCCTGTTTTCTTTTTGCCTTGAAGGATCGCATAATGGATCGGCGCGCCGCCTCTTAGTTCTGGCAGGAGCGAGGCATGAACATTGATACAGCCAAACTTAGGTTCATCGAGTAATCGCTTTGGTAAGATTTGTCCAAATGCCGCTGTGACGATTAAATCCGGCTGTAATGCAAGCACCTTATCAATTTCTTCATCAAGGCGCACCTTTTCAGGCTGCAACACAGGAATGCCGTGCTTTAAGGCTTCCACTTTTACAGGAGGCGGTGTGAGCACTCGTTTTCTTCCTTTTGGGCGGTCTGGCTGCGTGACAACCCCTACCACTTCGTATCCTTCTGTTATCAGTGTTTGCAGCACAGGTACTGAGAAATCAGGGGTTCCCATAAATACGATACGTGCCATTTTCTTCACCCTTCCATTTCCGCAAGTTCTTTTTCTGTATACGTTTCAATGATTTTTGACGTAAATAAAATGCCGTCTAAATGATCAATTTCGTGCAATAAAGCTCTTGCTAAAAATCCGTCTGCTTCTATTGTAAATGGTTTACCTTTCTTATCAAAGGCTTTTACCTTCACATAGTTCGGTCTCTCTACAGTGCCGTATAAAGATGGAAAGCTCAGGCAGCCTTCAATATCTGTCTGGCTTCCTTCTACTTCAAGCACCTCGGGGTTCACTAAGTCAATTCTGCCAGATTCTTCTCCGATATCTACAACAGCGATTCTTTTTGAAATACCGATTTGTGGTGCTGCTAGTCCAACTCCATCCAGCTCAAGCATTGTATCATACATATCATCCAGCAGTTTTTTAAGCTTTTTATCGAACGTCTCGACGCGCTCTGTCTTTTGTTCAAGCACTTCTGCCGGATGTATGACTATTGGTTTTACTGCCACTTACAGCCCTCCGTTTTACATCATCATATATGGATTCATATCTATTGAAATCATCAATTGTTTTTGTTCCATTTCCTTTTGATAATGGTCTTGTATTTTCCGTAGTAAACTTGCCAGTTCATTTTCCCTTTTGTATTTTATCACGCATTGATACCGATATCTATCTTTGATCTTAGCGATTGGCGATGCCGCTGGACCAAGGATTCGAGTATTCGGTGCACAGTTCATTTTTAGGAACTGGACAATTTGGTCAGTAACATGCGCTGCCTTCGTCACTTCTTCGTGTGACACTGTCACCATCGCCAAAAAGTAATAAGGCGGATAGGACTGGTGGCGGCGATGCAGCATCTCCTGTTCATAAAAGGCTTCGTAGTCATGCTGCTTCGTTAATTCAATACTATAGTGAGAAGGTGTATACGATTGAATAATAACCGAGCCCGCTTTTTCATGGCGCCCTGCCCTGCCGCTGACCTGCGTGAGAAGCTGAAATGTTTTTTCACTTGAACGAAAATCAGGGATGTGAAGGGATGTATCCGCACTGAGAACACCAACAAGTGTGACATCTGGGAAATCCAGCCCCTTTGCAATCATCTGCGTCCCGAGCAAAATGTCCGCTTCTTTATTGCCAAAAGACGTAAGAAGCTTTTCGTGAGCACCTTTACGAGACGTTGTATCCACATCCATTCGGATCACACGCGCCTCAGGCAACACCTTTGTCAGTTCCTCTTCTACTCGCTGCGTGCCAGTCCCAAAGTAGCGAATATGCTCACTGTGACATTCTGGACATTCAGAAGGTACTGGAGCTTCGTGACCACAATAATGGCACTTCAGCCGTTTTTGATAGCGGTGATAGGTGAGAGAAATTTCGCAATGAGGACATTGCTCCACATATCCGCAATCACGGCACATCACAAAAGATGAATAGCCTCTTTTGTTCAGAAATAAAACGGCTTGTTCTTTTCTTTCAAGCACTTCCTTTAACCTGATCATTAATTCTTCTGAGAACATGGAGCGGTTGCCATTTCTTAATTCTTCTCTCATATCAATTAACGAAACGTGCGGCAGCTGCTGCTGGTTGACGCGGTGCTTGAGCGACAGCAATGTATAAACGCCTTTTTTCGCACGTGCATAGGTTTCAAGTGAAGGTGTTGCACTGCCTAATACGACTGGACATTGATGCCGCACTGCTCGTTCAATGGCGACATCCTTGGCATGGTAACGAGGCATTTCTTCTTGTTTATAAGAGGATTCGTGCTCTTCATCTATAATAATCATGCCTAAGTTTTCAAATGGTGCGAAAACAGCAGATCTTGCGCCAACGACTAGTTTGACTTCCTTGCGATGGATTTTCCGCCATTCATCATATTTTTCTCCTGTCGATAAGCCGCTGTGAAGAACGGCTACATTTGAGCCAAATCGTTCTTTAAATCGCTGCACCATTTGAGGGGTTAACGAGATTTCAGGAACTAAAACGATCGCTTCTTTTCCTTTTTGAAGAACATGATCAATTGTCTGCAAGTAAATCTCCGTTTTGCCGCTTCCTGTCACTCCGTGCAGCAAAAAGGTTTCGTGCTGGTCCTCACTGACTGCTTGATGAATATGTTTTGCCGCCTCTGTTTGCTCAGGCGTGAGATCAAGTGATGCAGATGGTGTAAACTCCCGATCACGGTAAGGATCCCGGTAAACCTCTTCATAGTTTTCTGTTAACAGCCCTTCTTGAATAAAGGTTTTAAGCGTTTGAGAACTCGCGCCTGTTTGCTGCTGCAAGTCTTTCGCTAAAAAGGTTGTCTCTCCCGCTTGAAGCAAGTAAAAGATCAGTGCCTTTTGTTTTACCGCATTTTTCTTTAGCTGCTGCTGCTTTTCTTCAAGTTTTTCTTTCGATACAGCCAACTGGAGCATGCGGACCTTTTTCTTTCCAGATTTTTGCGAGACATGGTATCTCACCTCTAGATGACCTTTTTGGACATGCTTTTGAATCTGTTTTAATTGTTCAGCCGGGATGTCAGCATAAAGAATGCTCTCTCGCTGACCGAAAAGCTCTTTCAATGACTGCGGAAGTTCTTCCTCTGATAGCACCTGTATTTCTTTTTCATACTTTGCCTTCATGGCTGCGGGCAGCATCGATTGAAGTGCCGTAATATGATAGGACAATGTTTTTTCCGTCAGCCAGTGGGAAAGCTCCAGCAGCTCATCTGTCAGAACAGGTGATAAATCAAATAAATCGACTATCTCTTTGATGCTTCCTGTCTTGATGTCTGTTTCCTCTTTGACTTTTGTCACAAACCCTTGAATCTTCCGCGGGCCAAAGGGAACGACCACCCTCATTCCCGCTTTGACGAGATCTTTGAATCGATCTGGTACACGGTAATCAAATGGCCGGTCAATGGCTTTCGTTGTGACATCTACGATGACTTCAGCAATCATGCGCGATCACGCTCTTCTGGAAGCAGCTGTATTGCCTCCTTTAAAATTTCAAAAGCGAGGTCTTTTTTGCTCATCATCGGCAGCTCTTTTTTCGTTCCATCTGCTTTGATGATCGCTGCCACATTGGTATCTGTGCCAAAGCCTGCACCTTCTTTAGTGACGTTATTGGCCACAATCATATCTAGATGCTTGGATTCAATTTTCTTTTTCGCATAATATTCTAAATCCTGCGTTTCAGCTGCAAATCCGATCAGCACTTGATGCTCTTTTCTTTTCCCCAGCTCTTTTAAAATATCTTTTGTCCGGGTGAATTCAATGTCCAGAGCGCCGTCCTGTTTTTTCATTTTATGAGCATATGTCGTGACAGGGGTGTAATCGGCGACAGCTGCTGATTTAATAACAAGATCAGCTTCTCCGTATACATCTAGCGCAGCTTGATACATCTCTTCAGCTGATTCAATGTGCACTACATGCACATGGTCAGGTTCAGTTAAAGAAACAGGTCCAGAAATCAGCGTCACATCTGCCCCCATTTGCTGAGCAGCCTCTGCAATCGCATAGCCCATTTTTCCACTAGAACGGTTTGTAAAGAACCGGACAGGATCGATGACTTCACGAGTAGGACCTGCTGTCACCACAACTTTTTTACCTGAGAGCGGTAAGCTTTTTGGCTCTTCAAAAAAGGCCCGGATGTGTTCCACAATTTTTTCAGGCTCTTCTAGTCGCCCTTTTCCAATGTACCCGCAGGCTAAATAACCTTCACTTGGCTCAATAAACCGGTAGCCGTCTTCATATAATGTGCGAATGTTCCGTTTCACAGCCGGGTGATCGTACATATGCACATTCATCGCTGGTGCGATCCATACAGGCGCTGTTGAAGCAAGCAAAGTCGTCGTGAGCATATCATCTGCAAGTCCAGCGGCCATTTTACCAATCGTATGTGCTGTTGCAGGGGCAACAAGAATGAGATCGGCCCAGTCAGCTACGTCAATATGTGCAATGACTTTTGGATTGTTTTCTTTGAATGTATCTACATATACCTCATGCCGAGACAGTGCTTGGAAGGTAAGCGGAGACACAAACTCACGAGCAGATTCCGTCATAATCACTCTGACATTTGCGCCTGCTTGTACGAGTTTACTAGTAAGTGCTGCTGCTTTATATACGGCAATTCCTCCGCTGACACCGAGCAAAATATTTTTTGACTGTAACATTTGTTTGTCCCCCTTAACGGCCTTTTTCACAAATTCGTCTACAATTCAAAAAAGTCAAAACCAATCATAGTTTTGACTTTTTTGAACGTATCGTATCTGCATTGCAGAAGCGATGTGTTATTCTTGATCCTCTTTTTCAAATGTCAAAAGACCAGCGTCGATTTCTTCTAGTGCTTTGCCTACGAATTTGTAAGACTTTGTGTTTTCAATCTGCTGATCTTGGTGGATCTGCATTTCACGTGCACGGCGTGCAGACACTGTTACAAGTGTATATTTTGAATCAAGTTTGTTCATCAATGAGTCAATTGAAGGATCTAACATGGTTTATTCTACCCCCAGCATTTTTTTATATCTTGGTGCGACTCTGTCTCTGCGCAGGTGTTCTGCAAGGACGATCGCTTTGATTCTTTCACAAGCAAGCTCGACATCATCGTTTTCAACGACATAGTCGTAAGCATCCATCATTTCAATTTCTTCTTTCGCAGCGGCCATTCGGTTTCGAATGAGCTCCTCAGATTCTGTACCGCGAGTAATGATGCGGTTTTGAAGTTCTGAAAGACTAGGCGGTGCAAGGAAAATAAAAAGACCTTCTGGGAATGCTTCTCTTACTTGAAGTGCGCCTTGCACTTCAATTTCAAGGAAAACATCTTTTCCTTCGCTCAATGTCTGTTCTACATAGTCAACAGGCGTGCCGTAGTAATTCCCGACGTACTCTGCCCATTCTAACAGTTTTTTGTTTTCAATCATATGTTCAAATTCTTCCCTGGTTTTAAAGAAATAATCGACACCATTTCTTTCACCTTCACGCGGTTTGCGCGTTGTCACAGAAATAGAGTATTCAAATTTCGTATCTTCCTGGGAGAAAATGGCTTGTCTGACCGTTCCTTTTCCAACTCCCGAAGGTCCAGAGAGAACGATTAAAAGTCCTCTTTCTTTCATAATGGCGTATTACCCCTGCCCTTCATCTATGATTTCTTCTTTTACAGAAAGTCTTTGCGCGACAGTCTCAGGCTGAACGGCAGATAAGATGACATGGTCACTGTCCATAATGACAACAGCACGGGTTCTTCTTCCGTATGTAGCATCTATGAGCATGCCTCGATCTCTTGCGTCTTGTATCATTCGTTTAATCGGTGCTGATTCCGGACTGACGATCGAAATCATCCGATTCGCTGAAATGATGTTTCCAAATCCGATATTGATCAACTTTATGGTCATCTTCTTTCGTCCCCCTGTAATATAAACGTCTCTAGTCTCGCCGAAAGAGACGCACTGTAAACAGCATACACAATGACTATTCTATATTTTGCACTTGTTCTTTTATTTTTTCAATAGCACTTTTCATTTCAACCACCAGCTTTGTTAAATGGTGATGGTTCGCTTTTGATCCAATGGTGTTCACTTCACGGTTGAGCTCCTGTACAAGGAAGTCAAGTTTTCGTCCGGCAGCACCGCCTTGCAGCAAGATTTGCTGGAACTGCTGAAAATGACTTTTTAATCTCGTAATCTCTTCTGTAATGTCACACCGGTCAGCAAAGATAGCAGCCTCAGTTGTCAGTCTGCTTTCGTCAAGCGCTTCTCCGATCCATTCTTGCAATCGCTGGTTCAATCGTTCTTTGTACTGATTCACAACCTCTGGTGCAAAGACTTTGATTTCTTCTGTATAGGCCTCTAGTTCAGAAAGCCTCAGTTCACAGTCTTTTTGAAGCGATGCTCCCTCTTGCTCTCTCATGAAGCAAAGCTCCTTGACAGCAGCCTCGCAAGCTTCCATCAGCAGCTGCTCTAACTGTTCATTTCGGCTGGCTGACTCTTCCACCTGAACGGCAAGCTCCAGCCCCAATAAGTCATGTGCATGCTGAATGCCTGAAATGTGATAGCGTTTCTCGAGGTCTTTTGCGGCTTTCATGTATTCATCAAGCAGCGGCCAGTCGATCTGTAAGGACCGGCTTGCTAGTTTACCGCCTTCAATCGTGACAAACAGCTCAATTCTACCGCGCTGCACGTGACGAAGAATGATCTTTTTTAATGTATCTTCGAAATATAAAAGCGGCCTCGGCAAACGGGCATGAACCTCTTTAAAACGGTGATTGACCGATTTTAGCTCAACTGACACTGTCAGTTCTCCATCCGTTTTACTCGCTTGGCCGAATCCCGTCATACTGCGTATCATGTCAAAACACCCAATTCTTTCATATTAATAAAATGAAAAAGGTAATAGCAGACACTATTACCTCAAAATTATACCATAATCAATTATTTTTTTCTTGTCAAAAGTGATCCTGCCAGTAAAAAAGTTGGCAGTGCAGACATCCCGATGATCAGCAGCCAATCAATCGGTGCAACCGCGACCGTTTTGAAAATCGGCTGAAGCGGCGGGTAATAAATGACCACAAGCATGAGCAAAAGTGATGACAAAACCGCACCGATCAAATAAAGGTTTCCAAATGGATTACGTTCAAAAATGGACCGTTCACTGCGGCAGTCAAATACATGAATGAGCTGCGCCAAAACAAGCGTACTAAATGCGACAGTCTGTGCATATTGCAGGTTGTTTGGATCGCGGTGATACACAAATATAAATGCCAAAAGGGTCGCAAGCCCGATGAGGAATCCTCTTGAGATGACCTTCCAGCCAAGCCCTCTTGCAAAAATGCCCTCTTTCATATTCCGCGGCTTTCTCTTCATGACATCGCCTTCTGGCTTATCCATGCCAAGTGCCATAGCCGGGAGACCATCTGTGACAAGGTTTACCCATAAGATTTGTATAGGAACGAGCGGCAGCGGCAGCGCGAGGAGCATCGCAAACAGCATGACCAAAATTTCCCCGACATTTGATGCCAGCAAATAGCGGACAAACTTACGAATGTTTTCATAAATATTCCGGCCTTCTTTAATGGCGGATTTAATGGTCGCAAAGTTGTCGTCAAGTAAAATAAGAGAAGACGCTTCTTTGGCTACGTCTGTACCAGTGATGCCCATGGAGATGCCGATATCTGCTTGTTTAATGGCTGGCGCATCATTGACCCCGTCACCTGTCATCGCCACAACATGACCATTTTTTTGATAGGCTTTGACAATTCTCAGTTTATGCTCAGGGGAAACCCGGGCAAAGACGTATACATTTTCAGCCGTTTGCTCAAGCTCTTTGTCGCTCATCTGATCAAGTGCTTTTCCGTCGAGCACCTGTCCTTGCTTCGGTAAAAGGCTTAAGTCTTTGGCGATCGCTTTGGCCGTTTCCACGTGGTCGCCTGTAATCATGACCGTTTTAATCCCGGCATCCCGGCACTCTTTAATCGCTCGTCTGACTTCAGGACGCGGTGGATCGATCATGCCCTCTAACCCGATAAATGTTAAATCGGTTTCAGCCTGCTGTACAGAGGTGATTTTGTCTGTCAGACCGACTTTTTTATACGCAATGGCAATGGTTCTAAGCGCCTGTCTTGCTAAGCCTTGAATCGCAGCTTCTGTTTCTTGCCTGTGAGTGGCTGAAAAAGAAGCTGTGCGCCCGCCGTGCATGATATGACTTGAACGGTTCATTAGTACATCCGGCGCACCTTTTGCAATGACATACCGCTCTTTTTGATTCGTTTCAACGACGACTGACATCATCTTTCTTTCTGAATCAAAAGGAAACTCCTCAATGACATGAAATCCAGCTTCGATGAATTGCTCTGTAAAACCCGCTTTACGTGCTGCGGTAAGGAGCGCCCCCTCTGTCGGATCGCCATCAAGTCTCATCTCCCCGTCTTTTTCAACGATGGTCGATGTATTACAAAGCGCCCCGTATAATAACACCTTTTGCAGGCTTGGGTGCTTGTCGGCATGGACGATTTCTCCGTTTAAGGTAAAGTCACCGGATGGCTCGTAGCCTGTGCCAGAAATATTCCACGTTTTCCCCTCTGCCCACACATGGGTGACGGTCATTTTATTTTGCGTCATTGTTCCTGTTTTATCTGAGCAAATGATTGACGCGCAGCCGAGAGTTTCCACCGCCGGGAGCTTTCTGACAATCGATTTCTGTTTGATCATCCGCTGCACCCCTAAGGAAAGTGCGACAGTGACAATCGCCGGCAGTCCTTCTGGAATCGCCGCAACAGCAAGAGATACTCCCGCTAGGAACATATGATACAATTCATGTCCTTGCACAACACCGAGAACCACAACGAGCACTGTTAAAAATAAAGCAGCCACAATCAGAATTTTCCCAAGCTGCTCGAGACGTCTTTGCAGCGGCGTTTCCATATTACCTGCTGCATCCAGCATGCCGGCAATTTGTCCCATTGCCGTATTCATTCCTGTACCAATGACAACCCCTACGCCGCTTCCTCTAGTAACAAGCGTCCCCATAAAGGCCATGTTCGTCAAATCTCCAAGTGAGACATGGCTGCTTGAAAGAGGACTTGCGTGTTTGACAGCTGGGATAGACTCGCCAGTGAGAGCGGACTCCTCAATTTCTAAGCTCTTTGTTTCTAGTAATCTAATATCTGCCCCAATCCGGTCTCCGCTTGAAAATTTCACAATATCCCCTGGCACGAGATGTTTAGACGGGATCTTGACCCATTCATTATTTCTCCTTGCATATACATGCGGAGTTGATAATTCTTTTAACGCTTGAAGGGATTTTTCCGCCCGGCGCTCTTGATAAAAGCCGAGTACACCATTAATCAAAACAATGGCTACAATCGCAACAGCATCAATGTATTCTCCTAAAAAGGCAGAAATGATTGTTGCTGCAAGCAAGATTAACACCATGAAATCTTTAAACTGTGCTAAAAAAATGATCAGAGCCGACGCCTTTTTTCCTTCCTGCAATTCATTTGGCCCGTGTTTTTCAAGCCGCTTTTGTACATCTTTTTCTGACAGTCCGTCACCTATCGATGTATTCATTGTTTTTAATAAATCGGTTTGGTTCAGTTCATGCCAATTCATTTGACCTCGTCCACTCCTCTTTTGTTCTCTCTCATATGCAGTGTTCTATAAGCCAGTTTATTCAGACTCGTCCTAAATCATGCTATAATAATAAGACTGCCTAAAGAACGAGAAAACGGAAGTTCTTTCAGTAGATTTGTGTGAAAGAAGAGGGTGTATCCAACATGTCATTTGACGGCATTTTTACATATGGTATGACAAATGAATTGCAAGAGACATTAACTGGCGGGAGGATTTCTAAAATCCATCAGCCATATAAGCATGAGCTGATTTTTCATATTCGGGCAAACGGGAAAAATCATAAGCTCCTTTTATCGGCTCATCCGAGCTATGCGAGAGTGCAGCTCACTGAGCATCAATACGACAATCCAAGCGAGCCGCCAATGTTTTGTATGCTCCTCAGAAAGCATCTTGAGGGCGGCTTCATTGAACGTTTTGAACAGATTGGATTTGACCGGGTGATCGTGCTTCATGTGAGAAGCCGAAATGAAATTGGTGATGAGCAGACGCGTAAGCTTTACATTGAAATCATGGGACGTCATAGTAATTTCATTCTGGTAGAGGATGGAACGCAGCAGATCATTGATGGTTTGAAACACCTTTCTCCATCTGTGAACAGCTATCGAACGGTGCTTCCTGGTCATGAATACCTTCTGCCGCCTGCGCAGCAAAAATTGAATCCTTTTGACGTGACAAAGGATGATATTTTGAAGCATTTACGCTTTCAAGAAGGAAAGATCGCAAATCAAATTGTCGATACCTTCTCCGGGGTTTCCCCGCTGTTTGCAAAGGAAGTTGTACACCGGGCCGGTCTTGCCAATCAAGAAACGATTCCAAATACACTGCTCGACATGTTCCAGCTCATTCGCATGCATTCTTTTACACCGCAGCTCACAAGAAAAGACGGGAAAGAGTATTTCTATTTATTAGAGCTTCAGCATGTCCATGGCGAGATGAAGACATTCGACTCACTCAGCCAGCTGCTTGACCGCTTTTATTTTGGAAAAGCTGAGAGAGATAGAGTCAAACAGCAGGCAGCGGACCTTGAACGGTTTGTCGTAAATGAAAAAAAGAAAAATGAAAACAAGCTGAAAAAGCTAAAAAGAACCCTTGAAGAATCTCAAGATGCACACAAATATCAGCTCTATGGTGAGCTGTTAACAGCCAATTTATATGCAATTAAAAAAGGGGATAAAGAAGCGACTGTCATCAATTATTACGATGAAGACGGCGGAGAAATCACGATTCCGCTCAAAACAAACAAAACCCCTTCTGAAAATGCCCAGGCATATTTTACAAAATATCAAAAGGCAAAAAATGCTGTAGAAGCTGTAAATGAACAAATTAAGCGGACACATGAAGAAATTGCTTATTTTGAAGAGCTGATTCAGCAGCTGTCCTCTGCTTCACCGAAGGATTTAGAGGAAATGAGAGAAGAGCTTGTTGAAGGAAAATATTTGCGCGCCAAACAAAAGCGTCTCGCTAAAAAGAAAAAACCAGCAGCCATTCAGCTCGAAACGTATGAATCATCCCAAGGCATTCCAATTTTAGTCGGAAAAAACAACAAACAAAACGAGTATTTGACTACAAAGGCAGCTGCTCGAGATGATATTTGGCTGCATACAAAGGATATTCCTGGGTCACATGTCGTCATCCGCCACCAAGCACCTGATGAACAAACGCTGCTTGAAGCGGCTCAAATTGCCGCCTATTTTTCAAAGGCAAAAGAGTCCAGCTCCGTACCTGTCGACTATACAAAAATCCGGCATGTGAAAAAACCAAACGGAGCAAAGCCTGGCTTTGTTACGTATGATCAGCAGCAAACTTTATTTGTCACGCCTGACGAAGATCTTGTGCTCAAGCTGAGAAAATAAATAAAAAAAAGCCGATAAAATCTCCTGTAAGGATTTTATCGGCTTTTTCTTTGTCGTTTTTTTCTTTCGATGTAAAGGGCATCAAGTGCGTCAATATCCTCTTCTTCAAGCAAGGATTCAATTGCCGCAGCCAGCTGTTTTGTCCGGGCGGGGCTAGCACCGCTTGTAGAGACTGAAATCGTCACTTTTCCTGCTTTGACAACCTTCGGCATCATCACATTGCCGAGCTCAGATTGGCTCACACAATTCACGAGCTGGTGAGGCTGCGCTGTTTGTGCAATCCATTCATTTACCGAAGGGTCGTTTGTAGCAGCTACAATGAAAAACGCATCCTTCAAATCTTCAGCGCCCACCTTCTTTTCCTTCCAATTCAATGCGTATGTATCAATGAGGCACGCCATCTCTTCAGAAAGGTCAGGACTCACAACAGTTAGATGGCAAGACTCCGTACACAATGCCTTTGCTCTTCTTAATGCGACAGATCCGCCGCCGGCGATGACCACTTGTTTATTGGTTAAATCAAGATGGACTGGAAGCATGGCTTTCTCCTCGGAAACGAAACGCATCGTCTTTGTTTAAAATGGTTTCTAGCACTCGTTCAATATAAGCCGCTTTGACATGCGGATGAAAGCCAATATACCGGCATACCCGGACATCTTTCAGCCGCTTTCTCGCCTGAGCGGCTTCACTTTCAATTTCTTTCATTAAAATCCCTGTAAACAGTAAGTAAGGAACGATATAAACAGGCCCATCGTCATCTTCTGATAACTGCGCGAGAACATCTCGATAATTTGGCTCACATGCTGTAATAAAACACGGAAGAACCTCTGCATGCGGAAGCAGGCTTCGGACATCGTCTGCAATGCCAAACACATCTCGCTTCACCTCCGGATCAGAACTCCCGCGGCCAATTAAAAGAATCCGAGCGCGCCCGCCTTGATATCCTGCTTCTTTAATTCTTGCGGCAACCGCTTTTGTTACTTCTTGATTCACCCCGATCGGCTTTCCATATGTGACCTTCACTTGCGGGAAACGCGCGCGCACTTTCTCAATTTCGACCGGGATATCCGATTTGGCATGCATGGCAGTCAAAAGGAGGAGCGGGACGATTGCAATGTGTGTCGCTCCTTTTTTCACACAGGCCTCAAATCCTTCTTCTATAGAAGGGTCCGTCAGCTCTAAAAAACAAATTTCTTGTATATCTGCTTTCACTAACGGCATACAGCTTTTCATAAAAGAAATGGCCTTATCTTGTGCTTCTTTCACCCTGCTTCCATGCCCAACATAAAGGACAGCTTGTTTCATGCGGCTCCTCCCTCTCACTTGTTTTCATCAGACGAAAAGACACGATGTATGTACGTGTCTTTTCTCTACCATTCTCATTTCTCGATTAATGCGGGTTCAAACCAGTTCAGCTTTTGATGAAAATGAACGACATCTCCAACAACAATTAAACTTGGATGCTCGATCCCTTCTTTTTCAACGGTTTCAGCCAGTGTCGTAACCGTACAGCAAGTAGTCTTTTGCTTCGTCGTGGTTCCCCAGTGTATAAATGCAGCGGGTGTTTCAGGGTCCCGTCCATTTTTCAAAAGCAGGCGCTGCACTCTCTCGACGTTTTTGACACCCATGTAAATCACAAGAGTATCAATTCCTGTAGCCAGCGCCTCCCACTTTTCTTCAAAATGTTCATCCTTTTGATAGTGACCCGTGACAAAAGCCACATTTGAGCTGAATTCACGATGTGTCACAGGGATGCCCGCATAAGCAGCTGCTGCAATACCAGAAGTAATTCCCGGGACGACCTCATACGGAATTCCGTGCTCAGCTAAGCATTCGATTTCTTCACCGCCACGGCCAAAGACAAAGGGGTCGCCGCCTTTCAGCCGAACGACAACGTTCCCTTCCTTTGCATGAGCCACAAGCGCTTCATTGATGGCTTCCTGCCTCATTGTATGATGATTTGGCAGCTTACCGCAATAAATCAATTCCGCCTCCGGTTTGGCGTGGGCGAGAATTTCTTGATTGACAAGACGATCATATAAGATGACATCTGCCTGCTGTATCGCCTTATGGGCCTTTAATGTGATTAAATCTGGGTCACCGGGTCCAGCACCCACAATGTATACTTTCCCCATCTTGCTTTTCTCCCCCTGCCATCAGGCGATTATTTCGTTGTTCCTTTTACATAATCAACAAGACGCTGTTTGGATTCCTCACGGGATAATTCCCCTGTATCTAATACGAGCTCAGGCGCAGCGGGCTCTTCATACGGTGAATCGATTCCAGTGAAAAACGGAATTTCACCGTTTCTGGCCTTTTTATATAACCCTTTTGGATCACGCTCTTCACACACGTTCAAATCACATTTGACAAACACTTCGTGAAATTCTCCATCTTCGACTAACTGTCTAACAATGTGGCGGTCTTCTTGAAATGGAGAAATAAAAGCAGTGATGACAATCGTTCCTTGCTCCACAAATAATTTCGCCACTTCTCCGATTCGGCGGATGTTTTCTTTTCTATCATCATCTGAAAACCCTAGATCTTTATTGAGTCCGTGCCGCACATTATCACCATCAAGCACTGTGACTTGGTAGCCTTGTTCAAACAGCTCTCTAGCGGCTGCATTTGCGATTGTTGATTTGCCTGACCCGCTTAGACCTGTAAGCCAGATAATGCCGCTCGTATGATTGTTTTTCTGTTGATATTCTTTTTTTGTAATAGATGAATCGTGCCACACGATATGTTCGTTGCTCATGTCATACCCCTCCCATTAAGATACCGTCGTTTTTAATCCTTCAATTAATGTTTCAATAACTTCTTTTCGGCTGAACGTACTTGGTGGTAATTCACCGTTTCTCAGCATCGTTCGAACCTTTGTACCTGAAAGAATGACATGCTCGCTTTTATCGTGAGGACACGTTTTTGGTGTGGCCATCGCTTCACATGTATTACAGTAGAAGCTGTGTTCAAATTTTAATGGCGTAATGCCGATTTCTTCGCTTGTAAATTGATCAAAGAGTTCCTGCGCCTCGTATGTGCCGTAATAGTCACCAACACCTGCATGATCTCTTCCGACAATAAAATGGGTGCAGCCATAATTTTTACGCACTAGCGCATGAAAAATGGCTTCCTTTGGTCCAGCATAACGCATTGCAGCAGGAAAAACACCTAAAAAGACGCGGTCTTTTGGATAATAACCGTTCAATAACACTTGATAGCTTTTCATTCTCACATCTGCCGGGATATCGTCAGATTTTGTTTCACCGACAAGCGGATTTAAAAATAAACCATCGACTGTTTCCAGTGCTGTTTTTTGAATATATTCATGAGCACGATGAACAGGGTTTCTCGTTTGGAAACCAACAATGGTTTTCCAGCCGTTTTCTTTAAAATGACGTCTTGTTTCTTCTGGCTCATACGTAAATTGAGGGAATGGTTTTTCACTGCGTTTCGTCAGTGTAATTTTTCCGCCAATGTAAGTATCGCCGCGTTCAAATAATTTTTTCACGCCTGGATGATTGCGGTCATCTGTTTTATAGACATTCACCGCTTCTTTTTCCTTATCTGGTGTATATTGATCCTCTACTTCAATGACCCCATATACAGTTCCATTGTAGGATAAGCGCACGATGTCGCCTTGATGGATTTCCGCCGCCTTTTCTTTTGTCACTGGCAGTGTAATAGGAAGAGACCAAACGATACCACTTGCTAGCCGCATACTGCTTACAACTGCTTCATAATCAGCTTTTGTTAAAAACCCTTCAATTGGACTATATCCGCCAATTGCAATGAGTTCAAGGTCCGCAAAGGAAATCGCATCTAGTTCAATTTCCTTCGCAGCCGTGCTGAGATCATATTCTTCATTTACTCGATTGATTAATACGCCACCATGTGGTGTTAAACTCATTTGTTCATCTTCCTCTCAATGTTCATATTTATTAGATGTTAATAGTCGGATTTATGGTTAAATCCCGCCGCCCTGTTCATGAATAGAGCTGCTTTCATTTTTGACTGCTTTCATCAGACTCAGTGCACCAAGTGAGGCAAGCAGTACACTCATCATGATAAAGATAGAGTAATAGTCTCCTTTTAAGAAAAGGCTCACAAGCAAATACGATAGGCTGAGTGATAAGAAAGGTGAGACCACCCATACCTTCAGCATTTTTTTCACCACATGTTTGTGAAAAATGTTAGGCCCGCCTTTTGCCATTCCAAGCCCGATAATAGACGAGGAGGTGATTTGCGTAAGTGGTACGGGCAGCCCAAAAATAGAGCTGACGATGACAAGCCCGGCACCGGTACTCGAAAGTAAAATCCCTTCGCCTGTTTGATAGCGGGTAATTTTCTTTCCGTTTGTTTCCAGCACTCTTCTGCCTAGCAAGAGGGCCCCTGCTGCGACGAAGATTCCGCCGTAAAGTGTTCCCTGCCCAACTGACAAAACGCCTGAAGCGACGAGCGGGCCGACAGCATTTGCCACATTGTTCATACCGGCTGAAAATGCCTCTAAAAATCCGCTGAGAATTAATACGACAGATAAAATAGCTGTGCCTTTTTTAGACAGTTTTCGTTTAGGGAACATTCTGATGATTTTGACGACAGTAAAGGTAAACAGAAAGGCGAAAAGCGGGATGATGACCCAAAATGCCACAATCACTAAAATGGATTTCACAAACAATACTTTATACGCGACTGCCACACCAACCACAGCCCCTACTGTGACCTCGCTTGTTGATAAAGGAATCGCCATCAGATTCGCTATGAAAAGTGATAGTGCAGCAGAAGCAATGATAATACAAACGATTTCAAGTGTAATGACTGATTCTGGCATAATACCAGAGCTGATCGTTTTGACGACCTCACCGCCGCCAATCACTGAACCTGCTAAAATCCCAACTGCACAAACGCTGAGCGCATAAATAGGCTTTTGAATGGCACCTGATCCATACGCAATGCCCATAGAAGCAGCTGCTCCGCTTGCGCCTATGTTTAAAGCAAAAAATAGACTAAATAAAATTGCGGCGATTTCCATACATTATGCTCCCTTACTCATGTAATCCGCACTCTGTCTTGGCTGTTCCTGACCATCTGCCAGAACGCAGATCATCTGCAGTAAATGCTGGCTGTGTACATGGTGCACATCCGATACTTGGATATCCTTGGTCATGCAGCGGATTATAAGTAAGTTCCTCTCTAGATGCATATCTCCATATGTCCTTCCACGTCCAATGGATGAGCGGACATACTTTCACTGATTTGAATTTTTCATCCTTATTTAAGAAATTCGTCCCTGCTCGTTTTGGTGACTGCTCTCTTCTTAAACCGGAAAGCCATGCTGGATAACCAGAGAGGGCTTCTTGCAAAGGAATGACTTTACGCATATGGCAGCAGCTTTGAGGATTTGTTTTCCATAATTCATCACCGTGCTGCTCATTTTGCTGTTCAACCGTCAGCTCAGGCGTTTTTAGTACAATGTCTAAACCCGGGTATCTTTCCTTTACCGCATCAATTGTGTCGTAAGTTTCTTTAAAATGCAGACCTGTATCTAAAAAGACAATTCTCGCATCTTTTTTTACTTTTGCAATAAGATCAATCAGGACGATGCCCTCGATGCCAAAGCTGCACGCATACACGAGCTGGTCACCATAATGACCGTACGCCCATTTCAGTACAGACAGGGCTCCTTTATACAAATCATCCTCTTGAAATGTAATGGACGGCTCTTGCCAATTTTCATAAGTTAACATGATTTCTCCCCTTCCGGAGTACCGCTCATATTGCTATTTTTCGCACTACTTCAATCTAATTTTTTCGTTTTTTTCCACTTGAATCACTTGACCGTCCTGAACAATTAACGTAATTGAACCAAATTTCATATCCCCAATCAGTTCTTGCATATGCTTTACTAAGTCCTCATCCTGATTTTGTTTCACTTCCATCTCCTCTTCCTCCTCACCGTTAAAATAAAAAAACTTTCTTTCAGTCCGAAAGAAAGATGAGGAAGCTCACGATTTCCTTATCTTTCAAAATAGAATCATTTTGCAGGAAGTAGCACCTTGCGAATCGCAGGTTGCCGGGTTTCATCGGGCCAGTCCCTCCACCTCTCTGGATAAGAGTTTCAATTTGTCTTAAATATTAACACAATTCAAACAAAAGTCAACCCGACTTTATTGATAGGATTAGTTTTTATTAAAATTTGAGTCTATTTTACTATTTTTACCCAAATAAAAAAGCCGTGCGGGCAGGCACAGCTTTTGAAATTGCTAACGATGGACTTTGACTTTTTAGACCGTTTCTTCCATCCAAGATTCAGAGGAAGGATCTTGTCTCCAGCGTTTTAGTTTGTTCATCGCAGACGGCTCAATCGCTTTCAGTTCAAGTGCCACGTCTGTCAATGTGTCATAGTCTGTCAGGGTGACATATGGAATATTTTTTTCTTGAAAAGCGGCCGCTGCTTTTGGCAGTCCGTATGTGAAGATTGCGGCAACTCCTAGTACCTCGCAGCCCTCAGCTTGAAGAGCAGCAACCACTTCCAGCACACTGCCTCCTGTGGAAATAAGGTCTTCGACGACGACAACCTTTTGGCCTTTCGATACGGCCCCTTCAATTTGATTTCCTTTGCCGTGTGCTTTCGGCTTACTTCTGACATAACACATCGGGATGTTCAAGCAGTCTGCTGCTAATGCCGCATGCGGAATGCCTGCTGTTGCAGTACCCGCAACAACCTCTGCACCCTTAAAATGAGTGAGAATCAAATCTTTTAGACCTTCCGCAATGTCGTGTCTGACTTCTGGATATGATAATGTGAGGCGGTTATCACAATAGATCGGTGATTTTATACCGCTCGCCCATGTAAACGGTTCGTCTGGTTTTAATGAGACCGCTTTGATTTGTAATAGATGTTTCGCGATTTTTGATTTCATCTGGCAGTCACTCCCACTCTTTCAAAATTTGATGATAGGCTTCTATTGGTTTATCAGCTTTTGTGATTGATCTTCCGACAACAATTTGTGAAACACCTTGCTCTTTTGCATAGGCAGGTGTCGCCACACGCTTTTGGTCATCGGTTTGATCATTCGGTAAGCGAATACCTGGCGTTACAGTGAGAAAGGAGGGTGAGATATGTTCATGAAGTGCTTTAGATTCATGAACAGAGCAAACAACCCCGTCCAGCCCACTTTCATATGCTAATTGTCCGTACCGGATCACAGTCTCTTGCAGCGGACGGTCAATGAGTAATTCTTTTCTCATCATGTCTTCTGACGTACTAGTCAGCTGGGTCACTGCAATAATGCCCGGGCGGCTTTGTCCAGCAGGAGTCCCGCTTTCAAGTCCCTCTAACGCAGCCTGCATCATTCGTTTCCCGCCAGCCGCATGCACATTGACCAAGTCAACGCCAAGTGCGGCAAGCCGGTTCATCGCTTTTTTCACCGTTGTTGGAATGTCATGTAATTTTAGATCGAGAAAAATGCGGCAATTTTTTTCTTTCAGCGCTTCAAGGATGGCAGGTCCTTCTTGGTAAAACAGCTCCATGCCGACCTTCACAAATAATGGTGTCCCTTCAAAGGGATCTAAAAAGGCAAGCGCCTCCTGTCCTGAAGGAAAATCAAGCGCGATGATGGGCAAGTGCTTCATGTTTCCAGCTCCTTCCGATACATTCCTCTACAGATGAATAACCATATGCTGTTAACACATTTGGCAGCTCTTCAATGATTTCCGGGCAAATAAATGGATTCACAAAATTGGCTGTACCGACAGCGACTGCACTTGCACCTGCTAGTAAAAATTCAAGTACATCTTCAGCACTTTGCACTCCGCCCATTCCGATAATCGGAATAGAAACCGCTTGACTCACCTCATGCACCATACGTACAGCGACAGGTTTGACAGCTGGTCCTGATAATCCGCCAGTTTTATTGGCAAGGATGGGTTTCCCCGTTTTTAAATCTAAACGCATCCCAATTAATGTATTAATCATGGTGAGTCCATCCGCTCCAGCAGCTTCAATCGCTTGAGCAATCTCTACAATATTGGCTACGTTAGGTGACAGCTTGACATAGACAGGTACAGACGAGACTTCCTTGACCGCTTTTGTCAATGACGCCGCCATATTTGGATCTGTACCAAAGGCAATTCCGCCTGTTTTCACATTTGGGCAAGAAATATTCAGCTCAAGGGCATGAACATTTTTTGCTTGGCTGATTTGCTTGGCTACTTCAACATAATCATCCACCTGTGAGCCAGCAACATTCGCAATAATAGGCGTATCAAACTGCTCGAGCCAAGGCAATTCATTTTCAAGCACGCCTTTTAGACCTGGATTTTGAAGGCCGATTGCATTGAGCATACCAGCTCCTGTCTCAGCAACCCTTGGAGTCGGATTGCCAAATCTCGGTTCAAGGGTTGTGGCTTTGATCATGATACCGCCCAGCAATGATAGGTCATATAAGGATGCAAATTCTCTCCCGAATCCAAAGCAGCCTGATGCAGGGATAATTGGATTCTTTAATGATAATCCCGGTAACTCAACGTTTAGCATGACAATGCCACCTCCTCTGCTTTAAATACAGGTCCATCAAGACACACTTTGACATAAGGTTTGTCGAGCTGATCGGTATGACAGACACATGCAAAGCAAGCACCAATCCCGCAGCCCATTCGTTCTTCCATCGAAATGTAGACAGGCTTATCAGGATACGTGTCTTTCAGCGCTTTTAGCATAGGTGTTGGACCGCAGGAAAGCAGCACATCAAAGCTCAGGTTTTGCTCTTTTATCACATCTGTTACAAAGCCTTTAGCACCGTATGTGCCATCAACCGTTGCAATAAACGTATCGCCGAGTGCTTGAAATTTTTCCTCGTAAAATACATCCTTTTTCGACTGAAAGCCGAGGACATGCTTTACGATGACACCTTTTTTCGTTAAACGCTTAGACAGCTCATATAGAGGCGGTACGCCAATTCCGCCGCCGACTAGTAATGCCGTCTCTCCGGGCTTGACGACTGAAGGATCATACCCGTTTCCAAGCGGCCCTAATACATCGACTGATTCTCCCTCCCGCTTTTGGGAGAGGAGCTTTGTGCCCTCTCCCTCTGCGCGGTAAATGATGGTTGCTTCTTTTTGCTCGGCATGAATGTTGGCAATACTGATCGGTCTTCTCAGCAGCGGTGTCATCGATTCACTGACCTTTAGATGAAGAAATTGTCCAGCCGTTTGAAAGGAGTCCACAAGGTCACCTTGTAATGTCATTTCGTAAATATGATCAGCGATCTCTCGGTTCGAGACGACCGTCAAGTATGCTTTTTTCATATCGTTACTGTCACCTCAGCATTCGTTTTCACTTCTGGCATTTCATCCGCTCTAAATGTCATGCTCTCAAGCACTCTTAAAATGGCTTCTGCTGTATCTAGTGACGTTAAGCAAGCCACTCCGTTTTCAACAGATTCACGTCTAATTCTAAAGCCGTCTCTTGCCGGCTGTTTTCCTTTTGTTAATGTGTTGATCACGAATTGGGCTTCCCCGTTTCGAATGACATCAAGAAGATTTTTGCCTTCTTCTCCAATTTTGCCGACCACACTTGATGGAATGGAGGCTTGTTTTAAATAATTCGCCGTTCCTTCTGTTGCTAAAATATGATAGCCGATCGAATGGAATCTTCTTGCGATCTCAAGTCCTTCTTCTTTATCCTTATCAGCCACTGTCAGAAGAACTGTTCCGTCATTAGGGATTTGAATGCCTGATGCAATCAATCCTTTATAAAGGGCTTTTTCGATCGTGACATCTTTCCCCATGACTTCGCCTGTTGATTTCATTTCAGGCCCGAGTGTAATATCCACTCTTCTTAATTTTGCAAAAGAGAAGACTGGAACTTTGACGTACACCCCTTCTTGCTCTGTGTGAAGGCCTTCTTCGTAGCCATAATTTTTGAGCTTGTCTCCTAAGATGACTTTTGTCGCAAGGTTGGCCATCGGAATGCCCGTAATTTTACTTAAGAAAGGAACTGTCCGGCTTGATCGCGGGTTCACTTCAAGGACATACACTTCACCTTTTGATAGGACAAATTGAATGTTCAAAAGCCCAATAATGTTGAGTCCTTTTGCAAGCTTGATCGTGTATTCTGCGATCTTTGCTTTGATGTCCTCAGACAATGTTTGCGGCGGATAGACCGCAATCGAGTCACCAGAGTGAACTCCGGCTCTTTCAATGTGTTCCATAATGCCTGGGATTACGACAGTTTCTCCATCAGACACGGCATCTACTTCAATTTCTTTTCCTGTCAAATACTTGTCAATTAACACTGGATGCTGCGGGTTGACCTTCACCGCATTCTCCATGTAGTGAAGAAGCTCAGCTTCTTGATACACAATTTCCATCGCGCGGCCGCCTAATACATAGGAAGGACGGACAAGGACTGGGTAGCCGATTTGATTGGCAATCGCTACTGCTTCAGGCACAGACGTTGCTGTTTTCCCTTTCGGCTGGGGCACGCCGAGTGTTTCTAACGTTTGTTCAAACTTGTCCCGGTTTTCTGCGCGGTCTAGGTCTTCTAGAGAAGTTCCAAGAATTTTAACCCCTCTATTTGATAATTCATCTGCTAGGTTGATCGCCGTTTGTCCACCGAACTGAACGACGACTCCTTCAGGCTGTTCAAGGTCGATGATATGCATGACATCTTCTACAGTGAGTGGTTCAAAGTAGAGCTTATCTGAAATACTAAAGTCTGTTGAAACCGTTTCAGGGTTGTTGTTTATAATGATCGCTTCATAGCCTGCTTGTTTAATTGCCCACACTGAGTGAACAGTCGCATAATCAAATTCAACCCCTTGTCCAATTCGGATAGGACCTGAACCTAATACGATAACGCTTTTCTTGTCTGTACGTTCTGATTCATTTTCATCTTCATATGTGCTGTAGAAATAAGGTGTCTCTGATTCAAATTCTGCCGCACATGTATCCACCATTTTGTATACAGGTACAATGCCTGCTTCTTGTCTTAGCTTGTAGACATCCGCTTCGTTCATCTTCCACTCGCGGCTAATGTAGATATCTGAGAAGCCTTTCTCTTTTGCTTCTTTTAATACATCTGTATTGCCTTTGTTTTCTTTTAATGTCTTCTCAAAGGCAATGATGCCTTCCAGCTTATGAAGGAAGAAGTAATCAATTTTTGAGAATTCATGTATTTGTTCGACTGTATAGCCTCTTCTAAGCGCCTCAGCGATATAAAATAATCGTTCGTCTCCCGCTTTGATAATCCGTTTTTCAAGCACTTCATTTGTGATATCTGCTTCATCTTTTAATTCAATGTGATGCACATCGGCTTCAAGTGAACGTACAGCCTTTAGAAGAGACTCTTCTAATGTGCGGCCGATTGCCATGACTTCACCAGTTGCCTTCATTTGCGTACCAAGACGTCTGTTCGCAGATTCAAATTTATCGAACGGCCAGCGCGGTATTTTTGAAACGATATAGTCAAGTGCCGGCTCGAAAGCTGCATAGGTTTTACCTGTGACTGGGTTCATCATTTCATCAAGCGTTAAGCCGACAGCAATTTTCGCTGCCAATTTGGCAATTGGATAGCCTGTCGCTTTTGACGCAAGCGCAGATGAACGGCTCACACGCGGGTTTACCTCGATGATATAGTATTGAAAGCTGTTTGGATCAAGTGCCAGTTGAACGTTACAGCCGCCTTCAATGCCAAGTGCACGGATCAGCTTAAGCGACACATTTCGAAGCAGCTGATATTCACGGTCACTTAACGTTTGGCTTGGGGCTACAACAATACTGTCACCAGTATGGATGCCGACAGGGTCAAAGTTTTCCATGTTACAAACAACGATTGCATGGTCACCGCTGTCTCGCATGACTTCATATTCAATTTCTTTAAAGCCTGCAATGCTTTTTTCAAGTAAGCATTGTGTGACTGGGCTTAGCTTCAGACCGTTTTCAACGATTTCCTTCAGTTCTTGCTCGTTTGTACAAATTCCGCCGCCTGTTCCGCCTAATGTATAGGCTGGTCTGACGATGACAGGGAAACCGATTTGATCTGTAAACGCCATCGCTTCTTCCAGGTTATGAATGATTTCACTTTCTGGTACTGGCTCATTTAGTTCATTCATTAAATTACGGAATAAATCTCTATCCTCTGCTTTTTGGATGGCTGACAGCTTTGTACCGAGTACTTCAACGCCGCATTCAGCTAATACGCCAAGCTCTGACAATTCAACAGCAAGGTTTAATCCAGTTTGCCCGCCAAGTGTTGGCAAGATCGCATCAGGGCGTTCTTTTCGAATGATTCGTGTTAAAAATTCTGGTGTCAGTGGTTCGATGTATACCTTATCAGCCATTTCTGTATCTGTCATGATGGTCGCAGGGTTAGAGTTCACAAGAACGACTTCATAGCCCTCTTCTTTTAGCGCTAAGCAAGCCTGTGTACCTGCATAGTCAAACTCCGCTGCCTGACCGATGATGATAGGACCTGATCCGATTACTAAAATCTTTTTGATGTCTACGCGTTTTGGCATACTTCTTCCCCTTCTTTCTCAGTCGTATGAATCATTTCCATGAACTGGTCAAATAAGTAGTTTGCATCTTCTGGACCCGGTGATGCTTCTGGGTGGTACTGAACAGTGAATGCTGGTGCTTCTTTATGTTTTAATCCTTCAATCGTATTGTCGTTTAGGGCAATATGTGTGACTTCGAGCACGTCTTCGTTAATACTGCTAACCGTGTAGCCATGGTTTTGAGACGTCAGTGTCACCTTGCCAGTTGCTAGTTCTTTCACCGGATGGTTTGATCCTCTGTGGCCAAATTTCATTTTTTCTGTGCTTGCACCGCACGCTAGAGCAAATAATTGATGTCCGAGGCATATACCAAAGAGCGGCACCTTTCCAATCAATTGCTGAATCATCTCAACGGCTTCCGGTACATCCACAGGATCTCCAGGTCCGTTTGAAAGCATGATGCCATCAGGCTTTAGCTGCAGCACTTCATCTGCAGTGACGTTGTATGGCACCACAATGACGTCGCAGTCACGTTTATTGAGCTCGCGCAAAATGCCGTGCTTCATGCCGAAATCGACAAGGACAATTCTTTTTCCTCTGCCTGGGCTTGGGTACGCATTTTTCACAGATACTTGACTCACTTGATCTGTTGGCAGCTGCAATGTTTGAAGGCGGCGGACAACGTCTTCTAATTGTTCATCAGGTCCTGCAAATGCCCCTCTTAAAGTCCCTGCACTTCGAATCATTCTAGTCAGCTTCCGTGTATCGATTCCGCTCAGCCCCGGAATGTTTTTCATTTTTAAATATTCATCGAGTGAATATGAAGAGCGCCAGTTTGAGGGCTTTTCACAAAGCTCTTTCACAATCAGCCCTTTCACAAACGGTGTGATCGATTCAAAATCGTCACGGTTAATGCCATAGTTGCCGATAAGCGGGTAAGTCAGTGTGACAATTTGTCCGCAGTATGATGGATCAGATAAAATTTCTTGATAGCCCGTCATCCCTGTATTAAAGACGACTTCTCCGACTGATGGTTCTAAGCTGCCAAAGCCTGTTCCTTCGAATACTGTTCCGTTTTCTAGCACTAAGCGTCTCTTCATTTTACTAGTCTCCCCTCTTCATAAACGACTTTCCCAGATGCAAGTGTCATGACCGGCCATCCTGATACAGTCAATTTGTCAAACGGTGTATTTTGCCCTTTAGATAAGAAGCTTGTTTTATCGATTGCCATTTCTTTGTTTAAATCAATAAGTGTGATATCAGCTATGTGCCCTTCTTCAAGCTTTCCGTATGGAAGAGAAAATGCTTCTGCTGGTTTAATTGTCATATAATCAACAAGTTCTTTTAATGTCCATTCGCCTGTTTTGACAAATCGTGTATACAGAAGCGGAAACGCTGTTTCAAGTCCCACAATTCCAAACGGGGCACGCTGCATGGTTTCGTTCTTTTCTTCTTCTGTATGCGGCGCATGGTCTGTTGCGATGAAATCAATCGTTCCATCTAACAGTCCCTCGATCAATGCCTCGCGATCCTCTGTTCCTCTGAGCGGCGGGTTCATTTTATAATTTGTATCAAGACCCGGAATGTCCGTATCACACAACAGCAGGTGATGCGGTGACACCTCAGCCGTCACACGGATGCCTGCTTTTTTTGCATCGCGTACGACCCGCACAGATTCTTTCGTACTGATATGACATACATGATAATGACAGTTCGCTGCTTCTGCTAAAAGAACATCTCTTGCAATATGCACCGATTCACAGATTGACGGTATTCCGTTTAACCCATTTGCTTTTGAAAATTCTCCTTCATGAACGCACCCGCCGTAAATGAGCGAGTTATCTTCACAGTGCGCCACAATCGCTTGATCAAGACTTGCTGCCTGTTTCATCGCTTCGTACATCATGCCTGCTGTTTGGATGCCGACACCGTCATCTGTAAAAGCAAAGGCGCCTGCTTCTTTTAGTGCTGCAAAATCCGTCATCTCTTCCCCAATTTGTCTCGTTGTGATGGATGCGTATGGCAGCACTCTCACAGATGAGGTCTCTTCGATTCGATTCATCAGCCATTCCATTTGCTCTTTTGTATCTGGAACCGGCCTTGTATTCGGCATCGCTGCAATCGTCGTATATCCGCCTCTTGCGGCTGCTTTAGAACCTGTTTCAATCGTTTCCTTTTTCTCTCCGCCTGGCTCTCTTAAATGCACATGCAGATCAATCAAGCCTGGTGACACAAATAGCCCTGCTGCATCAATAACCTCTTCTCCGTCTTCTCTTTCTAGGTGACCGATCGCTTGAATCACTTTTCCTTTTACCCTAATATCCTGCTGCACTCTTTCACCTGTGCTTGTTAAGATAAAACCGTTTTTAATGAGATATGACATAGACAGAATCTCTCCCTTTTTGATGTAGTGTGCTATTTTGAAAAGCTCTTTTTAATACGGCCATTCGGATATAAACACCATTTTCCATTTGTTTGAAAATCCTTGACTGCTTGGACTCTACTAATGAATCATCTATTTCAACACCTCTGTTTACTGGTGCTGGATGCATAATAATCGCGCGTTCTTTCATTTTGTTTGCTCTGTCTACTGTTAATCCATAAGTTGATAAGTAATCTTCACTGCCCATTTTTTCAGCGTGCCGTTCATGCTGGATTCTAAGCAGCATCACCACATCAGATTGTGCGATGGCTTCATCTACTTGGGCATACGTTCCGTGAGGGTTTTGTTTATCCTGGAAGGAAGCAGGTCCTGAAAAGAGGACTGTCGCTCCCAGCCTCGATAAAACCTCAGCATTTGATCTTGCCACCCTGCTATGTTTGATGTCTCCATGAATCGAAATCGTTAAGCCTTCAAAGCCGCCAAACTCTTCAAAGATGGTCATGAGGTCAAGCAGTGATTGGGTTGGATGCTGCCCGCAGCCATCTCCTGCATTGATGATGGGAATTCCAACCTTCCCAATCAGCTCGTTATAATATTCATCTGTACTGTCTCTGATCACACATGCCTTTACTCCGATCGATTCCAGTGTTTTTACCGTATCGTAAAGTGTTTCGCCCTTTTGAACGGAGGTGCTTGCCGCATCTAAGCTCAGGACATTCATCCCTAATTTCTTCTCTGCTACTTCGAAGCTAAAACGTGTTCTTGTGCTTGGTTCAAAGAAAAGGTTTGCCACAAATTCTCCGGCTAATCCATGTTCTTGTTTCCCCTTTTTGAGTGCAGCTGCTTCTTCAATCAGCTGTAAAATCTCTTCTTTTGATAAGCTGCTCATTGTCGATAAATCATTCATTTTTTCTTCCCCCTCTAGTTTTTCATCACTTTCAGGTTCAAAAAAACCCTAAGCCTCGGCAGCTTAGGGTTCTCCAAAAGAAGCAGCGGCACCTTCGTGCATTCTGCTCCATTTAGAACCCTTGTCAGCCTCACTGGACTTCTTTTAAAAGGTTTTCTGTATTTGATTCATTTGAGTTGTCATCTTCTGCTTTTTGATGCGGCAGGATCAGATTTAACAGGACACCCGTAATCGCAGCAAGTGCCATTCCAGATAGGGTGAGATTGATTTGTTTCACCTCAATGAATGCCCCGCCAATCCCAATGACTAGGATGACTGATGCGATAATGAGATTACGCTTTTCTTCAAAATTCACTTTATGATCAATCAGAATTCTCAAGCCGCTTGAAGCAATGATTCCAAAGAGCAGGAACGAAACGCCTCCCATCACCGCGGACGGCACTGTACTGATTAATGCTGAAATTTTTCCTACAAAACCGAAGCAGATCGCAAACACGGCTGCTCCGCCGATGACGAAGATACTAAACACTCTTGTGATGGCTAGTACGCCAATGTTCTCTCCATAAGTTGTTGTTGGTGGTCCGCCAATAAGTGAAGCGAAGATCGTCGCCGCACTGTCTCCTAAAATGGAACGGTGAAGACCTGGTTTTTTAATAAAATCTTGTCCTACAACCTTACTTAACACCACTTGGTGGCCGATATGCTCAGACATTGTGACAAAGGCTACCGGCACCATCACTGTGAGAATGCTTAAGGTCACAGCAGGTGTATAGTCGACAAATGGCACGACGAAGTCTGGTACAGCAAACCATTTTGCGTCAATGACCGGCTGGAAGTTCACGATGCCTTGTGTTAAGGCAAAGAGATAGCCGCTGATGATGCCGATTAATACTGGGATTAAGCTAAGGAATCCTCTTAGGAAAATCATACTGATAATGGTGACAGCCAGTGTGAAGCCAGCGACCATTAAGTGCTTGAGGCTGTAAACAAGCTCGGTTGCATTCGGATCAACATACATCGCCATGTTGACTGCTGTTCCAGCGAGTCCGAGTCCGATGACCATAATGACTGGTCCTACGACCACCGGCGGCAGAAGCTTCATCAGCCAGCCTGTGCCTAGCCATTTAATGAATAGGGCGATGAGTGCATAAGCGACACCCGCCATGAAGGCGCCAACCATTGCGGCTCCAGGGCCGCCTGTTGCTTTCACATTCAGTATGGGGGCGATGAAGGCAAAGGACGATCCAAGATACGCCGGAATTTGTCCTCTTGTGATGATTAAGTAAACAATCGTTCCCACACCGCTTGAGATGAGCGCGACGGCTGGACTCATATCAATGATTTTTGGTACAAGAATGGTCGCACCAAACATCGCAAACAAATGCTGCAGGCTAAGTGACAGCCATGTGAATGGTTTTGGAATATCTCGAATGCCTAAATTGGCTTTTTGCTGACTCATGATTTTCCTCCTAGATGTGTCCTTTTTCATTAAAAAAGCCTCTTTGCGAGTATGCGCAAAGAGGCCTAGATAAACCGGACACGTCATGTTGGCCGTGTGCTCGGTTTCTCTGTTATTGCCCTCTTTGCAAACTCTCTGGAATGCATTTAAAAAGGTTATTTTTCATATATAGCGACAAGGTCGTTTTGATCTACTTCATTGAGCTGAACCATGACTGTCTCTGCTTTTGAAGTCGGGATGTTTTTCCCGATATAATCCGCTCGGATCGGCAGCTCCCGGTGTCCCCGGTCAACGAGCACAGCCAGCTGAATGGAAGATGGTCTTCCTACATCTACAAGGGCATCCATAGCTGCTCTGACGGTTCTGCCTGTAAACAGGACATCGTCAACAACAATAAGTGTTTTGTCATTAATGTCAGCTGGTATGTCTGCACCCTTTACAAGCGGGTCTTGGTTGTCTGTCTTTTTTGTCAGGTCATCACGGTATAGCGTAATATCAAGTTCACCTACAGTGACTGGATTCCCTTCAATTTGCTCGATGCGCTCTGCAAGGCGCTTTGCAAGATGTATGCCTCTTGTCTTGATCCCGGCAAGGATGACATCCTTCATCCCTTTGTTGCGCTCAATCATTTCATGTGCAATTCGGGTAAGCGCTCTTCTGATCGCTTGTTCATCAAGAATGACTGCTTTTTGTTCCATCTTTTACACCTCTTTTTGACAAATAAAAAGCCCCTTCTGCAAAGGGCAGAGAGGGGCGTTCATTTGTGCATACGCGTGCACAAATTGATCCGTTATCCTTCTCAGCCTCTCTGGACTGTTTTAAAGAATCTCAATTTCTTCGTTTATTATTTCAGAAAAAGAACGGCCTGTCAATCGTTATTTCTTAATGAATCGATAAAAGCCTGCATATCAGCTGGAATTGGTGCTGTGAACTCGATATATTCTCCTGTTCTAGGATGATCAAATCCTAAAACACCTGCATGCAGCAGCTGTCCATTAAAATCGACTGTTTTTCTCGGCCCATATTTCGGATCTCCTGCAAGAGGGTAGCCGATATATTTCATATGAACACGAATTTGGTGTGTTCTTCCTGTTTCAAGGCGGCATTCGACAACTGTGAAGTCTTTAAAGCGTTCAATCACATCAAAGTGAGTAACGGCTTGTTTTGCATTTTCTTTTGTAACCGTCATGCTTTGGCGGTCTTTTTTATCTCTGCCAATTGGTGCATCAATTGTGCCTGTATCATGCTGGATAATACCGTGGACAACAGCCGTATACTTTCTTGTGACAGTTTTAGCCACCAGCTGATTGACGAGTGACTCATGTGCCATATCGTTTTTAGCGACCATTAACAGCCCAGACGTATCTTTATCAATTCGGTGGACAATTCCAGGACGCATCACACCGTTAATCCCTGATAAGTCTTTGCAATGTGCCATCAGTCCATTTACAAGTGTTCCTGACACATGACCTGGCGCTGGATGAACGACCATTCCTCGTGGTTTATTTACGACTAACACATCTGCATCCTCATAATAAATATCAAGATCCATTGGTTCTGCTTCTACATCTAGGGCTTCCGGATCTGGAATCTCCACTTTGATTTGATCTCCAGCTTGTACTTTGTAATTGGCCTTTACTTGTTTCCCGTTTACTTCGATCAGCCCATCTTTTACCCATTGCTGGACTTGGGTTCTTGACCATTCTGGTTCTGTCGTGCTTAGAAATTTATCTAGCCGTTCACTCGTTTGTTCTTCTGAAACGGCAATATTTACTTGATTCATGTAGTTGACTCCTTATTTTTCTTTCCATCTAACAGCATTTGAATGAAGAGCAGAATAACCCCTACACAGAGAGAAGAATCTGCAATATTAAAGATTGGGTAGTGATAATCGCCAAATACGAAATGAGCAAAATCAACCACTTCCTGACGGAAAATACGGTCGATAAAGTTTCCGATCGCTCCGCCAAGCATTAAGGCCAGCGCTACTCCCAGCAGCTTGTCCTTTTGTCCATGTTTTTGTAAGTAATAAACAATTCCCGCAATAACAACGAGTGTGATCACATAGAAAAACCACATTTGCCCTTGGAGAATTCCCCATGCGGCTCCTGAATTACGGTGAGACGTGATATAAAAGAATCCATCAATGACTGGAACAGAATCACCGAGCATCATATTTTTGACAATGAGCCATTTTGTTAATTGGTCTAAACAAATGATAACGAATGCGATTATGTAATAGAACACACACGTTCCTCCATCTTCATACTTTGATCTTTAAGCATTTTATCAAGAAAACAGGAAGGAGTAAAGAAACTTTAGTTGACAGACAAAAACCTCCCTACATGTGGAAGGCTTCAAAATGAGAATCATTTGATTCGTAAGGATAAGGAGTGAATGCTTTTTTCTCGTATTGCTTATGATATAAAAAGTCGTCAGCCGTGCGGGCGGTAGGAAGAATACTCATTTGTTCAAGCGGAATCACATCTCCTGTTGCCTCACATATGCCATAGGTTCCTTGTTCGATTTTTGCAATAGCGAGAGACACATCTTGCAGCTCTTCTTTGATGTGATAAAGAAGCGTGGTCGTTTTGACCTCATTCAACGTGACATGCTCAGCGGGTGAACGAAATGATGCGTATTCAAACAGTTTAGATTGCAGCTCTTCTTTCATTTGAAGGAGTTCCGTGTAAATCGTCTCTAGATCGCCATTCATGTCGCTATTTCAACTCCTGCCCTGTCGTGATAATCATATTGTTGCCCCGCCTGGTCACTTTAAAGCCATAAGATTTTTCCTTTCGTTCTAAACGCTGTCATTTTCTCATAAAAGAAAACGCCCCGCATATGACGGGGCGCCAGCTTGTGATATCGCATTGTTAATTTTGGTAATATTTCTCCACGATTTCAGCATTTTTCAGCGACAATGTTGGGTATTTCGGATTTGCACCAACGTCTTTTGAAATAATGCGGGAACGTTCGCACAGTTCTCCTTCTGCTTTTTGAACCACAATTCGTCCTGATACATATTCAGGCGCTGATGTATCTGCATGCTGCTCATCTTCTACCGTTAATTCAGAGATGATAAAGAGCTGCTTCACATCTTCTTTAATGGATGCAAGAAGGTTTTTCACTTCGTCTGTCGCATAAAGCGTCACACTTGCTTCAAGTGAACGTCCGATGACTTTCTCGTTACGCGCAATCTCCAGCGCTTTTAGCACATCATCACGTACTTCCATAAAGCGGTCAAACTTCGCTTCTGTTGCTTCAGCTTGAGGAACTGCCACACCTTCTGGCATATCTGTTAACTGAACACTTGGCTCTTCAACAAAGCTTAAGTGGCTCCATAATTCATCTGCGGTATGCGGAAGAATTGGTGCAGTCAGCTTTACTAAAGCCATTAATGTTTCGTAGAAGACCGTCTGCATGCTGCGGCGGTCTGGATGATCGGCATGCTCAATGTAGACGACATCCTTTGCAAAATCAAGATAGAAAGAGCTGAGCTCAATCGTACAGAAATTGTGAATCGCATGATACACGACCGCAAATTCGTAATCATCATAAGCTTTTTTCACTTTATCAATCAATTTGTTTAATTTGATCATGATATATTGATCCACTTCGCGAAGCTCTTCTACTGGCACGGCATTAACTGCTGGGTCAAAGTCAAATAGGTTTCCATGCAGGAAGCGGAAGGTGTTACGGATTTTACGATAGACTTCTGCTACTTGTTTCAAAATATCATCAGATACTGGATGATCGGCTTGATAGTTGACTGAAGATACCCAAAGTCTTAGAATCTCTGCACCAAGCTGCTTCGCAACCTTCGTTGGATCAATCGTATTGCCTAATGATTTACTCATCTTACGTCCTTCTTTATCAAGCGTAAAGCCATGGCTTAGGACACCTTTATAAGGTGCTTTTCCAGTGACAGCAACTGCTGTTGATAATGAGGAGTTAAACCAGCCGCGATATTGGTCAGAGCCTTCAAGGTAAAGATCTGCCGGACGGACTAGGTCGTCTCTTTCTTCTAAAACGGCTTGGTGAGAAGAACCGGAATCAAACCATACATCCATGATATCCTGCTCTTTTGTGAATTCACCATTCGGGCTGCCTGGATGTGTAAAGCCTTCTGGCAATAGCTCTTTTGCTTCTTTTTCAAACCAAATATTCGAGCCATGCTCTCTAAATAATTGAGATACATGCTGAATGGTTTCGTCCGTGATGATCGGCTCACCATTTTCCGCATAAAAGACCGGAATTGGAACGCCCCATACACGCTGTCTTGAAATACACCAGTCACCTCTGTCACGCACCATATTGAACAGGCGTGTTTCTCCCCATGCTGGAACCCATTTTGTTTCTTTAATATTGTCTAATAACGCTTCTCTAAAATCTTTAATGGATGCAAACCACTGAGCTGTCGCACGATAAATCGTTGGTTTTTTCGTTCTCCAGTCATGCGGGTAGGAGTGCGTGATAAAGTCGAGCTTTTTCAGCGCACCTTTTGCTTCAAGCTGTTCTGTGATGGCTTTATTGGCATCCTCGTAGAATAGTCCTTCAAAACCAGGCGCCTCATCTGTCATCACACCTTTTTCATCTACTGGACAGAGCACATCAAGACCGTATTTCATACCGACAATAAAGTCATCTTCCCCGTGGCCTGGTGCTGTGTGAACACAGCCAGTTCCCGCATCAGTTGTCACGTGATCGCCAAGCATCACAAGAGAATCTCTATCGTAAATTGGATGTGCTGCAACGATTTTATCTAATTCTTTACCTTTTAATGTTTTCACAACTTCGTATTCTTCAAAGCCGAGTGTTTTTACTACTTGTTCAACCAGTTCAGATGCAACGACATAACGCTCAGCACCGACTTGAAGAACACTGTACTCTAAGTTTGGATGAACACAAATGCCAAGGTTTGCAGGAAGCGTCCAAGGTGTTGTTGTCCAGATAATGAATTGTTCGCCGTTTTCAAGAACGCCTTTGCCATCTTTTACTTTAAACGAAACGTAAATCGATGGTGAACGTTTGTCTTTATATTCAATTTCCGCTTCAGCGAGGGCTGATTCACTTGAAGGAGACCAGTTAACAGGCTTTAATCCTTTATAGATATAGCCTCTCTTCGCCATTTCACCAAAGACAAGGATTTGCTGAGCTTCGTATTCAGGCTTTAATGTGACATATGGATTGTCCCAGTCTGCTCTAACGCCTAATCGCTTAAACTGGCTGCGCTGACCTTCAATTTGCTTCCAAGCATACTCCTCGCATAGTTTGCGGAATTCTGCTGTAGACATTTCTTTGCGTTTGACTTTTTTATTTTTAGTAAGAGCTGTTTCAATTGGCAGCCCGTGTGTATCCCAGCCCGGAACATACGGTGCATGATACCCGTTCATTGATTTAAATCGGACGATAAAATCTTTTAGGATTTTATTAAGTGCATGCCCCATATGAATGTCACCATTCGCATATGGAGGTCCATCATGCAAAATAAACGTCGGGCGTCCTTTAGTCCGCTCTAAAACCATTTGATAGATGTCTTTCTCTGCCCACTCCTCTTGGATTTCAGGCTCTTTGTTCGGCAAGTTCCCTCTCATCGGGAATTCTGTTTTCGGCATTAATAAGGTGTCTTTGTAGTTCATACCCATTCCTCCACATGCAAATTCTGATTAAAAAACAATAAAAAAAGCCCTCTCATCCCATAAGGGACGAGAAGGCTTGTCTCGCGGTACCACCCTTTTAGACAAGCGATATGAAAGAGCCGCTTATCCACTCTAAAATCGTAACGTGATCAGACGCCTTTTCTTACTGTTTTTTTCAGAAAAGGAACTAAAGGGGTGATCTCATTGCAGCGTCTCGTAATGTCAGGCTTCCACCATCCCTGATTCGCTTTATTACGCATGTGACAGCTGCGAGTGTCCCTTTCAAACGTTTATCTCTTGTTAATTTATGATGGTATTATATGCAACATGAGCACGTCATGTCAAGATGATGCGCTTATTCTTTTTCATCAAAGACAGCGTCTACTTCATATTCCAGTAAATGATCCCAATCGTCATTTTTCAGAAGATCAAGCTGCGCTTCGATGAGCATTTGGAAACGAGTTCTAAAGACCTTCGACTGTTTCTTCAGCTCTTCGATTTCCATTGCAATTTTTCTTGATTTTGACAGCGCTTCGTTGATAATACGGTCTGCATTTTTCTCTGCTTCACGAATAATCAATTTTGCTTCTTTATCAGAATGACGTTTTACGTCTTCTGCTGCTTCCTGCGCCACAAGAATCGATTTGTTTAATGTCTCTTCAATTGTTGCAAAATGACCTAGTCTTTCGTCAAGCTCGTTTACTTTGTCTTCAAGCTCATTCTTTTTACGAAGTACAATCTCATAGTCTTTACGTACTTGGCTTAAAAACTCGTTTACTTCATCTTCATCATAGCCGCGAAAGCTTTTTGTGAACGTTTTATTATGAATATCATTAGGTGTTAATGGCAACCTCGCCACCTCCAGATTCAAGTTCGTTATGTCAGAAGCTCAAATGTTACTTTGAATTTATCTTTTTTGGTCTTCCCATCAATCGTTTTGAGGCTAAAGCGGCCAAATCCCCGAACAGAGAGCTGATCGCCTTCACCGATTGTAAAGGAAGGGTCCTCTGTGACTTTCCAATTGACTTTGACAAGCCCATTTTTGACTAAAAGCTGTGCTTTTTGCCGAGACTGACGGCTGACAGCAGCACATACAGCATCAAGCCGAAGTGAAGAAATGGTATCTTCTTTGATATCAGTCTTCGTGATCACTGGCTTTATTTCTGCCTGTGTGATTTCCTCTAATGAAACGGCTGCTCTGCCGACATGTGTCAGCTGCGCCCGCACAAAATCGGCGACATCACTTGTACAAATAAACTGCACATCTTCCTCTGAAAATAATAGATCTCCGAATTTTTGACGCTTCAAGCCTGTCCCAATCAATGAGCCGAGAAGCTTCGGGTGTTCTAAAGAAATAAACTTTTTCGCATAGTTCACCTGAAAATATGACAGCTCAACATCTTGAATAGAAGGTTCTAAATAATCAGGATAAATGAGGGCTCTTTTGCGCTCCGCTCCCTCATACCCGCCAAAAAACATGATCCCAAGTTCTTCGCCATGCTGGATGACGGACTCAGTAATAAATTGCTCACGCGGATCAAGGAAATCTGTTAATTTCATTCGATATTGGTCGAGTGCGATTTTTTTCCAGCCTAACACTTGGTCGACAAATGGCTGTTCGTCTTTTCTAAAATGCTGATAGATATCGCTCATTTTGTTCCCCTCTTATGTAAAAGAGCCTGGCAGTGCCAAGCCCGGCAGCCTGTTTACATGAAGCGCACAATCATATTGTAAAGACCAGTTAGTCCATATGATGATGCAAAACGGATCACAAGCAATGCCACAATCGGCGAGATGTCAATCATGCCGATTGGCGGAATAATTTTACGAAATGGTTCTAAATACGGTTCGCAAATATTTGTCAGAAAACGGCCAAACACAGTTTCTCTTGCAGATGGCACCCATGACATAAAGATGTAAATAATAATCGCGAATGAGTAAATCGTTAATACCGTTCCTAAAATATTAAAAATGAAATTTAGAATCACTATGATTTACCACCTCTGAGGTTCTTCCTCTGTCAATAGCTCTGATATTGTACCAGATACATCTACATTATCAGGTGTGCAGAGGAATATATTCGAGCCAATACGCTGGATGTCTCCACCGATTGCATAAACGGTTCCGCTTAAGAAGTCAATGATTCGCTTTGCTTGATCATGCTGAATGCGCTGCAAATTCACGACGACTGCACGTCTGTTTTTAATATGGTCTGCAATCTCCTGCGCTTCTGCATAAACACGCGGCTCACTTAACACCACTTTAGAGGATTTTTGCACGCTTTGCAAGCTGACGACATTTTGTTTTCCTGTCTGCGGGCGATCTTGAAATGCTGCTTTATCCTTCGTTCCTTTTTCTTCTTGAACGGGTTCTCTTTCTTCATCAATATATTCGTACTCATACTCTTCATCGTCGAGAGTGAAAAAGCTTTTAAACTTATTTTTTATGCTCATGTCACGCACCTCCTGTTTCATTTCCAACAAGTGAAGAGCCAATCCGAACGAATGTCGCACCTTCTTCAATTGCGATTTCAAAATCATTTGACATGCCCATCGATAAATGCTGACAAGGTGCATTTACTTGGTTAAGATGTTTTACTTCTTCTCGAAGATTTTTTAATGTTTTAAAACAGTTGCGAATCACAGTGTGATCATCTGTAAATGGAGCCATCGTCATCAGTCCAGCAATTTCAATCTGTTTGAAATCAGCTAGCTGCTTTACAAATGGAATGACGTCTTCACTTTTCAAGCCGTGTTTTGACTCCTCAAGAGATGTGTTCACTTGTACAAAACAGCGAACTGTGTGATCCGCTCTTTTTTCAATTTCATTCGCAAGAGACATCCTGTCAAGCGAATGTAAGTAGTCAATTGACTGAATGACAGATTTCACTTTTCGCGTCTGTAAACTGCCGATGAAGTGCCAGCTAATGTTTTCATCGGTTATGGCCGCCTGCTTTTCAAGTAAACCTTGGTCACGATTTTCACCAAAGTGCATAATTCCTGCTTCTTTAGCTTCTTGTGCTCGTTCAATGGAGACATACTTTGTCACAGCGACGACCGATACATCTGCTGGATGTCTACCGGCTCTTTTACATGCTTCGTTTATTTGTTCATTTATTTGTCTGAGATTCTCTCGTACATTCAATTGCACTTATGCCTCCTTAAACCCGACAAAAGACATCATACGTCCTGTTTTCCCTTGATCACGCCGGTGTGAGAAGAAAAGCTGATCATTGCAGCTTGTGCACATCGAACTGACATGTATGTTTTCTTCCTTTATTCCTGCATGAAGCAATACGTTTTTGTTTAATGTTTTCAAATCAATTTTATATTGTCCTGGTGAAATCTCGGAATACACATCCTCTGTTGAAAAAGGAAGCTGTTTCACTTGATCCATGACTGCGTCATCGACTATGTAGCAGCAGCTGCCAATGGATGGTCCAATGACGACTTGAATATGATCGGCCTTGGCATCTTCTTGGCTGACCCATACATCAACCATCTTTGCACCAATTTGCTTGACGGTTCCTTTCCAGCCGGCATGAGCCGTTCCAATTAATCCGTTTTGCGGAGCTAGAAAATAAAGCGGAACACAATCAGCGAAACAAAGAGCGAGCATCATGTTCGTCTCAGACGTATATAAACCGTCTGTACCAGGCAGTGCCTCATGATAATGAAGACTTCCTCTTCCTCTTTGCTCCTTGGTGACTTTCAGGATGCGATCCTCGTGTGTTTGGTCTGCAAACACCCAATCAGAGAGCGGCACAGCAGCAGCATCTGCTATGACTTGACGATTCATTTGAACACTAGAAGCATCATCTCCTACATGGAGTCCAGTGTTCAATGATTGGTATGGAGGTAGGCTGAAGCCGCCGTTTTTTGTGGTAAACCCGGCCAATACCTCTTTACCAGAACATGTCATGTTCGTCCAATCATGAATGGTCATTGCATATGGTGATTTCTGCTGAAAGGGGTCATATTTGTATGTCAAAGCTGCCTCCCACCTTTCATTCATCTCTCTTTATTTCGCTCCTATTTTACCACAAGACATGCATAGACAGTTAGTGGGATTCATTAAATATTACACTCAAATGTGCCCTTTCTGCAGGTTTTTTTACAAATTGATATGAAAACGTAATCTTTTTACCCGAAAAAGACATTGTTTGCTAAGAATGAAGAGTTTATTTTAAGGAAAAATTGAATGATTCATTGAGGAGTTATACGAATTAAGAAGACAAGCGGACAAGTATCACATCTTCGCCAATTTTTACTATATTTCGCCATGGGACAATCATTTCCTCTTCTTTTCCGAAAAATCCCATCATTTTACCTGTGCCGCCAATAATAATCGCTTGGATTTTGCCGCTTGTGACATTAATATCAATGTCCCCAATGGTACCTAATTTTTTCCCGCTGGATACATCGACGACATCCTTGATTTGGAATTCAGAAATACTGATCATCTGTCCTTCCCCGCCTTTCGTTTTCTACTATAATATGTATGATGGAAAAGCAGGGAAGCAGACCAATAGTTTCTTTTATCTACAATTTGCTTAAATGCGGACGGCCATTTCTCCACATGACATCTACCGGACATTCAAAAAAAGAAGAAAGCAGGCCGCTTGTCATCATCTCTTTTGTTTCTCCTTGATCAAAAACCGATCCATTTTTTAATAATAAGGTATGCTGAAAAACAGGCAGAATCTCCTCTGCATGATGGGTCGTATAGAGCAAAGTAGGCGCATCAGGTTTAGCTGCAATAAATGAGATGGTCTCCAGCACTTGCTCTCTTGCTAAAAAATCAAGACCCGTCACAGGTTCATCTAAAATCAAGAGCTGCGGATCATTCATTAAAGCCCTCGCAATCAAGACTTTTTGCTTCTCTCCCTGTGAGAGGGTTTCATATGTTCTGTTGGCATATTTGAATGAACCAAACGCTTTTAATAGATCAATGGCTTTCTCTCTCATTTCATCTGTCGGGGTTTCATAAAGCCCGATAGAAGCAAATGCGCCGCTTAAAACAATTTCAAAAGCATTGTCGTCTCTGTGCAATTTCTTTTCAAGTCCCGCTGAGATGAGACCAATTTTCCTCCTGAGCTTTTCACCAAGAGCTTCCTTGCCAAAGACATGCCCCAGCACTGTCATCTCGCCTGACGTGGGGAAATAATAGGAGCAGAGCATATTTAATAAAGCGGTTTTCCCCGCACCATTTAAACCGTAAAGCACCCAGTGTTCCTGCTTATTTACCTGCCAGTCAACAGACTGCAGCAGCCATTTCCCATTTCTTTTTAATGAAACATTCTTCAATTCAAGTGACACCATAACTTCCTCCTGAGTAAAAATTCT
This sequence comes from Bacillus sp. PAMC28571, assembly GCF_014250435.1. Classification (NCBI taxonomy): domain Bacteria; kingdom Bacillati; phylum Bacillota; class Bacilli; order Caryophanales; family Bacillaceae; genus Bacillus; species Bacillus sp. PAMC28571. Next base: position 1,269,968 of record NZ_CP060191.1, on the reverse strand, counting down.
GAATATACAAATAATGAATGTTTACAGCATATCGTAAATGCTCTTTCTGGTAAACCTCATATAAAAAAGCTGCTCCAATTTAGGAACAGCTTTTTTACAAGGTTACGAAATTTCAATTCGTACGCCTTCTTTTATATCAGGAAACGTGTGCGGGGATGCAAATACAGCTCCTGGTAATACATCATCAAACGGCTCTTGGAAGTAGATCGAAATATGGCCGAGCTCTTTAAAGTTGTCATTTGCTTTATTGCCTAGGGCTGTGATCGTGTACGTTTGATCGCCCACTTGAATGGTTCCGCCTAGCTTCAGCGGCTCTTCTTCTAGATGTTCGAACTCATGAATGACAGACATATCTCTTAATTCCTGCGGCGCTGCGGGTCCAAATAAAACAATCAGCTTATCTTCTTTAAATTGCGGGACTAAGATCCCAATTTCTTTTACGACAGATTGTGTTACCATGTATCTCGATTCCTCCTTTAATACGTTTAATACATACCGAAGCTGGCAACGTATGCGATCACAACAGATAGAACCCCTGTAATAAGACGGCTATACAAAACAGCTGGTACCCCATATTGTACCGTTTCCGGCTTCGCTTCACCAAGTGACAGCCCCACTGGAATAAAATCACACCCTACTTGACCGTTGATGGCAAATAGTGCAGGAAGTGCAAATTGAGGCGGAATGTTACCTAGTGCAATTTGACTACCAATCAGAACACCGATGACTTGGGCAATGACTGCTCCAGGTCCTAAGACAGGTGATAGGAACGGCAGTGTACAGACCACAACAAGCAGTAAGAGCCCCCAAAGAGATCCTGCCAAAGGTGATAGAAAATGGGCAATCAGATCACCGATTTTTGTATAATTGATAATTCCAATTAACATACTGACAAATGCCATGAATGGAATAATGTTTTTCAAAAGCATATCAACAGAATCACGGCCAGCCTGGTAGAACGTACCGGTGACTTTCCCGATTCCGCGTGAGAATCTCATCAGGAAATTGCCTTTTTCCTGCCGCTCAATATTTTCCTCTTTCAGCTTTGCATACGTTTCTTTGAAATTCTCTTTATCAATCGACTCACTGTTTTCCTGACCTTCTGCTTTCGCCTCACCATCAGATGCTTCTGCATAGGAAATATCTTTTTCTGTTACGCCTGATACGAAGATATCTTCTGTAATATGTTTAGCAAGCGGCCCAGAAGGAGAGGATGCCAAAACGTCTACAGTTGGAATGCGTTTCATTGGATAAAGTCCGATTCGCGCTGTTCCCCCGCAGTCAATGACAACACACATCATTTCATCTTCTGGTATAGAGTTTTTAAAGCCATCACATGCTTCTGTCCCTGTCATTTCTGCAATTTTACGTGCAACCGGGTGAATGCCTCCCCCTGTAATGGAAACAACCTTTCTTCTTTTACCAGTTGGTTCAAGCTCTAAGCCTTCTCCCCATCCGCCAGCACCTTTTGCAACAAATACTTTGTGGTTTGTCATGTCTAACCCTCCCCTATTGTGAATTCGCTTTCATTTTTCCTGCTAAATATTTTGTAATCCATTCAGTAATGATTCCGCGTAGCAAAATGACGACGATCCCGACTAAGAAGTAACGAACAGCAAGCTCTGACATTGAATATCCAGCTTCTTTAATCCCGTTCGCAATTCCTAAGTAGACAAATAGTTCTCCTGCGTTGGCATACGGGAACAGTGATGTCACCGGATGAACAAATGAAACAGCTGAATCATAGAATGCTGGTTTTTGTTTTTCAGGTAAGAAGCGGCCAAACGTATAAGCCATTGGGTTTGTCAAAATAAGAACAGATAAGATCGGCATTAACGTGTAGCGCAAAATGGTATATTTCGCTGCAAACTGAATGGCTCTATTCACTCGCTCTTCTCCAATAAATTTCATGACAGCATAAGTGAAAGTAAGTAACACAACAAGCGTTGGAACGATACCTGTAATCAGACCCATGAACTGCTTTCCGCCGGCTTCAAACATTCCGATAAAGTGCTCTCCAAACCATTGAATCCATTCCATGTTTCATCTCCCCTTTCTTTAGTTCACATTTGTTATATTTTTTTTCGAAATCGAGACAAGTGCCTGCTCAGCCGCCATGGAAAGTGCTTGCATGACAGCTGGCGCCTTTTTACGCTTTTTCAACGTTTTCTTCATCATGTGGTGCTCATCCAGCACAGCCCCTACATGCTTGCCTTCATATGCAGGGACTTCTTTAAATTTAGATAAGATCGACACGCCGCCAAGCACATGGCATTTTTGAATGATATACGATTCATCCACAATGATGAGCGCAATGGCCCCAGGGCCAACTTTGCGCCGTTCCATTCCTGAAAATAAGTGATAGCCTTGTTTCCCTCTGTAGTCATCAATTAGTGAGTCCATGCTTTTGCGGTAATACTTGATTTGAATAAAAGATAACCCATACTGCACGATGAGAATGATACAAAGTACGATTGCTAATTTTTCCATAGCTTCACGTCCTTATGATTGAAATAAGTGATCTTGTAATGAACGCAGCTTCCAGACGGTTGTGTTTGAATCAAGCTCTACATCATCATGAGTCAGGAACTGTCCTAATTTGATGTCTTTTTTCGCTACGACTTTTCCGCTGATTAAACCAATTGGAATGTGACCGTTCGTTTTCATGTCTTGATGCGTTTCAAGTACACCTCTTACGGAGTATCCGCCAATCCCGTCAAGTGATTCCCCTGCTTTAATAGCTCTTTTCGCAACAGCGACTGTTTCTGACACTGGTACACCAATCGGGTGGATCGATGAATCATGCTGTAAGACCGCTTTTGCGATGGTAACAGGTGTTTCAAGACTCGCTAAGTGGAAAGGACGGTAAAGCGTGTAGTGAGGACCTTTTCCAACTTTTAAGTAACGAAGCTCTTCATCTACTGGCTCTAGATCACTCTTGACGATAACGAATACGCCAGGAGCAAGTCCATTTACATATTCAACGACTCCGAAGTTATCGAGCACGCCGCCTTGTTGTTTTTGATTCAATTTATCTGCTACATTCTCTAAATTTGCTTCGACTCCGTGCATACCGACTTTATCTGGCAAAAGCCCTGTCGCGTTACTTAATAAGTTCATTTCTGCCATTGTTTTTGTTCCGTCTTGGAAGGCAGCGAGCATATGTGCACTCATATGTTTACTATCTGCTTCTGCTTTACACGTATCTGGATTTGCTTCTGGGAAGAATGGGTTGTTCTTGCCTTTCCCAGCAACGAGCACTTCAAGTCCCATTGTTTTTGCAAATTCATATAATTCTAGTGTTGCTGCCGGTTCGTCTCCAGCTGATCCAGAATAAACAAGTCCTGCATTTGTGAATAATTTATGCATCACCAAACCGATGGTAATATCAACTTCTACATTTAAAAGAACGAGATGTTTCTTTGAATTAAGCGCTTCCAAAGAAATGTTTGCTCCGACCTCTGGCACTCCTGTTGCATCTACGACAACTTCCACAAAATCTGATTGAATCACTTCTCTATAATCATTTGTGACGACCATTTGATGCGGCTTCGCATGCTGCTTGTAAAAATTCGCTGCCTTCTCTGCTGCACTAAGGTGAATATCACAAACACCTGCTACAATCATGCCTGGAATTTTAGAAATTTGTGAAATAAGTCCAAAGCCCATTTGGCCTGCCCCAATAATTCCTACTTTGATTGGATCTCCACTGCGTTCTCGAGCTAACAACTGTTGATAGATTGACATCTAAATCATCCTTTCAGGTTTTCTTGCTTCTCGGGTAGATTGCTAGAAAAATAATCTGAAACTTTTAACAAATGTTATAAAAATTAACAAAAATCTGTTTCTTGTAACATTTGTTATTTTATTTATCATTTGTTATGAACTTAGTTTATATGATGTGTCAACTTTGTGTCAAGATAAAATCGATAAAATTTTCAATCTTTTTGAGTCTAAAGACTCAAAAAAACTACCTAATCATATTAGGTAGTTACTTTAATAAGGCATCTCCTGTTCGTTCATCCGTAATTAATACATGAATTAATCCACCTTCTAATGCTGCCCGGATCGCTTCAACTTTTTCTTCTCCTCCAGCGACACCAATGACTAGCGGGATTTCTTTCAACTTTTGCGGGCTTATGCCCATTACCCTGTCGTTCCATGGGTGAGGATACACTTCCCCTTGGTGATCAATAAAGTTATAGCAAATGTCACCCGCTACATCCTTCGCTTGAAGAATATCCTCCTCACCGCTTGTCATATAAGATTTCACCATCGTTGAATGCTGCGGAACCCCGCCAATCCCGACAACCGCAATATTTGATGATTCTCCTAATTCAATCACTTTTTTGATTGACGGCTGCCGTATCAGTACATCCTTCGCTTCTTTCGTATCAAGCATGACAGGCACATGTAAAAACTCACATTTAGATTTGAGTGCCTCTGTGCATCTCGCAATAATATAATTGGCATGGATATCAACATCTTCGTTTCCCACACCCCCGACAAGCGGAACAAATGTCACGGATGGGTAGTGCTGAACTGACGTAAGCGCTTTCGCCATTTCATGCAAAGTCGTTCCTGAGGAAAAACCGATGACTTGTCCATCCTTCATGACTTTTAATAAAAAGCCTGCCGCCGCAGCGCCGATTCGGCTTTTTGTTGTTTCTTGGCTGAGCGTTTCCACACAGACGACTTCTCGCAGCCCGTATTTCCGCTCTATTTTTCTTTCTAAAGATCCATATTGTTGATTCATTTCATCATGAATAATGATTTCCACGATTCCTGCTTCACGTGCTTTTGCCAAATATTTCGATATGAGCGAACGGCTAACCCCAACAGCATCTGCTATTTTAGATTGAGTGGCGCCTTCTTCATAATACATATGCGCAACCTTAATGAGCAGCCTTCTTTCATCATGGAATGTCATAATAACCCTTCTTTCCGCTTAAGTGTTCCCTAACAAATGATATCTAAAATAACATTTGTTAAAAACAGATTAAATGAAAAAAATAACAGAGTCAATACTAGAGACGTGCTCTTTCCAAGAATGAAAAAAGCCGCACATGAAGCGGCGGCTTTAAAAGATGTTTTTATTCATTTGTTTGATGGCTGCTTTTTCAAGTCTTGAGACTTGTGCTTGAGAAATCCCGATCTCTTCAGCGACTTCCATTTGCGTTTTTCCTTGGAAGAAGCGTTTGCGGAGAATCATTTTTTCTCGATCATTCAATCTGCGCATTCCCTCTTTTAAGGCCAATTCCTCTACCCATTGTGTGTCTTTGTTCCGATCATCACTAATTTGATCCATCACATAAATCGGATCTCCTCCGTCATTATAGATCGGTTCAAACAAAGAAACAGGATCTTGAATCGCATCTAGGGCAAAGACAATTTCCTCATGAGGCACTTCCAGCACTTTGGCAATGTCTTCTGCCGTTGGCTCCTTGCTTGTCTCACTAATCAGCCTCTCACGAACCTGAAGCGCTTTGTAGGCAATATCTCTTAGTGAACGAGACACCCGAATTGGGTTGTTATCACGCAAGTATCGACGGATTTCTCCTATGATCATAGGGACCGCATAAGTTGAAAATCTGACATTGTGGCTTAAATCAAAATTATCAATTGATTTCATTAATCCGATACAGCCTACTTGGAAGAGATCATCCACATACTCGCCTCTGTTGTTAAAACGCTGAATCACACTTAAAACCAACCGCAAATTGCCATTGACTAGCTTTTCTCTTGCTGTATCGTCACCCTCATCTTGCAGCTGTCTGAACAATTTTCTCATCTCTTCGTTTTTCAGAACAGGCAGTTTGGAGGTGTCGACTCCGCAGATTTCCACTTTATTTCTGGACACTTTTTTCCCTCCCTACAGGAGCTGTTGTACAAAGTTCAGTATCTCCTTGGGATGGAAAAATATGCACGAGTGATGACGAGAATCATGAGAAAAGAAGTTGATTCCTTTGACAGCAAAGGGACAGGGCTTTTTTAAAAATTTTTTTAGACCATTTTGTTAAATTCTTTTTGTAATCGTTTAATAATTCTTTTTTCAAGCCTTGAAATATACGACTGGGAAATGCCTAGCATATCAGCGACATCTTTTTGGGTTTTTTCCTCACCGCCAACCAAGCCGAATCTAAGCTCCATGATCTGCTTTTCGCGGTCATTTAATTGTTCCAGCGCTTTTTTCAAAAGTTTTTTATCTACATTTGCTTCAATATCTCGTGTGATAATATCATCATCTGTTCCAAGTACGTCTGATAAAAGCAGTTCATTTCCGTCCCAATCAATGTTGAGCGGCTCATCAAACGACACTTCTGAACGAATTTTATTATTTCGGCGCAAATACATCAAAATCTCATTTTCAATACATCTCGAAGCATATGTCGCAAGCTTGATCTTTTTTTCTGGGTTAAATGTATTGACTGCCTTAATTAGACCAATAGTTCCAATACTAATTAAATCCTCAATATTAATCCCTGTGTTTTCAAATTTTCTTGCGATGTAGACCACCAACCGCAAATTTCTTTCAATCAGGATAGCCCTTGCTGTTTGATCACCTTTTGGTAATTTGACAAGCAGTTCCTGCTCTTCATCCTTTGATAATGGCGGCGGCAGCGCCTCACTACCACCAATATAATAAATCTCATCACTCTTAAGACCTAGCTTCATGAGGAGTTTATACCAGTAGTAACTGAGTTTAAATTTTAATTTTTTCATCTTCTTCTCCCTTCTAAATGTCAAGTTGACCTCGTAAGATAAAAGACATCACCAAAACTTAAGACACCCCTTGGATGATTTTTCCGTCTAACATATCTGGATGAATGATGGATTGAAATTCCTGATCTGCTGATAAACCGCTCAGACTCATGCCTACAAAACACTTGGCTGGCTGGATCATATGCGTTTTTGAATAAATGATGACCGTATCTGGTTTTAAGCATAGAAGAAACCCGTGATCATGACCGACCGCTCGATATGGAACAAGTCTTAAACGGTCAAAAAGCGGAAATTGATCATCGAGCTTTTGCATCACTTCAACAGGATGAGACTGCTTCATAAGCTCTATAAATGGCTCTCCGCAAATGGACATGAGTTGATCTGCTTGAACGATCATCACAGGTGTTTTCGTCATAGGATCATACAGCTGATTGCCAGAATCGACGAGTCCCTTTAAGCGGATGGTCTCTCCTTGAATGTGTATCTCCGCAAGGACTTGTTCATCAAACTGTCTTTTTTTCGCACCGACCTCTCCTAATCGTTTCTTTGAAAAGAGCCAAATCGCAGGAAAGCCGGTTAAAACGAAAAGCCAGCTAATGGGATCACCAAAGCCATCATTTTGTGAAATCAGCAGCCCGTCTTGAATAACAGTATTGGTTTGTAAAAACGAATGAACCCCGATCATGCCTCCTCCCATCAAAAATGTGACAAAGTAAAAAGCAAACAGGTTTTGAAAAAAGAATCGAAATCTTTGAAATCCAAAAGTTGCAAGCACGATCAAGACAGAAAAAAGCAGTTTGCCTAGAGGGTGTGACACAAACATTGCAAATGGTGTAAAGAGCAAGAGAACAATGCTCGATCCAATCAGAGCTCCTAACATATATCGCCGTTTTTTTACTTGTCGTTTGAGAATAAATGCAGTGAGTAAGAGAAGCAATAGATCAAAACAAAAGTTTAACAGCCAAATCACATCTAAATAAATGACCACCTTCTGCTCCTTTCATCTGAAACAAAGAATCAAAAGCAGTACTTGCACTTGTTTGTACCAGTATAAAACAGCCAAGAGATGGAAGTCTGTCAATTCTTGTTGGGGATGATAGAGAACTTTTGGTGGATTGTTATTGTTTTTGTCGAGGAATGAGAGCACAAAGAAAGAGAGTGTGCTTCCGGACAAGCTTACAAACAAGTATTCGAAACGAAAAAGACACGCTCCAAGGAAGCGTGCCTTTCTTAAGGATTATTTTTCATTGATATTTAATGTGCCTGGGGCTTTTTGCCGTGTGACATTTCCATAATCATCCCGCACAATCACTTCAATGACTGCACCTTTTGCTTTGGCGGTAGAAGTAGCTGTCCAGTAACCTTCATATGTTCCCTTGGCTACCTCGCGAAGCGGCAGCTCTGTTGTATTTTGCAGCTTTGATCTCGCGTTTGTCAGCGGCATGTGAATGACAAACGTTGCGTCTAGCTTTTCTCTGCTGTTAAATGAAATTTTAACAGACTCACCTGATGATAGATTGACATTCTCTGCTGGTGTCAGCTTAGAAATCTCAGGCGCTTCGTATTGAACATCGATATCGACTTTTTTAGTCGTTTTGTTTCCTGCTGCATCTTTTGCTGTTACTTTGATCGTATTTTTCCCGTTTTCAAGCAAGATTCTTGCAGAATATTTCCCATCTTTTATTGCTGCTTTTTTTCCATTCACAGTGACTTGATCAAGATGATCATCCGTTACCTTTCCTTCTACAGTGAGTGATTCTTTGTTAGACTTTTCCCCTTTTTTTGGTGTATCTATCGTTAACACTGGGGCTGTTTGATCAATGATCACCTTGACTGATTTGGATTTTTTCGTTGCGCCTTTATCCGTAACAGTAGCAGCCGTGAATACATGCTCTCCGCTTGACACTGTAACCTTCTCTTTGAAAGCACCCGACTGATCTGCTTTCACTTTGGCAATCTCTTTATCGTTTTGATAGATCGCTACATCAAGCCCTGGAGAGGCTTTCCCTTCAATCTCCAGTTCATCTTTGTTCGTGATCGTTCCAGCCTTTGGAGATGTTATTTCTGGCACATCTGCTTCATATTGGACAAGCGCACGAATCATATAATTTCCCTCTTCTTTTGGAGAAGGAGAAAAGGCACCGCTTGTCAGCTGCCAGCTTCTTTCAGCATTTGGTCCATCTTCATCTGTTGCAAGGCCTGGAGATTCCGTATTCTTTTTCGTTTGAATATAGACAAGATAGAAATCTCCATCCACCGTAATGGCTTGATCTTCTAAATCTACTTTTGTCCATTCACCATTACGCAGCGCATTCGCTTTAAAAGGTCCAGCAATTTTCTCACCTGGAGCGCCGTCCTTCCCAGAAGCATCATACACTTCAACCGCAAATTCATTCCCGCCAGGGGCTGGCCACTCTGTTGTCCAGAAACGGAAAAGCCCCCCTGTGACCTGTGCTTGTTTCTTCCCTTTTTCTAATGAAAATTTCACCGCCCAGCCATTACCAGGATCATAGAACGCCCGTGCATTTTCAGCTGTTCCGTCATCGTAGCCAATTTCGCCAGCAAAACCGATGAAAGGTTCCAGCTTGATTGCTTTTTCAAGCGGCTTTTCTGTCACATCGGCTGTAAACGAATATCCTTTAAACCCTTTCGCAAATACTTTGACTGTATACACACCGCTCAATGCCTCTAGAGAAAACTCGCCAGATTCATCTGTTTTCACCGGCTCAATTTTCGCATCCTCTACAAGATAAACCGTAGCATCCTTTACTTTTTCACCCGTTGTTTCATTGACAATTGTGCCAGATATCGTTCGTTTTTCTAGTGGCTGTAATGAGAAATTTGCCTCTGCTTGATCATTTGCAGAAATATTGACTTTTTGTGTGCGTGATTCAAAGCCATATGCTTCAGCTTTCACTGTAAATTCCCCTGCACCATGAGAAAGCTGATATCTCCCTGTCGCTTCATCTGTGTACGTGGACTTGCCGCTTTCAAGAACACTGATTTCTGCCTTCATCGGAAGAGCTTTGATAGATGGGGCATCTACACTTTTTTCCTTTTTCATCTGGACATGTTTTTCTTTTATTTTAGCAGGCTTTGCGCTTTTCGGATCGACAGGTTTCTTCTGCTCCTGTGCTGGCTTTTCTTTTTTGATGACGCCAAGCTGTTTCTTTGCCTTTTGAGGCAAGGCTTGATCTGTTATTTTCACATCATCTAAATAAAAACCGTCTTTTGTTACACTGCCATCCGTTCTTAGCTGAAAAATAACTCTCACGTTCTGACCTTTGTAAGCAGATAAATCTACTTCTCCTTTTGTCCATCCACTTGTTTTGCCTGTGTAGGCTGCCACTTGGACAGCATCTTCCCCCTCAGGCTGCACATGAATATGCACATAGTCATAATTTGCTTCAAGGTCATGCCAGTATTGATATTGTAAAAAGGAGGAGCCTGACTCAGGTACAGCAATCATCGGCATAGATAAATGAGCATCTGTTTGATTTTCATAAGGACTGTCTAGGTTTGTAGCATAGACATGATCTCCAGTAAAGGCCTGTTTCGGACCGGTGGTCGGCTTCCCCCACTGCCAAGGATCTTTTGTTCCACCACTGAACCATCCACTTGGCCAAGCTTCAAAATCTTGCGAGTAGCCAGTCGTGATGGATGTTTTAATCGGAAGCGTATACGGTTCTGATGCAGCTTCATTTTCTCCAAAATCTTTCACAATCCATCGATACGTGACATTTTCACCCTCAACTTCTGGGAGCTGAACAACATATGTCCCTTTTAAATGATTTCCATCCGTTCGTTTTGCTTGCAGCGTCTCCCTTTTCCCTTGATCCACTTGATAGCTCAAGGAGACATTTGTCACAGCTACTTCATCTTCTGCTGTAATACTTAGAGGTGTTGGTGTAGAGGCAAAAATTTCATTCGGTCCTTTATGAGAAAAAACAGGTGGGTCTGTATCTTCTCCTTCTTTTGTTACCTGTCCTTCAATCTTGCCAATTCCATCTGTTAATGCTGTGATGGCTTCTTTTGCATCAACTAATCCTGCCCCATAGCCATTGTTAGGGGATTCCGGGAATTGCTGATCTGTCAGCGGTTTTGCAGTATCAATGAGAATTTCTTCGATCTCTTCAACAGACAGATCTGACTGTACTTGGCGCAGAAGAGCCACAACAGCTGAAACATGCGGACCTGCCATCGAGGTTCCATTCCAGCCATCCTCATACCCTTTCCCAGGAATAGAAGAACGAATATTTACCCCTGGAGCCGCAATATCTGGTTTCATGACCCCATATGGAGAGGGGCCTTGCAAAGAGAAAGAACCCAGTTTGTTGTTTTGATCTGTTGCACCCGTCGCAAAGGCTTCGGGATAGTTCGCAGGATTTGCAATAGATCCCTCACCGCCAGGGTTAAATAAATCCGTATTACCAGCTGAAAACTCTGGGAAGATGTCCGCTGCTCTCCAAGCATTGACCACATCTTTATACCAATCATCAAGACCAGGCCCACCGCCCCAAGAATTATTGACCACATCTGGCGCCTTTTCTGGATGAGGGGTTCCGTTTTCATCTTTTGGAGCTAAAATCCATTCACCTGCGTCAAGCAGATCAGCATCTGATCCACCATCTTCTGAGAAAGCTTTCACCGCGATCCATTTTGCACCTGGTGCAACTCCAATTTGATTCTCTCCATTTGGCTCAGAGCCAACCATCGTTCCCGTTACATGTGTACCATGCTCTAAATCATCGTATGGCGCTTTAGAACCTGTCGTTGCATCGTACCAATTGAATTCATGAGAAGGTTCATTCGGACGTGCAGGGTCAAATCCGCGGTATTTTTCTTTTAATGCAGGATGATCCCATTCCACACCTGTATCAATACTTGCCACAACGGTACCAGTTCCGTCATAGCCTAAAGCCCACGCTTCTGGGGCATGAACTTGAGAAATATTCCACTCGATTCCATCTGCTGCTTTGATTTGTTTGTTTTTCTTTGAAGTCTTCAAATCAACAGGACGATGGATTTGACGGATTTCATTTGGCAGCACTTGATCTACTTCTGGGAAGGAAGCTACCTTTTCCATGACTTCTTTCGTTCCCGTCACAGCGAGACCATTCACAATATAGTACGAATGAATATCCTTCACTTGCTTTTTCTTCTGGGCTTTTTGTAAATAAGCAAGCAGCGCTTCCTGCGTCTCTTCAGACGTCGCTCTTAGTTCTGATACGACAGCTGATCTTTTTGTGTACTGCGTTTTAGCAGCTGTTAACTTTTGTTTTTTGGCTTTTGACACAGCATCCTTCGCCACTTTTTTGACATTGGTTTGTTCCTTCATTTTGACTAAAAAGGTCACCTTGTCTTCTTGTTGAAACTGTTTCATTAATCTAGATGAGATCTTTGCTTTTGTTTTCTTGGAGGAAACAGCTTCCTCTTGATATGAGGTAGAAGTCGATTTTGCTTGAACCATCCCAAAGCTTGTCATCATTAAAGTACCAATCACCAAAAGACTCATCAAACGATAGCCGGCGGTTTTGCGAAACTTCACTTTCAATCAAATCCCTCCTCCTCAAATGGTCAAACAGTGTATGGGTTTAACTCCTCCCTTTCCTTTGTTCATGACAAGATTCATGGTGTTCTATTTAATGTAGTCAAATAAAGTTCATCATTTTGTCGCTTTTTGTAATAGGATTTAAAAATGATTCTTTTTACTTAATCACTCTAAGTCGAAATACATATGTTGGATAAAGTAATCCAGACACATTTAAGACTTTTTGATTAGTAGTGATGCGGGTTTCTTTATATATTGAACATGAAAAAATCCCCTTCCGGTGGAAGGGGATGAGTGATACTCGATTAGCGTTTATTACGGTTGCGCAAGAACGTTGGGATATCCAGCGTATCATCGCTTGATTGTGTATTTTGTCTCGGCTGAGATGATGACTGCTGATGTTCCTCACGTTTTACTTCACGTTTTTGAGGAATGGATTGATTTTGCTTTAATCCTTGCCCTAATGGATTTCTTTGTGGTTTTGACACCTCTGGCTCTTGCTCAATAAATCCAGTTGCGATCACGGTTACCACAATTTCATCCTTCAAGTTATCATTAATGACAGAACCGAAAATCATGTTTACATCTTCATCAGATGCAGAAGCCACAATGTCCGCTGCTTCTTGTACCTCATAAAGACTTAGGTTCGTACCACCAGTAATATTCATGATAACACCTTGTGCACCGTCGATTGCCGTTTCTAGAAGTGGTGAAGAAATAGCTTTCTTCGCAGCTTCAGCGGCACGATTTTCACCAGTCGCAACACCGATACCCATAAGAGCAGAACCTTTATTGGACATGATCGTTTTCACGTCAGCAAAGTCAAGGTTGATTAAACCTGGTGTAGCAATAAGATCTGAGATCCCTTGAACACCTTGTCGTAGCACGTTATCTGCTGCACGGAATGCTTCAAGCATTGGCGTGTTTTTATCAACAATTTCAAGCAAGCGATCGTTTGGAATCACAATTAAAGTGTCAACTGCTTCTTTCATAGAAGCAATTCCTTCGACTGCTTGAAGCTGACGCTTTCTTCCTTCAAATGTGAAAGGACGAGTCACGACTCCAACTGTCAATGCACCAGAATCTTTTGCGATTTTTGCAATGACAGGTGCAGCACCCGTACCAGTTCCACCGCCCATACCAGCAGTAACAAAGACCATGTCTGCGCCTTTTAATACTTCTTCAATCTGTTCTTTGCTTTCCTCAGCAGCTTTTTTACCGACTTCAGGATTCGCACCTGCTCCAAGCCCTCTTGTCAGCTTAGCACCGATTTGCATTTTCGTTTCTGCTTTTGATAGATTTAACGCCTGTGCATCTGTGTTGACTGCAATGAAATCGACACCTTGTACGTCATTTTCGATCATTCGGTTGACAGCGTTATTTCCGCCTCCACCTACTCCGATTACTTTAATTGATGCTAGGCCGTCTATATTTGTTTCAAACTCCAACATGCTGAATCCTCCTAATCCGTCGAAAATCTAATTCTATTCCCAGAACATATTAAATAGTTTTTTCATTTTGCCCGGTTTTTTATTTGTCTCTTCTTGTGCTTTTTGTTTTACTTTCGGTCTTGGCTGCGCTTCTTTCACTTGTGGTGCAGAAGAAACCGGCTCCATGGATGCGCCTACTTCATGAAACGCCTCATCCGGCATTTGGAATCCAACTTGTCTGCCCTGAATCTTTGCATTGCGATAAGCAAAGTGGATCAGACCCACTCCTGTCATATACTGAGGTTCTCTCACCCCAATATAATTTGGACTTGCAATTCTAACATTGTTTTGCAAGACCGTTTGTGCAAGAGAAAGGATACCTGGTATAGCTGCCTGTCCACCTGTTAGAACGAATCCGCCAGGCAAATCATGGACACCCATATTTCTTAATTCCTCTGCCACAAAGAGCAAGATTTCTTCCAGCCGAGCCTCGATGATATTAGCCGCTTCAAGCTGTGTATACGTCTGTTTCTGATCGGTACCGATGACAGAAACTTCAAATGTTTCCTCAGACGATGCCTCATCATAAAACGCATGTCCAAATTGTTTTTTGATTCGTTCAGCTTCTTCAGTAGAAGTTCTAAGTCCTATAGACAAATCTTTTGTAATGTTCTCTCCGCCCAAAGGGATACTGTGAGTAGAATAGAGATGCCCGTTTTCAAATACGGAAATCGTTGTAGATCCGCCGCCAATATCGACGAGAGCTACCCCTAGATTTTTTTCATCTTTCGATAATGCTGCTGAGCCCGATGCGAGCGGCTGCAAGCAAATATCCATAATTTCAATTCCAGCTCTTTCTACACATCGGAGCCAGTTATGTAGAATCGTTTTAGAACCTGTAATTAACGATCCATCCACCTCTAGCCGAACACCAAGCATTTTTTTCGGATCAGTGATCTCATCTCTTCCGTCGACGATAAATTGTCTCGGGATGACGTCTACGACGAGATGTTCTTGAGGAATAGATACTACCTGTGCAGCATCTAAGACACGTCTCACATCTTCAGCATGTATTTCTTTGTTTTCACTAGATACTGCGACCACGCCGCTCGTATTCTGAATATGAATGTGGTTTCCGTTAATTCCGACAATCGCCTTTTGTAAAGGAAAACCTACCATTCTCTCAGCCTGTTCAAATGCTTGTCTAATAGAATGAACTGTCTCATCTATATCAACAATCGATCCTTTTTTTAACCCTTCTGAAGGGACATTTCCAACACCTATAATGTTAAGCGAATCATCCGCCATTTCTCCGACGATGACTTTTATATTGGATGTACCGATGTCAAGGCTGACGTAAATTTCATTGTTGTTCATTCTATGGCACCTCCTCACATATCAATACTTTCTATTCTATTATTTGCTGAACAACAATACAATGAATGTGTTTTTACAAGTGTGTAACAAAACTTAAAAAATCAACATTTTTTATTAGGATTACTGAAAATATTCGTTACATCATATGTATATCCTTTTTTATGACTCACTTTTTTTCTTTTTTTCTCTAGAAATTGTCCATTTTGTTAGTAGAATTCTTCGAATAACTGCTATATTTTGAAACAATCTAACGCCGAAAGCAAACATTCCGACTAAATACAAGTCTACACCAAGATGGACGCCCAGAAAAGCTAAACTTATTGCAAGTATAATATTAAAGAAAAAGCCTGATACAAACACTAGTTCATCGTATGCCCCTTGCAGATGTGCCCTGATTCCACCAATCAATGTATCAAGCGCAGCAAGTACAGCGAGGGAAAGATAATTAGAATACTCATTCGGTATCGTAAAATTTGTTAAGAAACCGATCGCAACTCCTATGATTAAGCCAAGTACAGGAAGCCACATTAAGATTTTCCCTCCTTTACATCGTCAAGAGGCTTCAACTCGTTTAACTGAATTGCACCGTCATATGCTTTTAATTGAATTTGCTGCTTCGGCTGGCTAATACTTAAGCCAAAATTTTCCTGAACAAACAAATCACCAATATCTGATACATTTAAACGGCTGTATAATTTGTCGGCCTGATCGCTGATCATCTTGATGGTCACTTCATCACCATCTAAGCTGTAGCCATCCATTTTCGTCGTACCATTAATATCTCGAATCACACTTGTATTAATCACACGGTGGTCATTAATGGAAATATGTTTTGCCCCATACATATTGGCTTCGTTGATTAGCTTTTTCAGAAGATCAGGCGGGATATTTTTCACTTCTTCCCCGGTCAGATCCTTGGAGAAGAGCTGAGAGATGTCAACTTCAATTCCCTCCCCTGTCACTTCTGTAAAACCAGCCTTTTCTTTTAAATCTTTTAATGTTTTAGTTAGTTGAGCTTCTTTTGATTGATCTCCTTGATGACCATACTTTTTCAGCATTTCATCGTATTTATCAATTTCTTTCAGCAAATCCAATTCTTTACTTTTAGATGCAGATAAATCCTCTCTTAGCTCCCACACATCGCGAGTATCACGAACTTTGGGCTTTTGCAATGAATTAAATTGGATGGAGACCATGATGCCGAATATCACCATTAAGGCTGTCAAACTAAGTAAAGGCTTCTTTTTCCTCAACACCACTCACCTTTTCACTTTTAATCTTTGTGTTTTAAAAGAGGATTCATACGAATATCCTTTTTTTCAATCGTCATCGAAATGTGATCACTTGTCAGCTGATCGACCACTCCTCCTGCAATATTTAATGCAGGTATTAACACAGCCGGATCACCAATAGCAGAAATAACAAATGGCGCTGGATGCTGAACACCGTCAACTGTGACAACTGGGCCGTTACAATGTATGTATGATTGGTGTGTAATTCTTTGTCCATTAATAGATACGGCAGAGGCCCCTGATATAAACAGTTCGTTTATCACATGAAAAATGTGGCTCTCATGAACAATGTAATTATTGACATTTTGTCCACTCGGGATATAAGATGCATCTTCAAGGGATACTTTTACCCCTTTTCCTTTTACACCGATCTCTCCTGTAAACATTCTGTATTTCTCAACATCTTCCAATACATTAAAATACTGCTCTTTTTCATTTTTCAAATTGGACTCAGTGGCTTGAACCTGTGATTGAAGACTGTATAATTCTTTTTCAAGTTTCTGATTCGCCTTTTCTTGCTTTGTCAGCTGACTTTTCAAGGAATATTCTTTTTTCCATTGCTCTGTTCGAATGACATCTGCCTGATGCTGCTTAGTATATTGGTATGAAAAAGAAATCAGAAAACCAAGAACAAGCATGACAATTGAGAATATAACTGTTTTGCCTCTCAACGTTCATCTTCCTTTTTCTTAGATTTAAACGCTTCAAAATACGTCGCGACTTCCATATGGATTGTGCCTTTTTCAGATGGCGAAAGTTCTTTTACAATGGCAGGATAGGTTTTCATTTTATCAGCGAATGTTTTAATTGATGCAATCACGGTGTTCCCGTCATTCATATAAAATTTAACGAGCCACTGGTTTGAGCTTGTTGGCACATAATATATTTCTGAGATGAGTTCCTGAATAGAGGCTGGCAGCTGATTTAAAGATCTAACCGTTTGCTTCAGCTTCTCTTTATTGTCCCAATCAACAAAAATAGGTCCTGCATGACTTGGTGTGACTTCTTCTGGTAATGCTGTCCCATTTTCAAGAAGCTCATAGTATAAATTTCCCTTTTGAAGATAGGCAATATTGGCATATTCCTTGACAGCAATACTAACCTTATTTGGAAAATGTTTTTTGATACTGACACTTTTAATCAGTTTGTTTTGCTTAATATGATCTGCTGTTAAATCTTTATTTAAATTCCAAAACTCTGTTTCGCCTTCTTTAATCTGGGAAAGTTTCACAAGCTGTTTTGTAGGGACATGCTCATTACCCGTAATAGTTAAAGAAGAAATTTTACTGATTGGTGTCTGCAAATAAATAATGATTAAAACCATGATAAAAAACAGTAGAATAAAAGAGATTAGTCTCCGATTCGCTTTCTGCTTCCTTTGTTCTTTAATTTTAGGAATTCGTTCTTCTATATTGACGATCTTTTCATTTTCATGATCAGGCCGCATATATATTCTTCACCCCATTCAAAGCTGCTTGTCCACACCTTTGGGTCATCTTTTGATGAGAAAACAAACGGCATTCTTTCATGCCGTTTGTTTTCCTGTGATGCCATCATTCATAAAACTTGCTTTTAATTTGCTTCACCGATAATTTCTACTTCTGTATGCATATCTACATTGTAGTCATCTTTAATTTTCTTTTGGATGTACTGGATTAAGTCCAGCACGTCTTGAGCAGTAGCCCCGCCAGCGTTCACAATAAAGTTGCCATGCATATCAGAGATTCTTGCTCCGCCAATTTGGTACCCTTTTAAATTCGCTTTTTCTACAAGCTGTCCTGCATATTCAGGCAGCGGATTTCGAAAAATACTTCCGGCACATGGTCGATTATAAGGCTGTGTTTCCTTGCGATAGTCTTTATTTTGCTGCATTTTCTTTGTGATTTTCTCGCGATCATCCTGTTTGAGCTTAAACACGGCCTCGAGAACAATGCCTGGTCGTTCCTTTTGAAGGACAGACGTTCTATAGCTAAAGTTCATCTGCTCATTTGTTAGCCACTCGATGCTTCCATCTTCAAATAAGATTCTCGCTTTCACAAGAATCTTACTGATATCAGATCCGTGCGCACCTGCGTTCATATAAACAGCGCCGCCAATAGACCCTGGAATACCAGCTGCAAATTCCAGCCCTGAAAGACCCTGCTTACTAAGAGACGTTGCAAGCCTTACAACAGAATAGCCGCCGCCAACTGTAATTTCTTCATCATTTACAGTTAAGTGATCAAGTCCAGCGCCTAACTTCAGGACGACGCCACGTATTCCTTTATCAAGTACGAGTAAATTTGACCCTCTTCCAATAACCGTCCAGTCCACGTGGTGTTTTTTTATCTGATCCATGATCGTTTTAACTGAATCGATATCTTTAGGAACGATCAATAGATCTGCCGGCCCGCCTATTTTCATTGTCGTATGATTTGCAAGCGGCTCATTTTCAAGCACTTTACCGACTTGCGCTTCTAATAATTCATTCTTCAAGTTCTCCATATTACCCTCCGCCTTACCTAATATCATTCCATCATATAATCGTAATTTCCTTTAATACATTATATAAACGTCCAGCCGCATCTGGTACTCCAAGTTCTTTTGTTAAACGGCTCATTTCGTTTAATTTTTCTTCATTACCAGCAATTTCATCAATGGCATGAAGGAGGCTGTCTCCAGAAAGCTCTGATTCTCTTAAAACGATTGCAGCGTCATGCTTTTCTAGTGATCTTGCATTGATTTCCTGGTGATTTGCCGTCACGTATGGGCTTGGAATAAAAATAGTTGGAATTCCAAGGGCTGTTACTTCAGCAATCGTTGTGGCACCGGCTCTTGCAACAATCACATCAATCGATTTCAAGTACTCCGGCATTTGATGCAAGAAAGGCTTTGTGATCATATTAGGTGCTGCACCTTTTTCCTTTAGTTCGTTCAGCACTTTTTCATAATGAACCTCACCCGTGATATATAAAAGCTGATAGTTCTTAGCCTTTAATGCATTTTGCATGTCAATAACTGCTCTATTAATCGGCGCAGCCCCCCGGCTCCCGCCAAAAATAAGAACCGTTTTTTTCGTTTCATCCAGTCCAAACTCCTTCAGAGATTTCCCCTCTTTTATAGAGACGACTTCAGAGGCTCTAGGGTTTCCCGTAAATACAACCTTTTCAGAAGGAAAATGTGCCTTTGCTTCTTCAAAGCAGATGGCTACCTTATCAACATATCTTGCTAGAAACTTATTTGTGATACCAGGCAGGCTGTTCTGTTCGTGAATAATGGTCGGGATTTTCAGCTTAGAAGCTGCATAAACGACAGGGCCGCACACATAACCACCTGTTCCAATGACCGCATCTGGCTTAAATTCTTTTAAGTAAGATTTGCTTTTTTGAACGCCTTTTAGAAATCTCATCACCGTTTTTACGTTATCAAAGGAAAGCTTTCTTTTAAAACCTGAAATTTCTATGGATTTGAAAGGGATATTTTCTCTTTCTACAATTTTCTTTTCAAGTCCATTTTCAGTACCAATATATAAAAATTCTACATCAGGATGCAGTCTTTTCACTTCTTTAATAAAAGCTAAGGCTGGATAAATATGTCCGCCTGTTCCGCCTCCACTGATTACTATACGCATTATACCATTTCCCCTCAATTTTTTTCTGCTCTGAACAAAGTATAAACCCTGTTTTAAACAACAGGGCTCCGTTAAAACCTGTAAAGAAGAGTCGAAAAACATGTTTCCAATACAAAATCTGTCATTTCTACTCTTCAAATCATTTTTTTGTACTTTTGCAAAATAAATGTCATCATGGTTTCATGAACTAGCAGCATTAATATCTAGCGTACCTGCTTACATTCAAAAGTACGCCAATTGCCATCAGCATTAATGTCAGTGATGAGCCGCCATAACTTAGGAATGGGAGCGTGATACCTGTCACAGGGATAAGTCCAGTAACAACTGCGATATTAATCATCACTTGAATGGCAACCATTGAAATAATACCAACTGCTAGGAAACTTCCATATAAGTCTGGTGCTCCAAGTGCTATTCGTATGCCTCTCCATAATAGAACACTAAAGAGCAGCAAAATGAGTGATCCTCCTATAAAGCCAAGCTCTTCAGACAATATTGCAAAGATGAAGTCTGTTTGAGGTTCAGGTAAATAAAAGAATTTTTGTCTACTTTGACCGAGACCCATTCCGAACAGACCGCCTGGACCAACAGCGTATAAGGATTGAATAATTTGAAACCCACTGCCTAGTGGATCTTCCCAAGGATTTAAGTACGATGTAATTCGTTTTATGCGGTAGGGCGCTGATAAGACTAGTGCAGCAAATCCGCTGAGCCCTAAAAGACCGAGAAATATAAAGTGAGCAATTCTCGCACCTGAAACAAATATCATAATAATACAGGTTCCAACCATTACCGTCCCTGTTCCCAAATCTGGCTGCAGCATGATGATGGCAAATGCAGAAAACACAATGCCTAATGCTGGTGCGAAACCTTTACGAAAGGATGTGATATTTTTTTGTTTTTCAGATAAGAATTTTGCAAGAAACGCAATCATCGCAAGCTTCATAAATTCAGAGGGCTGAATACTAAACGCACCGACACCGATCCAGCTTCTTGATCCATTTCTCTCCATACCGATACCAGGAATAAGTACAAGCAGCAAAAGGAGAAAACAAACAGCAATCAATATCTTTGACCAAGTCCGCCACGTCCAATAATCGACTCGCATAATGAAAAACATCGCGATAACTCCGATTCCGGCAAACAAAAGCTGTCTTTTTGCAAAATAAAACGAATCATCAAATTTATACGATGCCCACACAGCACTAGCGCTGTACACCATAATTAAACCAATCGTCAATAAAAGTAACGTAATGACAACAAGCAAAAAGTCCGGAGAAGTTTTCTTATTCGTCAAGAGACCGACACCCCAAGCATAATTTCATTTGGGCTGTCAGTCATACGAGAGACAAGCCCTTATTTAAGCATATGCACGGCGTTTACAAACATGTCTCCACGTTCTTCAAATGTTTTATGTTGATCCCAGCTTGCACAAGCCGGGGATAATAAAATCACGTCTTCTTCTTCAGAAATGTTAAACGCCGCAGGTACTGCTTGTTCAACATTATCGACATGTTTTACGTGATGTATTCCCAGTTCTTCACCAAGCTTCACAAACTTAGGTGCCGTCTCACCAAATGTGATAATTCCTTTTACATTTTTCATAAAAGGTTTCAATTCATCAAATTCATTGCCGCGATCAAGCCCGCCAGCTAGTAAAATGGTCGGCTGATTAAAAGCTGACAATGCTTTACTTGTTGCCAGTATATTGGTAGCTTTACTATCGTTATAGAATTTTCTGCTTTGAATTGTATCTACAAACTGCAGACGATGCTTCACTCCACTAAATGTCGTGAGAACGTGTGTGATTGCTTCATTTGAACAGCCTGCATTTTTCACAACACAAATAGCCGCCAAAATATTTTCTTGGTTATGCTCACCAGGAAGAACAACATCCTTTAAATCGATGATATGTTCATTCATGTAGTAGATCGCACCATTTTTAATATACGCACCATGTTCTACTTGCTCTTTCACTGAGAAAAACACTTTTTTTGCTTTTGAAGCTTCAGCCAGTTTTACGACTGATGGATCATCGAGGTTAATAACAGCTATGTCATCTTCAAGTTGATGTGCGTATATTTTCTGCTTTGCTTTTTCATATTCATCACGAGTGTGGTGATAGTCTAAATGTGCATCAAAAATATTTAATATTAAGCTGATTTTAGGTCTGAAATCAACTGTTCCCATTAACTGAAAAGAAGAGAGTTCAGTTACGATCCACTCATCGCCAGCTGCCTTTGCAGCGACTTCGCTGGCAACTGTGCCAATATTACCTGCTACTAAAGTTTTTTGACTGTCTTGTTTCAACATTTCATAAATCAAAGTCGTGGTAGTGGTTTTTCCATTTGAACCAGTAATCCCAATAAAAGGAGCTGAGGTTAAATGATAAGCTAATTCTATTTCCGTCCAAACTGGAATTCGTCGGCGAAGCGCTTCTTGAACCATCACATTTTCATATGGAATTCCTGGATTTTTAATTAAAATCGTAATTTCTTTATCATCGAACATACGAAGAGGATGGCTGCCGCAAACGACATCAATCCCCTTTTCAGAAAGAAGCTGAGCAGGTTCATTTTCTTCAAACGGCTTTTGGTCATTTACTATGACATTTACTCCATGCTCATGAAGAATTGAAGCTGCCGCATATCCGCTTTTTGCAAGACCTAATACTAATACATGTTCGTTTTTTAACATTTGCATCTTATTCAATTATAACCACACCTCGATGTAAATTCCTAAAACAGCAAGTAATAAACCAGCTGTCCAGAAGGTGACAACTACTCTCCACTCAGACCAGCCAACTAACTCATAGTGGTGGTGAAGCGGACTCATCTTAAAGATTCTTTTTCCAGTTGTTTTAAAGGAGATCACTTGAAGAATAACGGATAACGTTTCGACAACAAATACTCCTCCAATAATGACAAGTAAAATTTCAAGCTTTGTTAAAATCGCAATTGCTACAATCGCTCCGCCTAAAGCAAGCGACCCTGTATCACCCATAAATACTTTTGCAGGATGCGCGTTAAACACAAGAAACCCAAGAACGGCTCCAGCAACAGCTACTGAAAAGATCGCTACATCGTACTGTGATTGATTCCAAGCCAATATAGCAAAGGCTCCAAAGGCAATAGCCGCGGTTCCAGATAATAGACCATCCAGTCCATCCGTTAAGTTCACGGCATTAGAACCTCCGACAAGCATGAAAACGACAAGGATAAAGTAAGCCCATCCTAAATCGAAGCTCACATCTGTTCCTGGAATGCGAATCGTCGTTGCAAACTGATAATAATGGAAGACTGCATAAAAAATCACTGCGATCACAATTTGACCAATTAATTTCTGTTTCGATGTTAAACCTAGGTTTCGTTTCATCGCTACTTTAATATAATCATCTAAAAACCCTAATAGACCGTAGCCAAGCGTGACAAATAACAATAAAAACATTTCTGGACTAATCTCAGAAAATTTGTTGATCATCACAATCGTTGTAATGGTAATAGAAAAGATAATCATAATTCCGCCCATTGTCGGAGTACCTGATTTCTTTTGGTGAGACTGTGGTCCTTCTTCTCTAATACTTTGACCAAATTTAAGCCTTCTTAAAAACGGAATAAAAATCGGGGATAAAAGAACACTGATTAAAAATCCCATTATGATTGTAAACAATATCACCTGTTCAAGCATCGTTCTTTACTCCTTCCGAATTTCCAAAGCCGTTTTCCATCAGAAAATCACATTCATTATTAAGGTATTCATTCGCGTTCTTCGTATGTTGTTTTTGTACAAAATGCTTCATTTCATTACACTCTTTTCATCATTTTAAGATTTGTTTAGATCTAAAATAGCGTCCATAGCAACCTTTGCATCATCAAAATCGTAAACTTGATCGCCGACGATTTGATATGTCTCATGACCTTTACCCGCTATTAAGACTGTATCGCCTTTTTTCGCATTGGCAATTGCAAAAAAGATGGCTTGTTTGCGATTCACAAAACTATGATAATATGCGTCTGGCACCCCATTTTCCATATCCTTCAAAATAACTGAAGGATCTTCGCTTCTTGGGTTGTCTGATGTAAATACAGGTTCATCTGCATACTTCACAGCGATTTGGGCCATTTGAGGACGCTTTGTTTTATCACGATCGCCGCCGCAGCCTATCACACAGAAAATTTTGCCCTCTGTTAATTCTCTACACGTTGTCAGGACATTTTCTAAGCTGTCAGGTGTATGGGCGTAATCGACGATAACAGGGAAATCTTGATCACAGTTCACAAGTTCAAATCGGCCTTTGACTCCCTCCAGCTCTTCAATAGCACTTACAATCGTTTCAAATGTTAAGCCAGATACGATCCCTACTGATACAGCTGCTAGGATGTTGTACACATTAAACTTACCGATGAGGGCAACTGTCACATTTTTTGTGCCAATTGGAGTGATCAAATCAAATTGAGTTCCCTTCGGTTTGATTTGAATATTCTTTGCCATTACATCTGCTTTTTGCTCTAAGCCATATGTCATGACTTCAGCAGCTGTCACTTTTTCATAATAACTCGAAGCGTCATCATCTGCATTTAAAATCGCATGCTTCGGCTTATCGTGATGAAAGGCACTGCCAAGCTGTGAGAATAGCAAGCTTTTCGCATGTTTATATTCTTCCATTGTATTGTGGTAATCAAGATGATCCTGAGAAAGGTTTGTGAAAACGGCAATATCATAATCACATCCATGTACCCTGCCAAGATGCAGTGCATGTGATGATACTTCCATAATGGCTGTGTCTACATCTTGGTCAAGCATCTGTTTAAAAGTTTTCTGAAGTGTGACACTTTCAGGTGTGGTGTTTTTCACATCGAGAATGTCGTCATTCACCTTCATATACATCGTACCGATTAAGCCTGTTTTCTTTTCGGCTTTTCTCATCATTTGTTCAATCATGTGTGTTGTGGAAGTTTTTCCGTTTGTGCCTGTGATCCCGATGAGATTCAGCTTATGAGTTGGCTGTTCGTAAAACGCATCAGCTATTCTTGCAAGAGCTCTTTGAGAGTGTTTCACAATAATGACTGGTACATCTGTTATGTTAAGAGGGTGTTCTGCTACAATCGCTGCAGCCCCGCTTTTCACCGCTTTTTCAGCATAATCGTGTCCATCTACTGTATAGCCTTTTATACAGACAAAAAGGCTTCCTTTTTTCACCTCTCTAGAATCCATTTCGATGGAAGTGATATCAGGATTTTCGTTTATTAATTCGTTGTTTTCACTTTTAAAGTATGTAAGGAGTTCTTGTAATTTCATTTCATATCAAACCTCTCAAATTCGTTCACGTGCATGTCTTGCGAAAAAAACACACAGTCTATATTTTATCGTAAAAAAAAGGATACATCCAGCGTATTCCTTAAGTTTCTCTTGGAAAAAACACACTTTAGGCTCTTTTTTTCAAACAGAACTTCTCTTTCAACAAAAAGAGGCAGCCGAATGAGTGCGGCTACCCTCTGTTCATTCTTTATTATTCATCGTTTAAGTATAATCTGATGGTGGAGCCTTCTTTGACTTTTGTCCCGGCAGCAGGCGATTGCTTCACCACTTTACTGCCAGTTCCAGAAGCATCGATCTTAAGGTTAATCAGTAAGGATTCAAGGTCTGAAACAGATCCCCCTACAAGATTCGGTACTTCAATGGTTTTTGTGTCCAGCCACTGGTACTTCTTTTCAATTTGTCCTTTTCTTTTTTTCACACCCATCTCAGGCAGGCTGTCCCGCATAATATGACCCACAATTGGTGCAGCAACTGTCCCGCCAAATTGAATAGTGCCTTTCGGGTTATCTACAGCCACATATACAACGATACTCGGATCATCAGCAGGCGCAAACCCGATAAATGACACAATGTGGTTATTTTCCATGTACTTGCCGTCTTTTACCTTCTGTGCTGTCCCTGTTTTTCCGCCAACTCGATATCCTTCAACAAATGCATTTCGGCCAGTTCCTTGAGCGACTACACTTTCAAGCGCATATCTGATTTCTTTGGATGTTTCTGCTGAAATCACTTTCTTTTTGGCAATCGGTGATTGCTTTTTCACTACCTCTTTTGTGATTGGATCTATCCATTCTTTTGCGATGTACGGCGTGTAAAGTGTTCCGCCATTTACCGCAGCTGCTACGGCAGCTACTTGCTGTATCGGCGTAACAGATACACCTTGACCAAAGGCAGTTGTCGCCTGCTCTACAGGGCCAACCCGGTCCAGCGGGAACAAAATGCCTCGCCCTTCCCCTTGAAGATCGATTCCTGTTTTTTGACCAAATCCGAAATTTTTAATATAGGAAAATAATTTATCCTTTCCTAGACGGTCGCCTAGTTCAACAAAACCGGGGTTACAGGAGTTTTGAACCACTTCTAAAAATGACTGTGATCCGTGGCCGCCTTTTTTCCAGCACCTAAGTCTTGCACCATCAACTGTCACAGAACCGCTGTCAAAAAAATGATCTCGTTTTAAATTGACTTTTTTCTCTTCTAGTGCTGCTGCAAGCGTAATAATTTTAAACGTCGAACCTGGCTCATATGTGCTCCACACCGGTAGATTTCGGTTAAACACTTTCGAGTCAACTGATTGATAATCCGCTGGATCAAAATCCGGTCTGCTCGACATCCCAAGCACTTCACCGTTCTTCGGGTTCATCGCAATTGCAATCATCCCATCTGGGTTATATTTTGCCTGCGCATTGTCTAATTCCCGTTCTATAATGGTTTGCACCTTCGCATCGACAGTTAACTTCATATCAAGACCATCTTTAGGTGGTGTATAATCATCTGCTTCATCTGGCATTTTCTGCCCTTTTGCATCGGAATAGAACTTGACAGAGCCTTTTTCACCTTTTAGGTCATCATCATAATAGGCTTCCAGTCCAAGTAACCCTTGATTATCAATTCCAGCGAAGCCCAGCACATGAGAAAGAAAACTGCCAAACGGATAGTGTCTGATGCTGTCTTCCGCAACATAAACGCCATCTAAATCAAGCTCTCTGACTTCTTTTGCTTTTTCATGAGATACTTTTCTGCCTTCTGGAGAAATTCGTTCGATGGATGTTTTCTTTGTGACGTGCTTGTACGCTTTCTCTTCAGACATATTCAGTACTGCCGCCAGTTTTTTGCTTGTTTCTGCGGGATCTTTAATTTGCCGCGGGACGACCAATATAGATGGGGCACTTTTGTTCGTCGCAAGCTCTACCCCATTTCGGTCCAAAATATCTCCCCTTTCTGGTTCGAACGGGAGATTCCGGCTCCATGAATCTTTTGCTAAGCTTGTGAGCTTCTCGCCCATAATAAACTGTACATATCCTAATCTAGTATCTATGATGAAAAAAATGATCACCCCAAACAGCAGCACGAAAAGCAATCGTTTTCTCACTGTTACACTTGATACTCGCACGCCCGGTTCACTCCTTACATACATATGGCTTGTTTCCATCATATGCAGGCCCGTCCTTATGTAGAACGTCTCGTCTATCCCGCCGGCAAAAGAAAAAACCTAGCAAGTGGTTTGCTAGGTTTTGCAGTTAATTCGGGCTTTTAAATGTCACAGTGACGACTTTATCTGAAATCTCCGCTCCATTTTTCACACTTTGTTTGACAGCATATCCTTGTCCTTTTGTTTCGATATGCACACCGGAAATGGATGCATATTGAAGGACTTCCCGTCTCGACCAGCCTGTCATATCAGGCATTTTTATCGTTTTTCCTGCAGTTTTCAAGAAAACTTTCTGGCTTTCAGAGAATTCAGAGCCTGCACTTGGCCACTGTCGTTTAATGGAGAGACCGTCACCGATGACAACAGGCGTTAAGTTTTTGTTTTGGGCTTCTGTTTCCGCCTGCTTCACTTCTAAATCTAAGAATGAAGGCATTGTTTCTTGTTTCACTTTTTGTTCGCCTGATTTTTTATCGTCTGTTTTTGTTGGTGCAATATTTAAATATAGCAGACTATTTTTCATCACTGGGTTAAAGATTTGTGCAACTGGGGCAGAGCCAGTTTCTGTATCAGACAGCTGCGGCTGCTGTACAGCTACATAAACGAGCAGCTTCGGATCATCTTTTGGCGCCATTCCCATAAATGAAAAGACGTAATCGTTTCTTCCTTTGAGATAACCGCCGGCACCGCCAATTTGTCCTGTTCCTGTTTTCCCAGCAACATCAAATCCTTTGATTTGGTAAGGCTGGCCTGTTCCAATCTTCGAGGAAACCACCTCACCTAAAATGTCACGGACTTGCTTTGCTGTATCAGAGGAAATTGGTTTTCCAGCTACTGTTGGTTCGTGCTGTAAAATCGTTTTGTTTGTGTTCGGGTCTGTAATATGATCAATGACATATGGCTTCATCATCGTTCCGCCGTTTGCTATCGCTGTCGCTGCTTCGATTTGTTGAATCGGTGTAATGGCAGACGCTTGACCGTAAGCCGTCGATGCTTTGTCATATTCGTATCTGTAATTGATTTTACTAGACGCTTCGTTCGGTAAGTCAATACCTGTTTTGTCATAGAAATGGAACTTCTGCAAATATTGTTCGTAGCGCGTGAAGCCTAATTTTTCTTTTGCCAGCTTTGCAAAAGCTACGTTAGACGAACGGAGAACCCCTTCATGAAAGTCAATTTTTCCCCAGCCATTTCCATTGTTGTGATCTCTTACAAGGCCGCCTCCTACTTTATAAGTACCAGATTGATATTTATCATTGCCTTGATAGACCCCTTCTTGGATTGCCGCAGCAAGTGTAAAGATTTTCATCGTTGAACCTGGTTCAAACGCATATGAAATGACATCATTGTTATAATTCGTAATGTCTAATTCATTTAAATTAAAGCTTGGCCGCTGTCCCATCGCGAGCACCTTTCCCGTTTTTGGGTCAACGACTGTGGCAATGATTTTCTTCGGTTTATATTTTTTGGCAACCTGCGTCATACTTTCTTCAAGGAACGCTTGGATTTTTTGATCGATGGTCAGCGTGACATTTTTTCCATCCTTCGGAGCGACAATGTCTTCTTTACTATTTGGAAGAGCCCATCCGCTTCTGTCACTGTTATATGTCACATAGCCGTCTTTTTCTTTTAAAAATTTGTTCAGTGCCTTCTCAAGTCCCATCGCGCCTGACATGTCCTTCGTTGCCTCATCTAATCTTGCATAACCGATCAGATTCGACGCAAACATGCCGTTTGGATAATATCGCTTCGTGTCTTTTTCAAATGCGATCCCTGGAAGCTTTAGCTTTTCAATTTTTTCCTTTGTTGAAAAACTGATGTCTTTC
Organism: Bacillus sp. PAMC28571; assembly: GCF_014250435.1. Lineage (NCBI taxonomy): Bacteria > Bacillati > Bacillota > Bacilli > Caryophanales > Bacillaceae > Bacillus > Bacillus sp. PAMC28571. Next base: position 1,240,694 of record NZ_CP060191.1, on the reverse strand, counting down.
CCAGCTTTACCAAACTCCACTTGGAACGCATCTTTTGTATTCAGACGCTTTAAAATTTCGCTTTCACTCATATCAATGACTTTTGACAGCTCTTTTGCTGTCTTTTCTTTGTCAACGACATGCATTGGGTGCTTTGGATCGACCGTCATTTTCTTGCTCATGATCGCAATGAGCTTATAGACAGACGTATCCTCGGCAATTACATTCCCATTTCGGTCTAAAATAGACCCTCTTTTCGCTTCAAGTGTTTTCTTCGATTGATATTGTTCATTTGCCTTTGCAGCTAACACTTGGCCATCGACCGTTCCTGTAATCTGAATATAAATAAAACGTGCAAGGATGATAAAGAAAAACAGGGCGAAGCAAATACTCGCAATTGCCGCGCCTCTGTTCATCATTTTATTCTTTTTAGGCATCGCCATCTTAATCGACCTTCTTAACATCTTTCGAAATGCTTAAGCCAGCTTTTTTCGCAGTATCAATGACTCTCTCCGGTTCACTCAGCAAGTCTTTTTCCTTTTGAAGCTCAGTGATCTTCTTCGATTCTAAAGATACTTGCTGCTCTAATTTCTGCACCTCGATATTGGCGTGATAGACAGCAAAGGCTTTAGAAATGATGAGAATGGAGCTGCACATAAGAGCCATGACAAACATGACAAGTAAGATTTTTTCACCAAGTGTGATAGAACCTCTTCTTTTAATAACAACCGATTGGCCTTGCTGCTCTGTTTGATATTGTTTTACTTCTCTTTGGTAAGCCAAATTACTCATAAGAAACCTCCTTTTTATCATCATCTATGGTGTCGTTTTACTTTTTTTCTGCAATTCGGAGCTTCGCTGAACGGGCACGGTTGTTATGTTCCAGCTCTTGTTCTGATGCAACGATTGGTTTTCTCGTGATCAGCTTCAGCTTTGGTTCAAGTCCTTCTGGAATCACTGGTAGTCCGTGCGGAAGTTCTGGAAGAGAAGACATTTCTTTAAATGTACTTTTACAAATCCGGTCTTCAAGTGAATGGAATGTAATGACAGAAATTCTCCCCTTCGGATTGAGTAACTCTATTGCTTGTTCTAGTGCTTCTTCAAAAACTTTTAATTCATCATTGACAGCAATTCGGATCGCTTGAAACACTCTTTTTGCTGGATGTCCGCCTGTTCGTCTTGCAGGTGCGGGAATTCCTTCTTTGATAATGTCGACAAGCTCACCTGTTGTTTCAATTGGCGCTTTTTTTCTAGCTTCTTCAATTTTGCGTGCGATTTGCTTGCTGAATTTTTCTTCCCCATATTTGTAGAAAATCCGAACTAGATCTTCAAATGGCCATTCATTCACCACTTGTTTTGCCGACAATGCGGCTGTTTGATCCATTCGCATGTCAAGAGGTGCATCATGGTGATAACTAAAGCCTCTCTCTGGTGTGTCGAGCTGAGGAGATGAAACCCCAAGGTCAAAAATCACACCGTCTACGCTTGTAATGCCTTGTTCATTCAGACGTTCTTTTAAATATCGGAAGTTGCTCTTTATGAAAAGAATGTTCGCTTTTGAATCCGCGAGCTTCTCTCGTGCATGATCCAGTGCAGCATCGTCTTGGTCAAATCCAATCAATGTACCTTTTTCTGATAGTTGAGATAGTAAATATGAGCTATGACCTGCTCCGCCCAGCGTGCAGTCTACATATGTACCGTCTTCTTTGACGTTTAAACCGTCAACTGTTTCTTTTAATAATACTGTCTCATGTTGAAACATGATGTTATGGTCCCACCTTTTTCAAATAGAAATGAATGTGTAGAAAGCTTGCTGCACAAGGGATTATTATATATCAAACCCAATCATGTTTTCAGCAATTTCAGCAAAAGAATCTTCTTGCTCTTCTGTATATTGTTCCCAGATCGACTTACTCCACAACTCAATTCGATTTGAAACGCCGATGACCACACATTCTTTTTCGAGTTTTGCATATTGGAGTAGGTTTGATGCGATGTTAATGCGCCCCTGCTTGTCCAGATCGCATTCAACTGCGCCGGAGAAGAAGAACCGGGTAAACGCACGTGCATCTTTTTTCGTTAGCGGCAGTGCTTTGAGTTTCTCTTCAATTAGTTTCCACTCACTCATAGGGTAGCCAAATAAACATTGATCAAGCCCTCTCGTCAGCACAAACTGTTCTCCGAGACCGTCTCTAAATTTAGCAGGGATGATCATGCGCCCTTTTGTATCAATCGTATGTTGGTATTCACCCATGAACATGATAATCAGAGCCCCACTTTCTCACCCTTACTCTCCACTATCCACCACTTCTCTCCACAAAACTTATTTTACACTGTTTCTACATAAAAAAAAACCCTGAACTAGTCAGGGTTCATTAAAACTTTATTTCAAAGTTTGACAATTTGCTGCTTGTTTTGAAATGAAAATGGCAGATTTTTGAACGTTTTGAAGAATTCTGGACCATATTTGTTTAAAAAGTACATGATATTCCAAATTCTTTCTTGCGGGGCATCTAATGGTTTTAAGCTGTTTTCAATCCGTTCAAAATCTCGAAGGATATATCCTTCCTTCTCTTCCACACGCTGCGCCACCTTTTGATAAACAAATTGAAGCTGATCTTCGATAAATTTGGCATTTTTATCTAGCAGCTGCTCGAAGTTTGGTTCAACCTTCAGTGCTTCTTGCCTCAATACACCATGAGCATTCGCTAATTCACGTTTCGCTTGATCAACGGCTTGAACAAAGCTGTCTGGAAGGCTTTGCTCAAAGTGAGCCTCTTTCTTTTCTTTTACTCCGTTTGTGAGCACTTCTTCTAGAGAAAGTTCTCTGACCGGCAGCTTCTTATCGATGTGCCTTTCAAGAATGGTCACGTGCAGTCTTGGAAGAACGGGTGCCATCTTTAATTCAAAATGCTCAAAGATTCCTTTCAGTTCTCCCCAATAGTTGACTTCACCGTGTCCTGCCATAAAAGCAAGTGTTGGGAGAAGGGTTTCCTGCATTAAGGGACGCGTCACCACATTGTTGCTGAACCGTTCTGGGTGCTCCTCAATTTCCTGCAAAAGCTCTTCTTTTGTCCACGTAAGCCCCACTTCTGATATAGAAAACTGGCCGTTTTCTTTTTCAATAAGGAAGCGCTCTTCATCATATTCGTAAAACAGGTTCGCCTGATTGTCACCAGCTTCAATGATCGGCTGATATCCCGCTCGTTTCATGGCAGCCTGCGTTTCATTCAAACGAGCTGTGACTGCATCATTTGTCTCGACAATGTGCTTGAATAACGTACGCTCAAGTGGTTTGACGCCTAAGTCTCCTGAATTAAATAGAAGCAGTCCATCTTCTTCAAAAAGGTCGCATACAATCCATTCAAAGAAATCAGTAAACGTTTGTGATTTGCGTAAACATCGAAGAAGCTGATCAAGCAAGTCATTAGTATACGCAGATTCTTCATACGTTGAAAACACATCGCGGAGCCATTTTTCTGTTTTTTCTTGATGCAGAGGTGTTCTTTTGGCCGCAGTTTTTTTGACGTTATGTAATGGCAGCTTTTGCTTGACTGGACCTTTTTCGCCGGATGTGTAGACAAAATTAATTTCATCTACGTCATGATCCTCACCTGCTACCCAAAAGACTGGAATCACAGGAACGCCAAGCGCTGATTCTTTTTCTTTTGCGAACTGAATAATGGATATGATTTTATGTATGGTATAAAGCGGTCCTGCCAGTAAGCCTGCCTGCTGTCCTCCAACCACCATGACACTCCGTTCATCACGGATCTTTTCAATGTTCTGACGCATCGCTGCCGATTCAAACTTTGCGTGGTATGCGCTCATATAATCCGCTAAAGCCTCGCGCGGGAAGCTCATTTCCATGAGATCGTCGTATCTTTTTTTCCATGTGTCTTCAGAATGTATATCATAATCAAAAAAAGCAGTCATCTCTTTTTTTTCTTCTATATAATCACGTATGAATAAATTCTGACTTCGGATGGAAAGTTCAGTCAATTGCATGTTTAGAACTTCCTTTCTTCAATAAATAGTTAGTTTCCCGAAAAAAGTATAGCATGTAAATGAGCTCACTCAAAAGATTTTGTTTGCTTTTTTTCCAATACTTCCAAGCTTCGATTAAAGAAAGTAAGATGTGGCGCCAGAATCTCTTGAGCTTGAGCCTTTTTTAAAAGATAGCCAACGATGGCTTTTCTTTCGGTTTCACGGCCTTTGACGATATCTTGAAGCATTGACGATTGATTGGCGGCCGTTTTTTTACAAATTGAAACGACGTGTGACCAGAGACGCTCTTCTTCAGCCAGACCTAGAATGGACAATGCTTCTTCAAATGCACATTTCATCATGTATTCATATGCAGGATTTGCGATCAATTCTCCATTTTTCACATGCAATAAAGCCGTGAGCGGGTTAATGCAAACATTAACTAGCAGTTTTTCTTCCAGCACTCTTTTCCATTCATCCGTATAAATCATCTGAAAATGGGCTGGCGTTTCATTCAAAGCATTTCTCACATCATCTGTATCCTCAGGATGAAAAGCTCCCCACTTTATGACACCGATCCCTGTATGGTTCACTGCATGGTCTGATACCTTCATGGCGCCGTGCTCTACGACACCTATATATATCGAATGCGACGTGTCCCATTTTTCTAAATCTAATAAGTGGGCCATTCCATTCTGTAAAAATAAGATTCGCTGACGAGGTAATGTCGATAGTTCATCAAGCACCTCTTGCAGATGGTGATATTTCACTGTCACAATCAGCAGATCAAATACTCCTGTAATCCCTGCCCTTGCCTCCGCAGACGCCCGGAATGTCTCTCCTTTTACCGTTCGCTTAATTCCTGATGTTCGAATCTCCTCTGCTTGTTCTTTTCTTCTTGTCAAAACAGTGATGTCATGATGCTGTGATAAATAACTGGCACAAAGCAGACCAATCGCACCGCCGCCAATGATTCCAATGTTCAACTGCCGCACTTCCCTTTTTCTGTTTACTTCATCATATCAACCATTTTAACAGTTTCAAGCCGCGATGCAAAAAGCAGATAGCGCGCCGCGATTGAATTTTTTTAATTTAAAAACTATAATAATAAGTGTAAAAACTTTTTAAGGCGGATGGGATGAAAACGCCTTCAATGACATCACTGTCGACATTATGTGTGTAAGGGGGAAGATCATATGACACAAGTAAAACGACTTCTAATCAATTACAAAACTTTAGAGGAATTTAAACAATTTAAGGAATATGGTATACAAGAACTATCCATGCTTGAAGACCTTGAAAGTAATATGATTGAAAATGACAGCAACTCTCCATTTTACGGGATTTATTTTGGAGATAAGCTGGTCGCACGTATGAGCCTTTATCAAGTGGACGGCTCGACGACAACGTACTTTGACCACAATCATGATTATTTAGAGCTGTGGAAGCTGGAAGTGCTTCCTGGGTATCAGCGTAAAGGGTATGGCGAGGCACTTGTTGATTTTGCCAAATCTTTCGGATTGCCAATCCGGACCAATCCACGCGTCAAATCCGCCGGTTTTTGGGATAAAATGGGCTTTGAAGCGGTCAAATATGATATGGAACGCGATAAAGGTGAAAATCCACTCATCTGGGAACCTGCCCATATTCAAAAAAATACAGGTGAATCTGCTTAATACTGATGGCAAAACGCCCCTCCTTTCTCTGTGAGGGGCGCTTTCTTATTTAGCATATTCTTTTAAGTTGATATTCTGTTTGACTCTTTCAACAATCCCAATGAGTGCCCGGTAATCTTCTTCTGTCATTTTTAATTGCCGCTTCAAGTGTTCATTTTCCTCCGTGAGCGACTTCAGTTGATGCTGCGTGTCCGCTAATTCTTCGCGTAAATCAGCAGAGCCAGCAGGTTCTTTTTCAAGCTGCTCTAAGAACTGAATCACTTCTCGCAAGGTCAATTCAGCCTGAACTGAAGTTGCCTTTTCTTCTATCGTTAACGTATTTTGTGGTAAACCCGAGGAATGAATTCCAATCTTCTTACGCAGTTCTTTCCGCTGTTTTTTCGCCAGCTCAATGCCTGCCTGATATTGTTTTCTGACGTATGAATTCCACCTGAATCCACATGCTGCAGCCGTTCTTGACAACGCTTTTCCGACTTCTTCAAATGCGGAAAGCTGCGTTCCTCCATCTCGAATGTGTCTTAAGACGACTTCTGCTAAAAGTAAATCTTCATCTTGCGTCCATGCGTCCTGCCTTGTAATCGTCAATTGATCATCCCCCCTGAATCTGAATACCACATCATATGCGCTTACTAGAGTAGATAGACTATTTGCAGGAGAGAAACCTAAAAAATAGACAAATAAAAAAACGCAAGGGAAAATTCCCTTACGCTTTTTTATCAAGCATTAGTTGCTTTTTACGTCTTTGCCTTTGTATGTTCCGCAAGATTTGCAGACACGATGAGAAATTTTCATTTCACCGCATTCTGGGCAAGCTACCATACCAGGTACTTGTAGTTTGAAATGCGTACGACGCAATCTTTTTTTCATTTTAGAAGTTCTTCTAAAAGGTACAGCCATTATTCCCACCTCCTTAAAGAGTTAAGATTCATTATTTTCTTCTAAGAGCTTCTTCAAGCCTTCCAGACGCGGATCAATTCGGTTTTGATGTGCATCTTCCGAAATGACCGCCCAGTCATTCCCTTCCTGTGGTGCAGCACCTTTTACGTCTGTTTGGTCGCAAAAGATTTGCATCGGCACTTCAAGAAGAATTTCTTCCTTGACTATAGGCGTTAAGTCGATGATATCGTCTTCTACAACAGATACGTCTTCATCTTCTATATCGTCTGTCTTATGAAGTACAAATAGTTCTTTCGTTGAAATCGCAAATGGATAATTTACATCAACAAGCGTTCTTGAACAAGGCAATGTCATTTCACCTGTGATGGTTAAATCAAATGCGACTTGCTTTGATTCGATCACTCCAGTCCCTTTCACCTCTACTGGTGAAATGCGACGTATATCTGAATGAAGGCTAGTAAGTTCATTTAAGTCAACCGTCTCATGAAAATCGAAGCTGTTTTTAGCTTTTTGATGTAACTGATAAACTGTCCATTTCAATTGTATCACCTCTAAGAGCAACAAACATGATTATAGCTTTCATCATGCTATTTGTCAATATTTTTTCTTTACAGTCCTTTGTGATGTTAGAGCGTTGTTTGACATCAGTTCACGGAATGCCTACACTGAAAAAAATGGGCTTCATTTTTCCCTTATGCTACTGTAGCATAGACCATTTAACCATAGCAAGAAAGGCGGAACATCTATTGAAAGCAACAGGAGTCGTTGTCGAGTACAATCCATTTCATTATGGACATGCCTATCATGTTCGCCAGGCGAAAACACATACCTCCTCAGATGTAGCCATTGCCGTCATGAGCGGATCTTTCCTCCAGCGCGGAGAACCTGCTATCGTCTCCAAATGGGCACGTACAAAAATGGCATTGCAAAACGGTGTAGACATCGTATGTGAGCTTCCATACATCTATGCAGTGCAAAAGGCAGAAACTTTTGCAAATGGCGCTGTGTCCATTTTAGACGCTTTAAAATGCCGCTCCCTTTTTTTCGGAAGCGAGGATGGGGACATTAAAACATTTGAGCGAACAGCTCACGCTTGGCATGAAAAAAAAGAAGAAATTGATCTTTTCACAAAAGCAAAGGTCAAAGAAGGGCTTAGTTATCCGGCAGCCTCTGCCGCTGCGTTTCAAAAGATCATTGATCCTAAACACTTACTGGACCTGTCTAAGCCCAATAACATTTTAGGCTTCCACTATGTCAAAGCCATCTTAGAGAGATCTCCTCACATAGAGCCCTTTACCTCTCAAAGAATTGCATCCGGTTACCATGATCAAGAGCTTCCTAAACATCAGAAAATCGCAAGCGCGACAAGCATCCGAAAAGCCTTAAAAGAGAACGGGTCATTTGAAACTGTCGCCTCTTATCTCCCGGAAGCTTCGCTTAAGCAATTACATGACTATAAGTCTTCTTATGGTCTTTTACATACGCAAGAAGACTATTTCAGCTTCTTAAAACATGTGTTTCACACAATGGATACAGCAGAATTAGAAGGCATCTATGAAATTGAAGAAGGCATCGAACACCGCATGCAAAAGGCGATCACACATGCGTCCACCTACGAGGAATATCTATCACTTGTGAAAACAAAACGATATACGTGGACAAGGCTGCAGCGGATGAATACGCACCTTTTAATGAGGGTGAAGAAAACTGTTATGCATGAGCTGCTAAAGGAGAAACACGCGCCATACATTCGTTTACTTGGTATGTCAAAGAAAGGTCAGCAATACTTATCTCTTGTCAAAAAGGAATTGGACGTACCGCTTGTCAGCAAGCTGTCTTCCTTTTCACATCCTGCCCTTGATCTTGACATTCGCGCTTCCCGCGTCTTCAGCCTTCCCATCAGCGAACCAATGCAAACAAAGTTAACAGAAGCAGAATTTAAAACCTCACCGATCCGCTATGATGAAGAGACTGGTCTCTTCCAATCTCGATAAAAAGAGCAGCCTTTGATGAAGGCTGCTCTCTGATTGTTGACAAAGGGCTAAAATGATCTTTATTTTATCCCTTTGTCTTCTTTTCAGCGTGATAGAAAACCTTTGAAGTCTAGGAAGGGCGAGCACCGGAACGGAGCGAATTTGACATTCGTGAGTACCGGCGCAGAGACCTGACACCGAATGCGAGGGTTTGTCTACACGCTGAGAGCAGCCTAAGGCTGCTCTTTTTTCACTTAAGATGCTTTCTCTTTTAACTTGTTTAAATAGTTCAGTGCGTCCTGCATAGTGTCCACAGGAACGATTTTCATATTACTTTTAATATCTTTCGCTGTTTTCACTGCATTTTTGTAGTCTGAATTTGGATCACCTTTATCATTTGGTGCAAAGAAGATATCTTTTCCTGCTTTATCTGCTGCAACAACCTTTTGATCTATTCCGCCAATTGGCCCGACCGTACCATCAGCGTCTATCGTTCCAGTCCCTGCAATCGCATAGCCATGTGTTTCGTCTTCTTTTGTCAGCTGATTATAAATTTCAAGTGACATCATTAAACCTGCCGACGGGCCGCCGATATTTTCAATATCCACTTTAATAGAAGGCGACACTTTCACATTTCGGTCTGTAAATAAAGATACGCCAATTCCGACTCGATTCGGCTCTTCTTTAAAAGGCTTCAACTTCACTTTCTGCGTGATATCCTTGCCGTTGCGTTCAAGGACAAAACGGACAGATGTACCAGCTTTTTGCCGGCTGATATACGACACCATTTTATCAGCAGAATCATACGTCTTGCCATCAACGCTTTTAATCCGGTCGCCTACTTCAATTTTGCCGTAAGCAGGCATGCCTTTCATGACGTAGCTCGCATATACCCCATTAAACGTATAATCTACTTTTTTGCCTGCTTTTGTATACGCTGCAATCATGGCATTTTCTTGAGAGCTTTTCATCAGCTGAAGCTGTCTTTTCATATAATCTTCATCCGACTCTCCGTCCGCTTTAATATTTTCTTCTGGGACGATCTCGTCATATTTATTCATTTTCGCAAGCAAATACGTATACGGATTGGCTGGGCCTACTTTTATCGTCATAAGAGAGAAGCTGCCCTTCTCGCCGTATCCACCATCCACTTGAATGTGAGGGGCAATCTCTGTTGCATCACCCGGCTTTGTCACGTAATACGGCAGTTTGACAAAAGTTAAGCCAAATAAGACAAGAACAACGATAAAAAAGCTGAGCCAGCGAATATTCAATTTTTTCATTCGATTAACACTCCCATTTATCAATGACATCTTTCAGTTTACCTGTTAATTGGTCAGCGGCGAGCTCACCAGCCTCAATCATCTCCTGAACCTGAGTGAATGAACTGGAGCTAAATGTTTCAAGCCTCGGCCGAATCATGAGATCTGCATGAATGGTTTGATGACGGACCAATTCATTTTGAAGGATGTCCAAACTTTGCATAATCACATCCGATAATCTCGTCGCCTTTTCGGTTTTTTTCACCCTAGATACATCAGAGGCGATAATAAGGTCTGCGCCCATTTCTTTTAAAACAGACACAGGAATGCGGTCAACAACCGCTCCATCCACTAGCTGTCTGCCGCCCATTTCGTGAGGAACAAACACGCCTGGAATGCTGATGCTTGCTCTGACTGCTTGTGAGACAGACCCTTCTTTAAACACAACCTTTTCCCCTGTCTCGAGGTCACAGGCAACCACCGCAAGGGGCATTCTTAACTCTTCGAATTTTTTCCCATATGTAAACGTGTGAATCAGCTGCAAAATTCGATTTCCTTTTAAAAGACCGATTTTCGGCAGTGTATAGTCAGCATAATACTTTCTTCTGAAGACAAGTGCAAGTTTTTTCATTTTTTCTACGTCTTGTCCTGCCGCATAAAAGCTCCCAACAAGTGCGCCAATACTGCTTCCAGCGATCATACCTACCTGTATCCCTTGCTTCTCAAGACTAGACAAAACCCCGATATGCGCCATTCCCCTCGCACCCCCGGAGCCTAGTGCAAGCCCGATGATCGGTCGCTTCATGAAAATCCACCCTCCTCTTTCTATGCATATATACGAATCTATAGGTCTAAACATGCCCCTACTGCTCGTATAGTAATAGAAGACAGGCTCGGCTAGTTTCTTTTTCTATAATCACGAGCTCGCCAATAGATCATAACGGCAAGGGGCGAAATCTCCATGAAAAAATGGAACACTCTGTTCATCGCTGCTTTTTTTATTTTCTTAACAGCCACTGTGATTACACACCCACAAGCCTCTTTGCAAGCATCGAAAAATGGACTTGCAATGTGGTGGGAGGTTGTATTTCCATCATTGCTTCCTTTTTTTATTTTGTCCGAGCTATTAATTAGTTTTGGGATTGTCAGATTTGTCGGGGTATTATTAGAGCCATTTATGCGCCCCATCTTCCGGGTGCCGGGTGTAGGCGGATTTGTACTGGCTATGGGAATGGCTTCAGGTTTTCCTTCTGGTGCAAAATTAACAACAAGACTCAGACAGGAAAGACAGCTGACGAGAATCGAAGCAGAGCGTCTCGTTTCCTTTACAAATTCATCGAATCCATTGTTTATTTTCGGTGCGGTGGCTGTTGGTTTTTTTCATCACCCAGCTTTAGGCATTGTATTGGCCAGCGCACATTATTTAGGGAATCTCGCTGTTGGTGTGACGATGAGGGGATATAAAGCGCGGCATGATGCACACCTAAGAAGCCGAAAGAAGTTTTTATTCCCGCCGTTTAAAGAGGCATTCAATGCTCTTCATACAGCAAGACTCGCAGAGAAAAGACCGCTCGGCCAAATTTTAAGTGATGCAGTCATGTCATCAGTCCAAACACTCTTTATGATTGGCGGTTTTATTATCTTATTTTCTGTGTTTAGCAAAATGCTGTCAGTTGTCCATGTGACAGACCTTTTATCCATCGGGCTCGGATATATGCTGCAAACGATGCATCTTCCGCCAGAATTAGACCTTGCCATGATTGCCGGTTTATTTGAAATCACATTAGGAAGCCAGATGACGGGGTCACAGGAAGTCACCCTTCTCGCTAAAACCATTGTCGTCAGCTTTATTTTAGGATTCAGCGGGTTTTCTGTTCAAGCCCAAGTCGCCGGCATTTTAGCGGCAACCGATATCCGCTTTAAACCGTTCTTCTTCGCCCGTTTGCTTCACGGAATTTATGCAGCTGTTTTTGCCTTTTTATTATTCAAGCCTCTTTATGTCTCTCGATCAGACATGGCTCTCCCAGCGGGTGCCTTTGATGCAAGCCAGCAGGTCGTCATGTTCAGCAGCGTGCTTTGGAATCAGCTTGTGAAAGCCGGTCCATTCATCACACTTTGCAGTATGATAGTGTATATCGCGCTATACTATCGGAAATTAAAAAATGGATGAGTGCCGGGTGCACTCATCCATTAAATTTTTCCTTCAGCGCTGCTTCTACCTCTTTTGGTACAAGATCGTTGACTGCCCCATGATATTTCGCTACTTCTTTGACAATGCTGGAGCTTAAGAAGGAATATTGATTGTTGGTCATCATAAAAAACGTTTCAATTTCATCGTCTAACACTTTGTTCATTGAGGTGCCTTGCATCTCATACTCAAAGTCCGTCACAGCTCTTAGTCCGCGTAAAATAACTTTGGCTTCTTTTTGCTTCGCATAATCAACAAGCAGGCCGTGAAACGATTCAACTTTGATATTTGGCAGCTCCTTTGTTGCTTGGCGAATAAGCTCACACCGTTCTTCAACAGTAAATAACGGTTTTTTAGATGAATTATTTAGTACACATACATACACTTCATCAAAAATCTTTGCACCTCTTTTGATGATATCCAAATGCCCCAATGTAACTGGATCGAAGCTGCCCGGACAAACGGCTATGTTCCCCATGCTAATTTCCCCGCTTTCTATAGATCGTAATACCAGTCAATCCGTACAGTTCCTGTCTTGTGATGTGGAGCTGCCCTGCTTCTTCTGGCAGCTTCACATCTCTATCATGCTCACACACGATCACGCCGTCATCTGTTAACAAGGCGTGCTCGTCAATCATTTCAAGAAGTGCTTTTAGCTGTTGATCTTTATAGGGCGGATCAAGGAAAATGGCTTGAAAGGATTCCTCTCGTTTCACAACAGCTGCAAGTGCACGCTTTGCTTCATTTCGAAACACTTCACTTTGATCCATTAGCGACAATTGATTCAGGTTTCCTTTAATCGTCTGAATCGCCTTTATATCTCGATCAACAAATATGCAATGATCGAATCCTCTAGAAAGCGCTTCAATCCCTAAACCACCGCTTCCTGCAAATAAATCAAGAGCCCATCCGCCATCAAAATACGGGCCAATCATATTAAATATTGATTCTTTAACTTTATCTGTCGTCGGTCTTGTTGATTGACCTGGTACCGCTTTAAGTGTGCGGCCTTTTCTCGTTCCAGAGATGACTCTCATTTTTCCACCACTTTTTCTACTTGCTTCTATTCGTCATTGTTTATGACAAAAAATTCAACATTATCTTACCACATCACTCCTCAAGGAACAATGCAATGATATTCATTCATTTTCTATGTATAGATCAAGAAATACGGGGTCATACTACTTATAACAGCATCTGATGTGGTGCTGTTGCCAACCGCGGAGAAGACTTACGTTTCCCCATAAGTTCTTCCTCCGGTTTCTCCTCTCCCTTTGCCTTCTCCTTAATGAATCATTAAGAATAGAAGGACCCCGCGGGTGATGCCGCGGGGATTTTTTTGTGTCTTTAAAAGCCCACCTTATAATCATACTCTTTTGCTTTGTCCAATTTGGATTCGTACTCTAATTTAATAAAAGGTTTATATGAAGGCTCAACACGTTTCACAAATGGTAACGAGCTGAGTTTAGCCATATGGCGCTCAAGATCATCCATATCACAATAGATCACCGCATATTTCATTTTCCTTGAAATATAGTGAACATTCCCGAATTTTCTTAGCGCTTTTGACTGCTTTAACGAATGCAGCCAGACGACCATCCCTTGACGTTTGGTTTCCATCTTTTCACCTGCCGCTTTTCAATTCTTTTCATTCATTATGTAAAAGACGAGACATTCAAGTCTCGTCAAGATACTTTACAGCCGCAGCTGCCACCTGATCCACAGCCACCGCCGCATGATGATAGACCATCAAAATATGGGTTCCCTGTTGGAACTTTAATATATGCTGATACAGCTTGACCGATTTCAATACTAATCTCATCTAAGATGGATTGAATCGCTGTTTCTGCTTTTTTGAAATCAACCACTGTATCGTGAAGATCTAGCTTTCTTTTGACCTCACGCATTTCCTTTGAGATCGTTCTATAGTCCGGATGATATTTGCCGAACCGCTGCACATCCTCATACTGCTCTTTTACTTTTGTAAAATGGGCAATAATTTGTTGGGCTTCTTCGTCTTGCTGGAGACGCTTAAAGCAGTTGCGGTAATGTTCAGCCTCCTCCGACTGAAGAATCATGGCAGCCAATTGATTTGCTTCCTCTTGGAGCTCCACAGATTCGATTGTCGCATACATAAATGTTGCACCTCCAATTCATAGTTTACCACGAAACCTATGGATCAGAAAATGCTTTTACGTGACAAATACATCCCATGTTTCTCTTTTCTGTTTATATTCTGGATGACGGGAATTCAGCACAACAGTCATTTTATGCTTTCCTTTTGAAAGATGCTTGACCACAAATGCCGCGGTATACTCATTCCCTGCACGTTTCCCGTCTACATACACTGTAAAATATCCCGCCTTCTCGTTCTTTTTCAGACGCTCTGGCTGAAGATGAAAATCTTGAAGTGTACTTTCTATATAGACAGACGACCCTTGCACTTTGTATTTCAAAAAGCCTTGCTGCTTCATTTCGCTTTGGGCTTGCTGCATGACTGGTACTGCTCGGTCATGCTTAATCACTTGCTCTTCTCCATGTTGACTTTGACACCCGGTGACAAGAAAAAGCAATGCGCCTATTGACAGCATCCATTTCATCATCTGATTCTCCTTTCATCTACTTTTATAGGATGCTCAGGAAATAGACATCTTAATCAACTCAAAAAAAGCCTCAACCGGCTCCATTTTGATTGCGCATTGCTTGGAACATTTGAATCATCATTTCAGCCATTTGGACGCTATTGCTCAACTGACTCACACGATGAGGAATGGTTTTTTCGTAAAAGTTCATTTTATCTAATTCAAAGGACGTTAGATTTTCAGGATGTCGCGTCAGCTGTCTGTACCAGATAGGACGCTGCCTTATGAATTTGATTCGCTCCTCTTCGGCCATGACAAATTCCTGTACTTCTTTTCGCACCAGAAGCATCCCCTTTCACTTAATCTTTCCTGAAGGAGAATGGGTGCTGACTGCCTCCAGATGAACCTTTCTTTGAACCATTGGATGAAAATTGGCCGAGTAAGCTTTGTAAAGAGGAAATAGACTGGCTCATTTTGTTAATCTGTTCATTCATTTGATCAGCGTCCATTTTTTTCACAGCAGAAACCATTTTAGACATAAAATCAGCTTTTCCTGCTTCACTTGGCTTAGAGGCTTTTTCTTCTTTAGCGTCTTCAGATTTCGATTGCCGGTAAGGTGACCACATCTCATCTTCCTCACCAAACATGACCCAATTCTCATAGACACTTTGCCAGCTTTTTTCTTGCGTTTGCACTTCTTGAATTAACTTCGGATGGCGTCTGACGAATTGTTTAAATTCATCAATGGATGTTTGTTTTTGCTTGTTTGTCATATCCTCACCCCCCCATACAAATGCCTACTATACTATATACACCACCATCTATTTTGGTGAGCCTCTTTTTAAACATCAAAAAAACAGCTGCGACTTATGCAGCTGCTTTCGTTTAAGATGATTTCTTGATGAAATTCTGGGTGTAATATTTTTCTTTCACCCCTACGCCAAGATGCGTGTAATCTTTATTTAATAACGCCTTCCTGTGACCTTCACTATTGAGCCAGCCCTCTACCGCTGCAGGTCCATCGACATAGTTATAGGCAATGTTTTCACCTGCGAGCTGAAAGCCCACCTCGCCTCTTTCTAACCGGTCTTTCAGCGTACCGTATTTTTTAGATTCATGGGAGAAATAATGATTCTCTTTCATGTCCTCACTATGCATGAAGGCCACTTCAGAGGTTTCATCATCCCACTTTAAGATCGGCAGGTTGTACTTATGGCGGATAATATTGGTCATATCAAAAATTTGTTTTTGACTGGATGTTTCGATATCTTTCCACTTTTCGCCCGATATCGGCTCAGGTTCTACCAATTGACCTCGGTAGACGACCTCATACGGCTTTTGTTTCACAAATGTATCTGCGTTGAAGGCCCTGATACTTGAAAGGGTGCTTTCAAACTTATCCATGTAAAGCTGAACATACACATCATCTCCCACTTTCACAGTGGGTCTTGTATTCATATCATCTTCTGAGAATTCAAAGCGGTATGAATTTTGTTCATCCTCTACATGAATGTAAGGTGCAATTTGTGTTTTCTTAAATACTTCACTCGTGGCTTGACCGATTTTAAATGGTTCTACATTCAGTCCGTCTCCTGTTGCAAACAAGGTCACCACTTTACTATCCTTTACCCCTACTTGAATATAGTGCTTCTTCGATTGGTTGTAAATCCACCAGTCATAATCATATGCGGAAGGATCAATGCGATCTGGTTCTCCCAGCTGTTTAAGCACCTCGTTTGAAGATTTCCCCATAAAGGACATGAGCCCCTTTTTCGGGATATTGATCGGCTTATCGCTAGATGTTTCTTCATTAGACACCTTCGGTTCATTGCTGTTTTCTTTTTCTGGTGAAGATCCATATTGAATAAACAGAACGTACGTTCCAGATATAATCAGGAGGATGAGGAGTGTTTTGAGCACAGTTTTCAAATAAACACCTCCGTTAAATTGGCAAGGTACAAAAAGTACCTTCTACTGTCATTTAAACAAAACTTGCTCCATTTATCAACGACAATACAGCCTATTTAACACGAATTTAAAATATGCCCCTCTTAATGAAGAAATCCTTGTCCATGATCTTGATCCTGTTGAGAGATTTCTGTCAGTGCATCTCCCGCGCGATCATTTGATAAATCTTCGACTGATAAATCTCCAAGAGCGACAATCCCTGTTAATGCGCCGTTTTTCACAACGGGAATGCGGCGGAGCTGATGCTCTGACATGAGCCGGACAATTTCTTCAAGCGTTGCATCTTCTTCAGCTGTTAGTACTTCCTTTGTCATCAGCGAGCCCACTTCCTGTGAATTTGGCTTTTTTTCTGCAATGCCTCTAAGCACAAGGTCACGGTCTGTCACTATTCCAACGAGCTGATCTCCGTCAACTACTGGAATGGCACCGATGTCAGCATCTCTCATTTTGACTGCTGCTTCATACGTATTGTCATCCTGCTGACATGTCACTACTTTTTTTGTCATAATATCTTTGATTTTTTTTGTTTTCACGTTGATTCCTCCATACGTTATTTTCTTTATTACTGTAACCAGCTTATAAAAGAACATACCTTTCACAGTTGAAAGTTTAACGCTTTCATACTATGATTGTCAGTAAAGGGAAATTTTATAAGGAGGGGTTTTGGGTGAAGTTTGAAGGTACGGGGATTGAAGAGGTATCAGCTGACTTAAATAAATTAGATTTCATTATGGAAAGTGAAGGATTTGTACGAGCCGATCAATGGGATTATGAGCGTGTGACGTACGACAGAAAGTACAGCATGGTAGAGGGAACCTTTTATTTACGAATTTCCGGCTACGCCACTGAAGGAGATGTCGGTTCCAAAAAGGCACACATCCAGCTTCTAACACCATTACTTGGAAAACACTATTATCCACATGGCGTTGAATATGGCGAAGGCGAAGAATTCCCTAAGTCTCTCATCCAATCAAGCAAAAAAACACTTGCACAGCTGAAGGAAAAACTAGAAGCCATGACGGCTGAAGCATAAAACAAGGCTAAAATGATCTTTTAGCCCTTTTTCTAAGATGAAAGCACAGCCAGTCGGCTGTGCTTTTTTATTCATATTTCGGAATAAGCGCATCTGGTACGGCATCTTTTGCTCTTTCTTTTCTTGCCCAGTCAAAGAAGACAACAGCAAGAATAGAGCCGTACACAATCTCCTGAATAATTTTCATCAAAATGGCACCTAGCTGCTGATCCTCTAGCAGCGGCAAAGTGTGGAACATATCAGGGCCAGTGAGAGCAAGACCTGCCAGCATATCACTTGGCACACATAAATGCAGTGCTTGTATCCATGCACCTGCATCAGAATAGGTTGCATAGATCGGCGCCTCACTAAACATGATGAGTGCACAGGCCGGAGTCATCAATATCCCGTCTGCCATGATATATCCAAGCTTCAAAATGCCTGTGATCTGCGGCAGACTTTGAACTTTATGGACAAGCGGCCACCACATGAAAAAGGCAGCGATAAAAATAACAACCGTCATCAATGCGTGGTAAAACGGATCTGTTTTCACAAAATCAAACACAAGCGGAATGTGATACAGCGAAAACAAGCCGTTAAACCCAAGCAGTGCAATTAAAGGCTTGGAAAACAAACGGAAAACGGCTTGAATACCTGGTGTTTGAATGATCCGCTCCCAGATGGCTGCAGGCAATCCTGTAATAAGGAGAGGCGGGATGACTAAATAGAGCACTGCCATTTGCGCCATATGTGCACTAAACATAATATGCCCCATTAAATCAATTGGGCTCCCTTTCACAGCATATAACAGAACAAGCCCCGTCAGAAATAACGTTTTCTCTTTCACCGTCGCACGGTGCTTCCCCTTTGTCACAAGAAGCAGATAAAGAGCAGCTGCTATCACAATACAAGTCAAATAATAAGGGCTCCATAATGCCCGAAATCCGAATATTTCTAAGTTCTCCATTGCTGCGCCTCCTTCAAGGGCAAAGCGGGTTTACCACCATATAATGGTCAAAAAGGCTAATACGGTAATAAACGCAACAAACACACCTGAGTATAGAAACAAGGCGGGTGTTTCATGCCCTTTTTGGTTCATGTGCATAAAATAATAAAGCTGAAAAGCCACCTGAATGCCTGCAAGCAGTAAAATAAACGGTACAGCGAACCAATTTCCAACGTCTTCTGAGGCGATCGTTAAAAACGCAACAAATGTTAATCCAATCATCAAGCCGAAAGAAATGAGCTGATGCTTCATTTCTTCGGCATTTTTCTTTTTACGATATACAAGGTCGACTTTGGACTGATTTGTGTTTTTATTTCCCATTCTTATCCCACCATTCCCATTAAATATACAACGGTAAAGATGAAGACCCACACAACATCAATGAAGTGCCAATAGAGACTTGCCACATAATATTTCGGTGCATTGTATAAATCGAGTCCGCGTCTCATATTTCGAATCATGAGAGCGGTAATCCAGCAAAGTCCGAAGGCGACGTGAGCTCCGTGAGTTCCTACAAGTGTATAGAAGGAAGAACCAAGAGCTGAGCTGGTAATCGTAAATTCATACGCATGCACGTAGTGATAAAACTCATAAATCTCAACCCCTAAAAATCCAGCACCTAAAAGGACCGTGATACCAAGCCAAAGCTGCATCTTTTTAAAGGCAAAGTTTTTCATATGATACATGGCATACACACTCGTTAAACTGCTCGTTAATAGAAGCATTGTGGCAATAAAGACAAGTGTGAGGTCAAACATATCAGTTGTTTTTGCTCCGCCTGCATTTGAGTTTTTCAGCGCCAAATACGTGGCGAAAAGCGATGCAAACAGAACGGTTTCTCCTCCAAGAAACAGCCAGAACCCGACAAACTTATTCTTCCCTTCTAACGTGGCTTTCTCAGGAGAAGCCGGAAAGGTTTCCGCCGTCATTTTTTGTGGTTCCATTATGCTTTCACCCCTTTATCATCGTCGTCAGTCAAATCTTCTTTGTGAATATGGTATCCATGATCATCTTTCAAAGACCTAACGAGCATAGTCGCAAACGTAATACCAAGACCAATGAAGATCACCGGAAGCCCCCAGCTGTGCTCTTGACGATACATGAAACCAAACGCTGACACAAATAGACCGAATGAGATAATGACAGGCAAAATGGAGTTATTCGGCATGTGAATATCATCGAGCGGTTCAGATGCTGTCATTCCTTTTTTACCATCCATTTTTTCAATCCATAATGGATCTAGTCCTCTCACAAGCGGCAGCTGTTTAAAGTTGTATTCTGGCGGAGGCGAAGAAACTGCCCATTCAAGTGTTCTTCCATCTCCCCAAGGATCGCTCGATACCCGCTCTCCTTTTGCTGTTGTCCAGATGATGTTAATCAGCATGATCACAACAGCTACAAACATAAACAGTGCTCCAATCGTACTGACTAAGTTCCCAAGCTCGAGACCCTGACCTGGCAGGAATGTAAAGACCCGGCGCGGCATGCCCCATAAACCGAGAAAATGCTGGATAAAGAAAGTTAAATGGAAACCGACGAAAAACAGCACAAAGCCAATTTTCCCAAGCTTCTCATTCAGTATTTTTCCAAACATCTTCGGCCACCAGTAATGCACACCTGCTAGAATACCGAATACAACCCCGCCGATAATGACGTAATGGAAATGCGCGACAACAAAATACGTATCATGGAACTGATAATCCGCTGCAGCTGCTGCAAGCATGACCCCAGTTACCCCGCCAAGTAAGAACGACGGAATAAAGGCAACAGAATAAAGCATCGGCGTTGTAAACTTCACATTACCGCCCCATATCGTGAGCAGCCAGTTGAATACTTTAATTCCTGTTGGCACCGCAATTGCCATGGTCGCTACAGCAAAGATCGCATTGGCGATAGGTCCAAGCCCCGTAGTGAACATGTGATGCGCCCACACCATGAATCCAAGGAAACCAATCAATACAGTAGCGAACACCATGGACGAGTAACCAAACAATCTTTTTCTTGCAAACACCGGAATGATCTCAGAGAAGATTCCGAATGCCGGCAGGATCAAGATATATACTTCCGGGTGTCCGAAAATCCAGAACAAATGCTCCCAGATGATTGTATTTCCTCCAAGCTCTGGATTGAAAAAGCTCGTGTCAAACATTCTATCAAGCATCAGCATCGCAAGCCCTGCTGTCAGCGGAGGGAATGCGAATAAAATAAGTGCGGAGGCGACAAATGTCGTCCAAGTAAAGAGCGGCATTCTCATATACGTCATACCAGGCGCTCTCATATTAATAATCGTTGCAAGAAAGTTAATTCCTGCAATCAGCGTACCAATACCCGCGATCTGTAAACCTAAAATGTAGAAATCCATTCCATGACCTTCTGAATTCAGCGTGAGCGAAGCGTATGCAGTCCAGCCTGCATCAGGTGCTCCGCCCATAAACCATCCAAGGTTTAAGAAAATTCCTCCGAAAAAGAATAACCAAAAACCAAGTGAATTCACAAACGGAAATGCTACGTCACGTGCACCAATTTGAATTGGTACTACCGCATTCATTAATGCAAATAACAGCGGCATAGCTGCAAGGAAAATCATTGTCGTTCCATGCATCGTCATGATTTCATTGTAAACCCCTGCACTGACAAAATCATTTTCAGGGATGGCTAGCTGAATACGGATAAACATCGCTTCTAGGCCGCCAACCAAAAAGAAAAATCCCCCTGCCACTAAATATAATATGGCAATTTTTTTGTGGTCAACCGTTGTCAAGTAATCCCATAAGACAGCGCCAAACCCCCGCTTTTTAGCTATTGTACTCACCATGAAATCCCCCTCTTATCTCCCATTTGCCCCTTTTCATATAGATGTCTTTCTTCACGATCCTTTAAGCAGACTATGTCTGACAGATGACGACTTCTCGGTTGTAGAGACATATTCGGGAGCTCTTAACAAAAACTTCACATCGATCACATACCCTCTTGAATATCTGCTCTAGTTGTTACTCGATTTTAAGACCTTTTAAATACTCGTAAAGTGCATCTGCTTCTGAGTCATTTAATTTAGGGTACGTTCCTGTCATCTTATTACCTGGTTTAAAGCTTTCTGGATCTTTCAGCCATGCTTTCACATTTTCTTTGTTCATGTCTTTAATTCCAGCTACTTTCGTCCGCTCTCCGAAGGTCGCAAGGTTTGGTGCAGTTCTTGCTGCTTCCGGCCGTTCGTCACCAGGCTCTACTGCGTGACAGCTTAAGCAATTTTTCTCTTTAAATAGCTTTTCACCCTCTAAAGCGAGATCCTTTGTGGATTCAGGCTTCTTGTAATCAGCCATCTTTTTCGTCCATCCTAAAAACTCATCTTGAGAAAGCGTTTTAACTTTAAAGTCCATTAAAGCATGTGACGGCCCGCACAGCTCCGCACATTTCCCGTAGAAATATTCCCCTGCATCTTTCGTTCGTTTCGAGTCAAAGGTTAAATAAAATTTGTTTTCATTATCTGTGTTTGTATCAATTTTACCGCCAGCCGATGGAACCCAGAATGAGTGTTTGACATCGGACGCTTTCAGCTTAAAATATACCTTTTGATCTGTTGGTACGATCAATTCCTGACTTGTGACAATCCCATAATCAGGGTATTCAAATTCCCACCAATATAAGCTGGCTCTTACATTAACAACAAGTGTCTTTTCAGGATCTCGTTTTTTCTTATCCATAGCGCTTGTATCCCCTAGTTCAAGCGTGTATGCCACAACAGGTACAACGAGAATAATGAGTAGAAGAATCGGAATCGCTGTCCATGTGATTTCCAGGTTGCGGTTCCCTTCCACCTGCTTTGGAATCGTATCTTCTCCCACTTTAGAACGTTTGAATTTAATGATGACGTAAAAGAAAATGATCGATACAACAATGACGACAAGAACCATAATGAGTGTACTCAGTACCGTTAGGAAAAACTGTTTATCTGCTACTTCCCCAACAGGCTTGAGTGTTGATAAGTATGGTTCACCACAGCCCGCCAAAACGAGCGTCAGTAAGAGAAACAGTGAATAAACACGCCATTTTCTTATCATAATTTGTCCCAACCCCTTTTGCTTGATCTCCTTTGCCTTTCGCTTTTTACCTCTTATTTATAAAATCACTTCTCACCCATGCATAACCCCCGCCTCTTATAAAAGCACTTACATTTCCTCTTTTCATAAAAAAATGATGTTTTTACTCAAAATACCATCTATGTATAAACAGAAAGCCGCCTAAATAGAACTGAATATCAGGCGGCTTTCATAGTTGTTAGAAAATGTTGTGTTATAAGATATAGCCATTGTTTTGATGTGATCAAAGTGTATTTCACTCTAGAATAGTGTAATAATAATCATCGCTACGAAAAAGATGGTTAAGTAGTTTAATGAATAAACGAACATGAGCGTTGACCACTTCATGATGTCTTTCATTTTAAAGCCCATAAGGCCAATAACAAGCCATCCAATATTAAGCAATGTACCAAGTGCGACAATCGGCCATCCTAATCCACCTAAGAAAAATGGAAGCGGAAGAAGACATGCTGTCCAAATGATGATCTGGCGTTTTGTGACTTCAAAGCCGTAAACAACTGGCAGCATTGGAATGCCCGCCTTACGGTAATCTTCCGTTTTCTTAATCGCAAGTGACAGGAAGTGCGGGATTTGCCAAATGAACATAATCATAAACAAAACCCAAGCTGTTGTGTCGATTGTACCTGTGACAGCTGTCCAGCCGATTAATGGCGGAACCGCGCCAGATACACTTCCGATAACTGTATTGATGGTGTAGTGGCGTTTAGACCACATGGTGTAAAGAACCGCATAAGTAAAGACTCCAATAAATCCAATCACTGCTGATGTAATGGTTGTCATCAGAAGCATAATGAGTCCTAATACAACAAGCAGAATGCCAAATGCATACGCTTGCCCCGGCTGAATTTTACCTGTAACCGTCGGTCTTGTTTTTGTTCTTTCCATTAATATATCAATATCACGGTCAAACGCATTATTAATTGCGCATGAACCGGCAATAATAAGAGAAGAACCAATCATTGTTAACAGCACAATATCAAGATTTCCAAGAAAACTCATATCTGTAAAATAAAAAGCAAGCCACATTCCAGTAAATGTCGTAATGAAATTGGAATTGACGATGCCCATTTTAATCAGAGCAAGAAAATCTTTCCACGCTGTTGTTTCTTCTATTTGTCCATGAATAGCTGCTTCCGCGGCTGTTTTGGAATTTGCCAATGTGTATAACCTCCCTTGCCCAAACCTTCAAACGAACGAATGACACGTAAAATCATTACAACTCTATCATACAAGATAAACAGCTGTAAAAAAACATCCTATTAAATAATAAACGACAAACTTGAAGTTATTTGTGAACTTTTCGTGAATTTATTAGGATATATGTGTGTTTCAGAAGGCGGTGCAAAATGAAATATTCTCTCCTCTATTTCTATCAGACTGTCAAAGAAAGATCAAGCACTCTAAATCTGTAAACTTTGTGAACTAACATATCATTTTTTTGTGAACTTTGGTCATTATGAATTGCAACAGAACACGCATTTGGCTTAAACTTGAGAGCATGTGAGGTTTTCATTTACATCAGAAGTTTTTTAGAGAAGGTGAAATAATTTGATGAAATTTGCTTTAAGGCTATTGAGCGTGATCACAACGTTTGTGATGCTGATCGTACTGATTGGCGGTGCGCTTGTGACGAAAACCGGTTCGGGTCTTGGCTGCGGTAGACAGTGGCCCCTTTGCCACGGTCGTTTCTTTCCTGAAATGAACCCCGCTTCCATCATCGAATGGAGTCACCGCATGTCAACAGGGGTTTCCACCATTCTTGTTCTGGCACTGGCGGTCTTATGCTGGAAAAAAATTAGTCCAGTATTCCGTGAAACCAAATTTTTGGTCATCATGTCCATTATATTCTTAATGCTTCAAGCGCTGTTAGGAGCTCTTGCCGTCGTATTTGGTTCTAACGCACTTGTAATGGCACTGCACTTCGGTATTTCACTCATTTCATTTGCTTCAGTATTACTGCTTGCACTTCTTGTCTTTGAAGCAACCAGATCTGAAACAAAGCTTGTGAAGCCGCTTCATATCGGCAAAAAAATGCAGTTCCATATTTATGGGTTGATCACGTATACGTATATCGTGGTATATACGGGCGCTTATGTGAGACATACAAAGTCAAGCCTTGCTTGTTCTGTCTTCCCGTTTTGTTCAAAAGACGGTGCGCTTCCAACGTATTTTAATCAATGGGTTCAAATGTCTCACCGAGCAGCAGCACTTCTTTTATTCGTCTGGATATTTGTCGCTATGTTCCATGCCATGAAACATTATAAAGAACAGAAGCAGCTGTATTATGGATGGATCATTTCAGCCATTCTGATTACACTTCAAGCCATTTCAGGTGTGATGTCTGTTTATTCTCATCTTGCACTTGGTTACGCGCTGGCTCATTCATTCTTTATTTCTTGTTTGTTTGGGGTACTATGCTACTTCTGCTTACTCATTGCCCGGTTTAAATATGAAAACAAAGAGCCATTTAGATAAGAATTGTATCCCCCTTTCATGTGGAGAGGGGGATTTTTTATTGTTGTTTTGCTTCTTCGAATAGCGAGATAGCCTTTTTGCGTCTTTCCTGGTGATCAACTGTTGGCAGCGGGTATGTATCACCTAGCACACAGCTCGATTCCAGTTGTTCATCGGTCGGCATTTTACTTGGTTCATGAATCCATTTTTCATCGACATGCTCTAGCTCTGGTACATATTTTCTAATATATTCCCCGCTTGGATCAAACCGCTTCGACTGGGTCGTTGGGTTAAAAATACGGAAGTACGGCACGGCATCTGTCCCAACAGAAGCTGCCCACTGAAATCCTCCGATATTCGAAGCCTCATCATAATCCACAAGCTTTTTTGCAAAATACGCTTCTCCCTTTCTCCAATCAATCAAATAATCCTTTGTTAAAAATGAGGCGGTGACCATTCTTAAACGATTATGCATCCAGCCTTCCTCATTTAATTGTCTCATCCCTGCATCAACGAGAGGAAAGCCTGTTTCACCTTTACACCATGCTTCAAACAGCGTCTCATCTTCATTCCATTTCATCCCTTGAAACACTGAATTGATTTCTTTTTCTTTCATCTCTGGATAATGAGCATAAATCATATGGTAAAAATCTCGCCACGCCAGCTCTTTAATAAAGGTTTCTCTGCCCTCGTCTTCAAACAGTGCTTCCTCATCTACCGCATGAAAGATCGTTCGAATTGAGATGGTCCCTGTTTTTAAGAAACGTGACAGCTTGCTCGTTCCAAAAACAGATGGCATATCTCGTTTTTCATGGTAACGTGTTAGTCTTTTTTGGATAAAGTCATGCAGCGTGTTCATCGCTTTGCGTGAGCCGATTTGATCAAATTTTCTTGAGCATCTCATGATTATACTGCGCAGTTTGTCATTCCCTTTATATGAAAGTGACTCATCACAAATCGTATGAGCGCTATTGAGAAATGATTTGTCAACTTTTATCACAGGCTGCTTCTCTTGCTTTCGCCATGATTGATAGTATGGAGTAAACACTTGATAATGAGTGCCATCCCTTTTTAAAATATCTTGCGCCCCGTGAAGGTGTGTATCCTGCCATTTTGATACATGAATGCCCTTCTTTTCTAAAAAAGCGGTTACTTGATGGTCACGCTTTTGACCGATTCCCACTTGATCTTCATTAAAAAAGACAGCTTTGATGTCATACACATCGATAACTTGCTGAAAGGCACGCAAGACATCTCCATAGAGAAGGTGAATATACATTTGAGATTCTCTTGCTTCCTTGACGAAATGCGCCAAGTTTTGAAAAAAATGTTCGTTGTTTAAATCGAGGTCCATTTCAGTAAAAAATGGATCTAGATGATAAAGAGCAAATAATTTGCACTCGTGTTTTTTTGCATATGTGATCGCTTTTGATAAGGCGATATGATCATCTAATCGCATATCCCGGCGAAACCAAATCACAACAATGTTGTCCAACCTTCTTCACCTCACTCTATAGTGTAATCACTCTCACTTGCTGCTGCACATTTTAATGCGCTCAAAAAAAAGACACATCACGGTGGATGTGTCTCACTTCTTATTCTGGCTTTAATACAATTAATAGATCACCGGTTTGAATCGGTTCTCCATTTGTCACATGTATTTCATCTACGACCGCAGAAAATGGGGCTTGTACAGTCGTTTCCATTTTCATGGCTTCATTGATCATCAAATGCTCTCCTTGTGAAATTTTCTGCCCTTTTTCCACGAGTACTTTGATGACAGTGCCTGGCATCGATGCGGCGATGTGATTTGGATTTGAACGGTCCGCCTTCATTTTTTCTTGAACGGAGGATTTGATGCTTTCATCCTTAATCACCACTTCACGCGGCTGGCCATTTAACTCAAAGTAAAGAACTCTTGTGGCATCTGGATTCGGTTCACCAATTGATACGAGTTTGACAATCAGGGTTTTTCCTTTTTCGATTTCTACCTCAATCTCTTCTCCAAGCCTCATCCCGTAGAAGAACGTTGGTGTATCAAGAACAGAGATGTCACCATAGCTTTCTGCTGTTTGGACAAATTCAGAAAAGACTTTCGGATATAAGGCATACGCAATTGCGTCTTGCTCTGTTAACGTCAGGTCATGAGATTCTTTGAACTGCTTCTTAATGTCTTCAAAGTCCACTGGCTTCAGCTTCTCACCAGGTCTGACAGTAAGAGGCTCTTCCCCTTTTAAAATCAGCTTTTGCAGCTTTTCTGGGAATCCGCCATGCGGCTGGCCTAAATAGCCTTTAAATAATTCCACAACAGAATCCGGGAAGTCTAGTGTTGCGCCTTTTTCATAAACATCTTCTTCTGTTAGATCATTTTGCACCATATAAAGTGCCATATCTCCAACTACTTTAGAGGATGGTGTTACCTTTACAATATCACCAAACATGTCATTCACACGTCTGTACATTTCCTTTACTTCATTCCAGCGTTCGCCAAGACCGACACCTTTCGCCTGCTGCTGCAAGTTACTATATTGACCGCCAGGCATTTCAT
This sequence comes from Bacillus sp. PAMC28571, assembly GCF_014250435.1. Lineage (NCBI taxonomy): Bacteria > Bacillati > Bacillota > Bacilli > Caryophanales > Bacillaceae > Bacillus > Bacillus sp. PAMC28571. The sequence goes on along the minus strand of NZ_CP060191.1, from coordinate 1,213,065 downwards.
GCTCATAAATTTCTGTATGAGGCGAATTCATGCCGCTTTCAAATTCATGATAGTATTTTCTGACGGAATCCCAGTATTGAGAAAGGCGTTCGACAGATTGGACGTTCATGTCTGGCTTTCTTTCATGTCCATCTAAAGCATAATAAAGTGAGCTTGCACTTGGCTGCGATGTGAGTCCTGCCATAGAGCTGACGGCAACATCCACAATATCAACACCTGCATCAATCGCTCTTGCATAGGTGAACAGTCCATTTCCACTCGTATCATGCGTATGAAGATGGATAGGGATCGTAAGCTCAGATTTTAAAGCAGAGACTAGCTCGTAGGCTGCCTGAGGTTTTAATAGCCCCGCCATATCTTTAATACCTAAAATATGTGCGCCGGCAGATTCAAGCTCTTTTGCAAGAGATACATAGTACCCAAGATCATATTTTGGACGAGATGGATCAAGAATATCCCCCGTATAACAAATCGCCGCCTCTGCCACTTTGCCTGATTCCCGAACAGAATCAATGGCAAGCGTCATGCCTTTGACCCAGTTTAAGCTGTCGAAAATACGGAACACATCAATGCCTGCCTCGGCTGATTCTTTTACAAATGCTTTGATCACATTATCCGGATAGTTTGTATATCCGACAGCGTTTGATGATCTTAAAAGCATTTGGAACAGCGTGTTTGGCACTTCTTGACGAAGCTCTTTCAATCGTTCCCAAGGATCTTCTTTTAAGAAACGGTACGCAACATCAAATGTAGCCCCGCCCCACATTTCCATACTAAACAGCTCTGGCCATAAACCTGCTGTCGGCTGGGCAACTTTCTTTAAATCATGTGTTCTAAAGCGTGTCGCAAGCAGAGACTGATGCGCATCTCTAAAGGTTGTGTCAGTTAAAAGAACGTTATTTTGTTCTTTCACCCAGTTGGCAAGCCCCTCAGGTCCATGCGTATCTAACAATTGTTTTGTCCCAGACGGAATCTCTTGATTGAGAGGAAGCTTCGGAACGTCTGGCTTGTCAAAATGAGGCTTCTTTTTCTCCGCAATACCTGGGAACCCATTAATGGTAACGTTACCAATATAAGTCAACATCTTCGTTCCGCGGTCTTTTTGCTTAGGGAAATTAAATAGCTCTGGCGTTGAGTCGATAAACGATGTATCGTACTCCCCTTTTAGGAACTTCTCATGCTTAGCCACATTTTCAAGAAATGGGATGTTAGTTTTAATTCCGCGAATCCTGAATTCTTGTAAATTTCGAACCATTTTAGCAGCCGCTTGATCAAACGTGAGCGCCCATGTAGACAGCTTGACCAATAGTGAGTCGTAATAAGGTGTAATGACCGCACCTTGGAAGCTGTTCCCTGTATCAAGACGTACACCAAATCCCCCACCTGAGCGGTAGGCCATAATTTTTCCTGTGTCTGGCATAAAGTCATTTAAAGGATCTTCTGTTGTGACCCTTGATTGAATGGCAAAGCCGTGTGTAAAGATATCTTCTTGCTTTGGAATACCAACTTCTTTGCTGTGAAGGTTATGCCCCTTTGCAACAAGAATTTGGGTTTGAACGATATCGACACCTGTAATCATTTCTGTGATCGTGTGTTCTACCTGCACCCTTGGATTGACTTCAATAAAGTAAAACTCTCCATTTGCAACTAGGAATTCTACAGTCCCTGCATTAATATACGATACATTCTGGGCCAGCTGGACAGCCGCTTCGCAAATATCTTCACGCAATTGATCTGTTAGAGACACACTTGGCGCCACTTCAATGACCTTTTGATGCCGCCTTTGAACAGAGCAGTCACGCTCATATAAATGAATGATATTGCCGTGATTGTCTCCAATCACCTGCACTTCAATATGTTTTGGATTTTCAATCAGCTTTTCAACGTATACTTCGTCATTTCCAAAAGCAGCTTTTGCCTCTGACTTCGCACGGTCATAGGCTTCCTTCAGCTCTTCTTTTGATCTGACAATCCGCATACCCCGGCCGCCGCCGCCTAGTGAAGCTTTAATAATAAACGGGTAACCGTATTCTTCACCGAATTTTTCGACTTCTTCGACCGAATCAACTGGTCCGTCACTTCCTGGAATGACTGGAATACCAGCTTTTTTCGCTTCATCTCTCGCCTTTACTTTATCTCCAAACATATCTAAATGCTGAGAAGTTGGACCGATAAATTGAATGCCTTCCTCTTCGCATCGTCTTGCAAAATGAATGTTTTCGGATAAAAATCCGTAGCCTGGATGAATCGCATCCACGTCATTTCGTTTTGCAATTTCGATGATCCCCTCGATATCGAGGTAGGCATCAATCGGTTTCTTCCCTTCTCCAACTAGATATGCTTCATCAGCTTTATAGCGATGATAAGAGCCCGAGTCTTCTTTGGAATAAATGGCCACTGTACGTAAATTGAGCTCCGTACAGGCCCTGAAGACTCTGATAGCGATTTCCCCTCTGTTTGCAACTAGAACCTTTTGAATTGTTCTCTGTGACATTCTCACTCCTCCATATCCCTTAAAATTTTATATGTACTCTATAATAAAGGAAGAAATGAAAACTGTACACTTTTGTTTTCTAAAGATTCAAAGTTTTCTGCAATCCATTTTTTTCAACCGATGGTTTGCTCATTGATTTTTTCTTTTTGTAACGCTCTTTATATTCAGTAAACATGCTGATATTCAGCAGCATTCCCATACAGATGCTAAGTAAAATGATAGACGATCCCCCGTAGCTGATAAACGGAAGTGTCACCCCAGTAATTGGAATAAGACCTGAAACACCGCCTAAATTGATACAAGTTTGGATCGCAATCATGGAGGAAATTCCTATTGCAAGCAAACTTCCAAATGGATCTTCACACTTTCTCGCAATATAAAAACCTTTCACGACGATGAAACCAAGAAGAGCGAGAACAAAAAACACGCCGAAAAAACCAAGCTCTTCTGAGATAATTGCCATGATAAAGTCTGTGTGCGGTTCTGGAAGATACCCGTACTTTTGAACGCTTTCTCCTAGACCGAGTCCAAAAAAGCCGCCTGATCCAATCGCATAATATGAATTAATCAATTGATGCCCAGTAGCCCCTGCATCTTTAAATGGATCTTGGAAACTCTCAAAACGTCCGAGACGATTTTGCGTGAAAATTTTATCCCAAAAAAGAATAATAAACGGGGTCACGACGACCATTACTGCACTAAATAGCGCCAGCAGCTTCGCAAGCGTTTTGCCGCTAAATCCTGAGCATAAAATCATCGCAAGGGCAATCATGCCAATGATAAAGGCTGTCCCATAGTCTGGCTGCAAAATGATAAATCCGCACAGGATAGAGACAATCACGATTGGAGGCGTGACACCTCTTAAAATATGATCAATATAATGCTGCTTTTTGGCATACACCGCAGCAAGATAGATGATGACGACAATCTTTACAAATTCAGCTGGCTGAAGACTAAAAGGGCCTAATTTGATCCAGCTTCTTGCGTTCCCTGCAATATGACCGCCAAAGTACACATAGATGAGGGAAAAAACTGAAATCAGCAGCATACCAATCTGGAATTTCTTACTTGAAAACAGCTGATATGGAACTAATGCTGTAAAGATCAAGATGACTGCTCCAACAATCATAAATAAGAGCTGTTTCTTAAAAAAGTTATCTGGCGCGGCATCGTATCTGATAACAGATGTAATCATACTTGAGCTATACACCATAACCAAACCAAATGCGCTGATTAAGATAATGGCGAACAATAATGAGTAGTCATACGATTTTAGCATTCTCTTTAACATATAATCCTCTTCCTAACGTCTGTTTCTACTGCTTGATATCTTCTTAGCTGTTCTTATTCTACTACATTTTCTCCGTTTGATCCCGTTTTACCTCTTTTATATTGTTCGTCATTCATGAAAGAATCAAGTCCGTTTGCCGTCAATCCATCAAAAGAAAATAGGGGACAAAAAAACTCAAACTTATGTTGTGGAAGTTTGAGTTTTCAATCGTTATTTTTTTGTGAACGCATCATGAAGTGCGGAAAGCTCTCTCTCAAGTTTATCGAGTAGTTTCTTGCCTTCATGTTGATCAACTAATCCAAGCCGGACAGCAAAATCAATCTCTCTCGATAATCCGAACATTTGAGTATCTAAAACCTCTTCATAAAGAGGACATTGCGGCATCGTTAAGTTGTCCATTTGCACTTGGATCAATTTTAAAATTTTATCTGCATCCAATTTTAATAAAGCCAGTGCTTTTTGCCGATGATCGACTAAAATTTCTGACGCCAAAAGTATCCCTCCGTTCCCCAGGCGAGTACCTAATTCTTCTATTTATCATAAAGCGAAACGCCCAAAATTGCAAGCAGATTTGTACAGTTCGCTTTGTGAAAATAAAAAGAAGACATTTCTCATTAAAAGATACTCATCTCATATTTTTCACTCATGAGCTCAAGCAGCTTAATCCCAGCAATACTATTCCCTTTTTCATCCAGGGCAGGACCGAAAATTCCGATCCCAAAATCATATGGTGCCGCTCCCATAATCCCGCCTGAAACACCGCTTTTAGCAGGTATGCCGATATTAATGGCAAATTCCCCGCTTGCATTATACATGCCGCACGTCACCATAAAGGTTTTACAAATTCTAGCGACATCTTTTGAAAGAATTTGCTTGCCCGTCTCTGGATGTCTGCCATCTAATGAAAAAACACAAGCAATTTTCGCCAAATCTAAGCTGTTCATCATGATGGCGCATTGTTTCGTATACACATCCATGACCTCTTCTACGTTCCCTCTAATAATATGATATTGCTTCATATAATAGCACATAGCCCGGTTAATCATCGATGTCTCAAATTCGGATGCGGCTGTTTCTTTGCAGTATGTAATGCTTTTGTCATTTGCGAGCTCTCTAATAAAGCCAAGCAGGCGGTTCAGCTGATCTTGCGGAGTCGCTCCTCTTATTAAGCTTGTGACTGCAAGCGCTCCTGCATTAATCATTGGATTCAGCGGCTTATTCGGACTTGCTGTTTCCAGCTTAATCATTGAATTAAACGGGTCACCTGTTGGCTCTTGTCCAACAAATTGAAAGACTTTTTTTGGCCCTTCTTCTGAAAGCACGAGCGCAAGGGCTAATACTTTAGAAATACTTTGCAGGGTAAAGCGTTTATCTACATCTCCTGCCGAGTGGCAAGTATTACTCACATGGTACACAGCCACAGATAAATCCGTCTGATCCGCTTTGGCGAGAGCGGGAATATAGGATGCTACTTTGCCATCTTTGGCCACTTTTTTTGCTTCTTCTACAAATCGCTGAAGCTCTTCATTGTCACGACATGCCATGCCCAACATCCTCCCTATCTTTCATGTACGATTAGTGTGTACAAGGAAAAGCATGTTTATGAAAGTGACAAAGCAGGCGAAAACTTCTATAATTTATGTTGGAAAGGGGTTGTCTTGAACATGAGCATCATTCAAATTAAGGGGAACGTAAAGTACAAGATCACCATTGATCCAAGTGTATGGATTTTTGATGACCGCAAATTTTTAATGGATTCATTTTTTGAAAAAAGCACGGCAAATGAAGAAAGTCAGCTGGATCAGGAGCTTGACCAAGAGCGGGTGATCAGAGAAGGACAAACACTTCCACCCACTTTAAAAACAGAGAAGAAGTACGAAAAGGAAAGACTCATCACAGGCAGCTTCGGGATGAAGCTGGGTGATATGCTGAAAAATGCAGAACCGCTTGAACATGCAGACACATGCGAATTTGTCACAGAAACAGAGACAGTTGCTGTTCCGCTTTCTCAGGCAATGGAAAGCATTGCACACTTCAGCCAAAATGGGAAGCCGATGACTGAAGAAGGACCAATCCACGTTTATTTCGCAGATCAGTCCAACCTCACTCAGCCGATAAAAGGTGTCAAAGAGCTCATCATTACATAAGACAGAGGGTCTGGACTACAGCAAATCAGCTGCAAGCTGTGCAAGTCCAGATCTTTCTCCTTTGACAAGCTTGACATGTCCAGATATTTGCTGACCTTTGAACCGCTCAATGACATACGTAAGCCCATTATTTAAGCTGTCTAAATAAGGATGATCAATCTGCTCCGGGTCCCCCATCAGCACGATTTTACTTCCCTCTCCGACGCGCGTTAATAATGTTTTTACCTCGTGTTTCGTTAAATTCTGCGCCTCATCAATGATGATAAATTGATCAGGAATACTTCTTCCACGGATATACGTTAAAGCTTCCACTTGAATAGAACCAATTCCCGCCAAAATCGCATCAAGTTCACCAGGTTTTTTTGTATTAAATAAAAATTCCAGGTTGTCATAAATCGGCTGCATCCATGGTCTGAGTTTCTCTTCCTTTTCACCTGGCAAGTAGCCTAAATCCTTGCCAACAGGGACAATGGAACGGGCTACGATCAGTTTTTTAAACATGCCGAGATCCTCTGTCTGCATTAATCCGGCAGCAAGTGCAAGGAGTGTTTTACCAGTACCCGCTTTTCCGATCAATGTCACAAGCGGAATATCACGTCGCAATAGCAGCTCTAGGGCCATCGTCTGCTGAACATTTTTCGGACGGATTCCCCAAACATGCTCTTGATCATAAATAAGCCGTTTCACATGCTCTGCTTTTTGATCAAGCATTCCTAAAGCAGAACCGCCTTCATTCCCCTTCATAATGACAAATTGATGAGGGTTTAATGGTGCACTTGTGACTTCTTTTATCGGCAATTGACTTTGCTTATAAAATGTATTCAATTGCTCGGTCGGAATATAGAGCTCATGATAGCCGTTATCAATGTCTTCGTTTTGCAGCACACGGTCACTTAAGAAGTCCTCTGCTTGGAGACCTATAGCATCTGCCTTTACCCTGACTAAGACATCCTTACTGACCAAAATGACAGGCCGGCCGTGAGGCTTTGTTTCTTCCTCTAAGCTCAAATTTTTCGCGACCGCTAAAATCCGATTATCGTTCGTTTTTTCAATAAAAATTTCTTGAAGTTCATGGAAAGAGCGGTGATTCAGCTCGATGCGCAGCGTCCCTTTTGATTCTAGTGTAATTTTTTCATGCAGTTTCCCTTTCGATCTCAAACCGTCGATTAAACGTGAGACGCGCCGGGCGTTTTGCCCAACCTCGTCCATGTATCTCTTTTTCGAGTCTACTTCTTCTAACACAACGGCCGGAATGACGACCTCGTTGTCTTCAAATGAAAAGATTGAATTCGGATCCTGTAATAACACATTTGTGTCTAATACATAAATTTTACTCAGGTCCTTCGCCTCCTGATCGGGGTTTCATTCATCCTTGTCTTTCCCAAAACGATTGTTAAAATATATGTTTTCATGAATAAAGTTAGAAGGTTAATTCAACAATAAAATAAATCATGCAGTTTGTGAAGGAGGGAATATAAATGCGACTATTTTTGACATTATTCATGATTCAAACGATCATTCTGTTAGGCGCTTGCCAGCAGCAGGAAAAGCCAGAGGCGCTGGATGAGCAAGATGGACGCCAGCACTTAGTAAGGGTGTCTGACTCATCGAAGAAAAAGACAGATCAAGCCCGCCCATCCACAGATGTTGCGGAGCATCTTGTCAATGTGACAGAGCACGTAGCAGATGTCAATGATGCAACGGCAATCGTCATCGGCCGCTATGCTGTTGTTGGTATTGATGTAAAAGATGATTTAGATAGAAGCAAAGTAGAAACCATTAAATATTCAGTTGCAAAAGCGCTGAGAAATGACCCGGAAGGTGCAAATGCTGTTGTAGTTGCTGATCCGGATACAGTCAGCCGTTTAAAAGAAATGGGCAAAGAAATTCAAGCAGGCCGTCCTGTAAGCGGTATTATGGATGAACTGGCTGCCATTGTCGGCCGCGTGATGCCTGAGATGCCGAAAAATGAGATCGACCGTAACGAAAAGGATCCGACAAATGATCCGAATAATCAGCTCAAAGAACGAGATCAAAAACAGTTAGAAAAAAATCAGAACGACCAATCAAACCATCATATGAATCAGAAGAAATAATGAGAACGGCTTATATCTCCTGTGATATAAGCCTTTTTCTACGCTGATTTTAAGTGACTGGAAAACATGCTATAATAAATGCATTAAAGTGAGGTGAAAATGATGAGAGTGAAGTGCTCATTATGTGAAAAGCTTGAAACCATTGATGATGATACACTTGTTGCTAAACGGTTAAGAAACCGGCCAATTCATACATATATGTGCGATGACTGCCAAGAACGCATTAAAATAAAGACTGAAGCTCGCATCAAAACTGGCAGATTCTCTCTTTATCAGGATCCTGCGACAAAAGAGAAAAAGAAGAAAAAAGGAAAGAAAGAACAAAAGACATAAAAAAAGACCTGACACATGTTCAGGTCTTTTTTTACGTATTGACTGTTCCTTCTTTTTTCGCACGATGCAGCCGTATTTTATAAATAATCAAAATGGCAGCTGCCACAACAAGGCCTTCCGCTACTGGCAGGAAGATTCCTAGAAATGTGAGAAACGTGCAGCCAAAAATCAAAAACAAATAAATCACGAGCGCTTTTAAAATCGGTAAACGTCTTGCAAAGCCGAGCTTAAAAACAATAATCGCTAAAACAAGGATGGTGCCATATAGGAGCCACATCCCTGTTTGCGGATTTTCATCGACACGAAACAGCATCGCGAAAAAGGATAGATTTTCACTTACTTCCTGATCATTCAAAAAGATTCCCTCCCCTTATCTTTCAGGGTTCTATCTTTTTAATTCTTCATGGAATTAAGATAATCCTGCTAGCTTTTTCTTCTTCGCTGCTTTCTCACGTTCGTTTTTGTCTAAAATTTTCTTTCTAAGACGAATTGATTCAGGTGTAACCTCACAGTATTCGTCTTCATTCAAGTACTCAAGAGATTCCTCAAGTGACATAATGCGAGGTTTTTTCATGCTAACTGTTTGATCTTTCGTCGCTGAACGTACGTTTGTTTGTTGTTTCATACGGCTTACGTTTACAACAAGGTCGTTCTCACGGTTATGCTCCCCAACAATCATCCCTTGGTATACTTCAGTACCTGGCTCAACGAAGATCACACCGCGCTCTTCAACACCTTGGATTCCGTAAGCAGTCGCTTTACCTGTTTCCATTGAAACAAGTACACCTTGACGGCGTCCGCCAACTTGACCAGACTGCATTGGCTGGTAGCTGTCAAACGTATGGTTCAAAATACCAAAACCACGAGTTAATGAAAGAAATTCAGTTGTATATCCAATTAAACCACGTGATGGCACTGTAAAGATCAGGCGAACTTGACCGTTACCATTGTTGATCATGTCAATCATTTCACCTTTTCTTGCACCCATTGATTCCATAACAGAGCCAGTATGCTCTTCTGGTACATCAATTTGAACGCGCTCTACAGGCTCACATCGAACACCATCAACTTCTTTTACAATAACTTCTGGCTTCGATACTTGTAATTCAAAACCTTCACGTCTCATATTCTCAATGAGAATGGATAAGTGAAGCTCTCCGCGTCCAGAAACAACCCAAGCATCAGGTGAATCAGTTGGATCTACACGAAGACTGACGTCTGTTTGAAGCTGCTGCTCTAAACGCTCTTCGATTTTACGTGATGTCACGTATTTTCCTTCACGGCCTGCAAATGGGCTGTTGTTTACAACAAACGTCATTTGAAGTGTCGGCTCATCAATACGAAGGATTGGAAGTGCTTCTTGGTGTTCTACCGGACAAACCGTTTCACCTACGTTGATGTCTTCCATTCCAGATACAGCGACAAGATCTCCCGCTTTCGCTTCGTTGATTTCCACTCGTTTTAACCCTTGGAAACCAAAGATCTTTGTCACGCGGAATTGTTTCACAGTGCCGTCGACTTTCATCAAGGCTACCTGCTGTCCTACTTGCATTGTTCCTCTGAATACACGGCCAATTCCAATTCTGCCAACATAATCATTGTAATCAAGTAGTGCCACTTGGAATTGAAGCGGCTCTTCATGGTTATCAACTGGGCAAGGAATATGGTTCACAATGGCTTCAAACAATGATTCCATGTTTTCATCTTGCTTGCTCGCATCGTTACTTGCTGTACCATTGATTGCTGATGCATAGACAACTGGGAACTCAAGCTGTTCTTCTGTTGCATCCAATTCAATGAACAAGTCAATCACTTCATCGACCACTTCAGCCGGACGAGCAAAGTCGCGGTCAATTTTATTGACGACAACGATTGGTGTTAAGTTTTGCTCAAGTGCTTTTTTCAGCACAAAGCGTGTTTGAGGCATACAGCCTTCATAAGCATCCACAACAAGGAGTACACCATCTACCATTTTCATGATACGCTCAACTTCACCACCGAAATCGGCGTGTCCTGGTGTATCTAAAATATTAATGCGTGTATCTTTATAATTTATCGCAGTATTTTTAGCTAAAATCGTAATACCGCGCTCTCGCTCTAAATCATTTGAATCCATGGCTCTCTCAGCGATATTTTCATTCGCACGGAAAGTACCAGCTTGATGGAGCAATTGGTCAACAAGCGTCGTTTTACCATGGTCAACGTGGGCAATAATTGCGATGTTGCGAAGGTCTTTTCGAAGTTTCACATTTTCATCTCCTAAAATAATTAGATAACTTTCATATTATATCACAATCCCCTTTAAATGCCGATCGTTTTTCTGTAAACTTATATTAACTCTAAAAAAAGGGATGGAGACAAATGAAACAAATCAAATGGCTTCTATTATTATGTGCATTACTTGCAGTTGTCAGTATGGCGTTTATTGGGGTATCTCTTGCTGAAAAAAACATACTGGGCATATGTTTAAGTATCGTGTTCGCCATGATTTTCATGGGTACAGGATTTACATTAAAAAGAAAATTAAACGTGCAATCATAAAATTAGTGAAAAGCCTTTTACATTCTATATGTAGAAGGCTTTTTATTTTGAGTAAAAACAAGACAAATCACCTATGAAAGCTCCATTTTGCAAACAGAACGTATCTTGAAGAATTGACAAAAGTAAGCAATCTGAACCCCTCCATTTTTCGACAAGAACTTTTATAGTTCTCCAAAATCAAACAGAAAGTTACAATTTTCCTATTCTTCCACAAAGTTTCTCATGGTATGCTTTTCTTGCAACAAAATTTAACAGAAAAGGGAGAGAAAAGAAGCATGAAGAAGTTTTTGAGCAAATCGCTCAGCTCTGTTGTATTTTTCGCTTTAGCTATCATTCTTACTTTCACAACAGTAGCTCCTGGGCAAGCAAGCGCTGCAACTTTCAAAGGAATTCCTTTTGAACAGCAGCAAATCATTAAAGAATTATTGGAGAAAAACGAGCGTGTCATCAACATTCTCATCAATTCATTTGTTGAGGAAGACAACAACTACACATTTGATGTGAAAAAAGCTGTTGAGCTTGGACTAACTGAAGAAGAAGCGGCGACTGCTGAGAAATTCTTAGATCGCGCAGCTGTTCTTACAATCGTTTTCAGTGAAAGCATCACTAAAAACGAAAAAGGGAAATTGGTTTTTGATGCAGCAAAAGCTGTTGAACTTGGTCTTACAAAAGAAGAAGCGGCTAAATTCGAAAAGCTTTTCAAATCAGTGATCAGAATTGCTGATCTTGCTGGTGATGCCCTTGTTCTAGACAAAAAAGGAAACGTTGTGATTGATTCAAAAATTGCAAAAGGTCTTGGATTCAGCTCTACTGAATTACTTGTTTTCAACCAAATGCTTAAGAAAATTCCTCAAGAGCAATTGAAAACGTTCTATGATGCAGTTCAAATTGCGAAAGAAAAATTAAGCTAATCTAGAAAAAACCCCCAACTGGATAAACCAGGTGGGGGTTTTTTATTTCAGCCAATAAAGAATGATCATCACGACATATCCTATACAAAACGCGATACTTGCTCGATATAACAGCTTGCCATAGTAGCGCTTTTCGAATTTTCTTCTTTCTTCCTTTTCATCTATATATGGCATGAGATCAGGAGTTTGTATAAAAGTTATTGGCTCTTTCATTTCGTGATAAAGGTGTTGGCAGCTCTCGCAGGATTGTAAGTGCTCTGCAACAATTTTATTTGTTTCTGCACTTGTGTCCCCCTCTATATAAAGTGGTAACAATTCTTCAATCAAATAACAGCTCATTTATTGAACTCCTCACAATGTAGCATTCGCTTCAGCTCTAATCTGGCTCGATGAAGGGTTGTTTTGACTTTAGATAAAGTCCAATTCAAAATTTCAGCTACTTCTTCATATGACAATTCTTGAATATCTCTTAAAATAAGGACCTCCCGGTAGGAATCCTTCAGCTGATAAATATGATGCCACAGCCTTTCTATATCAGCTTGTTTTTCAATGTGATCTTCTGGTGTCGTGAACGACTGCTGCTCTAAGAAATCTATTTCCTCTACGTTTGTAAAAGTCCATTTTACTTTTCGGCGATAATCATTCACAAATGTGTGATAAGCAATGGTATAAAGCCATGTTTTCATACTAGAATGTCCCTTAAAGGAGGACAATCCATGCAGTGCCTTCATAAATACGTCCTGTGCAAGGTCCTTGGCTGTTTCCATATTTCCCGTCCGGCGATATAAATATTTAGTGATTTCCTGAAAATATTCTTCATAGATTTTTTCAATTTGTTCTGCTGGTCTGGACATCAAAAATAAAACCACACAGTCATCCAAATCGATAAAACGATAAAAAAGAAATATAATGAGTAAATAAACCCTTTCATACGTTTTAACTCGTCATAGTCATTCTGACCTTCCATCGGTGCTGATGACTGCTTTTTACCCGCGTCCACATGCTGAAATTGCTGCTCGTGTGCCTTCATCCAGCTCGCTGCCTCGGCTCCCAGATCCCCTTCTTGATACAGTTCATATAAGTCTTGAAAGATGGCTTGTTTTTCTTTATCTGTCAAAACGATGCACCTCTTTTGTTCGTCCATTCACTTCATAGATTTTATGCTCATTTGATCCGAAGGTTTGTATGATGACAAGCCACGAAATGTCGATGTTCCCTTCTTTGTCGATCATCTTCACAGGTTTTATTTGTTTTTTATAGATCGTAGATGGTTTATACCTTTTAAGTACTTGCTGATAGACTTCCTCCCGATCTTGATTAGATACTGCATGCGGGATTGAAGAATCTGATTGTACTCTCAACTCAATTCCATCATCCCCTTTAAACAGATTGACGACATGAGATGAGTGGTTAAATGTAAATTGTTTGCTTTCACTAGTGCCTGTTTCTTTTCTTATGTCTTTTGGTTTTTTCCCTATGATTTTTAACAAATCTTCATCGCTAACGTTCCCTTTTTTCTGTTGAAGAATCGCTTTTGACAGCTTAAAGCTGATAACTTCTTTTGTTGAGCCATTAAACAGAAACTCCGATTGATCTTTAGTTGTAACCCTCACTTCATGCTGCCAATTAAAATAAAATTCATCAATGCCTGTGATTTGATAAGCTGGCGGCTTGAGGTTTAAGTGTTTATAAATACTGTTGATCCTGTTTTTTATCTCCGTTTCTGTTAAATGGATTCCGTCAATATCCTTTAATTGAAAGATGGCGTTTACGTATTGCGCTTGTCGAAGCGTCCCTTTTTTCCAGGTGGCAGACGCTAAACTGTCCTCTTCATTCTGAGACATTTTTGGCAGAAGTAGAACATTCGTCTCACCGTCCTGTTTTTTTACAGCTAATTGAATACGCTGTAGATCGATTGACCGCCCGCTTCTTTCGAAAAATTCAATGGTTTTTTTCCTATATTCTTTATCGGTCATCTCCTTTCCCTCTACACGACCTCGATAAGAATATCCGCTTAATTCACCTGTAAACGGAGAAATATTCACTTCATACTGATCATCTGCAAACACGTAATGATCAGGGATAGGCTGATGACTAGCATTTAAATAAAGCGATTGATCCTCTGGTACAAATTTTGAAGCGAATGCTTTTGCACTTGCTGCTGATAAAGGGCGATATTCTTCTGAAAAAGTATCTACCAGTTCCGTTTTGGTAAATTGGAACATGGTATGAGGAATATTGACAACCGGGTTGAGTAACAGCAGAAAAAAGACAGTTATACAACCAACGCCCCACTTCCTTAATCTCAGCTTGTCCCGTAGTAAAGCAGATAACAAATCAATCGTCATAAAGCTTCCTGCTGCTGCCGCTAAAATGACTATCGATTTAAATGAAGATTGGAGCTCATGCTTCGAGATAGAAGGATAAAATATATAAAGCAAGGCTGCGAAAATTAAGCCATAGAAGAAAAGCAATTCCTTCCACTTTCGGTGCCAAAACAAGCGAAAGAAAAGGTGCAGCAGCAAAGCGGCAAAGCAAGCCATAACCAAAATGGTGATCATATCTCTCCATACTAGCCCCGTATCACCGCTAAGAAAGAACTTTTTGCTTTCAGCAAACACAATAAACACTGTTTGACATAAAGGCAGAAGTAATACAGATAAATCAAAAACAAAGAACATACCTTTATTTTTTAAATAAGGAAGAGTAATCACATAGTACAGTGATGCAAGCAAGACATACCCATAAATGAGAAATTGCATGAAATCTGTCAGCACTTCAAATGTTTCGATCGTATACTGTCTAGACAGAACTTGGTGGATCATTTCAACTGTCATCCCGCCAAGCAGAACAACTCTTAATACGATTCCAGCATAAAATACATAACTACTCCTCTTTTCTTTCCATATGGGGAGTGTTACGAACAGGACAAATAGTCCAAGTACACACCATTGAATGATGTGGATACTGTACTCATTTAAAATAAAATACCTTTCAAAATGGAGCGATAAATCACTAAACAAATCAAACATTGATACACAATCCTTTACTTGAAATTAAGGCCTCATTCGTATAGACATCCGCCTTACCAAAAAGTTTCAGGAAAAACAAAAAATCACTTCATTCTCATGAAGTGATGTCGTTTATTTTTTATTTCCGCTTCCTTTTATGTAATCATGCAAGATTTTTTCACAAATGGATCGATTTCCAGCCACTATACTGTTTTTGTCTAGGAACGTAAGACGTTCTCCGTGAATATTTGAGTAAACGGCCCCTACTTCATCAAGCAGTACGCAGCCCGCTGCATAATCCCACGGCGCAAGCCTTAAGGTGACATATGCGTCACTTCTGCCGCTTGCAATATAAGCAAGCTCAAGGGCAGCTGATCCAATCGTTCGTGTCCCTCTCACGTCACGCACAAGACGGGCAAATGGTTTGGCGTCAAAATAAGGGCTTTCAATCGCCCATGTCGGATTAATACCCACAATGGCTTTTTCAATCTCCACATCTTTTAATGGCGGGAGCAGGATATCGTTCATATAGGCTCCTTCTCCTTTAATGGCATGGTAGAGCTCGTCATGAATGACGTCATAAATAAGACCGATTTTCCCCACACCATTTTCAAATATCCCGATTGAAATGGCAAAGTTTCGTTTTTGATGGACAAAGTTCATTGTGCCATCGATCGGATCAATGATCCACACAATTCCATCGAGTGAGGTGACCTCTTCCCCTTGTCCCTCTTCTCCTAAAATGTGATGATCTGAAAATGTCGACTGTATTTTTTCAATAAAAAAACGTTCTGTTTCTTTATCGATATTCGTGACTAGATCATTTGGATTTGATTTTGTTTCAATTGATAGACCTTCCTGCATGGACGCTTTAATACGGCTTCCTGCTTCTTTTACCCAGAGCTTTGCAAGACGGTCAATTTCCACCCAGTTTGTCATCAGATTGTAAACCTCTTTTCTATGTAGGACCTATTTGTAATAGCATACTGATATTATGTACGTAAAAGCAAGAAAAAAGCAGCTTCATACAAAAACGAACCGATGAATTGGTTCGTTTTTACCTCACGCTGTTTTACCCTTGAAGCTGCTCCCATTCTTTTCTTAGGCGCTCAAGCTTTCGTTTGCTGCGTTCGATTTGGATGTCATCTTTTTGTTCGATGGCTTCATGAAGCGTAGAAAGCTCATAATCAACCTCTAATCTCCACACAGCGATGCGATTTTTCTTCTCCTGTCTATAGCCCTGCTTCACGATTTGCTTCATTGGTCAACGCCCCTTCCAGAGAATGATTCATTCCTTGTCAGTTTTCATTGATAAAAATTCAATCGATAAGAGAAATGGTTCTTGCTTATATCGTATGAAGCGATCGCATAACCGCAACGACATTCTGAAAATTGTGTCTTTACCTATTAATGATGTACCACAAATTGAAAGGTTTTAAACGCTGCACCACGCCCTTTTATCTGCCGGTGCATCTTTTTTTGAGCTTGACCCAAGCTATGATAAAATATGATCAGCGAAAAGATACAGGAGGCATAACATGAGTGAAATACGTTTTAGAGATGAAGATTTTGAAACATTCACAGTTGATGGTTTAGATGAACGAATGACTGTATTAAAAGAAAGAGTCCGTCCAAAGCTTGAGGCACTTGGCGAACATTTTGCACCACTTCTTTCTTCTATTACAGGAGACGAAATGTTTGTACACGTCGCAAAGCATGCTAGAAGATCTGTCAACCCGCCAAATGATACATGGGTTGCTTTTGCAAACAGTAAGCGTGGATATAAAAAACTTCCTCACTTTCAAATTGGACTTTGGAAAACACATGTCTTTGTCTGGTTTGCGCTCATTTATGAATCTCCAGTGAAAGGTGAGTACGGCCAGCTATTTGAAAAAGAGCTAGACACCATCCAGCAGAAAATACCGCAAGATTTTGTATGGTCTAAAGATCATATGAAACCAGATGTCATGCGTCACAGCGAACTAGATTCCGAACAGCTGAAAACGCTGTTTGAACGTGTTCAAACAGTGAAGAAAGCCGAGCTTCTGTGCGGCATTCAGCTGCCTAGAGAGGAAGTCGTTCAAATGAATAATGAAGAATTTCTATCGAAAATCGAAAATGCCTTCCGCACGCTGACGTATCTATACCGCTTCACACAGAAAGAATCTGTATAAAAAAACGAGCCCTTATAGGCTCGTTTTTTACATACGTATAATAGCAGTCTCTTCTGCCTCTCTTGCGGTTTTCACTGCACGATAAGGGGAATACCCGCTTCCCTTTTCAAACGCCGCACAATGCGTTTTTTCCTCTGCTTTTGATGGCACAACCTCTTTAAATCGTTTATAAGCATCTAATAACTCCTGCTTCGCAATTCCTTTTTCATATGCTTTTTCAACAGCCTGAAAAAATGAAATGACTGCAATTTTTTCCTCTGTCGTCCAGTCGACATCCATTGGATATTGATATTCCATTTACTTGTCCCTCACTTTAACACTCATTTCTCATTTGAACTTTTATTATAGCATCTGTTTGATCAGAAACCGATTGATTTTATGCTTTACATTCCGATCAGTTCATAATATAATTCTTTTGTTTTATGCAATGAAATCTGCTGTAATTGGCACAATAATAGCAGGTATTTCGATGAAGGTGGGAAAGCAATTGTCACAACATGATACACCCTTATATACTGGACTAAAAAAACACGCAGCAACCAATCCAGTCCAATTTCACATTCCAGGCCATAAAAAAGGAGCCGGAATGGATCCTGAATTTAGAGCATTCATTGGCGACAATGCATTAAGCATTGACCTCATTAATATAGAACCTCTCGATGATTTACATTCACCTCGAGGGATGATAAAAGAAGCACAGGAGCTTGCTGCTGAAGCCTTCGGTGCTGATCATACGTTTTTCTCCATTCAAGGCACAAGCGGCGCTATCATGACAATGGTGATGACGGTATGCGGGCCCGGGGATAAAATCATCGTTCCGCGTAATGTCCATAAATCAATTATGTCCGCGATTGTATTTTCTGGCGCAGTTCCTGTTTTTATTCACCCAGAAATAGACAAAGAACTTGGCATCTCTCACGGTATTACACCTGAATCAGCCAAAAAGGCGCTCACTGAGCATCCAGATGCGAAAGGTTTGCTTGTCATTAATCCAACGTATTTTGGTATTTCAGCAGACTTAAAATCAATCGTAGACATTGCCCATTCATTTGATGTGCCTGTCCTTGTCGATGAAGCACACGGTGTGCATATACATTTTCACGATGAGCTTCCCCTCTCTGCGATGCAGGCAGGTGCCGACATGGCAGCAACAAGTGTCCATAAACTCGGCGGCTCTCTTACGCAGAGCTCTATTTTAAATATGAAGGAAGGGCTTGTTTCAAAAGACCGAGTGCAATCGATTTTGAGTATGCTGACGACAACGTCCACTTCTTATTTGCTCTTAGCGTCACTTGATGTCGCTCGAAAACGATTAGCCACTGAAGGAAAGGCACTAGCTGAAGAATCCATTCGTTTGGCTGAATCAGCGAGAGACCGCTTGAATCAAATTGAAGGCATTACCTGCATTGGCAAGGAAGTACTCGGTTCAGCTTCCACTTACGATTATGACCCAACGAAATTAATTATCTCCATTAAAGACCTTGGGTTAAACGGACATGATGTCGAAAAATGGCTGAGAGAAAGCTATCGAATTGAAGTAGAGCTCTCTGACCTTTACAACATTTTATGTATCGTTACCCCTGGCGATTCAGATGAGACAATTGATACGCTCGTGACGGCGATGCAGGAGATTGCCGCAGCCTCTACTCGTGAGAGCGGCAAACAAGCAGTAACGGAAGTGCTGCTGCCTGAGATCCCATCGCTTGCTATGACGCCGCGTGACGCCTTTTACGCTACAACGGAAGTCGTTCCATTTAAGGAAGCAGTCGGCCGCATTATCGCAGAGTTTGTGATGGTGTATCCGCCAGGTATTCCGATTTTTATACCAGGTGAAATTATCACAGAAGAAAATATATCGTATATCTTTAAAAATATTGAAATTGGTCTTCCTGTCCAAGGACCTGAAGATTCAACGCTTGAAATGATCCGTGTGATTAAGGAACAAAAACCAATTTTATAAAAAAGAAACATGCAGCCCCAAATGGAGCTGCATGCTTTTTTATTTATTCAGAGGCTTCATCACAGCAATGACAGTGACCACACGTTCCATATAGCGTTGTCACTTTTTCATTTTCAAATTGATCAATGGTTTCATTGCAATCTTGACAAATAATTGTACCCACGTACATTCCCCTTTTCTTCATTCATAGTTTGAAAGCGTTTGATCTATTTCTTATTTCTATAATATGATGTCACATTTAAGTTGTCAACGGTTAATTGTATGACACATTTAATCATTTTTTATAAATATGTGCTTTTTTCTTATCATATTGTGGGAACGTTTCAATTGTATTTTGCTTCATATCAATTCTGTAACAATTGAGTAACAATCGAAAATTGTCAAAAGGGACATGATACACTAGAGTGACTAACAGGGAACAAGCTCCTAAAAATGTTGGGACAACCCCAAATGATTTTGAGGTGAATAGATTGAATTTTATGAGGACACTTCTCATTATATTCCCCATGCTCTTTGTACTTAGTTCATGCTCATTTGCGTATATCATACCGAATCAGACCGACCAAGTCCGTCATATTCAAAAACCGAGAATTCTCTTTTTTACTGATGCAGAAAACCTTGATAAAGAAAGCCCATATTATGATGCAGTCCTCGATTTAAAAAATGAATACCCTAAGGAAATGTCAAAAATGATTGTGAAAGAAGATCGTAAAGGGTGGAAAAATGAAGTTGATGAACTGCCGGCTATTTTACTTGTCAATGATGAAAAAGTGATCGTGAAAGTGGAAGGAAATGTCCGCAGTAAACAGGAGATCTTATCGCCTTTATGTCATGCTTTAGACCGCGTCAATACAAACTAATGATATGTACCTTGCACTTATATATATCCATATGAAAAAACCCCTCACCTCATGAGGGGTTTTTCATATGGTGTTCAGGGCGCCAAAAAAACCCTCTCCTTGATGGAGAGGGTTTCATAGGTTTCATTATTTTACGATGTGGATTGGGCTTCCGATTGCTACTTCAGCCGTTTCCATTGTAATTTCACCTAATGTTGGGTGAGCGTGAATTGTCATAGCGATATCTTCAGCAGTCACTCCAGCTTCGATTGCAAGGCTAAGCTCTGAAATCATATCAGAAGCGCCAACACCTGCGATTTGAGCACCGATCACTAGACCATCCTCTTTACGAGTGATCATTTTCATGAAGCCATCAGTTGCATCAAGAGAAAGTGCACGTCCGTTCGCTGCGAATGGGAATTTCGCTGCAACGATTTCGATTCCTTCTGCTTTTGCTTCTGCTTCAGTGTATCCAACAGTTGCAAGTTCTGGCTCAGAGAATACAACAGCAGGAATACCAAGGTAATCAATTTCAGCTGGCTCTCCAGCGATTGCTTCAGCTGCAATTTTACCTTCGTAAGAAGCTTTGTGAGCAAGTGGTGGTCCATCAACGATGTCACCAATTGCATAGATGTTAGATACGCTTGTACGGCATTGTTTGTCTGTTTTGACAACTCCGCGGTCAGTCAATTCAACACCAACTTGCTCAAGACCAAGCTCATCCGTGTTTGGACGACGACCAACAGTCACAAGTACGTAATCAGCATCAACTGTTTTTTCTTCGCCTTTTACTTCGAACGTAACAGTGACACCATCAGATTTTTCTTCAACGCCTTTTGCAAGAGCGTTTGTATGGATTTCAACGTTTCCTTTTTTCTTCAGGTTACGTTTAACCAATGAGCTCATTTGCTTTTCGAAACCTGGAAGGATTTCGTCTCCACCTTCAAGGATCACAACTTCAGTTCCAAAGTTTGCATAAGCAGTACCAAGCTCAGTGCCGATGTATCCACCACCGATGACAACTAACTTTTTAGGTACTTCTTTAAGCGCTAAAGCACCAGTTGAGTTGATCACGCGGTCTGTGTATTTAAAAGTAGGCAATTCAATTGGACGAGATCCAGTTGCAAGAATTGCATTTTTGAAAGTGTAAGTCTGTGCTGAATTATCATCCATTACACGTACAGAGTTGCTGTCTACGAAATAAGCTTCACCTTTGACGATGTCTACTTTATTTCCTTTAAGAAGACCTTGAACTCCACCTGTTAACTTATTAACAACAGAAGCTTTCCACTCTTGAACTTTTGTGAAATCAACTGTTACGTTTTCAGCTTTGATACCCATGTCTTCAGAATGCTTAGCATTTTCAAAACGATGGCCAGCATTGATTAGTGCTTTTGAAGGGATACAGCCAACGTTTAGACATACACCGCCAAGTGTTCCTTTTTCAACGATTGTTACTTTTTGTCCAAGCTGTGCAGCACGAATAGCAGCTACATATCCACCAGGACCTGCACCGATGACAAGAGTATCTGTTTCGATTGGGAAATCTCCTACTACCATGACATTACGCCTCCATTAAAATTAATTGTGGATCATTCAATAAACGCTTGATGTGGTTAAGGGCATTTTGCGCAGTAGCTCCGTCAATCATACGGTGGTCAAAGCTTAGGGAAAGAGCTAAGACAGGAGCTGCAACGATTTCGCCATCACGAACAACCGCTTTTTCAGCGATACGGCCAATACCAAGGATCGCTACTTCTGGGTGGTTGATGACTGGAGTAAACCATTGTCCACCAGCAGAACCGATGTTTGTGATTGTGCAAGATGCACCTTTCATTTCAGCTGGAGCCAATTTACCATCACGTGCTTTTGTTGCAAGCTCATTGATTTCGTTAGAAACTTCGAAAATCGCTTTGCGATCTGCATTTTTTACAACTGGAACTAGCAAGCCTTTTTCAGTGTCAGCTGCAATTCCGATGTTGTAGTAATGCTTTTGAACAACTTCATCTGTTTTATCATCGATAGAAGTGTTAAGTACTGGGTACTTTTTCAAAGCAGAAGTTAGAGCTTTTACAACGTAAGGCAAGTAAGTTAACTTGATTCCTTGATCAGCTGCAACTTGTTTGAATTGTTTACGATGTGCAACAAGGTTTGTTACATCAACTTCATCCATTAATGTTACGTGAGGAGCTGTATGCTTAGAGTTCACCATTGCTTTTGCGATTGCTTTGCGGATTCCGCTCATTTTCTCGCGAGTTTCTGGGAATTCTCCTTCAAGAACTGGAGCTGCTGCTGCTTTAGGAGCTGCTTCTTCTTTCGCACTTTCAGCTGCTTGAGGTGCTGCTTCTTGAGCTGCAGAACCACCATTAACGAAGCTGTCGATATCTTCTTTTAACACACGGCCGTTTTTACCAGAACCTGCAACTTTGTAAATTTCAACGCCTTTTTCGCGAGCATATTTACGTACAGATGGCATAGCGATCACGCGTTTGTTTGGATCAGCGTCTACTTGCTCTTGTGCGCCTGCACCAGTTGCTGCTGCCGCTTCTTCTTGTGCTACTTCTTTCTTCTCTGGCTCGTTACCAGCTTCAGCAGTACCTTGTACTTGAGCTTCAGTTTTTGCTTCGCCTTCTTCTTCGCTGCCTTTAAATTGAAGATTTTCGTAACCAGGTGCATCAAACGTAATGATTGTTTGTCCTACAGTTGCAACTGTTCCCTCTTCAACTTTTAATTCTAATACTTTTCCTTTAACAGGTGAAGGAATTTCTACAACTGCTTTATCATTTTGTACCTCTGCTAAAACGTCATCTTCATTGATTTCGTCGTTTGGTTTAACAAACCACTTAACGATCTCACCTTCGTGGATACCTTCTCCGATGTCCGGAAGTTTAAATTCAAATGCCACTGTTTTTCGCCTCCTAGATTTTGTTGAACCCTTGTTGTGTATATTTACACGGTCATGTAATTGATAAAGGGGAAGAGAAATAAATTCTTTTCCCCTCTGTCATTTAATTAAAATTCAAGAACTTTCTTCGCTGTTTCAAGTACATCTTTATGGTTTGGAAGCCATACGCTCTCAGCTTGAGAGAAAGCAAATACAGTATCAGGTGCAGCTACACGAAGTACTGGTGCTTCCAAGCTAAGGATCGCTCTGTCATTGATTTCAGCTACTACGTTTGCAGCAATACCAGCTTGTTTTTGTGCTTCTTGAACAACGATCGCACGGCCTGTTTTTTCAACAGAAGCGATGATTGTTTCAATATCAAGCGGGCTTACTGTGCGAAGGTCGATCACTTCAGCAGAAACGCCTTCTTTTTCTAGCTCTTCAGCAGCTTTTAGTGATTCGTGAACCATTGCACCGTAAGTGATGATTGAAAGGTCAGAACCTTCACGTTTCACGTCAGCTTTACCGATTTCAATTGTGTACTCTTCTTCAGGAACTTCCTGACGGAAAGAACGATAAAGTTTCATATGCTCAAGGAATACTACAGGATCGTTGTCACGAATTGCAGAAATTAAAAGTCCTTTTGCATCGTAAGGTGTTGAAGGAATAACAACCTTGATACCAGGCTGTTGTGCGATAAGACCTTCTAAGCTGTCAGCGTGAAGCTCAGGTGTGTGAACTCCCCCGCCGAATGGAGAACGGATTGTCACTGGAGAATGCCAGCGTCCGCCAGAACGGTAACGCATACGAGCCATTTGTCCAGAAACAGAATCTAATACTTCGTATACGAATCCGAAGAATTGAATTTCCATTACCGGGCGGAATTCTTGTAGTCCAAGGCCAATAGCAAGACCGCCAATACCAGATTCAGCAAGTGGAGTATCGAATACACGATCCTCACCAAACTCTTTTTGCAATCCTTCAGTCGCACGGAATACGCCGCCGTTTTTACCAACGTCTTCTCCGAAAACGAGAACGTTTTCGTCATTTTTCAGTTCTGTGCGTAACGCATCAGTGATCGCTTGAATCATTGTCATTTGCGCCATGGCTTACTTCGACTCCTTCTGTTTGTAAATTTCAAGCTGTTCAACTAAGTTGAATGGTTTTACATCGTACATGTTTTCAATCAAGTCAGTGACTTTTTGCTTAGGCTGTTCGTCAGCTTCTTTGATCGCTTGTTTGATTTGTTCTTTTGCATCTTCAATCACTTTATTCTCTTCTTCTTCAGACCATAGGCCTTTGTTTTCCAAGAATTTGCGGTAGCGTACCAATGGATCTTTTTGCTCCCACTCGTTTTCATCTTCTTTTGTACGATATCTTGTTGGATCGTCACCAGCCATTGTATGTGGGCCGTAACGGAATGTAAGAGTTTCGATTAATGTTGGACCTTCACCATTTACAGCGCGCTCACGAGCTTCAGCAGTTGCTGCATAAACAGCTAATGCATCCATACCGTCAACTTGTACGCCTACGATACCAGCTGCAGCTGCTTTTTGTGCAATTGTTTGTGCAGCAGACTGCTTTTCAACAGGTGTAGAGATCGCATATCTGTTGTTTTGGACAACAAAAATCGCTGGCGCTTTGTAAGCCCCTGCAAAGTTAATACCTTCGTAGAAATCACCTTGTGAAGCTCCACCGTCACCAGTGTAAGTGATTGCAACAGCTTTTTTACCGCGCTTTTTCAAACCAAGAGCTACACCAGCAGCTTGAATGATTTGAGCACCGATAATGATTTGTGGTGAAAGTGCATTCACATCTTCAGGCATTTGGTTACCAACAAAGTGTCCGCGAGAGAACAAGAATGCTTTTGTTAGCGGAAGACCATGCCAGATTAATTGTGGTACGTCACGATATCCTGGAAGAATGAAATCTTCTTTCTCAAGTGCAAAGTGAGTTGCAAGCTGAGAAGCCTCTTGTCCAGCTGTTGGCGCGTAGAAGCCAAGACGGCCTTGACGGTTCAATGAAATTGAACGTTGATCTAATACTCGTGTAAACACCATACGGCGCATTAATTCTTTTAATTGGTCATCTGAAAGATCCGGCATTGCCGCTTCGTTTACGACTTCGCCTTTTTCGTTTAAAATTTGAAACGTTTCAAACTGCTTTTTGATGGCATCAAATTGCTTTTTGCTATCAACAATTGCTTTTTTTGTTTTTGCAGCCATTCTAAAGTCACCTCTTCCTTTCTTTTAACAGTCCATTTGTCGTGAATCCATTTATACATACAGATATAGGATAACCCAAAATACTCATATGACTCCTGTATATAATAGCCACTAAGATCGTTGTCGAAACATTGGTTGACCACTCGTTTTTGAGCCCTTCTAACTGTATTAACGATAGTTCACAAAAAACTAATACAACTTCTGTTAACAAGGAATAGTTTACAACAAGAAAAATAGTCCGTCAATTGATTTAACGGCTTTATTTAAATAAATGTATTCGCTTTACTTTTTATGGTGAACTGTATCAATCTGTTTAACAAACAACCTAATCTGTACTAGTATAGAGTGTACTACTGTACTACAATAGAAAATGTTTGTTTTTGTCGAAAAATAAAAAAAGAGCTGTTTTTCAGCTCTTTTTCGACTCTTGATCCGCTGCATTATACAAAGCCTTTTTATGATCATTCAATTGATCTGTATATCGATTGAACTTCTTACTTTCTTTTCTGACTTTGCTATATGAACGATTCACGGTCTTCAGCTTTGACTTCAGTTCTTCATATCCGAGATCCTTTTTCTTCAAAGATTGATACAAATGCTGGTCTTGTTTCAGCGCCTTTTGATACTCCTTGTAAAGCTGATCATATGACGCATATCGTTTCTCAATCGATTTGACCGTTTGATCTGCTTTCTCTTTTAACTCCGCATCTTGCAATCGTGCGGCAGATTCCTTTACCGTTTTCAATTCTTTTTTCGATTCATCCATACTGTCTTTTTCAGTTTTTAAATGTTCTTCTCGTTTCGCTGCCGATGCTAACGCCTGATCAGAAAGGCTTTCCACTGTTTTTGTATGGTCCTTTGTTGTTTGAATCATTTTTTTATACAGCTTCTGCTCTTTTTCTTCATAGCTTTGCAGTGTACCTTGCTCTTTTTCGAAGGATGCTTCTTTTTCACTCATTTTCGTCATTGCGTCCTGCATATCATTGATCGGACTTTGACCTCCGCACCCTGTCAGCAAAAGGGTACATACCCCCGCTAAAGCAGCACCTGCTTTCATGCTTCTTTTCATCTGTCTCATGACAAGGTCCCCCTTTACATCTCCACATACCACTATAATTTTTATAGACGTTTGTGACAAGGAAAGAGGTCAATCAGATGAGGCGGAGAAGATTTTTTTCAAGCAATAGGCGCATGACTATACAAATAGTGCATTCATACATAGTTTATATTACACGCTTCGCCTTCACTTATGAGAGGCCAAGTGTATTTCCAAAGGAGGTCAAAAGTATGTCTAATTATAGTCATGGAAGTATGTATGGTGGATACGGCGGTTACGGGTATGGATTCGGTGGTGGATATGGCGGCGGCTGTTGTTACCCAAGTTATGGCGGTGGATACGGATGCGGATACGGCGGCGGACGTACATTCGCTTTAATCGTTGTGCTTTTCATCCTATTAATTATCGTTGGCGCAGCATTCTTAGGCGGCGGTGGCTGCTGCTAAGGCTGTTTAAGCCTCTGACCGGTCTCATAGGACCGGTCTTCTTTATTTCATTGCATATGTTGTGTATCATTTTATATACTTTACATACAAAGGAAATAGGAGTGAAGTTTTGTGATTACCATGGATGATATCGTAAGGGACGGACATCCCGTCTTAAGACAAACAGCTGAAGCGGTCGAACTCCCGCCGACAGAAGAGGAAAAACAGCAATTAGCTGACATGATCGAATTCGTCAAAAACAGTCAGGATGCTGACATTGCTGAAAAATACGGACTAAGACCCGGCGTTGGATTGGCAGCTCCGCAAATCAATATTAGTAAACGAATGATCGCTGTTCACTGTGAGGATGAAGACGGAGAAGAATACAGCTATGCTCTGTTCAACCCGCGTATTGTCAGTCATTCAGTCAAAAGAGCTTATTTAGCGACTGGTGAAGGCTGCTTATCAGTTGATGAAGCCATCCCTGGATTTGTTCCTCGATATCAAAAAATCAGGGTCAAGGCCACTACGCTTGAAGGAGAGGACATTGATATCCGTCTAAAAGGGTTCCCTGCCATTGTCTTTCAGCACGAAATTGACCATTTAAATGGCATTATGTTTTATGATCATATTCAAAAGGATCAGCCGTTCGCTGAGCCAGAAAACTCTGTTGCGATCGGCAGATCATAACATAAAAAAGAAGACCCGGCGATCTAAGGGTCTTCTTTTTTATTCTTCAATGAGGCCAAGCTGGGTCAATGCATGGAATATGCCGTCCTCATCTACTGGCTTTGTCACAAAATCAGCCAATGCTTTCAGTTCACTCACAGCATTTCCCATCGCCACGCCTGTTCCAGCAAACGAAATCATTTCTCTATCGTTCAGTCCGTCTCCAAAGGCAATGGTATCCTTTTGATCATAAGGAAGTCTTTCGATGACTCGTTTGATTCCTTCAGCTTTTGATCCGCCTTTTGGCAGAACGTCTGTTGACAGCTCATGCCATCTGACAAGGTCAATTTCTTCGCGGAATGCCTTATACTCCACTTCCTCTTCTGCCTTACAAAATAACAGCATTTGAAAAATGTCGTTTTCTTTAAAGAAAGATACATCGTGCTCAGGATGCTCTGTTTTTAAAGTACCGATTCCTTCATGGATAAACGGATGATTCGGCACAGACGCCTTCATCGTTTCTTCTCCCATAAAAACAAGCGGATGATCATGACGATCCGCTGTTTCATAAATCCGCTCCATCAGCTCCTGCTTCAGCGGATTGCCGTAAATAACGTCTCCCTCATACATGACATACTGACCGTTATAAGCAATGAATGAGTCAAGCCCTAATTCTTCTAAAATGGGCCGAATCAGAAAAGGAGAACGCCCAGATGCAATGAAGAGATGATGACCTTTTTCTTTTAATAAATGAACCGCTCGCTTCGTTGACTCAGGTATATTTTTATCATGGTCATATAAAGTACCGTCGATATCAAAGAAGATGACTTTTTTATTCATATCTCGCCCTCCTGCTCTTCGTTATGTATACACACTCCCTTTCATCATACAGAAAGATTTCCGCTTTCGAAACTAATTCCTTTTGAAAGCGCCCATTTCCCACATATAACCATGTAACATTCAATAGAAACATCATATAATACAAGTATATAGAGAGACCGGAACACGCTGGTTAAGCTTACTTCAACCCGAAAGGAGGCGGCATGTGATGCTTCGTCGTCTGCGTAAGAAAATTCGAAGACAATGGAAGGACATGCTTCGTAAAAAATCGATTGCTTAAAGGGATCTTCCGCACATTTGCCGAAGGTCCTTTTTTCTCAGAGACTTTTCTTATGCGCGTTTTTTTAATATAATAGAATAAGCGAGTGTAACATACGGTATTTAAGGAGAGATTTGGATGATATATAAGGTATTTTTTCAGGCAAGTACTACTGAGGTACCTGTAAGAGAACACACAGATTCACTATACGTTGAAGCGGTTTCTGAAAGAGACGTACGCGATAAGTTGAAAAAACATAACTACAACATTGAATTCATTCAGCCTGTAGACGGTGCTTTTTTAGACTATGAACGAGAAAGTGAAAATTTTAAAGTATTGGAGCTATGAGAGGAATGAAATTTGTTAAAAACGATCAGGCGGCAGTTTTTGCGCTCGGCGGTTTAGGCGAGATCGGTAAAAACACGTATGGCGTTCAATTTCAAGATGAAATCATTTTAATTGATGCAGGTATTAAGTTTCCTGAAGACGAGCTTCTTGGAATTGACTACGTCATCCCTGACTATACGTACTTAGTTAAAAACGAAGATAAAATCAAAGGTCTTTTCATCACTCACGGACATGAAGACCACATCGGCGGTATCCCTTACCTTCTCAAGCAAGTGAATATTCCAGTTTACGGCGGCAAACTCGCAATCGGCCTACTTCGTAATAAATTGGAAGAGCACGGTCTCTTGAGACAAACAAAACTTCATATTTTTGAAGAAGAAGATACCATTAAATTTAGAAAAACAGCTGTGTCTTTCTTTAGAACGACACACAGTATTCCAGATTCTTATGGAATTGTCGTCAAGACACCTCCTGGTAACATCGTACATACAGGTGATTTCAAGTTTGACTTTACTCCTGTTGGCGAGCCTGCCAATTTAACCAAAATGGCTGAGATCGGAAAAGAAGGCGTTCTTTGTCTTTTATCTGATAGTACAAACAGTGAAATCCCAGAATTTACGATGTCTGAAAGACGCGTAGGTGAAAGCATTGATGACATCTTCAGAAAAGTCGATGGACGCATCATCTTTGCCACGTTTGCTTCAAACATTCACAGACTTCAGCAAGTGATTGAGTCTGCTGTTGCCAACGGCAGAAAAGTCGCTGTATTTGGACGCAGTATGGAGTCTGCTATTGATATTGGACAAGATCTTGGCTATATTAAATGTCCAAAAAACACGTTTATTGAACATAATGAAATCAACCGCCTTCCGGCAAACAAAGTGACCATTCTTTGTACTGGAAGCCAGGGTGAACCGATGGCAGCTCTTTCTCGTATTGCGAACGGTACTCACCGCCAGATTTCTATTAACCCTGGAGACACTGTTGTCTTCTCATCTTCACCGATCCCAGGTAACAATATTAGTGTAAGCCGCACCATTAACCAGCTTTATCGTGCAGGTGCTGAGGTCATTCATGGCTCGCTTAATAATATTCATACATCTGGTCACGGCGGACAAGAAGAACAAAAACTCATGCTCCGTTTAATTAAACCAAAATTCTTTATGCCGATTCACGGTGAATACCGCATGCAAAAAACGCATATCAAACTTGCGAATGATTGCGGCATCCCTGAGGAAAACTGCTTTATCATGGATAACGGTGAAGTTCTTGCACTGAAAGGTGACGAAGCAAGTGTCGCTGGCAAAATTCCATCAGGCAACGTGTATATCGACGGAAGCGGTATTGGCGATATCGGAAACATCGTTTTAAGAGACCGCCGCATTCTTTCTGAAGAAGGTCTTGTCATTGTAGTCGTGAGTATGGACATGAAAGAATTCAAAATCTCTGCTGGTCCTGATTTGATCTCAAGAGGTTTTGTCTACATGAGAGAATCTGGAGATCTGATTAACGATGCACAGGATTTAATTTCGAAGCATCTTGAAAAAGTAATGGAACGTAAGACAACTCAGTGGTCTGAAATCAAGAACGAAATTACTGACACCCTTGCACCTTTCCTTTATGAAAAAACAAGACGCCGTCCAATGATCCTACCGATTATTATGGAAGTGTAACCATAAAAAGAGACACAAGCCGCTTGGCTGTGTCTCTTTTTTTCACTATTCATTGAAAAAAGCGCATATATACAAGGTACACATGCGGTTTCTCATTTTTATTGAATTGGGAGATGCTGAAAACTTCTGACATCAAACAAACCCTTTGTCGTCATTTTCACATCAGGAATGACTGGGAGTGCCAAGAAGGACAGCGTCAAAAATGGATTAAAATCTAAAGTAAAGCCTGTTTCTTTCAACGCTTCATGGAGTGCATGAAGGCTTTCTTTTACAAGATGTGCCGGCTGATCTGAAAGTAAACCAGAGATCGGTAATGGCAGCGTATGAAGAGACTGGCCCTCTTTGACAACCGTCAAACCGCCCCCTGCTTCTTTTAATGCGTCAATGGCTTTCACGATATCAGCATCATTTGTGCCAACCGCAATTAAATTGTGAGAATCATGCGCAACCGTTGTTGCAATTGCGCCCTTTTCTAATCCAAAGCCGCTGACAACCCCTATCCCCATTTCAGATAAGCCTTGATGGCGTTCGACAAGCACCATTTTTAATACATCTCTTTCTGTATCACTAGTGAATTGTCCGTTCGTTTCTGAAGGAGAGATTTGTTCTAATTTTGTTTCTAGCTGATTCGGAATAATGCGGATGACATTCATTTTTTGATGAGCTGTGATAGGCAGAGCCAGATCCTGCTCTCGAACGTCTTTAGCATGAACAGATTGTAATAAGGCTGGACTTGGTGCAATTTTTTCGACACCTGGCTTGTACTCTCCATGCTGCGCCACCAATTCTCCTGCAATAAATACGCTGGTGATGTCTACTTGATGAAGATCAGAGACAAGCATAAAATCAGCATCAAAGCCTGGCGCAATGGCTCCCTTTGTTTTGAGGCCAAAGCACTCCGCTGCGTTTAAACTTCCCATTTGATACGCTAAAAATGGGTCTAATCCTTCTTTTATAGTCATACGTACTTGTTCATCAATACTTCCTTCAGCCATTAAATCATCTAAATGTTTATCATCGGTACAAAAGAAAAAGCGTCTCGCATTCTTTTCATTCACAGCTGGTAAAACGTTTTTCACGTTTTTGGCAACAGAGCCTTCTCTCAGCATGACATACATGCCTCGTTTTACACGTTCAAGGGCTTCGCCGGCTGTTGTTACCTCGTGATCTGTTTGGACACTAGCTGTGCGGTAAACGTTTATTAATCGGTCTGTTAAGCCTGCTAGATGGCCATCAATCAATTTATTCTCATTTTGAGCATCAAGCAGTTTTTGAAGCATATCTTCTTCAGCCTGCTCCACACCGACGTAATCCATCACCTCGGCAAGACCAAGAACCTCTTTCTCTTGATACAAAGGCTTTAAATCTTTCGCTTTTAAAACAGCACCTGATCGCTCAAAACTAACTGCCGGTACGCAGGATGGCAGCATGAAATAAATATTTAAGGCAGCTTTTCTCGCTTCTTCCAGCATAAAACGGATGCCTGTGATCCCTGACACATTGGCTATTTCATGCGGGTCTGTTACGACAGTTGTCACACCGCGCGGGACGACAGCTTTGGAGAATTCAGCAGGGGTAACCATGGAGGACTCGATATGAACGTGGCCATCAATAAAACCGGGTACAAGCATTTGACCTGCTGCATCCAGCTCCTGTTCTCCCTCGTACTCTCCAATCCCTACTATTTGTCCATTTTCAACAGCGACATCAGCGTCTAGCCATTCCTGGTTAAACACGTCCATAACCTTCGCATGTTTAATCACTAGGGCTGCTTTTTTTCTCTTTGCAGCTACCTCAATTTGATGTCTGAAAAGCTCCTTATCCAACGACACTGCCTCCTCCAAGTAAACAATATAATGTTTCTTATCGTATACGAATCTGTTTGCCCAGTCAATGACATTTAGAGAAAATCATCCAGATAAAAAGACTGATTTTTATTTCTGAATAGTGATAATTGCATGAAAAATATGATGATTGACTTTAGCTGTTTATGCAGAACAAAACAGCCCTTTTAAATGTCTTCTTCCCTCTTCACTGTCCACCTCATGTGTACACAATCATATAAAAAAACACCCTGCCCAGGGTGTTTAATAATCGTTCTGCATTTCTCGTTTTTCAAAGCGTCCGATATCGGCAACTGCCCCAATGACAATCAGAATATCTTCTTTTTGAATCATTTCATCTGCGAGCGGTGAAACAATCACTTCTTTTCCACGCTTAATCGCCACAATATTAATGCCATATCTCGCTCTAATATCGAGATCTAAAAGAGAATGCCCTGCAAGCCTGCTGTTGGCAACGATTTCAATGAGGCTGTACTCATCTGACAGCTCAAGATAATCTAATACGTTATTGGAGATGATTTTATGTGCAATTCGTCTGCCCATGTCCCGCTCTGGATGAACGATGCGGTCAGCCCCAATTTTATTTAGTACCTTTTCGTGATAGTCGTTTTGCGCCTTTACTGTGACCATTTTGACGCCAAGCTCTTTCAGCATGATCGTCGTTAAAATACTGGCCTGAATGTTTTCACCAATCGCAACAATGACATGATCAAAATTGCGAATGCCGAGATTTTTTAAAACAGATTCGTCCGTCGAATCACCAATGACCGCATGTGACGCAATTTTCGCGTATTCGTTCACTCGATCTTCATTCATATCCATGGCCATGACTTCAAGTCCTTCTTCGCTCAGCGCCTTGCAAATACTTCCGCCAAAGCGTCCAAGACCAATGACTGCATATTCCTTTTTCATGTTCAGACTCCTTTTATCTTACTTACCATGCATTTTACTACGGTTTGATTAACGAATCCATATGCGAGCGAATTTTTTTGCGGAACGCTTCACTTAAGTAAAGATCTGCTCCTTTTTCAATTTCACTGCGGTAATGACCTGGCGGAGCAATTTCATCGCTCTTTTGAAGAACTAAAAAGGTTAAACAGTCTGCATATATTTGATCACCTATTTTGACATCGACAAAAGCTGGACGATATGTGCCCTCATAGACGCCTTCTCGTTTGTACAAATATCGAATGGCATCAAAAGGAACCTCATATAAAACGCCCTCTGTTTCTCCGCCGTCTTCTACCATATCGGCTCTTGATCCATCAGGCCTTACCAACGTAAATCTAGTTGTAAAGCCGTTCAGTGCACCGCCGCCGATGATTTGTTTAAAATAATGATCAACTTCCGCCAGTTTAAATCTTGCATCATCCATACAGGAGCCATAGGCAAAATAATAGAAGGATGCCGGCTTCTGCTGCCACAGTCTATATTCCTTCCAGCAGCCGCTCTCGATCTCCTTCAGCGCTGATGCCTTCTGCTTTGGTAAAGTGTATGTAACAGCCGCCACCAGCCCTTGGTCTGTCATGACATCGACCACCTGCTTGTCATACCCTTCCTCAAGAAAATCTATCTTATTCAGCGTGCTTACGGTTACCTCGTACAATTCTCCATATACTGTGCTTTTCTCTTCTAGAACGCACGCAGGGTATCCTTGACCTGTATCATAGATTCTGCCGCTGATCCAAGCTGATTTAGCTAATGGCCTGCTTTCTTTCATATACGACTCGTGGTGCTCTTCATGCTGCAAAAGCGTCCCATATACAAATAAAGCTTTCACCTTCATGAAATCACGTCCTCTCGCCTTGCTGTTGTCTGCATTTTTGCCACACAGGTAAATAGATATGAAAAGCTGTACCTTTTCCCAGCTCACTGACCACATCCATCCTACCGTGATGATCTTTTAAAATCGCTGCACAGATGGTGAGGCCAAGCCCCGTCCCTTCTGTTTTCGTAGAGAAGAAAGGATCATATATTTTCTGAATATCCTCTTCAGACATCCCTTTTCCTTCATCTTGAATGGTAATTTTCCATTCGTTCATCACTTTTTCTGTTGATATGTATATGCTGCCGCCTTCGGGCATTGCCTCAATGGCATTTTTGATTAAATTAATGAACAGCTGCTTCATTTGATTAGCGTCTGCTAATATAGCGCCGGCATCCTGCTTTTTAAATGGCTGTTTGAGATCAATATTCGAAAGGACTGCATTGGTTTTTAGCAATGTAATGACCTGCTCTAACAGTCCATGAAGCTGAACTTCTTGAAAATGGACAGACTGCGGCTTTGCCAGCACAAGCAGCTCACTTAAAACAAAATCAATCCGTTTAATTTCGGAAAAGATAATGTCAAAATAATCGGTTCTTTCAGGATATTGTGTTTTCATTAGCTGCAAAAAGCCGTTTACTGAGGTCAGCGGATTTCTGACTTCATGGGCGATTCCAGCGGCTATTTGTCCTGCAACGGCTAACTTTTGCGCCTGCATTTGCACTTGTTGATTTGATCTTTCAAGTTCAAGCTTTGCCAGCTTTTGTTTTGTAATATCTGCAACTGTTCCAATACCTCCAGTAAACTGGTGCTGCTCATCAAAGTAGAGCTTATAATGAACGTCTCCCCATACTTTCTTCCCCTCTTTATGAAGAAGCTGCAGCTCGATCCGCCCTGAATCTTTATGCTCTTTGATGACAGATGACAAATGCTGAATAACTCTTTCTTCTTGATCAAAGTACTGATTGTACATCGTACCTAGACATTCATCTATGTCATAGCCGGTCATTTGTTTCCATGCTTGATTTAAGAAGATGATGTGCCCTTTTTCATCTGTTTCAAAGACAATTTCTTGCAAGTTATCTGTAATTCGATTCAGCCGCTCTGTCAGCTCGTGTGCTTCTTTTTCTCTCTTATTTAGATCTGACACAAGTAAATTCAAGCGGTCTACATATCTTGAGACAACCCAGATCCCTGCTAACACAACGACTGTAAAGGCTAGATCGAGCGGCCAATTAATTTGATAGCCGCCTAGATAATAAAACAAATCCCAGCTTATGATTAAGATAAATGCAAGAACAGATAACACGATCCGCACTTGATATGTTTTGTTCAAATGATTCCACCTGCCGCCCTGAGATTCTTTGTCAATTGTACCATTTTCCACTTATTTTTTGAGGGAGATGGGGCATTTTTAAGGAACTTTTTTAAAGAAAAAATAGCCTGTTCTCAGCACAAAGGAAGAGAGCAGGCTATTTTGATTACTTCTGAAGAGCTTCTTGCAGCTCTTTTAACAGCAGTTCTGCGCCTTCAGCGCTTAATGTAATTTGACCATTTCCATATTCATGGTTCTCTGATGTAATCTCACCAGTCATGAGACAAACGCCCTCTGGCTGATATTTTTTCAAGACGATTTTATCTCCATCTATAAAAAATTCCATACTGTCTTTAATAGCGATATCAAGTGCTCTTCTCAATTCGATTGGCATCACAATACGCCCTAGTTCGTCTACTTTTCTTACGACTCCGATAGATTTCAATTTCGTTCCCTCTTTCTTTCATTAGCTCAAGATCAATCTGTTTTTCACCAATTGA
Source organism: Bacillus sp. PAMC28571 (assembly GCF_014250435.1). NCBI lineage: Bacteria > Bacillati > Bacillota > Bacilli > Caryophanales > Bacillaceae > Bacillus > Bacillus sp. PAMC28571. The sequence goes on along the minus strand of NZ_CP060191.1, from coordinate 1,177,464 downwards.
TATATCGTAGACGTAAGAGATTCTTAAAAGGTTTCTCCTCTATAAAAATTTTTTTCATAAAAGAAAAAACAAAGGGAAAATTTATTGTGATTGTCAAAATGATACTTGAATTTTACAGATTCATTTCAAGGTGATCACAAACCCCCACAAATGACATCAACCCTCTGAACTTTTAAATGTAAAATTGTTTAAAACAGCAAAAATAGAGATTGGGTGAAAACATGTTTCAAAATGCCGAAATTGGAATTGATTTAGGAACAGCTAACATATTGGTTTATAGTAAAAATAAGGGAATTATTTTAAATGAACCGTCCGTCGTAGCAGTTGATACAGAAACAAAGACTGTACTTGCCGTCGGATCAGAAGCGAAAGAAATGATCGGGAAAACACCTGGGAAAATTGTTGCGATCCGTCCGATGAAAGACGGTGTCATCGCTGATTATGATATGACAACAGATTTACTTAAACAAATCATGAAAAAAGCAGGAAAAAATATCGGGTTTACCTTCAGAAAGCCAACTGTCGTTGTATGTACACCTTCTGGTTCAACAGCTGTTGAGCGCCGCGCCATCAGCGATGCTGTGAAAAACTGCGGAGCAAAACATGTGCATTTAATTGAAGAACCTGTTGCAGCTGCAATCGGTGCTGATCTTCCGGTAGACGAGCCTGTTGCGAACGTCGTAGTCGATATTGGCGGCGGAACAACAGAAGTTGCAATCATTTCATTTGGCGGCGTTGTCTCTTGTCATTCGATCCGAATTGGCGGCGATCAGCTGGATGAAGATATCATTACGTTTGTCAGAAAGAAATATAACCTATTAATCGGTGAACGGACTGCCGAGCAGGTGAAAATGGAAATTGGGTATGGTCTCATTGAGCATGAGCCTGAATCATTAGAAGTGCGCGGGCGCGATCTTGTGACAGGTCTGCCAAAAACGATCACACTTGTCTCTCATGAAATTCAAGGCGCCATGCGTGAATCACTTCTTCATATTTTAGAAGCGATCCGTGCCACATTAGAGGACAGCCCTCCAGAGCTAAGCGGAGATATTGTAGACCGCGGCGTCATTTTAACTGGCGGAGGCGCTCTTTTAAATGGAATACAAGAATGGCTTTCTCAAGAGATTGTTGTTCCAGTCCATATTGCAGCCAATCCCCTTGAATCTGTTGCAATTGGAACAGGTCGTTCATTAGAAGTGATCGACAAATTGCAAAAAACTTTAAAATAATCTTCTTGTTCTACTTCTTTTTTTGTCATTTCGATCATATCGTGAGAAATGGATAAACGTGAAGGAGGAAGAACATGTTGCTTGATTTAGGTAAACGGGTCGTTGTCACAGTCATTTTAACGGGTATTATTTTAGGAGGAATGAGCCTGTCGTTTTCACATATGCCGCCTTCTAATGCACAGCCTGTGAAACAACTGAACCGCTAAAAAAGCCGCACGAAAGCGGCTTTTTTATTTTGGCTTTAAACGGGCTCCCCATTTTCCTTTTCGGTCATAAATCTGATATGATGAACATGACTAAAGGAGGGGTTTTTATGAGTTCATTTGAAAAACAACTAGATCAATATGCGAAGACCATCGTTGAAGTCGGTGTGAATGTACAAAAGGGGCAGGAAGTCGTTGTATCCGCATTTACTGAATCTGCACATCTTGTTCGTCTTGTAGCAAAACACGCGTATGAGCGCGGGGCGAAAAACGTACATATCCGCTGGAGTGATGGTGTTCTCACCCGTTTAAAGTATGAACATGCACCGCAAGATGTATTTGAGCAATTCCCTGAATGGGAAGCACAGATGATGGAAACCATCGCAAAACGCGGAGGCGCTTTTATTACCATCCTGTCAGAAAGCCCTGACCTTTTGCGAGGCATTGATTCGAAAAAAATCGCTGCACAGCAAAAAGCTGCTGGTTCAGCACTACATACATATCGTCAATACGTTCAATCTGACAAAGTCGCTTGGACAGTCGTAGGTGCTGCATCAAAAGAATGGGCGAAAAAGATTTTCCCTGACCATACAGATGAAGAAGCTGTCACGTTATTGTGGGATCAAATCTTTAAAGTCGCACGCGCTGATCAAGCAGATCCAGTTGAGGCTTGGAAAAAGCACGATGCGTCATTAAACGAAAAGGTCAAAATACTCAATGAACGCCACTACCACAAGCTTCATTATGAAGCACCGGGCACAGACTTAACGATCGAGCTTCCAGAGCAGCATATTTGGGTAGGTGCTGGCAGCGTAAGTGAACGCGGCGTTTCGTTCATGGCCAACATGCCGACAGAAGAAGTCTTTACCGTACCGAAAAAAGACGGTGTAAACGGGACAGTCTCAAGCACAAAGCCGCTCAGCTATGCTGGAAACATCATTGATGAGTTTTCATTAACCTTTGAAAATGGCCGGATTGTGGATGTGAAAGCAAAAGAAGGCGAAGATATTTTAAAATCTCTCGTTGAAACAGATGAAGGCTCTCATTATCTAGGTGAGGTTGCCCTCGTACCAGATGATTCACCAATTTCTAACTCAAATATTCTTTATTACAATACACTTTACGATGAAAATGCATCAAATCACCTTGCCATCGGCAGCGGATATGCGTTTAATATCGAAGGCGGAAAAGAAATGAAACGAGAGGAATTGGATGCTGCGGGTGTGAACAGCAGTATTACACACGTTGATTTTATGATTGGTTCAAAGGAAATGAATATTGACGGAATCACAAAAGACGGGAAACGCGAACCGATCTTCCGAAATGGAAACTGGGCGATTTAATCAAAAAAAGACATCCAATGGATGTCTTTTTTATTTATGCGTAAAGCTCTTCAAGTCTTTTTTGGATGTCTTGATCTGATAAAAACTCATCATATGTTGTTTGTTTATCGACGATGCCATTTGGCGTCACTTCGATAATCCGGTTTGCAACTGTTTCAACAAACTGATGGTCATGAGATGAGAAGAGCATGGCTCCTTTAAAGCTCATGAGACCGTTATTCAACGCTGTAATGGATTCTAGGTCTAAGTGGTTCGTTGGCTCATCCAGCAGCAAAATATTCGCTCCTGACAGCATCATTTTTGATAACATACAACGAACCTTTTCTCCTCCTGATAAAACACTTGCTTTTTTCTTCACTTCTTCCCCAGAGAAAAGCATACGTCCTAAGAAACCACGCAGGAAGCTTTCGCTTTGATCATTCGGAGAATATTGACGAAGCCAATCAACGAGATCAACGTCATTCCCTTCAAAGTATTCACTATTATCTTTCGGGAAAAAGGCTTGTGACGTTGTGACGCCCCATTTAAATGATCCGCTGTCTGGCTCCATTTCACCAGCAAGGATTTTAAATAATGTGGACACAGCAAGCTCATTACGGCTTAAGAACGCAATTTTATCTTCGCGGTTCATAATAAAGCTGACATTATCCAGTACTTTTACACCGTCAATTGTTTTTGATAGACCTTCTACTTGAAGGACATCATTTCCGATTTCGCGCTCTGGTGCAAAATGAACATACGGATATTTACGTGAAGAAGGCTTAATGTCATCTAAAGAGATTTTATCAAGCAATTTCTTTCTTGATGTCGCTTGCTTGGATTTAGAAGCGTTCGCACTAAACCGGGCAACGAATTCTTGAAGCTGCTTAATTTGTTCTTCTTTTTTCTTATTTGCTTCTTGGCTTAGTTTCAGCGCTAACTGGCTGGACTCATACCAAAAATCATAGTTACCGACGTATACTTGGATTTTTCCGAAATCAAGATCCGCAATATGTGTACATACTTTATTTAAGAAATGACGATCATGCGAAACGACGATGACGGTATTTTCAAAGTTAATGAGGAACTCTTCGAGCCACTGGATTGCTTGTAAGTCCAAGTGGTTCGTCGGCTCATCGAGAAGCAGAACGTCAGGCTTGCCAAATAAAGCTTGAGCTAAAAGTACTTTTACCTTTTCAGAACCGCCAAGCTCAGACATTTTCTTCGATTGAAGGCTTTCTGGAATGCCAAGACCCTTTAATAGGATCGCTGCTTCACTTTCAGCTTCCCAACCGTTTAATTCAGCAAATTCACCTTCAAGTTCTGCTGCACGAATCCCGTCTTCATCTGAAAAATCAGGTTTCATATAGATCGCATCTTTCTCCTGCATCACATCATATAGACGTTTGTGACCCATGATGACGACTTTCAGCACTTCAAACTCTTCGTATTCAAAGTGGTTCTGTTTTAAAATCGCTAAACGCTCGCCAGGACTCATATGAACATCGCCCGTTTGAGGCTCAATTTCGCCAGAAAGAATTTTTAGGAACGTTGATTTACCAGCTCCATTGGCACCAATTAATCCGTAGCAGTTGCCAGGAGTGAATTTAATATTTACTTCTTCAAATAGTTTACGATCAGCAAAGCGCAAACTAACATTATTTACTGCAATCATTTATTAATCCTCCATCACTCATTCATCAATATGAAGTATAACATGAATAACGCTTGATAGAAACGTCTCTCGCTAAGAACGAAGGCTTTTTGTCTATTATGATATAATAAACGGGAATGATTGATTGAAGGAGTTCGGGCGATTTGAGATTACTCACACTGATGGAATACTGTTTATTGATTTTCTTTATGGGCATTTATTTATCTGCAACAGGCTTTAATGCGAGGGACTTTGGCCTTTATATTGGGCTTGTCCTCATTTACACACTGGTTCACATCTTTTCCAAACGCTTTTTACAAAAGCGGGGCAAAGAAAACCAAAAGATCGGATTGCTTCGATCCGTTTTAGCCATTACCGGATCTGTGTTCGCTTCTGTTCTTGCGATTGTGATCATTGTGACGGTGCTCACACCAAATTAAAAACGACCCTTCTGTAAGGGTCGCTCGTTCAAGTACCTTTCTCTTGCCCATGAGAAGGTGCTTTTATTTTGTCTGTCGAATATCGCCAAATGGGAAGAAAACAAATTCTGATGTCCCGACAACCCGATCCTTTTCAATGAGGCCAAGTCCATTTCGGCTGTCCATGGAATTGAGTCTGTTGTCCCCCATCACAAAGTAATCGTTTTTCGGTACTTTTACTGGACCAAAATCTCCAGTTAAATGCACTTCATACTCTTTCGCATGCGCCTTGTTCTCTTTTAAATAAGGCTCATCTACTTTTTTTCCATTAATGTAAAGCGTATCATCCTTCATTTCAATCGTATCACCTGGAAGGCCGATTAATCGTTTGACATAATGAATCTTCTGACCATCTTTTCCATTAATAATCACGATGTCACCGCGTTTCACACCACCGAGATAGTTAATGGTTTTGTTGACAAACAGCTTTTCCCCGTCATGAAGTGTCGGTTCCATTGACTCTCCTTCCACCACATACGGTTCAAATATAAACGTACGGATGAGCAAGACGAGCGCAAGTGCGATTAAAATGGCTTTGATCCATTCAAACAGTGAACTTTTCTTCTCTGTTTTGGCTTGCTTCGCATCAGATTGAATGTCATTTTCGTTTTGTTTGTTTTCTTCGTTCAAAATACTGCTTCCTCCTAAGACTTTCTGCTAAAAGACTTGAAACGTGAATTGAATAACTTTACTTTATCATATGTCAATTAAAAATTCACAAGACAACCATCTAATTAGATATTTTTTCCTAATTCACTGATAATTAAACAAAAAGAAGCACCGTTTTACACGATGCTTCTCTTCTGCATTACGCTTCTTGTCTGACTGGTTTTTTCAAAATACCCAGTAAAATCGCTGTCACAACGGCACCGATTAAGATGCTGATGATATAAAGAACTGGATGATTTGTTACCCAGAAAACAAATAGTCCGCCATGCGGTGCAGGAAGCGTCACTCTGAAGAATTCCGTTAATCCGCCAGCAACTGCTGCACCAATAACAGCTGAAGGAATCACACGAAGAGGATCTGCCGCCGCAAACGGGATCGCTCCTTCCGTGATGAAGGCAGCTCCCATGAAGTAACATGTAATCCCTGCTTCACGGTCACGTTTTGAAAACTTATTTCTAAAGATCGTTGTTGCAAGTGCAATACCTAGTGGTGGAACCATTCCGCCTGCCATAATCGCAGCATGCGGTGCATAGTTGCCAGCAGCAATCATCGCAAGACCAAATGTGTAAGCCGCTTTGTTAATTGGGCCTCCCATATCAATTGCCATCATACCAGCTAAAATAATACCCATTAAGACAAGGTTTCCCGTACCTAATGATTCAAGCCAATGTGTTAATCCGTCCATCACCATTTTCACTGGTGTGTTGACAATATAATGCATGATAATGCCTGTGAAGAAAATACCGAACAATGGATACAGCAGAACCGGTTTAATCCCATCGAGTGTCTGTGGTACGAATGTGAATACTTTTTTGAGCAGCACAACAATGTAACCTGCTAGGAAACCAGCAATCAATCCGCCTAAGAACCCTGCACCTGCTGCTGACGCCATAAAACCACCGACCATACCTGGCGCAAAACCTGGACGATCTGCAATACTCATGGCAATAAATCCAGCTAATACCGCAACGATTAAGGCAAGCGCATTATCGCCGCCAATTCCTTTTAAGACAGCTGCAAATGAATTAAATGAAGGGTCCTTAGGATCTGCTGAGTTAATGCCCCAGAAGAATGAAATCGCAACAAGGATACCGCCTCCGACAACAAATGGAAGCATGTTACTTACACCACTCATTAAGTGCTTGTAAAATCCGCTTCTTCCTTTGCCAGATGATTCATTTTCCTCTTTAGAAGAACTGCCGCCTGAACCTTTATAAATCGGCGCATCTTGATTGATTGCTTTTTCAATTAATTCCTGTGGACGGCGAATACCAGCTGTTACAGGGACTTCAATGACATGCTTGCCTTTAAAGCGTTCCATTTCTACTTGCTTGTCCGCTGCCACAATGATGGCTGGTGCTTCTTCAATTTCTTTTGCTGTAAGGGCATGTTTAATACCGCCAGAGCCGTTTGTTTCAACTTTAATGTCAACGCCCATTTCTTTTGCTTTTTCTTTCAAAGCATCTGCTGCCATAAATGTATGGGCAATACCTGTCGGGCAAGCGGTTACCGCTAAAATTTTAGCAGGTTTTCCTTCTGCAGCCGGCTCCTCTTGAACTTCCTCTTCTTCTTCTTCATCATCTTGATCATGTGTATTGATGATCTCAATGATTTCATCTTCAGTCGCCGCTTCAAGGAGCTGCTTTCGAATTTCTTCACGCATAAGAAGTGTGGATAAACGAGAAAGTGCCTCTAAGTGCGTGTTGTTTGCGCCTTCAGTTGCGGCAATCATAAAGACAAGATGACTCGGCTGCGCGTCTAGTGATTCATAATCAACACCAGCAGTTGAGCGGCCAAATGCAATGGCAGGCTCTTTTACACTCGCTGTTTTAGCATGCGGGATGGCAATTCCTTCGCCAATACCAGTAGAGCTCTGTTTTTCACGATTGATCACTGCTTCTTTGTAGCCCTCTTTATCATTTAACTTGCCTGCTGTATCTAAAACAGTGACCAGCTCTTCAATGACTGCTTCTTTCTGCTGGCTGTCTAATTGAAGCTTAATGGTATGCTTCGTGAGTAGTTCTGTAATTTTCATGATGACTCCTCCTTTAAATGCGTGTGACTTTTACTTGTGGTAATAGTGTGTCAACAAGCTCTTTTGTGCCAAGCTCCTCAGAAAAGGCTGTAGCGCTTCCTGAAGTAACACCAAGCTTAAATGAATCTTCAATTGAAAGGCCTTTTGAAACGCCGGCTAAAAACCCTGCAACGACTGAATCTCCTGCTCCAACTGAATTTACGAGCGTTCCCTTTGGAACATTGGACTGATAGATTCCTTCTTTACTGAATAAAAGGGCGCCATCTCCAGCCATGGAGACGATGACATGTTCAGCACCTTGTTCTAACAGCTTTTTCCCATAAGGAATTGCTTCTTCTGCTGATGAAATACTCGTCTCAAACATTTCACCCAGTTCATGATGATTTGGCTTCATTAAGAACGGTTTCATGTCTGCTGCTTTTTTTAACGCTTCGCCAGAAATATCAAGAACAACTCTTACACCTTGCTCTCTGCAAACTTCAGCAATGCGCTCATATGTGTTATGAGGTAATGAAGAAGGAATGCTGCCAGCTAAAACCACGACATCTCCTTCAGTCAATGAAGAAAATTGAGATAGAAACGACTCAAATTGCGCTTCAGTAATAGATGGGCCGAGTCCGTTGATTTCTGTCTCTTCACCTGTTTTTAGTTTCACATTAATTCTTGTATCTTCTGACACCTCGTGAAAGGCTGTTTGTAATTGTTCGTTCTGTAAAAAATCTTGAATATATTTGCCTGTAAATCCACCAATGAATCCAAGTGCTTTTGATTCAACACCGTGACGTTTTAATAACCTTGAGACATTGATTCCTTTACCACCTGGATATTTTTGATCATAGGTTGAACGATTTAAACCGCCGACTGCAAAATCCTCCACGTGTACGATGTAATCAACTGATGGGTTTAAAGTAACTGTATAAATCATGTTTTCACTACCTTTATAACCGTTTTTTCATGGTAATTATCGAATGAATCCTCTTTTGCGTCGTTTGTGATAATGGTGGCTTCCTGTAAACTAGCAAAGGCTGAAAACGATATTTCGCCAAACTTCGAGGCATCTGATAAGATATAGGTTTTTTTCGCCTGTTTCATGGCTCTTTTTTTCATGAGTGCTTCCTCTGGATCAGGCGTTGTAAAACCCGCCTCGGGATGGATGCCGTTTGTCCCAACAAAGCTTTTGTCAAAACGATAATTTTCCATCGCTGTCAAAGCTGCGGCTCCCACCATGGCTCCTGTTCGATGTTTCACTGATCCGCCTATCAAGTAAAAAGTAATGCCTTTTCTCATAAGTGCTTCAATGTGCATCACACCGTTTGTCACCACAACAATATCTTGATCTGGATCGATATATTCAATCATTTGCTGTGTGGTTGTACCTGCATCTAAATAAATACAGTCGCCCTGTTTTAAAAGAGATGCCGCTGCCTCTGCTACCAATGACTTTTCTTGAAGGTTTTTGGCAGATTTCTCAAATACATCTGGTTCAAGGCGAATACTCGAAATCTTGGCTGCTCCTCCATGAACCCTTTTAAGAAATCCTTTTTCTTCAAGGGCTGATAAATCTCTTCTAATTGTAGATTCAGACGCATCCGTCATCATCGTTAAGTCCTGTATTTTAATGACATCATTTTCTTCTAAGCTGTCGATAATGAGTTGATGTCTTTCCGGTGTTAACATGAGAACACCCCTTTTGAAAACGTATTCATTTTGCGCGCACCTTTATTGTAATCGCTTTTTTCAACATTATCAATACAAAACAATCAAATACATTCAATAACTATCAAAATCTTTCACCATGGTCATCTTACCTTTATATGTACCATTTGTAAACTGAAAAATATGTGACATTATGATGAAAGTCATGATATTAGCATTTCTATCATTTTTTATTTCATTCAATGGAACTAAAAAAAGCTTTTATGCGATTTGCATAAAAGCTTTTGGTGTGTAATGAAGGCGAATGTAGACCATTTGTATGCTTTTTTCTCCTCCGAATCATTCATACCTGAGCGATTCAATAGGGTCTAGTCTCGCTGCTTTATTCGCAGGAATTAACCCAAAAACAATTCCAATGAGCATACTAAACAGTACGCCTCCACAAACCACTTGCCAAGATACGAGAGACGGCCAGCCGGCAAATAGTGATACTAGCGAAGCACCGCCTAATCCAAGTGCAATTCCCATCAGCCCGCCGATGAGTGTTAAAACGACAGACTCAATTAAAAATTGAACGAGAATTTGTGCCCTTGTTGCGCCCATCGCCTTTCGAATACCTATTTCTCTTGTCCTCTCTGTCACAGAAACGAGCATAATATTCATTACACCGATGCCGCCGACAAGTAAAGAGATTCCGGCGATTGAGCCAATGATCGTTGTCATAACGGACGTTATTTGACCGATCCCCTCTGCGATTTCTTCCATATTGATCATTTCGTAAGCTTCTTCTGTATGATGATTTTCATTTAGTATGGCAGCCGCGCTCTTTCCTACTTCCTTCATTTGATCCGCATGTGCGACTTGAATAGACAACTTATCATATTCATTCATACCAAATGTGGAGGTGAGCATCGCAAATGGGACATATATTTCATTCATATCAAATGAAAACATCCCTTTCTGTTTTGCTAACACACCGATGACTTCAACTGGCTGTCCGTTCATCCAAATCAGTTCACCTAATGCCTTTTGTCCATTGAATAGTTCTTTTTGTAAGCCATCCGAGATGAGGGCAGCTCTTCTGCCGCTTCTAAAGTCAATATCTCTTAAATTCTGTCCTTCTGCGATTTGTAATGAATGTACATCCGTATACCCCTCATTTATGCCGTTAACGGTCGCATCAACTGTCGTATCTTGAAATCTCAGCTGCATTCCTTGTGCAGTCGAGGAAGCGACCTGCTTCACCCCATTGATTGTCCTAATGCTTTTTATGTCTTCCTCAGTAAATGAGGCTTCGAATAAAGCATTTGGATTTACATTTAACTCTTCGTCAGAAGGCGTATATGTCATATCAATGGTATTGTTTGGACCTGAAATCGATCCTTTTAACATTTGCTCACCGCCTTGACCGATCGCCACGACTGCAATGACTGATCCAACACCAATAATAATCCCAAGCATCGTTAAAATAGAACGTAATTTATGAGCTAAAACCGAATTCAGCGCTATTTTGATATTTTCAAAGAGTTTCATTCATAGCGTCCCCTTGTATCCATCTATCTTCAACAAGCCGTCCATCTCTCACAACGACCGTACGGTTTGTATACGCAGCTATTTCTTCTTCATGGGTGACAAGCACAATCGTTGTCCCTTCCTCATTCAGCTGTGTAAACTGTTCCATAATTGACATGCTTGTTTTTGAGTCGAGCGCACCAGTCGGTTCATCTGCTAAAATAAGCTGAGGCATATTGACAATCGCTCGTGCAATGGCCACCCTTTGCTTTTGTCCTCCTGACAACTCACTTGGCATATGTTTCATTCGATCTGCCAAACCAACCTTTTCAAGCGCCAATTCCGCACGTTCTTTTCTTTCCTTTTGACTGATCCCAGCATAAATCATTGGCAGTTCAACATTGCGCCTCGCATTTAACCTTGGTAGGAGGTGAAATTGCTGAAAAACAAATCCAATGGATTGATTTCGAATGACCGCAAGCTCTTGATCCTTTGCTGCTGACAGCTCTGTACCTTGAAAATGATATTGTCCTGTCGTCGGGCGGTCTAAACAGCCAATAATATTCATTAATGTTGACTTTCCAGAGCCGGACGGGCCCATAATGGACATATACTCGCCTTTTTCAATGACAAGATTCATGTCACTTAATACATCAAATGTTTCGTGTGCGACCTCATAGCTTTTTGTTACGTTGGAAAGCTGAATCATTCAGCATCCACTTCCATTCCGTCATACATATCATCTGCTATATGAGCAATGATTTGATCCTCTGCCTTGACACCTTTTGTCACTTCAAGATCATGACCTGACGTTTCCCCTATGACCACTTTTACTTTTTTCAGTACATTTTTTCGAACAACATAAACGTATTGTCCATCAGTCTCTTTTTTTACCGCTGTTTCAGGAATCGTTTGCGCTTGGCGCTTATCTGTTTCAATTTCCATGATCATTTTAAAACCAGGCTTCGCCTCAGGTTTCTTTCCCTTTATTTCAACTTCAACAGGATATTGAACCGTTTGATCGCTCGAAGTTGTTTCGGCTGTAGTCTGGACAGGAACAGCGCCCACTTTTTTCACGACTCCTTGCCAGCTCTTCCCGCGAATAACATCAGATGTTACCTTCACTTTTTGTTTCTTTTTGATTTTGATGGCATCATACTCTGAGATCAAACCCCGCACAATCATTTTTTTCTCATGACCAATATGGATGATCGGCTGTCTTTCTTCCGGTCCCCCTGCCCCGGCCTCTTGCTCAATGGAAATGACCGTTCCATCAATTTTACTATGTACGGTTAAATCTTCTATTTGCGCCTTTACTTTTTCTTGGCTGATCTCTGCTTGCTTTTGTTCTAATTCAGCCGCTTTCAGTTCTAATTGAAGCTGATCTCGCTCGCTTTTAGCATTAGCGTCAGATCCGCCTGCTTTTTTCTCATCTAATTCACTCAGCCTTTTTTGCAATTGTTCCAGTTTTAATGTACTTGACTCAGCCGCTAGTGCTTGCTGCTGCTCCTCAAGCTCCAGTTCCTTGTTTTCATATGTAAGAAGCGGCGTACCAGCCTTTACCTTTTCCCCTTCTTTCACAGCAATTCCCTTCAATTTCCCCTTTTCCTCTTCTTCATAGATGAACTGCTCTTCAGAGAACGAAAGTGTCCCGGGTGTCATCACCGTAGATGTGATTTCTTTCGGCGTGAGTTTGACTGTTTTAATCGCTGCTGTAGAAGCAGGCTTTGCTTGGTTTTTCGCAATATTAAATCCAATAAATAGTCCAATCACAATAATTAAAATAGATCCGATGATGATTTTCTTTCTCATAAAAACCTTCTACCCCCAGCTTACTGATATGTTAATTGTTGTTCCTATATATTGAAAAATTAACGATAAGATATAAAAAACGCCTATAATCACCCAAGAAATTCTCGGTGATATACGCCCAACTCGAATGAATAAAAAGCCTGTTAAAACAAGATTCCAGATCACAAAAAGATCGATATTGGCTAACACCGCCTGCCATGGACCAGAAATTCGAATGAGCGCGTTTAACGAGGTAACCGTGATGTCTTTTGGAACATGAAAAAGGATGACTGCCAAATGAGAAATAATCGTTCCAATGATCGTAACGGGCGTAATGAACAGGACCGCTGAAAACAGCTGCCGAAATGATGCATCACCTTTCGCTAAAAATACGATGAACTTATATATAGCTGCATTGATGACAATGCCAAATACCAGGCCAATGAGCGTCACCACATAAACAACAGGTACCGGCAAACTTAAATCTGCCCACATTCCCTTATTTACGTGCTCAGACAAATAAGTCACAACGACTGTTAAAATAAGCACACAAGATAAAGGCCACCAAACAACTGGATGTTCCCATACTCTTTTCAGGTGCTCTGATGGTCTTGTGCTCACTCCAATGATCGTAGGTTTTTGCATGTTTTCTTTCATCAAATCTCATCCTCTCTATGTCAAGCAAGTATGCAAACGCACAAGACGCTCTTTTTCTTTCTATTTTATCAAAAGATTGCCAATAAGTGATCAATCATTTAATTTTCTTATTTTCGTTGAGAAAAAATTTTATCTATTATTCTATTTTCACGAATGAAATCCTTCAAATGACCTCATGATCCGACCATATTCATATCAAGAATCGTGCTTTTACTGACTTAAAAACATTTTATTAAGTAAACAATATGTCTTTCGGAATAAATATCCTTTTCTTTTGGATTCGCATGGTCTTACATAGACACAACAATTTTTTGTTAAAATAATCCTAGTAATTTCGGCAAATCCCGGCTTTATAGGACTATGAATGGTTTCTTTTACAGAACAAATAAGTCTTTAGTATCAATACTTTCATATTAAAAAATTAAAAATAAAGGGATTTTACTTGATCAAAAGTTATTTTTTCATATAATGTAAAATAGAGGTAGGTTAAATGATAGTGGAAATGGAGTCAAGTGAATGTTAAGAGAAAAATTGAAAATGCAATTGATTTTACTGTATGAAAAGGAACAAGAAGCATGGCAATACTTTCGAAAGGAAAGAGAATCGATTTATCATGAGCTCAAATTACTTGATATGAAAGAAAGCAGACCTTCTAACGACAAAATATACTACGCTGCAAGATGTGTAGATATTATTAAAGAGAAAAAGGGAAGCATTGTGAGCACAAAAGAATTAAAGGAACAGCTTCAAGCTCAAACAGATTTCAATGTGAGACGAATCAGCGAATTGTATGATCTCATTCAGCAGCTCGATCCTCACATTTCTAAAGCAAGAAGGGGATGTTTTATTTACGAAGATCACACCCAAGCACCTCTACAAACTTTTCACACATAAAAAATTGGTTACAGCCGGGTGGCCATAACCAAATCCTCTAATATCTATTATCCACCACTTACAGGAGGAATGAGTGCAACAGTGTCCCCGCTACGCACTTCAGCATTTCCCCTCGTATATATTTCGTTGACTGCAACCATTACATTTTGTGCAGCATCAACACCATATACCTCCTGTAATTCTATTTTAATCTCATCAACCGTTGTTTGATCTTTTTGAATGATGATTTGTTGTTTACCGGCCTTCTCAGCAAGGCCGGCGAACAATAACACATTAATCATGCTGATCACCTTCTTTCTCTGCAAGTTGAAGATGCCTAGGTTTACCTTCTGGATATGAAACCGTTTCAAGCTGATCACCTATCCAGGCCTCTCCATCTTCCCAATATTCTTTTTTCCAAATAGGAACGATTTCCTTGATTCGTTCAATAGCATATTCATTGGCTTCGTAGGCAGCCTTCCTATGAGGAGACGAAACGGCGATCGCAACAGCAATATCGGTTATCTCAAGTGTTCCAATCCGGTGCACAATCGCTGCTTCAGTGTCAGGCCACCGATTCTTCATTTCTTGTCCAATCTGCCTTAGCATGTTTTCCGCCATTGGTATGTATGCTTCGTAGGTTAAACGCAATGTTTTCTTGCCGTTTGTCCATTCTCTGACCGTCCCGATAAACGTTGTAATGGCTCCTGCCTTTCGTCTTGTCACATGCTGAATCAATTCGTTTACCTCAATCGGCGTTTTTGTTATTTTAAAAAGTTCGCTCAAAACGTGCCGCCTCCCTTCAATAAGTGAAAAGCAAATGTCATCCCGCGCTTATCAAAAGCTGAAAACACAGGAAACGGGTAATTTTCGGTTAATGGATCCTCTTGAGAAAAATAAATAGCTGCTTGTATATTAGAAAGAGTTGAAAGGTCAATAAGCTCCTCTTCATTCTTGACACAAACGATTTTGCGATAAGGCGCCTGTTTGTACCCCTCTATGAGAACAGCGTCTAACGGAAGATGCTGACACATGTTGAGCAGCTGCTCTAACGTGATGTGCTGCATCGAAAAGTGAAATTCACCCTCTCCTTCCACACCTGCGGCATATGCACCTGCCTGAATATATCGATCAGTATCTTTTTCTTTGAAAAGAAGATCTGGTGTCCCGCCATGTCCATGGTGTTTAAAGCAGCCTAGCTTCAGCCCTTCACATTCAGCCAGCTGACAGAGCTTTTCGATCAACGTGGTCTTGCCGCTATTTTGATAACCGACCACCTGTAATATGCTTAATTTGTCATCCAGCATGGAGACCCACCGCCTTTGTGCTGAAACAGCAGAACATCAACTTGATCACCTGCTTGAAAACCTCTTGTTCCCCCAGGCAGCACGATGAAACAGTCAGCCTCTGCAATAGAGGTCACTGCACTTGATTTATCAAGACCTGTTGGAGTCACACTGATCTGACTGCCAGTGAATTGAAGGGCCGCCCTGACAAAACGAGTGAACGGATTGGCTTTTGGAAAATCATGTGTGAGTTTCGCCTCAGCGAAGCCGGGAAACGGATTTTCTTTCCTATACCATTTATAAATGATCGGTTTCACAAATAATTCAAAGCCCACAAAACAGGCAGCAGGGTTTCCGGACAGCCCAAACAGCAATTGACCATTCGGCATTGCAGCCACAGTCGTCACACTTCCAGGTCTCATGGCTACTTTATTAAACAGGACCTTGGCTCCCAGCTTTTCATAAATGGCAGGCAGAAAGTCAAAATCGCCCACTGACACACCGCCTGTTGTGATCAGAATGTCTACCTTGCTCATGGCTGCTTTTACTGCATGATAACTTTTGTCAAAATCATCGGAGACTCCCCCTAAATCAAGCGGCTCAGCTCCGGCCTCAAGTACTTGCGCATAGACCATACTAAGATTACTATTTCTAATCTTGCCGTCCACCATGGCATCACTTACTTGAAGAAGCTCTGTGCCTGTTGAGATAATGCCAATCACCGGTTTTTTGACAACTGGCACTACCGCATATCCGAATGTCGCCAATAGAGCCGTGACGCCAGGAGTGACATCTGTTCCTTTTTTGACCATCACGTTTCCTTTGAGTACTTCTTCTCCTTGACGAGAAATATTGTCTCCCTTTTTCAGCGGTCTTTTCAGTGACATGAATGATTTGCCGCCTTTTTCAAAAGTCTTCGTCAGTTCAATCATGATGACGACATTTGCGCCATTTGGAATTTTTGCTCCTGTCATAATACGAATGGCCTGAAAGGGACCGATGGTTTTTGCTGAGACCATTCCTGCACCAATATGATCAATGACCTCGAATTCAACTGGATGCGCACTTGACGCTTCTTTTGTATCTTCTGCCCGAAGTGCAAAGCCATCATAAGGAGAACGATCAAATGCCGGAACATCATGGTCTGCCAAAATATCTTCTGCAATAAACCGTCCAAGGCTGTCCTTTAAAGGGACCCATTCTATTTCTCCATGTTTTTCGTATTGGTGAACTTTCTTTATGGCCTCTTCTACTGGTATTGGCTGCCGTCTTTCCATCACACTTCACTCCTATATCCCTAGCAGTCTTGCTAGTAATGAATTGGCTTCTTTTTCATCATTTGTCCCATGGATTAATGCACGTCCCCCTTTGAAACAGACCATTCGGTAGTTTTCGTAGCGTACATGGATTAAGAAGTCGTTTACTTCCACCTCACATATAGATGAGAGCCGCTCTTTTATATGCTGAAATGATAGTTTTGCTAAATCCTTTGATACAATTTGAACGGTGTCACGTCCGCAAAGGACCGTCGATTTTTTACGCTGATCATGTAAATAAGGATAGGTCCTTGCCGTGCCGCAAGTTGGACAGGTCTTCTCTTTAGTGCGAGATAAATCCATTTTAAATGATGTAGACTGCCAAAGATCAAACGTGACAAATTTCCGCTCGATTTGCTCTTCATGACCAGTTAAATATTTGAGTGCCTCTGTTTGCTGATAAGCAGAAACCATTTGAACGGCAGGTGAAATAACCCCCGCTGTATCGCACGTCAAGCCGCCAACAGGCATTGCCGTGAACACACATGATAAACATGGCGTTTTATCCGGCAATATGGTCATATACATCCCCTGACTGCTCACACAAGCGCCATATATCCACGGCGTCTTCGTTTCTAGTGATAAATCATTCATCACCATTCTTGTCTCAAAATTATCTGTTGCATCAATGACGATATCTGCTCTCTGGAATAACGGCCTTAACAGCTCCGCCCCTGCATCTTCAATCAGGGCGTGTATCGTCACTTCATGATTGATCTGCTCGAGACGTTTTTTTGCTGCTGCTGCTTTTGGCACATGTGCGTTTGCATCATGTTCCGTGTACAGCTGCTGCCGCTGTAAATTTGAAAATTCCACATAATCACGATCGACAATCGTAAGCGTACCGATGCCAGACCGAACAAGCCCTTCCGCAGAGGCGGTACCAAGAGCACCGGCTCCAACGATCAGAACATGACTTTCAGCCAGCGCATGCTGTCCTTTTTCCCCAACCGGAGGGAACAAGATTTGTCTTGAATATCGATCATTCAATGCTGTTCTCTCCTCACCGTTTTTTATGTATCATATCATACCGTTTTCAGGTAAATCGCTTCTTTTATTGATATTACGAAATTCGTTTGATGTCACGTTCAGTTCTTCCTCTGAAACGATGCGCACTTGAAGCTTTTGAAGCAAGTCCTTGACGGCAAATTGATTCTCTTTTAAACACGCACGAATAAAAGGCAGAGAGCGGCGGTGATAAAGCGCAAACAAAGGCTGTAATCTGCCCTGAACAAGCGGGATAATGGCATCTGTGTGCTCACTGCAATAGGACGATAATACTTTCGCCGTTTCCTTTCGTATGAAAGGCATGTCACATGCCGTTACTAAATACCATTCTGCCTCTTGCTTTTGCATCGCCGTATATATGCCGGCAAGCGGTCCGCATCCGCGCACCTCTTCATCATCTAACCACACACTTTGTTCACCTCTTGCTTTGAAAAAAGGAAGAAGCGACGGATGGCTGATGATAACCGTCTGCCCTTCTAAAAGCTGCTCTTTCACATGCTCATATAATGGTTTCCCTTGATACATATGACTTGCCTTTGGCTCTCCAAAGCGTCTGGAAGCGCCTCCAGCTAAAATGACATTCACTACGTGCATCCTCTAAGTCCTCCTTTGATATGGTTGTTCTAATCGCACTCCTTTCGCATACTTTATTGGTAACATGAATAAGGAGGGTCTATCGATGAACAGGCGCCATGCTTCTCCCCTATTCCATGATTTATCTCAAGAGAATTTATACTTAAAAGCTGAAACTGCCAAATATCAACAAATGATCTCTGATTTACAGTCCTCATATACGTATTCTAAAAATAAGAAGTTAACTCAAGAATATCATGAGATGAAAAAGGATTTCACGCAATTAAAACAACAATTGGATGAAATGACCAATGATCAACACGATGCTGCCTCAAAAATACAGGAACTCTCCTACAGCAAATCAGAATTATTACATAAAATTGTTCTTCTCCATGAGATGCTGCAAAAGGAAACCTATCATAGAAGAAAAGAAACCGAAGAAAAACACAGGCTGCATTTGAAAGTTGTCAAATATAAGGAAATCTCTCAACAATTAAATGAGCGGATAGAGGATCAAGATAAACAGCTTGCAAAAGAGGAGAAAAAAGGAAATACTTTATCCGCAGTGATTGAGAAGCTGCAGCAAACATTGAGCGATAAAAATGCAGAGTTTCATGTATTACAGGAAGGAGTCAGACACCTTCAAGAGCGTTTTTATGAAACACAAGAGAAATTGCTGCAAATAGAAAAAGCAAAAGAAGCGATTTTTTACGAAACGCTCACAAGCTATCAAAAACAGTTAGCAGAAAGCGAAGAATGGATCGCCTCACATTTTGCTGATATTGACCAGTCAGCAAAAACAAATGCACAGCCATTCTCACGAGACCGCATCCTGCAAACGACAGAAGAAATCGAACCGATCTTGAAGAAACTCAACGAACAAGTTCAAACACTTCAGGAACACGTTGATGCAGTGCAGCGTAATGGAGAGGTCATGACAGTCAAAATCGACAGCTTCAAAAAACAGCGTGATCACCTGCCCAAGGAACGCAAAATTGTCTATACAGTTGATCAAAAGAAGTAATTCTCGAAATAAAAAACTGCTGGCTTTTACGCCCAGCAGTTTTTTATTTTATTCGTCTTCTGTTTGAATGTCGCCTTCTAAAATATACTGTCCACGATAAGGCTTCTTCACTTCAGGGTACATTTTAATTAAGCTTTGCATAAACGTTGTCATATTTGGGATTTCAAGACCGCTCTCTTTTTCGATCTCTTTTTGAAGTTCTGAGCTTTTAATCGCTGCATTATGACGTTTTAACGTTTTAATCGCAGCTTCACGAAGCTTCGCTGCCTTAGAGCCAGGACGAGCTGTGCCTCTTCTGCGTCTTGTCGATCCTTCAGGAATACCTACAGGTGCACCGTTTAGCTGTCCTGTTCCTAAAGATGATGATTGTGGTTGTGCCGGCTGCTGGTAGCTTCTCATTTCTTGCGCAGCAAGCTCAGCTAATACAGGCAGTGAATCCGTCTTTCTCTCTGTACGTACTTCTTTTTTTGTATCTGACACTAGACCTGTTCCTTGACGGTCTAATTCTCTTAATTTTGCATAAATCGCATCTCGCTCAATTTGATATTCACGGATGACCTTTACTTCTGCCTCGTTTAATTGTTCCAATCGTAAACGTAACGCTTCCCTCTCATTAAACAATGGATTTCCCCCTCATCATATAAAAAATATTCTATAGTAAATATTAGATTAGAAAACTAATTTTATCAACTATTTTTTTATCATTTTACAGTTTGCTAACAGATAGGTATTTTCAACTAAAATTTTGCCAAAGAGGAAAAATCGGCACCCATTTCATTGCCACTATAGGCTTTTGACAAACCTTAAAATATTGTAAAAAAATTGAATAAACGCTTATACTACTTGATTTATATAGTTATTTACCTAACTGAAATTTCTTTTGTGCAAAAACGTTCTGAATAGTAAAAAGTTAAAATCTTTACATTTTCATTTCAAAACAAAAATGTAAATAGGTCGTTATACCTTTTTGTTTCAGGGATATTTTTTAATAAACTCCCTCATTTTCTCTTTTCTTAGGAATAACACCTACATAAAAACTCATCCGAAGCCATATGCTTCCTATTTTTGCCCATGAAAAAACCCCCATTTATGGGGGAAAGCTTATTCTGCAGCCTTTTCAGACTCAGAAAGCACTCGATTGACACGTTTTTCAAGCATTTTCATTCCGCTTCCGCCGGCTTGGAAGTGGCGCAAAGCACCTGTTTTATCAAATACATAATATGCCGGTACATATTCGTTTTCAAAGGCTTCTGTTAAGTGATGATCACTGTCCACAAAGATTGGCTGCGTGATTTCATGCTCTTTCGCAACTTCTTTGATTTTTTCTAGATCTAGGTCATCCTCTGAACGAGGCATATGAACTGCCACAACGTTTAGTTGATCCTTGTATTCATCACGGAATTGATTGACTTGAGGCATTGCCTCTTTACAAAGATGACAGCTGACTGACCAGAAATGAATCAATGTTGGTTTGTCACCAATCAAATCTTCTTTTGTTACTTCTCCATTTAACCATTCTTTTGCACCAGTTAGTTCTGGCATTGGTTGACGTAATTTCATTATGAAGCGCCTCCATCCATTGTATGTGTCGAAACAAAAAGGTCTAACATCAGTTAGACCCTCCTGTTTCTTCAGCTATCAATTAAAGTGTTTTTTGACCCGGTTTCCAGTTCGCTGGGCAAAGTCCACCAGTTTGTAATGCTTGAAGAACACGTAATGTCTCATCTACATCACGACCGATGTTGTTGTGGAATACTGTTTGATATTGAAGTTCGCCTTCTGGGTTAATGATGAATAAACCGCGAAGAGCAATCCCTTCTTCTTCAATTAAAACGCCGTATTCTCTAGATACTGTGTGGTTAGTATCAGCAGCTAACGGGTATTTTAATTCACCTAGACCATTATCTTTACGGTCTGTATTGATCCAAGCAAGATGCGTGTGGATTGTATCAGTAGATACACCAATGATTTCTGCATCTAAATCTTCGAACTCGTCATAACGATCGCTCATTGCTGTAATTTCAGTTGGGCAAACAAATGTGAAATCCATTGGATAGAAGAAAAGAACTGTCCATTTGTCATTCTTCATGTTTTCCTCTAAACTTACTTTACCAAATTCCTTGTTAGCAAGTACTGCTTCCATTTCAAAACGTGGAGCTTGTTTTCCTACAAAACGCTCTGCCATATGTAAATCCCTCCAAAAAATAATATCTTTTATACAGTCTTCTTAGCTGTATATAAAATGAGAATCAAAACTTAAAATTCTCATTTAGTTAATAACTTCACAATTACAATTATAATACTTATGCGATTTTTAGTCAATATTAATTAATAATAAATTTAATTAACGATTTGTCACAATTCCTGCTCTACTTATCAAAAGTTTAACATGACTTGCATAAGGGAACAAATGATTAGCTTCTCTTTTAGAGCATACATAGAAAGGTTTTGAAGATTATGAGAGCATTTCAACAAGTAGATTGGGTTTCCATTATCCTCAATAGCAGTATGATTTTGCTAAAACTAGTCGCCATTTTTGCCATTTACTTTATCATCAGAGCCATAGGAAACAAGATGATTAAGCGCGCCTATTCAACATTCGCTGAAAAGCATGAAGTCTCTTTATCAAGAGCTCAGACACTGCAAAGTTTGACATTAAATATTTTCGCCTACTTATTGATTTTTATTCTAGTTGTGATGATCCTCGACTTATTTCATTATAACCCGACCGCTTTGCTGGCAGGTGCGGGCGTTGTGGGACTTGCGATCGGTTTTGGCGCTCAAGGGTTAGTGAGTGATATTGTGACCGGATTCTTCATATTATTGGAAAAACAATTTGATGTAGGAGAATATATAACGGTCGCGGGCTTTGATGGGATTGTCGAACAAATTGGCCTAAGAACCACGCAGCTTCGAAGCTTTGACGGCACCCTTCATTTCATTCCAAATCGCAGCATACTGAATGTGAGCAATCATTCAAGAGGGACGATGCAGGCACTCGTTGATATTGAGCTGTCACCGGATGAAAATGTGGATCAGATGATCACAGCCCTCCAAGCTGCCTGTGATGAGGTGCGGGAGGAAACTCCGCAAATTATCGAAGGTCCTCAAGTTGTCGGCGTAGAGGCGTTCGGTTCCTCTTCCCTTGTGCTGCGCATCATAGCGAAAACTGAAACAATGGAGCAATGGCGAGTGGAACGAATCTTGCGCAAAAAAATGAAAGAAGTACTCGATATAGAAAAAGAGCAAAAAGAACCGGGATCATAATCTACCGGTTCTTTTTCTTGTTTTATTGAACACGCTGTTCTACTTCTTGACAAATTTCATCAGCCGTCATACCTGATGCTGTAATAACAGATGCCTTTGTTGTTGTGTCTGAAATGCCAAGAACATTTGAATCTAGTCCTGTGACGACATAACAGTCACACTGATCCATTTGCTGTTCATTTTGAATACGTACGACATCATACCCTTTTTGCTTCAATAGTTCTTCTACATCGGATAAAGATTGTTCTACACCAATTCTTGTCATAATCAAGAACACCTCCTGTTCATAAGGTGTACAGGAGGCAGCTCGATTATTCATTCGCCAGCTTGCTTTTTAAAATAAGCCGTCATGACTTTCACAGCTGTTTCAATCGCGTTTTCATCAGGCTGGAGCTTTGCATGGTGCAGGCCGTATTCTGAATCGACCCCTAACCAAAACATGAAGCCGGGATACTTTTTCAGCATGTACCCAAAATCTTCTCCTGTCATGGCTTCTCTGCATTCAATCACATTTGCTAGCCCTTCTTCGGCTACATATGACATAAATTCCTCAGTCAAATCCTTTGAATTGTCCACTTCGTAATAAGATGAAGGATATCGAACGGTTGCCTTGCATTCGTAGCCAATTTCAATGCCTTTTGCCAATGCTTCAATTCTCTTTCTCACCTTGTCCATAGACTCTGGGGATAGTGTGCGAATGGTACCGTCAAGCTTTGCATGCTGCGCAATAATATTTTGAGCCGTTCCACCGGTAATTGTGCCGACTGTAATGACCGCACTATCAAGGGGGTCGACATTACGCGAAATAACCGATTGCAGCTGACCTACAAGTGCACTTGCAGCAACAACCATATCATTGGCTAAATGAGGATATGCAGCGTGTCCGCCTTTTCCTTCAAGCTCAATCACAAGCTCACTCGTATTGGCAAATAACAAACCAGGCTTCGTAGCAATTGTTCCAACAGGATATTCAGGTGCGATATGCAGCGCTGTAATAAAGTCTGGCGTCCATTTTTTCAATACATCACTTGTAAGCATCGGTTCAGCTCCGCCTGGACCTTCTTCTGCCGGCTGGAAGATAAATAATACGTCTTCTTTGATCGGTTCATGGACGAAATGATCAATGATACCAAGCGCAATGGTCATATGAAGGTCATGTCCACATGCATGCATCTTTCCTTCATGCACAGATTCAAATGGATACCCTGTTTCCTCAGGAATAGACAGACCGTCCATATCTGCACGATAAGCAAATACGCGCGTTGGATTTGTTCCCTTCACTTTCACAAAAAGCCCAGTACGCCACGTTTCAATCTCAACTCGATCTTTTGAATAGGTATTAAGGTGCTGAATGAGATACGCTTGTGTTTTAAATTCTTGGAAACCAAGCTCAGGGATTTGGTGTAAATCTCTTCGAATGGATATTAATTGCTCACGATTTAACAAGTGAACTCACTTCCTTTCTTCTATACGAATAAGACGTGGATATCTCATCCACGTCTTTGTCTTCAGCTGCGAATTATATGAATTAAAGCTGACGCAGTTCTTGTTTGATTTCAGTCTTACCTTTTGTTTTCTCATCAATGTCTTTGATTTTCTTAGCAGGTGTACCTGCTACAACTGTGTAAGGCTCTACATCGTTTACAACGATTGCACCAGCAGCTACTACTGCACCTTTACCAATTGTCACGCCTTCTAGAACAACAGCATTCGCACCGATGACAACGTCATCTTCTACAACAACTGGTTTAGCAGACGGCGGCTCAATGACACCTGCAAGAACAGATCCAGCACCGATATGACAGTTCTTACCTACTGTCGCACGGCCGCCAAGCACCACGTTCATGTCAATCATCGTACCTTCGCCGATCACAGAACCGATATTAATAGAAGCACCCATCATAATGACTGCATTATCACCGATTTCAACTTGGTCACGAATGATTGCCCCTGGCTCAATACGGGCTTTAATGTTTTTCAAATCTAACATCGGAATTGCAGAGTTGCGGCGGTCATTTTCCACGACAACATCTTCAATTTTATCTTTGTTAGATGCTAGCGCTTCTTGAATTTCGCTCCACTCACCGAAAACAACTCCAGTGTTTCCTGTGATGAATGTTTTTGCATGTTCACCAAACTCAATACCTTCTAAGTCACCTTTGATATAGACTTTGACAGGTGTTGATTTTGTACTATTTTGAATAAATGAAATAATTTCATTAGCGTCCATTTGTTTCATGTATGTATGTCCTCCTCTTAATTTATACTTCATTACTGTACCAAAGGAGTGTTTTAATGACAAGTGAAAGAGTCATCTCCGCAATGGAAAATAAAACAAGCGGGACCGATTATCCCGCTTCTTGCTGGTGAAGCTGAACAAATTGTTTGCCAAAAGATATTAATTCGTCTTCTTCCTCCCCTTCTGGATTCAGCTCAATCTTAACTGAGGGCAGGACAATGTCACCGCCAAGCTCCTTCACTTTTTCTTCAATTAGGTCAACAGCTCCGCAAAAATGTTCGTAAGATGTATCGCCAGAACCAAATACTGCAAATGCTTTTCCCGTTAAATCAAGCTCTTCCATTTCTTCATATAAATCAATAAAATCATCCGGAAGATCGCCATCTCCCCAAGTATACGCACCTAACATAATGTGCGAGTAATCATTGAGCAGCTCGGCATCAATATCCATCGCTTCATGCCGGTCTACGCTGGCTCCTGCTTCCGTTATACCTTTTTCAATTAAATCTGCCATCGCTTCTGTATTTCCAGACATCGTGGCATATACCAATAAAACCTTTTCTGTCACTTTTTCTTCCTCCTTATCAATGAATCAATGCAGGCTCCTCATATGGCCTGACAAACTTACTTTCATATAAACCCGCACAGAAAAAGTTTTCGTTTTGATTGGCTACACGAAAACCATGTCCTTTGATCGTATCAAACCATTTGAGCTCTTTTTGCTCAATATCAAGCTGATACACTTTAGAAAATCCGTGTTCGTCTTGTGAGGTGGTCACATACACAATGCCATTATCCTCTGACACATCCAAAAATGATTCTTCTCTAGCAAAGGCCTGTGATTGAATATCATGCAGAATATTTGTATGTAAATCTAAAATTTGAACAGATCCTTTTTTGCCTTTTTTTGAACCTAACGCACAAACAAGAAGATGTTCATGACAGAGCAGCATAGAAGCCGTCATTCGGTGCTCCTCTCTGTTTAGAAGAAAAATCTGTTCACTTTGCAAGTCATACACCCATATTCCACCGTGAACCTCATGAATCTGTGTTCCAATATAAAGATGGTCACCTGTAGCACATAAAGAACGAATGACCGGCGGATGATTCACATGAGCAAATGGCTTCATAATTTCCCAGGAAATTCCGAAATCATTTGACACATAGATACTATGTTTTCCATGCGCACACACAAATCCATCTTTGCGTCCTGTAATAGACCAAACGACTGCATTTGTTGGGAATGAAGATAACGCCCATGTACTGCCTTCATCTCCTGATCTAATCACTGTACCATTTTCACCAACACCGAATAAATAAGGGCCAATATAGCTGATCGCATGGATTTTATGCTTGAGCTTAAACAGCTGCTGCCATCCGCTCTCCACACTATAGTGAAAAATACCTTCACGTTTTACAGCAACAAAATATCCACCGCTTTTAGATGCTGCAACGGCTGTTGCTCCTTTATGAAACATGATTTTCAACTCGTTTCTCAGATAAAGCAGCCCACGTTAAAAAGCTCGCAGCAAATTCCTGACAGCACGCCACATCTTCATCTGTATCCGGTGCAAGCTCCATTTTTAATGTTTCAGGAAAAACAGATGCACCCGTTGATTTCAGCATGTCATGGAATGTATGGACAGCCTCGCAAAACTTCGGATAGCTGTAATCACCCGATCCAAAGACAGCTGCTTTGATGTGGCTAAGTTCAAGAGTAGAGACCTCTTCATAAAAATCCTCTGCTTCATAAGGCAAATCTCCATCACCCCATGTATAAGAACCAATGAATACGTAATCGTATGAGGAAAGGTCTTCTGCATTCGTATCATCAAATTCCATCATCTCTGTATCGATCCCTTTTCCTTCAAGTGTTTGCTTTAAGATCGCTGCCATATCTTCCGTATTTCCAGACATACTCGCAAATGCAATTAGTGCTTTCATCTATCGGTCACCTCATCTAAATGATAATCATTTTCAATTATTATATGTACACTTTAAATGATAATGATTTTCATTGTCAAATGATTTCATAAAAAAAAGTACCTCCCTATTCCAAGAAGGTACTTACACGGCATCATTCTCAAGCATTTCTTTAACCACACCGACAAATGCTTGTACCTGTTTTAACTGAAAAGACGCTTCATAGCCTAGCAGCCATGTGTCACGGCCAATTTGCTCTCCGTTCACATCAACAAGCGGTGTTTTATAAACACTTTTTTCGTGGTCATATAAGGTAACAGAAGGCAAAATGGCGTAGCCGATGCCGTGGTAGGCCATTTGTTTACATGTTTCAATTTGGTCTACTAAAATCGTCTGCTTTGGAGACACTTTAAACTTTTGGTGCCACCAGTGCTGGATTTCCTGATAATACGTGCTGTCGCTTTTAAATTGGATAAATGGCCGCTCTGTCTTGATTAATTCATCTACGTCCTTGATCACGGAATCGACTAAATATAAATGATCTGTCATCAAGTATTCCTTTGTCCCCTTCCAATCGGGGTTACCGCGAATGATTCCTATGTGCACGTGATCTTCATACAAGCTTTTGAGCATTTCACTGCTCCAGCCAGTAACGAGTGATACTTTGGCATTTGGATATTTTTCAACATACCGTTTTAACACCTTTGGCAGCCAGTGCTGTCCAATAATCGACGCCACCGCAAGCTTGAGTGTACCGTGAATGTCACCCTCAAGTTCATCAATTCGCTCTCTCACTCGATCCTGTTCAACCGTCACCTCTTTTGCAAATTGAATAATCTGTTCACCTGCCGAGGTCACAGTCAGCCCCTTTTGTGAACGAAAAAAGATTTTGGTTCCCCATTCCTTTTCGATCGTTTGCAATCTTTGTGATAATGCAGGCTGAGAGACAAAGAGCCGTTCCGAAGCCTTCCTCATATTCAATTCTTCACTTAGCACAACAAGCATATGTAACTCCTGAAGCTGCATGGGCGTCCCCTTTCTCTCTATAAGTTTTTCTTATTCCATATGCTCATTATATAAATTTTAACTTATGAAGGCAAAAAAAAATAAGCTGGGCTGCAGCTCATTTTTTCGCGGAATGAATGACCTCATTTAAGCGCTTTAATACAACTCGTCGAGTAAAAATGCCTTCAAAGACTTGCTCCTCATTTACTACACAAACAAATCCATTATTCGTCACAGCGTGAACGCCTTTTATTACAGGATCTGTCGTTTTGAGTCTCGGAATATCTTTCAGCATAACCTCTTCGACCTTCAACTGGTCGAGCTTCTCAAATTCGATTCGTTCTAAACCGAAGATTTTATCCATAATCATATTCGTTCCAATTAACCCGTGTAAATGATAAGAAGCGTCTAATACCGGAATGGCTGTATATCCTGTTTTGGTTAGGACCAATAGGGCATGCTCAAGGTTATTGCCAATTTGAACATGTGCGACTTTATCTGCATCAATCATATGCTCGGCTACTGTGGACTCAAGCAATTGAGTCGGCTCTATCTCTATCATGTTTCTTCGACCCCTTTTCTCTCAATCATCAATCATACATTCCCCATTACGATTAAGCATAAACTAAAACGAATTTTGTCGAAAGATTTTTTCTGCATAAAAAAGATACTCAGCCCCCGAGTATCTAATAGAATGTTAAACCAATATTAATTCTCAAACCTTACTCTGTCATACAATGTGATCAATTGCTTATACGTATTGTCGTCGACATTTTTTGTTCCACATTCTATATCATTGATCTCACTGCTTAGTAATTCGACAGCATATTCCTGATTCAGCAATACGTTTAATAATAGCTTTTTCTCTTCTTCATTAAAACGATTTTCGATGACGCTCATTCAACATCAGGCCCCCTGTTTCATATATGCTTTTATATTGATTAGCAGGCTTTTGAATGTCTGCTTCCTCTCTATACAGCTAGAATAAGGAACTAGAATCGAATCGTCAACCGCACGTTTCGACAAGGTTTGGAGAAAAATGACGGAATTTATTTTGTGTATCGATTGGCATAGCAAAATGCTGCATATGAGTCGGGTTTTATTTTTGCTTCAATTCCCATAGCTGTGATCATTCCGGTCATTTCCTGGATCAGCTCTTTCGTACTTCCTTTTTTGCCAATATCCAGATGGGCTTCAAAACGAAGGTCTGCCCCTTCCTCAGCAAACGGAAGAAGCAAATCCATCAGTTCTGTTAAAGGCCCCTCAAGGATGTCTGCACATACCTTTTGGCTAAACGCTGTCTCTAATGAAATTTTTTCTATAAGACTTTGCACGGGTCTTTCAATCACTTGTTGTGTGAGGCAGCCCCAAGCTCCTTTGCCAATCCGGTGGAGATGAATTGCAGTCATAAATGTTGTGACATTTTGATTGACCTGAGAGTCCGTACCAATTGATAACACATAGGCGGATCTAGGGTCTTTTCGAATAAAGTCTTTCATTCTCATGACGACATCAGAAAACGCTAAACGATCTTCAGAAAGATTGTAGAAAAAAGAATCACTCACAGAAAGGAACTCCTTTTTAATGGTCTCTTATCCGAAAAATGCGCTGATTGATCATCTTCCATTTGTACATATCATCTATGATGATCCATGTATGCTGCCGCAATAAACGAAGGAATCCTCAGAAAAAACATTTCATACGATTCAGCTTAGGATTGTAGAAGCTCAAAAATCTCAATCGAAATCATATCAATGTTGTCAAATGGGAAAGTGTTTGGCTTATCCCCTTGTTGAAAAACAGTCAATTCAAACGTTTGATTCTTTTCGAAATACTTAACACTACAGATTTTCTCACCGTTCACTTCGAAATAACGCTGTGCCGGCTCGTTTGCAGCTTCTGCTGTCTCTTGAAGACTTTGCAGCCTTGTAATGATACCCATTAATTGTGACATTCTAAAAAAAGACTCCTTTCAAAAAAACAACTCAAGATGAACCCGTATTGATTATACACAAGTCCTACAAAGCATCATACCATAAAGTGTTCTCAGATGATATTTTTCCTCTTGAATTCAAAAAAAGAAAAAGAATCTGTTTTTTTAGTTTGAGTCTTTTTTCTCATCTCATGCACCATGATTTTTATAAACCAGCAGATCTCATCAGTCGTTTCGCAATTTCATCAAAATCCTCTTTTGATATGCCTGGAGCAAACTCTTCCGGTAATTCTCTATAATCTGGCACAGGTGCACCTTGCGGGGTGCCCTCAATGACTGTCAGCGGTTTTCCATCAATCGGGTGGCTGCCTTTCCAAATTTTATTGATATCCTTGTAGTCCGTATCACTAAATGTATACAGCTTTGTATGAACATTCTGATCTTCAAATTTTCTCGCTGAATCAAAGTATTTGTTATCAAGATTTGGGATTGGCAGCATCTTCCCTACATCTACTCCTGTAGCGACTTCTAGTGCCTTTGCATATGCCACAATATGCACGCCGCCCCTGACAAGTAAATAACCGATCATCTCTCTTGCTGTAGGGTGGTCCGTCATTTCATATACACGCATTTTGTGCGTACGTGCTCCGCATTCAAGGAAGAAATTATGAAGGAGGTCAAGAATCAGGTTGCCGCTTGAGAACACATTCTCTCCTGTCCAAGGTTTTGCCATTGAATCAAACGGATAGCCTGTTTGGGCTGTTTGAATAAAATGCTGTGTATTTCGTTTATCGACAGCTGCCTTCATCGGCGTCGTATCTGGGTCCCCGCCATGGGTGGTTCCTGTAATCATGAGATTGATGGCTGTGGTCACAAGCTCAACATGACCGAATTCTTCAGCTGTAATACTGGATACGAGGTCATAAAACGGTTTGAGTTTTCGTTTCCCTCTAAAGTTAAAGGATTGAAACATGTAATTATTTAATGTGGACATTTCACCGAATTTTCCGCCGAGTAATTCTTGCACAGCAGCGGCACCATTTGCATCTGGGTGATCTGGTCTTGGCAAATCAATGAGCAGCCGCGTGTCACGTTTGATCATGATGTTTCCCTCCTACTGTCTAACTATCATCACTTAAGATGTATGGAGGGTTTGGGCTGTCCTATGCATGAAGGGAAAGATTGAAGCACAAAAAAAACTTGGCGGGGGTAGCGCCAAGTTTTTTGGATCTTGATCTGATAGAGGGGTTGGGGAACAGAGAGTAGCTTCTCTCTATAACTAAATGATAATGATTATCAGTTTCATTGTCAACCATTTTTTATTTCTTTTTTCTATCAAAAAAAGCAGCCTTCAAGGCTGCCTTTTGTTTACATTTCAGTGTGATAGAAAACTTTTGAAGTCTAGGAAGGACGAGTACCGGAGCGGAGCGAATTATACATTCGCGAGCACTAGCACATAGGACTGACAACGAATGAGAGGGTTTGTCTTCACGCCGCATCTTCAAATTAATCCATCTTGCTCATATAAATAAGCATACGGAAGGTCTATAAACAAATACATATCTCCCTCTAAAGGATAAGAAAACGTACGTATCCTCTCACCGGTTTCTAAATCACTGTAAATATCGCTGAAAAATCCTTTTCCGCTAATTCTCATTTGAAGAATATTTGCTAGGAAATAAGGACGCCAGCTCCAGTTTTTTTCTATATACTCCGGCTGAAACAGCCATTCTTCTTCTTTTTTGAACACATTTCCAGTGATTTGAAAGCCTTCTTCATTACACATATAAATCCGGAAGCTGCAATCTGTTAGTTCGAGTGCCAGCTTTTGAATGAGCTCATCATTTGTACTGCACGATTTCTTTAAAGTCGTAACAGCTTGATGAATTCGTTTATAGAATGTTTCAGAATGTTCGTAGACCGCTTGCAGCTTCTTTTTCTCATGAGCAATAAATTGCTGGAATTCTTCTCTAAGCTGATCTTTTCGGTGGCTTCGGTCGATTAATTCTCCTGCAGGCTCATGAAGATAGAACCCTTGAAAATATCTCCCGCCATTTCTCCAAGCATACTGCAGCTGGAAATTTGCTTCAATATCCTCATAAATTAAGGCTGCTCCTATTTTTCTTGCAAGCAATGAAATGCTGTACAAGACATATTCATAGGAAGGAGATGGAGCCGATGCCTTTAATGCCTGTAAATCTATTTTTAATAAATCGGGTGAAAGCAAGGCAATCCGGTCAAGATTACTGCTTTCTTTTCCTATATTTGAGACAGCGATTTTAATCCCATATGTACGATAATACGTTAACGTATGGTATAGCTGTTCAATGTCGCCGCTAAACGTATGCTCTGCAAACTCAATAACAAACCGGTTAAGCTGAATGCCCCGTGCTTCATATTCCTTTAAAAGTTCTAAAAAGCTTTCTCCATGATCCAGCATGAGGATATTGGCATCATGATTAATAAAAATGAGCAAATCGTCATCTGCAGTTGTGAAGAGATCAAGTGCTTGAGTCAATACTTTGTGATCTACTTCCAATTTATATTCGTCAGGAATAGATGAATCCGTAAAGAAGGAGCCTAGGCTGACCGTTTCTGACTCAAGCTTCATTCTTCCTAGAATCTCATAGCCTATCACTTTTTGCTCTTCCGCACTGAATATTGCTTGATAGTGCGGGAAAACATCTTCAATATTCGTTAAAATATCCAATGGATCGACCATTTTCATCACCTGCTTCTCTCTTTGTGTGATTATACCACATCAAAAGCAGGTCTTACATCGTCAATCAAAATGGTGATTGGTTGAGCCATTGTCCCCCATCCATCGTGATACAATCTCCATTTATATAAGACGCATGCTCAGACAATAAAAAGCTCGCAAGCGCTGCAATTTCCTCAGGTGTGCCCAGTCTGCCAAGAGGAACACTATCTAATGTTCTTTGCGCTGCCTCTTCAGATTCCCATAGTTTATCTGCTCCGCCTGTTCTCTCAATTGGACCTGGTGCGATCGCATTGACGCGAATTCGATATTGCTTCCCCCATTCCACAGCAAGCGTTCGAGTGAGAGACAACACGCCGGCCTTTGCTGCCGCCGAATGCGCCACGCCTACACCAGCACCCCATGCATAGGTAGCCACCATGTTAAGGATACTTCCCCTTTTCTTTTGCCGAATCCAGTAATTGCCCACTGCATGGCTGCAAAAGAATGTACCATTTAACACAATATCAATCACAGCTTTCCAGCCGTTAGGAGACAGCTTTTCTGCTGGCACTAAAAAATTTCCTGCTGCGTTGTTAATGAGGGCATCGACATCACCAAATGTATCCACCGCAAACTTGACCATTTGGTCAGCATCCTCTGGGTTTCGCACATCCATTTGGAAGTAAGCGACTGCTCCGCCCTTCTGCTTCATTTCTTTTGCCGTCTTTTCCAGCGTCTCTTCCGTTCTACCAGTAATCACAACATTCCAGCCTTCAGCTGCCAAATGGGCAGCCATTGCCTTCCCCATACCGCTTGATCCCCCTGTCACAATCACTGTTTGCTTCGTCATTTGTTCTCCCCCTTTGTATGATTTGAATGACTATTCATTCATTATTGTCTATCATATCATGATTGACCCTCGGTGCACCATATGGGAGATTATCCAAATATGATGCTATACTTAATTTTATTTATAAAGGAGTCTTATATGAAGCAGCTTTCCCGCAGACAATTTTTAAAAGGAGCAGCTGGTGCTAGTATTCTCGGGTTTTTGGCTACAAGTTGTGGATATGGATATGCCAGGTACATTGAGCCGCGCATGATCGATACCGTGTCACTGACCATTCGAGATACTCAGCTTCCAGCTTCATTTGACCAGTTTAAAATAGCCCAATTTAGTGACGTTCATTTGAGTGATACATTTCCTGCGAAGGACCTAGAAGCCATCGTTCAGAAAATCAATGCTGCATCTCCAGATCTCATTGTGTTCACAGGTGATCTCGTTGATTTTCAAGCATCCACCCAAGAGCATGAAAAAGCGAAGACTTATTTGAATAAGCTTCATGCTCCGTTCGGTAAACTCGCCATCTACGGAAATCATGACTACGGACCATTTGGCGTGGAGCTTTATGAGAAAACAATGGAGGCTTGTGGATTTACATTATGTAAAAATGATGTGTTTCTATTAGAAAAAGATCATGCACATATTCAGATTGCTGCACTGGATGACCTTATGATGAGCGTGCCTGATTACGATTTGATCAAACGGGAAGTATCATCTGATTTATTTACGTTGCTGCTCGTCCATGAGCCTGATGCAGCATTAGAGCTGAAAACAACACCTATTAACTTGCAGCTTTCCGGGCATACGCATGGCGGTCAAGTGCAGCTGCCTTTCTATGGACCGATTCTCACAGCACCTTACGGCCGTACATATGTAGAAGGTTTATACGAAAGCGATCAGCACCGCATCTATGTCAACCGTGGACTTGGGACAACACGTCTCCCGCTTCGGTTTTTAGCCAAGCCAGAGTTAACCTTTTTTACCTTTACATCTCGTGTATAAATAGAAGCCAAACCGCCCTCTCCTGCATATGTATAATCAAAGTTCTTTCTCATGACAAATGTTAGGAGAAACCTTACTGGGCCTGATTCCGTCCATATAGTATGTCAAGTGACGGCATCATGGCTTCTTTTATTTGAGTA
Source organism: Bacillus sp. PAMC28571 (assembly GCF_014250435.1). NCBI lineage: Bacteria > Bacillati > Bacillota > Bacilli > Caryophanales > Bacillaceae > Bacillus > Bacillus sp. PAMC28571. The sequence continues at coordinate 1,143,123 of NZ_CP060191.1, read as the reverse complement.
AAAGGAGTGTACTTTGGTGCTGCGATATACGGTGAAAAGAGGAGAAACTCTTGCTTCTATAGCGCTTGATTTTCGAACAACAACAGATGCCTTAAAGGCTGCAAATCCGTCACTTCAAGCTCGCGAGCCCGAACAAAATGAGGTCATCATCATACCTGGTTTGCCAGATCCTAATACGATCCCATACCGCATCTTTGTTTCGATTTCAACGAAACGCCTCGTTTTGTTTTCTGGATCACAACTTATTCGTTCGTATCCGATTGCAACAGGGAAAATTTTAAATATGACACCGACAGGTTCTTATTATATTGTCAACAGACAGCCAAACCCAGGAGGTCCCTTTGGCGCTTATTGGCTGAGCCTCTCAAAAATTCATTACGGCATTCACGGTACGAATAACCCGTCTTCAATTGGTAAAGCTGTTTCTAGAGGATGCATTCGCATGTATAATCAGAATGTCATCGAGCTTGCTTCACTCGTTCCAAACGGAACACCTGTGACCATTAGCCAGTAGATGAAATCAATTGTACGAATGGTTAAAATTTTATATGATATAAAGTGGGATCTTCAGGTTAAGGAGCGTATTTATGGATATTTTTAAAAACAGAAATTTTGTTCGTCTCTTTTTTGCGGCACTTGCTTCGCAAATGGGGACAACAGTAGGCAATATGGCGTTTGCCTTTTATTTGCTCGACCATTTTAGTCATCAGCCCGCATACGCCACATTGGCTGAACTTATGTATTCTCTTCCTACCGTCTTTGTCTTTTTTATGGTCGGTGTGGTCGCAGACCGTTTTGATCGTAAAAAAGTCGCAGAGAACTGTGATTGGATACGAGCTGGGCTGACGATTGTATTATTCATCGTTATTTATTTTAATTCACTGCCACTTATTTTCTTGATCTTGTTTATTCGAAGTGCCATTACGAAGTTCTTCTATCCAGCTGAAGCTTCTCTCGTTCAGGCGATTTTAAATAAAGATCAATATGCAAAAGCCGCTGGCTTAAATCAAATGCTGTTTAGTTTATTTATGGTATTTGGCGTTGGACTTGGTGCCATTATGTATAAGACGATTGGACTTCACGGTGCCATTACAATTGATTTGGTCAGCTTTATTATTTCAGGCATCCTGATTCGTTCATGTAACATTCCAATTGAAGCGCGTCAGCCAAATGGACAAGCTGGCTGGAGAGGCATGACCATCAAAACGTCTCTGAAAGATTTTAAAGAAGGCATCCTGTATATTTTAAAAAATAAATTATTGGCTTCTTTAATTTTTGGCTTTTTTGTTTTCGGTCTAGTCAATGGTGCATTTGCCGTTCTTCCGATGTTTACAATGAAATATGGACTTTCACCAGACCATTTTGAACTGCATACATCCTTTTTTACCATTGCGATCGGTGCAGGCTTGCTCGTTGGAAGCTTAATGGGCTCTGTCCTCGCTAAAAAGGTAAAGATGCAATATCTCATGTCGATTCCAATTTTGGTCGCAGGTATTTTGATTTTTGTCCTTGGTTCTACCCATACCTTATGGTTGTTTTATGTCACGTCATTTGTCATTGGTACATGCATTGGCCCAGTCAACATTGTCATTGGCGGCTGGCTGCCTAGAATCGTCCACCCACGCCTGATGGGCCGTGTGTCAGGATGGGTTGATCCGCTTACTATGTTTGCTCAATCGATGACATTAGGTCTGATTGCTGTATTATTTCCAAAACTCATCACAAATGTTTCTTATATTTATTACGGAATGGGCTTTATTATTTTACTCGTCTTCCTTTTTTACTTCATTACACTGCCAAAGTTCAGCAGAGAAGCTGCCGACTTAGACGTGCAGCGTGAACTAAAGGGTCAGGGAGTTCAATAAGTAAATAGCAAAAGGACTTTCTTTTCAGGAAAGTCCTTTTTGCATGGCTGAAACATCCTTCATTTCATTTCCTCTGCCCATAGAATCTGCTTGAAGCATGCATAAATAAATCACATTTACCTCGCTTTACTCCCCCCTCCATCCATTTAGCACCTCTCGTTTTGTTTTGTTGATCCATTTTTTCTTGTTTTTCACAATAAAATTCCTTTACATCATTAAACGTTTTATAGTAGGATAGTCAGGTTGGAGGTGAAGGAAATGCTAAAAAGTTACTATTTTATTCATACAAAGAATGAACAGGGACAGTTTGTTGTACATACAGAAGATTGTGCATTTTTAGGTGATGCTGCAAGCCGTACATTGATTGGCATGCATATGAATGGGGAAAGCGCCATGGGCGAAGCCAAACAAATGACAAATGAAACGGACTTTAATGGTTGTTTTTATTGCGCTTATTCTATTCATACAAAATAATTCATCTGCTTACATCATATAAAAAATATCATTTGAGAAACTACCCATTTTAATAAATAGGTAGTTATCATGAACTAATAGTTCACTTTATTTATATTTCATTCAGTCAACTCTTCTTATCGTTCCTTCTATTGTTCAACACCCATCCCTCTCATTTTTTCGGCTGATACAATGCCAAGAATAAAATCATATAGACAATACAAGCTGTCCCTATCCATTGGAAAAGTCCGAATGGCTCTTTTAACCAGAAAACTGTCGTAACGACTGCTGCAAGGGGCTCAACACTTCCAATTAAGCTCGACTCTTTTGGTGATAAGTATTGCAAACTTTCTATGTAAAACCAAAAAGCGATCATCGTTCCAAATATGACCACAAATAATAAATAGACATACGCTTCAAAAGGTAAATGAGTGAGATTAACCTTCCAAGGAGGATGGATCAAGCTAAGGGCGCCTCCTCCTATCAGCATCGCCCAGCCGACAACCACTAGAGAATCGAATTGTTTTAACAGTCTGATTGGATATAACGTATAAAACGAGAGCGCCACAGCCGATAATATTCCCCACATCACTGCCGCAAATGGAACGGTTAATGTTGAAATAGAACCATTCGTCAATAAGAAAAACATACCTGCTAAAGCCAATACCACTGTGACTAGATCTCTTCTAGTGAAGGTTGATTGCCTGCGAATGACCAAATACACGATAATCATAACAGGGGCTGTATACTGAAGCAGCGTTGCCACAGCAGCATTTCCATGTTGAATGGATGCCATATAAGTATATTGAACAGCCAGCATCCCCATTAGTCCAAATAGAAGGATTTGCATCGCTGTCCTCTTCTTTTGCCACACACCCATCAGATGTGTTTTTTCTTTTGTCATCACATGAACAAATAAAAGCAATCCCCCTGAGATGAGCAGCCGGACCGTCACAAGCCAATTGACATCAATCCCATATTGCTGAAACAATTTTTGTGAAATCGTTCCTCCTACACCCCAGCAGATGGCGCCTATGAGTACAAGTAAAATGCCCTTTCTCCTATTCATTTTCATTCTCCTCAATTCTTAACAAATCATGATAATATAGTTGATAGTAGTTCACTTTGTTACATATTGATATATTAATTGAACATAAAAATAAAAGAATATTGAGGAGAATTATGCACAACCATCATTTTCTGATTGACTGCAACCTGAAAGAATTAACGGAGCATTCCACGACAGCATGGCCTATTGCTCTTTATCATACGAAGATTCGTCATCATAGAAGCGGCTATATTCCTCTTCACTGGCATGACGAGTTTCAATTTGTCTTTATTTTAGAGGGTGAGGCTGAATTTCATATCAATGAAGAGACATTATATGTAAAGCAAGGAGATGGCATTTTCATCAATAGTGGCTGCCTGCACATGGCAAAAGATGCGAATGGGACGGCATGTACTTATGTTTGTTTAAATGTCTCTCCCTACTTCATCACAGCGAATGAATTATTCACCACTTTTGTCCATCCTTATATGCATGCGAGCCAGACAGCTTATATTTTACTCAACCAAAAAGATCACTGGCCTAAACATATTTATCAATGTATTCAAACCATTCAACAATTAATTGATGAAACTCCAGTCTATTATGAACTTGAACTCAATATTCAGCTCATCACCATTTGGAAAAGCTTATTACAAAATGGCTTCCAAATGAAACATGATGCGCGTAAACACGATAAAAACGAACGGATGAAACACATGCTGAAATGGATTCATCAGCATTATCATGAAAAGATCCTTCTCCAAGATATTGCTCGTGCAGGACAGCTTAGCCGCTCAGAATGCTGCAGATCCTTCAAAGACATTTTAAAGAAATCACCTATGCATTATGTAAATGAATATAGAATTCAGCAAAGCCTCATCCTGCTTCAAGAAACGGATTTCACTATCACAGAAATCGCTTACCAAGTAGGCTTCAACAGCACAAGCTATTTTATCAATTTGTTTAAAAGAATAAAAAATACGACACCTTTAGCATATAGAAAATTAAAACAGCTGGATCTTCTCCAAATAAAACAGGTAGAGGAAAACTGATGGCAGATAGCTTGTTTACTAAAAAGCAGAAGGTGTTTTAGACCTATCATGAATGGCAATTGTAAATACAAGCGATGAGAATCCCATCGCTTTTTACAATAACTCTATTTGCAATTTACTAATAAAAACGTATAATTTATACTAAGCACAGGAAGACGAAAGACAAAGGAGAGAAAAAATGGACGATTATGCTCATACTAAAGACATAGAACCTACAGCAGAAAACATCGCAAAAGCCATTTATACTGTTAACCGCCATGCTAAAACCGCACCAAACCCCAAGTTTCTTTATCTTTTGAAAAAACGCGCGCTGCAAAAACTATTGCAAGAAGGTAAAGGAAGAAAAGTGGGCCTACATTTCTCTAACAATCCCAAGTATAGTCAACAACAGTCCGACGTGCTGATTGAAATTGGAGATTATTATTTTCACCTGCCACCAACGAAAGAAGACTTCGAATTTTTGCCACACTTAGGAAATTTAAATCAATCATATCGCAATCCGAAAGCGAATATGTCATTAAACCGAGCAAAGCAAATACTTCAAACGTATGTCGGTTTAAAAGAAAAACCTGCCGCCACAAAACAAAAATCACATTACACAAAGCCCGTCTTCAAACGTCTCGGGGAAAGTTATTTTTAAACAGAAAAAACCACTCATACCGAGTGGTTTTTTCGTTTAGATAATAAAATGATCGACTTTTTCAATCAGCTGATGAATTTCTGGTTTACTGATTTGATCATCTGCCCCGATCGTTTCCCCTTTATGACGCAAATCTTCAGTGATTAACGAAGAGAAAATAAGAATCGGAATGGAATTTGTTAAAGGATTGTCCTTCAGCAGTTTTGTTAGCCGGTGGCCATCCATTTTAGGCATTTCAATATCCGTAATAATCATATCAATTTCTTCTGTGACACTGATTCCTTTGCTGACAAGGTCCATGACATGATCATATGCCTGTTTGCCATCTTCAAAGGTCACAATGTTTTTATAGCCTGCTTCGGTTAATTCATTTGTTAATAAACGCATGAGAAGCGGAGAATCTTCAACGACATACAGTTTCTTCCCTGTTCTTCTCTCGTCTTTCTCACCGTCAAACATATGATACGTATCAACACCAGAAGCGGATTCAATATCATAAATGATTTTTTCGTAATCTGGAAGGAAAATCATTTTTTCATCAAGCTTAATGATGCCCGTTAAATGACGGTCCATCCCTTGATTGAGTGCAGTCGGCTTCTCAATCTCTTCCCAGCTGACGCGGTGAATTTGTGATACCGTTCCTGTATGGAACACAAATTTCCGTTGGTTGAATTCAGTCACAATATATTTCTCTTGTTCTGACTGATCTGACTCGACATTAAAAAAGGAAAATAGATTGATGACTGGTAAAATCTCGCCTCGTAAACTAATCATCCCTTCTACATCTTGGTGAGAGTGCGGTACAACCGTCACCTCAACCGGCTGAATGATTTCTCTTACTTTCATGACGTTAATGCCGAATTGATTTGCACCAATTTCAAACTTCACAATTTCCAATTCATTGGTACCAGAGTCAAGTAAAATTTCTTGTTTGTTTAAAGCCACGGAAATCCCTCTATTCTTCAATATAAGATTGTACTTTTTATATCGGCAGCATAGGTAAAAAGTTGACGTTTCTTTACGCTTTCTCTCGAACGAATTGATGAATCACAAGTCCTATCGCTGCAAGGATGAGCAAAGACCCTAGTGCAAGGCGGCTTGCGAGATTTCCGTGCTCTGCAAACAGCAGGGTAACTGAGCCATAAATGATCGGCCCGATAATGGAAGACACCTTCCCTGAGAATGCAAAGAGGCCAAAAAACTGTCCTCGCTTTTCCTTCGGTGTCAGTTCAATAATCAAGATTCGTGATGCCCCCCAGCTTGCGCCAAGTGAAATCCCGAATAAACTGCCCGCTATCCAGAAGACCCATTCGGTTGCCGCTGTCACAGCCAGAATGAGCGCCACAATTAAAATGACATACACGACTGTAATCGATCGCTTTGCCCCTATCGCTTTTGTGATATATCCAAACAGAAAGGAGCCAATGATACTTGAAATGGTCGACACAAGATAGAGCAAAATAAATTGCCCAGCGGTAAAGCCAATGATGATTTTGGCATAAACAGCCATCATCGCAATCGCTGTTTGTAAAGCATCATTCATAAAAAAGAAAGCAATCATAAAGATAAAAGCTGGCTTGTACTTTTTCATCTCTTTAAACGTGTGAATAATCTCTTTATACCCGCTGAAAAAAGACGCCTTTTTCTCTCGCTGAGGCAGCGGATGAGGATCTTTTACAAAAAAGAGAAAGGGTAGAAAAAAGAGAAGGAATAAAAGAGCTGTCGGAATAAATGCTTCATGAAACTGGTCATTGCCGACAAGTAAATAAACAGAGAGACCGACAAGTGTTCCTAAATAGCCAACGGCGATACCAAATCCTGAAATAAGCGGGATTTCTTCCTTTGTCCCAAGATCAGGCAAAATGGTGTCATAGAAAACAAGACTAGAATGATAAAAAAACTTTGCGATCACAAACAAGGTGACCACGACTAATAAAGAAACAGGCAGCCCAAACCATTCACTTGAGAAATCAATCCCAGCAAAAATCCCCATCAACAACGTACAAGCAATACATATGAACGTAAACACCGTAATGTAGCGTTTCTTTTTCCCTGTACGATCAATCAGCACTCCGTATAAAGGTGTAAAAATGACGAGAAAAAAGCTGGCTAGTGCGTTTGCATAAGAAATAAAGGTGCTGGCGATCTGGTCCATTCTCGCACTGTCCCCGATCGTTTCCTGCAAGTAAAATGGGAAGAAAATGGTGATCATATTTGATGAAAAGATCGTATTTGCAAAATCATACAACGCCCAGGCCAGCACAGGTGCTGTCAAAAACAGCCCAAAGCCTGCCCCTTTTTTCTGTGCGGTCTTTTTTCCTGTTCTCAATCGATTGTCTCCCTTCCCTGCCTCATTTTTCACTATCATTCTATTTTATGTGCTGTTTCCCTCTTCCATACGATCGATCTATGAAAAAAAGCACCTCTTACCATATAGCAGAGGTGCTTTTTTCATTATTTCTTCACAACAATGGTACTTGCAATCAAATCGTGAAGTGCTTGTTTTTTTTCTGTGAAGAAAGCAATGATATAGCCAATATATAAGATCGGAGACAAAAAGCCTTTTGCAAAGAAGCGGCCAGTTGCACGTCCGAATGTGACCTTTTCGCCTGTGACTTTTGTTACTTTGATGCCGAGAGCCATCTTTCCAAGTGTTCCTTGCAATTTTGATGATTCCATGATGGCGTAATAAAGCCATGTCACCACGGTACCCATCAAGATTGCCCCTATATAGAAAAAGATCAGTCCCATAATAGCTTCCCACTCCTCATCCGTTATGACGGTTGAAGAATAGTAATAACTGTCGTCATCCATCATCATTGCTGCCTCTGGGCTTGAGATAAAAAAGACTGACGCCAAAATAAACATGATAAATGCAATTGGTACGCCGATAATGATACCGTCCAAAAGGTGTGCAAGAAAACGATAGCCTACACCTGCTAGCTCAGGATGCTTCTTTTCTTGAATGTGTGGTTCTGTTATGTTGGTTTCCATCCTATTTCTCCTTTATTATGTATGTTTTCTATAAATTTCTTATAATCATTCGTTATTATATCCTATGAATATAGCAAGATCAATGGAGCTTTACACTTTTACATACATTTTAGATCAGTTTGATCTAAGCGATTTATGTGAATAAATACTGAAAATTTGTGAAAAACATGGCACTTCTAGTTCTTTTACCTCCTGATTTTTTAACATTTTGTGATATTTTCGTCTTGTTTCCATTCTTCTGTTGACAATGATTCTTCAAATGGTACAATAGTCAAGGATTTTTTAAAGAAAGGTGTTCATGATGGGAACTGTCGTATTATTAAAGAACAACGAAATGACTGTAATTGAAGATATTTGCGAGGCTGATTTTTTAGATATGAAGCATGGTTTGTCAAATGATGACACAGCTTATATCTCTTGGTATGAAGACTACGATACTGCTTATGGATATTGATTTCATTTCATAGATGAAGCGTAAAAAAGGCGATACAACCTGAGAATAGGTTGATCGCCTTTTTTACGTTTGTGCGCTTCTTTCACTTTCAGGTTCCACATGAATAAAGATTTGTGCATGCGGAAATTCCAGCTGAATCTTCTCTTCAATTCGATCACATAATTGGTGAACATCTTCAATCGTTGTCTTTCCATCTACAATCAAATGAAAATCAATATATTCCTCGGCACCAGACCGCCTTGTTCGAAAGTCATGATATTCAATAAATTCTTGACTAAATCCTTGAATGATCGCTTCGATTGATTGTTCTTCCTCTGGTGTTAACCGAGCATCAACAAGCGGCGGGAAGGCTTCCTTCATGAGTTTAAACGCTTCACGCATAATAAAGAGGGCCAGAACCATTCCAATGATCGGATCTAGGAAATACCAGTCGGTTAATGCCACAAGCAATAAACTAAATGCCACCCCTAATGACGTAAACACATCCGTTAAAAGATGCAGTGCATTTGATTTCATGGCAACTGAATGTACTCGCTCAGCCTCTTTGTTCACAACCCTCGATACAACAAAATTGATGAGCGCGCCTAGCAGCATGACCACAATGCCAAGCACAGGCAGCTTGACTGGCTCTGGATGCATTAATTTGTGAACACATTCGTATATAATCCAAATGCCAGCAACGAAAATCAGCAGTGTCTCAATCGTTCCAGAAATATTTTCGACTTTTCCATGTCCATAAGGATGTTTAGAATCTGCTGGCTTTCTTGAAATACGAACAGAAATAAATGCAATAAACGATGCCATTAAATCGAGAAACGAATGAATGGCTTCTGATAAAACCGCGACAGATCCGGTTAATAGACCCACAATGATTTTTAAGATGACAACAAATGTGTTGCTCAGCACGGATAGAAACGCGATTTTCGATGTCTTCGCTGATTGTTCCATCTATCGTCCTCCTTTAGGAGATCGTATGTCTATGAAAGCAATTCCCATGACCCTGATTCTCACGTTCTTTCAGTTTACGCAGTTTTGCCGTTTTCTAATCATCTTCATCACAGCCTGTATTTTCTCTTGAGGTTACGCTATAATAAATGTTGCTCTTTCTTTAATATATCACTCATGCGGTGATGGATAGGAGAATAGACTACATATAACGATATCCAGTGCCTTTCGCAGGTGACATTTATGCAGTGAATGGTAAAATAGGATAAAAACATAAATTTTTAAGGTGATGAGAAATGGAGCATTTGCTGAATCCAAGAGTAAAGGATATTGAAATTTCAGGCATTCGAACATTTTCAAATCTCGTATCGTCATATGAAGATGTCGTTTCATTGACGATAGGCCAGCCCGATTTTTATACGCCGCATCATGTCAAAACAGCTGCCAAAGCAGCCATTGACGAGAATTTCACCTCATACACTCACAATGCTGGTTTCCTAGAGCTAAGACAAGCGATCCAGCATTATATCAAGAAGAAAGTGAATCTTGATTATGATGCAGAGTCAGAAATCATTGTGACGACAGGTGCAAGTCAAGCAATTGATGCTGCGTTTCGAACCATTTTAACAGAAGGCGATGAGGTCATTTTACCTGGACCTGTATACCCCGGATATGAACCGATCATTCGAATGTGCGGTGCCATGCCCGTACATATTGACACAACGAATGCCGGCTTTAAATTGAATGCCAAGCTGATTGAGGATGCGCTAACGGAAAAGACAAAGTGTGTGGTTCTTCCTTACCCTTCAAACCCGACTGGTGTCACGCTTTCAGAAGAAGAATTGAAAGAAATTGCCCAGCTCCTTGAAGGAAAAGACATCTTTATTTTATCCGATGAAATCTACAGCGAGCTGACATTTGACCGGCCGCATCATTCAATTGCCTCTTTCTTAAAAGAACAGACCATTGTCATCAATGGACTGTCTAAATCTCATAGCATGACTGGATGGAGAATTGGATTTTTATTTGCTTCAGCTCCAATTGCTAAACATGTATTAAAAGTACATCAATATAACGTGTCTTGTGCCTCGGCTGTCTCACAAAAGGCGGCACTTGAAGCTGTGACAAATGGTGTGGATGATGCACTGATCATGAGAGAGCAATATAAGAAAAGACTCGATTATGTATATGATCGGCTCATTTCTATGGGGCTTCCGGTGATTAAACCTTCTGGCGCTTTTTATATTTTTCCATCCATTGAATCGTTTGGGATGAGTTCCTTTGATTTTTGCATGGAGCTGTTAGAAAGTACAAGACTTGCGGTCGTACCAGGCTCTGCTTTCTCTCCACTCGGCGAAGGGTATGTGCGCCTGTCTTACGCTTATTCACTTGAAACGCTGAAAGAAGGACTTGACCGGCTAGAACAATTTGTACTCGAAAAACGTTCTATTCATTCGCTAGATTGAAACAACGGCTCTCTTGCCGTTGTTTTTATTTTGCAGGAAACATGATGTGAAATACGGTGCCCTTTTCAGGCTGACTATCCACACGGATCGTCCCGTTATGATTTTCTAAAATATTAAATGTGACCATGAGGCCAAGTCCGGTTCCTTTTTCCTTTGTGGTTAAAAAGGGCTCTCCAATCCGCTTCATCACCGATTCAGGAATGCCGATCCCTTCATCACGAATCGTGACAAGTATTCCATCACCTTCTGCTTTGGCTGTGATGTCTACCTTTCCTCCGTCCGGCATGGATTCTACGGCATTTTTGATTAAATTGATAAACACTTGCTTGAGCTGATTTTGATCCCCGTTCATCAGGAGACCCTCCTCTATCTCACTTGTGTTCATTAAAATGCCATTTAAGTTCGCTTGTGTTTCTAACAAGGCTGTGACTTCGCTGATGATTTTTTTCAAATCAAGCGTCTGCATTGAGGACGTTTGCTGCGGTTTCGCCAGCATTAGCAGCTCACTCAAGATAATTTCTATTCGGCTCAGCTCAGAGAAAACAATCTCGAAGTATTGATCGCGATCTTTTGTTTTCGGTTTAATGAGCTGTAAAAAGCCTTTGATGGCGGTCAATGGGTTTCTGATTTCATGTGCAATGCCAGCCGCCAATTGGCCTGCAATCGATAATTTTTCAGAGCGGAGCATGAGCTCTTCTGTCTGCTTACGTTCGGAGATATCTCTTAAAATAATTTGAACCGCTGTTTCTCCAAAAAATGTAGTTGGGATACAGACCATTTCTGTATAAATCAGCTTATGTTTAAACGTATGACAGCTCATTGTGACAATCTCAGAATCTGATGCTCTTTCAATAATACGTGATAAACTCTTTTTGACCTTTTGCTGATCACAGGAATGAATTTGATGAAAGATATCCTTTCCTATTAATTTATCGTAATGCTCGGCTTCAAATAATTTAATGCCAGATTCATTCATAAACACCCACTTGTGATCATGGATGACCGCAATCGTATCAATGGAGTTTTGAATGAGCAGCTGATACCTCTCCCGGCTTTTTTGAAGAACGGTTTGAAATTTTTTACGGGATGAGATGTCCACGAGCAGTAAAAGCTCTGCCCGCTGATTTTGATAAATCGTCGGTGATGACTTTACCTCAATATGAATACTGCTCCCATCTTGACGCTTCCATATCTGTTCAATCATTCCGACTGGAAGTCCTTGCTGCAGCCTTGTTATTCGGCTTCTGACAATGTCATGGTACTCTTCAGCAATAAAATCAAACGCGGACTTGCCGATCATGTCATCTCTTGCACTTACCCCCATTAATTGCAGCATTGCATCATTCGCATACACAATTTTCCCTAAAGTCGTAATACATAACGGATTTGGCAGCATGGCAATCAATTGTTCAGCTTCACCGACATTTTGGAAAGCCGGCAGACTGCCTAACGACTGTTCTGCTACGTTTGATGTTGTTTGAAATGCTGCTTTTTGGGGCTCAGTATCCAGCACCCTCATTTTCAGGATCATTTCTCTACTTACTTCGTTGTCTAACCCATCACAAGCAACAAAATCAATGCTTGCTTCGATCCATACAGCTGTCAGATCACTTCTTAGCAGTCTAAAGTGGCAAACCTCTAGCATGTGCTGATTGTAAAAATAACTTTCGACGAGAAATTGATCTTCGGTATGAACAAAGTCTTTCAAAAAACACCCTAGTAAATCCTTTTGTTCATAGAGCAAAAGCTGCTTACAGTTGGAAGAAATGTAGAGAAAGCGGCCATTAGAAGAAAGAACGGCATGTAAATCGATGTTCGAATACAATTGATTCGAATCTTTCATTTGTTGTTCCATCGTCGTCCGACCCTCCTTTTCATTTTTTAGGGTTGTCCTTAGATTGATGTATAAAAAAGATTCGCTAGAAAACCCGTATTTTCCTTCTGTCATCGAGGGAAACGTCCATATTTTCAGCAAAAAGGGAGCACTTTCTGCTGCTGTGCTCCCTGCGGTTTATTGTTTTTCATATTTCTTTTGTAATTCAACGTACTTATCCACAATTTTACTCGGGATGTTTTTAATAACAGGATCCTTATCTGAGACATAAGGTGTCACGACACTAAACGCCACCTTTGGATTAGAAGAAGGATAATATCCTCCAAAGGTTAAGTTGTACGTTGAATTTCCCCACCAGCTGCGGTTGGCACCATAGTAGAACGTTTGCGCTGTACCTGTTTTTCCCGCGACATCATGCTGACCAAACCGGCCAGCGGCAGTTCCGCCTGTTGATGTGACCATTTTCAGTCCCGTTTTTACGCGGTCAATATCTGCTTTCGAGTTGTTAATCGTATTCAGCACCTTCGGCTCATATTTTTTTACGACTGGGCCTACTTCATCCTTCTTCGTTGGAAGATGAACACTTTTCACTACTCTTGGCTGAATACGGCTTCCTCCATTGGCGATCGTTGACATGTATTGTGCCACTTGAAGCGGTGTATACGTGTCATACTGACCAATTGCTTCATCAAGCAAGAGTCCGCCGACCGTCTTAGGATGCGTCTGCATCCCGCTTGATTCCTGCGGCAGATCGATCCCCGTTTTCACGCCAAGACCGAATTGCGCATAGTAGTTTCTCATTTTTTGTAAGTGCTCAGGCCTTGCAGGTAACGGTCCATCCTTTTGATAGGTGATGCCCGCCATTCTCATCGCTACTTGGAACATGTAGACGTTGGAACTTTTTTGGAGTGCTTGAATGTCGTTAACCCATCCAAGAACTTTGTAAGACTGTTTCGGCTTTCCATTACTCCCTGCAAAATAGAGCGGTGTATCCATATAGGCTTGGTTGTGTGACATCCCGTCCTGATAACCGCCAAGTACTGTGGCTCCTTTGACAACAGAGCCCATTTCGTACTGGGTCGTAAATGTTCCGATCGCATAATCTGTGACGTCTCTGCCGTCCATTTTCTTGCCTGACATGGCGAGAACATCCCCTGTGTGAGGGTCCATCATGACGACAAAGGCACGATCCATCATATAGTTTCTCGCGCTGGCGGATCTAAGCTCTGATTCAACGATTTTGTCGACTTCCTTTTGCAGCTCCATATCAAATGTCAGCGCAAGATCAAGTCCTCTTCGTCCTTCTGTCCGCTTGATTTCATCGAGCAGCTTCCCGCCAACCTGTGTATATTGAACGGTCGCTTTCTCTGGGTTTAGAAAATCCTCGTATTGATATTCTAAATAGCTCTTCCCTACCCGGTCATTTCGCGAGTAGCCTCTTGCCATATAGTAATCTTCACGCTCTTTAATGATTCCTTGCTCTGGTGTAGTCACACCGCCAAGTACATTATAAAGGGTCTTTTCATACGGATATTTTCTTGTCCAGTCGTTGATGACGTTCACACCAGGCAGTTCATCAAGATGCTCTGAGACAAGTGAAATTTCTTCATATGTCAGGCTTACGGATGAAGTTTGTTTTGATTCTTTCGTTTCATCGAGTAAAGCCACTTTTTCGTTCCCTTTTTTCTCTTCGTTTGGGTTCATTGCCTTCACGATTTGGGGCTCAAAGGCATATCCGCCTGTAAATCTACGGTAGATCGCTGCAACAGCTTTTTCCTCTGCATCCTTTTCGATCGCTTTGACTTCTTTCTTTGGGACACGCTCTACTTGAAGCGGATAGACATCCTTTGCATCGATATCTTTTTTCTCCGCTTTTGAAATGAGTTTATCCGCTTCTTTCGGATGGCTCGCCAGCCAAAAATCTCGAATGTCACGCTCTCTCAAAAAATCAGTATCCATTTTTATATAAGTCGCAAGTTTTCTTGCTACCTTAATCTTATCCTCCGCTTTCACACCGCTTTCTGATGTATAAACGATGGCAGGTACACTTTCGTTATCAACGACGACTCTTCCTCTCGCGTCATACATTTTTCCTCTTGGAGACGGGTATGATGCTGTTTTGACCTCTGTTCGGTTGGCTTGCTTTTTATAATCTTCACCATTGACGATTTGCAGCACACCAAGCTTGATCACAAGTCCAGCAAATAAACTAAATACAGCGAAGAAAAAGAGATTAATTCTCCAGGCGTTCCGGCGCTTGATTTTTTTTTGCTCGGCAGCACCTTGATGCTGTTTCTCTCCCACTTATGTAGCTCCTCTCATCCTTTTCAATCTTTTACAATTACCACTCATTATTGTAACACTTTTGTAATAGTTGTTACAGCGAAACGAGTGAAAAAAAGCTGTCAATCCCTAATCTGCAAAAAAATATACTAACACTTTAAAATAATGGTATGTTTATGTCGTTTTCTTTAAATGGAAGAATTCCCCATCCTTTGATATGAAGCGGCTCTTACGATGACTTTAACAAAAATGACAAACTTGCATTGTCAATGGAGGATGCTGGTACGTTTATAACAAAAAGTCCATGTTATGATTTTTTGTGAGAAAACAAAACAAAGATTTTAGGAGGAGTTACAATATGAAGAAGAAATCATTCTTTTTTTCAGCGCTGACAGCTGCTGCACTCATCACATTCACTGGAGGACATTCAGCTGATGCGAAGGAGCTTAACCTGAAACAAGTAATAAATGTACAGCATCAAGCTATTGATCTTCATACACTAGCAGCAAAATTACATATCTCTTCAGATGTAAACAAGCTAAGCAAGTCGAATCAAAAAGAGATCGAAGCTCTATTAAACAAACTGATCAAAAGCGGTCAACCTGTTACAGGAACAAAAGTAGTAAAAGAAGTAAACAAAGCAAAACAAGAACAAAAACAAGAATCAGTGAAAAAACCAACTGCTTCTAAACCAAGCACTCCAGCAAAAGAAAATACAAACAACAACAGCAACACAAAAGCTGACCAAAAAGACACAACGGCATCAAAAGCAGACAGCAGCTTAAATGCATTTGAAAAAGAAGTGGTTGAGCTTACAAATAAAGAGCGTGCAAAACAAGGCTTAAAGGCCCTTTCTGTTGATTCTAAATTAAGCAAATCTGCTCGCGCAAAATCTCAAGATATGAAAGATAAAAACTATTTCTCTCATACAAGCCCAACTTATGGATCTCCATTTGATCAAATGAAGCAATTCGGTATCACTTACAAATCAGCAGGTGAAAACATTGCCCAAGGTCAAAAATCTCCTCAAGAAGTTGTGACAGCATGGATGAACAGTGAAGGCCACAGAGCGAACATTTTAAACAAAAGCTACACACATATCGGTGTTGGTTATGTGAAATCTGGCAACTACTGGACGCAGCAATTCATCGGAAAATAATATCAAGAAAACCTGTCCCTATTTGGGACAGGTTTTTAGTTTGTTTTGAGGATGCTGCAAACTATTTGACCCATAATTTATAGATGCTCTGGGTCCCGCTGTTTTCTTCGCCCTGTTCGCTCAGCTTTTCATAAAGGGACTTCGCAAGTGAGAGCCCTGGCATTTCTTCCCCCATCAGCTCTGCTTCTTCAAGTGCAATGCCCATATCTTTGATAAAATGCTTCACATAAAACCCTGGCTCGAAATCGCCTTTCAGCATTCTTGGTGCAAGGTTTGACAAAGACCAGCTGCCGGCTGCACCTGTTGTGATGCTTTTGAGCACCTGCTCTGGATCAAGCCCTGATTTTTCGGCATAGGCCATTGCCTCTGCGACACCGACCATTCCTGCTGCAATGGCAATTTGGTTACACATTTTTGTATGCTGACCGCTTCCTGCCGGTCCTTGATATTGAATGTTTTCACCCATTTGCTCAAATAGCGGCAGACAGGCTTCATAGGCTGACCTTTCTCCGCCGATCATAATGGCCAGCGTGCCATTTTTGGCTCCTATGTCTCCGCCTGACACAGGTGCATCTAATGTAAATATACCTCTTTCCTTCGCTTTCAACTCAATTTCTTTTGCAAGCTGAGGCTTCGATGTCGTCATATCAATGAGATATGTACCTGGCGCGGCATGTGCCACAAGCCCATCTTCACCTAAATAGATCTCTTCTACATCAGATGGATATCCCACCATTGTAATGACGGCATCTGCACTTTCTGCAATCTCCTTTACTGCCGGCTTCCATGATGCGCCTTTTTGAATCAATGCATCTGCTTTTGCTTTCGTTCTTGTATAAACGATCACTTCATAGCCTGCATCCATTAAATGTCCTGCCATACTGCGACCCATTACACCGATTCCTATAAAACCAACTGTTTTGATTTGTGCCATCACTTGTTCCTCCTTAAAGAGACTTTGTCAATCCACCATCAATGATCAGTGTTTGACCTGTCATATATGTATTGGCTTCTGATAAAAGAAACACTGCATATGCTGCAAATTCCTCTGGCTGGCCGTAACGGCCAAGCGGGATCGCTCGTTCAGCCTGTGCTTTGATTTCTTCAACCGTCCGATTCTCTCTTTGTGCGCGATGCTTCTCCAGCTGTTTCACACGGTCTGTTTCAATTTTTCCCGGTGCTAACGTATTGATCAAAATACCATCCTTTGCAAACTCCAGAGCGGCTGTTTTTGTCCATCCGGCTATGGCCGGTCTAAATGTATTCGACAGCATCAAGCCCGGGATCGGTTCTTTCACTGACATTGACGCAATATTTAACACACGTGCGCCGCGTTTTTTCAAATAAGGCAATGCCTCTTTTAATAATCGAATATAGCTGAGTAAATGAAGCTGAAATGATTCGATCCAATCTTCATCTGTTAAGGTGTCGAGCGTTCCTGTTTTAGGCCCGCCTGTATTGTTCACAAGAATGTCTAGACACTTCTCATCACCAGCCGCCGCTTGAACAAGCGCCTTGATTTGCCCGGCGTCAGATACATCACATACTTGATAAGTCAGCTGTCCTTTGACAAGCGGAGACAGCTCATTGACTGTTTCCTTCAGCTTTTGTTCATGTCTTCCCGAGAGCATCACATCTGCTCCCTCTTTTGCTAGAGCAAAGGCAATCGCTTTTCCGATACCTTGACTGCTTGCAGCTACCAATGCTTTTTTTCCAGTTAGATTGACATCCATGTCAACACCTCCCCTAGTTTATTTTATCATACAAAAAGAACCTTGCTCACATCGCAAGGTTCCTTTCCGCTCATTACACCTTAAATCGATCAACCGCCTGACGCAGTGCCTGGCTTGATTCGTTCAGCATTTCAGTTGAGGTTTTCGTTCTTTCTAACACTTGAACTTGTTCATCTGTAGACGCATGCACTTCCTCAGCTGAGGCAGCAGATTCTTCTGAAATGGCAGCAATACTTTGAATGGAGTCACTCATCTTCTGCTGTTCTTCTGTCATTTCATTAATCTGTGTATGAATGCTGTCGATTGAACCGACAAGTGCCTGCATTTCCATTGTGATACTGCTGAGTGCCTCACCGGTTGCATTGATGGCGGCACCTTGTTCCTCATTCATTTTACTTGCTGTTGTCATCGCTTCAGCCGCCTTCTTCGACTCATCTTGAATGAGTTTGACGGTTTCACTAATGTGTTTTGTTGACTGCGCAGATTGTTCAGCAAGCTTTCTCACTTCTTCTGCAACTACAGCAAATCCTCGTCCACTTTCTCCTGCTCTCGCTGCTTCAATGCTTGCATTCAGTGCAAGTAAATTCGTTTGATCCGAGATTTCAGAGATGGCGGTCACGACATTTTCAATATTTTTCGTTTTATGCTCAAGGTCTAGCAGCATTTGCTCAACCTTTTTCGATTCTTCACTCGCTTGTGTTGATTTTTGGACGAGCAAACCAAGTGCGTCAAGCCCTTTATAGCTTGCATCTTCAGATGATTTTGAGTTGGTTTGCATTTGTGAAGCGAGCTCACCCATATGGCGCACTTTCTCATACAAATACTCTGATTTTTCATTAATCGTTTCTGCATCTGACGCCTGCTTAGTCGCTCCTGTTGCCACCTCTTGAATGGCCGTTGCAATCTGTTCGCTAGACAGCAAAGTCTCATTTGAAATGTGGGTCACTTCATCCGCTGATTTCACAACTTGATCTGAAGCCCCTTTCACTTTTTCAATTAACTCCCTGACATCCTCGGTCATTTGATTAATGCTTTTCGTGAGGGAACCAATTTCATCTTGGGATTTCACTGCAAGCGTACTTGTTAAATCGCCTTCTGACACCTTACGCACATGCTCTATTAGACGCTTGATTGGCGTTGTAATGCTTCTTGCCAATAAGAAGCTGAGGATTATCGCAAGAATAATGGCAATGACGGATATAATGATACTTGTCTGATTCATTTGTTCTGTGATCCAAAGCAGTTTACTTTTCTCAAAGCTGACACCAACCGTCCAATCGGCTTCTTTGATTTTAGATAGGACCGTCAGTTCTTTGCTGTCATCAACACCTGAGTTGTCAAGCGCTTTTTTCACAGAAGGGACCTTTGATATGTTTTTTCCTTGCTCTGTTGGATGCGCCAAAAGGGTGCCTGTGCCATCAACTAAGAAAGCGGTCCCCTTATAAGGAATCTCTTGTTCATTTATATACGTTTGAATAGAGGACAGCTTCAAATCAAGTCCAGCGACCCCAATGACCTTTCCATTTTTGACAATCGCCTTCGTGGCTGAGACAATCACTTTTTTCGTTGCTTCATCGACATATGGATCTGTCCAAACGACCTGATCAGGCTTTTCAGCTGCTTGTTTAAACCAGCCTTGTTTCGATGGATCATATCCTTCCCCAAGATCGAACTCCGGAAAGCCGAACATTTTTCCGTCACTTGTTCCAATATAGGCAAACGAAATGAGCTTATCCTGTTCCTGCATGTTTTTTAGTTCATCGTTTTCAAAAGCCAATGTTTGCTTGGTTTGTTTTCGCGCAAATTCTTCAGTCATTGTACTTGTTGCGAGTTTATTAATTGTATTGCCGTAATTATCAAGCTTTTCCGTAATAATGTCTCTCATACTTTCTGCCGTTGCTGCTGCGGTGGTTTTTGCATCTCGTTCAATCAGTGGTCTTAACACTAAGTTGGAACCCACTTGAACAGCCACGACAGTTAAAATTAAAATAACTGAGATGAAAACAGCTATTCTCACTTGAAGTTTCTTAAACATCTCATCACCCCTACATCTACTTTCACACCTTAATTTATATATCGGCAAAATGATACCGCATTCAATAGTTGTAAGAAAATTTAAATAGAAAAAACAAGCCTTATTGGCTTGTTTTAAGTAAAATATTCAATTTTTGCAGAAGGAAAGTACTGATCTATATATGACTCTAAAGTCTTTCTTAGTTCTTGTTCCTCATCTTTTTGATAGATATATTTTCCTATTCCATATCTTCCCCACTTGTACCTTCTTTTTTCTTCATCCAACTCTAATTTTGATTTTGGGTAGTTTTTTTGAATCACACGCTTTGCTGGTTTTGTAAAGCGATGCTGAATCATCTCAAAGGTGATATCGTCTCTCACATCTTCAGGAAGAGCTGCATCAAGCTTTTCAAAAAGAACTTTATATCCTTCCTGCCAGCCTTCATGGATGTAGATTGGAGCAACAATAAAGCCTAGAGGATAGCCTGCCTTTGCGACCTTTACAGCCGCTTCAATCCGCTGATCTAGCGGTGATGTGCCGGGCTCAAAATATTTAATGACATAATCGGCATTGATACTAAAACGGAATCTTGTCCGGCCATTATGCTTTGCGTCTAACAGATGATCAACATGATGGAACTTCGTGACAAAGCGAAGCTTTCCTAAGTCTGTCTGCCCAAAGTATTCAATCGCTCGTTTGAGTGTATGTGTCAAATGGTCAATTCCTACGATGTCTGAAGTACATGATGCTTCAAATCTCGTGATATCCGGCGCCCGCTCGTTCATGTATTGCTCTGCCTGATCTAATATTTCTTCTACATTGACGTAAGTTCGAATGTACGGCTTACTTCCCATTGTTGTTTGCAAATAGCAATAATGACAATGTCCCATACATCCTGTTGCAAATGGGATCGCATACTCTGCAGATGGTTTAGACGAGTCAAACTTCAATGTCTTCCTCACACCAATAACAAGCGTTGACTTCGCATTACGATACTTTTGCAAGTCATTTTTTCCCGGAATATTTCTGACCTGGTTATGTGAAGTCGTTTCTCTTATTTCGATTCCCATACCCTCAAACTTTTCCTTCAGCTCTCGTCCTAACGGGTACTCTAACGCCCGGGGTTCAATGTAAACAAGCTGGGGAACGAAAGGTTTGATCATATTAAGCACATCCTTACCTTTAAGGTTTTCATACCGTTACTTTAACCGCACAGGATGGCTTTTATCCTTTCTAAAATCTCCCTTATTCAAACAAGTCTTGATAAAGAGCTTCTGCTTCTTCATATGTTGGAAACACAGCATCATCAGGTGCTAGTGGATGATACGTTTCAAGTAAAAAGAGGGCAAGCTCTTCTTCGTTGTATGGATGTGAAACAATTTCTGCTTCTTTAATTTGTGCTACGTTTGCAGCATGTGGATTTCGATAAATCACATATACTTGATCACCCGGTTTGTAGTCTGAGAAAGGCAATCTGGTCACCTCCATTTTTTAATTATAGGGTGCCCTTCTCACTGCCCAATATGACTCAATATGATAAAATTCGACAAAAAAACCAGACAGTTTCACCTGTCTGGTTTTCATTCACTTAGTTCTGTTGAAACGTCTTCTTGACGAAATCAACCACTTCTTCTGTTGTGCTAAGTGATAAAATATGCTCTTTAAATGATGCAGCTTCTTCTTTAGAAAGCTTGCTTAGCTGCGTTCTAGCTGGAAGAATGGATGTTGCACTCATTGAGAATTCATCTAATCCTAATCCAAGTAGAAGCGGGATTGCGATTTCATCTCCTGCCATCTCACCGCACATACCGACCCATTTACCCTCTTTATGCGCTGCTTCGATCACAAGCGTAATAAGACGTAAAATCGCTGGGTTGTAAGGCTGATAAAGGTAAGACACTCGTTCGTTCATTCGATCAGCAGCCATTGTGTATTGAATCAAATCATTCGTTCCAATACTGAAGAAATCTACTTCTTTTGCAAATTGGTCTGCGATGACAGCTGTTGATGGAATTTCTACCATCATTCCAATTTCAATGGAATCAGAAACGTCTGTACCAGCGGCAACCAATGCTTCTTTTTCTTCAAGTAAAATGGCTTTTGCTTCTCTAAATTCTGATAACGTCGCGATCATAGGGAACATGATTTTCAAGTTTCCATATGTACTTGCACGAAGTAAGGCGCGTAGTTGTGTTCTGAAAATCTCCTGCTCTTCCAGGCAAAGGCGAATGGCTCTATAGCCAAGGAACGGGTTCATTTCTTTTGGAAGCTGCAAGTAAGGAAGTTCTTTATCGCCACCAATATCTAGTGTGCGGACAACCACTGCTTTCCCTTCCATCTTCTCTAAAACTGTTTTATAGGCATCAAACTGCTCTTCTTCTGTAGGAAGCTGGTCTCTGCCCATGTATAAAAATTCAGTACGGTACAATCCGACTGCTTCGCCGCCATTTTCAAGTACACCTTTTACATCTTCAGGTGTTCCGATATTTGCAGCTAGCTCTACGTGAACGCCGTCTTTTGTAACCGTTGGCTGGTCAACAAGTTTCGCCCATTCCGCTTTTTGAGCTAAGTAGTCTTCATGCTTTTTTTGATACGCTTTCACTTCATCTTCAGAAGGCTGAATGATGACGTCGCCGCTAATACCATCCACAATGATCAGATCATCGTTTTTCACCGTTTTTGTTGCTTCTTTTGTCCCAACAACTGCTGGAATCTCCATAGATCTTGCCATGATCGCTGAGTGAGAAGTACGACCGCCGATATCTGTTGCAAAGCCTTTGACAAATTGTCTGTTCAGCTGAGCAGTATCAGAAGGTGTTAAATCTTCAGCAATGATGATGACTTCTTCAGAAATCATGCTTGGGTTTGGAATGTCAACGCCTAGCAAATGGCCAGTCACACGTTTCGTTACGTCGCGAATATCCGCTGCACGTTCCTTCATGTATTCATTGTCCATTGCTTCGAACATTGTGACAAACATTGTCGCTGTTTCTTTTAAAGCAAACTCAGCATTTACTTTATCAGATTTGATTTTATCCTTTACTGGGTTTAGCAGTTCAGGATCACTTAACACAAGAAGGTGGGCAGAAAAGATATCTGCTTTGTCTTGGCCAAGCTCTTTTAGCGCATGCTCTTTAATTGCTTCAAGTTCTTGTTTAGAAACATGAATTGCTTCTTCAAAACGCTTCACTTCTGTCTCTGGATCATTGATGTCTTTTTGGTGAACTGTTAAATCTGGTTCTTCCAGACGATACGCTTTTGCAATCGCAACGCCTGCTGAAGCACCGATTCCTTTCAGTTGTTGCATTACTCGCCTAGGCCTTCACTTTTCATTGTGTCTTTAAGCGCAGCAAGTGCATCATTTTCATCAGAACCAGAAGCAGAGATTGTGATTGTAGCACCTTTCGCAATTCCTAGAGACATTACACCCATAATAGATTTCAGGTTCACTGTTTTACCATTATATTCTAAGTTGATATCAGCATCATATTTACTAGCAGTTTGTACAAGAACTGTTGCAGGACGTGCGTGAATTCCAGAATCTGCAGTTACTTTGAATGTTTGTTGAGCCATTTTTATCAATCTCCTTTTTATACAATTAATACATCCACAATATTATATCATACTGCCGAGCTTGTCATCTAACAAGAACGGCAGTTATGAAAATTATTTTGAAATTTTCATGATGTTTTCTTGTCCAGCTTTGATTTCACCGGATGCTTGAAGGTCAATAAATTGTCCTTCACTTAAGTTGGTAAATACAATTGGAGTCATCAAAGATGGTACTTCAGACTTAATTTTATCAATATCAACCTCTAAAAGTTTTTGACCGATTTCTACTTGATCTCCCTCTTGTACAAATGCTTCAAACCCTTCTCCTTTGAGGCCGACCGTATCAATTCCGAAGTGGATCAAAATTTCAAGTCCACCATCAGACTGCAGGCCAATGGCGTGTTTCGTCGGGAACACATTTAAGATCTTCCCTCTTACCGGTGAAACAACCGTTCCATCTGTTGGCAAGATGGCGAAACCGTCACCCATCATTTTCCCTGAGAATACTTGATCTGGTACATCTGTAATTGGATGAAGCTCCCCTGTAATTGGTGAAGCAAAAATTTCTTCCCCTTGCTCATTTTGAAGCGGTTTTGCAATAACTTCTTCGACCTGCTGGCTGACTTCTTCTTTTGCAGAAGGGTCTTTCGCTGGACGAGGCGTGCGGCCTGCAATGATGTCCTGCATTTGTGTTTTTAAGTTATCAGAGCGCGGGCCGAAAATGGCCTGGATGTTGTTCCCTACTTCGAGAACACCAGAAGCGCCAAGCTTTTTCAAACGGTCTTTATCCACTTTCTTCTGATCATTCACAGTGACACGTAAACGCGTGATACAAGCATCCAGGTGCTTAATGTTTTCTTGATCACCCATTGCTTCAAGGATTTCATAAGGCAAGTCATTACCTTTTTCAGACTTCGCCTCACTCGCTCCGTCTGCTGCTTCATCCTCGCGGCCAGGTGTTTTCAGATTAAATTTGCGAATAGCGAATCTAAATCCGAAGTAGTAAATGACAGCAAGTACAAGACCTACTGGAATGACGAGCCACCAAGCGGTTCTATTTGGCAGGATACCAAATAGGAAGAAGTCGATTAACCCTCCTGAGAAGGTCATCCCGATTTTCACGTTTAGAATATCCATTATCATAAAGGATAATCCAGCGAATACACAGTGAATCGCAAATAATACTGGTGCAACAAACAAGAATGAGAATTCAAGCGGTTCAGTGATCCCTGTAAGGAAAGAAGTAAGGGCCGCTGATCCCATAATTCCTGCTACTAGCTTTTTATTCTTTGGTTTTGCTTCATGGTAAATCGCAAGTGCTGCTGCTGGAAGACCGAACATCATGAACGGATATTTCCCTGTCATGAATGTACCAGCTGTCAGCTGTACACCATCTTTGATTTGCGCCATGAAAATACGCTGGTCACCACGGACAAGCTCTCCTGATAAGCTCTTGTAACTAAAGAACTCATACCAGAATGGTGAGTAGAAAATGTGGTGCAGACCAAACGGAATTAATGATCGTTCAATGACACCGAATACAAAGGCAGCCAGCGGCTCATTCGCTGCGAGCAGTCCTGTTGAAAATGAGTTCAGTGCACCTTGGATTGGCGGCCAAATGACTAGCATCAATAGCCCTAAAATAAGTGCTGAAATAGAAGTAACGATTGGAACAAAACGCTTACCAGCAAAGAAGCCAAGATATTGCGGGAGCTCAATTTTGTAAAATTTATTATACATATAAGCTGCTAATACCCCGACGATAATCCCGCCAAAAACGCCGGTAGACAAGGTCGGTATGCCGAGCATATTAATATATGCTGGATGACTTTCCTTGAAGAACTTAGCCAGTTTGAGTGAATCAGATGGAATGGATCCGTTAGCCATTAATACGGCACTCATCGTGACGTTCATGACAAGGTAACCGATGATAGCGGCAATCCCTGCCACTCCGTCTCCATTGGCAAGACCGATGGCAACCCCTACGGCAAATAATAGCGGAAGATTCGAGAAGACGATGTTCCCCGCATTCTCCATGACACTTGCAACAAGCTGAATTGTATCATTGCTTAAAAATTGAGCTACATCAATCAGCTGCGGATTTTGCATCGCATTCCCAAGTGCCAGTAAAATACCAGCAGCAGGAAGGATCGCAACTGGAAGCATGAGTGCTCGTCCAATTTTTTGCAACACACCAAAAAGTGATTTAAACACTGGTTGAACCTCCTTTTGTTTTCGCTTACAACATACATTTGGGATGCTCCCTGACGTACATTTCATAATTAACCGTTTACATTTCACTTTCAAACGCAAAAAAAGGCATGGTGATATAAGGTTGCGCAAATAACAGGATCTTATCCTGTATTTACCTTAAGTCACTCATGCCTGATCGAATCAGTTACACGTTTCAAGGAAACTATGAAATTTTATTTGTCAATCTGTACAGATGAAGTGTCAGGTAGACTGCCTCAGCATCCTGTACAGGCTTTTTCAATGCATGCTGCAAAATTTTGATCATTTTCCAAGCAGTATTGTAGCATAAAGGATATTCATTTTTCAATAGATGAAGCAATTTTTCTGGCTCCTCTAATGATTCTCCCCGTTTAATACGCTCAATTGAAAACGTAATATGGCGTAATAAGCGTAAATAATGAATACTTTCTCTGTCTACTTTCATATGAAATGAATCTTCAATGACTTGGACCATTTGTGTAATGAGCTGCGAATGACGGTTCACTTCAGATAATGGCCGATTCGTCAAAGCTGAATGGATATGGAGCGCTATAAAGCCAATTTCTCCTTCTGGCAGCTTCGTTTCGACATCTGGCCGCTCGTTAATCAGTTCAACGACTTCCTTTGCAACCTCGTATTCTTTCGGGTAAAGCGATTGCGTCTCAAGCATAAAAGGGTTCGTGATATCATAGCCTTGCTGCACCCGCTTAAAACTAAACGCAATATGGTCGGTCAGTGCAACATGTATATGCTCATTCAATCGTTGTCCCATTTTTTCTCGTATATGATAAATGACGTCATTGGCAAGCTCGATCATGTTCTCATCAATATGATGAAGCAGTTGTTTATATTCTGTTTGTTCCTTCGTGTTTTTTAACACAAACATTTTTTCAAACACGTCTTGATCGAGAAGATCCCCCGATTTTTTACCGAAGCCGATCCCTTTCCCAATCAGAACCACTTCGCCCAAAGAAGGGTGTCTTGCGATGATGACATTATTATTTAACGCTTTATCAACGGTGAAGGATTCCATGAACATCCCCACCTCCTTCTTATTCAATCCCTCTTATCGTACAAAACAGATGAAACGTGCGTCAACGATTGTTTTTCAAAACGGTTGTTGTTCGCTCAATCAGGCGAAATGGCAGCATTCTTTTTTCTGATTTCTCTCCCTTTAATGCCCGATCGAACAAGTCAAACGCTTCCTGTCCCATTTGTTTGAGGGGAATATGAATGCTGGAAATCCCCAAAGCCTCACTCAATTGGTTATTTTGAAAGCTGAGTATGGCTGGTGATTCTCCTACTTTTATGTCATGACGCTGCGCCTCTAATAAAAAGCCGGCAGAGACTTCGTCATTTGTAATGAATAAAGCTGTAGGACGATTTTTCATTTCCTGCCATTCTGCAAATAATTGCTTCCCATCAAGCAGAGATAACTTCCCTTCGATGATCCAATCCTCATCAATGGTCTGCCCGAGCGATTGCATCATGTCTTGATAAGCCTGAAGTCGCGACTCGCTATTCGCTCCTTCTGTTCTGGCGAGAACGATCGCAATTCGTTGATGGCCGCATGCCGCCAAATGATGCAGCCCTTCCTTAAATGCTTGATCATGCGCAATCGACACGGTTGAGCATTGATCGTGCGGCACAGGATGACAAAATATAATCGGCCCTGATTCCTGCCATTTTAAAATGTGACCATCACTTAACGCATTTGAACAAAATATTAAACCATCTACACGGCGCTCTTTTAAACTCATTAACGCTTCTTTTTCTTTTAATGGGTCATATCCTGTTTGAAATAAAGCAAAATGCATGCCGCGCGCCTGTGCTTTTTCTGCAATACCTGTGACGAGAGCGCTGAAATAAGAGTGTTCAATGTTTGGAAGGACAATGCCAAGCATATTCGAATAGCCCTTCGCTAAATGGACCGCCTGGATGTTTCTCGTATACTTGAGCTCTTTCATCGCTTGTAGAACACGTTCCCTTTTTTCTTCTTTAACATAAGGATGCTCATTCAACACACGTGATACGGTTGTCACAGATACGCCCGCTCTTTTCGCAATCTCCCTTATGTTTGCCATTTTTTCTCCTACTTTCTCTTGATATGGTAAGCGTTTCATACTTTAAGATGTATGTGAGCTGAACAAATCACTGGATGGAAAGGGGAATTCAAGATGGGTTTCATCATATGGATTATATTATGTATGACTGTTTTGTTTTCTGCTCGTTTTGCATTACATCCTTTAGGAAAAGAACATAAAATCAAATCGTTTCAATCAATTGATGATTTTTTTGTTGATAAGGATCGAGAAGAGTGATAAAAAATCACGATGACACTTCCAATACCTGGACGTTCATCGTGATTTTTTTCATTACTTGATGATCGTCAGCTCTTTCGGATAATTGGTTAAGGTGACTGGACCATCTGCCGTAATGAGAACATCATCTTCAATTCTTACGCCGCCGACTCCTGGGACATAAATTCCTGGTTCAATCGTATACACCATACCTTCTTGCAGAAGGTCGTCATTTGCCTGACTCATAGAAGGGAACTCATGAACAGAAACCCCTAACCCATGTCCAAGGCGATGAGGGAAATATTCACCATACCCTGCTTCTGTGATCAGTCCGCGAGCTTTTAAATCAAGATCACCGATTCTCACGCCTGGCTTACTCATTTCAAGTGCTGCCATTTCTGCATTTAAGACGGTTTGATACATGTCCTTTTGCTTTTCAGAAGCTTCCTGATAGATGAATGTTCTTGTGATATCTGAGCAATATCCATCGACAATGACGCCAAGGTCAAATAACACAAAATCACCTTTTTTTAAGGCTGCCTGTCCCGGATTTCCATGAGGCTCGCCTGATTTTTCACCAAAGAGAACCATAGTTGAAAAGGACATACCTTGAATGCCTTTTTTCTTTAGTTCATATTCTATGACAGCGAGCACTTCTGTTTCTGTGATTCCTTCTTTTAAGGCGTTAACCCCAATCTTTACACCTTCATCTGCCAATTGAGCCGCTTTTTTGAGTGTAGCAATTTCAGATTCATCTTTAATCAGTCTGAGCTGATTGAGCGCATCTTCAGCCCGGACGAACGTTTCTGCCCCGGTAACAGCTTGGAGCTCTTCTGCTCTTTGAAGCGGAATCGATTCTTTTTCAATCGCAAGACGCGCCGCTTGAATACCTCGTTTTTCTATCGCTGATTGAATGAAATCAAATGGATTCTCATGATCTTCATATCTAATGATATCGCCGGACCATCCTGCATTTTTTGCCTGCTCGACTTCCATTTTAGGCAAAATAAAAAATGGTTCTGCCTCTTGGAACACAAACAGCCCCATCACTCTTTCATGCGGCTCTGTGAAGTATCCAGATAGATAAAACACATTTTCCTTTGTATGTATAAATGCACCTTGAATGTCTTCTTTCTTAAGCCAAGAAGACAAGCTCTTCATTCGGTTCATCATGATCCTCCTCACACGTTTTACTACTGGTCTATTGTATCAGTTTTTGCTTTATTTCGCACAAAAGCGCACTGGCATGAATCCAGTGCGCTCTGATGATTGATTTAAGATGCACGAAGCAGACGCAGACCATTTAAAATGACCAAAATCGTACTTCCTTCATGCCCGATGACGCCAAAAGGCAAATCAAGCACTTGTAAGAAATTCGCACAAATTAACAGACAGATCACCGTTAATGAGAAAATAATGTTTTGCTTAATGATTCGATTCATTTTTCTTGAAAGACGGATCATCTTTGTTAGGTTATTTAAATTGTTCTTCATTAAGATGAGATCCGCTGTTTCTAAGGCAACATCTGTGCCTCCGCCCATCGCAACCCCAACATCTGCTGTGGCAAGCGCTGGTGCATCATTGATTCCGTCTCCTACCATGATGATTGAATTACCTTGTTTTTTTAATTGATTGACCTCATGTACCTTTTCATCTGGAAGACATTCAGCCACTACGGTTTGGATGCCGGCTTCCTGCGCAATCGCTTCAGCCGTTTTTTGCTGATCTCCTGTCAGCATGACGGTCTGGATGCCTAAATCATTTAGTTCTTGAATCATTTTTTTGGCTTCAGGTCTGATTTGATCCTTAAGGCCAAGACAGCCAACAACTTTTTCATCCTTTTGAACGTAGACCACTGTGTATCCTTGCGCTGAAAGGTCATCACCTGTCTCTTCAATCTCGCGGTCGATTGACGCCTTACCCGCAAAGTCTTTCTTCCCAATCCGCCACGTTTCTCCATTTAATTGTGCTTTCACACCAAATCCAGAGGTTTCTTCAATGGTGACATGGACTGTTCTTTCTGTTTGGTGCTCTTTTGCCATATCAGAAATTGCTTTCGCTAATGGGTGGTTTGATTGACTCTCAATTTGATAGAGTGCCTGGTAAAAAGCAGATTCATCCTGCCCTTCCGTCATGACAACTTGTTCTACGGCTGGCTTCCCGCTTGTAATCGTCCCCGTTTTATCAAAAGCAATCATACTGCTTGTGCCTAGTTTTTCTAAAAAGACGCTTCCTTTGACAAGCATCCCATTTCTTGCGCCATTTGAGATCAGTGACAGTGCGGCTGGCATAATGGATGCAACAAGAGCACAAGGTGAAGCAACGACCATAAACACCATTGCCCGATAGAAGGTTTCACTCATACTCCAGCCGAGTACAAAATGAGGCAGAACCATTAATACCGCAACGGTGATCAGCACACCTTTTACATAGGCCCCCTCAAATTTTTCGATAAATGCCTGGCTTGGCGAAACACTTTCTTGAGCGGATTCAACAAGTTTAATAATTTTATGGAATAACGTTTCTTCATTATGTTTCGTGACTTCCACTGTTAAGGAACCATTTAAATTCACTGTTCCTGCAAATACGTCTTCCCCCTGCCCTTTTTCCTGTGGAATAGATTCGCCTGTGAGGGCAGATTCATCCACACTTGTTCTCCCGCTTAAAATGACACCATCTGCTGCAATACGTTCCCCAGCTTTGACCATAATCCGGTCACCTGGTGTTAATGATGAAGCGGCGATTTGAATGGTCGTACCGTCTTCTTCAATTAAAGTTGCTTCATCTGGTGCAATGCTCATTAATGCTGTTAAATCTTTCTTGCTTTTATTTGACGTATACGTTTCAAGCGCACCACTCAGTGAGAAAATAAAAATTAAGATAGCGCCTTCTGCCCAATAGCCGATTAGAGCTGAGCCTATTGCTGCGAAAATCATTAAAAGTTCCACATTCAAGGTCTTCGACGAAATCGTTTCTTCAATTCCTTCCTTCGCCTTTGCAAAACCTCCAATAACAAATGCTAGGATGAAAAGAGGAATGCTCCACATGCTCTGATCCTTTAGAATCCATCCAATTAAAATGAGAATCCCCGAGATACCTGCTGCAATTAATTCTCCGTGCTGTGCCCATTTATGTAAGGACCATTTCGATTCCTTTTGATTTGTCGTTTGGTAAAGTGCTGTATTCTCATTCATGATTGTTTTCTCCTCTCTAATTGATAATCGTTTTCACATTATCAATCGTTACCCGTTTCTTTTTCCATCTATATTTTCTGCTATTTCAAGCTTTTTATTGGTCTGTAACTCATTATAACAGGTTCTGATCAATTTTCAATTAATAATTATTATAATTTCTTTTTGATAATAATTATCATTATTGATATAGATCGTTCCGTCTTCTTCTGAGCACAGTGTATTCAGATGAAAAGCAAACGAACACAAAAAAGAACCAACAGAATTGGTTCTTTCACATAAAGGATTTGTTCTACGAATTTGTCCACTCTTTGATTTGTTTTTTCGTCAGTGGACCTACATGATTTTTCACCACTTCTCCTTTTTCGTTAATCAAAAAGGTCGTTGGGATGGTGATGATTTGATATTTCTTCATCATTTCTCCGTGTTCATCTAGGATGATCGGGAATGTAAACCTTCTGTCTTTCACAAATTGGGCAACAGCATGTTTACTTTGTTCAGCACCTAGTAAATTCACGGTCAATATGTCAACATCACTCTGATTTTCTTTCACAATCTGTTCAAATTCGGGCAGCTCCATTTTGCAGGACGGGCACCATGTTGTCCAAAAATGCAAAATGGTCTTTTTCCCTTTTTCGGGAACCATCTGCATGTCACCATTTAATGTCGGCGCCTCTATCCTTGGCGCCATCACAGGCTCTTTTGCTTCTGCTGCTGCGCTCATGAGAAATAGAAGCAGGGTCATCATCAGAAGACTGGCGGGTAGATGTTTACGATTCATCAGGATCTTCCTTCCCAGTTTTCTTATAGCTTGCCCTCTCGATGACGATGACATTCAAGCTTTTTTCAATGTAAGAAACATTGAAACGCCGAGCTCCTTACAAATCGTCGCATAATGCAGCGCAGTCAACAGCAGCATGCCTGTGTTCATCCCTAAAATAACCCCCATCATATTCAAGCTTTCAATTGAACCAAGGAAATACACCATAGAAAAAGAGACGACATGCACCCATATATTATGTAGGAACACATCTTTGATGAGCCCCATTCCGATTAAACATGCTTGAAAAGGCATCACAAACAGATGGCATAAAAAGTATGGCCAAAGCAGCTGTAAATAGACAGCAGCTTGCGGTGAATCAAAAAAAAGCTGTGTGAGCGGGTAAGCAAAATAATACATCACCATCACTGCCGGCACCCCATATCCAAACGTTATGAGAATCGCCTGTCTAACACGTTTTTTCACAAGATCATACTGACCTAAAGCATAGGCTTCAGAGACACTCGGAATCATCACAATCATGATGGAATGAGCGATAAACGCCGGGAAAAACCCGATCGACATTGCGACACCAGCCAGCATGCCGTAATGATCAACAGCAAGTGTTCCAGAAATGCCTGCTGCCACGAGCGCTCCTTTGATTAAAAATGGTTCAACCGCATTGGCAATCGCATGAAAGATGCGCATGCCCGTTGTCGGAATGGAAACGGCTAATAGGCGCTTTCGCACATCACTTCCTCTTAATTCAACAGACCTGACATTCACAGCATTTCTTGCCATGACGTATTGGGAGTATAAATAAATAAAGACAACAAGATCACTCGCAACAATGACACCAATGGCGATGAGTACTGCTGTTTCAATATCAAACGAATACCAATGAAAAAACAAAAACAAGCAGATAAGCTGGATCGTTTTCTTCAGCATATTGGCTAAAGCAATTCTGCCCATTTGCTGCTTTCCCATAAAATAGCCGCGGGCAATGGAGGTAAACGCAATAATCGGGATAAGTGACAGCACTAGGCCCTTCATCAGCGGATGATACGACTGAAACACTGGAATGAAAGGCAGTACAATGGCTGCTATAGCTGTTGTTGTACTTGTCACCACAAGTGTCATTTTAAAAGCATGACGGAGCATGCTTTTGTGGAGACGCTCATGTGATTCTGCAATGAATTTAGAAATGGAGACTGGCAGCTCTAAACTGGCGATCACAAGGACAAGCATGATGATTGGAAGGATACTCATATATAAACCCATTCCATGTTCTCCAAGCTCTCTCGCTAAAATCATATTGACTAAAAACTCTATACACTCCGCAATAAAAGCTGCGACAGATAGCAGAATGACCCCTTTTACAAATCGATTCATGTAGCCTCCCCTTGTCTAAAGCAAATTCTTTTCACATTCTATGAGACAAGTCCAAAAAATATTTTAATAATTGAAGACAAAAAAAAGAGCAATCTCATTGATCGCTCTTTTTCTTTATACGGCAAACACGTGACGTCCGATGCGTTCTACAATTTTGCGGGAACGAATCCAATGATCTGTTGCCGTTTTTGGATTATAAAAATAGATAGCCTTTGTTGTTCTGTCATGCTCTTTTACTACCTGCTTCACCGCTTTAATCGAATCTTGATCTGCCTTATCATGAATGCTTCCATTCGATACTGGCTGGAAGGCATTTCGCTGATAAATCACACCTTTAACGCTGTCAGGAAAAGATCGATGCTCCACCCTGTTTAAAACAACGCTTGCCACCGCTTTTTTCCCTTCGTAAGATTCACCTTTCGCTTCAGCATGTACCAATCGAGAAAGCAAATCCATTTCTTCATTAGAATACTGTTTGCCGCTTGCCTTATTCGTCGATTCAGATTTCACTTTTTTCTTTTGCTTCGGTTTTGAAGACTTTTCTTCTGTTGACGTACTTAGCATTTTCACTTTTGGCTGACGCTTCTCTTCAGAAAATGCCGGGATGACTTGATCGTGGTCTTGATCTATATATGAAAGCTGATGTTTAACAGGTGCTTGTGAAAGTTCGTGACTTAATGTGCCTTGCTGCTCTTGTATATTGTCCATCTTCATTGCTGCAACTAGCATAAGGATGACAAAAAGAGCTGTATGAATTTTAATCATTCGCCTTTTTCCTCCTTTAATCAAAAGTAGGCTGTAAGATACTTGTCCACTCTAACAAGAGCTCATTCTATTTTCACGCACAAAGATTTACATGCCTGTCCAAATTCCGTCATTAAATGGCATGTCCTAGTTGAGCGCACATAAAATGGAATTGTTAGCGCTTAAAAAGGTCCCTTTTTCACCTATCATCATCCTTATGCTCCTGATTATGGGTTATTACATTTTCTTTTCATATGTATCAGAGTGGTTTGAAGTGTGACAAAAGAACGAAAATAAAAAAGCTTTCTCTCATCAATGAGAAAAAGCTTTAGCTTCTTGCTTCTGTAAGATATTCAAAAATAACATCTCCACCATGTTTGGCGATCCCGCGAAAATGTTTAAAATCATCTTGATTCACCAAAACAGAACGAAACGTTAAAAAGTCATCTTTTTGGATGGTCACCTGTTTTTCTGTCCCATTCCGTAAAGATTCGAGGATGGTGAGGATTTGTTCTTCAGTCAAAAAAACCGCTCCTTTTCAGCCATGATTAATTATTAAATATACCATTCGTTAGAAGAGCTTACAACGAAAACAAAACAAAAACGTCTTTATCCTTTACATTGGTATGAAAATATTGCAAAATACTTTTTAATAGGGAATGAAATCTGTTTTTAAAGGAGAGGGATCGGTTGAAGATTGCAAAAATTGGAAATGTGATCGAATTTAGAAATGGTTTAACAGGTGTAGTTGAAAAAGTGAATGAAAACTCTGTCATTGTGGATGTCACCATTATGGACAACTATAGAGATTTAGAACTGGATTCACTAACAGTCGTTAATCATAAAAACTATAAAATCATCAAAGACTCCGTACATTAATTTGCAATCCTCAATTCAGACGATCGGTACATACGTATATATAAAGCAAATTTGGCTCGTTTGACAACTTTGCTCTATTTGAACAATCACATATGAAAAAGACTGATACCACTTAAAGAGGGGTCAGTCTTTTTGCGTATGAAAAGTTTGCATTTCCGCCTTCGTCTTGTACATCTCGACTTCCTCGGGTGTGATCACTCCTTTATCAATCAAGAGGGCAATCACTCCAAGCAATGTGGAGGCACTCCATTTATACCGTTCTTTGTTTTGATGTTCAAGCATTTGAAGCTCTTCCTTTAGTTCCATTAGCAGCTGCTCTGCCCGCTCTTCTTTGTTTGCCAACTCAAACGCCTCCGTTTCTCATTCATTGCCTCTATTTTATCTTACATCAAATGAGATAAGCAAAAAAGCATCATCCCTCTTTACAAACATACGTTCTGTCATGTATAATATGTTTACGAGCTGGTAGCCCCCAGCCGTCCTAGCAAGTTCTATTCCCATTCGTATGAGAAGAGTGACATGACTCTTCTCTTTTTTTATGGTTGATTCGCAAAAAAAGACATGCATCCGGCATGTCTTTTCCTTCTTTCTCATTTTACATATCCATCATCAAACTTAGTTTGCAGCATTTATGGTTACTCAGGACATAAGGAAAACGACTTTTTTATACGACTCAAGGAAATCCCCATTAAGGACGATTTGTAATCCCTTCGCAGTGACATTATACCTGTGCTAGCCCGCCATCTACGAACAATTCAACACCCGTCAAGTAACTGCTTTCGTCTGATGCAAGGAAAGATACAGCGTTTGCTACTTCTTCAGGTGTCCCAACTTTTCCAACTGGAACAGTATTTCTGGCATTTTCCATCGCTCCTTCAAGTGCATCACCAAAAAGCTCATCGTATGCAGGTGTAAGAATCACTCCTGGACTTACCACATTTACACGAATTTCAGTACCTTTTAGGTCAAGAATCCAGTTGCGAACTAGTGCTCTTAATGCTGCTTTAGATGCTCCATATACACTAAATGCTGGGTTGCCAATTGATCCAGCAGTAGAGCCCGTTACAATAATAGAACCTACTTTGTCCGGGAATAGTGATAGCGCTTTTTGAACAGTAAAAATGGTTCCTTTCACGTTAATGTCGAACGTTCTATCAACCTGCTCTTCAGTAATTTCACCTAATGGAAGGAAGTTGCCGATGCCTGCATTAGCAAAAAGGATGTCCAACTTACCTTTTTCCTGCTTTATCATGTCATATAGTTTGTCTAAGTCTTCAAGCTTAGAAATATCACCTTGAACACCGGTTACGTTCTTGCCAATTTGGTTAACAGCTTTATCAAGTTCGTTTTGTCTACGTCCCGTGATATAAACATATGCACCTTCGTTTACAAATTTTTTTGCTGTAGCAAGACCAATCCCACTTGTTCCACCCGTTACAAGCGCTATTTTACCTTCAAATTTCCTCATACTTAACACTCCTTTAGAATTCATATTATTTTATGTCTAGTACCTTTAAATACTTGAAGAACAACTTACAAGTAATAGTATCCTTCAGTAAGCACATTATCGGAAGTACCCACTTTTTTGTGATATAGTAACTAAAAAGAAACAAATGTGGAATGGAGAGCTCTAGACATGAAAAAATTTAGCTGTGGGTTTGAAGTGACAAAGGAAGTGATTGGCGGAAAATGGAAAGGACTTGTATTATACTTTTTAATGAATGGACCAAAGAGAACGAGTGAATTAAAGCGCATTATCCCAAATATAACTCAGAAAATGCTGATTCAAACTCTTAGAGAGCTTGAAGCCAGTGGACTTGTGACAAGAAAGATGTATAATCAAGTACCGCCGAAGGTTGA
Source organism: Bacillus sp. PAMC28571 (assembly GCF_014250435.1). NCBI lineage: Bacteria > Bacillati > Bacillota > Bacilli > Caryophanales > Bacillaceae > Bacillus > Bacillus sp. PAMC28571. The sequence continues at coordinate 1,106,273 of NZ_CP060191.1, read as the reverse complement.
ATATTCATCCACTGAACTTGGAAAATCTCTTAAACCTATCTTGCAGGAGCTCTGTCAATGGGGGAGCCATTATGCGGAGCAAGAGTATGCAGAAGGTGAATATGAAATTGTACAACCAGAACAACTAAAGTTAGGATAAATGTAGCTGCTGAAGTAAATGCTAAACAACTTCAATAGCCTCACCTAACAAATGAGGAACAGTCATGAAATAAATGAGATTGTCAACTTTGAAAGTGAAGTTCTAATCAGAAGTGTCATGGACTATATTCAGGAGAGCTTTGATGAAATTCAAAAATGAGCTGTTTCAAATGTTAAAGAGAAGGTTCAGTAACTTAACCAAACAATAATGCCTATGATCTCATAATAGGCATTTTTTCTTTCGGATAAAAAAGAAAAGACGTACAAATTGTACGCCTTCATCTGCTTCTGTACTATCAATTTTTCACTGCATAAAAGTCACAGTTCAGGTTGCACCTCAGGTCACACTTTTTCATACAATTCTCATGAGTATTTTCAGGTGTGACTTTTTCCACTTTAATGTGACACCAATTCGTTTCACACAGCGGAATAATTACCGATTATCAATCGTCTCCGGATACATATCATGGTTCATCATACGGTATTCTGCCATTTCCTCATATTTCGTGCCAGGTTTCCCGTAGTTCGTATATGGGTCAATGGAAATACCGCCTCTTGGCGTAAATTTGCCCCAAACTTCAATATACCTTGGGTCCATCAATTCAATCAGGTCGTTCATAATAATGTTCATACAGTCCTCATGGAAGTCACCATGGTTACGGAAGCTGAACAAATATAATTTTAACGATTTACTTTCGACCATGATTTCATTTGGGATATAGCTGATATAAACTGTCGCAAAATCAGGCTGACCTGTTTGCGGACATAGTGATGTAAATTCTGGGCAGTTGAATTTCACAAAGTAATCTCTATTTGTATGTTTATTTGGAAACGTTTCAAGCACTTGTGGTGCATAATCAAACAAATAATTGGTTCCTTGGTTTCCTAGTAGCGTGACACCTTCTAATTCTTCTGGTTTTCTTGTCGTCATGTCATCTCTTCCTTTCTATACGCCTCGTTTATTTCCCCACAATAACGTGTGCAGCTGCGGCAGCACTCTTACGCGGTTTAAGTCTGGATCTTGCGCGACTTGATTCACAAGCGCTTCATATTTCTTTAATAAATGCGTTAATAAGTACGCATCATCACCTGTCGTTGTGTCATCATTTCCTACCTGCAAATAAAAAGGAAGCTCAGGATATTTCGCATGAACATCCTTCGCATACGCAAGATCACGATCGTCAAAAATCACGACTTTCAAGCTAGCATGCTGCAATCTATTCCCGCTTTTCAGCTCATCTATGATACGTGTTAGTTTCGTAAAATCTGTTTTCATATTCGAGCTTGGTGGCTTAGGAGAAATGGTTAAATCATCAATTTTCAAAAACCATTCCTGATACATCGTCCCTTGTGTTTCAAGCGCTGTATCAATTCCTTCTTCATGCAGCAAATCAATGAGGGATTCCATTTGTTTTAAAAGCGCCGGGTTTCCCCCTGAAATGGTGACATGAGAAAAAGCCTGTCCGCCTATTCTTTTTAATTCTTTGACAATGTCTTCTGCCTCAAGCCACTGAATGTCATGCTTCGCTGAGCCATCCCATGTAAAAGAGGAATCACACCAGCTGCACGAGTAGTCACAGCCAGCCGTTCTGACAAACATGGTTTTTTGTCCAATGACCATTCCTTCTCCTTGAATGGTTGGACCAAAGATTTCTAATACGGGAATCGCTTTAGCCATTGATCTCAACTCGTTTCGGACGGTAAATGCAATAGCTTGTTGGTGTCTCTCTGACAAAGACCTGAACACAGGTCGGCTTGTTCGCTAAAGTCGATAAATACGCTGCAACTTTGTCATGTACGGTCTTTGCCACCACCTCAGTGGTTGGCATCGCGTATCGATCGTTTGATGAGAATTCCTCATGATCATTGAGCAGCGTGTGATCGTACTGCCCATGAATGAGCTTCTTCAATGTACTGAAATTGACAAGGAAACCCGATTCATCTAGCTCGTCTCCCGCAATCGTGATATTGATGGTGTACGTATGACCATGAACACGGCTGCATGCGCCCGCATCTTCCCGCGGGATGAAATGGGCAGCTGATACATGCATGTCTTTATTTAATTCAAATGAAAATGGATGATCGGTTTGTGGATAGATTTGAGAAAGCATTTATTTTGCCTCCTTCATTTCCATATAAGTGTCATAGCCATTTTTCCGCAGCTTACACGCAGGACATTCCCCGCAGCCATCAGAGATGATGCCGTTATAGCAAGTGAGCGTTTCATTTTTCACAAAATCCAGCGCATTAAGCTCGTCTGCCAGCTTCCATGTTTCTGCTTTATTCAGCCACATCAGTGGTGTATGAATCACAAATGGTTTTTCCATTGCTAAATTCACTGTGACGTTGCAAGATTTCACAAACTCGTCACGGCAATCTGGATAGCCGCTAAAGTCTGTCTCACAAACACCTGTGATAATATGTCTTGCTCCAATTTGATACGCTAATATAGAGGCGAAGGATAAGAACACTAAGTTTCTTCCTGGTACAAATGTGGAAGGAAGCTCTCCTTCTTTTTCCTCAATGTCAATGTCATCTCTTGTTAAAGCATTAGGTGCCAGTTGATTTAAAAGTGACATATCTAATAGATGATTCTTCACACCTAATTTGTCAGCGATTCTTTTGGCGACATCAATTTCTTCTTGATGACGCTGATTATAATGAAAGGTCACTGTTTCTACCTCTTCAAATTGTTGAAGTGCCCATAATAAACAGGTCGTACTGTCCTGTCCCCCGCTAAAGACAACGACTGCTTTTTCATTTTTCATTTTCTGTTCTCCTCCTTTTGCAGATGGTACAACCGTACAACACTGCATCTGAAAGGCTCCTGAAAACCCCTATTTTTCTCAAAAGAAAAGACACCTTTACATGTGTATGAGGTGTCCCAGCCATAAAAAATAAAAAATGCCACATCCAAGGATACGGCAAGTCCTTAGTTTTTTATAGAGGGTTTTGCTAGAACCTCTCCCGTCTTCACGGATTTTTGTTCAATTTTCACAGAGGATAGTGTACCACATATTTTTCATACAGGCTATCCTTTCTTTACTTATCTAGCGGTGCAGGCACTTTTTTTAGACAAAGAAAGAGGATAAAAAAGATGCTGACATAGCCAAAAACCGGATAAACCGTTGAAATCAGTGTACCGTAACCAATTTTACTAATCACATAGCAGCATATGAGAATAAGGGATATCGTAAAGATGCTGTTCATTCGGATATATGCCCTCACTTGTCTCTCCAGCCCGTATAAATTGCCTATGACGGATGTAAAAACTTCACCGAAGATGACAAATAAATAAATGAGATGAATCGAGTTTGCAACTTGATACACCACCTGGGCCATTGGAATATCAAACGCCTCCAGCATATCTAATGAAGAAAGAGATAAGAAGCAAGCAAGCAAAATGAGTGTCAGCATGACACCCCCAAGCACCGCTCCCTTTTTAATGACTGCTTCAGAGGTCATTTCATTTGCGACGGGTACTAACACTGCCTGTGACAGTGCTAAATTAAAGGCACCATATGACACTGCTGATAATATCCACTCGCCCTCACCCATTTGCAGCGCAAGAACATAACTTTCACTGCTGCTAAACACAAATGAATCAAGAAACACGATCATTGAAAAGAAAATCAGCATTGGAACGACAAGGACGTTGACGCCAAATAGCCCTTTTGAACCTTTAAAGAGTACAATGACGCTCAGAATGATCGTCAAAAAGATCCCATATTCCTTCGATATACCAAGTTGTTCTTCAAAAATAGCCCCTGCGCCTGAAATCATCACTGAGGTGACACCAAGTAAAATAAAAAACATGACAATATTAATATATCGACTCGCAGCTGCGCCAAATAAAAAACGGTTCATATCTTGATAAGATTCTGCTTCGATTCGTTTCGAAATCAGCATCATTTTTGCACCAAGACCAGTAAAAATAACACCGCTAATCAGGATTCCTAATAGTCCAATCCAGCCAAAACGAACAAAAAATTCTACGATTTCTTTTCCTGTCGCAAACCCAGCTCCAACCACTGTTCCTACATATACAAAGGCAAGCTGAAAAGCGGATTCATTTGAACGTTTCATGTGACCCCTCCGCACCCATCACTTTCGATTGTTCCTTTTTTATCCTATGAGACAAGTTCCTTGAAAAGAAGGACAAACCATGATTAAATGCAAAAAAGGATTTTTATTCCCCTTTGAGCAAAACAGTTGAAAGTCAAAATAGGTCAGAGTATACTATAGTCAAAGATGGTCAAACAATAGACCATTTTCTTTAACATTCATTGGTCAAATAAAGTCAAACTTTATTTTAAGGAGGTCATGGCAAATGCGTTGTCAACATTGTCAAGTAAATGAAGCAACTATTCGCCTGAATATGCAAGTAAATTCGTCCCGGAGCCAAATGGTTTTATGTGAAGACTGCTATACCTCTTTGATGGAGCAGTCAAAAATGAAAATGGGACCGCAACTCTTTGGAGGAAGTTCATTCTTCTCTCAGGCAGCAGGTCATGCCCCAAACATGGAGCAGCCAAAGCAAAAAGGCTTACTCGATGAGCTTGGCCGTAACTTAACAGATGGAGCAAATGCTGGTTTAATTGATCCAGTCATTGGCCGTGATGAAGAAGTCGCAAGAGTCATTGAGATTTTAAATAGAAGAAATAAAAATAACCCTGTTCTTATTGGTGAACCAGGTGTTGGGAAAACAGCGATCGCAGAAGGACTCGCGCTCAAAATTGCGAGCGGCGATGTGCCAAATAAATTAAAGAACAAACAAATTTATTTATTAGATGTTTCTTCACTTGTCGCAAACACAGGTGTACGCGGTCAATTTGAGGAAAGAATGAAGCAGTTAATCAAAGAACTGCAAAGCCGTAAAAATATCATCTTATTTGTAGATGAAATCCATCTTCTTGTGGGCGCAGGATCTGCAGAAGGATCAATGGATGCTGGAAACATTTTAAAACCAGCCCTTGCAAGAGGTGAACTGCAGCTAGTAGGTGCGACGACATTAAAAGAATATCGCCAAATTGAAAAAGATGCTGCACTCGAACGGCGCTTCCAGCCCGTCATCGTAGATGAGCCAACACAAGATGAAGCGATCGACATCTTAAAAGGCATTCAAGATAAATACGAGGCTTATCATGGTGTCACCTATTCAGATGAAGCAATCAAAGCGTGTGTTCAATTATCTTCGCGGTATATTCAAGACCGCCATTTACCGGATAAAGCCATTGATTTAATGGATGAAGCTGGTTCAAAAGCGAACCTCTCCATTGATGCAGCAAGTGAAGATGAGCTGACAAATCGATTAGCGGAAATTGCCGCAGAAAAACAAGCTGCGCTAAAAGAAGAACAATATGAAAAAGCAGCGAAGCTTCGCGATGAAGAAGAAGCCATTGAAGCAAGACTTCAAAACAAAACAACTGAAAAAGAGCATATCGTTACAGCAGAGGACATTCAGGCCATTGTGGAACAAAAAACAGGCATTCCTGTCGGGAAACTCCAAGCAGACGAACAAACTAAAATGAAAGAAATTGACGTCCGTCTAAAAGCACGAGTGATTGGGCAGGAGCATGCGGTTGATAAAGTGGCCAAAGCCGTGAAAAGAAGCAGAGCTGGATTAAAATCGAAACATAGACCAACAGGCTCCTTCCTTTTCGTTGGACCAACAGGTGTCGGGAAAACCGAATTGTCTAAAACGTTAGCTGAAGAATTATTCGGTTCAAGAGATGCGATCATTCGTTTAGATATGAGTGAGTACATGGAAAAACATTCTGTGTCCAAACTCATCGGTTCTCCTCCTGGTTACGTTGGACATGATGAAGCCGGCCAGCTGACTGAAAAAGTGCGCAGAAAACCATACAGCATCATTTTGCTGGATGAAATCGAAAAAGCACACCCAGATGTACAGCACATGTTCCTGCAAATCATGGAAGACGGCCGCTTAACAGACAGCCAAGGCAGAACGGTCAGCTTTAAAGATACAGTCATCATCATGACAAGTAACGCAGGCACCGCAGATAAAACAGTCAAAGTGGGCTTCCAATCTGATCAGGAAGAAGCGTTTGAGGAACAATCACTCATTGATTCACTGAGCAGCTACTTCAAACCAGAATTTTTGAACCGTTTTGACAGCATCATTCAATTTGATTCACTAGACAGAGAGGACTTAGTGAAGATTGTTGATCTTCTGCTCAATGAGCTGTCAGAGCAATTAAAAGAGCAGAATTTAACAGTTCATGTCACAAATGAAGCAAAAGAAAAGATCGCAGAGCTTGGATATCATCCTGCATTTGGTGCTCGTCCACTTCGAAGAACCATCCAAGAGCACGTTGAAGACCAAATGACGGAGATCCTGCTTGAAGAGGAGCAGCTTTCTGGATTTACTGTGGATGTTGAACATGACGAAATCGTCGTAAAAAAAGGATAACTACATCTTCAGGATGATATGCACCTCCATCATGTTGCGGCGTCTAAGTTCCATCTGAACGCCGACGCTCCCCCGCCTCTTTTCCTTTACGATAAAAGAAAAAGAGGTGGATCATATGATGAATTGGAGCTACGATCTTGTCAAAATCATATATGAAGAAAAATTAAAAGAACTGCTTCATTTAGATGAACCAGCTCAAAACGATTAAATGGAGACTCCCTTTATATGAGAGGGAGTTTCTTCTTTTACATATTCAGAAAGCGCTTTCGTCAAAAATTCTTCACAGAAACTGTCTTAATTTTATATTCTGACTAAAACCATTCTAGAACACACCGATATTAACTATAGAAAAAGATAGTTAAAGGATTTGGTGAGATAATGGACAAAACATCGTTAATTGGTATTATTTTAGCATTTATTGCACTAGGTGTCGGTATGGTTTTGAAAGGTGTGAGTCTAACTGCTCTTCTCAACCCGGCGGCTATATTAATCATTATTGTTGGAACGGTTGCAGCTGTTGTCATCGCATTCCCTTCTAGTGAAATTAAGAAAACACCAAAATTGTTCGGAAAAATTTTCAAAGACAGCCAGCTTCCAACGATTCAAGAAATGATCCCTCTATTTTCAAACTGGGCACAAATTGCGCGTCGTGAAGGTCTTTTGGCATTAGAAGCAAGTCTTGAGGAAGTCGATGATGATTTTTTAAAGAACGGGTTAAGCATGGCAGTTGACGGCCAAAGTGCTGAATTTATTCGAGACGTCTTAACAGAAGAAGTTGACGCCATGTCTGAACGACATCAGTCAGGTGCATTAATCTTTACACAAGCTGGTACATACGCTCCGACGCTAGGGGTACTTGGCGCCGTTGTCGGACTTATTGCCGCACTTGCCAACATGGGAGATATTGAGGCACTTGGACATGCAATCAGTGCTGCCTTCGTCGCCACACTGCTTGGGATTTTTACCGGGTATGTATTATGGCATCCATTTGCCAACAAGCTGAAGCGTAAATCAAAGGAAGAAGTAAAGCTTCGTCTGATTATGATCGAAGGTATTCTGTCTGTTCTTGAAGGTCAGTCTCCAAAAGTCATTGAACAAAAACTTCTTATGTACTTACCAGCAAAAGAACGTGCAAATCTTGTCATTGAAGAAGGAGAAAATCAAAATGGCTAGGAAACGTAAAAACCATGATCATGAAGACCATGTAGATGAATCTTGGCTTATCCCTTATGCCGATCTTCTGACGCTTCTTCTCGCCCTCTTCATTGTGCTTTTTGCATCTAGTTCAATTGATGCGGCAAAATATGAACAGATGGCTAAGTCTTTTAATGTAGTTTTTACTGGCGGTACCGGTGTTATGGATCAATCCAGCATGCAAAGCACGGAAGAAACTGAAAACAGCAACCAGGTCAAGAAAGCAGCCGAGGAAGAGAAAGATGAAGAAGCCAAAGCAAAGGCTAGGGACCAAGCGGTTCTCACAAAGGTCAAAAAGCAGGTCGATTCATTCATTGCAAATAAAAAACTTGGTGCCAAGCTCGAAACAAAGCTTACGGATGAAGGACTTCTCATTACGATTGAAGACAGTATCTTCTTTGATTCTGGGCGGGCAGTTATTCGCCCTCAAGATGTCCCGTTAGCAAAAGAAATCTCAAAACTGCTCGTCATTAATCCCGCACGTGACATTGTCATTAGCGGACATACAGATAATGTACCGATCAGAAATTCAGAATTTGAATCAAACTGGTATTTAAGCGCCATTCGCGCTGTGAACTTTTTAAATATTCTTCTTGAAAACAGCAATCTAAACCAAGAGAACTTTAGTACAAAAGGATACGGCGAATTCAAACCGATTGCCTCAAACGATACAGCAGAAGGCAGAAGTAAAAACCGGCGTGTAGAAGTACTCATTTTACCGATTGAGAAAAAAGCGAAATAAAAAAAGAAGCCAGGGGCTTCTTTACAGATTGTTGACAAAGGGCTAAAATGATCTCTATTTTAGCCCTTTTTCTTCTTTTCAGCGTGATAGAATACCTTTGCAGTCTAGGAACGAGCACCGGCACGCAGGACTAACGCCGAATGCGAGGGATTGCCTGCACGCTGAAAAGGAAGCCAGCGGCTTCCTTTTTATTTAGTCTTGATGATCATATAAATGCTTTGCACGCAGCCCTACATGTTTGAGCATATCAATGCAGACATCTTTCTCTTCTTCGCTCAGGACACTGATCATCTCATGAATTTCTTTCGCATGATCTGGGAAGATGTCATCAAGCAAAGCTCGTCCCTGCTTGGTAATATGCGCAAATGTCACTCTGCGGTCTTCTGCACAAGCCTTGCGACTGAGGAGTTCTTTCTTCTCCAATTTATCGACCACATACGTGATGCTGCCGCTTGCAAGTAAAATCTTATCACCGATTTGCTGAAGCGGCTGATCACCTTTATGATATAGCAATTCTAGCACAGCAAATTCAGTTGGATTCAGCCCGTGCTTCACAATATGTTTGTTCATGTGATGATTAATTGAGCGATAGGCACGTGATAATACAATAAATAGTTTCAATGATTTTTCAACATTATGATTTTCCATTTTTTATCATCCTTTATGAAATGCAACCTACTAATGTGACATTAATAAACAATAAGTAAAATGTCAACATTTTGATCCATCTTTAGCACGAAAATGAGACCAGAACGAATCACCTAATTTTTTAAAAATCACACAAGTCATCGTAATAAAGATAGGTTCAATGCTATAATAAGTCTATTAGGTAATACGTTGGAGCGATGAATGATGAGTATACTGAAAGGGTTTTGGAAGAAGATCAGGCTTTACCTTATTTTGGTCATGCTTCCAACCCTAATCATTAGTTATTTTATCTACGAAAAAGAAACTGAAAAAATCGATTTAAAGAACAAACAAACCGCTACACTTATGTTAAATATTCACAAAAACCAAATGAATTATTTAATAAGTGAAACAGAAGCGAGATTAACTTCCCTTGCCATGGGATTTGACCAGCCGGTTGAGACGGAAAAAGTACAAAACATCTTAGAGAAAATTTATAAACAAGAACCTCGTTTTTCAGGTCTGTATCTCCTAGACAAAAAAGGAAATGTAACAGCAAGCACCACCCCGTTAAAGGAAAAAATCAACCTATCATTCAGAGATTACTTTAAACGCATTCAAGTGACCAAGCAGACCGTGATCACAGACAACTATGTGAGCCGAATTACAAAACAGCGGATTCTCTCCATTTGTGTGCCTGTTCTCGATGAAAATGAAGAGGTCACCAATGTGCTGATTGCCGCCATTCAAATTGATTATTTAAGAAATATTATGAATGTATTGAATCCTGATCTTCATTTTAAAATGCTGAATCAAAATGGACATGTCGTGTTTACAAGTGGTCCACAGCCAGTACCTGAGGGCGGCAGCACCGTGTCTACATATTTAGATGAAAACAGCTGGAAGCTGGAGGTCTTTCCGCAGCGTGCTTCAACAAGTGAAGTGCTGTCTGTGATGCTCATCCCTTTATCCAGTGCGTTTATTTTATTAAATATTTTATTCACACTAGTCCAGTATATCGTGTTAAGGCGGCAAACTCAGCAGGAGCGTCATCAAAATGAAGCGCAAAAGCTTGAATTGATCGGAACACTCGCAGCAAGTACAGCACACGAAATTCGCAACCCATTAACTGGGATCAGCGGATTTATCCAGCTATTGCAAAAGAAGTATCATTCAGAAGAAGATCAGCTCTATTTTTCTGTCATCGAGGAAGAAATTAAACGGATCAACCAAATCGTCAGTGAATTTCTTGTATTAGGAAAACCAACGGCAGAAAAATGGCAGAATAACTCTGTTAAAGAAATTGTAAGTGAGATCATGCCGATCGTTTTCTCTGAGGCAAACCTTTATAATGTCGAAGTGGACCTACAAATCAATACGATTCAAGATGTGGGCGTGTATTGCACGAAGGATCATATTAAACAAGTCGTTTTAAATGTAGCAAAGAACTCTTTAGAAGCGATGCCAAACGGCGGTCATTTGAAGATTGTGATCGAAGCTGAAAAAGAACATGTCATCATTAAAGTAGCGGATACAGGTGAAGGCATACCAGAAGAGATGTTAAAGCACATCTTCCTCCCCTTTATTACGTCGAAGGAAAAAGGCACGGGTCTTGGGCTTGTCGTGTGTAAACGAATCATTTCGATGTATGGCGGAACAATTGATATTCATAGCGAAGTGAATAAAGGAACGACTGTTATGATCATGCTTCCTTCTGCTCACTCAGCATAGCTGAAGATGTCAGCCGGTTTTGCTTATGCAAGACCGGTTTTTCATGTCAATAAGAGGGGCGGTTCACAGATAAAAGACTCATTTGAGACACAAGATCATGAAAGGAGGGGGCAGATTGTTTCTCATGAAAAAGAAGATGCTGATACTCATTCATCAGGTTGTCCAGTTCTTGACTATATTTAATTGTCATCTCACCAGTGTACCCTTCCACTTGAGCAGCTTCTACCATCTGTTTTCTCTTCTCATCAATGGACATCAGCAATTGTTCTTTCCTTACATAAATATTCATGATCTCAGCTCCCGCAATGATTTCGACTGTCTATGCTCAAAATGATCCGACACCAAAATTATACTTTATTTGTAAATTAAATTAAATATGCTTATTTTATTTAATTTTTTACAGCCTAAAGACCTTTTACCCAATCAAATTTGGGGGTAAACTTCAAATTTGGACAGGACTGTCACATTGATTAAACAGAATTTTATCCTATACAGAAGATCAAAATCAACTATTTTCTTTCACATTTTATGTCTAATTTCCTAAAAAAAAGCTGATCTTCCGCCTCATGCGGAATGATCAGCTCTATCATTAAACCGTTTCTTCCTCGTAAATTGGCACCCAGCCCTCAGTTGTGACAAATATGCGAACTGCGACCACTTTGCGATCCTCTTGAAGTGTAAAGTAATGACGGATGTTTGGCGGAACAGAAATTAAATCACCTGGGTTCAATCTTACATCAAAAAAGACGCCATCCTTGCCTTGAATAGCAAAGATTCCGTGCCCGCTCACAATAAAGCGTACTTCATCATCTGTATGGTGATGCTCACGTTTAAAGTTTTGGAGCAGCTCATCAAGATTTGGCGTGGCATCAGATAATGAAATCACATCCTGCGCTTTGTACCCTCTTTTTTCAGAAATACTTTGGATTTCCTTTTGGAAAACAGTCAAAATCTCTTCCTTTTCCTCATCGGTTAAATCATACTTTTCTGATAAACGGTTTGGCAGCTTTTCAATATCCCAATGCTCATAAATAACCCCTTGGTTTTCTAAATATGATGCAACCTCTTGCTCGTTCTCAAGTAATGTGTTCTCTTCATTGTGAATCAAAATCGTCGCCATGTGCTTTTCCTCCTTTTTATCTTACAAGCTGCTGTTGATACAGCGCTAATTTTAAGTGATAGCTAAATAAAAATTCATATGCTTCTAATACTCGTTTTGCTTCAAAGGCTGTTTTTCCCCAGACCGTGATGCCATGATTGCGAATGAGTACAGCACCAGATGACGCCTCTAGTGTCAGATGTTTGGCAAATTGCTCTGCAAGATGCGGAATATGAGCTGGATTTTCAATAATCGGAATCGACACTTCTGCATCCTCTTCCCAATAACCAAGCGCTTTGATGATTTCGTTGCCTTTAAAACGAATCTCTCCCTTATCCCCATACAGCTCTGACATCACATTATTATCAATGGTGTGGACATGGAGACAGCAGCCTGCTTTCGTCCGTTCATACACGTACGTGTGAAGCAGTGTTTCAGCTGATGGCCTAAGCGTCTCGTTCGGATCATGGGGCTGGCCTGCCGCATTTACTAGCACAAAATCTTCATTTGTTTCTTTTCGTTTATCTTTGCCGCTTGCCGTCACCAAAAACGTGATTGGATCATCCGACACCTTGATCGATAAATTACCGCTTGTTCCGAAAAACCAGTCTCTTTGGGCCAGTTCACGTTTAACGTCTGCTAGCTCCTGCCAGCGTTTGCTCTTTGCGTCTGCCATTCCTTCACTTCCTTTATTTGAACAAATTGCGCGTGTAGATCAACAAATGTGTCAAACTCCTTATGTACGAGCCCGAGCTCTTGACATTCATTGAGCAAGTAGTCGCGCGCAAACGTAAGATCTGCATGTTTCGCCGCCTCCACATCAGTCACTGAATCTCCGATCATGATGATGAAATCATCCTCATGAGTCAGGTTTCGAATGATTGAGGGCTTGCAGCATCCGCATCCATTTTGACATTGCGTATCGCAGGCATGCGGCCATTCAATCTGAATATGCTCTTCCCCAAATGATGCATGATTGCAATAAATATCGTCTCGATCGACAATGCCTTCGAGGATGGGGTAGACAAAAAAGTCCATCCCCCCACTAAGTACATAGAAAGGAATGTCTGCTTTTTTTACCTCATCCACAAATTCCTTAAATCCTTCTCGAATCTCTGTATCCTCTAAAATAAATGATTGAATGGCTTCCTTCTGATCACTTGTCAGTAATTGAAACATCTGCCCGACGCCTTCTTGAATGGTAATTTCCTTTGACAGGACACCATCCTTCAGTTTCGTCCATTCACTCGGTGCAAACTGTTTCATGATGCGGATGATATTATCATTTTTTGTAATTGTTCCATCAAAATCACAACACACAATTGGTTTTTTCATTATTCTGCTACCCTTCCCCAAAGATCAAGTGCCGCTTTTAAGTCTTGGCAGGAAGCCGCCTTATCTTGGATAGACTCTTCCTGTATAACGGCATCAATGATCGAACGAAATGCCTTCCCTCCGCCGATGGCTCCCCGCGGATGTCCGTGAATGCCTCCACCTGCATTTATCACATGATCAATTCCAAAATCTTTGATCAATACTGGAACCATTCCTGGATGAATGCCTGCTGACGGGACAGGGAATGTTTTTTGAACCGTATCCTCTTTCACGCAAGCTTCATAGATTCCAAGGGCATCTTTTTTCGGAAGTGCAACCGACCCATAAGGTGAGGGGAAAAGGCTCAAATCAGCGCCAGCATATCGATTTAATTTGCCTAAAAGAAGAGAATGCGAGAATCCATATTCAGGAGAGGATGTCAAAGCACCACTCACAGCGGGATGCGCCATAATCGGCAGTGGAATGTCTGGGTCCTCAGCTAGGCTTTGCATGACATCCAGGCCGTAAGCAAAGACATTGAATAAGAGCGCATCTGCCCCAAGTTCAGCGGCCTTTCTCGCCCGATCCTTCAGGTCAAAGGTTCTGCCCGTTAAATTGACAGCATACAGCGTGCGGTGTCCTGTCTCTTCATAGGTTTCTTTTAAAATCGCTTTTCCTTCTTTGATTCGCTCTTCAAAAGGAGCTAATGGACTTTCAAATAAAATTTCATCGTCTTTGATGAAGTCAACCCCGCCTAATGCCTGTAAACGGAGCTGCTCTTTTAAATCCTGCATATCACGGCCGATAACGCCTTTAAAAATACTCATCAATAATGGACGATCAAACACATTTACCTTTTTTCGAATGCCATCAATTCCAAATACAGGTCCTGGCAGGCTTTTTTTAAATTCTTCAGAAAATTGGATATCGACTAGCTTCACTTTTCCATCTAGTGAAAGCTTTCCAAAAATCGTCGTGAAAACTGCTGGTAAATCAGCTGAAAAGTTTGCCTCAGGATAAGCAATCGTCACCTCTGATTGATAAAGACCATTTTCGGCTGGAGCAGCCTTTTCTAATACTTTTTCAACTCGGCCTTTATGCTTTTGAAGCTGCTCCTTTTTGAGCTGCGGCAAATCCGTCCATGATCCAACTGTTAAACCAAGCGCGATCTGCTCCGCTTTTCGATTTATTTGTTCATCCTCTCGATGTGTTAATACGTATGTTGCCAGTAATTCACTCACTAGGAATCCCCTTTCGATTGCGTCATGCATATGTTCAATAAAAAAACCTCTTCAAGTGCTTCTTGAGCGCCTTAAAGAGGTTGTTTCGTGTCATTCGTCCGAATCTTATCTCTCAGCGCTTGCTGCAAGAATTAGCACCGTGCTTCATGGAAGTCGGTTGCCGGGCTTCATTGGGCTAGTCCCTCTGCCTACTCTTGATAAGAATATTCAATTTTCTTAAATATTGCCTGAATTATCGCACCATTTTTTTATGTTGTCAATGGCTTTTTTTCAAACAGATTCAAAGCAGCGATGCGCTGAGCAGCTTCTTGTAACCGCTCCTCACTTGTTAGAAGTCCTACTCTCACGTACCCTTCACCGTGATCACCAAAGCCATTACCTGGCGCAACCACAACATGTGCCTTCTCTAATAATAAGTCAGAAAAGGCTTCAGATGTATATCCTTCCGGCACCTTTAACCAAGCAAAAAATGATCCCTTTGGTGCACTGACTTCCCAGCCAATTTCTTTGCAGGCAGCAATCCATACATTCCGCCTTTTCTCATATCGATCATTTTGCACCTGTACGCACGTTTGATCGCTTAATAGGGCTTCCGCTGCTGCATCTTGAGTGGCTTTAAACAGGGAGACAAACAGATGATCCTGATAAAGCTCAATGGCTTCAATAACAGACGAATTTCCAGCTGCAAATCCTACTCTCCACCCTGCCATATTATACGTTTTAGACAATGTGTAAATTTCTATTCCCGTCTCTTTCGCTCCCTCTATTTGCAGAAAGCTGAGCGGCTTTTCTCCATCAAATCCAATGCCGCCATATGCAAAATCATGGACAACACATAGCTTGTGATCTTTCGCAAATGTAACGGTTTCTTCAAAAAATGAACGGCTTGCCGTAGCCCCCGTCGGATTGTTGGGGTAATTTAAATACATTAATTTTGCCTTTTTCTTATCATCCTCAGGCAGCAAATCGTAGTCAGGTAAAAAATCATTTTTTTCAAGAAGTGGCATGGTTACCATATGCGCTCCAGCAAGCACAGCACCTGACCAATAATCAGGATAGCCAGGATCAGGGACAAGAAGCGTATCACCCGGATTCAGCAGGCATTGCGGCAGCTCAACAAGCCCTGCTTTTCCGCCAAATAAAATCGCAATTTCCGTCTTTGGATCAAGTGTGACGCCATATTCTCTTTCATAAAAAGCGGCAGCAGCCTTTTTTAATTTCGCTGTTCCACGGAATGAGGAGTATTGATGATTTTCAGGTTTTGCTACCGCTTCCTGCATGGCTTTTACAATGTGCGGAGGAGTTGGCTGATCAGGATTTCCCTGTCCCAAATTAATGATATCTGCCCCTTCCTGCACTTTTTTCTGCACCTTTTGGACAAGGGACGCAAAAAATTGCTTCGGTAATTGTTTCAACACATCTGATTGCTGGAATTCCATTTCTTCACCTTCTATTCAAGTTACGTGACAATACAATCACTGTAATGGATTGTTTTATGAATTGTAAAGCAATTTTGAAAAAAGATTGACATGTAAAGCAACGCTCTGATAATATCTTGAATTAAGAAATGCAAACAGACACGAAACAATTACATATTGATTTCTCTTATCGAGAGTTGGGCGAGGGATTTGGCCTTTTGACCCCAACAGCAACCGACCGTTAATACCACTGTGAAGTGGGGCGCAGCAAGTAACGCGCCAAGACAATTGTCTTATAGGGCACGGTGCTAATTCCATCAGACGTATGTGCTGAGAGATAAGAGAGGCTTTGAGCATACACACCATCAAGCCTCTTTCTCTCAGGAGAAAGAGGCTTTTTTATATGATTTGGAGGGGAAGCAATTGGTTACACTTACGGCATCATATGAAGAACTAACAGAAAGCTCGGCAGTTGCACTCGCAATTAGACTTGGTTTGATCCAAGAAAGCAGCCATTTGACATGTACTGAAATTGGTGACGGGAATTTAAATTACGTCTTTCATATTTATGATCACAAACAAGAAAAAGGATTGATCATCAAGCAGGCGCTGCCTTATGCAAAGGTGGTTGGGGAGAGCTGGCCGCTTACATTAGACCGGGCAAGAATTGAAAGTGCCGCCCTGATCAAGCAGTCAGAATATGCGCCGCACCTCGTACCAGCAGTCTACTATTCAGATACAGCTCTTGCAGTGACAGCCATGGAGGATCTCTCTCACTTAGAAATCGTCAGAAAAGGGCTAATTGCCGGAAAACAATATCCGCATTTATCTGATCATGTTGGAGAATTTTTAGGAAAAACACTTTTTTACACATCTGACTTTGCTACAAATCCTAAAATCAAAAAACAATTTGTGAAGCAATTTACGAACCCTGACCTGTGTGATATTACAGAAAAACTCGTCTTCACAGACCCTTTCTTTGATAGTGAAACAAATGACTTCGAAGAAGAATTAAGAGAATCAGCAGAAGCGCTTTGGAAAGATCTTGAGCTGCAAGCCAAAGCAGCGGAATTGAAGCGTATCTTCCTGACATCAGCTGAAACATTGGTTCATGGAGATCTTCATACAGGCAGTATTTTTGCAAATGAGACTGAAACGAAAATCATTGATCCAGAATTCGCGTTTTACGGTCCCTTTGGATTCGATATCGGCCACTTTATCGCCAATCTGTTCCTGAATGCTTTATCTCGCGAGAATGAACACGAGCAGCAGCACCTTTTTGACCATGTCGTCAATGTATGGGCAACCTTCAAAGAAGTGTTCACAAAAGCTTGGAAAGAGGACAGCATTGAAGCGTTTAGTGTATCGGACAGCTTTTTAGAAACAACCTTTGACCGGATTTTAAAAGAAGCGACAGGCTTTGCCGGCTGTGAGCTTGTCCGCCGAACAATTGGTCTTGCTCATGCCGCTGATCTTGATGCGATTCCATCACCAACTAGACGGATTCAGCAGAAAAAAGCAGCACTGACACTTGGAAAAACATTTATCAAACAATATCATACAGTGGAAACAGCGTCTGATCTCGTCGCATTATTCCAGCCATCTGTAAAGGAGTGACGGGTTTTGTCAAAAGAATTTGAAGTCCCCCGTTCTGTCGAATGGGAAGAAAACCGTATTCACATTTTAAATCAGCAAAAATTACCGGCCGAAACCGTATTTGAGCATTTATATACGAAAGAAGATGTGTATGATGCGATTGTGTCATTAAAAGTACGCGGAGCGCCTGCGATTGGCATTACAGCAGCTTTTGGGCTGGCGCTTAGTGCGCAAGCCATTGAGACAGAAGAAATGGATGTGTTTAAACAAGAAGTCATACGAATCAAAGAATATTTAAACAGTGCTCGTCCAACCGCTGTGAACCTCGCCTGGGCATTAGACCGGCTGCTGCAGCGCATTCAGCGTGCAGCATCAGTGAATGCAGCCAAAACAGACCTTGTCCATGAAGCCATTCAAATTCAAATTGAAGATGAAGAAACATGCAGACAAATCGGTCAAAATGCTCTTCAGCTCTTTAAATCAGGTGACCGTATCATGACCATTTGTAATGCAGGCTCCATCGCAACGAGCCGGTACGGAACAGCCCTTGCTCCCTTTTATTTAGCCAAAAAGAAAAATCTTGATCTTCACATTTATGCATGTGAAACACGCCCTGTTCTTCAAGGTGCTCGTCTGACAACATGGGAGCTTATGCAAGGCGGCGTGGATGTGACGCTCATTACAGATAACATGGCAGCCCATACGATGAAGGAAAAGCAAATTTCTGCTGTCATTGTTGGAGCTGACCGTATCGCCCGTAATGGAGATACAGCGAATAAGATTGGAACGTTAGGTCTTGCCGTTCTAGCCAAGCATTTTCACATTCCGTTTTTTGTAGCAGCACCGCTTTCAACCTTTGATGTATCCACCCGCGACGGATCAGATATTCCAATTGAAGAGCGCGACCCGCTGGAAGTAAAGGAATTAAACGGCGTCCCCATTGCACCGCCTGATGTTCAGGTATTCAATCCCGCCTTTGATGTCACTCCTCATCATCTTATTTCAGGCATCATTACAGAAAAGGGAATTATCACTTCGAACTATGCAGAAGAGATTGATGCTCTTTTCGCCGAAAGCATCTCTCAATAATCGCAAAAAAGCGCCGTGTTCTTGTCATTTAAGAGCACCGCGCTTTTTTGTTTCTTGATTCGTTTTTGTTAAGATTTCTTTTTTTTGTTCTTCTGTCAAAACGTTCATTTTGACACATAGTGACGTAACGGCATACATTTTACCTTTTTTGCCCCAAAACATGCCAGCGCCCTCCTTTTTCCCTCAACCAACTTTTTTAGCTTAATAAAAGGATATGTCGCTTGACAAACATTTGGAACAGGTCAATCGATTTATTTTTGAACAAATGGGATGCCTTCTAATTCAAGGAGGACCGCTTTCATGTCTGTCTTCGATCCTGCATAGCCCGTCAAAGACCGGTCTTTTCCAATCACCCTGTGACATGGGATAAAAATAGGTAATGCATTTCGTCTGTTAGCTTGTCCGATGGCTCTTACAGCCTTGGGATTGCCAATCGCTTCTGCAATGTCTGCATAGCTTTTTGATTCACCATATGGTATGGCCGACAATGCTCCCCACACCTGCTCTTGGAACGGAGAACCTGTTTGCTTAAGCGGGAGATCGAATATTTGACGCTCACCCTTGAAATATTCATCTAGCTGTTTTTTCGCTTCTTGTAAGACAGGCGTATCTGCTTGCTTTAGATTCGCTGCCTGCTTTTTTGCTAAAAACGGTTCATCATCAAACATCACCTCGATGATGGCACCATCCTTTTCTAGTATGTATAATTCCCCGATAGGTGCGTGATAGACGGTATAATACACGTTACTGCTCTCCTTCTTGTTTCTGCTGCCTAAGTGGCAGCGTGAGATGGAAGACGGTTCCTACGCCTTCCTCACTTTCTACCTCAATGGTTCCTTGATGCTCTTCAATAATTTTATAACTAACCATTAAGCCAAGTCCAGTTCCTCTTTCTTTCGTTGTATAAAAAGGCTCACCTAGACGCTTTAGCTTATCCTCTGCCATTCCGCAGCCTTCATCACGCAGTGAAATGACAATATGCTCCTCGCCCTTCCGCTGAATGCTCACATAGACATTTCCTTTGCGCGGCATGACTTCAATTGCATTTTTTAAAATGTTAATAAAGACCTGCTTTAATTGGTTTTGTTCACAATAAATGAGCGGAATCTCATCCAGCACATTGAGATGCATTTGAACATTGCCAAGATTCGCCTGTGCGTGCAGAAGATCCATCGTGTCTTTCACAATCTGCACCACATTTTTTTCTTCATATACAATGGCTTGCGGTTTCGCTAAAATCAAAAATTCGGTGATGATGGATTCAATTCTTTTCAGCTCTGATGTGATGACATTAAAATAGAGCGAATACTCCCCTTCTATATTTCCTTTTAACAGCTGAATGAAGCCTTTTAAGGCTGTCATCGGGTTTCTAATTTCATGAGCAATTCCAGCGGCAAGCTCTCCGACCACATGAAGGGTATCTGATTTTCTCACCCGCTCTTCTAATTCCTTCCGCTCTGTCACATCTCTAAAGATCGCTAAATTCATATTATGGATAATGTTGCGTTTAAAAGAGAATTCCAGGATACGCTGATCTGGATGGTTCAGTACAAACGGAACCTCATTATCCATTTCATCTAATGACATCGCCTCGGCGGGCTGAGCCAAATTTTCTATTTGATAAGGGGCAAGGATGTGGAAAAGATTCATTTCTGTTAAATGATCGTCCTTCAATTGAAGCAGCTCGCTGGCAGATGGATTGACTTCAATGATTCGGTATTGATTATCAAAAAGAACAATGCCGTCCATTGATCCATTAAATACTTTGCGGAATTTGAGCTCACTTTCGCGCAGCTCCTGCTCCATTCTTTTTCGATCACTTACATTACGTAAAATGGTTAAGTGCTGTCCTTCTAATACCGCATGCTTTGATGTAAACTCAAGCTCTTTATACTGTCCATTTGCCATTTTGAACAATAGCTCTTCCCTTATTTCATGATTCCGGATATAGCGTCTTCTTGTTGGTCTATATCTCTTATCAGATTTGACGAGAAAGTCGGTAAGTTTTTTGCCAATCAGCGAGTGCATAGGTAATTCAAAAATTCGGCAGGCTGATTCATTGGCTCTCACAATCTCTCCATCGTCCGCCCATATGATGATGGCATCCATTGCATTTTCGAAAATTTCTCTAAAGCGTTCTTCACTTTTTAACAGCTTCTCTTCCATCAGCCTTTTTTCTGTAATATCCCGCATGATGGACATATAAAAACCACTCATCACATTTGATGTAATGGTGAGTTCGAATAATTTGTGCTGGCCAGATTGTAGAGTAACAGGAAGCTCTCCTTTTGCTTTTCCTGTTTCTTTAAGTGACGTTAAAAGGTGCTGCAAGGCGGGAAGATTTTCTTCTTCGACAAATTCATGTAAATAGCGATCGGTTAAATCAGTCTTTTGCAGCTCAAAGCTCTGACAAAAAGAATGATTCGCATCAATCATGCAGCCATCCTGATCAAAAATGACCATCCCGTCAATGGCTCGGTCAAACAAATCTTTGAACAGCTGCTCATTCATGGAGCGTTCTCGTTCTAATATTTTCTTTGATGAAATATCTCGCATAACCACTATATACTGCTGATTCATGGTGTCGTGCTCTGCGACAAATTCAATGTATTTTGTTTCGCCATTTTCCAGCTGAATGGAGATTTCTCTTTTTAACGTACCTTTTCGAAAAAATAGATCGAGTGAGCATTCAACTTTATCTTTCGGGATGCCGTATAGGAAATCTAGAACGGATTTATTGAGGAGGTCTTCTTTCGGTGTCTGGACAAGCCTGCAAGTTGCTTCGTTGGCTTGGATGATGTTGAGGTGCTGATCAAATATAAAAATGGCATCGAGCGTCTTATTTAACAGCATTTTTTGCTGCATCAACTCAGTTCGCAAATATTCGTTCTCTTTTTCTAATTTTCTGATATCTCCCGCAGGGGTTAACCTATTGCCATCGAGCGTTTCAGTCATTCTCTTACACTCCTTTTCCAGCCTCATTCCTCTACAATATTTCTACAATATTTTCATTGTTCCTTCATTCGACTCATAAAAAAAGATAACTTTTTACACGAAGACTGTCTCATTTATTTCATTTGGATGACAGGATTGTATAACGATTCACTTTTCTTACGCTTCTTTTACAACCGTTCTACAATTTCACATCAAATAGCGAATTAAGCCAAAATGTATTTTAGAATGAGGCAAATAAGGGAACAGTGCACTTAGAACATTTATGTTCGAAAACGAGCAGGAAAGGTGATGTTATGGCATCCTCACGAGATAGTTATTTTGATAATGCGAAATTCCTTCTGATTTTTCTAGTTGTTTTTGGTCATTTGTTACGATCATTCATTCATGATAATGACTGGATGCTCTATTTATACAAGTTTATTTATACCTTTCACATGCCCGCCTTTATTTTAGTTTCTGGCTTTTTTGCAAAAGGGTTTAGAAAACCAGGCTTTATGAAAAAAGTCGCCGTTAAGCTGATCATCCCATATTTAATCTTTCAGGTGATCTATTCGGTTTACTATTATCTATTACAGGATCAAAGCATGGCCAATTTAAATCCAATTGATCCGCAATGGTCCTTATGGTTTTTAATTAGTTTATTCTTTTGGAACTTGCTGCTTATTCCTTTTTCAAAACTGCCGTTCCACTGGGCGATGATCGTCAGTTTATCAATTGCATTACTTGTCGGTTATGTGGACAGCATCAGCGATACACTCAGCTTATCACGCACGTTTGTCTTCTTGCCTATGTTTTTAGCTGGATTCTATTTAAAAAAGCAGCATTTTGAATTCATCCGTACAAGCAAAGGAAAGCTTGCAGCACTTTTTGTATTAATGGCTGTGTTCCTGTTTTGCTACTTCTATGAATTTGATTATTCCTTCTTATTTGGCTCAAAGTCGTATGCTTCTCTTGGAGATGAAGGAATGATTGCGGCGATGAAACGAATGGCATGGTATTTGCTTGCATTTGGCGCTACATTCAGCTTCTTTGCATTAGTTCCAACACGCCGTTTCTTCTTTACAAAATGGGGAACAAGAACGTTATATGTTTATTTATTACATGGCTTTGTAATCAAACTGCTAAGAACCACTTGGTTTGATGACTGGGCGCTAAATGCAGCAAGTGTACTCATTTTATTGCTGCTGACCATTTTGTTAACCTTTACCCTGTCTAGCACTTTTGTCAAAACCGTTGCACAGCCAGTGATTGAGCTCAAAATGACCAATCTCATGCGAACAATCACCGGCAGGCAAGGCAGTTATATCAAATAAAAAACGATCCTTCATGGATCGTTTTTTTCTATTTCTTATTCTGCTGACATGCAGCATCTTTCTTTGGCTTCACCAATGTATCAATCCATTTGCTGCTGTTAATATCTCCAA
The DNA here is from genome assembly GCF_014250435.1 of Bacillus sp. PAMC28571. Lineage (NCBI taxonomy): Bacteria > Bacillati > Bacillota > Bacilli > Caryophanales > Bacillaceae > Bacillus > Bacillus sp. PAMC28571. The sequence goes on along the minus strand of NZ_CP060191.1, from coordinate 1,083,272 downwards.
GCTCACTGCCAAATTCCTCTTCTAAAATATCTGGGTCCATTGGCTTTTTATGGTCCTTCATCTCTTTGCTCTTCATATGCTTCTTAGTCACGAGATGCTCCCCCTTGTTTTCCTTTATGAGAATTTCGGTTTGCCTGACGATCTCTTGATTGTTCGTCAAATTGGGTTTGTCCTTGATCATGTGCCATGCTTTCTGTCGGCGTCATATTATTTGTTAATGCTTCATTTTTCGCTGCTTTTCTTTTCATCTGCATTCAGTCCTTTTTTGACAGGTTTAGTTCTTCTCTTAATTGGTCAAGGAGTTCTTTCATTTGCTTGACCGTCACTGGCTTTTCCTCAGGTTTTAACTCATAGCCAATTTGTCCATTGGCTTCTAGCGTGGCTTTTTTGAGACAGCTGATGTCAGTGATGCCTTGCTGCTTTAAACGCATTTTAAATTGATCCCTTGTGAGCCTTGTTTTCTTCAGCTTATGATCAAGCATTTCGCCATCCTGTAAAATCACGACCGATTTTCCTGAAAGCAATTTTTCAAAAAAATCCGATTGAATCGACAGCTTTTCCATAATGACAAGTGCCACAATAAAGATGGTAGCTGCATAAATGGTTTCAAGTAAATTATGCTCAATAAAGGGTTGGATAATAATCGATCCGATTGAAATCATAATCACTGTTTGTTGTACAGTTAATTGACTAATGGATTTAGGCCCTGCTATTCTCAGCAGCAAGGTACCAACTAGCAGCATGACAATTGCTTTCCATAATACATCCAGCACGTCTCGTTCACCTCTTACCTATAGATTGCGAACATCCCATATGATTTAGCCAGTTAGATAATGGAAATAAAAAAACAGCATTCAAATGGAATGCTGTTTAACCAATAATGACGCGCTCTTTCGGATAATGATAATTTGCTTCGCTTTCTCTCCGGCCTATTAAATATAAAAAGCTTGGAATGCCGATCCGGCCAATAAACATGACCACCATGATAATACATTTACCAAACACAGTGAGATCTGAGGTGATCCCAAGTGACAGCCCCGTTGTTCCGAAAGCAGAGCAAACTTCAAATAAATTTTCAAGAAGTGTATTATGCTCTGTTAAGGATAACAGGAACGTAGCGCCAAAGACCAAAATAAACGCCATCATGGTTACCATAAGGGATTTATTAATATCCGCTTGATGAAGCTCTCTCTTGAAGATTTTAATGGACTTATTTCCCCTAGCAAAATGAAACAAGGCGAGTAAATTAAGAGCAAACGTAGTTGTCCGAATTCCGCCCCCCACAGAGCTTGGGGAAGCCCCGATAAACATGAGCATACATAAAAATAAAAGCGTCGGTTCCGTCAGCTGCGTAATATCTAACGTTGTCAGCCCACCGCTTCTTGTTGCAGTCGATTGGAATAAAGAATAGAACAAGATTTCGTGCCAGCTTTTCCCTACAAAGCTAAACCCGGCTTCAAGTGCATAGATTCCAATCGCTCCAACAACGACAAGGCCGCCGAACGTGAGCGTGGTGATTTTTGTAAACAATGAGAACGATGCGTGCTTACGGTCCTGATTGAACAAATAATCCTTTACTTCCACAAGCACAGGAAAGCCAATCGCTCCAAAGATGATCAGCAGCATCGTAATAAACTGGACGAAATAATCATCTTTGTAAGGGATAAGAGAGCTCCCTGTAATATCGAAGCCACCATTGGTTGTCGCACTAATACTTGAGAAGAAGCCATGCAAGAAAGCGCTTTGCACATCGTAATACTTGAGAAAATACATGCTTAAAATCAGCCCGCCGACAAACTCAATCAGCAAAATTAAATATAAGACCTGCTTCATTAGTTTCACAATTCCAGATAAATTGCTTTGGTTTTGATCTGCCATGATCAGCTTTCTTTCTTTAATTCCAATTCTTTTTCGCATGACAAGCCATACGAAGGTACCGAGCGTCATAATGCCGATGCCTCCAATTTGCAGAACAAACGCAAGGATCCACATCCCTGCCACACTAAATGTTTGTGAGGTGTCGACAACAGTCAGTCCTGTAACACTTACCGCACTCACCGCTGTAAACAAGGCATCAATGAATGTCCATTTGACTCCCTCTTGATGAGCCACTGGCAGGCTGAGAAGAATAAACGACACGGTCACAGCAAGAAAATAATAAAGGGCAATCAACTGAAAAGCTGACAGCCGGTCAATTAGCTTTTTTATAGGATTCATTGTCATTCCTTCTTTTATCTATCTTTTCGAATACCTTTATCATTTTAATGAAAAGAGACATGATTTTAAAGCTATTTTATGCTTTATTTTCTTTTTCATCAAAAAGAAAAAGACATCCTGTTAAAGAATGTCTTTTCGTCTTTCTTATTTTGCTTCTAGTCTTCTGATTCTTTCGTTCAAATCAGGGTGTGTTGAGAAAAGAGAAGCTTTTCGTTTACCGCTGATTTTCAGCGTAGCGACTGCTGTTTGATCATCATCTTTGATTCTTGACGTGTACGCCTCAAGTGAACGAAGCGCATGAATCATTTTATCTTTACCTGCAAGGTCGGCTCCGCCGCGGTCTGCATGGAATTCACGGTGTCTAGAATATGCAAACACGACAAGGCTTCCTAGGATAGAGAAAATGATTTGGAAAACAATCACAGCGATAAAGTGAACAATCGGCACAAGCTCTTCACGTGAAACAAAACGGCTTGCGATCCATGCCGCAATTCTTGAAAGGAACACAACGAACGTGTTGACGATTCCTTGAAGCAGCGTCATCGTCACCATATCACCATTCGCAACGTGAGCGACTTCGTGGGCGATTACACCTTCAACTGCTGCATCATCCATTTCATGAAGCAATCCAGTTGATACCGCAACAAGTGATCTTCTCTTAGAAGGACCTGTTGCAAATGCATTGACTTCAGATGATTGATAAATACCAACCTCAGGCATTTTAGAAAGGCCTGCTGCTCTTGAAAGTCTGTGCACGCGGTCAACAAGCTGCTGCTCATCATATGTTAATGAATCCTTTTCTGGATTTAACACACGTACACCCATCATCATTTTTGCCATCCAGCGAGACATTGCAAGTGACATAAACGAGCCAACAAAACCAACAACTGCACTGAATACAAGAAGATAAAGGATATTAAGTCTTCCGTCTGCTCCTATATAAGAACCAACACCAGTTGCTGCACTAATAACCGACAGTACAATACCAATCGTAGTGATAACAAGAATGTTCGTTAATATAAACAGAAATATTCTCTTACCCATACATAACCTCCGCTGTCATATTAAGTTCAAATGAACTTATTAATAAAATTATAAAAATAAACGTCTCAAATTGCAAGGAAAAAGGAATCACTTTCTCTGTTTATCATAACGGCTAAAGCCCCATCACATCAATATTTACGACATTCGCCCCAGCAGAAAAGTGAACAAATTGTGACGCGCAGGTTTGAATTTGAGTTTATTTTGCATTTTCATCAAAAAGAGACTATGATGTTGAATTAGATCAATAATCACGTTTTGACGTACAAATGAGGTGGAACATGGTTACTTTTAAATTAACGAGAATTGACATGACAAGACTTCTGTATTCTCTAAAAGGAGAGGGAGATCTGACTCCGCTTCAGCTTTTGAAACTATCTGTAAAAAATGGCAAGGATCATGACTATGATGAATTAAAGATCCCGTCTTTTTTTGAGAAGCTTGAACGGCGGAAGCAAAAATCAGAGCATGGCCTTTCTACAAATGAAATTGTTGAGCTTGGCAACTTGTGTGAGCTGACTTCTCTTAAATCGACGGCGATTCAAAATTGGATCAAACGTGATATTAAAGATATGATTGGCCATCCAGAGCTTGGCAAGAAGTACTCTATTGATCAGGTCGTTATTTTATTAATTGTCAGGGATTTAAAATCAGTTTTTGACTTCGATAGCATTCGTATGATCTTATCTGCCTTATTTAACACCATCACAGATCGAACAGATGATATTATTAGTCCAATCCGTTTTTATGAAGCATATGCGCACGTCCTTGATTTTATTTATCACCATACACAATTTCCATTAAAGGAAACAAATTTACGAGAAATAACTGAGGAGCAGACAGACAAACTCCATGACGAGTTTACAGAATTGACGAAGAGCCAATGGAATTTGATTAAAGGAATTATCAGTTCTACCGTCTTCTCTGTATTTACTTCTCATTTGCAAAGTACAGCTCAAGAAATGATGTATAATACGCTGCAGCTGAATAAGGGATAAATAAGAACCGAGGTGACCTTCATCATCTCGGTTTTTTTGTACAGCAATTGCCAGCATAAATGTACGGCTTTTTTTTCAAAATAAGAAGGCGCAACAAACATGAGGTGAAAGGAGGAATATGAACATGGCAAATCGAAATCAACTTCTTGTTCCTGGAGTAGAACAAGCTTTAGATCAATTTAAATACGAGATCGCTCAAGAATTTGGCGTCACTCTCGGTTCAGATACAGTCTCACGTGCAAACGGTTCTGTTGGCGGTGAAATCACAAAAAGACTCGTTCAACAGGCTCAATCACAAATGGGCAATCAATCTAAATAAAGACATGGTGAAATACGCCGGAGCTAATCTGGCGTTTTTTATTGTTCATATGTGTGCTCATGCCGGTTCTCGCGATAAGGAAACGGTGCACCTTTCCCTTTTTGCTTCGCATGTTCTCTTTTTTGTTCAGCGGATGGATTGTTCTGATCCCTGCCGTTTTTTTTTGCATGTTTTTCCGCATCACCACGTGATGTGCCGTTCCAGTGTCTTCTTTCATCAGGATCGGTTGATTGATTTTTTTTTTGCTCTTTATCGAAAGAATGATCCTTTTCTTCCTTTATCTTGTTGTCTTTGCTTGCATCATCAGGTTTTTGAGGCTTTTGAACAGATCCTTGCTCTTCCCTCTCTGCCTCCTTCTGCTCTTTGTCCTCAGCTTCAGGAGCCTCTTGATCTGGCTGCATCTCTTCGCTATCGTCTGTCTTTACGTCTTCTTGTTTGTCTTTATCTGCTTGTTCTTCATCATGTTTCTTAGGATCTTCTTCCTTCACAGCATCGTTATCTGCTCCGTCTTCATCCTTTTTGATGTCTTCATGTTCTTGATCTTGCATTTCTTGATTTCTAATATATGTTCCTGTTGAAATGCCTGCCTTTTGAGCCTTTTCTCTTGTTTCCATGTCACTTTCCACAGTTTCCAGCTTATAATTGCGTTTTTGATATTCACCAGAAATGGTGTTAATTTTGCTTTTTACGTTTGTTTTATATGTATTGTCCTGCTTGTTTTCATAAACGGTTGAAATATAAATACTTTTAGAATGGTTCACATATCCTTTTTTGTCACAGTCATCTATAATTTCCTGCACGACTTTGGTCATGTCGTTTTTTTCTAAATCCTTCATACTCGCCAGTACTTGCTTTGCATCTTTATTCAGCGGTGTGACACCGATCACTTGATAATTGTGATCAAGCTTCAGCTCAAAGCTTGGGTTAATATCAATTGTCATATACGCATATGCTTTTTGACTTGAGAAAGATGGCATCATAGTAAAAATTACGACAATAATCGCTGCTATTGATAGGATTCCTGCATTTAACGGACGTAAACGAAGCAGGTCAAAAAAACCGGCTCTTTTTCTTTCGAGACGTGATTCATTCGGAAATGTCACTTCTTGGCCGATTTCATAGTTTTGCTCTTCATATTTTGTCCGCAGAAATTGTCCATCAGGGGTCAGCAGCGTGACATATTTTTTGTTTTTCTCTACTATAATGCCTCTTCTCATGAATTAAGCACCCCTTTAAGGTAATCTTTCAAATACACATAATCACCTGTCATAATGATCGCCATCGCAATGATATATTTTCTATTTCTCTCAATCGTTTTGCGGCTGACTTCCACTAGCTTTTCCAGCTGTTTGACCGGCAATTGTTTTTTCTGAAATAAAATCGTTCTCAGCTCATCGTGTTCAACGAGTGTATGGGCTACTTTAATCGCATTTTGCCTGGCATCGGCATGCTTTGGTGAATGCTCAAGCAGCTCTTGAAACGTGAGACCGTATACTTTCAGTCGTTCTTTAAAATGTTCAATCTCTTCTCTTCTATGTTCTTGTTCAATTAAACGCCTATATTCATTTGCAGAGAGCTCTGCTTCAATCATGCTTTGAGAGTATTCGCCATTCTCACTTTCTTGCAGGTCCATTTGAACCGTTGGCGCATTTCTTGCTTCTTTACGAATATAGTCAATCACTTTTCTTTTAATAATTAATTCTGCGAAAGCAAGCAGTGAGTTTCCTTTTTCGGCAGAGTATTTTTCTATCGCTTCATTAAAGGCTATTAAGCCTATGCTGAATTCATCATCTTTTTCATCTATATATCGTTTACAAACGGATGAAACCGTCTTAGCGACAAATGGTTTGTATTGCTCTATTAATGCATTTTGCAGTTCGATATCACCTTGTTGAATACTGATAGCCGACTGCTCTAATGTTTGCTTTTTCTTTCCTTTTTTAAACAAAAGGCTAAGCAATGGTTTCACCTCAGTTCTCCCTATATTACTCATTTATGATAGCTAATTTATGAGGGAAGCGCAAAGGAAGAAATGAGGAATTCATTTCCTGTTACTCAATTATGACATGTATGTCACCATCTACTTTACAATGTTTCGTCTAAAAGCAAAGAAATAAGGGGGTATCTCCCCCTTATTTGTAATATACGTGTTATGAAAATGAAATGATATTTCTTTCAAAAAACCTACTCTCCCAGGCGTGCCTCTTGCTTCTCCTCGTTTTCCTGCCCGCCTTTTCTTGATGGACTTGATAAAAACCAGCCAAATGCTGCAATTGCGAGAAGCACTGTCCAGAAAATGACTTTCCATAATGCTGAATGGATAAAATGAGACGATACGACCCCAATAGCTGGATGTGACAGTGTATAAAGCGTGAGCTTCACACCCACCCATCCGACAATGACAAATGCTGCTGTTTCTAGGCTCGGTCTTGTTTTGAGCAGTTTCACAAAGACAGTTGCTGCAAATCGCATAATCACAAGACCAATGATACCGCCTAAAAGAATGACAATAAATTGACCGCCATCGAGTCCACCGATTTGCGGAAGACTTGTTTTTGGCAGTGTCACAGCTAAAGCGACGGCCGCTAAAATGGAATCTACGGCAAAAGCAATGTCAGCCAGCTCTACTTTCACGACTGTTGCCCAGAAGCCGCTTTGTTTCACATTTGTTTCAGTTTCCTTTTTCTTAAATACGTGCGATTTTAAAATATGGTGAATGGAAATATAAAGAAGATAAATTGCACCAATGGCTTGAACTTGCCACACATCCACTAAAAACGAAATAAGAAACAGAGAACCAAACCGCATGACAAACGCACCTGCAAGTCCGTAAAACAATGCCTTTTTTCTTTGTTTTTCAGGAAGGTGTTTGACCATCACGGCCATGACCAGCGCGTTATCAGCTGCTAAAATCCCTTCTAATCCAATCAGTACGAGCAGAACCCACCCGTACTCTAAAATAATAGCTGCATCCATCATCATTCCTCCTTGTTTTTATCTATTGTCCCACAACAGACAAAGGCTTATGAATGCAAAAAAGACCTTTGCCTGTAATGGCAAAGGTCTTGCTAGACATGTGATATGTAGAATCATGCCAACAAAGCCGATGAACATCAGTCCATGTAATGACGACTTTGTTTCCGGTAAAAACCGGACGCTACTCCCCTTTGGCGGGATTTAGAATATTTAGATTACTTATATCATAATCAATAGACACTGGATTGTCAACAGCTGACTTTCTGTTCAATCCAGTGATTAGGCAGTTGGCGTTTCTGTTTTTCTTTTTCTTCGTTTTATCAATAGGTAGACAACAAACAATAACACAACACCGATCCCAATTGGTAAAAGATAAGGATCTATCATGGCGCCAACCTCTTTCCAGTTCTCCCCAAGCATAAACCCAAGATACACATACACAAACGTAATTGGTGTAATTGCCAAAAACGTATACAAGCAAAAGACCCACACATTCATCTTGGCAATACCGCACGGGATGGAGATCAGCGTTCTGACTCCTGGTATGAACCGGCCGCTGAATGCGACGAATCCGCCATGCTTTTCAAAGAAAGCATCCGATTTATCAAGCGACTCAGGTTTTATAAAAAAGTACTTTCCATATTTATTTAAGAAGGGTCTGCCGCCGTAACGTCCTAACCAGTACAAGGTCAAAGGACCAGCCACGCCGCCAATGGAGCCGGCCGCCACAACACCGATAAAAGCCATGTCCCCTTCTGAGACCCAGTAACCCGCAAGAGGCAAAACCACTTCAGCAGGTACAAATTCAATGCATAATGCGAGGAAGATGCCAAAGTATGACAAGTTCTTAAAGGCATCAGCTAAAGAAATAATAAAATCTTCGATGTTTATCAATCCCTTTCAAACATAATCATTTGACTGATTCTATCTCTTTTAGAATCACACCATATATTAAACGAATAAAACCGAAGAAACGATTCGCTTTTCGTCGTTTTTTTACATTAAATTTGATTTTACTATAAAAGAAGGGTGAAAAAAACGTTGATTATTGTATTTAAGTGAAGGAAAGGTGAACACAGAAGCCATTCGATCCGATATATTAAGTATATGTCTGTTTTAAAGTACAGGAGGTTTTCTTACATGACCCATTTAACAGGAAGCTACAATGGATGGCTTGTCTTTCTGTCAATCGCTGTCGCCGCTGTTGCCTCCTACTCAGCTCTTCATATAGCCAGCAGGGTAGCACAATCAAGCGGTGCAAAGAAAAAGGTATGGCTGCTCATTGGTGCAATGATCATGGGAATGGGGATATGGTCGATGCATTTTATTGGCATGATGGCATTTCAAATGCGTGTTGGCATCACATATGATACATCCTTACTGATTTTATCGATTTTGGCCTCATTTATCGGATCCTTGATCGCTTTTTCAATATGCATTCAAAAGCAGCTCTCTAGAAGACGGCTGCTCATTAGTTCAATCACCATGGGTTCAGCTATTTGCAGCATGCATTATCTTGGAATGGAATCAATGGCCAATGTCTCAATCAGCTATGATCCAGTCCTCTTTTTTCTTTCGTTTTTCATTGCTGCCATTACCTCCTACTTCTCATTGAAACTCTTCTTTCGTGTTGACCGCACGAAAAGTAAACGGGAGAATTATCTTTTAAAGGGTCTCGGTTCAATGTTGATGGGCGGTGCTATAGCAGGTATGCATTATACTGGTATGGCTGCCTCTACCATGTTTTATCATTCAAATGGACAGGCTACTATAGGTGGATCTCTTGAAATGTCGCCATTCAGTCTGTCGATTTTTGTCGGCTTAATGACACTTATAGTCCAAACACTGATGATTTTTGGGGCCTATATTGATCACCGGATCATGACGCAGTCAGATCAGCTGAAAGAAAATGAACAACGGTTTCAATCGCTTATCAAACATAATATAGACGGCATTATCGTGTTATCTGTCGATCGAAAGGTTCTTTCTGCAAATGACTCTGGTAAACAAATCTTAGAGTTGTACAATTCTAAGATTGGTGATGATGTCAGCCAATATGTGATGCCGACTGAGTTGTGGGAAGAATTTATTTCTCAGTCAAAAAAAGCTATCACACGCGAAGCAGAACTGAAAACAGCAGATCGTTTTTATTATTATCATGTCACTTACATACCTGTTCATGTGAACAATTCACTCGACAGCATTTATCTTGTTTTAAAAGATTTAACGCAGCAGCGGATTGCAGAAAAGGAAATTCATGTGATGGCACATTATGATGCACTAACAGAGCTTCCTAACCGCCGCCACGGCATCAATCATTTAAATGATGTTCTCTCCGCTCAAGAAAAGTCAAAAACATCAACAGCAGTTCTGTTTCTGGACTTAAATCGTTTTAAAATTATTAATGATGCACTCGGGCATAACATAGGAGATTTACTGCTGAAAGCTGCCGCAAACAGACTGACGCAATGTTTACCGGACAATGGCTTTATCGCAAGACTTGGCGGTGATGAATTTTTAATGATCTTTCCCCACATGGATCATGATACACATAAAATCGAACAATTTTCTAAAAATATCATCCATCAATTTGAACGTCCTTTTTTCATCCAGAACCATCAGCTTATTACGTCAATCAGCATTGGGATCGCCATCTCTCCGCAAAATGGCAAAGACGGAATGGAGCTGATGAGAAAAGCCGATATGGCCATGTATTTATCCAAAAAACATAAGCAGAGCCGTTATGAGTTCTTTACCGAATCCATGGAAAGATTAAGTGAGGACAGGTTAAACCGGGAGCTGGAGCTGAGGGATGCCATTCAAAGAGAGCAATTTGTCCTTCACTACCAGCCGCAAGTCAGTGCCAAAACAAGAAAGATGACTGGGGTTGAAGCCCTTTTGAGAATGAAGGCACCAGATGGGTCCTTAAAATCACCTGAGGCTTTTATTGAGCTGGCAGAGGAATCAGGTCTGATCATTGATATTGGCAGATGGGTCATTGATACGGCTGGCAAACAGGCAAAAATGTGGTATGACGATGGGCTGAAGATTCCTGTGGCTGTCAATTTATCTGCGAAACAATTCAATTCTGAAGACTTAATTGATTTGATCAAGCTCACACTGAAAAAATACGACCTGAAACCGTCACTCTTGGAGCTTGAAGTCACAGAAAGTATGACAATGGACAATATCAAGCAATCAAAACAGGTGTTAACGTCGCTAAAACAGCTTGGCGTCCGCATTAGTATTGATGATTTCGGTACAGGCCACAGCTCATTAAGCTATTTAAAGGATTTACCGATTCATCGACTGAAAATTGATAAATCCTTTATTGAGGATATTTTAAGTGATTCAAAGTCAGAACAGATTACAGGGGCTATTATAGCGATGGGACACCAATTATCTCTCGAAGTGATAGCAGAAGGTGTTGAAACGTTTGCACAGGCTCAGCTATTATCTGCCCAGGGCTGTGACGACCTGCAGGGGTTTTATTATGCCAAACCGCTGCCAGCAAGCGATATTGAAAAATTCATCGCCTATCCGGCGCTGCTTGACACATAAAAAAGGTGCCAATGATGGCACCTTCCAGCGTGCAGACAAACCCTCGCATTCGGTGTCAGTCCTGCGTGCCGGTGCTCACGAATGCTCAATTCGCTCCGCTCCGGTACTCGTCCTTCCTAGACTTCAAAGGTTTTCTGTCACGCTGAGCTGAGAAGAAGACAAAGGGCTAAAATAAAGATCACTTTAGCCCTTTGTCAACAATTTAAAAGGTGCCAATGATGGCACCTTTTCGTTTTATCTAAATAATAAATGCTGACTGTGAATACCTGCTTTTTTCAATAGACTAATCAATTGCTCTTGCTCTTCACGTGTCAGACCAGAGAATGCACGCGCAATCCGAAGAGAGTGGATCGGATAAATCTTGTCAAGATAGCTTCGCCCTTTTTCCGTTAAATGGGCATAAACCGACCGTTTATCCTTGGGGTCCTGTTCTCTTTCAATGAAACCATTTCGTTCTAATTTGTCAATTACGTACGTCACATTCCCGCTGACTAGCAGGAGTCTTGAGCCGATTTGCTGAAGCTTTTGAGCACCTCTTGTGTACAGTAATTCAAGAACGGCAAATTCAGTTGGATTGAATCCATGCTCTTTGCTGTCTCTAATACTGTGTTCTGAAACGCTTTTAAATGCTCTTGCAAAAACCTTGTAAAGCGTCATTGAGCGTTCTACTTCTTCTTCATTAAACGATAGTCTCATCACATATCTACCTCTTATAATATTTTTTTAACTTCAAGGCTGTCTTGCGGTGCAGTTGGAGCCTTTCGTAAAAAATAGAAGTACGTTTTTGAAAACACTTTCAACCACATAAGTGACTCCATTCGTGTTATGTATAAGGTTTCGATATAAACTTTTAAAATCCTTCTTATTTTTCACAATCATCTCGAAAAAAAGCTTTTTCAGCAAACCATCAAGATGCGACACACTTTAACAAAATCTGTAAAGAATCTATGGTTTCTTGCACTTCATTCGCCAAATTTCTACAAAATTCAATATTGCTATAATATTAAACACAAAAAAAGAACCCTTTATGTGACATACGCACATTTCAAGGGATTTTTACAAACAGCGCTCTGTTTTGTTGAAAAAGAAATGATACTCTTTTTTTAGGTCACTAATTGTCATGTTCTTGGCCGCATCAGGGCTGTAAACCCCTAATGAACATAGCTGCTTCGTATAATAATGTCTTTCCTTTGCTAAAGCTTCTTTTAATATACGCCGCACCGATTATCCCTCCTATCAAGTGATTTGGATCGGGTGCTTATGAAGACTTCTTATACAAATCATTTTGCATGGCTCTTAGAAGCGCATGTGCATTCTGACCTGCAGCCTGCATGAATTGCTCGAGCAATTCATCCCTCTTCACATCTAATGCGATGATTTCTTTTGCCATACGAATGATCTGTGCTTGCTCCATCATATGCTCCTCCTCCTATGTCAATTCACCATGATTATATGTCGCCGTAAGATGTATTGCACACTCCCTGTAATCTTTCCTTCCATGGTTTTTTCATTTTTTTCGTTTTTGTGTTATATTTTCTAACAAACGATAGGTTTTTTCACTTCTCGTTCTATATAATATGAAGAAAAGACTTGCAGGGGTGAGTATATGACGCAGGAAGATGTATCTTATAAAGATAAAAAAGTCATTTCAATCGGGATTGTCAGTGAGCTAACAGGGCTTTCCGTCAGGCAAATCCGATATTATGAGGAACGTAAACTCATTTACCCCCAGCGCTCAACAAGAGGCACACGGAAATATTCTTTTGCAGATGTTGAACGTTTGATGGACATCGCCAATAAACGGGAAGACGGTGTGCAGACAGCTGAAATTTTAAAAGACATGAAGAAAAAAGAACAAGCGCTAAAAAGCGGACAATTTAAGAAAAAAATGCTGGAAGGCCAGATTAACGCACACTTTCGGTATAAAAATCGTTAAACAAAAAAAGAATCGCTCTTTTGAACGATTCTTTTTATTTAGAGGAAGCTTCAGTACCTTCTACAACCCCTACAAAGTCAATCAGCACGCCGCCTCTTTCAGGATCTTCTTTCACCCGCAGGGCAAGTGCCTTTTTCTTCCCGGTTTTTGCATCTTCATAATTCGCATGGAACACATGAATGCTGGCTTCTTCCAATTGAAAATCCTCATAAGAAAGCGTGTCTATGCCCCATTCTTTTTTCAGTTTCAGAATGTCATCCGGGCTCGGGACCGCACCTTCGACGTAGATGTCTTCCATTTTTCTTTTATTTCCTTCGGTGATGGCTTCAAGCATATGCTCTGCAGCTACTAGCCTTCGGTCTTTCCCCTCGTCCTCCCTTTGACATGCACTCAGCAAAAACATACACATCAAAACGAATAAGAATTTCTTCATGTTTCTCTCCCACCTTCTCCTTAAAATGTAAAGGATGGAAGCGCTATATGCAATCTTTATACAAAAAAAGCCTGTAAAACGTCATGTTTTACAGGCTTAGATTGTGGACAAAGGATGGTCCTTTGTCTACCTTTCAGCGCGATCTGAAAACCTTTGAAGTCAAGGAAGAACGAGTACCGGAGCGGAGCGAATTGAACATTCGTGAGCACCGGCACGCAATGACTGACACCGAATGCAAGGGTTTGTCAGCGCGCTGAGACTGCAAAACGTCATGTTTTACAGTCTTCTTGCTACATAAGTGTATGAAGGAACGCTGTCGCAATACCAAAATAGATAAGCAGTGATAAAATATCATTCAATGTTGTAATCAGCGGCCCAGATGCAATCGCAGGATCGACGTTTAATCTGTGTAAAATAATAGGCACGATCGTACCTGCCATCGTTCCAATAATCAGTGTGGCAAGCAGTGAGGAACCGACAACAAATCCTAAAATCATATTGCCCTGCCACACCATTGCGACGACTGTAATAATGATGGAACAGACAATCCCAATGTAAATACTTGTTCGGAGCTCTCTAAAAATCAGGCGCATAATGGTTTTTTTCGTTAATTCTTCTTTTGAAAGTCCTCTAATGACGACGGCAAGCGACTGTGTGCCTGTATTCCCTGTCATCCCGGCAATCATTGGCATGAAGAAGGCTAAGGCGACGACTTGCTGAAGGGTATCTTCAAAGTAATTTAAAATACTGCCTGAAATCAGCCCAATGAATAAGAGCAAAATGAGCCACGGGAGACGGCGGTATGCCGCAACAAAAGCGGGCGTGTCGAATGTAATATCTTTACCAGAGGCAGCGAACTTCTCATAGTCTTCTCCTGCCTCTTGAATGACGACATCAATGATATCATCGACTGTGACGATTCCGACAAGGACATTGTTCTCTTCTACAACAGGAATGGCAAGAAAATCATACCGTTCAATCAACTTTGCGATTTCTTCCTGATCTTGAAAAGCTCCAACGGCAATGACTCTTGTAAACATAAGATCCTGCACTTTTTCATCTGGTTCACCTAAAATGAGATCCCGGTACGACAGAACCCCTACAAGCTGCTTTTGATCATTAATGACATATAAATAGTTGATCGATTCTGCAATTTCAGCAAAGCTTTTCAGCTTTACTACTGCGTCCTGAACCGTATAGTGCTGAGGAATCCAAACGTACCGGTTGGTCATGATCCGGCCTGCTGTCTCAGCAGGATAATTCATGAGAAGCTGGACGGCCTTTGATTCCTCCGCCTCCATGTTTGATAAAAGCTGGTCTTTCAGCTCATCATCCATTTCATCAAACAAGTTGGCTAGGTCATCGTTATCCATTTTGTTTGTGACGAAGGTGGCTTTGTCTTTTCCTACTTTTTCAAGCACAATTTCTTGGTATTCGCGCTCAAGCTCACCCATCATTTCCGTCACATCATCGATTGTTAAAAAGCTGAGGAAACGGCCGCGGTGTTTTTCTGGAAGTTCTTTAAATAAATAGGCCATATCATATGGCTGAAGTTCTTCCATAATGTTTTTAAATTCTTTGCGTTTGCCGTCTCTTAATAAAATAATGATTCTTAAAATGAGTTCATCGTACGTAATGTTCTGTATCATCGCTGTTACCTCCCCAAAGTCAGGAGATACCCGAATCCCTTAGAATGTGCGGGGGTCAGGATCTCCTCTGTCTGATGCGTCAATCTGATCTTTTGACATACTCTTTATGTGTCTCGAATCGGGATGATCCATCCCCACACCTCCTTTTCTCATAAAAAAGCACCTTCAACCGAATGAAGGCGCTTTGTAAGCATGACAAAATAAACACTTGCTCCTTCAATCGTAGAGCTTTAGCACTGTATGGCATAGGATCAAATCCAGCTGCATTAAAAATCACCTTATGTCGATGATTTCTGTTGACCCATTGGCGTCTTTGGACATTTTTGGGCAGCAGCGTATCTCCATACAGGAGCCTCACCTAACGAAGTCTCATATTGTTAACACACTGAGATTACAGAAAAAGCGGAATGATGTCAATAAGCAAGATGCCAAGTATCCTTATGTATTCGCTTACTTTTCAAAAAAAGAGCGATAAACAGCTCAGCCATCGCCCTTTTCATGTCTTTTTATTCCTCTTCCGGCTGATTCATATCCTCTTGGGAGAGGAGATGAAAGGAATCATGCAAAAACAAAGCATATCCTTCTCCATCAGGATGCGGAACGTATTCCGCGTGATCCATTGTTTGCTCTTCTTCTTTTTTCTTCATATTCTCTCGCCTCCTTTCCCGTAGTTTGTCCCAATGAAAAAACCTTACACATGAAAGTGTAAGGTTTGGTCATAGCTTAATCATCCCACTCTTGCTTCAGGATTTTGCCTGTTTTAGCAGAAATCTCAAAATCAACTTCCTCGCCGCTTGGTGTTGTGATTTCAATTTCGTAAATGTACACACCATTTTCTTTATCTAGATCAGAATCAGTGACTGTGCCTTTTACTTTTGCAAGAGCCATTTTTTCAGCCTGTTTTTTCGTGATCTTCACGTTCTGTTTCTTTTCTTTGACTGGATCATTCAACGCTTTTCCAGTTTTTGCATCGACATATACTTTATATTCAAAGCCGCCTTTTTTGATCTCGACCTCATACACCCATTTTCCTTTTTTACGCTCAAGATCCACATCATCCACATAGCCTTTCACCACTTTTAAGGCTGCTTTTTCAGCTTGTTTCTTTGAAACAAATGACGATTTCTTTTGCACGACTTGCTCGGCGTTTGCTGTTTGATTTGTATTTTGCGCTTGAAGTGTGAAACCACCTGCGACAAGAGTTCCCGTTAATGCTGTAGCTACTAGTACTTTTTTCATCATGTTCATTTCCTCCTCTGTTTGATTTCTTCTATATCTTAAGAAAACAAGATGATAAAGGAAGGAAAGAAACATGAGAATATCATGAGAAAAGGATTAGTTTTCGTACGTAATGCCCTCAATGTCTCCTGTATAGGCGTTCACAAGCACCTCTGCCTCTCTGCCGTCAGGCAAATCCAGCTCCACCTCAAATACGAGCATACCGCTGAATGTTTCAAGATCAGCATCATCCACTGTTCCGCCAACTTCTTTGACGGCAATTTGGATAGCTTCCTCGACGGTGATTTTCGTGAGCTTCTTTTCTTTAGAGGTTGGTTTTTTCTTTTCTGCTTCAAGCACCTTAAATGACTGTTTGCCGACCTCAACTTGATACAATTCTTTTTTTGATTGGATGGTAAAAATGAAACGATCTGACGTCTCCTTTTTTTGAATGACGGTTCCGCTCACCTTTTTAACAGCCGCCTCTTCTGCCTGGAGCTCAGCATTTTTTTCATTTGGCTTCTGATAGCTTTTTAACTGTCTAATTTCTTTCATTTGACCGCTTGCAGAAGATGCAATGATTTGATAGATGCCATTTGCATTTTCGAGCGTCATTGTGTAGTCCTGTTTATGATTGATTAAATCAATATGTGTAATGTTTCCATTATAGTCTTTTGAGATCATTTTTTTCATTTCTGCTTCACTTAATATTTTTTGATCAATGGTTTGGATCATGAGCATTGCAAAGGCCGCAAGAATCACAAGACATCCTGCGAGCGCAAGCACCATTTTCGTTTTTCTAGACATGCAGCGCCTCCTTCCTATTTCCTATTTTATAAGGAGGAAATGAGAAATTGATGAGAAAAGACCCATTTATTTCTGAAAAAGAATGGTCATGGCTGTTCCTTCGCCGATACGGCTGTCTACCTTCAGCTCGGCTTCATGTTCTTCTGCAATTTGCTTCGCAATTGAAAGACCGAGCCCGGTTCCGCCCGTCTCACTGTTTCTCGCTTCATCCACACGGAAAAAGCGGTCAAAGATTTTCGGCAGATCCTCTTCTTTTATGCCAATTCCTTGATCAATCACTGAAATAAATGGCTTGTCTCCTGCCCATCCGCAGGTCACATCAACTGGCTCTCTGCTATATTTGACCGCATTATCAATTAAGATAGTCAAAAGCTGTTTGATTTTCTCTTCGTCTCCTTCTGCGATCAGCGGCTGATCTGTCTGCACATGAGATTGAATCGTTCGATTGGTGGCCACTTCAAGTGTATGACATAGCTGCTTGCACAAATGACCAAGATCAACCGGCTTCATATCCAAGTATAACGGCTGGCCGTTTTTCGCCAATGTCAGTAATTGATCTGTCAGTCTTTTCATTTTTTTCGCTTCATCATGAATCGCTTGAGAGGATTCTTCTACAACCTCTGGACGTGTTTGCCCCCAGCGTTTGAGTAAATTGCTGTAGCTCATAATGACGGTAATCGGTGTCTTCAATTCATGGGAGGCATCATGCAAAAATTGCTGTTCTTTTTCATAATGCTTCTCGAGAATCTCGGACATTTCATTAAAGGTTTGTCCCATTTGATATAGTTCATCCTTTGAATCGCCTGTTAATTCAATTCGTTTAAACGCCTTCTCTTTCATACTTGCCTTCATGGTACTCGTCATTCTGCTAATCGGCCTGACAATTTGCTTTGTTAAAACGTGGCCTGCAAAATAGGAAAGCACAATAAACAAAACGCCGGTAGCGATTAAAATCATTTTTAATAACGCTAAGTTCTCTTCCGTATTTTCGATTTCTTCATATACTTGAAGCGACATAATCTCACCATTTGTCCAAATGACCGGAATAGCAGCGAACGCAATCATATGCTTATTGTATTCTTTGATTTCTGCTGTCTGGCCAGATTCGTATGTAAACGGAAGTGAGCTAAACGTTGATTCCTTTGTGACAGTCAGTTTTGACTCTCCCGTTTCTGTCACGACACGGATCATACCATTTTGAGGCAGGTACGCCTTCAGCAGCTCCGAGGACGGAAGACCCTCTTCCTCTGATTTTTTTAAAGCAATCGCAATATTTTCAGCCACCTCAGACAAGCGGGACATATCTTTTTGCGTCAAGGTCATCGAAAAAATAAAATAAATGGCTGTATGAAACAAGAGCACCATTAAAAACAAAGACAACGACGTATAAAGCTGAATCTTATTTTTTAATCTCATTCTTTATCCTTTCATCACATAACCCACACCTCTCACTGTGTGAATCAGCTGTTTTTCGAATGGGTAATCGATTTTTTTCCTTAAATAACGAATATAGACATCTACCACGTTTGTATCACCGAAATAATCAAAACCCCAAACCGCTGTTAAAAGCTGATCTCTTGTGAGCACTTGCTGCTGATGGTTCAGTAAGTGAACAAGCAGGTCATATTCTCTCGGTGTGAGTTCAAGCATTTGCCCAGCCCTTTGTATTTCTCTTGTTTTCTCGTTGACCGTTAAGTCTGCTATGCTCAGCTCTGTCTCCTTTTCTTCTTGTGCATGTATATTCAACCTTAGCTGTGCACGAATTCGTGCTAATAATTCTTCTATGTCAAAAGGTTTTGTTATATAATCATTCGCCCCAAGATCGAGCCCGCTTACTTTATCAGGAACACTTCCCCTTGCTGTAATCAAAATAATAGGTGTCGCTGTATTTGTCTTCCGAACCCTTCTCAGCACTTCAAGACCGCTTAACTCTGGAAGCATGACGTCAAGCAGCACCAAATCGAAGCTATCTTCTTCAAGAGCCTGAAGCCCGTCTATTCCTGTCTCTTTGACTGTCACCTCATATCCTTCATATTCAAGCTCAAGTGACAGCACCCTTGCGATTTTCTTTTCATCTTCGACTACGAGTATCTTCCCTTTGTTCATCTCTATCTCTCCTATCTAAAAGGCAAGCTTGTCTTTCCATTATTATATGTTGCCTTTCTTATTTGGAACAGTCACAATCTTCACATCTATTTTTTTATGGAGGGAATTATTTTTGAGAAAAAACATTTAACTTGAGCCTTCTTCTCAATTTGTTACTTCATCTCATTATTTTTTAGTCTGCCTCTTTTAGTTCTATTCACCCATTTTCATCTGTACAGGTGCAACCTCACTATGCAGCTTTTCCTTCTTTTTCATATGATATCAAGAGTTTTCTTCAAAAGGTGAGCTCTTTCGTCAATATGTGAGGAGAACTGCACTTTTGATAATAGATTGATTATTTGAAAAATTATTACAATTGACCCTTTCCGATCAAAAGTTTCTTTTATACAATAACATTATGCAGCCTGAATCTACTTTGAAAACAAAATAAGGAGGGCTTTCTTATGAAAGGTGAAATTCGCTTAATTCCGTATGAAGTAAAAGCCAATGTGATGGAAGCGAAAGAGACGCCGGAAAGTATTCAGGAGATTAAAGCACCCGAACT
This sequence comes from Bacillus sp. PAMC28571, assembly GCF_014250435.1. Taxonomy (NCBI): domain Bacteria; kingdom Bacillati; phylum Bacillota; class Bacilli; order Caryophanales; family Bacillaceae; genus Bacillus; species Bacillus sp. PAMC28571. The sequence continues at coordinate 1,063,467 of NZ_CP060191.1, read as the reverse complement.
TTGGTCAAGTGGCTTCAAAGGAAAAGGCATAACCATTGCTGTCCTTGATACAGGCTGTGACACAGAGCATCCCGACTTAAAAGATCAGATTATCGGTGGGAAGAACTTTACCGATGATGACGATGGAGATGCTGAAAATGTAAAAGACTATAATGGGCATGGTACCCATGTAGCAGGAACGATTGCCGCAACAGATCAAAATGGCGGAATTTTAGGGGTTGCCCCTGAAGCCAAGCTTCTCATCGTGAAAGTTCTTGGCGGTGAAAATGGCAGCGGAAAATATGAGTGGATCATTGATGGCATCAACTATGCCGCAGAGCAGAAGGTGGATATTATCTCTATGTCTCTCGGTGGTCCAAGCAATGAGCCTGCCCTGCAGGAAGCCATTCAAAATGCAGTAAAAAGCGGTGTGCTTGTTGTGTGCGCAGCAGGAAATGAAGGGGACGGGGACGAGCGTACGGAAGAGTTCTCCTACCCAGCAGCATACAATGAAGTCATTGCCGTCGGTTCTGTTTCCCTTGCTAGAGAATCCTCTGAATTTTCTAACGCCAATAAAGAAATCGACCTCGTCGCTCCAGGAGAAGACATTTTATCCACTCTCCCTAACCATAAATATGGCAGGCTCACAGGGACTTCAATGGCTGCCCCTCACGTAAGCGGTGCACTAGCCATTATTAAAAATGCTGAAGAAGAAGCGTTCCAGCGCAAGCTGACAGAGCCTGAGGTTTATGCTCAACTTGTCAGAAGAACCCTTCCATTAAAGCAGTCGAAAGCCCTTGTAGGGAATGGATTTTTATATTTAACTGCGCCTGATGTCCTTTTAGAAAAAACATTGGAAGCAGATCTTTTATCTCTATAGCTTAAATAGAGGTCCTGAGAAAAGATAGAATTTTCTCAGGATTTTTTTAATTAAAATTATTCAAAATTTACTTTGACGAAATGAAGTGAACGTTATATAATCGAACACAATAAATTCATAGTTTGAGAGTCGGTAATTCGATTACACGTCGAATTTTAATTGGGAAGACCGGTGAAAATCCGGCGCGGTCCCGCCACTGTGAGTGAGGAGAGCTTTTCTCAGAAATCCACTGTCATGAGGATGGGAAGGATGAAAAGCTTGCAGATTCACCAGCCAGGATACCAGCCGCTCTATCACATCAAACCCCCTACGGTTGATAGGAGATGTCGAAAAAGCGTCAGTGATACTCACGCCTTATTTCGCACACACATTTTGTCTTTTAAACCAGACATTTACCTCATCAATCATGATCATGAGCGTAAATGTCTTTTTATATTTAGAGGAGGAATTGGAATTGACAATTGTTAAAACAAGTAATCTAGGATTTCCGCGAATTGGTTTAAACAGAGAATGGAAAAAAGCACTTGAGTCTTACTGGAAAGGTCAAACAGACCGCGAAACCCTCTTAAGCACACTGGATGAACAATTTTTAACTGCCATTAAAACACAAATCGATCAACAAATTGATGTTGTTCCTTCTGGAGACTTTACCTTCTATGATCACGTGCTGGATACCGCTGTTATGTTCAATTGGATTCCAGAGCGCTTCCGCAGCTTAAAAGACCCGCTAGATACATACTTCGCGATGGCAAGAGGAACAAAAGATGCCGTCTCAAGTGAAATGACAAAATGGTTTAATACAAACTATCACTACATCGTTCCAGAATACGAAAAAAGCACAGAATTTAAACTCACACACAATAAACCGCTTGAAGCTTACGAAAAGGTGAAAAAGGCGTTTGGTGTTGAAACAAAACCGGTTGTACTTGGTCTATATACATTTGTCTCACTTTCTAAAGGTTATGAAGCAAATGAAGTAAAAGAAATCCAGCAGCGTCTAGTGCCGCTTTATACTCAGCTTTTAAAAGAACTTAAAGAAGCAGGCGTCAAATGGGTTCAAATTGATGAACCTGCACTTGTCACAGCTTCAAGTGAAGACGTAAAAGCCGTAAAAGAAATCTATCAAACGATCAAAGAAGCCGTACCTGGGTTGAACATTCTTCTTCAAACATACTTTGATTCAGTAGATGCGTATGAAGAGCTTGTCACATATCCTGTTGAAGCAATTGGTCTTGATTTTGTCCATGATCAAGGGCGCAACCTTGACCAAGTGAAAAAGCACGGCTTCCCGAAAGATAAAATTTTAGCAGCAGGCGTCATTGATGGAAGAAATATTTGGAGATCAGACCTTTGCGAAAGATTATCCTTTATTTCTGAAGTCATTGCTGACGTCCAGCCGAAAGAAGTATGGCTGCAGCCATCAAGCAGCTTGCTGCATGTGCCAGTTGCCAAACACCCAAGCGAACAGCTTGAAGAAAAACTATTAAACGGACTGTCTTATGCTACTGAAAAGCTGGCTGAATTAACACTGCTAAAAGAAGGTTTAACAAAAGGAGCAACTGCCATTGATTCTGATATTAACGAAGCAGCACAAGCACTTCTTACCTTAAAAGAGTTCGCAAAAGGAACAAATGCGGATCTAACAGCGGAACGCAACAATCTTTCATCGAAAGATTTTAAACGTCCAGCTGCCTTTGAAGAACGCCTTCGTATCCAAAACGAATCTCTTGAACTGCCGCTTCTACCAACAACAACAATTGGCAGTTTCCCACAGTCTGCCGAAGTGCGCAGTGCTCGTCAAAAGTGGCGCAAAAATGAGTGGACAGATGCAGAGTATGATGAGTTTATTAAGAAAGAAACAAAACGATGGATTGATATTCAAGAAGAAATTGGTCTGGATGTGCTCGTACATGGGGAATTTGAACGTACAGACATGGTTGAATACTTCGGCGAGAAGCTAGCCGGATTTGCCTTTACAAAATTTGCTTGGGTTCAATCCTATGGATCACGCTGCGTGAAGCCGCCAATCATTTATGGAGATGTAGAGTTTACAGAGCCAATGACAGTGAAAGAGACGGTTTACGCACAAAGTTTAACAAAGAAAAAAGTCAAGGGAATGCTGACAGGACCTGTTACCATCTTAAACTGGTCTTTCCCAAGAACGGATATCTCTCGCAAAGACATTGCTTTCCAAATCGCTTTCGCTTTGCGTAAAGAGGTAGAAGCTTTAGAAGCAGCTGGTATTCAAGTGATCCAAGTGGATGAGCCTGCGCTAAGAGAAGGACTTCCGCTCAAAGAAAGTGATTGGGCAGAATATTTAAACTGGGCAGCAGAGTCATTCCGTTTATCCACATCATCCGTTCAAAATGAAACACAAATTCATACACATATGTGCTACAGTAACTTCGAGGATATTGTCGATACAATCGAAGACTTGGATGCTGACGTGATTACAATTGAACATTCACGCAGTCATGGCGGATTCCTCGATTACTTAGAAAAACACCCGTATTTGAAAGGCCTTGGACTAGGCGTTTATGACATCCATAGCCCGCGTGTTCCATCTGTTGAAGAAATGAGCGAAATTATTGATGATGCGCTGAACGTTTGTCCAACAGATCGCTTCTGGGTGAATCCGGATTGTGGTCTAAAAACTAGACAAGAGCCTGAAACCATTGCTGCTTTGAAAAACATGGTCACAGCTGCTGAAGTCGCTCGTAAAAAGCTGGCGCAGCACGCTTAATTGAATGTCTCTCCCCTGCTGAACTCGGCAGGGGTTTTTTATGCGCAAATTGGCCTGTTCGATCTCCTACTATGATGATTTCTTTTCTAGCATGATTCGTTTATACTAGAGAAGTCAGTCGAACAAAGGGAGGAAGACAATGAATCACGAAGATTTTTTACAACGCGCAATTGATCTTGCAGTAGAAGGAGTCAATAGTGGTACTGGCGGCCCTTTTGGAGCAGTCATTGTCAAGGATGGTCAGATTATTGCAGAGGGCAGCAACAACGTGACAACAAGTAACGATCCAACCGCACATGCAGAAGTCACAGCCATTCGCAAAGCGTGCCAAACTCTACATACATACCAATTGGAAGATTGCATTCTATACACAAGCTGCGAGCCTTGTCCGATGTGCCTTGGCGCTATTTACTGGGCTAGACCAAAAGCTGTGTATTTTGCTGCTGGACATCAGGATGCAGCGGATTCTGGTTTTGATGACTCATTTATTTATGAAGAAATCAACAAAGAATACGAATCAAGAAATATACCATTTTACAAACTGACACCTCAAAAAACCCTTGCGCCATTTGAAGCATGGGAAGCATACGATAAAAAGAAAGAATATTAAAAAAAGACACCTGCGGTAAGCAGGTGTTGCGGATTGTTGACAAAGGGCTAAAATGATCTTTATTTTAGCCCTTTGTCTTCTTTTCAGCGTGATAGAAAACCTTTGCAGTCTAGCACCGGAGCCCAGACCTGACAAAGAATGCGAGGGTTTGTCTACACGCTGAGACACCGCTCGTAAGCAGGTGTCTTCTACTATTACTCCGTCACTTCAAGCTCTACTTCAATGTTCCCTCTTGTTGCTTTTGAATATGGACAGAATTCATGGGCAGCATGGACAAGCTCTTTCACTTTGTCATGATCATGACCTTTCGCAGACACAATCAGCTTTACGCCAAGCTTAAAGCCGCCGTCGCTTTCATCTTTTAAAAGACTGACATGTCCTTCTACTTCCGATTCTATTTCTGTCCCTTGCTTCTTCGCTACGTGCTCAAGTGCTCCTCCGAAACAAGCTGCATAGCCTGCTGCAAATAATTGCTCTGGGTTTGTACCAGTCTCTCCATCTTTCTTTGCGTTAGGCATGACAATGTTATGGTCGAGCACACCATCCTCTGAACGAACATGTCCAGCTCTTCCATGCTGCGCCTTTACTTTTGCTGTGAATAATGGTTTCATCTTCATCTCCTCCTTCATCTATTGATCCTTTTCACGTTCTATTCATTTCTCAAACATTTATCGCACATTGAAGAATTTTTCATTTTTCGTCTGTATTTATTTTAAAAAGGAAGAAAATCTTATACAATGATAAGTATGACAAAAAATAGTTGGTGACTGACATGACAAATGAATTTGAACATATGAAGCTGGAAAATCAGCTTTGTTTCTTGTTATATGCAAGTTCACGAGAGATGACGAAGCAGTATAAACCGTTGTTAGAAGAATTAAATATTACGTACCCGCAATATTTGGCACTGCTTTTATTGTGGGAGCATGGAACATTAAATGTGAAAACGATGGGAGAGCTTCTCTATTTAGACTCCGGTACACTCACGCCCATGCTGAAACGAATGGAGCAAAATGGACTCATTATCCGAGAACGTTCGAAAGAGGATGAGCGGTCTGTACAAATTCGTTTAACGGAATATGGAGAGCAGCTAAAAGAAAAGGCCACTGCGATTCCGTCTCACATGCTGACTGGGACAGGCAGATCGGAAGAAGAGCTAAAAACACTGCGTGCCTCTTTACATGAGCTTTTGCAAAATTTAACACAATCAAAAGGCTGAGGGAATGTTCCCTCAGCCTTTTATAATGTCTATTATTGTGCGACAGCTACTAGTTCTACTTCGATGTTTCCTTGAGTTGCTTTTGAATATGGGCAAACGCCGTGTGCTTTATGAACAAGTTCTTCTAATGCTGACTGCTCAATGCCAGTTCCTTTTACCTCTAATTGAACGCCTAGTTTGAAGCCGCCATCTGAACTGTCTTTTAATAAGCTGACATGTGCTGTAACTTCACTTTCAAAGCGAATACGCTCTTGTCTTGCTACCATTTGAAGGGCTGAATCAAAACATGCAGAGTAGCCTGCTGCGAATAATTGCTCTGGATTTGTTGCTTTTTCAAGTTTTTTTGCTCTTGGTGTTCCAGGCATTGCTACATCATGTTCAAGTACACCATCTGTTGAAACAACCTTTCCTTCTCTTCCTCCGACAGCTGATACCGTTGCTGTAAATAAAACGTCTGACATGAATATAACCCTCTTTCTCTCCAATAATGTTTTCTACAATTGAATTGTACACAATTTAAATTACAGAGTCAATCAATAAATACTCTTTTTTAAGTTTTCCTGCCTGAACCCTTTTTATGAGTATGTCCGGAAATTGTTAGGCAGTAAAAAAAGCCCTTTAAAAAGGGCTTTTAGATCGTGTCATGCTGCGGATTCGGTTGTTCTAGCGTATGGTTTCTGTTATCTGGGTCGGCATTTGCTGCTGCCAGCCACAATGCCATAATGGTGATACTTGTACAGACGACTGCCCATTTTTTAAAATTCATATAAACAATCCCCTCTCTGAATATAGATTCGAGCATGTTCCGCTTCCCCATAGAACATGGAAGATTTTTCATAATCCCCCATTTCATTATAATACTTTGCGGTATCTAATGCCAGCTCCTCTATATCTGGATATGCATAGGCAGACTCTAAAAAATGGAAAATCCGTTTAATATGCTCAGCATCTTGTCTTAAATACAATGCTTCTAGAAATATGGTTTTCTGAATATGAATGTCATCTTGAAGAGCTTCTGCTCTCTTCATACATTCTTCTCTGTAGTGTAATGCTTCTTCGTGTTTTCCTTGTTTGTATAATATCTGAGCGGCTGTATAAAGAGGGTCTATAGATCGACGAAGATGATCGGATTGATTTTGATCAAATAACGAGATGGATTCTTTCATTAATTCGAGTGCGCGGCCCAAGTCTCCCATTCGGTAATAACTGTTGCCCATATTAAACAAAGAGGAGGCAATAAAACGCACATTTTGAAACTCTCTTGATCTCGCAAGTGCTCTTTCGAGATGTGGTAATGCTTTTTCATGCCTTCTCATATCATCGTAGTTACCGGCCACAATAAATTCACACTGAATCGTGCGAAGCGCATACAGTTCATGCTGAACATAAACATCCAGCGCTAGTTTAGCATGGTGCATCGAGATATGAGTTTGTTTCATGTGATAATATATTTCTGACATTTTAAAATGAAATTCCGCACGTTCAATATCATCTGATACAAAAGAAAGCTTATGCTCTGCCTTTTGATAAGACGATATGGCAGCAATATACTCCCTCCGCCCGAATTCATACATGCCTCTAAAAAAATGATAGTAGTATTCAAGCATGCCTGTGACATGCGTTTGATGCTCATCTATTTCTTTCGAAAGCTCGGAAAAGTTGGCGCGAAGCTTTCCTTCCTTTAATGGCTTTAAATAATCGAGCATGACCTCATGCCTAAATTCCATTAAAGAAAAATAGAGAAGCAAATTCTGATCTTCTTCCATTGAATCAAGAGAGGTGCGAATTTCCTGCTTTAACTGTTCTGCTTGTTCGGAATCAAATCTGCGGATTAATTCATACCACTTGTTGATTTTCACTCCAATATCCGAAGAGGGAATGATTTTCGCCATACGTTGCCTTCTCCAATCTTCTCAAAATATAAAACATTACCATATTTTATCATACTTGACCGGAGAAATACAAAAATGAAAGGAAAAAGAGAGCCTGTTGTCACAAGACTCTCTTTTAAATTCGTTATTCTCTTATTTGTCCTTGACCACGAATGACAAATTTTTCAGACGTTAAGGCTGGCAGACCCATTGGCCCTCTTGCATGAAGTTTTTGCGTACTAATACCTATTTCCGCTCCATAGCCAAATTCAAAGCCATCTGTGAAACGAGTAGAGGCATTATGATAAACAGCGGCAGCATCGACAGCTGTTAAGAAAAGGGCTGCATGCTCATCGTTTTCCGTAATGATCGCCTCAGAGTGCTTAGAGCTATATGTTTGAATATGCTGAATCGCTTGTTCTATGTTTTCTACAATTTTAATACTGACGATCGGTGCTAAAAACTCCGTTGCATAGTCCTCAGTTGTCGCTAATGCAGCACTAGGAGCAAGCGCACAAACGGCTTCATCACCGCGTATTTCTACCCCATTGGATTGAAGGGCTTCAAATAAAGAAGCACCGTAGTTGTTTGCCCATTTTTTTTGAATGACAATGCTCTCGATTGCATTACAAACAGAAGGTCTTTGAGTTTTGGCATTCAGCACAATCCGCTCAGCCATTTCGTTTTTCGCTGTTTCATCAATGTAGATATGACAATTTCCTGCACCTGTCTCAAGCACCGGCACAGTTGACTCTCTCACTACAAGATCAATTAAATTCTTCCCGCCGCGCGGAATGAGGACATCCAGGTATTCATTTAAAGTGAACAGCGTTTTCGCCGTTTCACGGCCTGTGTCTTCAATCAATTGCACACTGTCTACTGGAATATCCGTCGTATGAAGCGCTTCATGAATCACCTTTACAATTGCTTTATTACTATGAATAGCAGAGGAGCTTCCGCGCAGAATCACAGCATTCCCAGTTTTCAAGCAAAGGGTCGCAGCATCGACTGTCACGTTTGGTCTTGCTTCATAAATCATTCCAACCGTTCCAAGCGGTACACGAACCTTTTCGATGAACAGACCGTTTTCTTTCTGAATGGTTTCTAACGTTTCACCAATTGGATCTTTTAGCTGAATGAGTTGAAGGGTCGCATCTGCAATGGCTTCAATTCTCTCTTCCGTGAGTGTAATCCGGTCAATGACAGATGGCGTGAACTGCTTTTCCTCAGCAGCCTGAACATCTTTTTGGTTCTCTTCTATTAAATAAGCTGAAGATGCTTTTAGTGCACTGGCAATGGCGTGCAGGGCAGCATTTTTTTGTTCCGTCGTTTTTAGAAGCAGCTGATCTTTGGCTGCACTTGCTTTTTTTGCTTTTTCAAGAACTTCATTCATCGTATTCCCTCCTCAGTTTTGTACATGCTGTACCCAGTGATCTCGGTGTATGACCTCAGGCTTCTCTTTTGCAAGCTCGTCACTTCGCATTCCTTTAATGCCGAGAAGCTCATCGGAGGCGTACAAGGTTTGTCCCTTACCAACTAATCCGTTTGGACCGACGACTTCTACGACTTCTCCTTTAGAAAAGTCACCAGCGACATCAATAACTCCTGCCGGAAGAAGGCTTCTGCCATTATGCAAAATCGCCGCTTCCGCTCCTGCATCAATCATGATCTTCCCAGAGACCGGTGAGTGGAATTGAATCCATTGACGGCGGTTGTTCACAGCTGATAAATCCTGTTCACCGATATACGTTCCGTCGCCTTGACCCGCAAGTATGCGAAGCAGCTTGTCTTCCCCAGTGCCTGTGCCAATGAAGACTTTCACGCCAAGTGAAAGTGCCGTTTGTGCAGCTGAGAGCTTCGATTTCATTCCGCCTGTTCCAACCTTTGAACCGGTGCTCTTTGCATATGAAAACAATTCTTCTGAAATGTGGGTCAGGACATCAAATCGCTTCGCCTCAGGATGCTCATTTGGATTTGCATCATAAATGCCATTGATGTCTGTTAATATGATCAATTGGTCTGCATGGATTAATCCACTGACAAGAGCTGACAGCATGTCATTATCCCCAAAGGTAAGCTCCTCGATGGAGACTGAATCATTTTCGTTTATGATCGGCAAGATTTTTCTTTCAAGCAGCTCCATCATCGTTGCGTACGCATTTCGATATCTTGTTCGATCTGAAAAGTCATTACGTGTTAAAAGCATTTGAGCAGGTGTCATATGAAACTGTGAAAAAAGCTCTGTATATTTCTGCATTAACAAACCCTGTCCAACGGCGGCAGCTGCCTGTTTCCCCTTTAAGGTCACAGGTCTTGATGGATAGCCTAAACTGCCAAATCCTGCTGCAACGGCTCCTGATGAAATTAAAATGATTTCATGACCTGCTTCTTTGAGCTTTGCTATGGCTCTTACATGATCCTGCATCTTTTGTTCATCAATGGCTCCTTTTTGCTCTGTTAATGAACTGCTGCCAATTTTTATGACGATCCTTTGCTTTTTCATCCTTGATTCCCTCCGCTATACCATTAGGCACAAAAAAATCCCTATTTCTCCTTATGTAAAGGACGAAAAGGGATTTTCCGTGGTACCACCTTCATTGAATAAGCATGCGATCTGCTTATTCCACTCAACTCCTGTAACGCCAGGCACGCGCTTAGATTTTTCCTCTAAGGCTCAAAGGGCAGGTTCAGCAGCTGTCTGCGGCAAATGTTTCAGCACATCATTTGCTCTCTTTACGCATCAGTTCCTGCTTACTATTCCTTTTCAACGCTCGTTAATTTTTTTATATTATCACCAATTGCTAAAGAAAAGTCAAGCGGTCAATTAAAGACAATCGTTTTATTCTCATGAACAATAATGCGATCTTCAAGGTGCCATTTGACAGCACGTGCAAGCACACTGCGCTCAATTGTCCGGCCAATATTTTTTAGGGCTTCCGCATCATCCCGGTGATCGACCCGCTCAATATCCTGTTCAATGATCGGGCCTTCGTCTAAATCATTGGTGACATAATGAGAAGTCGCACCAATTAATTTGACTCCCCGCTCATATGCCCGCTTGTATGGGTTTGCACCAATAAACGCTGGCAGGAAGGAATGATGAATATTAATGATTTTGTTCGGATGCTCTTCAATGAATCCAGGCGTTAAAATTTGCATGTATCTAGCAAGCACAACCACATCAATGTCGTACTCTTCTAATAAGGCGAGCTGCTCTTTTTCAGCTTCTTTACGAATGTCTTTGTTCGCCTTTACAAAATGGAATGGGATTCCAAGCGCTTCTACTGTATCTTTTGCCGTTTCATGATTGCTGATCACAACTGCGATTTCAGCCATTAAATTTCCGCTTTGCCATTCCCACAGCAGCTCATGCAGACAATGAAGCTCTTTTGAGACAAAGATTGCCAGCTTTTTAAGCTCACTTGCACGCGACATGCTCCACGTCATTTTAAATGATGCTGCGATTGGCTCAAAACTATTTTTCAATTGATCCATATTCGCCGAGATGTCTTTCCAATCAAATTCAATTCTTAAAAAGAACCGGCCGCTTTCATGATCGGTTGTGTATTGGCTCGATTCAATGATGTTCGCTCCGTGCTCAAATAAAAAGGAAGAAACAGCTGATACAATACCAGGCTGATCTGGGCAGCTGACAAGTAATCTGCCTTTTTGCTCGTGCTTTTGTCTGTGTAATTCAAGTTTTTCTGTAATCAATGTTCTCATGTATCATGACCTCATTTGCGTTTTCATTCTAATGAAATATTATACTGGACTGGAAAGAGAAAAAGCAATGAAGAGTCCATTTTTTATTGAATATTCATTCAATTCTGCACCTAGCGTGATATAATGTGAGTAGACCTTTTATCACAAAAGGAGTGATGGAGATGAAAAGCATGACTTTGTTTGGTAAAGTGAGCTTTTGGCTCGGCATCGTATGTCTGATCACAGGTATTTATCTTTTTATGGCCGGTGAGAGACTCATTCCTTTGCTCACATTTGGTGTCTGTTTTCTTCTAGTGAGTCAGCTTTACCGCAAAAATGAAAACGATTCCAATCATCATTCGATGTAACAAAAAAGGGCTAAAATGATTTTTATTTTAGCCCTTTTTCTTCTTTTTCAGCGTGATAGAAAACCATTGCAGGCCTGACAAAGAATGTGTGGGTTTGTCTACATGCTGAGGCTGGCAGACAGATGACAGCCTTTTCTTATTCAATGATTTTTAACCCGACCGCCGCAGATAAAATCAGTGCGATAAAGAATATACGTTTTGCGTCCTTCGACTCACCGTAAAACAGCATGCCGACAATGGCTCCTCCAGCAGCTCCAATGCCAGTCCAAATGGCGTATGCCGTTCCCATCGGAATTGTATTCATCGCAAGAGAGAGCATGAGAAAGGACAGCGAAAATCCAGCTGCAATGAATAAAATCCATTTGACATGCCGGTCTTTCTGGAATTGATTCATCATGGTGACACAAAGCATTTCTAAAATGCCTGCACCAATGAGTAAAAGCCAGCTCATGATTCAGTCTCTCCTTTCTTTTCACCTGTGGTTAGTTTAAGCCCTAATACACCACTTAAAAGCAACATGATTAAAAGTAATTTCACTAGCTGTACTGGCTCTCCCAGTACCATACCTACTATGACAGTACCTGCTGTCCCAAGTCCGGTGAAAACGGCATAAAGTGTGCCAACTGGCAGTACAGTCGTGGCTTTCAGGAGTAAATAAAAGCTCACGACAATACAAACGATGGTTGCGGCCCATTCCAATAAAGAGTCAGCATATTTCAACCCCATCACCCAGCCAACTTCAAAGATGGCTGCAATCAATACATTTCCCCATTTCATCCGATTCTCTTCCTTTCTGAACGATTCCAAGCAATAAAAAAAGCCCGGAAATCGATCGTTTGATCAAATCTCCCGGGCTTTTATCCCTCCGTGTCCATACGGTCTATTGTCTAGACCCTATGTGTTTTCTCTCGGTCCAGACTGCGCCACCCGCACGGAACCCTAGAAAACCATTTCTTAATAAGCAGATCTGACTTAAAGCAGATTCTGTGTGTCAAAATTGTATCACACCCCGAAATACCGGTCTACCGCTTTGCTTTCCACATGCAAATATACTTGTTCATTTTTCGAAAGAATTTTTAATGAGCCGCCGTATACTAAGTGTTAGAAGCAGGTCAACTGATAAAGAAGCTTTGCGGGCTGTTTCGCGTGAAGCGGACTGAAGGGAAATGAGCGTATATGACAATCCATTTATTTTTTATGACATTGACGATCAAGCGTAAATACAAGGACATGGAGACCGTACTTTACGAACAAGAAGTTGAAGCATTTTATGAAGAAATGAAACAGAAGCAACTAAAATATATGAACTAAAACAGGAATGAGAAAAGGAGGAGATTGACATGTTTATGATGCTTGATGTTCCTTAAAGCACGGATACGTCAATGATCACATCGCTGATATAATGAAATCAGATTGATGCGATGAACGTCCAACTTTAGGATGATGTATTTACAGATCATCCGTCGTACCCCAAACAATGCTGAAAAACATTTTATAGAAAATCAAGAGGTGGCTTCATATGATGATGACCGATGAACAAAAACATGAATTTTATCAAGCACTTGTTGACAAGAATCCGCAATATGACGGCACATTCTTTGCCTGTATTAAGACAACCGGTATCTTCTGTCATGCCACATGTACGGCCAGAAAGCCAAAATTTGAAAACTGTGAGTTTTTCTTTACAGCGGAGGAAGCACTGCTGGCAGGGTATCGCCCGTGCAAGCGCTGCACACCATTAACATACCCTAACAGCATTCCTGAAGAAGTCAAAACACTCGTTTCAGCAGTAGAAAAAAATCCTGAGAAACGCTGGAAGGAAGAGGACTTCCGCCAATTAGGGATTCACTCTGCCACAGCTCGAAGAAAGTTTAAAGACATTTACGGCATGACCTTTGTTCAATATGCAAGATCACGCCGAATGGGACTTGCCTTTAAAGAAATTTTGAACGGAAAAAAAGTAATCGATCAGCAGGTCACTTTCGGCTATGAATCTTCAAGTGCCTTCAATGATGCATTTACGAAAATCATGGGAAATCCTCCCAAAAAAGCGCAGATTCACATTCTCTATGCTAATTTTATTTCCACACCGATCGGGCGCATGATGAGTGTGACAGATACCACACATGTGTATTTACTGGAGTTTATGGACAGGCGGGGACTCGAAAAAGAAATTGAAACATTAAGAAAGAAGCATCATGCCCGCATTTTAGTTGGAGAAACAAACGTCCATCAGCAATTAGCAAAGGAATTGGCCTTATATTTTGAGAAAAAGCTGACCAAGTTTACTGTACCGCTTTCCTTACATGGCACCCCTTTTCAAATGAAGGTGTGGGACCAGCTCTCACGCATTCCAGCAGGCGAAACGAGATCCTATCGAGATCTAGCCACGAAACTAGGCGATCCGCATTTGGTTCGTGCTGTCGGTAATGCAAATGGTGCCAATCAATTGGCGATTATCATTCCCTGCCACCGCGTGATTCAAACAAGTGGTGAGCTTGGAGGCTACGGCGGAGGGATTGAACGGAAGAAATATTTGCTTCAGTTAGAACAGCGTGCATAAAAAAACGGCTCTGCTTATTCGGTAAGCGAGCCGTTTTCTCCGTTACGGGTGATGCTGTATACATCAACGATTTGGTCCCATTTTGAAATGGTTTTTTCTTTTTTCATGCCCATTTTTAAAGCGACCTTCACCGACGCTTCATTCTCAGGACGAATTAGGCTGACCATCCGTCTGACCTTCATTTCTTCAAATCCATAGGTAAGGCAGCCTTTTGCAGCCTCAGCAGCATAGCCATTCCCCCACGCCGCTTTCTTTAGCATATAGCCAATCTCAAGCTCGGTTTGTCCTTCAATGTTTTGCAGGACAATGCCGCTTTGTCCAAGTCGTTCATTTGTTTCTTTATCTTCAATGATCCATAGCGAGGTGTTGTACATGCGGTCATTTTTTTGATTCCATGCAATCCACTCTTTTGTCTGCTGTTCATCCTTCAAAGAAGGATAATACTTCATCACTTCTTCATCCTGGAACAGCTCGTCATATAAAAATGACGCATCATGTTCATTCATCGTTCTCAGTTTCAGGCGCTCTGTTTCAAATACTGTTCTTGTTTGAACTGTCATTGATGATCCCCCCTTTTTTACTTGCTAAAAATATCTCCGAACAATCCATTTGAATCTGGGGCAAAGTAATGGAAGCCCGCACCGGTTAAACTTGCAGCCAGCGCTGTCCACATCATTAAACTGACGGTCATCCACACCGCGACTTGCTTTCTTTTCGTTCCAAAGCTCATACACATCAAGGCTGCTAAATGACTGCCGATGATAAAAGGTCCTATGAGCGCTAACCCAGGCAGACCGTATCGTTCCCAAATTTTTCTCGCGCGCAGCTGCTTTTTCTCTCCTTTTTCATCACCTTTTTCCTCTTTTCTTTTTAACCACCATGCTTTAAACCGGTCGACGAACACAATGAGAAGCAAGACTGTCAAAAAGTTTCCAACGAATCCAATCACAGCCGTTGTCACAGGATGCAGCCCACTTAAGATTGCGAATGGAACGACACCAATCACTTCAAAAAAAGGCAAGGCAGCCAATACAAAAACGAGTACATATCCCCATACGATATCCAAAAACAGAACCCCTTTTCATTTTTGTCCTCTCCCCATTGTAATGAAAAAGACAATTCCATTTCTACATTTTTTTAGAAAAAGAAAAGCACATCGGATAGGATGTGCTCAGTTTACATTCGTATTTTCATTTTTCTTATTTGTCCGGCGCAGTACAATGAATATAAGCCCCATTAAAATCACAATAGATAGCAGACTTTGCAGCAAAATCACACTTGGTGACGTCCAGCCAATCCATTCGAATATGAGCTGCGGTCCGAAAAAGATAATCGGAATCAATGAAACGACATTCGCCTTTAAGATTGCATTAAATACAACGATACATAGCAGCATGAGCAAAATGACGCCCCACCTCTGGCCAGAAGTAAGGACAAGTAGTGGTGTGCCGACTTTTTGATCCAATAGTTTGATTGTCACCATCGCTGTCAGCTGAAAGATTCCTAACATCCAAAAGTAGAGAAATACCCGGCTGCTTGTTTGAAAGGCGGACGCTCTAAACATCACAATGATCATGATAACATTGGCCACTAAAACGAGCGGATATCCAATCAAAGCAAACCAAGAATAGGATAAGTTTTGGCTGATTGCATCTGCTAAAATCATGTAAAAAAGCGATCCAATTAAGAAAGCACTGACGAATGGCACCCAGTCTTTATGATTCCCTGACAGCTCTTTTGCCAGTTCATCAGCATAGCCCCGCGGATCTCCACCGAACACATCCTCACCTGTTTTGCCGTCTTTTTCAGCCTCAACCGCATGTGCTGTCAGTTCGTCCATCAGCTCATCGATTTCACCCTGATTTTTCCCCTTTGATATGAGATAAAGTTGCAGCTCTAGTAGAATTTGTCTTGTTTCTTTTGATACCATAATCTCACTTCCCTTTTTGTAATAAGCGGTTTACATTTTTTGAAAGCTCATCCCAGCGGGCAATAAACTCTGTGAGTGCTTGTTCACCCGCTTGTGTGAGCGTATAGTATTTCCTGTTCGGGCCGGTCGCTGACGCTTTTGTGACGGTGGTCACCAGCTGTTCCTTTTGCATACGCAGCAAAATCGGATAGATACTGCCTTCACTTATTTGATCAAACCCATAATGCGCGAGCTTCTTCGTCATTTCATACCCATAAATTTCGCCCTCAGAAATAATCGACAGCAGGCAGCCTTCTAAAATTCCTTTTAGCATTTGTGTGGATGTTGTCATGATTGTTCCTCCGATTCCAGTACCTTGCATCACAAGATAGCTTCATCTTACCACACACTATCTTGCCATGCAAGATACTGGCACAGAAAAAAATCACCGCTTAAAGGGTGATTTTTACGCCCAAGGCTTATCTGTCCCAAGTGCGTCAGCAAGCGCCTTACTATGCTTTCGGCGGCTTTTTCTTTCCTCTGCCCGCTGCTTCGCTGTTTGATGAAGCATGATCTCTTCCTCTGTTTCCGGCATCACCTGCGGGACTCGTTTAGGCTTTCCGTTTTCATCTAATGAGACAAATGTCAGAAATGAAGTTGCTGCGAGTCTGCGCTCTCCAGACATCAAGTTTTCTTTAATGACTTTGACGAACACTTCCATAGAAGACGTGCCCACCCATGTGACATAGGATTCCAAGCATACGGACTCCTTTTGTCCAATCGGCTCTAAAAAGTCAACAGAATCCATTGAAGCTGTGACCGTTTCACTGCGGCTGTGTCTTGCAGCCGAGATGGAGGCAATGTCATCTATATAACTCATTAATTTCCCGCCAAATAACGTTTGGTGGTTATTCGTATCAAGAGGAAACACCCTGCTGGTTTTAACAACTTTCGATTCCTTGCAGTATTTGAAATTTTCTTCACTCATCATCATAGCTCCTTCTTGCTGTTTTCGTGGATGCGGAACGACTTTTATTAAACACTATTCTTTTAGGTTTGTCTAAACTTTTTGCTTTAGTCTTATGTGAGAGATTTTCTTTCGGAAATGTTTCAACCATGGCTAGAAGAAGGAATAATAGAACTATGAATGAACAAGGAGGCCATTTGATGGATTCTATGAGAGCAGAGCAATTATACAAAATGCCGCAATGCATGAGTGAATACGACGATTTAGAAGAAGTTCTTTTATGCAGTCCTATTTATATGGAAATCAAACAAATTATTAACGAAACCCAGAAACATTTTGCAAAAGAAAATATTTCTCAAATGAAAGCAGTCGCTCAGCATAAGCAATTGATCCAAACCCTTAAAGAGAATCAAGTACGGCCCATCCTGCTCCCGGCGAATGACCGCTTCCCTGAGCAAGTCTTCACTCGGGATATTGGGTTTACGATTGGACATACACTGTTTGTTTCAAGTATGGCCGCTCCGGTTCGGCAAGGGGAAGAACAATACCTAAAAGAATGGGCACACGCAAAAGGGTGGTCAGCTGTCACTTTGACAGACGGAACGATTGAAGGCGGCGATGTGCTTGTGGATCAAAACCGTGTATTTGTTGGCACGAGCAAAAGAACTAGTCCAGCCGCTATCTACCAGCTCAAAAAGGAGCTGCCGGATCATGACATCATTCCGATTCACCTTCCTCCTCACATTCTGCATCTTGATTGTGTGATGAATATTCTGTCTCATGACGAGATCATCATTTATCCTGAAGCATTCAAGCAAAAGGATCTCCAGCTGCTCAAAACGTATTATGATTTGATTGAAATCAGCGAACAAGAGCAATTCACACTTGGACCAAATGTTTTATCCATTGGGCAGAAAAAAGTGATCAGCTTGCCCAGCAACCAAGAAACAAATGCTGCGTTAACCGCTCACGGATACACCGTTATTGAAGTTGACTTTTCTGAAATTATTAAATCCGGCGGCTCTTTCAGATGCTGCACATTGCCTATTCGGCGTTCATCTATTAAAAAAGCCAGCATGTAGAACAGCTTGTCTACTTGCTGGCTTTTGTCTAGCTTGTCCTATTTTCTATTATATAAATGACAGGCGACTTCATGTCCTTCTTCCACCGCTTGTAATGCCGGCTTTTTTTCAGCACACACATCCATCGCGGCAGGACATCTTGTTCGAAATACACAGCCGCTTGGCGGGTTCACTGGACTTGGAATTTCTCCTTTTAAAATAAACCTTTTGCGCTTGTCCTCTACGTCAGGATCTGGAATGGGGATTGCCGACAGCAAGGCTTGTGTATATGGGTGAAGCGGTGTTTGATATAATGCATCACTTGTCGTCAACTCGACGAGATGGCCTAAATACATCACACCGATCCGGTCGCTAATATATTTCACCATTGACAAGTCATGTGCAATAAAGAGAAATGTTAATCCTTCCTCTTTTTGCAATTTTTTCAGCAGATTCACGACCTGCGCTTGAACGGAGACGTCTAGTGCAGAAATCGGCTCATCTGCCACAATAAATTTTGGCGCTAAGGCAAGTGCTCTTGCAATGCCGATTCTCTGCCTCTGTCCTCCGCTAAATTCGTGCGGATAGCGGGTGGCAAAATCATAGCTTAATCCTACCGCTTCGAGCAGTTCTTTCACGCGGGCAATCCTTTTCTTTTGACTCCCATAAAGCTGATGAATCTCCATTGGCTCCAGCATAATATCTTTTACTGACAGTCTTGGATTTAACGAGGAATACGGATCTTGAAAGACCATTTGCATTTGCCGATTGAAATCAAATGATTCTTTTTTAGAAAGGTGGTGAAGACTTTTCCCTTCATATAAGGCTTCACCATCTGTTGGTTCATAAAGACGCATGAGCACTTTTCCAAGTGTGGATTTGCCGCAGCCAGACTCACCAACGAGACCAAAGGTTTCACCTTGTTTCAGCTGAAAAGAGACACCATCCAGCGCTTTTAAGGTTCTCCCTTTCGATAGATGAAAATGTTTTTTAAGGTTGTTTACTTGTAAAAGTGGTTCAACTGTCATGATCGCTCCTCCTCTCGCTTGGTAAATACCGCCTTGCACCTGCCCATTCCTTTTCATATGAAGTGCCAGAAAGGGAAAGAAGCTCAATTTGTCTGCCGGTTTTAGGCGAATGAAGCATCATCCCATCCCCAGCGTAGATCCCTACATGGCGGACCGCTCCCTTTCCGTTTTCATTTGCAAAAAACAGCAAGTCACCTTGTTCTAAATGGCTTGATGTCACCGGCGTTCCTTGAACTGCTTGGTCACTTGCGTCTCTTGGCAAAAGATATCCGCACGCTTTGTACATACTGTAAGCAAAGCCTGAACAATCATAGCCAAAGCTGCTCATGCCTCCCCATAAATAAGAAAGGCCAATAAATTGTTTTCCTGCGTCTACGACATCTTTGCCGGTCATAGAGAAAGCTTGCGATACTGGGCGTACATCCGCTTTGTTGATTTCTCTTATTCCTAATGGGGTGACAACATGAAATTGATCATCTGTTTCTTTGGCGGCTGCCAGCTCTGTTAAAAAGCTAATCTCCATATCAGGTTCCCCGTTTTGATAGAGCGTGGCTTTTTTCTGACAAACGATAAGAGATGCAGCTGACGCACTTCCCTCTGTTACTTGTTTTAATTGCTCAGCAGGTATATAGCCTGGATAGCCTTGCGGATGTTTCCGGCTGGCCTGCTGCGGAATGACGACTTTCATCCAACCATCTGTCTCTTCTAATCCAATCACTCGTCCGCCGAGCAGTACTTGAGATTGAATCAAATTTTCTTCACATAAAGCCAGCTTTTCTTCATATGTTTGCTGGTCAATCCATTCTTTGATGTTGATGGAGTCCTGAAGTACCTTTCGATCGATTTCTCGGGGAGACTGCGGCGCTGTCCATACATTAGCGACTGGAACCTTTGATTCGTATATCATCATGAGACTCCTTTCACCCCTTGAATGCCTAACCCATGATGCAGCGGTAAAAATATATCTTTTCCTTTGTACACGATTCCTCCGTCTATCATGTCCTCTTTCAGCATAAGCGGGGCATCAAAATCGCAGCGGGTGATATTCGGCTGGCTTGCGGCGAAATGTGCCGCTGCTGTAATGCCAAGCTTTGACTCAATCATACTGCCAACCATGCACTGAACACCGTATGCTTCGGCAAGGGCATTGATTTTTAATGCTTCTTTTATGCCGCCTGATTTCATTAATTTTAAATTGATCAGATCACAGCTTCTCATTTCAAGCACCTTGATTGCATCATGAAAACTGAAAATGCTTTCGTCTGCCATGATCAATGTTTCAGTTGCTTCCGTCACACGACGCAGGCCTTCGATATCTTCTTTCGGCACTGGCTGTTCTACTAATTCAATATTCAGCACTTCCATTTTTCGAATAGCTGTGATCGCTTCCTTCCATGTCCAGCCCTGATTGGCGTCGAGCCTGATCTGAATGTCTGGCCCGACTTTTTCTCGAATCCGCTTGATCCGCTGAATGTCCGTGTGTATATCATCTTTTCCTACTTTGATCTTTAACGTCTGAAAACCTTCAGCTGCGTATTGCTTCGCATCTTCTGCCATCTCAAGCGGCCGGTTTACACTGACCGTATAGTCGGTTTCGAGCTGATGACGATATCCGCCAAGGTATTGATAAAGCGGGAGTCCTGCCTGCTTTGCTAAGCCATCATAAATGGCCATATCGATTGCAGCCTTTGCGCTTGTGTTGCTTGCGAGCACGCGGTTCATAGCAGAAAAGATTTGTTCATACTCTGCCAAGGAAGCCCCGAGCAAAATGGGTCTGATCACTTCACAGATGGCATAGTCGATGCTTTCCAGCGTTTCTCCTGTAATCACCGATGTGGGAACTGCCTCTCCGTAGCTGACATCACCTTGATCATATGTGATGATAACGATCAAAGATGCGGCGTCATACACCGTTCTTAAAGCGGTTTTGAAAGGCTTTTTTAGCGGTACACTCGTTCTGCATGTACGAACATCGACAATTTTCATTTAATCGCCTCTTTCGCTGCAACGCCTGGAGAAATGTGCAGTTTTTTCCCTGCGGCATCTAGTGCAGCCTGCACGCCCATCGGAAAGGCAAAGTTCGGTGATGAATGACCGATCCGAAAGCCGCCGAGTGCGGGTTTCTTTTGCGGCACAATATAGGTTTCCCACAGCTGTTCCAAGGTTAAGGACTGGTCTTTCTTTTTTGGTTCACATTGATGAAAATCTCCAATGATGAATCCAGCCGCATCATCCAATTTTCCAGCAGATGTGAGGTGCTGCATCATACGATCGATTTTATAAGGCTCTTCGTCAATATCTTCAATGAACAACAGCTTTCCCTTCGTATCAATTTCAAAAGGTGTACCAAGTGTTGTCACGATGAGAGCAAGATTCCCTCCTATGATGTCACCTGACACGGTGCCGGGGTAGAAGGTATGAAGAGGTGACAAGTGATGCGTATACGTAAAGGCCTTCGGCGTGAACAGCTGCAAAAAGGTATCCTTCGTATACGGATGGACCTCTTCAAGTCCCACATCAGAGGAAAGCATTGGACCATGAAAGGTCACAAGACCGGTCTGCTGCTGGATGGCCGTATGTAAAAACGTAATGTCACTATAACCCCAAAAGATTTTTGGATTCCGGCGAATGAGGTCATAATCAATGGCTTCCGCAAGTCTTCCAGTTCCGTACCCTCCGCAGGCACAAATAACTGCTTTGACTTCTGGATCTTGAAACATGCCATGAAGATCTTCCACTCTTTCATGATCACGCCCTGCTAAATACCCGTACCGGGAATCGAGATACTTCCCTTTTTTCACCTTTAGCCCAAGGCTCTCTAAAAAGGCAATCCCTTTTGCTAATTTCAATTCATCAGGCGGGCTTGCTGGTGCGATAATCCCCACCGTATCCCCTGTTTGAAGCGCCGCTGGCAGCTGGTTCATGCCAATCCCCTCTTTCTCTTTATTTCTTACAATCTATGGGCATTTTCTCCATAACATGAACAAATAAAGGAACAGACGCTTTGTTCAAAGCGTCCCATATTGTTGACAAAGGGCTAAAATGATCTTTATTTTAGCCCTTTGTCTTCTATTCAGCGTGACCTGAAAACCTTTGCAGCCCTAGGAAGGACGAGCATCGGAGCGGAGCGAATTTGACATTCATGAGCACCGAAGCGCAGGACTGACAAAGAATGCGAGGGTTTGTCCGCGTGCTGAGACGCTTTTGTTCAAAACGTCCGTGTCCCTCATTCCCTTCAATTACTCTCCATCTACTTGTGCCCATTTCAAATCGATATACCCAACAGGGTGGCGGACAATTCCCTTCACGCCCTCTTTTTGCAAATGAACTTGGTTATAAAAATGAATTGGAATGATCGGTGCTTCTTCAATGAGAAGTGCCTCTGCCTCATGAAGGATGCTGTTTCTTTTTTGTTCATCTGCTTCCTTTCTCGCCTTTTTCATCAGCTGATCATAGGTGTCGTTTGACCATCCAGTCCGGTTCATCGCATTCCCTGTTTGAAAGCTCTCTAGGAAATTAATCGGATCTGCATAGTCTGCTAAAAATGAACTTTGCGAGAATTGGAATTTCAGTGCCTTTTGATCTTCTGCAAATACATTGGCTTCCATGTTTGCAAGCTTCACGTCCACACCCAGCGCTTCTTTTAGTTGCTGCTGGATGGCTTCAGCTTTTTTCTTGTTCTCAGGCTTTGTACTATATGTTAATGTGACGGGCGGCAGCTTTGAATAGTTTTCTTCTTTCAGCCCTTTTTCTAATAGTTTTGCAGCTTCACTCGTATCTTGTTTGACAAGATCACCGCCAGCTTCTCTGAAATCCTCACCCTTTGAATCTAAAATCCCCGGTGAAACGAAGGCGCGAGCTGGCTTCTCTTTATTTTTCGTTACATAATCCACGATATCTTGCGGATTGATCGCCATTTGAAAGGCTTTGCGAATGTTCTTATTTTGAAAAGGTTCCATGTTCACATTCAGACGATAAAAGAATAGTCCAGCCTGATCTTCAATTTGTACATCTTTATTTTTCAGCAAATTTTCACTTTGTTCTGCTGGAACGAAGGCAGTATCTAAATCTCCCGATTGATACATTTGATAATCAGTGTTTCGATCGCTGATCATCAGCCACTTTACCTGATCCAGCTTGACTGATTTTTTGTCCCAATACGTCTCACTTTTTTCCATAGTGAAGCTCTCATCATGCTTCCATTCTGTCAGCTGAAACGGTCCATTCCCAACAAAGGTTTTGGCATCCTTTGCCCAGTTTGGATCCTTCTCTGCTACCTTCTCATTGACAGGGAAAAAGGCAGGGTTTGCGGTCATATTTAAGAACGATTTCTGCGGGTATGCCAGTGTGACCTTTAGCGTTTTGTCATTTTCAGCACTGACTTTTACATCCTCTTTCTTTCCTTTTCCGCTGTTAAATGCCTCTCCGCCTTCAATCATGTAAGCTAAGAACGATGCAGAGGAGCCTGTTTTCGGATCAAGCAGACGCTTCCACGCATATTCAAAGTCACTCGCTTTCACTGGATCACCATTCGACCACTTGATGCCGTCTCTTAAATGAAATGTGTACGTTTTTCCATCCTCTGAAATTTCCCATTTTTCCGCCATTGCAGGAGATGGTTCGTGCTTTTCATTCAGTCTTGTTAATCCCTCCATTAAGTTATTCAGACCTTGCCACGATACATTATTAAAACCAATCGGCGGGTCAAATGACGTCGGTTCGTTTTCGTTATTTAAGGTTAATACTTTCTTTTCATTCTTGTTGCTTGATGATCCTTTACCTGCTTGCTCATTGGCTGTACATCCTGCGAGCAGCATGATGATGAACAAACAAACACTAATGATCCACCCTTTTTTTCTCATGAAAAACTCCCCCTTTGTGTTGAAGATAACATCGCTTGGTTCGCTCGCTCATCCTGGAGCCAGCAATGCACTGTATGAGTAGGTGACCGCTGCGTTTCGTGCGGCATGATATGATCGCACACTTTCATGGCAGCCGGGCAGCGATCAGTATACGGACAGCCCTTTGGAGGTGCAAATAAATCAGGCGGGCTTCCTTCAATCGGAATCAGTTCATCTTTCATATCAAGTCTTGGAACGGATTGCAGAAGTCCTTTTGTATAAGGATGCTGCGGACTGTAAAAAATATCTTGCCTTGTTCCGGTTTCAACCATTTTCCCTCCGTACATGACTGCTACCCGGTCGGCAACTTGGGCTACAACCCCTAAGTCGTGTGTGATTAAGATAATGGTAACCCCTGTTTTCCTCTGAATCTCTTTAAACAGTTCTAAAATTTGTGCCTGTATGGTCACATCCAGCGCGGTCGTCGGTTCATCTGCGATCAGCACCTTTGGCTCACAAATCAGTGCCATGGCAATCATGAGCCGCTGCCTCATTCCCCCGCTGAATTGGTGCGGGTATTGCTTTAATCTCTCCTTCGGCTGCGGAATACCAACCAAATCAAGCATTTGTATGGCGGCTTCTTTCACTTCTTTTTTCGTCAGCTTTTGATGCTCCTTCGCCGCCTCCATCAGCTGATCCCCTATTGTCAAGGTTGGGTTTAGTGCTGTCATCGGATCTTGGAAGATCATTGAAATATCGACACCTCGTATGGCGCGCATTTCTTTTTCAGATAATGACAGCAAGTTGCGGTCTTGAAACCAGATTTCTCCCTGATCGACTTGCGCGCTGTATGCAGGCAGAAGCCTCATAATGCTTTGTGATGTCACACTTTTTCCGCAGCCTGATTCTCCCACAATGGCTAAGGTTTCTTTTTCATATACATCGACATTCACTCCGCGTACTGCTTGAACTGAACCGCCGTATGTTCGAAAGCTGACGTGCAGATCAATGATTTGTAGAACTTTTTTCAAAGCGCCATCACCTCTTCATCTTTGGATCAAGCGCATCTTGCAAGCCATCACCTAAATTGTTAAAGCAAAACATCGTAAGTGAAATAAAAAATGCTGGAAAAAATAAACGCCACCAATGTCCATTGTCTGACAGCACAGTCGGCAAAGCATCATTGGCCATCACGCCCCAGCTTGCAAACGGTGCTTGAATACCTAACCCGAGAAAGCTTAGGAACGCTTCAGCAAATATCGCGGTCGGCACAGTCAGGGTCATCTGGACGATAATCGGCCCCATCGTATTCGGCAGCAGGTTGCGGCGAATGATCCGCAGGCTTTTGGCACCAAAGGTTTTTGAGGCAAGGACATATTCCTGGCTTTTCAGCTGAAGAACCTGACCTCTCACAATTCTTGCCATTCCAATCCATCCGGTGACAGTGAGCGCTACAATAATGGTGACAAGCCCTGGTCCCATGAGCACCATCAATAAAATGACGACAAGTAAATAAGGAAGTCCGTAGAGTACCTCGACAATCCGCATCATGACATGGTCATAGCGTCCGCCTTTATAGCCGGCTATGCCCCCATAAATCACACCGATGGCAAAATCAATCAGGGCTGCCATGACACCCACAAATAACGAAATGCGTGCTCCGTACCAAGTACGTGTGAACACATCTCGTCCAAGCTCATCTGTTCCAAACCAGTGAGCAGCCGAGGGCGGCAGATTTTGCATCGAAAGACGCTGCTCTGTCACACTATTTGGTGCAAGCAATGGACCTAAGACTGCCATGACAAAAAGAAAAATCAGAACCGATAGACTAAACATCGCAAGCTTATTTTGCTTCAGCCGCCTCCATGTATCTGCCCAATAGGAAAGAGAGGGTCTTTTAATGGCATGGGCTTCTGTTTTCTTTTGCTCTCGTGGAGAAAACCATTCGTCCGGCACTTCAGGATGCCTGTTCGGTGGATCATGCTGAAGGTGTATACTCATGCCTTTCCTCCTTTCTGATGCAGCTGAATCCTTGGATCAAGGAGACGATACGCCACATCGACAATGAAGAGAAGTGTGATTAAAATAATGCTGTAAAAAACAGTGGTTCCCATGATGACAGGATAATCACGGTTGTTAATGCTCTCGACAAAGTATTTTCCCATTCCAGGAATGGCAAATATTTTTTCAATGACAAAACTTCCTGTTAAAATACTTGCGACAAGTGTTCCAAGAATGGTTACAACGGGTAAAAGTGCATTCCGAAGCGCATGTTTAAATACAATTTTAAAGGGAGAAAGTCCTTTTGCTTTGGCCGTACGGATATAGTCTTGCGACAGCACTTCAATCATGCTCGACCTCGTTAACCTGGCGATAATGGCCATTGGGCCGACAGCAAGGGCGATTGTAGGCAGCACCATATGCATTGGACTTGTCCACATCGCTGTAGGAAAGAGCTTCAAATTGACAGCAAGCTGCTGAATTAATAAGGTAGCAAAGATAAAGTTTGGAATGGATATACCGAATACAGCAATCGTCATGGCGATGTAATCAATCAAACCATTATGCCGGAGGGCAGCCATAACCCCTAGCAGGATGCCAGAGATGACAGCAATCAATATTGAGATAAGACCAAGTTCTAATGAGACTGGGAAGCCTCTCGCCAATAGATCATTGACACTTTCAGAAGGCTTTTTAATGGAAGGACCAAAATCAAAGGTAACAATGGATTTTAAATAAATGACATATTGAACATAGAGTGGTTCGTCTAAGTGATAGTAGCTTTCGAGGTTTCGCTGGACGGTTTCGTTTGTATTTCGTTCTTCATTGAAAGGCGATCCTGGGATGACCTTCATTAAAATAAACGTTAAAGTCGTAATCGTTAAGATCGTAGCGATCATCGCAATAAAACGCTTGAGCAAAAAGCTGGCCATCTGCTGTCTCCCCCTCGCTTAACAAAATGTTGTACGTGCGGCAAGCTCTGTCATGACAAGCATTGCTTGATAGGCTTCTAATATATTGTCTGCCTGGTACGTCACCGTCGATGTTCCTTCTATGATGGCAGTACCGGGCATTAAATTCGCCCATTCAGCTTGTCCATAATTGGCAAACTCAATCTTAAGCAGCGGCTGATCAGGAGGCGTCAGCGGCTTCATTTGATCAATCTGTTTCATCGCGGCTTCCACTTGCTGCGAGATTTGTTGATTGACTTTGGCTGGAGGTAAGCATTTCACAGCAGATCTTGAGATGGTCTCTTTCACTGCCACTGTTTTCACACCAGGCATCAGCTTTTCTGCCTCAAGTGCTGCTTGATCATCCCCGCAAACAAGAATCACCGGCACACCATAGTAGCCTGCAACATACGCATTAAAGCCCATTTCACCAATTGGATGATCATTTATGTAAAAATGTCTGACCCCAAAAATCATACTGTGTGACATCACACCTTTCATTGATGCCCTTGCATGATAGCCTAAAAAAACAGCTGCATCATAGGTTTGATCCAATCCTTGCACCATTGAATAAGGCTTTACGTCACCTGATATGAGAACTGCCTCTTCATGCAGCTCTTCGATCAAAAGATTATTCATTTTAGAATGACTGTCATTGACCAAAATGTCGGTGGCACCATGCTGGACAAGCGCCTCTACACAGGCGTTCACTTCACCCGTCATAATGCGTCTGCCACGCTCATAGTTATGCTGGCGTGAATCAACAAATGTATGATCAGCTAGACCAGTAATTCCCTCCATATCGACAGATAGATAGAGCTTCATTCCCATCCCCCTTTAATTAAACATAAAATTTGTGTATATTTTTCTAAATTTTCTAAAAAATTATATGAGAACTTGATTGATTTTTCAATACAATGTCCGAAAATAAGGAGTTTAGACTCAGATAATACAGGTCAAACGGCTTTTTTAGAAAGGATTTTTTTAACAAATAAAACACCACTAACTATGTCTTTAGTGGTGTTTATCCGCTTCGTTAATCTGCGATTTCAGCTGTTCATATTTCTTCATGGTTTGTGTAAATAAATCATCAAACATCTGAGGTGCCTGCTGTTGAATGACCTCAGCACCTTCTCCTGTAATTCCCCCTTTTGTCGCCACTCTATCGACAGTTTCAGCAAAGGTTAGGCCTCGTTCTACGAGGATCTGGCCAGTTCCTAAAAGGGCATACGTTAAAAATTCATTCGCTTCCTCTAAGGAAAGATCACTATTTCTCACAGCCGCTTTTGCCATTTCTTCAAAAAGAGCAGCGATAAAACCAGGAGATGAGCTTGTCAAATTGCTCGCCGCATCAAACCGGTCTTCCTCTACTTCCCTGACGATGCTAAAAGCTGAAAGCAGCCGGTGCAAACGCTCCTTGTCCTCACGTCCTGCGGCTGCACCATGCGCAACAAGGGATACGCCTGTCCCAACAGCTGACGTGAGCGTTGGGATGTATCTGGATACTGGCTGCGCTGTATGCTCCTGTAACTTTTCTAATGTCACAGCTGCTGCTACTGACACAATATGTACCGCTCTCCCTTTAGAAGGCAGCTGATCCAGAACATTTAGTACAGCAAGCGGCGGCACGCAGACAAACAATATATCACATGACGCAGAAAGTTCCTCTAATGAACAAATGTTGACTTCTTGGTGCTTTTCTTTGAGCTGATGAAGGCGCTCCGTTTCACTTCTTGTATGGATCATGATTTGATGAGCATCCAGCACCCCATTTTCCAGCCACTTTTGCACCATCATATCAGCCATACTTCCATATCCAATGATTCCAATTTTCTCCACAGTTTAATCTCCTCTATCTTGCTTAGATTCACTACTTATTTTAACAATTTCCCACAATGTTTTCATTTTTATCCCACACTTTTTTCATACGATAAAGTCAGCCCCCACCACATACGGTAAAACACCCAAACACATACATGAAAAAATCTTTGAAAGAGAGTGATTGAAATGACACAGCACAAAGATGACAAACAAATAATTGAACAACCTCAAAAACAGAAAAAACCAAACGGCTGGTTTAAGCCATTTGTCAGCGGGGTTGTAGGCAGTACATTAGCGTTAGGTGTCTACGTTCTTACGCCATATGCTCAGCATTCATCAGACAGCACCGCAAATGATTCGGCAGCAAAAACAGAAGCAGTATCGACAAATCACACGAATTCGTCAAAAACAACAGCCGTCCAAACATCAAATTCATCAAGCAGCATCTCCAGTATGGTCGAAAATGTATCACCAGCTATTGTCGGCATTACAAACTACCAAGCGCAAACTCAAACAGACACGAGCTTTGGCGATTTCAGTACGCCTTTCGATGAATCACAGCAAAACAAAAGCAGTCAAGAGGAAGAAACCGGTACAGGCTCAGGCGTCATTTTCAAAAAATCAGGCAATAAAGCCTATATCTTAACAAACAACCACGTCATTGAAGGCGCAAATAAACTAACCGTATCCTTACACGATGGCAAAACCATTGAAGGAAAACTGGTTGGAGCTGATCCGCTCACTGACTTAGCCGTTGTGGAAATTAGCAGTAGTCATGTGACAAAGGTTGCGGCATTAGGCAATTCCTCCTCACTGCGTGCTGGGGAAACCGTCATTGCGATCGGAAACCCGCTTGGTGAAGATCTTTCAAGAACGGTGACACAAGGAATTGTCAGCGGCGTCGACCGAACAGTCTCTATGAACACATCAGCAGGCGAAAGCAGCATTAATGTCATTCAAACAGATGCAGCCATTAATCCTGGTAACAGCGGCGGTCCGCTTCTGACGACAGACGGAAAGGTTGTGGGGATCACGAGTATGAAAATCTCTGAAACAGGTGTTGAAGGCATTGGGTTCGCACTGCCAATCAATGATGTCAAACCAATCGCTGATCAGCTTCTCGCAAAAGGAAAAATTGAACGTCCATATATCGGTATCAGTATGCTGGATCTCGAACAAGTTCCAGATGTGTATCAGAAAGAAACACTCGGACTTAAAAGCAGTCAGCTCGATCAAGGCGTGTATGTCAAAGAAATCGCCGCTGGCTCACCTGCCGCCAAAGCAGGCTTAAAGTCAGAGGATGTCATTACCGCCATCAATGGAAAACAAATCAAAACTGGCAGCGAATTACGTCACGAGCTATACACGAATGCAAAAGTAGGAGACACCGTGAGCATCACCCTCATTCGAAACGGAAAACAAGAAACAAAGCAGGTCACATTAACACAATCTGAATCTAAGCAGGTCAGTTCCTAATGAAAAAGCAGCTCAGTTGATGAGCTGCTTTTTTTTATGACGACTGAATTGGCGTTAATCTTTGTTCAATTTCTGCTCGTTTATGCTCTAGGAACGGCGGAAGGGCTAATTGATCGCCAAGTACATCCACCCCTTCATCGACTGTAAACCCAGGACCATCTGTTGAAATTTCAAATAAAATACCATTTGGCTCTCTAAAGTAAAGAGCTTTAAAGTAAAAACGTTCTACAACACCAGAGTTCGTAAAGCCTGCTTTTGAGATTTTTTCATACCATTTTTCAAGCTCTTCTGCATCCTTCACGCGAAATGCGACGTGATGCACACTGCCTCTGCCGGAACGTTCAGAAGGCCCTTCTGTTTTTTCAATCACATGAATTTCTGTTCCAGCACCGCCATTTCCTGATTCAAAAATGGTCACGATCTCACCATCATTTGATTGTTCACGTGCTCTTTCAGTGAATCCAAGGATGTCTGTTAAAACACGGATCGTCTTATCAGCTTCTGCAACAGTTAATTCAACTGGACCTAAACCTCTAATCGCAAACTCTGCCGGAATATCGTCATGCACTGGCGGTGAGCCTGCCTTTTGCGTATTCGGTTCTACTGTTAAAAACAGCTGCTGCCCTTCTGGGTCTTTAAAACGCAAAGCAGGTCTTCCGCCTCTCAAGGAAGCTGTTTCTTGCTGCACGCCTTTATCTTCAAACCGTTTTTCCCAAAACGTGAGTGCCTCTTCAGAAGAAACGAGAAGACCTGTGCTTGTGATCGCATTTGTCCCTTCCAAACGGCGGGCAAGCATTGGAATTTCAAAGAATGTTAGCTCTGTTCCTGGTGAAGCGACCTCATCTCCATAAAACAAGTGGTACATAGACGGATCATCCTGATTGACTGTTTTCTTTACAAGTTTTAAGCCAAGGATTTGGCGGTAGAAATCAACATTTTTCTGAGCATTGGCTGTTAACGCAGATACGTGGTGAATCCCATTGATTTTCATTATTTTCACTCCTATTTTAAAATATCTCGAATTCGAGATAATATCCTTATGAATAAAATAGTTCATTTTTCAAAAAAAGTCAACCATTTGGCTGCACGTTTACTGGTTGTTCGGTTTCCGGTCATTAAATTAACATTAAATCAAAAATAAACTTTTATTGTTCGTTTTTAACACAACATTTACCCTAATATCTCCAATAAATGAACACTTTTAAATACAAATACGAAAATCAGAAAATTTTTTTAATTCTTGTTTTCCTAAAATCGTATTACAATGAACAAAATACATGTCACAGTAACGTACGAAAGTGATGCAGGAGGTCGTGTGTAATGAACAAAGAACAACCAGCGTTAAAACAAGACATCGGCTTATTTTTCGCCCTATCTCTTGTCATCGGGACCATTATCGGGTCAGGCGTCTTTATGAAGCCAGGCAACGTCCTTTCCTATTCAGGAAGCTCAGACATCGCATTATTCGCTTGGCTGTTAGGTGGAATCTTAACCCTTGCAGGCGGACTGACTGTCGCTGAAATTGGTACACAAATCCCGAGAACTGGCGGTTTGTACGCCTATCTTGAAGAAGTGTATGGTGAATTTTGGGGCTACTTATGCGGCTGGGTGCAGATTATTATTTACGGACCTGCCATCATTGGTGCACTTGGTCTTTATTTTGGTTCATTATTAGCCAATTTATTTTCTCTTTCGACTTTATGGTCTACAACGATCGGCATTATCACCGTTTTATTTTTATGTATCATTAACATCATGGGAACAAAATACGGCGGATTTGTTCAGGGGCTGACCACTATCGGAAAGCTTGTCCCAATTGCCGCGATTATTGTGTTTGGCATATGGAAAGGTAACGAAAACATCTTCATGGCCGTCAACGATAGTATCGCTCAAATGAACTTCGGTGCAGCGATTTTGGCTACGCTGTTTGCCTATGATGGCTGGATTTTACTTGCTGCGCTTGGTGGTGAAATGAAAAACCCTGAGAAACTGCTTCCTCGCGCGATGGCAGGTGGAATTTTAATCGTGACGGCTTGTTATCTCTTTATTAATGTCGCACTTTTGCACGTGCTGCCAGCTGATCAAATCGTCCAGTTAGGTGAAAATGCAACAAGCACTGCTGCTACCATGCTCTTTGGACCAATTGGCGGGAAAATCATTAGTATTGGGATCATCATCAGTATCTTTGGCTGTTTGAACGGAAAGGTTCTTTCATTCCCACGTGTGATTTTTGCGATGGCAGAGCGAAAGCAGATTCCTTTCGCGAACGCGATTTCGCGGATTCACCCAACGTTTAAAACACCTTGGATCGCTGTATTTGTGCAAATTTTGATCGCCATTGTGTTTATGATCGTCAGTAATCCAGAGAAGCTGTCTGAGGTGTCGATTTTCATGATCTACATCTTTTATGTCATGGCCTTTTTCGCCGTCTTTAAGCTGAGAAAACAAAACAGCGGAATGAAGCGTGCGTACAGTGTACCACTTTACCCGCTGACACCGATCATTGCGATTATCGGTTCATTATTCGTTTTAATCAGCACCATGATCACCGATTGGAAAAGCTGCCTGATCTCCATGCTGATCGGGATGGCCGGACTGCCTATTTATTATTATATGAAAAAAGCACAAAAAGCAGAGCACTAAGCAGTGCTCTGCTTTTTTTCCTTCTTCTCAGCGTAATAGAAAACCTTTGCAGTCTAGGAAAGACGAGTACCGGAGCGGAGAGAATGTGACATTCGTGAGCACAGGAACAGAGGACTGACAAAAAATGCGAGGGTTTGCCTACACGCTGAAGCAGAGTGCTAAATGGTCTCTGCTTCATTTTTTATATTGTTTGATCACTTTGTATGATTCGTTTAAATATCTCATGAGCCGGTATGGCTTACTAAGCACGCGGATTGGGAGTCTTGAGATAAATCCATTCAGGTTCGACTTATATTCCTGCGTGATCCGCTTTGGCTTTGTTGCTATTTTCTCGTATACTTCCTTGTAAAATTCCTTCATGATGTCGACTTGCACACTGATCTTTTGATGACACTCTGTACACTCAACGCTTTTCATCTGATCATTCACATAAACGATGCTGTGGAGGGTCTCTTCTTGGCACCGAGTACAGTGTAGGTTTGCTTCCATTTCGGTTTTCTTCAAGATACACAGCTCCTTTCTCGTTTGATGTTGCTCTTGTTATACCATTCGAACGCTGCCAGTCTTTTATTGAACGGATGCTTCCTTTAAAATGGCTGCCGCCGTTAGTTCGTCTGTCACCAGTACTTGGATGAAGCCGCCATTTAAAGCCCCTAAAATGCTCTCAGCTTTATGGGTTCCTTCTACAACAGCGATGACCGTTTTGACGCTCTTTAATTGTTCCAGCGATAAGCCAATGACCTTTTGATTCAGTTCATCTTGAACAGGTTTTCCTTCTCCATCAAAGAAACGAAAGCCAATATCACCGACAGCCCCTGATTGCCTTAAACCAGATAAGTCCTCTTCTTTTAAATAACCGACTGTTTTTAAAGTTGACCCTTTATGTGGGTTGCCAATACCGATGAGGGCAATATCCACATTTCTGCCTTCTTCAAGCACAGCTTCTATGTCCTGCATCGCCATAAGCCGTTCTTTTAATTCTTCTGTTTCTAAAATCGCAGGGGCATATAAATAGGAACACGTGCCGTTCATTTTCTTTGCCAGCTCATATGCCAGCTGATTGGCATGAATGTCGACCGCCTGCCTGCCCATTCCGCCTTCTAAAGGAATGACCTTCACATCATTTCTTCGTTCAAAAGGATATTCTTTGACAAGCTCAGCAAGCGTCGTGCCCCATGAAATACCGATTTTCTCCGCATTTTTCATGTTTTTAGACAAATAATAGGCGCCTGCTTGACCGACTGCCCGCTTCACCATCTCAGACATTGTCCCGACACTTGGGACAACGACCGCATCTGTTAATTGAAAGGTTGTTTCTAGCTGCTTTTCAAGTTCCACCGTATGAATGCTTTCGTCTTTAATGTACACTTCAACGATTCCCACATCTTTCGCTTTTTGTAAGAGCTTTGAAATGACTGGTCTTGAGACATTGAGCTTTTTTGCAATTTCCTGCTGCGTCCACCCGTCTGTATAATAAAGATGAGCAACTTTGACGAGCTGTCGTCTTTCTTCCCAATTCAGCATGTGACATCATCCTTTTAATATACTATGATTACCAGTATACCAAACATTCGTTTCCAATTGGAACAATTGTTATGAAAATGACAAAAAGAGCGATTAACTCTCCGCTCTTTTTCCCTCAGTATATTTCGGCTGATACGTTCTCCCTCCGTCTAACAGGATAATTTGTCCGTGCAAATAACTCCCCTCGCCACGTGTGAGAAATAAAGTGAGTCCTGCAATATCCTCAGGCTTTCCTAATCTTCCGATGGGAATGAGTGATTGCAGCTGCCGTTTCTCCTCTACAGTAGGATAGAGCGTATCAAGCATTTGAGATTCAATGACGCGGGGGGCAATCACATTGATGCGTATATGATGCGAGCCTAGTTCTTTTACGAGCGAACGCATCAATCCAAAAGCCCCTGCTTTTGATGCATAATATTGAATACCGCCGCCTGATCCGGTGATTGCCGATCCCGATCCAATAATGACAACACTGCCTTCCTGCCGCTCACACATATAGGGTGCCAGCGCTTTGATGCAATAGTAAAGACCATATAAGTTCACAGCCAGTGTCTTTTTCCAAAGTGAAAAATCGACTTCTAAAAAAGGCAGTGATTTTGTCATTCCTGCTGAATACACAAGGTGAGCAATACCGCCCAGCTCCCTTTCAGCTGCTGATATCATTTGCTGAACACTTTCCCACGATGAAACGTCAGCTTGAAATATCAGCAGCTTGGGATACTGTGTCTTTAAGAGCGAAAGTCCCTTTTCGTCTATATCTGACACGGCGACTTGGTGCCCTTCTTTTAAAAACCGCTCAGCAATTTCTTTTCCGATCCCTTGGGCTCCGCCAACGATGAGAACTGGTTTTTGAACATTAGCCAGCACTCTCACCCCCATCAAGCATAATCGCCGCGCCATCTGTAAATGCACCATAGGATGTACTGAGAAACACCGTCATATGGGCCACAGTCTCCTTGATTTGCTCTGTATCAGGAACCAAATCGAGAGGCGGCGGCAGCAGCGCAAGCACCCGGATACCTTTGTCTTTAAATTCTCTCGCTAACCCTTTTGTCATGGCATTCAGCATAGAATTTGATGTAGCATGTGAGATCCCGCCATCCCCTGTGATACTGCCTGATGACGATATATTAATGATGCAGCCTTGCTTCTGATCAACCATATGCCATACGGCAGCCTGACTGGAAAGAAAGACGGTATTCACAGCCGATTCCACTTCATCCACCCACTCATCTGGGCTCACGTCATCAAGCTCTGCGTCCGCTCCTTGTTCAGCTTGATTGACCAAAATATCCAGTTTACCGCATGTATCAATCACTTGCCTCAGCATCTGTGTGGCATCACGCGGCGTTTCCAGCGGGTTCTGAATGATACTCGCTTGACCGCCCATTTTTTGAATGTCTTCACGAATGGTTTTAGCCTTTAATTCATCATGAAACGTGTGTAAAAAAACATGTGCACCTGCCCGGGCTAAAGCCAGGCAGATGGCTTCTCCAAATCCATCTGTGCTACCTGTCACAAGTGCCGCTTTCTGATGAAGCTGGACGTGCACATGCATCTCCTCCCTATCCCTTGTTTGGCATTTATTTTCTCAGCTTACTCACGATATCAAGTGCTGCTTCATAAAAACCTTCTGAGATGGTCGGATGCGGATGAATCATTTTCGCCATCTCTTCTGCTGTTCCTTCTAAATACATAAAGGAGGAAGCTTCTGAAATCATCTCTGTGACGTGCGGGCCAACCATCGTCGCACCAATCAGTTCACCATAGGCTGTATCGTATACCAATTTAATAAAACCTGTTTGCTCGCCTGCCGCTAGTGCTTTACCACTTGCTGCTAAATCAAATCGTTCTGCCCGCACGTTAAGTCCTTTGGCTTTTGCCTCTTTTTCAGTTAGACCAACACTTGCTACCTCTGGTAATGTATAAATACATCTAGGCATGATATCAGCATTTATTTTTTCAGACACACCGCAAATATTACTGACCGCAACAGCGGCCTCTGCCATCGCTGCGTGAGCAAGCTGATAGCCGCCAGCGACATCCCCAACTGCATAGACACCTTCCACGCTTGTCTGCATCTTGTCGTTCACCTTGATAAAAGGACCATCCAACTGAAGGTCAAGCTGGCTGACAGCAGAAACGCTAGGTCTTCTTCCTACACAAACAAGCAGTCTTTCAGCCGTAAAGATATGCGTCTCTCCTTTATCGTCTGATGCATGAACCGCTTTGATTCCTTCGCTTTCCGTCACCTCTGTCACAGTGGTTTTTTTCGCGATATGGATGCCTTTTTTCTTTAATTCTCTTTCTAGCAGCTTAGATGCTTCCTCATCCTCTTGCGGAATAATAGACGGAGCCGCTTCGATAATCGTGACTTTTGATTGAAGACTCTGGAAGATACAAGCCAGCTCAAGTCCAATGACACCGCCGCCAATGATGACGACAGAAGCCGGAATATCTGGAATGTCAAAGATTGTATCACTTGTGTCAAATTGAATGTCTTTAAGGCCCGGTATTGGCGGAATGGCAGGTGAAGATCCAGTAGCAATGATGAGTTCTTTCGTTTCGATCGATTCTGCCCCATCTTGCTTTTCAATCTCAATCCGGTGCTTTGTAACAGCTGTACCTCTGCCGTTATATACATCAATCTTTCCTTGCTTTAATAAAAAGGCAATTCCGCCTCTGAGCTTTTCAATGACGTCATCTTTGCGCTTTCTCATTTTATCGAAGGAAAGGACCAAATCACCTGTTTCAATTCCCCAGCTTTTCGCCTTCTCAATTGATTCAATGACTTCTGCATGTTTGAGCAGCGTCTTTGAAGGAATACAGCCCCGATTTAAACAAGTACCGCCTAGAAAATCCTCTTCAATCAATGCGACCTTCCGTCCACGCTCAGCTGCTTGAAGGGCGGCAGTATACCCGCCAGGCCCTCCGCCAATGACTGTCAGATCATACGTTTTCGTCATCCGATTCATCTCCTACATTAGCAATTCAAATGGTTGTTCAAGCACTTTTTTAAGATCTGTTAAAAAGGCAGCCGCTGGTGCGCCATCTACCACTCGGTGATCAAACGATAAACTAACGCCCATCATCGGCCGCACCTGAATTTCTCCATCTACTACAACAGGTTTTTCTTGAATGCGCCCAACCCCTAAGATCGCCACTTCCGGCTGATTAATAATCGGGGTAAAGGTATCAATGGCATACATCCCTAAGTTACTAATGGTAAAAGTGGACCCTTTCAGCTGGTCTGGCAGCAGTTTTTGGTCACGTGCGTTTCGGCCGATTTCTTTCGCCTCTTTTGTCAGCTGTTTTAACCCTTTTTGGTTCGCATGAGAAATGACTGGAACCATTAAGCCATCTTTTACAGCGACAGCGAGACCAATGTGCACATCATCATGGAAATGGAGCTCATTTTGTTCAAACGTCATATTGATCTGCGGGTGGCGTGTGAGTACGTTGCTGACCGCATGAATGATAATTTCTGTGAACGACAGTCTGTAGCCTGTCTCTTTTTCAATCGCTGGCAATAGCTGTTTGCGTACTTCTTTCGCTTTTGTCATATCGATTTCACTTGTTAATGTCACGTGTGGTGCTGTAAAGGCACTTTGTGACATGCGGTCAGCAATCACTTTTCTCATGCCAGCTAGTTTTTGTGTTTTCGCTGGAGAAGACTCTACTGTTTGTGCAGCTGCTGCCGTTACATCACTCTTCATAATTTTTCCGTGTGCACCAGATCCAGCAACATTCGCTAAATTGATTCCTTCACGAGCAGCCACTTTTTCTGCAAGCGGTGACACGCGCTGATCTTTCTCACTAGAGTGGACGGCCGCCTCGACGTCACGCTTTTGAACTCTGCCTTTAGGTCCTGTGCCAGATACCTCATGAATCGCTACATGATGATCTTTTGCCGTTTTTCTCGCCGCAGGTGTGGCACGTACTTTTTCATTAGGTGTTTTTGGGGCTTCAGTAGAACTGGATGAAGCCGCTTCTGATGAAGACGATTCGCTGCTGTCTGGTGAATCTTCATCTGATTGTGCTGGCGGTTCGCTTGGCACCTGTTCATTTGCCTCTCCGATGTATCCAATGACAGCATTAACTGGAATTTGATCATCGGCTTCATAATATTTCTTTAGAAAAATACCATCATCATAGGCTTCCACCTCAATATTGATCTTGTCTGTCATAATTTCAAAAAGAGGCTCACCGATTTCAACCGAATCTCCTTCTTCTTTAAACCATTGAAGCAAGGTGCCGACTTCCATCGTACTGCTCAGCTTCGGCATAAATATCTCTTTTGGCATGATCTTCTCCCCTTTACTTAAGAGCGCACAAGCTCTTTTGCTGCTTCAATAATATCTGGCACTTGTGGAATGACCGCTTTTTCCAGCGTCGGGTTGTATGGTATTGGGACCGCAAGACCGCCAAGTCGTTTAATTGGAGCATCTAAGTAGTCAAAGGCTTCACTTTCCGCTATCATACTTGCAATCTCTCCGCCATAGCCGCCTCGTTTTACCGCTTCATGAACGACGATACATTTACCTGTTTTCTTCACAGATTCGATAATCGTTTCTTCATCTAATGGGACGAGTGTTCTTGGGTCAATGATTTCAACATCGATTCCCTCTGCTTCTAGTTCCTTCGCCGCTTCTAACGCTTTGTGTACCATAATCGCTGTTGCTACAATCGTGACGTCTTTCCCGCTTCTTTTCACATCTGCTTTCCCTAGAGGAATGGAATATTGCTCTTCAGGCACTTCACCGATTGTTTTATATAAAAGCTTGTGCTCGTAGAAAATGACAGGGTTGTCATCATCCATCGCCGCTTTTAAAAGTCCTTTTGCATCATAGGCTGTTGAAGGCTGAACCACTTTAAGTCCTGGAATATGCGCCATCCACGCTTCTAGGCTTTGGGAGTGCTGCGCCGCTGCGCCCGTTCCTGATCCTGCTGGTGTTCTTACGACAAGCGGCACCTTTCCTTTTCCGCCAAACATGTATCGTGTTTTGGCTGCTTGGTTCACAAGCTGATCCATTGCGATTGTGATAAAGTCAGAGAATTGAAGTTCTAAAATCGGACGCATACCAGTTAAAGCCGCTCCGACTGCCCCACCTGCGATGGCAGCCTCTGAGATAGGTGTATTGCGAACGCGCTCTGGACCGAATTCTTCAATCATGCCGCGCGTGACCCCAAAAGCACCTCCATATACGCCGATATCTTCACCTAAAATGAAGACATCTTGGTTTTCTCTCATTTCCTGACTCATTGCCTCTCGAACGGCTTCTAAATACGAAATCTCTCTCACTGTTGTTTTTGTCACGTGATTCCCCTCCTAATTAGGCGTATACATCCTCTAATAGTGTGTCAATTGACGGTTCTTTACTGTTTTTGGCGAATTCGACAGACGCTTCAATTTCCTGCTTTGCTTCTTCCTGTAAGCTTGCTGCCTGCTCTTCTGTCAAAACATTTAGTTCAATCAAGAGAGACTTAAAGCGTTTGATTCCGTCTTTTTGTCTCCACTCTGTCTCTTCTTCACGTGTACGGTATTTTTTCGCATCACTCTTAGAGTGACCCTTCCAGCGGTACGTTTTCATTTCAATGAGTGATGGGCCTTCTCCCGCTCTCGCACGGCTGACTGCTTCATCAACTGTGTTCATAATTTCGACCATGTCATTTCCATCAACCGTTTTTCCTGGCATTCCGTAGCTTTC
Source organism: Bacillus sp. PAMC28571 (assembly GCF_014250435.1). Lineage (NCBI taxonomy): Bacteria > Bacillati > Bacillota > Bacilli > Caryophanales > Bacillaceae > Bacillus > Bacillus sp. PAMC28571. Next base: position 1,023,603 of record NZ_CP060191.1, on the reverse strand, counting down.
TGCTCTTGTTGAAATGTCTTCAATGTTGATCATTTCTTTCACAGGGCCAGACATGCCGTACTGGTTATTTTCACAAATAAACACAACTGGTAAATCCCAAATAGACGCAAGGTTTAATGCTTCATGGAAGCTGCCTTCATTTGTGGCACCATCTCCGAAGAAACAAAGAACAACAAAGCCTTCCTGCTTCATTTTAGATGTGAGCGCTGCACCTGTTGCCAGCGGGATACCGCCGCCAACGATTCCATTTGCCCCAAGATTTCCTTTTTCTAAGTCCGCAATATGCATGGAGCCGCCTTTTCCTTTACAATAGCCGGTTTCACGTCCAAACAATTCAGCCATCATTTTATTAACCTCGGCCCCTTTTGCAATACAGTGACCGTGTCCCCTGTGTGTGCTGACGATCTTATCTTTATCTTCTAATACGGCAATCGATCCAACAGCTGACGCTTCCTGTCCAACACATAAATGAGTGGTGCCATGGATAAGTCCTTTTGCAAAAAATTGATCGACCTTTTCATCAAAATATCTCACTAACCACATTTGTTTATATAAATCTGCTAATTTCTCATGACTAATCTGTTCAGGCAAAGTGATTTGTTTTTGCATTTCTTCTCTCCCCTTTACATTTGTTCTTATGTGTTACATTTGTAATTATCATACGTTTAAGTGTCATCGAAGTCAAGCATTTCTCTCTCATTTTTAAGCGTTTTCATCTTTTATCAGAAAAAAAGAGAAAGGCAAAGCCCTTTTCCAAAGAACTTCTCTTTCTCTTTTAATCTCATACACTCATTCATCTGGATACATCATGATTTTGACGCTCTCACCCTCAGGATGCCTTGCACATTCTATCGCCTGAAGCAGCTGGCTTAACGGATAACGATGCGTCACCATCTTTTCAGTGTTGACCACTTTTGCTTTCAAAAGCTCAAGGGCTTCACGATAATGATATGGATGCGAGGAATAGGCTCCTACTACCTTCACTTCATCATTGAAAAATCGTTCAGCAGGAATGGCCACATCTCCCTTTGGAAAATGAGCAAACACCAAAATCGTCCCGCCCCGCGCTACAGCCTGAAACGCTTCTTTTAAAAGCGCACTGCTCCCAACAGAAATAATGACAAGGTCTGCTCCCTTTCCATCTGTTTCTTTCATCACCCGGTTTTCAACCGGCTCAGCTGCTGGATGGAAGGAGGCGTCTGCACCTAAACTCCTCGCTTGCAGCAGCCTGTTCTCATTCACATCTGTTATCATCACTTTCCCAGCCAAATAATATTTGGCGAGCTGCAATTGAATACAGCCAATTTGCCCCGCTCCAAGGATCAATACGGAATCTCCTGGGTGAACAGGAGCTCGTTCAAACCCATGCAGACAGCAGGCTACCGGTTCTACCATCGCCCCTTGCTCATACGATACGTCTTTTGGAAGCTTGCCCATCGTGTGCTTGACATGCAAAGCAGGTACACGGATATATTCTGAAAACCCGCCCGGCTCTACATTTGTGGCTGTAAACTGCGGGCACATCGTATAAAATCCCTTTTGACAAAAGTCACAGGTGAAACAAGGCACATGATGCGCCACATAGACCCTGTCTCCCGTCTGGACATTTGTCACACGCTTGCCGGTCTCGACAATATCACCAGCGATTTCATGTCCTAACACCGTCCCAGAAGGTACTGTCTCATGTGTTGCTTTGTAAATATCCGTTCCGCATAAGCCGCAGGCTTGCAGCTTTAACAAAACTTCATCATCACCGATGACTGGCCGGTTCCGCTCCTCATACCGAATGTCCTCTGAAGAATAAAAGACAGCTGATTTCATGTAGCGGCATCCTCCTTTTCATCACCCTTCGCAAAATCCTGCAGTGTTTGAACAAGCTGCTTGTACTCACTCATCTCACTTGATATCCAGTAGCGCCCTCCGAATATCCGGGCTGGTCCCACCCTGACATAGACTTTCCCAATATGAGGATATGGCTTTAAAAAAAGCTTTCCTTTAATATCAGAAACTGCATATGTGTGCCATCTGCCAAAAGCCCCTATCTTCAGTTGATCTTCACTAATGACGACGTTTGTCGGCTGGTTCAGTCCTGTAATACTAGAGAGCATGAGAATAGGCAGCGTATAAACGCCTAACACAGCTAAAGGCTCAGGTCCTGCTGACCATAACGTATAAAGAGACCAGAGAAAAAACAGACAGATGAGCACAGCCGGAAGAAAAATAGACAACAGTGCAGACGTTCGGCTATAAGCATGATGCTGCATGAGACTTCCTCCTTTCAGATCACTAGAAGGAGCCCGAAAGCTCCTCCATGCAATAACTCTCTACTTGATATGATCGATGATTTTCTCGATATCATCTTCAATACCAAATCCAGTTAAAAAGGATAATGTTTGAATCACAGGTGTCCCTTTGGTATCACTTACAGGCGTTGTCGTCACAATTAAATCGGCGCCCTCCGCTTTTTGCGGGACTTCAGATGCCTTACACTGTTCCACGACGACATCATATCCTTTTTCCTTTAACGTCTCTTCTACCTTTTTAGCCACAACCGTTGATGTTGCAACTGCCGTTCCGCATGATACTAATATTTTCTTCGCCATTAGAATCCCTCCAGCTCATTTATTGTTCTTTTTGATCTAAGCCCATTTCTTTCGCATACTGCTTTTTAATATCATTTCGCACCCAGTACCATAGAAGCGCATAAGCCAGAGCACAGATAATCGCTGCAATAAAGTAAGGGTTGCTCGGATCAAGAAGTCTCACCATGATCCAAGGAATGACGTGAGAACCAAGATCAATACCTGAAATCATGTTTGCCCCTTCTGGGAAATCAAAGCCGACTGCTTTCCCCATGGTTGTCGCAAGCGGTGCAAGGTTCGTTGCGATAAAGAAGACAATCATTAATGTAAAAATACTGTTAATAAGACCGCGAATAATATTTCCACGCGCGGCTGCTACTGCCCAGACAACTGTAAATGGCAGAACCGATAAGTCAGCAAACGGGAGCATGCCATTGTAAGGCAGGACAACTGCGAGCAAAATCGTAATCGGCACCATTAAAAGGGCTACCGCCATATTCGCTGGATGACCAATCACAATCGCTGTATCTAAACCAATATAGACATTTTTCCCAGGGAAACGCTTTTGAATATAAGAACGAGCGCCCTCAGAGATTGGAATGAGCCCTTCCATTAATAGCGCAACCATTCTTGGCATTAAGACAAGAACTGCTGCCATTTGAATACCGAGCGTCATCACACCTTTTGCATCATAGCCGCCGAGAAGACCAATAATGATACCAAGTATGAGACCCATCACAAGCGGTTCGCCAAAAATGCCAAAGCGTTTCTTCAATGTTTCTGGATCAGCATGAATTTTGTTTAAACCAGGGATCTTATCAATGATGCGGTTGGACGCATACATCAGCGGGGCGAAGTTGACCGTTTCAGCATGAGCCATCGATACGCCTTTTAATCCGAAATGGTGTTCAATTGTCGGCGCCGTCCAATCGGCTAATTTTAGCGTGATCGCAGAGACAATCAAGCCAACAGCAAGAGCCAAGAACATATTATGATAAGCGTAGTAAGTAACAGAGGCTGCGAAAATCAAATGCCAGAAGTTCCAAATATCCACATTCAGCGTTTTCGTAAAGTTCACGGACAATAAGATGACATTTAGTAAAAGCACAAGAGGAATCATGAGCGGGGCAACGGGTGTACCAAAGGATATGGCAGCTCCAATCGGCCATCCAACATCCAAAATATCGAGCTTTAGCCCAAGGGAATTAACCATGGCTTTTGCTGCTGGCCCTAGACCGCTCACGAGCAAATTAATGACAAGATTAACACCGACAAATCCAATTCCGATCGTAATACCGGCCCTGAAGGATTTCTTAAAGCCCTGCCTTAAAATCATACCGAAAAGCGTCATAATAATCGGGAGCATAATAGTTGGTCCAAGGTCTAATATAAAATCGACGGCTTGCTTGATCATACATCCACCTCCTGAATTTTTTCAGATAAAGCGCTTACATATTTCCGTGAATGGCTATTGGTTTAATTCTTGCTGAAGCACGTCAACTGCTTCTTCATAAGATGTCATGTGTGAGAGCTTTGTCATCACTTCTTCTTTTCTAAAAAGTGTCATCAGCTTCTCCAGCATCACAAGCTGTTTGCTAGGCTCAGAGATTGCTAGGACAAACACAATTTTGGCTTGCACTGTTTCATCAGGGCTTCCCATCTTATGGAAAATGACAGGTTCCTTTAAAGTAGCTACACTAATCGCTGGTTTGTTCACATGCTCAGGATCTGTATGCGGAATCGCTACCCCAAAGGCTGCCAGTGGAAGGCCTGTAGGATATGTTTTTTCTCTTTCAAGCACTGCTGGTAAAAAGCTCGATTTAATGTACCCTCCAGCTTCTAACCGCCCTGCTAAATATGTGGTCACCTCCTCTCTCGAAGATGCTTCGAACTGCAGCTTAATCAGTTGTTCATCTAACTCAAACAAGCTGTTCAAACAACCACCCCTTTCATTTGGTATAAATATGAACACATGTAACAAAAGAAAGAACATTTTAGAATAGAACCTTTTATAAAGCGCTTACAATTATGCGTTCTGAAAAATGTTCAATACTGTTACCTTTGTAAAGATATTATAATATTCAAAATTATAAGTCAATGTCCCTAGGGAAATTTAAATAAAAAAAGACGCAGTCATCACCGCGTCTCTTCCTTCTAATCTTCTATACTGCTTGTTAAATGTGGCTTCCTATATCTAAAAATTCAGATACAAATAGATTGTCTGTCTGCACTGCCATTTCTTCCTTTGTGCCAATTTTTTCGATTCTTCCTTCATTCATCACCACAACACGATCAGCAATATCGAATGCTTCTTCTTGATCATGTGTCACAAAAATGGTGGTCATTTGAAAGTCACGATGAACTTTTTTCAGCCAATGCCTTAATTCTTTCCTCACCTTTGTATCAAGTGCACCAAAAGGTTCATCTAAGAGGAGTGCCTTCGGCTGAACGGCAAGTGCGCGCGCCAGTGCCACACGCTGCTTTTGCCCGCCTGACAGCTGATCTGGATACCGCTGCTCAAACTGCGTAAGCTGAACAACCTCTAAAAGCTCATGTACCCGCTCTTTGATGTCTTTTTTAGGCAGTCTTTCTCCTCTAGGTTTCATTTTCAGCCCATATGCCACATTATCAAAAACCGTCATATTTCGAAAAAGTGCATATTGCTGAAATACAAAACCGATCTGCCGTTTTCGTACTGGAATGTGTGTGTAATCCTGATCTCCAAATAAAATCTGTCCGTTATTGGCATAATCAAGACCTGCAATGATTCTTAATAAAGTCGTTTTCCCAGAGCCAGATGGTCCTAGTAAAGAGATCAATTCACCATTTCTTATCGATAAATCCACGTTTTGCAAAACCTTTGTCTGACCAAATTGTTTTGATATTTGTTTTGCTGTAATCCCCAAGGCCGATCCCTCCATTTATGTTGAGCGCTTGCCAAGCCGGTGTTCCCTCTGCTGAATGATTTGCTTAATGATTAAAGTAATGACTGCCACAAACGCCATGAGAGACGCCACAGCAAAAGCGGCTTGAAATTGGTACTCATTGTATAAAATTTCGATATGAAGCGGCATCGTATTGGTCATGCCTCGAATATGACCTGATACAACCGACACGGCACCAAATTCACCAATCGCTCTTGCCCCGGCTAAAATGACACCGTAAAAAAGAGCCCATTTGATATTCGGCAGTGTCACAAAGAAAAAAGTCTTCCATCCGTTTGCACCAAGTGTGAGCGATGCTTCCTCCTCATGAATGCCTTCATGCTGCATAAACGGGATTAATTCTCTAGCAATAAACGGAAATGTAACGAATATGGTGGCTAGGATCATGCCTGGTACAGAATAAATGACTTTCCATCCATTCGCCATAAGCCAAGGTCCTAAAAGCCCGTTTGAACCAAATAAAAGCACAAATACAAGTCCAGCAATCACAGGCGAAACGGCAAACGGGAGATCAATCACAGTCGTTAACAAACGTTTTCCGCGGAAATTAAATTTTGTGATAAGCCATGCAGCACTCACCCCAAAGATCATTTGAAGCGGCAAGGTGACGACGACAATGAAAACAGTCAATTTGATCGCCGCGAGTGTATCTGGATGTGAGATGGCCAGAAGGTATGAACTCCATCCTTTCTCAAATGCTTTTGAAAAAACGGCGATCAGCGGTATGAGTAAAAATAAAATCAAAAAAACATACACGACCGTAATCAAGAGGATTTTCACCCCTTTAGATTCGGTTACAGGACTTTTATACTGAACATGGTGCTGATGACTAAGCTCTCTCTCCAATGGTTTCACCTCACGTATACTTGTTTTTTCCGCTCAACATACCACTGAATGCCGTGAATCAATAACAGGATGAAAAACGAAAGAAGCAGCATCAAGCATGCAATCGCTGCTGCACCATGATAATCATATTGTTCAAGCTTGGACATGATCATCAGCGGTGTAATTTCTGTTTTAAACGGAATATTTCCAGCAATAAACACAACAGAGCCATATTCACCTAGTGCTCTTGCAAACGCAAGTGAAAATCCAGTCATCACCGCAGGAAACAAGGCAGGCAGCAGTATGTGAAAAAAGGTCTGTCTCCTTGTCGCTCCAAGAATCGCCGCAGCCTCTTCTACTTCCTGCTGCAGCCCTTCTATGACAGGCTGAACGGTTCTGATAACAAATGGAATGCCAATAAAAATCAGTGCCAAAATAATCCCAATCGGCGTGTATGCCACCTTGATATGCAGAAATTGACCAATCCATCCATTAGGAGAATAAAGGGTGGTTAGGGCAATACCTGCAACAGCTGTTGGGAGAGCAAAAGGCAAATCAATGAGAGCATCTAAAATTTTCTTTCCAGGGAATGTGTACCTGACGAGAACCCAGGCAATCAATACACCAAACCCTGCATTGATGAGAGCAGCTGCAAAGGAAGTCGTCACGGTCAGCTGAAGCGACTTCAATACTCTTGCATCGGTAAAAACCTTCCAAATCCCCTCTGCTCCTAATGAAGCCGTCCAAATAAATACCATGGATAAAGGAATGACGACAATCGCACTCACATAAACGAGCGTCACCCCAAGGCTCAGCCCAAATCCAGGCAATATACGTTTTCTTTTATTGGCGGCTGCATGTGCTTTCTTCATCACATCGCCCCCTATTTTTGTCCGCTGTATATTTGATCAAATAATCCGCCATCATCAAAAAATCTTTTCTGCGCTTTTCTCCACCCGCCAAACGCTTGATCAATCGTCACCATATCAATCTTTTTAAACTGGTCTTTATATTTGTTTAAGACTTCTGGATTTCTAGGACGATAATAGTTTTTCGCCGCAATTTCCTGCCCTTTTTTAGAATATAAATAATCTAAATAAGCCTTCGCCACTTTCTCTGTTCCTTTACGTTTCACATTTTGATCTACGACCGCAACAGGCGGCTCCGCTAGAATACTAATCGATGGGGTGACAATTTCAAATTTGTCTTTGCCTAGTTCGTGCTGCGTTAAATAGGCTTCATTCTCCCATGCAATTAACACATCCCCAAGTCCGCGTTCAACAAAGGTCGTTGTGGCTCCGCGTGCACCTGAATCAAGGACTTCGACATGTTCATATAGCTTTTTGACAAAATCCTTTGTTTTTTCTTCATTCCCATGAAATGTTTTATCGGCGTAGGCCCATGCAGCTAAGTAATTCCATCTCGCACCGCCGGACGTTTTCGGATTTGGCGTAATGATGGACACACCTGGCCGAATCAAGTCGTCCCAATCTTTAATATTTTTGGGATTCCCTTTCTTCACAAGAAACACAATGGTCGATGTATACGGTGTTGACTGATTTGGAAATTCTTTTTGCCAATCTTTTGAAAGCAGTCCGCGATCTGCAATCGCATCAATGTCATACCCTAAAGCCAGTGTTGCCACATCTGCCTCAAGTCCATCAATAATCGATCTTCCCTGCTTTCCTGATCCACCGTGAGACTGCTTGATCGTGACATCCTCACCTGTTTTGTCTTTCCAATACGTCTGAAAGGCTTGATTGTATTCCTGATACAATTCACGTGTAGGATCATACGAAACATTTAACAGCTCAACCTTTCCCTTTTGCTTTGAAGCTTCGTTTGCGTTTGAGCATGCAATACTCGTCACAGCCAAGACGAATATAATGGTCACGACCCAGATCCATTTCCACTTTTTCATGTTATCCCGCTCCCCCGTTATCAAAAATAGTGACACCAACCTTGCCGTTTCATACGCAAAAAAGACCCTTAGCCACCTGAAATACATCACAGTCCTGTACTTCAAATTGCCAAGAGCCTTCGGTTGTCCGATCAGCTATGTATGATTGATGTTAGTCTATATATTATTCAAACTATTCACAGGTGTCAACTATGTTTTTTCATTTAAACAAAAAAAGAAACGCCATCTTGAAGAGGCGCTTCTTTTCCCGGGAAATGGTTTTTAATCGGCAGAAAGCTTTAAATTGACACCAACAGCGGTTCCATTTCTCGAGGAGTCAGCTACTCCTGTAAATGTCCCTGCTTTCCGATCAATGAGCAAGGCTTGCACATTTCCTATATCAATAGGTGAACTGCCAAAACGATGACCCATATCATTTAGCTTCGTTCTTACATCAAGGGGAACACCTACTTCGTAACGGTAAGAAGTTGTACTGTTTGTATAAATCCGCGGCTCTTCCACCGCATCTTGCAGCTCCATGTCGTATTCAAGCAAGTTTAATATGGTTTGTGAAACAGAAGCAATAATAGTCGTTCCTCCAGGTGAGCCCACAGTCATGACCGGCTCGTTATCTTTGAATATGATGGTTGGAGTCATACTGGATAATGGACGCTTATTCGGCTGGACTTCATTTGCTCCGCCTGGTCTTGCGTCAAAATCTGTTAGTTCATTGTTTAAGAAAAAGCCATATTCCGGAACAAGGATCCCTGTACCAAATAACTGTTCAATGGTTGTTGTGAATGACACGACATTTCCCCACTGATCGGCAACAGTAAAATGAGTGGTCTCGCCAATGGTTTTATCTTCTGGCTGCGGGACAATTGGGGATGGATTTTTTTCATCCTCATACGCCCATGGATCTCCTTCTTTCGGGTTTTTGTTCATTTGATCTAATTGAATGAGAGAAGCTCTTTTTGAAATGTAATCATCGTCTAGTAGTCCTTTTAGTGGAACATCTACGAATTCGGGGTCGCCTGCATATGCAGCACGGTCAGCATAGGAGAGATGCATTGTTTCAGCTAGCAGCTGATATTTTTCGAATGATTTGGGGTCATATTGTGATAGATTGAAGTGATCTAGTATTTTGAGTATTTGCAGCATAAACACACCGCCTGAGCTTGGTGGAGGCATACTTGCAAGCTGGTATCCTTTATAGTCCCCCCAGATAGGCTTGTCAGTCTTGACCTCATAACGACCAAGGTCATCAATTGTCATCGTTCCGCCAAAATCTTGGACTGTCTTTGCAAGTGCTTTTGCTACTTTTCCTTCATAAAATGCTTTGCTTCCTTTTTTCGCAATGAGCTTAAATGTTTTCGCAAGACCTGGCTGTACAAGCAGATCGCCTTCTTTGAGCGGCTGATCATCTGGAAGAAAGATTGGCGCTGCGGCCGTTTTTTTCAGCTTTTCTTGATGATCTTCAATGGCTTTTGCTAGAACAGAATCGATTTCAAATCCATCCTCTGCAAGCTGAATGGAAGGCTCAATCAATTCCTTCATCGAACGGGTTCCCCACTTATCTAATGCTGCTTCGAGACCTTTTACTGTCCCTGGAACACCAACCGCATTACCGTGTGTGGATCGCTCAGCAAATGGGATGACTTTTCCCTCATCCGTTAAAAACATGTCAGGTGTTGCGCCCTGTGGTGCTCGTTCTCTACTATTGATGATGGATGTTTCTTTTGTCTTTCCATCATAAACCATCATAAAACCACCGCCGCCAATTCCAGACATCATTGGCTCTGTCACATTCAGTGCGTACTGGATGGCAACAGCAGCATCCACTGCGTTTCCACCTTTCTTCAATACATCAGCACCTACTTCTGATGCCAGCGGGTGAGCAGTAGCCACCATGCCATCTTTACCAACAGCTACTTTACTCCCATGAGATTCGTTCGCATTGACTTGGCTGACAGGCAGAAAAAACGAGAAAACAAACAGACATATGGACAAAACAGTTAGAGAAATGCGTTTCATGAACAACACCCCTTCCATATTCTTACTTTGACCTTACCGACTTCTTGACCAGAATACAATAGATTATTCTAAAATTTCAAAAATTTTCATCCTATCATCCTACATTTCCCAAATCAAACATTGTTTTTCAAAACATATGACGCACACACTCATTAGGAATAAAGACACATCATTTCCAATGATTCAGCTTCAAGGTATAATAAACACAACAAAGAGGGGGAAAAACATTGAACAACAAATGCAGATTATTTTGGGAAGACTATTGGAAAGAGAAATCAGAAAAAGCACCTGCTGACGCGTTTGTTTCGGCGTGGGCATTCGGCTCAGATCCTGATCATTTGCTTGATCTTGTAAAGCAAGGAAAAAAAACAGCCACTTGTTCTGGACACCTTTTTTATGAAAAGGAACAGGAGCCTTTTCCACAACCCGGACAATATGCGGTCATTTTGGACAGCCAAGAAGAGCCAAAAGCCATCATTGAAATTACACATGTTGATGTCATGCCAATGAATGAAGTCCCCGTATCATTTGCACAAGCAGAGGGTGAAGGCGACTTATCTTATGACTATTGGTACAGAGAACATAAAGAATTTTTCACAGAAGCACTCCAATCATACGGTTTAGAATTCAAAGAGGATATGCTTCTTGTTTGTGAACGGTTTACGCTGATTCATTCAGCTTCTTAGCCTTTAAGCGGCGCCAAATATGGCCCGCTTTTTTCGTTGCTTTTCCCCTTTTAGAAAAAGGTGTGTTGAGATCACATCTTTAGGTCAGAATAAGATCAAATAGAAAAAGTGAAGAAATTTTCGACTACACCTGTTTTTTTTCGACAAAAGAATATATAATTATTTGATGTGTGCATTGTCTCATTTATACAATGGAGGGTTTTTACATGTTAAAAAGGAAAAAAGACAAGTTTTCCGTCTTGTTAACGGAAATTGCTAAAAATTTAGATGAAACTGCTGAGTATTTTGTTAGCTATAAAGTAACAAATCAAACCACTCTGAAAGAATTTTCTGACACATTGAAGGAATATGAGACAAAAGGTGATAATCATGTTCATACCATGATTAAAGAGCTGAACAAAGCCTTTATTACACCGATTGAACGTGAAGACATTCTTCAATTGACGAATAGCCTCGATGATGTTTTAGATGGAATTGAGCACTTTTCCGCAACATTAGAAATTTACTCAATTACAAGCTCTGACGAACATATCGACAAATTCAGCCACTACATCAGAGAGTGTGCGAAAGAAATTTTAATCACAATTGATCTACTAGCTGAAAATCGCTTGAAAGATATTCATCCGCACGCAATCAAGATTAAAGAGATTGAACATAATTGTGACAATCTTCATCGTAAATCATTAAAGAACTTGTTTGGAAAAGAAACAGATCCAATTAAAGTGATTCAATACAAAGAAATTTACGAAACACTTGAAGAAATCGCAGATTCCTGTCAAAGTGTTGCCAACAATCTAGAAACAATCATTATGAAGAATGCGTAACGGGGTTAGTTAAACATGGACACATTACTCATCCTTACCATACTTATTGTCATTTGTGCACTTGCTTTTGATTTCATTAACGGGTTCCACGATACAGCAAATGCCATTGCGACTTCAGTTTCAACGAAGGCATTAAAGCCCAGACATGCGATCATCATGGCAGCGTTCATGAACTTCTTAGGAGCAATGACATTTACAGGTGTGGCAAAATCCATTACAAAAGACATCGCAGATCCATTTACACTTCAAAACGGCTCTGTTGTGATCTTGGCTGCTTTAATTGCCGCTATCACATGGAACTTGCTTACTTGGTATTACGGGATTCCGAGTAGTTCTTCACATGCATTAATCGGATCAATTGCAGGTGCGGTTATTGCCTCTGCCGGTTTTGGCGCTTTAAACTATTCGGGATTCATTAAAATCATTCAAGCACTTTTGCTTTCACCTATCCTAGCTTTCGTATTGGGATATATCGTGTATACCATTATCAAAATTATATTTAGAAACAACAATCTCGCAAAAACAAATAAACAATTCCGACGTGTTCAAATTTTAACGGCTGCACTGCAATCGTATACCCATGGGACAAACGATGCGCAAAAAGCGATGGGAATTATTACGATGGCTTTAATTGCAGGTAATTTGCATACAACAGACGACATTCCTTTCTGGGTACAATTCTCTTGTGCGCTTGCAATGGGACTCGGTACTTCTATCGGCGGCTGGAAGATTATCAAAACAGTCGGCGGTAAAATTATGAAAATTCGTCCAGTAAACGGAGTATCTGCCGACTTAACGGGTGCAGCTATTATCTTCGGTGCGACGTTTATTCACTTACCTGTTAGTACGACTCACGTTATCTCATCTTCTATTCTAGGTGTAGGTTCTGCACACAGAGTCAAAGGGGTTAACTGGGGTACGGCAAAACGTATGCTTGTCACTTGGGTAATTACATTACCGATTTCAGGAACTCTAGGAGCTCTTATATACTTTGTGTTAAATGCGATTCTCTAATATCAAAGACCTGTCTGACAGGTCTTTTTTTATTTGCCCGTACACTTAAAACCCTTCTTCTGCAGGACATTTTTTCATGAAGCAGGGTTTCCAATCATATCCATAGAAATAAACAAGTATTCATCTGTCTATGGGAGAGAAGAACATGCTATTATTTTTTCAATTGACTGTATGGTTATTGCTAGGTGCTCTGGCTGTGTATGTATTTGCGGTTTGGCGCTTTGAACAAAAAGTAAAAGAAAAGATGTTTGCCATTCGTAAAACGTGGTATTGGATTTATGTAGCGGGTGCTGTTGTATACTGGACAAATGACCCTTCTTCTATCTTCACCGATTGGATGCACTACTTGATCATTGCCGTATTTTTCGCATTAACTGATGCCTTCATCTTTCTTAGCTCCTATATTAAGAAACTCGGAAATCATGAGCTGGAAACCGACACCCATCAACTCCTTGAACAAAATAACGATCTGCTTCATTCTTACCTCAATAAACTAAAAACGTACCAATACCTATTGAAAAATGAACCGATCCATGTATATTATGGAAGTGTAGAGGCATATATAGAGGGAATTGAGCGGCTGATTTATTCTTTTGCCGACAAGATGAATATTCAAGCGGTGCTTTGTCCATACGATATGCAGGAACAAAAAGACGACCTGCTTCGGACACTTGACCAGCGGGCTCTTATTCAGGCGAAGCTTGACAGGCAGGAAGTATATTACGATGATTTCGGTCATTTGGTGCTCATCCCATTTTCTGTAGCAGATGCTCATTTTGTCATTAAGCTCACCTCCGATGAGATTGTCACGGAGTTCGACTATTTATTAATGACATCACTTACAACAATTTATGACCTAATCTTGCCTGACGAAGAGGAAGGTGATGAAGATGGACCACGCACTTCAAGGGGATAACAACAATCCTAAGAAAAACCCTTTTAAGATTTTAAAGAAAAAACGCCATATCAGTATGGCCGATTATAAGGTAAGCCCCCATACTGAGCGAATTTTTAAAAAGAATGAACAGCTTCTGGATGAGTATAAAAATAAAAAGGCTTGATTACACTAAAGGACGCGGAACGAAATCCGCGTCCTGCTTCCATTTTCACATAGACTTGCATACAATACACTATACGCTGCAACGATTGAGGTGCCAAAATGAAAAAGAAAATCAAACAACTGAGATATGTTCAGTTTGCTGAATATCAGCCATCCCCATATACTAAGCGTTTAATTGAAAAGAGTGAAACAGCCATCCAATCATACAAACAGAAACACTCACTGATTTAACAGTTTAAGCAGCTTCTCCTTCGTTTTAGGACCGTATACCCCATCACTTGTCAGACCGTTCACCAGCTGAAAGCGCGCTACGGCATTCGCCGTTTTTTCTCCGTAAACACCATCGATGCCTTTATCTGCAGCCGATTTATCAGGGTAAAAATAAACAGCAGCAAGCGCTTTTTGGACGAGGCGTACGTGCTCTCCCTTCGTTAGAGGCGAAGTCACCTTTAAAATCCCATCTGGCAGCTCATACATCATTTTTCCATCATTTCGATAAATTTTGAGAACCTGTCCAATTTGAATCTTGTTCGGGTCGCTAATGTTATTCCACTTCTGAAGATCTTGAACTGTGACGTCATGAGCTTTGGCAATACTCGTTAACGTATCCCCGCTTTTGACGACATACGTGATGACCGTTTCAGGGTCTCCTGCCGTTTCAATTCCTTTTTTAAATTCATCCCATGTAGCGAGAAGCAGACGCGGACATGTTTTTCCAGACCAGTGCTGATGTGTGACCACATTCGCTAGTGGAATATGATGCTCTTTCAGCAGCTTTTGAATGAGCCATTGCGCATGTTTGACCGCTTGCTGGAAATTCCCATCTTCATTTTCACAAATTTCAATCCCGATCGACTTTCTGTTCCCATTTCCATTTCCGTCCCCTGCATGCCAGCCATTTTCATTTAACGGCAGATGCTGAAAGATTTCATGATCATCCACTGTAAAGTGCCAGCTTTCCGCTGTCGTTGGGCGTTTCACATATGCCGCATGACTTTTTGCATCCGCTCCCTTTGACGTGTTTGCTGTGTTATGCACCGTCACATACATCGGTGTCATGGCGTATCCTGGGCGGTTCCCGTTTCCAACTGGAATAAAATCTTGATAAATTTCTACCATGTTCTGCACTCCCTTTTGCTAAATTGAATTGATCTTTCTCATCAATTGGTGGCGTTCGTAAGACAACTTGTGTTTGTTTTAGTGAGAAGACTATGGTAAAATTTGAATTCAATCCACTCTTTTTAGTAATGGAAAACGCAAAAATGAAGAAAAAAACAGGAATTAATTCCATTTTTCCTTGATTTTATGTTAAAATTGTTAAAAATAAGCCGATATTAAAAGTAAGTAATAGCTTCATTAGCTATTTAGTCCTATATGGACTTTTCTTTTACGCCAAAAACAGAACATACGTTTGCTTGGAGGTTTTTAAATGACTGGTTTTTTAACCCATTTAGAAGAAGAGATTAAGCGGTTATATGCCAAATTACAAATAAGCGGTCCTGCTTATAGAGACATGCAAAGGATCGCTTCTGAATTTCATGTATGGGTCCACTATGAGGATACTGGCAGCATGATGATCAAACATCAAGGTCTTTACAGTATTATATTAAACAGATCTCTATCGTCAGAGGAACAATGGCAGGATTTTGCCCACGAGCTTTGTCATGTGCTGAAGCATGCAGGCAATCATTTCAAGATGCACAAACTCTTTCGAGAACTGCAAGAGTTTCAGGCTAAACAATTCATGTATCACTTTTGTGTGCCGACCTTTATGCTGATGCAAATGAAGCTTCCACACCTTCGGCAGCAAGCCATTTTGCACATTGCGCAAACATTTCACGTCACCTGGGCTTTCGCTGAAAAGCGGCTCGCCTTGTTCGAACAGCGGAAAGCAGGCATTCGCTTCCAACAAGAGTTTACATCTTATTTAATGAAAGCCGAGAAGGTCGCGGAAAAAGAAGCTGTTTATCAAACGTAAGCCTCTTCTGCATAGGGCGACAGGGTTTATCCATAAAGATTTAATACTTGCTTGAGTACATTTGTGTACCGATAAAATTGCTCATTTTGCGTTTCACGGCGATAGCGCCGTCTGAAGTCTTGAAAGAATGCTCTTCTTTGCGCCTGACTGATTTCAAGTTGTACACTTTTTCCGGTTAGACATTGATTATTAATATTGTGAGGGTGTGTTCCAGAATAGCGATCAGATTCAGATAGCAGCACTGCGGGAAATCCATTAAGCGTTAAACGTTTCACTGTTTCTGCCGCTTTTTCTCTGTCTGTCCCGCCCACTAATGTTTGAAGCACCTCCGTTTCCCCGTAGCCATGGAGCGCAAACGTGTAATGATGGGCATGCACTAGAGAAAGGCAGACCGGCTCATTGAAACGTGTGCTTGTAATATGAAGCACATGATTGCCTTTCACTTTAAGACCTTCAAATAAATACATAGAATCATCACTTGCGATTTCATGAATGAGCTCACTCACGCCAGATTCAATTCCCCCAGCATGAGGGGACAAAACCAAAAGCTGATCTCCTTTCCGCTCGTGAAGAATTTGATAGTCGATTCCCTCTCTTTCATGAGCGGAAAGCTCTTCATAACTTTGATATGTATCAATGATTTGCGTCATTCCATCTTCCCCATTTCTCTATATGAGCATAAGTCTACTGATCTTAAATTCTTTTGTAAAGGGATTTCGCATGACCTATCGACTTAATACATCCTTAAATTTTCCTTATCTTTTCGGCTATCTGTTGAATTTTGAGAAAAAATGACCGATAATTGAAATGAATAGAACTTTTGGACTATATGAATCTTTTTGCATTCTCTCTCATAAATTAGAAATATTGTGATCTACATCTGGAGGAATTCATGTTAAAAAAGAAAACCACCATCACCTTTGTCATCTTAATCCTTAGCTTCGCTGGCATCATTTACTGGAAATGTTTTTCTCTTCAAGGCGTATCTCACGGAACCTTTATCCGCTCGATGACATCACCTGACGGAACATATATCATCAACACCTATCGACATAGCGGAGGGAAACTAAAGGAGAACGCAGTTAGAGCAGAGATTGAAAACAAACTCACCCACCGAAAGAAAACGATTTACTGGAAATACCCTGATAAAGACCCTCTCATCAAATGGAAAAATGGACAGCTTGTTCAAATTGGACATGAATTTTTAAATGTGGTAAAAGGAGAAACATACGATTATCGCTTTGACCGAAACAAAAGAAAATAGCGTATCAAAAAAAACGAATCCCTCTTGGATTCGTTTTTTACGTTGACATCACATGCTGCATGAATTCTTTCATTTCTTTACTTACGCTCGTCAGTCGTTCCACAATTTCACTAAACTCTGTCACAAGTAAAGCCTGCTCTGATGATGAACCTTTCATATGGTCCATACTCTCAAGTAATGTATGTATATTAGAGGAAATTCCTTGCAGTGAACTTTCAATGTTTTCTGTTGCACGTGAAGTTTCACTTGAAAGCTTTTGAACCTCACTGGCTACAACACTAAATCCAGCCCCCTCTTTTCCTGCTCTGGCTGCTTCGATTGACGCATTCAATCCTAGCAAACTCGTTTGTTTCGAAATGCCCTTAATCATTTTTGTAATATCAGATGTTTTTTTCGAGCTTTCAAGTGTTTGCTGCGTTTGTAAGGTCATTTCCTCACTTGTCGCAGAAAGCTCCTCCGAATGCGCCGCCACCACATGCACCTTTTCTTGAATACTATGAATGATGTCATTTAATGACTCCATATACGCTTCAAGCTCTAATTGATTTTTAAGCGGAAAACCTAAAGCGAGTGCACCAATCACTTGTTGATTTTCATCAAAAATTGGCAGACCCATTGCATTTAACGGTATTCCATAGACCGATTCAGGTACAAACGTACTTGATGTTTCACCTCTGAGCGCTTTTTTCATATTTAAATCATCTGGTTTAATGAGTTCTCCAGCACGAATTTGAAAATCCACATCTTTCGATGGCAAATACAGCAAGAATTTCTCTCGATCAATGACACCCATCGTCACTTCGTTTTTTAAAATCTGCATCATATAAGGTGCTGCTGTCACAATACTCTGTAGTATATCCAATTTCTCTACCCCCTTATATAGTTTATCGGTCGTTCTTCTTAAATTAATAGTTACTTTTTAAAATAATCATGATGATTAGAAGAAATTCTTCATATTTACGAGTAAAAAGAAGTACTTTCCTTTCTATATTCAAACGTATATTTGCTATAATTAATGAATCAACATATGATGAAATGGTCATGTAACCATTTTGTGTATTCATTGGAGGCGCATGTTGTGACACAACCTATGAAATATGAGCGGGCAATCGTCATTGGTGGAGGTATCACCGGGATGCTCGCTGCAAAAGTTTTATCAACGTTTTATCATCAAGTTTTGATTATTGAAAAGGATGAACTGCCAGACTCTCCTGAGAATCGTCTCGGCACTCCTCAAGCCTTTCATCCACATAGAATGCTGCCACTTGGCAAGCAAATCGTTGAACGTCTATTCCCTGGTTATACAAAAGAGTTACTGGCAATGGGCGGATTTAATACCATGCATCAAACCTCTCGATTTATCACAAAAGATGGCGAGTTAACGCTCACTGATACAGAAGAAACTGCCGTCACAAGACGAGCAATGCTAGAGTGGGTATTGATGCAAAGAATGGTAACAGAGGAACGTGTGCAGTTTTTAGAAAAACATGAAGCCATCTCCCTTCAGTTTAAAGAGGGAACTAATCAAGTCATGGGGCTTATCGTGAAGGACCGGCAAGTAAAACCTGGTAGCCTTCATGAAATGAAAGCAGACTTAGTGATCGATACGTCTGGAAGAATGTCTAAGTTGCCAAAATGGTTGAAAGACGCTGGATTAACCTTGCCACAGACTGATGAGTTAAGTGTGTTTCTAGGCTACAGCACAAGATATTATCAAATACCATCAGGTGCGCCATCCCTGCAATCAATGGTTGTAGTTGGCCAGCCAGACAAGCAAATCCCAACAGGACTGTTTGAACGGGTTGATCATGATTTAGTAGCTGTGCTTCTTTCTGCAGCTGGCGGTTCACATTATCCAACAACGGATGCAGATCAATTTGATTCAGAAACCGCTGCACTGAGCGATCCCGCGATAGCAGAAGCCATCTCCCATTTAACGCCCTTTACAAATCCAAAAGGATTTAGAGTCCCTTCTTGCGTGAGACATCACTATGAACATATGCAGGATTGGCCAAGTGGATTATTGGTGATGGGCGATGCCTTGTGTACGTTAGATCCCATTCATGGGCAGGGCATGACAAAGGCAGCCCTCGAAGCACAAACTCTTGACCGAATGCTCAAACAAGCACAAAAAAATGAGCGGCTGTCTTTTGAAAAGGACACATTACAACAAATGCAGCAAGCGAGTGAACTTGGCTGGTGGCTTTGTGCAATTGCTGATATGGCGTGGGACGGTGTCGAGTTAAAAGGAGAAACAACCATCCCCCACTTGACGTTCGTACAGGAATTTTTAAATCGCTACGTACAATACGCCATTGTCACAAAACAGCCTAAACGACTTGAAGCGTATCACCGGATGCATTCTTTCTTAACAGAACCGAGAGAAATCATCAACTTAGAACAGCTGAACGACATGATTCAAGCTGACACCTCAGGAGAAACCGCCGAATGGTGGAAGCAATGGGATCAAAAGAACGATGAAGGCAACCGAGCTTTTTTCCATGAAGCAGTTCCTGACTTTCGTCTAGAGCACCTGCTGTCATTCGATTGAAACAAAAAAAAGCCCCTTTAAAGGGGGCTTTTTCATTAACGTAATAATTGAAGTACGTTTTGCGGCTGCTGGTTTGCTTGTGCTAACATTGCTTGAGATGCTTGAGAAAGAATGTTGTTCTTTGTGAACTCACTCATTTCTTTCGCCATGTCAACGTCACGAATACGAGACTCAGCAGCTGTTAAGTTTTCAGCAGAAGCACCAAGGTTGTTGATTGTGTGCTCTAGACGGTTTTGGACGGCACCAAGTTTAGAACGCTGGTCTGAAACTTGTTTGATCGCTCCATCAATGATTGCTAATTGGTCGTTAAATCCACCTTCTTCATCTGCTGCAATTTCGGCGAAATCAGTTACTTTAATAGTAGAAACTGTTTTATCCTCAACTCCAAGTTTATCAGCAGACATTGCTTCAATATGAACTGATAATTGCTGCGCACCGTTAGCTCCAATTTGGAAAGTAAGCTTTTTCGCTTCTCCGCCTTCTGGCTCAGCAGCAAAAGTACCATCAAGAAGTTTCTTTCCGTTGAACTCAGTACGGTCAGAAATACCGTTCTTATCTGTGCCGTTACCAATTTCTTGGACTAGCGCATCAATTTCTTCTTGAATCGCACCTAGATCTGTATCATCCTGAGTACCTGTGTTTCCAGCTTGCACGACTAGTTCACGAATACGTTGAAGGATTGAGTGAGTTTCAGTCAATGCTCCCTCAGCAGTTTGAATAAGAGAAATACCGTCTTGTGCATTTTTCGTCGCCATTTCTAATCCGCGGATTTGTCCACGCATTTTTTCAGAGATTGCTAGACCTGCTGCGTCATCCCCTGCACGGTTGATTTTAAGACCAGAAGAAAGCTTTTCCATGTTCTTTTGACCTGCACCATTGTTGGCAGACAAACGGTTCAATGTGTTAAGTGCTGCGATATTGTGGTTAATTCTCATGTTTAAATGACCTCCGTGTGTTTGAACCAATTGGACGTCCTTATCCAAAAGTTCTAAATTAGAATTTTTTTGTAAGCCTTACAATCCATTTATCGAACTTTAATGGAAAATGTTTAACAAAAAAGGAATAAATAAGAATAAAGTCTCATTCACTATGATCGTTTCGCTAGAGTATGCCAAATTTAAAGGTCATTTTTCATGATTTATAACAGGGGTTTAAGAATCATAAGACTGGAGAAAACGCGAAGAATAAAGCATAAAAAAAAAGCCCCATAAAGGGGCCTGTCATTAACGTAGTAATTGAAGTACGTTTTGTGGCTGTTGGTTCGCTTGTGCAAGCATTGCTTGAGACGCTTGAGAAAGAATGTTGTTCTTAGTGAACTCACTCATTTCTTTCGCCATGTCAACGTCACGGATACGAGACTCAGCAGCTGTTAAGTTTTCACCAGAAGCACCAAGGTTGTTGATTGTGTGCTCTAGACGGTTTTGAACCGCACCAAGTTTAGAACGTTGAGTAGATACTTGTTTGATGGCTCCATCAACAATTCCTAATTGTGCATCAAAACCAACATCAGCTGCATCAGCTGCGTTTGCTGCAAATTTTGTAACATCAATATCTGCTACAGCTTGGTTTGCTACTAAATCACCAGTACCGGGATCAACTGCACCAAGTTTGTCAGCAGACATTGCTTCAATGTTAACTGATAACTGTTGCGCGCCATTAGCACCGATTTGGAAAGTTAATGATTTTGGTGTAGCACCAGCTGCGCTGAAAGAACCGTCAAGTAGTTTCTTTCCGTTGAATTCTGTACGATCAGAAATACCATTTTTGTCTGCTCCATTGCCAATTTCTTCAACAAGCGCCTTGATCTCTTCTTGAATTGCACCAAGGTCTGTATCGTCTTGTGTACCAGTGTTTCCAGCTTGAACCACTAATTCACGTACACGTTGAAGGATTGAGTGAGTTTCAGTCAATGCACCTTCAGCGATTTGGATAAGAGAGATACCGTCTTGTGCGTTTTTTGAAGCCATCTCTAAACCGCGGATCTGACCACGCATTTTTTCAGAGATCGCTAGACCTGCTGCGTCATCTCCTGCACGGTTAATTTTAAGACCAGAAGAAAGCTTCTCCATGTTCTTTTGGCTCGCGCCGTTGTTTGCAGATAAACGATTTAATGTGTTAAGTGCTGCGATATTGTGGTTAATTCTCATTTCCTATTACCTCCATGTATGTGGGACCTGACAGACGTCCTTGTCTGAAAAAAGTCCTTTATTCTAGGGCTTAGATGCCCCGACATTTAAAATATCGGATAATTACATAGAAAGTTTAGCATTTTCACATCTTTAGTCTTAATTTTATTATTAATTTACCAACCTTTTATATCTAGTTTAACTTATACAATCTAAGTAGTAAGTTATCAAGAAAAAAAGCCCCTTAAGGGGCTTTTCATTAACGTAGTAATTGAAGTACGTTTTGTGGCTGTTGGTTCGCTTGTGCAAGCATTGCTTGAGACGCTTGAGAAAGAATGTTGTTCTTTGTGAACTCACTCATCTCTTTCGCCATGTCAACGTCACGGATACGAGACTCAGCAGCTGTTAAGTTTTCACCAGAAGCACCAAGGTTGTTGATTGTGTGCTCTAGACGGTTTTGGACTGCACCAAGTTTAGAACGTTGGGTAGATACTTGCTTGATTGCATCATCAACGATTTGAAGTTGCTCGTCAAATCCACCTGCAGCATTAGCAGCAGTTGTTGCGAAATCAGTTACTTTAAGCGCAGATACTGTTTTAGTTGCATCAGTTGGATCTGTTCCAAGTTTGTCAGCAGACATTGCTTCAATGTTAACTGATAATTGTTGAGTTCCGTTAGCACCGATTTGGAAAGTTAAAGTAGCTGTTCCATTAGCAAAATCGCCATTTAACAACTTCTTACCGTTGAACTCAGTTCGATCAGAGATACCGTTTTTATCAGTACCATTTCCGATTTCTTGTACTAGAGCATCAATCTCTTCTTGAATTGCACCAAGGTCTGTATCGTCTTGTGTACCAGTGTTTCCAGCTTGAACCACTAGTTCACGAACACGTTGAAGGATTGAGTGAGTTTCAGTTAATGCACCTTCAGCGATTTGGATAAGAGAGATACCGTCTTGTGCGTTTTTAGAAGCCATTTCTAATCCGCGGATTTGTCCACGCATTTTTTCAGAGATCGCAAGACCTGCTGCGTCATCTCCTGCACGGTTGATTTTAAGACCAGAAGAAAGTTTCTCCATGTTCTTTTGGCTCGCACCGTTGTTTGCAGACAAACGGTTTAATGTGTTAAGTGCTGCGATATTGTGGTTAATTCTCATTTCCTATTACCTCCATGTATGTGGGACCTGACAGACGTCCTTGTCTGAAAAAAGTCCTTTATTCTAGGGCTTATCAACCCTGACAATTCTATTATCGGATGTGGTTATAGGATGTTTAGCAGATTTTTTAAAAGATATCACATTTTTTCATGACGTTAATCCTAAATTTAACAATTTTATAAAAATTAAAGCTGCTGATCTCTTTCAGCAGCTTTATCATTTATGAATTTCAGTATTGCTTGATATCAAACATTAAGATATTTTGGTATACGACATAATCCTTCTTACTTATGAAAGGACCTTTATTGTGTTCATCATTGATTTCATAGAAGTTCATACCAATACCAAAGCTTCTTTCTTTGTACCAGTTAAGAAAATCGTTGATTTCTTTCATTGAAAGCAGATAATCCTTTTGCAGCCCGTTGATCATGGTTATAGAAAGTATACCTTTCGCAGTTTCTTCTCCAGGTTTTGTTCCATCCTGATCTTTTGGTTCTTCCGTGGACCCATCACCAGGTTTTGTTCCATCTTGATCTTTCGGTTCTTCCGTGGACCCATCATCAGGTTTTGTTCCGTCTTGATCTTTCGGTTCTTCCGTGGACCCATCACCAGGTTTTGTTCCGTCTTGATCTTTCGGTTCTTCCGTGGACCCATCACCAGGTTTTGTTCCGTCTTGATCTTTCGGTTCTTCCGTGGATCCATCACCAGGTTTTGTTCCGTCCTGATCTTTTGGTTCTTCTGTTGCATCTTCATCTGGCTTTGCTTCATCTTCAGTTATTTGCAAGTCACTTAATGGAATAGAAATCACTGATTTGTAATCACTTTTTGCAGAAAAATTCCCCATATAATATGAGTAGTTACGTCCGCCAATGACATACAATTGATCATCAACAATTGCCGCGACAGCTGATACTCTACCTTCTGGTAAATCATACGCTGAATTTTTAAATTGACCATCTTTTGGATTGAAAATTTGAACTTTATTCAGTATTTCACTTGAACGATCACCAGTCCGCTGTCCACCAATAACGAAGAATTTTCCATTATATGTTTCGTAGGCCGGTTCAAATACATATGAGGTTAAGTCACTATCTTTTAATTTACTCCATTTATCTGATGAAATATCATACTGGAACAAAGATCTTTCTCTACTATGCCCGATCGAATTTTCTCCACCTGCAACATATATTTTGCCGTCAATTGCAGAAATGGCTCTTCCATTTCGAGATGGTAAAGCCGATGAGTCCAAGCTCTTCCATTCACCAGTGGCAGTATTGAATTGATAGACATTATTTTTATAAGAGTTTTTTGAAGAGACAATATATATATTCTCTTTCACTGCAACTGCGTACAAAGTTCCCTTGCTATAAGTTGAAAATACAGGGTCTCTTGGAATTTGAATCGGTTCTTCAGCCCACTGATCAAGTTCTGCATCATAAATATCAATCGTATTATAGGCTACTTTAGTATCTTCGTTAATCCCGCCTATTAAATAGATTTTTTTACCTACAGTAGCATATGTTCCACCTGTTCTATATCTTGGCATACTTGCTTTCTCTTCCCACACATCTTTCTTAGGGTCATACATAAATGTTTGGTTGTTTAATTTATTTTTTTCACTTGCTCCACCAAACACATAAATCTTTCCATCAACAACTCCCACACCAGCATTTATACGTTCTTCTGGTAGATCAGCTCGTTTCGTCCATCCAGTTGAATTTTCCACTGCATTTAATTTGAATGGACTAAGGGTACTCAATAACAGAAGTACCGTGATGAATAATAAAAATCTTTTTTTCATTTCCTATTCCTCCAACTCGTTATATTCCCTCCTTTTATCGTTCGTTTTTTTACAAAGTTTACAATTTAAAGAAATTAAGATGAATCACTTTAAAAATCAAATGAAACCAAAAATCACTCATTCAATCATCTAAATATGTGGTGTGATGAAGATATGTTCTAAACATCACGTTTTAATAATCGGTTCATCGCTCTTCAGCTCAATCATGAGTGAGGATTGATTATATAATAAATTGATAATGCGGCGTGCCATTTCAGAGGGGGACGCATTGTAGTCATTTCTAATCCATTCAATGATAAAACCAAAGATGCCGTATGAACGATATTGGATAAAATAACTGTCGTTGATTTCTGCATACTGATCACTCACAAACGACATTCTATTTTGGAAGATGTATTGTATTTTCTTAAGCAATTGTTCTTGTATTTGCGGGATGCGGTCTTCCATAACTAATAAATCATAATAGTCTCGATTTTCGACGATATATTGAAATACATAGGTGCCCTCTGGTTTCATGCGAGTTAAGTCTAACAGGGGATTTTCACGAGTCGGCTTACAAAATTCATATTCGAAATCTTCCATTTCCCGATAAATAAAATCTGCTGCTAGTTCATCTTTACTTTCATAATGCACATAAAACGTCGTCCGATTATAGTTTGCATTTTCCACAATATCCTTTACTTTTACGTGCGAATATCCTTTTTCTTTTACTAGTATTTTGAATGTTTGCCGAAGTGTTTCTTTTGTTCGCTCAACACGGCGATCCTCTTTTTTGATCATTGGCCCCTCCTTTAGACACTTTTTAAAAAATGTTGATTAGAGATACATAAATTCCTGTGTGTTGAAAACCTATACAAAAAAGTTTTTTTGCTGATTGAAACGAAAAATCTTTCGTCCTACAATCAAATTAGTCATAAAGAAATGAATTTTTTGTGACATTTGATCTAACTTTATTAAATATTATACTATACAAAGTGAGGGCACATGATATGGAAATTCAAGCGATGGTCACAACAAATGAAAAAGATTTCGAGAAACAAACGTTATTACTAGATGACCCAAAAGCAGATGAAGTGCTCGTCAAAATTGTTGCATCTGGCGTCTGTCATACTGATGCGACAGTATTAGATGGAACGCTTCCTGTCCCACGTCCTGCTTTATTAGGACATGAAGGCTCTGGCATTGTAGTCAAAGCAGGTTCTAATGTCACAACCGTTCAAGAAGGAGACCACGTTGTACTAGGTTTCTCTTATTGTGGTCATTGTCATAATTGTTTAGATGGGAACGCAGGTGGATGTGAGAACATGATGCCTTTGAATTTCTCTGGTCGTAATAAGCATAATGAAACGCCACTTCATACACATGATCACCAAGATGTATCGCAATTTTTTGGTCAATCGTCATTTGGTACATATGCCACGGTTGATGAGAAAAATGTGGTGAAAGTAGACAAAGAAACCGATTTACGTTATTTAGGCCCATTCGGATGCGGCTTAATGACCGGGAGCGGTACTGTCTTAAATTCACTTGCTCCAGCACCAGGTACAAGCTTTGTAGTGTTCGGTACAGGTGCTGTTGGTTTAAGTGGGTTAATGGCAGCAAAAATCGCTGGCTGTGATCCGATTATTGCCGTTGATATTCATGATAGCCGCCTTGAGTTAGCAAAAGAATTAGGTGCAACACATATCGTCAACAGTAAGCATGAGAATCCAGCTGAAAAAATTAAGGAAATAACAGAAGGCAAAGGTGCACATTACTCATTTGAAACAACTGGTGTACCAGAAGTCACTCTAGCTGCCCTTCATTGCCTGCGTGTCAAAGGGACTTGTGCAACAGTAGCAGTAGGAAAGCGCGATTTAACATTTAATGTAACAAATGACCTAATGATCAATGCTCTCACGTTAAAAGGTGTGATAGAAGGGGATGCCGTTCCACAACTACTTATTCCTAAACTAGTGAAGTTCTTTAAAAATGGACAATTCCCAGTTGAGAAACTAGCAAAATTCTACGAATTAGAAGATATTGAACAAGCCTTTGAAGATTCTAAAAATGGATCTACGATTAAACCAATTCTTATTTTAGATAAAGAGTATCGTGCTTAAGTCGTGAAAGTTAGCCCCCTTGCCATGTAAAGGGGGCTAATCGAATTTTGCAGTGTGCTTAAATTGAGATCACACATACATCACCGGTGTCGATATTTTAATAATCTTCCCGCCTCGACGGTAAAATCTTGGGACGCGGCGGCTTAAGGTGGCGATGACTTCGTAGTTGATCGTATTGAGCATTTCGGCGATTTCATCGACAGAAATTTCTCCGCCCTTTTGACGACCATATATGACGACTTCTTCGCCTTGCTTTGCTTTCATTTCTCCTAAACTGATCATGGTCATATCCATGGTGACGCGGCCAGCAATCGGCATTCGTTTTCCACGGAAAAGCATAAATCCTCGATTGGATAATGCTCGTGAGTACCCATCTGCATAACCGATTGGTATAGTTGCTATAACTTCATCAGGTTTGGCTACATAGGTTGCCCCATAGCTGACGGTCCTTGGCTTTGTCACCATTTCCTTCACGAACGCAATCCTTGCTTTTAAACTGAGAGCGGGCTCTAGCTGAACAGCATCTAAACTCTCAATGTATTGCGAAGGATACAGTCCATAAAGTCCGATGCCTAGCCGTATCATATCTGCGCTAAATTCAGGAAATGCGATGGCAGCCGCTGTATTGTTCATATGTACCGTGGGCAAAGTAATGCCTTGTTTCTTTAAGAAACGAAGAAAATCAATAAAAATGCTGTGCTGCAGCAGTGTGAAATCAGGGTCAGGCTCATCCGCAGTGGAGAAATGCGTAAATATTCCATCCCACCTCAGGTTTTCACTCTTTTCAAGCGCCTCCACCACCTCTAACAGCTCTTCCTTTGTCCGTACACCTAATCGTCCCATCCCTGTGTCAACATTGACATGAATCCCAAGGCGATGCTGACTTTCTTCTTCCGCTAAGATCTCATTTGCTTGAACAATCCAGTCTTCTCGAAGGCCGGAGAGGTCAATTCTCCAGGCTGCAGCCCTTTTCACACAGTCGAGCGGGGTAAATCCAAGGACCAGAATCGGTGCTTCAATTTTTGCTCTCCGCAATACAATGCCTTCTTCCAAGCTGGCAACCGCAAGCTCTGTCGCACCGCTTTCTAGTGCTTGCCGCGCTACTTCAACTGAACCGTGTCCATAAGCATTCGCCTTTACGACAGCCATGATCTTGCTTTTCCTTGGAATATGCGCTTGAATGGCTTCGATATTTCTTTTAATCGCGTCAAGATTGACCTCGATCCAGACTTCCCTGCAAAGCTTTTGCATGTATGTTTCCTCCAGTCATTTCGATATCAATGTTCGTTTTCGTGTCTAGTCTATCTTTATTCATTTTTGAGAAAAACATTCAACCGCAATGATTGAACCAGCTTTGTCTTGATGGACATAAAAAAAGAAACCACCTCAAATGGTGATTTCTTCTTTATGAACAGTCATTTATTAAACCGCAGATTTCATCATTGAATCAATTTCATGATAAATCTCCTTCAGATTTTCTCGTTCAGTCAAATATTCGGCAGTGCTCTTACGAACAGGGACATCAAATGCCAGAAAGGTGAACGTGATCGTTGATGATTCCTGATCATTCATAGTTAATCTCAATTCAAGTGTCGAGATCTCTTCATTATTATCACTCTCAACAGATTGTTCAATCGGCACACCATCTTCTAACATGTCAACTTGTTTCAACTCTTTCAAGGAAAGCTCAGTGACTTCAAACTTGAATTTTCGAGATGAGCGGCCAGGTTGATGTGTAATTAAGCGTATTACCTTTCGCTCATCATCAATCGCAAAGCCTTTATCCACATTTTGTGAAAAGATGTATGTTGAAGCCTGAAACCCGTCTTCTTGAAAAAGCATCATCATTTTATCTAATAATATATTTGGATCATTCTTTTCTTTTTGCCTTTGCAGCCTACCCGCTATCCATAAAATGACCATTGCACCGATGATGCTAAAAACCGTTCCCAGCCCATTCCCTACATCTACGAAAACAGTAAAGCCTAAAATAGCAACAATATAAGCGATTACAATACCTATGATGAATACCACACCGAGCTCCTCCTGTCATGAATCTTCATTGTTATATTGGTTTAGCCATAGTATAGCATCTGGATTTTGATCGAAAAAAAATCTACTATAGACTAAACAGATACTATATTCAGCTTTTAAATAGAAAGGATTTTTATCAGGAACCTCTACACGACAGACGAAATCATTGATGCTCTTTTTAAAGCATGGTCTTCTCAATCTAGTTCAAAATGGAGTAAAGAAAACCCGGCCAATGGACAATGCGGTGTCACTTCTTTAGTCGTCCATGATCTTTTAGGCGGAAAAATAAACAAAACCGCATTACCCAACGGATGGCACTTTTACAACGTAGTGAATGGAAAAAGAATCGACTTTACTTCTTCACAATTCTCAGAGGAAATCGTTTATATGGATGTACCTTCAAATCGAGAAGAAGCGTTTGAAGATACGAATGAGGATCAGTATCGTTATTTAAAGGAGCGAGTCGTAGAATATTTAAACATATATTATCATGAAAACAGACCATAAGAGGTCTGTTTTCATTGCAGTTCGATAAAGTGTTTAAAAGATAGGCAGTAAGAACTCACACACGCCTTCTTCTTCTCTATATCGCTCTATGATAGGTTCCTGACGCATGTTCAATTGATTGTTTTGGATCATTTGGGGCAATTGTCTCCAGAACAAATTAACTTTTTCGGTTGTATGTGTCACTGTAAACACAGCATACGTTCCCCCTTCAAAATGACCAGTCTGAACCATTTGATCTTTTGAGAAATCTCTATTTGTCATAAGCATGAGGTCGTATCTGCATTTTTCTGATGGAATTTTTCCAGGATCATCTTGAGGAACACCATATATACCATATTCCTTTAATTCATCATTTAAATGATGTTGCTTAATCCATTTTTTAAATCTCTTCATCATCTCAAAATTCTCTTTGCTGCCATATGATCCTATATTTCTCATATACACCATTTTCATATTCGTTAACATTTCAATTTTGTAATTCATGATTTCCCTCCAATTTTTATTGGAAGACTGGCCAATCATTCCTTACAACCAACGGTAACATCCTTTAAAATATAATGCAGTAGGATATTAAAAATAATGTAAAGTTTGATGGAAAATACATATGGAGGATTTGCGATCTAGCTAGCTCATACATGAAGTAATCTCATTTTCTCTTTCATAAGATATCAAATTTTTTAGCCGCTCACTTATTATTGATTTTCCTTTGAAGATTTAGCACCGAGAAAGACGCCAATCAAATAGATGATTGTTCCAAAAAACAAACCATTTAACAAACTGATAAACAACATCTTACAAACAAGGCCAACATAATAAGACGCTGGCGTCCCTGGAAACACAGCCATATTGAACAGGCTAATCATAAAGGTTAAAGCAAAAGATATAATGAAAATCCTTCGAAATAATGTTGATTTTAACATTGTCATTTTACTTCCTCCTTAATATCTTTTCTATGGAAAAAATATTCTTTATTCATAGCGTATATTCCGTTTTAAAATAAAAAGCCCTTAAGGGGCTTTTTATTTAGCAGTATAACCGATACTTGCAGTATGACCTCTCCTAGCTTCATCATGACTTGCTGTCACTTCAGATGTAAAATAACCAACAATACTGATGACACTGATCATCACGCATACGACTGATAATGTTTTAAATTTCATACTATCAGTCCCCCCGCTTCACTTGAGTTTGGAAATAAAGAATCTTTTCATAGAAATGCATCGCATTGTCTTTATCTCCCATTTCATTATAATATTTTGCAGCATCTTTTGCTAAATCTTCAAGATCAGGATACATTGACTTTATTTCTAGCAATTCCATTATTTTTTCCAACTGCTCAAAATTGTTGTCAACGTATAGTGACCTTAAAAATTTGAATATCAATAACAGCACATGATCTTTCAGCTTTTCAGATAGTTCTATGCCGTTATTTAAAGCATATATACCTAAATCCTGTTCTTTCTTTTTGAAGTAGGCTTTTGACAACATAATGAGCGGGTCTAAGAT
Source organism: Bacillus sp. PAMC28571 (assembly GCF_014250435.1). Classification (NCBI taxonomy): domain Bacteria; kingdom Bacillati; phylum Bacillota; class Bacilli; order Caryophanales; family Bacillaceae; genus Bacillus; species Bacillus sp. PAMC28571. Next base: position 992,708 of record NZ_CP060191.1, on the reverse strand, counting down.
TCTATTTAAATGTTCGTATCCCTGTTCTCTAAATGCTCGAATTGAGTCATTAAAATGAATAATTGCTTGTGCTATTTCTTTATTATGAAAATAACTCAACCCTAAATTATAGAGTGCTGATCCTTTTAATCGTTTTGTTGAGTTGTCGGCGGCTTTTTCTAGTGCGTGTTGAAAATGGGGTATTGCTTTTTCGGGGCAGCCCATATCTATATAGTTCAATCCGATCACAAAAGAACATTGTATTTCTCTTACAGTGTATGTATCTTTTTCTCGATAACATTGTATCGCCTGTGCGATATGGTGCATGGACATGTGGGTTTGTTTCATGTGGTAATAGATTTCAGCCATCTTGTAATTGAACTCGGCCCGTTCAATATCGTCACTGACAAGAGACAGCTTTTTTTCTGCCCGTTTATAGAAGGTAATCGCATTTAGGTATTCATAGTTTTCAAATTCATACATGCCGTAGAAAAAATTGAAGTAATACTCGAGTAATCCTGTTAATTTCTCTTGGTCCCTTTTGATCTTCATTGCGAGCTCCTTGAAGTTGGCCCGCTCTTTCCCATTTTCTAAAGGATTCAAGTAATCAAGCATTAATTTATGTCTGAACTCCATGAGTGAGAAATACAATAATAAATCTTGATTTTCTTCCATATGATCAAGCATTGATTTGATTTCCTCTTTATATGCTTCGGCGTCCGGTACGTTAAATCTTTGAATATGATAATACCATTCATTGATTTTCAAACCGACGTGAGAAGAAAGCAATTTCTCCATCAGCCCTTACCCCTTCCTCTATTTTCCCTATAATGACATATATTATCATTTTATGAACCATTCGACACCGAAAAGAAACCGCAAAAAGGCCCTATAAAAGGCCCTGTGAATAATAAGGTAAAAAGACTTCTATTCATAAATAAGCACCCAGTATTCCGCCCCAGGTTCTCCTTCTTCTACAACAGCCTTCCAGCCTCTTTTTTGATAAAAAGATAAAGCTTTGTGATTTTCGGAGACACATTTGAGGGTGACTGGTGTTCCCAAAACTTTTATCGCTTGTTTGAGCAGCAGATCGCCTGCCCCTTGACCAGCAGCTTCTGGATGTACAAACAAGAGGTGAATAAAACGATCTGGTACATATAGAGAAATGAATCCAAGGGTTTTATTGTTCTCTTCAACTAAGAAAATTTGCTCTTCCTGCGTATCTTGATCAAAATCTTGCAGATTGAGTTCTTCTGGATTGAGCCAGTGAAAGCTCTGGCGTCGGGATTCTAAATAGATTTGTCTTAATTCTGGATAATCTTCTATGCTTGCTTCTCTAATCAACATCGCAACATCCCCTATGTTTTTATTTGAATGTTAATTCTCCTCTAGAACGCGTTTTGCCTGCATTATCCCTGCCAGTAACAATTGATCACTGAAATGCGAATCATTGACAGCACGTGCAAGAGCGATTGTACCAATCATGCTGCTTACTAGTGCGTAACTCGTAGAGAGATCTATGTTTCCAGCATCAGCTATAAACTCCATAAATCGTTTCAGTTCATCGGTATAAGCTTTCCGTACCTCTTGCGATAATTGAGAAATTTCTCCTGCCAGCGCAGGCAGTATACAGCCGACCTCCATCTGATCACGGTGAACGGAACTTAAATAAAATTCAATGATCGTCTGAATTCGAGGCTGGTCTGCTTTCTTGTCTGCAACACTTTGTAGCAGCTTTATCGTATCAGTAATAGCAAAATGAAAAGCCTCTATCACTAACTGATCCTTGTTCTTAAAGTGAGCGTAAAATCCTCCATGAGTTAGACCTGCCCCTTTCATAATAAATGGCAAACTGATATTACGAACGCCATTTGTTCGAAATGCTCGTGCAGCACTTGCAATGATCTGCTCTCTCACTTTTGACTTATGACCTTTCGGGTAAGGCATTCCTCTTCCTAACCTCCTTCTCTTTCACTGATTCTAAGTATGACTATCAAAATATTATATTCATCATATTATCTTGTGTCAATTGACTGAAATCCATCTTTCCTTACTAGATAGGATTGACTTCATTAAAATATGACGACTATAATATATTATGGTCATCATATTTTAAAGTTGGAGGTGCAAGAAATGATTCATTTAGAAACAGTAGATACATTAGTAATTGGATCAGGTCCGGGAGGCTACGTGGCGGCATTACGTTCAGCTCATCTCGGCATGAAGACAGCGATTGTAGAGCGTGATCAGTTAGGTGGAGTATGCACCCATGTAGGCTGTATCCCTTCAAAGGCGCTAATAGCAGAAGCAGAGCGGTTCAAACTCCGCACCCAATGGGGTGGTTTTCAAGATGGCAACTCTTTCAAGGAAGCTCAAGCGTTCAAAAAAGCTGTTGTGAAAAAACAAGCGGGAGGCGTCCAATTTTTGTTAAAGTCAGCGGGAGTTACCATACTGGAAGGCGAGGCAAGCTTGATCGATCAGCATACAGCGCTCATTCAACATGCCGAAAAAGGTGAAAAGCGAATCAACTTCAAACACCTTATACTAGCAACCGGTTCCCGTCCAATTGAAATTAAATCACTCCCTTTCGGAGGTCGTATATTGTCTTCCACTGAAGCACTCTCCCTTCCCGAGATCCCTAAAAGCCTTGTCGTAGTTGGGGGCGGGTATATTGGTGTTGAACTAGGGCAGATGTTTGCAAGATTTGGAACAAAAGTCACCATCTTGGAAGGTGGCAATCAAGTATTGCCTGGCTTTGAAAGTGAACTTGTCTCGCCTGTCGTTCGTCAATTGAAAGAAGATAACATCACGCTGATTACAGGAGCAAACGTCACAGATGCCGAGCAGCATATGAGCGGAATTGATCTTCATTATGAGAAACAGAAAGAAAGCTACACGGTGAAAGCGGAATATGCCCTAATTACTGTCGGTAGAAAACCGAATACAGATGGAACATTAGGTCTTGATTCTATCGGGTTGTCTATTCCCTCTCACGGACGTATTGAAATTGATGAACAATGCAGAACATCCATCCCGCGCATATATGCGATTGGTGATATCACCGAGGGTCCTGCTCTGGCTCATAAAGCTTCCTATGAAGCGAAGGTTGCAGCAGAGGCAATCGCTGGTAAACCTTCTATTATAGATTATAAAGCGATCCCACTTGTTGTTTTTTCCAGTCCAGAATTGGCGAGTGTTGGACTAAGCGAAACGGATTGCAAGCAACAATCCATTCCGACTGTCATTGGGAAAACAATGTTCTCCATTAATGGCCGAGCGCTTGCATTAAAAGAACCAGAAGGTTTTGTGAAGATTGTAGCCCATGCTGAATCTGGTCTTATTCTAGGAGCACAAATCGTAGGTGTTGAAGCATCTACTCTTATATCAGAACTAGCTCTCTCTATAGAAATTGGCGCTACAGCAGAAGATTTAGCAATGACGATTCATCCTCACCCAACATTAGGTGAAATGATCATGGAAGCTGCAGAAATAGCCACCCGTAAAGTTGAAAAATATCTTGCACGATAAATGGTTCAGGTGCAGCTTCTAAAAAAATAATCGCCATAGCCTATATATTTAGGAATAGGCTATGGCGATTTCCATTGTGCAATTATATAAAAGAGCCGATCAATTTATCTTTAATTGGATCCCACTTCGCGTTTTTTACCGAGATTCATGGATAACTGAACGCCAATCATCAGCATGACGATGACAAGCATTGCCACAATGGAAGCATAAAAATGTCCGCTTAGATCGAAAACCAAACCTATGAAAAACGGACCGAATCCACCCACGATGTACCCGCCCATCTGCGACATCGCGGACCATGTTCCAGCTTCCTCCGGAGTACTCGTCTCCATAATCGGGAGCATAAGCGCTAAAGGAAATAATCCACCTGCACCCATACCTAGGAAAATGACGGCTGGCAAGATCGGCATTGGCAGAAGAAGAAAGATAAGTCCAATGAGTTCAGACAGACTGCATAAGATGAGAAATAATTTCGGTTTTCCTAATCGAGTAACGACCGCTGGAACGAGTAGTGCCACCGGAATCTGAATGAGTGTAAATATGGTCAAGAGCATGGCAGCATATTGCGGACTGTTTCCGAAACTAAGAGCAATCGGTGAAATCCATGCCGTCAAAGAATAAAACATACTGGACATAAAGCCAAAGAACAAGGTGAATTGAATGGCCTTTTTGTTTCTCAACGGCAATTTTAACGGCAAAGTTACATGATCACTCTGCTCATTTTTGCGAACTAAACCGACCCATAGAATAAGTGCAATCACGCCTAGAATAGCCCAGCAGGACAATGCAAATGGAAGATGATGCTGACTGCGCAGATAAATCGGAATGGTAAAGCCGGAAGCGAGCGCTGCACCTATTGTCATCGAAATTGAATACACACTGACGATACCAGGATTTCTCGGGAAATATTTTTTAATAAAACTAGACAATAAAGGACCCGCAAAGCTAATCCCTACCCCTCCTGCAAACGCAGTCATGAGAAGGATAGCAACCGATTGGCTTGTACCACGCAGTGCGGTGGCAATCGTGATAAGCAGAATTGAGAAAAACAGCGTTCTTTCTAAACCAAAACGCCGGCTGAGTATCGTCGCAACAGGAGCAAATATTCCCATACAAAGAACAGGCAAAGTGGTCAAAAGACTTGCTGTCAGTGCGTTTACGCCAAGCTCCGATTGGATCATGCTCATCATGGAAGCTACGGAAGTAATGATCGGACGTAAGTTTAATGCCGCTAAAAATAAAGCGGCTAAATAATATATTTTTTTCATCAATACCCTTCTTTCTCTCTCATCTTATTAAGGTTACTTTGAGTATAAATCTGCTTCATTCATTGATCAATACAATAAATCGTATTATGATGATAGGAAAAGACTATCGTTTATGAAAGGAGGACAAATGGATACCCGGCATATTACCTATTTTATGGCTGTATATCATCATTTGCATTTTACAAAGGCTGCTGAGCAGCTAGGCATATCACAGCCTACACTTAGCCAGCAAATTCGACTGCTTGAAGCAGAAGTTGGGATGCCGCTCTTTGATCGAATCGGCAAAAAAGTCGTGGCCACCGAAGCTGGTTCGCTTCTTTATCAATATGGCATGAAAATGCTTCAAGCTGAAAGAGATGCAAAAAATGCGATGAAAGAACTATTATCAGAAAAACGAGGAACCGTTCGTCTCGCAGTACTCCCCTCCGATCTTGATTTTCAGCTGGTGCCACTTTTTGTAGAATTTAAAACACTTTACCCCGAAACCAATCTGAAGGCATATTCAAATATTTTCGTTCGTGATGAAGTCCTTTCGCATAAAGTAGATCTCGGCATCGGGCTGCGAGGGCCTGCGGATAAACGGCTCGTTCAAATTCCACTTGGAAGTGAGCCTTACGAATTATTTGTTAATTCAGAAAGTGATTTGGCCCAAAAAAGTGAAGTGACATTAAAAGAGCTGGCTCAGCATGCGTTGGTCATGTATCCAAAGGGATATCTAGGAAGGGATTTAGTAGATGACGTATGTAAAGAACAGGGTGTTGAACTGGACACTGCCATGGAGGTTGGGTCTGCATCTTCGCTATTGCAGCTGGTTGAAGCGGGAATCGGCGCAACCATTCAGCCAAGAGGATTACTAAAACAACATTCGACGTGGCCCAATATTGTTTCGATTCCTATTGCTGAGCCAGCACCTGTCCGTCACTTGGAATTAATTTATTATGCAGATCGATTTGTCAGCAAAGCACAACAGCAGCTATCTGAATGGCTGATAGACTTTTTCAAATCAAGAACAAACTAAAAAAAGTGAGGTAAACACATGAAGAATGCAAACAGCATATTTACAAGAACAAACCGGGTTGTTATTCGCCAATTTGATAGACAGGATATTGAAGCATTTTATCAATATCGAGCAAATCCTTCTATAGCAAAATTTCAATCTTGGGAAAACTACACATACGAAGATGCTGAATCATTTGTTCAACATCAAATGACACAAAAACCTAATCAACCGGGGACGTGGTTTCAATACGCAATTGCCTTATCTGACTCCAATCAGCTGATAGGAGATTGCGCCATTCATACGCTTGACAGTGAGCCAAGAATTGTTGAAATAGGTTTTACACTCGCGCCTGAATACCAAGGAATGGGCTATATTCATGAAGCTCTCAGTTCAATCTTCGAATATATTTTTATGACACTGAACAAACATAAAATCATTGCCTTTACAGATGTGCGCAACGAAAAATCCATTCGAGTGCTGGAACGTTTAGAAATGAGACGCGAAGGACATTTGCTGCAAAATTATATGTCGAAGGGGCATTGGGTCGATGAATACCAATATGCCATGCTTCAATCTGAGTGGGCCGCTAGGCGTCATTAAACATTTATTTCCTATTCAAAATTCCTAAATAAGCGCTCCACGGGCCCACATCGGCTCGATATCGTTCCGCCATGACCCGAACAATCTGGGACATATGTGTGAAGTCATGGACAACCCACGCAGAAAGTAATTCGCTCACTTGCACGACCCCAAACTCCGGATGGACGCCCTTTTTCTCTAAATCAAGGCCTGATTGTGTCATGCGTTGAATGTATGCCACATTCTCCATCCGCACATGCTGAAACTCAGATAGTGCTTGCTCTATCTGTCTTTCAGATTGGTTCAAATGAGAGTATCGGTCAAACGCAGGAAATGGTGTATTCTCTCCATCAGCAAGAATCACATTTAATCGAGGAATCCAATTGAATTTTTCTGCTTCAATCAAATGCTCAATGACTTCAATCGGATTCCACGTTCCCTCCCCTTCACTGCTGTGAAGCCAATCCTTCGATAAACCGGACAAAAGACTTTCTAACGTGTGAGGAGTTCGACTCAACATATCTAAAGCTTCATTTAAATTGAAATTCATGTGGTTGCTCCTTTATCCATTTTCTTTATTCTAATGGATTTTGGATAGATTGTAACTCATACCTCAAGACAGATAAAAAAATTCAAAACCGCTTTTAATCAACCTACTATATAAAAAAAGACCTTTTCTATAATACTCTCAATACTTTCCGTAAGATGGCTAATTGCATACTTACAGACTGAATACAAGTACGATGATCACTGTAGCTAGGTAAGGAGAGTTCAAGATCATTAGATAATAAGTTTATTAATACATTCCATATTAATACATAAATGTCATCAATAATGTTATGATATAAATCATTAATTTATTTCTCGCAATTAAACTCAAAATCCCCACATATGGGAGAAGTCAGCATGAGTTTTTTTAGAGATATAGAATGATTTAAGTAATCTAAAGGGAGAATTGATATGACTCATTTAGAATTCGCATTCGGCTTGCTTCCAATAAGTATTATCGTCGTTTCATTTATCGTCACATTATTTATACAAAAGATTTATTTCATGCCAGTTTTGAGCTTTATGATATTATTCATCCTGACATTTACACTTTTTAATACCTCCTTTTTAGGCTGGGCCATTGTTTACACTTTATTCTCATTCATTACTTCTTTTATTGCATTATTCATCATCAACACTTTACATAAAAAGAAATCCCAAACTAAAATCAAAAAGCCCTTTTAAGGGCTTTTTGATTTTACTATGGTTTTTTCACTGGATGAATGTCTTCTCCTAAAAGAGTGGTAAGAGACTCTCCACTATCTTCTAGAAACTCCGCTATTTCTTGCAGCTCTTTATTGATACGGTCATTCCTTGGCATATCAGGATTTAACAAAAGAATGGAGTGAACAGTCGTGGCTGCTTCGTACAAGACATTTTGATCTTTTATCTGTTTGATGCATTGTTTCATACGATCGAAAAACCATTCAATCTCTTCAATTTCTTCCATCGGATAATGTGCCATTTTAAAAAGATTCTGCTGACGAAGGTCTTGTCTTTCAAAAATTTGTTCAAGCTCTTCTCTACTTATATATAATTCAGAAGATTCATCATCAATCTCTACTACCTCGACCATCACATCTTCAGCTGAATATAACTGCTCAATAAAATCATCGAAAGTATCCGCCAGCTTAAAATCGACTCCCATTTCTAAATCAAAATAGTGAATAGGCGGGTGTTCCTTCGTTTTTCGATAATCCATTGCGATCCATGTATCTTCCTCTCCGCTGATGATCACAAGTCCCTCCGGCAGCTCCAATTCATCACTTAACTGGGAACTATTCATGATGCCATCATCTTTGGCGATTCCTCTTAGATGGTCAAATTGAACATGATCCTCAGCCCATGAATTCGGTTGTCCCGTTGGAAACGCATTACGAACTGTAAAGCCACCATTCCATTCTAAGATGAGCTTTTTATATGTATCAGGTAAAGCGACACCAAGTCTTCCCTCTGCTTCACGAATTTTTTCCTCATCTATCTTTTCTAACGTGAAAGGACTCGCTTCTTCTTTCTCCCAAAAAGGTTTCAAAGTGGATGCCTCCCTATATCTATTGAGATAAGTATAACATTGACCAACTATTCATTCGCCATTCTACTTCATAAAAAAACAGACTATTAAAGTCTGTTTTAATCTTGTCTATACGTTTTCAGAGGTTGTATTTCGATCAATGATAGTCGTATTTCGATTTGATTTTTGTTGTTCCTCCATTGTTGTATTCCGAATTGATTTTGTTTCAATGATTTTCAAAGTTTCTGCTGTTGAAACACTTAACAATACAATGGATACAATGACTAGTAATTTTTTAATAATCATACAGACACTCTCCTTTTTGAATATCATTTTGAGCTTTAAGAGCCTTTCTATAATATTCGGCAGCTTTTTCAAAGTCCCCCTTTTTTTCAGAAGATAATCCTATACTTTGAGCAAATGCCTCGACATAGACATATAGTTGCTTTTCCTCAAAATAATCTAGCACTTCTTGAATGGCTTTCTCATTAGCATTTATATAAATCGCTTTTAAAGCTTTAAATAACATCAAACACAATGAATCATTTCTCTCTAAGGAGCACTTAAGACCATCTTCTACGAGTGGAGCGGCTTCATCATGTTGACTAGACTTATACAACGACCAACTTAAACTAAATAGGGTGATTGGTTTTATATCAATACTTCGTGGTGTAATAATGTCTAAAACTTCTCTGTAGCGTATGATTGCTTCAGTGTACTTTTGTTGTCGATCATATGTATTCGCTATGTTCAATAGAATTTTAGCAATTAACATATTATCGGCGAGCTCTTCTGCTATAGAAAAAGCTGTATTTAGATGCTCTAATGACTTGTCATATCGCTTGAAATCATCATAATTTCCTGCAATAACAATCAAGCTTTGTATTTGGCGAACTTTATATTGTTCATGCTGCTTATAGATGTCTAAGGCCTTTATAATATGATGCATAGAAACATGAGTTTGTTTCATAATATAGTAGGCTTCAGCCACCTTGAAGTGAAACTCCGCTTGCTCAATATCATCGACAACCAATGCGAGCTGCCTTTCAGCGATCTTATAATATTGGATAGCCTGTATGTATTCTTTCTTACTAAACTCATACATTCCTCTAAAAAAAGCATTATAGTATTGCAGCATGCCAGAAAGTTGATGATTTGAGTTTTCAATTTTATCAACCAAATCAGAAACAGAAGGCGATCGTTTTTCTGAAGGTTTAATATAATCGAGCATAAGCTGGTGTCGAAAACACATTAATTGATAATAAATGAGTAGGTCTTGATCCTCTTCCATTCGCTCAATTTCTCGTTCGACTTCAGCTTTCAAAATCTCTGCATCAGGTACACTGAATTGCCGAATCATTTTATACCATTCATTTATTTTCACACCTACATGTGAAGAAAGAACTTTCTCCATCCCTTATTCCCCTTCCACTGAACTCCCTTATATGACATTTATTATCACATACAAGAATTTACAAAGCACCGAAAAGAAACCGCAAAAAGAACAAATATAGCCTCAGTAAACCTTTGGAACATTTTCATTCTCATCACAAAACAAAAAGGCAGACTCATTTCAGTCTGCATCTTCTAGATTTCCATGAGCATACCTTTTGTCTTCAGGTAATTGGCATTGAATCATTTAACCACTCGTCACAATGTTCAATAAGCCACCTCAAATATTCCACATATTGACCGACGTGATAGCCATCACAAACAGCATGATGTACTTGAATCGCAACAGGCAAAATTATTTTCCCTTCTTCCACTTTAAATTTGCCTATCGTAAATATTGGCAGTAAATAAGTCTCTTTTGTAGATACATTAAGGTTAAAAGAAGTAAAATCAATCCAAGGTAGACTTGAAATATTGAACATGTTCTCTGGCATATGAGGTTTCGGAAATAGGTTGCTGCTTTTGCTAAATGTTTCAATGTCGGCCACACAGCTTTTATAAAACTGAGCAAAGTTTTCGTCATAAGGCGTCCAAATACTTGAAAATGTCTTTGTTTCTTTATTTAGAATCGTATAACTAGGATGGAGAAGTTCCCAATGACCAAGTTCATCGTTTACTAGATCCATCCGAAACTCCGGTATTTTTTGCACAGCTCTTGCTAACAAATAAACTTGCACAGGATATACTTTTAACTTTTTTTCTTTTAATATTGAATGCAGTTTCGTGATGTCTAGATCGATCACCAAGCTATATGAGCATCGGGTTACCTTCATATAATGATGAAAGTGCTCTTTTCTCGGATAATTTTCGTCTATTTGTTTAAACATTTTTATCTCCTCCTGAATGTGATTTACTGTATTCAGGAGGAAACTTTATCTGCTTTCACCACCACAATCATCCTTTCAAGAGATATATTATATTTCAGTCTATCACTTAGCCTACGATAAAACCTTCAGCAACTCTTCGTAAGTCATCTTGCCCAACGTGAATTTTTCTAGTGCTATATATGTTTTCTCCGCTGAGGTATGCATTCTATTATGACATTCATTCACTAACTCATATTCATTTGGTAATGGTTCATGTATATGTTCTTTTTTTCGAAATGCTTCATAATATCTTATACCAAATATTCTCTGAGACATCGCATTGATGTGAATTCCGGCTGGGTTAGGTGCAAGGCCTTTGGCAGTAACATAATAACAATTTTCATGATGATGTGCATATTTTTTAGTTCTTCATTCATCAGTTCATATTCCACACACCCTGCGCCAAATGCTGTTTTTCCCAAGAAATCGCCCAAGCCTCCTATTACAAGCGGAATGTTAGGTACAGATAATTCAGTTCTTAGTTCATGAAATAATCTTATTATTTTTTCATAGTATTCTTTGTATTTCCCATCTTGGCTGTCGCTTTCTCCTTGATGCCATAATATCCCGACCAATTCGCTATTTTCCTTTGCGAATTTAGCTTCACTTATAGCATGACGAAATAATGCTCCATCCTGCGACCACTCATCAATGGAACTGCCACCCTCTGCACAAGGAATAAGGCCAATCTTTTCTCCTTCATGATCCATACACCAAGCCTCCGCAAAGGAAGCCGCTAGTCCTACGCCAGCTACCGGCCTATCAAAATGAATGGGCTCAGTCATCATTTGCCATCTACCATTTCGCAGCATCATAATTCTTTCATTATAAATCGGAGGCACTTCATGTTTGAAGCCGCGCCCCGCCATATTTGATTGTCCAATTAGTAAAAGAAGAAATTTATTTAAATTTTCAACTATTACCGTATTTCTCTTATTTTGTATAAGGTTCTTAGTTCATAAAAGATATGCAGAAATTCCGATTGCAGTAGCTAAAATATAATTAAATGAAGGGAAGGATCGGTTAATTGGTGTGCTGTGCGAACGCTTTGTGTATTGTCAATTCGCTCATTAATTATTCCTCGTAATTCATCTACCCTGTCCATCATCATTTGAGTAGCTTGCATTAAAAAGGAATCAAAATTGATAGACCCATCCTGTGCGTTAATAGATCGTTCATGCTTAATTTCAAATGCTTGTTGGATAAAATCTTCTACATAATCATCTAAAACATCTTCTGTCATATAAATCACATTTTCTTGCATAAGGTCATCTATATACCCGGCTTTATCAAACTCTAGAAACTCAATGACAGCTGGTTCTATCTCATATTTGCAAATTAACTCCTGAAGATTCGCCAACTTCTCAATTAGTTCATCTTCCTCATTCATTAATTCTCTAATAGGCGAGTTACTTTCAATTTCTTAAATCAATAACGTTACAGTTCTTTCTAATTTTTCTTGAAAGTGTGCATATGTTTCAATAATCTTTTTATCTATATAAAATATCAGCACTTTTATAATATTCACCTTGTGCAATCCTATGAATTTCCTATAACACCTAAATTCTTCCACTTAGAATAGTTCTGATTTTTCTAGCTCCCTCGTTAGAAAATCAAAGGAAGCATATCGTAAGCATAATATTGTTCCGCCACAATCTCCACTTCTTCATCAATGATATCTTTTATTTGAAAAATAGCATGTTCGTCTTCAATAATCACACCCGCTTCAAAATTGTTGGCTGATTCCAAAGAATAATTCGATATATACCCAATATTATTTGTCATGATGATTTTTGCTTTTTGCATGATTGTTAAACACAAATTAACTTTTAAATTTCTCATTGAATTTTTAAGGATCTAATTTTGCTACATAGATATTTATTAGGGTTCTTGCATTTCTTATAGCCCATTTCTAGTCAAATACATATATAACAGATTGATCGTTAGTTAGTTCATCATGAGGTTCTTCTAGTGTATGTGATGAAGATGAAATTTCAACAATATTTAGTAGGTCGTATACATAGGAAGCAAATTCATCTTTTGCGTTCAATTGACTTGGATTTTTTCTTTGATGATTCAGTCTTCGATTAATTGCACCGGTAAACAAATCGGCTACTTGGATTAATCTACTAGTGCGAGAGTCTATAGACATAAAAGCATTTAATGTAAGTTCATCTTCATAATGTAATTTAAAGTTATCTATCAATGATTGCTGAATCTGACTAAGCCTTAAAGCGCTTTCACCATCTTCTTTATCTTTAAAATATTTAATCTGTTTGGGCAATCCTATTCTACCAGTATTTTTTTCATGTTCTACTCCCTTTCGAACTAACTGATAAAAAAGCTCAGTAATTATTTCATCTATTGGTTTGGTTATTTTTGTTTTATTCACCGCAATTGCTTTAAAACTACTCATATGACCTTCAGACATTACTAAATTGAAAAAATCTTTATACAACAGTATATTATTTCCATTGTTCTTAATTTTATTAAAATGAAATTCGTTTGGTACAGTGCTATCAATTTGTTTTTGCTCTTGCGACCAATCCGCTAGTCGAGCATTTAATATCCCGCCACCTGCAAGTATCCATATACTACCCACTATCGCAAAATCATCATTTTTACCGCTCTCATCAGCATAAATGTCTATTGATTCAATCGCAGGTTTAGTTGCTATTTCATATTCTTTTTGAATTTCTTCTTTGCTTTGGCGATATCTCCTATATTTTTTATCAGCTTGAAACAAACCATATTCATTTTGGATTTTCGCTCTCGTCCTGGCGATAGATGTTAGCCTTTCGAGTTCAAAAAGTTTTTCAAAACTGACTTGGTTTCCCTTATGATCTTGAAATACTTCCCAATACTTTGTCATTAATGCTACATCTGAATTTCTTGTTTCTGGGAAACGATTTAATATAGAAGCTACTTTTGTAATAAGATGTTTCGTTTCACCAGCTTGCACAGCCGTCCATAATTGTTCACCTTTGTTTCTTTTTTCAGTTTCTTTTTCTTCATCCGATAAAGTAACCTGTTCTTCAACTTCTTCATTCAAAACCTCTTCATCCGTTTTTTGGAAGAGTTTGTCTCTACCTGACATTTTAATCAACCACCTTTTTTACCTCTTTCGACAAATAAGACTATTATCCTGCTACTTTTAACATATTCCTCCATGAGGCGCCTATATTTTGAATTTAATTGCTTCCAAAATCCCCTTATACTATCGCCATAAGATAACCAATCTTTTATTGACTAGCCGCAATTTCCTATTTTCAATCTCAAGTTATTCTTGTTATAAAAGTCAAATATAAAAGAAAAAACAGACAGGCAATTGGGACTTTGTCATTGATATTGACAAAGGTTCAATCTCAAATCACCTCCTTCAAGATTACGCAACATTGACTGTCCCTACATAAAAAGAAAACGAGTTTACCAGTAGATATAAAAAAGACCTGACTGAGTGTCAACCAGCTTCATGAAGGGGTCAATCTAATTCTTATTATAATGAAAATGACATGGTTGTACAAACGTTTGTTCCTATATAAAAAAGAGTAGCTTTTAAGAGCCACTCTTTTTTTAAAATTCATCAGCTTTTTTTACTTTTTGCTTCTTTAGCCATTCCCAATAGTTTCTCTATAAAGGACAACTTAAGATCGTTCTATTAAGATAGAAGTTCCGTTCCAATCGCAATATTTTCTCCGAAGTTCACTAGCAGTGGGTCATCATTTTTTTCTAAAAAATTAGCTATTTGATGCAGAATCTCACTAATTTTTTCGTTGATCGGCATATTTTGATTTAATAAGAAAATGCAGAGAATCGTATCAGCTACTTGATAAAGCTTATATTCATCTTTTGTATTTTCAATGTGATATTGCATCTTTTTAAAAAACCATTCAATTTCGTTCAAATCAACCATCGGGTAATATTGAATTTTATACAGATTACCTTCATCAAGGACGTCCAATTCAAATATAGCTTCAAGTTCTTCTTTACTTAAATGATCTTCAGGAATTTCATATTCACCCTCAGCTGCTTCATCATCAACAGTATACTCAACTGTATAAAGCCCCTCAATGAATTCATCAAAGGAATCTGCTAACTTAAAGTCTTCTTCCATCTCAACATCAAAATAATGAATTGGAGGATTCTTTTTCGTTTTTCGATAATCCATCGCTACCCAAGTATGGCCATCCCCGCTAATTAGAACAAGCCCTTCTGGCAACTCCCACTCTTTTATTAAATAGGCACTATCCATAATTCCTTCATCTTCAGAAATTCCCAGCAAGTGATTAAATTGAATGTGATCCTCAGCCCATGAATTAGAGTGATTGGTTGGAAAAGCATTATAAACTGTATAACCCCCATTCTGTTCTAATATGAGCTTTTTATATTTATCTGGTAAAATGACTCCAAGTTTCTTTTCAGCCTTAGCAATATCCTTTCCATGTATCTTTTCTAGCTTGTAGTAATTTTCTTCTTCTTCAATTTCCCAAAAAGGATTCAAGATGTATACCCCCTAGAATAATATGCACATAAACTATATCATTTTTGAAGATTTTCTTTTCTCAACTTATTCAAACTGAGAGAATAACATTGGCTGATTAGTCAATAACGCTGTCTATTTTTGTCGAAAAGATAGTAAAAAGGAGGGTCTCATTGTAAAATTCTCTTTGCACCTAATAATCAGGAGGATCAATCATGAAGAAATTTTTTGTATTAATTTTTACTTGTTTAATCATGCTAACAGCTTGTAGCAATGCAGCATCTACTAAAAAACAGCTCACAACAGACAACGTGATTGAAGCGTTCAAAAGTGCTGGACTTGAAGCAGAAAAACCAACTGATCTTGAACAAAAAGAGTTTGGAAATATAAGAGAAGAAGGAAAAAGGATTCTCATTCCTTCTTTAGGTGAAAATGCTGGTGGAAGGATTTTTAAATTTGGAAATGAAACTGACCTTAACCAGGCCAAATCTTACTATGATGAGTTGGGCAATGCTGGATCTATGTTCTTCTCTCACACATATTCAAAAGGGAACTTCCTGCTTCAAATGAACGGAGAAATGAAGGATTCTGAATTTGAAAAATATAAGAAAGTGATGGATGAGGAAATAAAATAGTTTCATATTTTTTACTTATTGCTTCTTTAATCTTTAACAGAGAAGGGTTCTTTACAATGGTCTCTTTGAGCTGGATCGAACCGTCACCTCTACCCTGTCAAGGTAGAGGTATAGAATTCTGTCATTACCAGTGACACCCTCTAATTCACTTCTACCGTTACTACATAAGCTTTTTATCCTCCGGTATTCCTTCGTTTTTTAAGAACTAAAAATGTTACCTCTTTATTCTTAATCTTTGTTGTTTAAATTCTTTGTTAATCATGTTTTTCATCAATATGCATGCATATTGTACCGTTCAAACCTTATAACAAATAACCTATTTACTTCTTTTATTTACAAATGATAACATTCATTAGAGTAGGAGGAATATTTCTAACAGCTAAAACAAAATATTGCATTACTAAATAAGCCTTACATTCCTTGAAAGCCTAATGTCTAAAATATATTCAAAAGTAGGAGTTTATTATGGAAAAACTAAGTTCTTCTAAAGGTTTAATCTTATCAACAGTTGCAGGAATTTCTGTTTTTATATTCACACCTTTTGCAGAAGCAAATGCTACTAAAGCTCTCGAAAAAGAACAGTCCTTTTCTTATTCATCTGTAAAATTTTCTTTTCAACAATCAAAAGAGCCTACAATAGATGAGATTGCACAGTATTGGAATCTCAATGAAGAAGAAACAGTAAAGTTCAAAAAAGTAATAAAAGAAGCTCAGTCAAAAACATACGGAGAAGCTACTTTACACGGTAAATTCACTTCGGCTATAAAAGCAATAAAAGGAGCTTATGACCAATTACCAACTAAACTGAAAGTAATGATAGGCGGTGTAACAGGGTTAGAAACCATTCTAATCACTCTCGAACACTATACAGGCGCTCTTGAACATGGTATTTACTTAGGCGCTCTTAAAGTGACTGGAAGTGAAAATGCAGCATGGTGGGTTGCTAAAACCATCATGTTGTTCGTTTTTTAAAATGAACTAAAACACACCTAAATGGAAAACAACAAGGAGGTGCTCGGCTAGTGACACAGGAAAATAAGGCATCAAAAAGTCTGTTAATTACTTTACCTGCCGCTATTATCGCTATTGTGTTGATTTTAGGAAAAATTGATACACCTGTAACAAATATTTTATTTTATGTAGTAGCTTTTGGTGTAATGGGTTTAACTGTTTCAAGCTTAATAAAAGACTACAAAAAAAAGAAAGATTAGAAAGATTGATTACTTGTCAGGGAGCTGCTTTATGTAGCTCCCTGTTTGTTAAAAACAGGATAATGATCAACACTGAGAAATACAAAAGTCACTCTCGAATATTTGGTCAGTTGGATAGTAATATTCTTTGTCGTATTTATTGGCGTTGAAGCATCTTTTAGAACGATCAATAAAATGAGGCATCGAACCGAATAAAGACTAACAAAAAAAGCCCCTATATAAAGGGGCTTTTGATTTATTAACGTAATAATTGAAGTACGTTTTGTGGCTGTTGATTCGCTTGTGCAAGCATAGCTTGAGAAGCTTGAGAAAGAATGTTGTTCTTCGTGAACTCACTCATTTCTTTTGCCATGTCAACGTCACGAATACGAGACTCAGCAGCCGTTAAGTTTTCAGAAGAAGCACCAAGGTTGTTGATTGTGTGTTCTAGACGGTTTTGGACTGCACCAAGTTTAGCACGCTGTGCAGAAACTTGTTTAATAGCCCCATCAACGATTGCTAACTGATCATCAAATCCACCATCGTCATCAGCTGCAATTGTTTCAAATTTAGATACATCGATATCTTTAACAGACTTACCTGTCTCAACTGCACCATCGTTGTCTGTAACGCCTAAAGCAGCAGCGCTCATATCTTGAATGTTTACCTTAATTTGTTGTGTAGCATTTGCACCAATTTGGAATACTAAAGCATCACCAGGAGTTGCTGGGACTGCAGGTGTACCTGTACTTGGATCATCTGGATCTGTCGGCGGAATTGCTGGTGTGCCAGGTGTACCTACTCCATTAAACGTACCATTTAATAATTTTTTTCCGTTAAACTCAGTACGATTAGAAATACCATCGACCTCTTCAACAAGCGCTGTGATCTCATCTTTAATTGCAGCTAAGTCTTCACCTTGCTGTGTACCAGTATTTCCAGCTTGAACGACTAGTTCACGAACACGTTGAAGGATGGAGTGAGTTTCAGTCAATGCACCTTCAGCTGTTTGGATAAGAGAGATACCGTCTTGTGCGTTTTTAGATGCCATTTCTAATCCGCGAATTTGCCCACGCATTTTTTCAGAGATTGCTAGACCTGCTGCGTCATCTCCTGCACGGTTGATTTTAAGACCAGAAGAAAGTTTCTCCATGTTCTTTTGGCTCGCACCGTTGTTTGCAGACAAACGGTTTAATGTGTTAAGTGCTGCGATATTGTGGTTAATTCTCATTTCCTATTACCTCCGTGTAATTTTTTTAGAGAGCTTATCTGTAAAGTCCATTTGGATGAGAAGCTCTTCCTTAGAATTTTTTGATTTCTAAGGCATGTGTATAGTAGTAACGCAGAGCACCTTTTGGCTCTCTAACTTTACTACCGTATGTAACATCAGTTATGGCAATAATCATGAAACCTCCTTCTATTCATTCAAAATGATTAGTCTTGTCACTTTTACGAGACTAGATACCCGCCATAACAATGAATATTATGTTACCTACTATAGACTGAACTTCCATATATTTTAGTTTGTGGAAATTGTTAATTTCACAAATTAGACACATTTCACAAGAAGTAATATCTCGTCCATGTTGTCACATTGGCTTATGTTAAGCTTGTGAAAAAAACATATTCATGTATAATACAATTGATGTATGATACATTAATTGTAGGAGGGTGACCTTTTTGAAAAGAGAAGATGCCTTAAAATTAAGATCAGATATTAAGAAAATGATTATAATAACTGGGGTTTTTGAATCTCAAAATTTGCCGAATGGACCATTTGAAAAACCTCTACCCACTTCTCAAATGATGGCCTTAGAGGAACTAGAGGTGGAAAGATTAACTGTTTGGCAACTATCCAATAAACTTAGATTAGAGACTTCAACTGTAAGTAGATTGGTAGATAAGTTAGTAAAAAAGGGGCTTGTTTATCGTGAAGTAAATGAAAAAAATAGAAGAGAACTTTTTCTGCACCTCACAGAAAAAGGTCACATTACTGTTAATCGTTTAAGAGAACAATCCCTTACATTTTATCAACGTATCCTCAATAATTTATCAGAATCAGAACAAAAAATAGTTGTGGATGGTTTTGAATTATTTATTAATTCTATTTCTAAGTCTTTTGATTAGAGTGAGGTAAATCATAACCTTTGGAGGATAAAATGAGTTTGGATTTTGAACGTCCTATCATTGAACTAAAAGAGAAATTTGATGAATTAAAGAAAATGATGAAAGAAAATAATGTAGATTTATCGTCAGAAATTCATTTATTAGAAAAACGTTTAAATAAAATACAAGATGAAATTTATTCTAATCTTACACCTTTTCAACGAGTTCAAATTGCAAGGCTACGTAACCGGCCCACGACATTGGATTATATACCTTTATTGTTTACAAACTTTTTCGAACTTCATGGTGATCGATTATATGGTGATGATCAAGCAATGATAGGTGGTATTGCAAAATTTAAAGGAATGCCCGTTACGGTTATTGGTCATCAAAGAGGTAGAAGTACAAAGGAAAATATAGAGAGAAATTTTGGAATGGCTCATCCAGAAGGATATAGAAAAGCGCTAAGACTGATGAAACAAGCTGATAAATTTAATCGCCCTATTATTACATTTATTGATACAATAGGCGCCTATCCAGGGAAAGGGTCTGAAGAACGTGGAATTTCTGAAGCGATAGCTCGAAATCTATTTGAAATGGCTACTCTTAAAGTGCCAATTGTTTGTATTGTAATTGGAGAGGCATCAAGTGGTGGAGCTCTTGGCATTAGTGTCGGTAACCATATCCATATGTTAGAGTATTCATGGTACTCGGTCATTTCGCCAGAAGGAGCAGCATCTATCCTATGGAAGGACGCTAAGTATGCTCCAGAAGCTGCTGAACGTATGAAAATTTCGGCAAAAGATTTAAAACAGTTAGGAATTATTGATGAAATCATCCCTGAAATAAAAGGTGGAGCACAAAATGATATAAAATCACAGGCAAAAATGATTGAATCTGTAATCGAATCATCTCTAAAAAAATTGATACCATTATCCTCGGAAGAGCTTTTACAACAGCGATATGAAAAGTATAGACAAATAGAAAATATGTAAAGTTCATATTACATTTAGGAGAATTTTTACAAAAAATTCTAAATAATTTGTAAGTAACCTCTTAAAGTGAATATGCTGATACTATTAAAAAGTGTGAAATCAGTATGAAAAAGGATTTTCTTCCATCAATACTTTTTCTGAATGTCCTCAAATCGTCTTCATAAAAAAACAGACCATGCATGGTCTGTTTTCATTTTGCCCATATGTTTTGAGATTCTCCATCTCTCAGTCGCCGAGCCATATCTAAAGCAAAATAAGTCATGATGCCATCGCATCGGGCACGTTTAAACGACATTAATGATTCTTCAATTACAACATTTATGGATTTAATATGAAATTTGTTTATAAAAGTACATCATTGAAAATTATTTATAATGGTACTTAATGCTTTCTTTAGTACAACCTTATCATCATTTGACAAGTTTTGAAGCGCTGTCTTGTTCAGCTCAATTGTTGCTGCTTCAACTTGATCTCTAATGACTAAAGATTTTTGAGTAGCCTCTACTAAAATATTTCTTCGATTGTTTGGATCTATTGTGCGTTCAATTAAGTCAGCTTTTTGCATTTTATCTAAAATGCCAGAAACGGTTGAGGCTTCTAAATATACACGTTCTCCAATTTGTTTAGGAGATAGCTGGCCCTCTCTCCACAGACAGTTCAACACACCATATTGAGCGGGTGTCAAATCACTTTCCTCTAAAAGTTTACTAAAGTACTTGAACACTTTATTTTGACTAACACTTAGTAAAAAATTTATGCACTCTGATAATTCCATTTTATCTCCCCCACATTGACTTCACCTATAATATCATGGTAGTTTTTTAATTGAAATACTTTTGTATCAGAAATATTTTGTTGTAATATATTTTTAGAGAGGAAGATACACAATGGATTCATTTAAAGCGATTCTAGTTACAGAAAAAAATGATCAAGTTAGTTATGATCTTCAAAATGTAAGTGTTAACGATTTATCTGAAGGAGAAGTATTAATTAAAGTAGCATATTCTTCAATCAATTATAAAGATATGCTGGCTGTTCAAAAAAATGGAGGTGTTATTCGTAACTATCCTATGATTCCTGGAATTGATCTAAGTGGAACTATCGTTCATACAACAGATAATCGTTTCGTAGAGGGTCAACAAGTGATTGTCACAGGTTTCGCTATGGGCATGAGCCACACAGGAGGTTTTTCTGAATATGCTAGAGTACCTGCGGATTGGATTGTTCCTTTGCCAAATAACTTGACTTTAAAAGAAGCAATGATTTTTGGAACAGCAGGCTTTACCGCAGCTCTTTCGATCATGGCTTTACAGGAAAATGGTATGAGTACGAAAAATCAACCTAATATACTCGTTACAGGGTCAACTGGTGGAGTTGGTAGCATTGCTATACAATTATTATCTAAAATTGGGTATAAAAATATTTTTGCTTTAGTGCGTAAAGATAATCAAGTTGATATAGCAAAATCAATAGGAGCAACTGATATCATTTTTGCAAACGAGTTAGGAGAGCTAATAAAACCATTAAACAAGCAAAAATTTGACTTCGTCTTAGATACCGTAGGAGGAGATGTGGCTTCTGTGATCATTCCTCAAATTTCTTATGGTGGAAGTATGAGCATGTGCGGGAATGCAGGCGGAATTAAATTAACAACAACTGTGTTACCTTTTATTCTAAGAGGGATCAACCTTCTAGGGATCGATTCTGTAAATGTACCAATCAATAAACGCAAAGTAATTTGGAACGAGATAGCAAACGAATGGAATATCTCCCAAACGACTCTAGTCAATGAGATTACTCTCGATACTTTACCTGAAAAAATTGAAGCCATTAAAAATGGCCAACATTTAGGAAGAACCATTATTAAATATTAAGATAAACGAACTTTATTTATTTAAATTACACCAGACAAATATTGAATGTATTGATGCAGATACCCCATCCCAAACAGGTGGGGTTCATCTATTCAAAAAAGAGCGGGACATGCTAGTGCTAAAACAACCTCAGGTATTTATAGTCAAGTCACAAACAAATTATAATTTAACACTTCAGAACACTTTAATCATTTTCATCCTAAAAATACTGAGAAACAATCTGGTGGATAAAGTTCGTCCCCAATCAAAAATTTATTCGTTGTCAAAAAAACAAATAACCCTTGCTACGCAAGGGTTTCAACGATGATTACGATTGGGCTACCTCATTTATAGTTTTTTGATTGTTTAGCTCGAAGCCTTATTCTGCTTAAATTATAAGATAATAAACCGGATAAAGATTCTACCCTTTCCCTTGTATAGAGAATTGATCAAATTAATCTGATAACGTATTTAATCAGTGTGTGCGATAGCCTTGACTTCAATCAATTGCTCTGGGAAAGCCAGATATGTCACACCAATGAGACTGCCAGCTGGTCTGTGTTGACCTAAGTATTCCTTGAATAGATCTATGACCGTTTCGGAGTGTTCTTGTGGATTTGTTAGAAAAATTTCCACATATGCAATGTTGGATTTCGTGGCTCCCAATTCCACCAATACCCGATCAAGGTTCTCAAATGTTTGTAGAGTCTGAACTTCAATATCCTCTTTACCAACGAATATACCATTTTTATCGTATGAAAACTGACCTGAAATGTAAATTGTTCCTTTAACGCTATATCCTTGGGTAATACCGTGATCCCATAGATTGTGATTGTAGGTTTTAATATTAGTCATTGTTTTCTCTCCTTTATTTCAAAGTAAAGTAAGTATAAAATGAATATAAATAAAAAAATAGTACGCACTATTTAGATAGCTACTATCAGAAAGGATAGTGTCAATATGAGTATGGCTGATTATAGAAAAACGGGTAATATCCAAGAGACACCTTTTGGATATACTTTATCAGTTATAGGAGGCAAATGGAAAATGCTAATTCTGTATCTCCTTTCGGAAAATCAACCCGTTCGTTTTAATGATATGAAAAGGAGACTTGGAACGATTACCTTTAAAACATTGAGTGCACAACTTAAAGATTTGGAAGCAGATGGGATGATTATACGAAAGGAATATCCACAAGTCCCTCCCAAAGTGGAATACAGTCTTACAAATAAGGCAGAAACACTTTTACCAATTTTAGAACAGTTATGTGATTGGGGAGAGAAAAATCGAAGTAATTAAATTCTTTTTGTATAGATAATTCAAGTATTGACTATGAAGAGACAAAAGAAAAGCAGCTTTTGATAAAGCAATGGAGCGTATAGGGAACTTCTAATCTTAATGAAAAAGATAGTAATGATTAGGCCCCATCCGTCCCAATAAAAACAGACCCTGCAGGGTCTGTTTTTATTTTGCCTATACGTTTTGAAGTTGTGTTTTGATCAATTGAAACAGCAATGAAAATAGCAGATAATATTCAAATAAAAAAAGCCCCGAAAAGGGCTTTTTTATTAATAGACTCCATGCTTAACCAAAGTAGCCGTTTTCTGCGGTTTGAAAATCATTTAAGGAATTTATATGTACAGTGGTTGTAATCCCCATTAATAATGTAAGGCTTAATATCATAACTTTCAAGTGCTTCATTCAGCTTCCTCCTCCATCCATGTCAATTTTTTGGCCTGTGATTCCAAACCTTCATCAAAGTATTTTGATGCCAGTTTGTAATTATCCTGCTTTTTATAAAATCTTGCTGCCATAATTGACAATTCTGCGGCATCTGTCCAAAGTTTTTGATTTTTCAGTACATCAAGAGCTGCGTCGAGCTGAATTTCATCATCTGTTACATATATTAAATGTATGATATTTAACTTAGCAATATACGCATTGTCAGCTAATTCATTCGCTAACATGAGTGACTCGTTGTGTGCATCCAGCCCTTCAGCTTTTTTATCTAACTGGAAGAGTACACGCGCTAACATGTAATTTGTTCTCATATACAGTGGTTTGTGTGGCTTTTTTAATTCAACCGAAAAGACATTTTGTAAACATTCTAAAGCTTGCTGAAGCTTTCCTTGACGCTCATAACATATCCCAAGATTGAAATACCCTAGCGCTTGTGGCAAATCAACTTTAGATTCTGCTGCTAAATTAATAGCATCCTTAAAGGTGGATTCAGCTTGTACAAATTGGTTTAAATCCATCTTATTTGATGCGATTACCATTAGAGTAGTAGCAACCCGACTCTCTTGTAAATCTGCTGATTTAAAGCTTTCTAAAGCTTTTTTGGCGTGGTTAATGGAGAAATGATTTTGTGCGATTTCGTAGTATGCAATCGAAAGCTGATAATTAAATTCAGCACGTTCTAAATCGTCAGGAACGTTTCGAAGTCGGGTCTCTGCAATATGATAATAGTTGATAGCGTCTGAAAAGCGCTTTTTATAAAACTCATACATGCCATTGAAGAAGAAATAATAATACTGAATCATGTCATCCGTTTTCTGCTTCTCTTCAATGTCTATTTGCTTCAATATATCTTTTGATCCCTCAAACTCCTGTGCCAACATTTTGTATCTGGAATCAATCAAGTTAAAGTATAATAAGACATTTTGATCTTCTTCCATATTTTCAAAGGCTATTACGATCTCTTTTCTCTTATTTTCAGCCTTTAGAATGTCCTGTTTCTTGATATATCCGTACCAATCACCGATCATTTTAGCAACAAATGGGCTTGCTACTTTTTCTCCCAAACAAACCTCCCCCTATCCATTCCTTTATTTTCCCTATAATTACATATATTATCATCCGTTTGAATATTCCACACCGAAAAGAAACCGCAAAAAAGAACAAAAAAAGAGAGACGAATTCGCCTCTCTGGTATGCCTTTTATTATTTGATGATACTCCAAATAAATCTTCCACTAGTATGGCCTGTTTTTTGTGCCCAAGCTTACTAAAGGAAACTTGTTTTCATAGCAATATGTTCTCCGAGATTTACTATAAGTGGATCTTTATTTTTTTCTAAAAATTTAGCAATTTGATTTAGATTTCCATTAATTTTATCGTTGATTGGCATATTGGGATTCAATAAGAGAACGTTGTTAATCGTAGAAGCTACTTCATAAAGATCATCTTCATCTCTTGTTTTTTCAATGTGATATTGCATCTTTTTAAAAAACCATTTTCAATTTCGTTCAAATCAACCATCTGGTGAATAAAGTTCGTCCCCCAATCAAAAGAAACAGAACAAATATTCGTAGCCCAAAAAACAAAAAACCCTTGCTACGCAAGGGTTTCAACGATGATTCCGACTGGGCTCGAACCAGCGACCTCTACCCTGTCAAGGTATACGATAAGTCTCCGGTAAGTCAGTCGGTAAGTCAAACGTTGGTATATAGACGTTAAGTCAGTCGGTAAGTCAAACGGTTTCACTTCGATACTTCGTATTATAGACGATAGGAGCGCTATTCTGCAAGTATTTCATGCGATACCCACCCGAATTATTCCGCTTCAAGAAACGCTTCGAACGCCTCTAATTTACCACGCATTTTCCTACGTTTTGCCTCGCTTGCTGCACGTTGGAACGAAATATACACGTAGTCATCAAAACGGCTAATTTCGTTCAATTTCGCTTTGAGTATCGTCTTATGCCACGCATCTACGAAAGGCTCCGGATCATGCTCGATCATTAGCGAAGGATCTACGGAAGCCTTAGCACGCAATAACAAGCCGTAATATTTATAGATTTCTGCTGCGTCAAAGTATCGACTCATAGCGTTGTAGATTTCCGTTGGCAACGAGTTTTTCAGCGCTTCAGCCGGCACCGCAGCCGTATCTTTAACGTGCTTTTGATTTAAGTGATTAATAGAATCCGATGGTTCATTTTCGATTTTGACCGTCTCAACCGTTGGCACATCGGCGTTTTCCGTCGCTGGTCGAGTGGACATTGTCGACTGGTCATTCGCAGCTAACGGCAAGATGACGATTATGTTGGCGCCCTTGCCCCCGTTGATTTTACGAGTCGTTGCGATCTTTTTGACGATGTTCAGCGCAGCCAATTGATTAAGAACACGGCGCGCCGTCTTGACGGATTTACCGATCAGGTCCGCTAAGGTCTCCGCTTTGAGATGCGCTGCGCCTGCGAACTTAACCGCATAGCGTGCGATCTGTTTAAGTGCGGTCCGCGCTGTGTCGGATAGGTCGTATGAATTTCGTTTGATGTGTTCGTAGACGGCCGTATTTAGAGCCTGCGTTGATGAGAACGTTTGGTGTTCCGCTAAGTAATGCATATCGATACCTCCATATCGCTATATCGTTATTTTAATATTAACGATATAAATATCGATATGTCAATATTTTTATTTACATGATAGCGATATTCCGATATACTAAATCTATAGAAACGGAGGTAATTCGATGGAGTTATACGTAAAGTTAGACGATCTTCTTGCAGAAATCGGCATGACTAAAAAAGAACTCGCAGAAAGAGCAGGATTGCGCCCGAATGTTATCAGTGAGATATCGCAACAACAAAGAACAACAGTTAATCGAACACACATCGGAAAGATATGCGAGGTGTTAGAAATACGTGATATGAATAAATTGTTTGAGGTAAGATGAACGTAAATCTAAGGAGGAAAACGCATGGATGGAAAGACTGTAAGTAAACGTTATTCTAGGGAACTAACTGAAATCAAAAATAAACTCAACGACTTGAAGAGTGAACGAATTTACGAATTAACCAAAAACAGAAATGACGGCTATTTACGCACGAATATAGAACAATTAGAAAATCTACTAGAGAAGCTGTTCTTCAAAATTGATAACGAGGCTCCTTCCGTCGATGAAGAATTGCGAGAAGCTATGAATAATGCTTATAAAAGTAACGATTGATAAACGAACACACATTCGGTTATAATTTAACCGGAGGTGTCGCCGATGTGGGACGAACGGAAGGATCAGAACCGCTGGAAGATGAAGTTCATTTTGCCGGAGCACAACGAAGCTTTGCGTCAATTACGCCTCGCGAAGCAGAAGATAGAACGGCCGGTATTAAGCGAAGAACAATTCGCCGAATTTGAGTTCGTTATTTCTTCGGCAATGAGCGAAGATTTGCCGCTGTTTTTCGAGCTATACGATGACGGCTTTGTTCGCGAAGTAAGTGGACGCGTTACATACGTAGACCATCTACGGAAGGAATTTCGTGTGAAGGATAATCGAGGCGATACTAATTTCGTTAAGTTTGCGGATATACTAAACGTAAAAAACGCCCCATCCGGCTAGGGACGGGGCTTTCCGATATTATTTACTTACCGCTATATCTCTACGTACAATCACTCGGAGGATGACCGCAATGGCGAATAAAATAGCACCTAAAAATAAGCCGCCAACTCCGCTCACAATTACGCTCAACCACATTTGATCGGCTTTAGCCTTCGAAGTCTCATACGTTTCTTTTGCGAAGTCAGCCAATGTAGTGTCATCCATCGTCGAAATAAGTTTCTTACCCACAGCCGCCCCATCAACGATAGCTTGGTCGTATAAAACGAAAGCCCCGATACAACCTCCGACTGCGATTAAAATTCCGAGAATCATCATTATTCTATATGTTAATACGTTTACCATCCGATCTCCTCCCTCCGTTCAATTATACGTTATTGTTATGTAAGACGGCTACCTACGTTTTTATACGTAAGCAACCGCCGAAAGTTCCGCTTATTTCTTGCCGACTTCATCCAAAGCTTTTCTTTCGCGCGCCTTCTTAGACACGTCATTATCCTTCCAGTACGCTAATAGCGAAGTTGCCCCGAGAAACAGCAACGCAATAAAATCGGACACTGCCGCTTCGTCTACCGGAATCGTCTGTATGCCAAACATCGTCAGCCCGCTGTTTACGAGTGCCAACGCAAGCAAAATAAATCGACTCACCGTTCCTGCGCTAATATTCGTCTTCATATGCTATACCCCGCTTTCTTTAGTGCCGCCACTAATTTGGTACGTGTTGCTGGTCCGTAGATGCCGTCGTTTGCAATGCCGGACTGCGTCGATTGGAATCGCTTGACTGCGCTTGCCGTTTTCGGACCGTAAATACCGTCGATGCCGTTATTCTTCGCCCCTTTGTCCGGATAGAAATAAACGGATGCTAGTGCGTTCTGAAGTTGCGTGACGGCCGTTCCGCGAGCACCTTGTCGGATAACGCCAGTCGGTACCTTTAGTTTTTTAGACGTCGTTTTACTAGGCGCCTTTGGTTTAGACGTTTTCACCGGCTTAGTCGCTGTCCCCGTTTTAGCAGGCGCCTTACTTCCGTTTAGAGCAGCGAGTTCCTTCGCAATTGCCGCTTTAACTGCGCCCCAACGACCTTCATCGAGTACACGGTGTGGGCAATGCTTTCCGCTCCAATCTTCATGCTTTTTAACGCGATCGACGCCCCAGCCGCGTTCTTTTAGAAGCTGCGCAATGAACTTAATCGCTAGTGCTTCCGCTTTTTTGTACCGCTCGCCGCCGGACTCTGAATAACAAACCTCGACGCCAATTGACGTTCTGTTTCCACTATTAGCGCCGCCCCCATCTCCGCAGTGCCAAGCGTTTCTATTAACCGGAATTCCTTGACGCACTTCTACGTCATCTACTGCGAAGTGGAACGAGACCTGATTGCTGTTACCGTTCATATACGAAATCTCATTTTTGGCCGATGCATCATTCGCAGTATTGTGGAACGTGATATACTTTGCATCCATTGTATTCGGACATTTAATACCGTATTTACTCGGAGATACTAGATCCTGTGTCACTTTAATCGTCATATAATCGTCTCCCTTTTCGTTTTATTTAGAAGTAATAACGGAACAGGACCGGCACCAACGCCAGCATTACCGGAACCGCAATCCCGATAAGCCAACGTCGGTCACCTTTAACCTGGTCGCGGTATTCTCGTAGATCGTCTCGGGCCGTTTGAGCAATACGCAGGGCTTCGTTCGCCTTGTCGTCAGCCGTGTCCGCCCTAGATAGCGCCGTTGCCGCCATTTCTCGGAACTCCTCGAAGATGCGCGTCTGATGTTGTTGTGTTGCGATGATGGTGGCGATGTCGACCTGTATCTTCGCGATCTTTTCATTAAGTTCGTGCGTAGTCGGTTGAGTCACCGCAAATCCTCCTTAAGTGCAAAATAAAAAGCCTACGCTTCTACGTAAGGCTCGCCCGTAATTTCTTCGTATTGTTCCGACGTAATTTTCTTCATGACGACCGCCGCCGCGACTTGTTCCTTCGTCCAATCTCCGTCTGCATAAAACTTCTTGATGATCGCGAACCAGTTCATTAAATCACTCCCTTCATCATTAACGTGAAAACCAATTCCGCTTGTTGCTGGCGAACGAGTTCGAGTTCAGTAGGCGCAGCTTCCGGAAACAGACTGTCGATGTACTCTTGCGTTGCACCCTCGAACCACTCTTCTTTCTCCGGATCGAATGTCGCGATAAACAGACCGTCTTGTGGTTTGACTGGCGTGTATCCTTCCGGAATTTCTTCACCATTCTCTGTATCAACGAGTATTTCTCCGGCTGCTTGCCATACATAATTTTCATCGTATTTATATACGCGGATCATTAAAGCACCTCCTATACTTTCGCCGCCCTAAAACGGAAGCCAAACGTTATAAACTCGTTCGGATTAGCCGTGTTAGAACACGATTGAATACAAACCTTACCGTCTGTTCCGATGTACGTACGGTGGTACTGCGGTACGTTTGTCGTTCCTACACTCGAAGCTACTCCGATAAAATGCATTGATTGGATCGGGAAATAATCCGGCAACAATGTGAACGCCGCGACGTTATTACCCAGCGCCCCACCTGCGATTGAGCCGATAATCTCAACGATTCCGAATGCGTCTTTTGTGTAGCGCAACGTGTGCGGAAATCCGTCCGGTGATACGTATTGCTTCCACCCATTGCCTAACGACGGCGTTTCCCAAACAACGACGGTGTCTTTCGTATCTAAAAGCCGTCTCCATCCACGGAAAGTGCCTGAACCGAAGGTATTGCGCCAAGTAGATCCGTCGTTACCCATCGCCAGTACTTCGCCAACATTATCCTCCGCAATCTGAAATCCACGTAGCGAAGCCGAGCTAGGTCCGTTTGCTGACGTACTATTTCCGTAGAAAGTTGCCGTACGGGCCGTTAGTAAATCCGTATATAAGTCCTTGCCAGCTAGGTTAAGTTTGAAAGAACCCGTATCAGCCGTTAGCTTCCGGAGCTGCCCCGCATTCCACTTCGTCTTATCGTCCGCGGTAACGTGCAAATCTAGATTGTTCGCGTGAAGATCGACCTTCTGCTGCGCACCTGACGTAGTCTCCTTCGAGTTCCATGTCGACCGCTCTTCGCTAGTTACGTGCTTTACTGCATCATTTGCGTGTGCGGTTACTTTCGCTTGGGCGCCGGCCGTCGTCTCCTTGGCGTCCCACTCCGCTTTCTTCTGAGGCGTTACGTGTACATCTGTGTTTTCTGCATGCGCATCGACCTTTTCCTGCGCGCCAGCCTTCGTTTCAACGTTATCCAGGTCTTCGAACTTCGCTTCGATTTCCGCAACGGTTGCAACAACGTCGTCGTAAAGATCATTAATTTGACCGCGCAGCGTTTCAAAGTCGTCGATGTAATATTCCGCTACAGGGACGATGTCTTGGTCGATAAGTGACTGCTCGATGCTGAAGCCGAATTTATGAATAGAAAGAGCCTGACCGTTCGTGTAATACAAAATAAGCTCGGCTTTTACTGTGCCGTAATGACGAATTTCGTCCGCACCTAAAACGTATTCGGCGAGACCTTCCGGCTTATTAACTAGTGTAATTGCTCGAATAAAACGGCTCCCATCCGCCATCGAAAGGACTAATTTACCTACGACCGCAGACAACGGCAACGGTACGCCGTCTTTCGTGAGTTTAAAGGACAGGCGCGCCGTGTTTATATCCTGCGTGCTGAATTGTATGGCGGCATTGATAGGCCGCTTTGTTTGCGCATTGACGTCGAAAGACAAAGCGCCATCTTTTGCTAACATCCGTTTTCCTCCCTTTAAATAACGTTCGCAGTCGAAGTGATCGGGTCGATACTGTTGTCGTTGTAACTGTCGTCAAAGCCCGCACCTTTTACATAGTTTCCGTACGTGGATATCTGCGAGCAAGTATTCGTTAGATAAATACCGTGACGCATACCAAGTCCAGTAATATCGTTAAACGCGCACATGGACCGAGCTACGCCGGATAAGAAAATGATTCCGTCATAACCGTCGCTTTCAGTCGCCCTCGTTCCGACATCTACGAGCGTATTAAAAAAGACGCGTACTCTTCGCGATTCCCCTGATACGGAGATACCGGAAAAGCCAACGTCTTTCAGAATGTTATTTGCGACCGTTACGTTATTACACAAGCCCTCTTCGATACGGATTCCGTTACCTTTAATGCCTCGTAGCGTATTTGCAGTAGCTGAGCCGTATGTGCTACGTGTTATCAAAATACCATGGTGTCCTACGTTATCGACTACGTTATTTCCGATCGTATAGTTGTAGACGTCGGAGATGTGGATGCCATGTCGCTCAACAACCCCGTCAATTATGTTTCCGGAGATAACTACGTCGTCGATCGTCTGATAATCTTTCCGTCCGTATACTTGAATCGCGTGGTTCTTCGTGATGTTCGTAATCGTATTTTCGGTGATAATGTGATGCTTCGTTTTATTGACGCGCCCCGTCGGATTTCCGTTTGCATCTTGCGTATATTGAGACGACACAGACGGCAAAAGAATACGGATTCCCGAAGCGCAGTTATTTATTTTGTTTCCGCTGATTCGCGTATCGTACCATTTGTTCCCGCTGATCGCGTATTCAGTCGTGTCTTCGATGACGTTGTCTAAGATGCGGATGACCGAATACCAAACGCCGTCCGTACTCGTATGTGAATCGACCGCACGCGCCCAACCACCGAGGTTGTTTGATTTTCCGAAATAGTTTCCGCGAATGACGATGTTTCTTGTGACGGTTTGATCGTACGAACCGAAAGCGCCGAAGTTTGCAGAAGAACGCATTAAGTCGATCTGAATGGCTGCCGAGAACCAACGGTCGCCTACGTAGTCAGCGTATCCTTTAAATTTAACGTTTTCTATCAAGACGTTTTGGTTGCCTGCGCAGTCAAATGCATGCCCACCTACGACGTCCAATACGGTAATATCGCGAATGATGATTCCGTCCGCATGTGCGAACCCGAAGACGGAGCATTGCTGCTTGATGACGGTTCCGTTGCTATCGAAGGTCCCGTCGCCCTCAATCACGATATTTCCATGTCCGTTGTAGCCGCTAAAATTATCCGTTTCAAGTCCGTTGACCAGCATTGAGCCAACGAAATTCCGTTTGATAACTGCGCCTCCTTGAACGATCAGCCGAGTGTTTCTGAAAATACGAAGCGTTCGAGTCTGCGTATAGTTTCCAGGCGGAACGACAAGTGTAATAGGCGTTGATTTCGACAGGTCCAGTGCCGCTTGCATTGCGTCGTCAAAGTTTCCGTATTTCTCTAAGTACGGACGCAGCGAAACAAATACGGCCATGTCTTCGATTTTCTTCATTAGCTTAGCGAAGTCGTAATCGAAACGATCTTTCGCCGTCGGATGCGTAGATGCGTCGAGAGCTACCCGCAAGTCAACGACTTCTTTGACGTCTTCGCCATCGTGATTAACGACGAGGTTCGCAAAGCGTGCGTTCAAGTTATCTAGGCGATTGGCAGCAGTAAAAAGCCCGTGCTGAATTTGCTCGGACTTGTGTGCGGGCGATGCGTTTTTGTGGGCGTTTAGCTCAGCCGTGACCTTCGTAAAACCTTGCTCGATGTTCGAAAAGTTATCGTTTAGGTTATTACGCGCAATACGATCCCACGCCGACGCTATTCGCTTTAAAAATACGTTAGCCATTTAGTGCCTCCTTTATTTTGATTCTAACGCGGCCACTCTCGCAGTTAGCGCCGTTAGGTCCGTTACGAGTTTGTTTAGGTCAACGTTGGCCCCCGAAGAACTGACGATGACCTTCGATAGTTTTATGAAATCTGCTGACGACATTAGGCCGGCTTTTGATGCGCTTGCCATGTCTACTTGCGGCTTACCATCCGGACCAACGACGATGCTTTGTAGCTTCTGAAAATCGCCCGACGTCATTAAGCCGTCAGAAACCGCAGTCGCCGGCCCGTACTTCGGAATAGTTGTCGGGTCATAGCCGTCGTCAAAGTTGGCGTCGCTTCCGATACGTATTCCGGCTCCGATAGTCGTTCCTTTTACCTTTCCGGCTGCATCGAACAGTTTAGATACGCGTTTCTCCGTCTTACGGAAACCTTTCATATCCGTTTTAATATCACGCTTCAGCTTTCCGAAAGTATAAACCGGCGACTTAGTCGGATCGGAATACCGCTCGACTCCGACAACTTTAATCCGTTTGTTGATTCCGAATGGATCGATCATGCACCATACGTAGTCGCCTTTACGTATATCTTGGACTCCGAAATGACGAAGCTCTGTATATGTCAACGTTAGTGATAGCTCGATCGTATCTGTCAGTTCCTCTTGCAAACGGATTTCTAACTCGTCAGCATTAGCCGAAGTATACGCATCGTCACGAATAGGTGCCGCGTGCTTTATCCCGTAAATTTCCGCCAATGGGCTCGTGTATTCGAGCTCTACAGCGTACGCTTTCGTTTTGTCGTTCTGTTTTCCATAGCCGCGGATATACGTCTTAAGCGAACTCGTATCGATCTCAACCGATTCGTCTCGGGAATTGAATTTATAACGAATCTGATAATCGGTATCGCGAGCCAACTCCTTCGCAATGACAACCGTTTTGCCGTCGAAGGTGTATTCCGCTTTGTACTTATCGAGAATATCTCGCAGTAAATCGTTAGAGAAACCGTCGCCGAAATCTTCGAGTTCGAACGTAGCGTCCAGTCCTTCCGGTGATATGTCGAATGTGTAGCCCGATCCTTCGAGTGCGATCGCAACCATGTCGTCAATGGTCATTTTCCGCTTCTTTCCGCTTTTGCTATAAACGTAGTTGTCTGCGAGGTCGATTAACGGCTTATAGACGCCGGATGCCTCGACCCTTATCGTTTCATTTACCGTGACTGGACGCGTCTTTTTGATGACGTATTCTTCTCCGTCGCAAATGAGTATATTTTCGTTCTCGATCAACCCGAATGAGTGGTCGTTGTTTCTCGTACTTAAAACCGACACATCGAGCGACTTTTCATTCTCGACCGTTTCCCGAACCGTACAATCGTAGTCGGTAAGCGCCTCGAATTCGCCTCTTACCGTTTTTATAAGTAGCTCCATCGCGCCACCTCCTAGAAATAATAGAATCGGAAATCGAATTTGATTTCGAAGGACCCGCTCGTTCCCGATATTATAAATTCGTTCCATCCCGACTCGAGCCGAATCGTCTGTCGGTTTGTGTCTCCGAAAATACTCACGCCTTCTTTGCGAGCTTTGACGCCGTCTAGTATGATCGTCTCTTTAGCCGTCGAATCTCCTACATACTGCCACTCGTCGCCTGTCGTTTTGTTCGTGATCTTTAACTTAGACGAAGCCCCCTTGTACGAAATGACAAATGGTAGCTCTAACGGATCAATACGAATAGCCCCCGCGTTGTAAATACGGAAGCTTTTTGACGTGTGTTTATAGACCGGAATAGTATCTTCTAAGCTTTCTCCGAACTGCCAAAGACTCGCGTCAAATGTGAACGGGTCCTGCGTCGTTCCGACCGATTCGCAATAAGGAGATGCACTTTCGAACGTTAGCGAAAAATCGGCCACGCTTCCGCTTCTTTCCGGATCAAAAGAATCGCTCAGCTCCACTCGCCAACGTTTTTTCGGGTTGCCTTCCGCGACTAGATAAAACTCGGATTCTTGGTAGAGAGCGTTATATATTTCGTCGCGTAGCAAGTAGAAGTCGGCCGCGTCTTCGGCGTACATTGTACATTCGGCTGTGATCCGGCGATTTCCGAAATCTTTGCCCGTGCGATAAGAACCGTTTTTACCCGGTATGTTTTCGTAAGTGATATTCGGGGACGGCGCCGAAACGACCAAGCTTCGAACTAGAACCGACAGATCCCTCGCCATATCAATAATCGTTCCATTGCGATACTGTATTCGGAAGTTTGCGTCCGAACGTGGAATCGCTGAAGATCGCCCGAAAACAATATCCGGCGAGAACGCATCTTCATTAAAGTTTTCGTCCATATCAACAACGGACGGTTCCGGCTTTGGCTGCGCTGGCTTATCAACGTCGGTACTAGTATCCGTAGTCTTCTTCGTGTCGTATTTCGTCAGGTTATGCGTCGCGATGATGTTGTTCAGTTTCGTCGCATACGCTGGGTCCGTTGCATATCCGGCATTTACGAGCGCCTTCGTTGCTTTTCTATAGTTCGTTTGACCGACGACTGCTTTGTAGTGATTCGGGTCCCAACTCGTTCCGTTAATATATAACTTCGCGAGGTCTTGCATCGACTCGTACCATGACGGATATTTACGAAAGTCGGCGTAGACCTGAACGTTACGGCCGTTATATACCTCCCACGTAAGCATCCGAATTGACTCGCCTTTGTACGACCCTTTGACGCCGAATAGGTTCTTCCCTTTCGTTGCCAGGCCTGAATTACCGTAGCCGGACTCCAAGCACCCCTGCGCAATGATAAGCGACGCGAGTATGTTGTAATTCCGGTATATTTTCTGCGCATCCGGCGCTATCGCTTTGATAAAACTAGCGTTGCTCAACCGCTCACCTCCTCCCTAATAGCTGCTTCGATCTATTTCGTCCATCTGCCGTCTGCTTACGTGCGGTTCGACTAGGCGCCCGACTACTTCCGAATCCATGATGACAGTCGCACCTTTGCTCGCTTCGATCGCAGTTCTGATCGCTAATAGATCCGATTGCATTTGCGGACTATAGCCGCCTGCTGACGCAACACGAGCCGTATGTCCGGCGTCGATCATGCGGAATAAATTCGCTTGCTGCGCTTCCGTCAAGACCATTTCGTTTCTTAACGCGCGGATATCAACTTCGCGGCTCATGGGATTGCCGAACTTAGACGCTAGACCGCCGGAATGTAGCTTGCCTGCCGGTTTACCAACGATGCCTCCGACGTGATATTCGCCGACTGCGTGGCCGCCTCCACTATGAACGCCGACGTCTTTGCCGCCGCTTCTGTTTTGAACCGTAACAAATTCAGTTTTATTTAGCGTGATCTGCTTCGAGATGTCTTTCGCAAGTTCTTCGTTCATATTACGAGCTTCGCCGGTGATTTCAGCGACTTTAGCACGAGCAGCTTCAAGCTTTGCGATTTCTTCGTTGATATTATTAACGGCTCGTTTATACTCTTCGCTTTTCTTCTGCCCTGCTGAAGTCGTACTTATTAGCTTCTGCTTCGCCGCTTCTTGTTTTGCGATTTCTTTATCGATAACGCTAACCGCTTGCTCGCGTTTTGCTTTTAACCCGACTTGGCGGAGTTCTAGGTCGATTAGTTTTTGATTAACCTGACCGAGTTTAGCTAGTTCTTTTTGGACCTCCGCAAGATTCGCTTTTTTACTCTGTAGAAGCTCCGTACTTTTAATCAATTCATTACGCATCTGCTCCAGGCGCAGCTTCTCCGTATTCAGGGTGACTTCGTGCGACTGCGCTTGAGCCTCGTTCCCGTTTCTTTTTGCCTCCGCAATTCTCGATTCAATATCTCTAACTCTCGCTAGTTGTTCAGTAACGGCCTTTTCTTTCTCGACGCGCTGAGCCGCCGCTTCATTAATATCTTTCTTTAACTGCGCCTCTTTCGCTAGATTGCCTTCCATGTTCCGTTCGGCAATCGTCTTTTGCTTTTCGAGTTCCAAACGTAGCTCTTCCGCTTTTTCCGCACTCAACCGTTTCATTGCTTCGGTATTCTTTGCGATTGCGTTACCCTGCGCGGAAAAAGCCGCTTCTGTTTCCGGTGATTTCTTTATGATCTGATCGTTTAGCCGCAAGAACTCGTCGAACTCGGCGTTCGTCAGACCGGACTTTTTACGAAGTTCTTCTTGTTCCGCGTTTAGCTTCTTGATCGCTTTCGAGTCTTTTTCGTTGGCTAATTCGTCTGTAATGTCGAGATATCGCAATAGTTCGTCATTACTTAGTTGGATGCGCGCTTTGAGGTCGTCGTAGCCTTTAATCGTTTTGTTAATGCCTTCGACTTCTTTTTGTTTCGCGGTCGCCGCTTCTAAGTTAACGGTATTTAGCGCCTTGTAGCCCGCGGAAACGCCGACTAACAAGCCGCCGAGTATCGATAGTCCCGTTATGATCCAGCCAGCCGGTCCCATTGCGGCGAATAGACCGCGCAACGCAAAGCCAAGCTTTATCGCAGAAGAAGCCGTAAGGGCGATTCCGGCCGACGTACCGACCATTGCGACGCCCGTCGCTACTACGCTAGGGTTAAGCGAACTGAACGCCCGAACTAAATCGGCTCCAATGTCGACTATCTTCCGTAGGTGCGGTAAGAACTCGTTTCCGAGCTTAATACCCAGCGTCTCGACTGCGCCGCTGAATTCTTCGACTGATCCGAGGAAGTTATCGAGCTTTACTTTCGCTACTTCAGCCGCCGTTACCTTCGACATGGCCGCCGCCATATCCTCAACGCCTTTTGCGCCTTCTTTATAAAACACCGTTCCAGCACGGACCGCATCCGAACCGAATAACGTCTGAAGCGAAGACTGCCGCTGCTGATCCGATAGGCCTTTGAACGCGTTCTGTAGAATGCCGGAGATAGTCGCCAGGTCTTTTAAAGAGCCGGCTTGGTCGAAGAACTTATTAGTCCCGTCTGCCGTTATGAGACCGAGTTCCATCATTTCTTCGTGTTGCTGCTTCGTCTGCGGTTCTAGCCGCGATAGCATCGTTTTAAGAGACGTACCGGCGTCTGAACCTTTAATTCCGTTCTGCGCGAAAACCGCAAGTGCCGTCGCAGTGTCTTTAAACGACATTCCGATTCCAGACGCGACTGCTGATACCTGCGCCAAGCCGAACTTCATTTCGCCTACGTCCGTCGCTGAGGCGTTGGCTGCGCCTGCGAGTATGTCGGCCGCTTCAGATACCGATAAGCTGTCGGCCTTGAAAGCGTTAAGTGCCGTACTGGCAATCTCGGCCGCATCCGCAAGATTTAAATTGCCCGCCGCTGCTAGATCGAGCGCGCCTGCTAAGCCGCCGTTTATGATATCCTTAGTCGTTACGCCGGCCTTTACAAGTTCTTCGGTCGCCTGCGCCGTTTCGGTCGCACTGAACGACGTCGATTCACCTAGCTTGATTGCGAGATCGGTCAACGTTTTCATCTCGCCCGCCGTGGCGCCTGATACCGCTTTGACGGCGCTCATTTGCTGCTCGAAGTTCGCCGCCGCTTTCGCTGAGGCTCCGATGCCGACTACGACTGCGCCGCCGACCGCCAAGGCCGCTTTCTGTACGAGGCCCATTTGCGAGCTTAGCGACTTGGCCGAATTGCCCATCTGCTGCATCTGCGCCTGGGCTTGCGCTACGCCGGCCGTAAATTGATTCGATTGTAGCGTCAGCGTCGCTGTGATTTCGCCTACTGATACACCCGCCAATAGATTTCCTCCTTTCCTCCGTTATTTAAAGAAGTTCCGCAATTGCTCGAACTTTTCACGGTCAAATTCTTCGCGCTCAACATAGCCGGCCTGTTTCCGTAAGTCTTTTACGAGACGTTGGTATTCGCGGTCGTCCATGACGCGTCCCTCAGAACCGACAAGCAACGAAATCATCGACAGACGATCTATCGCATTAGCCTTCGTTTTGGAGCGTAAGATTTTCGGAATATCAACCATGTAATAATCGTTTTCTATCTGCCGCTGCGTGACGCCGAGCAGAACCGCCGCATCTATTAAGTAGTCATCGATTGTGTACTCGCCTTCATCCGTTCGTCTTACTCCGCTACTTTCGGAAGAAGGCTTTTCAGGTTTTTTGCTACGGATTGCAGACGATTCTTTTCAACGACCGCGATTAAAAACTCGACAATCTCGTCAGTACCGACGTTTTCATGCACGTAGTCTTTGTCCAGGCCGGAAAGGACTGCGACAATCTTTACGACTTCATCCATCGCTAGATTAATAGCCGCAACTAAGGTAGCTGCAAAATCGTCCTGACCGTTTGTGCTTAAAACCGTAAAGAATAAATGCGGCAAGCGATCGACTACTTCGAATAGTTCCTTCCATTTGACCGGCGTTAGCTTCGGTACTTGAACCGTTTTGTCGCCGAGTGTAAGTTCGTTTGATACCTTTTTCGTACCTCCGATACCAAATAAGCTCATTGCGTAACCTCCTTTCAAAATAAAAAGACACCGCCGCTAAGCGATGCCTTTTGTTATTATTCCGCTGTTTCGTCGCCCATGATAAATAGGTCGCCGTCGTTGTCCGTATCCGGATATGCTTTGAACGTTAGATTCGCGATACGCTCATCGTCTGAGTTGTACGTGTATTCCGGATCTGACATAGCGCCCGCAAGTGGGATCGTAATATAGTCGTTTGGTGTTGTGCCTGTAGCCGTCGGTTTGATAACGAGCTTTTTAGCCGCTGCTAACATATCGAAGCCTGCTTTACCGGAAACGACTAATTTCATCTTCACCGGGTCCGTGCTATCTTTCACGAGTCGGCTATTCGGCATTGCTGCGGCTAATCTTTCTAAATCGTGAAGCGCAAATGGCACTGTCACTTCCGCATTCCGACCTTTCATCGTTGACTTAACGGGTGTGTCTCCGTACTGATCAACCGTCGTATCTTGAATTGACGTCTCCGCCTTGAAGACGATGCCGCCTTTCGTGATATCAAACGTAACTAGCTCGGAACCTTCGCCAAATTCGACGATTGCCGGACCGATAGGAACGTTAATTCCTCTAATTCCTGCCGCCATCTATTTTCCTCCTTTTATATTTGCGCAAAATAAAAAGCGCCCCTAAGGACGCTCTACGCAATCGAAATTTAATGAATATATTGGACGATCGGATTCGTCGTCTCCTAAATACAACGGCGCCGAGTTATTGCAGCGTATTTGTACGATTGAGCTCCCGCCGATCTGAACCTCGGATAGATTCGTAAGCGCATCGTATAGCTCAAACGCCTTATCTTCCGCCCCTGCGCCGTCTCTTGATTCGCCTCGGACGAGTATTTGAAAAGACGGCCGCTTTAGTCCGGTGTATTTAGACGTAGGGAAGCCGCCCGTTAATTTAACGGATATTTCCGCTCCCTCGCCGTCTATTGAAAACTTATTTGCGTAGTAATCACCGTCGACTCGCGCTTTGATGAAGTTAATTAATTCGACTATACGCATTAGGTCAGCCCTCCGCGTGCACCATCGGCAATCCAACGGACGTATTTCTCGGCGTTTCCTTTTAGAGGCCTTTCGAGGTATTTGTTTCCGACCTCGTAGCCGTCAATTCCGCCAGCACCCGCCGACGTAGGTCCGAGTTTGTAGTCCATTTCGTGCGTCCAAATTGCGTAGTTAAAGCCGTCCTCGACCGCTCTGAATGAAACGTCAACCGACGCTTTTCCTGGCGTCAATTTAAACTTCTTCGTGACGCTGCCTCGTAACGTACCTTTGTCAATCGGCGCGATGTTCTGCGCAACCCTAGCGAGGTCGTCTCCCGAATCACCAAGCGCTTGTGCCGCGCCTTCGAGTGCTCCACGGCTAGCGGCGCTTATTCCGCTGATAAAGTTACTCGCATCAAACGTAAAACTCATAGAAGCACCTCCGTCAGAATCGCTTTACCGCCGATATGTCTCTTAACGTTGATTTCCTTCGGTCTCTTTTCCATAGTTTCTCCGAGTTCATTCGTGTAAGAGATAACGTCGGTATAACGTACGTCAGCCAGGCGATCTAATAGAATACGAGCCGATGCGACTGTTTCTTCGGACTTAGTGACGCCATTGTTTCGTGACTTGACTGCGGCAGAGCCTTCGTCGATGCGGCATTTTAGCATTAACTCTTCGGCTTCCGCGATCGGGTTTCCCCAAACGTCTCGTTCAGAAGATAGGCGCTTCACAGTAATAGTTTGGCGCATCGGAAAGATAGCCATCTATAGCACCGTCCTTCTGATGCGTTTGCCTCCGATTTGAACGCCGTTTTCTTCTTCGATCGCGCTGATTGACTCGCGCGGGATAAGGTCTTCGTCTTCACTCCGTAGCGTGTCTTTGTAATTAAACGCAGCGACGCCCGTGATTGAGTACGAAGAAATTCCGTGTTTGTTCAGACGGTTGGTGTCGTTGTACGCGATTGCTAGTACGTTAACGAACTCGTAAACCGCTTTGTCGGGTATGACGTACGTAGGGAAAACACGCGTCAAAGTCGAAGAAGCTCGGTTTATTAGCCGGCTCTTCTTCGATTCATCTGCGTCGACCCAATCCTCGGTATCTACTAAAAACGTATTGATATATTCGTTTGCACCTTCGACCGTAGCCGCCAAACGCCTCACCTCCTGTTATTTTGCGGAGGATTTCTTGGCGGGCTTTTTAGCTGGCGCCGGCTTCGGTTTATCCTCCGTTTTTGGTTCGTCTTCAGCCGTGCAAACAGCGTCGACGAGTGCGGTTAGTACCTCGATCTCTTCCGGATCTGTAGTCGTGTAGATTCCGTCCGAAAACTTACGAGGCGCACCGCCTACATAAAACGTTAATTCTTTATATCGTGACTCAAACGTTGCCAAGTCCGCATTACCTCCGTTCTATCAAAAAAGTAAAGCCCGCGAGTGCGGGCCTGTATTACTTAGCGCCTTTAATACGTGCGTGAGCCGGTTCTTGTTGAAACTCTAGCGTGTACTCACCAACAATCATGCCTTGGAAGTAGTCGCCTTTTTTGCCGAGGTATTCATGGCTCATGTCGCGAGTCTGTAAAGGACGGATTTTGATACGGTTTTTATCAACGATAAGTACTTCGTCCGCTGCCAAGTTATCGTTAATAGATACCGGAAACTCTCCGAAGTCAGTCGTCAAGAAGTTAACAACCGTTCCGCGGCTTTCTTCACCTTGGTTCACTCGTACTAACGTCTTATCAAACTTAGATACGATACGCTTTTGTTTCGCAGGTACGATGATTTCGTACTGACCGCCGGACTTGAATCCGCCTTTAGTGTAGATTGACTGAACAGCGTCGTTGATAGCTTCTAGCGAAAGCTCTTGACCGGCAAGATCAGTCACGTTAGTTTTAATGAAGCTGCGAACTCCGTCCATCTGACGCACCAAGCCGTTCTCATAGCGAATACCGCCGATAAATGCTTTTTCCATTTGAAGCGCTAGTTCAAGCTGTTTCTTTTGCTTTTCGTACTCGTACATATCCGTGATGCCGTAATTGGCGACAGCCGCAGCAGTACCGGAAATTTCAACAGTTTCGTCAAAGATTTGCGTAATGTTTGATACGCGTTTACGTGGCTTGTAGCGACCTTGTCTAGCGTCAGCACCCTCCGACCCTTCTACGAACTGAACCTCAACTTTCTCATTCGCAGTAATTGCCGCCGCAGTAGTGTTAGCGTATCCGCGGACTACTGTTAGTTCCTTCGCTGACTTATTAACCGCAGTGACAAGCGCTAGTTCTTCGCCAAGTTTAATGACATGCCCGTTACGGAAAGGTTCTGCAGAAGATACTTTAAGAACAGTTGCGTCGGCAGCAACCGCGTCAGTA
Organism: Bacillus sp. PAMC28571; assembly: GCF_014250435.1. Lineage (NCBI taxonomy): Bacteria > Bacillati > Bacillota > Bacilli > Caryophanales > Bacillaceae > Bacillus > Bacillus sp. PAMC28571. The sequence continues at coordinate 949,969 of NZ_CP060191.1, read as the reverse complement.
ACGTTGCCTTCATACGCAAACATTTCGTCCTCGAACCATTGGTGCTCGGTTTGTGTTACTGGATTAGAAAAACCAAGCATCGCAAGCAACGGAGTTTGGTGCGGATTTAAAAGTAGTAATTCGTCTTGTACCGATTCTGTTTTACCAATCAAATCATTAGAGAAAATCTGTGACATAAAAATATGTCCCCCTTTTTTGTTTGTATTAAAAAAGACCCCTAATTAAAGGAGTCTCATTTTCTTAACTGTCTTTTTAATTGAGCAACCGCAGCGCGATCTTCTGTACGACCGCTTTTACGTGCTTTTTCCTCGGCTTCTTTAATAAGCTGATCCGGCGTCTTATCGATCTTATCCGTCCCTGAATTCGTACTCTGACCGATAGGTTTCGGCTTCTGCGCAATAAGGAATGGCTTTTCTTCGACCAACGCCTTTACTACGTCCTCGACGCCGACTACTTTTCCGTCTTCTACCGAAACGCCGCTTAAATCAGCCAAGCGCAATGCATCGTCAAGGTAAGCGATATTTTCCGACGTTGCCGCCTTGATGAATGCGTTCGTAATCTTTTCTTGTTCGCCCGCTTTTTTGAGGTCCTCGATCTGCTGCGTAAGTGATTGCTCAACTTCCGACTTTGCTTCGAGTTCCTTTTTGATGCGATCGAGTTCCGTTAGCTCTGTGTCTGCCTTTTCTTGCTCCGCTTTTTCGTACGCACTTAGCTTCTCTTTTAGCTCGCCGTAATCTGCGTATTTAGATTCCGTACGACTAATGCGTTTGGTAATCATCGCGTCTAGTTCTTCTTGCGTAAGCTCGATTTTCTTCGGCTGATCTTCGTTCGGTTGCTCCGTCACTTGCTCATCGACTTGACCTCCGCCTGCTTGATCATCTGCGTCAAATAACGGCATAAATCGTTTTACAAACATATCGTCCTCCAACCGTTTTAAGGCCGTCGCCTATTAGATAAAACAGCCGTTTAGTTTAACGTCTTAACGTTCGGACAATAAACCGACATCTCTAATCGGTGAATATACGTGCTTACAACGCGGATGAAATATCTCGCCCGTCGCCTGTAGTTCTTCGTAGGTTTTAAAATCGCCAGGCGCATCCGGTGTCAACTTTATGATCTCGCCTTCATGGCCCCGACAGGCGTCTTTTGCCCCGTGTGACGATATTTGCGCATACAAAACGCCGCGATCAACGGCTTCGTTAGTCGTTGCTTCGCGGTATGTCTGCATCATTTTCGTCCGGGTCACCATGTCGGCGTATACTTCCGGCTTCCAGCGACGTCCTTTTGCGTCGACGATTCCGGTCACGACCGATTCTTTGAGCCGCTTTTTGATATCGTCTCGTATCGTCCGTCGTCCGTTTGTACCCGCCGCCATGTTGTACTTTATGGAATCGGAAACGGCTCGGCGAACCGCGGCTTTCGTTTTCCGATCTACGTTCTGCGTGACGGCTAGGAGATCGGCTTGCGTATCCGCAATAGCAGCCGCGACCATTGCTTCGTTTAACTCGTTGAACTTTACGATAAGCGCCGCTTGTTCAACTGTCTCGGCTATCTTAAGCGCCACAAGCGTATTTATTACGCCATCGTTTGCGGCTATGGGTACGTTTTCACTAACCCACCGCGCTGACTTCGTATCAAGGTCGGCTAAAATACGGCTGATTGATTGAAGCGTCGCAAGTGCATTAGCTCGTCGGAAATCCGAAATATCAACGCGATCAAGCTCGGCGAGAATGTCTTTGATGGCGGAACGATAATAGCCGGCAAGTTGCTTCGTCTGATAATAGTAGTTAGGTGCCGGTACTTTCGCCATTACTCATCGTCCTCAGGTTCCGGTGGCGCTTCCTGCTCATTAAAGATCGACGCATCTACGAAGCCATTCGCGGATGTTTCGTCTTCTTCAATGCGGCGCATGATTTCGTCCGCCTTTTCATCATCGACGTCATCCATCGCTTTAATTGCGTCCCGAACGTCAAGTGTCGGCTTGCCCGCCGTTCTAATCTCCATGATCTCAGCAAGCTCTTTTTCATTCCGCGGAATACCATCGTTCCAAATAGCCCGCGGGTAAACGGCTTCGTCAATCTTGATTCGTTTGACCGCCTTCTCTAAAAGCATGCACGTCCAAAGCGCATCTCGGACCGCTTTATCATAGTGCGCGCGTATTCGCTTAACTTTTGATAAAATCGGCATGAACCGCGCTTTAATCGCGGCACCGTCGGTATGAGACGTTCCGGTACCGCCGGAGTTATCGCCCGACATCGTAGTTCCGAAAAGCCACTGAGGCGTTTCAGACATCATGAATACGGTACTCAAAAGAACGTCTAATTCTTTAAAGGCTGCGTCTAGTTGCGCTTGCCATACCATATAACCAGGCGTCGGATCGTCTTTTGTTACCGGAATATAAGCTCCACCGAAGCGAACGGTATCTCCGTCGTCTTGAATCTCTGGACCATACGCAGTAGGGTCGCTATGTTTCCATAGAATGTAGTCGATCTGCACTAAACGGTCGTTAATCGCAGCAAATACCGTCTCTAACTTCTCTAAGCCACCGATCCCAAAGAACTCGTCGTCTATTGACTTGTACGGTACATGAAAGACCGGGATATGCGGCAGATGCGTTTCTTCGATGTCTTCTTCGCGCCCCGTCGGCAGTTGTTCGCCAATGGTATATACGGATAAAGACATGCCAGTTGAGGTATCAACCCCGTTTTCGTATAATCGGTATCTCGAATAAAGGATATAACCCGGCACATGACGTTCGACGTTTAAAAACGGAATCTCCGTCTTCTCCGTTTCGACCCACTCCACCTGCGCAATGTTGACTGCTTTTAGCTTCTTGACGTTTCCGACGCTAAAATCCGGAAAGACTGCGCCCGCGCTAACGTGTTCAATAATCGCCTCCATCTCGGCGTCTGCCGGCACCGGTAATCCGAGTTTTTCAACTTCCGAAAAGTCTTGGCGGTATCCGTAACGAACCTTAAACCACGAATCGCCGCGGAATCCGTTAGCTGTTGCGCTTTCGTGAAGAAGTTGATTAATATCGTTTTCTTCTACGTAGCGATTGAGCGCTTTTTGTTCTTCGCTGTCATCGGGTAGGCCGCTTTCGAATTGAACAGGTTCGCCTACGAGAAGGTCTGCCGGCTTCGTGACGAGAATGTCGGCTAGATTGGCCGCGATATACAGCTTTTTTAATTGCTCGGCTTGCGGCGAATCTTTGAGAACGTCGGTCGCACGTTCATAGACGTCTCGGTGGCGGCCTTCAAACAGCTTTTTCATGCGCCTATATTTCGCTAGACGTTCTATTGAGTCAGCGGGAGGAAACTGTGCACCGGGTCGGATGATACTGTACGTCTTAGTATGCGATCCGTCGTCGGGTTCGTGGTTGCGGTGCTTAAAAAAGTCCGTAAAACCCATTGCTTATTCCTCCTTCAAAAGATCGTCTAAAGCCTCGGCTTCTTTTTGGATATCCGCGCTTGATTCGTCGGCTGTAGTATTGTCTGTAATAATTTGCTTTTCGGTTAATAGGCCGAATCGCTTCATAAATAAGTCAATCGCCTTAACGGACGGCTGTTGTCCTTTAATCAATCTCATTAATTGACCGTATACTTCCGATCTGTGACTAGATAGCATGTCATCCGCAAGTAGGTTCATGTACTCAATGAACGCAGGATCTTGCGTCCGCCAACGATACAACCCCATCCGCGACATTCCTAGTTCTTCTGCGAGTTGCTCCTGCGTTTTCTTCTCGCCGCCTTCCGGCATAATCTCATTCAAAGCGCAGGCCTGGGCGGCTTTTCGCTTTTCAAACGACAACTGCGCCTCTAGCTGCTTAATTCTCGACATTTAATGTCCTCCTTTCGTTACATACACTTTGGCTTCGCTTTAATCACCGTTTTGGCTCGTTTACTGACACTCACCGCCATTTCTAACGCATCAGGTAAATCATCATGCCAGTTCGATCCGTAGCGCTCAAACTGTTCGAGTAAAAGCGCTTGGCTGCGGTGAAATTCGATCTCACCTTTCTCAATCTGCGGCATGAGTGCTTCTATACGAAGTTCTTTACGCGAACGCTGATTGATTTTAGTAACGCGTGAGCCTGCCGGATAACCTTGCATCGTAAGTTCTTTTTTCAGTTCGTCGATGAAAAACTCTTGCGCCATCTGCGACTCAGCCGCGATACGATCCGGCAAATACTGAATGACCTTCTCGACGATTTTTCGCATGAACTGATCGGGCTTTATCCGCTCTCCATACGCATCTATTACGTAAATTTTTCCGGTCTTTTTATGCTTGGCTATCGTGACAATAGCCGAAAAGTCTCCTCGTTCTTTACCCATCGCGAAGTCAATTCCCATGTAAATGGCGTACTCTTTGTAGTTCAGTCTAAAATCCGTCCAATACGAAAAGGACTCCGGCTTGAATAGTTGCGAATCCTCATCGATTGGGTTATTCATAAATTCGGTATTGAATGCCTTTGTGGTGATGTTGGCCTTTTCGATGATCAACGCTGGCAAAGGAAAGCGGCCAGGCCACAAAACTTCGGCGCCTTCGTCCATTTCTGATTTATGCTCTTCGTAGAATCGCATTGCAGCGCGCGCATTCGGTGTAGACATTGTGTCTTCTGATTCCGCCTGCATCATTTCTTCGACTTCTTCGTCGCTTGGTACGTACTCTTTGTAAATACGTTCGAACTCCGCCCACAAGTCTGTTCGTTTCGGCGGTTTGATAATCGCTGGGAAACTGTTCTTAATAAAATCGCGACGTTCGTTCAGTACGTAGTTCAGCAAAGAGTCGAAGTGTACAAGTGTCCCCATGAAAATAAACGCTGTTTTCGTGGGATCACCCGCTGGCATAAGGTCTTGGTTAAGCCAATCCTTCGCCTTTTGGCGCAATTCAGGAGTATTGTTCGAGTCGAGAGACTCCAGGTCGTCTAATAGAATTAAATCCGGTCGCTGCGAGCCATTACGGAAACCACGGATCTGTGTTCCGAGAGACGTCGCTTCCATTTTGATTCCGGTCGTTGTAATAAAAGCCGTTTCGGAATCTTTTTCGTTGCGTGTTTTCTGCTCGTACAGAACTTCTCCGAAGTCTTCCCGTAGCTTTTGGTTATACTTTAGTTGGCCCGCGACCCATTTAATGAACTTGATCGATCCGGCATTCGTTTCCGAAATAATCAAGATCATACGGCGCTTTTTATAGACGATTTCATGTACCGGAAATCCATTCGATAGGTACGCTGACTTTGCGTGTCCCCTCGAAGCCGCCCATGCGATACGAGCCGTTTTATTACGGTTAGATACCGAATCGAGGATGGACGATAATTTCCGGTGAAAGTCCGGCGCGTCGTCTATATCTACCGCGGTCGTCGGTACGAGATTATCCGGATTACCCGGGTTTCTCGCCTCCGAAAAGTATTCGTAGAAGAAATAAAGCATATCGGTCTCGGCGCGATGGACCCGTTTCAGCTTGATTAATTCATCGCGATCTTTCCGCATAAGATCGACGTGATATTCGGTATGTTTCCCCGCTTGAATAATGTCGCGCAGTTTCTTCAGCCGTTCCGTTACGGCCTCTATCCGCGCCTGCCTTTCTTCACGTTCCAAAAACTTGCCGTTAATAAACGCCAAACTACCGCCTCCTTCCCGTCTATTTTCCGTTGACTTGCCGAATTCGATATCGTATAATGAATGTAACTTAAAAATAATTAAAGTACATTGGAGTGAAGACGTATGGCTAACGAAGTATTTCCGATTAAAAGTAAACGCGATTTCAATAAACTAAAAAACGCCCTCAAACCGGGGCGCGACCGTCTGTTATTGCAACTTGGGACGGCTTTTGGACTTCGTATTTCCGATTTACTTTCGCTTAAGGTCGGCGATCTTCGCGGCCAAACGTCTCTTAAAATAACCGAGGCCAAGCGCAAGAAAACGCGTGTCATTACGTTCTCAGCGTCCGTTAAAAAGCTCGTCAATGAACTCGAAGGTGCTGACGATGACTACGTATTTGCCAGCCGAAAGGGCGCTAAGCCGATCAGCCGCGTCCAAGCCTATCGCATTCTAAACGAAGCCGCCGAACGCGCCGAAATCGCTCAAAAGATCGGCAACATCGGTACTCACACGCTTAGAAAAACGTTTGGCTATCGCCTGTACGAAATGAATATCGCAGTCGACCGGATCATGGCGATTCTCGGTCATTCATCCGAAAAAGATACGCTGAAATATATCGGAATCACAGCCGACGAGATTTCGGTCGCATACGAGAGCATCACGATTTAGGTCGTGGTGCTTTTTATCTGACTATATACGCACTTGTACTTGTTACTTCGTGAATCGCCTTCGTTGTTCCCCATATCTCATCTACCGACTCTAGTTCGATTAGTCGTAACGGCGTCGCATAATTCGGCAGCGTAACGCCCGGATCTTTAAAAACGATTTTTCCGTTTATGTCTTTTGAATGATACTCATCTCCTTGATACTCTAGGTACACAACGTCATCGAATGTTTCGGCTAAAGCCCGTAGTGAAGTAGTAACCCCAGCAGCCCGCCTGAACAACAATGGACCCGCGTATCTTGTTTCATATGCGCGATAGATAATATCGTTTGTCATCGCTCTTTCGCCGGATCTTTCACCGACTTCAGCCTCGATGTGTTTAATATACTCGGCGTACTTGTCGTTAGTATCTATATTTCCGCCGTCTTGACTACGTAGTTCTGCCAAGGACCTCACCGTCTCTTTTACCTCGCGCTGAACCGCTTTGAGTCCTTTGATAGCCTCCGAAACATCTACGTCTACCTTTACGTTTAATCCGCCGACTGATTCGCGTTTGTTTTCCGCCATTCACGTCGTCCCCCTCTGTCCGTTTTATTGCTGCGCGTTTAACGCAAGCACAAAAAGACCTCCGGCGCTGACCGGAAGCCTCGTTCTAATTGCGTTAAAAATCACACGAAATCAGCGCTTTTCACCACCCACCCTTACGAATACCCTAGACGGCTACCAAAACGTCTAATTTCGTGCATTTTACGTGTTAAAATCGTTACGCTAGTCCGTATCGTTCCCGCAATGCTTCCATATCGGCGGTTATTTCCGCTTTGAGTGCGTCGATTGCAGTCGGTGCCGAGCCGTCCGTAAGCCGTAGTTGCTTCAGCGCATCAATTTTCGTTCGTAGCGCGCTGTTCGTGATCGCGGTCGGGTAGTGAACGCCGCAGACGATGCAGTCAAAGTACGTTTCGACGACGCCTTTTCGTACGGACCGTTCTTTTAGTACGACGGCGGTGCGCTGATTGCAGGCGTCGCAGGTGGCGAAAGTAGGTAGCGTGGTCATGGCCGGTCGCCTCTAACGTATCTGAAAAAGAAGACGCCTTCTTCATCCGGCAGCAACGGTATTTCTTGCGGAGTACTGTCGGTGCTTTTCGCGACTAGGCGATAATTAGCAAGAGATGACGTCGCACCGAACGGAATATTCCCGAAAGGAGTAGTGTACGGATCTCTTACAAGTATGTAGCCAGTCAGCTCCGTTAGATCGTCCGGATTTTCAATACCGAGTAGTTCTCGAACTCTATCGCTCGTCTCTTTCGTCAAATATCCGTCTTCAATAAACTTAATACAGCCGTTGATTTCTTCGCTCATATTAGCGCCCTCCTTTTCGTATAACAAAAAATACGTTTCCGTCTTCGTCAGGAAATAGCGGAATCTCTTCCGGGAATATATCCGAGGAGAGCGCAACAAGACGCCAGGATCCGTAGTCGATGACCCATCTTAGTGGGACTTCGGGTAGATCGCGTCTAAGTTCGTACATTTCGAACGAGTGCGGCAATGCCTCGCCTAGATATTCTCGTAGCTTTTCGCTTGCACCTTCCGTAAGATAAGCGTTGGCCGCGATTTGAATACATCCGTCAGTAATTAGCGTCACGCAAACGTCTCCTCTCCGCTCTTTTGTGATTCGCAAGTAAATTACGTACTCTTTTCTCCGCCTCCGTTAACGGACGGTCTTTACGTACCCATTGAAAGAACGCCTCTACTTCTGCGTCAGTTTCGAAATTCAGCCGTACTGGTTCGATTCTTTTCACGTCAGACCCTCCGTTTAATTAGCGTATTAGCCCTCTAGCCCTTCCGAGAAACTTCGGATGATTAACGTACGTCTACGTAGGACCAGACGATCAACACCCCGAGTTTAAAAAATTGTGCACAAGTTTTGTTCACCAGATCCGGCGGTTTTGGCTGGGGCGCTTGGGGGCGGGCGGCTTTCGTTTATTTTTCGCGATCATTATTGAATAACGCACTCATAACGTTGCATAACGAAAGTAACAAAAAGACTTTCTGTTACATTCGCGTTGATCACAAACGTTGGTGTGTCGCGGTTGGTAGCCGTTCGACCTACGCAACTAAACGAATGAACTTTATGCATCGTACCAGCCCCGCCGTGCCGCCATTCATGCGGGCTACCTATGCCGGCCGTCATGTATAGGATCGTGCATAAACGGATTGGCTTCGGCTTTCAACCCCCTGAGTTTTCGGTGGCCTCGTCTGCGGGCGGCGCTTGCTTGATTGCGGAGTTCCTTTCCGGTATATCCACGTCACCCTACCGTCCGCCTTCGTACTATATTATATAGACCGTCTGTGCCTGCCGTTACATAGCGCCTGTATGTCGGTACCCTAAACGCTGCTCGCCGTCTGATTATCGTTACCATGCCGTTAGTATGTTACGTTGCGTTACGTCTCTCTATAACGTAAGACAGCATATCCGTATGTTACACAAGTATATCTACGCAGTCCTTAACGTTTATATCTCCGTCCTATTAACGGTATCCTTTCCGTATGTATTTAAGTACAGCGCCCTCGGCTCCGCCTCGACCGCAAATAATAAGCCGCCGTCCTTCTATATGTATTCTATTGCGTTATCTGCGGAACGGAGTGACGCTAGGTCTTCCCTAAGAATAAGACAACGTTAACACCTAAAAACGGCTGTATCCCACGTGGCTCTAAGCGTCAAGGCGGTTTTAGCGTGTTCTGTTTTCGCCACACTGAAAGGCCGTTTTGTTCTGTTTTCGCCACACTGAAACGTCGGCTCCCCGTTTTTAAGCGCAAAAAAAGAGACGCTCGTCCTGAACGTCCCTACTTTTCGTTCTCTATATCGATCAGTTCCCGTATATCTTTTACGTCCAGTGCCGCTGCTATCTTCGCCAAATGGTCGAGCTGCACCCGATCTCTTCTATTGCGACACAGGTCGCTTATTGCGCTAGGTCTTATACCGGTCAGTTCAGCAAGGGTTGATTGCGTCATGTTCCGTCGCTCTATTAGTTCGCCGACCTTAAGCTTGACGTTCATTTACCGACACCTCCTACGAAAATTATAACGCAAATACGATATTTTTGTAAATAACGCATTGACGTTATAACGCTTATACGTTATAATAAAGGTACAGAAAGGAGGTGCACACGATTGATTGAACTAGCTACTAAAATATCCGTCTTGCTTGCGTCGTGGTTGGCGATCATCAAAACCGCGATGGAAATCAAGGCAATGAAAAAGCGACGGTCTCCCTCCAAGAAGAAACGTCGCAAGTAAACGGACGGGGCTTAGAGCCCCGGTTCAATCAATTATACCACACATGCGCAAAATTAATACGCTTGATACGTTGCTCATTATCGTTTTAGTCGCCTGGATAGCGTTTTTGGACTACGGCTCAGTGCAGCCGATAGACTGCGTAGCCATTGCAACGCTGCTGATTTTCGGCTTTACGGTCGCGTTAAAATCGATAACAAAATAAGACGTCGAGCAGCCGTCCCTACCTACGACCTTAAGACGCTAATTAGACGGCGCTGACGTACTAAAATCGTGGAGGAATCGCCTAATATGATCGAGTATAACTGTCCGGACTGTTCATTCGCTCGGCTAGACGTAGAAATCGAAACGGCCGCTAAATGTCCGAACTGCGGCGGCCTTCTGAACATCGAGGAGGAGATCGCTTAGTGGACGTAAAACTAACGGCCTTAGACGGAACCCAAGCGGCAGCCGATCCGCTACAGCGAGCCGCCGAGCTATTTAAAAGAGAACGCGACGACGCGCCTGCCGGCTTTGACTTCGGCTTTAGACTCGCTCTGATCGCGTTCGGATACGATATAAAACTAGAAGGAGATGTTGAATAATGAAACGTTTTATTACGATAACAATCGCGGTGGCACTTATGACGCTCGGCCTGACAGCGCCCGCCAGCGCAGCATCCATTACGGTTAAGGTTGACGCTCCATACTACACGCCTAAAGCGACGTCAGTGGACGTTGTGGCATCGAAAAGCAGCGGTAGCCGCGTATATTACACGATGACCCTTCAGCAACAGTACACCGACGGATGGAAGTCGAAGCAATCGTTGAGCGGCGATTTCGTTAAAAACACACCGACCAAACGCTTCTACACTTCGACTATGACGAACGGGCAATACCGAATCAAATTAACGGCTTATAGCAACGCAGCCAAGACGAAGAAAGTCGGTACTTACCTATCGAAAGACTTCGCAGTGACGAGATGGTAGGCGCCTAAAATACGAAGGAGGACGACGATATGAAATTCCGCAGATTCTTGTACGGATGGGCTAGGTTTTTAGGAGACGTTAACGCGGTGAAAAAGAACGATGTTGGCGGCCGTATCATGCGACGCAGCGTCGGAAGGGCTTTCGGAAGATTGTTTAAATAAGCGTGGAGATACGTTATAATACGAAGGTTGTGAGGTGAAAGACGTGAATAGACCGCAGCCAGGTGATTATGACGTATCTGTCGTTTATGATGTTCGCGAGATGCCGGACGTTAAGAGCGGCCGGTGCGACAATTGCGATACGTCGAAGTTTAACAGTTCGATTAAAGACGGGATATTTCTCCGTAAGTGTTCGAAGTGCGGAATGACTAAGCGAATATAGACGCAAAAATAAAGACGCCCCCTAAGGCGTCCTTTTTCGTTTATTTAGACGCAGAACTGCCCGGCTTTGGATCCGCCTTAGTAATCGCTTTGATCATCCGTCTCACCTCCCCGCAGTAAAATCATACCATATTAACGCGCCTTCTTGGCGTGGTCATCGAATAACTTTCGCACGGCTACCGTCCATTCCGTTTTAAAGCCTTCGGGCTGGCGGAACAGTAAATCCGGATGCACTAAGTAGCGTACCTCGTTGCGTGTTCCGGTGACTAATACGGCGCCTACGCCTTGCAGACGACCCATGATCTTCGAGACCGTCGATGCGTCGTGTCCGATTAGGTCAGCCAACGTTTCGCGGCCGATGTAGTCAATGTCCGCCTTTTCTGCGTTAGGATCGGCGCAAAGGTAATACTCGCTGTAATGAAAGAACGGAATGATCTTATATAGCATACCGATTTCGTTCAGGCGTAGATTGGCGATCGTCTGCCGCGCTTTAACCGTATATACTTTTGTAAATACTTCGTTTTTGATGCGGCCGCCCATCGTATGAAATCGGCTACTAACGTAAATACCATCGTCTTTTAGCTTGATCAAGCCGAGTTCAGCCAAGCGAACGACCAATGCATTAGCATTCGAGCGGCTACGGTCAAGCAAGCGCGCTATGTCCGACTTATTCATCGGGTCTCCAGCCGCCCCTTTTACGAGCTTGCCGTCGCTTTTGATACGTAGCTGAAGCATGATTTTAACCATTGCGCCCGCTTCCGTAAGTGATAGGTCGCGGATAATAGCGCTGAGCGTGTCGTTGTAAGATACGATGTAATTGCGCCCATGATGAAACCGCTTCTTTGGCGCTAAGGTCGCTCGCAAGCGTGCCTTTTCGAGCTCTTCCGGAGTTCTAATGACGGCTTTTATGGCGTCCGGTACAAATACGCCGAGTTCTCCGTCCTCATTTACTACGCGATCATACTTCATCATACCGCCCCTTTTCGTATTTATCGCAAAACAAAAGACGCCTATTGAGCGTCTGACCTTACCGTTTTGATGCCGGTTGCTATATTTACGGTGAACTGACCGCTAGACTTTCCGTTGACGAAATCGTTGTATCGTTTGCGAGCCGTCTTATTACGCGCTTTTGCGAGACGGTCCGTGAATAGATTATCGTATGGTGACCGAGTGCGTCGCTTAGGTACGCCGTGATTGGTGCCGGTGATATCGTATTCTTCGGCCATCTTGTCGGACGCTTCGCCGGTCTTGCGTGTCTTTTCCATGCGTTCGGACATGATCGGATATTCTTCGGCCGACATTTTATTGCGCCGCGTATCCGAGAGCTCTTCGTATAAGATTAAGTCGGATAGACGTTCCAGTGCGTTAGCCGGCGGTGTGCCGTCATATGACGCAAGTAAAGCGTCTATTTCTGTGATGCGTTCTTCGCGCTCTAAAGCGCCGGCTTTTGTGCGTTCGTATAGAGCCGTAATGTCTTCGTGTAGTTCTTCCTTCGTCAATTAGGCGCCCTCCTCTACCATAAAACTAATTCGCTTTTGATGATATCTACTGTATCTCTGTTAAATCCTCCGATAATGAACATCAATAAAATGATAGGCCAAGCAGCCGGATGTAGAGCGCGTAATTTAACGTCATAGCGCATCTTCTCTCGAAATGGATGGTGGTCTTTAGTCAGTTTTATACTACCAATAAGGTAGAGAATTGTTGTAATAAGAGGATGACCCTCTAAGCATTCCGACTTAGACTCGTGTTTCATTCCGTTGCCTCCTTCGTATATGCGTTCAATAAAATCGATAATACACGCGGCGTGATTCTCGGGTGGTTCATGGTGTCATAGCACCAACGTTCATATTTGCGCAATTCCTTGATTTCTTCAGTCGATAATTTGTACGCCATCAAACCGCCCCTTTCTTTGAACCGTAACCTTCGCCATGTGACGCCCAATAGTAGTAGATGTCGACGATCTTATTTATCGCAGCGTTAATCGCATAATCAACGGCTTGTTGCGTAATGCCGAGTGCCGCACCCGCCTGTGTTTGCGATAGGTCATCGAAATATACTAGGCGCAGGGCTTCGTATTGCTTTCCGGTCAGCGACGCCAATTCGATGGCGCGGTTCAGGTCGATCAGAATATCGCAAGCAGCCATGTCGCCTAAGAATCGCCGCTGTCTGAGCGTTGTATAATCGGCCAAAAGCGCCTTGACGCCGTCTGGTCCGTCGAGTTTATATTGCGTTTCATAGCGTAGATGCTGGTCGGGCTTGTTCGTCGATGCGCCCAATAAAACCGCCTCCTTCGTTTGCTTTCCGTTGGTATATCGTCTATAATCGTCTTATAAAATAAGCGAGGTGTATCCGCATGGCCTTAGAATGGATTTCCGCGGTAAATAATACCGCCTACATAACGTTGGATAGTCAGAAGCGAATCTTCGTCAATAAAGGCGCGAAAGAGCTAATTGGTATCCCGCCGAATAGCCCCTTCCAACTAACGATTGGCTACGACGCAGAAGCTAAGTGCCTAGTCGCGGCCAAGCCGGAAATGGTAAGGGCCGACGTGAAGCCGTTCAAATTTAGTAAAGACGCATATAGTTGGTCGGCATCCCGTGTTTTACAGCACGCCGGCCTAGACGATCAAGAACTCCCACTGCGTTTCTTTTTGATTGGAGATGGCGAGGCGTCTAAACAGCCGCACTTAGCCTACCCGAAAGGTACTTACGCGTTCTCTTTGAGTTGATCGGCCATAATTTCGTCCAGTCGCGCATATAAGTCGTCGAGTGTTCCGTCATTTACGATCTCATAAGCGACTTCGAATCCGTCGAGTGCTGTTTCTGTCGGATGGTTTAAGTCGTCCGCCTTGAATTTGTCGCCTCGTCTTTTGGCGCGGTCAAAGCGTGTTTCGTACGGTGCAGTAATGCGGAGTATCTTAAAACCCTCCGCCTTGGCTCGTTCGTATTCAGCCGGCATTCGCATATCCGTAATTAGTAGGTTGCTAGGTCGGCAACAACGCAACTTTTCGTGTTCCTGAATGCGCCGGAATACAACATTGATCCACACGTACTCAGCGCCAGGAATCGGCAGCTTTTTAATTCCCTCAATGAAATCGCGCATAGGCTGGCGCTGTTTTGCGTCGCCGTCTAATTCCGGAAACAACTCGCCAAACACCGACTTACCTTTTGCGGAAAACGTGAACGGAAAGAATTCGTACATGGATACGAGATAATCGACGGCTACGTCTTTACCGGCGCCTAACTTACCCGTGATTGCGAGTTTCATAGGTCGGCCTTCTTTAAGGCGATGATGACTTCCGCGATAAAGGCACCGGATAACTCCGTTTTACCACCGATATCTGCCGCCACCTTTGCGATCTGTTCGCCTAGACGGACTTTATCTTCGTGGAGGGCGTCGATTTCCGCTTGATGGCGGGCTACGGTACGTTTTAATTCCGCCACCTCTGCGCCTAGATTGGCAAGGACGGTTATAATATCGGATTCTTGCGCCTCGGCAGCGTCTTGAACCGGAGTGAGGACGTAGTAATAGCCGTGACAAATCGAACAAACATCCTCACCGCTATCGTCTTTATACTCAAGCACATCCACCATACCGGCACCTACCGACGTAACTACGGTGTCAATTCCGTCAGATTTCCCGTTTTCTTTATTTACGTAAATTACACGCTCACCTACTTCCGCCTTACGATCTTCTAAACGATAGCGCTCACCGTCAATGTGGACGATGTCGGTCGGTTCGAGGACGCGGTATTCACTGCAATCCCCATCCCCGATAAACCATTTACCGTCGTCATCGACGAAACTGTTATCAAACCCGTTGAAATCGGCGTTGACTCCACCGTCTCCAACCGTAATATTGACTTTTCCGTAATGACCTATTTCGTAAATTTCTCCTTCGACGTATTCAGCTTTAGTTACAACGATCGTTTCGCCAACCTCTGCGTTTCTATCCACCGCAACATATTCGCGATCAACGCCGAGCTTTTCGTCCTTAAATACGTGCATCATTTACAACCGCCTCCCTATTTCGTTATGATTTCCGCCTTTAGACGCTGTCGTCCGAATGCCTGCGCCTCAGCCACGCCCGCAACGTACAGGTCGATATGTCCTTCCGTAATTGCGCCGCCTCGATCCTCACAAGTCCTGACGCCGATGCCCTCGATGCTCAGCCGAGTCCCAAACGCCAATGACGGCGGACAGGCAATCGTATGGCCCGTTTTAGTGCGTGTGCCGCTTGCCGTGATGCCGTAGTCGGGATCGCCGACTGACTTGCCCGTAGACTCGGCGCCGTTTGTGTACGCAGTCACTTCGTAAGTTTGCGCTAGTTTTGGCGCTTTCTGCTTACGCTTGACTACGTGCTTTGACGTCTTTTTAAGCGCCTTCACTTCGCCCTCTAACGTCTTGATGCGTTGATTGGCTCGCTGTAAAGCCGCTTGATTAGCCGTTAAAATGGGCGCCGGTTTCTCTTCCGCTGGTTGCTGCGTACATAATAAGCCGCACGCAAGCGTCATGGTCGTCATTATACCGATGCAGACACCCCCTCGAAGAATTGCGCAGTCCACGGCTCGACTTCGGTTACCGCACGACGCAAGGCTTCGGCTAGGTCGGCGATTTCCGCCTGTGCTCCGTTGCCCTTCCGTCTCTTAGCATAGAAGTCTAGTAAAGCACGCAGGTTAACGGTCATTACAAGATTAGTAGCCGCTGCTTGCGGTAAGACGGCGCGGGCATCTTCTGCTGGTACGCCTAGTTCGCGCAATAAATCGTATGCGTCTTGTAATTCACGTAGTGCGTCTACGAAGATCTCTCGTGCGGTGAATGGTGCGTCGCCGCCTCCGAATAAGTCTACCGTTTTAGTACTCGACGCAACCTTTTCCGGCACGACGTAATCGAATCCACCCGATTTATTTCCGCTGCCCATCTTTACATATCGCTGTGATTGGACGCTGAAGCTAAAGCCGGCGCGGTGTCGTGTTAACTGCGCTAATAAGGCGCGGCTTACGTCTTCGATCGCAAAGGTGAACGTCAGGTGCTCCAAGGTCGACGTGTGTTTCGATGCGACGATCTGTCGGAATAGCCGATCGGCATCCGTGCCCGAGCCGCCATCAGATGCGCTGTTGCCGAAATACTTAGCGCCTTCTCTGGATACGATTTCTGACGGCTTGTTTGCGCTATAACAAGTTCTGATCGCGGATAGGGCGACCGCTTGGCCGTCGGTTGCTTCGTAATCGTCGAAGTGAAATACGTCCGAGGTTTCATGGAGAAGAGATTGATAGAATTTATCGCTTAATTGCGTATGTGCGAGTAGCTTTACGTTCATTTTCATTAAAACACCCTTCCTTGTGGTATAATTTAGAAAAAGGAGGTAGTCAGATGTTAACTGATAAAACAGATAAAGAAATTATGGATTTTGTAATCGGTGAGATTAAAGACTCACCAGAACGTGTTATATACTTTGATGATACGGGCAACGGAAATATAGTAGTTAGTGGATTTTATATCAATATTGACTCCCCTGAATTCGCTGAATATTTACACGAACGCCTCCCAGATGCCTTTGTTAATGTATATCGAAAGAATAAAACGGAGCTGGGATATAGAATTAACCAAGCATTGGATGATAGTGGGCACTTTAAGAGTATAAAAACGTACGCTAAAAATGCCGTGAAAGTCCATATTGACAAAAATTCAAAAACAAGATTAGAACTCAATCCCGGGCCATTTAAGGACGCCTTAGCCTTGACCTTTAGCTTTCCTTATAAGAAGTAACGCCGCTACTCCCGAAGCCGCCCGAACCTCGTTCCGTTTCTTCCAACGCATCCACAACCGTAAAGGTCGCTTGCTCTACCGGTTTGATGACCGCTTGGGCAATGCGATCTCCTTTGCGGAGTTTATATGTCCATTTCGGATGATGACCGATCATGCGATCGATTTCTCTACTTACCGTAAGAGGTCCGTAATCATTCGGAACAGATTCGTCCTTCTTTGCGATATTATCCACGATCACACCAACCTCGCCCACATAGCCGCTATCTACCGTACCTAGTTGAACGCGTAGGTGCGTCTTCAGCGTAATGCCTGAACGCGGCCGGATTTGCATTTCGTAGCCCGGCGGAATCTCGAACGCGAGGCCCGTAGGCACAAGCGCCGTCTCGCCCGGCTCGATAAGGACGTCAGCGGCCGCATATAGATCGAAGCAGGCGTCCGTCGAATGTGCGTATGTTGGCGTTGTTGCATCGGCTGATAGCTGTTTAATTTTTACGTTCATTGCGATGCCTCCTTCAGCTCTCCGAATGAGTACGTAGAAATTTCGCTTCTATTAAAAACGACGGTCTGCTTTGTTTTGGCGCATTCAACTCTCACGTACTCATAGCCACCGAACATTACTGCGGAATCAAAGTCATCTAATTCGGAATCAGTTACGTGTGCCCAGTACATTTCCCCGTTTTTAGTTTCGATAATTAACTTATTCATTTACGCGTCCTCCTTTTTAGTAATTCCAACGGACAATATTCCGCCGATAAGTGTATGTGCTACAAGAGCCGCCTCGATGACAGAAGGTCTAAAACAGCCTAACCACGACGCAAAACCGAGTATTGATGCGGTAGCGTAAAAGTACTTCATTTACTCGCCCTCCTCCGCCTTCTTACCGTCCTCAAACGGCAGCGTCATTACGTATAGTAAGAACGGCACACCCGCCGCCACGAACCACCAAAAGCCCGCTGCATGTGCGTACCAAAAGGCCGGAACGATTGACGCTGCAATTAAAGCGCCTCGGTTAATCGTCTGTCGCATAAGATCAGCTCCTTCGTTTTGCTTTCACTTATACAGTCGCATGTGGGCGCCGGAAATCGGGACATTAATCGGCAGGAAAATAAAAATCTTCGTCTTTAAGTGCCTCGACCGTCGCCTTTTTATATCCGTTCCCTTGCATTGAGAAGAAGTCATGCGATTTCGTCTTCGTACTTAGCCCGTTAATCACGATCGGATTGACCGGTTCATCCGGAAAATACGCCTCAAAGCCGAGGTTCATAAGTGCCTTATTCGCGTTGTATCGAACAAACGACTTAACGTCATGCGCCAAGCCGACCGCGCCATACACATCGTCCGTATATGCGACTTCGTTCTCGTAAAGCTCCGCTAGTAACCCGACCGCCCATTCGTGAACATCCGCCTTCACGTCGTCCGTTTGACGATTATAAATTTCCTGCGCAAGCAAGCCGACATAGACGCCGTGGATCGCTTCATCGCGAATGATAAGCCCGATAATCTCGCCGCTCTGCATCATGCGCCCCTGCCCGTAGAAATACAACGGATAGTAAAAGCCGCTGTAGAATAGGAAACTTTCGAGGTACACCGAAGCCACCATCGCTTTGTACAACGAAATGTCGTCGCCTTCCTTAATACCGCGATAAAGGTCGGTGATCAGCTTCGCTTTGCGCTGCAAATAACGGTTTTCTTTAACCCATTCGAAAACGGCCGTAATAGTTTCCGAAGGCGCAAGCGTTAAAAAGATATTCGAATAGGACTTCGCGTGCACCGCGTTCTCCATCATCGCCATGAAATTAAGGACGGCCTTGCGTTGGTGACCGTCTACGTGCGCCATGATCGCAGGCATGCCGGTATTGCCTTGCTCCGTATCTAGCAGCGTGAGGCCGGCGAGCACTTTCATATACGTATCGCGTTCGGCTGGCTTCAGTTCGTGCCACGCGAGGAGGTCGCCATTTAGCGAAATCTCCTCCGGTAGCCAAAACTGCTTGACGTTCTGATCGTAGAACATGGCCGTGAAATTATCGTCTGATTGCGACCAGTTGGCCGCTGTGAATGTCGTCAATTATTCGTCCTCCCTTTTTTTTTGGTTTAAACAAAATAAACAAAGTTGTATAATGTTCTCAGGTATTAACTAATCTTGGAATTGGAGTTGGTATTGATGATTACAAATGCATTTCCAGCCACTACACCCTGTAATTACACTTTTTTATATCCGCCTGCTATTAGTTCGGACGCGATCCAAAAGAACCAACATGCGGTCACAATGATATATAGTCCGCTGTCAAACAAAGCGTACATTGCGATCACAAAAGAGAAGGGGATCGGGTTCACGTTTCCGGTAAGCGGCGACCCAATGACAATTGCGCAGAAGTTCGGCGAAATCCCTTGGGAAGAAGTAGAGATTGCAAATGACAACGGGATATTCACATACAAAAAAGCGCCTTCTTACAACGAGATGGTAAATTACTTCTCAGACAGCGCAACTTAAGCACCCTTCCTGCCCCGTATCTTTAGTGCGCGCATAATAAAGCGTCTTGATTCCCTTGTGGTGCGCGTATAGATCAATCTGATTCAGATCACGCGTCGTCATCGTATCTTTTAAGAACAGCGTAAATGAGATGCCTTGATCGACGTGCTGCTGAATTGTTGCGATCATATCGACGACCTTAAACATATCCATGTCGTACGCTTCCTTATAAAAGAACCAGTTTTGCGGCGATAATCCCGGCATTGGGTAGTACGTCTTCGAGTTTCCGTAAGTCCGTTCCTCAATACGCTCCATAATCGGCATGACTGAAGCCGTAGCCGACTGCACGTACGAAATAGATCCGTTAGGCGCAATCGCAAGTCTATAGGCGTGGTAAAGGCCGTGCATACTTACGTTGTCACGTAAGACTTCCCATTCGAGAGGCGTCGGAATCACGATGTCTTTAAACAGCGCCCGTACTTTATCCGTTTTTGGTCGGTAATCCCCTTCGAAATACTTCTCGAAATACTCCCCGCTTGCATACGTTGATCCTTCGTATCCTTCAAATGTTGATCCCGTTTCCTGCGCCAATTCATTCGAGCGCACCAACGACCAGTAATTGACCGTCGCGAAGAATACGTTAGCAAAGTCACGCGCTTCTTCCGATTCGTATGCGATGCCATTCTGCGCTAGATAACCGTGTAGGTTCATTGCGCCAAGTCCGATAGATCGCATCTCGTGGTTAGCCTTTGCGACGGCCGGCGCGTTTTTAATATTCGTAGATTCTGAGACAACCGTAAGCGCATCGACGGCCAATTTGACGGCGTTCTCGATTGATCCACCCGCCATTACATTCGCGATATTAAGAGAGCCGAGATTACACGAAATGTCTAAGCCGATGTCGTCCGGTTCTCCATAGTCGGTATATTCCGAGACGGTTGACGCTTGACAAATTTCTGAACAGAGATTCGAGAATTTAACGCGACTGATATGATTAAGCGCATGCTCTCGGTTAACGTTGTCTTGAAACATTAGATAAGGATACCCCGACTCGGAGCGCAGCACCGCCATCTTTTCGAGTAGCTGGCGCGGGTTAACCCGTTCTTTACGAACTGCCGGATTATTTACGAGTTCATCGTACATTTTACCGATATCCATTTCGTCTAGATGCACGCCGTATGCTTTGTAGACCGTGTGCGGGTAGAATACATAGGCTGGACGATCTTCTCGCGCTAGTTCGATGAATTTATCAGGCACAACGACGCCGATCGATAACGTTTTGACTCGGACGTCTTCATCTGCCGAGATTTTCTTCGTATCTAGGAAATCGTTTATATCCGCGTGGAATACGTTTAGATACGCTGCGCCTGCACCGCTCCGTTGTCCGGCTTGGTTGATGTGGCGCAATGATTGATCGAGGTTTCGCATGATCGGGACTACTCCGCTAGTCACGCCCTCATAATCCATAAGCGATTCACCTTTTGCGCGAGTCTTTGATAGATTTACGGAGATTCCTCCGCCGATTTTCGATAACTGGCGTACCGTCGAATTCATCATGTTGATATCGTTTAAAGAATCGCCTACTTCGAGCAGGAAGCACGATACCATTTCGCCTCTGCGTTTACGTCCAGCATTTAAGAACGTAGGAGTCGCCGGCTGGTACTCTTGGCGGATCATTAGCTGCGCAAACTCGATCGCCTTGACCCCGTCACCTTTTCCGAAGTACAGCGCACAGCATGCGATACGATCTTCGTAGCGTTCGAGAATCTTTTTGCGATCGTTCGTCTTCAGCGCGTAGTCATTGTAAAACTTAAATGCGCTCATGAACGAAGGGAATCGGAACTTGGCGGCATAAGCCGTTTTATAGACCGCTTTGATTTCCTCGAATGTATAAGCGTCTAGGAACTCCGTCTCGTAGTAATCGTTATCGCGTAGATAGTCGAGCTTTTCTTTTAAATCGTGGAAAAATACGGTGTTTTGATTTACGTAGTCTATAAAATAAGCACGGACGGCCTCTTCGTCTTTCTCGAATTGAAACCGCCCGTCTTTTTGAATCATAATTTCGTTATTTAACTCGATGTGTCGCTTCAAAGCGCCTTCACCCTTTCCGTGAATTGTTTTACGTCCTCTTCCGTCCCTGCTAATTCGAATTTGCCGATCACCGGCACGTCATAAAGCGTCGCAATAACGTCAGCAGCCGCGCCAAAGCCGTCTCCCCAATTACGATTTCCCGACGCCATTACACCGACCATCCAATCGCCGTTATCCTTAAGCCATTCGCTTACCGTTGCGGGCGGCTGGCCGAAGTCGTAAGTCGGTGTTACCAACACGAACGGTTCCTCAACGACCTCGCCCGTCTTGACTTCGCGTGCCTGGCCGCCTAGTCCGGTCTTTGCGATGAACCGCCGTACGTTTCCCGTCAGCGAATAGAAATATATGATCACGGCTGAACCCCGGTCGCGTACGCTAAAAGCACCGCAGTCGGAATAATCAACAAGACGAGGCCGGCGATTTTCGTCGTGATTTCTTCGAACGTCTTCGCCTTTGTGCCGCCTACAAAAATGATGAGGATTGCGAGACTGAAAAGCGCAACGTACGTAATCATTCGTCCTCACCCGCCTCAACATCCATTGCCGCCAATTCAGATTCGAGAGCATCGACTTTTTCGTTCAGGTAGTTGAGCTCGCCTTCTAAGTCGTCGATTTTATTTTCGGTAACCTCAACCAAGTCGTATAATTCGAAAAGTTCCGATTCAATATCTTCGTATTTTCTCATCCGCGCCCACCTCTCCGTTCAATTTCCGCTTCTAATTCCGCAATCCTAGCCGCCGTCCGGTCACGCTCGATTTCCGTTTCGGTACGCTTTAGTTCTAGTCGCATGAGTGCGTATTCATGGTCGCCTAAATCCGATTCAAGGCGCCGCTTCATGTCGAGTAAATTTGCGATTGGTGCTACGAAAATATCTCCGTATTCCATCGTCATTTACCTCCGATCGTGTCGAGGATTTCTTTGATTGCGTAGTATTCCGGGTTGATAACCGCTTTGATTCCTTCGGATAGTATCGGGAATCCGGCAAACACCGGAGTCACAACCGTGAGGACAGCTACAATCCCTACGACCGCCCACGCGCTTACATCAAACCTATCGCGTAAGTGCAGTACGATAAGGACGTAAGTAATCGCAATTGCTATGAGGCCTATTCCGGCAAGTATGTTTGCGACTCCGTTCGCTACCGCCTGCTTAACGAGCACCCCGTAAACATGCTCCGCCGCCACTCCGAGCTTTGCGGCCAATTTGTCGATGTAAGCCATCGCTTTATCCATCCGAATCACTCCATATCGATTTTATAGTCGGTCGTAATCGTGTCTTCCGGTAAGTAAAATTCGTACGCGTTTTTACCCGTGCTCTTGCCGTAGAAGAATCGTGCAATAGCCGATTTATACTGGACGTCATAAGTGAGAACGTAGGGCTTTTCGTAAGAACCTTCCTTCATCTTCGAATCTTCAACTGACGCTTTGCTGATCGTTTTAAATCCGGCTTTTCCCTCTACGAAATAAAAATACTGATTCTCGTCAACTGTTCCGGTTCCCAGTACGAAACTTCCACTCGTCTTAGCGTTATCTTTAATCGAGTAAATCTCCGTTTTATTCGGATCAACTGTTTCCGTTTCGATAAAAAACGATGGTATAGCTGCAAATACAAACACAACGGCGCCAATTAAAATTCCCATAAAAATACCAAGTAGAACATCGAAAAACTCAACATACCCGTACGTGTCCTTAATCACTACAATCGCGACAATTGCAGCAACCAGTAGTGACAGTGCAATAATCCCCATCTATTCCGCCTCCTATATTTTCATTTCTAAAGTAAGGTCATGACCGCGTTTCTTTAACTCTCGATTCAAATTCCGTACATGACTCCGTAATTGTATCTTCGCAATCTTCCAGGCGATCTATGCGGAAAGATACGCTGCCACGAAAAGTACTTACGGTCATAGAAACCGATCGAAGCCGCCTCGCCTTTCTTCCACGCGGAGAAGTTTAGCGTGACCGTCCATTTCGTTGCGTAGCTCGACATATCAACGTAGTGCTGTTCGTCAATCCACTTGCGACCGCTTCCGTTAGCAACGTTAATCTCTACACGCATCTAACCCGCCCCTTTCGGCTTCTCAATTACACCTTCACGAACTAGATACGAAAGCCCAACCGCCACCGCATCCGATTCATCATCCGTACGAAACGTAAAGTCATCCGGTAACGCAAGCATGCGCCTTACACCCGCCTCTACTTCGTCCTTTGTTGCGCTGCCTTTTCCGGTCACATCCCGCTTAACTGCGGTCGGCTGTATCTCTTCGTCGACCTTGTACCCGTATTTACCAAGCGCCGTATCAATGACCGCCCATGCTCCGAACACTGTTTGCGTCGATCTCTTATTTCGACCACCCGTGAAATGTTCGCGGACAACTACGTCAAACGGTCCGTATTCATGCAGAACCATCGTCGTTGCGGCTTCGATATAAGAGTAACGATGGCTATCCGGCGATTGGCTTGACGTGCTGACAGACGTTACGTGAATGAGATTGATACGCGGTCCTGACTTTAGGCGCTTAACTTCGAGGACTGCGAAGCCTGGATTCGTTGATATGTCTAGCGCAAGGATGCGGATAGACTTGGCGGCGGTCACGAATACCACCGACTGAACTCGATTTTCTCCGTCTTTAACGCCTCTGCCGCAAGTTTTTCCGGGTTATCTGCACCATTTGCGATTGCCTTTAAAACCTCCGTATACAATTCGTCTTCCATGCCGTGAGCCGTCTCGTCATCGAAGGCTGCTTGTCGGATAGCCTCAACGCGTTTCTGAACGTCATCTACCGTCATCAAACCGCCTCCTTCGAGAACACGTAAACTGTATTTTGGGTTTGCACGATTAAACTGTTACTCTCCCTCCAGTCGGAGTTGTATGCGTCTATTTCGGTAGTGACAAGATGCATGTCTACGTTTGGAAAATCGACTACTAGGCGCCTACCCAAACGAACGTTTCCGATACGGCATAATTCACCCGTGAAGCTTTTCTTCCACTCAGGCACCTCTTTATTTCCTATACTCCGAACTCTGATAAGTTTAAACGACATCAAACCGCCTCCCCTTCTCTAACCCTCTCGATAAACGCAAGTGCTTCCGCGTACTGCTGCTTGGTGCTTGCGTACATTCCCGATCTGCGAACCTGCGCTACTTTTTCGCGGATGGTTTGTAGTTCCTCGTCCGTCAGCGACTTAGCAATCGTAGTTTTATAGTTGTTGAACGTCCATGCTCCGAGATCAAGCGCCGGCGGCGTTCCCTCATCGACCGCATTTCGGATGTCTACAAATCTATCAAGAATCGCGTCGATGTCGTGCGCCTTAATTTCGATACCAAACGCTCGGATGTCCGGCGACTTATCGAACTCGCCTTCCGGATAGATCCACGACTTCTTGGACGCGTTGACGTAGAGAATGACGTAATAATCGACGCCATACATCGGTCCGTATGTCACGCATTGTGCTACGTGCTTTGCCTCCGGTTCTCGCATCGAATGTAGCGAGGTCTTTGCTGCGGTTGTTTGCTTCGACTTGATTTCGAGTCCGACCCGTAAGATTTCGCCATCTGCCGTCACGTATCGCAGAATACCGTCGCAAGTCCCGTATAAGTAGAACGTCTGCCCGCCGCGCTCGATCTTGTGATTGCGTTTGGCAAAGTCCTCGAATACCGGCGTTCCGTCTTCGTTGCGTTCGAAGTCAAACGGACACACGCGGCCGGTCTTCTTGCCGAAGTGTTTCGCCATAAATAAGATATCGCGCTGGATCATGTCGCCGATTGCCGTTCCCAGGCGCGTCCATCGTCCTTGATATGGCGGCTTGGCTTCGACATCCTTTTTCGCGTTTAGTGCCTTGTGGTATAGTTCTCTCGGGCATGCGTTTGCTGCCGATGGCGAGAAATACGGACGCTTCGGAAATACGTTTGGCGCTTCCGAATACCATCTGTGAATATCTGCGGTTAGGTCGTTATCCCACGTTTCAGGCAGCGAGTGCCATTCGTTAAGATACGATACGAGTTCATCCGCGATTGATTGCGCAAATGATGGCTCGGAAGAACCGTCGTTACTAAGTAATTGAGCCGCTAATTTTCGTTTGTCTACCGTCAATTAATCACGTCCTTTTTTAGGTTTACAATTCTCGAAGTCCCAATCATCCGGACTGTATTCGTCCATCCAACACGGCTCAATTACCGTGTCACAACCTAACGGAAGTACGAGCGTAAATGTATTCGTCATGATATCGTCAAATAGCTCGACTGCTTCTTCCGTTAGTTGATCGTTTGGAGTAGCCGTCTTCAATTCGTCGTGAAGCGTCAATGGGAACTCCCAGCCGCGCTCTAAAACACACTCGTAATAAACGCGTATCATACACATCTGTAATATGTTCGCGCCCGATCCTTGAATCGTGTGGTTAAATGCAGCGCGTTCGCATCCGCCAGTAAATCGCATTAAATCCCAAAACTCCGATCGATCTTCCCATCGCAGTTTATTCGTTTTCTTGCCAAGATCCGGGTCGTTCTTATCCGTAATGCCGCATTTGCGCATCAGTTGGCAAAGCCGTTTGTACTTTTCGACATAGCCTGGGAAGCGTCGTTTCTGTTTGAAGATCGTCGCAGTCCAACCATGCTTGCGTAGGTGCTCGAAAGTAGACTCGACCATTCCTTTAAATCCCGGTAGAATCTCGTCAAACTTCTCGTAAGCAACTCGGGCCTGATCCTTACCGATCCCGAACGGTATAACGCCCTTATAGAACATATCGAATGCTTGACCGTATCCGATCGCGAGAAACATTTGCTTCATAGCTTTACGATAGGCCGGTACGGAATCGTTGGTACCTTTTACGGATTTGTAATAGTCCTCCGTACAGATTTCACGTGGGACATCGAATAAGATAGAAGCGAACTCAACGTAAGGATCTAGCCCCCTGCGGTACATATCCGCAAATATCTCATCGTTAAATTCGGTCGCCATTCTATGCGCTTGGATTCTCGGCTCAATTGACGATAAATCTGAGCCAATGAACGTATAGCCTTCCGGTGGCTTAAATGCCATTCGCACGCGCTGGCCTCTTTCAGTTCGCGACGGGATGTTTTGGATGTTCCGCCCCTTTTCCGTCTTCTTTGGCGCATCTACTAATAGACGCATGTATTCGAGAAAATTCTTATCGTTGATATCGTTTCTGTAAATCTCGTTATCTTTTCCGGTGTACTTTTTCGAACTGTAGCGCCCTGTTGATACAGTTTGTAATTGCGTATGAAGACGCCCATCTACGTCCTTAACGTTAGGAATTCGATTGATGAACGTTCCTAATAACGTAGATAGTTCCGAAAATGTCGCAAGTGGTTTTAGCCTCTCGTCTTCTTTAAAATACAGCGCGAGAACGTCCTTACTTACGGCGCGCGTTTTCTTTTTGTCGATAATTTTCGTCCTATCTTCAATTCCGAGAACATCGTAGATTAAATACTGTAGGTGTTGGTCGGAATCTAAGTTGAATTCGTGTATGAAATCGGGTGCATTCTCCGGAATAGCAGGCGCAAGTGGCTCCGTCTTATATTTCCGGATACGTTCCTTAAGCTGCGTATATTTCTTAGTTGACGGGTTCGCTTTCTGTAGTTCCGCCTCACATTTCGCAAGCATATCTTTCTGTTTCGCAATTTTCTTTTCGCGGTTTTCTTGCCATGCTCGGATTTTATCTCCTTTTATGTGCATTGACATTGAACGTAAGAACTCGGCATCGATTCCGTATGCTTCGTTAATATCATCTATCGCTTTCTGTAACTGCGGTTCATACTCCGATCTGAGGCGCAATAATTCAGCGTCATCGATTACGAAGCCAGTTCGCTCGATCGTCGTGTTAACCTCGTATAGATATTGACGGATCTCAAAGTACGGATAGTATAAATCGTCTATTTTCAACATCATGTCGATCTGCCAGCGCGTTAGGTACCAACCTTTTTCAACGTCCTTTATCGCATAAATGCCGACAATCTCAGGCGAATAAATCATCGGAGAACCTTTTCCGAACAGGTCCTCGAAAGTGTATCCGTCTAAGTGCGTCGTCCCCGTATGTTCTTTGTATTTCGTATCTAATTCCTTAAGGCCAAACGACGGCTCATGTTCGTTCATTAATCGCGCGGCATCTAGCGAATCGTATCGGAATCCTTTCGGTTTCAGCCCGTCATTCAAGAACATCGCGTAGTCAAAGGGCGTATTGTGAAACGCTTTGATATGCCGCGCGTCTTCGATAAATACTCGGCAAATATCGAGTGCGGCTGACCGTGTACATTGTTCATCTTCGGTTAAATGGCCGTACGCGACGTAGTAGCCTTCGTTTAAACACGGAAGCCAAAACGAATAGCCGCCCGACATATCCATAAACGTATCTGTACCGGATGTCTCCGTATCCCATTCCGTAAATGAAACGGCCAAGGGAATTTCGATACCGCGCTCGGCTAATTTGCCGCGAATATGCGTATTGTTGAATAGATCGAATACTTTTCGGAACCACGGATCTAGTTGCTGCGCCCGAACTTCGGCTCGTAATCGCTCGATCATAGGCGCTAGTTCTTCGTCTTTAGTAATAACGTAATAGTTATCGGGCTTCGTTCTTAGCGTCTCCTGCATACGCTCGTGTCGCAAAGATTCGTTTTCTTTTTCAAGATGACGGCGTCCGATTGCGCATGCTTCAGTTTTAGTCAGCTTCGTATTTTTAGTACGTACTAGCTCACCGTCTTTCTGGGCTCGCCATGCCGCTTCAAATTCGCGACGTTCTTTATCGGAGAATTTACACGTTCTCTTCAAGCGATCGAATGCTTCGTCTAACGTTTCCTCTGACTTGGCCGCTTGCTTACGTTTAGCAACTTCGGTCGCCGGCGCCGACTTACCCGCATTTACGTTTAGTTTTAACGGCTTGATTTCCACGTCGCGTCCTCCTTTCTTCGTTAAAAGTCGATGTTATCTGTAATATCGATTTATAAAAGCGAACAAAACGATGTTGATTCCGTTATGAAACGCAAGTCCGTAATTGCCTTGTGTCAGCGCGTATGTGGCTCCTGCTCCGCTAATTACTCCGACAATATAAATAGCTGTCTTCATATATCGACCTCCTCCGTCCACTTCCGCCCATGAACCGTCTCATTTTCTGCATAAAACTCCGACCAGCAGTCGCCGTCGCAACAGTAAACCTCGTGCAGTGAGTCGTAAACGGCAGACTGGCCTTCGTTAATGGGCGCTTGGCAGGCGGCGCATTTAGCTGCGGTCAAAACGTGCCTCGACCGGAATGATTAGCGTTACGTTTTTCTTGTACGGACTCTGATAGGCTTCGTCTGGCATGCGTACTCCTAGAAGATCGGCACCGACATCCTCGACAACTCCGATCGCTACGTAGTCGTCTTTAAAATGAACAACATCGCCTTTCATATACTCGTCAACTTTGCGTCCGATCTTCGCCCATTTCGCTTCGATAGAGCGTTTTGCTTCCGCTTCTTTGGCGGCTGCTACTTCGTCTTCGGTTGCGAGAACTAGTTCGGGTTCCCACATCCAACGGTACTCTCCCGCACACTCCCCTCTCAGAACTTCGCAGTAAAACGGACAAGGCGTTCCGTCATCTTCCAAGACTTTAACAATATCGTCCTTAGCAAGGTCTTGATAATCGATACTATCGACCACCTTCGCATAATCACCGACTTTTAGGCGTACGTGCTTCTTGCGGAATAGATCGTAATACTTATTACTCCATTTGTGCGGATCATTATTGTCGTCTAATATATGAACCCATATATTTTTTGCTCCATTTACGATGTAAAATCCGCCAGGCGTTACGTCCAACCAAGCGTCATGCGATAGGCGCACTAGATCGCCACCCTTCGCGTCTCCCTCAACGCGTTCATACTCCGCACCTTCATACGCTACTTTCGTAATCTCGCCGCCCACCATATCGAGTGTCTTTACGCCTTTTAATGCCGCCATCGTTTCGTCCTCCTTTGATTGGCCGTCCGTCCCGGTAAGGTCAAACCGCCTCCGCTTCGTTTTCTAATGCCGCCAAGAATCCGCGGTCTAAGTTAAGTTTGAGTTCGTGCCATGCTCGGACGCCTTCGTTCTTACGCGGCATCCAATAGTCCGTTATATTGCGACATTCGAACATATACGCTTTAGTCTCGTTGTCTTCAATCAGCACGCCGATAAAATAGTCCGTATCAGATTTCGTATAAGCCTGACCGGTGTTTTTGCGTCCGCTAACCGTTAAACAGCCGCGGCTGTCCCGACGGTCTCGAATCGTCTTGACCTGGATGCGTTTGAATGCGCCCGTAACCGGCTCGGCCGCGAGAATATCGTACGGTTCTTCGGTTTCCGGCTTACTAACGCCTGACCAGCCGGCCGCCATTAAGGCAGCGCGAGCGATCAGTTCGGCGAATTTGCCGATCGTTTCTTCCTTGTGCGCCATCTATTCGTCCTCCTTCGGGATGTGATCGGCTGCAATATCGTCTACATTAGCCATTAGATCGTGAGTATTTGGAAGCTCCCCTAAAATTTGATTTGAGTACCGTGCGTACGGGGAATAGGTTTGGACGTTGTCATTTACTACGTCATTATCT
Organism: Bacillus sp. PAMC28571; assembly: GCF_014250435.1. Lineage (NCBI taxonomy): Bacteria > Bacillati > Bacillota > Bacilli > Caryophanales > Bacillaceae > Bacillus > Bacillus sp. PAMC28571. Next base: position 920,154 of record NZ_CP060191.1, on the reverse strand, counting down.
GCCTCCAAAAGTGCCGCGGAAATAACGATCAATTCCGCCAATGAAACTTCTACGGTGACCTTTTTCGATAAATCTAACGTCTGCGCTTCCGTTTTAATTTCTCGCATCTACGAGTCCTCCTTAAAATTCGAAGTCTTCTTCGGTTGGTAGTTCGTCGTCGTCTGCTGCGCTGCCGTCAAGCGATTCACCAATCAGCGATAAGTTAAAGCCGGCCGCGACAAGGTTTTCGAGCATTTCCTTTTCGTCAGCTTCGTAGATTAAGCCGTCAAATAAAGTCATATCGAATTCTTTACCGTCTTGGTCCGCAAAATGCTTACGTTCCGCTTCCGTCAAGTCTTCTTCCATATCGATAAGAGGCGTTAATGAAACGACTGTGTTCGTACCTGAACCGGACTTCTCCAGTTCAAACGCGATGCGGCCGAGTTTCTTTTCCTGCTTTTTAATAACTGCGTGAACCGTCGTAGCCTGCGTTTTAGAAAGGTCGACGATGATCGGTTGGCCTGTTTCAAGGTTAATAAAACCGAGCGCATATCGTTCTTTGACGCGATACTTAGCCGCTTCTTGTTTAGCCGCTTCTTCCGCTTTGGCATCGCCTCGATCAGCTGCCGCTTTCTTTTGGTCTTGATAATACTTCCACGCGCGATCCCATGACGTCAGATTCGACTCAGGAAAGCCGTTTTTGTTTAGCGTGCTCGGATTAGCCGCCGAGAACGAATTTACTTTCTTGTAGATTCCGTATGAAAAGAAGCGAATTAGATCGAAAGCACTCATAACGCGTACCTTATAAACCGTTCCCGTCTTAAAGCTCGCAAACTCGGCGCTATTACCTCCGCTGCCTCCTTCATTTGTTGCGTTCAATGCGTTTAGAGCGTCAGCTCCGCTAGTGTACTTTGTCATCCGATTACCTCCGTTAATTTGTTTTAGGGTTTGACCCTCGCAAAACACCGGTATCTGCGCCCGAGACGCCGCCAGCGCACGGCATAGCGACGCGACAGTTTTACTTAACGACCGCCCCGATATTCTCCGAGCGTCGGCGGTCACTCGCCGCCTTTAGTCCGTCTTTCTTCGCGTAGAAGCGACCAGTACATGCCGCCGATAATGATAGTCGCGATGGTGCCGACGAATGCGAAATACATTAGGAAGTCGTCAAACATAGAGATCACCGAATTTAGAAATCGCCTTGATATCGGATTCCAGTTTTTCTTCGCGTGACTTAAGTGCTGTGTACTCAACTTCTTCAGCGCTGAGCTTCTCGTTAATCGCATCGATCGTTTTCGGCGCCTTAGCCTTAGCGAGATTGACTTTTAAATGCGCAATATCTAGGTTCTTCTCCGCGATTGCGATCTTAAGCGCGCGCAATGAACGGTTTTTGTTTTTGACGATCGTATTTGATTTACGTTTAATTGCGTCTTTAAGCTCTTCCGGCAATGACTCCGATGGAATCGCATCTAACGGGTCGGACATCGGGTAGACGGTCACGATTAAGTCGCCGGCCAGCAACATACGAGTGCGTGATTTAATATGATCGCGTACTTCACAAGTCTGTCCTCGATCATTTTGCTGGGTACCGACATACACAGCCGATTGCATAAGTTGCTGTAGTCGTGATTTAGCGTTAAATCTCTCGTACCCTAATCGTTCAACGGCGCGATCTTCTGCGTGCTTAGATACTCGGTATTGTTTCATCCGACGCGCACCGCCTTAATGGTCGCAGGACGATAAAAGTCAGCCGGATCATCTTCGTGGTTTAGTGCGCCTTCGTATTGTAATTCCGTTAATTTTTGGATGTTTACTACGGGTGGGAAATCGTTTGTAGGTTGTTTCATAGTACGTTAGCCTCCTTAAATTTTAGGTATAACGTACTAGACGGAGGGTTGTTCGCATGGTGTTCGCTTGAAATTCGATTCTCAATCGATTATCATTAAAATACGTAGCGAAGCCCTCGTGCCTAGATACGTGATTATGCTGTTAGTTCGCGCTGGCAGTGTAAACGGAAACGGCGGATGAACTTGCGATGTGCTTCGAAATTTCCTCCTAAATGTTGCGCCAACAACTTGGAGATTTCGTCCATATTCGTACATCCTTCGCTCCAAAACTGTAAGATCATTGTTTTTCTTGGATCGTTCTGCGCCAACAGAGCGATCTTTTCTTTTGCCATCAAACCGTCATCGATAGTCGCCAAACTGTCGTGAGGTTCCCACGAGACATTGCCGTTGTCTCGCATTCCTTCTATAGATAAAGCCGCTTCTCTCTTCGTTTGCTTCAAGTACTTATTCCGTTCCCTTACGATAATGCGCTGAATCAACGCTTTCTTATCGCGACCATTGCCTTCGTATCGTTCCAGCCAGTAGCCTATCGAAAGTAAGGTCCGCTGCTCGAACGATGTTTCGTCGGGAACTAAGTGTGCGATTCGTTGCGATTCTCTTTGTACATACGGAATCGCTCCGTAATCTGCGGCCAATTGTAGCCTATTAAATTTTTGTTTATCCAAGTTCTTTCTCCTCCCGTCCCTTACACTTATACAGTCGCATGTGGTCCGTATGAATCGGGACATTTGATTTAAAGTTTTTTATAATTTTTCTTCCATGACCATATAGTACCAAATACAACTATGTATTTTTTGAAAGTTGAAAAACTAAATAAACATTTTGATTTTAAACTATGTTCGTTTTTAAACAAAAAAAAAGAAGCCTAATGGCCTCGTTATCCTCCTGGTCGAATGTCTGCTGTTTTGTAAGGTTGATCGGCTTCTAGCGCCCCTTCTGTCCCTTTGTTAAGCTGTACAGTTGACACCGCGATTACTGAAATCAATAAAACACTCAATAAAATCTTCTTCAAAATAAAGCATCCCCTTTTTCGTGTAGTTGTAGTTTGAAAATGTATCAATTAGGTACGTAGGTACCCCAGCGTCTTTGAAATCTCTCATTACCAACGCTGAAAAGAAAAAGTCTGAATTGAAAAGGAATTGACGATGGCATTCGAATAACCCTTCGACACTACCTGTTTTATATTTTTCGAGGTATATGTAAAAGTCGTCTTTTCTCTCTTCGTATATCACCTCCTTTAATTGAGCTAATAATGCCGAAAGTTTATCCGAGTCTTTCCTATTAACATACGCTTCGGCAAGAAGGAAGTTGTTTTTTGCGTTTGTGATAACGAATTCAACACCTGTTTTATAAGCGTATTTATAACTCTCTTCGAACAAAGACATAGCGTCCCGCTTACCTTTCGACATCGCGATCATCCCTAAAATATAATTCGCGTCAGAAACTGATTTATTAGAGATGTTTCCATTCTTTATTATGGTTGCGTAGTGCTTTGCTGCACTTAGATTATTCAATCGTAAGAATACAGGCGACATCAACTCAGCATAGCGATGAACGTAGCACTCTTTAATGAAAAGTTTCTTTTTGTCGCCTAGCGATTTGATGCTATCGCCGATTGAAGGTGCTTTGTCTAGGATTGAATGAATTTCACCTTTTCCATAATAACCATAACACATATAAATAGAAGATAATATTCGCAATTCTTTATGCCTACTTTTTGAGAAGAAGCTCATTTCCTCTATCATACTGTCGATACTAATTTCCGCATTGATATACTTCAATATAGTTCGGTAAATCTGCACATGATCTTGTAGACCGAAAGTCTTCGCATGAGTATTGATTAGTTCTGTTAATAAATCTGTATTCCTTGTGACTGCTGCGTACTCCATCATTTGTTTTAAGTAATCATTATTATCAGTCTTTTGAATCGACAAACACCATTCGGTAATTTTTTTATTGGAGTTATTCGGAAATAGGAAATGTGCGAGGATTACAAGTGACCTAAAACTAATTGTCCCATTGTTCCGGAAGTGTGTCATGGTTGATTTATCTGCTCGAATGATTTTTGCGATCTCTTTATACTTCAAATCACTATCTTCAATCAAACTACATAATTCTCGTCTAATCGATTCCAAAAGCTCTGACCCCCTTCATTGTTCCTTGTCTTTTTATATAAGTTGAGTATAATTGAAGTATACTATATATGTTCGCGTACGTAAACATATATTTTTAATATTTTCCATAAATTATTGGAGGTGTCTGAATTGGTTGATTTCTCTCCGCTCTTTGACACTTTGAAAGAGCAAGGTAAATCCAAAAGTTATTTGCGTAATTTTATGTCGTCGTCTACTCAGGCTAAAATTACGAAAGAGCCTGCGATGAACGGCGCTAACCTAGAGTTCCGTGTAATAGAACGTATTTGCCTCGAATTGGACGTGCCTATCGAAAAGGTTGTCCGTATTCTTCCAAATCCGCCCGAATGACGATGGAATCAGCGCGGTTATGTGGTATAATTTCCTTCGTAAAGCACGCATTTTGCTTTGCGGAGGTGTTTATCTCGCAGTATTCGGTCGTCGATTGCCGGATAAAGGAGCTGTGTTATAAACGCGGTTATACGCTTATACAACTCGCAGAAATGGTCGGAATCTCAAAAACGCAGCTTTCCGATTATATAGCGCTTAGAAACGTCCCTAACGTTGAAATGGCGTATTCTATTGCGCGCTGCCTCGACTGCCCGGTCGAAGCCTTATATAATTGGCGTCCTTTATCCGGTAGCAACACGGAGGGTTAAGACAACCTCCGCCGACCGAAAGTTCGGATATTCCCGAACCTTACATTAATACTTACCGCCTCCGCACGATCAACAACTCGCTTAAGAGCGTCCTCACCTTCCGCTATCCATAATTCATTCGCATCTTTGTACCCTTTCGTTATATAACCGTGCGCAAGCCTGACTTTGCCGCGCATCTTTAGCTCGACCTCCTTCCGCAATTTCTCACCGGCTTCATCGTTGTCAGATACTACTATTAAATATTCGATCGGTGACTGCGCAATTATGTCCGCCTTTTGGTCGGAAAATTTACTGCCGCCTGTCGCAATGCCGCAAAAGCCTGCCGTACGCCACGAAAGCGCATCGATTTCAGCCTCGGCTAGAACCGCTACTTTGGCGCGATCCGCATAAACGGTTTCTATGCCGTAAATTAACTCGCGTATAGGCCAGCCTCCTTTAGCGTACCAAAAAGCTTTATTACGGGTCGATCGGTATTTTATGTTTGCCAGTCGCTTATTAGGCAACCGCCACGGTATCACTACCGTTTGTCCGACCATGCCTACGCCTGCTTTGCGCTGGATTTCTTCGCTTATGCCGCGATTAGTTAAGTAAGCATTAGGGCCGATCTTGACGCCGTCCAGTAAAGTCTCGGCTAATGGACGTCTAGGCTCAACGATTTTCAAACGTGGAACACGGAGTTTCAAGCGCGTTTCACCTTCACCAGTACCATAAGTCTCGGCGAGGTAATAAGACGTCTCTCCCTCGGTTTCTTCTCGTAGGAACGCAAGTAATTTAATAAAGCCGCCACGTTCGCCTGTGCCGCTGTCTCCGAAATAGCCGGCTTTTGCGGTCGAAGTGTCTTCGTAGTAAACGTAAAAACTAGGAGTCCGATCGTCGCGAAAAGGACTTGCCGCCGTTAAACGGTCAGAATGCCAAGTCGGCCTATCCCATTCGAATCGCTCTAATTCTTCGCGTATGTCGACGTCCGTAGGAACGCCATTGATCGTAATGATCGACATGTGTATACGAGCCCCTTTCGTTATATTACACTAAACCAATCGACATTGTAGTCGTAATTTGTCGAAAATATTCAGAATTTTGCAGTGTAATTCATGGTAAGGATTCCAGTTTTTAGAACCCGAAAGCCGCTAAATCCGTTTCCTCAGCCGCTACTTGTTTAATTAAGCCGACTTGTGGCAAATAAACGATCTCTACGACTTCATCTTCGCCCCCATCGCGCCCCTTATTTACGCCAATTAACCCGCGTCCTTCTCTTGCGTTCGTATCAACCGGAATTAATACCGCAGCATCTTCTAGTAAGGACGATGTTTTCTTGACGTCTTTACGCTTCGGCAACTTGATCTCGCGATTGCCTAAGTCGTCCTCAGTCGTGTCATCTTCTCCGGCTTGTGTAATGGCGAAAATGACAACGTCCATTGTTCCGGCTAAACGGCGCATCTTTTTGGACGTATCGGCTGCAGCACCGCCTGTCGTTTTATTCGAGTTCGATTCGTAATCGAGGTAATAGAACGGATCGATCATAACAACGTCTGCCTTCGTTTGTTCAATATCCGCTTTGAGATCGCGCAGAGAACGAGAATCGAAGTCTTTGTCGTCTACGGCACGAACCGTAATGGACCCGGCAATAATCGTATTTAACGTCGCGATGAATTCCATAAAGCCAGCCTCGAACTCTTCCGATAACTTGCCTTGGCGGACGTCCCTCGAATCAAAGCCGGCTTCCATTTGCTGGCCATCGATTTCGGTTAAAGCAACGCCTTGATCTCCGGAAAGTGATACGTAGATACGCACGAGGACCTCAAACCATCCCATCTCCATCGACCATATAAGTACGTTAGCGCCTTGAATTGCGCAATTAATGACTTCTTCGAGTGTGATCGCTGACTTGCCGCGCCCTGACTTTCCGTACACGACATACATGTTCGAGCTGACGTATCCGCCGATCGCTTTGTTAAGCGCCGGAAACTTGCTATTCCATATGCGGAAAGACTCGCCAGCCTTGCGTTTTTCGTATTCGGCTCGGAACTTATCGACGTCTGTCACGACGTTTGTTCCCACCGATTTACGAACGCTTGTTCTTATTTTACTCCGTTCCGCGACTTCGGTCAACCAATCAAAAAATTCCTGTGGATTACCTCCGTCCTGTGCTCGGTTGAATCGCTGAATAAATTCCGAATCGGCTTTTTTGACTCCGTTGGCGCCGTACTTATCGTTGAATATTTCGGTAAAGTCGTTTAACGCAGCCGTTTCTTTCGCCTTCTGCGCCAGGTACTCGAACGTTGCCTCGATGCTGAATTCCGGCTGGAATGTCGGCACTTCAGTCGCTACCATCTCGGCTGTCGGCGCTTGGTTTCCATTCTTTTCCGCGTAGGCGCTGATATATTCGAAGGCTGCCCGTTCGCCATCCGTTTGGAAATCCTTGCGAGTCAAGCCGTAGCGCAATAAAGCCGACGGGTCGTTCGTTTCGATTACTTTCGATAAAAGGCTGGTTCCGAAGCTCATCGGCGATCAGCTCCCTCGACAGCCAATTGCGTCATTACTTCGTCCATCTTCGCCTTAAACGCTAAGTCACCCGTCTTGACATACTGCGCCTTGTTCCAGTTGTAAATATCGAGCAAGTTATCGGTTTGTGCCGCCGCATCCTTACGCTCTTGCTTACGCTTTTCCGCCTCAATCGCGCTGAGCTGTCTCGGTGTTTTCGGCTGTTCTTTTGCCGCCATATCATCCGCCTCCGTTTCGTAGTTTATTAGATAAACGGTACTTCTAGCCGGCGGATAGTCTTCGAGGTTGAAGTCTGCCAAGTAATCCTCCGCTACAAGCGCGTTAGCTAATAACGTCATGTCCGCCTCGAACGCCTCCAGCCATTCGCCGTTGATCGCGTCGTATAAGTCATATTCAATAAAGTTAAAGACGGCCTCTTTCGACGTTTCCTCGATGTATCGGGCGCAATCAATGTAGAAGACGCGTCCTTTATAGCCTTCGACCGAAACTAGGTCGCCAGTTTTATAGGCCGGCGTATGGTCCGCAAATTCAAGCGCATCAAGTTTATCGAAAATGGCAAGTTTGGCTGCGCCCTCTCCGTTAGCCAACGAATCCGCAACGAGTAGGTCCCGTAAGTACTGAATTTCCGTCAATGATAGTCCGCTCATTTACAGCCGCCTCCTTTTTGATCCGCCTGTGAAGACGATTTCTCTGCACTGGTCGGCAATACGGTCCGCCAGTCGTCCTTCTCCGAATACTTCCGGCAGATCTGCCATTTTTATATTCGACGTATAAACGGTCGGCATCCGGTTCGTCACTCGGTGGTTAATTATCGTGTGTAAATCGCCGCGAAATCCGTCCGTTGCGTCTCGTACGCCTATATCATCTAGGACAGCGAATGGCGCCCGTTTTGCTGCTTCTAGCGCGGCATAATATCGTTTGGCTGCCGGCTCTGCGATTGCGTCCGGAACTCGCGGTCTATTAAACTCGTTGTATTCGTTTTGCCACGCATTAACATCGAGAAAATAAGCCGGACGCTGGTCGGGTTGTATGCCGCGCTTCAAGGCGCCGATGTAATGAACCGTTAGATATTCGTTTAGAAGAGCCGATGCCGTCGTAGTTTTCCCGGTACCTGGCGACATACTATAGAGATAAACCGATTTAAATCGTTCAGCTTCAGCGTCAAATTGCCGATCGAATGTCTGCGCATATGCATCGACCGCCTTATAAGCTCCGGGTTGATCGGCGCGCGCCGGCGAGTTCTTAAGCGTCACTAGGCGATAGTCTTCCGCCAATCCAGCCGCCCCCGACCGACCGCCTCCGCCATCTAAGCCGTGCAAGCCGAGGTATAGTTCGCAGTGCTTCGTACAATTAACGCCGCCGGCCTGGGCGCATTTGCTTGCGAGTAGGCATCGCGATTCATTCGTCATTCATAGCCGCCTCCTTTCGGTCAATTCGTTTACGTAAAGTTCGTTCGTGTTTTGAGCGCATCTTTTTATCTTCGCCTTTAACGCGAGGCTTAGGGAACATTCCGTCTCGAGTGAAATCGTATCCGCTATAGTTCTTGAAAGTATGCGTTTTAAGCAATCGATGAAGCGTCAACTAAGCGCCTCCTTTGCGTTAAATTCCCGATAACAACCTTCGCAATTAATCTGCTTTGGTACGGACTCTTTCGGAAATCTTTCGCTAAATCCGCAATGAGGACATCGCACTTTTACAGTCTCGCGGACATACTTCCCAGAGTTAGCCCACTTATCCGCGTCAATCATCCGTTTACCTCCGTCCTTGAATCGTCGATAACTACAAGGTTAACTTTATCTACGTAATCGTAACCTCCCGAAGCGTACTCGTATTTACCGCCTGCAATTTTTCTAACCGCATCTTCGTACGTTTGCATACTATATGCCGTTCGCCCTCTTACAACGTCACCCGCACGTACTTCTGTCGGCTGCGGCACGTTAAGGTACTCCGCAGGCACTTCTAGTCCTAACGCACGTCTTACCGCAATAGCCTTTCCAATGTGTGCGTTGAAGCAGTCGTTCGGGGCGCATTTGGCGATTCCTTTATAAAGGACGCGATCGAATCCATACGACTTTCGTAAAGCAACAACGGTTCTTTTGTCTGTATTGACGATAAACTCGGTTCTAGCTGTGAAGTATCGTCTGACCAAATGTTCTACGTCTTCCCTCGCCTTCTCAACGATCTCATCCCGTTTCTGCTGATCGGACTTCGGCGCCTCGATTTCCGCATCAAAACGTCCTTGATCGTAGCCTAGTTTATATGAACGTGTTCTCAGCGCCTTCATTGCGTCCTCGACTAGCGCAACTAATTCGTCGTAGTCCATTTCGTCTAGGTTCGGGGCTGGCGTATGTTCTCCGACGATGACTTCGTATTCGCGATGCAAAATAAAACAATCATCTTCGCCTGTGACGCCTTTATTAGCTGTACTACTTACGGTAAACACATCGCCGTTCTTATAGTATCCCAATGAGAATCCGTCTTCTGTAATCAAAATACGCTCGCCTACTTCTGCATTACGTTTCTCCGTCTTATATTTCGTCATAATGTTCCAGCTCCTTTTCGTATGTTTTAATCGCGATTTCTGCGTGTTCAATCGTAAGGGGCATCGTTGCTTCGTCGGTCATGAAAACGGCATTTCCGACGCGTCCACGGTGCTTATACCAAGCCATCGCAATATAGCCGCCTGTACCTTCGTAAGTTTCCGGAGCATAATCGTTATCAACTCGAACATATCCGAATGTTCCTGCCGACATATCACAACGAGTAACGACGCTATGCTCATGCGCTATCTCCCGTAATTTACTCATAGTCGCGCACGCCCAATTGTCCTCCGAGAAAGTCCCGTTTTTAAACGCACATACCGGATCATCGCCCATCCACGTCTTTCCGCGTTCTTCGCAAAGTCTGCACGTCATACTAAAACAACTCCCCGTAGTTTATTTGCGACTGTGCAGCCGCCCTTTTATCGTCTTCTTCCGACTGCTTAGCCGTCTTTTGCTTTACGAGTAACGGCGGCAGGTGTCGGTCTCGCATATACGAAAACATAAAGCCGAAGTTGCAGCCGGGCCACTGAGCCGTCGGCTTCTTAGCCGCAAAGCATGCGTCGATAAAGTTCCGTACGATAGCCGCCCCATGCTCAATGATCATCGTCTTTAGGTTCCGCGCTTCCATGCCGCGATTATTGGCGACGTATTTGATGCCGTAGACTTCGAGATGGCGTTCGTGCAGATAGACGATGAAGTCGCGTGCCGTCCATTTTTCGATGGGTTTATTTGTCGTCGACATTTTCGCCCTCCATCTCGTTAAGAATTGCGTAATAATCGTAATCTTGTGCATAGGCTTCGTAGAGGGAAATTTTTTCTAGCAACGCCGCAATGCGACCGAGCAAAGCCGGGATATCTTGACGAGCGTGCGCGATGAACTCCGTATCTTCTTTTCGCGCGCATCTTGCAACGCCGAATGTTTGATAACTCCCCTTGAAATTGTCGACTAGAACGTAGTGATTATACCCCTCGCACCATTCTCCTTCCGTAGCCGCTTCGGCACGCTGACGGATCGCTTCAAGTTCGTCTTTAGTCATTACGCATTCACCCCTTCGATTTTGACGCCGAGATGGTTAAGGGTCGAATGAATTCCCCAAACGACTCCCTCAAGAGAACTTCTCCCTAGACTATCCGTCTCCGATCTTTCTATGGACTCCCAAATAAGCTCGTAATAATCCCGCAAAATTTCCGCCTGCTCTTTCGTGATTTCCGGCTTCATTTTAGCGCCTCCTTTGCATGCAAGTAAACCTCGTCTATTCCTAAAACCCTCGGTGCGATTAACACTCTGTCACTATAAAGCCCTTCTACATGTTGCCAGAATGCTTTCTTAACCGTTGTATCAGTCACCCCATATTGCTCTGCCACGCTGATTAGCGTTAGAAAAATACACTACGCTTCTTGGGTAATACTCATCGTTAATATTTTCTATGCCATTAATTTCTTTTAAAGCACCGCCCCAGTTATCATCTTCTTTATTACCACGCATACCAGGTTTCTTGTCTCGTAATTTTCCTTTTGACATTTGAGGATTATATGTGAACTTATTTAATTCTTCTGTTTCATAATCGTACTGGCGTTTTAATTCTTCGTATGAAATCATTGCAAGACCAAATTCAGACTGTATCTTTTCATAAGTTTCTTTGGTCGGTAAACTCCATTGAGAGCTGTTATATCTAAAACAGTGGTCTGCGGACTGTCCTACTCGCTCAATAATAGTCTTCTTGGTGTGCCCTATTTGGTTGTGGAGTTCTTTGAAATAATCCCTTAATTCTTTATAATTAATAACGGAATGTTTCACTTCACTTAAATCTTTATAAAATACAAGAATGTTTTCGTGCGTTTTAAGAGGTTGTTTCTTACAGAGTAAAGGATTATATCCGATTGATTTCTCCCACACAATTTCATACCTAAAATTATTTCGATTACTATTTATTAAATCTGTAGTGAAAGGTTGGCTTCCAAAAAGAATGATAGCTCCATTCCCTTTTATAATCCTTTTGTACTGCTCCCATAGTAGGTCTAAAGGAATAATAGAGTCCCATTCATTTTTAGTTGTTCCATATGGTAAGTCACATAGAATCATATTTACACTGTTGTCAGGTAGCAACTTCATACCATCTAAACAGTCCATTTGGTAAATGCGGCCTAACTCCAGACTCCCTAATAAATCCTTTCCCATCTAATACCTCCGAATATTTACATTATTTTTCGTATAAACATTCATCTGCCTACCATGAATATTCATACAGTGTCATACAGAATCTCTTGCCGAAGATTCCCTATGAAAGTTGACGAAACTACTAATCTCACTTGTTAATTATTTACAGCGTTTTCCCTGAGAAGTTTGGATACCCTTAATTTCGTATAGAACCGTTATCGGAACGTCATCAACGTTTTTTCGTACGGGTGAATCCGACTTTTCTTCGATTACTCTTAAGGCGCGCACCATCCGTTCATTCTCCGCAATAAGTGCCGCCATTGCCTGACGTAATTCTGCGATTTCGTGATCCTTCGTTTTAGTCACGATTTAACCGCCTCCCAGCCGTTTTATTTGTCGGCAGTATTAGCGCCCTCGATCGTCAGTGCCGCCGCTAATTCCGTGCGAAATTCCTGTACCATTTGCGCAATCTCCGCCAAAGACGTCGCATCCGATGTTTTGATCTGCCGGTTCATGACGTCCCAGATGGCGCGATCAATCGTAGGGTGATACGAAACTTCTCGCCAGCGCTCGACAGGTGTCGGGTCGGCGTCAGGGTTCTCCGCCAATTTCTTCGCCCAGCCTGGCGCTTTAGTCGGATCGGTGAAATAGCGTTCATTTACGATGATGTTGTGGGCGTCGGATGTAAGTAGGTAGTCGGGTGAGATCGGAATATTAATCGACATGATTATCGGACTCCTTTTCGTTAGCTTCGACTATTTGCATTACGTCCGGAAAATATGGCTCATCGCGATTAATAACTACGTAATCATTTACCGGCCGTTTCCCTTGAATCGTCCTGTTAAGCATAATCTCGACTTGTAGGTCGTATAAATGACGCTTTTGTTCGTCTGTTGCGTATAGGTCTATTTCGGATTGCTTTAATACTACGTATTTCATACGATCACTCCTTTTCGTTAGTTAATCAGTATAAGTCGGCATATCTTACCGATAAGATCCTGTGCGTCGGGTTTTAATTCGAGCAAAGCTTCGTAGATCATAGCGAGTTCATATTTCGTAAACATAACGCACCTACTTTCGTTTTATTTAAAAACGTAGCAATTCGTTCGCTTACGCTCACTCTTTGCAAATATCCTTTTATCGCGATAGATATATCTTTTAAAGTAATTATTTGCGCGAAAGATTTTAATTGAGCGCTATTATTTATCTAGTTATTAATGGCTCTAGTTAAAAGATGGTTCTAGTTAGTGTAAAGCCGAGCCGTGTACGGGTCAGCCGTATATGGGTAGACGATACACGGCGTTTATAACTCTTCCGTATCTCCGTCAAATATTGCGAGCTGACTAATCGGAAGTATCGTATAGCGAGCGTTCTCCCACCGCTGAGTCTTTCCTTCGCGACCTTGTTTCTTAACGACAAGAGGGCGCCCCTGCCATCGGTATTCACATAGCGATTGTATCCGCTTATTTGCCGCAACTCGGCTTAAATTTAGCGCTTCCCCGATTTGATCCTGCGTCGGGTAGCATTCGCCGTTTGCGTTCATAAACGATGATAGTACGCAAAGCGTCTGCCAACGTTCCGGTCCGATATCCGCGATCAAGCCTTTCTTGACGGCATCGACGTACATCTTAACGAAGATACGCGTTTCAGACTTTCCGGACGTTAAGTTATATTCCGACTGAGTTTCTACGGAGACGAGCCGTTGGTGTTCGTTTGTCACGCTACCACCTCGCCCGTCTTTACTTCGTTAGGAAACGTTGGGAAGTCGTTAAAGAACAGCCGACCGTTTCCCGCAACGAAAGCATTCTTCGTGACCGTATCTACGTATCTAAGCGTAATGCTCCTTTTATGAGGCAACGTAACCCACGATAGATATGCGATCTGCTTACTATTAAAGTCGTAAAGTGCGAGTATGTCGAAGTCGGACTTATCATAATATCGATTTGAAGCGCTCGGTCTAGTTAGCTCGAACTTTACCTTCTCGCCGTCGCCCGAAGAACTTTTAATCTGAACGCGATAGGCTACTCCGTCTTTTTCTGCGAGAAGGTCGTAAGCTGTATTTTCAATCGACGGGAACGCCGGAATCATCCCTTGCGTTATTAGGTCGCCAGCCACAAACATTTCCGCTGCCGCACCGGTTATTCTCATTTTAGGTAACATTCGATCACCTCCGATTTTTACGTTGTTATTGGATAATGTTGCGTCTAATTTACGAATCATTTTCGCTTTCATAAGTACAGTCGCATGTGATCGATCAAAATCGGGACATTTGAAACAAAAAAAATAACCCGACCTAATGGCCGAGTCATCTTCTTTTAAGTTTTCGTTGTTTATTCAGTTTTTTTCTTACGGCATTGATTGCGGAATATTTATCGTGCTGTTCCGTTAATGATCTCCCCGATAGATGTGTATATCTCATAACCATACGCAAATCGCTATGTCCTAGTAACATCTGAAGGTGTCTTATATCTCCTCCGGCCTCTAAGTACATTGTTGCGGCTGTGTGACGGAAAAGGTGCGGATGTACACGTTTCTTTATACCGACTTCCTTTGCGTATTCTACTAACCTTTTTCTAAAATGATCACGCGTTAATGGTTCTCCGTAGTTTGCGAGAAATAAATAGTCAGAATCAAAATCTGCTTTATTCTCGGTAATTAACTCGTTTAAAAGTTTCGCTGTACCAAACTCGATGGGAACTGTGCGCGCTTTCCTATTTTTAGCGATAGGAGCCGGTATATACAACGAACACCCTTTAAAATCGAAGTTTTCTGTACGCAAACCTAACGCTTCAGAAATACGCATCATTCCGTCCAATAATACGTTCATCAGCACGTAGTCCCTAAAATCAGCGTAATCACGTTGGTTTGGAGCCGCAAATAATATCCGGAGTTCTTCCTCATCTAATATAATGATCTCTTCTTCCGGCTCATTAACGTTCTTTATACCGTACATAGGATTCGCCTCAATTAACCCTTCGTCGTGGAGCGTTTTAAAGAACACTCGCAAGGTTTTAAGTCGGGTATTAATAGTAGACGGCGCCAACCCTTTTGTCATATGTCGCTCTTTCTTAAATGCGTGGTCCTCGAATTTCACCCATTCATCCTTCATGTAAACGATATATCTACGAATTACATCCCTGTTTATTTCATTGATTGACCGCGCTATTTTGTGACGATCGAGGTATTCGATGAAGAATCCGTAGTTATTTTCGTATTGCTCTATCGTACCCTCAGCCCGCCCCTCCGATTTCTTTATCGCGCGAAATTGAATAAATAATACATCGAGATTGCTCGACGTTTTACGTAACGTCCGTTCTTTTTTAACGCGCTTGCCCGATCTATTTGCGGACATAGTATCGCCTCCAAATCGATTAAGTCATCGAGATGAAAACCGCTACCTTGCCGACTATACGACCGCTACCCTGCGTCTCAAAACGCCTAAGTCACCGGCTAAGTCAACGCAATAAAAAACGGATAGAAACGTTGATATAACGCCTCTAACCGCCGTAGATGATTCCGACTGGGCTCGAACCAGCGACCTCTACCCTGTCAAGGTAGCGCTCTCCCAGCTGAGCTACGGAATCGGGTTATGTATCAGTTCTGGGCTTTCTGTTACTGACAGTCTCTATTATATAACCATCATATTAAGCCGTCAATGGTTTTGTTCAAAAAAGGTCAAAAAGCCGGCGGCTGTGCCGGCTTTTTTCTCTCCTTCTTTATGATTGGTTCACAAGGACGGGCTTTAGTTGATCAAGTGCTTGTTTGAAGTCGCGTTTGAGGTCTTCTCCGTTTTCAACTCCGACACTTAGACGAAGCAGCCCATCTGTAATCCCTCTTTTTTCTCTTTCTTCTTTTGGCATAGCCGCATGTGACATTTTGGCTGGATACGACAGAATGGATTCAACGGCACCGAGGCTGACAGCGAATACAGGTAATGTGACAGCATCCACCAATTCTTTGACTGCCGCTTGGTTTTCTAGTTCAAATGAGAGAACCGCTCCTGCTCCGCTCGCTTGCTTTCGCTGAACATCTGCCCCTGGATGATCGTCTAAGCCCGGGTAGTAGACTTTTTTCACCGCAGGATGTTCTTTGAGAAATGAAGCGAGTTCGAACGCCGTTTGGCTTGCTTTTTCTAATCTCACCTGAAGGGTTTTTAACCCTCTTAACACAAGCCAGCAGTCCTGCACGCCAAGGACCGCACCGAAGGAGTTTTGCAGCGAATAGAGTTCGTCTCCGAGCTTCTCATCTTTCACCACGGCTAAGCCTGACAGCACATCACTGTGGCCGCTTAAAAATTTCGTTGCGCTGTGCAGAACAACGTCAACACCAAGGTCGAGCGGACGCTGAAGCGCAGGTGTTAAAAACGTATTATCTAAGAAAGTCAGACAGTCATGCTCTTTCGCAAGCTGGACAACACCTTCAATATCTGTAATCCCTAGTGTTGGATTTGACGGTGTTTCCATGTAAATGACCTTTGTATTTGATTGAATGCCTCTTTTGACTTCATTCAAATCGGTCATGTCCACGAAGGTATGCTCAATTCCAAATCTTGAAAGAACTTGGGTGATCATTCGGAAAGTCCCGCCATACACATCTCTTGTGACAAGGACGTGATCTCCCTTTGATAATAGAAGAAAAGCGGTTGAAATGGCTGCCATGCCTGATGCAAAGGCAAGCCCTCTCGTTCCTCCTTCCAGCGCTGCAATCGTATCCTCTAATGCTTGACGTGTCGGAGTTCCCGATCTGGAGTAGTCATATTGGCCAAATTCATCGAAGCTGCTTTGATGAAAGGTGGATGCATGCTGAATCGGTACACTGACTGCACCTGTTGAACGGTCTGTTTTAAACGCATTATGAACGAGTTTTGTTTCGAGTGTCCAATCGTGTGTGGTCATTTGGCGTGTACCTCCTCTTTTACTTGTGATAGCGCCTGTTTCAAGTCTGCTTTCAAGTCATCTACATGCTCGATGCCAACAGAGAAACGGAGCAGCTTGTTACATACACCGTTTGCAATGCGAATCTCTTCTGGAATATCCATGTGCGTTTGTGTTGCAGGATACGTAATGAAGCTTTCGACTCCGCCAAGGCTTTCAGCAAAACAAATCGTTTTCAGCTGCTTCAAAAATGGATTGACCCAGTCCTCTTTGGCTACTCGGAATGACAACATGCCTCCCTTTCCTGGATAAAGGACATCTTGAATTTCCGGCTGCTTCTCTAAAAACTGTGCCAGTTCCTTCGCATTTTCCTCGTGCTGGCGCATTCTAAGTGCCAGTGTTTTCATTCCTCTCATTAAAAGCCATGAGTCAAATGGTGATAGAACCGCTCCAATTGCGTTTTGATGCTGGAACATGTCTTCAGACAGCTGCTCTCCTTTTGTCACCACAAGCCCGGCAAGAACGTCATTATGTCCGCCTAAATATTTGGTTGCGCTATGAATGACAATGTCCGCTCCAAGCGTAATCGGCTTTTGCAAGACTGGTGTGTAAAAGGTGTTATCGACAATCACCAAAGCGCCATGCTCTTTTGCAATCTTCGCTATTTTTTGAATATCTGCTTCCTGCATCAGTGGATTTGTCGGTGTTTCAATAAAGACCGCTTTTGTGTTTGGTGTGATTTTAGAGCGTAAACAGTCTTCATCTGAAAAATCATCATAAAGAAAACGTAATCCGTACTTTTTCCATTCGTTTTCAAACAAACGGTATGTACCGCCATATAGGTCTGATGAGACGATGAGTTCATCTCCGCTTTCAAATAGAGCCATGATCGTTTGGATTGCCGCCATTCCCGAACTGAAGGCAAAACCGGCCGTCCCTTCTTCGAGTGAAGCAATTGCATCCTCTACGAGCTGTCTTGTTGGGTTTTTCGTTCGAATGTAATCAAATCCTGTAGATTCCCCTATACCTCTATGTCTATATGCTGTCGAAAGATAAACGGGAGGACTGACAGTGCCAGTCACCTCTTCGCTACGGTTTCCAATCTGCACTAATTTCGTTTCCACATGTTCTGTCATTTGACACCATCCTAAGTAAAAATCTGATTTCAAAACAGAAAACCCCTTCTTCATAAGAAGAAGGGGTTTAATCGCTTCCTCTTATCTTCCAAGCAAAAAAGCTGCTTGCTGGATTTAGCACCTTGGTACATCACATGAAGTGATGCATACCGGTTGCTGAGGTTTCAAAGGGCCAGTCCCTCCACCTCTCACGATAAGAATGTGTTGTCTGTCTGTTCTAATTCTTAATACTGTAACCCATTAAATCTCATTTTTCAAGGGGAAATGTCATGATTAATTAAAATTTTCTGTATTTTATAAAAGAATCGATGTTATACGATTTGATTGCATGTTAGCATATAGGAACAACGCTGTTTTTCATGTTACAATGAATGGAAACGTTTCACTTTATGATGAATTTGGTTAGCTGGAGGAATGGATTATGGTGAAGAAAACAGGAATCATTCAAGAAGAAACCATACAGTCAAAAGAACTTGGGGCGGATATGACCATTTTGATCTATTTGCCAGTCAATTACTCCCCCCTTTATACATATCATGTCATCATTGCCCAGGATGGTCATGATTATTTCCGCCTAGGCAAAATAGGCAGACAGGCAGAAGAATTGATGCAAAACAAAGAAATGGAACGCTCGATTATCATTGGTGTACCTTATGAAAATGTCACGGAAAGACGAAACACGTATCATCCAGACGGTACAAAGTTTGAAGCGTATAAGCGCTTTTTAGCAAATGAACTGGTCCCTTATATTGATGAACACTATCCAACCTATCAAATTGGATCAGGGCGTACGTTTATTGGTGATTCACTGGGTGCGACGATTTCCCTCATGACAGCCATTGATTACCCTTCTTTATTCGGCGGGCTGATTTTGCAGTCCCCTTACGTTGACGAGTCGGTTCTAGAAGCCGTCAAACAGTCGACAGCCCTTTCTCATTATGCCATTATCCATCAAATTGGGCTGGAGGAAACCGCTGTGAAAACAACAGATGGCCAGGTGCTTGATTTTGTTCAGCCGAATGATGATTTAAAGGCCCTACTTGAAAAATCTGGTGCGGATTACTTATTTGAGACATTCGAAGGGGATCATAAATGGACGTTTTGGCAGCCGCTCATTGCGCCTTCGTTAAAAAGAATGCTCCCATATTCGTTAATCAACTGAATTTTGTTATAATAAACAATAATAAATACTTTCTTATTCAGGAGGGAACATGATGAAATACGGAGTTGTTATATTTCCATCAAAAAAATTGCAAGATATTGCGAACTCTTACCGGAAGCGTTATGATCCGAACTATGCACTCATACCGCCTCATTTAACATTAAGAACACCTTTTGAATTAACGGATCTAGAAGCGGCTGAGGTCGTCTCAACGTTAAGAGATTATGCAAAAAATGCTTCTCCTATTACGTTACGTATTAAAAAATTCAGTTCATTCGCTCCTGTAAACAACGTCATTTATATGAAAGTAGAACCGAACGAGGACATCATGGCGCTCAATGAAAGATTGTACGCAGATCCACTTGCTGGTACACCTGAATATGCCTTTGTTCCTCATGTGACAGTGGCTCAAAAATTATCAGATGATGAGCATTCAGACGTACTTGGCACATTAAAGCTGAGAAAGATTGACCATGAAGAAACAGTGGATCGCTTCCACCTTTTATATCAATTAGAGAACGGATCTTGGACCGTCTATGAAACATTTATTTTAGGAGAAGAGGGTTAAAGACATTTGAAAACAGTCATCGCAACAGAACAAACACAACGAGAAGATGCATACTACGTTCGAAAAGAAGTATTCGTAAAAGAACAAGAAGTTCCAGTAGAGATCGAAATAGATGAACTAGAGGACAAAGCCACCCATTTTGTCATTTACAATGATGACAAAAAACCTCAGGCGGCCGCTAGACTGCGGATCATTGAGGAATCAAAGGCAAAGCTTGAACGCATTTGTGTGTTAAAAGAGGCGCGCTCCTTCGGCCTTGGCCACAAGCTATTAGAGGCGCTAGAAACAGAAGCGATTGCTAATGGAGCAAAAGAAGCGGTTATGCATGCCCAAGTCCAAGCTCTTCCTTTCTACGAAAAGAAAGGCTACAAAGCGGTTTCTGAACCGTTCGAAGAAGCGGGAATCACACATGTCAAAATGACAAAAACGCTGTCTGTTTGACCAAAAGAAAAGCCAGAGCATTCAAGATGCCCTGGCTTTTTCTTTTTCATTATCGTTCGTCACAGGAGGAAAGCGCAATCATTTATATATACGTATTAATATGAATGCCCTTGCCTTCCTCCATAAACATATCTCGTACAAAGCGTTCCCGCTTTTTTTGCTGTACTTTCATTTCCGCTTCTGTCACTAAATCCTCTTTTTTCTCCAGCTCTCTGTATATCTTGTCATGAAAGGTGCGAGAAACCTTTGTTACTTTCGCATAGTCTTCTTTATCCTGAGGAGCTGGACGATTGATATATTGAAAATACAGATCCGGCTGAATCGGGGCTATATATCCCATCAAGAACGCCTCCTTTGCTTCTCTTCTATTCTACTATTCCCTAATTATGACTGTTTGAAACACGCCTCATTTGATATGATTAGATGTGTTTCATTTTAAGATTGATTGACTATTGGAGGACTAGCTTTGAAATGCGCACGACGACATGATCGAACGATCTCATTACATACGTATTCGAGAGAACACTATCAATTCCTCCATGACGAGGGAAAAAAAGGACAATTATTCTGCCCATATTGCGGACAACCGGTCTTTTTTAGATTAAATATACATGATGAACCTGCCTTTATTCATAAGCACATATCTCAGCAAGAGATTTGTGAAAAAGCTGAAGAACAAGCAGATCATCATCAAACGGCTGAACAAGAGGAAAAGGCTTCCTATAAAGAACTTGGAGGCTTCCGTTTTCCAACCGGCAAACAGATCATCTCGCAAACGAGCGAATCATATGACTGGCAGGAACCAAGGTCGATTCAATTTAGCGACGCCTTACATTTAGAAGAGAATGAAGAAGTTCATACGATCGACCTCTTCCCGCATATCACCTTTAGCACACCGCAGCTTCAAGCTGTCACACATTTAGATGGTCCGATGCTTGTGCTGGCTGGTGCCGGCAGCGGGAAAACAAGAGTCCTGACGGCTAGAGCGGCTTATCTCATGTCCCATCATCATATTCCTGCTCACCATATTTTACTCGTAACTTTCACCACAAAAGCGAGCAATGAGATGAAAGAAAGACTGCGCAAGCAATACCAGCTTCATCCTTCACAAGCCAGCCAAGTAGTGACAGGCACCTTCCACAGTCTTTTTTATAAAATGCTGCTTCACAATGACGCAAACAAATGGAACGGCCAGCATCTGATCAAGTTTGACTGGCAAAAGGAGCAATACATTCGAAAAGCTATGATGAATGAAGGACTTGATGAGAAAGACTACCCTACCGATCAAGTACTGCAATCGATCGGCTATTGGAAAAATGCTTTTTTACCAGGTGAACTTCCTGATTTGAAGGATGAAAAGGAAAAACACATGTGGACGATCTATCAATCATATGAACAGCAAAAACGAGATCATCAGCAATTTGACTTTGATGATATGGCGATTGCCTGCTTACATATGCTCACAGAACAGCCAGAACTGCTAAAACGGTATCAAGAACGATTCCAGTATATTTTAGTGGATGAATTTCAGGATATTAATCCAGTGCAATATCAATTAATTCAGCTTTTAGCCGGAGAATCAGAGCAGTTATTTTGTGTAGGGGATGATGATCAAGCCATTTACGCCTTTAGAGGGAGCAATCCAGCTTTCATTCTTGAATTCAAACAGGACTATCCTTCGGCTCAGATCGTCCATTTACATGCGAATTACCGCTCTCATCATACAATTGTCGCAAGTGCTGATGCGATTATTAAGAAAAATCAGCATCGTTATGAGAAGACGTTAAAAGCCGTGCGCGCGGAGAAAATTCCTCCGACGCTCTTCTATCCATATGATGAAGAAGAGGAAGCGACCATGATTGTCGCAGATATTCAGGAGAAAATTAAAAATGGTGCAAAGCCGAATGACTTCTGCGTGCTGTTTCGAACAAATACAGGCGGCCGTGCGATTTATGAACGGCTGCATCAATCGGCGATTCCATATGAGACGGATGCTGGCGTCAAAGCCTTCTACAGCAGACGAATGGTTCGGGTTCTTCTCGCCTTTCTTTCCTTAAGTCAGGATGCAGACGATGTGGCCGCCATAAAACAGCTGCTGCCGGTTTTCTTTTTAAAGCAGCAAACCCTGAATACACTAAAGGCACTGACCATCACAGAAGATTGCTCAATGGTAGAAGCGCTCGGAAAACTGACAGATATACAGCCGTTTCAACAGAAAAAGCTGCAATCAATCGTTCCTTTGTTCCGAACATTACGAACATTAAAGCCATCAGACGCGGTGACATTTATTGAACAAAAGATGGGACTCGGTGATTACTTAAAAAAACGGGTGAACGATACGAATGTACTTGAAAAAGGGGCGGATGATGTACGTGATGTGAAAACAGCCGCCAAACGCTTTGAAACGATTGAAGCCTTTCTCGCACATGCCGAACATATGAAGTCTGCCGAAAAGGAAAAAACAGATGAACCCGGTGTTCAGCTCATGACGATCCACCGCGCAAAGGGACTTGAATTCCAGACAGTATACATCACTTGTGTGGTCGACGGAGCACTGCCTCATGATTTCTCACTGGATGAACTCAGAAACGGTCATGAAGAAGCGCTCGAAGAAGAGCGCCGTTTATTATACGTGGCCATGACAAGAGCTGAACAATCTCTTTATCTGTCTGTTCCTTCATTTAGACGAGGAAAAACGGCTCATCGTTCTCGTTTTTTGTATCCTCTTCTAAAGAAAAACCGTGAATTATTTACGCAAAAACAACAGGCCCCCCTTTAAACGGAGAGCCTGTTGCTTATTTTTTGTTGTTCATCATTTTAGCGATTGTATTGAAATCAAGCTTTTCTTTTCCACTTGTAATCGATTGAACGATTTTGTCTTCCATTTCTTTAGGTACACGTTTGTTCGCAAGCTGTGCTACTTTTTTAATGACACCTCGAACGGTATTCTCATCTTTAAAGTTGGCATTTTGCAAAGAACCTGCAAGTTTAAACACATCATTCATATTCACACCGGTTTTGTTTTCTACGCTTTTAAAGAATTTATTATCCATTCATTTGCCTCCTCTTTGTGGAGTAATCACCTTACTATATGAAAATAGGCGAGATATGTGCCTATCCTAAAGCCTTGTTTGACCAAAGAGAAAGGAAAGCAAAAGGCTTCCCCCTTGCTTCCCTCACCTTCTTACTTTTTAGTAGTTAAAGAAAGAAGCACCAACGATGATTAAAAGGATGAAAAGCACTACGACAAGAACAAATGTTGATCCATATCCGCCGCCGTAGCCACCACCGTAGCCGCCGCAACAACCGCCACCGTAACCGTAACTCATATTTAAGCACCTCCTCTTCTCCCTTACAAAGTATGAAAAATGCAAGAAATGGTTTGGACGATCACATAAAAAAGTGCGGAATTTTTATTTCTGCTGTTTAAAGACGTAATCTGCCTCTGTATGACGCATCATGAATGCTTCTGTTTCTTTCGCAAAAGCCTCCATCTTCACGCCAAATGCTTTTAAGTGCTCCTCAAGATCATTCGCTTTATCCGTTAGATCCATTTCAGCCTTCTCGTGCGCTTGTTCTTTCCCATCATGCGGTTTAGTGAACAAAGAACCGATTAATTGTTCGAATGCATCCATTCTGGTCACCCCTTCTCTCTTACATATGCATCACTCAAAAAAAGGGCAACAAAAAAACCGGATAAATCCGGCTTTTGTTTTTCTCTTCTATTATTGAGGTTTCTTTTTGTTTCCACAGCCGCAGCCATTTTTCTTGATTTTCTTCGTATATACTGATTGTTGATTTGACTGCGCTGGATAACCTTGAAGCATATGTGACGGCGTTTCAGTTGGTTTCATCGCAACCCTTCCTTTCCTATTCCATGATAGTATATGCATTTATTGAAAGCGTGTCTGATCAGAATGCCTGTTTATTTCACAAGCTTCGAGACAACCGCTTCAATGATGCCTGCTGCTGCGGCAATCGCTAATAGTAAATTAAGCCACATGCTGATGACAGGAAAAAGTATGTATATCAGAAGTAAGGCAGCAGTGCACCATATGCCAGTACACCAATAACAGCTTAACAGTTCTCCAATCCAAGACCGCAGTCCTTCCCCTTTAATGATGATATATGTTTCGACCTCACCTTGTTCGTTTACCTCTTCCTGTTCTTCATGAAATAGACGGCGGAATGGCGCAGTAATGGTATCAAACACAATCAGTCTCGTCAGTCTAAAGGATGCGAGGGCAAACACGACAAATGACAAAGCACCGCTCAGAAGCCTCCACCTCCTTCTTTCTTCTTTTTCCGTCCTTTCTTTATATATGCAAGAAAAAAGACCGACATGATGAATCGAGCGGAAATAAAATTGGGTTGTACTTTTTCACACTTTCCGATTCCACCTTGCGTCCTTGTTGCATTAAATAATGTATAGATAAGAAAGGAGTGAAAGTATTGTCTATTGAAGAAAGTGCTGAAAAATTGTATACACAACTGTTAAACGAATTAATCAGCAATTATGATGATTTCATTGAGATCAAAGATTCCGAAAATGTCACAATTCATAAAACAGATGTAACAGCCGCACTCTCCCTTCAAGCGACCGTAACGACAATCATTACTCTTTTAATCCAAATTCTTGTACCAGACGATGAATTGGCTGCTGACATCACAGACCAGCTTTTATCCACACAACAAGTGGAAGTCCAAAAGAAAACTGTGATTCAAATCATCAACTGCTATAACATTACGATAACATTATCAGATGCATCCATTATGAACTCCGTCCAAATTCTCACTCAAACATTGAATGTGCTCTTAGTTGAAGTCGGCATTCTTTGACCCTTTCTTTTTCTAATGACGTATGAAAGAGGTGAAATCATCGTGGCTGAAGAGAACGAAAAAAAGGAGTTTCAAATCAATACGGATATTGATCCATTAACAAGTCTTCTTGTCAGTGATGTGTTAAACAAAAACAATATCACTGATGATCAGAAAGCAAAAATTTCAGACGATCAAAGAAGAATGATTTTGAAATTAGTCGAGGACTTACAAAAGAAAGCAAATGATTTCGTAGAACAGCAGCAGGAGAAAAAAAGGCAGGCTGAGGCAGCAAAACAGCCGGAAGAAGTAGTGCCTGAACCAAAAGTACGTCCAAATCGAAACTCACTTCGAAATCGTATTCAGCAGCGTCGTAATGCGCAGCGTAATAACGATTAAATAAAAATGGGTTGCCTGCTAGGGTAAATGCCCGAGACAAAACCACGCATTCCAGCATTTAATAAAGTAAACGGAAGGAGGAATAGAAATGGATTCTAAACCATATTCTTGGGTCGCTCTAGATCGTAACTGTACACACCACGGACACCACAGACACCACGAACACCACGACGATTGCAACTATGAAAGAAAAGCACTTTGTGACGATTATTATGATGATGAAGATATCTTACAAGACTTGGATCAAGTAAGCTTCACAAAGCAGACATCTGAGGAAGTCATTATCGTCAGAGACTCTTGTGACATTAACGTATCTTCTGTCGATGCACAGGTTGCAGCATCTATCCAAGTAGCGATTCAAACAGCGATCATCACCATTACAAATATCTCAATCGCAGACGGTGATTTGGCAGACCGCGTCACGCAGGATCTCTTACAAGCTGCTACTCACAAACAAACAAACCGCCAAAAACTTGTCATCGAAAATTCAAGAAACGTTACAGTCTCTACAATCGATGCGGACATCTCTATCGCAATCCAAACACTTACACAAACTCTTGTTGCGACAATCGTTGCAATCGGCATCCTCTAATGTCCAAAAGCAGAGCGAAAAGCTCTGCTTTTCCTTTTATAAAAATACAACAAATATAAATGGTCATTTACCCACACCAACTAGAGGGCGCATACATATGTTGTTAAGGACTAAAGTCAAATACCTTGTTAAAGGAGCTGAAATCCATGAGCTGCGGAAAACACCATGGCCGACATGATGAAAACTGTGTATGCGATGCGGTTGATAAGATTTTAGCAGAGCAGGAAGCTGTAGAAGATAAATGTCCTACGAGCTGCTACAGTAATTTATTAAGCCCAACAGTTTCTGGAAAAGATACGATTCCGTTTTTACTTTTTGATAAAAAGGGCGGGTTGTTCTCTACTTTCGGAAACATTGGAGGATTCGTTGACGATTGCCAATGCTTCGAATCTATTTTCTTCCGGGTTGAAAAATTACACGACTGCTGTGCTACGTTATCTGTATTAAGACCAGTTGATGTACACGGACATACGCTGAGCGTGTGTCACCCTTGTGACCCTGACTTCTTTGGTCTAGAAAAAACGGACTTTTGTATTGAGGTTGATTTAAACTGCTTCTGCGCAATCCAATGCTTAAACCCAGAGCTTGTCGACAGAGTCATGCCATCGAAAGATAAAAAGCATCATCACCACGGCTAAATCAACAGGCCGCTGATCTAACTTGTCATGAGTCAAAGCATCCCCTTCCTCACGAATGACAGCCAATCATGCGGAGCAGTCAGCATAAGAAGCGGCCGCTTCCGCATTGGTTAAAAGTAGATGCACGAGCCGGCAAAAATAGCTTGTAGATGATGACAGTGCTCAAACACTCAAACAAATTTCCTAGTATAGGAGGGTTGAATATGAGCCGCAACCATTCATGGAGCTGTGTAACAGAGGCTGTTGAAAACATTAGCGACTTGCAAAATGCTGTCAAAGAAGAGTGCCCGACCAGCTGTTACAGCAATCTCCTTTCTCCATCACATTCATTAGGTGACACTGTCCCGTTTGTTCTCTTTACATCCAAATCAAAACCATTCGTCGCATTCGGAAACGTCGGAGAAGTAGATCCAGGTCCTTGCTTCAGCACTGCATTTTTCAGAGTCGAACACATCTGTGATCACTGCGCAACACTCAGCTTGCTTATCGCATTTGACAAAGACCGTCATATTTTAGATTTTACAGATAAAGATTCTTTATGTGATGTGTTCCGATTAGAAAAATCGAAGTATTGCGTTGAAGTAGACCTTGACTGCTTCTGTGCAATCGAGTGCCTAAACCCACGACTCATCAATCGTAACTGCTAACAAAAAAAGTCCCTATAAGGGACTTTTTTTATTAGTTAAAAACCTAGCGGATGGATGGAAGTAATCTCAGCAATCGCTAATTCGACTGGATTTCCCCCGCCTGCTGTACGAATAATCACAGTATCATCTTTTCGATCCATGATGATTCCTCTATATGTTTTACCATCAGCTTCAATCAGACAAAGAGCTCTTGGCATATTATGAGGCAGTCTTGTGAGAAAATCGACTTTTTCATCAATACTCATCTGACTTAAAGGCTTTTTCACTCGTTTTCTTCTTGGTTCTTCTTTTGTTTCATGAAAAACACCTTCTGGCTGGTTTCCCTCTTCTTCTTGAGGCTCTCGCTTTTGTATGAGCTCTGGTTCTTGTGTGATTTCTTGTTCCTGTGTAAGTTCGGCTTCTTGTGTATCCTCTTGTTCCTGTGTAGCCTCTGCTTCTTGTGTGATCTCTTGTTCTTCTGTAAACTCAGCTTCGTGTGTCATATCTCGTTCTTGTTGAAGTTTAGGCGGCTCGGCTTCTTTTTTATGCTCTATTTCTTGAGCGGCAGGTTCCTCCTGCGTGCTTTCTTTGATCACATCTTTTACATTGGTCTCACTTTCTGGCTGTTTTTCTGATTTCTTTCGCTTTCTCACAATATTTTGCATGGCCGGCTTTGATTCTTGATAGCTCGGCTGAACAATATACATCAGCGGCTTTTGATTCTCATCACCTTTATTTGACATACTAATCCCTCCCGAATGATTCATTCCTTATATATATGAACGGAGGGCTCAAATCAGAAGAAAAATAAAAAAACAGCATACCCTTCTTCGGTATGCTGCAAGTCATGTATTCGTTTAGCGGGCAATGATGTGGAAGCCGGAATCAACATGCAGATTCTCACCTGTCAT
Organism: Bacillus sp. PAMC28571; assembly: GCF_014250435.1. Taxonomy (NCBI): domain Bacteria; kingdom Bacillati; phylum Bacillota; class Bacilli; order Caryophanales; family Bacillaceae; genus Bacillus; species Bacillus sp. PAMC28571. Next base: position 892,169 of record NZ_CP060191.1, on the reverse strand, counting down.
GCCGCGAGATAGATCACTGAATAAGAATAGAGCTGTATCGCCAACTTCTTCAGGAGTTGTTGTACGGCGAAGTGGTGCACGCTCTTCAATATCCTTCAGAATGGTATTAAAGCCGCTGATGCCCTTTGCAGATAACGTACGAATTGGACCAGCAGAAATACTGTTCACGCGGATGCCTTCTGCGCCTAAATCAGCTGCTAAATATTTCACACTTGCTTCAAGTGATGCTTTCGCTACACCCATTACGTTGTAGTTAGATACAACACGCTCTCCGCCTAGGTATGTAAGCGTCACAATGCTTCCACCCTCTGTCATCAATGGACGTGCTGCTTTTGCTACAGCTGTTAATGAGTATGCACTAATGTTGTGCGCCAAAAGGAACCCTTCACGGTTTGTATTTAAGTATTCACCAACAAGCTCTTCCTTGTTTGCAAATGCAATGGCATGCGCAACGCCATGAATGACTTGTACTTTTTCTTTAATTGCAGCGAAACATTTTTCGATTTCTTCGTCACTTGTCACGTCACATGGAAGAATAATTGAATCATCACGCTCAAGTGTGCTTGCCAGCTCTTTTACCGATTCAGCAAGACGATCTCCAACATAAGTAAAAATCAAACGAGCTCCAGCTTCATGAAGTGAGCGGGCAATTCCCCAAGCGATGCTTCGTTTATTGGCAACACCCATAACCACGATATTACGGCCTTCTAAAGAAAAGTTCATATGTAATAAAGCCTCCTATTTTTTCAAGACATAGTATTAGTACCTGATCATAATATTATCACAGATCATAAGAGAATGACAATTTCCGCTGAAAGAAAGTTTCATTTTCGCGAAAAAACCGTCTTCATAAGTGAAGACGGTTCGATTCCTTTATCATTTGATTCTGTTTTGCTGATAAGCAAAATGGTTCGTAGGTCCGTGTCCAGATCCAATACGTAAAGGGAATTTAATGGCTTCATGAACAAAGGTTTCTGCTGTTTCAAAGGCTTCCTGCATCGAATATCCTTTCGCAATTTCAGCTGTTAATGCTGCTGCAAACGTGCAGCCTGTGCCATGTGTATGCGGTGTATCAATATGTTCATTTGTGACTTCAATAAAGCCTTTTCCATCATACAGCAGGTCTGTAATCATCCCATCAGATGGACCATGGCCGCCTTTAATCACGACATGTTTCGTACCTAGCTCATAAAGGTGCTCCGCTGCCACATAGCGGTCCTTTTTCGTCTGAATTTGTATCCCTGTCAGTACTTCTGCCTCAGGAAGATTCGGCGTTACAGCATAGCTGACAGGCAGCAAGTGTGTTTTCATCGCAGCGACCGCATCTTCATTTAATAAAGAGGCCCCTCCTTTTGCGATCATGACTGGATCTACAATCAGCTTCATATCATATTGAACCGTTTTTTCAGCTACAATCTTGATCATGTCTGCACTCCACAGCATCCCTGTTTTGGCGGCATCTGGCGGTAAGTCTTCTGCCACTGCATCTATTTGACGCTCTAACGCCTCAATTGAAAGCGGGTATATCCCATGAACACCTAGTGTGTTTTGCGCAGTAATCGCTGTGATCGCAGACATTCCGTACACACCGAGCTCCTGAAAAGTTTTCAAATCTGCCTGAATACCTGCTCCGCCGCCAGAATCAGAACCCGCGATTGTGAATGCTTTTTTGATCGTCATTTCTTCACACCTCTCATTAGCCAATCCATTGATGATAAATGGTTCTTGCTTTGGCAATATCATTCGTACCATGTACAAGCGCTCTGCCATCTTTAAATAAGACAAGCTTAAACTCATCCTTTTGACACGAAAGCAAATATGGATTCTCAAGCACATCCATTCCTGCTTTCTTTAACCGAAGAGCTACTTCATGTAAAGGCGGCGGTGTTTCTGCTGCACTGCGGATTTGTACCGTATTGCGGCCGCATAGTACATCTGCCTTCGCTCTCTTGTCATATGAAAGAAATGGATAGGTCTTCAGTCCACAGCTTGGACATTGCTTCTTCTTTAAAGACGCGGCCGACCGAATGTCAGAGCGTTCATTTTTCCATAAATCGAAGGATTTTAAAATTGGCGTCACTTGATGTCCTGTTAAATATTTAAGTGCATCTGCCACTTGATATGCGGCTACCTGCTGCACAACTGGACTAATGATACCTGCTGTATCACATGTCATGCCTTGTGCAGGCAAATGTTCAAGCAGACAGTGTAAACACGGCGTCTCACCAGGGATCACTGTGAATTGAATGCCATAACTGGCGACACAGGCCCCATAAAGGAACGGTATTTGATGTTTGACAGCGGCATCATTTGCAATCATTCTTACCTCAAAATTATCCGCTGCATCGACAATGATTGAAGCCTCACTGACAAGTTCGTCAATATTGTGAGCAGTCACATCGATCACGATTCCTTTGATGTGCACGTCACTGTTTACTTGCTTGAGTCTTTTTTCAGCCGCCACAGCTTTTGGCAGCCGATCCTTCACGTCTTGCTCCGTGTAAAGCTGCTGACGCTGAAGGTTGCTCCATTCAATATAATCTCGGTCCAAAATGGTGACAGATCCAACGCCGGCACGAACGAGCATTTCAGCACTTGCGGTTCCAAGTGCACCCGCTCCAATAATGACCGCCCTTGAGTCATTTAGCCGCTTTTGTCCCTCTGTTCCGATTGGCTGAAAAAGCTCTTGGCGTGAATAACGAGTACTCAAAATGACGGCATTCCTTCCTGTGGACTGCTCGCTGTCCCATAGTTTTTCAGCGGAATACGTCCTGCCTCATAGCCTAGTCTTCCTGATTCAATCGCGAGTTTCATTGCTTTTGCCATTTTCACAGGATCCTTTGCACCAGAGACAGCGGTATTTAGTAATACAGCGTCTGCTCCAAGCTCCATCGCATAAGCTGCATCCTTCGGAGAACCTACGCCAGCATCAATAATGACCGGCACCTTCGCCTGCTCAATAATAAATGAGAGATTCAAAGGATTTAGTAAGCCTTGGCCTGAACCAATCGGTGAAGCACCAGGCATGATAGCATGGACACCGAGTTCTTCTAATTTTCTTGCCAGCACCACATCATCAGATGTATATGGCAGCACGATAAATCCTTCTTCGAGCAGCATTTCAGATGCTTTTAATGTTTCAACTGGATCTGGCAAAAGAGACCTTGAACAGCCAATGACTTCTACCTTGATCATGTCACAAAGCCCAGAAGCCTTTGCTAAACGGGCAATACGCACTGCCTCTTCTGCTGTACTTGCTCCAGCTGTATTCGGAAGCAGCGTATATTTTGATAAATCAAGCTGCTCCAAAAAATTAGGCTGAGATGCTTCGAATATGTTCATTCTTCTGACGGCAAAGGTTAAAATTTCGGCTTCCGATACGTTCACCGCTTCTTTTTGAACCTCAAATGATGGGTACTTTCCTGTTCCGAGTAATAGTCTTGATGTGAATGTTTTTCCGCCAATGTGCAGCATTGGGTCATCCTCCTCCTACGAAATGAACGATTTCAATCGTGTCATTTGGTTGAATTTCTACTTGTTGAAACGCTTCTTTATCAATGATTTCATGGTTCTTTTCAACGATCACCACACGGTTTTCAAGCTGATAGGCTGATAGCAGATCATAGATCGTTCCATTCTCTTGATCGAAATCAACGATTCTGCCATTCAATTGAATCTTCATACGAATAGTGCCTCCTTTCGTCCAATACGAAACGCGTGAAGCCATTCCTCTTTGACCGGTTCGCCTAATATCAGGTCACGAATGATTTCTCCAGTAATCGGCGCAAGTAAAATGCCATTCCTGTAATGCCCTGCAGCAAAAAGAATACGCTTGTCTTCTGGATGTCTTCCGATATAAGGATGCCGGTCGTTTGTCGCCGGACGAAGGCCTGCCCAGCACTCTTCAATCGGCATCTCCTTAATAGAAGGCATAAGCTGAGACGCCTTTTGAATCACAGCTTCCATGCCGCCAAGCGTTGGAACAGCCTGCCACTCGTTTGCCTTCATTGTTGCGCCGATAACAAGCTTTCCGCTATCTCGCTGAACGATATAACAATGATCATGATAAATGGTGTGTGCGAGCGCCGGACCATTATTCCATACAGACACACATTCCCCTTTTACTGGATAAAGAGAATGAGATAATCCGAGTTCTTCAAAAAAACGGCCAGACCATACACCACTTGCGACTGTCAGGTCATCACATGTGAATGTGCCCTTCGTTGTTCTGACAGTTAACGCTTCTTTGTCCCGCTTCACTTCGATCACAGGTGTACACTCTTTCACATCTGCCCCGTACCGGACAGCCGCCTGCCATAAAGCCCTGCATACAGCGTAAGGTTCCACATGCACATCCTCTTCAATCAAACCTGCTCCCAGCATGTGATCTGTAACTTGAGGCATGCATTTTTTTACGCTGCTTGCGTCAAGCCATTTAAATGTAGACAAATGCTGCATCCGGCAAAGGGCTTGTTTCTCTTCTTCTGTAAAGGCGACCTTCATGATACCGCCCGCTGAAGTTCGAATATCAATGCCTGATTCATGCAGAAGATCGACTTTTAATTTTTCGTACAATGCCTGGCTTGCTCTGCCTGCCTGAAAGAAAACATCCTCATGACCCTCTCCTTCAGCATGTGCACCGAGCATCCCGGCAGCCGCACTTGTCGTTTGCTTCCCTATCTCATTCGCTTCAAATAAGACCACCTGTTTTCCTGCTTTTGCAAGGTGATAGGCGATGGAGACCCCTATGATTCCACCACCAATGATTGCAACGTCATAATGCTTTTTCATAAGGATTCTCCTTTACCTTTTCAGAAAATGCTTGTGCCATCATACGCGGCTGATGATGAGCAAAAATCCCAGACATGACAGCAATTCCTTTCACATTTGCTTGTTTCAATTCTGGAACTCGTTCTGGGGTCACCCCGCCGATGGCCACCACTGGAATCGTTAGTGCAGAAGTCAGTTCTTTCACAAGATGTACACCTCTTGCCTGAAGTCCTGGTTTACAAGAGGTAGCATATATGTGCCCAAACATGACATACTCTGCTCCATTTTTCTCTGCTGCTTTCGCTTCTTCTATCGAATGGACAGATACTCCCGCATGAAGGTGAGGAAATTTTTTTCGCAGTTCTTTTGGCGAAAAGCTGTGGCCCGGGAGATGCACCCTGTGAATATTGGTAAGCAGTGCAACGTCTACGCGGTCATTGATCACGAGCTTTTCTTTCGGTACACCTTCTAAAAGGAGATTCTTCACGAGATCAACAAGCTCACTTGCTGTTTTAGACCGTTCACGAATATGAATAAAATCCACTTCAGACGCTATGGCTTTTATTTGTTTGATCAGTTCACCCGCAGGAAGGGAATCATTTGTCACTGCGTGGAGTTCCATTTGCACCAACCCCATCTAAGCATGCTGTTTGCCACATTTCTTTTTGATACGCCATCTCCCAAAAGTGATATTCATAATAGCTTGAAATCACGAAATTTTCTTTCATATTGGCCCGTACATGGTCTGGTGCTTTTTCTGCTAGTTCATCAAAGCGGTTCACCTGTTCGAAGACGAGTTCCTTAAACCAATCGCCTCCGTATGTCAAAATCCATTCTTGGTAAATTGGATGGTCAGGTGTTGTTTGTTTCAGCTTTTCACCTACCTCATAATAGAGCCAGTAACACGGTAATAGCGCGGCTAAAATCTCTTCAAACCGTCCGCTTTTTACAGATCGGTACATATGAGAGGTATACGCATAAGCAGTGGGAGAAGGCTTAAAGTTCTCAATGGCTTCATCAGAAATTTGCAGAAGCTCTGTAAATTTCCGATGCAGCGACAGCTCTGCTTCATACGTGCCCTGGGCATGATACGCCATTCTGCCCGTCGTATGTAAGTCCTCACTTATCGCCGCTCCATATGCCTGCACCTTTGCAAAATGAGTTAAATAATAAGAATCCTGCATCACGTAATAGGTGAAACGATCGAGTGAAAGTGTGCCATCTCCAATCCCTTTGACAAAAGGATGTGTAAAGCTTCCATTCCACCATGTTGCTGCAGCCTCTTTACATTCTGTTGAAAACGTCATGTTCCTCTCCTCCTGTTTTTCCATATAAAAAAGCCACTTTCCGCGTGGAAAGTGGCTTGGAATTTGTAAAAAGCATAGTCAAAAACCGCACCACTTCCCTACGCAGGTATGAACCTGTTCAGGTAATGAGGGTCTAAAAGTCGACACTTTTATCTCAGCCCTTTTAAAGGACTCCCCTAGTGGATCAAATATATGATGTTGTACCTCTATCTTAATCAGGAATTGTCCATTGGTCAAGGGTTCATTGTCATTCTAATTGGGCTCTTAGTCCTGCCACATACTCCCTGGAGCCCGATACAAGCACACGGTCGCCGCTTCTAAGTGTCGTATCTCCATGCGGTACTAAGCTGTCTACCCCTCTAAAAATGCGGACAAATACCAAATCACCGGTGAAAGGAAATTCTCTCAGCATGACATTATGATAACGATGATTGTTCATTTGAATTTGATACAAAGAAGAATCCTCATTTGTTAGCAATCGAATCGCATCAGGTGCTTCAATCAAAGCTCTTAGCACCGTTTTAGATGACAGGAAAGTAGAAAACGTATCAATTCCCGCTTCCTTCAATGTCAGCTCTGCCTCTGCTTTGTTGACACTTGCAATGACTTGTTTTGAACCTTCTTCTTTTGCAAATAAAGCAATTTCCTTATTTTTCGTCTCACTGCCTGTTGCGACGACAAGGACATCCTCTTGGCCGACGCCTGCCTTTCTCAGCGTCTCATCGTCGTATTGTTCAATTGATTCGACTTCAAAGATAGAGTCTGCCAGCAGTGCTTCCTTATTTTCTTGAAACACATGCAAAATTCGAATGTCATATTCATCCTGATGTAAATCAAGTGTGACAGGTAAGGTCAGCTGATTTGCACCAATAAAGGTCACACGCTTCTTATGGCTTGCCGCTTGTTCTTTTTTAAACAGCGCTTTAAACCAAACAGGTGTTAAAATACTCGTTAGCACCGCAACTAAAATCAGCGCTCCTGACATTTTATGATCAATGACACCGAGCCGCTCACCAATCGTCGCAGCTGCAATGACGAGAGATAAAGTTGAAGTTAATAAAAAGCCGGAGCCAATGACCTTTTTCATGTCATACCATTTTTTCAAATAAAGAATCGGGACGAGCTTACTTATAAGCAGCGCAATAAACAGAAGCGGAATCATGATCATAATTGTGGGGTCCTTAAACAGTGCCCATATATTCAGATCCACTCCGACCATCACAAAAAAGATCGGGATTAAAAATCCGTAGCCAAATGAGTCCAGCTGCTGAACGAGTTCTTTATTTGGCGAAAGAAGGGACACAAGCACACCAGCTAAAAACGCCCCAAGAATATTTTCAGCCCCGAGTGATTCAGATAAGGCAACTAAGACTATAATGAGAGTAAAGATTGCCCTTGTCCCAATTTGCACGGTTCCTTTAGACATCGACTGAAAAATTGACTTTGTCTTAAATACGCGGCCAAATAAATAAAGAAGAATGCCTGCAGCAAATAATAAGAGCAGGAGCCACATGTTCCCTGTTCCATCTCCATAAATGGAGGAAAACACAGCAAGCAAAATCATCGTGACCAAATCGGCAATGACAGCTACAAGCAGAATGATTTGACCGATATTCGTCTGCATCAACTTTTCCTCTTTTAAGGTTGGCACCACTACGCCTAATGAGATGGTAGAGATAATGAGCGTCATTAAAAAGGCATTTTGAATAAACCCTGCGAGTACAAACGCATAGGACAGGATAAAGGACATACAAAATACCCCAAGAAAAATAATGGTGGCTGCTTTAAATGTATTTGGTTCTTTTAAACCATTTGGAAGTTCTCGTGCTTTCTTCTTTGACTCAAAAGAAGAAAAATCTATTTCAAGTCCACTTAAAAACATCAGAAAAATAAAACCGAGCATGGATAGTGTATCTAACCACGCATCATGTTCGACAACCAGTTGAAGACCGCTTTTCCCAATGATGAGCCCCATGATGATTTCAGCTACAACGACCGGAATGGTCAGCTTAAATCGGTGCAATAAAATAGGGGTGAAAAAGGCGACAATAATAACGACAACGAGTGATGAAACAGATGTATGCTCCATTGGCTAAAGCCTCCTAACATTCATGTTTAATTTTTTAAGTCTTACGTTAAAGCATTGATTCTAACAATTGCCCAAATGAAATGAAAGCCATTCGTTATATTTTCTAAAATTCAAACTTCTTTATATCCGATGAATGGATGAAAAAATCAGGAGGAAACCTTATGAAATTCGATATTATTGGCGATATCCACGGCTGCTACGAAGAGCTGCTTACCCTCATACACAAACTAGGATACGAACTCAAACATGGATTACCCGTCCATCCTGATAAGAGAACGCTGGCCCTTGTTGGTGATCTAACAGATCGTGGACCTCGGTCAGTAGACGTCATGCGATTTGTCATTCATGCCTATTCACACGGCGCAATCCGCTATGTACCTGGCAACCACTGCTTTAAGCTTTATCGCTACTTAAAAGGAAATCCCGTCAAATTGCTTCATGGCATCGAAACCACAGTGAACGAAATAAAAAAACTGCCAATCCATGAACAAAACAAATTGTCACATGAATTTAAGCAGTTATTCGAGAAGGCTCCGCTTTATGATGTACTCATTCCTGATGAGCTGATCATTGCACACGCAGCGATGAAGGAAAAGGATATTGGAAAAAAGCCGAATAAACAAATGCGGTCCTATTTATTATTTGGTGCCGTCACAGGAGAAACATGGCCAGATGGACGGCCTGTTCGCAAGGACTGGGCAAAGGAATATCACGGAAAACCGTGGATTGTGTACGGCCATACACCAGTGAAAGAACCTCGATTCGTTGGCAGAACGGTCAATATTGATACAGGCTGCGTATTTGGCAACAAGCTGTCTGCCCTCACATACCCTGAGCTTAAAACGGTCTCCGTTCCTTCATCCATGCCTTATGACGATTCTAGATTTCAGCATTTCACATCATAAAAAAACCCGGTCCTCCGCTCCAGGTGACCGGGTTTCTCTATTTAAAAAAGCAATGATTTCATATCATCAGGAAGCGGGGCTGAAAAAGTCATTTGCTCACCTGTCATCGGATGAGGAAACACAAGGGTTTCACTATGCAGTGCCTGCCGGTCTATCCGCTCGGTCGTTCCGCCATACAGCGTATCTCCGATGAGCGGATGCCCAAGAAATTGCATATGAACACGAATTTGATGTGTTCTCCCGGTTTCAAGTGAGAGAGACACATCCGACATGTTCAACTCAGCGATTACCGCTCGCACGGAATAATGCGTTACTGCCTCCTGCCCAGCATCATCAACCATCCGCTCGATAATACTATCCCCTTTTCGGGCAATTTTTGCAGCGATCGTTCCATGTTTTTCTGTGATCATGCCGTGTGTAAAGGCTCTGTATGTTCGTTTAACCGCTCCACTTTTTTGCGCCTTTGATAAAAGGCTATGGGCAAAGCGATGCTTCGCCACAAGCATGACACCAGATGTATCACGATCAAGACGGTTCACCAAATGAACCGTATGCCTAACAGACTGCTTGGCATAATGATGCAGTAATCCATTCGCAATACTGTGCGCAGGGTGCTCCCGAGAAGGGATCGAAGGAATATACGGCCTTTTATTCAGCACAAGGACATGCTCGTCCTCAAATATAATATCAAGTGGAATCGGTGCAGGCTTCAGCCCTTCACTCACTTTTTCCTCGGGAAATAAAATGGTGAGTCTGTCCCCTTCATGCAGCTCGCACTTCACGGTAACATGCTCTCCATTAATGAGGAGGTCACCGCCATCAAACTTAATATCCGTCAGCATTCTTTTCGAAATGCCAAGATCAATTAAATATTCCTTTAAAAGCAGCCCTTCTTCTTTGGCTGTTATGGTTTTGTTTAACGTAAAGTATTCCAGCGGGAACAACCTCTTTCTTATTCTCCTTTTCCGATAAAGGAATCTTGCACCCTTTTCCAAAACGGAAACGGTCTAAATCTGGCAAAACGGACATTCTCGTCTGCCACCCGGCATTGAATGGATTTGACGTCTTTATGAAGCAGTGTCAAATGATCAATGGTCACCTGAAAATCGACATCATTCCTCGGTTTAATCACACAAGTATGATGGTCAGGCAAAATAAGCGGTGAACCGACCGTCCGAAACACTCGGTTGTTGATTGAAGCCATTTCTGCCAGCTGAATGGCTCTAATAGAAGGATGAATAATGGCGCCACCCAGTGCCTTATTATAGGCCGTACTGCCAGATGGTGTAGACAGACAAAGGCCGTCACCTCTGAATGTTTCAAACAGCTGGCCTCTAATTTCAACATCTGCTACAAGTGTCCCTTCCATGCTTTTAATCGTACATTCATTCATTGCTAAATATTTCTCTTCTCTGCCGCCGTCGTTGTATCTGACAATGACTTCTAAGATCGGATATTCCACAATATGATAAGGCGTTTTCGCAATGGCTAAGACGAGTTTTTCAATTTCACTCGGCACCCAGTCAGCATAGAAGCCAAGATGACCTGTATGAACACCGACAAAAGCTGTTTCATTTAGACGGTCGCTATAACGGTGAAACGCATAAAGAAGGGTGCCGTCTCCACCAACCGTAATGACAAGATCCGGTTCCTCTTCATTTAGTTCCATACCAAAATCCAATAAGTAGGTCTGAATTTTACTTTTGAGCGTGTCAGATACAGAATTCCCTTTTGAAGAAACTGCAAATTTCATGAATTCTTCTCCTTTTTCACCTTGCTGCTATGAGAGGGCAGCATCATATTTGATCAAACTGGCTCAGCTGTCGTTTTTCTTTTTCCGGGAAAATGCCACTTGTGCTTCTTGAATTTCCCCTCTGATTTCGGACATTTCTTCATCGAGGCGAGATGCTGCCTCAGATGCTCTTTGAAGGCGCAGCTTGACCTTCTCCGGGATATTCCCGCTATATTTATAATTCAGAGAATGCTCAATGGTCGCCCAAAAGTTCATCGCAAGCGTACGAATTTGGATTTCGACGAGGAGCTGTTTCTCTCCACTTACGGTTTGCAGCGGATATAACACAACAAGGTGGTAAGATCGGTATCCGCTTTCTTTATGTTCTGCAATATAGTCGCGTTTATCTACAACCACAAAATCTTTACGTGACTGGAGCATTTTTTTCACGACTTGTATATCTTCTACAAACTGGCACATAATGCGAAGCCCTGCAATATCCTGCATCGTTTCAATCTCATGCATCGGGATGTTTTTACGCTTTGCCTTTTCTAATATGCTGGCAACGGGTTTCACTCGGCCTGTGACAAATTCTACTGGTGAATGGTCATCCTCGAATTCATACAGCTTTCGAATGCCTTTTAGTTTCACTTTTAATTCTTCGACTGCTTGTTTATACGGTGCGAGGAATTGATCCCATTGTTTTTTGTCCATGAAACTTCCCCCAATTCCATATACCTAATTATTTCAGAGGAATGTGCTTTTCACTTTCTCTTCCATATCTCCGTAATTGGCATTGTCTTTAATATTGTCGATTAAATAATGTAATTCCTGTTGAAGCTGAATGAGTTCCAGCGAATATTCATCCGATGCCAAATAGACAGGGATGTCACGATTCATTGCTTCTTTTAATGGAGCCCATGTATGTTCCCCTAAAATAAGATACGAAAAGGACTCCTCGGTTTCAAGTATGTAAACGAACGCAAAGTGATCAGAATCAACAAGCATTTGTCCTGATGCTTTTGCTTTTTGGATTTGCTCTTCTGACTGGATTGTCAAAATCAGCCTGTCTTCTTTTAAAGTTGCTTCTGTGATTTCAATTCTGTTTTGCATCATGATCTCCTTTACAACAAAGTACAGCTTTATTTTATCATATCAAGTTCAATATTGATAAACCGAACTTTTTGAGAAAATCCTGTTTTTCTCTTTTAAATGATCCTTTCCCAAGATTCTTCATTCATTTTGGTCCATACCTAAAGAAAATAGAGAGAAAAAAACAGTCTTTTACATGGTGAACACACTTCATGTACAATAATCATATTTCCTCTAATGAAAGGTTGATGTCAAAATGGCACAGGAAATTGAAATCGAACTAAAGCAATTATTAATGAAAGAAGAATTTGAACAGCTGAAACAGCATTTTCAATTGAAGGATGCGGATTTCCACACGCAAACCAACTATTATTTTGATACACCTCAATTTGATATAAAATCTCAATTGGCTGCATTAAGAATGAGAGAAAAAAACGGTCAATGGGTGCTCACATTAAAGGAACCTCACGAAATAGGCTTGCTCGAAACCCACCAAACGATCGCTCCCCCTTCTCAACTTGATGATTTTAAGCTGCCAGAAGGTGAAGTTGCGGACAGATTAGACCACCTGAACATTCAAAAGGATCAAATTGTGTACTTTGGTTCACTTGAAACGTCAAGAGCAGAAAAAATGATCCAAGAAGGCTTAATTGTTTTGGATCACAGCCGATATTTAACAGTAGAGGACTATGAACTTGAATTTGAAGTGAGCGACCTGGAAATCGGACAAGCCGCTTTCTCCGCATTGCTCCGCAAATTTCATATTCCAGTACGAAACACGAAAAACAAAGTCGTTCGTTTTTATGAAGAAAAAATGAAAACACAGAATAGATGAATTCCTTGAAGGAGGAACATGATGAACGTCAATCAACTTCAATCCTTTATGCAGCTTCAAGCGCTTAAAACGTTACAAACAGATCCAGCACAAACGCAAATGTCTGCAGGTCAAGAATCGAATGCCCAAGCTTCATTTCAGTCGCTGCTGCAAGATTTTTTAGGCGGATCAGAATTATCACGTCTCCCGCTTTCCATCTCTGCTTTTATGGGCACGGACCCATCAACGGCTCCGAACACGCAATATGCGCGTACAAACCCATATTTATCTGCCACTTCCGGCAGTGATCAGCTTGAGGCCCAATCTTTGTATGCAAATGACAATCAATTAAATGCAGCGAATGGCATTGGAAATGTCTTAAACAACAGTTACACGCCGCCGCTTCAAAAGGCTGTCTCCAGCGGCTCATCATCAAAAGAGATTAATCAAATCGTGTCACAAATGGCTCAAAAGCATGGCGTTCCCGAAAAGCTGATTCACGCGGTCATCAAGCAGGAATCCGGCTACCGCACAAATGCTGTCAGCCATGCAGGTGCGCTTGGACTCATGCAGCTCATGCCATCTACTGCTAAATCACTTGGCGTCAACAATGCTTTTGATGCGTCCCAAAACATTGAAGGCGGAACGAAGTATTTAAAACAAATGCTTAATAAATATAACGGTAATATCTCACTCGCCTTAGCTGCCTATAATGCAGGCTCAGGAAATGTAGATAAATACGGAGGCATTCCTCCATTTAAAGAAACACAAAATTATGTAAAGAAAATCACAGCTCAATATTTCGCTTAAACCGAAGAGAATAACCTCTTCGGTTTTTTGTATGTCGCTTTTCCCCCTTTTTTGACTGAATGTGTTATGATATGGTCAATTGATCACAGAATCCGATTCTCTCTTTATTTCGAGCAGACCAAAGCGGTTTGTTTGTGGAATTGAGATGAGGTTGTTAAAATAAGTACAAGAATAGAAACAATAAAATAGAACAAACTGAATATCACTTTTGAAATAAATGAAATACGCAATAGGGTGAGTCATCCTATTAACTACGAGTAAAAGGAGTAGTCAACATGGTACAATCGTTTAACGCACCTTACGAAGCGGTTGGAGAGGAACTTCTATCGCAACTTGTTGATACTTTTTATGAAAATGTAAAGTGTCATCCTTTGCTTCATCCTATTTTCCCGGATGACTTAAAAGAAACAGCAAGAAAACAAAAACAGTTTTTAACGCAATATTTAGGCGGACCGCCGCTTTATACAGAAGAGCATGGCCACCCAATGCTGCGGGCGAGACATCTCCCTTTTCCGATTACTGAGGAGCGGGCTGACGCATGGCTTGAATGCATGGAGGATGCAATGGATCAAGTAGGATTAACCGGCGATATTCGTGACTTTTTATTTGAACGGCTTTCTCTGACGGCTCGTCATATGGTCAACCAAACACCTGAAAAGGATGGACGATCTTGAGCTGCAATACGCACGATCAATATTTCTCACACTGTCACGGACATCCTCAAAAGCCGATTGAAATCTATGTATTCATTGATCCTCTAAGCCCTGACTGCTGGTTATTAGAGCCGTCCATTAAAAAGTTGAAAATGAAATATGGCCGTTTTTTCACTTTACGAACGGTAACAAGTTCTAGTATTAATGCTTTGAATCGGAAAAGAAAGAAACATTTACTGACTGAAGCATGGGGGAAATTTGCCACTAAAACGCAGACCAAAAAAGAACAAATGCTGTCTGAACAAATTGTGACATCACCCTACCTCGCCTCACTCGCACTAAAAGCAGCGGAGCTTCAAGGCAGAAAATGCGGAATGAAGTTTTTGCGTCTCATTCAAGAATCACTTTTTTGCCATCAGCAAGATGTCACAAGTGAGCAGGTGCTGATAGAAAATGCAAAAAGTGCTGGACTGGACATCGAGGAATTCCAGCGCGACATTCATTCTCAAAGTGCTGTGAAAGCACTGCAATGTGATATGAAAATTGCAGCTGAAATGGACGTATCTGAGCTTCCGACCTTCGCCTTTTTTAATACCGTAAATGGAGACGAAGGATTAAAAATTTCAGGTGCCTACTCTTATGATATTTACGAAGAAATCCTTTTTGAAATGATTGGTGAAAAACCAACACCATCAGAACGGCCTCCAATTGAATGGTTTATTGCTTACTTTCAATTTGCTTCCGCAAAAGAGATAGCCGTTGTCTATGACCTGACGCTTGAAGAAGTTGAACGAGAAATGAAGAAGCTGGCTTTCGCTCAAAAGGTAGAACGTGTCCAAGTGCAGCAAGAAATGTTTTGGCGCTATAAAGAGAATGACCACCATACAGATCTTGATGTCTATCGCTGTGAAAATGAACATGGGTGCTGACCCATGTTTTTCTTTACCTTCACCAAGAACATTTGTTCTGTTTATAAATACGAAGAAACCGCGCCGGGATAAGCGCGGTTTCACTATGTCTTAACGACAACAAAGGGGATGGGAGAAATTTTTCACGGTCAAACAAAGGGGTAATGTTTGTATGTGATTAATTTCACATCTGTAGTATATCAAATTTTGTCGACTTATGACAACAGATATACTATATGTTCATATTTTTGTCACAAAACATAAGAGGGTTGTCACTTTCATATAGTAAAAGTAACAAAAAAATGGGGGGATCTGCATGCGCAGCACAACTATTGGACTTGTTGCCATTGGCTTATGTTTCTTTTTAAATATATTAGGCTTAATGAAGATGCTTCCTCTTTATTTGACGTCTCCACTCTTATTTGCTTCGATTCTTTTTACGCTTTATCGAATGAATCACCGTAAGACCTTTAGAGGTTTTAAAGGTTGATATTGACATGGAACGGCCTCGACATCTGAAGAGGTCTTTTTTTATGAGAAAAAAACTCCTGTCAAAAGATGAGATAGCACTCACACGTCTGACAGAAGTCTTTTCATTACTCACCTGTTTTGGAGATGAGCTCTTCCATTTCTTTTAGTTTTTCTTCGAACAATTGACATGCTGCTTCGATTGGTTCTTTAGAAGCCATATCAACCCCTGCTTTTTTCAGCACATTGATTGGATAATCAGAGCTTCCTGCTTTAAGGAAATCGGTGTAGCGCTCTACCGCTGGTTTTCCTTCTTGTAATATTTGCTTGCTTAATGCCTGCGCCGCGCTATAGCCTGTCGCGTATTGATACACATAATAGTTGTAATAGAAATGAGGGATTCTCGTCCACTCTAATCCGATTTCCTTATCAACCACCATACCGTCACCAAAGTACTTCTTGTTCAGGTCATAATAAAGGTTCGTCATAAATTCTGGCGTTAAAGCCTCTCCTTCTTGTGCTTTCACATGAATAAGATGCTCAAACTCAGCAAACATCGTTTGTCTAAATACCGTTCCTCTAAATCCTTCTAACAAGTGGTTTAATACATACAAACGCTGCTTTTTATCGTCTAAATGATTAAGCAGGTATTCGCCTAGTAACGCTTCATTTGTAGTGGAAGCCACTTCAGCTACAAAGATACTATAGTTTCCATACGGATATGGCTGGTGCTTTCTTGTATAGTAGCTGTGTACAGAATGCCCAAATTCATGAGCCAGTGTAAACAAATTATCAATATTATTTTGCCAGTTCATGAGGATATATGGATTTGTACCATAGCTCCCAGATGAATAAGCACCGCTTCGTTTCCCTTTATTCTCATAAACGTCTACCCAGCGATTTTCGAGTCCTTCTTTTAACACGGACACATATTCTTCTCCTAATGGGGCTAACCCTTTCAGCATATAATCCTTTGCTTCATCGTAGGTGAGCTTCATGCCAGCATCTTTCACAAGTGGTGTGTACAAGTCGTAATTGTGCACTTCATCAAGCTTTAATACCTTTTTACGTAATTCAATATAACGGTGTAATAACGGTAAATATTGATGAACTGTATCAATTAGATTGTCATACACTTCTTCCGGGATGCTGTTTCGTGATAATGCCGCTTCTCTTGCCGATTTGTAATTTCGTACTTTTGCATAAAAATTATCCTTCTTAATTGAACCGCTCAGTGTAGAAGCAAGTGTATTCTTATACTGATCATACGTTTTATACACAGCTTTAAAGGCATTCTTTCTCACTTCACGATCATCACTATTTAAAAATGTGATGAAGTTGCCGTGGGTAATCTTCTTTTCCTCCCCATTCTCATCCTTTACAGAAGGAAAAGAAATGTCGGCGTTGTTAAACATACTAAAAGTAGTAGATGAAGATGAAAGTGGTTCAGAGGCCTCAGCTAATAAAGCTTCTTGCTCCTCACTTAAAATATGTGGACGCTCTTTATTAATTTCTTCGAGAGCATGTGAGTACAGTTTTAATTCTTCTTTTTCTAGTATGAATTGCTGCAATTTATCTTCTTGAATCGATAAAATCTCTGGAACAATGTAAGCAGATGTACTTGACAGCTGTGTAAATAGATTTGATGCCTTATCATTTAACGCCTGAAATGATGAGTTCGTTGTATCTTCATCGTATTTCATGTGCGCATATGTATAAAGCTTGCCAAGCTTTTCAGAAAGTTGATCCTGAAAGGTTAGGGCTTCATACAGGACATCAGCAGAATGGGCCAGCTTGCCTTTAAACTGAGCCAGCTTCGGAATTTCTTTTTTGACCGCTTCGAATTCCTTGTTCCATGCATCGACGCTTTCAAAAATATCTTCAAGACGCCATTTGTTTTCTTCTTTTACTTCGCTTCTGTCTGGTAGATGATTGTTTTTGTTTTGTGAAGTCATATGAATCCCCCTTGCTTGAGTTGTGTTGAACCAACCTTTCGGAAAGTGAAAGAAATTGGTGTTGTATTTATCTTCTTTGTTTTGAACTATATTTGTCAAATCATATGCAGAAATAAATACCAAACAGACTAAAAAAATGAGAAAAAAGCGTTTCTTTTGATTCAATAGCAGCACCACCTTTTTCTTATCATGATCAAAGTGGTGATGAAACATGCTAATGAAATATGAAAGCATCTCGTTTTAACACTTCATCTAGTGTTCGTATAGGCATTTGATTCGACGATACTTCATAATTACCCTCTTTCGTCATATGTAAAAACCCTTGTCTTACAAGCGCATTTACATATGCAGTGACCACCTCTTTTATTTCTTCTCTTGAAACATCGCCATATCGGAGTTTCACTTCTTTCATTTGCACACATCGATTGATTTCCATCATTAGCTGCTGAATTGTCACTCTTCCGCTTCCTTTTTTCCTCATCATCCAATCATAGAGACACCCCTGCCAAACATACACGGGACTTGTAAAAATATACGCTTCTTGCACTGGAATAAATAATTCAGTTGGCAAAAAAGGGAATGCTGTTTGATGATGCTCATAAAAAATACTTCTCAAACGTTTGCTTTCATTTGATAAAATGCGAGGAGGACGCAACCTAAATTGCTGTATACATTTAATCCATTGTTGGTTTACTTGACGCTTGCTTGAAGGCGGAGATAGAAATGCCGGAATTTCGCGGTATGCTGAAGGTGGTCTGACAGTTATTGCCGCACATATTTTCGTTGATTGAAACACAAGGAATTGATCGAGATGGATGAACCTATTCTGGATCGGGCAGAAAAAAATCAACCGCCTTTCCTCTGATTCCCTTAAAATTCCCCAATGAATGGAGGAGAAAGAAAAAAGCTGGGCAGATTTTCGGTTTAAACGATTTGCCCCTATCATCCATATGGGAAAGAGCCCTCCCTCGCGGAGACCTGCAGTTCTTCTGCGAAGCTCTTGCCGGGAAATATTTGCACATTGAAATTCGATTGCATAAGTTTCATTTCCTATAGAGACGGTCACATCAGGACGCTGATGAATCTTTGACATATACTTTTCCAGCGCCGGTTTATGTCCAAGCCCCTTCAGCCAATTCATAATAGCTTCCTTTCCCGCCTGATGATAAGCCGTTTCGCCTGAGGCTAACGGACATGCTGTCAGCTGTTTATGCGCAAAATGATAGACACGATGCTCCCCTAGCTTTAATTGCACCTCCTCCCTGCACTCAGGACAATAAAATTTGCACGTCTTTCTTACATGCTCCAGACGGCTTTTCGATAAATGATGTGTCATTCGGATAAGCTTACCGTTATCCATCATTGCTGTATTCATTCAGTTCGCCCCTCGCTCTTTGATGACCGTATTATAGCTTGTTCGTCTATAAGGAAGCGAAAAGGCAAAATGAATTTTTACCGTGTCAAAAGATGATTTTAATGATCATCTCTTCAGGAAAATTAAAAATCCCCCTTATAGAAAAGGGGGAAAATACAATCTTTATAAAAGTGGTGATAATAATCTTGCTGTTGATTCAAACAGTCTGACCCCCAAAGGTCTCTTTGCAAACTCTTCAGGAACAATTTCATGTGACTGCTCTAAATCACCTAAGAAATCGTTGACGAGCTTCTCGGTGCTTTTTGTTTTATAGAGGAAGGCATTCACTTCAAAGTTCAAATGAAAGCTTCTCATATCCATGTTTGCCGTTCCTATCGAAGCCAGCTCGCTATCCACAATAATAAATTTACTATGCATAAAGCCTTGATCATACTCGTACACCTTTGCCCCTGCGTCAAGAAGCTCCGGGAAGTAAGAACGAGACGCATGGAAAACAATCCGTTTATCTGGATTCTTTGGAGCAATAATCCGTACATCTACTCCGCTCAATGCGGCAATTTTCAATGCGGACAAAATATCATCATCCGGCACAAAATACGGTGAAGCGATCCAGATGGATTTTTTGGCGGAGATGATCATGGAGAAAAAGAGATTTTTAATGACCTCCCACTGCTTGTCAGGCCCGCCAGCAATCATTTGTACGCCTTCTGTTGTACTCTCAAGGTGGCTGAAATCTTTGAAATAGTCCACACCAGAGCATCTTTCATTCGTCATATAATACCAATCCTGCATGAAAATCTGCTGGAGGTCACGAACAGCTTCGCCCTTAATCATCAAATGAGTATCACGCCAGAATCCATATTGTCTGCTTCTGCCCATGTATTCGTCTCCAATGTTAAGCCCGCCGACAAATCCCACTTCCCCATCAATTACGACAATTTTTCTATGATTTCGGAAGTTGATTTTATTATTTAAAAGGGGGAGCCTTACTGGTAAAAACGGAACGATCTGAACGCCAGCCTTTTCTAGGTCAGCAATATATTGACGAGAAAGTTTTAAGCTTCCTACATCGTCATATAAAAAGCGGACAATCACGCCATTTTTCGCTTTTTCAATGAGAATGTCCTTTAATTCTTGGCCAAGGTCATCGTGGCGGAGAATGTAATATTCTAAATGAATGTGATGTGTTGCTTTTTTAATCTCTTCAAAAATATGAGAGAATGTTTCTTCACCATTGGTTAAGACTTTAGAGGACGTGCGATATGTAATAGGAGTATGTCCAAGTCTGTGGGCCAGCTTAAATAAGAGCTGCTGATGATCACCCATATGCGTCATTTTTTCAATTGCTTCTCTATGGATATTTTCATCTTCCTGGATTAACTTCTCGTCCAATACCGCCTTCTTTTCAAACAGTCGGCGCTTTTTAATATTGCGTCCAAAGAAAATGTAGAACAAAAAGCCGAATAACGGAAAGCTGCCAAGCAGGACAAGCCATGTAATCGTTTGAGACGGATTCCGGTTCTCCAAGAAAATAACAAATCCGATGAAAATAATCGATAAAGTAAATAGAACACTGACAGAACTTAATACACTTACCGCTAAATCACCGACAATCAATTGGATGATTAAATAAGCACCTATCGTAATGATTAGAAAAAATAGAACTTTGACTACATTTCTCATTTCATTTTTCTCCTTGCCGATCTCTTTATTTACCTATTCATTCAGATAAAAAAGCCGATTCCTCTATAGAAATCGACTTTTTGTTAGTTACGAGAAGTGCTGTTGAATCGTTTCAAGGGCATTCCCTTCGATAATCAGCTGACCGTATTCTTTCAGTCTGTAGATGCTGACCACTGATTCATGAGCATATTCAAGCAAAATGCTGAGCTTATTTTCCACTTGCTCATCTGACAAATCCTCGTGGAAGTCAACATATAGATAATAACGGTTTTCAAACGAATATAAACTTGTGGTAAAATCCTGCATATTTAATTGAGAAAGTGCAATCAAATCTTCAAAGTCATCCATTTTCAACACGAATTGAAGTTGAAGTTTTTTGTCCTTCTCATTATGGTCTTCTTGATCTTGCTCTTCTTTATGAAAATCATCAAGCAGTGCATCTAAGCTTTCTTCATCTGTTTGATCTTTTTTATCTTCTGGAATCGGCAATTCGAGCTTTTGTCCATCTTTAGAAAGTTGGGCTTTTGTCACGACAATTTCAAGACCTTTATCAAGTGCCTGTACTTGAATCCAAAGCGGCCCCTCTACTGCAAATTCTTCTTCTTCGTGCACTTCGTCCATTACTTCCCAAAACAGCTCTTCACTGCGCTCACGATTATACCAAATCTCTTCACGGTCAAATCCGCGATCTTCAATATCACCGTAGGAAATATAAAATTTTACTGTATGTTCATTTATTCTTTCGATTTCCATTTTGCCAACCTTCCCTTCTATATAAGATGTTGAAGGGACATACAAGCTCCCAATTAATAGTACTTTACTACACTTTACCCGTTCCGTCTACATGTTAACCGTTTAAAGAATTGAGGTATTGCTTCGTACTGTCTATTTTATGATAAAACATGAATAAAAGAAATAAAAACGCATTTTTTGCAGAGAAAACTTGCAGAAACATATATTTGAATTGTCTTCATATATTGGTTGTACGAGCTCTATTAGGACAAGAGGTGAAATGGATGGAAACAGAGTGGATCGTATCCTTACTGATGATTATTGGCATAGACTTGATTTTAGGCGGAGATAATGCGCTCATCATTGCGATGGCCAGTCGCAGTTTATCACATGACAAACGCAATAAAGCCATTTGGATCGGCACTCTTTTGGCCGTTCTGATGAGAATTACAATGACGGGTGCCGCAGTTTATTTATTGACTATCCCTTATTTGCAGTTTATTGGTGGTCTTTTTCTCCTTTATATAGGATACAATCTTTTAATTGAACAAAAGAAGGAATCGATTCGGATTAAGAGCAGCGGCTCCCTTTGGCGTGCGGTTCAAACCATTGTGATTGCCGACCTCTTTATGTCACTTGATAATGTCATCGCAGTTGCAGGTGCAGCAAAAGGCAACATGATTCTGACCGCTTTTGGTCTCATGATTTCTGTACCGATTATTATTTGGGGAAGCAAGCTGATTCATGCGGCTTTAACTAAATTTCCGTTTCTTTTATACGGAGGAAGTGCGCTTTTGGCCTTTACTGGCGGCGAAATGATTGTGCGTGATGTGAAATTGACTGAATTTATGTCACAGCATGCCACGCTTGAATTGATGCTTCCGTTTTTAACCGTCATAGTGGTCATATTAGCCAGCCTCTTTTACGAACAAACGGCTGAAAACAAATAAAAAAAGCTGCCAAATGATCGGCAGCTTTTCGTGTTTTTATTAGTTAGCAAGTCGCTGAGCTTCTCTTAGTTGGAATGTACGAACCGTTCTTGGTAAGAAACGTCTAATTTCATCTTCATTGTACCCAACTTGTAATCTTTTTTCATCCAAGATAATTGGACGACGCAATAGACCTGGATGCTCATTGATTAGTTTATACAATTGTTGAAGCGGCATTGTCTCAACATTGACATTTAGTTTTTGGAATACTTTTGAACGTGTTGAGATAATTTCGTCTGTACCGTCTTCTGTCATTCGAAGAATTTCTTTGATTTCATCGATTGAAAGAGGCTCAGAAAAAATATTTCTCTCTTGATATGAGATATTGTGCTCTTCTAACCACGCTCTTGCTTTTCTACATGATGTACAGCTTGGTGATGTGTATAATGTTACCATAAATCTTCACTCCTCAATTTGTAGAATGAATATTGATCTGTATTCTTAAATTAAAATTGTTCTAAATAAGTAATCTTTATAGTGATTATACTATAAAAAAGTAAGTGTGAACAGATTTTCTTGCAATTTTTGTGACAAAAACTAGACAATTTCATTCATCTTGTCGTGCTGCTGGATATCAGAACATTCTCATTTAGTCGAGATGATCGAAAATATTTTTTTGCTTTCTATTTTCAATGATCTTCAATACATCATCAACATCCTCGTACGATTGTCCATACCATTCTTCATCTTTATACGTATGGATTCGTTCATAGGTCTTCCTCATGGCTTCCATGATCTCTTCCTCATGATTTGTAAGAGGCGACCAATAAAGAATTTCCATGCGGTTCACTTCATTTGTTGCAAGTGACCTGCGTTTATAACCGATTGATTCTGCATGCTTGAAGTGCTCTCTTTGGTAAAACTTTAGGCGTTTTGCAGTATCTGCATCATCTTCATCTACAGGCTCGACCTCAAGCAAGATCGGTTTCTTTTTTTCCTTCAGCTTATGAATAAGCTTTGACCCGAGGCCTTCACCTCTTGCATCTTTGGAAACAAATAAATAATCAATAAAGATGAAAGAATCAAATTCGGCGTACATCATCACATGATGAGGTCCTTCCTCCTTATGATAAATATCACTTCTTTCCTTTAATAAAGCTTCCATATGCTCTTTTGACTTCATTTCTTCTATCGGGAAGTATTCACTGAGCTTTTCATACCAATTCATGGATCTGCTCCTTATGCTATAGTTAAGAACCACTTCCTTAGATATTCCCGATTTCCTGCTATTTAAACGCCTGTACTAGTAAGACGCAGCAAAGTCTAAAGTAGTTTCACTTTTTTTCAATTAACGCAAAAAAAGTTTTATAACGAACGATTCATGACGAGTTGAATGCAGACAAACAGGATAAGTGTCATCGCAATTTGAAGCATGATGAAATAAAGAAATTTTACACGCCGTGCTTCTTGCTTCTGACTGCTTGTCTTTCGGTTAAGCATATATTCCACTGAAAAAGACACAATCCCAATGAGCACCATAAACGCGAGCATCCACTTTCCTCCGTTTGGTTTCCTGAAAAAAGACGTTGAAAAAAGCATGAATACAATGAGAACATGAAGCAATGAATAACGAAAGGTTTTCCAATTTAACATTTGATTTCCTCCGGTATCTGCTTGTACTTAACTAAAAATTACCATCATCTTGTTTTTTTGTAAAATAAAAAAAGAAGCACTGACTTAGCAGTGCTTCTTCCTTCTTATGATTGTTTCGCCTGTAGCTCTTTGAATTCTTCCTCTGTGCAGCTCACAAAGTGACCTGGCTTCACTTCACGGAACTCGGTGTTTGTTCCTTTGTGAACAGATGGATCATACTTGATTCGTTTGCGGTTACGCTCATAATCAGGATCTGGAAGCGGAATCGCAGACAGCAATGATTTTGTATATGGATGAAGCGGGTTTTCGTATAATTCATTCGCTGGTGCCAGCTCAACCAATTTTCCGAAATACATCACGCCGATACGATCGCTGATGTATTTTACCATGGACAAGTCATGGGCAATGAATAAGTACGTTAAACCTTTTTCCTCTTGAAGCTCTTTCAATAAATTGACGACCTGCGCTTGGATCGACACGTCTAATGCAGAGATTGGTTCATCGGCGATGATGAAATCCGGCTCTACTGCTAATGCACGTGCAATTCCGATACGCTGTCTTTGACCGCCTGAGAATTCATGCGGGTATCTGTTCGCGTGCTCTTTGTTCAAGCCAACAGTTTCAAGTAATTGGTACACACGCTCTTTACGCGCCTGTTTTGTTTTTGCAAGGCCATGAATGTCGATGCCCTCTGCAATGATGTCCTCAACTTTCATTCTTGGGTTGAGGGAAGCATATGGATCCTGAAAGATCATTTGCATCTTACGATTAAATTGCTTAAGATCAGTGGTCGATTTTTTATCATGAACATTCTGTCCATTAAAAATAACCTCTCCACCTGTTGCATTATATAATCGAATAATGGTTCTGCCCGTAGTTGACTTTCCACAGCCAGACTCACCTACTAGCCCCAATGTTTCTCCTCTATATATGTCAAAGCTAACATCATCAACAGCTTTTACTTCATTTGGTTTACCCACATTAAAATATTGTTTAAGATTTTTCACTTGTAAAATAACATCTTTTTCACTCAATGTGATTCCCCCCTTTTTGCGCTTTAAATTGTCGCATCCTTTGCTTAATTGATTCAGGAGGTTCTACTTTAGGTGCGTTGGGATGTAAAAGCCATGTCGCTGCATAATGCGTTTCTGACACTTGATATAAAGGCGGTTGTTGTTCGAAATCGATTTTCATTGCATATTGATTTCTAGCGGCAAATGGATCGCCTTTTGGAGGGTTTAGCAAATCCGGAGGCGTTCCAGGAATTGCGAATAATTTCTCCTCTTTTGTGTCCAGGCTTGGCATCGAACTTAATAACCCCCACGTATAAGGATGTTTCGGGTTATAGAAAATCTCATCTACTGTCCCAATTTCAACAATTTGACCACCATACATTACCGCTACACGATCTGCCACATTCGCAACGACACCTAAATCATGCGTAATAAAGATAATTGATGTTTCAATTTTCTTTTGAAGGTCCTTCATCAGTTCTAAAATTTGAGCCTGAATTGTTACGTCTAACGCTGTAGTTGGCTCATCAGCAATTAATATTTTCGGATTACAAGCAAGTGCAATTGCCACCACAACCCTTTGTCTCATCCCTCCAGAAAATTGATGAGGATATTGTTTAAATCTTTGTTCAGGATTTGGGATGCCTACAAGACTCAGCAATTCAAGGGCCCTTTTTTTAGCCTCTTCTTTACTAGCATTTTGATGTTTTAAGATCGGTTCTATAATTTGTTTGCCGATTGTCATTGTAGGATTCAACGATGTCATAGGATCTTGAAAGACCATTGCAATATCTTTTCCACGTATTTTTTGCATTTGCTTATCAGTAAGTTTTGTTAAATCTTTATCTTGAAACAAAATCTCGCCTTTTTTCACTTCAGAGTTAGATTTAGGAAGCAGCCCCATGATTGATTTTGAAGTAACTGATTTTCCTGAACCTGATTCTCCTACAATGGCAAGTGTCTCACCTTTTTTCAGATCAAAATTCACACCTCTTATCGCCTTGACTTCACCAGCGAACGTGTGAAATGAGATATTTAAGTCATTTACTGTTAGAATGGTTTCTTGTTTATTCATCATCATCACCGTCCCGTACTAATCTTTCATTTTTGGATCAAGTGCATCTCTCACACCGTCGGCAACAAGGTTAAAGACGATCATGATAACACTAATGATAATTGCTGGATAAACCATCTGATATGGGAAAGCGATCATTGATTTAAATCCATCTTCAATTAACGTCCCTAGTGAAGCTTGTGGCTCTTGGAGACCTAAACCAATAAAGCTTAAGAAAGCTTCGAAGAAAATTGCACTAGGGATGGTGAACATTGTATTAATAATCATCACACCTGTTAAGTTAGGTAACATGTGTTTAAAGATAATTTTAAAGTTGCTTAACCCCAGAGTTCTAGCGGCTAGTACATATTCCTGTTCTTTCAGCTTCATGACTTGGGCTCGTACAACCCTGGCCATACTGATCCAACCGGTAATACTTAGAGCAATAATAATTGGAATAATCCCTGGCTTTAAGACGAGAATCATTAATATGACAACGATCAAGTTGGGAATACCCATTAGAACCTCTAAAACACGTTGCATCGCATTATCAATTTTCCCGCCAAAATAACCAGAAATAGCACCATAAGCAACACCAATGATTAAATCGATCACAGCTGCAACAACAGCAATAAGCAGTGAGATTTGAGTTCCTTTCCACACACGTGTAAATAGATCTCTTCCAAGATTATCTGTACCGAACCAGTAATAATGATCAATTCCTTTTTGTTCATAAGGATTAACCACGTCACCATTTTTCAGCGTTCTTTCCCCAGTAAATGGAAGGAAGCTAACATGCTCTAATCCTTGGATTCGAGGTGGCAGGTTCGCTTCAGACGTTGTCTGAGTACTAAAATCTTTACCACTAATTAAAGGTCCGACTATAGCCATCAATACAATTAAAAATAAAATCACCAAACTTACAACTGCGGCTTTATTCTTTTTGATTCTAAGCCATGCATCTTGCCAATAATTTAGACTAGGTTTCTCAATTTTTTCAGCAGAAAATGTATCAACACCAGCGGGCTCAAATAGACTTTTATCAATATTTTCTTCTTGCTGTTTCATCATTTGTTACCCCCTGCTACACGAATTCTCGGATCGATAATTCCATATAAAATATCGACAATAAATACAACCACAACAAAAAGAACGGCGAATAAAATTGTTGTTCCCATAATAACTGGATAGTCATTTACAGTAATTGCTTTAACAAATTGCTCACCAATTCCAGGAATCGAGAAGATTTTTTCGATTACGAGAGATCCCGTCATTAAACTAACAGTAAGTGGACCAAGAACTGTCACAACAGGGATCAAAGCATTTCTCATTGCATGCTTAAATGCTATTTCAAAATAGCCTGCCCCTTTTGCCTTTGCCAGCAAAATATAGTCAGTCTCAAGAACTTCAACCATTTCTGTTCGCATAAAACGAGCACAAATGGAAATAGGAAACATTGCTAATGCGATTGTAGGCAAAATTGTATACTCAAATCCATTCCAGAATTGAGTTGGTAATAAACCCAATTTCACCGCAATATAGTATTGAAGTAATCCCGCGAATACAAAACTCGGTATTGATTTACCGATAACTGCCAAGAAAGTAGCAGAGTAATCCACCCATGTGTTCTGCCTTAAAGCTCCAACTACTCCCAAGAAGATACCAACAATCGTTCCTATAATAATCGCTTGAAGGCCTAGGACAGCAGATGGTCCTACTCGGTATGAAAGAAGTTCTGTTACGGAGGTATTGTTGAATTGGAATGAAACACCTAAATCCCCTGTGAATGTATTAATCAAGTAATGAAAGTATTGAACTGGGATAGGCTGATCTAGCCCATATTTTGCATTAAGTACAGCTTGTTGGGCTTCTGACAACTTTTGTGCATTAACAAAAGGAGAACCCGGAATGAGTTTCATTAAGAAAAAAGTGATTGAAACAATGATGAAGAGGGTAACGACCATGAAGCCAACCCGTCTAATTAAGTATTTCAGCATACTTGCACCTCCTGATAAAACTGACTTTTCTGTATATTTCGACATATTTCTTTCAGTGAAAAAGAGAGTATATTCAGAGAATACACTCTCTTTTCTATAAGATTGTTAATTATCCTTCAATTTTCATCCATTTGTAGCTGAATTCTGGTCCAACCTTGTGAATGACAAACCCTTTAACTTTATCATTAATCAAATAGTTAGTTGCTCTCTGATAAATTGGTGAAAGTGCTGCGTCATCTTGTAGTAATACTTTTTCAGCTTCTTGTAAAGCTTTCCAGCGTTCTTCAGGCTTAGCAGCTAATTTGCCAGATGCATCTTTTAACAGCTGATCATATTTCTTATCTGAGTATCCCATGTGGTTGTTTCCGCCACCAGTGATAAACAAGTCAGAGAATGTGATTGGATCAAGATAATCAGGACCCCATCCAGCCATCTGTAGATCGTAATCCTCTTTCTTATCTCGATCAATACGAGTAGCGAAAGGAACACTTTGAATATTGATATCTAAGCCAGGTAAAGTTTTCTCAAGCTGATCTTTAATGAAAGCTCCGATTGTTTTAGCTGTCTCAGAATCATCACCTAAGTAATTAAGCGTTACTTTAGACGTTCCTAATTCTTTTAGACCTTTTTCAAAAAGTTTCTTAGCTTCGTCTTTATTTGTTTCTAAGTATTTAGGCATTCCATCGCGGAAGTCTTTTCCGTTTTCATCATGTACAAAGTCTTTTGGAATTTGATAGTAAGCAGCAACAGAACCATTCTGCAATACATCTTTTACAAACGCTTCTTTGTCAATTGCTGTTGCAATTGCACGACGAATGTTTTCATTCTTTAGAGATTTATTCCCTTGGTTCATTTTCAACCAGAACACAGTAGGCTCTAGTAATCTTTTCATTCGCTTATCACCTTCGTATTGAGAGATGATAGCAGGTGTTGATAATTTAGGTGTAATATCAGCTTCTCCAGCTTCGAATGCGTTAACAGCTGCCTGTGGATCTTTAGATACTTTAAAAGTAAGTTTTGTCATAGAGACGTTCTTTTTGTCCCAATATTTTTCATTCTTTTTGTATTCCCAAGTAGTTGCTTGTGGTCCATCCCAAGAAGAAAGTTCATAAGGGCCATTGTATACAAGATTTTTTGCAGTCTTCGCATATTTATCGCCTTGTTCTTTAACGAACTTTTCATTCACTGGATAGAAAGTTGGGAATGAAAGCAGAGATTGGAAGTAAGGAATTGGTTTTTCAAGTGTAATTTGCAATTCTTTATCACTTACAGCTTTAATTCCTAGTTCGTCAGGCTTTGCTTTTTTGTTGTAGACCTTATCAGCATTTTTGATTTTACCAACCATCATATATGGGCCATACTCAGACTTTTGTTCTGGATCTAAAGCACGTTGCCAAGCATAAACGAAATCTTGTGCTTTAACTGGATCACCATTAGACCATTTTGCATCTTTCAGTTTAATGTTATAAACTGTTTTATCTTTGTTAGCAACTGGTTCGCCATCCGCCATACCAGGTACTAATTCTTCTTTATCGTTGAATCGATACAAACCTTCAAAAACGTTATTCATCGTTGTGAAACTAATTGTATCACTTGCTTGGATTGTATCCATTGCAGGCATTTCCTGTGATTCTAAAATTGTAGCCTCTTGTTTTGAATCTTTGGATGCAGTGCCCTTGTCGCTACTTTGTTTACCTGAACATGCAGATACAAAAATAGTCAGCACCAATAAAAAAACTAAAAGCAGTGAAAATTTAGACTTTTTCATCTAGTTGTTGACCTCCCCTTCATAAATGAACTACAGGAACTATTATACTAGCAAATAAGTAATTGTGCATTCATTTTTTTAAGAAAATTTTCATATTTCGATTATTTTTTAATAAATTTATTAAAAAATTGAAACAAATTGGGTATTTTCCTTTCGTTTTGTGATCTTAAATACCTAATCAGAAGTAATCCTGTCTATACAATTGGCAATCTTCATGATTCATTGTAAACTAATATCAAGAATTTTGTTAAAACAACTGCTTAATTCCTTGTTTCGTTTTTCTTATATAGTGAAAGTCTTGAATTAAACATTTTTATTGCTATTTTAGTACAGTAAAGTTTTAATGCGCAGGAGTGATTGTTATCAAATTTTTTATTCTTTTAATTAGTTCTAATTGCCTTGTATTCATTTTAAGTTTCATTTTTTATGGGCACATCTCTCTGTTAAGCATGATTAAC
The DNA here is from genome assembly GCF_014250435.1 of Bacillus sp. PAMC28571. Taxonomy (NCBI): domain Bacteria; kingdom Bacillati; phylum Bacillota; class Bacilli; order Caryophanales; family Bacillaceae; genus Bacillus; species Bacillus sp. PAMC28571. The sequence continues at coordinate 862,004 of NZ_CP060191.1, read as the reverse complement.
ATCACTTTTTATTTAGCATCGGCAACTTTGCTAGTATGGTTATCGTTAATCACTTTAAAAAGTGGATTTTTTGATCAAACAGCTTACAGCTTTCGAAAAGTATTTGATTCATTAAATAAGCAAAAGGGCACTATTGACGATGATGTAAACAAACATTTATCATCATCATTCCAAAGCAATTTTTCCTCCATGAAAATATTAGGTCTTAGCTTACTAATTGAAATGTTTATTCTGCTCTTCATTTATTATAGGCTTTGACATTTGATTTTTGCTTATTTATAATGGATTAAATTATATTGTTGCGATGAAAAAGAAGAGTACATATATTCACCATTTACAGAGAGTCTGCGGCCGGTGTGAGCAGATAATGGCATGTATGGAATGGGCTTTGGAGCAGCTAACCGAACACTTCTAAAAAAGTGAGTAGGCTTAGACGGAGCAGTCTCCGTTATCAACGTCTTGAGTGATTTCTATGTGAAATAACAAGGGTGGTACCACGGTTCATTCGTCCCTTTTCTGTTGAAAAGTGATGGGTGGGCCTTTTTATATTGAAGAAAAGAGGTTTTAGTATGACAAAGAAGACAATTTTTTCAGGCATTCAGCCGAGCGGTTCTGTCACATTAGGGAACTATATTGGAGCAATGAAGCAATTTGTCGATTTGCAGCATGACTATAATGGCTATTTTTGTGTCGTCGATCAACATGCGATTACAGTGAGTCAGGACCGATTAGCTCTCCGTCAAAATATTAGAAGCTTAGCAGCTCTTTATTTAGCTGTTGGTCTTGATCCAGAGAAAGCGACATTGTTTATCCAATCAGAGGTACCTGCTCACGCCCAGGCAGGATGGATGCTTCAATGTGTTGCTTATATTGGGGAATTAGAAAGAATGACCCAATTTAAGGACAAATCCGCTGGTAAAGAAGCAGTTGTTTCAGGCCTATTAACGTATCCCCCATTAATGGCTGGCGATATCTTATTATATGGTACTGATTTAGTCCCTGTTGGAGAAGACCAAAAGCAGCATCTTGAATTGACTAGAACGCTCGCTGAACGCTTTAACCGAAAGTACAATGACATCTTCACTGTGCCTGAAGTGAAAATTCCAAAAGAAGGCGCACGGATTATGTCTTTAACAGATCCAACGAAAAAAATGAGCAAATCCGATCCGAACCAAAAATCTTTCATTACCTTATTAGATGAACCAAAGCAGCTTGAAAAGAAAATTAAAAGTGCTGTGACGGATTCAGAAGGCATCGTCAAGTATGACAAAGAGAACAAGCCTGGTATAGCCAACTTGCTGACGATTTATTCTGTATTAGGCAACATATCCATTGCAGAGCTGGAGCAAAAGTACGAAGGCAAAGGATATGGTGAGTTTAAAGGAGATCTTGCGAACGTTGTCGTTGATGCTTTAAAACCAATTCAAGATCGATACTATGAACTCATTGAATCAGACGAGCTTGACCGCATTCTAGACGAAGGTGCTGAAAAAGCAAACCGCGCAGCAAACAAAATGCTGAAAAAAATGGAGAATGCGATGGGTCTTGGCAGAAAACGCAAATAAAAAAAGCTTGCAGCACGACTCGCTGCAAGCTTTTTCTAATTTACTTTTGATTCGTTTTCCATTTCCCAAAGCTTTTCGAAAAAAGGCTGTCCTTTAATCATTTTTTCACAGAAGGCTAAATGATTCTCTGACCACCCATCAATCGTTTCATTGTAAAGCATGTTCCAAATCTCTTCGAAAGACATTCGTTTGATTTGGTTGTACATGCGCGGGTTCCATTCCGTATACCAATACGCAATCTCCGCCCTGTTTTTGAGCCCTTTTAATTGATCGAGCGCCATAAACATCAGCTGTTTCAGCTGTCTTTCTTTTCTCGTTAATCCGCTGATATGCTGCGGCGGCAGTGATAGAATATGATACTCTTTCGTCGATTCAAGGCTGTCCTTAGAAAATTCATATTCCTCTGCCTTCACATCTTTCACCATTTCATACACCAATTGCTCCTGCCTTGGGATCAAGCGGCTTTTTCTCACAGGTATGGAATACCCAATCGTATCTACAGCAATAATTCGAATGCCGTCTGTGACCACAAAGCAATACTCTAATTTACGGCGTTCATGATTTTTTCGAATATAGGATTTCTCAAATACAGACTCTAGCAGTGTCTTCGGCAGCTCTGAAAGATCATTCTCTATGTAATCAAACAAAGGGCTCTGCACCTTAAGTAAAGGCACTTGATCTAACAGTTCAACGCTGTCCTCCTTACGCCACTCATGAAAATGACACACATTGTAGCCATTTTCTTCCCCTTCAAACCAATTCACCCATACGTCATGAAGAAATAACATAACCAATCCCTCACTTTATAAAAACTGTTGTCCACAGTATGGGCAAGGGATAGAGAAATTATTCCAACTTTATTAAACTTCAAGCTGTGTTGCAGTTGAAGTGTCTTTATTTTTTTTCGTTACATTTAATAAGGCCGCAAAACCTTTCATCCTCATTGACAATAAACTGATAGCAAGCAATACTCCGCCGGAAATGGCAGTAATCCATATAACACCAATATATTTAGAAAAAATACCGGCGATGATTAACCCGAGAATGACACCAAAATTGGAGAACATTTGTAAAATGGACATCGCACGTCCTCTATAGGCATTTGGGGTCAGCCCAAGAAATAAACTGCTAATCGGTACATTCAAAAAAGCGTTCATTAATCCTATACCGAACATCCAAAGATAGACTGGGAATAATCCAAATAATGTTTCAAAAAACTCGATTGGGATGATGGCCGTCATCCAAAGCCCCATAAAGATCGTCGTGGTGATTAAGATATAGCCTGGTTTTAATTTACCTAACAAATATGGACCTAAAATGGAACCAATAACAGCACCGATCCCTGAAAATGCTTCAATCATTCCGAAATGAAATCCTGTGACTTGAAATTCGTGCAGCAAAATGGAGTTTGATGTTGTGTTAAAAATACCAGCGATAAACATGACTTGTGTTAATAAAATGATTAAAAAGGCAAGCGGAGCTGATTGAAATACAACCTTTAATCCTAGTTTGATCGCCGTCCATTGTTTTTCTTTAGAAGATGATGAGGAAATCTCTTCTTCTTTTTTATTTTTCTTTTTCACAAGTACAGCCGTTAACAAAATCAAACATGCGGATAGACTATAAGAAAGAATATCGATCATAAGCAGTATAGTTGGAGAGAAAAAAAGAAGCAACAGCCCTGCTATACCAGGTCCGGCAATTTGCATAACAGAATAAATACTTTGTGAAACGCCCATTGCCTCTGTAATATTTTTCTCCCCTACTACAACCGGGATATAAGAGGAACGCGCTGGATAAAAGAAAGCACTTCCTATACCTGATAAAAAAACAAGCATAATGACATAAACTGGTTGGTTTATACTAAAGATCATTCCTATTAATATGAGAGCTCGAAATAAATCGGCAGCTATCATGATATGATGTTTTTTAAAATGGTCTGCCGCAACACCACCTATTAATCCGAAAAAAAACATAGGTGAATATTGACAAAACAAGACGAATCCAATTAATAAAGGGTCATCAGAAGTGGTTCCAACAATGTAAAGGATGACAATAGTGGTCAGACCGTCCCCAAAACGGGAAATCAGTTGCGCTAAACAAAAGGTTAAAAATCGCGGCTGTTTCAGGATAGCGATCAATAAAATCAACCTCTCTATATTCTCTTCTATTGAATTATTTACGTAAGAAAGTGCGTGTTCTTTCACACGCACTTTACAAAATAAATATAAATGATTTGTTTTCTATAGACAGTTATCTTGGTACGATGATGATGACGTTTGTTTTCATATGACTCACCCCCTTTAATGCTTTATTTAGTGCATAAAAGTATCGTGTTGTGAGCTTCTACGGTATAAGGATTTCCTTCAAAATCTCCATAAATTTGTTGGACGATAAAACCAATATCTTTTAACATATTTGTGATTTCTGAGACACTGTATAACCTCATCTTAATAACATGTTTAGTTGTTTTGTCATTCACTATTCTTGTTTGGTCTATCTTAATGGTGCTGTTTACAATGTCTAACTGTCTTCTTTCTAAAGCATAGCCTGTCTCTTCGTCACCAAACCAAATAAGTGGATGGAAATATTTTACTATAAATTCTCTGTTTGCAAGATGGAGAAGAAAAGTTCCTCCTTCTTTTAAACATGCATACATGGTTTTAAGCATTTTCATGTTTTCCTCATCTGACATATAGACAATGGACGTTTCCATATTAAGCACAACATCATACGTTCTAGGAGGTTGAAAGTCTCTTCCATCTGCTAAAAAAGTTGTCACTCTGTGATTTGAAACTTCTTCAATATGCCCCAAAAAATCCTGATTGAGATCTAGTCCATCTACCTGATATCCTTCTTGCCAAAGTTTAAGGAGATGTCTTCCATGCCCGCAACAAAAATCTAATATGTGCGGATGATCATAAGTTTGAAGGATTTTTCTTCGGATGAAATCAATTTCTACATCGACATTACGAGATAAAAGATGTGAGTAAATCTCTTTATACTGAGCACCAAAGAAATCAGTGCCTTCATCTGAAATTGGTGTTTCCACTTTAGCAGACAATTAGGAGCTCTCCTCTCAATCTCTTTATTTATTGTAAATCTATGGTATCATATTAAAATACCTTTATCAACCTTTTTTGTTATAAAAATACATATTTTCAATACTTAAGTATTGATATTCACTTCAGCTTTTTAGGATCAAGCGCATCTCTCAGCCCATCTCCTAAAAAATTAAAGCATAAAACAGTCAGCAAAATGAGTAAACCTGGGAAAAGCGGGTACCACCACGCTTGCACCATAATCGAGAAATTTTGTGCATCTTGCAGCATGTTGCCCCAGCTTGCCGTGGGCGGCTGAATACCAAAGCCAAGGTAGCTGAGTGTTGATTCAGCTAAAATGACGGACCCTACTTTTAATGTAGCTGATACAATAATAGGACCGATACAGTTCGGTAAAATATGCGAAAAGATGATGACCTGATTTTTCGTTCCAATGGTTCTCGCCGCGAGGACGAATTCTCTTGTTCGAAGTGATAAGAATTCACTGCGTATGAGCCTTGCGGTTGTTGTCCAGCCTGTCAAAGCAAAGATTAGGATCAATTTATCAATTCCCGGTTTGAAAATGGTGACGAGCGTGATCAATAGAAAAATGTCTGGAATCGACAACACGACATCCACAAATCTCATTAACAAGGAGTCAATAAACCCTTTGAAATACCCCGCGACCGCGCCAACGACAGTGCCAATGGTGATTGCACCGACCACTGAGACGAAACCGACCAATAAAGAGACTCGCGCGCCATAAAGCACCCTTGAGAAAATATCGCGGCCAAACTTGTCAGTGCCCATAAAATGCTCAGCACTTGGCGGCTGGAGCCGCTTTAATAAATCTTGCTGTTCTGGTGTATATGGAGCGATCACTGGAGCGAAAATGGCTGAAAAGATAATGACCAATAAGATCACGGAGCCGGCAACCGCCAATTTATTTTTGAAAAATTTCTCGCAAAATAAACGCAGCATCGTCTCAGGCTTTGGCGGAAGGCCCTCCTTTAATTTGATATCAACAGGAGGTGTCCCCATATTAGGCTGTGCCAATAGTACTTCAGCTCCCTTCTAATATTCAATACGCGGATCAACGATCGCATATAAAATATCCGCTATTAAATTTCCAACCACCACAAGCACTGCGGAAATAACGGTCATCGCCATAATGACCGGATAATCTCTCGAAAAGGCAGAATCAATGAACAGCTTTCCAAGTCCAGGCCAGGTGAAGATTTGTTCCACCACGACTGCGCCGCCAATAAAAGATGGTATCATTAATCCGAAAATCGTTATGACAGGCATAAGACCGTTTCTTAAACCATGCTTAAAAATGACTTTGTTTTCTCTAAAGCCTTTCGCTCTTGCTGTGCGAATGTAATCCTGCCTCATCACATCAAGCATACTCGACCTTGTGTACCGGGTCAGCCCTGCCATATCAGCAGTTGCTAAAACAAAGGCAGGTAAAATGATATGATGGAGCCGGTCTAACACATTAAAATCAGCATTCAAGGTAGAAACTCCGCCAGTTGGAAACCAACCCAGATTCACGGATAAAACCATAATGAGGATGAGACCAAACCAAAAGTTTGGAATAGCCAGTCCGATAAAAGATGTAACCGTAATGCCATAGTCAAGCTTTGTATATGGACGTTTTGCTGAAAGGACACCAAATGGAATGGCGATCAGCAGGGCAACTAATGTAGAAAAGATCATGAGGATGAGGGTATTTGGCAGCCGGGCAAAAATCAAATCAGCCACGGGTGTTCCCTTTTTGACAATGGATGTGCCAAAGTCACCTTGAAGCATATTGCCAAGCCATTTCATATATTGGACATATTCAGGATCGTTCAAGCCGTACTTATCAATAAAGGCTTCCCGGTCTGCCGCACTAATGGTAGGGTCCATCATGAGTGACATCGGATCGCCTGGTGCTGCTTTCATAATGGCAAAGGACAAGATGGTAATCCCTAATAAAATGGGAATGGAGAGTAATGTCCTTCTAATGATATATGTAACCATATGCACAACTCCTTTTTCATCGGATCGCCAATCTGTAAAAAAAGGCCAAAATGATGGATTTTAGCCCTTTGTCTGCTTTTCAGCGTGATCTGAAAACCCTTGAATTCTCGTGCTGATGCGGAGCGAACGAAGTGATCTTTTTAGCACCCACGCAGAGAACTGACACCGAATGCAAGAGATTGTTCTCACGGTGAAAGGGGAGAATCCCCCCCTTCTTCACTATCAGCCTACTGTTCAAGCCACCATTTTTCGATTTTGTAATATTCATCTTTCGGGTGGTAAGAGTAGCCTTGGAGATTAGATGGCATAGCACGATGTGAGTTAGCATAGTAAAGGAACGTGTACGGCTGATCCTCTGCGATCAGTTTATAAATTTTTTCATATGCCTTTGAATAATCTTTTCGATCGCTTAAGTTTTTAGCATCAACTAACAGCTTATCGACCTCTTTATTTTTATACCAGATGTTATTTAAACCTTTTTCTGACTGGCTTGAGTGGAATATGCTGAATTGATCAGGGAATGTCGCAAGGCTCCAGCCGAGCAGCAGCGCATCATAATCCCACTTAGGCGGTGTCGTCTGCTCAATGAGTGCACTGAATTCCACAATTTGCGGCTTCGCTTCCACACCGATTTCTTTGAGCTGCTGCTGGACAACGACAGCGATATCTTCACGAACTTTATTTCCTTGGTTGGTCTTTATGACAAAGGAGAATTTCTTGCCATCTTTATCAAGATAGCCGTCTCCATCTGTATCCTCCCAGCCCTCTTCTTTCAGCATCTTTTTCGCTTTTTCTTGATCAAACTCAAACACTGGAACATTTTCATCCTTTGGATAGTTCCAGGACAGCGGACTTTCTGGAATATTGGCTACTTTGCCGTCTCCATCTAGCACTTGGTCAACAATCGTTTGACGATCAATGGCATGTGTCAGTGCTTGGCGGACCTTTTTACTTTTAAAGAGTTCATTTTTCTGGTTCCAGCCAATGTATGAATAATTGAGTCCTAGATCAGATTCGATTTTAATGTTGCTCACTTTTTCAGCTGTTTGCAGCTCGGATCCTGGTACAGCAAAGAAATCAATATCTCCTGCTGACAGCTGGGCAATCGCTGCATTCTGATCAGGAATGGTTTTAATGGTGACAGTATCAAGGTAAGGACGTCCATCCCAATAATCGTCAAAGGCTTCTAGTTTGACATAGTCTCCTTCTTTCCATTCTGCGAATTTAAATGGACCTGAACCGATTGGTTTTTTTCGGTTAAATTCGTTTTCACCGAGATCTTTTATAGGCACATCACCTAAAATATGCTTAGGTAAAATACCGTAGCTTCCTAGTGTGACATTATAAAAATAAGGATCTTTTTTATTGAGCTTGAATTCGATCGAGTAGTCCCCTGTCTTTTTAACAGACTCTAAAACTTCAAAGCCTGATCCGCGCTCCCCGTTGTAGTCCTTATTGATTGGTATGCTGTATGTAAACACAACATCATCAGCAGTCAGTTCTTCACCATCATGAAACTTCACACCTTTTTTAATGGTGACATCAAACTGCTTGCCGTCATCAGATTCTTTAATATCCTCTGCCAGCGATAGCTGAGGGTTGAGCTTTCCGTCTGTTTGAAGTAAGAAGCTGTAGATTCTTTCCTCAATATCAGAGCTTGCCACATCTGTAGAATACAGCGAGTTAAATAATGTTGGCTCTGCAATTGAACCGATGACAAGATCGCCGCCTTGTACCGGTTTACCTGTAGATTTCTTTTCACTGTCTCCAGACGTTTTATTTCCACCAGAACAAGCAGCAAGGATTAATGTAAAAATCAGCAGTAAACTGACCAGAATGGACTTTCTATTTCTACCTTTCATAGACAATTCCCCCTATTCTTTTTTTAAAATAATGACCGAATCCTGTTTCATCCCCCCTCTCAAAGATGAGATCATACAAGCTTGATCAAGCGTTGTAGAGGTGGCAGGCAACAAAGTGGTTCGTTTTTAATTCTTGAAATGCTGGTACTTTTTCTTTACAGATTTCTTTCGCATGCGGGCATCTTGTGTGAAATACGCAGCCTTTTGGCGGATTTGCAGGACTCGGCAGATCGCCTTGCAGCATAATGCGTTCTCTTTTCGTCTGCCCTTTTTTACGGGTGACAGGAACGGAAGAAAGCAGAGCCTGTGTATACGGATGGAGCGGTTCATCGTACAGACTGTGCTTATCGGCAAGCTCCATCATTTTGCCGAGATACATGACGCCGACTCTATCGCTAATATGTCTGACCACACTTAAATCGTGAGAGATAAATAGATAGGTAAGGTCAAATTCCTCCTGAAGCTCCTCCATCAGATTAATAACCTGCGCCTGAATAGATACATCAAGTGCTGATACAGGCTCATCTGCGATGATCATGTCGGGATTCATGGCAAGCGCACGAGCGATGCCGATCCGCTGCCTCTGCCCGCCTGAAAATTCATGGGGATAGCGGTTCGCAAAGCTTGGATGAAGACCTACCTTTGATAAAAGCTGTTCTACTTTTTCATTTCTTTCTTTTAAGGAATATAAGTGATGTGTTTTGTAGGGTTCTTTGATGATGCTTCGAAGTGTTTTTCTAGGGTTGAGTGATGCAAAGGGATCTTGAAAAACCATTTGGATGTTTTTTCGTGTAGATTGTCTTAGCTTTGATTCTGACACGCGCGTGATGTCTTGCCCTTTAAAAAAGATTTGACCGTCAGTTGGTTCGTATAGGCGAATCATTGTCCGGCCTAGGGTGGATTTCCCGCATCCTGACTCCCCGACAATACCTAACGTTTCACCTTTATAAATCTTCAAGTCTATGCCGTCAACAGCTTTCACTGCACCGACTTTCTTCTGAAAGACGCCCGCTTTAATCGGAAAATGTTTTCGAATCTGTTTCAGTTCAAGGATCGTTTCTTTCTCTGGTAAGTCTGTTATTTGTGTTTGATTTTGAGCAAGTGTCATGTGTGGTCTGCCTCCTCATATAAGAAACATCTGACGCTTCTGCCATCTTCAAATGTTCTCAGCTTAGGCAGTTCTCCAAGGCAGCGTTCCTTCACTTGCGGACATCTAGGAGCAAAGCGGCAGCCGGCTGGAAGCTGATCTGGCGCAGGAACATTTCCTTTGATGGCTGTTAACGGCTGTATGTCTCCGTCAATGACAGGAATCGATTCAAGCAGCCCTTCTGTGTAAGGATGAAGCGGCTGTTCAAACAACTCTTCGACAGTCCCATTTTCAACAACCTGTCCGCAGTACATGACAATCACTCGATCTGCCACTTCAGACACGACACCTAAATCATGTGTGATAAGAAGAATAGATGTACCAAAGGTAGAGCATAAATCTTTCATTAAAGTGAGTACCTGTGCTTGAATGGTCACATCCAGGGCAGTTGTCGGTTCATCTGCAATGAGAAGCTTCGGATCACAGCTTAGCGCTATGGCAATCATCACTCTTTGCCGCATGCCGCCTGATAAACGATGCGGATAATCTTTCATGATTTGCTCCGGGCGGGAAAAACCAACAAGCTTCAGCAGATCAACCGCTTTTTTGACCGCTTCTTTTTTTGAAAGTTTTTTGTGATAGATGAGGATTTCTGTTATTTGTTCTCCGATGGTTAAGACGGGATTAAGTGAGGTCATGGGTTCCTGAAAGATCATAGATACATCATTACCACGGATGCTGCATAATTCCTTTTCACTATATGTAACAAGGTCCTTTCCATCAAGTTTGATGGAACCGTCCATAATTTTCCCGCCCGTGCCATGAATCAGACCCATAATGGATAAGGACGTAATGCTTTTGCCAGACCCAGACTCACCGACTAATGCGACAGTTTCTCCTCTGTTGATGCTGAAATCAACGCCATCCACAGCAGGTATCGGTTCCTTTTTTCGAAAAAAATAGGTTTTTAAGTTTTGCACTTCAAGCAGCGTGCTCATTCATTCGCCCCTTTCTCCTTAGATCAATAGAATCGAACCTGAATATTCTGTATTTTAAAAATAAAAAGAATTATTTGTATATTATTACATCGTTATGACGAAATCAAGAAGTATTTAGTAAATTTGTAATATGTCTCTTTTTATGTGAATTATTCACTTTGTGATTCTATTGCCTTTAAAAAGGTTTCTGCTGGCTCTGCAATCATAGATTCCTCGCTGATTCGGTGCTCATTGAAATATTTTTTCACGATATAAAACCCGGTAGCGTAACCAAGCATTTTAGGGTAGTTCCCTTTTCCATAAAGAAGATTCTGTATCAGCCTTTCGTCGTCCTGGACTCTTTGATCAAGATGACTGGATACCCATTTCTTGTACATACGCTGAAGCTGTTCTTCGCTATAGAAGGTGGTCCATTTCGCTGTATAGTTTTCTCCATATCTATGATACACAGCATATTCAGCGAGCCCCTCCATCATGATTGTATCGAGGAATGTAAAGTCTTTTTCTTCTTTTGAGAGAAAATGCAGCCTGCATACATGGTGATATTCATGAGTCAGCAATGTACCGATTCGCTCCTTCGGGGTACTTGGAGACAAAAAAAGAAAGACCTTGTCATCAAATGCCATGCCGGATTGATAATAAAATTGCTCTCTGATTTCTCTGCTGCTCTCATTGACAGGTAAAATAAACACAGGAATGTCTGGACCTTCCCACTGCTTTTGAAGCGTTTGATATTCTTTCATGACAAGCTTGAAGTACCCTTTTTCCTTGAGCTTGTCGATCATGTTTTTGCACGAGCTCCAAGACCGAACCATCCCGTGATGCTGCAGGTGAGCGAGGATAGACGACCATTCTTTTTCCTCGGCCCCTTTAAAATAAGGAACAAAGCGCGCTGCAAGCTCCTGAAATGATGATGATTGATGAATGAGATATTGTGTATTGATCAGACCCATACCGCTGAACACCTCCATTTTCATCATATGCAAAAAAGCGGCGATCTGTTTATCGACCGCCGCTTTCTCAGCAAGTATTATGCTTCGTATTTTTTGAAAATAATTGTCGCATTATGCCCGCCAAAACCAAGTGAGTTACTTAAAGCCACTTGTACTTCTTTTGAACGTGCTTCATTTGCTACATAATCAAGATCACATTCTTCATCCGGTGTTTCAAGATTAATGGTTGGAGGAAGGACGCTGTCTTTAATCGCAAGAACAGAGAAAATGGCTTCTACTCCGCCTGCTGCGCCAAGTAAGTGACCTGTCATTGATTTTGTCGAACTGATCGCAAGCTTGTTCGCATGCTCTCCGAACACTTCTTTAATCGCCATTGTTTCAAATTTATCATTGTAAGGTGTGCTTGTACCGTGGGCATTGATATAATCAATGTCTTCCACAGACAAACCTGCATCTCGAATCGCTTCTTTCATTGCACGGACGCCGCCTTCTCCATTTGGAGCTGGTGCTGTTATATGGTAGGCATCTCCAGTTGAACCATAACCAACGATTTCTGCATAAATGGTCGCACCACGTTTTAAGGCATGCTCAAGTTCTTCAAGAACAATAATCCCTGCACCCTCACCCATGACAAATCCGTCACGGTTTTTGTCGAATGGACGGCTTGCTGTCTTTGGATCAGGATTTGTCGAAAGGGCTTTGTTCGCACAGAAACCTGCAAACGACATTTTTGTTAATGGCGCTTCTGTTCCGCCTGTGATCATCGCATCTGCATCGCCGCGCTGAATCACTTTAAATGCATCACCAATTGAGTTTGTTCCTGTTGCACATGCTGTCACTGTACAAGAGTTAACCCCTTTTGCGCCAAGTGCAATAGAGATTTGGCCTGTCGCCATATCAGGAATCATCATTGGGACGAAGAATGGACTGACGCGTCTTGCCCCTTTATTTGAATACACTTCGAACTGCTCTTCAAATGTTTCAAGTCCGCCAATACCAGACCCAACCCATACACCAACACGCGGTGCGATTTCATCTGTGATTTCAAGACGTGAATCTTCCAGCGCTTTTTGAGCAGCAACGACTGCATATTGCGTGAAGCGTGCCATTTTTCGCGCTTCTTTTTTCTCCATGTAATCTTCAATGTTAAAATCTTTTAGTTCTGCCGCTACTTTTGCGGTATATTCACTTGAATCGACACGTGTAATCGGTCCAACCCCTGATACACCCGCTAAAGCATTTTTCCATGTTGACTCTACATCGTTGCCAAGTGGTGTCAAAGCACCTAATCCTGTAACAACTACTCGTTTTTTATCCATTAATTTGTGCACCCCACTCTTTTATCGGCCCCATCGCATAGCGATTGCGCCCCAAGTTAATCCGCCACCAAAACCAACCATTACAATCACATCGCCGTCATGAATTTTTCCGGCTTCGATTTCTTCACATAGTGAAATTGGAATGGATGCTGCTGATGTGTTTCCATATTTATGGACAGTCTTCGACATTTTTTCAACTGGAAGCTCTAAGCGTTCGCGTGCTGCTTCCATAATGCGAATATTTGCTTGATGCGGGATCAAGAAATCAACGTCTTCTTTTGATAGTCCAGCTTTTTCAATGACATTTACACTTGACTCGCCCATTTGTCTTACAGCAAATTTAAATACTTCTCGTCCATTCATGATTGTATGATCTTTTTCATCTAAGTACAAGTGCTTCCCGCCGCTTCCATCTGCTCCAAGTTCAAATGATAGAATTCCTTTACCTTCGCTGACTTCTCCCAGCACAGCAGCTCCAGCTCCATCTCCAAACAAAACAGCTGTATTGCGGTCATCCCAGTCGGTAATACGAGAAAGCTTTTCAACACCGACGACAAGCACGTGTTTGTAAGTTCCTGATTCGATAAATTGTTTTCCAGTAACAAGCCCATACATAAAGCCAGCACACGCAGCGCTAATATCCATTGCACATGCTTTATGTGCACCGAGCTGCTCTTGAATCATACAAGCAACTGTCGGAAATGCTTGATCTGGCGTGACTGTCGCCACAAGAATCATATCGATATCTTCTGCAGCCACATCTGCGTCAGCTAATGCTTTTTTTGCAGCAGCAAGCGCCATATGAGATGTATTGACATCATCAGATGCAATTCTTCTTTCTTCTATACCTGTTCTAGTACGAATCCACTCGTCAGAAGTTTCAACCATTTTTTCTAAATCATGATTTGTTAATACTTTTTCAGGTATATAGCGGCCAAGGCCAATAATTCCAGCATTCATTGAATAAGACTCCTTTTACTCATACGAGCATGTGATATTGTGATCTTATATTAGTATCTGGTACTAATTTTACCTTATTTTTTTCTTCTTGGCAATACAAACGTCTAACCTTTCCTCTCACTTTTTTCATAGATTAATGATATATACCAATAGTAGAAAGGAACATGTGATATGGCGCAAAAAGATATTTTCTCAGCAATGATGTTTGGACAGCCGCTTGAAAAGGAGAAAAGCAAGACAGAGGCAAAGGAGGAACGCGCGGAGACATCTTCAAGTGATGACTCAATTGACTACATGCATGTCATGAATCAAATTGGGAACATTATGAACTCCATCGATGAGCTGAAGCCTGTGTTTAAAGATGTTGGTCCTATGATTAGTGCCTTCAAGAAAAAATTATCATAAAAAAAAGCCACTAATCTGTGGCTTTTTCTGATTCTGCATCTGCTTTTCCAAGCTCGTATGCTTCTTGCATGACAGATGTAAATAATGTTAGAAGCGGCTGAAGTGCTTCAGGCTCAAGCTGAATCCCTGCTTTATCTAACTCTTCCTTCGCCTGCGGAAAATACTTCATGGCAATTTGTAAAAATTCCATCGATTTTTCGTGCTGCATGTCGTCGTCTCCTCACTTTTCATTTGGCAGTTTACCTGTTTTTTTGTATGACGCAATATCACTTTCAATGTCTTTCACAAAAGCGTCGTCAATGGTGGAACTAAAATTCCCCATCTCGACCACTCCTTCTTTAAAATCAAAGGAGTACTCATCTTGTTCATTTAGCTTGCCTTCATTAAACTTCTTTGCAATGATACTGTACGCTTTATCAACATGCTGTACAGTGCTCGTTAAAACTGTATGGCTGCCGAGGTTGGATTGATCGGTGACATATCCGATCGCTGATAAATTATCGGCTTTGATTTGTTCAATGACAGGGATATTATAACCATCACCTGCTGGATACACAACATCAACGCCCTGCTTTTTTAATTTTTGATAGAGCTCCACCGCTTTGTCAGCATCATCCCAGTTTTCGACAAACTCTGCTAATACTTGTACATGTTCATCTTGATATTTTGCTCCTTTGATAAAGCCGTCTACTTCACTTTGCCAATCATATGTAGCAAGAATACCAATCTTTTTTGTTTTTGACATATGTGCAGCTGTCATGCCTCCGAAAAAGCCCATCGCTTCACCTTTAAACGTCACGTTTGTGACATTGCCCGCCTGAGGCTTGTTTCCATTGACCGTAATAAATTGTATGTTTGGATAATCTTCACTGATCAAGTTAAAAATTTCACTGTATTCATTGCCATGGCCAATAATCAAATTGACTCCTTTTTTATGGAATTCTTCAATGGCATCAACGATTTTCTCCTTGTCGACCATTCCTTCCTTATAATAAACATCTACACCAAATGTTGATTGGATACTTAATAAGCCTTTATAACCTTTCGTTCCCCAAACTTGATCATTGATCGTATCGGGGACGAGTAAACCCACCTTCTCAATTTTTCCTTTTAAAGGCGCCTGCGAGCAGGCAGATAATAGAAGAAGGAACGAAAAGATCATGACAAGCCGCTGGTACTTCATGCCATGTTCAACTCCCTTTTACAACATGCAGTGATGAACCTGTATGTTAAATATAGGTTTATTTTATACTGAAAAAAGATAAGATGGAAGATCATTCTTGCTTTTTGTCGAAAAATGTTGAGTTTTGTCTTTTCCATTTTGCAATCATGTCTTCTGCTTGTTTGTCATCTGTTTGGCTCTCTACCTTCAATTCATACGTCATGTCCTGTCTTTGACCTGTGTCCGATGCCCATTGTAACAATTCCTTTGCCACATCTTCTACAAAAAGTGAATCTGCACGCTTTGTTTGATCTTCATTGAGTGTCCATGGTCCGAACATGCGAGGAAGAATCACTGCCGGCACATTCTGTTTCGCTGATTCGTTTTCAGGCTTTTCATAAAGAATCTGGTACATGCCATGCTCTGCTTTGATGTCTTTCTGCCTGTTATGCGGTTCCTCTGATTGAATAAAAATGAGATCATACGTGTCTTTGCTATCCTGAAGGTCAATGACACGAACGAGATCATTTCTGCCCAGCCACATCATCCGCTCTTCTAACAGTGCCTTTTGTTCTTCTTTAAGATCATGAGGACGCGTGATATCCACTTGAATGCCCTCTTTCATCATATATTCACAAAGTGTCAGGCCAAAAAACTCATCTGCCCCTATGATCAGTCCTGTTTCCATGTTCATGTCCCCTTTTTTAATATCGAATAAAAAGAAGAGCCCTTTCTATGAAGGGCTGTTATCATCCTATTCATCACAATTCTCTTTCATGCGATTTATAAAACTTGTGAATGGATTGAAAGATTCTTCTCGGATGATCAAACATATGCAGCGTGAGATCGACCTGACAATGTTCTGGATTTTTCATATGCTGATCAATAAAAGGCTTTGCGTGAAGTTCATATGCATAAGGTGCGCCGTTTAGCCTTTGCCATATATGAATCGGCACATGAGCAGAATGAACAGGACAAGAAGGCAGTGGATACGTTTCAGCTTCCTTTTCAGAACAGCCATAGCTCTCTGCTAACTCTTTGAGCAGCTGCTTATAAAAGAATTTGTGTTCCTTTTCTCTTTCTCGTTGTGCATCCAGATTCAGACATGGATTCACCATCGCAATGGACCTTAGTACTTCAGGCATCTCCTCAGCAAGGCTCATGGCAACAAGTGCACCCATTCCCTCTGCGAGCACATGAATTTCCCGGTTTAATATTTCTTGTTTTAGTGTGTGATGCACGAGCTGCTTGGCGCTAAAAACAGCATCTTCGCATCCCCAGTGATTCCCATGAAGATGACTATTAAATAATGTATATCCTTCATCCTTTAAGGCAGTTAAAAGCTGGTTTCTTCCATAATGCTGAAGCCAGAATGATGTATTTTCCTGCACAAAGTGATTTCGGTCACCGAGGATTAGAATGCCAAAGCCATTTGGTTTTTGAGGAAGGTGAATGATGTTCCACTGGGAACCAAGCTGGAAAAAACGTTCGCTTACACCCATATGGCCAGCCTCCTTTCAGTGATTCTGCTTTCTATGATATGAACAACAACTCTTGTAGGAATAAGGAAATCCCCTAAAGACAGAAGAATTCTTTTTATTTTTATAGCAGAAGGTCTCAAAATGGTCACATAAAGGCGGAAAACAGTCTTTTCCCTTCACTTGCATCTATGGTATGATAATCAATAGATTGTTACATAAAGGACGGTGGGATTATGCATTATATTATCACCCTCATTTGGACTTTTCTGCTGACACATATGGCTGGTTACATCGTTGCCTCTATGAATGGAGCTGCTTATGATTTTACGCTCACTTCCATTCTTGCAGTTGTGTTTACGGTTATTTTATTCATCTTTGCTGAAGTAAGTCCAATGAAAGAAACGGAAAGTTCAACAAAACATTCTTAATATGACTTGTGAAAAAGAGCTAAATTGATGTTTAGCTCTTTTTTCTTTTTTTCAGAGTGATTGCGGCACGCTAAAACCCCCTGCCTTAAACATACAGGGGGTGTTTATTGTTTAGACCTCGACGGTTTCGGACTTCTGTTTGTCCTCTGTCAAATGGCTTTTCGCAAGCCCTGTAAACAGGAAGATCGCGATACCTGATAAAATTTCAAGGATTCCTCCGCCAGCAATGACAGGTCCCGCTCCAAATCTTTCTGCCAGGACGCCTGATACGACAGCTGCAAGCGGGAGGAAGACATTTGATGAGGCATTGATCACAGCATATACTTGCGGCTGATCCTCTTGGTCAACAGAGGTTTGAATAATGACCATTTCCGGCACATTGATCGCACTGACAGCAGCTCCGAAAATAAAGGAAGCAAGCAGAACAACCGGCAGCCATGTACTCATCCCTGTCATAAAGAATGCAGCCCCTTCAATCATACCAGCGACAATAAAGAACAAACCAAATCTCTTAATTTTCACCTTTGCCAGAGCAAAGCCCATCATAAACGCGCCAACTGCGGCAACACCTCTTAAAATGGAATACACCATGGAGTCGCTTTGCAGCGCTTCTGCTACGTATACCGCTGACAGTGCCTGCCACGGAGCTGCTGCGACATTCATTAAGATACAATACAGCGTGAGCGCAAATAAAATGTGATGGTTTTTGACAACGAGAAAACCTCTTTTTAAGTTATACAAATATGTATTCTTCGCTTGTTTAATGCCCGCTGCTTTTTCTTCATCGGTTTTCTTTAGTTTGACCCCGATAATAAACAGACCAGAAATCACAAATAAAGCAGTGGTAATCAGCAGAGTATCTGCAGGTCCAATTAATTTAACCAAAAGACCTGCCACCATGACTGCTGCAAGTGCAACAATCTCAAAAGAAGATTGCAGGATAGCATTTGCTTTTTGAATGAGATGCTTTGGAACAATCTGCGGTAAGATCGCCACCGAAGCTGGATTATAAGCTGCACCTGTTGCCGATTGAATAACCATTAATGAAATCAATAACCATAGAGGCAATAGATGCGAAAAGTGCAGAAGTGGAATAATGAGTACAATTGTTGCTCGAACAACATCTGAAGCGAACATCCATTTAGACAAATGGTGCTTTTTCATAAGAGGTCCTAATATTGGGGCTAACAAAGATGAAGGGAGAACAGTTACTGCTAGAAGAAGTCCTGTACCGAGCGCTCCATCCCCTCTTAAAATCAATAGCCAAAGGACGGATGTAAAAGCAAAACTTTCCCCTGTGTTTTTAATGAGTCTTGATATGAATAATGAGGTGAAGCGTTTATTCCAAACACTTTCACTGAGATTCATCTTTTCCATCACACAAATCCTTTCAACAATATATTACATATTTTACCTTAAGTTCTCTTTTTTTCATACTATTTATTTGAAAATTTGAACTTAATTGTTTTTTATTATAAAGAAAAAAGAGGCATGACACATGCCTCTAAAGTCTTATTCCTGCTGACTCTTAGTCAATTGCTTACGGCTTTCTTTGGTAGGTCCAAACGCGATTATGGTTCGAGTTATCAGGAAAGACATCGCCTGCTTTAAGCTTAATCTTTAAAGGATCTTTCACCATACTTCCAGTTTCGCCGATCTCGATATACACACCATTATTCGGTGCTTTATTCCCTGATTTAAACTGATGCTGCTGACCCATTTTCATCCTCCTTTCTCGATTGATGTTATTATGTCCCGTCCCTTGCCTCTCCAATCCTTTATGCAAAAAGTCCCTGCTCATACGAGTCAGGGACACTTGGATTTATTTGGATGGTTGGTACATAAGTTCTTTCATTAACGCTTTTTGCACATGCAGGCGGTTTTCTGCCTGTTGAAATACTTTTGATTGCGGCCCGTCAATAATATCTGCCGTTACTTCTTCCCCGCGATGTGCCGGGAGACAATGAAGGAAAATATAGTCCTTTGCTGCATGACTCATCAGTTCGTCATTGACTTGATATTCTTTAAATTCAGCAAGACGTTTCTCTGTTTCTGCTTCCTGCCCCATGCTTGTAAACACATCTGAATAAATAACATCTGCATCTTTTACAGCTGCAACAGGATCTGTTGTCACGGTCACTTCTGCGCCTGATTGTTTTGCAAACTCACGGGCAGTGTTTGTTACTTCTTGAAGCGGTTCATAGCCTTTTGGTGATGCAACCGCAATGTCACAGCCTAGCTGCGCACAGCCGACCATTAAGGAGTGCGCCACGTTATTTCCGTCACCGATATAGGCCACTTTGATTCCTTTTAAAGTACCTTTTGTTTCTTTAATGGTTAATAAATCAGCAAGCGCCTGACATGGATGTGAGTAGTCGGTTAATCCATTAATGACTGGAATAGACGCGTATTGTGCAAGCTCTTCAACCTTCTCATGTTCAAAGGTTCGAATCATAATACCGTCGACATAACCAGACAGCACCTGCGCTGTATCACTGATGGTTTCTCCTCTGCCAATTTGCAAATCATTTGAGCTGAGGAAGAGCGCATGTCCTCCTAGCTGCGTCATCCCCGCTTCAAACGAGACACGGGTTCTAGTTGAAGATTTTTCAAAGATCATCGCTAACGTTTTTCCTTTGAATAAATCTTGATATGGGTTTTGTTTCATTTCTTCCGCTTTTTCAATTAAATAAGCAATCTCATGGATTGAGAAATCTTTTAATGATAAAAAGTCTTTTCCGTATAATGCCGGTTGCACGTCGACTTGAGTCATGCCGTCACTTCCTTTTTATATAATTCATGGAGCGATACTGGTGATACATCTCCATTTTTCCCTTGCAGGAATGCTTGAACTGTTTCATATTCGGTTAGGACTTGAACGCCGTGTGTGAGTGCTTTTACACGCTGCTCTTTTGCCTCTTCATCTTCTCCTAAATGAATATGAAGGGATTTATCTTCATTCTGCAGCCAAGATTCAAAGCTGCCAGTCCAGACGTCAAAGCCTGCATGCTTTGCTTCATCTATCAATTGCTCGCTGCCTTGTATAAAAAGGCTTCCTTTTTTCTTCCAGATCGGCGCAAACACTTTTTTCAAGGCGCTTTCGGCGTTCTTGCCTACACACATTCCTTCTCCTGTCGCTTTCATTTCAGGTGTCAGCTTGAGGTCGATATCTTGAATGGCATGTGATGAGAACACTGGGAATTTGACCGCTGTCCCCCCTTTGTTTTTCGTTGCAGGGTTTAGTTTTTCAAGCGATGCACCAGCTAATAATTGAGTGGCCATTGGGATCATATCAATGCCCATTACCTTACTGACGACTGGTACAGTCCGGCTTGCCCTCGGATTCACTTCTAATACAAGCGCCTGATCCCCTTTGATGACAAATTGGATATTCATAATGCCCTTGAACGCTAATTTCTTCGCTATTTGTTCAGACGCGGTATACACCTGCTGTTTGATGTCTTCACTGATTGAGATACTTGGTAAAATGGCAAAGCTGTCACCTGAGTGCACGCCCGCTTTCTCAATATGTTCTACGATGGTTGGAATGAAGGCCTTTTTCCCGTCAGAAATAAGATCGACTTCAATTTCTTTTCCTGTGACGTACTCATCAATTAAGATTGGGTATGGTAAATGATCTGGCTGATCAAGCAGTGACGCCAAATGTGCTTCTGACTGAACAACGATCATTCCCATTCCGCCAATGACATACGATGGGCGAATTAATACAGGGTAACCGATGCTTTTCGCATGTACGAGTGCTTCTTCTTTTGAATGAGCCGTATCTCCTTTTGCGTGAGGAAGATTCAGTTCATCAAGAAGCTGATAGAATAAATCACGGTCTTCAAGTGCATCCAGCGTATCAAAGGACGTACCTAACAACGTGACACCGGCTTTTTCCAATCCTTCTGCGACGTTAATCGCAGTCTGTCCGCCAAATTGGACAATGACAAAATCAATCTGTTCTGCTTCCACAACGTTTAGGATGTGCTCTAATGTAATCGGCTCAAAATATAAACGATCGGCAATCTCATAATCAGTACTGACTGTTTCTGGATTGTTGTTCATCATGATGGTTTCAAATCCAAGCTTTTGCAAGGTCAGAACGCCATGAACGGCACTGTAATCAAACTCGACCCCCTGCCCGATTCGGATCGGACCAGAGCCAATGATGAGTGCACGCTGCTTTGTTTTTTCTTGATGTTCACCATCGCTTTTGCCGAAGTAGGTGGAATAGAAGTAATTCGTTTTTGCATCAAATTCCGCCGCACATGTGTCAACAATTTTAAATGAAGCAGCAATGCCGTATTCTTGACGAAGCTGCCTGATTGACTCTTCCGTGTAACCCGTAAGAAGAGCAATCGTTTCATCAAGGAAACCCTTTTCCTTTACCTTTTTCAAGGTATCTTTTGATAACGTCCCCTTATGATCTTTCAATTCTTGTTCGAGCGTAATCATATTCTGGAACACATGTAAGAAGAATCGATCAATTTTCGTCGTTTGATGAATCGTTTCAACCGTTTCTTGTCTTGAAAGAAGCTCCATAACAGCGAAAAACCGGCGATCGTCTGGTGTTTTGATGAGTTCAAATAATTGTTCTGTCGATTGCTCTTTCAGTTCTGGAAGGTGGAAGCCCTTCGTTTTAATTTCAAGTGATGCAACTGCTTTTTGAATGGCTGACTCTAAATTCCGATCAATCGCCATGACTTCGCCAGTGGCCTTCATTTTTGTGCCTAATTGACGATCTGCCTGTTTAAATTTATCAAACGGCCAGCGCGGGAATTTCACGACAACATAATCGAGTGCCGGCTCAAAACTAGCATAGGTTGTGCCTGTGAGCGGGTTTTTCAATTCGTCTAGCGTATAACCCACCGCAAGCTTAGCTGCCATTTTCGCAATCGGATAGCCTGTTGCTTTTGATGCAAGAGCGGAAGAACGGCTGACCCGAGGATTCACCTCAATGACAAAGTATTCTTTACTGAGTGGATCAAGGGCAAATTGGATGTTGCAGCCGCCGACTACATCCAGCGCTGAAATGATTTTCAGGCTTGCAGAACGGAGCATTTGGTAATCCTGATCTGTTAATGTTTGGGAAGGTGCAACGACAATCGAGTCTCCTGTATGCACACCAACTGGATCGATATTTTCCATGTTGCATACCGTGATACACGTATTTTGACGGTCTCTCATGACCTCATATTCGACTTCTTTAAAGCCAGCTATGCTTTTTTCAACTAAACACTGGTGAATTGGACTCGCTAAAAGAGCTCCTTCAATGAGCGGCTTAAACGCCTCTTCTGTTAGAGCGATTCCGCCGCCTTTACCGCCAAGTGTGTATGCTGGTCTTAGGATAACTGGGAAGCCGACTTCTTTTGCAAATTGAAGAGCATCTTCCGCATTATCCACAATTTCACTATCTGGCACAGGTTCGTTCAAATGCTTCATGAGAGCACGGAATTTCTCTCGATCTTCACCGTTTTCAATGGTTTCAACTGACGTTCCGAGCAGGGTCACCCCATGCTTTTTCAGCACACCGGCTTTTTCCAGCTCGACAGCAAGGTTTAAAGCCGTCTGTCCGCCAAGGTTGGCTAAAAGACCATCTGGTTTTTCCTTTTCAATGATTCTTGTCACTGAATCAACTGAAAGCGGTTCAAAATAGATTTCATCAGCAAATGACTCGTCTGTCATAATGGTTGCTGGGTTATTATTCACTAAGATGACTTTGTAGCCTTCTTCTTTTAAGGCCATACATCCTTGTGTTCCTGAGTAATCAAATTCTGCTGCCTGACCAATGATGATTGGACCAGACCCGATGACTAGAATGGTTTGTATGCTTTGATCTTTAGGCATGTGCGACTTCTCTCCTTGCTTGTTTCACTTTCTCAATAAAATCATCGAATACCCATTCACTTTCAGCAGGC
This sequence comes from Bacillus sp. PAMC28571, assembly GCF_014250435.1. Lineage (NCBI taxonomy): Bacteria > Bacillati > Bacillota > Bacilli > Caryophanales > Bacillaceae > Bacillus > Bacillus sp. PAMC28571. The sequence continues at coordinate 838,797 of NZ_CP060191.1, read as the reverse complement.
CCTGGGTGTGCTTCTGGATGAAATTGAACTGACATAATCAGCTTTTCTTTATGAATGAATCCTTCTACAGATCCATCATTGACATGAAGGAATTTCACATCCACTTCTTTGTCATTCATGCTTTTTTCATTCACAACATAGCTGTGGTTCTGACTTGTCATAAAGACACGTTTGGATTCTGTATCCTGGACAGGATGATTCGCTCCCCTGTGGCCAAATGGTAGCTTATACGTATCTCCGCCAAGTGCAAGAGCGATTAATTGGTGACCTAGGCAGATCCCAAGTGTCGGAAATGACATCATAATGTCATGAATTGTTTTTAAATACGGTGTCATGGTTTTCGGGTCTCCAGGTCCGTTTGAGAGCAGGATCGCATCCGGCTTAATCTCAAATACCTTTTCCATTTGTTTATATGGAATGACGGTTACTTTACAGCCGCGTGCTGCAAGCGAATCTGCAATTGATTTTTTAAAGCCAAAATCAATGAGCGCCACATGCTCCTCACCGCTGCCTTGTGTGTAAATCTCACTATCTGTCACCTGTGCGACGACATTGTCTTGTTTCATTGCAGGCGGTGTTTCGTTTTCGTCTACACTGAGCACAGCGTTCATCGTTCCATTTGCCCGGATGTTTTGCACGACTGCGCGCGTATCTGTATGTGTCAGAAGCGGGATATTCCACTTTTGTAAATAATCTTTTAAGCTGACTGCTGCAAGATGATGTGAAAAATGCTCTGCTGCCTCGTACACAACCACCGCTTTTACTTGAGGCTTTTTGCTCTCAAAGTCTTCATGGTTAATGCCGTAATTTCCGATCAGCGGATATGTGAAAACAATGATCTGACCTTTATAGGAAGGATCTGTGAGCACCTCTTGATAACCTGTCATACCTGTAAAAAAGACCACTTCACCTGTGATGCCAGCTTCTCCTGTCAGATCTCCTTCAAAAGAGGCTCCATCTTCTAAATTTAAATAACCTTTCATGCTTATGTCACCCCAAAATTGAATAATTAATGATACAAATGTATTTTTATACGTTCGTTTGTAAAAAAATTTACACCGAAACTGTTTTATTGGCTAATACTTGAACAATTGCTTCGATCGCCTGATCCAGCTCTGCTTTCTTCACATTCAGCGGAGGTAATAAACGAATGACATTCGGACCAGCTGGAAGCACAAGCAAACCTTGTTCTCTAAGAGCTGTGATATAGCCGGCGACTGGCTGATCACATTCAATACCTGCCATCAATCCTTTTCCCCGCACTTCTTTTACAATATTCAGCTGTTTGACTTTTTGCAGCTTTTCTAACAGGTAATCACCCTTTTCTTTCACTTCTGAAAGAAACTCTTCTTTGAAAATGACATCGAGTGTCGCATTCACAGCGGCCATGGCGAGCATATTCCCACCAAATGTTGTACCATGTGAACCTGGAGAGAATGCATCTCCTAGAGCTTTTTTCCCTATCACTGCACCAACTGGAAAGCCGTTGCCTAACCCTTTTGCTGCTGAGATAATATCAGGGTCAAGACACGTCTCTTCGTACGCAAATGCTGTTCCTGTACGACCGATGCCCGTTTGAATTTCATCTACAATCAGCAGTGCTTCATGCTTTTTGCAAAATGCTTGAACGGCTTCAAGGAATTCTGGTGTCGCTGGATTCACTCCACCTTCACCTTGCACAACCTCCAGCATCACCGCTGCCACATCATCGACTGCACAGGCTGACATAGCGTCTGGATCATTAAACGGTACGTAGTGAAAGCCTTCTAGCATAGGGCCAAAGCCAGTTTTGATTTTATCTTGACCTGTGGCAGCCATACCAGCATACGTGCGCCCATGGAAAGAGTGCAAAAATGTGACGATATTTGTTTTCCCTGTCGCTTTACGTGCTAATTTAATGGCACCTTCATTTGCCTCTGCCCCGCTATTGCAGAAAAACACGAGATCCCCTGAACTGTTTGCTGCCAGCTTTTCTGCTGCTTTTTCTTGCAATCCATTTTCAAATAGATTCGATACGTGCCAGACGTGGTCAAGCTGTTCCTTAATGGCTTGATTGACCTTTGGGTGATTGTGGCCTAAATTTGTAACAGCAATGCCTTGTATAAAGTCTAAATATTTTTTTCCATTTGTATCGATTGCCCAAGAACCTGCTGCCTCTTTAATTTCAACATTCCACCGTCCATAGTTTTGAAAAAGATGACTCACAGGACCGCCTCCTTTTGTTTCACGATTCTTGTTCCTTTAAAGGTTTCTCCTGTAAAGATACTGCCTTTGCCATTTACGATCATCACTTCATCTACATCACCTGATAAAGCACTCAAAGCGGATTGTACTTTTGGAATCATTCCCCCGGAAATAATGCCTTCATCAATGAGTGAAAGGGCTTCTTGTTCTGTGACGACATCTAATAGTTCACCATTTTTTAAAATGCCTTCAACATCTGTGACAAACATGAGCTTATCAGCTTTCATCGCTCCGGCGACAGCTGATGCAGCTAAATCAGCATTCACATTTAAGGTTTGGCATTCTTCCGTCATAGACAGCGGCGCAATCACAGGAATGAATTGTTTCTCCATGAGTGCTTCTGCCATTTCTGGATGAACTTCTTTGATTTCACCAACGTACCCGTAAACGTCTTGATCAAGGAAATCGGCGACAAGCATCTGCCCATCTTTACCGGATACGCCGACAGATGATATATCATGCTTTGCGAGCTCTGACACAAAGTATTTATTGACTGTTCCTGAGAGAACCATTTCGGCTACCTCTAGCACAGGCTTCGTTGTTTTACGCTGACCGTCAACAAATTCTGTTTTCACTTCTAATTTTTGCAGCATGTCGGTGATTTCAGGTCCTCCGCCATGCACGATAGCCAGCTTAAATCCAGCAGCTTGAAGTGAGCGGACATTTTCATAAAATGTATCTGAAAGTTCTCGAATGACACTGCCTCCACACTTGAACACGATCGTTTTATTCATGTCTATCTCCTTCTTTATGTGCGATAGCTCGCGTTAATTTTCACATAATCATAGGTAAGATCACAGCCCCATGCTGCAGCTTCACCATTCCCCTCACTCAGTTGAATGAAAATTGTAATCTCATCCTGCTCTAGATATGCTTTTGCTTCCTCTTCTGAGAATCGCTGCGGTTCATTGTGTTTGAATAAACATTGTCCGCCTAAATAGACTTCTACCTCTTCCGGTGTGACGGCAGCTGCGCTATGACCAATGGCTCCAACAATTCGTCCCCAGTTGGCATCTGTACCATATACGGCGGTTTTAACAAGACTTGAACCAACGATTTTTTTTGCAATGATGCCGGCTTCCAAGTTATTTTTAGCACCAGCGACTTTTGCTTCAATTAATTTGGTTGCGCCTTCTCCATCTCTCGCAATCTCTTTGGCTAAATCCTCGCAAGCTAGTTTTAATCCTTCTTTAAACAATGGCCACTCTGGATGCTCTTCATTGAGTGCATCGTTTTGTGCCATTCCATTTGCCATCACAAGCACCATATCGTTTGTCGAAGTTTCTCCATCGACGGTAATTTGATTAAAAGTCACATCCGTAATGTCACGAAGCGCTTGCTGTAAGGCTTCCTGTTCGACATTTGCATCTGTTGTGACAAAGCCAAGCATTGTCGCCATGTTCGGGTGAATCATGCCAGAGCCTTTCGCTGCGCCTGAAATGATGATCTCTTTTCCGTCTATCGTAAGGGTGTATGCTGTATTTTTAATGACAGTATCTGTCGTTAAGATCGCTTCTTCAAAATGGCCTTTTTCGGCTTTTGCTTCTTTTAACTCGGCGATGCCCTTTTTGATTTTATCCATCTCAAGACATTCCCCAATGACACCTGTAGAAGAAACAGCAATATAATCAGGTGCTACACCTAACATATCTGCACAGGCTGCCTGCATGTCGTATGCGTCTTTTAATCCCTGCTCACCAGTACATGCATTGGCGATGGCACTATTGACAATGACACCTTTTAATTGTCCTGTCTTTTTTAAGCTTTGTTGTGTGACTTTGAGAGGCGCAGCTTGAAAGTGACTTTGTGTGTAGACCGCTGCACTTACTGCTGGTACTTCGCTGACGATGAGGCCAAGGTCTTTTTTTGAATAGCGCAAGCCAATGTGAATCCCCTTTGCTTCAAAGCCTGTTGGTGATGATACGTCACCGTCTATTTTGACAATGCTTTTTTCATTCAATTCGATCATGTTTGTTGTCTCCCCTGTTCTCTTATGGATAAAGAGGTGTCATTGTAAGGCCCGCCTCTTCATGTAAACCTTTGATGATGTTGAAGTTTTGAACCGCTTGACCGGCCGCACCTTTCATGAGATTGTCTATGACCGACACGATTGTCAGTCTCCCTGTTCGCTCATCTAAATGAAAGCCAATATCACAGAAGTTACTGCCGTATACTTCTTTCGTTTGTGGATAAACGCCGTGATCTCTCACTCTGACAAAATAGGAATCTTCATAAAAGTCTTTCATTCGTTTCATCAATTCTTCTTTTGTGACATCTGTTTTTAATTGTGTATACATCGTCGCCATAATCCCTCTTGTCATCGGGACAAGGTGCGTAGAAAATGTGACGTTCGCCGTCTGCGGATTCCATTCTCTTAATATTTGCTCTATTTCTGGCGTATGCTGATGCTCATTCACCTTATAAATTTTAAAGTTATCGTTTAGTTCTGAAAAATGCGTGCCAAGTGAGGCAGATCGTCCGGCACCGGACACCCCTGTTTTTGCATCTATTATAATCATGGATTCATCGATGACATTCTGTTTGATGAGCGGTGCTAAACCGAGAAGAACTGCGGTAGGAAAGCAGCCCGGATTGGCAATCACTTCAGCCTGTTGAATTTTGTCACGATTCAGTTCGGATAAACCGTACACCGCTTGTTGAACAGATGCTGTATCCGCTGCCCTTCGTTTATACCAAGCTTCATAGGTTGCTCCATCTTGAATGCGCAAATCACCTGATAAATCAATGATCGGCACTCCTTGATTCATAAGCTTTGGCGTCAGTTCACTTGATACGCCTGCTGGTGTCGCTAAAAACACAGCATCTGTCTCTCGCACAATGGCAGCCGGGTCAATGGCTTTTAATGTTTGGTCAGTAATCGTTGTTAGATGCGGATAAGATTGACTGTATGATTGCCCATCACCACTTGATGAATACAATATACATTCCTCCACATGCGGGTGATGCTTGAAGATACGAACCAATTCCGCACCACCGTACCCTGTAGCACCTATAATACCTATTTTCAACGTCAATACACCCTCTTGATCTTTGTGAAATTATTTAACATTATAACATGTATAAAAATTAATTCAATTGTATATTTAATATTTGTTTTCATTTTTTTTCAACAAAAATACCGCATATCTTCATGAGACATGCGGATTTATTTTTCGTTTTTGATATAGAGGACCATGAGTGCACTGCATAAATATAATATGGAGCTTGCATAAAAAATGAAGTAAACGGTAAAGAAATCAGCAAACAGGCCGCCAAGCATAATGGCAATGGATGAAAATAGGGCTGTCCAAAAATGATAGTGACCGACTTCTTTCATTCGTTTGTTCTCTGTTGTGAGATCAGTAACAAGCAATTTCTCCCCGTGTTTTTGAAAGCCGCCAAGTGCACCAAGTGCAAGCTGGATTATATACACTTGCTCCACTTCTGTTATATGCGGAAAAAGCAGTAAAAGAAACGCCATACCAAACGAATGAATGATTAAAAAGATCCTTCTGTCGGTGGTTTCTGGTAGTTTCCCTAATAGTAAATGAATAAACGCACCGCTTAAACCAAACAGACCATAGGCGAGTCCAAACTGTGAATAGCTTGATCCAACATTTTTAATAAAAAGAATGTAAAAAGGAAATATCAAACTGCTGGCGAAAAACAGCAGACTTTGTGAGTAGACAAACCATTTCATTGCTTTTGCATTCATTGTGTATTGTACCTCTCATAAAAGTAGTTGGTAAACGTACCATCTGGATCTGCTTGTTTTTTCTTTTGGAAAAATACATCAGTTTTAGGGTAAGCCCTCTTCATTTGCGCCTTCGTTTGATAAGGCATGTACGGTAAGTAATAGCTTCCATCGTGCCGCAGCGTGATATCTGTCATTTTTCGAATGATCCGCTCTGCTTCCGCTTTCTCTTCTTTTTCAAACCCGTAATTCACTAAAAGCACGAGGGCAAACATATCTTGTTTCGCATATGAGAGATCCGCTTTTTCATTTTTTTGAACATAGCGTATTGTGATATTCATTAGATTCAAATCTTCCTGTTGTAAAAAGGCTCTCATGTCATCGATGTACGCACGAAAACGGTCAACTGGGACGAAATATTCCTGCAGCACATCCGTGTCTGACTCATTTTCATATTCTAAAAAGGCTGAATCAGACCGCATCACATTGTTTCTTGTGATCAGCTGATCATTTTGACTTAGGAAATACTTCTTTTGCAAATTCCAGAGCAGATCTTTCCCCATATCAAATCTTCTTGAAAGGCCGAGCATAAATTTCAATGGCATGACGAGTTGATCTTCTTTCAGCTCTTGATATGATTCGATTTCTTGATTTGAAGAGAGGGAATAATTCGTCACATACATTTCTTTCAAAAAGTTTGTTTTTGCTGTGGAGATTCTGGCAAGATGCATGCGTACTTCTTTGTTGTGTTTGACATGCTTTTGAAAATAATCTGTATACTCATCGTAATTGAGAGAGGTTGTCTCCATTTTATATAATTCATCTTTTGTTAAAGAAAGCTCAACATCTAAAATGACACCGAACAACCCGTATCCCCCAATGACAGCAGTAAATAAATCATCGCCTGATTTCACCGTGATAATCTCTCCGTCTGCTTTTAACAGCCGGAATGAACGAACTGTGTCAATGAGTGATCCGTAGCGAATATCACGTCCATGTGCATTTGCACTTAAAGATCCACCAATTGTAAAGATATTCTGCGATTGCATCACCTTCACAGCAAGTCCATATGGATTCACATATTTTTGTATATCATCCCATGTAGCACCGCTTTGAACCCGAATCGTTTTCTTTTTTGGATCAAACGCTAAAATCTGGCGGAATTCCGTCATATCGAGCACGATGCCGTTTTCATAATATGTGTGGCCTCCCATGCTATGCTGTTTGCCGGCAATAGAAATCGGCAGGTGTTTAGCTTTTGCTTCTTTCAATACTTCTTTTAACGTGTCTACCTCTTTCCCTTGAACAACTTTTTTGATTTTGATAGGCATGAGATGACTGACATCAGTAAAAGCCTCAAGATCCTGTTTTTTGTGTGCTTGGCCTTCTCGTATAGTGATTGATGCAAAAAATGCAGCAGCATATACGATCAAAAGAACGATCCATAGCCATTTTTGTTTCATGATAGGTACTCCGTTCTATAAAATTACATCCATTATATCAAGCTACTCTCCTCCTCCACCTTAATTTTTCATAAAAAAACCTGGCATGAGTTCAACTCATACCAGGCATTTTTGCTTATTGAATACCGAGCGCAATTTTTGCGTATCTTGACATTTTGTCTCGTGTCCAAGGCGGATTCCATACGATGTGAACTTCTGTTTCTTTTACTTCTGGAAGATCACGTAATGCTTTTTTGACTTCATCCACGATAATTGGTGCAAGAGGACAACCCATTGATGTTAAGGTCATGGTGATATCCGCTTTTCCATTCTCATCAAGATCGACATCATAGACAAGTCCAAGGTTGACAATGTCGACATTCAGCTCAGGGTCAATCACCTGTTCTAGGGCGCCTAAAATATTTTCTTTCAATGCTTCATCCATGATATCCACTCCTTTTTCCATTAGTATAACGTACTTTTTCTTATGACTAAACGTTTGTGCTTTTCAGATGTGTCACAAACCAGTCAATCGTTTCAAACATCGCTTGTCTTGAGACTTTATGGCCTGCTTTTCCATCAGTAATAAAGCGAATCAGATGCGGATCCTGCTTATATTGTGTGGCCGCTAACTCATCATATAGGGATTTTGCATGCCGGTAAGGGACGACAGGATCATTTTCAGCATGCCAGAATAAGAGCGGTCTTTTGTTTAATCGATCCGTTTGCAGCGTTAAATCATATGGGCGCAGGGCGTCTAATTGCAGATGAACCTCTTCGTCTGTAATGTCTTTCATTAACCCTTTGTGACGCATGTCCATGATTTGTGCTTTTAGAAACGTCGTATAGTTTGGACTTCCCATCAAGCTGACAGCGGCTTTGATCCAATCATGCTTGGCAAGTGCACCAAAGGTGGTGATGCCGCCCATGGATGTACCCGCAACGCCTATCAGATCGGCTTCAATCAATTGTTTTTCTTGAAAGTATGTTTTAAGTATATCGATTTCACGAATTTCGTTCAGGACAATTTCCCAGAACTTTGATGCCAGTTCCTCTAAGCTGAGGTTTTCTGATCTTACACCATGATAAGCACAGTCAGGCAAAATGACTCTCATGCCTTTTTCCGCCAAATGGAAGGCGAAGTGTAAATTATGCTCGCGTGCACTTGTAAATCCATGAATAAAAAATACAAGCGGCAGCGGTTTGTCTTTATTTTCAGCTTTTACGATATGTAAAAATGGAATATCGCGCGTAATTTGCTCATCAATGGTGATCACAGCCTATGAATCCTCCTTTATCATTCCCGTCTTTGTTTATTTTAACATGTAGACAACAAAGATGTGATAAAGATACACTATAGATAGAGGCGCTAACATGAAATTGCCTCCTATCACTTACAGATCAAAGGAGATTTTATGGAGACTAAACCTTATCTAATCGCACTTGACCTGGATGGCACATTATTAAAAGATGATAAAACCATTTCTGCGCACACACTTGACGTCATTCAAAAAGTGAGAGACAGCGGTCATCACGTCTGTATATCAACAGGCCGGCCATTTCGATCCAGCTCTCCTTATTATCAGCAATTACAGCTTGATTCACCCATTGTGAATTTTAACGGAGCGTTTGTCCATCATCCTCTTGATGAAAAATGGGGCAGATTTCATACGTCACTTGATCTTCAAGTGGTCAAACAGCTTGTAGACATTAGTGAAGAGTATAAAGTGCACAATGTGTTAGCTGAAGTGTTAGACGATTTGTATTTCCATTATCATGATGAAAAACTCATTGATATCTTTAATATGAATGCAAACAAAGTCACTGTTGGAGACCTTAGGGACAACCTTGGAGAGAATGTGACGAGCGTGTTAATTCATGCAAAAGAAGAGGACGTTGGAGCCATTCGAAGCTATTTATCAGATGTTCATGCAGAAGTGATTGATCACAGGCGCTGGGCTGCCCCGTGGCACGTGATTGAAATCATTAAAACAGGCATGAACAAAGCCGTTGGACTGCAAAAGATCAGTGATTATTACGGTGTTCCTAAGGAGCGGATTGTGGCATTCGGAGATGAAGACAATGATTTAGAAATGCTTGAATTTGCTGGATGCGGTGTAGCAATGGGCAACGGCATTGATGCCGTGAAACGTGTCTCAAATGAAGTCACTGATACAAATGAACAAGACGGGATTGCAAAGTTTCTAACGAATTACTTCTCGCTTTAATTTTTCCATTCATACATAGCAGATGGAAGCGGGCATACTACCGTTAGACAGGTTGTCCTGTCAGCTTGTGTAAAGGGGCGGATTCCGAATGGGTAAAAGAAGCAAATCGAAACGCTTTATACAACAAGGTAAAGATTCAGTCAGTCTTCATGACGCACGTTTTCCTTATCGTTCGACACTTGAAGAAGCGTCAGACAGAGGGAATATGAAGACTGATGCTTCTGGAGGTTCATTGTGAGAAACGAACTTTTTGATCAAGCCAAATCGTTTACTGAAGAAGCTCTTACTTCTTCATTTTCATCTGGGTTAGAGCGTCAACAGGCAGTCAAGCGAGCGAAAAATGCCGTATCCTCTGCATTTGCCAATTCGACAGATGCAGAAAGAAACCAGCTGCATACCTTCCAAGACTTGCTCGATGATCTCTAACATAAAAAAGCTGGCCACATTAGGTGGACAGCTTTTTTGATTCCCTTGCTTATTTGACTTGGAATGTTTTCTTCTCCGTGATTTGTTTCAGCCCTTCTGCTTTTCCTTTAAACGTTACGACTGCTTCGTATGTTCCGGGCTTTACACCGTTTGACCATGTATCTTGAAAATCATAGGCCTCACCTTTTTTCAGTACAAAAGTTTGGATGGCCTGTGTGAACATACGGTCTTTCGAATAGCGGTATTGTTCATTCCCGTTTTCGTCATACACACTAAGCTCGAATTTTTGGCTTGTGTTAAAGGTAAATTCAAAATCTCGATCTGATTCATTTTTCAGTGACATGTTAAATTGAACTGAAGAACCTTTCTGGACGGGGTCTACTGTGAGCTCAACCGTTTTTTCTCCCATTTGACCGGATACCTCCTTGTCTGGTTCATCCTTTTTTTGTTGTCCACAAGCGGCTAAAACCAATAGAATGAGAAGAAGCACCAACCCTTTTTTCATCTGCTACCCACCTTTTAGTCTCGTCTGAAAAATCCAAGAATATTGGTTGTCTGCACAATATTTGTAAAGGCTTTTGGATCGACTTCTTTAATAATTTGTTCAAGTTCATATAGCTCATACCTTGTAATGACGATCACCATCATTTCTTTTGGCTCGTTGGTGAATGCGCCTTTTGCAGGTACAGTTGTAATGCCTCTGACCATTTTTCCATAAATGGCCTCTTTGATTTCATCTGCTTTCTTCGTGACAATCATCGCGGTCAGCTTCTCATGTCTTGTATGGATGGCATCAATGACCCTTGTGGTCACATATAATGTGACAAGGGTATATAATGCTTTCTCCCAACCTTGTAATAATCCTGCTGTAAAAATGATGATTCCATTTAAAATGAAGAAATACGTGCCAACCGGTTTATCCTTCCATTTCGCTAAAACCATAGCAACAATGTCGAGTCCGCCTGTTGATGCCCCGTATTTGAGCGTGATCCCAATCCCTACTGCGGATATGACACCGCCAAACACAGCATTTAATAAAATATCGTGGGAAACGCTCGTTTCTGGTAAAATACCAAGGAAAATGGTCGTCAGCGCAACACTGATGATGCTGTACAAAGTAAAGGAACGGCCAACTTTCATCCAGCCTAAAATACCAACTGGAATGTTTAAAATAAATAATAGAATCCCTGTTGATACATAAAATGGAGCATATTGATCGATTAAGCTGGATAACAGCTGGGCTACCCCTGTAAAACCGCTCGCATATACGTCAGCTGGGATTAAGAATAAATTCAGTCCAATCGCATTGAGTAATGCACCAATAACGACGACAATGAGTTTTTTTGCTTCTCCAATGAACATGTTGTCATTCCTCCACTTACCATTCTCTCTATGGTTTTCCCTAAAATTTAGAATTTGAACACGAAAAGATGATTTCTATGATATAGTTAGGCTAAAAAGATGTAAAATATGGCTTATTTTTTAGAAAGAAGGGATTTATATGACTGTTCATATCATAGCAGACAGTGCTGCTGATCTGCCTCTTTCTTATTATGATGAACATAACATAACGCTCATTCCGCTCCGCGTATTACTTGGCGAGCAGGAATTTGAGGATTTGATCACCATTGAACCAAAACAAGTATTTGATGCGATGAGACAAGGAGCCAGTCCAAAAACGTCACAGGCTTCACCAAACCGGATCAAGGAAACCTTTGTTTCTGCCGCTCAAACCCATACATCTGCCATCTATGTCGCTTTTTCATCAGAGCTTTCAGGTACATACCAGACAGCTGTGATGATGGCAAACGAAGTGAAGGAAGAATACCCTGATTTTGATTTACGAATCATTGATTCTAAATGCGCTTCACTCGGCTATGGGCTTGCTGTCAAACACGCTCAATCACTTGCCATTGACGGAAATACAATACAAGAAATTGAAACGTCTGTAAAGCATTTTTGTGAATCTTTACAACATATTTTTACTGTAGACGATTTATCGTATTTAGCAAGAGGCGGAAGAATCAGTAAAGCGTCCGCATTTGTTGGCGGTTTGTTAAGCATTAAGCCCATTTTACATGTCGAAGATGGAAAACTCATCCCGCTTGAAAAAATCCGCGGACGTAAAAAGCTGCTAAAACGCATTATTGAACTAATGAAAGAACGCGGAACGGATTGGTCGAACCAAACGGTTGGTATTAGTCATGGTGATGATCCTGCACTGGCGGAAGACATGAAACAGCTGATCGAAGCCGAATTTCATCCAAAGGAAATTGATATTCAGATCATCGGCGCCGCTGTTGGGTCCCATTCAGGACCTAGTACGCTTGCGATCTTTTTTACAGGCAAATGACATAAAAAGCACCCTTCCCTGACACAACACGGGAAGGGTGCTTTTCTTATGAAAGTTTAAATCGCTGGACGGTTTCATTTAACCTCGCCGTCATACTCATCAATTCTTCGACCTGTTTGTTCATTTGATGGAACGATTGTAGCTGTTCATTGGCTGAGGCAGAAATTTCTTCGCTGCCAGCTGCTGTTTCTTCTACCACTGCACTAATATTTTCAATCGAGTGCAGCACTTGTCCGCCAAGTTCTGTTGATTGCATAATTTGGTCATTTAAGACCGCCATTTCTTGTTTAATATGCTGCGCTTTTGTTTCTATATCTTCAAAGGAGTGTGAGGTTTTGTCCATCGCATCCTGCTGCTGAAGTGAAAGCTTGACCCCTTCTTGGACAGTTTGACTAATGGATTGAATGCCTCTTTCAATATGACTGACCATGTCAAAGATTTGTCTTGTTGCATTAGACGATTCATCGGCAAGCTTACGAATTTCATCTGCTACAACAGCAAAGCCTTTTCCAGCTTCGCCTGCTCTTGCCGCTTCAATGGCTGCGTTTAGGGAAAGCAGGTTTGTTTGGTCCGCAATGTCAGAAACCGTTTTGGCCATGGCCGAGATTCCGCTGGCGTATTGCGTGAATTCTCCTGCTGATTCTTCAATTTGTTTCGTCGCATGTGTATTTTTTTCAATCGCTTTTTTTGTTTCTGTTAACGTGTGCTTTCCGCTTTCTACGGCTTCGATGGCATCCTCTGTACTGCGGATGACCGTTTGTGAGCGTTCGGAATTTTTACGTCCATGCTGGTCCATTTTCTCAATCAAGCTGACGCCGTGCTGGAGATCTTCTGAAATCGCTTGTGATCCATTGGCCATTTCGTCTGTCGAAACAGATACTTGATTCGCAGACTCCATCATCTTTTTGTTTTCATCATTCAGGTGGATCGAGAATGTCTCTACTCGGCTTGAGACATTGCTGATTTCTTTAATCAGACTAATCAGCTGATCTGTCATTTGATTAAAGGATTCATTCAAGCCGCCGATTTCATCCTTGCGCTGAATATCCATCCGCTCCACAGCAAGATTGCCTTCTGCGATCTGCTTTGCTCTGTAGGATAGTGATTTAATGGGTGTCACGATGGATCGCGTTAATCCAATATTCAAAAAGACGGCAATGACAATCAGTGTGAGGGCTGAGACGAGTGCACTTGTGATAATCCATTGGACATTGTCTGCTGCAGCCTCTAGATTTTGTTTATACGCTTCTTCTGCCCTTTTATTCATCGTATGCACATCGTTTAAAACGCCATCAATTCTTGCTGCCACACGTCTTGCATCCGATGCGTTTTTTTCACCAATGGCATTGTTGGCTTCCTTGGTCCACGTGTCATATTTTGAATTTAACCTTGTTAATGCCTCTTTGTTCATATTTCCTGCATGTTTGTTTAACGTTTGCAGCTGTTTTTTTGCTGTAGAAATATCGTTTTGAACGATCTCTAGCTGTTCATCTGAGAGTGTCATCGAATAATTGGTCATGGCTTGCTCGACACTTTCAAAGCTTGCCTTCGTTTTTTGTACATTTAATAAGGTTTGAACATCTGTCTCATTTGATGATTGGATTTTTGTCATGCTGACAATGATAAAGGCGATAACGCCAACTGCTAAAAGAAGTGAGGTAAGTGAGTTGAGTAAAATTTTGACGCGTAAGCTCATGATGCGTCCCCCTCTTCTTTTAGCAGCGTCTGCTTCAGACCATTTATTTTTTTGGTCAGTGTCTCAGCATTTTTCAGGATCCGGATTTTTGCCATATCGATTCCATCATTGCTTAAGTCATAGACAACATGCCCGCTTTTCATTTGATTGTTCTTAACGAGCTGTTCGCTGAATTGATAGACCACTTCATCGACTTTTTTCACCATAGACGAAATGACCGCTTTTTCAGCAGTATAGTACTGATCGCTGTCTACACCAATAGCATATTTACCCTGTGACTGCGCTTCTTTTAATACACCGACACCTGAGTAGCCGGCTGCGGCATATAGAACGTCTGCTTTCTTTTTGATCATGTCTTTGGCTATTTTACTCCCCTTGCCTGCATCACTAAACGTACCGGCATAGGTGGATAAAATCTTGATTTTTGGATTGACTGATTTGGCGCCTTTTTGAAATCCTTTTTCAAAACGATGGATGACATCTGCGTCAACACCGCCAACAAATCCAATGACATCGCTTTTCGTTGTCATTGCAGCAAGTGCCCCCGCTAAATAGCTGCCTTGCTCTTCTTTAAACGTCACAGAGGTCACATTTTTCAGCTCAGATACGGCATCAATAAGCAGGAACTGCTTCTTCGGATATTTCTTCGCGACTTTTTCTAGGTCTTCTTGCATACTGAAACCTACACCAATGATGAGATCATTTCCATCTTTCACTAGCTCTGTCAGCCCTTTTTCATATGTATCAGTTTCTGCAATTTCTCTATAATCAAATTCAATGCCAAGCTCATCACGTGCTTTTTCTAATCCTTTAAATGATGAATCGTTAAATGATTGATCACCAAGACCATCATCTGTGAGCATAACGCCAATATGCTTCGCAGTTGATTTTGGCGCCCCTTCCTGTTGATTACCGCATGCGGCGAGCACCATAAGCATGGCTGCCATCAGAAGTAATGATATTTTCACTTTCATCCAAAAACACACTCCTTTTATCATCCTTACTCCTTTTTTATCGGATTTGAGGGGCGTTGTTTCAATGATATAGTGAAGGTTTTTCATGACTTTTTTCATAGAAAAAATCCATTATTTAAGACAAAAATAAAAAAGTGAGCGAATGCTCACTTTTAGATTGTTGACAAAGGGCTAAAATGATCTTGATTTTAGCCTTTTGTCTTCTTTTCAGCGTAATAGAAAACCTTTGCAGTCTAGGAAGGACGAGCACAGGAGCGGAGCGAATTTGACATTCGTGAGCACCGGAGCGCAGACCTGCGGGCGAATGCGAGGGTTTGTCTACACGCTGAAAGTGAGCAAATGCTCACTTTTTCTCGTATGTCCAGCCTTCTTTTTGGTAAACTAGATCATTTTTCATGAGATGACCTAGTGCTCGTTTAAAGGCTGCCTTGCTCATTTGAAATCTTTCGCGGATATCCTCTGGATCACTTTTGTCTCCATAAGGCATGGCGCCATTTCTTGTTCTCATATAGGTTAAAATTTCTTCTGCATCGACAGATAATGCATCCTGTTTTCTAGGAAGCAGAGAAACGTTTACGGTTCCATCCTCTTTCACTGCAATGACGCGTCCTGTAACGGTCGATCCTAATCTTGGCTCTTCCTTTCGTTCCGTGCGGTGAATAAACCCTCGCACGCCTGTATCTGTCAGCATAAAGGAACCTGTCGCAATTAAACGATAAATGGTTCCAGTGATTTCTTTGTTCATTAAGGTTTCTGGTGCCTCAGTGAACAATTCACTGATCACGTCTTCTGTGGCTGGTTTTGCGAACATTCTGCCGTAGCTTGTGACTTTCAGCATACAGTAGAGTTTGTCTCCTTTTTTTGGCCATGCTTCCTCAAAAGGCGGGAGGTGTTCTGTTGCAACAAGTGCATCCTTTGACAGCCCAACATCGACAAATGCGCCCATGTCTTCTACCACGTCCACGACTTCTACCCAGCCGTATGTATGTGCGTTAATTGTAGGTATTTTCATCGTGGCAGCGAGTCTTTCTTCATGATCTACATATAAGTAGACCTCTACTTCATCTCGGTCACCAATATCTTCTGTCATTTCACTGCGGTGTAAGAGGACAGAATCTTCACCGTCTGTCAAAAAGTAGCCGTATTCCATTTCATTCTCTATTTGCAAGGTCAGTTGCTCACCTGGTCTCATGTTCTCTTCCTTCCTATCTGCCCATAAAAGAGCGTTCGTTCATCTTTTGATTCACTCTATTCTACTATACTTCTCCCCGCATGAACATCTCTAGTTCTGTTAGCTAAAGTGGACAAACTGGACACGATTTATACGGCTGGCGGCTGTACTCTTTGATAAAGTTTTCTTCTTCTGCTATTTGCATGATAAAATAGACGCAATATCTAAACTTGGAGGTCATGTGTGATGGCAAAAGAAAGCTCATTTGACATTGTATCGAAGGTTGAACTGCCTGAAGTGCAAAACGCTGTTCAAGCAGCACTGAAAGAAATTAAAAACCGTTATGATTTTAAAGGAAGTAAAAGTGATATTTCTCTCGAAAAAGAAGAGCTCGTTCTCATCTCTGATGATGACTTCAAACTTGAGCAGCTAAAAGATGTGCTTGTGACAAAACTGATCAAACGAAATGTTCCAACTAAAAACATCGATTACGGAAAAACTGAGCATGCCCTAGGCGGTACAGTGCGCCAGCGTGCGAAGCTCATCAGCGGGATTGATCAAGACAACGCCAAAAAGATTAACGCGCTTATCAAGCAGTCTGGCATCAAAGTGAAATCACAATTTCAAGATGACCAAGTGCGTGTGACAGGGAAAAATAAAGATGATTTACAAGAGGTGATTTCTCTTATGCGCAAGGCTGATTTGCCAATTGATGTCCAATTTATAAATTTTCGATAAATTTCAAATTTTCCATTGATTATTTCTGCATTTTTCGTTACAGTTGATGGAAGTTCAATTCATTGACATGTTCATATTGCTTTCTTATCAAGAGAGGCAGAGGGACTGGCCCTGTGAAGCCTCAGCAACCGGTGTAGTAGAAATTTATTTTCTATGACCAAGGTGCTAAATCCAGCAAGCAACTGCTTGGAAGATAAGGAGAAGAATTACGATACAGCCAAAAAGTCTTCTTCTTATCAGAAGGCTTTTTTTGTTACATAGAAATAAGGAGGAATACAATGGGCCTATTACAAGACTTACAAAACCGCGTACTGATAGCTGACGGAGCGATGGGAACACTTTTATACTCTTACGGCATTGACCGCTGCTTTGAAGAATTAAATTTATCGAAAGAGGATGAAGTGAAACGCGTGCACGAAGCATATGTGCAGGCAGGCGCTGACATCATCCAAACGAACACATACGGTGCGAATTATATTAAACTATCCCGCTACGGCTTAGAGGAAGAAACGAAACGCATCAATACAAAAGCGGTACAAATTGCAAAAGCAGCCGCAGGCTCTGCTTATGTACTCGGAACAATTGGCGGCATTCGGACGTTTAACAAAAATGCCTACTCTATAGAAGAAATCAAACGAAGCTTTAGAGAGCAGCTGTACATCCTATTAAATGAAGAACCTGACGGATTGTTGCTTGAAACGTATTATGACATAGAAGAAGCAAAGGCTGTTCTCCAAATTGCCCGCAAAGAAACGACTCTTCCGATTGTCATGAACGTCTCTATGCATGAACAAGGCGTTTTGCAGGATGGTACCCCGCTGAAGGATGGTTTATCTGAGTTATCATCTCTTGGTGCAGATGTTGTCGGCATCAACTGCCGGCTGGGCCCTTATCACATGATTCAGGCACTAGAGGGCGTTCCACTTTTGGAAAATTCGCATTTATCTGTCTATCCTAACAGCAGTCTCCCCTCTCTTGAAGCAGGCAGACTCGTCTATGATACAGATAACGATTATTTCCGAAAAAGTGCACTTGAATTTAGAAATCAGGGCGCACGTATTATCGGAGGCTGCTGCGGAACAACACCTCAGCATATTAGCGCAATGGCTGAAGCGGTCAAAGATTTAGCACCGATCACTGAAAAAGAAGTAAAGGTGTTAAAAGAAGAAATCATTTCCATCCAAGATCAGCGCACTGAACCAGGTCTTGATGAGCTGGCTGTGAAAAAACGTTCGATTATCGTAGAGCTTGATCCGCCGAAGAAGCTGAACTTCGAAAAATTTCTCGTTGCTGCAAATGAATTAAAGGATGCTGGCATTGACGCATTGACGTTAGCCGATAATTCTCTTGCGACTCCGCGCATTAGCAATGTCGCTTGCGGCGCATTATTAAAGCAGCAGCTCGATATGCGTTCTCTTGTTCATATCACATGCCGCGACCGTAATTTGATTGGCCTTCAATCTCATTTAATGGGGCTCGACACCCTTGGATTAACCGATATTTTAGCGATCACAGGCGATCCATCTAAAATTGGGGACTTCCCAGGTGCAACATCTGTATATGATTTAACCTCCTTTGATTTGATTCGTCTCATCAAACAGTTTAACGAAGGCCTTTCTTTCTCAGGAAAGCCCCTTGGCAAAAAGACCAATTTTTCAGTGGCTGGCGCGTTTAACCCAAATGTGCGCCATATTGATAAAGCAGTCAAACGTCTTGAGAAAAAAATCGAATACGGTGCTGATTATTTTATTTCACAGCCTGTTTATTCTGAGGAACAGCTTGTGAAAATTCATGAGGAAAGCCGCCACTTGGATAAACCGATTTACATCGGCATTATGCCATTAACAAGCAGCCGAAACGCCGAGTTTATTCATCACGAAATTCCAGGCATCAAATTATCTGATTCTATTCGTGACATTATGGCCAAAGCTGGCGAGGATAAAGAAAAGCAGCGAGCAGAAGGCTTAGCGATTGCCCGCTCTTTATTAGATACAGCCTGCGAATTGTTTAATGGCATTTATTTAATTACTCCTTTCCTTCGATCAGATTTAACAGCAGAACTGACCACCTACATCCATCAGAAAGAAAAGGAGTCTAATGTCCATGTCAACTATCACTGAACAGCTCAAAAAACGCATCCTCGTGCTTGATGGGGCAATGGGCACAATGATTCAAAACGCCAACCTGACAGCAGAGGACTTTGGCGGAGAAGAGTATGAGGGCTGTAACGAGTATTTGAATGTGACAGCCCCTCACATCATCTCTAAGATCCATAGGGAGTACCTCGAAGCAAATGCTGACCTCATTGAAACAAATACGTTCGGCGCGACAGAGCTCGTCCTTGATGAATATGGGCTTGGCCATCTTGCCTATGAACTCAATGTTCGAGCTGCGCGGCTGGCAAAGGCAGAAGCAGACCGTTCCTCCACACCGGAGCAGCCTCGTTTTGTTGTAGGCGCAATGGGCCCAACAACGAAAACATTATCTGTGACAGGCGGCACAACCTTTAGTGAGCTCGTCAGAAACTATGAAGAGCAGGCCCGCGCTCTGATTGACGGAAAGTGTGATGCCCTTCTTTTAGAAACAAGCCAAGATATGCTGAATGTAAAAGCTGGATTCAAAGGGATTCAAGAAGCCTTTCAGCAGACGGGCATTCAATTACCACTCATGGTATCAGGAACGATTGAACCGATGGGCACCACCCTTGCTGGTCAGGATATTGAAGCCTTTTATATCTCTCTTGAGCATATGAAACCCATCAGTGTGGGCCTTAACTGTGCGACTGGTCCAGAATTTATGACAGACCATATCCGCACGCTCTCCTCCATCGCAAAGTCAGCGGTGAGCTGCTATCCGAATGCTGGTCTCCCAGATGAAGAAGGCCAATATCATGAATCCCCTGCCTCTCTTGCTAAGAAAATCGCCGCCTTTGCTAAGGAAGGCTGGTTAAATATCGTCGGCGGCTGCTGCGGGACTACACCTGCGCATATTCAAGCATTGTCAGATGAAGTACGCACACTTCAGCCGCGTCGTATCAATTGCGAATCACCGCAGCATACCGTATCAGGAATTGAGCCCCTTATTTATGAGGATTCGATGCGTCCTCTTTTTGTAGGCGAACGGACCAATGTCATTGGTTCTCGCAAATTCAAACGGCTCATTGCGGAACAAAAGTTTGAAGAAGCAGCAGAAATTGCTCGTGCTCAAGTGAAAAATGGCGCTCACGTCGTTGATGTGTGTCTCGCCGACCCAGACCGTGATGAGGCAGCAGACATGGAAGGCTTTTTACAAGAAGCCATGAAAAAGGTGAAAGCCCCTTTTGTCATTGATTCAACGGATAAACACGTGATTGAAAAGGCACTCACCTATTCTCAAGGGAAAGCCATCATCAATTCCATCAACCTTGAGGATGGCGAGGAACGCTTTGAAGAGATTCTTCCTCTTGTGAAGCTGTATGGCGGTGCACTTGTTGTTGGCACGATTGATGAAATAGGAATGGCCGTGACAGCAGAACGAAAGCTTGAAATTGCTGTACGTTCTCACGATTTGCTAACGAGGAAGTATGGAATTCCCGCAAGTGACATCATTTTTGATCCGCTTGTCTTTCCCGTAGGCACTGGAGACGAACAATATATTGGCGCCGCTGAAGAAACAATCAAAGGCATTAAAATGATCAAGGAAACCCTGCCTGAGTGCCTCACTATTTTAGGCATCAGCAACGTATCTTTCGGACTTCCGCCTGTTGGCAGAGAAATCTTAAATGCCGTCTATTTGTATCACTGCGTGCAAGCAGGGCTTGACTATGCCATTGTCAATACAGAAAAGCTTGAACGCTTCGCTTCCATTCCAAAGGAAGAAATCAAACTAGCTGAAACCTTGCTTTATGAAACAAATGATCAAACACTGGCTGAATTCACCAAATTTTACCGCGGCAAAAAGAAAACGGAGAAAAAACCAAAGATCTCCTTATCACTTGATGAAAGGCTGGCGCTCTACGTCGTCGAGGGAACGAAAGAAGGTCTCATCGATGATCTAGCCCTTGCTTTGGAGCATTATGAATCGCCGCTTCATATCATCAATGGCCCGTTAATGCAGGGAATGGCTGAAGTTGGTCGTCTTTTTAATCAAAACGAACTGATCGTAGCCGAGGTACTCCAATCGGCAGAGGTCATGAAAGCATCTGTTTCGTTTCTTGAGCAATATATGGAAAAGCAGCATGCAAGCGGGAAAGGAAAGATTCTTCTTGCGACTGTAAAAGGAGATGTCCATGATATCGGGAAAAACCTTGTCGACATCATTTTGAGCAATAATGGCTTTCAAGTGGTCGACCTCGGCATCAAGGTGACTCCTCAAACATTGATTGAAGCTGTGCAAAAGGAAAAACCAGATATGATTGGATTATCAGGATTACTTGTAAAGTCCGCACAGCAAATGGTACTAACCGCTCAGGATTTACAAAAAGCAAACATTTCTGTTCCTATTTTGGTCGGCGGTGCTGCCCTTTCTCGTAAATTTACAAAGATGAAAATTTCGCCTCATTATGATGGGCCTGTTCTTTATGCAAAAGATGCTATGGACGGACTGTCATTAGCCAATGAGTTAAAAGCAAATCCACTGCAATTTCAAACAAAGCCGCCAGAAGAGCCAGCGGCACCTATCAAGGAGAAAGAAGGAAAGCAGCCGAAAGCTGTCATTGAATTACTAGAAAAACGCGCATCTCTCCCGCAAGCACCGGTATTTACACCAGAAAATACCACACGCCATTATGTGAGGGACATCGATTTGCATCATATTATGCCATATGTGAATGAACAAATGCTCATTGGTCATCATCTCGGTTTAAAGGGAAAGGTCAAAACCTTATTAGCTGAACAGCACCCAAAAGCATTGGAATTAAAACAGCTTGTCACAGATCTTCTAAACGAAGGCAGAGAGAAAAACTGGTTTGCGCCAGCATTTGTGTATCAATTCTTCCCTGCCAGTTCAGACGGAAATGATTTGCATATTTATGATCCTGAAGAACCTGACCGCATCATTGAAACGTTCCAATTTCCAAGGCAGGAGAAGCTCCCGTACCGCTCTATTTCTGATTATGTACGGAAAAGTGATGAAAACGAGAAAGATTATATTGCCTTATTCGCCGTCACAGCCGGCGCGCGTATACGTGAAGTCGCGCAGCAATTTAAGCAGGAAGGAGATTATTTAAAAATGCATGCTGTCCAAGCTCTGGCACTTGAGCTTGCAGAAGGATTGGCTGAAAGAACCCACCAAGTGATTCGTGACAAATGGGGATTCCCTGACCCAGTCGATTTTACAATGGAAAAACGATTCCAAGCGAAATATCAAGGGCAGCGCTATTCCTTTGGTTATCCAGCGTGTCCAAATCTTGAGGACCAGGAAAAGCTGTTCAAGCTGCTTCAGCCTGAAAAAATCGGCATCCATCTGACAGAAGGATTCATGATGGAACCTGAAGCATCTGTTTCTGCGATCGTCGTTTCCCACCCTGAAGCTCGATATTTTAATGTTCATTAAGACTAGAACCTCCGTCATTGGGGGTTCTTTTTTGATACACGCTGAGAGGAAAAGGATCTTCCTTTTCCTTTTTCTTATGCCTTCATATGGTACGATACATATAGATGAAATCAGCTAAGAAGGAGTTGCATTGTATTGGAAAACGTTGTACAACGAACTTTAACACTTGATGACATACCCGATCTTATCGCATTGTCAAAAGAGGTCGACTGGCCTGATTACAATGAGGATGAGCTTACATCTCTTTTAACAAACGGATATTTTACAGGTTTTTCAACAACAGATGGACAAGTGATCTCATGTGCGGGACTTTTCCAATATGATAAAGCAGCATCAATTGGTGCCGTTATTGTATCTGAGACGCATCGCGGCTTAGGCCTTGCGCGGAAAATGATTGACACCCTGCTTCGCCGGAGCGATCAAAGTGTTCCTGTCGTTTTAACTGCTACTGTACAAGGACAGCCCGTTTACGAAAAAATCGGATTTCAAACGGCCGGCTATATTCATACATACAAAGCACAGACCACGAATCCATCGGCTTTTCGTGTGTCAGGCGGGATTCACCTTTCTCCTGCTGATGAAGCGGACCTTCCGTCTATTGAAGCACTTGACGAAAAAGGTGCAGGCACCAATCGATCAAGCTTTATAAGAAAGCGAATGGAACGAGCATCGTTCCGGCTGAGCGCAAAGAATGAGCATCATGAAACAACTGGCTTTGCATTTGGCATCGAAACCCCTGCTAATCTAATGATTGGACCGCTTACAGCAAACGATGAACAAACCGCTCTCTCGCTCATCCAATCACTCATCTCGTCTTATTCAGGGGCAATTCGTATAGATATGCAGGAAGAAACTGCTGAGCGCCTGCATGAAACACTTGTTGAAGCAGGATTTACGAAAACAAACGTAGCCCATTTTATGATGATTCGCGGGAAAGAAAAACTAAATGATCCCGCCCTTTTCTATTTTCTTGCCTCTCAAGCATTTTCTTAAAAAACAAACAAGCTGTAGACACTTAATGTCTACAGCTTTTCTATTACTTCTCCCCAACTGACGAAAGAACATGAGCGAGTGCATTTGTGACCTTCCCATGCTCTGAAGCATGCGGGCGGTCATCACCATCTCCATAGCCATAATCAATCATTCGATTACGATTTAAGCAAAGCTTTGTCAGCTTCGGCTGGAATAGATCAAATAATTCAAAACGGTCTTTTAGCTGCGGAAATTGCTTTTGATACTGCTGAATTTCTTCCGCAAGCAAACGCCAAAGAGTCGTTTCATCTAACAGATTGTGATTGTCTAATACGTTGGATACATAACGCAGATTGCAAATAAATAATCCTGTAAAGATAAATTGTACTAGACCTTCTGGCGGCTCACTTCGCAGCACTTCTTTTAAATCTTCTTCTAGTGAAGCTAATTCAGGCAGCGGCTGGTCACTTATATTCACATCATCAACGAAATCTTTGATCGCCAAACGATGCGGCTGATGATTTTTTAACACAAGAATTGTATTTTGCCCATGCGGTGAAAAGACTGTGCCGTATTGATACATAAAGTGCAGCAGCGGCGGCATCACGACATGGAAGAACTTCGCCATCCATTCTTTTGCTGAGAGACCTGATTTTTCAATCAGCTGCTTGATATACGGCTCACCTTCATGATCCTCGTAAGTAAGTGCCGCAAGTGTAACAGGGCTCTCCCCTTCTTCTAAGTACGTATAAATGCTTTCTCTAAAAATGACACCGAGCATCTCAAGATATTGATACGGCGCACCAGGCAGTTTGCTGTAGTATGGATGATCGACATTGATACTTGCATTCTCACCTGGTAAAATGACGCGGCACACATCAGATAAAAATGAGTCTTGATCAGCAATTCCTTTAATATGCGCTGTAATGCGCGGGGCAATGACCGTACGTTCTGATGGGAGTCCACGGTACACGAGCGTATTTAAAATACTCATTGGCAGTTTAATATGATGCTTGTCTTTATTTGAGATATTTGTAAAGGTTCTGATCGACTGCTGCGGGATATATTGATCCAGCCCCTCTCCCAAATACACAATCCGGCGCAAGGCCAAATCTTCAGGGAAATGCTGAATAATCATATGCGTCCACTGCCACTGATGAACAGGCATCATATAATAGTCAGCTGCATTCAGTCCTTCATCCTTTAACACACGCTGAAATTGACGAATCGTGACTTCATCTAATTCTTTGGCGATCACCTGCTCATAGTTTTCATGATCGACTGCATGGAATGTCGCAAGCTCTCTATGTACAGCAATCCAAGACAGCTGCACACATTCCTGCCGTTCAGGTGCATAGGCTAAGTAATCATCGTAGCTGAATCCTATACGTCCTTTGTTATACACAATCCAAGGATGGCCTGTCATTTCTCCTTCAATCCATGCATAATCCGTATCTGTCAGTTCATCCGCACGAAGTGCTTTTTTCGACAGCAAATGGACATCGGCTAACAAAGTATGGTGAAGCTCTTTGATAAGATGGCCTGTTGTGTCAGAAGACATTGGAATGATCGGCTGAATGTCTAGTAAAAACACAATGGCACTGACATCCTTTGACCATTTTCCATCTTGACAGTACTCAATTGATTCAGCGATTGTATCAAAACTATCAAACAACCGAGGTTTTGCCAGATAACGATATTTCTTATGTTCGTGAATGATTAATTCATACTGCGCGATGCCATCCTTACAATCCAGTTCTATAGGATGAAGCATGTCCTCATACATGTATTCAGACAGCATTTTTGCCACCATTCGCTGGTTTGCCTTTTTCCAAGCAGCAGGATTCACCGCTTTTTTCAATTCATCTTGTACACTCATCGCTTCATCCTCCTTATCCTTTGATTTCTTCAAATGTGTGTGCGTTCTTGTGTGTACCAAATGTCTGGAAGACGTGCTTTTGATAAAGTGGATACACAGTTTGACGAGCAAGTTCATTGATGATCACACTGTTTCGATAAGCCCCCAGCCCCAAATCTGGAGCGCCGACCCCATGTGTATGAAGCTCTGCATTTTGTACAAAAATATCATTTTCACCCATCGTATTTGTTTTCAAACGATATTCACGTTCAACTTGGAATCTCCCTTGATCATCCCATTGAATGTGATGAGAAATAGGGTTGATAAATGGCGGCAGAACGGATTGGTAGCCAGTCGCCAATACGACAATATCCGTCTCATGTGTAAAGGATTCTTCCTTGACCCATTGCGTGCATGAAAGTGATAACCCGCCCGCTGTTTCCTCAATCAAGTTGACCTCTGTCATGGCTTGAAGCACTGTGTTCAGCTGGTTTCCGCAGGCAGAACGTTCATAAAGCAAATGATAAATATCACGAATCATCGCCGAACTGATACCTTTATAAAGCAAGTCTTGCTGTTTTAATAACGCATCCTTTTTGGCTTGCGGAAGCTCATAAAAGAAATCAATATAGTCAGGGGAGAAATACTCAAGTCCAAGGTTTGAATATTCCATTGGGAAAAATCCTTTTGATCGTGTAAACCAGTGAATATCCTTTGCCTCATCATCTGATAAAATGTCATAAAACACTTCTGCCGCACTTTGACCAGAGCCGATAACTGTTACAGATTTCCCTTTGAAACAGCCTTCTTTCTTTCGTTTTAAATAGTCAGCTGAGTGAAAAACCTTCTCTCCTAAAGCTGGCTGGAGCGATGCGGGTATCGCCGGCTGCGTGCCAATTCCTAAGACGAGATGTTTGCTTTCAAACACCTCTACAGTTTGGTTCTTTACATGACGGACATGCACTTCATAGCGCTTTTCCCCCGCCTTTTCAATCAGTGAGACAGATTCGACGTTCATGCCAAATCGGCAGGAATCTAACTGGTCAGCGACCCAGCGGCAATAATGACTGTATTCCTTGCGCGGGATATGGAAGTCCTCTAGAAAGTAAAATGAATACAAACGGTTTTGTTCCTGCAAATAGTTGAGAAAGCTATATTTGCTTTTCACATCTGCCATGCTGACAAGGTCCGCTAAAAATGGGACTTGCAGTGTTGTCCCTTCAATGAGCATCCCTGGGTGCCAGTGAAAGGCTTCACTTCTTTCAAAAAACAAAGCGTTGATTTCATTTACCTCTTCAGATAATGCGGCAAGCCCCAGGTTAAACGGGCCAATGCCGATCCCAATTACATCCACTATATTATTTTGCTTGTTGAACCGCGTCATGGTTATACTTCCTTTCGAATCGTTCTCGATCACAAAACATCAAAAGACCTGTTTTGTCGGGTAAAGTAACTGGTTTTACACGTTCGAAGCCGCATTTTTCAAATACATGAATCATTTTTTCATTGCGAATATCCGGCTCAGCAACGATTTTTTCTGTTCGTTTGTTCTGCTCAAATTGAAATGCTGTCATTGCCTGAAGGAGCGGCGCAGCAAATCCTTTCCCCACATAATCCGGCTCCCCTATTAACAGGTGGATGCCTTGATCATGCGGAGAAGGCTCATAGTAGGATTCAATGATATCCCCTTTCACGTTATAAGCCTCAAAATAACTCATTGGTGTCCCATCAATCGTGCCTAAATAAAGGGTTTGATGCGGATCATGTATCGCCTGATAAAAATGCTTTTCAAAAGCAGGAAACGGAATATTCAAATGCCAAAATGGGTGAACGTACTCTTCTTGCATCCACTTATGGACAAGCTGAACGTCTCTTTCATATTCAGCGCGAATAAACCTAATACGATGCCTCATCCAATCAGCGCCTCCTTATGTAAAAAGAGCGGATTCAAGACAGCCGTGTAACGAGACTGTGTTTCCAGAGATCCTGTCAGCTCATCCATATCTTCAAATCGTGTCAGCAAATTCGCTTTTGAAGGAAGTTCTTTTGAGCGGAGAAGGCTGTTAGTCAGATCAGATGCTCCGTACGTCTCCTCATGAGCGAGTAATGTATCTCTCACAAGTGCCAGCAAATCTTCTTCCTTTGCAAGGCCTTCCGTGCCAAAGCCATTAATGAGACCAAATAGATGATTAAAGAAGAAATAATAACGAAGTCTCTCAACGGCTACATCATCTGCACAAATGGTTTCACTTCTCACGCTCAAGTTTTGAACTAGATTCGCGAGCTTATCCTTTTTCGATTCACTATAATAGTAGCCTTGGTTGTCACGGTAATAGAAGGTCTCTGGATAACCATCCTTCATTTGCACAACAGCATTTTGCTGATGGGCCTCGAGTGCAAGACCATACGTTTCAAACAGCCAGAGCATCGGCTTTAACGAAATAGTCAAATATTGTTTAAACCATTCTTGGCTGACCGCTTCTGTTGACCTGCCTTCTGCGCCTGCAAGTTTATGAATAATTCCTGCTAATCTCGATTTTCCTCCGTACGCATGATCCTGACACAGCCCAGCAATTAAGCTTGCGCCTTTTTCACGATGCAAAAATGGATTTTGACGAATGACCACTTCAAAGCCAGATTCCGCTTCATCTCCTCGAATAGAGAGATATGCAGGATCTTCAATGACCCGGAATCCAGAGAATTTTTCATATAAAGAAACGCCTAATTCTGTTTTTAAGATGCGGGACATCTCTACTCCTCGATCCAGTTCCTTTTGTTTATTGATGCGTAACGAGTTTGTAATTTTCACAGGAACAGAGAATTTGAGCATGTAAGCAGAATCCTTTTGATAGACCGTTCTAAAGGATGAGGTCGCTGTGTATTCAGACCCGAGCGGTCCTAAATAAGTCAGTTTCCCCTCCTCTATATAACGCTTCACGAATGCCTTCTCCATGACCACTTTGACTTGCAGCGGATGAATCGGAATGAGCACATATTCTCCGTTTTCTGTTAACCTATTCAGCCTCTCTGTTTCTTCTGGCACCTGACGCGAAAGCTCTTCTAACATGAGGCTTGCCGCAGATTGTGAAATAGACGAATCCTGAAGCACAATCGAATGGTGCGCTTTAAAGTAATGAAGCTGGAAAGCTCCTTTCAGCTCAGGAGAATAGACGGCTTCCTCCTCTTCTGTCATTCCTTGTCTGCTTTTTGGTGTAGGATGTGTTAAATGGCCAAGGAGAAGTGACTGCTCAGCCTCGATGTACTCAAAATCAGCTTGAGATAAAGCAGCTTGATCACTTTCTCTCTCCCGTAAAAATCGTTCAATATTTCGGCAGCTTAAAATGATGCGAAGCATGAATTCATCCTCTGCATCTGTGCGGCCATATGCAATGAGAAGCTCCTTTGAACATAAAGCAACAAGTGTCGTGTAATCGACGACCGTTCCCTCTTTTTCGCTGCCACTTGGACGAAAGCGAATCGGAAAATCAAAGAGATGGCGGCCTACAGATGAAAAATATCGAATCGGAATCACAAGCTCAAGGTCTTGCTTTGCTAGTTTTGCCACGAATACAAGCGAACCATCTGCTTTCGTCTCTTTTTTTGCAGATCGATCGATTCCTGTTTCACGTAAAAAACAGTTTAAAAAGCTTTGCATAGTTGCATTTTCAGCCATTTGTTTATATTGACTCAACGTAGTACCCTCCCGGATTGAATATGAGCGATCCCGATATCAACGATGTCAGAAAGGATTTCCTCAATATGTGTGATTGTCGTTCTCGGATTTAACAAAGTGAATTTTAAGCATGTTTGACCATCCACCACTGTTTTCGCAATGACAGCAGTTCCTGATTTGAATAACGTTCGATGGATGATTTTATTGATGTCATCCGCCCCCTTAAATCGAAACACAACTGCATTGATTTCTGGTTCAGGATTGATCACTTCAAGGTGATCATTTCTCTCGATAAGCGCAGCCACATCCTTCGCAAAATCAATGGTATGGTCAATAATGTCACCAAACCCTTCCTCCCCAATCAGGCGAAGAGAAAGAAGCAATTTCAGTGCGTCGAACCGGCGCGTCGTTTGGACAGATTTATTGACGAGATGTAGAATTCCATCCAGTTCATCTTCCTTTGGGTTAAGATAATCTGCATGATAATTGATCAAACCAAAATGTCTTTTATCCTTCAGCAAAAATGCCCCGCAGGAGATCGGTTGATAAAATTGTTTGTGGAAGTCGATCGTGATTGAATCAGCAAGCTCAATACCGTCTAATTTACACCCGTAGGTTTCGCTTAATATAAGCGCACCTCCGTAAGCAGCATCTGCGTGAATCCATAGACCGTATGGCTTGACGATGTCATACACATCTCGAACCTGGTCAATACTGCCAAAATCAGTTGTCCCGCAAGTCGCCACTACCGCAAAAGGCAGGAGATCCTGTTCCTTTAACTCAACAAGTTTCTTCTTCAAATCGTTGAGGTCCATGCGGTGATGCTCATCTGTCTCTACTAGAACAACTGCCTGCTCCCCTAAGCCTATCTGTGATGCAGATTTCTTCACAGTGAAGTGAGCATTCTTAGAGCAAAGAATTCTCATGCGGTGAGCCTCACTCGGCAAGCCTTTCTGCTGAACATTCCATTGCCATGTGTTTTCACAAAATGCATCTCTTGCAAGAAGCAGTCCCATATAGTTAGATTGGGTGCCACCGCTAGTAAATGTCCCATCTGCTAGATTTCCATAAGAAAACTTCGCACATAGCCACTTTAAAATTTCCTCCTCAACCAAAGATGCAATACCGCTTTGATCGAAGGAATCCATTGATTGGTTAAAGGAGCTTACCATCACCTCTGCGGCAAGAGCAGGTATGAGCGGCGGGCAATGCAAATGTGCCAAGCATTTAGGATGCGATACATCAACGAGATGCGGCAAAAGATGCTGCTTTATATCTTGTAAGACAGATTCCATTGATTCGCCAGACGGTTGAAACTGAAATAAGGATTCGACACTAGCAGCTAATTTCCCAGGCAATATTCCGCTGTATGGTCCTTGGTCTTTTTGCCACTGATCCAGTAAGCTGTCGATAGATGTATGAAGAGCCGCTCGGAAGGACTCTCTTCCAAGCTGGCTTTGATTGATAAATAATGAATCCACAGAAGCTTTAGTTGATTGCATCGTAAACGGCCTCTTTGAAAATGGCGATGACTTGTTCAAGCTGTTCTTCTGTCATGATCAATGGCGGTAAGAATCGAATGACGCTGCCGAAACGGCCTCCTGTCTCTACAATTAAGCCTTTGTCGAAGCAATTCTTTTGAATGAGACTTGCTAGCTCAGGATTTGCTGGATAACTTCCATCCACATCCTGCTTTTCATTTGGATTGACAATTTCAGCACCAATCATTAATCCTCTTCCTCGAACATCACCGATAGCAGGTACATTTTTTTGAATGTCTTTTAAATAAGCCTGCATGCGATTCCCTAACAGGTCTACATGATCAAGCAGATTGGTTTCTTTTATAAATTTAAGCGTAGCAGTTCCTGCAGCCATCGCCATTTGATTTCCTCTAAATGTGCCAATGTGTGCACCTGGATTCCATTGATCCAAATCTTGATCATAAATCACAACTGAAAGCGGCAGGCTTCCACCAATGGCTTTAGATAATACAATAACGTCTGGCACAATTCCTGCATGTTCAAAGGCAAACATCTTACCTGTTCGGCCAATGCCTGATTGAACCTCATCGATAATGAGCGGAATGCCTTTTTCTTTTGTGATTCTTCTCATTTCTTTTATCCATTCAATAGATGCTGGAATTGAGCCTCCCTCACCTTGCACAGCTTCAAAGATCATACCTGCTGGCGGAAGAATACCACTTTCAGGATCATTTAATACACGCTCAATATAAGAACTGGAAATACGGTGTGAATCTTTCCCGCCAATACCAAATGGGCAGCGATATTCATATGGATAAGGCATGAAATGCACATCTGGAATTAACCCTTGCACTCTTTCCTTTGGAGACAAATTTCCGCTTAATGACATCGTGCCATGTGTCGCACCGTGATAAGCACCGTGGAAAGAAAGAATGGAACGATTACCTGTCGCTGTCTTGACTAATTTAATCGCAGCTTCTATGGCATCACCGCCAGTTGGTCCACAAAATTGAATTTTTGCTCTCTTTGCAAACTCTTCTGGCAGGTGAGAAAAAATCTCATTCACAAATTCTTCTTTAATTTCTGAGGTTATGTCCAACGTATGCAATGGTCTTTTTTCATGAAGCATACGTTCAATAGCTTCTATCACAACCGGATGATTGTGACCAAGTGCAAGTGTTCCTGCGCCTGCTAGACAGTCATAAAACTCTCTGCCATCCGCATCTGTCACGATCATGCCCTCGGCTTTTTGCATGGCTAATGGGAACCGTCTCGGGTAAGACCTTGCATTAGATTCTCTTTGACTTTGCTGCTCTAAAAATTGCTGATTTTTAGAAACGGTTTTGATGGACATAATAAAACACTCCTCCAATTGATAAAGATTATCATTTTCATTTATTAGCCTAGAGGATGTGAGATAGGAAAGTCAATTGTATTCAAAAAGATGATTCAAAAAGCATATGAATGCAATATTCTCTTTTTAATGAGTATTTTCGAGTAATTTTTACAAACCTTACTGCCATAAGGAGATGGAACGCATGAGACGGTTTGATATTGAAAAAAATTACAAATCATTCTTCCTGGTTCTTTTGTTCTATTCAACTTAAAGCGCTCATTTTATGAAGAAATTTGGATGAAATGAAGGTAGAAAATTGAAGAAGTAACATCATTTTTTCTTGATATAAATGGTTTGGATGGTATAATTTCTCTGAAACATAAAGGAATGGAGGGGAATTTGATGATTTTTACAAAGCACGATCTTCACCATTACTTAACGCAGGATAAGAAAGCATTAGCGGTTACGCGCAGAAGACCAAAGTGGTTTGGAGACGATATATGGAAATATCAAAGGTATTTACGAAAATATGAATACTATTCTAATAGCGGCGCTCTACTGCGCAAATGGTTTTATCGCTATTTACATAAAAAGAAAGGCATGCAGCTTGGCTTTGATATTCCGATTGGCGTCTTTGGCCCCGGCCTTAGAATCAATCATAGTGGTCTCTTAATTGTGAATAAGCACGCAAAAATTGGGGCATTTTGTGATATTCATCAAGGGGTGAATATTGGCCAAAACCATTCCGAAAAGGATGTCCCAACCATTGGAGATCACGTATGGATTGGCCCCGGTGCTAAGCTGTTTGGAGACATTTATATTGCAAATCATATTTCAATCGGAGCAAATGCCGTGGTGAATCGTTCCTTTCATGAAGAGCAGATCGTCATTGCTGGTGTACCGGCTCAAAAAATAAAAGAAAAAGGCCCTTCTTCATGAAGGCGCCTGATAAAAAAGAATAACACCGATCAAAACAGAGATGAGCAGCATGAGATAAAACAAGATGGTTAAAATCAAGATCGTCCAGCCCAGCCCCTTCCTCTCTGTCTTGATCAAATAAATACCGAGTACGATGGTACTAAATAGCACGCCTAAAATGGCCCACAGCCATTTGTCTTTGTTATGCTTTGGCGCATCAAACCATAAATAGATGGCAACAGCAAGTGAAACGAATAGACCCGTTATTCTCAAGATTAAACTCCCCCTTATGTATACGCGCTCTCTATGATGCGTTTGAGTATCCGAAGATCAGCAACAGGAAGTAAAAGACAAAGACTAGTATAACAATAGAATAGATGATGATGGACACGATCAGAACTGTCCAGCCCAATCCTTTTCTTCCTGTTTTGATGAGGTATATCCCAAATGCAAAGAACCCGAATAAAAGACCTAAAATAGACCATAACCATTTATTTTTCCCATGTTTTGGTGCATCTATCAATAGATAGATTGCGACTAAAATAGAAACAAACCATCCAGTTATCCAGCCCACATTCATATGCCACCTTTCTTCTACAGTTTATTCCATTATATGATACTTTTGTCCTGAAAAAATCATGATTCAGAGGATATTGCGCGGAAGGCTTCGCCATTCTTCTCTCAACATTCCGTAGCGCATTGAATCATAATAAACCCCTTGATAATAACGGACCTTTCTCAGTCTCCCCTCAAGGACAAATCCGCATTTCTCTGCGCACCGCATCATCCGTTCATTCCCTGACCAAGTTGTTAAACCAATTCGAGGAATATCAATATGCGTAAATAACACATCAATCCACAGATTTAATGCCTTTGTCCCAATACCCCCGCTCCAAAAACGTGAGTCATAAATGATAATGCCGCATTCAAGCCACCTCGTGCGTTCATTCTCCCAATAATATGAGACGGTACCTTTGATATCACCGTCTATTTCAATGCCATATAGCTTTTGGGGAATGGATTCATCCTGTAAGTAACGTTTCTTAAATGCAGAAAGCGGGATTTCGTGTTCATAAAAATAAGGGGCATTCCATTTTCGATAGGACTGGTCTGGTGCTTTAAATTTTAAATGCCACACCGCCTCTAAGTCCGTTTCGGTTAATGG
The DNA here is from genome assembly GCF_014250435.1 of Bacillus sp. PAMC28571. Classification (NCBI taxonomy): domain Bacteria; kingdom Bacillati; phylum Bacillota; class Bacilli; order Caryophanales; family Bacillaceae; genus Bacillus; species Bacillus sp. PAMC28571. The sequence continues at coordinate 804,896 of NZ_CP060191.1, read as the reverse complement.
ACGTATGTTCACAAGCTCTTCCTTTTCTCTTTTCATCTGTTCACGTTCCTTTACTTTGTCGTTCTTTTTGCTAGATGACGGTACTCAATCGGCGTCATGCCTTCATTTTGTCGAAACAGCTTAGAAAAATAAGTAGGGTCGTCAATACCTACATGCTCTGCAATGGCTGCGATTTTTTCATTTGTTGAGGCGAGCATGCTTTTAGCTTTTTCGATCTTGAGACGATGGCTGTACTGGTTTGGCGTCAATCCATACACCGTCTGCATACACCTTGTCATGTAGTCAGGATGATAGTGCAGCTTCTCTGCAAGCTGCTCCATGTGAAATTTCTCCATAAAGTGATGCTCAAGAAAGTGAACCACTTCTGATGCGACAGTCTCCTTTGCACTTGGAATATGGAATGCTTCCTTTTGCAGATGAATGAGCAGTTCCTCAAATACAAGCTGTTTTTTCAGCGGAAGTTCAGATGCATCATGATTTAGTGCGCTCATCACTGAAAGGTGTTTTTCTAACACACTTCGTCCCTTCACTTTTCCTAAACGAGGCAGGCTAAATTCATATGTTGCCGGCTTTTCGAAGGTGGCTTGGTTTTGTTTCATATCAATCCAGTGTTCTCTCGGCCGGTTCGTCAGCTCAAACCGATCAATTGAGAAATGAAGCCACTCATAGTGGGTATCCTCTTCACATGGCAGATGTCCGCCATGAGACAAGCCCGGTGAGAGAATCATATATTCACCTTCTTTTACGTGAAAAGCCTCCTCGTCCTCTGTCATCCATAGTTCACCTTTTGTGACATAGAGAAGATCAAATACAGTGAAGGTTCTTGAGATATGTCTTTCTCCTTGGTGAAATATCCCTTTACCTGAAGCTATATAAATAGGAAACGGCGGTACAGTAAATGTAATAAATCGATTCATATTCATCCCCTTATGAAGTCGTATTTCTCCAATAAGTTTCGGTTTCATCTCTTCTTATTATAGTCTATGCAAGGTACACTATAAATCGGATTTATACGAAAGGGGGCTATGTGATGAAATCTCAAACCCTGTCATATGAAAAGGTTCAAGCCAAAGATGAGAAAACGCACCCTTCATTATTTGCATTAACTTGGCCTATTTTTATCGAAATCTCTTTATATATGCTCATGGGAAGCGCTGATACACTTATGCTCAGCCAATACTCTGATAACAGTGTAGCCGCAGTAGGTGTAAGCAACCAGCTCCTGAATTTATTAATTGTCATGTTCAGCTTCATTACAACAGGAACGACCATTGTGATTGCGCAGCTTCTAGGAGCTGACCGCAAGCAGGAAGCGACTCAAGTCGCCTATGTCTCACTAGGGACCAACTTCTTGATCAGCTTTTTCATTAGTCTCCTCATGTTTATGTTAGCTGTTCCAATTCTGAACATGATGGGCTTATCAAGTGAACTCATGCCGGATGCGGCGGTCTTTTTACAAATTGTCGGGCTGCTTTCTTTTATTCAAGCACTTATTATGACGTATAGTGCTATTTTAAAAAGCTACGGATATACAAGAGACACGATGTATGTCACCATCGGAATGAATTTGCTAAACGTTGCCGGCAATTATTTGGTCATTTTTGGTCCGTTTGGTTTTCCGGTATTAGGTGTCATGGGTGTTGCCTTTTCAACCTCGCTTGCTCGATTGATCGGATTGATGGCGATGATTCTCATTGTCCGCCGCCGAATTGGATTGCGCTTTTCGCTTAAGAGCATGTTTCACATCCAGCGGACTCATTTAAAAAGGCTGCTGAAAATTGGCATTCCTTCTGCTGGAGAGCAGCTTTCTTATAACGGCTCTCAAATGATCATTACACTGTTTATTACATTTATGGGGACGCAGGCTTTAGCAGCAAAGGTCTACACTCAAAATTTGATGATGTTTATTATGTTATTTGGTGCAGCGATTAGCCAAGGCACACAGATTTTAATCGGGCGCCATATTGGGGCGAAAGAATTCGATGCGGCCTACCGCAGATGTATGAAAAGCTTATACTGGGCTATTGCGATCTCTCTTCTTTCTTCCACTGCTTTATCTTTATCATCGACGCATTTGCTTACGTTTTTCACTAGCAATCATGAAATCATTCAAATCGCCGCCACACTTCTCCTATTGACGATCATTTTAGAGCCGGGACGCTCTTTTAATATGGTCATTATTAATTCATTGCGGGCTGCTGGTGACGCGAAGTTTCCAGTGTATATGGCGATGATTTCAATGTGGGGAATTGGGCTTCCGATCGCTTATTTGTTAGGCATTCAATTTGAAATGGGTCTCATCGGAGTTTGGATTTCTTTTATCGTGGATGAATGGGTCAGAGGCATCTTCATGTATAGGCGCTGGCGTTCCAGAGTATGGACGGAGTATCGTTTTTCTTCCACATAAAAAGGACTGCGGGTGCAGTCCTTTTTTTATCTAATATCTTCTAAAATAAGTGCTTTTTCCTGTTTTGAAATAAATGCTCGCTCTGTAAAGACGCGATATTCGTTTTCTCTTGTTTTATCTAAAATGGCTTTATAAAAGTGGGCTGCTGCTTTCACCGGCATACGTGAATATAGGGGGAATTCATGAAGATGGTCAAAAAACTCCTCGTAGTATGCCTCTGCCTCAAAGGCAATGTACTCCCAGACGTGCTGGAAGGCTTGATTGACAATCCCTTCCTGCAATTCTTGCTCTGTGTACCCGAATTGATCCATCACCTGCTTTGGCAAATAAATGCGGTCTCTTTCAGCCTGATCTTCCCCAATATCTCGAAGAATGTTGGTTAGCTGCATAGCGATCCCTAACGAAATGGCTGCTTCTTTTAGCTGCTCTTTTTTACGTGGTGCAATAATGGGAAGGAGCATGAGTCCAACGGTACTAGCAACATGATAGGAATAGATGAGCAGTTCATCTAACGTTTCGTATCGCTGCTGCTCTAAATCCATCTCCTGTCCTTGGAGCAGGTCACGAAACGGGGCTTCATCCATCCGAAACTCTTGAAATGTATGCTCTAGCGCCACCCATATCGGATCATTCCGGTCTACCTCACCTTGTAAAAATCGATCAAACGTCTCCCGAAAGGATGCAAGGTCCTCTTGTGGCGTAGGCGACTCATCTACAATGTCATCTGCTCTCCGGCAAAAAGAATACACGGCCCAGACGGCCTGTCTTTTCTTTTTAGGCAGCATGGAAAAGGCCCGGTAAAACGTTTTGGAATGGGTTTGAATGGTTTCCTCACACACTTTTAATGCTGTTTGTACATCAACCACTTAGCTTCACTTCCTTTCTATCATTCAAATCTTTTAGTAGTACAGAAGCCATGAGCTTCGCACTTTGCATCACGATCGGCACTCCTCCGCCCGGATGGATGGAAGCACCTGCCGCATAAAGATTGTCTGTCTCACTGACCTTCACTTGCGGGCGGAAGACACCTGATTGAAACAAATTAGGCGCAAGTCCAAAGCTGCCGCCTTCAAACAATCCTTCTCGCAAGGAATCATTTGGTGTTCTGACCTTTTTCCAAACAATCGACTCTCGCAATCTCGGAAAGCCTCTTTTCTCAAGGACATCCACCATGTTCTCGACAAACTCTGGCTCCTCTTCCCAGTTGATATGATCACCTGAAGGAACGGGAACGAGCATGTATAAAACACTACAGCCAGCTGGGGCAAGAGATGGATCAATGATCGATGGATTAAATGTATAAAACGACGGGTCTTGAGGAATCGTTTTCGTTTGAAAAACCTCTTTCATATGCTGATCAAAGTGTTCTCCCATAAAAAATTGATGAACAGGTGCTTCATGATACATCTTGTTTAACCCAAGATACACCATCACACAGCCAGAGGACGGCACGTATTTCCGGCGATCTTGTTCGTATAAACCAAACTGTTTTAACGCAGCTGGATAATCTCCATTGATCACAAATGCATCAGCGGCTACATGTTCATCATTCACCTTTGCTTTGACTGCCCGTTTTCCCTCAAACATCAATTGCGTGACTTCTTCATTTTTTCTTACATGCACACCCATTTTGATGAGCTGCCCTTCCAATATATCTACTAAACTTGCATAACCGCCTTTTAAATAGTAAATACCATGTGCATGCTCACTATATGAAACAAGCGAATAAATGGCCGATGCTTCATACGGGTTTCCCCCAACATAGAGAGTTTGAAGTGCGTATGCATCTCGCAGGCGTTCGTCTGAGAAATATTTTTTCAGAGCGCTTTGTACCGTTCGATACGCCTTTAATTTCATTAAAATCTTCATATTGGCTTTTGTAAAAAATGTACGTTTTTCGTGAAATGATTTTTCTAGAAAAGCTTTCTGCCCTTCTTGAAACCGATCCGTCATTTCTTCCATAAACCTCTGGAACCCTTGATCTTCCTTTGGAAATACACGTCTGATTTCATCTAGCTGACGACGTGCATCAGAGTATTTCGTATAGGAGGTTCCATCTTGATATTGAATGGTATACAGCGGATCAAGCTGCAACAGATCAAGAGATGAATCGTCAATTCCTACCTCATGTAAAATGCCTTTTAACATGTCAGGAAGTAGGACAATGGTCGGACCTTCATCTACTTTATATCCTTTCTCACGTACAAATGCAAGTCTCCCGCCAAGCCGTTCATTTTTTTCGACAAGGGTGACATCATGTCCCGCTTTTTTTAAATAAAGCGCTGAGATCATTCCGCCAATACCACCGCCAGCAATCAATATATGTTGTTTCATGAGGCGCTCCCCTTTTCTTGATGCCGCATTGTTTTGTGTGAATGTTTCTCTTTTGAAAGAATGGCATTTGTCGTGATACGCGCTGATTCTAAAATGGTTGGCAGCCCGCTTCCTGGATGTGTGCCTCCTCCAACGAGCCAGCAGTGCTTTAATTCATCAAATTCATTGTGCGGCCTTAGGACCATCATCTGCGTGAGCTGGTGGCCAAGGTTAAATGTAGCTCCTTCATATACGTAAAGGTCTTCCTCCCATTGTGTCGGTGTGATCATCCTCTCAACTTCTATATGCTGCCTCACATTTTGAAAGCCGGTTTTCCGCTCCAATGTATCCAACACAAGCTCTCTAAATTCATCTTGATGCGTTTCCCAGTCAATACCGCTTTGGTTATTGGCAACTGGAGCCAGCACATAAAGAGCTGATTTTCCTTTTGGAGCAAGTGAGTCATCGGTTACACTTGCATTTTGAATATAAATAGACGGATCATCTGGCAGCTCATATGTTTTCGTAATGCCTTTGACGAATCTAGCATAATCATCGGAAAAAACAATGGTATGATGCGGCTCATCGTACATGGTATCCAATCCTAAATAGAGCATAAAGGTAGAGCATGAGAATTTTTTCTTTTTTAGTTTTTTCTCACTGTATTTCTTTAAAAGACCTGGCTCGACAAGCCTTGTCATCACATGTGCAAAGTCTCCATTGACGACAACCTCATCTGCCTGTATTTCTTCCCCAGATTCTAAACGAATGCCTTTTACTTTCCTTCCCTCCGTGAGCAGCTTTTCAACGCCAGCTGACAGATGAATCGCTGCTCCAGCTTCAACCGCCGCCTTTGCCATCGCTTCTGACAGCTGATTGACACCGCCTTTCGGATGGAAAACACCTGAGTCATGTTCCATAAACGAAAGGATCGAGAACGCACCAGGGCATTCCCACGGCGACATTCCTAAGTACTTTGATTGAAATGTAAAGGCATATTTTACTGATTCATTCGAGAAATAGTCTGACAGTACATCATACAAACTTTTATTTAGAGAAAGCTGTGGAAGTGCTTTAATCACCTTCGGACGAAGGTAATGATGAAAGCGATCCATTTTACTTTGTAAAATTGGTGTCAGACGATCCATTTTGCGCTTTGTATCCTTCATAAACCTTAAATACCCTTCGCCCTCACCCGGTGCAAAGGCTTCTAATCGTTTGTACATTTCATCACGATCTCGAATCATATCCAGCTGATTGTCTTGAAATATTAATCTATACATCTCTTTTAATTCAATCACATCAATATAGTCATAAAGATTTTTACCAGCAAAGGTGAACAGCTCCTCTGCAATATGAATCATGCTGAGAAAGGTAGGACCTGTATCAAACGTGAAATCACCAAGTTGAAACTTAGCGTTACGCCCGCCAACAAAGGGCTGTTTTTCGTATACATGAACATCATGTCCTTTGCTTTGAAGCATCATAGCTGCCGCAAGTCCCCCTGGTCCCGCTCCGATCACAATGATTTTCATTATCCTTTTTCCTCCAAATTAATTCACTTTAAGTTAATTATACAAATTAGAAAGACTAGATCAACTTTTGATGTGCTCAAAAAGTCTTATGTTATGTATCAAAAAAGCCGGCTTCCTTTCAACAAGTGCAAGAAAGCCGACCCTGTATTACGCTTCTATATCAATTCGATACGTTTCAAACCAATGATGAATCTGTGCTAGATGGGCAATCAACTGCGGGCCCTTCATGAGCTGGCCATACCATGGCACATGAAAGGAAGCTCCTTCCGTTTCAATCAGCTGCTTTAATTGATGCGGATCTAAAAATTCGTGAAGTACAGAATCTTTTTGCGCGAGACAGTTTGTTAGCATCTCTTTCACAGCCTGAGTATAGGCTGGATGATGTGTTTTCGGGTAAGGACTCTTCTTTCGATAAAGCACTTCATTCGGTAAAATTCCCTCTAATGCTTTTCGTAAAACCCCTTTTTCACGATTTCCATGCATTTTCATTTCCCAAGGAATATTCCACACATATTCGACAAGGCGATGATCTGCAAATGGCACACGCACCTCAAGACTAGCACCCATACTCATTCGATCTTTTCGATCAAGCAATGTTGTCATAAACCAGATCATATTTAAGTAAAAAAGTTCTCTCCGGGCTTTATCGACTCCAGTTTCTCCATCTAAAAGAGGCGTTTCGGCCACCGTTTCTTCATATTTGCTTTGTGCATATTCCTTAAGTGACAGCTTTTTTTGCCAAGAGTCTTGCAGGAGCTGCGTTCTTGCTTCTGTCGATCTCATCCAAGGGAAACTATTTGTTTCATTTGCCATGTGAAACCAAGGATAGCCGCCAAAAATCTCATCAGCACACTCACCTGATAAACCAACAACGAAATCCTTTTTAATTTCTCGGCAAAACCAAAGTAAGGAAGAATCAATATCTGCCATACCCGGTAAGTCTCGAACCTCAACCGCTTCCTTCAGATACGAAGCAAGCTCTTTTTGTCCAATGACACAGCTGTGATGATTCGTTTGAAACGCTTTGGTCATTCGATCAATCCAAGGACCGTCAGCATTAGGCTGGAATTGATTTGCCTCAAAGAATTGATCGTTTCCTTCGTAGTCAATAGAATACGTATGAAGCGGTGCTTTCCCTATTTTCTCAAAATGCTTAGCGGCAATGGCAGTAATGGCACTAGAATCAACGCCCCCAGATAAAAATGTACATACAGGCACATCAGAGACGAGCTGTCTTGTCACGGCATCTGTAAAGAGATGCTTAATGTGCTGTGCGGTGTCATCAAGTGAGTCGGTATGCTGCTTGCTTTTGACATTCCAGTATCTCCACACGCGCAGACCACCTTTTGAAAAGGTCAAGGCATGTGCAGGTCTCAGCTCTTTTATCCCTTTAAACACTCCTTGACCTGGTGTTCTTGACGGCCCTAAGCCAAATATCTCCGACAGCCCTTCATGATCGACTTTTGCTTTGATATCAGGGTGAGCAAGAAGTGCTTTGATCTCTGAACCAAATAAGAAGGAATGATGACGTTCTGTATAGAAAAATGGCTTAACGCCAAGCCGGTCTCTCCCTGCAAATAACAACTCACGCTCACTATCCCAGATCACAAATGCAAAAATGCCATTAAAATGGGAGACACACTCTTCCTTCCATTCTGTATAGGCATGAAGAAGAACTTCTGTATCAGAATGCCCTAGAAAGCGGTGCCCCCTTTTTAACAATTCTTTTCTTATATCCTCCGTGTTATAGAGCTCTCCATTGTATACAATCGTATAAGCATGGTTTTGATGTGTATATGTCATCGGCTGCTTTCCGCCTTCTACATCCACCACCGCTAACCTTTTATGCCCAAAAAGAACGTGCTCACTTTTCCATGTATTTGTATCATCTGGCCCTCTTTTAGATAATGTATCTGTCATTTGATTGATTACATGATCCTGTTGGATGAGCTGCTTTTTAAAGTCTGCCCAGCCTGTAATTCCACACATCATCATCAGCTCCCATCCGTTTTTCCTCAAGTGTTCTCATTCAGCCTTTCTTAGTTTATGCATCGTCTCCTTGATAGTTGATTTGTCCTTTTTTCTCGGCGTATAGGACAGGCTTGATTTGGTAAGAAAAGAAAGAGGAAAGGAGCTTCTGCAAATGGAGAATCGAATGAAGCAGCTTGAACGCTGCAGCAGAAGATGGTGTAATGGGTATTTGCTCATTGAAAACGGGCATTGCCTGATTGAAGATGATGAAGGAGAGATCATGCTGCCAGAAAGTCTTCAAAGCACAATGATCTGTTTGAAGGAAAATGACCAATGGACAAAAGGGGAATTGCTCGGTTCTATGATTCTTCATGAAAACGGGCAGCTAATAGAAGTACAGGGAGGAGAAAACATTCAATATACGGCGTCTCTTGCCAAAGGCTGGCTTGATCTTCTCATGTTCGTACCGGAAAACGTTTTTGATCACATCCTTGACCAGATAGAGCATCTTGGTTTTTCCGTCTATGATTGTGTTTTCTCTTCCTTTCATTCATTGCAGCGCGTCTCTTTCTTTCAGTTTTCGGCAGATACGCAATCACTTGCACTTCAATGTCACTATGAGCCAGCCGCCAGTCACATTCGTTTTGAATGGACCACTTCAGACGGACAACGGATCGTTTCACAATTTGATGCCACATAAAAAGGACACTGCTTCGTATAAGCAATGTCCTTTTTATATTAAAAGATATGGAAACCGATCGGCAGACGTAAACCGAGAAGAATGGTCACAATCGCAAATACGATAAAACCAATCAACACACCAGTCACCGATTTTCCTTTTTTCTTGCGCACTAGGACCATTTCCATGAAACCGATCACGAGGATACCAAGAATCATTTTTCCAATATACTCGCCCCCGTAACCTGGAATTTTCATTCCTGTGCGAACATACAGCTCTACGCCTGTTGCAATGATGATCAAGTAGAATAAACGAACGATCATGTGCACAATTTTAGCGCCTTTGTCATTTTTACCTGCTAGAGCAAAGGCTACGAAGAATAAAATAATCCCCAGCACCCATGCTGTGATATGTAAATGTGTTCCCATTTGTAATTTCCCCCTTTATCAGAACAAGTACCTTCTCATCGTACCACGAAATAAGTCGAACACAAAGCGACAATCCTGTGTCATCACGCGCTTTATTTGACGTGATTTGTCAGCGTTCCAATCGGTTCAATCGTGATGTCAATTCGATCTCCAGAAGCTAAAAACTTAGGCGGTTCAAAGCCCTTCCCTACCCCAGAAGGTGTACCTGTTGCAATGATGTCACCCGCTTCTAATGTCATCCCTTTTGAAAGAGTGGAGACAATGTCCTCAACAGTGAAGATCATTAATTCCGTACTGGCAGACTGACGAACCTCTCCGTTTACCTTTGTTTCCACATGGAGCGCACCATGATCCTCGATCATTGACTTATGAACGATATAAGGTCCTATCGGGCAGGTTGTATCTAAGCTTTTGCCAATGAAAAATTGTTTATGTTTTTTCTGCAAATCTCTTGCCGTCACATCATTTAAAATGGTGTAACCGAATAGATAATCTTGGACCTCTTCAGGAGCAATGTTTTTCCCTGATTTGCCCATCACGATGGCAAGCTCTCCTTCATAATCCAATTCATTTGTCACATCTTCATGAAGGAGAATGTCCGCTTCGTGTCCAATGACAGAAGTAGGTGCCTTTGTAAAAATCATCACGTCTTTAGGAATATCCGCCGCACTTCCCATCTCCATCACATGATCTTGATAATTCTTTCCGACACACATGATGTTTTTAGACGGCTTTGGAATCGGGGCATGGAGTTTCACGTCCGAAAGCGGATATACATAAGAACCGCGGTCTTCTTCTTTTTTCTCAGCCCAATCAAGAAGCTGCCCTACATGTTCAACAAACTTGTCCCCCATTTTAATACACTCAGATAAAGAGTTTGGCAGTGTCTCAAGCTCAAATAATTTGGCTTCTGCCTTTTTGACGTCCATTACCCATTCATCATCAATGACTACCCCGATAAACATGCTGCTATGTATCTCACCTGTAAAAAACTTCATGTCTTCCCCTCACAATCTTCATTTCGCTAAGTTATGATGTCTCATTTTATTTCTCTATGAAATAAAAAAAACCCTTTTTTATCATACTCTCTTTTAAAAAGGGTTTCAAAAATGATGATTGAATGCCTAGCGGAAACGGCGGTATTCCCACATATTCCCTTGATCCCATTTACGCTCAACATTTCCTCTATTTCGGGAACGATGCGTTTTCTTTCCACATCTTCGGCAAGAGCGGCTGCGTTTATGGTGATGAGAACGTTTAGATCGATGGCTGCGGCGAGATTTGCGGCTCTTCTTATTGTGGGATCTATATTTGCTGCGATGTGACTTGCGGCAGCTTTTCTTATGATGAGATCTGCGTTTACTGCGGTGTGATTTGCGGCAGCTTTTCTTATGATGAGATCTGCATTTGCTGCGGTGTGACTTTTTCGGTTCACTCTTTTTGCTTCTGTAAGATTTTTTGCTTTTACATGACTTTTTGCTCTTCATGCTTTTCTTCGAACGATAGCTTTTCTTAGAGCGATAACTTTTCTTTGAACGATAGCTTCTGTAGCTTTTTTTACTGCGGCGTGATTTACGGTGTCCACCACCGCCAAAGAACCAATGACCGCGACTTGAATGACGAGAACGAGCTGACTTGTGCGAACGTCTCGATTCTGGTTCACGATCTAAGTGATGATCACGTCCCTCACTTCGAAGTGAAGCCACTGCATGTTCAATGTGTGAATGATCAAATGTACTCACGAACAATTCCCCTCCCAGTCTATGCTTCGACAAAACAAACAGACAAAGCTGTTTATCTTCTCTGCTTTATGTTACGAGACTCGGTAGACAAGTGTTCGTGACGAATGCCTCTTTCCTTTAAAACTCCATGAATACCTACCAGCCGGTACAGGACATTCCTTCACTTTCATATCGTAAAGAAGAGCATATAGGAGGCTGATGAACGTATGAACACAGAACCTTTAAAACAACTTGATATGTGGATTCATCCAAAGGACCTGATTGAATTAAAAAGAGACATTTGGAACGATGAACCTGTTGAAGCTATTCTAAAAACAGGCCAAACCAAATCACATATTTATGCTTCATACCGCGGATCACACATTAGAAAGCTTAAGAAAAAGTCCTATCAAATTGAATATCGAAAGCCGAAACAAAGACAAGGCGAATCGATCTTTCATTTAAATGCAGAGTACAATGACCCTTCGTTTATCCGAAACAGGCTGTCCTTTTATTTCTTTGAGCAGATGGGGGTGCTAAGTCCAGCCGCTTCTCATGTGTTTCTCACCATAAACGGAAGAAAAGAAGGCATTTATTTGAAAATAGAATCCGTCGATGAGTTTTTTCTTCAAAAACGGCAGCTTTCAGGAGGCGGCATTTATTATGCGGTTGATGATGACGCGAACTTCTCCCTTTTGAGTTCTTTTGATAAAAAACCAAAAAAGCACCTTCTTCTCGGATACGAGAAAAAAACGGGGACTTCTCAACATGATCAGCAGCTAAGTGAATTTATTTACTTTCTCAACACAGCGAAAGATGACACTTTTGCAGAAAAAATTGAACAATACCTAGATGTGACACAATATTTCCGCTGGCTCATCGGTGTGGTATGCACACAAAACTTTGATGGTTTTGTTCATAACTACGCTCTTTATGTAAATGAACAAGGGAGGTTTCAAGTACTTCCTTGGGATTATGATGCAACATGGGGTCGTGACATTCATGGAGAAGAAATGCCGTTTGATTATATCCCAGTAAACGGCTTTAATACATTAACTGCTAGATTACTAGATATCCCTTCGTTTAAAAGAGCCTATTACACACTTTTCCAGCATGTACTCGATACACATTTTGTAGAAGACCAGCTCTGCCCAATCATCGAGAAATGGCATAAATCGATTGAGGATCGAATTGGAGATGATCCATATACGAAAGATCGAAAAGACATCTTGCAGTCTGAAAGAGACTTAATTCGGCAGTATATCAACAAAAGACGACGCTATTTACAGACTGAGATCAAAAAAGAGATATTTGGTACGTAAAAACACTTTCGAATTTTGTCACTTTATTACTCATATTGACGAAACAGCTTTTTTTATAGAAAAATAGGGTATACTAACCATATCCTTCTATTTGATAAAAAATGTGAGAGTTGGCGTCCGTTATGATCAATTATGAAATTGAACAAAAAAGATTACATTTAATTGAGACTGCGAAAAAATTCGGGATGAATGCCGAAGAAACGATCAGGTGCAGTCAAGAGCTTGACACACTCTTAAATAAAGGCATCAAATCCACCTCTAAAGATTGCTCAAAAAAAGGGTAAGCCATACATCTAATTCCTCTCATCAAAAGCTTTCAAAAAGACAATCACACATTAAAAGACCCATCATAAGCTATGGTGAAACGCCCAAAACAAGTGCCCTAATTTTATAAAGGATGTGCACCGCTATGCCGGCTATTGTGGGAGCCTTTAAAGTAAATGCCGTCGGAACGAGCGGAGTCGTTCATGTTGGAGACTGCATCACCATTTCTCCAAATAGTCAGGTTAAAACGTTTGCTGGCGCAGGCAGTTTTAATACAGGTGATCAATTACAAATTAGCAACTACAAAAGTGTGACAAATACGTACGACAGTGATGTCATTGATCAACCGCTTGTTGGTAACTTGTAAGGAGTGAGGAACCGTTGAACTTCTATATTAATCAAGCGATACAAATTAATTATTTACGTGTAGAGTCTGTGAGTAACTCCTCTGTTCTGCAAATTGGGAGTGCTGGATCCATCAAGGCCCTTTCCAACCTGTATAACACGGGAAGCTATGTAGAAGCAGCGCCTGCCGCAGCAGGTACACAAGGAATTGAAGAATCTCAAGGCGCAAGCACAGCACCTTTTGTACCGCTTCAGTCACCAACAACTTAAGCCATCTGCAATCCCCGGAGGTGTATGTAAATGTATGATTATCAGAGCAACGCTTCACAAGTATATGGCATCATTCAAAAACACTCGCAACAAATCATGATGCTTGAAAAAAGGCTTAACGAGCTTCAGCAGGAAATACAAATGATCAAAGATAAACCGACAACGAATATTGAACGGATCGATTATCAATTTGATCAACTGAAAATCGAACGGCTGGAAGGAACGCTGAATATCGGCCTCAATCCATCTGATCCAAACAGTGTTCAAAACTTTGAAGTGGGCCAAACAACAACCCCGGGAATTGGAATGATGCAGCAAGAAATGGCTGGTCAATTTTTCAATCAAACACGGCAGCTTGTCGATGCATTTTTAAATGAAGAAGCACCAGAACTTCTTGAAGAACTAGAACAGCGATACGAAGGGTCCCTCGATGAAAGCAACAAACACCATATCATTGAGGATATTCGCAAGCAAATTGACAGCAGGATCAAATACTATGCGGGACAGCTGCCACACCGGGAAGATATGACACCGCTGCAGCGTTCAGAGCAAATTGCTGAATATGTGAAGCATGATGTAAAGCGGGCGATTGAGCACTTTTTAACCCATATTCCAAGTGAAACGAAAGGAGAGGAAAACGGATGAATTTCACAGTTGTCAACCGCAACATCGAGACTGGAAGCATTAAAGTAGTCGGGGTATCGTCTTCTTCCCTGTTTATCATCGGGGACACAGACCATGTACAATTATCCTCGATTTTCGATACTCCGCCAGAATCACTGATTATTGGCCCGTTTGTTCCTCTGGCGCCTCGATAATGATCAAGCGCACATCTCAAGTAAAGTTCTCAAAGGTGAATTCTGTCGGGATTTCGAGTGTGGTTCAAATTGGTGATACTCAGGAGCTATGCCCGAAAGTCAAGGTATTAGCTGTTCAACGAACCATTAGTTTGTTTTATGGCTATGAAGCAGAAAATTTAGATGCGAAAGAATTTGAAGTGTATTATGAGCCCATTCCTTTGATGCTGCCAGAGCGATCAGTGAGAACGGCATTTTACCATGAAAAGCCTGTGATTAAAGTGTCTTCAATCCATGTAGAAGGGGTATCATCGTCCTCTGTCTATCAAATCGGCTCTACTTGTAGAATGAATGGCGTTGCGCGAGTGAAGCATATTAGAGAGCTGTTTAGCAATGATGAAAGTCCGCAAAACTCACAAATGGACCTACCTGCGCATATGATGGTGATATGACTTCGAATAAAGGATGTCGATTATGCCAGCAATTGTCGGACCCATTTACATTAACTCTATTTCTGGAGGCGTCGTAAACGTCGGTGACTCATTCTACCTGTCGCCTAAAAGTTCGTCAAAATCTGCTTTAGGCTCTGGAGCGGGGAATACCGGAGATTTCTTGATATTAAATAATGGCATTAGCGCCACCAACTATGTGGATCCTGACTTAAATGATCAGAATATGGTAGGCAATGCATAAAGCAGCTCCTCTACATCCATTTCAAATAGAGGAGCGCTTTTTTATGCTTATTTCTTTCTGCGCTGTCTCGATTTTTTTGTTTTGACCAGCTTGCTTGCCGGCTGTTTCCGAATCCATTTGATGTACGAAGCAAGCTTTTCATCCTGCCTCAGCGCATCAATTGTGTTCAAACGTGCGGCAAGCTCCTGGTTTGTATAGAGGGCATGTACTTGTTTATGACAAGGGATGCATAGGTAGGCAGTCGGTAAAAAAGCCCCGCCTTCTTCTCTTGGGGTTAAGTGATGTTCTGTAAGCAGGACATCTTGTCTTCCGCACATCTCACATAATCCAATTGTTTGCTTTGCCACCCGTGTCATCACCTCAATATTTACATTAATTCCATTGAGACTGTTGTCCCTTTCCCGCTTGGATCTGCCGGATGGACAATTAGTTTTTTCGGCAGCCGCATTTTCAATTCTTCCACATGGCTGATGACACCAACAGCTAAGTTTTGAGACTGTAATTTCTCTAATGCAGTAATCACTGTATCAAGCAAGTCTTGATCAAGGGTACCAAAGCCTTCATCAAGGAAAAAGAATTGCAGCGGGAACTCACCTCTCAGCTGAATCTGCGCTGAAAGAGCTAGCGCAAGCGCAAGCGACGTCAGGAAGGTTTCCCCGCCGGACAAGCTGGACACTGGACGTCTGACACCGCCATTCGCATCATCACGCATGACAAAACCGCCTTCTGAATCAACCTCAATCGCATACCTTTGTCTTGTCAAAATACCAAGACGGGCAGATGCATCACGACTGACACTTTCCAGCTGTTCTTCTGCTAAAAACTCAACAAATGTATTTCCTTTAAACACGGTTTGCAGCTTATCGAGCCGATCAATTTCTTGCTGCAGCTCCGCCAAGCGTTCATGAATACTTGCAAATCGCTGGTGATTTTCTTCCATTACACGCAGATGTTCATATGCAGAGCCGCTCATCACTGTTGCTTCTTCCAATGCCTTTTCTGCCGCTTCTTTCCTCAGTTGAATGTCAGTCCATTGCTTTTCATCTAGTGACTCATCTTTCAGCAGTTCAGAAATTCGCTTTAAGTTTGCGGCACATTGCTTTCTTTTATCCTCAAATTCGTCAATTTCTTGTTTAACAGATTGACGTACTGATTGATCCATGAAAACAGATTCAATCTCTTGAGGCTTATCAAAAGGAGAAGACTCCGATTCTTTAGTCCATGCTTCACTTGCTTCTTGTTTTCTCCGGTCAGCCTCTTGAAGCTGACGCTCACAGCTTGAAAAATGACTTTGTGCTTCACTAAAGAGCTCCTGTGCTTGCTGTAATTGCTTGTACGATTGCTGTTCCAGTTCATTGAGACGAGCAAGCGTGTGTTCAACCTCGATCAATTCATCAGAAATGGAGACAGCTTTCAATGGATATCTCCCTAAATCTGTTTCATATTGATGAATGAGCTGCTGCTGGCTTTCTAGCTGATGCGCTAGTTTATCAAGTTCCTTCTCTACATCGTATATGGCTGTTTGCAGCTGTTCTTTTGCCTGCTGTTTTTCTTCCAAAAATGAAATACTTTTCTCAATACGCTCTTTATAGCCTTCCGCTTGCTGGTCCTTTTCGTCGATCTGCTTTTGCATCTCTTGTACTTGATGCAATGTAAAGTGCGGGAAGGCCTGTTCAAATTGAGACGTTTGCTCTGCAAGCTCAGATTGAAGCTCCTTGATCAGCCCGTCTAATTCTTCGATACGCTGCTGATCAAATGTCATTTGATCTTTCGTCTTGCTTATCTCTGCTGCTTGATCATATGTTTCATCCATTAAACGAGCTCGTTTACGTTCAACTTCTTGAATATCTTGTTTCAAGCCTTTCCATTCTTGCATGAGATACTGCAAGGACTCCGGCTTTTGCACTGCTTCTACTGCTGCTGCAACTTCCGCACCTGGAGCTTTCTGAGATAAAAAGGCAAACTGCTTTACTAATTGATTGGCGTGCGTTTCCAATAGCTGCTTGGCAGCATACATGTCTCTTGTATATTCCTCTGCCTGCTTGAGCTCTATGTCCATCCGTTGAATCACTTCATCGATTTGTGCCACTGTTTCTTCATGGTCATTGTTTTCCAGTGCCTTTGGGTCATGATGAATCGATCCACAAACAGGACATGGCTCACCATCTACGAGCTCTGCCGCTAATTCTTTTCTTAATTCTGCCGCCCTAACAGCATCACGCTGTTTTAATTTTTCGAGCTTCTGACTTTGTTCTCTTTTACTCCATTCTGTAAAAGCCCGTTCAAATTCACATACATAGAAATAGAGCTGTTCAATCGCTTGAAACGATTGGTCTATTTTTTCATGATGGTCTTTTTGCTGTTTTTGAAGCTTTTCATATGCTGCTGCGGTCTGTGTTGATCGCTTTTTGAGATCCTCCATCTTTTGTTCTTCCTTGTGTATGCTTTGGTGTATTCTTTGAATATTTTCGCTTAAACGCAAAGCATCCTGTACACTTTTCCGTTCTTTTACAGAGACTTGTAATTGCTCCAGCTCACGCTTCAGCTGTGTTTGTTTTGCCAGTGCACGTTCTAACAAAGATTGGAGATTGTCTGCTTCTTCTTTTTTTTGTAATAATTGCTGCGCTGTATCGTTTTTTCGCTGTTCGATTGCCGTCTTTTCCTGAAGAGCCGCCTCTTTTTTTCGTTCAATTTCCTTTAGCTGAAGCAGCTGCTCTTTCTTTTGAAGAAGTTCTGGCTCAGTTTCTATTTTCTTTTGCCTTGCTTGCTCATAGTTCTGTGTCATTTGATCATAGATCGTTCGTTGATGCAGTAGCTGATTTTCTGCTTCCTGCTTCTCTTTTAATGCTTGAGAAAGCTGATTTTCAGCCTTTGTTAATGCATCCGCATAAGGCTTTAATGCCTCTGCCTGCTCAGCAATATGAAGCTTGGCCTTTTTCTCTTCCATTGATGGTGCCAGTTGATTCAGATGGTTTAGTTCCGTCTCATAAGCTTCTCGTTCCTTTTGATACTGCCAAATTGTTTGCGCCTTTGTAAAAGCAGTGAACGCTTCATCCCGCGCTTGTTTTTTCTCATGAAAAATAGCCTTTGCCTGCTCAGCCGCTTCCCTTGCCTTTGCGAGCGCCTCTGGGCCAGCTTCTCCTAAGCCATTCAGCTCAGCAAGCAGTTCATTTTTTTGTCCATACTGATTCTGCGCCTTTGCGCGCAAACGTTTAACGAGCTGATCCCCATACTTCTCTAGGTTAAACAAACGCTGAAGCATTTGTCGTCTATCGGCTCCTTTTAAAGAAAGGAATTCTGCAAACTTCCCTTGGGGCAAGACAACCGCACGCGTAAAATCATCAATGGTTAACCCGAGTAATTCTTCTATTTTACGATTGACCTCACTCGCTTTATCTGCAAGAACTGTCTGCGTATCCCCAATTTCAATCAGACGGCATAGTGTCGTTCTGACTTTCATTTCATCTGCCCGCTTGAAAGCACGTTCGACTTTATAAGAAATGTGGTGTTCCTTTTGTAAAGCGAACGTAAAGGAAACTGACAGCTTCTCTTCCGCTTGGTTCAAAATACCATGTGTATTATTTAACGCACGTTCCACTTTGCCATAGAGTGCCAGTGTCATTGCGTCTAATATGGACGACTTTCCGCTTCCTGTCGGTCCAAAAATGCCAAACACACCTGCATCACATAATGAGCTAAAGTCAATTGTTTGTTCTTCTCTGAAGCTATGAAGTCCTTTAATGGTTAGCGTAATCGGCTTCAAGTCGCTTCCTCCTCTTGCATTTCATTGGCGAGCTCCAAAAACAGCTTGACTGTTTTTTCATCAGGAAGACCGCCGCCTGTCTGGCGCTCATAAAATTTCACGAACCGCTCTTCGATTGAGAGCTTTTCGGCTTGCTTTTGTTCTTCCATTTGCTGAAGTTCTTTAAATTTCGGTCTAATATGGACAAACCCGCTATGCTGCTTTCGGAGCTGATGAATCTCTTCTATGGAGAGCTGATCTGTTAAATGAATCTCTAAATCAATCCATGCCTGAAGATCCCGTTTTTCATCCAGCCACTCGTGTACTTGGCTCAATCCTTCAGTTGCCTTCCATTTCACAAGTGGTTTTCCGCTTGATAACAACACTTCTTTCCAGCTTGCTTTTTCATTAGGTTTTGCCTCTACAATCGTGACTGATTTGGCATATCCTGATTCAGAAAAGCTGTAAGCAAGAGGTGACCCGGAATAGCGGGCAGTCGTTTTGGCACGTTTGATGGTTTGCGGGCGGTGCAAATGACCAAGGGCCACATAGCAGGCTGCTTCTGGCAGACTTTCAGCCGCAACGGTATATGCACCGCCTACTTCAATCGGTCTTTCTGAATCTGTTTGACTTCCTCCTGCCACATAAATATGGCTTGTTGCGATATTGACCGTATCGGCTTGAAATTGAGCGCTTAAATGTTGGAACGCTTGCTGTATTTTTAAATTGTAATGATCACGAAGCAACTTCTCTTCAAATGTTTCAGCCAGTACCTCATTTAGTCTCGCTTCAGACGGATAAGCGAGTGCTGCAATGGATAAACGTTCACTCGAAGAAGGAACATCGACGCGGATGATGTCATTTGTCGGATATCCAATTAAATGAATCCCCTGATCATTTGTTAAAGGCGATGCGGCAGATAGTCGATCCGGATTATCATGGTTGCCTGAGATGACCACGACCTGACGTTTTCCTTTATCAGATAAGGCGGATAGACTTTCATAAAAAAGCTGTTCTGCTCTAGCAGGCGGATTCACTGTATCAAAGGCGTCTCCAGCCATGACAATGACATCAATGTGTTCGTCTTTTACGATTTGATACAGCTCATCTAAAAACTGCGCTTGCTCATCAAGCCGGCTCCGGCCTTCAAGGGTTTTTCCTAAATGCCAATCTGCCGTATGCAAAATCCTCATGTGATTCACCTCTCATTCCGATACATTTATAATGAAATTTCTAAATTCCCATCAAAGAAATAAAGAATTTTCTCCTCTAATGTTCTGTTTGTTAAACGTTCTACCGCTTGTGCATACAACGCTATTTGAGTTTCATAGCGCTTTTTCAAAATAGGTACAGCTGCTTCAAGACCGCCTGTATATCTGCCTTGCACTCTATCTGTTTTATAATCTAGTAAATATAGTTTTCCATCCGTTTCAAATAAACAGTCAATCATCCCTTGAATTAGGACAGGCTCCCCCTCTGCATCAATATGGCTGTATACCTCTTTAACAGGTAACACCATACTAAATGACACTTCTCGTTTCACCCAGTCCGCTTTCAGCAGCTTTTGACCAATAGAAGTATAGAAAAAAGCGGAAATTCCTTCTTGATCAATTGACTGAACTTGCTCATTTGTTAGCAAGTCTCGCTGCTGTAAGGAATCGAGCAGCTGATGTATACGGGTTTCATCGAGGGGCTCGTCAGAAGAAAGCGGAATATGCTGCATGACTGTATGCATTGCGGTGCCTTGCTCTGCGGCAGTGAGTGCTTTTTTCTTCATGAAAGCCGGCCGGTCATACAACGTTGCATGAGCTCTTCTAAGAGAAGAAGGAACACTGTACTCATCCTGTATTTCTTTCATTCTCTTTATCTCTGAAACAGAATGCTTTGTCCCGACTTGTGAGGCCGCTAGATACGGGTATCTCCATGAAAGTCTCTCTGCTACTTTCTCATCAGCATCACCATATCCTTCAACAGGTAAGCCGTCCATCAATGCTTGTACCACCTCATCTTGCTGCTTCTTTTCAAGTGACATATCTTCTTTTAGAAGATCGGAAGCTTGAGTAAATGAGATTGTGAATGCTGATGGGTGCGAAAGAACAACATCACCTGTTTCTTCTAAAATAGATGACATTGCTTGGTGACGGATGAGAGCAGAACCAATAAAATCTAAGTATGTTTTCGATTGATAACGTTCAAAATCAGGGAGGAGCCAGTCCTCTCCGGTTGCAGCATTTTGCCATTTGCTTAATGCCTTCACCTGATTTTTGACAGAGCCGACAAGAAATAATTTTTCCTTAGCCCTTGTGAGCGCTACATATAGAACTCTCAGCTCTTCAGATAATAGCTCTTTCCTCATCTTTTTTTTCATCGCAACAAGCGGTAATGTTGCATAACTAATTCTCAGCTCTGGATGAATATATTTGCTTCCAAAGCCTAATTCTTTATCAAGTAAGTAGGACTGGTTTAAGTCCATCATATTAAAGTTTCTGCCGAGTCCTGCGGTAAAGACGACTGGAAATTCTAATCCTTTACTGCTGTGGATCGTCATCATGCGAACAACGTCCTCTGTTTCACTGAACGTTTTTGCCGCCCCAAGATCATCTCCACGCTCCTGCATTCTTTCGATAAAGCGAAGAAAACGGAACAGCCCTCTAAAAGCAGCTTTTTCATACTGCTTCGCTCGATCATAAAGAGCACGGAGATTCGCTTGTCTCTGTTTGCCTCCAGGCATCCCGCCGACGTAATCTAGATACTGCGTATCGCGGTATACTTCCCAAATCAATTCCGCTACTGAATGATTCATAGAGAAATCACGCCACTTACGCAGCAACCTGAAAAATCGTTCTAGTTTTTTGCATGTAGGGTGATCTGAATGAGTCACACTCATAAATGCTTTCACAGCATCATAATAGGTGCCTTTTTTATCACTCGTGCGGATCAGTGCCATTTCATTTTCGTCTAAATGAACAATTGGTGATCTTAATACAGCTGCAAGCGGGATATCTTGATATGGATTATCAATGACTTTTAACAAAGAAAGAATCACAGACACCTCTGTTGCTTCAAAATAACCAGAGGAAAGATTCGCATACACAGGGATTCCCTGCTTCTTCAATTCCTCCATCATTTGCGGTGCCCACGGCATGGAGCGAAGCAAAATCACAATGTCCCGATACTGCAAGTTACGGGTCATTTGCTGTTTTGAATCATACACTTGAAATGGCTGCTCCACTAATTGTCTTATTTTTTTAGCAATGACTCTCGCTTCAAGCTGTACGGTTTCTAGCTCTTCTCGTTCTTCGTCAGTTTCTGCTTCCTGTTGATCTAAATGTACAAGAAGCATTTCTGTCGTTGTATCTTCGCTTTCTGGATAACTCGCTCCAAGCTTTAATTCAGCTTGTTCATCATATTCAATTTCTCCAACTGTTTCCCCCATCAGCTGTTTGAACAAAAAGTTCGTACTGTCTAACACATCTGAACGGCTGCGGAAGTTTTTATTTAAATCAATTCTCTTCCCTGTTTCTTTGCCGTCTGGTGTAAATTGTTTATATTTGTTTAAAAAGAGCATGGGCTCAGCCAGTCTAAAACGATATATGGACTGCTTTACATCACCAACCATAAACAGGTTGCCCTCTGCAGCATGTTCCCCTTTAGATACAAGCTTTAAAATCGTTTCTTGCACAAGGTTTGTATCTTGATATTCATCAACGAGTACTTCTTCAAACTGTTGTTGATAGTACTTGGCCGCTTCTGTTTCGATCAAATTTCCTTCCGCGTCCTGCTCTGCTAAAATGCGTAAGCAATAATGCTCTAAATCCGAAAAATCCACGATTGATTTTTCTTGCTTCGCTCTTTCGAAACGCTGTCCAAATTGGATGACAAGCTCCACAAGTGTCTCGACCACCGGCTTCATTTCAGCTAAGCTTTTCAAATGCTGGGCCGGACTGCGCATAAAGTATTCATCTTTAAGCTTTTCTAATTGTTTTTTTGCTTGATTGCGTGCATCTGTGGCTTTTTCTAACAGCACAGGGTCATATTCGTCCCCTTTACATGTTTTGAGCCTTTTAAAATTGATGTTTGGCAAAAGCTCGTAAAGCTTCTCAAAATCATCTTGGTGCCTGATTAATTCATTGACTTGCTCTAAATCATCTATAAAATTTTCTGCTCTCGGTGCTGGGCCGCCCGGTTCTTTTGATAGGGCGAGAGCTCGTTCGAGCAGTTCCAGACAGCTTCGAAAAACGAGAGAAAGGTCCTCTTTGATATATGGGTAAAACGGTAATTGTTCTACTTTTGTTTGAGCATCTACATCATAAAGAGAAAGGAATGCCCTCATCCATTGCTCTGGTGAAGGGTGAGATCTGGAAAACTCATAAATTCTCTTTACAAGCCATTGCAAGTCTAAATCATGACGATCAGAAGTGTAGCGATCAACCAGTTCAAAGAACGCTGGCTTTCCAGCCTTATATTCGTCCTCAAACAGTTCATCTAACACTTCATCTCCTAATAATTCTCCTTCTGTTTGATCAGCCAAACGAAAGCCTGGATCTAGGTCAATCTCATAGTAAAAGGTGCGCAAAACCTGCAAGCAAAAGGAGTGCAGGGTGGAAATATTGGCACGATTCATGAGCGACAGCTGTCTTCTCATATGAAGGGACCCGGGGTTTTTGGCTAATTCCTTTTCAAGTGCTTCTGTGATCCGATGCTTCATCTCTGCCGCAGATGCATTTGTGAAAGTCACAACGAGCAGACGATCCACATCAACTGGATCTTCAGGACGGGTCATTTTTCGAATCAGCCGTTCAACCAAAACAGCTGTTTTACCTGACCCTGCCGCCGCCGCAACAAGAATATCTTGTCCTTCTGAAACGATGGCTTCCCACTGGTCATCCGTCCAAGTACTGTTATTCGGTTTTGGTATTTGCATACTGATCCCCTTCTTTTTTGATCCGGTCTATCACAACATCATCCTTTTCAGATGAAAGCACTCTAAATTCATTATCCTCTATCGATTCATCAAATTGGCAAATAGACTTAAATGAACAAAAGCGGCATGGTGTTTGATCCTTCAATTTATATGGATTAATGGCTACTTCGCCATTTGTAATTCTTTCGCCTGCCTCTTCAAACGTGCGCCGAACATGCTGTGTGAGTATATGGAAATGATCTTCACTTAAAACAGCAGAGTCAGAACGGAAGGACCCATCTTTTTTCAAGCCGGCTTGAATGACTTGTGATCTTCCTGATTCAAGCGTTTGATCCATTAGCTTTACCGCTTCTACATCTTCAAGCAATAGACCTTTCATTTTAAATTTCTTGAATATTTCCTGTTCAATTTCATCCTCTGCAAGCGGAATCGGTGCTTGAATGAGCGGATCATGAATATGGAAATATAAAATGCCAGCTGGTGTTGCTTCTACACCGAGCCACTCCTTCGAATACGTAATGGTCAGATCTAAGTATGTGAGCATTTGCAAGGCCAGCCCATAGTATACTTCTGCTAGATCAAGACCTTTCTCACTCGATTTGTAGTCGACGATTCTCAACAGCAGCCCTTTTGAACCTTCTGCTTTATCCACCCGGTCAATTCTTCCGACAAGCTCCATCGTGCAGCCATTTTTCAATTGAAAAGTAAACGGTGGAAGTGGTCCTTGGCCGCCAAAGCCTAACTCAAGCCCGACGGGAGAAAATCCACTCACTCTTGCATGCTCACTTAATATAGAAGAGACTCGAATCAAGATTTTCTGGAGCTTTTCTTTAATATAAGCATGCCGATTAGAGCTTAATAGGATTTCCTTTTGAAGACGCGGAGCAAGCTGTTCGATTGCATGTCTTGAATAGTTGACACAGTCATCCTTCGTTAGGTTTTTCCAATCCTTTTTTTGTTCAACAAGCGTATCTGAAATATGCTTTAAGGCCGAGTGAAACAGCTGGCCGATATCGGGTGCTTCCAATTTATAAAATTGCCGGTCCTTTAGTTTTAACCCGTGGGAAGCAAAGTGAGAAAATGCACACGCATTGAATTTCTCCATTCTTGAAACACTGCCTTGAATGTGATCACCGTAAAGTTCTTTTGTGACGTTTGGTTTTAAGCGTTTCGCTCGATTTGTAAAAAACAAACTCGACAAGATGTTTTTTGATACATCCCGATGAGATGACGTCATCAAATAATTATAGACACTCCACCATACACCACTAATGGGATATTGGTTGAGCCATTGCTGCAGCTGCGAGACAGTATACGATAACGAGACATGCTCATTCGCTACAAATTTTAATTGCTCCTTGTCATCCAGCTGTTCCGGGTCTAACACATACAAAGCATGCTCATGATTTGGCATAAGCTCCTGACAATACTTGATAAGAGTCGAAGGCAATAGAGAGCGCCCCTCTTCATCTGACACTGAATAAGACAGATACAAATGATGAGATGGACTCGACAGCGCCTGGTAAATTAAAAATTGCTCATCTAGCAGCCGTTCCTTTCCTGTCTCTGCCAGCTCTGCTCCTGCTCGCTTTAACCATTCCCTGTCATCCTCAGACAATACACTTTCGTCAGAAGGGCGTGCGGGAATAACGCCATCATTTACCCCAATGATAAACATACACTTCACTTGATACATTCTAGATAAATCCATACTTCCGATAAATACTTGGTCGAGTGAAGGCGGAATTAAAGCGAATTTTAAAGAAGCCAATCCTGTATCCATCATCTGTTGGAATAAAGGAAATGAGAGCTCCTCCTCACCGAGCATTTCAACAAATTCATCCATTAATTGAATAACAGCATCCCATACTTGTCCATGCTGCATGGCTTCAGCTAATCTCCCTGCTTCTTCAGCTTCCAGCCTAGCCTTTTCAAGTTTATCCGGCACTTGTATTTCCTCTAAAAAGACATAGACTGCCTCTACCATGTCTTTTACCTTTTGCGCTTTTTTCAGCCTTTTTTGCAATTGGAAAAGCGGAGGTGCGATCCATTCCTTTACATCATTCAGCATCTGTTCCATTTCAATTTCTTGATCTGTTTGTCCAAAATCCTCATCTAAGGATTGGAACCGCCTGTAATGGAAACGGGAGCCGTTTGTCCAGCGTTCTCCTTTTACACCATAAGCAATACAGTAGTTTTCAAGCTGATCTGCCTGTTCTCTCGCTTTGTTTCTGGCAAGTTCGAGCGGAAATAAGAACTCTGTCTTCACGCATCGAAACACGGCCTCATACCGCCAGTTTCCTTTTATGACATCCAAGCTCGAACGAATCAATTCAATGAGCGGATGATACTGCATCGATTCATTTCCATCAATAAAAAAAGGAATATCGTAATCTCGAAAAACCTCTTTTAACGTATCTTTATAGTCGTCTACATGCCGCGCTACAATCGAAATATCTCGCAGTCTAAGTCCTTCTTCTCTCAATAAATGAAGAATTTCTCTCGCTACTCCCTCAATTTCAGCTCGTTTACTCGCACTTTTAGATACTGTGAGATGAGGAGTGACTTCCTGATATGGCTGCACCGGTCTCTGCTCATATTGCCGTTCTAAATAAGCAAGATCCGGCGTATGAAGATGACGTTTATTTCTCTCCAAAATGTGCTCAGAAATGGCCGCTCCGCACTCTTTGGCAAGTTGATAGAGCTGGAAATACGTTTTACCTGTCATACGAAATAAATCAAGTTCATTTGGCTGCTTATCATGATAGGAACGATCCACTGTGAAAGCAGCCGTTATTTTCTCAGCATGCAGCAGAAGCTGTTCAATGACGAGGAGCTGCTGTGGTGTAAATTGATAAAAACCATCTATATAAATGTGTGCTCCTTTTATTTCTTCAGATAAAGGAATTTGCTGCGTGAGAAGTGTCAAATAGTCTTCTGAGTGCACATATTCATCTTGTAAATGCTGCTCCATCTGCTGATAAAGAACATGCAGATCATGCAATTTCTCGGCTGCCCGTCTTTCTTCTGTATACTCTGAATGCATGCTCGATAATGAAATTTTTTCAATATCCTCCGGCAGCATGCAGTATCTCTTGAACTCAGCCATCGTCTTTTCGATTTGCTCCACAAACCCCGGCTTATCACTCGCTTTTTTGAATACCTTAAACTTTTCTTTCTCCTCTTCAATCACTTTTCTTAAAAGCATTTGAATTCCTGTGCTTGTCACAAATTGCCGGTTCGCTCCGCCAGTCTGCTGTAAAATAGACCAAGCAAGACGCGTGAAACTAAATACTTTTGCCCTGATCATCCCGCCAGCTTCAGACGTTTTTGCAAGCTCGTATTCCATTAAGAATGTCATTTGATCCGGGACTAAAAAAATGATTGGCGGACCCAACGGATCAAGCCGAAGCTGTTCTTTGATTTCCTCTAAGATTGCAGTCGTTTTTCCACTCCCCGATCTGCCTGCTAAAAACTGAATCTCCACGCTCCACAACACCTTTCTTATGTACTCATATTCTAGCGAAAATAAAAGTAAATAGCTATTTTCCCCTTCTCCTTCCTAAAAAGATATAGGCACCTTTCCTTACTCTTCTCATATCATAAACCATCATGAACTCAAAGGAGGCTGGCAATATCATGTATTACAGTTATTATGACTACTCGCCATATGACATGCGCCAAAACACAAGAATCATTTCAGATCTTGAAAAAGCAATCAATGGTGAATATTCTGCGATCCAATGCTACGAAAAACTTGCCCAAAGAGCAAAAACTCCTGAGGCAAAAAAAATCATTCAAGAAATACGCCAGGATGAAGTCAGACACTATCAACTATTTTCAAAGCTATATTATTCTTTAACAGGTAAAAACCACAAACCAAGCATAACAGAACCTTGTCCAGATCAATTTAGAGAAGGGCTTCTTTTCGCATTTAAAGATGAACAAAGAACGGTCGATTTTTACTTAACGATATCAGATTATGTCCGGGATCAAGGAACAAAAGAGCTGATGAAACGTATCGCTCAAGATGAACAGCAGCATGCTGTATGGTTTTTATATCTTTTAACGCACCATGTGTCTTAGATAGTCCTATTTTAATAGGAGATCGTATGTTCCGTCAAAAAATGAAATTGTCTTTTTATTCATTCAATCTATAAAATAAAGGAAGGATTCTCAGCAAACCTCTCATCTCTTTCACTTTTTCAAACGTGAAAACGACAATTTGATAAATAAAAAACTCCTCTGCCACAAATAGCAGAAGGAGTTTTTTTCATGATCGTTTAATGAAATTTTGCTTCATTGCTTTGCTGCTGATGTTTTAGCATCCCATCAATGGACAGCATCTTACTGCCGCTAAGTGTTAAATAAAGCGCCATGACAAGCAGCGATAGTTCAAATTCATAACCGCCCACAAATCCTTTAGAAAAACCAACCGTCATAATCGCCACAGCCATAATGGGTACAAATAAGGCTGCGAAAATACGTGTTCCTAGACCTAAAATCAAGGCGATACCACCGACCAGTTCAATTGTCTTCACAATATAGGCCATAAATTCCGGTATACCGATTTGTCCAAAGAATGCCGCTGTTCCTCCCAGACCTCCTTGATATGCCTGAAGTCCGTGTAGAAAGAAGATGATACCTAAAATAACACGTACGAAAAGTGTTCCTATTTCTTGATTTGTTTTCATATAGTGATTTCCTCCTGTTTTTACACTACATAATGTAATGTTAATAAGTAAAAAAAATTAGTAATTTAGATTAAGCATAATGATTAAGGCCACCATGAGAATCGTTGATGTGACAATGGGAATGATGGGTACATTGAAAGGAATATTGTATGTTGGGTTTAAGATCTTCTGTATTCTTAAATTCAATGCCCGATCTCCAAAGGATACCGCAAACTTCGTTTGTTTTTGAAACTGCGTTCTCTTTTTAATCAGTTTCAAAAGGGCTTGCCCTACTCCAAGCTCAGTGCCTGTCTGCCGAATCGCGTAGTCATCTGCGATCACTTCACGAAAAACGGAATAGCTTTGTCTCATATGCTTTAACACTGGAATGTACCAAATCACTTTTGTAAGCATTGAGAATGTGAAAGCCTTTAAAGGATCGTAGCTGTATTTGTGGTGCAATTCATGATGAACAACAGCATCAATTTCCTCTTCATCCAGCATGTCCATGAGAGATGTTGATAAGTAGACCTTTGGATGAAGCATCCCCATGGCAAAAGCAAGCGGTTCATGACAATGAAACACAATGATGTCATTTGCATATTTTTCAGATAAAGATTCGGTCGACTGGTAATCGACTGCAAGCATCAGATTTTGCTTGAATTGAATGTATGTTTTGATTTGCTTCGTCATATAAAAAATTGCAAATCCCAGTGTGTAGAGGACTAAAGCATCTAGAAAATATTTAAAAGGAGTGAATCCATAGAATTCGAGAACAGACTGGCATACATGAATGAGATTATATGCTTGATTCCAGCCAAAAAAGCTTGAAAGCACGTAATACCCCATCTGATAAAAAATCGTTAAACCAATCAATATACCGCTTAAAAATAGCAGGCTCGATTTCATTTTATTCATTTTGCTGCTCCTCTTTTTTGGATGCCAGCCTTGCTTCAAGCACTTTGAGTAATTCAGGGTCAGCACTTTCAATTGCATCCACCATATGATTCACTGCCAGTGGACCAAAATCGTCCATCAGCCCTTGCGTAATCCATTTTGTCTGCTCATTTAGAAATTCTTCTTTTGTTAAAATGGGATTATAAATAGATGAACGCCCTTTTGTTTTCTTCTCGACAATTCCCTTTTCGGTTAAGCGGTTCAGCACAGTCATCACTGTGTTGAAATTAATCGGCTTTTCATCTGACAGCTTCTGCTGCACTTCTTTAATCGGCATATCCTCACCTTGATAAAGGATTT
The DNA here is from genome assembly GCF_014250435.1 of Bacillus sp. PAMC28571. Classification (NCBI taxonomy): domain Bacteria; kingdom Bacillati; phylum Bacillota; class Bacilli; order Caryophanales; family Bacillaceae; genus Bacillus; species Bacillus sp. PAMC28571. Next base: position 775,555 of record NZ_CP060191.1, on the reverse strand, counting down.
CCATAATTCTTCCCTCTAAAGGACCGAAAAAACGATTCAATCCCTTTTCATTATATTTAAAAGAAGGAATTTTCATGTAATCACCTCACACACTAAGCATTGTAGTGCAATTGAAAATGATAGTCAACTGATAACTAAAATAGGGGAAAATCGTTGTATATTGTTTTTGTTTTTGGTAAAAATTATATCTTTACTTTTATCAAGAGGCTATCTCGCCTTTGATAAGATAATCTTATGAAAAAGGTAAAAAAATTCGTATTTTATTTATAAAGACTTTTGTATTATAGTAAAGATAACAACATTTCACTTACTGAACAAATTTATAGGAAGAAGGTTTACATGTGATGAAACAAGGAAACAGCCTTCGAACCGATCTCATTTTGATCGCGATAAGCGGTTTAGGTGGATTTCTTTTGTCTTTAACAGGAATGTCTATTGGCTGGATGGTCGGTACATTAATCACAGCTGCATTTATTGCCATGCGACGTCCCACCCTGTTTCAGCGTAAAGGAAACAACACCTTGCGTATTCACAGCAGATGGCTACTCCTTGGTCAATTCATTCTCGGAATCGAACTCGGACAGAAAATGAACATGAAAGTTCTTCATATTTTCGCTGAACATTGGCTCCCTGTGAGTTTCATGCTCGTTTTTTCTATTCTACTGGCGATGCTCTCTGGCTTTGCCTTATGGAAGCTGAGTAAAACAGATATGCTGACCAGCTTTGTCGGAACAGCCCCAGGCGGTTTATCTGCTATGCCAGGGATTGCCCAAGAGGTTGGAGCAAATACAGCCGTTGTCAGTCTCGTACAAACAACACGTGTATTAATGGTGGTACTCACCATCCCATTTACGGTGTTCTATTTAAATACAAAAAATCCAGCGGATGCAGCTGCAGGCGTGCAAGGGAGCGCCTTTTCATCCGGCGTTTTCACCCTGTCAAATATCTCGTGGACTGCTGCACTTATTTTAGGTGCCTGGCTTATGTCACGCCTCGCGGTTCGGCTTCATTTCCCTGCCCCTTGGCTGATTGGCAGCATGTTAGGAGTTGCAGCTCTTCAAGTAGGTGCAGGTGCGCTCATAGGTCATGATTTGATTCCTTATTGGCCAGCACAAGCGAATATCGCATCACAGGTATTTCTCGGTGCAACCATCGGTTCAAAAATGAATAAACAGATGTTTGTCGGGCTAAAAAACACGTTAATTGTAGCCGTCGTCAGCTCAGCTGGATTGATTGCTGCAACGGTTCTCAGTTCAATTGCCATTGCAGAGGTCACAGGCATTTCTGTCATTACAGCCATTCTTGCCTTTTCGCCTGGCGGTATTGCAGAAATGGCAACAACAGCAGTCACACTCCATGAGGACTCAACCTTTGTAGTAGCTGTACAAGTCGTTAGAATCATTCTTGTCATTGCGATGCTGCCACCGTTTTTTCGATTCTTACATCATGTCTGGGCAAAAAGACATCCTGAATATAAAGCCGCAAAATAAAAAAAGAGACGCTTTGCATGTGCAGAGCGCCTCTTCTTTTATTCATCCTGATTTCTTTTGACACCAACTACTTGATCCTTTGAAATCGTTCCAAAATGCCGGCTGTCGAAGCTATGTATTCGGTTATCTCCGATTACGAAGTAATGGTTTTTTTTGATTTTATCTTGTCCTGTGATGGCTTTCAGCTGAAAATCTCCTGTCAGGACATTCCCCATTTTATGTTTTTTCTGCTCTTTTAAATAGGGTTCTTTCCATTTTTCCCCATTAACAAATAACTGATCATCTACATACTTGATCGATTCTCCTGGGAGCCCAATGACCCTTTTGATCAAAATTTGATTTTTAGGGCCGTGAAATAACACATAATCAAACCGGCTAATTTTCGTGAGTTTTGGCGAGAACTTGTTGATTAATAATTCTGTTCCATCTGTAAATGTGGGGTCCATACTAACCCCTTCTACTTTATACTTCACAAACATGAAATTCTTTACCTGGAACAATAAGACGATGCATGTAATAATCATCAACCATAGCAATGGCTTCTTTTTCATTAAGAGCCTCCTTTGTCCTCACGCTTGCTCATTCGAATGTTCAACCTATTTTCTACTCTCTTTCCAACATACCATAATAAAACGATAACTAGAACCGCAAAAACACTTCTTAACGGATTCTTTACTAAAGCAGAAAGATCATAACCAATAAAACTAATGATAAAGAGCATGACACACTTACCAGCTAAAGCAGCTAATGAAAATTGCCACATGCTAATTCTTGATAAGCCTGCGACAACATTGACAGCCGCAGAAGGTGTAAAAGGAAAGCAGAGTAAAATAAATAACGGACCAAATCCCCGCTTCTCCACCCAAAGCATTAATTTCTTAATGGAAGGGTGTCTGCTGATAAAGTTCAGCATTCTCATCTGTCCAAATTTTCTGATCAGTAAAAAGACAAGAATAGAACCTGCACTTGCACCGATCCAGGTTAATAAAAAGCCTTCCCAAAGGCCGAATGCATTCGCATTTGCCACCGCAAACGCCACGAGTGGTAAAAACGGAAGAAATGCTTCAATCAGAGGAAGCAATATAGCGACAATTGGTCCAAAGGCCTTGTAGCTTTCAAAAAATGATGTGATATTTTCATGAGTAAATAGAGAAAGAAATGATGTCAACTTGTTTGACTCCTTCAAGGTTTGTCTACATTTCATTTTACATGGAAAACATAAAAATATACAAATGAATCCCACTCGCCCCCTTGAGATTGTTTGACTCATTCGATATAATAAATAAGAACATTTGTTCTATTTTTAAAGAAAGCAGGCTTGGACATGACGAGACTATCAAGAATACAGCTTCAGATGATGGAACAGGCCATCTTTCTCCCAATGGTCATCTCCATCCTCAATCGTGATCTGACACACTTAAAAAAACATCAAACATTTAAATTAAATGAACCATACATTCAGCTTGTGACCTCCGTGTTAAAGGAAGCACAGAAAGCACTTTACGAACTGAAGCAGCATTTACGTAAAGAAAATATGAAGGTACAGAAAATTGAACACGATGAAGGATTTACAACGTATCTATTTATCATAAATGGCTATGAAGAAAAGCATAAATACTTTAATCCGCGTATACGTCACCGGGTAGAGGAACTGCTGACTGGATATTTTCTGCATCAAGCAAATTAACTTCTTGCTAAAATGCGGCGTGGTACCCATGCAAAGAAAAAAGCCTGCCGCGGCGGCAGGCTCCTTCTTATTTATGATAATTCAAGCTGTTTTCTCAGCTCTGTTCTAACTTCTTCTAATCCTGGTCCATCTAACTCAAAGTAATACACATTCCCAGGCTGATAATCATGGCCCTTTAGCTGAATCGTATCCACTGATTTCAATGAGCTCAGTAATGGAAAAAGACCGATGAACTGCTTCATGGAAAGATTGGTTGAGACATTATCACCAAGCGTATCAATGATGTTGTCATATGACGGGATCGAAGAAATCGATTTAGATTTTTCGAAGATGGCTTGAAGTGCCTCCATTTGACGTTTTCCGCGCATGAGGTCACTATCTGCTTTTCTCGTTCTCACAAAGGCTAAAGCTTCTTCACCATTTAACGTATGTGTTCCTGTTTGCACATGAACTTTCCCTTTTGAATCCTTTTCCATTTGTTTTGCGATACCTTCATCTTTAATCGTTACGTCAATTCCATTTAGCTCATCCACAATGTCTTGAAACGCCTTAAAGTTCCCTGAAATCACATAGTCTACAGGAATGTTCAACAAGTTTTCGACCGTTTTGACTGACAAATCTGCACTCCCAAACGCATGGGCGTGAGCAATTTTATCATATCCTCTCCCCGGTATATCCACATAAGCATCACGAGGAATACTGAGAAGCTTAATGGTTTTGTCTGTTCGATTCACCGCCGCCAGTAAGACCGCATCACTTCTTGCTTCGTCTACCGTTTCACCTGGACGGCTGTCAATTCCAAGCAGCAGCACCGAAAAGCTGTCCTTTCCTGGATCAAAAGCTTTCACACGCTTTTGCGAGGTGTCTCCTCTTTCTAATGATACTTGCGCCTTATTCGACGCTTTTGAAATTTTATAGTATGCGTATCCAGTCACGGACACTGCCATCACCATGACAAATGCCATGATAAACAGCACGGCTTTTACCCAAGGCCTTAGTCTTCTTTTTGCTCTTTTTTCCTTCATCCTTTCCGAACCCTCACTCTATCTTAGTCTATCAATGTAGGTTCCACTATAACATATTTTGATGAAAGTTTCCTGCATGCAACATATTTTTATGAATCCACAATAAAAAGCCGCTCAAGATGAGCAGCTTTCGTCCATTATTTTTGGCTAATTCCTTGTTTTACTTCATCAATCATGGCAGTGAATGATTCAAGACCGCCGCCAGATAAATACCACATGTCAGAGTTCAAATACACCACATGGTTGTTTTTGACTGCTTTCACTGATTTCACATAATCATTTTCAACAAGCTGTTTCGCAGACGTTTCTTCTCCGATCGCTGCGCCTCGGTCAACGACAAATAGATAATCTGGGTTCGTTTTGACCATGTATTCATACGAAATGCTTTGTCCGTGTTTATCAGATGGCTCAAGCTTTTGATCTGCCGGTGTGATCCCAAACACATCGTGGATGAGACCGTATCTTGACTTAGGACCAAAGGCTGTCATTTTGCTGTCGTTCGCCATGATTACCAGTCCATTTTTCTTTAACTCTTTTGCTTCTTTCTTTAAAGCATCCACTTTTTGATCAATGGCAGCTAGTTCTTCTTTGACTTTGTCTTCTTTATCAAAAATCTTGCCTAAAGTTGTGGCATTCTTTTTAAATGATTCCATATAATTGGCATTGTCTACATCCATATAAATCGTAGGGGCAATTTTAGAAAATTCATCGAATGCATCTGCTTGACGGTGCTGGATAATGATTAAATCCGGCTTGATTTCTGCAATTTTTTCAAAGTTCGGCTCTTTTAATCCGCCGACATTTTCATATTTGTCTCCTTCATATTTAGATAAATATTTAGGCACCACTTGTTTCGGTAAAGCTGTTACATTCACACCTAGTTTGTCTAGCGTATCAAGGCTTCCCATATCAAACACAACCACTTTTTTCGGGTTTTTCTTGATCTTTACACCATCTTTATTCAGCATGTCTTTTACCGTCACAGTTTCTTCTTTAATTCCTTCTGTTTTTCCTTGATTTCCGCAGGCAGCGAGTACCACGATCGCTGTTAATACAGTCATCATCCATATCCATTTTTTCATACGTGATCACCTCTTTATTTTTTAAGAAAAATATAAGCAAATACGCTCACCGCGAATAACTTCAATCGGTATGCGCATGTCATAAATTTGTTCAAGTGCATCTGTTTGAATCACTTCGTCCACTCCACCTTCTTTAATAACCTGTCCATCTTTTAAGGCGACGATATGATCGGAATACACAGAAGCAAAGTTAATATCATGAAGAACCACAACAATTGTTTTCCCAAGATCTTTGACGAGCTGCTGAAAGAGCTTCATCATCTCGACAGAATGATTCATATCCAAATTGTTTAAAGGCTCATCTAAGAAAATATAATCTGTATCCTGCGCCAGCACCATTGCAATAAAGGCTCTTTGTCTTTGTCCACCGCTCAGTTCATCTACATATTGATGCTGGATATCAGCAAGCTTCATGTATTGGAGGGACACATCGATCATCTTCTCATCCTCTTTAGTCAGACGGCCATGTGAGTAAGGGAAACGGCCAAAACTGACAAGCTCCCGAACGGTCAGCCGCACATTCATATGATTGGCCTGCTTTAAAATACTCATCTTCTTCGCAAGTTCCTGCGGAGGGTATGCGCTATATGGGTTGTCTTCTAAATAAGCTGCACCTGAGTCTGGCTGAATCAGCCGGCTCATAATGGATAAAAGCGTGCTTTTCCCCGCACCATTCGGACCAATGAGAGAGGTCAGCTGTCCCTTTTTCACACTGATTGTTGTGTCGTGAAGCACTGTTTTTCCGTTATACGTCTTACTGACGCCCTTCATCAAGACCATGAACGACTCTCCTTTAACAGTAAATAAATAAAATACAGTCCGCCGACTAAATCAATCAACACACTAAGCGGCGTTTGAAAAGTAAATACCTTTTCTACAAGAAATTCCCCGCCTACAAGGGCAATCACACTAATAAAAAAAGAGCCTAATAGCAAGTATGTATGCCGGTATGTCCGAAAAAGCTCTCGTGCGACGTTTACGACGAGTAAGCCGAGGAACGTAATCGGTCCGACAAGTGCCGTTGCGATAGACACAAGGACAGCTATTACGATCAGCATCTTTTTTGTGACACTGTCGTAGTCAATGCCTAGATTCACCGCATGCTCCTTACCAAGAGACATGACATCTAATTTGGAGCGGAATGTCCAAATGTACACACACAGCGCCGCAAATAAAACAGAAGCAATCAGTAAGATGTCCGTGTTCATGTGATTAAAGCTTGCAAAGGATTTATCCTGTACGACTTGATATTCATTCGGATCGATCAGCATTTCCATAAACGAAGAAAGACTTTTGAACAATGTCCCAAACACAATTCCAACAAGCAGAAGCAAGAAAATATGTTTATTTTTGCGTTTGAACATGACTGTATACAGCAGCACAGAAAATAGAATCATCAGCCCAACGCAAAGGAAAAAATTAAAATTCTTATTGACGATCATTAAATGAGTCGACCCAAACACATAAATAATCGCTGTTTGCAAAAACAAGTACAGTGCGTCTAAACCCAATATGCTCGGCGTTAAGATTCGATTGTTGGTCAAAGTTTGGAAAACAACAGATGAAAAGGCAATCGCGCCTCCCGTTAATGTCATCGCAAGCACTTTCTTTAAACGACTTGGGACTGTGTACGGCCAGTACCCCATTTGAAAGGTAATAAAAATTACGATCAACACGGCTGCAATGGCTGCAATCAGGCATAATATACGTTTCTTATGCATAGCGTTTCCTCCTTAATAACATGTACAGGAAGATCGCACTTCCGATGATGCCTACCATGAGTCCAACTGATATTTCATATGGATAAATGATCACCCTTCCGAGCACATCACAAATCAGAACAAAAATAGCTCCTAGTAAAGCTGTATGCGGGAGGCTTTTTTTCAAGTGATCGCCGCGGTAGATCGATACAATATTCGGAATGATTAATCCAAGGAATGGCAGCATTCCGACAGTTAAAATGGTGACAGACGTAATCATTGAAACGATCACCAACCCAACCGCCATCACACGTTTATACGTTAAACCTAAGTTAACGGCAAAGCTCTCGCCCATGCCTGCCACTGTAAAGCGGTCAGCATATAAATACGCAATGATCAATAGTGGAACGCTCACATAGAGCAGTTCATAACGCCCTTGGACAATAAGAGAAAAATCTCCTTGAAGCCATGCGGATACGTTTTGAATCAAATCATATTTATAGGCTATAAACGTAGATATTGAACTGACAATCCCCCCAAACATTAAGCCGACTAATGGTACATAAATCGTATCGTTCACCTTAATATGCCGCAGGATTTTTAAGAAAAGAAGATTCCCAGCTAAAGTAAATAGAAACGCAATCCCCATTTTCATAAGCGGATTCACATGTGTAAAAACAAGCATTGCTACTAAAATACCAAGCTTCGCCCAATCCATCGTTCCTGCAGTGGTTGGTGAAACAAATTTATTCCTCGTCATGCTTTGCATAATAAAGCCGCATAAACTAAGGCTCATACCAGCAAGCACAATACTCACGAGACGCGGGAGGCGGCTTGAAACTAACGTGTGCACTTGTTCATCTGTTAAATGAAACAGCTGTAAAATGGACAGATCCTGTACACCGACAAACAGAGATATACATGCCAAACATACAAATAACAAACTTAATTGATACAATTTCATACAGGTTTCTCTCTTTCTATCAAGCTCTATCCGCCACAAATGATTATCATTATCAATTAAGCGACAGTTCATATATTATCACATCTAGTGAAATATTCAATAGCGGTATGAAAAAGACGCAAACTCAAAAAAACAGCCTGCGGCAGCGGCTGCTTTTTTCATCATGATTGAATATTCAATTGAAATTGTCCCTTCAATTCCTCTTCTGCTTCTTGAAATAACTGACGCAAGTTCTCAGCATAATCACCAAGAGCGTCTTTGCTCGTTTGAAAATTCACCCATGTCAGTTCTACTGGAAGAGCCACCTCTCCTGTCAAACAGTCCCAAAGGGCATCAAGATTTTTTCCGTAATAGTCAGGAAGGTGTAAAACTGTTTTTAGCTGGTCATGAAGCTCTTCTTGCGACCTGCACGCTGCACCGTCAAGCTGCACTTTTTTCATGTTCATTTCCCCTCTCCTCTCTATATTTTAAACGAATTGGAGGAGAAAGAGAAAGATGGACATCTTACTTTTGTTTCTGCCTGATACCTGAGATCAAGAGAATGAGGCAGGCAGCCAAAACGATCAAGAAAAAGAGGGTTAACACGATCTGAGTACCATACATATCAGCGAAGAGGCCAACAAAGACACTCGGAATACCAAGCCCTAAATAGGCAAACAAGTAATATCCTGCAACGGCTCTAGCCGCCTCCTTTTTCCCTCGCTCAACAATGAGCTGAAGGCCACCTAAATAAGTAAATCCATAGCAGGCAGTACCCGCCAGCATCGTTCCGGCAAGCACAAGGAAAATAGATCCGCTGTTTGCACCGTATAGTAAGAGGCCATATCCGCATGGAAGACAGATAAACCCCAAAAGGAGCGCTGTGCTGCTATTCATCTTACGCACAAAGGGCTGCATCAGGACACCTGCCATATTAATTAAAAAGAGCGCTGGCCCTACCCACAATTCATAACCATTTAGTTTAAGCTGTGCTGGCAAGATCGAAATGACAAGGCCGCACACCGACCATGCGATAGCAATGGCTGCATTCGCCGGCATTGTTCCTTTTGGAAATCTTGGCATGTTCATCATCGGTTTGCCTGTATCTCCTTGGACAGGCGGCACAAATAAGAAGACACCCATCATGGTTAAGATTAAAAAGGCCAGCACAATCCAATAGCTAAGCGGCGTGAGCGACACACGCTGAAAAGAAAGAAGTGCTGTAAAAAGAGCACCGCCCCCAAATCCAACCGAACTGCATAGTGCAATAAAAGTTGGAATCCAGCCTGACTTCTCTGGATATAAAGCAATCAAATATGCGGTGCATGTTCCAACACTAAGACCAAGTCCGACACCTTGCAAGAGCCGGGCAGCAAAGAGCACCTGTATGGAAGGGTGTACAATCATCAACAAGGTGGCACATAACGAAAAGCCAAGCGCAACCAATAAAATCGGTTTGCGTCCAGCTCGGTCAGAAATGCCGCCAAGAAAAAGCAAAACTGGAATAAGTCCGAAGACATACGCGGCAAATACAAGTGCTGTTGCCGCCTTTCCGTACCCTGCTTGTTCTGCATACGCCGTATAAAGGGGCACTTGCAGATTCACAGCAATCGTAATCATAAAAAGACCAAGTAAAACGAAAATAAACGGGATGATGGATAGGTGTGCCGTTTCTTCTTTGGATGCTGAAATCATTTGACTCTCTCCTCTATGTCATTGCATATGAGAACAGTGTACACACCATTTGGCTTACTTCCTACATCCAAAAATGACACTATTGACCAGTCCATAATTCCGTGTCATCATCAACTTATGATGTGAAAACGAGAGAAGGTGCACGATGTATATTCATTTAGACCGTTCAAGCGCTACTCCGCTCTGGCAGCAAATCGTGACTGAGATCATTCAAAAAATTCATACACAAAAACTGCATCCTGACGATCAGTTAACACCGACAAGAGTGTTAGCACAGGAGCTGAATGTATCAAGATCAACCGTACAGCTTGCCTATGATGAGCTGCTGGCAAGGGGTTACGTGAGCACATCTAGAAGAGGTGGTACAAAGGTCATTTCAAGCGATCAATATACAGCTTCCCCTCCCCATCAAAGTGAACCGCCTTTCTCACCTCCGACAAGACCTCACTTTGAAGAGGCCGAAAAACAAATGGATCATTGGCTGTCAGCCAATCAATTTCATGAGAAGCTTGATATTGATTTTCGTCATCAGGAGCCAGCCATCGATGCACACTTTCAAAACATATGGAAGCGCTCGCTCATGAAAGCATTACAGCGATTAGATATGAAGGATTGGGGCTATTCCTCTTCGCATGGATTATGGGAGGTGCGGTCAAAAATACGACAATATTTATCTGTTGAACGCGGGATTGATGTAGAGGAAGATCAAATGGTGCTAACAGGTGGCACGCAGCAAGCCATTGATTTGATTTCACAGGTATTGCTAAAAAAAGGTGATACAGTGGCTGTTGAAGATCCAGGTTTCCCTGGGGCAAGGCTGTCGTTTATGCATCGCGAAATGAACATTCATCCCTCACCAGTTGATGAAGAAGGAATGGTGGTGAATACATTGCCCCGGCGAACAAAACTGATTGCTGTGACGCCCTCCCATCAGCGTCCAACTGGAGTATGTATGAGTGTAAACAGAAGGCAGCAGCTGCTGAAGTTTGCTGTCAGCCATCAGTCTTATATATTAGAGGACGATTTTGATGGAGATTATCGTTACCATGGCGGGCCGCTCCCTTCCCTATTTTCAGAAGCTCCCGAGCATGTCATTTACATCTTAAGCTTCTCAAAGGTGCTGGCACCTGGCATCCGCTTAGCTGCCATTGTCGGCTCCAGAGCAGTCATGAAAGAAATTGCCGCACTGCAATCACTCATTCAAAGGCAGCTGCCCATTATGGAACAAATCACACTCGCTTCTTTTTTCAAAGAAGGGGAATTCACGCGGTATGTCAGGCGAATGAGACAGCTGTATAAAAAAAGACAGGCAGCCATGATGGAAGCCCTTTTGACACATCACTTTGACAAACACTTCCGTATCTATGGAACCGATACGGGCCTTCATGTCTTTTTAGAAGGAGCGCAAGACTTTGATGAAAAAGGAAGCATTGAGGCAGCAAAAGCAGCTGGTGTTGGCATTTATCCGTTAAGTCCTTATTGTTTTGAAAGCAATCGAAAGGGATTACTGCTAGGATTCGCCTGTACGGACGAAAACATGATTCAAGAGGGCGTCCGCCGTTTAAAGAAAATACTTCACATTTAAAAAAGCCTGGAAGGTTTACTTCCAAGCTTTTTAAGATGATTGCTGAATCTGACCTACTTCTTCAATAAATGCGGCTGTCTGCTGCAAGCCATCCTGAAAATGATGGGTAGCGGAAATAAACAGCTTCTCTTGATCGGGATGCTTCAAGAGCTTTTCCACCTTACTGATGCCTTTTTCAAAGGAAGCAAGTCCTGTCTTTAATTGTTGATCGGCCTTTTGATAAGCGGCTGGAACTTCTTGATGATCCAGCCCTTTTTGAATCACACGATCAAATGCTTTCGTCGCTTCTGTCAATTTTTTATTTGTTTGGATTTTTCCATGTCCATCTGAGATAAACTGATCTGTCATATTTTCATATGCTTTATTTAACTCATCCATATAAGACTGCACCCATTGTTCATAAGCAGCTTCTTTTGTGTCTTGCTTTGAAGGCGGCTGACCTGCTTGCTGACAGGCTGCTAGTAATGTCAAAGTTAGGATAAATAGCAGCACCAAATGTGATTGTTTTTTCATACAGAGCCTCCATTTCTTCATCCCATTCGTTCATATCGGTCAAATATAAGCATCCTTTACCACATAAGATTTCTTTTATTGTAACAGACAAGCTCGTGTCACTTCTGTGATTTATGAGTAAATGGATGAAAATACGTCAAAGGATCCACATTTCCCTGTCATTTTCCAATACAACCAATAGACGACGAGACATACGTATTTGGTTTCAATGAGTTCATCTTTATGATGTAGCGGCGTCTTTTTACATTGCATTCATGCTTGATAAGAGATCCAGCGGCTGCTCTGCCGCTGGCTTTTGACTAATATCTGTTACGAAGCTCCCTTAATATAAAATCGTATACGAGATTGAGCTGCTGTTCCTTTGGATACAGCATAAATTCTTGTTTCTTCGGAAGACCACCATCAAGACGATCTTGAAATTTCGTTCGGAGATATGCTGTCCGGTGCACCTGACTCTCAAATGATTTATATGAGACATCAAGTTTGACGGTTTGCTCATTTGTAAAGGTGACCACCGTGTCTCCGAGGGATGATTCTTGGAAGGTATGAATGTATTTGTGGGAGATCCAGCCGCACTGAGGACGGTTGGATGAATAAGTTGGGAAGAAATACAGATGATTGGATGAGTCAATCACAATTGGAGGTTTATGAGATATTCCTGTTACTTCGTATGTTCCCGCCTTTCTGCCTGCATAGCTTGAGCCGAAGAATCTGCAGCTGCGTTCAATAATTTGCAGGGGCTTTAATTCAACGTAAAAGCTTGTCTCTCTTTCTATGACTTTTGAATATACTCTTTTTCCTTCTTCAACTGGAAGGACCGCCATTGTTGTTTGATTAATGACGTATGAATCTAAAGGTGTTTCACTAATTCCTGACACTTCATTTCCTCCTGTGTTAATATTTGGTTATTTAAGATACTATTAATCTATCACCAACATATAAGAAACGACAGGATTTTTTCAAAATTTATTAAAAATCATCTTTTTATCATATTTTTTAGTCCATTCGATCTATCGAAAAGCCATTTTTAAAGATATATCACATCCTGTCGATTGGACAAGAGATGTCGATTCTGCTCAAAAATAAATTGTCTAAAAATTATAAATTCTTGTTGATTTTTTCTCCGCCAATCCATATACTATAAAAAAGGCATCGGGGGGATTCTTTATGAAAGAGAAAAAAACGTATGCTGAGCTCATGAAGTCCCGCAACACCCAAAAAACCGAAGAAAACGGCGTCACCATTTTAGACATCTATATTCAAATGGTTTTAGATGAGGCGCTTTATAAACAGCGCTTAACCTTCCTAAGAGAAGAGATTGATAAGGCACTGGATCAGCGTGATGAAAAGCGATTCAATGACTTGTCAGCTCAATATGCAGAACACTGCTTACATCAATCATGATGATTTTACTTGCGGCAAAGAGACAGCAACTCGTCTCTTTACCGCAAGTTTTTTGTTTATCCATTTAAAATGGTCCCGCCATTCACATGCAGCATTTGTCCATTCATATAAGATGAGTCTTCGCTCGCTAAAAATAAATAACTTGGCGCAAGCTCTACTGGCTCACCAGGACGCTCCATTGGGACATCTCCGCCAAATTCAGAGACTTCTTTTTCCGTAAAGGTTGAGGGAATCAGCGGTGTCCAAATAGGACCGGGAGCTACTCCATTTACTCTAATCCCTTGTTTAATGAGCGATAAGGATAATGATCTCGTAAAGGTTACGACGGCCCCTTTTGTGGATGAATAATCGATCAATGTTTCATGCCCTTTATAGGCGGTGACAGATGCTGTATTAATGATGCTGCTTCCTTTTTTTAAATGAGGAAGAACAGCCTTTGTTAAATAAAACATGGCAAAAATATTCGTTTGAAACGTCCGAAGAAGCTGATGCGAGGTAATTTGCTCAATGCTTTTTTGCGGATGCTGTTCCCCGGCGTTATTCACCAAAATATCAATGGAACCGAAGGCATCTTTTGTTTTTTTGACGACCTCATTTGAAAAAGCCTCATCCCCTAAATCACCTGCAATTAAGATGACACCGCCTCCCGCTTTCTCAATATAGTCCTTCGTCTCCTCGGCATCGCGATGTTCACTTAAGTAAACAATGGCGACATTCGCACCTTCCTTCGCAAATAAGACAGATACTGCTCTTCCGATCCCGCTGTCTCCACCTGTCACAATGGCTGTTTTTCCTGCTAACTTTTTGTTCTTCACCTCACGATCAAAGACAGGTCTAGGGTTCATTTTATATTCAAGACCCGGACGTTCATTTTGGTGCTGAGGCGGCAATGTTTTCTTCGGCTGCTTTGTTGACACGTAGTCCACTCCTTCCTTTTATCTTGTTTATTTTTATGTGCTGGCGGCTTTTTTATGTATGGCGCCCCTGTTTCCTTTCAGATGTATGATTTTCAGCATTGTGGAAAAATTATACACAACAAGTCAAGTGGAGGCGACAACATGGAACAAGAACATAAAGGAATGGAACAGGCAAAATCGTTATGGCTGGCGGACAGTCAGAAATATTCTTTCCCTGCTGTCAGTGAAGATCTCACAGCAGATGTGATCATTGTCGGCGGCGGTATTACCGGTATCGCTGCGGCGTTTGAAATGACAGAACGAGGACTAGATGTGATCATCATCGATGCCGAACAATTGCTGCAAGGCACAACCGGACACACAACGGCTAAAATCACCTCACAGCATGATGTGTACTATTATGAGCTGATTCAACAAATTGGGATGCCAAAAGCACGTTTGTATGTAGAAGCAAATGAGAAAGCAAAAGACCTCATTCAAGCTCGTATCAAAGAGCACGACATTGATTGTCAGCTAGAGATAAAAGATGCTTACCTTTATACAAAGGAAGAAAGCGGTGTAAAAAAGTTAAAGAAGGAATTAGATGCCTACAAACAGCTTGGTATTGACCGGGAATGGAAAACAAAGCTTTCTTTTGACGCTGACATCAAAGCAGCCCTTGCGATGACGAATCAGGCACAGTTTCATCCCCTTCATTATCTCAATGCGCTAATCGACAAGCTCCTAGAGCGAGGTGTACGTATCTTTGAACAAACAACCGCTGTTGATGTAAAAGAAGGGAACCGGCCTGCTGTCGTCACAAAAAGCGGACATCATCTGACAGGGCGCTATGTCATTTCATGCTCACACTTTCCTTTTTATGATGGAAAAGGACTTTATTTCACCCGAATTCATCCAGAGCAATCCTATGTCGTAGCAGCTAGAACAACTAAACCACTCCCAGACGGAATGTACCTAGGAATTGACCAGCCTGCTCACTCTTTAAGAACGGCAGAATGGCACGGTGAAGAAGTAGTCCTCATCGGAGGAGAAGGCCATAAAACAGGACAAGGCGGAGATGAATCCGCTCACTATGAAGGACTAGAAACGTTTGGAGATGCCACCCTTGGAATAGAAGAAGTGCTGTATCGCTGGTCGACACACGATATGGTCACAATGGATCAAATCCCTTACATTGGCCGCCTGACCAAACACCACCAGAATATCTTTGTAGCAACCGGCTTTAGAAAATGGGGCATGACCACAAGCCACGTCGCAGCCACTCTTATCGGTGATTTAATTGAAGGAAAATCAAATCCATATGAATCAATCTTTACGCCATCAAGACCTGTTACTAACTCTTTCGTCAAAGATTTCGTTAAAGAAAATGCCAATGTCGCTGCCAAGCTGATCAGTGGTAAATTTAAACGAACTGATCAAACAATCGATGATTTAAAACCAGGCGAGGGCGGCATTATCTCGTATGAACATAAAAAGTGCGGCGCCTATAAATCAGAGGATGGGAATGTCTTTCTAGTCGATACAACGTGTACTCACCTAGGCTGTGAAGTAGCTTGGAATAATAGTGACCGCACTTGGGATTGCCCGTGTCACGGTTCACGTTTTTCCATTACTGGAGAAGTAGTAGAAGGCCCTGCTAAAAAACCACTAAAAAGGTCATATAAAGAACAGTAAAATTTCACTCGTTCCCCCTTTAAAAAATCCAATATTATCCGATAAAAAACATAAAGTCTGATATTTTTGATGATTATGGGGGGACAAACACATTGTTATTTAAAAAAGAACCGAAAAGAAAAAACACTGCTTTTTTCACACAGCAGGATGATGGGATAAAACGAATCAACTTCTCGAACAATACGGACATCGCCAAACAAATCAAAATGATTGACCTGACACAGCATGACCTATTGATATTAAAACAGCTCAATCCAATTGTTCAGGATGATATTGCCCATATTGTTGATAAGTTTTATAAAAATTTAGAAGTCGAGTCTTCCTTGATGCATATCATTCAAGACAATAGTTCTGTCGATCGTTTGAAAAAAACACTCCGCATTCATATTAGCGAAATGTTTGCAGGTGTGATTGACGAAGCCTATGTGGCAAAACGCATTAAAATCGCGCAAGTTCATTTACGGATTGGGCTCCAGCCTAAATGGTACATGGCAGCATTCCAAGACCTTCTGCTATCCATTATGGATTTATTCGCTAACCATATCCAAGATTTCAAAGAATATCAGACAGCGGTCAAAGCGACGACGAAAATTTTAAATTTAGAGCAGCAGTTAGTCCTAGATACATTCCAAAATGAATATTCTAAAATTCGTGATGAAGCAGAAGAGCAGCAGCAGGAGCTTCATACAAAAATCACAGAGACTTCAAATTCGCTTGCTTCGCTCTTCTCAAACACAACAAGTGCAGTCGACAAGCTTGTCTCAAAATCGGATGAGATGGCGGACATGTCACAAGCTGGAACACAAATTTCAGCACAGGTCGAAGAAAAATCAATCGGCGGTAAAAAAGAATTAGAAATTCAGCAAACACAAATGAACCAAATTGATGGCAGCATGACAAAGATTGAAACAGAAATTAAACGCCTTGAAGAAATCGCCAAACAAATTGAACAAATCTTTGGGATTGTCACAGGCATTGCAGAGCAGACGAACTTGTTATCTTTAAATGCTTCAATCGAATCTGCACGAGCAGGTGAACATGGAAAAGGCTTTGCTGTCGTTGCAAACGAGGTACGCAAATTATCGGAGGACACCAAGAAAACGGTTTCAACTGTATCTGAACTTGTCAACAATACGAATTCACAAATCGCCATTGTTTCTCAGCACATTGCGGACGTGAATTTACTTGTGACAGACAGTAAAGAAAAAATGACACAAATCAATTCACTCTTTGATGATATCGTCAGCAGCATGAACTTAAGCAAAAACCAAAACGGAAAAATTGAAATTGACCTTCAGACCTTCCTTAACGAATTGAAGGAAGTCAAACAAACGGTATCTCAAGTCGCAAGCTCCGTCGAATCCTTAACAAGCCTGACAAATCGCTAATACAGTCTTTTTTCTTCTGCTTTAGTATAATAGAAGAAAAGATAGAAAAGGCGGGATTTGATTGACAACAATTTGCCTAGTCAGACACGGGGAAACAGATTGGAATGCAGCGAAACGAATTCAAGGACGAACAGATATCCCTTTAAACGACACAGGTAAATGGCAGGCTGAACAAACTGGACTTTACTTAAAGGATGTCCATTGGGATGTTGTCATTTCCAGTCCACTAACAAGGGCAAAAGAAACGGCACACTTGATTTTAAATCATGTCCATGCCCCACTTGTCATCATGGATGATTTTATAGAACGAGATTATGGTGACGCTGAAGGCATGTCGTTTGAGGAGCGTCAAAAGCTGTTTCCAGATAAACAATATCCAAATATGGAACCAATTGAGACGATTCAAAACCGAATGCTGGAAGGTATTGAGAAAGTCAGAGCCGCCTATCCAGATCAACATGTCCTGATCGTGGCTCACGGCGCTGCTATCCATGCTTTACTCACCACTTTGGCTGATGAACATATGGGTCTACAGAACACGAGACTTGTTAATGCTTGCTTAAATTATGTGGAATGGTCAGATGGTAAATGGAAGGTCCGTGATTACAACGTGGTCAGCCATTTAACTCAATCCGCCCCTTCTTAAAGAGCCTGTTATCTTAGCAGGTTCTTTTTTATGGCAAAAACAATGATAAAATAATATTTTTTTATATCGAAATTCGAAATAGATGCTAGACGATTCTACCTATTTTATGGCTTTTCGGGTATCGAATATTTAACCGGAAATGGATCATGAGAAAAAAAGCACACTCCCTTTTTAATAGATCATCGCTGAAATGATAGAATAAACATATTTTACCACCAGTTCCAAGTGACTTAATTCCCCAATTTTCGCTAGGACTTTCACAAAAATTCGGGTCTACTCTTATTTGCCTACTTCCCTTAAACTGAATATACAGAATAATCAAACGGATCATTCTTATAGACTACGGATGATTATTCTGAAATAAGAAAAAGGGATGTGGAATGTGCGTGAAAAAGAAAAATGTGATGACAAGTGTTTTATTGGCTGTCCCTCTTCTGTTTTCAGCAGGGTTTGGAGGCTCCATGGCAAATGCCGAGACGGTCTCCAAAACAGATAGTGAAAAAAGCTATATTGTTGGTTTTAAAGCCTCTGCCACCACAAACAGCTCTAAGAAACAAGCTGTCATTCAAAATGGTGGAAAACTAGAAAAACAATACCGCCTCATTAATGCTGCACAAGTGAAAATGTCCGAACAAGCCGCCAAAAAACTTGAACATGACCCTAGCATTGCTTACGTAGAAGAAGACCATAAAGCAGAAGCATATGCACAAACCGTCCCTTATGGAATCCCTCAAATCAAAGCTCCAGCTGTACACGCTCAAGGTTATAAAGGTGCTAATGTCAAAGTAGCTGTCCTTGATACTGGAATCCACGCTGCACACCCTGACTTAAATGTTGCAGGCGGTGCGAGCTTCGTCCCTTCAGAGCCAAATGCCACCCAAGACTTTCAATCACATGGAACTCACGTAGCTGGAACCATTGCTGCCCTTGATAACACAATTGGTGTTCTTGGGGTCGCTCCAAGCGCTTCCCTATATGCTGTGAAAGTATTAGACCGCAATGGCGACGGACAATACAGCTGGATTATTAGCGGTATTGAATGGGCTGTAGCCAATAACATGGATGTCATCAATATGAGTTTAGGCGGAGCAAGCGGTTCAACAGCACTTAAAAATGCCGTTGATACAGCAAACAACCGCGGAGTCGTTGTTGTTGCCGCCGCAGGTAATTCAGGCTCTAGTGGCTCTAGAAGTACAGTTGGCTATCCAGCCAAATACGAGTCTACAATTGCTGTTGCCAATGTAAACAGTAACAATGTCAGAAACTCATCTTCTAGCGCAGGTCCTGAATTAGATGTTTCTGCACCTGGTACTTCTATTTTAAGTACAGTGCCAAGCAGTGGATACACTTCTTATACTGGAACATCTATGGCGTCTCCTCATGTAGCAGGAGCAGCAGCGCTTATTCTTTCTAAAAACCCGAACCTAACAAATTCACAGGTTCGCCAGCGCTTAGAAAATACAGCGACACCGCTTGGTGACTCATTCTATTATGGAAAAGGGTTAATCAACGTTCAAGCTGCTTCTAACTAACCAAGTGTGATAAAAAAATCCGGCTGATCCAGCCGGATTTTATTTATTACTGCTTTTTCGGCGTTTTCTCTTTTTCCGCCGCTTTTTCCATATCCATGATTCTCTCCATCATGGTTGGGTGTCCATAGCGGAAGATCTTCACTAAAAACGGTGGATTTACCTGGGACAGCCCTGATTTTGCAAGCTTTTGAAAAGACGTTACGCCTGCCTCCCCGTCTTTTGTCATGTTCACCGCATATTCGTCGGCTGCCCGTTCTTGATGCCTTGACACTGCATTTGTAAAAGGTGAAGCTGCAAAAGACAGCATCGATACGATGATTAAAAGAAGCGGAAGAGCAGCAATGTCGTGTGACACCTTGAGACGAAATGTGGCTGCTCCTTTTTGATAAAGATAAAAATAAAGACGGTCGATCGCAAATAATCCGGCCAATGACAGCACTAAATATCCTGCTAATCCAATATAGACATGTTTCATGACGTAATGTCCCATTTCATGCGCCATGATAAATAAAATTTCTTGGTCTTTCAGCTTTTGCAGTGTTGTATCCCATAAGACAATACGCTTATTTTCACCAATTCCTGTGACATAAGCGTTCATCGTATTCGTTTTCTCAGACATATTGACCTCATATACATGATCTGCCGGAATATGCGCTTTGTCTGCCAGCGTTAATATTTTCTTCTCTAGAGCTTGATCCTTTAGTGGATAAAAATTGTTATATAACGGATCAATGACGACCGGTTGTATAAAGAAGAGAAACAGCGTAACTGGGACTGTCAAACACCACGCATACAGCCACCAGCGTTTTCTTCTCTTTTGTATCAGCCAAAAGAACACAATAGCACAAAGGGAAAGAAGCGGATATTGAATCCAAAAATCCAGTGTTTGATCTTTCAACCAGCTTGCCGTACTTTGTGCAGATACTCCGTAGTGCAAAGAAAGCTGATAGCCAATCCACTTAATTGGCAATGAAATGATCATTGTTAGAAGTGACAGCACAAACACATACACAAGTTTGCTTAAAAACTTGAAACGAGCTGCTGCCAAGCTCCAGTCTGCTATTTTCCGTGAATACCCTGAAATGAGCAAAAGGAAAAAGACATACCAATCTAATGGGATGGTGATGAAATACAGCAGATTCCGTATATTCGAGAAATTCTCGCTGATCACAAGCTCATGACTTGTCATAAAGGTATGCGGATCTGCACTTGTCCCTTTTACACTTTCAGGTACCGATGAATCTCCCATTAGAAACAGATACGAATAAATAAAAAGACCGTACAATATGTATGCTACTGTTGCAAGAGCCATCCATTTACGTACTCGCACAGGTCAGCCTCCTTTCCATCCCTCTCTCTATTCTAGTCACGCATTTTTTCGTTTAGAACCTGTCTCATGTGGCTCCATCATAGCATGCCCCATCAGAAAAAGCTTTCGCGAAAAAAATGATTATGCGACTCAAAAATCGGAGAAGCTACATGTAAAACAGTAAGTTGGAGGATCAAAATGAAGAAAATCCTTGCAGGAGTTGTGATTTTTGGACTTTTATTAATCACCTTCTTTTATGTGTTCAGCCGGACGAGCGAAATCTTTGATGAGAATCGAGCTGAAAAATTGCTGCTCTCACCTGCGAATGAATCCATCTCTTATGAAATAGATGATAAGGACACAGTAGAAGATTTAATTGAAGAATTAAATAAAGGCAAACAAACAAGCAATCATCTCAAGAAAAATTTAAAAAAGCCCGATTATATCGCCAAGGTGATGTTCGGACGAACAAACGGCACCACCTTCCAGCTTTGGACCAACCGATCACAGGTCGTTTTTTTAGTTGATGGAACGTTTTATGAACTGAATCAAAAACAGTCGAATTCTTTTCAGAGACAGTTAAAAGAAGCCATTCAAAAGAGCTAAAATGATCTTTGAAAGAAAACTTTGAATTGCGAGGATTTGTCTACATGCTAAGGGAGTCTCCTCATCAGAGACTCCTTTTTTTTATTTACTTTCTTCTGCTTGATACTTTTCTCTTAGCGCTCTTCTTAAAATTTTACCTGTTGTGTTTTTAGGAATATCATCTATGAAATGGATCGTTTGGGGCTGCTTATATTTTGCTAAATAGCGTGAACAATGTGTGATGATGTCTTTTTGATTGATGTGAGCATGTTTCTTAGGGGAAATGTAACAGACGACTGCCTCTCCCGTGTTCGGATCTGGCACACCGATGACAACGGCTTCTGCTACAGCTTCATGTTGATAGAGTACTTCTTCTACTTCTCTTGGATAAACATTATAACCGCCAACAAGAATCATATCCTTTTTCCGATCGACAATATAAATATATCCTTCTTCATCTCTTCTCGCCAAATCGCCAGTATACAGCCAGCCGTCTCTTAGTGCAGCTTCTGTATCTTCTGGCATTTGATAATAGCCTTTCATGATGTTTGGCCCTTTTGCTATCAGTTCTCCGACTTCATTTGGACCGACTTCTTCTCCTAGTTCATTCACAATTTTATTCTTCACATTCATAATGTCAGTCCCGACAGAACCTGGTTTTCTTTTTCCATCAAGAGGATTGAATGCAGTCACTGGAGATGCCTCTGATAGCCCATAGCCCTCAAGGACCGTAACACCGAATTTTTTCTCAAAGCCATGGAGTAAGGCAACAGGCATTGAGGCACCACCTGATATACAGATCCTCACGGATGACATCGCTTCCTCATGCCCCTCCTGGCGGTACAAATAGTTATACATGGTGGGCACTCCAACAAATAGCGTTGGCTTCTCTTTTTCCATCATGCGCAAAAGCTCTGACGGGCTGAAATGCGGCAAGACATAAATCGTCGCACCATGAATCAACGGCGCATTCATACAGACTGTTAAACAAAATACATGGAACATTGGCAAAGCGGCAATAACCTTGTCCTCTTTATCAATCGATAAATACTCAGCGACATCTCTGGCATTTGAATAAAGGTTGAAATGAGTCAGCATGGCACCTTTTGGTTTTCCTGTCGTGCCAGATGTAAATAAAATAACAGCAGTATCATCTGGCTGAATGGAAGGATGTACGTTTTCATTCGCAGCACCTGACACAAGTTTTCCAAAGAAAACAAGTCGATCAGATACTTCCTTGAAGCTTGATCTGCACGCCGATTCATTTTCTGCACAAATAATGACTCTTTCAATGGACGGAAGCTGCTCATACACCTGCTCGTAAACTGGCAGAAGCTGTTCAGGCGCCACAATACCTTTCACATCGCCTGTGATGAGCATATATCCAATTTCACTAGGTGTATACGTTGGGTTAATAGGTACAACGACAAGCCCTGCCTTTAATGCGCCAAAAAAAGAAATGACAAAATGCGGTGAATTTCCTAAAATAAGCGCGATATGATCCCCGGCTTGAAACCCTTCGTTGACTAATCCATCTGCAAAACGCTCGATACTTGTCATCAGCTCTCGATAGGTCCACTTCTTTCCTTCAAAGATCAGTGCGATATTTTCTCCCTTCGTCATCGCCGTCTGCTGAAGATTTTTGATCAAATCCATTCTCCCACCCCTTACATGTCATCAATGAATGAATGACCATTCATTTTATGGCCGAACATTCCTCCTTTCTATTATAATAGACAATCGAAAAAATCCACAAGATCAAATGTAAATCGCTTTCATTTCCTTCAATCAAAAAAGCACTGCTATCTCTAGCCGTGCTTTCTCGAATTAATAAATCAAATCAAGAAAATCCTCTTTTGATACGTTGCCGAAATAGTGGCGCATATCCATATCTTCTAAGACATCACTGATCGTTTTACGATCATATTGCTGTCCGATGAGCCGCTTCTCAATATCGGCAATATCCCCTACGCCAAAGAAATCACCAAAGATTTTGCAATCCTGGATCATCCCTTTTTTCACTTCTAATCGCAAATCAATGGAGCCTGCAGGGAATCTCTTAGAATGCTGCAAATTAAATTTCGGTGAACGGCCGTAGTTCCATTCCCATTTTTGATAACGATCTCGAGAAATTTCGTGAATCTTTTCCCAATCCTTTTCAGTCAGGCGATATTGAGGAACGTCCCCATTTGTATCAAAAATGTAGCTTAAAAGAATTTTTCTAAATTCTTCTGTTGTCATTTTTTGATCCATCAGTTCACTGATATTGGCAACCCTGCTTCTAATCGATTTGATGCCTTTTGATTCAATTTTTTCTTTTTTCACATTTAAAGCCGAAACGACATGTTCAATTTCTGAATCAAATAGCAGTGTGCCATGGCTGAAAATACGTCCTCTTGTTGCGAACTGGGCATTTCCAGAAATTTTACGTCCATCTGCCATGATGTCATTTCTGCCGCTCAATTCAGCTTTAACGCCCAGCTTTTCAAGCGCTTTGATGACTGGCTCTGTGAACTTTTTAAAGTTATGGAAGCTGTCTCCATCATCTTTTGTGATAAAGCTGAAGTTTAAGTTCCCTTTGTCATGGTAAACTGCACCACCGCCGGATAAGCGGCGCACGACTTTGATTCCGTTGTCTTCCACATACTTTGTGTTGATTTCTTCTATTGTATTTTGGTTCTTTCCAATAATGATCGACGGCTGATTAATGTAAAACAGCAAATAGGTTTCTTCTGGATCTAAATATTTTAAGCAATATTCTTCAATTGCCAAATTAATCATTGGATCATAATGTTGTTCGTTATCGATAAACAGCATCTCTATCTTCCTTCCTTGTTCCATCTAAGCCCTGAATGGGCAAGCTGTATACTGCCAGTATATAACGCCTGTGCTTCATTGACTAGGTCTTTATGACGACCAAAATGGGGCAGATGAGTGATGATGAGTTCCCCAACATTTGCTTCCTTTGCAATCTTCCCTACTTCCGTACTGTTCATATGTCCAGCACCTGATCCATCTTGTCCAGCGTAAAAATTGCTTTCGGCAATGAGCAGATCTGCCCCCTTGCTAAATGGAATAAATGCCTCCTGATAGCTTGAGTCTGCTGTATACACGACCACAGCATCTTCTGCCTGAATTCTCATCGCATAGCATTCTGCTGGATGAACCGTTTTCAAAAAATCAATTTGAAAGGGTCCGAGTTGAATCCCTTCTTCCGGCTGATAAGGCTTTGCCTTTGTATGTACATCATCAGAAAGCCGTCCAAATGCTTCTTGATCACCAGTATGTCCATAGATCGGAAGCGGGCCGCTGCTTTTTCCTAAATGATATCCCACTAGCTTCGCATATTGGAGTGGTCCGATATCTGCAATATGATCGTGGTGATAATGAGAAAGGAGAACAGCATCTAGTTCTTCTATATCAATGTATTGCTGAAGCTTTGAAAGAACACCGCTTCCGCAGTCTACAAGAAGACGAAAGCCATTTGATTCAAAAAGGTAGCCTGATGTCGCTTCACCAGCTGCCGGAAACCCTCCATAGCATCCAATTACGGTTAATTTCATCGTCATTTTTCCCTCCTTTTCTAAAAATCCCCTTCTTACAATATACCCATTTTTCATGAAAAAAGCATTCTTCCTGCCTATTGTTACAAAACAGATTGACAATTATTAATCTGTTATAATACAATAATAGCAACAAAACGTATAGGAGGATGACAAATGCTAGGAAAAATCACAGAGTTTTTTAGAAATTTGCCCTCAAAAAAATGCACAAAATGTGGAAATGATTTAATGGAACAGCACGAGTGTTATGGTAATGAATGTGAGGAATGCTCACAAGTAAGTTATCTTAAATAAGGAAATAAATTGAATAAAAAAGCACTTTTTTCCTCCTTCGTCAGTTGGAGTCAAAAGTGCTTTTTATTTTTTCTGAAAAATAGGTAAAAAGGTAAAACCCCTGTCACAAAAGGGTTTTTTAGTATTTTCATATGATGAGTTTTAGTTCTGAAGACACTTTTTATTGACTCGAAGCAATGAAGGGGGTTCTAAATGTCTATTTTTTCTAACAATTTTGTATTTTCTTAATATAATTTTATCGTGGACGAACCTCTTTAATTTTAGTTATACTTTAATTCATATATTAAAACTTAATATGATGGGAATATTCCTTTAATGAATATGTTAGGGAGGAAATCTATGAAAAAATTAAAATTTGGATTGGCTACTCAAATCCTAATCGGTCTTATTCTCGGTGTCGTTGTTGGGGCAATCTTTTTCGGTAACCCAGGTGTCGAGACATACTTAAAACCAATTGGAGACTTCTTCTTAAGACTCATCAAGATGATTGTCATACCAATTGTCGTATCCAGCTTAATTTTAGGTGTTGCAGGTGCGGGTGATGGTAAAAAAGTAGGGAAACTAGGTTTTAGAACCATTCTTTATTTTGAAATTATCACAACATTTGCGATTGTCCTTGGTCTTGTCCTTGCAAACTTTGTACAACCTGGTGCAGGCGTTGACTTTGGACATGCAGAAAAACAAGATATTAGCCAGTATGTTGAAACGGAAAAAGAGCAAAGCAGCAAATCAGTTGCTGATACGTTCCTTCATATCGTTCCAACGAACTTCTTCCAATCATTGGCGGAAGGTGATTTGCTTGCGATTATTTTCTTCACTGTGCTATTTGCACTTGGCGTTTCAGCGATTGGGGAACGCGGTAAACCAGTGCTCGCCTTCTTCGAAGGTGTATCACATGCCATGTTCCATGTCGTCAATGTTGTGATGAAAGCTGCACCATTTGGTGTATTTGCACTCATTGGTGTGACCGTATCAAAATTTGGTCTTGAATCTCTTATTTCATTAGGTAAGCTTGTAGGTCTTGTTTATTTTGCGCTCGCTCTCTTCCTTATCGTTGTATTCGGAATTATCGGAAAGATGATTGGCGTCAATATTTTCAGATTTCTTGCTTACATGAAAGACGAAATGCTTCTTGCCTTTAGTACATCCAGCTCTGAAACAGTTTTACCAAGAGTCATGGATAAAATGGAGCGCATCGGATGTCCAAAAGGAATTGTTTCGTTCGTTATCCCAATCGGTTATACATTTAATCTGGACGGCTCCGTCTTGTATCAAGCCATTGCTGCGCTTTTCCTTGCACAGGTATATGGCATTGACCTTACGATCGTCCAGCAGCTTACACTAGTTCTTGTGCTGATGGTTACATCTAAAGGAATGGCTGCCGTTCCTGGTACTTCATTTGTTGTATTACTCGCGACATTAGGAACGATCGGTGTACCTGCTGAAGGTCTTGCATTTATTGCAGGTGTGGACCGTATCATGGATATGGCGCGGACAGTTGTAAACTTAACAGGAAATGCACTTGCAGCTGTTGTCATGTCTAAATGGGAAGGGCAGTATGACCCTGAAAAAGGACATCGTGTGATGACTGGACAAGAGGCACCTGAGCCAACACAGCTTTCAAGCTAATCAAAAAGAACCCCATCTATCAGGGGTTCTTTTTTTATGCTGTGATTAATGGTGATTGAATATAGTAGTAAAGGAGATCCGCTGTATGGATAAGTGAATCTTCATGTGTTCTTTCAAAAGCATGCGAGGAGTCTATACCAGGACCAATCAGTCCATGAATGATATCATGCCCTGCTCTAATGGCTGCTGATGCATCAGAGCCATAATAAGGGTAAATATCAAGGCGGTAATCAATGTTGTTCTCTTCTGCTAATGCAGCTAAATGCTTGCGTAATCCATAGTGATAAGGGCCGCTCGAATCCTTTACACAAATCGATACACTATATTCATCTGTTGATTGACCGTCACCGATCGCACCCATATCTACAGCTAGATATTCCACTGTTTCTTCTGGAATATTCGAGTTGCCGCCGTAGCCAATCTCTTCATTATTAGAAATTAAGAAATGCGTCGTATGCGGCAATGTGATCTTTTCCTTTTGAATCCGGTGGATGAGACGCAAAAGCAGCGCAACACTTGCCTTATCATCAAGATGTCTTGATTTAATAAACCCTGAAGACGTCACTTCCACTCTCGGATCAAATGAAATAAAGTCCCCTACTTGAATGCCAAGTGCTTTGATATCGTCTGCATTTTTCACCTTTTCATCGAGACGAATCTCCATATTTTCTTGATTTCGTTTCGCTTTTCCAGCATCCGCATAGACGTGTACGGATGTTTGATGCATAAGAATGGTCCCTGTGTATGTATGGCCTGATGCTGTTTCAATTTCACAATATTCGCCTTCAATTGAGTTATATTGAAAGCCTCCAATGAGTGCAAGACGAAGCCGTCCATTTGATTTAATTTCCTTAACCATCGCACCGAGCGTATCAACATGCGCTGTCAGCATGCGGTGTTCTTTGTCATTTGTCCCTTTGATGGTGGCAATTAATCCGCCTTTTCGATTTCGTTTTGTCTCAATATTTAAATCTTGTAAAAAACGTTCAACAAAGCCGATCACTTTTTCTGTATTGCCTGATGGACTTGGGATTGATACGAGCTTTTGAATCAGCTGAACGGTTTCGTTTACTTCAGTTGTCATTCGGCATTTCCTCCTTTGTCTGAAAGCAATTCCTTCCATGTATGCCTTTTTCAGCATCTCTTCTTAAAATATATCGCTTCAGGTTCGAGATGTCTAATTTCAAATGAAAAATCCTTCCTCTATAAAGAGGAAGGATTCATAGATTAAGCTTCGTCCTGTTTCATTTTTCTTACGTTCCAAGCAAAGTATGCTGTTGTTGCTGCCATCATGATGATCGCAACTGTTCCAAGGATCGCTGCTTGGTGCCATAAATAGCTGTCATCACCGCTTGCAATGATCGTTCTAAACCCGTTGATGGTATACGTCATTGGAAGTAGACTATGAATGACTTGGAAGAATTTCGGCACAAGCTCAAGCGGGAATGTACCAGCACTTGCTGCGAGCTGAAGAACCAAGATAATAACGGCAATGAAGCGTCCTGGGTTCCCCATAGTTGTCGCCAGCAGCTGAATGATCGCTAAGAATGTCAGACTGACGATAATCGCAAAGAGATAGAAGCGCCAGAGGCTTTCCACCTCAAGACCAAGCCCAAAGATGAGCATGGAGCTTGCAATAACTGCTTGCAGGATACCGACAAAGAGGAGCACACTATATTTGCTGAAAAACCATTCAAACGCATTTCTAGGGCGTCCAGCAGGGTCTTTCATTGGGAATACAACAGTGAGCATGAGAGCCCCTACAAAGAGTCCCATCGATAAAATATAAGGTGTGAGCCCTGTACCATAATTATCGATCTTTTTCGCTGTATCATTTTCTGTTTTCACGGGACTCGCAATCATATTGTAATTGTCTTGACCCGCATCAATTTCTCCTGTTTCATCTGCGGCACTTTTTAATTTATCAGACAGCTTACCTGTACCGCTCTTTAAATCTCCCAATCCTTTATCGAGTGATTTTGAACCTTCAGCAAGCTTAGATGTGTTGCTTTGGATATTCGTTGAACCACTTTCCAGCTTATTTAACGCTGCACTAAGCTGGCTTGAACCATTCGCAAGCTTATCTGCACCGTTTTTCGCTGTATCAAGCTTTCCATTTGCTGTTTGCAGACCATCTTGTAATTGGCCTTGACCTGTTTGGAGCTTCAGTGCACCTTGATACAATTTATTCGTACCAGATGTCATTTGATCAATCGCATTTTGTATCGCGACTGTAGACGTGTACAGCTGTTCCGTTTTCTTTGGCAGCTGTTTGACTTGCTGCAGCTGAGCTTTTGCAGAAGCAACCGCAGATTGAACCTCACCTGCATCAGGCAGTTCCTGCAAGGCCGCTAAGCTTTGTTCAAGTCCAGATAGATCAGGCAGTTCGATTTTAGGCAGACTGTCAAGCTGATCCATTGCCGCCTTTTTCTCTTCATCTGTCATTGAGCTGTTTTGGATGATGCTTTTTACTTTAGCATCTCGATTCGATAACGCTTCTTTTAATGAAGCCAGTTTTGTACTAAACGTTTTTGCGTCTTTTTTCACCTGATCAAGTTTAGGCGCCATCTTTTCAAGATTCGCTAATTCTGGTGACGACAAGACTTTTTCTACTGCTTCGATTTTTTCTGAAAAAGATTGTGCTTTGTTGTTTAGCTGCTCAATACCCGCTGTAAATTGCGGCATTTTAGAAGCGAGCTGCTGATGACCTTCGCGGCTTGTGTTTAGCCCTTCAGTCAATGTATCAATCCCTGTACCAAGCTCTCCAAATTTCTGATCGATGGTTTGATAGCCTGTTAAGAGCTGGCCAAGACCGCTGTCAAGAGATTGTATCCCTGTGTTCAGTTCACCCATTTTACCAGCAAACTGATGAACACCTTCGCTATAGGTTAACGTTCCCTCAGCCAATTTTGCTAGATTTTCTTTTAATTTGTTACTGCCATCTTTTGCATTTTTTGTTCCGTCATCAATTTTCTTCGCACCATCGCTTGCTTGATCTAAGCCTTTTGCAATCGTTTTGAAGTTATCAAAAATGACCTCTGCGTAATTTTTTGTGACTTCCTTTGAAACCGAATCTTTTAATTTGATAATGGCATTATTCGCAATTTGTGACGCCGCATAGTTGGCGCCTGGATTCGTATAATATTTCAGATTCGATTTTTTCGGATGTTTATCAAGGACTGTACTTGCATTTTTCGAGAAATCCTTTGGTATTTCCACGACGAGATAATAATCCTCGTTATTTAATCCCTTCAAGGCTTTTTCTTCACTATCGACAAAGTTCCATTTGAAATTATCATTTTTCTTTAATTCCTTCACTAAATCATCGCCGACATGCAGTGTTTTTCCGTCATAATGACTGCCTTCGTCCAAGTTGACAACCGCTACAGGCAATTGATCAACTGTACCATATGGATCCCAGTACGCTTTTAAAAATACGCCGCTGTAAATCAGCGGAATAAATAAGACAGCGAAAATCGGGATCAGTAGTTTTTTGCTCGTCACAATGTCTTTCCATTGATTCCGAATTAAATTCATTGCTGTTTTCCTCCCATAGATGAATGACTAAATTTAGAATTTGGTCATTTGAACTTAAAAAAAATTATGTTGCGGCTAAAAGTCCTTTGAGTACATAAAGCTCCAGCGACTCGGCCACCTCTTCTTTTGTTAAAGGCTCGTATCGCTTTTCCCAATCAAAAATAAGTGCAATATATAGTTTCACCATCACAAATGCAGTCAATTCAGGATCACATGGCTTAATATCGCCTTTATCAATCGCTTCTTTTACTTTCGTTTTAATATAGCGAATGATCATTTGCTCCATCTTCTCAATCATTTCCTTGACCGCTGACGTGCCAAGCTCCGCATTTTCCTGAAAGATTTTGATTGTGAGCTGGTGGTTTTTTCGAAATTCCAATATTGCAAAGAGTGCTAAATGAAGGTTTTCAGAGAAACTTTTCTCCTCATCCATTGCTTCATCCGCAATTTTCCTCATCTCCATTAAAAGGGATGTAAAAATTTCATCGAACAGCTCTTCTTTGTTTTTGAAAAAGGTATAAATGGTTCCTTTTCCGACATTGGCAAGCTTCGCCACAAGGTCCATTGTGGTGGCTTTATACCCGAATTGAGTAAATGCCTTCGTAGCCCCGTCTAAAATCATTTGTCTCCTATCAACACTCATGATCTCACTCCCAAAATGACTATTTGAACGTTTTGGTCATTAAGTACAGAAAGTAATATACCATATCCTTTTCTCCAGATGCAACAACTTTGTTCAGTTTTATGATTCACAACTCTTTTTGAATTATTCGAACATGAAAAACTCCCTTTCCTTGATAGAAAAGGGAGTTTATTTTATGAAAATAGATAAGATACAGCCTCTGAAATGGCCGCTTTTCCTTGATCAATACAATCAGGGATTCCGACACCTTCAAAAGCAGCACCTGTGATATAAACACCAGGATATGATTGCTTAAACGTTTCTCGCATGTTCGAAATGGCTTTTTGATGACCGACGTGATATTGCGGCATGCTCGTCTTCCAGCGAGTCACTGTCGTCAGTTCTGGATCTGCTTTAATATCCATAATTTTCTTCAAATCCTCCAGCACAATGCTGACGATTTGATGGTCTGACTGCTCGACAATTGATTCGTCGCCAGCCTTCCCTACATAAGCACGCAATAGCGTTTTTCCTTTAGGAGCTGTATGCGGCCATTTTTTGTTCGTCCACGTACAGGCTGTAATAGAGAAATCACTGTTTCTTGAGATGACAAAACCAGTACCGTCATATTCATTATGAACATCCTCTTCTTTAAAACCGAGTGCAACCGTTGCAACAGAAGTAGATGTCATATCATGCAAGTACTCAAGCCCCGCTTCTTTTGGAAACATGGAATAGATCGATTGATGCGGAGTTGTCACAATGGCTGAATCAGCAAAAAGCGTTTGACCGCTGTCTAACTGCACACCGTAGCCCCCATCTGTTTTTTCAATCTGCTTCACTTTTGTCCCTTTATAAATCGTTGTCAGCTTGAGCTTGCTTTCTACTGCTTCAACAAGCGCTTGAAGTCCTTGATTGATCGTTTGGAACTGCCCTTGTTTTTTCGCTGTCACTTGCTGCGCTTTCGCATGCTGCTGTGATTTTTTCATCCCAAGAATCAAACTGCGATGCTTTTGTTCTGTTTGATAAAACTGCGGGAAGGTGGACATTAAGCTGAGACGGTCAATGTCACCTGCATAAATGCCTGATAGAAGAGGTTCGATTAAATTCTCAACTACTTCATCACCGACACGTCTTCTAAAAAATTCACCGAGCGACTGATCTTCTGTTTGCTTGCTTTTTGGCAAGACGAAATCCATTGCGGCTCTCGCTTTTCCTGCAACTGAAAAAAGACCGGTTGTGATGAATGGGCTGATTTGAGTTGGAATACCCATGACAGCGCCTTTTGGCATCGGGTGAAGGGTTTCATTGACTAGTACATATGCCTGCCCTGTTTCATTATTGACGAGCTGATCTGCGAGACCCACATCCTTCGCCAGCTGCGGTCCACTGACCTTTCTTTCTAAAAATGAATCAGGTCCACGTTCAATGATGTAGCCGTCTTTATATAATGTTTGGATTTTTCCACCTAGCCTAGGGCTCGCTTCAATAAGAGATATTTGAATGGGAAGACCTTTTTCTTCGACTTCCTTTTCCAAATAGAAGGCGGCGGCTAAACCAGTGATGCCACCGCCAATGATGACAAGGTGTTTTTGATTGTCATGCATAGGATCGCCTTCTTTTATATAATTACTTGCTTTCGTCAAGCTTCTTTAATACGACAGTTGCGAGGGCATCAATAAATGCTGGTTTCGCATTTGGCATTTCTGGTCGATAGTAGGCTGCACCGATTTCATCTGTCACGACTTTACATTCATAATCGTTGTCGTATAACACTTCAAGATGGTCAGCGACAAACCCAACAGGCACATATACGAACGTTTTATAGCCTTTTTGTTCGAATAGGTCCCGTGTTAAGTCTTGAACGTCTGGTCCAAGCCATGGATCAGGCGTGTTGCCTTCGCTTTGCCAGCCAATTTCATAATGTTCAATTCCTGCACCTTCTGCAATCATTTTGGCAGATTGTGCGAGCTGATCAGGATATGGATCTCCTGCTGCAATAATCTTTTCAGGAAGGCTGTGTGCAGACACAATGAGTACGGCTGATTCTCTTTCCTCTTCACTCATTGATGCATACGTATCCTTCACTTGTTTCACCCAATAGTCCACAAACTTCGGCTCATCGTACCAGCTTTCCACAGACGTCATCTTCAGATTGCCAAGCTTGTCTGCCTCATCTTGTGCACGCTTGTTATACGATTTCACGCTAAAGGTTGAAAAATGCGGCGCAAGAACAATACTCACTGCTTCTGTGATGCCGTCCTTGTGCATCTCTGCAACTGCATCCTCAATGAACGGCTCAATATGCTTTAAGCCAATGTAGACATGAAATTCAATGTCGTCTTGGATGTCGTTCAAATGATCACACAAACCATTTGCCTGCTGTTCGGTAATTTTTGATAAAGGAGAAATACCGCCGATTGCCTTGTAGCGATCCTTCAAATCTTGCAGCATCTCTGGCTCCGGCTTTCTGCCTCTGCGGATATGTGTATAATAACGCTCAATATCTTCTTCTTTATATGGGGTGCCATATGCCATGACAAGAAGTCCCATTTTCTTTTTCTCCACAACCAACACTCCTTCAGATCATTTGAAATAGTTTAGATGGATGATTTTTTATGTTTCGCTGAATAATCGTGAATAAAATCTGTCAGCTTCTTTAACGTATCTGGTGAAACATCTGGAAATACCCCATGACCTAAGTTAAAGATAAAGTGATCTGATTTCATTCCTTGATCTAAAATATCTTTTGCTCTCTCTTCAATGACTTCCCAAGGAGCAAGTAAAATAGTTGGATCAAGGTTCCCCTGTAACGTTTTTGTGAGCCCTTCTTTTCTTGCTTCGTCTACACTCATACGCCAATCCAGTCCAACCACATCAAGCGGCAGGTCATGCCAATCTTTCGCTAAATGGCTTGCACCAACTCCATACATGATCATTGGGACGTTTTCAGACTTCAGCTCTGTGAAAATTCGCTGCATGACAGGCTTAATGAATGTCCGGTAATCTGCTGCATTTAAAGCGCCAACCCATGAGTCGAAAATTTGAAATGCACTGACCCCGGCTTTTACCTGCGCACGTATGTACGTGATCGTCATATCAGCTAACTTGTTCATGAGCAGCATCCACGCCTCAGGATCACTGTACATCAGCGCCTTTGTTTTATGATAATTTTTAGATGGACCGCCTTCAATCATATAGCTTGCCATCGTAAATGGTGCGCCAGCAAAACCGATAAGCGGAACATTCAGCTGCTCCTTCGTTAAAAGCTGAATGGTATCAAGCACATATGGCAGGTCTTCTTCAGGATGAAGTTCCCCAAGACGTTCAATATCTGCTTTAGATCGAATCGGTGCATCAATCACAGGTCCAATTCCATTTTTAATTTCTACGTCCACTCCAATAGCCGGAAGCGGGGTCATAATATCTTTATATAAAATAGCGGCATCTACACCATATTGTTCTACAGGAAGTCTTGTTACATAAGCACATAACTCTGGCTGATGCGTAATTTCAAATAGCCCGTATTTTTCTTTAAGGGCACGATATTCAGGCTGTGAGCGTCCTGCCTGTCTCATATACCACACTGGTACATGGTCTGTTTTTTCCCCTTTACACGCCTTTAAGAACGTGTCATTAAAAACCTTCGTTTTTCCCATTACCTTTCATTCCACCTTTCGCCTTATACTCTCTTTTTGTACAAGGCTCAAACCTGCTTTTACTATACCGTTTTTTCAAGGCACGGTATACTAAAGCGGCTCAATGTTCAAAAAATCGCCGAATATTAACGTCCAAAAGCCTCTGGCTTGACATATGGACTGCCTTCTCCTTCTTCTTGCGTTTGGGTATTATATGGAACAACCTTATACTCTGCATTTGAAAATACATTGGCATACGGCATTGTATAGCTGTCCACGCCTGTCACTGTGTCGATCAGCGTCTCGCTTCCATTTCTCTTTTCATAGATGCGGTATTCAATGCGTTTATCCTCCTGATTGTCCCAAGACAGCTCTAATGTAAACAAGCCTTTGATTTTAAACGCATAGCGAGCTTCAAATCCTGATAATCCCTCTAAATGGATGGGCGACTCGAGCTCTTTAATCCCCTCTGGTTTTTCAAACGTTTCATTGGTGATTTGAGCTGCTGTTAAAATATCTTTAAACAGCTGCACAGGGTATTGACTGCCTCCAGTTAAATAGTGGCTGTTATCTGTTTTGTCATACCCCATCCAAATTGCACCCGTTGTACTAGGCGTATAGCCGGCAAACCAAGCATCCTTTGTTGCACCTTTCACACCTGAATATGTGGTCGTACCTGTCTTACCTGCTAAATCTCCAGCGTATGAACCGCTCTGGGCTGTTCCGCCCTTGACGACTTGCTGGAGCATTCTTGTCATATTCCAAGCATTCTGCACACTAAATACTCGTTCTTGCTGACTACGATTCTTTTCTACAGTTTCTCCTTCATCATTGGTGATTTTTTGAATAAAGAAAGGCTTTTTATATACACCTTCATTTGCAAAAGTATGAAGGGCTCCAGCGATCTGTAATGGAGAAACTCCTTTTTCTAAACCGCCAAGTGCAATAGCTAAGCCTTTATCAGAGATATCTATCCCCATTTTCTCGAGATATGATTTCGACGTATCAATGCCCAGCTGGCTTAATGTCCACACAGCAGCGGTATTTTTACTTTTCATGAGGGCTTCCACCATTGTGACCCTGTCTTCATACTGCCCATCGTAATTCTTAGGTGAATAGCCGTCATAGCTTTTTTCTTTGTCTTCAAGCAGTGAATAAGGTCTGAATTTTTTCTCCTGCATTGCCGGGCCGTAGACTGCGATCGGCTTAAAAACAGATCCCGGCTGCCTAACAGCTGTCACCCTGTTGTAGCCTCTTGCCTGATATTCTCGTCCCCCGATGGCTGCTTTCACTCCACCAGACTCGTTATCAATGAATACGGCGCTGCCTTCCGGAGAACCGCTTTTTCCCGGGAAATAACGGTTGTTCTTCATCGCATCATAAGCGGTTTTTTGCAGATTCATATCAATCGGAACTGTAATGGTATAGCCGCCTTGAAGCAATTGTTCATGCGAAATGGCATACTCTGATTCTGCTTCTTTAATAATGAGATCAACATAGCTGTCCACCCAAGGCGTTTCTGATTTCTTTTTTAAATGAATGCCTAGTGTTCTCCCTTTTGCTTCTACTGTTTCTGTTGAAGACAAATATCCTTGTTCGTTCATTAAATTCAGGATGGTGTCCCGCCTCTGTTTATTTTTATCAGGGTGTAAAACAGGCGAGTAAGAAGATGGTGCCTTTGGCATCGCAGCGAGTGTGGCACCTTCGCTGACCGTTAAATCTTTCACATCCTTACTAAAATAATAATTGGCTGCTGCCTGAATACCATAAACACCATGGCCAAAGTAAAGCTGATTCAAATACATCTCTAGCAGCTTATCCTTTGAATAATCTCTCTCTAAATTAATGGCAATAATGACTTCTTTCGTTTTTCGAAGAAAGGTTTTATCATTTGTGAGAAAAATATTTTTTGCGAGCTGCTGGGTAATTGTACTGCCGCCCTCTACCTTCCCTCCTGCTAATATATCTCGATAAACCGCCCTTGAAATAGACTGTGCATCAATTCCGTGATGCTCATAAAAACGCTTGTCCTCGACAGCCACAAAAGCTTTTGCTACTTTATCAGGCACCTCTTTTAATGACACAGGGTCCCGATTTTCTGAATACATGCTTGTGAGTTCTTTTCCATTCTGATCAATGATTTTGGAGGAAGCGTGAAAAACAAGCTTCTTTTCATCTATGACATAATGTCCTAAAAATAAAATCGTCAGATAGCCAATGAATGAGAGTACGATTGTACTTCCTGCAATGACTAATGGAATGATTATCTTCTTTTTCTTCAAATTAGGTCACCTCATTCCTTTATACGGATAGTATGGGATGTATTGCTTCATAATATGTTTTATGGATTGACTGCCAAAGAATTATATATCATTCTTTTGTTATACTATCAAGCAGGAGGCGGTTTAGATGAATTTTTATATTACATATGGAACAGCAGATTTTTTGCATAAAATCGCAAAGAAACACCATCTGGAAAATCTGCTTTATATGGTCGGAAAAGAACAAGCAGCTCTTTTTCATGAAACGGAGGGTGAGACTGTATTTAAAGCCCCTCATGCCTATGATGTGATTTATGCGAAAGGCGAGCTTGTCCAATCTGGTTTCGTCACCTTGAATCATATCCCTGTTAAGCTTGAAAGCAGAGCACTGTTTGAATCCACCTTTCAGAAAAAGACGAACATCTCAGAACATCAGCGCGGCTTCCAGGCTATTCGCGTTTTAAGACCTCAAAAAGATGAAGAAGTTTATTTGATTTTGACACTTTGGGAATCAGAGGACTTATTTCAAGACTTTCAAGAATCAGAAGCATTCTTTCAGCCACACGAAGATACAGGCTCCATTTTCTCTCGTCCAGCTTACCTCACATCCTACCATGCCGTCACAGACAATTAAGGAAGTGCTGCTCTCAGCACTTCTTTTTTTCATTAAAAAAAGCCCAGTCGCCTGGGCTCTTCATTTTATGAACTTGATTTCAGCTCGTACCGATGAATGATCGGCTGAAGCACATAGAAATTCAGCAATATCCAACCTAATAAGACCGGCCACTTCAACATAGGTGAAGCACCTTTCAATTGAATCAGCAGCACCAATAGTGGAATCAAGCAGATCATAAAAAAACTCATTTTTGAGACAAAGGTTTCTTTGATTTGATGCCGGCAGCTTGGACACATCATCATTTTCGTATGTGATAAATGAAATTTTTCGACGAAAGAAAATGTTTTTGAACAATTTGGACAGCTTCCCAACGCTACTCCTCCCTTTCCCTGCTTCATATCAACTTCGACTTTTATGTAAAATGACCTTTTGATACTGACCACGAAATCCTCTTCTGTTGAAAGATTCTAACAATTACCATACAATCAGTAAAAGAGCATGAAGGAGGTTTTCGATTCAATGACAATATCCACTTTACAAAAAAGCATCAATGAACGTCTTGATGAACATTATGAGGAAATGGTTGAAATTAGACGCCATCTCCATATGAATCCTGAACTTTCTTTTCAGGAAGAAGAAACAGCCGCTTTCATCGCCAGCTACTATGATACATTACAAATACCTACGCGCACCAAGGTGGGCGGTCATGGCGTACTCGCTTTTATTGAAGGAGCTTCTCCGGGACCAACCATTGCCCTCAGAGCTGATTTTGATGCACTTCCCATCCACGATGAAAAAGATGTACCTTACAAATCAACAAAGCCTGGTGTGATGCATGCGTGCGGTCACGATGGGCATACTGCGACACTTCTTGTATTAGCAAAAGTCTTGCATACGCATCGTGATCAATTAAAAGGCAAGATCGTCCTCATTCATCAGCATGCAGAAGAATATGCTCCCGGCGGTGCAAAACCAATGATTGAAGACGGCTGTTTAGACGGTGTCGATGTGATATTTGGTACGCACCTTTGGTCTTCAGAGCCTTGTGGCACGATTCTTTATAAAAGCGGGAACTTTATGGCAGCGGCCGATCGTTTCTCCATTCAAGTCCAAGGGAAAGGCGGACATGGCGCTCAGCCTCATTTAACAAAAGATGCCGTACTCATCGGTTCACAAATCGTCGCAAACCTGCAGCAAGTCGTTGCACGTAAAGTCAATCCAATTGATTCTGCTGTTGTTTCTGTTGGAGGTTTTGTAGCAGAGAATGCCTTTAACGTTATTGCAGATTCAGCTGTTTTAACGGGTACAGCACGATCCTTTGAAGAAAGTGCACGGCATATCATCGAACGAGAAATTGAACAGGTGGTAAAAGGGGTATGCCAGATGCATGATGCTGCCTACACATATGAATACGTAAGAGGATACCCTGCTGTCAAAAACCATCCAAAGCCGACTGAGTATATTGCTGGCATCGCAAACCAGACAGAAGGTGTCACAGAAGTAAAAGAAGCGGAAACCCAAATGGGCGGAGAAGACTTTGCTTACTACCTTCAGCATGTCCCTGGTACCTTCTTCTACACAGGCGCCATGCCGGAAAACACCAAAGACGTCTATCCACATCATCATCCAAAGTTTGATATCAACGAAAAAGCAATGCCTATCGCAGCAAAGGTTCTCGCTAACGCCGTTCTTTCCTACAATGAATAAAGAAAAGCCGCTGTCATCAGCGGTTTCAGCGTGTAGACAAACCTTCGCATTCGGTGTCAGGTCTGCGCTCCGGTGCTCACGAATGTCAAATTCGCTCCGCTCCACTGCTCGTCCTTCCTAGACTGCAAAGGTTTTCTATCACGCTGTGCTGAAAAGAAGACAAAGGGCTAAAATAATCTTTATTTTAGCCCTTTGTCAACAATCTGAAGCCGCTGTCATCAGCGGCTTTTCTATTTCATTTCTTTCAATATTCGCAAGTGAAACACATGGCGTGCAACCTCTCCGAGCTGTCCTGTCAGCTGATGATTTGCCACCCCGCCAACAGCGGCTCCGACGACCGGCATTAATTGAAACAGCTTTACAAGATCAATGTAATCTCGATACTCCTGCTGAAAGCTGTACCAATCCATTTCCTCGCGGCTCGTTTCCCAATCATCTATGATCTTCATCATTTTTTGACGATGGGCACTGCTGGAAAAGGCGAGTTGAAATATACAGAGCAAAAAGAGTCTTTCCTCCTTTTGAGATAAATCAAAGCCATAAATACACGCCAGCTCATAAAGGCATTTCATCTTTATGCTCAGCAGCAGCGGAAAGTCTGCCATTCCGAGGAATAAACCGCCTGCACCTGTTCCAACCCCTTCGATAGCAGCCGCCTTTTGGTAATACTTCACTTTATCCTTTGCCAGTTCATTTCGTTCTACAATAGATAATTGTTCATCAATCACTGAAAATGAAGTAAAGTGTGATCCTGATACGGTGGATTCAACCATCGTTTTGACTGCACTTGTGATGACTTGATGAAACCTGGCAGGAATTCGGCGGTTCACCTGCTGCTGAACTCCTTTTGAAAACCGTTCGATCTTTGAAGGTTTTCTTAAAAAACGTGTTTGAAAAAGAATGGCTTCTTCATACAACTCCCGTTCAGCTGCATTCATCCGGTCCCCTCCTTGATGTCATCATACGCTCGCTGTAATCTCCACTTATCTCATCTTTTTTAACCTGCTTTGTACGTAAGGCTTAAAGAGGACAAGCACAAACGCTACAGAAATGAGAAGGGCAAGTCCGCTTCCCTGCCAGCCTCCTGCTGGAAGTACCGCACAGCTCAGCAATATCGATTGGATGATGAGCACATTACGGACGAGAACAAAAAAGCTTCGATCCTTTTCTTTTTGAGAAACTGGATAAAGTGCCTGTAATGAAAGATGAGCAAAGTGCTTCGTTAACGGCACAAGCTGTACACCTGTGATAAATACTGTGAACAAGACTAGTAACGCACCCACCCAGCCTGCTGCACCTGTATACAAAATAATCAGGACAAACACGGCCGTTAATCTAAACACCAGACCAAAATAGTCATTTGAGCGTACAAACGCCCTCACATACATATAAGAAAAAGTTTTACGCTGATCATAAGGAACAAACTTCAACATCCAGTCCATGTATGCTCTTCTTTTCACCTGTTTCTTTAAGTGAGGCACATCTGTAAATAAGTTTGCCAAACGATAAAAGCGCTGCTTCCGTTTTAATTCATCAGAAATATGCAGTTCCCATTGAAAGGGCTGTTTTTTCACTGCATTTGTTAAGTAGACGAGATAGACACCGTAGATAAGATAAAAAACGATTGCAATCACATAGGCTGCCTGTAAGATGGTGTAGATCAACATCATATTTAATAGAAAACGAAGGGCTGCATCGAGCCATCTCACGTGTTTTCCTTGAAAATAAGTCATTCTCCATTGAATGGCTGTATTCAGGCCCTTTATTAAGATCATTTGCGCCAATATCAGCACATACTCCGTGATGCCTCCTGAAGACACCGCCGAATAAAGCGGAAGTGCGACAATGGATACAGCAAGGAGAGGAAACAGCTGAGAAATGAAGCTAAAGTTAAACGCTTGTTTTAAGTAAGGCTCCATCTTCCCTTCCAAAGGAAGCAAAAACACGAGATCGGCTTCTTTAATCAACGTACGTACGTATGAGCTTGTAAGTACCAATGAGAAAACAACTGCCATCACCCAGTAGGATGGGAAGTGAACCGGAATATGTTTGAGCCAGCTGCTGTACCAGCTTGCTCCGCCTGCAAGGAAAAAAATGAGCACAATGACAAGATGATCGTTGAACATGTATTTTAAGTATTTTCTTGTTTCTTGTATGTGTTCCTCTAATCTTGATTTCCAAATAGTAAGCGTTGTTTTACTCATAGCTTTCTTCCTTTGTTAATTCCAAATAAAGATCATCGAGTGTCGCATCTCTCATATCGAACTGTTCTCTCAGCTCTGCCAGTGTTCCTTTCGCTCTGATTTCCCCTTCGTGCAAAATAATGAAGGAATCACAATAGCGCTCAGCTGTCGCCAAAATATGCGTTGACATCAGGACACTAGCGCCGCTTTTCTTCGCAGCATTCATCCGTTCAAGCAGTGCATTGATTGCAAGCGGATCAAGCCCTAAAAACGGTTCATCGATGATATACAGCTCTGGTTCCACAAGGAATGCACACATAATCATGACCTTCTGCTTCATTCCTTTTGAAAAATGAGCAGGGAACCATTTCAGCCTTTTCTCCATTCGAAATTCTTTCAGCAATGATGGCAGGCGTTCGTCTAATTGTTCCTTTGATAGACCGTAAGCCATCGCAGTCAGCTCTAAATGCTCTTTTAACGTTAATTCTTCATATAAAACAGGTGTTTCAGGAATAAATGTAAATTGTGAACGATACGCCTCTTGGTCGTCTTGAAGAGTTCGTCCATTCAATTCAATGACACCTTTATGCGGTTTCATGAGCCCGATAATATGGCGGATGGTTGTACTTTTCCCCGCCCCGTTTAAGCCAATGAGACCGACGATTTGATTTCTTTCTAATTCAAATGAAATATTTTTTAGAACGGGATTCTTCGTATATCCGCCCGTTACATCTTTTACAGTGAGAAGGGACATGAATTCGTTCCTTTCTTTCTTTTTTCCTTTATAGTAACAAAAACGAATGATAATTTGAAATGTTTACCTATAGACGAGTCATGAATAAAAAATAGGCGCTTTGGTCATCATAATGTATGTAGAAGAAATGAACTTGATGACCAATAAGTAAATGAGGTGTTTGTTAAAGGCAAAGAACCGCATGACAAGTTGGTTTTTCATCTAAAAACCTTAGCTTCTGTTTTGCTTCACTGATTCTTGATTTTTGTGTCCTATACAATATGTATACGACAAACCAAAACGTCAAATGAGGTGTTTACGGCAGAAATAGCAGGCACATGAATTCTTTATTTCAGTAAATAGAGAATTCAAAAGGCATTCGAATGAAAGCATCAGCATTTCTTCTGCAGGAGCAGGATGAGCGACCAAAGGAGTTCGCTTGTCCTGTTTTCTTTTTTGCTTCTTTTTGTGATACGATAAAGGAAAAATAATGAGGAGTGACATGGCGTGAGCGACTGCATTTTTTGCAAGATCATTGATGGAGACATTCCATGTGCAAAAGTATATGAAGACGAGCATGTATTGGCTTTTCTTGATATCAGCCAAGTAACAAAAGGACATACCCTTGTAATCCCGAAAATACATAAAGAAAACATCTATGAGATGACACCAGAAGTGTCTAACCACTACTTCCAAGCGATTCCGAAAATTGCAAGGGCGATCAAACAGGAGTTTGAACCAATTGGGTTAAACCTCCTGAACAACAACGGTGAAAAAGCCGGTCAATCGGTGTTCCATTACCATATGCATATCATTCCGCGCTACGGAAAAGGCGATGGCTTTGGTGCCGTATGGAAATCACACCAAGATCAATACACGTCAGAGGATTTAAAAGACATTTCTTCTGCCATCCACACGCGGCTTACCTCATCTTAACAGGTGAGGTTCAGCGTGTAGACAAACCCTCGCATTCGTTGTCAGCTCTGCGCGCTGGTGCTCACGAATGTCAAATTCGCTCCGCGCCAGTACTCGTCCTTCCTAGACTTCAAAGGTTTTCTTTCACGCTGAAAAGAAGACAAAGGGCTAAAATAAAGATCATTTTAGCCCTTTGTCAACAATCTGTACCTCATCTTAACAGATGAGGTTTTTCTTATTTCTGCCCTCTCTTTATCGCTACCATCTCTTAATAGTAAGATATTTTGAACGATTCAAATTTTTTGTCCAAATGCTTCAAATTTGTGATAGGATGGTTTTATCTTTTGATCCATTAACGCGAGAAATAGGGAGAGATTGTGATGAAGCGAACGACAAATTTTAATGCTGGTCCGGCGGCACTGCCGCTAGAAGTGCTTCAAAAAGCACAGAAAGAACTTGTTGATTTTAAACAAACTGGGATGTCTGTGATGGAGCTTTCTCATCGCAGCGGTGAATATGAAGAAGTCCACAATAAAGCAAAAGCGCTTTTGGTGGAACTGATGGACATTCCAGAAGATTATGAAGTCCTCTTTTTACAAGGCGGAGCTAGTCTTCAATTTGCGATGATTCCTATGAACTTCTTACATGAAGGCGAAACAGCTCATTTCATTCAAACAGGCGCTTGGTCAGAAAAAGCATTGTCAGAAGCAAAAGGGTTTGGTCAGACATCTGTGCTTGCTTCAAGTGAAGATGACAACTACTCGTATATTCCAGAAGTAGATACTTCTGGTTTAACAGATGGTGCTTACTTGCACATCACATCGAACAATACGATCTTCGGTACTCAGTGGAAAACGTTCCCGCACACGTCACTGCCGCTCATTGCGGATATGTCCAGTGATATTCTCAGCAAAAAAATAGACGTTTCTTCATTTGATCTCATCTATGCTGGGGCACAAAAAAACCTAGGGCCTTCAGGTATCACGATTGTGATTGCGCGCAAACGTTTATTAGAGAAAGAGAAAAGCAGCACACCGAAAATATTAAAATATTCAACACATGCAAAAGCTAACTCTCTTTATCATACACCACCGACTTTTGCGATTTATATGCTGTCACTTGTCCTTGAGCATGTCAAACAAGCTGGCGGTGTAGAAGCAGCGGAAAAACGCAATGAACAAAAAGCAGGCATTCTCTATGATACCATTGATCAAAGCGGCGGTTTTTATCAAGGACATGCGCGGGCTGACAGCCGTTCACATATGAATGTCACCTTTACTCTTCGCGATGATGCACTTACTTCTTCCTTTGTGGAAAAAGCAAAGCAAGAGCAAATGGTTGGACTTGCCGGCCACCGTTCTGTCGGTGGATGC
This sequence comes from Bacillus sp. PAMC28571, assembly GCF_014250435.1. Taxonomy (NCBI): domain Bacteria; kingdom Bacillati; phylum Bacillota; class Bacilli; order Caryophanales; family Bacillaceae; genus Bacillus; species Bacillus sp. PAMC28571. Next base: position 731,309 of record NZ_CP060191.1, on the reverse strand, counting down.
AGAGCATCTATTTACAATGCGGTCTCAATTGAAGACTGCCAAAAGCTTGCGGACTTTATGAAAAAGTTCCAGCAAGAAAATGAGTAAAAAGGCTTTTCTATAAGGAAATAAATTTGTTATAATAACGAGAAATATAAAGTCATGACTCTTGCAATAAATGATGAGCCATATTATTGGAGAGTCCTATAAGAGCTTAGCAGAGGAGAGCATAGAAATGAAAACAAAAGAATTAGTGATTATGTCATTGCTTGCAGCAATGGGAGCTGTCTTGCATACGATTTTCCCGCCCATCTTTTTCGGAATGAAACCTGATATGATGCTGGTCATGATGTTTTTAAGCATCATCCTTTTCCCAAAGGTACAGCATGTTGTCGTGATTGCGCTAGTGACTGGTGTCATTTCTGCATTAACAACGGGATTCCCAGGCGGACAAATTCCGAATATGATTGATAAGCCAGTGACAGCCTTTATCTTCTTAGCCCTTTTCTTATCTTGCTTGAAGATAAAGAACAAAGTGGTGCTGACCGCTGTATTAACTGCGATTGGAACCATCGTATCCGGCGTGATTTTCTTATCTGCCGCTTTACTGATCACTGGACTGCCAGCTGCATTACCGGCACTTCTTGTGGGTGTTGTCCTGCCAGCAGCCGTGATTAATACCATCGCTATGGCATTTGTCTTCCCAATTGCTCAGTCCATTCTGAGACGTGCAAGAATGATAGAAGTTGCTTAACGAATAACCGAACCTCTTCATGATAGATGAAGAGGTTTCAGATTGTTGACAAAGGGCTAAAATGATCTTGATTTTAGCCCTTTGTCTTCTTTTCAGCGTGATAGAAAACCTTTGAAGTCTAGGAAGGACGAGTACTGGCGCGGAGCGAATTTGATATTCGTGAGCACCAGCACGCAGGACTGACAAAGAATGCGAGGGTTTGTCTACACGCTGGAACCTCTTCATGATAGATGAAGAGGTTTTTTTCATGCTTTTATAAAAGAAAAAGGGTCAGCAGCAAAATGAGGAGCGAAATTCCTGCACCAGCCGCACACACAAGTGCTTTTTGCTTTAAAACATGTTTTGGCGGATAAGACCCTGCATACCCAAGCTGTCTTGCATAATGAATAGAACCACCTGTAAAAACGATGACGATACACATAAAAACGAACAGAAAGACAGACAACCTTCTCCCCTCCCTTTTCTTCAAAAGTATGCTAAAATAAAGCAAGCTATGTATGGAAGTTCAATGAAGCTGATCGTCAGCTCAGAGAGAACATGCGAATGTGTAAAATTTGACTAGAGGTGATTTGAATGGCTAGTGGACGTTCTTTATTAACAGGATTATTTGTAGGCGGTCTCCTCGGAGGTGCGGCAGTGCTCCTGACGACTCCCTCTTCTGGCAGAGATGTGCGCGGAAAAGTGAAAGACGGCTATGACAAATTCGAAGATACGCTGACAAAATTAAAAAGAGATGGACAAGCTTTAAAAGAGCAAATTGTGGAAACAGCAAAAGAAAGCGCAGAGGTAATTAAAGAAGTCGGGTCTGAATTGCAAACATCGATTCAGCAATGGCGCGAAGAAATCAAACCTCATCAGCAGGACTTACAAAAGGAAATTCAGGAAATTGAGGAAAAGCTCAAACAACTGGAGAAAACCTTACAAAACTAATATACTCACAAAAAAATATTCGTTTACAAAAGTGTGCGGGGTGCGTATCCCGCACTTTTTTTGTTGAAAAAAGGTTATTTTGACAATGTTTTTCATGACTTTTAAAAATTCTTGAATTTTCAGCTTTATTAATCTTTATTTTATTGGCATAATAGAATTACAAGAAAAAGAGAAGTAGGTGAAATGGATGAATCATTCGGAACAGCCTTTCGATGTAAAAGAAGCACTTTTATTCAGTCAAAGAATGGCCCAATTGAGCAAAGCTCTTTGGAAATCCATTGAAAAGGACTGGCAGCAGTGGATCAAACCGTATAACCTAAATATCAATGAACATCATATTTTGTGGATTGCGTATCAATTAAAAGGAGCTTCAATATCAGAAATTGCAAAGTTTGGCGTCATGCATGTATCAACGGCGTTTAACTTCTCCAAGAAACTGGAGGAACGAGGATTTTTAAAATTTTCTAAAAAGTTAAACGATAAGCGCAATACGTATATTGAGCTAACGCCAAAAGGCGAAGAGACATTCCATAAACTACTCGAAGATTATGACCCGGCCCGAACTGGTATTGTCAAAGGCGCACAGCCGCTTCATGACATTTACGGAAAGTTCCCTGAGATTTTAGAAATGATGTGTATCATCCGAAACATTTATGGTGAGGATTTCATGGAGATTTTTGAGAAATCGTTTTCAAACATTGAGAAGGACTTTTTGAATGAGCAAGGAAAAGTCACAAAAAAGACTGAGGAACTTGAAAACTCAGCTGAGGCAGCAGAAAAAGCGTCTAAAACAAATCAAATTGTTTAATGATCTTTATAAATTCATTCATTAGCGGCTGAAAGAGCCCTTGATCATGCAAAGCAAATATCGTCTCATGAACATCCAGCTTTTCAATTAACTGTCCCGCAAAGAGCGCAAGGAGATCGTCAAACATGACGTAGCCTTGTGCTTTTTGCTTATCCATTTCCTCTGAAAGCTCAGCACAAATACGCTCAATTTCCTCTGCCTCTTCTTTCGATACACGCTGCCTGATCAATAACGCATAATATGGATAACGGCTCATATCGGCTGCCGTCAATAAAAGTTCCATATAATATTCAAGCTGGCTCATTCGTTCCTCAATACTCATGTACGTTCCCTCTTTCTCTTAGTCCTTCTATTTTAGCCGAAAATACTCATTGACGAAAGAGACGAACCTCCCCCTTCAGTTCTTTTTTCTTGAAAAATCCAAAGTTTCCTCTCTTTATTCCATATGAAGGCACCATTTTATTTTTTTTCATCAAAACCATTGATTTTTATCCTCAGGAAGAGTAAATTATCTTGAGATATTCAATTCGATTTTTAGATTGGAAGGATGAAAAATGAATTGTTGGAAGACCATTAATCTTGAAAAGGATTATGGTTATACGAGAATGATGATTTCTGCCATAAGTCTTGCTATCCTTTTTTTCATTATGGCATTTTTATGTTTTCAACTGACTCATCCTGAAACGAGGCTAAGCAGCCATAACGCACCGCTTTTTGCCGTGCTCTTACTTGTGACATTGCTTGTCCACCGTGTGGTTCACTTGATCCCAGTGATGAAAAATAAGAAAAAAATGACGCTATTGATGAAACGAAATTGCTGGCAGCGCGTACCTAAGAAAGTGATGCTTTTTTCACTTCTCAGCCCGTTTTGTGTCATCTCACCGGTTTACTTTGTGTTAGGCGTGGCGTTTCCTATGTACGCACACTATTTTATCATCATCGCAAGTATACATGCAGGCTATTGTTTGCCTGACTTTTTATTTGCATGGAAACTGCTCAAAGCACCTAAATCCTGCATCATCGATCAAGCTCAAGACGAGTTTGATATTTTAGTTGACCAAACTTCCTCATCATGAGGTTTTTAAAGCCAACTTCTATCTTTTTCATAAAAAATTTGGTAATGTAGTATGGGAATAGCATAGAGAGGGGGGATCTCCGATAGTTTTATTTTACTTCATCGTCTTTGCCGCGTTTATTGTGTATTCAATAAACAGGCTTACTAATACATTATGCCTTGTCAGAGAGATTCCTGAAGAACGGCAAGATAAGGTGTTTCGCTTTATCAATGTATCAATACTGATCTTACTTATCTCATCATTTGTTCAAATTAACATTTCCATTTAAGATCAAAGCAAAAGCTGCCAGTTTGAGGGCAGCTTTTTGTGTATATTTGAATTAGCAAATCCAAGATGCACCGATGATGATCAATAAAATGAATAATACGACGACTAGTGCAAAACCGCCAGCAAAGACTTCTCCTCCCATGTAAAAACACCTCCTGCCAGTTCTTCCTCTGTTCTAAGCTCAGTGTATGCAGAAAAATAAAAAACGTTTAGGCACCTGTCATCGTTTGAAAAAAGAACCGCCCTCACGCACGGCAGGACGGCTCCCTTCTGTCACAGCGATTTAATTAGTAAAGATATGCTGCACCAACGATGATCAGCAAAATGAATAGCACGACCAATAAAGCAAACCCATTAGAATATCCTGCTCCCATATAATTCAGCCTCCTTTTTGTGATCACTATATGTGTATGTCGCGCGCAATTTTTTGACTAGACGAATGCCCTTCCATTTGCATTTCTTTTTACAGCGTGTCACAATATGTTATGATACAAGCAATGATAAATAAATTGGAAAGATTAGGAGTGTTTTTTGAATGAAAAAAATGGCTTTAGCAGCTGTAACAGCAGTAAGTGTTTTAACTCTTGGCGCATGCAGTAGCGGTGATAAAGATGTGATCGCCACAACGAAATCAGGAGATGTCACAAAAGGAGAACTTTATACAACTCTTAAGAAACAAGCAGGTGGAGATGCTCTAAACCTACTTGTTCAACAAAAGGTTCTTGCTGACAAATACAAAGTATCTGATAAAGAAATTGATAAGAAATTGGAAGAATATAAAAAGACACTTGGTGAAGATCGTTTAAAACAGCTTCAAGATGAATTCGGTAAAGATTACATCAAAGATCAAGTGAAATATGAGCTGCTGACTCAAAAGGCTGCCAAAGCTAACATCAAAATCACTGATAAAGAAGTAAAATCGTATTACGATGACCTTAAAGGAAAAATCCGTGCAAGCCACATTTTAGTAGCTGATAAGAAAACAGCTGACGAAGTGGAAAAGAAATTAGATAAAGGTGAAAAATGGGATTCCCTTGTCTCTGAATATTCAACTGATACTGCTTCAGCAGCACAAGGCGGCGATGTAGGCTGGTTCGCAAAAGAAGGCCAAATGGACGAGAACTTCAGCAAAGCTGCTTTCAAACTAAAAGTAAATGAAATCAGCAAGCCAGTAAAATCCCAATTCGGCTACCATATCATTAAAAAGACTGAAGAACGCGGTAAATATGATGACATGAAAGCAGACTTGAAAAAAGAACTGCTTGACCAAAAACAAGCAGACACAAATGAAATCCAAAACATCTTAAACAAATTAGTAAAAGATGCTGATGTGAAAGTAAAAGATAAAGAGCTTCAAAAAACGTTCAAAGAAAAATCTGAACAGCCTGCACAAAATCAGCAGACACAACAGAACCAGTAATCACAAAAAACCCCTCTGCCGTAATCGTGCAGAGGGGTTTTTGTATGACGAGATTAAGCAATTGAATGATCTTCATGTGCCGCAGTATCCTGTGATCTTTTCACCTGCTGATTCTGGCGTCTGCGCTCTCTTTCCTGTTCCATTCGCTCGATAAATATTTCTCCTTCCTTTTCAATAAAGGATTGATCAATTTCTTGCTCCTCTTTGGCTGTTGTCATTAATTTATACGCACAGAAAATAATGCCGATAATACATGCATACACCCACCACGGAAAAAACAACATTTTTTCATCGCCTCCTTTTCTTAAGGAAATTCCTCTCTTCCTTTGTGTTACATGCTTATGCGAAAAAAAGACAAGTTATGAAAAAAACGCCCGCATAAACGGACGTTTTGACATGATTATTCGTGATGGAAGGTTGGTTTATAAAACGAACGATTCTCAAGTGCAAAAATACGTTCTGTATATTCTCCTGGCTTCACATGCTCAAGCGCACGATCCATCATGTTCATTTTCGCATCTAAATTATCAATATAGTGGAGAATTTCAGCTTCTTTCACCATTGGTGGTTTCGGGCTGCCCCATTCTCCTTTTCCGTGATGACTCAGGACTAAGTGCTGTAAAATGAGAATTTCCTCTGAATCAATGCTAAGCTCTTCCGCAGCTTTCGCAATTTCTGTCACCATAATGGAAATGTGGCCAATTAAATTCCCTTCCACAGTATATGTCGTGGAGACTGGACCCGAAAGCTCTTTGACTTTCCCTAAATCATGAAGAATGATGCCTGAATATAAAAGATCTCGATCTAGTGATGGATATAGGTCAACAATTGATTTTGCTAAATGCAGCATAGACACAACGTGGTAGGCGAGTCCAGAGACAAATTCGTGATGATTTTTTGTCGCTGCTGGATAATCAGCAAATTCCTGTCCATATTTCTTCAGCAAATGCCTTGTAACACGCTGAATATTAGGGTTTTTCATATCAAAAATATATTGCATAATCGTATCCATCATATCGTGTTTTGGAATAGGAGCTGTTTCGAGAAAGTCATCAATTCGAATTTGCTCGTTTTCAGCAACAGGGCGTATATTCCTAAGCTTCAGCTGATTCCTCCCGCGATAATGATGAATGTCGCCTACTACCTTCACGATGGTTTGCGGGCCGTAGGTGATTTCATCATTCTGCTTTGCATCCCATAGTTTCGCCTCAATATCTCCACTTTGATCTTGAAGAATGAGCGTTAAAAATGGTTTGCCATTACTTGCAATCCCTTTAGTAGATGATTTAATTAATAAATGCAGGTCAACTTGTTCGCCGACATCATAGGTCATGATCCCTTTAGCCATTCAATAAAAGCTCCTTCCATGTTTCTGCTCATATAAGTATAACATAAGTCATTATTTGTCAATCATTCAACTGCTAAACTCGTAATCTGTCCATCTTCTGCTCCCTGCGTCATATGCTGATGACAGGTAAAATAAAACAGCTGTGTTTCAAAACGCGTGAGTTCATTCATCAACTCCAGTACTCTTCCTAGACGAACATGATCAAAATGAACGAAGCTGTCATCCATCATAAACGGAAGCTGACATTCATGCTGATGAGACAAGGCGAGTGCAAAACGAATGGCCAGATAGACTTGTTCACAGGTTGCTTGTGAGAGCTCCTCTGGGCGGAATATTCGTCCGTCCATCCTTTTCACGATCAGCCGGTCATCCTCGGGTGAAAATAAAATGGCTTCATATCGATCATTCGTTAACGGCTGAATAAAGCGGGAGGCTGTTTGCAGCAGTGCTGGCAGCCTTTTTTCTTTATGTTCATTCAATTTTTCTCGAATGACGGAGCGAACAAGCTGAACCGCCGCCCATTTTTTCGCAAGGTGCTTTGCATGCTCCTGCTCAGCTGAAAGCTGATGAGTCAAATCAGACACCGTACCTGAAGCTTCTATTTGCCGGATTTCCACTGCTCGTTCTGCCAGGCGTTTTTCCATATTCGCTGCATTTGATTGTATGTTATTCAGGTGCTGCTTTGCTTCCGCACACTCTTCTTCAAGAAGACGCAATCCTTTACGAACAATCGATTCTTCCTCATCAAAGCAGCCGCTTCTATGCAGCTCTTGATTCAGCTGCTGCAATTGGGAAAGCCGTTCCCTATATTCTTTCGATAGATGAGAAAGAATTTGGTAATCTTTTTTGGACTCTGCCTCTACTTGACGAAAAAGCGCGTCCATTTGTTTTTCGTAATAGTCAATTTCCCCTTCTAGCGCCGTGATCTGCTGTTTCACATGTTGAATCGATACATCCAATGTCTGACGTTCTTTTTCTCTTTTCGCCTCATCTTTCAAAATCTCTTGAAAGGCCGAGATGTTCTCTTGAATGGTGCCTTCCTTTCGTTGCAGAAGACTGCTTAACGCTTCCACCCTTTGCTCATAATTGGATTGCTGGCCGGCAAGCTCGTCTATTTCCCGGCTAAGCTCCTCATATTCCGCTGTATCCGTTTTTAATTGCTTCAGAATAAGAAAGGCTTCTACTAGGAAAGAAAGCTCTGAGGACAAGCCCAGCTGTCTTTTCTTTTCCTCTACTTGCTGCTGGACAGGTTCCAGCTCCTGCTCCCAGTCTTCATATTGCCGGATGATCCTTTCGTACAAAAGCTCCTTCTGCCTCACAAGCGTTTCAGCTGAAGCTGCCTGTACTTGGAAGGAATCGAATGCTCCCCCGCCGCTTCCCTGTTTCACCTGTGCCGATTTCAAAAATGGGTAAATAGCAAAGAAGACAAAAACAGAAAACCCTGCAAATAAGAAAGTAACCCACCACTCTGTTAATAAGAAAAGGACAAGCAGAAATGCAGCATCAAATATCACCATCACAGGAAATAACCACGCCCGGGAATGAACCTTTTTCTCTTTTGTTCTTGTTTCCCCAGCTTCCACTGTACTTTGCGATTTGGCCTGCTGTTCCTTTAATCCTTTTAAAGCGGTTTCCGCTTCCTCCAGCTCATGTCTTGCATGATCAAACCGGTCATCCAGCTGTGCCTTTCTGTCCATTAAACGAACGTATTGGCTGACAGCCTCCTTTAATTCCCACTCAAATTCAAGGGAGTCATCGATTTGATCGAGCTTGACTGAACGCTGCCACTTTAGCTTCGCTGCGGCTTCGTCCATTTTTTGTTTCAATGAATCACGTTCTGCTTTACATTCAGCTAAGCGGTTTTTGACACGTTCAGCATGAGAAGATTCATCAACGACACGCTTCATCTCCAGTAATGTATCCTTGTCATAAAGCGGTTGAACTTGTGCCAGCAAGGTTTGCAAATGATCTAATTTTTGCTTTAGTGCAGTCATTTGAGCCTTTTTCGGGTGAAGGTGTGATTCTAATTTATCCAATTCATGCTCTGTTTCTGCTCTAAAGCGTTTGACTCGTTCTGGATAACGGGCTAATTCTTTTTTTAACTCCATCTTCTTCTCTATCATGGGATAAAGTCGAATGTGTTCGTTTAACTGCTGAATCTGTTCTTCTGTCTGCTTCATTTCCTTTTGAAGCGCTGCGATATTCTCTATTAATTCAGAATGCTCCCGTTTTTTCTCTGTATAACGGCCTTCTGCCAATCTAGCTTGTTTCAGCTGGGCAGCCAGCTCTTTTAAACGATCAAGCTGCTGGTTTAATTCCGGCTTGCGTCCATTCGGTTTAAACAGCTGCTCCTGCTGCTTAAGCAGCCTGCTATCCATCTTAGAGGCAGCATCTGAGCCAAATAAACTTGAGAAAAGGAGAAATTCACCGATTTGATCTTCGTTTAAGGCTTGGACATTTTGCAGTCCAAACACATCAAATGAATAGATTGATTGGAATAATCTGCGATCTGTTCCCTTTAAAAGAGTCCGCAAGAATGCTTCATCTTTCACTTCACCATTCGGTAAAAACACCTGTGCTTGACCGCCTCGATCGGACGATCTCTCAATGTGAATGACACCTAACTCCTCATCTAAGCAAGTGAGGGAGCCGCCATAGAAAGATCCTTGTTTCGGCTTGTATATCTTGTTTTTTGAAAAACCAAATAACATCGACTCAATAAACGCCTTCAATGTCGTTTTCCCCGATTCATTCAGGCCGTAAACTAGCTGAAAACCGTCATCAGAAAAGTGAAAGGTTCGATTTGAAAATTTCCCGAAATTCGCTATATGGAGTGAACGTATTTTCATCATACCTCTCCTTTTCTCATAATTGCTTCAGCTGTTCCGTCAGCAGCCTTTGTGCTTCTTCTTTTATATCCAATTCATCCTCTTTTGTGAGCGCTTTTCCTGACTTCCTGTAGATTGGGTGACGCTTGATCGGTAAAAGCAGCTCTTCATATGACTCAAACTGTGCAATTTCTGCCGTTAGTTCCTTCAAAAAAGAATCCTCTGGATAGATCACATCCTCATTTGTTCGGCAGTCAATTGACATCACCCAAACGAACACGTCTTCATCTTCCTCCTGCTCATGAAAAACAGTCAACAGCTCTTCGAGGACCTCAAGCTGCGTATGCTCAAAGTAAGAAGGTGCATCACCTGTCAATTCAATTCTCACAAAATGAGGAACGCCTTCCTCTTTCAGCTCATTGATTTTGCCTTCCACTAGTGTGACAAGATCCGTCATATGAACCGTTTCTGTGATGTCTATGGCCAGTTTCTCAAAGATGATATCTGCACAGCTGATAAAATCCGCTGCCTGAGAATCTTCGGAGAGGTGAATCAAGTAACAGCCTTTTTCTCCCGTTTCTTTAATATGTCTGCCCTGAACATTACCAGGGTAAATAATAAATGGGTCTTCATGCAGAAGGGCTCTTTTATGTATATGTCCGAGCGCCCAATAATCAAAATCCCGTGCTATGAGCTGCTGAAGCTGAAATGGGGCATATGCATCATGTCCTTCTTGTCCGGCTAAAGTGCCGTGAAGCATTGCAATGTGATAGGCAGCATTTGTTGTTTTGACATAATGAGATGTCATATTTTCATAGACAGCCCGCTCTTTGTAGCTAAACCCATAAATACTCGCGACAAGCTGCTTCCCTCGATAATAGGAGATCTCACTTGGTGTACTGCTCGAAAAGACATGTACATTCTCGGGCCACTCAATCGGTGTCCATTCCCCGCCTAAATGATCATGATTCCCATAAATAATAAAGACTTCAATGCCGTGCGTTTGCAGTCTTACAAACTGATTTCTTAAAAACAGCTGTGCTTTTAAGCTGCGATTGGATTCATCAAATAAATCTCCGCTCAGCAGCACAAAGTCTACCGCCCGCGCAACGGCGAGATCAAAGATGTTCTTAGCACTTTGAAATGTACTTTCTTTGAGCCGCTTAAATATAGAATTAGGTATAGTCGACATTCCTGCAAATGGACTGTCTAAATGTAAATCTGCGGCATGAATAAAGGTGAGCTTAGTCAAACGTCTATCTCCTTGTCCGATACTGTCATTGTCCATATTTTATCATGCCATTTTTACGAATGCACGTTCTATCACTCTCAATCTAAAAAACACATTTTTAAAGGCTAAAAAAGAGGTTTTGTCTTATTCCATGTTTAATTACATTAAAAAACAGAGGAAAGGAAGATGAGGCATGGAGAAGACATACTTTTTAACCGTATTTGACCGGTCGGGTGAGACTTTATTAAATGAAAAAATCACAGCGGATAGTGACAAGAAAGCAAAGGAATTAGGACGTCATCGCTTAATGGAACAGCAATACACAAAGCATTCTCATCGACTCGTTGATCAAGCAGGAAAGCTGCTTTTATTTGAACGTTAAAAAAGCCGGCTTTCGCCGGCCTCATGTTCATTTATGCTTTTTGAAAGACAGGACGTCTTTTTTCTAAAAAGGCTTGTATACCTTCCTTGTGATCATGACTTTTTCTCAGTCTTGCCTGTGCTGCTCTCTCTTTTTGAAGAACGGCTAAGAGCTTTGATTCTGACTGCTGGAAATAGATCATCTTCGTTTCGATAAAGGCTTGAAGCGGCATGTTCATAAATGGCTTCACACACACTTTTTGGTACGTATCGACCTCATCCTGAAACACCCCGTCTGCAAGGCGCAGCTTTAACGCTTCTTCAGCCGGCAGCTTTTGTCCGCTCCAAATCAATTGTTTAGCGGTTTGCTCACTGACTCTTTTTGTGAGGAAAAAATGCCCCCCGCCATCAGGAATTAATCCTACTCCATTAAAATTCATGGCGAGTTTTGCATCCTGATGCATAAACAAGTAGTCACAGCTTAGAGCAAAGCTAAAAGCGAGGCCTGCTGCTGACCCGTGGACAAGCGCAATCGTCACTTTTTTCATACCAGCTAGAGAAAGTGTAATTCCCTCGATCAAATCCATCACACGATGAAAATCTTCTTCACTTTCCTGCTTGAGCATCATCCCAATATCTCCGCCTGCTGAAAATCCTTTTCCCGCTCCCTTGATGACAACGACTTTTGCACTGCTTTCCTCCGCTGCATCACATGCTTCTTTGAATTCAGCAAACATGTCCACATGAAAAGAATTATAAGCTTCAGGCCTATTGAAAACGATTTCAAAAACATCCCCGTCTAACTGACAATTGATATATGTCATCATCCATCCCCCTCTTCTTTTAAAAGCTCATAACTTACTTCCATTTCCATCATGTAAAACCTTTTTCTCTAAATAAAAAATTTCAAGATCAATTGATACTAAAATAAGCATAATGATTGAAACAAGAAATATATTTTTATATAGTAAAAAAAGAAAGAAAATAAATTTGAAAGGAGGAGGATGATTGATCAGATGTTCCATCATGATATTGGTTAGCTTCATCGTCATGTTTTCTCCTTTTTCAAATGTCGTTTTTGCTTCACAGGCAGAAGCGAGTATACCTAGCCTGATTTCTCCATCCATTTATGATGAAGAAATCAATGCTGTGAAGACACCTTCGTTTTCAAAAAAACATGCTTCATCCATTCTGTTGAAGGACAGATTATCAATGATGGATGCCAAGACTTTTCTGCCAAAGCCTGCCCCATCAGCTGCATTGTCCATTGATTTATGTTTTTTGGAAATGAAGTGTGCGATCCCCGTTATGTATCAATCTAATTACCTCTACTGATTCATTTTATTTCATCCGCATTTACTATATGAAAAACACAGACTATCAAATTCGGAGGGATAAAATGAACATTAAAGAAAATGATCTTCCTGGGATCGGAAAGAAATTTGAAATTGAAACGAGAAATAGAGAAAAGATGACGATTGTGATTCATGATGATGGCAGACGGGAAATTTATCGTTTTGACGATGATGATCCAGATGAAGTGCTGTCTACCATTTCACTCGATGATGCTGAATCCCGGCAAATCGCTGCTATTATCGGCGGTATGGTGTATAAACCGCAGGCACTAGAAACCATTGAAATGGCCTTCAACGACTTGATCATTGAATGGTTTAAAGTGGAAAAAGGTGCAAAAGCGGTTGGACATACACTCGGTGATTTAGATGTGAGACAAAATTATGAAGTCACCGTGATTGCGATCATTAAACATACAAATGAAAAATTACTCAACCCTGGTGCCGATTCGATTATTCAAGCAAATGATACGATGGTCATTTCGGGCGAAAGAAAACACTTGAAACGATTGGTACGTGATTTTCTTTCTAGAGGGGGAGAGTGATGAATGGATCATTTAGTCTTTGAAGTTGGGACGGCGCTAATTCTTATCGCCATCGCCAGCTTAATCGCCAATAAAATTAAATTTTCTATCATCCCTTTTCTCATTGTCCTCGGAATGATTGTTGGGCCGCATGCTCCAACTATCGGGATCATTGATTTGAAATTTATCGAAAGCACGGAGATCATTTCGTTTTTTGGCAGAATGGGCGTCCTGTTCCTTCTTTTCTATCTTGGACTTGAGTTCTCTGTCGGAAAACTCATTAAATCGGGTAAATCTATTGCAGTCGGCGGATCTATTTATATTTTGATCAACTTCAGCTTAGGACTGCTCTACGGTTTTATCACAGGGTTTGGATTCCTTGAGATTCTCATTATGGCAGGTGTGATCACCATTTCATCCAGCGCCATTGTGGCCAAGGTCCTTGTCGATTTGAAACGGACGGCAAATCCTGAAACAGAGTTAATTCTAGGGATTATTATGTTTGAGGATATTTTCCTTGCCGTATATTTATCTGTCGTATCAGGTCTTGTCCTTGGAGATGCCACTACTGTTGGCGGTGCCTTATTATCGATTTTAATCGCTTTTGGTTATATGATGCTTTTCTTTATCATTGCGCGGAAGCTGCCAAAACTATTAAATAAGTTGTTTGATATCCGTTCGAACGAAGTGTTCATCATTGTGATTTTTGCCGCTTTGTTCTTTGTCGCTGGTTTTTCAGAAACAATTCATGTAGCAGAGGCTATTGGAGCTCTCTTACTTGGTCTTGTTTTCTCAGAAACAGAGCACTCAGACCGCATTGAGCATCTCGTGGTTCCGTTTAGAGATTTCTTTGGAGCGATGTTCTTTTTCAGCTTTGGTCTCAGTATCGATCCGTTTACATTGGGTGATGCCTTCTGGCTTGCGATCGGCGCTGTGATTCTTACCTTAATTGGGAACTTCACTGCCGGAATGTTCGCTGGACGGAGAGCTGGATTTTCTCATAAAGCCTCTTCTAATATTGGATTAACCATCGTATCGAGAGGAGAGTTTTCAATCATTGTTGCCGAGCTTGGCATCGCCGGCGGACTTGCCGCTACTTTGAAGCCCTTTGCTGCATTGTATGTCTTAATCCTTGCGATCTTAGGACCGCTCGTAACGAAAGAATCTAAGAAAATCTATCAAATCCTAAACAAAATCTTCAAATGGAAACCTGAAAAACCAAAAGTAAAAAAAGAAACGACAATCTAATGAAAAAGGGCCCTATGCTTGGGCCCTTTTTTATGTTTTATTCAAATTGCTGAAATGCAGTTTCTTGCTTGACTGGCGCTTCCTCGGCCCCGCGAATGGTTCGAATGACTTTCTGGTTGCGGTAAATCGATAGTTTCAAATTTGTCGCCGCTGTTCCATGAGAATGATCAAGATTCGTGAATGTAAAGAAATGATTTGAACGCTTGTCTTTGAACACAAGCCTGAAGTCGTCTGTCACTTTAAAATGCTCATCACTTTCCCATTCAATCAAAGGTTCATATGCGCTAAACCATTTAGGAATATTCGGTGTATACCCTGTAGCCAATACAGCATGATCTACAGTTATAATTTTTTCTTTCTTCAGCTGCCACTGTTTGAGATGCAGCTCCAAAGGCTGATGCTCTCCTCTTTGAATCGCTTCAAGCTCGGTCATTGGCTGAATGAGCACAGATGGCTCTTCACCTGAAACAGAGCGATGATATAGCTCCTGATAAATGCGCGAAAGCGTTGATGCATCGATGCCATTTCTTAATCCTGTCAGCCTAGGCAATGTGTTCATACGTTCTTCATAAGGAAGCGAATGAAAATACTCGACATACTTTGGTGTAAAAAGTTCTTGGCCCAGCTCTGCCGTCTCCAGCTCTCTAAATTCACTAGAACGCGTAAACCATGAAAGCTGCTGTCCTTTCTTTTGATGCTGAAGCAGGTCTAAGAAAATTTCAGCTGCACTCTGCCCTGAGCCGATTACCGCCACCGACTCAGCTTCGTGAAGTGCTTTCTGCTGATCTAAATAACGGCTGCTATGGGTCACATATGGGTATGCTGCTTCAGGCACATCGACTGGAATCATTGGTTTGCTTCCTGTACCTAACACGACATGCTTTGCACGATACTCAGAAAGCGATCCATCGTTCAGCCGTCTGACTTTCACAAGGTAGCCATCTTGGCAGTCCGTCACTTCTTCTACCTTCATCCCGAACTGACAGCTGTCTAATTCTCCTGCCGCCCATGATAAATACTCATTGAATTCTCTCCGAGGGATATCAAACTGTTCAAATGTATAGAACCGGTGAAGTCTATTTGATTCATGTAAATAATTTAAAAATGTATACCTGCTTCTTGGATTCGCCATTGTGACAAGGTCTGCTAAAAAGGAAACTTGCAAATCCGTTCCTTTGATCAGCATACCAGGATGCCAAGCAAACTCAGACTCTTGTTCAAAAAAACAGCATGAGACATCCTCAAACTCCTCTAACAAAGCGGCCAATCCTAAATTGGCGGGCCCAATCCCAATTCCGATCACATCTATCATATGTACACCTGCTTTACCTTTTTATCACTTATATACCCTTTTACAAATGAAAAAAACACTGCGTCATCGCAGTGTTTAAACGTGAGAAACAAATAATGATTCAAGGAATTGAATTTTCTCTTCTGTATAGTGTTCATACCGGTCATTATACGATTTTGGATCTTTTGGATTGGCATACTGCGTAATTTTTCCTGATCTTGGATCAATGAATTTACTTGCTGCACCGCATCCAATGCCAATGATTGTCTGTACTTCTTCCATGATAATGATATTATACAAACTTTCCTGTCCATCTAATGAATACCCGACATTTTCGAGATTTCCCAAAATATTTTTTTGTCTATATAAATAATACGGGTGATATTGATGTGCTTTCGTCCAAGAGACCGCTTCATCCATCATACGCGTGATTTCTTCTCGGTCTGCTACTTGGTATTTCTCCTTATTGCGCGTCATTTCAGATGCTCTTTTAAAGGAGAGTGTATGCACGGTTAAAGATTCAGGCTTGAGCTCTTCAGTCTGCTGCAAGGAGTGCTGAAATTCTTTGAGCCCTTCTCCCGGCAATCCAATGATTAAGTCCATATTGATATTATTCATGCCGTACTGTCTTGATAAGTGATACTTTTCAATCGTTTCTTCCACACTATGATGCCTGCCAATAGCCTTTAGTGTTTCATTCTCATACGATTGCGGGTTAATGCTAATCCGGTCAATATTGTAGCGGTTTAGCACCTCTAGCTTATCAGGCGAAATCGTATCAGGACGCCCTGCTTCGACAGTCACTTCCCGTATATGCTTCACGTCTGGGAACGAGCGATACATTTCTTCATACAGCAAGTCCATTTCTTCCGCTGTGATGCTCGTTGGCGTGCCTCCGCCAAAGTAAACGGTCGTCACTTTGATCCCATGTTCTTTTAGCCATGCGCCCATTTTTTGCATTTCATAATGCAGACCAAACAAAAACGTTCCCACTCTGCCAGCTTGTCCTTTAATGGCGTAAGCAGGGAACGTGCAGTAAGCACATTTTGTGGGGCAGAAAGGAATGCCAATATAAATACTCACTTCCTGCTGAAGGTCATACAGATCTGGAATGGCTTTAAGCTGACGGTCGACGATTTCCTGCATCAAATTGATTTTTTCATCATGAATCAAGTAATCACGCTTTAATGCCGCATGTGCATTTTCCTTTGACATGCCTTCTCTCAGCATCTTATGGAGCAATTTCGTCGGACGTATTCCTGTGAGAATCCCCCACTTTTGTGTCATTCCTGTGTGCTCCTGAAGCAAGTGTAAATAAACAGACAGCACTGTGTTTTTGATTTGTTTCCAGCGCTCCTTATCGTTCAAGCTCTCTGGGACATCCCGCGAAAAACGACTGGTGATGTCTGATCCATCGATATGACCAGATGCTTCCACCATGCCATTTTCTTCCTTCCAGCTAAATACCATGATCAAACCATCATCCAGTTCACTTGGTTCAAACATCACTTCACTATCTTCTTCAAATAAATTGGCTATATTGACAAGCGGGCGATGAAATCGTTCATCTGACAGCCCTTTAATTAAAATTCGCATCATATCACCTTTATCTTCAAACTTGTTTCATTTTACAAAATTCATGTAGGAAAAGCAATGAAGGGAACAGACGAAGGCCCTGTCATTTCTTGATTGACAGGGCCTTCACTGTATTATCTCTTAATATCAAATTGATGTAAAAAACCTTCTCTTTGCTGCATTCTAAAGTATTCCTTGATCATATAAGCCACACCCTGTTCATCATGCGAGCGTGTCACCCAATCGGCTTTACGCTTGACATCATTGGGGGCATTTCCCATAGCAACGCCTAAACCAGCCAATTCAAGCATTGGAATGTCATCTGTTCCATGACCAATGACAACCGTATCTTCTAAAGTAAAACCGAGTGCAGAGGTTAAAAGAGAAAGTCCCGCTTCCTTCGAAACCCCTTTGCATACAATATTCATTTTCTCATCACTGATCCTAATAAGATCAACAGATGGGAATGCTTGTTGAATGGTCCTGTGAATCTCAGGCTGAAGCTCCGCGGTCGAATATACTTCAATCACTGGTGTACTGACTGGTTCATCCATCAGCATATCACTTAACGATTCAACAAATTGGACGGGATAGAAAATGGGATCAGACGGATGAATGAGCGTCTTTCCCATCAGCTGAGACTGCGTTTTTTTCCGGTTGCCGATCGAGAATTTTTCATGCAGCAAGCGGACATTACAATCGAAGCTTTCAAGGATTTGCACAAGATTAAATGTCTTTTCTTCCGTTAATTTTTTCACATGAAGCGGCTCATCGAGTTTATCGGCGATAAATGCACCACTATGCGTCACAAGGGTTGATGTTGGAATCTTCAACGCCTTGGCAATTTTTTGAGCGGAACGAAAATGCCGGTTGGTGACAATCGTCACGTAAACCCCTTTTTTCTTTACATATTCCACAGCTTCTTTTGTAGCAGAATGGATTTTACCATTGGAACGGAGTAACGTCCCATCTATATTGAGTGCAAGTAGTTTTTTTGACACTGAGGCATCCCCCTTCTTGATGACTGTACTTACGATGAGGATATGCCCTAGCTTGGTGCTTTAGAACATGCAGTTGAAAGAGCCCCAGGTTATGAATAGATGGATAAATAAAAAAAGCCTACCCCTAGGCTTTTTTTTATGTATGGTTTGGATGCGTTACAATGGAGTGATGAAGCTCCCCATGATCCCCTTATCATTTACACACCAAAGCATTGCTTATATCAGATCCCCTTATGATGCTTTGCGTTTCTCCCAGAAGCGCTTCTCTCTCATTTGGCTCAACGCCATAAATCCCAAGTGAAACGCACCCAATTGTCCCTTGAGAGCGCCTTTTGAAAGCACTTTCAATATAAGTATTATCGCAGAATTTATGTGCTTCGACAACCTTTTTTTAAAAGATATTGAGGAGAAAAGATAAAACAAAAAAGGGCGAATGACATCGCCCTTTCCATTAGTTTTCTTCTGGATTCCCATAAAGCTCTTCAAGTGGCTTCATGATAATTTTATTTAATTCACCGATAAGAATACTCACACGTTGTTCTGCTTCCATCAACTGAGAGATTTTGTCGTGCTGCTGAACAAGAGCAACTGTTTTTTGAGCTTGCTCCACTTCTTCTTGTGTGATCTCTTGACCAGTCATTTGTTTTTGTTGAAGGTTTACTTGAATGTCACGGAAGTTCTCAAACATTCTTTTAGAGGACTCATCCGCGTTTACCTCATCATAAAGATTTCTTAAAGTTGAATATTCTTCGCTATGACGCAATGCTTTTTCAAGGTCATATGCAACATCATAAAGATTTACAGACATGTTATGTCTCCTTTCTATCCGTTATCACCGATATGATCGGCGGACACCACTCCACTATAACAAACTATGGCTTTCGTTTCACATATATACAATGAATTCATTAAATTTTCTATAGCTTGTCTTAGAATATCGCCACAAAAACAGCCTGGATAGCACCAATCATCCCGCCTAAAAGACCGCCTAGAAATGTGATCATCTTCAGCTCCTTATTAGAGATGCTGACTACAAGCTCTTCCATTTTTTCAAGCGGGAAAAGTTCAATTTGTTCACGAATGATATCTTCAAATTGCAGCTTTGCAAGCAGACTCTCTAAAGCATTTGAAGCCGCTTCAATCCCCTTATCAATCAACACTGGCGCAAAATGTGTTTTAAGGTCATCCGCTACAGCACTGACATATGTTCCAACTGTTTTGTCTAATATCAGCTTTGTAGAGAAATGAGAAAGCAATTGATTTTTCACACTAAAAATAAGTTCCTTCACATTCCATTTTTCATCAAGCTCATGAAGAGAAAATAGCTTCACCTTGTCCCATTCTTGAACAAGTAAATCTGCTAAAAATCTTTTTGTTTCTGCATTTCTTAAGAACTTGATAATTTCTGGATGCACACGGTCAATTAAGCTTGAATTCCCTAGAAACATTTGGACCATACTGCCAAGCATTCCCCGTTCTTTTAAGAAATCATCAATCATATTGCCAAGCCTGGCTTTGCCTTCATCACTTTCAAAATAATGAATGCCTCTCTTTAAAATATAATCTGCTGCATCTGGAATTTTTGATGATATTTTGGTTTCCACTTCTACCGGGAGCAATTCAGATAAAGTTTGCTCGTTATATGTTTCAAGCAATGAAGCGAGCTTCTGGTCAGACCACTGATGGAGCCATCTATCTGCTTTGACATCAGCCTGTGAAAAGCCGAATTTTTCTAGCAGTGAGAATACGGTGATCTCCATATTTGCGCCTTTGTCAATATATCGATGGAATGTACGCAGGATCTCCTGCTTTGCCTCCGATGATTCAAATCGCCTTTGAATACCTTCTGGCGTGAGCAAATGCTCCATAACCATGACACCAACCTGCTTGGCTACTTCGTCTCTTCTTTTAGGAATAAGCCCTGGTGTAAATGGAAGCTGTTTTCCGAATAAGTAATATGGCTTATAAGGCCGAAAAAGCATTTTAATTGCAAGATGGTTTGTCGCTGCTCCTATGACTGCGCCGATAACAATCATAAAGATAAACGTTGTGAATATATTCAAAGTCGTCATCTACCTTTCAAACAACACCCGAGGTTTATTGTTTTGATCTATACGTATTATAGTTGTTGTCAAGTTCCCAAGCAAATGAAGCATGCAGCGAGACATATGATCAAGCGATCTGTCGTAATGATAAAGGAGCGTAAGCTTTATGTAAAATCATAAAAAAATGTTTTTTGATGGTAAAAAAAGAAGTTGAAAAGAAGGTGTTTTTTAATGACAACATTAGGTATTGCGAGCCTTTCTCCGCAGTATGAAGAGGCATTCACACGGCAGCTCGCCAAAGCTGCCTCTTCTTATCGTTTAGAGGTTGTTCGTTTTACACCATTTGATTTAAAGCCGGCTTCAAATTTGATACAAGGCCAAGCATATACGAATGGCCAAGGGTTTGCCGACGCACAATTTCCGATTCCCGACTTGATTTATGACCGATGTCTTTACCGGCATGACGCACAATCTAAAAAAGCAAAACCCATCATGGAATGGCTAAAAAAATATCCAAAAACAGTTTTTTTGAATACCGGCATTTCAAATAAAATGGTGCTATTTGAGCAGCTCCGTCTCCTCTCTGCTTTACAGCCATATTTACCTGGCTGCTTTTTATTAAAAGAGCCCTCAGACCTGATCAATATGGTAAGGGAGTACGGTGCTGGCGGTTATTGTAGAATGCAGCCTCTCTCCCCTCAGCATGCAGCATCTACTTACTTCATTTCCTTTGATGGCAAATCAACATTTACTGTTCAACTAAGTTCCAATCAAACCATTACATTTTCTCGTACGTCAGAGCTGGAGCGCTGGTGCAAAAAATATGCAGGTCGGTATTTCCTTCAATTTTTCAACACGAATGATCAAAAAGAAATTTTATTCAATGAAATCAAGATTTTCCTTATGAAAGATTCACAAAATCAATGGAAACGCATGGGAATTCACACAAAATCACCTGCAGAAAATTGTCTTTTAAGTTATACACAAAAATCAGCTCCTGTGATAGGCTTTGAACACTATCTAAATACATTGCAGCCACACATCAAGGAACTCCTTTTAGATGATATTGCATCCATTCAGGCATCAATCCCAGCTTATATAGATAAAACTTACTCTCCTTGCTTTGAATTCGCAGTAGACTTACTTCATACAAGTGAAGGCAGACTTTTCATATCAAATATCAGATCAAAGCCAGGGCGGTCCGCTTTTTTAAATGTTTATCCTGAGAAGGAACACGAATTGATTCGTATCATTCTTGAACATGCGCAATCGACAAAGTCTCAACCGAAGGAGGTTTCTTATGAACAGAAAGCGTTGCATCATCGCCCCACACCTTACAAGTGAAAAAACAATTCATCTTCCCGTCCATTATAAACAGAAAGATGCCATCTATTCTCTTGCTCTAGGGTCTCGTTTAGTAGATGGCTTCAACATTTCCTATCATCAGCATCCAAATAAAATTTTATTATCTGAAGATCTATACAGAGGTTTACTGATTCCTTACCAATCAAAAGCTGATGTGATCATCATTGACCATACACTTTTTATAGGGCCGTTGGTTGGCATTTTCACTGCAGGTTTTGAGCAAAGTACACAGCCATTAGGAACGAGATCAGAATTTTTTATCAAACTGCTGCACTCTTTCAGGCAGCATCCTGGTTTTGCCTATCTTTTTGGGTCACATTCTATTGATTGGGAAAAAGGAATTGTAGAAGGACTGTTGTACCACGAAGATTCATGGGTTAAAAAACAGCTTCCCCTTCCGTCAGTCATTTATGACCGGCTTCCAAATAGAAAAGCTGCTCAGTCGGCACTCATTCAAGAAACGAAGCGAAAGCTCACCCAAGACTATGATATCCCTTGGTTCAACCCTTACTTTTTTAATAAATGGGAGATTCATGAACAGCTATTAACAGATGAAAAAACATGGTCCTTTCTCCCACATTCTGTACAATTAGATCCCGTGGACGCTCTTAGTAAAATTGAAACACTCCTCCATCTGCATCAAGTTATATACTTAAAACCGACAAACGGAAGTCATGGAGACGGGATTTATCAGTTAAAAAAGGAAAACGACGGAATCACTGTATTCTCAAATTTCGGAAATTCTATTCCATATGATTCAATAGATCAGTTTGTTCAAAGGCTGCGAAAGGATCATGCAATTCATGATTTTATTGCACAACAAGGCATTGAGCTTCTTCAAATAGACAATCAACCGATGGATTTCAGAGTTCATACGAATAAAAATAAAGAAGGTGATTGGACAGTCACAGCAGCAGCAGCAAAGGTTTCTGGAGATCATACCATTACGACTCACCAGTTACACGGGGGGACGGTGAAAACACTTTATGCTGTCTTTCCAGAAGAAAAGAAACGTTTGCAGATTTTACAGCAGCTTTCTCATACTGCCATCATGCTTAGCCAGGTGATAGATAAAAAAATGACCGGGCATATTGGTGAAATCGGTTTTGACTTAGGCATTGATCAAACAGGTGCAATTTGGATGTTCGAAGCAAATTCTCGCCCTGGCCGAGAGATTTTCCAGCATGTCTCTTTGAAAAAATCAGAATGGCTGATTGGAAAAAGAATCATGGATTACGCATCTTACCTTTCAAAAACGGCACTCACCACTTCAGATCACGCGAACGTCTACTGACGCTTTTTTGTCACATGTCAGTGCTCATAAATCTATGCTTTTTCTATGCTCTTTTCATGAGATGAGATACAATAAAATCAAGTTCAAGGTTGTTTCCGTGTTGTCGTGTTTGTTTATTGTTTCATCAATAAAAGCAAGGAGGCAATGATGATATGATTTCTCATTTTCAATGGAAACCCCTTTTTAAGAAAGCACAATTGCCAGGCTGGAAAATATCCTTTTTCCACAATGGTGCGCACTATGAAGGCATCTACCACAAAACAGGTGACATTGAATGGGGCTCTCACCTTCCGCCTCATGAAGTTGAGCCAACTTTAAAAGAAGAAATCCACGAATTAATGCTGTACCATGTCTATGATTAAACTGTTTAAGGAGCCCCGCCATGTTAGAAAAATTAAAACTTGTTTACGGAGACCATATCATCAGCACACCTACTCATGACAAACAAATTCTTTGGTATCAAACAGACGAAGGCGAAATATTTGGAGTAAACAAATCGGAGCTTTCAGAAAGAGAAACACTTCTTCTCAACTCTTTTCTTACACCAATTGATCTATTTCAAAAAGCGCAGACCGAGGATGAACAAAAATGGTTCAGCTATCTTTTTGAAAACAAGCCACTAACTGTCCAACATCCCGTCCGTGTTTATTATTTTCAAATGATCCATCAAGAAGAACAAAGACAGCAAATAAAAGAGGCTGTGAATAACAGCCTCGAACATACTCATTTCATATGGACAGGCCCTGAAACAGCTATGCTGATTCAACCAAATGCCACATCAGAAAACAGTCAATTAGATCAGTTAAATGATTTGTCTCTGGCTATTACAAGTGATTTTTTAACAGACTCAGTCTTTATACAAGGACAGCTGCATTTGCCAAATGACCATTTACAGATGAGGTTATTAAATGAACAACAGCTATTTTTATACCATATGCAGCGAGAAAAGCTTAGATCAGGGGCTGCCACATTTTATCAATGCCTGCCTTCGTTCATTTGTTATGATGCATCCGCACTCTCTCATGCTATTTCAGATGCTTTTAAAGAAGCGGTCTTTGACCGGGATGTTTACCGAACTCTCATGACTTATATGCAATGTAATTTAAACGCATCCAAGGCAGCAAAAGCGTTATATGTTCACAGAAACAGTCTTCAATATCGAATTGATAAATTTATTGAGCGCACTGGGCTAGATATACGACATTTTCCAGAAGCATCCGCTGCTTATTTGATGATGACTCTACTCGATCTTTCATAAAGAATGAAGACATGAGCACCCTGCCCAAAAATGAAAATAGGATGTTGTGCACGTTGTCCATTTACAGACTCTTCCTCATTTTATACACTTTATTTACTAGTAAAGCGCTTTCAAAAAAAGAGGGACTGGGGAGGCTGACATCTAATGGCTGAAATGATGCTCAATCAAATTTATAAAGTATACGATAACAAAGTAACAGCAGTAGACAACTTTAATCTACATATAGAAGATAAAGAATTTATTGTGTTTGTTGGTCCATCAGGCTGCGGAAAATCAACAACCCTTCGCATGATTGCAGGTCTAGAAGAAATATCACAAGGAGACTTTCTGTTAGATGGAAAACGGATGAATGATGTAGCGCCGAAAGACCGGGATATTGCAATGGTTTTCCAAAACTATGCATTATATCCTCATATGAATGTATACGATAATATGGCTTTTGGATTAAAGCTTCGGAAGTTTCCGAAAGCAGAAATTGATGAGCGGGTTCGAAATGCCGCTAAAATATTAGGGCTTGAGCAATATTTAGACAGAAAACCAAAAGCACTGTCTGGCGGTCAAAGACAGCGTGTTGCACTTGGCAGAGCGATTGTACGTGATGCAAAGGTTTTCCTTTTGGATGAGCCGCTTTCTAATTTAGATGCAAAACTCCGTGTTCAGATGCGTGCTGAAATTTCTAAGCTTCATCAGCGTCTGCAAACAACATTTATCTATGTGACACATGATCAGACTGAAGCCATGACAATGGCAACACGCCTTGTTGTCATGAAAGATGGTTTTATTCAGCAGGTAGGAGCGCCGAAAGATGTATATGAAAACCCAGAGAATGTGTTTGTAGGTGGATTTATCGGCTCACCTGCGATGAACTTTTTTACAGGAAAGCTCTCTGACGGTGCCATTGCGGTTGGAAAAACTCATATTCGTGTACCAGAAGGAAAAATGAAAGTATTACGCAGCCAAGGCTATATTGGAAAGGATGTCATTTTAGGCATCAGACCAGAAGATTTTCACGATGAACCAGTATTTATAGAGGCGTCTGAAGGCACAAAAATTCATGCTGACGTAGAAGTAGCTGAATTAATGGGGGCAGAAACGATGCTTTATTCTTCTATCGATGGTCAATCGTTTATTGCACGTGTTGATTCTCGAACCGATGTACAGGCCGGACAGTCTATCCCTCTTGCGATTAATATGAACAAAGCCCATTTCTTTGATTCGGATACGGAGCTGCGCATCCGCTCAGCAGAATAAAAAGATATATAAGCAGCACCATCACTCATCATTGGGTGATGGTTTTTTGTATGTTAACACAACATTTACCATGTTCTTTTTTCGTATGTTTTTTTCGGAAATAACCATAATACTTAGTACAAAGCAGTTACTGCATTGGGTTTCGCCAAGTGGCAAATGACTTGATCATTTCGCTGGTGCGATTCCAGCAAACCCAACCAAAAAAACAAATCATATACAAAAAGGAGAATCACATCATGGCTAATTCTAATAGTTCAAACCAATTACTAGTTCCTGGAGCAGAGCAAGCGATCGATCAAATGAAATACGAAATCGCTTCTGAATTTGGTGTAAATCTTGGAGCAGAAACAACATCTCGTGCTAACGGTTCAGTTGGTGGAGAAATTACAAAACGTCTTGTGTCTTTCGCTCAACAAAACCTTGGCGGAACAAAAGCTTAATTTCATATCTGGATCATAGAAGGCACCTCTTATGGTGTCTTCTTTTTTTGTTTTTATCCCTCACCAAACTCCTTTCAGCTCATATCATGTAGTAGAAAGGAGCGGATCTTCATGGACATTTTTTCTGGTATGAACTTTGAACTTTTACAATTTGTAGGGATCTCTCTATTATGTGAATATGCTCATAGTATTCGGTCCTTTCATCTTTATAAAAAAAGCATCACATAAAAGTTGTACCAATTTGGGTTCTTTTCACTTATAGTATGTAGTGGAGGGATCGAACAGATGAAAATAGCTCTTTTCGGTGCTCATGGACGTGTAGGACAAGCATTTCTTCGTTTCGTTCAAGTAGATGAGCGTTACATGGTTCGTTCATTGATTCGGACAAACCGAGAAGAAATGCTTGCGGGTATGTTTCAAGTCACCGGCAATTCAAGAAATCGAGAAGATGTGCTTGAGACAATCAAAGGAGCAGATATTGTTGTGAGCTGTCTATCAACAGATGGAGATGATACATTATCTGTTTCAATGGAGCATATCGTACAAACCATGAAGCAAACGAATACATCAAGAATTATTACAATTGGTACAGCAGGCATTTTAAAAGCAAGGCAGCAGCCGGAGCTCTACCGTTTTGAAACAAATGAATCAAGACGGACCACTTCCCGAGCAGCTAAAGAGCATGCGAAAGCGTTTGAAATCCTTCAATCGACTGATCTAGATTGGACCATTATTTGTCCAACCTATTTACCAGATGGAGAAGTGACACGGTCATATCGCTATGAGAAAGATTTTCTCCCTATAGATGGAAAGAAAATTTCAGTTGAAGATACCGCACACTTTTTATATCAGCAGTTAAATTCGAAGGAGTTTGTACATCAACGCGTCGGCATCGCTTATTGATGATGCAGTCATATCGATAATTGGAAATAAAAAAGTCGAGGTGTTTTTCCACCTCGGCTTTTTAATATGAGTATTAAAATAAATCAAATTGAAAATTCCAAAAAATCAATTAAAGAGTGATCCAGCCTGATTTTGAATGAACTCTTTTTACTACACCTTTTCCAGTAACAAATCTAATTCTTTTTCCTTTTACTTTGTATTCAATGAAAGGCAATTGAACATCGATAAGGTCGTATTTTTTATTTTTTGTTAAAAAGTCTTCTAAATAGCCCATTTGCCAATATCCATTGTATACAAGATTTTTGAGAGTGCCACGAGCACTAGGAGCTAAAGTAGTTAGCAAACCAGACACTCCCGCAACTACTCCTGCAGGTGTACTAGTTACAAATACCAATCCAAGTACAGTTGCACTTGTTCCTAGTGCATCTTTTAGCTTACTGTAATCTTTTTTATTAAAGCCCTTATCATAAATATTACGCTGAGCAGATGTCATTTTTCTAACTTGGCTTAAATTGAGAGTAACCCTTGCAGCATATTCTGAAGAATTAATATTACCTAAAGCATGAACTTGTCCAACTTGATTAGCAGTCTTAAATGATTGAATTTGTGCTGATAAATCAGTTTTTGCTTCGACTACTTGTTTCTTTGGTACTTTTTGTTCAGCTGCTGATGCAACTTCACTAAACCCAGAAATAATTAATGTTGTTGCAGCAATCAAGATGACATTCTTAAATAAACTTTTTTTACTCTTCATATTCAATCCTCCTGTTTTTTTGATACAAGAATATAATATCACAAATAAGAGAAATTCATATATTTTTGGATAAAAAAACTAAAAAATATGGATAAAAATTCATTAATTAACCATTTTTAAGAATCTAATTTCGCATATTTCATATACTTATAATTACAAAAACACATCTTGCTGTTCATCTTAAAGTTACTTTAATTTCTCCACTGAGAAAAGCCTCTTTCAATTGAAAGAGGCTTTTCTCTATTAATAATTTCATCAGCTGTTTGCAACAGCACCTTTTTGCAGTTCATACATTTGTGCATACAGCCCTTCTTGCTGCATGAGTTGTTCATGACTGCCACGCTCGACGATTTCACCTTTTTCTAACACCAAGATCATATCGGCTTTTTTAATAGTGGATAATCGGTGAGCGATCACAAAAGTTGTTCGTCCTTCTTTAACTACATCAAGCGCCCGCTGAATGATCGCTTCTGTTTCTGTATCAATGTTCGCGGTGGCTTCATCTAAAATTAAAATCGCTGGATCGTACGCCAATGCGCGCGCAAATGAAATCAACTGACGTTCCCCTGAGGAAAGGGTGCTTCCCTTTTCAACGACTGGTTCATCAAAGCCTTCTGGCAGGTGCTTCAATAACTCTGCGGCACCTACTTGCTTTAATGAGGATTCAATCGTTTCTCTTTTGATGTCTTCATTCCCTAAGCTCACATTGGAGGCAATCGTTCCAGAAAATAAATACGGGTCTTGCAGCACAATGCCCATTTGTTTACGCAGCGTTTGACGCGACTGATCATAAATGCTTTCGCCATCTATGAGAATGTCTCCTTGCTGAATGTCATAAAAACGCAGCAGCAAGTTCATGATCGAGCTTTTCCCAGAACCAGTATGCCCCACAAGTGCAACCGTTTGACCTTTCTTCGCTTCAAACGTAATGTTCTTTAAGACATTTTTCCCTTCATTATAAGCAAAGGTGACATCTTTGAACTGAACGTGTCCCTCCAGCTTCTTCTGAACAGGTTCTTCCACTTCTGTTCCTGGTTCATCTAATAATCGGAAAACCCTTTCTGATGAAACCCTTGCTAATTCCAACCTAGAGAACTGATTCACAATGCCTGTAATCGGCTGGAACAATCGATTTAAATAATCGACAAACGCATAGAGCACACCAATGGACACAATGCCTGTCGCACTTAGCGAAGCACCACCAAAATACCAAATGAGCGCCACATATGCTAAATTTCGCAGCAAATTAACCAAGTTATGTGAAAGAAGTGAATTTAAATGCAGCATCTTTCGCTGATATCGAAAGTGATTGTTGTTCAGCTCATCAAATTCCTCCTGCGTCGCTTTTTCATGACGAAAGGCTTGAATGATTGTCATCCCTTGAATGGCTTCATTTAGTTTGGCATTGATTTCACTGATGATCGAACGAATGCGGTGATTGTACACCGATGCAAACTTTCTATAAGTCATCGACCATAGGAAAATAATCGGTACAGCGACCAAACAGATGAGTGCCAGCTTCACATTTAATAAAAACATGGCAATGTAAATCCCAATCATGTAAATAGCACTTGTCACGAAATTTGCAAGGACTGTTACATATAAATCACGAATGGTTTCCGTGTCATTTGTTATCCTTGCGACAACCTTTCCAGCCGGTAAATTATCAAAATAGCGGATCGGCAGCGTTTGGATGTGCTCAAATACGTCTACCCTCATTTTTTGAATAATTCGATTTGCAATCCTCTGGAGCAAATAATGCTGCCCATACTGAAAGAAAATCGCAACGATGAGCAGTCCTAGATAAAATAGAACAAGCTGCACCAAACCACTGATTTCTGGCTGATAAAAAGCGAAAATCTCCTCTTTTGATAAACGCTGTACCTCATATGTCTCACGCTCGTTCCCATTATCAATGGTGAGCTGATCTCCCGATATTTTTCTGTTTCCATCAAAACGAATCGGCTCATTCACAAAATAGTAACCGAACCCGACTTGCACTACATTGATTTGCTTTCCAGAATCCATTCCATTATTTAATCGATCGCTTCGTATATAGTTATTTCCCTGGTAATAAACGGTTTTGTCTGTCTTTTCATTGACCTCGACATACGGTTTTTCTACACCTAAAATATGATCATCAATCATTTTCTTCCCAATAAACGGCCCTGTCAGCTCAGCACCAACTGCAATCATCAGAAAGATTAAGGCAACAGACAATACTTTCTTATATAGGAGTGCGTAGGCAAGGAGTCTTCTTCCTGTTGTCATGCCTCATCCCCTCCTTCCAGCTGATTTGTTAGCTGCTGACGCAAAAATTGTTCTTTGTACCACCCATCCTGCTGGATGAGCTCGTTGTGGGTGCCCTTTTGGACAATGCGCCCTTCTTCCATAACAAGAATGAGATCGGCATGTTCAACAGCTGATAGGCGATGAGTTGTAATAAACGTCGTTTTGCCATGACGGTTTTGCCTTAGATTTTCTAGGATAGCGGTTTCTGTTTTTGCATCTACCGCAGACAATGAGTCATCCAGAATTAAAATGTCTGGATCAATTAATAAAGCACGTGCAATGGATATTCGCTGTTTTTGTCCGCCTGACAGCGCCACACCTTTTTCCCCAACCATAGTTTCCAGACCCTCTGGTAAAAGGCGTAAATCCTTTTCAAAGTAAGCATCTTTGATTGCTTGTGCTAACTCATCTTGTTTCGCGTCACGATGACCAAAGCGCATATTCTGTTCCACGCTTTTTGAGAAAAGTATATGATCCTGCGGTACATATCCGATCCATTGAAATAACTGATCTAATTCAATGTCTTGGATCGGAACACCTGATAGCAAGATTTGCCCATCACCTGCCGGGTACTGGCGCAGAAGCTGTTTGACAATGGTCGTTTTGCCGCTTCCCGTTTTGCCTGTAATCCCAATCGTCTGCCCCTTTCGAACGGTAAAGGACACATCAATGAGATTATCTTTAGATGAGGTTGGATATCTGAATGTCACATGATCAAACTCAATATCTCCAGGCTCTTGTAACGTTTTCGGCTGAGCAGCATCTGTTACGTCCGGCTTGTAGCTGAGTGTATGATTTAACCGGTCTAACGACGCATTTCCTCTTTGCATAATATTAATCAATTCGCCGATCGCAAACATTGGCCAGATCATCATGCCAAGATAGACGTTAAATGCAACAAGCTCCCCAATGGTTAAATCACTTTGGAACACGAGATAGGCTCCGTAGCCGATTCCGATTAAGTAGCTGATCCCCACAAGTAATTTCACTGTCGGCTCAAACAAAGAATCAATGATCGCCACTCGCATGTTTTTTTGAAATACATCATCTGTCATTTCTCGAAAGCGTTCGACATCTTGTTTCTCCTGCACAAAAGACCGAATGACCCGGACACCTGCCACTGATTCAAGAACGCGATCGTTCATATCACCAAATGCATCTTGAGCGACTGTAAAGCGCTCATGAATTTTGCTTCCATAAAACGCAATCAAGAGCGCCATCAGCGGCATAGGAATAATCGCCATTAAGGTTAATTTCCAGCTAATCGTCAGCCCCATCGTAAAGAAGATCATCAGCATATAAGCAGTGGAATCAACCAAGGTCAGAACGCCAAAGCCTGTTGTTAAGGCCACAGCATTCAAGTCGTTTGTACCTAATGCCATTAAGTTGCCGGTTTTTTTCTTTTCATAAAAGGTAGGCGTCATCTTAAGCAAGTGGCGCATCAGTTTCCCACGCATCACACGCTCCATGACATTTGCGCCGCCAAATAACTGATACATCCAAAAATATGTAAGTGTATAGACGACGACACCTAGTAAGCAAAAAATGGTCACATAAAACACAATACTGGATGTTGTAAATTGACCAGAACGAATGTCATCAACTGCCTGGCCAAGGTATCTTGGCGGCAGCATTTCAAGCACATTCACAATGAGCAGGAGCGTAATAGCAATCGTATAACGCCTCCACTCTTGTTTAAAGAACCAGCCTAATTTCGCAAATACTGAAAACATGTTTGTCTCTCCTTTTCAAGCTAGCCGCTTTCTAAATTTTCCTGCAAGTCACCTTGTTTCGTTTTTTGAGCTTTTGTCATTTGTCTTGATTTTGGCATGTTCACATGCTTTCACTCCTCTTCATTTACTTGTTGTTTTTCATCCCTTTATTTCGAAATGCGAAATGAATTCAACAAAAAAAGAGGCCACCAGCTGGCTGGTACGCCTCTTTTCGTCATGTAAAAAGGCGCATGTTGACAAATACGCAACATACGCCTTGATTCATCCGATCAATTGGAACAGACGAGTTCCTTTTCCATGACCAATGAAGGTGTAATTGTCACGTGAATCAACCCATTCATGCAGTTTGATTTCATTCTTCCAATGTTGCACATGACATTTCCTCCTTTTGGCTCTTGAATCTTTTTTTATCTTATAGTGGCTGTCACTATTTTGTCAATAAATATTTTTCAATAAATGAAATTTTCTAACAAAAATCATTCTCCTTCATGTGTATCTTTTTCTATTAACGGGTATACCATGAGTGTAAAGACTCCTTTTGAAAGGAATGAGGACATTGTTTCAAGCTGATCGGATGGTCGTAGCGTTTGATGGACATGAAGACAGTAAGAAAGCATTAAAAAAGGCAATCGCTTTAGCTAAAACCTTACATGCCAAGCTGACCGTTACCTATGCACATGATGGCAAAACAGACAGACAGGTGTTTGATGTGCCGCGCCCAATGACTGGCGGAGCTTATATCGGCGGCGGTACGGCAGATCTTCAAACACCCCCTGTATATGTACCTCATGACGAACAGCAAAGTCCCTTGATTTTTGAAGACCATACAGAAGAGGTCGTTGCGGAAGCAAGAATGCTTTTAAATGAGGAGCAGTTTGAGGCTGCCATTGAAATTGTAGAGGGAGAACCAGCGGAAGCGATTATCGAATATGCGGAGGAAATATCAGCAGACCTCATCGTCATGGGAGCACGTGACCAAAGCAGATTGAAAAAAATGCTGTTTGGCAGTGTGAGTGAAAAGTTATCAACAAAATCAGATATACCTGTGCTTATTGTGAAATAAATGCATCACAAAAGGCTGTAAACATTAGTTTACAGCCTTTTTTTATTTATGAAGAGATCGATGCTTCACTTTCATGGTTAATTTTTTGCTGGAAGCCTTCCTGTACGCGCTTTGTCAGCTTGCCCGGAACGCCTTCCCCTACTGGCTCGCCATCTATTTCAACAATCGGAATGACTTCAGCTGTCGTCGAGCTGATGAAGATTTCCTGAGCGCGCAGCAGTTCTTCTTTGCTTATACGAGTTTCTTCAACAGTACACCCTTCTTCCTCACATACCTCCAGCAGCTTTCTACGAGTAATGCCGTTTAAAATGAGATTGTTTGCAGGGTGAGTACGAATCACGCCATCAATCACGGCATATACATTCGAGGAGGTTCCCTCGGTCACAAAACCATCTCTCACAAGGATTGCTTCAAACGCACCAGCTTCAGATGCTTTCTGCTTTTCCATGATGTTATATAAAAGGTTTAAGCTTTTGATATCACATCTTAACCAGCGAAGATCCTCAGATAAAATGGCCTTTGCCCCATCTTTCTGCTCTTGAACAGGCTTTTTCACCTGGAACGTATATGCCGTGATTTGAGGAGTAAGAGAATCACTATATTGATGTTTACGAGGGGCGACACCCCGCGTGACTTGAATATACACACCGCCATCTGTTAATTGATTGTGAGCGACGAGCTGTTGTAACTTTTCTTCCATATCTGATACTGTACCTTGCAGATGAATGCCAATTTCCTTTGCACTCTTGAACAGACGCTCTGTATGTTCCTTTAACGTAAACAAAGTACCATTGTATACACGGATGACCTCATAGACTCCGTCACCAAATTGATAGCCTCTGTCCTCAATATCAACATGTGCATCCTTTTTTTCAATGAAATCTCCATTGTACAATATTTTCATATGGAATCTCCCCTTCGCTTTGCAATAATGGTTGAATCTGATGCTATCTTAGCGGATAAATGGGTTCGTTTCAATGATTATTCAGAATTATTTCACATCATATGAAATGGATAACCTTTCATTGTAACAAATATAGATTGATAACCAAAAAGATTCCAATTTTTTAGCATCTTCTATATTCATAGGCTCTTTTTTCCTGTATACTTACTCCATATAAACACGACAAAAAACAGCGAAAAAAGACAGAATCCACTACATGATTCGACACAAATTTTTGATTTATTGGAGCGATTGTAATGCAACGGGTTAAAAAAAAACAGACACCTTCAAACACAATGCTGCTCTCAAAGGCGATTGGTTTTGTCATCCTGACACTGATCCTCTTTTTTATTTGGGATATGTCCAAAACCAATATGCAGGCAGCAGATCAGCCGGCGAAATTATCTGCAAGCAGTCAATTTAGAGACACAAGCACTAGTATGAAAGCAAAAGATGCTTCTCGGAAAACATTAGATGCACATTTTAAGATCAATTCAGATAAACATATAACGGATCAAACGATCTTTTTAACCTTTGATGATGGTCCATCAGCGACTTCAAATCAGCTGTTAGATGTGCTAAAAGCGCATCAAGTGAAAGCCACATTCTTTA
This sequence comes from Bacillus sp. PAMC28571, assembly GCF_014250435.1. Classification (NCBI taxonomy): domain Bacteria; kingdom Bacillati; phylum Bacillota; class Bacilli; order Caryophanales; family Bacillaceae; genus Bacillus; species Bacillus sp. PAMC28571. The sequence goes on along the minus strand of NZ_CP060191.1, from coordinate 697,364 downwards.
TGCTCGGACCGCAGATTAAAGAACACCCGGCAGCTGTGAAAAGACTCCATCAAGAAGGTCATCAATTAGGGCTTCATGGGATCACCCATGATGTGAAACGCTTTTATCAAAAAAAAGATTCTCCTGTTAACGAGATGAAGGAAGATCAGCGCATTTTGGCTTCTGTCACAGGTGAGTATACCCATCTTGTGAGAACACCTTATGGCAGCACCCCAAATTTAACCGATCAGCAAAAAGCACGTTTAAAACAAAAAGGCTTTGTCTACTGGGACTGGACCATTGACAGTCTTGACTGGAAATATAAAAGCTCAAAATATGTACCAGAGGTATTAAATCAGCTGCAAGTGCTGGAGACAAAATATCCAAAAGAACCAAAAATCATCTTAATGCATGATCAGCCGGCGACGGCAAAATACTTAAGCAGCTTAATTACGCAGCTAAAGGCAAAGGGCTATACATTTGAAGTCCTTGATGAAACAATGAAGCCGCTGCAGCAATAAAGTAAAACCCGCACCTTTAGGATGCGGGTTTTTTAATGATTTATAAAGCTTTCACGAGATCGCCAATTCGCTCATGAAAGACAAGATCAAAAAGCGGATCGAATTCTGTTTCACTCAAATTCATCATCACCATGAAGATGGAAGGATCATGAGCTGCATCTTCTGGAATATACCTTGCTGGCGCTACCTCCAAGGAAGTCCCCATGACGAGGAGCATGTCCGTTTTCTGAAGTGATGTTTCCACTTGGTCTAAATGTTTGACCATATCGCCAAATAGGACAACATCTGTTTTTAGCACACGTCCACACGTACTGCCGTCTGAGGAAACCCTTTGACAGACCGGCACCTCTTCTTTTAATAAATAAGGTAGATCATATACCGCCTGACACGATGGACAAGTGGCCGTTTGAATGGAGCCATGGAGTTCATATACATGCTGGCTTCCCGCCTTTTTATGAAGACCGTCAATATTTTGGGTAAAAATATCCACATGCTTCCCTTGTTTCTCAAGGCTGGCTAAAAAGGTGTGCCCGCTGTTTGGCTCGTATTCTCCACTCATTTTCATCTGAAACAATTCCTTAAATTTCGGCCAGAATTGATGAGGATTTGATAAAAAGTAGGATCGGCTCATCGCCTCCATGCGGGAAGTATCTTCTGTCCACAGACCACCCGTTGATCTAAAATCAGGAATACCCGATTCTGTACTCATACCTGCACCTGAGAGTACTGTGATATGTGAAGCCTGCGATAATTTCTCTCTTAACACATCCACCTTTGTTTGGTCCACGCACCATTCCTCCTTTATTCACCCAGCTGCTTCTCACCTTTTTGTTTCATATAAATGGCCTGACCAGGGAAAGCAAATTCTACGCCTTCCTCGTGGAAAATATCTATGATGCGATAGTTAATATCCTGCTTAATATCAAGGTTTTCAGACCAAGCTGTCGTGTTTGTGTAAAAGTTGAAAAACAAGTTCAAATAGCTGTCTGCCAGTACATCGAGGTTTACCATGATTGTCTCCTTATGCACACCATCATGCTCGTGAAGCATCTGTTTGAGACGCTTAATACACTGATCAATGTTTTCCTTTGGTGTATTGTAGGAAACGCGAACAGAGAACGTAATCTGACGTTTATTCATTCTTGTCCAGTTTGTGATTGGCTCCTTTGAAAGCGTAGAATTCGGAACGGTCACGACGGCTTCAGCAGGTGTTCGAAACCTTGTACTTCGAAATGTAATGTCCTCCACAGTCCCAAGAACACTTGGTGTCTCCACAAAGTCGCCCATCGTAAAAGGCTTCTCTGTAATGATGACAATCCCTCCAAAAAAGTTAGCCACTGTATCCTGAGCGGCGAGCGCAAAGGCTAGACCACCTAGACCGAGACCTGCCACAAGTCCATTTACGTCATAATTAAATTCTTGTGCAATGACACTAATACTCAGTGCAATAATAATGAAGCGAAGTACCTTTGATAAAAATGGTGCTAAAATATCATCCATATCTAATTCAAATTTCGAATTGACCTTTTGAAACAAGAAAGAAGATGCAGCGGTTAAATTACAAAGCCCCCACGTCAGCATCAATATAATAGAAGATCTATACAATTTAATGATGACATCCATATGATGCTCAAAGTATGGTGCCTGTCTTAACGCAAAATATAAACCAAGTGCCACGAAAAACAGCCTCGCTGGTTTTTCAAATGCCACAACAATTTGGTTAATGACCTCCGTTTTAGACCGATTCGTCAGCCTAAACAGAAGCTGAAATAAATACTTCGTAAATACTTTCCGAAGCAATAAAAAAAGCAATAAAATACAAAGGCTAATACCAATTTGGATCGCAATATCTACTGTAAAATATGTATCCATCCATTTTTGTGTAAACATGTCTGTCTCTCTCCTTTAAAACAATCCTCTCTAGTTTATAATATAACCTTCGTTCATGTCCTCTCTTAAATGTCTGACCTCTACATAAAAAGCCTCGGGACTGATCCCGAGGCATGAAGTTCAAATATGAAATTTTGGCTAGAGACATATCGACGGGCAGCAAACTACTTTTTCTTCTGAGCCTGATCAAGGAGAGTCGCTTTAAACATTTCAGCATCCGTTTCGGCCTTAATACGTTCTTCCACTCTAATTCTCCCTTTACCCAATCATCTCGCCTCCTTTTCATCATTATAAAACATCAGAATTTTCAGTCAACATGACGAAAGCACTAATATTTTGACGAACGCTGACGATTTGGACAAAATTGATCGAAGAAAAAATGATGTAGTTCAGATTTACTCAATAAGAGCTTGGGATATTCCTGCAACTTTTCACCTTTCATACACGATGCTTACTCACCATATGCCATGTTCCATTACATACAGCTCTCCCTCGTACCATATAGTAAAGAAGGAAAAACTGCAAAAATTTGATATGATAAGACCAGAACTTATGTCAGGAGCTGGAGCATGTGTATATTATCGCGCATAGAGGGTCTTCAAGCGCTGCCCCAGAAAATACAATCGCCGCATTTGATTTAGCCGTTCAGCAGGGTGCGGATTATATTGAGTTGGACGTCCAGCTGACAATGGATCAGCACGTAGCCGTCATCCATGATGATACTGTTGATCGAACGAGTAACGGAAGCGGTTTAGTGAAAGGTTATACACTTGATCGGCTGAAGAAACTGGATGCAGGAAGCTGGTTTCATTCTCAGTACGCCAACGAACGAATTCCCACCTTACAGGAAATTCTTGAAAGATACAGTCAGCGTGTCGGGATACTGATTGAGATCAAGCATCCAAAACGGCAGATTGGGATTGAAAAGGCAGTTGTCGACATCATCAACCGGTTTGCCTATTCTCGTCACATCATGGTTCAATCTTTTGATGCCAATGCACTTCAAAGAGTCAAAGCTTACGCCCCTTCTCTTCGAACAGCTTTTATTATAAAACCCTCTGCCTTCAAACTGACGAAAAGGAAATTAGCGGAGTACAGCTCCTTTGCGGATTGCCTTAATATGAAGAAAACGATGATCAACAGATGGTGGATTGATCGCATCCACTCATTTGGAATGGATGTCTTTATATGGACAGTGAAAGATCAAAAAACAGCCGACAGGATGAAAACATACCCCATTGATGGAGTGGTGACGGATCACCCGCCATTTTTTCTAAAGGAGAAATGATGTAAATGAAAGCATATCTCGCCGTATTTATCGGTGGATTGGTTGGTACTCTTTGCAGATATGAACTTAGCCAATCCGTTGTCAGCCAGACATTCCCCTATGCAACACTGATTGAAAACATGACAGGCAGTCTGCTTCTTGGCTTTTCAACAGGTTATTTTATGTTTCGGAAAGGAAAAAAATATCTTGCTGCTTTGATCGGAACAGGATTTTGCGGTGGTTTTACGACAATGTCCACTTTTTCTAAAGAAACGGTTCTCTTATTACAGGATGGACTGTTCACATCAAGTATCATGTACATTGTACTCTCAGTGATTGCTGGAGTGGGCGCTGCCTTATGTGGACTGATCACCGCTCAGCGCCTCTTTCAACAAGATGAGCAGCCGAAAGGAAGCAGATAAATGATTGTATTTTATACAGCTGTGGCCGGCGGGATGGGCAGTGCCCTTCGATTTTTCCTCAGTCAATCGATTCAGAAAACCAAGTTTCATACTCGTTTTCCGTATAGTATTATTCTCATCAACTTACTCGGCGCTGCCGGTTTAGGTTTACTGACAGGTGCAGTAACTGACAATGATCCGCTGCTTATGATCATTGGGACTGGTTTTTTCGGTGGTTTTACAACCTTCTCTACATTTAGTGTAGAAGCTGCGGCCATGCTGCATGAGCGGCAAATTGGACAACTTGCTGTCTACTTATTGGTCACAATCATCGGATCTTTATGTCTCTTTGCTGCGTTTTATCAAATAGGACAGCATCTTTAAATATTGGTGATGGCGGCTAAGCTGATGAGCAGCTGATCCATCAGCTGGCGCTTCATCAAAAAGAGTGTTTTTTCACTATAGCCAATTTCCATAGCACACTTTGCCATCCGCCAATCTCGAAAATATTTGTAATCGATGAGCTGCTGCTCTATTTCGTCCAACTCTTTTAATGCCGTTTCAATACAAGCAACGATGAGTTCATACTGATTTTTTTGCTCTTCTAACTTTTTCCGTGTCATGTGGTCGAGATGATGTGGGCTTCTTTTTTCAAGCTGCCTTTCGATATTTAAAATTGCTGCTTGATAATTTTTGAAATTCTTTAAATGAAACTCAATTCGTTTCATTGAGGTTTTTTTCTCCGTGATACTTGCTGTTTCATACCAAAGCATGTCCATCCCCCTTTATCGAACGTTTGTTCTTATTATATACCGAACATACATTCGTTAAAAAGAGACTAAATACCTAAAAAAACCTTGAGCTTATTTTTCGCTCAAGGTCATTTCGTTTACTAGCAGCGGCTCCTTTATATCAAGTCCCGTGCGTGCACTGCCTTTTTCTGACGATGTGACGCCTTTTTTCAAATCGATCTTTTTAACGTAGCGTCCATCCATTTCCAGCACTTTCATTCGAATATCATCAAGATAGACGGATTGTCCTTCTCTGATATCAATATTCTCTTTTAAGATGAGTCCGCCGATTGTATCAATTTCCTCATCATGATAAGAGATCTCGATCAAATCTTGAATTTCATCTAATCTCACTTTGCCATCTAAAACATAATGATGATCGGCTCTTTTTTGAATAACTGGCTGTTCATCTTCATCGAATTCATCTCGAATATCTCCGACAATCTCTTCTAAAATATCTTCCGTTGTGACAAGTCCAGACGTTCCGCCATATTCGTCAGTTAAGATCGCCATATGCATTCTATCACGCTGCATCTTGACGAGAAGCTCTTGAATAGGAATCGTGTCGATAACCTCAATCACTGGATATATATAATCTTGAATTTTCAGTTGATCTTTTTCACCTTGATACACAAGATCTGCAAAGAGCTGCTTTTTGTTCAACATGCCGATGACATGGTCTTTATCTCCTGAAAACACAGGGAAACGTGTATACTTTTCCTGCGTCATGATGGCGAGGATATCATCTAACGGCATATCTTCTGGAATCGCACAAATTTCTCTCCGCGGTACCATGATCTCTCTGGCAATTCGATTATCGAAATCGAAAATCTTGTTCATATAATTATATTCTGATGGGTTGATTTCCCCATTTTTTAAGCTCTCAGATAATAAAATCTTCAGTTCCTCTTCAGAATGGGAATGTTCTTTTTCAGACCCCATATCGATGCCCATCATTTTAGTTAGCAGACGGGCTGATCCGTTTAACACATAAATGAAAGGGAACATAAGGATATAAAATGCATGCAGCGGGCCTGACAGCCATAGTGTCATTTTTTCCGCCTTTTGAATGGCAAGCGTTTTTGGTGCAAGCTCACCTACAACTACATGCAAAAAGGTAATAATAGAGAACGCAAGTGTTGCTGAGATCAGGCTGATTGCTGAATCAGGAATGTTTGTCAAACCAAAACCTCGAACCAAAAGTTCTTTCACAGCCGGCTTACCTATCCACCCTAAACCAAGGGATGTCACTGTAATACCGAGCTGACAGGCTGACAAATATTCATCTAGCCTTGATGTCACCTTTTTCGCCATGATGGCCTTTTTGGACCCTTCGGCAACAAGCTGATTAATTCTTGAACTTCTCACCTTTACTATGGCAAATTCAGATGCAACAAAGAAAGCTGTTAAAGCAATCAAAACACCGACTATACTCAGATTAACAATATCGTCCATTTAACCTTGCTCTTTCTTAGAAGAACAAGGAGTCACCTCCTGATTGATGATGTTATGTTTTGCAAAACGGTTAACTGATTAAATAAGACGACTTTGAGGGCCCCACTTAACCACCTCCGGTTCACGTAAAATTCCGCCTCTCTACATATATATGAAACGGTATTCATTTTATCTTACCATAAATAATCTGAAAATTCCTGTATCATCATGCTGTTTTTGACATGACTCACTAAATCGAGGGAAATCCTCCTCTGTTTCTTCTTATTGGCAGGAAATATGAACAATTAACTTGTGTTTCAGACTAGAATTATATTAAACTATTTTCATAAACTATAACGTGACGGTTAGGAGGAGATGTTCAGATGGGGCTGAGAAAAAGTATCGTATTGGTGAACTAGCACAGATTGCACAGGTGACGAAACGAACTGTAGATTATTATACAAATCTAGGTTTGCTTGCGCCTGTTAGATCTTGCTCAAATTATCGTTATTACGATGAATATGCTTTAAAACGATTACAATTAATCGTTCTTTGCAAACAGCAGAGATTGGCTCTTTCTGACATCAAATCCAGATTAGATGAACAATTCCCTTCTCAAAAGGAAGATCATGATGAACTTGTCCATTTAACCTCTGATATCGATCGGATGAATGAGCATATGGACCGCATTTTGGCACGTTGTAAGCAGCTTCAGCCAGAACAACGTGAAAAACTAAAAGAGCAGCTTACTCCTGAAAAAATGACGGCTGTCCAATCATTTTTACTGCTGTTAAGTTAAAATTTTTACTAAACAGGAGGTGTTACCTTCGTTCTCAAAGTCAGAACGAAGGCCTTAATTGGACATAGTTAATTTACTCATAGTTGCTTTACTTATAGCTTTAACCGCGTTTTTCGTTGCATCAGAGTTTGCGATCATTCGCTTAAGAAGCTCAAGAATTGATCAGTTAATCGCAGAAGGTAATAAAACAGCAGTTGCTGTCAAGCATGTAACGACTCACCTTGATGAGTACCTTTCAGCCTGTCAGCTTGGTATTACCATTACCGCCCTTGGTATTGGTTGGTTAGGGGAAGAAACAATTGCGCATATGCTTGCGCCGCTCTTTGCAGAGTTGTCCATTCCTCAATCAGCTAGTTCTATTGTCACTTTTATTATTGCGTTTAGTATCATGACGTTTTTACACGTTGTCGTTGGAGAACTTGCACCGAAAACACTCGCCATTCAAAAGGCTGAGCAAGTATCCCTTCTTTTTGCTAGACCACTGATGATCTTTTACAAAGTGATGTTCCCGTTCATTTGGGTATTAAATGGATCTGCTCGTTTGTTAACGAAAGCGTTCGGTCTTCAGCAAGTATCTGAGCATGACATGGCGCACTCTGAAGAAGAATTGCGGATTATTTTATCAGAGAGCTATAAGAGCGGCGAGATTAACCAGTCAGAATTCAAATATGTAAATAAAATTTTCGAATTTGATGACCGTCTGGCGAAAGAAATTATGATTCCTCGTACCGAAGTTGTCAGCTTTCCGTATGATATTACCATTGAGGAAATGCTGAAGGTAACAAAGGTAGAGAAATATACACGTTATCCAATTGAAGATGGCGACAAAGACAACATTATCGGTGTTCTTAACATTAAAGAGGTTCTCACTGCCTGCATTAGCGGTGAGTGCTCTACAAGCGATACAATCGAAAAGTTTGTAAATCCGATTATTCATGTGATTGAAACGGTTCCTGTTCATGATTTACTGCTCAAAATGCAGCGTGAACGTGTACACATGGCCATTTTATCAGATGAATATGGCGGTACAGCAGGTCTTGTGACCGTTGAAGACATCCTTGAAGAAATCGTTGGTGAAATTCGTGATGAGTTCGACATTGATGAAATCAACGAAGTGCGTAAACTTGGAGAAGACCATTACATCTTTGATGGCAAGGTTCTTGTTGATCAAGTCAACCTGCTATTAGGTACACAGCTTGATAATGAAGAGGTCGACACAATCGGCGGCTGGTTCCTTACTCAGAAATATGAAGTAGAGAAAAATGACGCCATTCGTGAACAAGGCTATGAATTTATTATTAATGAAGTCGATGGACACCATGTGGCATACATCGAAGTAAAAAAGTTAAATGAACAATTATTAGAAGCAGCTGAAGAAGGCGCTTCGTAACAAAAAACGCCCACTTGCTTAAGCAAGTGGGCGTTTCACATTGTGGACAAAGGGCTAAAATGATTTTTATTTTAGCCCTTTGTCTTCTTTTTCAGCGTGATAGAAAACCTTTGAAGTCTAGGAAGGACGAGTACCGGAGCGAATTGAGCATTCGTGAGCACCGGCACGCAGGACTGACACCGAATGCGAGGGTTTGTCTACACGCTGAAACGACCCTTGCCTAAGCAAGCGGTCGTTTTTCTTATGCCTTTTCCATTAATTGAGCTTCTAGCTCTTTGATTCTTGTGTTTAATACTTCTGTCATGGCACCTAATCTTTCTTTTGGCGGCAGATGGTCAAATTCAGACAGCTCAATCGGTTCACCGATGATTAAGCGCATTTTCCCTTTTTTGAAAAGGCTTTTCGCATTTGAAGGCCCTTTGTATGCGGCTGGAACAATTGGTGCTTTACCGAGCTGCGCAATGGTAACCGCCCCTCTTTTTAGAGGAACATCCTCTGTTGTACGTGTTCCGCTTGGAAAAATCCCAACGATCTTTCCCTCTTTTAATAATTTAATGGGCGTTTTAATACTGCTTGGCCCAGGATTCTCTCGATCAACAGGAAAGGCATGAATCTTTTTTAAAAATCCACCGATCCATTTATTTGCAAACAATTCTTTTTTCGCCATGTAGTGGATCTCAAACGGAAGAATTCCTGCGCCTAATGCAAGAACATCCACAAAACCCTCATGTGTACAAGCAATGACAAACCCCCGATCAGTTGGCAGATTCTCTTTTTGATAGACTTTGATTCCACCTCGGAGACCAAATAATAGTTTGACGGTATAGCCTGAAAATTTATACATAGTGCACTTCCTTTGTTTGAAGAATGAAGGATTTGTCTCTATTATAACAAATTTTTTATTACCTGGTACTAAAAATTTGCACACAGTCCAGTCCTCCCTATTTTTTCGTTTAAAAATGAACGTTCTGACTGTATTCAAGCACAAGGTTTTAGGGGAGAATAGAATAGGAATTGTGTCCAATTTTGTCGTTTTTCGATGTTTTTTCCTGATTTGTTCTATTGAAAATACTTTATAAATGATGCAAATTTCGCTATGATAAGGAGAAATGATTTTGATTCGGCGAAAGAAATGAGTAATGTACGGTAATGAGAAGTTTCGTGCAACTTTATGCCTTTCTTATGCGTGTATAACATAGAGGGGAGAAAAATCAGTGACGATCGATGAAATTTATCAAATGTATATGAACGATGTTTACAGGTTTCTGCTCTCCATGACAAAAGACAAACATTTGGCAGAAGACTTATTGCAGGAAACCTTTATGCGTGCGTATATACATATTCATTCCTACGACCATAGCAAAGTGAAACCTTGGTTATTTCAGGTGGCACGAAATGCTTTTATTGATTATGTCAGGAAACATAAAAAAGAAGTGACCATATCGGATGACCTCATTGGCGGTCTTTTACAAACGTCTGTACAAAGCCCTGTTGAACAGGTTGAAATAAAGGAAGTCCTCACCATGTATTTAGAGCAGCTTCCAGATAACTACAAGGAAGCGTTGACATTGTATTATTTAAAAGAACTAAATTACAAGGAAGCATCCAAGGTCATGAATATTACTGAAGCAAATTTCAAAAGTGTTTTATTTCGTGCAAGGCAGCGCCTAAAAGCACTTTACAACAGAGGTGTTAATGATGAATGAAGAGTTTAACAAGCGATGGGAACAATATAATAATGGTGAGATGAATGAGGAAGAAATGATAGCGTTTGAGGAAGAGCTTGAAGAAAACGAAAAACGCTTAAGCCAGGAACTGAACGACTCGGATTGGACAGATTTTTCCATCAGTCCTGAGAAGCAAAAAGCCATTTTACAATACGGAAAAAGAAAGTCATATTTACGTATTTCCGTACTTGCTGTCATATCGACACTCATTATTTTACCGCTTTGTACATTAGGAAGTTATTTATACTACGGCGTTGGCGGAGCCGAGAGCAAAGGCAATCACTTCATGGAAACAGCCGCTGTCACCGTCGCTTTGACCAAACCAAACGTGGCCATTGATATGAAGGATTTAAAAGGTCAGGTCAAACTTTTTGGGATGAACACCGAATTGAAGCTGCAAAAGCAAATTGGCAATAAAACAGAAGCTATTGGCAGTGAACAAATCGAGATGTTTTTCGATAAATTAAAGCAGCCTACTATCTCTTATTATGGTGACAGCGCACGCGAAACGGAGGGTTTCTTTACCCATCCTTCGGCGCAGGCAGATGCCTCAAAAAAACAAACACTCACTACGTTAGACAAGCTTCCTGAAGGAACAGTAAGTGAAGTGTATGTATCCTATGACAGAGCTTACACACCAAAGGATATTTATTCCTTTGCTAAAAAATACGATATGAAAGTGCTGTGGAATGCGATTAAAACAGAGGATTCATTAAGTGGAAATCAGCGGCCAATCGGCTTTCCTGGGAAGGACTCTGAATTTTTAAAAGAGCTTCAGCACACATCAAAAACTGAGGTAGATCAATTCAAAGATGCCCTTGCTTATGTTAATCAGCACCCGACATGGGCAACAACGATCTCTGGCAGACCTGATCTTGATCTGTCTAATCGTATACGCTATATCGATCAAAATGGCGTCACCGTTTATGGCTCTGTGGTCACTGGACCTTCTAAAGAAATTGAGAAATTTGTAAAGACAAAACGCATTAAAACGGCAAAAGTGAGCGAGGTGGAATTATGGAATTGGTAAGAATTTTTAAAGAGCATAATGTATTTGGCTGGATTTCTGTCGGCACAGCGATATTATCCCTGCTCATGCTAAACCTCGCCATTATCAGCAACGTGACATTTTATTCTTTTCAAATGCTTCCTTTTGCAATGGCCGCAGTTCCATTTGGCATTATTGAACTGTTCATTAAAAAAGGTCGTACGGGTCCAGGTTTCCTCGGTGTCGTACTGAATATCTTTGTCATTGTTTGTGTCTATGCCATCGTATCAATCGATGTCGATCTTCAGTTAGGTTTTTAATCAGCACTCCATAGCAAAAGCCCGTGTTACTTGACTAATGCCAAGCAGCACGGGCTTTTTTCATTTACTTTTTATTCAATTCTGAATGCTTTCTTGAATATAAGAAATACACCACCAGCCCAATAGCAAGCCAGATTAAGAAACGAACAAAGGTGATTGCACCAAGCTTATAAATGAGCAATCCGCAAGATAGAATAGCTAAGATCGGAATAAGCGGAACTGCTGGGCATCTGAAAGCTCGTGGTAAGTCCGGCTGCGTTTTTCTCATCACAATGACCGCCACTGAAATCAAAATGAATGCTGAAAGTGTCCCGATGTTCACTAGGCTTGCCAGCTCATCAAGTGGAATAAATCCACCCATTAATGCTGACAATGTACCGAAGAACAGTGTATTGATGTAAGGAGTTTTATGCTTTGGGTGAACTTTTGATAATACCTTTGGCACCAAGCCATCACGAGACATGGCAAACATCACGCGTGTCTGGCCGTACAGCATGACAAGCATTACGGTTGTCATCCCTAGAATCGCTCCGACATCCACAATACCAGCCACCCAGTTTTGTCCGGCTACTTGTAAAACGAGAGACACTGGATGTGATACTCCTTCAAAATTCATGAAAGGAACAATGCCCGTCATAATCGCACTAACAATGACATAAAGCAGTGTACAAATCAATAAGGAAGTAATAATCCCTCTAGGCAGGTTGCGTGATGGATTTTTTGTCTCCTCTGCCGCAGAAGCAACTGCATCAAACCCGATAAATGCAAAGAATACTAGGGCTGCTGCACTTAAGACCCCTGATGTCCCAAATGGTACGAATGGTGTCCAGTTTTCAGGTTTTACATATTTCACAGCGACTAAAATAAAGAGCAGAATCACAGCAATTTTCATAATAACCATGATGTTATTTACTCGTTTTGATTCTTTAATACCAAAGTACAGCAGGAAGGTGATGACCATTAAAATAATAAATGCTGGAAGATTAAAATATGTCACTTGCCCCTTTAAACCACCTGGTGCTGCTGTTAACTCAACTGGTATATGAATCCCTATCCCATTTAAAAATGACACAAAATAGCCTGACCAGCCCGCTGAAACGGCACTAGCGGCCAACATATATTCTAATATTAAATCCCAGCCAATGATAAACGCTAGAAATTCCCCCATTGATGCGTACGTAAATGTATACACAGACCCCGATACAGGCACTGTGGAAGCAAATTCCGCATATGACAGTGCTGCAAACAAACAAGCAAGACCTGCGATGACAAATGATAGAACAAGTCCTGGCCCCGCAGTGACGGCTCCTGTACCTGTTAGAACAAATATCCCTGTCCCGATAATGGCTCCAATGCCCAGCATGGTTAAATCAAATGAACCCAATTCCTTTTTTAATGCTTTTTCCCCTTGTGTTGCCGCAATGAGCTCTGAAATGCTCTTTTTTCTAAACAATGAATTGCTCATACCATCACTCCCAAAACTTAGTATCAGTCTAAAGACGCCACATTCATATAATTCACAATATTTTCTGAATATTTAGATTAAATTTAGCACAATAAATTGGTGGCGTAAAATTATTATATATGAAAATTAAAAAATGAAAACACTTTTTTTAAAAATAGAGTGAAAATTCTTATACATCAACGAAAATATTGTCAATAAAACGGTTAGATTTTCTTCAATCCTTATTCAATTGATAGTTTGGCTCCCTCTATTTATTATACAACATGGAAGATTATATTTTTTTCATATACTTATTATTCAACAAAAATAAGACCCTTTTTTTAAAAGCGGGTCCACAATTATGTTATTTTAAAGCCTTTAGACTGATAGTGATCTATGAGAAAAAGACCAGTTTCTGCGGCATAAATGATATATGAAAAAAGAGACTGCTTCATAGCAGTCTCTTAAAATGAATTAGTTTACAAATGTTTTCGCTCCAAGATAAATAGGCTTCCAATAGCTTGATGTCATATCACTGATCGTTACACCGTCAGAAGCAGCATGGATAAACTTATTGTTTCCAAGGTAGACACCCATGTGAGATGGACCTGATTTATACGTTGTAAAGAAGACAAAATCTCCAGCCTTTGGTTTGGATACACTTTTCATCGATCCCCAGAAACCTTCAGTTGTTTGTCTTGAAATCTTTTTTTGTTTGTTAATGATATACCACATAAATCCGCTGCAATCAAAGCCCTTCGGTGTCGTTCCACCCCATCTATATGGAGTACCGTTTTGCGCTTTAGCATCTGCTATGAGCTTAGACGTGTTTAAGGAAGAAGTAGAAACTGTTTTTTCTTTCACAGGTTTCGTCTTTACTTTAGACGTCTTTTTCACCTTTAGCTTTTGCCCGATTTTAATGAGGTCTGTTTTAAGTTTATTTAACGATTTCAACTCTTTCACAGTCATCCCATATTTTTTGCCAATCTTAGATAATGTATCACCTTTGACAACTTTATGAGTGGCAGTTGCTGAAGCCGTTTTTACTTTTGTTGTTGTTTTTGATGTCTTCACTGCTTTTTTCGAAGAAGTGCCATTCACTTTTAAGGTTTGTCCAACATAAATCACGTTAGATTTCAGCTTATTGTCTGATTTAATTTTGCTCACGCTTGTTTTGTATCTTTTCGCTAGAACAGAAAGAGAGTCACCTTTTTGAACTTTTACTGATTGTGCTGAGGCAGCTCCGGCAAATAATGTCGTCCCAAGTAGAACTGCACTTGCAGCTGTGATCAATTGTTTTTTCATTTGTTCCTCCTGTATGTATCTATCTGATCCGAATTTTTATCTACTCCCTATTATAAGGATCAAATACCAGAAGAAATAGTCTTGACTTCCTACGACATTATGCTTATTAATTCGGCAAAATTTATTTTTTTTTAGGGTTCTTTTTATTTCATTTTTATTACACAATCATGACAAAATAATCGCATCTTGTCATGGATAAATGATACATTCATTTCTCTTTTTGGTTCATTCTATGTAAAGTGGACCTTTACAATTTTAAAGTGAACTTTACGGTGCTGTAAAAAGGAATCCACACTTCTGCTCTACCATTGTAAACGTAAGAGCGATACATAAACAATGAGGAGGCAAAATGAATGAGTGTGTTGAAAAGCTCGAAAACGAAAATCGCTGCAGTGGCAGCAGCATCTGTGCTATCGATTGGCATTTTTTCAGGGATTGAATTTGGACAAGCTGACAAAGCTGAGGCTAAAAAGAAGCCGAAAAATGACGTGCAAAATGTGATCGTGCTGATTGGAGATGGCATGGGAACACCCTATCTTTCAACTTACCGCTCATTTAAACACAACGGTGACCTTTCAAAGCAAACAGCGTTTGACCCTTACCTCACTGGCATGCACAAAACATACCCTGACGACTCTAAAAATAACATTACCGATTCAGCAGCAGCTGGTACAGCCATGGCAACTGGTAAAAAGACATACAACAATGCCATTGGTGTAAACAAAAACGGCAAAAAACTAAAAACCGTTTTAGAAGAAGCCAAACGAAAAGGAAAATCGACGGGTCTTGTCGTGACATCTGAATTAACAAATGCTACGCCTGCTGCGTATGCCGCTCACGATGTGTCTAGGAAAAACACTGCAGCCATCGCTGATGATTTCTTCGATGAGAAAATCGGAAAACAGCATACAGTCGATGTCATGCTTGGCGGAGGACTTGTCGACTTTGTCCGAAAGGATCGTGATCTGACGAAGGAATTCAGACAAGCCGGTTATGATTATGTCACCAATAAAGCCGCCTTACAAAAAAACAAAAATGAAAAAGTGTTAGGCATTTTTGCCGATGGAGGTCTCGATAAAGCCATTGATCGTGATCAAACGACCCCTTCCCTGCAAGACATGACATCCTCAGCCATCAAACAGCTGTCTAAAAACAAAAAAGGATTTTTCCTTATGGTCGAAGGCAGTCAAATTGACTGGGCTGGACATGATCATGATATTGTCAGTGCGATGAGTGAAATGAAGGATTTTGAAAAAGCATTTGAAGAAGCGATTCGTTTTGCGAAAAAGGATAAAAACACGTTAGTCATCACGACCGCGGATCATTCAACTGGCGGACTTTCCTTCGGAGCAGACGGTTCAGGGAGCTGGGATTACAAACCGGTAAAAGCAGCGAAAAAAACGCCTGACTTTATCGCAAACAAAATTGTCAGCGGCATGCCTGTCGAGTCAGCCCTGAAACAATATATCAATCTTGATTTCACAAAAGAAGAAATAGCATCTATTCAAAAGGCCGCTGAAACAAAGGATACTGTTAAAATTGATGATGCGATTGAAGAAGTGATCAATACAAGATCACATACAGGCTGGACAACATCTGGTCATACCGGTGATGAAGTTCCATTCTTTGCGTATGGTCCAACAAGCCAGCAGCTAAAAGGTCTAATGGAAAATACCGATCAAGCAAAACACATTTTCAAACTGCTGAAAAACCAATAAAATGGACAAAAAAGATGTCTGCTAAGAGACATCTTTTTTGGTCTTTTTCATGCAAGATATTTCCTATGAACCCCTTTTCCATCATAAGAAAACATCACTTCTTTTCCTTCAAGAACGGACTCGATATGCACACTTCTTCCCCACAGCTGATATAAATACGGAAGGACTTTTTCTAAGTATTTCAGATCAAGTTCAATGCCTTCATACCAATGCTTGATATAAAGTTCGTTATTTTTTAAATAGTCGCCATCGATCACGGTCAAATACGGAAAGCCGCCATTCACTCTCATACTGACTAACTGATCACGAACCGCCTTCCATTCTTTATCAATGACTTTATAGTCCCTCCCCTGCTTTTGAAACAAGTACAAATCTTCTCTCATCACAAGGTCTTTCGTTAAGTAGTTTCGAATAAAGGAAATATCTGACTCAATTTCTCTGACTTCAAACATTTTACTGCGGCCAGATCCTTCTGTGACCCCTGCTTTTTTTAATTCTTCACACGGGTTGTTATAGCGCTCTTCAATATCTTCAAAAATCTTCAGCCCTAAATAGTAAGGATTGATGCCTGTTTTAGATGGCTGCACCACACCTGCATTTAATTTCGCAAACTCTATCGATTCACTTGAATCCAAATCAAGCTCCCGCATAATCCGCTGGTGCCAATACGATGCCCAGCCTTCATTCATAATCTTTGTTTCCAGCTGCGGCCAAAAATAGAGCATTTCTTCTCTCAGCATGGTAAGGACATCCCGCTGCCACGGCTCCAGCTCGCGGGAATGCGCCTCAATAAAGAGTAAAAGATCCTTTTCCGGCTTTGGCGGAAACTGCTTAACAGTTTTCTTTTTCTCACGCGTTTTCGGCTCATCCATTCCCCACAAATCATCATATGGCGTTTGACGTTTTGGTTTATCATCTTCACTTTCTTCATCGTCCATATTCCAACTTAATTTTGATCGAACAAGAGATGGATCAATATGCTCTTGGATAGCCAATACGGCATCTAAAAAGGACTCGACTTCTTTTGTTCCATGGATATGCTCATATTCTTTGATCCGCTCTGCCGCTGCTGACATACTTTCGACCATATCTCGTTTTGTGTTTTGGAAACGGCAATTATTTTTGAAGAAATCACAGTGTGCCAATACATGAGCCACAATTAATTTATTTTGAACGAGCGTATTGTTATCAAGTAGAAAGGCGTAGCAAGGATTTGAATTGATGACCAGTTCATAAATTTTGCTTAACCCTAAATCATAATGAAGCTTCATTTTATGAAATTGCTTTCCAAAGCTCCAGTGGCTGAATCGTGTTGGCATTCCATATGCACCGAACGTATAAATAATTTCCGCGGGACAGATTTCATACCTCATCGGATAAAAATCTAGACCAAATCCTTCTGCAATCTCTGTAATTTCATCAATCGCTCTTTGTAAAAGACGTTTTTCAGATACGCTCAAGGAAACCATCCCTCCTCATCGGACTTATCCCTACTATATGAGCGTATGTAAAAAAACATGATGTTCCGCCAATCGTTTAGACGACTTCTATTTCTTTCGTGGATTGCCCGCCGAATGCTTCGAAATGAATATGGTGTGCTGGAATTCCCAGCTCTTTTAGATGATGAATGATCTCCTGTGTAAACACCGGGGAACCGCATAGATAAAATTGGCCTTTCCCTTCTCCGATTACCGATTGAAGAAATGGACGGTCAATGCGGGAAGCCGCTTTCTCAACAAGTTCACCCTTTCCAGACTGCGGAAATTGTTCGTTACATAGGATGATGCGTCCATAGGAAGCTGAAGCTAGAACGCGTTCAAACTCATTTTCAAAAGCGATGACATCCTCTAATCGATCTGCATGAATCATCGTGAATGTCTGGCTGTTTTGTGCGGCAGTTTTCACTAAACCAATCATTGGAGTGACACCAGACCCAGCACTGATGAAATAAACAGGCTCTTTTATGTCATCTTGCAAACAGAACATTCCCTGCGGCATACTCACTTGAAGAACGTCCCCTTCTTCCATTTCATCATGCAAAAATGTAGACACATGACCGTCACGCTTCACTGTAATACGATAATAAGATGGATGATGCTCGTCTGATAAGCTGTATTGTCTGCTGCACATATAGGCTTCTCCTGGCATATCTGCCTGAACCGTAATGTATTGGCCTGCTTTATACATTGGCAGCTCTGATTCATCTTCTGGTACTAAATAAAAAGAGATAAGCGAAGGAGATTCTTGCTTCTTTTTCTTAATTACAAACGGCTTCACATCTGCCCATCCGCCTGTCTGTTTCACATTTTTATCCATCATTTCTGCTTCTATGGTCATGAAAATATTCGCAATGATGTCATATGCAGCTTTCCAAGCTAATAAAGTGGCATCTTCTTCTCTTAAACCAAACACCTCTTTCATCGCTTCAATCAGGTGATATCCGACAATTGGGTATTGTTCTTTTTTGACCATGACACTGACATGCTTATGGGCAATTTGTTTGACCGCAGGAAGTAATTCCTCTAACCGATCAATGTGCAGTGCAGCTTGATATAGTGTCGCAGCAAGTGCCTCTGGCTGACTTCCGTTCATCAGATTTGTTTTATTAAATTGATTGAGCAGCTCCGGGTGCTGGCGAATCATATTTTGATAAAAAACAGTGACAAGTTTGGTTCCCTCGGCTTTTAGTAGAGGAGCTGATTGCTTTATTGCATTCATTTGATCTTTAGATAACATCGTCATTCCTTCTTTCAAAAGAAGTATTTTAAATACATCTTTATCGTAATAGATGACAGTCTCTAAAAGCAATATTTATAATACATGTTTTAAATGTTGTCACATTTTACACTTTCTCGAACAGTTTTTGTCTAAAATGTGTTACGATGATACAAAACTCTATTAGGTTTAGAGGTCGTCAAAATGAAACTTACGAATTACACAGATTTCTCATTAAGGGTACTCATTTATTTAGCTTCGAGAGAAAATAATGAACTGTCAAATATTCAGCAGATCGCCGATGTTTATGGCATTTCTAAAAATCATCTGACGAAGGTGATTTATCATCTTGGAAAACGCGGGTATGTGGAAACAATTCGCGGAAGAAATGGCGGGATCAGGCTTGGAAAAAGCCCAGAAAGCATCAATATTGGAGAGGTTGTCCGTTATACAGAGGATGATTTAGTCATGGTTGAATGCTTTGATCCAAAGAAAAACAGCTGCATCATCTCCCCAATTTGTTCATTAAAGCATGTACTTCATGAAGCACTCACTGCTTATTTAAGCGTTCTAGACCGATACACACTAAACGATTTAACACAAAACAAAGATGCTCTTAGAGAGCTCCTGCTTTAAGGCGAAAGAATTTATTCTTTCGTCTTTTTCTTTACCTTCTTGTAATAATAATTTATTTAAAATTATTATAAATAAATATTGACTATCATGTTTGATTCAATATAATTAGGGTATATAGATTGCTAGAAAACACTTTTTTGTTTACAGGAGGAGAAAAGAATGACAAATTCAAATCATAAAAATTTGACAACGAACCAAGGCGTGCCTGTTGGCGATAACCAAAACTCAAGAACAGCTGGTCACCGCGGACCTACCTTTCTTGATGATTACCATTTGATTGAAAAACTTGCACACTTTGACCGTGAACGTATTCCAGAGCGCGTCGTTCATGCAAGAGGCGCCGGCGCTTACGGTGTGTTTGAAGTAGAAAACAGCATGGAGAAACATACAAAAGCAGCCTTCTTAAGTGAAGAAGGAAAACAAACAGACGTTTTTGTTCGCTTCTCTACCGTTATTCATCCGAAAGGTTCACCTGAAACATTGCGTGACCCGCGCGGCTTTGCTGTCAAATTTTATACAGAAGAAGGCAACTATGATCTCGTTGGTAACAACTTGCCGATCTTCTTTATTCGTGATGCATTGAAATTCCCTGATATGGTTCACTCTCTCAAGCCAGATCCTGTAACCAATATTCAAGATCCTGACCGTTATTGGGATTTTATGACTTTAACGCCTGAATCCACTCATATGCTCACATGGCTTTTCTCTGACGAAGGAATCCCTGCAAGCTACGCTGAAATGCGCGGTTCTGGTGTGCATACATTTAGATGGGTGAACAAATACGGCGAAGCAAAATATGTGAAATATCACTGGAGACCTTCTGAAGGTATTCGCAACTTATCTATGGAAGAAGCAGCGGAAATTCAAGCAAACGATTTCCAGCATGCGACAAGAGATTTATATGACCGCATTGAAAAAGGCAACTTCCCAGCATGGGACTTATATGTTCAGCTTATGCCGCTCAGCGATTATGATGACCTTGATTATGATCCATGTGACCCAACAAAAACGTGGAGCGAGGAAGATTACCCGCTTCAAAAAGTAGGACGCATGACACTCAACCGCAATCCTGAGAACTTCTTTGCTGAAACAGAACAGTCTGCTTTCACGCCAAGTGCATTTGTTCCAGGAATTGAGGCATCTGAAGATAAACTGCTTCAAGGCCGTCTGTTCTCATATCCTGATACGCAGCGCCACCGTCTTGGTGCGAACTACATGCGCATTCCGGTTAACTGCCCTTATGCACCTGTACACAATAACCAGCAGGATGGCTTTATGACAACGACTCGTCCAAGCGGTCATATTAACTATGAACCAAACCGTTATGCCGATCAGCCAAAAGAAAACCCTCACTACAAAGAAAGTGAGCCAGTTCTTCACGGTGACCGTATGGTGAGACAAAAAATTGAAAAACCGAACGATTTCAAACAAGCTGGAGAAAAATATCGAAGCTACTCTGAAGAAGAGAAACAAGCATTGATTAAAAACCTAACAGCTGATCTGAAAGATGTGAATGACCAAACAAAATTACTTGCAATCTGCAACTTCTATCGTGCAGATGAAGATTACGGCCAGCGATTAGCAGATTCACTTGGTGTGGATATTCGCGCTTATCTTCAAGGTAGCATGAAGTAATTCCATTTCGAAAAAAAATTGTTGGACAAAGGGCTAAAATGATCTTTATTTTAGCCCTTTGTCTTTTATGACTGAACGCCTCAAGCACCCTTTACAAAAAAAGGGGCTTTTTTATAATCGAAACACGTTAATACTAATCAAATGACCGGTCACCGGATGAAAATAAATTTCTGCATGTGCGGCAAAGCGAGTTGATCCTTCCTTTACAGTGACGCGAAACACATCTTTTGTCTGCTCATCATTCACTTCTGTCCGGCCAATGTAATGATAATCATTTAAAGCGGCACCTTTATATTCATCTTTAAACGCTGTATACGCAAGTCTTTCCCAATTTTCAAACGGCTGCACCGCTGCTTTTGATGCAGGATGAATCATCAAACTGCCAAGCAAAACGATTCCTGCTGCAATAAGCATCCACAATTTCGGCTGCATGATATCATTGAACTCACTTTCATAAATGTTTTGTTTAGGTTTAGCTGGCCGGTCCTTTTTCATACATGAAGCAATTATTCAGCCTATAATTCCCGGTACACGATTGATGCGGACACCAACTTTTCCCCTGAAAAAGTCGATATGATCCGAGCAAACTAATGAGGACTTCTCAAGGGAAAGGAGAAGGTTTAATGAATGTGGCGGATTATGATAAAGCACTTTATTATACGCATCGCTCGCAATGGGATAATTTACTTATTCTTATGGTACGTACGCAAGATGATTTGCTCTCGAAACGTATTGAGCATTTCTTACATGCGTATCAATTTAACCGGAACGATGCAGATGTTGAAAAATGTTTATATGGGCTCCTGCAGTACATTGACCATGCTTCAGAGGCTGCTGCTGCTGAAGTTTATTCACAACCGATGTACACATAAAGAAAAAGGGCTAAAATGAATTTTTTAGCCCTTCCCTTTTCCATACAATTAGCAGTGCGCAGTGCTGGGAAACATAAAGTGGCTGACATGAAATAGACGGAAGCGTTAGAGATAATGTATGGATCCCAAGCTTATTAAAGCTCTAATTTGTCATCACTTACTAATTCATATGCCTCCACTTGATCCCCTCCGATTTTACATTCACCTTTGATTGACCAGCTCATCACCTCCTTTAAAATAAAAAAAGACTTGATGAGCATACTCTCATCAAGTCTTTTTTTTTGTTTTTCTATTAGAAATTAGGCTGTTCATGCTTCTCTTTTTACGCAAAAGGGCACGTCAAATAACCAACATCTGTGCTCTTTTTTATTCAATTCACTGAATTGAATGTGCGCTTAAAAGTTTTAGTCTGTCATAGCAGCTCTTTTGGCTGATTTTTTTGATAATCCACTGCATACAGAGCCGCTTGGGTTCGATCTGCCAGCTCTAATTTTGATAATACATGGGATACGTGCGTTTTGACAGTCTTTTCAGAAATAAACAGCGATGAGGCAATTTCTTTGTTGCTTTTGCCTTTTGCAATCTCAAATAAGACATCTCGCTCTCTATTGGTGAGCTCTTTCATCAATGCCCATTTCTGCTCTTTTGGCTCTGTCAGATGCTGCACAAGAAAGGTCGTGATATGACCATCTAACTGATAGGTGCCATTTTGCACTTCAATCATGGTCGAAAGCAGCTTTTCTGGTGCTACATCCTTTAATTGATAGGCCTTCGCCCCTGCCTGAATGGCGGGAATGACATAATCTTTATCCGCATAGCTTGTCAGGATCACAATGCGGGAGTCCGGCATTTCCAGCGTCATTTGTTTCGTTGCCTCAATGCCATTCATGACAGGCATAGACAAATCCATTAAGACAATGTCAGGCCGGGTTTCTCTGACAACCTCTAATGCCTCTTGCCCATTGGACGCCTCACCAACGATGTCCACATCAGACTGTGTCTGCAAGAAAAACACAAGCCCTTTTCTCACAATATGATGATCATCTGCAATGACAACTCTCATGACGATCCCTTCCTTTCTTGTGAAAATGGCACTTTTACATGAATCGTGGTTCCTTTACCTAATTCTGAATAGATACAAAATGTACCACCTGCTCTTTGGATGCGGTCAGACATCCCTTTCAGCCCAAGTGAAGGAAGGCTCATCTGCTCGTCATATTGAAAACCTTTTCCGTGGTCAATGATTTTCATCTCCAACGTGTCTTTTGATTGCTCAAGCTTGACCTCGACTTCTTCTACTTCCGCATGTTTTTGACAGTTATTCAGCGCTTCTTGACATACCCGAAACAAAGTTTCATTGTGAGAATGATCCATTTCTATACAGCCTGATAAAGATAAAGTGCAGCGTAATCCTAAAAGCTGTGCATACTCTTCAATTGCTGTCGTAAACCCCTTTTCAAGGCCTCTTGGTCTCAGCTGCCAAATGAGTGACCGCATTTCAATCAGAGCGTCTTGTGACAAATGCTGAATAAAATCAATCATTTCCCCTAAATTCTGATCACTTGTCATTTGCCGTGCAGCCTTAGCCGTCAGACTCACAGAGAACAGCATTTGGTTGACAGAATCATGCAAGTCCTGTGCGAGCCGGTTTCTTTCTTCCAGAAGTGCGTGCTGCTGTTCATTTTGCACAAGCTTCATCCGCTGAATGGCGGTGCCAATTTGAAGTGCAATGCTTTCAAGCAAATTCAGCTCTTCTTGCGTAAACGTGACTTTTCCTTTTGCCGCCACATTTAATAAGCCGAACGTACGCTTACACGCTTTTAGCGGTACGGTCGCATGATGAGTAATTCCTTCTGTATCCCCAAGCTTTTCTTCTATTGCCGTTTCAATCCGTTTGCAATTAATAATATTGGTGGCTGATTGCAGTGAACCTTTTGTATATCGGTTGATGCAATAACAATCATTTTGACACATGAGCTGCTTTTGATGCTTTGCAAGTGCTTCAGGTAAGGAAACCTCTGCCATCAGTTCATATGACCCGTCTTTTTCTATAAAATAAATCCATGCTGAATGAAAGCCTGTGACATCCATCAGCATATGGAGCACTTCATGGAGCGTTTCTTTCATTTCCATGCCTTCATTAAGCTTTTCAGCAATTTCTTTTAACATTTTTAATGTTTCAACCTTCTCTTGGTATTCTCCCATACTGTTTACCCCCGGCATTTGCAGCCTTCATTTATTATTACGCTCATTATACCATGAGCCCCCTCGTCGCTCTTTCTCCAAAAGAATGATTTCTTCTCATCCTTTTGGCTGAGAAAAAGCCATCATGTATTCATACACGACGGCCTTGTCTTTCGTTATTTCGCTGTTTCTTCCACAATATCATAAACGACTTTCATCACTTCTTCTGACAAATGCTTTAGCTTTTCTTCACTATCTGTTAAAGACGTGCCTTTGACTGCAATATAAAATTTCACTTTAGGCTCAGTGCCAGAAGGTCTTAAGCAGAACCACGAACCATCCTCAAGGAAATATTTCAGCACATTTGATGCTGGCAGGTGAATGGTTTCCTCTTTCTTTTCAGCCACAAGTTGTCTTTGACTTGATTGATAATCCTCAATCACTGTGATGCGCTGCCCTGCGATGGCAGCTGGTGGATTTGTTCTAAAGGTATGAAGGATCGCTGAAATCTGCTCTGCTCCTTCTTTTCCTTTTAAGGTTAACGACTTTAATCCTTCCCGGTAAAATCCAAACTGCTTGAAAATATCGACAAGCGCGTCGTACAAGGACTTGCCCTGCTTTTTATAGAAGGCAGCGACTTCAACGGCTAATAGTGCCGCTTGCACCGCATCTTTATCTCGGGCAAAGTCACCGATCAAATATCCATAGCTCTCTTCATAACCGAATTGAAACGTGTATTCTCCGCTCTCTTCAAATTGCTTAATTTTTTCTCCAATAAATTTAAAGCCAGTGAGTGTGTCTATCGTGTCGGCACCAAAAGCTGATGCTACAGCGCGCCCAAGCTCACTTGTAACAATGGTTTTCATTACAACGGGACGAGGCGGCAGCTGACCCATCTTTTGTTTTTCAGACAATAAATAATGAAGCAGCAGAGCGCCTGTTTGGTTGCCTGTTAAGACGGTAAATTCTCCTTCATGATCTCTGACCGCAATGCCTAACCTGTCAGCATCTGGGTCTGTGGCAATGAGGATATCGGCATTTTGTTTTTCACCAAGCTTGATGGCGTACTCAAATGCTGCATGCTCCTCTGGATTCGGCGAGGTCACTGTTGAGAATTGTGGATCTGGTTTTTCCTGCTCAGGCACAACAGTGACATGCTGATATCCAAGAGCCTGCAGCCCGTTTCTGACAAGGTGATTGGCTGTCCCATGAAGCGGAGTAAACACGACTTTGACATCGACCTCATGTGCCAGCTCAGGGTGCACACTAATGGTTTTTAATTTTTCAATATAAGCATGGTCGATTTCTTCTCCGATTATTTTGATCAGCCCTTGCTGTTTCAACGTTTCTTCAGAATCAACTGAAATCGACAGTTCATTTTCAATTGCATCTACTTCTTGAATGACTTGATCTGCTTCAAATGGAGGCAGCTGCCCGCCATCTTCACCATACACTTTATAGCCATTATATTCTGGTGGATTATGACTTGCTGTCACGACGATTCCAGCAAATGCATGCAGCTCACGAACCGCAAAGGAGAGCTCTGGTGTCGGACGCAATTCATCAAATACGTACGTTTGAATGCCTTGTGAAGCAAGTGTTTTGGCTGCTTCCATCGCAAATTCAGGCGATTTATGGCGTGAATCATATGCAATGGCGACGCCTCTATTTTTTGCATCCTCTCCATGTTTCGCAATATACGCAGCAAGACCTGCTGATGCTTTACGAACAGTGTACACATTCATTCGGTTCGTGCCTGCACCAATCTCACCGCGCATTCCTCCAGTGCCGAACTCAAGGTTTTTGTAAAAACAGTCTTCAAGTGCCTGGTGGTCATCTTGATGCGTCTCCAGCCATTCCTTTAGTTCAGTATCCAGGTGCTTCTCATTGATCCATCGCTCATAATTCGTCTTCCAACTCATGGTCGTCCTCCCCAGCTCTTATCATCAATAAAATAACATCTACTGTTATTTTATATGGAATCATCCTTTATGTCATGCTATATCATTAGCAGTTAGAAAAAATGTTGCACAAATAAAAAAAGCCGATACATGATCGGCTTTCAGATTGTTGACAAAGGGCTAAAATGATCTTGCTTTAACCCTTTGTCTTCTTTTTATTCAGCATCAAGCGGTACGACTGCTTCATGGAATAGTTGATCTAATTCTGTTTGATGTTTCTGTTTTGCTGCTTCATCCCAGCCAAAACGCTCTGCCATGTAGTCAACAACAGGCTGTGCGTATTTTTTTGCCCAGTTGATATTAAATAATAGGCTTCCTGTTCTTCTTAAAAAGAAATCAACAGGTGTTACAGCTAGTTCTTCTTCGATCGCATAGACAAGCTCTGCCAGCACATATGCTGGAATGTTTCGTTTGTCTGCTTCCCCTTGAAGCTGCTCTACTCGTTTGTAGACACTGCTGACGTTTGAACCATATTTTTCAGCTAGTTTTTGTGCAATCGGTTCTGTTAAACCAACAGATGCGCCTTCTGCTGTTTTCGCTTGAACAAAGGCTGCCATGTTTTTAGATCCGCCTACATGGCCGCCTGAGATTGGCATATGTTTTGTTTTACATGGTCCGTAATCTTTGCCCGTTTCCTGTTTCAATCCATCACGTACTAGATCGACAATATGCTCAGCCATTTTACGGTAGCCTGTTAATTTACCACCAGCAATGGTGATTAAGCCTGAAGATGATGTCCACACTTCATCCTTACGAGAAATTTCTGAAGGGTCTTTGCCCTCTTCATGAATGAGCGGACGAAGACCGGCCCAGTTCGATTCTACATCTTTTTCTGTAATATTGAGGTCAGGGAACATGTACTGAATCGCTTGGATGACATAGTCACGATCGGCTTTTGTCATACGCGGGTGTTCCAGCTGTTTTTTGTACACTGTATCTGTTGTTCCAACGTACGTTTTGCCTTCTCTTGGAATGGCAAAGACCATACGTTTATCAGGCGTGTCAAAGTAAATCGCTTGTTTTAATGGGAAGACCGATTGGTCAAATACTAAGTGAATTCCTTTTGTATGCTGTAAGTGTTTTCCTTCTTTTGAGTGGTCCTTGTCTCTCAGCTGATCTACCCATGGACCTGTCGCGTTGACGATCTTCTTCGCATACACATCATATGTTTTCTGCGTCATGACATCTTCAATGACAACACCAACCACTTTGCCTTTATCATAAATAAATTCTTTTACTTTCGCATAGTTGACCGCTTCCGCTCCGAATTTCACAGCCTCTTTCATGACTTCAATTGTGAGGCGTGCATCATCTGTACGGTATTCAACATAGTAGCCGCCGCCTTTTAAGCCGTCCTTTTTGACAAGCGGTTCTTTTTCAAGTGTTTCTTTCGCACTTAGCATGCTTCTGCGTTCGCTATGCTTTACGCCAGCTAAAAAGTCATACACTCTAAGTCCAATAGAGGTTGAAAACTTACCAAATGTCCCGCCTTTATGCATCGGAAGAAGCATCCATTCTGGCGTTGTCACATGAGGACCATTTTCGTATACAATGGCACGCTCTTTACCGACCTCTGCGACCATTTTCACTTCAAATTGTTTTAAATAACGAAGTCCGCCGTGCACTAGTTTCGTTGAGCGGCTGGACGTACCTGCTGCGAAATCCTGCATTTCTGCAAGACCGACACGCATTCCGCGTGAAGCCGCGTCAAGTGCTGTACCAGCGCCTGTTATACCCCCACCAATGATAAACACATCATATGGTTTTTTTGTCATTTCCTGCAGCATTTGTTCTCTTTCTAAGCTAGAAAAAGTCATCTCTTGTTCCTCCCATGTTGTACGGTAAAGAAAAAGAGACCGCAAACACCCAAAGCGTATTTCTACACTTCGGTGCCTGCGGTCTCTCCAGTTCTCC
Source organism: Bacillus sp. PAMC28571 (assembly GCF_014250435.1). Classification (NCBI taxonomy): domain Bacteria; kingdom Bacillati; phylum Bacillota; class Bacilli; order Caryophanales; family Bacillaceae; genus Bacillus; species Bacillus sp. PAMC28571. The sequence goes on along the minus strand of NZ_CP060191.1, from coordinate 669,473 downwards.
AACCGTTCTATTAACTTACTTGAAGTATACCATACTTTTGGTTTATTTGAAAGCTTGAGCTGCTTTTACAGCCTTTTTCCACCCGCTGTATAACGAGTCACGGCTGTCCTCTTCCATTTTAGGGTCAAAGCGCTTGTCAAGGTTCCATTGTTTTGCAATGTCTGAACGGTCGTTCCAGAAGCCAACTGCTATTCCCGCAAGATAGGCCGCACCGAGTGCCGTCGTTTCATTAATTTCTGGACGCTCTACTGGTACATCCAGCAAATCACTTTGGAAGCCCATTAAGAAATCATTCTTTACAGCTCCGCCATCCACACGCAAAGTTTTTAATGAGATGTTTGAATCCTTTTCCATCGCATCTAAAACATCTTTCGTTTGATATGCAAGTGATTCTAACGTTGCACGGACAAAGTGCTCTTTAGAAGTACCGCGTGTTAATCCGAATACAGCGCCTCTGACATCACTGTCCCAGTATGGTGTGCCTAGACCAACGAATGCTGGAACGACATATACGCCATCTGTTGACTCAACGCGCTCCGCATAGGCTTCGCTGTCTTTTGAGTCTTTAAACATTCTCAGTCCATCGCGCAGCCACTGGATCGCTGAACCAGCTACGAAAATACTTCCTTCTAAAGCATATTCAACTTTACCGTCAATGCCCCATGCAATTGTTGTTAATAAACCATGATCCGACTTAATTGCTTTTTCCCCTGTATTCATCAACATGAAACATCCTGTGCCATACGTGTTCTTCGCCATTCCTTCTTCAAAGCAAGCCTGACCGAATAGTGCAGACTGCTGGTCTCCCGCCGCTCCTGCAATCGGGATATTTCTGCCGAAGAAGTGATAGTCTGTTGTTTCACCATAGATGTGTGAAGATGGTTTCACCTCTGGAAGCATAGAAGCAGGTACGCCAAGGATCTCAAGTAGTTCTTCATCCCATTTCAGATCGTAAATGTTGAACATTAACGTTCTTGACGCGTTGGAGTAATCTGTGACGTGTGATTGACCGCCTGTCATCTTCCAAATGAGCCATGTATCAATTGTGCCAAACAGCAAGTCGCCATTTTCTGCTTTCTCACGAGCACCTTCTACATTGTCTAAAATCCATTTTACTTTTGTCCCTGAGAAATAAGCATCAATGAGAAGACCTGTTTTATTTCTAAACGTTTCATTGTGTCCTTCCGCTTTTAACTCTTCACAAATGCCAGACGTTTGTCTAGACTGCCAAACAATTGCATTATAAACGGGTGCGCCTGTATGTTTATCCCAAACAACAGCTGTCTCACGCTGGTTCGTAATTCCGATACCGGCGATTTGATCTGCTTCAATGCCTGATTCAATTAAAGCAGTTGAAATGACGGATAGAACAGAGCTCCAAATTTCATTTGCATTATGTTCTACCCAGCCTGGGTTCGGAAAATATTGATTAAATTCCTTCTGAGCTGTATGTGCAATTTTGCCTTCTTGATCAAATAAGATCGCTCTTGAACTTGTTGTCCCTTGATCTAAAGCGAGAATATATTTTTCTTTTGCCATGGTGTTTTCCTCCCCTTACATACTTTCATTTACAGCATTTGTTTGATTTTTCGTAGAGACATAGAGTCCTAACAATACCACAATTAAAATAACGCTTACAATCCAAAAGGCTGGTGTGATGTTCGCTTTAAAAGCTGCATTGTAGAAAACACCGCCAAATGCGCCGCCTAAAATTGGACCAACGACTGGCACCCAAGCATACTTCCAATTCGATGGACCTTTACCTGGAATCGGCAGAATCGCATGTGCAATTCTCGGACCTAAATCACGTGCAGGATTAATTGCATAACCAGTGGTTCCACCTAAAGAAAGACCAATTGCAACAATTAAGAATCCAACAATCAGCGGATTGATTCCGTCTGCGAATTTATTTGCACCAATCGCTAAGATTCCTAGAACCAATACAAATGTACCGATGACTTCACTAAGTACGTTTGCAAAAGTATGCGGAATCGCAGGACCAGTTGAGAATACACCCAGCTTTGCACCTGGATCGTCTGTTGCTTTCCAGTGCGGTAAGTAATGTAAAAAGACAATAATAGCTCCTATTAATGCGCCAAGCATTTGGCCGGCAATATACATTGGTACATCAGCCCAAGGAAAACTTCCTTCTAGCGCAAGCCCAATTGTTAGTGCTGGATTCAAATGTGCTCCGCTGATTCCACCTGTTGCATAAGCTGCTATGGCTACTGCAAATCCCCATCCGAAAGCGATTACAATCCAGCCGGACTGATATGCGAGCGATTTCTTTAAATTGACTGCCGCACATACACCGCCTCCAAAAATAATGAGAAGCATTGTACCTACGACTTCACCCCAAAATGGTGTCATGAAAATTCCTCCTCTGGTTCAGTTGCCATCCCCTATGAATGTGTAAAAAAAGATAAAGAAAAAAGATCCACAACAAACATACTTTACATCAGGGTCATTTGTCACCTAGTAAAGCGCTGTTGTGGATCTCCATTTCTCCATCACATGATATTAACTTAGTGCTATAGTATCAGAGGATGAAAACGTTGTCAATCAATTTTCACTTTTTATCTTTTTCACTTTTGGAACGCTTTCCAAAGGGCTGTATTCGATGTTGTCACAGCTGTAGCTCCCGCTTCAAGCGCTCTTTCTACATCTTCTTTTGTACGGATAAACCCGCCTGCAAATATTGGAATCCCAGCTCGCTCGCGCACTTCTGTAATTAAATCCGGTACGACCCCTGGCAATACTTCAATAAAATCTGGGCGGTGTTTTCCTACGAACTCCATGCTTTTTTCCATCGCACTTGTATCAAGTAAAAACATTCGCTGAATGGCATATACCTTTTTTTGCTTGGCTTTTACTATGACAGAAGACCTAGTAGAAATAATTCCTGCCGGCTTCATTTCCTGACAAATAAATTCCGTTCCATACTCATCATGTTTGATCCCATGAATGAGATCGACATGGACAAACATTTTTTTATGATGGGCATTTGCCTCATTCATAATGCCCTTTAGCCGGCCTAAATGCACATCAAGTAAGACCCCATATGTAAATGGACTTTTTAAAAATTCCTCAAATTGCTTCATATTGCGAACAGCAGGTAGAATGGGTTGATCATGAAAACTCATATGCCGTCTCCTTCTAAAGTGTATTGGTTCAGTCTTCTCCTAACAGTAATAGAATCTCTTCTATTTTTCAATACACCTAGTGTATCCAATGCCGATTTTACTTAGCAGCGTATGTGCTTTTTCCATAGAAAAAAGCAGAGAAATCTCTCTGCTCAGATTGTTGACAAAGGGCTAAAATGATGTTGATTTTAGCCCTTTGTCTTCTTTTCAGCGTGATAGAAAACCTTTGCAGTCTAGGAAGGACGAGCACCGGAGCGGAGCGAATTTGACATTCGTGAGCACCGGAGCGCAGACCTGACACCGAATGCGAGGGTTTGTCTACACGCTGAGCAGAGAAATCTCTCTGCTATAACTGTGCCATACTTTCTTTTAACGTGTTGATAATAAATGAGGCGTCTTCATTTGTTATATTTAGCGGCGGTGCAAGCTGGGCAACGTTATTATAGCCGGCAACCGTATCACCATTTTTCCCGATGATCAGTCCGCGTTTTTTACATTCTGCAATCAATTGACCGACAACCTGTGGATCAGCCGGTTTTTTAGACTGTTGATCCTGAACAAGTTCAATACCAAACAGCAGGCCCTTCCCTCTGACATCGCCGACAAATGGATGCTCTTTTAACTCTTGCAAACGTTCAAGCATGTCTTGCCCCAGCGTGTCAGACCGTTCTACTAATTTCTCGTTTTCCATGATCTCTAGGTTGGCAAGGGCAACCGCACAGGAAGCAGGATGACCGCCAAATGTATTTACATGGCGTAGCCTGTCATACGTATCTTCCCCTGCGTACGCTTCATAAATTTCTCGTTTCACGCACGTTGCAGAAAGAGGTAAATAGCCGCTTGTGATCCCTTTTGCCATTGTGATGATGTCCGGCTTTACATCTTCATGCATAAAACCAAACCGCTTCCCTGTCCGGCCAAAGCCGCAGATGACTTCATCCACAATGAGAAGCGCTCCATGAGCCTCACAGATGTCTTTGACCTTCTTCAAATACCCTTTTGGCGGCATTAAGATACCGCCACCTGTAATAATCGGTTCCATAATGACCCCAGCAATGGTCTCACTTAGTTCCCACGTCATGGCTTGATCGATTGCCGCTGCACTTGCCAAAGTCTCTTGATCCTCAGGATGACGATACATATCAGGCGGTGCGACATGGATAAAGCCTTGACCTAATGGTTCATATTTATATTTACGCTGCGCCTGCCCCGTTGCAGCAAGAGCTGCTGCGGTATTACCGTGATACGAACGATACCTGGAGATGAACTTTGTTCTTGTGCTCTCTCCTTTTTGCGCATGATATTGTTTGGCGATCTTAAATGCAGCTTCATTGGCTTCAGAACCGCTGTTAGAAAAGAAGATGACATAGTCCCCGCCAAGCCATTCATTTAGCTTTTCAGCCAGCTGAATCGCTGGCACATGGCTTTGCGTCAGCGGATAGTAAGGCATTGTCTTTAGCTGCTCATATGCCGCTTCTGCAAGCTCTTTTCTGCCATAACCGGCATTTACACACCAAAGACCTGACATCCCATCTAAATAGCGATTCCCATGAATATCAGTCACCCATGCGCCTTCTGCCTTGTGAATGACCATGCTTTCATTTTCCTTGTTTGTCCCTTTCATATGATGCCAGATCAACTGATCATCTTTCGCCTGAAGGTTTTGAGCCTGTTCATGTATTTTCATCTTCCCGACCCCCATGTATCCGTTTTCATCATTAAAGAAGCTTAAACCGGTTCAGCAGCACATTGCCCCTCTATTCATTATATGGCTGAAAAGGGAGGCATATGAAACTGAAACTAGGCCGCCCGTAAGAGAGTACCAACCATTACTTTCATTATAAAAAAGGGGCCGGGCCCATTACATTAGACAGATCGTCAACTGATTGAAAAGAATCGTAAGACACTCTACTCGGATGCTTAGCAAATCTAACATACTTCGTTAACGGTCATTTCCTTGCAGGAATTCATATGCAAGAATCGCAAATTCAAGCGCCTGTCGTTTCGGTGCCTGCATCATATCCTCGCCAAGCAATGCTTGCAGTTTATCTAGTCTATGATAAAGCGTCTGCCTGACAATATAGAGCTGGCTTGCAGTTTCCTTTTTAGAACCGTTTGTCTGTAAAAAGATATTCAGCGTTTGATAAAGTCTTCCGCTATTTTGCTTATCATATAAAATGACAGGCTCCAAATACTCTTTCACCATACATTCAAGCAGTCCGCTTTCCTTCATGACAGGCATGAGACGGAGCATATGCAAATCTTGATAAAATGGGCTTTCCACACGCTGGGGCATCACTTTCTTTAAATGCAGCACTTCTTTGGCTGCTTGAAAGCTTTTTCTCATATGCTGAAACTGTTCACAATATGGACCGATGCCAAAATTGATCACAGTTCCGCGGGGCTGCTCGCGCTCATACAATTGTTTGATATCACTCGCAGCCCTCTCTGCACGCTCTTTCCAATCCTCCTTCTTTCTCGTGTTCAATAAAATAAACAAGGTTTGTCCTTGATGCTCATAAGGAATCAAATGGAAACCCGCTCGCTGAAAGATAGAGCGGCACGATACGAGAAAATATAGATTTCCTGCGATTTCTTCGATTTGATGATGCTTTTGAAAGAGCATCACCACACAGCCGGTTGGCTTTTTCAATCCTTCTGTTTCTTCAAGATGCTCTAAAATATCTCTTTCTGTATGCTCTTCTTGGAACCATTTTTGCAGCCATTCGTTCTCTTTTGTCTTCTTCAATTCTTCTGTATAAAGCTCTCTTAGCGTTTGCTGGGCCAGAGCATTTGCTCCTTTATCCATTACGAGCAGTTCGAATTCTGAGAGTGTGTTTGTTTGATGAATGAGCACAAGGTCTGCAAATGTCTGCTTGAGTGCAAGTACTTCTTTTTTGGTCACTTCGTATCCTTTTGGCAAGGAAGCAAACTGTAAATAATTCATGACCAGCTCTTCGGTTTGTTTGGAGGAATCACATAAAATAATCGGCTCCCCCTGAACAGGAATGAGTAAAAGTATGCCCCTTACGTGCTGATACACTTGATCCAAAATATCCATCTGGGGATGGGGAGTCAGCAAAAGCTCATTCAGCTTTGATGATAGTGCTTCTAGATCAGCCATCATTTGATACTGGCGTTCAATCATCATCGTATGGAGATGCTGTGTGATGTTGACGAATTTCACTTCTTTTGTAAACAAAATCAGCGGAAAATCTCTTTCTTCTGCATACGCAATCAATTCTTCCGGCACATCGAATCTGAGCGGAACAAATTCAATACATAAGCCTGCCGCACCAGAATCGATCAGCTGTTTTAAAAATGCTTGAAACACATCCAATTGATCATGAAAGCCTGCGGCTGTTGTTAGGATGAGCTCTCCCCCATTTAACAAATCTTCTACAGCAGGCACTTCTAACACATGGACCCATTTGACCTGCCGAAACAATCCCTTTTCTCCTGCTAACACTTTTGCATGGGCAAAATACTTTGTTTTCAACACATCACTCACTTGAAAATGAACATCTGCATTCATTGATATGTCCCCCTTTGTTTTGCCGCCTATCCCCTATCCCAGAGGGTGCATAGATAAAATCCATAATAAAACTGGTAATGTCACGATGCTTAAAACGGTACTGAGAAATGTCGTGCTTGAGACAAACTCAGGCTTCGTTCGAAATTGTACAGCCATGAGCGTGGTATTTGCTGCTGTCGGCATGGCTGCAACTAAGATCATAATTTGTTTCACTAGATCATCTACCGGTAAAATGAGTGTAAAGCCAAATGCGATGAGTGGTGAAATAAACAGCTTCAGCAATACAGCATAAGAAATATTGCGATAATCCACTTGCTTAAAAGAAATGACGGCGAGCTGCATGCCTAAAATAAGCATAATCGTCGGTATGGCGGCATCTCCCACAAGCTGGACACCCGTCATCACCTCTTTAGGTAGTGTAAGATCCATCAGCTGAAATAATAGACCGAGGAGTGCCCCATATGCAACCGGCATACGCAGCACTTTTTTCAGCACGACCTTCCCATCCCCTGCATCCTCTCCGCCCTTTGCTGCATAATACATACCGATCGTACTCATAACAAGCTGCTGCAGCACCATTAAGACGATGGCAATATCTAAACCTGCTGCTCCGAAGACAAGCAGGACAACAGGCGTGCCGTAATTCCCATTGTTCATAAATGCTGACGACAGAATCATGGCACAATACATTTCCTTCGAATAACCATAAATACGAGATAAAATAAAGACACATAAAACAAGTGAAAGACAAAGTCCGACGACAAAAATAGATAGGTACACATAGTCCATCGACACTTTGTTTTGATAAAAGGTTTCAAACGCAAGAAATGGTGACATTAAATATAAAGACATTGATGAGAGCGTATGTATGTCAAAACCAATGGCCTTCTGCCCAATATACCCGATAAGGAAAATACCGAACACTGGCAGTAAGACAAGTAAAAACTCCATGCTGCACCTACTTTTCTCTAGATGAATTCCTATTCTTCCTCATAATCATACCACTGTTAAACAATAAAAAAGAAGCACCCTATGAAAGGCCGCTTCTCTCCTCATCCAAATAGAACACTTCCCACAAATGACCATCAAGATCCTGAAAGCTCCAACCGTACATGAACCCATGATCCTGCTTTTCCTTAAACGGTGACCCGCCTGCTGCCATCGCCTGCTCCACCAGCTCATCGACCTCTTTTCGTGAATCAACCCGCATAGAGACAATGACCTCTGATCCCTGCCTTGCATCCACCAATTGTTTTTCTGAGATGGTTTGAAAATGCTTATGGGTTAACAGCATAACCGTAATGGTGTCACCAATGACCAAACAAGCTGCCTGATCATTCGTCAGCTGCTCTTGAAAGTCAAAACCCAGCTGCTCAAAAAAAGCCTTTGATTCCTTGACATTCTTTACCGGTAAATTGATATACAAATGTTTAGCTTGTCGTCCCATGTTCCTCTCCTTTTTGAACACATGATCTCCTTTCAGTATATTCAGATTTTGCTCCGGCATCCCTTTATCGCATGAAAAAATAAGCTCTCCATCTTATTTAAGCAAAAAATGATGATGAATCTTGAACAGGTAGCAGCGCTCGTGCTACTACTATGTCTCTTAATCAAAAAAAGCGCCTTGTGATAGGCGCTTCTTTTCATTATTTCTTATATTCAATATGGTACACGTCTCTTCTTCGGTCTTTGAGCTGACGTACCGTTCCATCTTGCCGCTGTCTTCTTAAAATTTCTAAATCGACATCGCCAACGACAACCATTTCTATATTTGGATTACATTCTCCTACAATCCCATCTCTTGCAAATTCAAAGTCAGATGGGGCAAAAATTGCTGACTGTGCATATTGGACATCCATATTTTCGGTTTGCGGAAGGTTTCCGACAGTTCCTGAGATTACGGTATAAATCTGGTTTTCAACCGCTCTAGCCTGAGCACAGTAACGCACTCTTAAATAGCCTTGGCGGTCTTCTGTACAGAACGGAGTAAAAATAATTTTCGCTCCTTTATCAGCTGCAATCCGAGCAAGCTCAGGAAATTCAATATCGTAGCAAATTTGGATCGCAATTTTACCACAGTCTGTATCAAATACCCGAACCTGATCACCTGCTGAAATCCCCCACCATTTTCTTTCATTCGGTGTGATATGGAGCTTATATTGCTTTTCAATTGTTCCATCACGTCTAAATAAATAAGCGATATTGTAGATTTTCCCTTCCTCTTCAACGAAATGGGATCCGCCAATGATGTTAATGTTGTACTTCACAGAAAGGTCTGTGAACAAATTAATGTAGTCCTCGGTATATTCTGTGATCCTTTGTACTGCAAGACTTGGGGAGCGCTCCTCTAAGTAAGACATGAGCTGCGTTGTAAAAATTTCTGGGAATACGGCAAAGTCAGCTGACGCATCTGATGCGACATCAACATAATACTCCACCTGATTCATGAATTCCTCGAAGGAATGAATTTGTTTCATCGCATATTGAATGACGCAAATACGAACTGGGAATGCCGATTTATAATATCTCTTCGATTGCGGACGATAATCGACGTTGTTCCATTCCATTAACGTCGCATATGTGCTCGATGCCTTATCATCCGGCAAGTAATTCGGATTGATCCGCATGAGGCTGAATTCATTTAACAGCTGAAAAGATAAAACAGGATCATAAATTTGGTGAAGCATGACCTGCTCCACATATTGACGAGGCGTCATTTCCTCTTGGTATTTATGATAATTCGGGATGCGTCCGCCAATGATAATGCTTTTTAAATTTAATCTTCTCGCTAAGTCTTTTCTTGCTTCATATAAACGATGGCCAATTTTCATGCGGCGGTATTCAGGACTAACCATCACTTCAATTCCATACATATTCATCCCATCTGGATTATGGTTAGTGATGTACCCATCATCTGTGATGTCCTGCCAAGTATGACGGTCATCGTATTCATCAAAGTTAATTAATAAACTTGAACAAGAGCCAATGATTTCTCCCTCAAATTCAGCACAAAACTGACCTTCTGGGAAATGCTCAAGATGACTTTCAAGGTGCTCTCGTTTCCAAGGGTCCATGCCCGGAAAGCATACCTCCTGCAAGGCGATGATTCGGTCAATATCTTCTTCCCGGATATTACGGATCACCATTCTTTTTTCAAACCGCGTTAAATCGAGTTTTTCTGCCATGATGTTTTTGCCCCCTTACTGATCCTCTTTTTCAAGCTGATGGAATAGCTGGAGCAATTCGATTTCAGCCATGGATTCTAATCTGACATCATATTCTTCAAACTGCAGCGTGCTCGTCACTTTGTTTGGGACGATGACGCATTTCATGCCTGCGCGTTTGGCAGCAATTGATCCATTCACTGAATCCTCAAATGCCACACAATCCTTTGGCTCTACACCTAAGCAGCTTGCGGTCTGCAAATAAAGCTCTGGATTTGGTTTGACTTCTTCCACATCATCTGACGTGCGGATACATTCAAAGTAATCGAAAAGACCAATTTGCTTCAGGTGATCAGACACCCATTTATAGTCTGAGCTGGAAGCAAGTCCAATCTTGATCCCAAGCTCCTTCGCTGCCTGTAAATAAGCTTCTACGCCAGGCCGTGCTGATTCATCCTTCATTCTCTTTTGAAAACGAGAACGCCGGTCCGCTGTAAGTGCCTCATGATCGAGCGTCTTTCCTAGCTGCTTTTCTAAGTATTCAAAAGGCTTAAAGCCTGCCTGCGTCCCGATGACGTTGCCCCATACAGAAAGAGGCAGCTCCGACTCATGCTCTGCAAACATTTCTTGTAAAACTTCATATTCATGTGTTTCTGTATCTAAAATTAATCCGTCAAAATCAAATATAATCGCCTTTACCAACGAGGCCACTCCTTTTTTTTACAAAAGTCTTTAATATGATACTCAATGCTATCATATCGTGAATAAAATTGACTTTCAAAGATGAATGTCTGCTAAAATAATTATGTATAAAAGGAGCCTGTACCAATTTTGTCAGGCTCCTACCCGTGTTCGGTTTATTCTGCAAGAGATCCAAGCGCTCCGATTCGTGGAGAAATAGGCAATGTTGAAAAAGAGCGGGTTTGGTATTACAGATCTAAAGGTTTCTCCGTTCCCTTAAAAATAGTATGTGCGGCAGCCTTGTAAGTTAACAAGGAAGTTCACACCAACTTTTACGCATTTTGAAGACGGCGGCTGGCAAAATCGTCTAAATCAAATGGAAAAGAAAAGCCGCATGCATTGACCTGCTCACGGTTTCGCTCGAATAGCTCACGATCACGCTTTGTAATATGGCGTTTAGGTTTTACAATAATGGTATGTAATAGCTGAAGTCCCGATAAAATACGAAAAGCATCGTCCATCGTTCCGTTATAAACCCCTTCAACAAAGGTCAGCGGGCGTTCTTGTTGACGCGCAGCTGGGTTTTCACCGACAGCATGGGATAGAAGATCTTCAACATCCTTTGATATTTCTTCAATTGCCTGCTCTTGCAGGTCTGTAGCAGCTTTCATTATTCTCACGTGGCATCTACCTCTCTGTCGTTATTTCTCCATTCAGAATAGCACAGAAAAAAAGGCGTTCGCCAAGGTAAGTGTTTCCTATATATACCCAAAGAGAGGAACGAATATCATGAACATTAACGGACACACGCTCTCGCTAAAAGCAGGTGAGCAGGATCATGACACTTCACTGAGTCAGTTTTTAAAAACAGCCGTGTCGGCCTCAAAACCGATTATCCATTTTTGGATGGAGCATCAAAAAATACGTTTAAATCAAAAGCCTGCCCATCACGCGGCAAAAGTCAGTACAGGCGATCACATCCTGATCGATTTATTTGAAACGGAAGAAAGTGATGTGACGCCTGAATATGGTGAATTAGAGGTGCTCTTTGAGGACGAGCACTTATTGATTGTGCAAAAGCCCGCTGGACGACCAACGCACCCGAATGAAAAGGGACAAACGGGCACACTGGCAAACCTTGTGGCCTTTCATTTTCAAGCAAATGGCGAGGAAAAGCGAGTGAGACATATTCACAGACTAGATCAAGACACAAGCGGCACGGTCATTTTTGCCAAACACAGATTAGCTCATGCTGTGCTTGATCAAATGCTTTCTAAAAAAACGATCAGCCGAACCTACATCGCCATCGCAGAAGGACTTTTCAAGAAAAAGAAAGGCACTATTGATGCAGCGATCGGCCGTGACAAGCATCATGCCGTCAGACGAAGAATCTCTCCTACTGGTCAAAGTGCTGTCACTCACTTTCAGGTCATGGACAGCAATAAACGTCTGCAAATGACAGCCGTCAAGCTGCAACTTGAGACCGGAAGAACACATCAAATTCGAGTCCATCTTAGCAGTCTTGGGCACCCTTTAGCCGGAGATACACTTTATGGCGGAGCTCGCCATCATATCAACAGGTGCGCTCTCCACGCCAAACAAGTAGACATGACACATCCTTTTACAGGTGAGCACCTGAGCATAGAAGCACCGCTTCCTCTAGATATGTCCCAGTTTATGGACGAGATCATCCATTAAAAAAAGAGCCTGCTGATCAAATGCAGGCTCTTTTTCTTTAGACAGATGCTCTTTTTGCATAAATAATGTACCGCTCTGGTGCATTGCCGACGAAATGAAATGGATAGCATGTTGTTAACACCAGCTCTTCCTTTTTATTTTGCAAAGTAATAATGGATGTATCATGCTGATCCACGATTTTCGTATGTGTGATTTCATAAACAAACTCACCATACGGCACAGTGATTTTCAGCTGATCCCCAATATTCAGTTCACCTGTTCGGCGAAACACCGTGTCACGATGGCCAGATAGGACGATTTGTCCCTTCTGATCTGGGTAATAACTGCCTTTGTAATGCCCGACTCCTTTGGCAAGATCATCCGCATCTGTCCCTTCGACAATGGGAAGGTCTGCTTTTAATTTCGGAATCGTCAGGATGCCAGAGGCTTTCCCCACATCAGGAGAAAACTGCTTTTTTGACATCCCTTGATCGTCCGCTACCGCTTTCTTTGCATCTTCTAATGATTGTGCTGTTTGAAGGTGCGTAGAGACGATTTGCCAAATTCCCCAGCCGAGCAAGACAATTCCTGCTGTCATCACAGTAAGTGCAAGCCACTTTTTCATGCTTAAACTCCTTTACCTGTTACATTTCTCTTAGATGATACGCTCTTTAGCTTGCTGCTTTTTCTTCTTGTTTTGCTTTTTGAATGCGTCCCTCTTTTTGATACACAATGGAAGCCCCTTCAAAGCTCTTCACAAAAGCGACAGTGGCTTCTAAATCCTCTGGGCCTGTTTCAGGATTTTTCCCCAGCCTTCCTATCGGTGCATACTTACTGCCAGTTGCAGTTGCCATAAAGTTATTCACCGTGAGTGTATATGTTTGATCAAGCGCAACGGCTGATCCATCTGGCAGCTTTAAGTCGACTACTTTATATGTTACCGGATCATAGGAATATGAAAAGCCCGAAATGCTATAATCTGGTCCAAATTGAGGAGAAATTTGCGCTTCAATGATCTCCGCCAAGTCTTTGCCCTTAATCTCAAGTTTAACTAATACGTTGCCGAAAGGCTGAATATTAAACAGATCTCCCCACGTAATCGGCCCTTTTTCAAGGTTTTGTCTGATGCCGCCGCCATTCATCATAGCAAAATCACTTTTCATAGAATACCTCATACCATCAGCAATCAAATTACCGAGCGGCGTGTCTCCATCATTTGAATAGCCGCCTTCCATTTTGATACCAGCTTCTCCAACTACCTCACTAATAATCGGCTCAACTTCTTTCCCGTAATGAGCTAGGATGCCGGCTGCTTCCTTGTCCTTTTCAATACCAGATTGGTCTACGTACTGGATATTTGCACTCTTTTTGACAATATCCTTCGTTTTGCGGTCAAGTGTTACATTGACCTCACCAATGGCCTTCCCATATTCAAAGGCTTGAACAATTAATTTCCCATTGACCTCTCCGTTTACCACTTCGTGATTATGCCCCGCAAAGATGACATCAATTTCATCATCGCCTTCTTTGGCAAGCTTCGCACTTTCTCCAGTGATGGTGTCTCCATTTTGCGATGCTGTCATATGAGCTAAAACCGCTATGGCTTTGATCCCTTTTTGTTTTAGTTCCTGCGCGGCTTCATTTACGGCTTTGACTTCATCTGTAAACTGAATGTCTTTAATCCCTTCTGGCATGACCATTCCTGCGGCTGACTTTGTCACAACACCGATAAATGCTACAGGAATTCCCTCGACATCCATGATTTCATAAGCAGGTAAAAGTGGTTTGCCTGTATCCTTGTATTCACAGTTTGCACAAACGAGCGGAAAATTCTGGCCGTCATATCCCTTTGTGCCTTTAGGATGATCTCCGCCATTTATGATACGTAATAGCTCGTCCACCCCTTCATCAAATTCATGGTTGCCGACCGTGCCAACATCAAAGCCAATGTTCTCCATGAGTTCAACTGTTGGTTCATCTTGCAGAAGAGACGATATTGGAGAGCTGCCGCCAATCATATCTCCAGCATGGACTGTGATCGTATTTTTGTTTGCTGCTTGTTTTTGTTTCATATAAGCCGCCACATAATCCATCCGTCCGTACGTCCCTTTATTGCCATCACCTTTTAGATCCAGTTCGTATTGTTGATCAATTTTTCCGTGTAAATCATTCATGCTTAAAATGGTTAACGGGACTTCCCTAGCTTCCTCTGCCGGCTGATAGCCAGCCTGTTCTGCTTCTTCTTTTGAAGCAAAAAAGATGCGTTTATCTACAGCGATTTCTTTCCAGCTGTCAGGCGATACGTACGTTTTCGCTGATGAATCACCGACGTAGCGTGTCAGTCCTTTTTTCTGTTCACGTGCCCTAAATTCAAACGGCTGTTCCAGCAGCGGGTCCGCTTCGTTCCATATGCCCAGCCCTTTTTCTTTTGCCTCTTTGACAGCTTTTTGGAACATCTGATAGTCCTTTTCATCTCCAACCGGCCAGATGAAATACGTAGGGGCATATCCTTTTTTCACAAGCTCTAAATTCGTATTAACCCCTTTTTTGGTTTTCACTTGAGCTAAAAGACGTCCATAGGCGTCCTTCGCTTCAGGACCAATCTTTAATGTGACTTTATCTCCGCTTGAAAGAAGCGTATTTAAATAGTCCGCCGCCTTTTGTCCAAAACGCAGCTGGTTTTGATCTAATTCATTTTTTGGCTTATGGTACGTTTCCGGCGTGTCCATATTCACAAAACGCACCTTTGTTGTACCAAGCACAGGCTTCTTTAAATGAATCGTATCTCCATCTACCACCCGGTCAACTGTTGCCTCGTATTCTTTCTTCATTTTTGGCGGCTTTGGCTGGCGTTTCAGCAGACTGATATCACCTTTGTGTCTTGGAAGCACCTGCAGCGTATCATATCTGCTTAACACTCCTGTAAACTCATACCATTTCCCTGTCTTTACTTCATCAATGGCACTTGTATCCACCATCACTCTAAGGATGGTGCTGTGATATTTTTTATCAATGATCACTACATTGTATCCATCACCAGCCGGCTGCTCTGGTTTTGATTCAACATAGCCTTTGACCTTCACAAGTTTTCCTTCATGTTTACGTGCCTGATCCGTTTCTAGTTGTTTCACGGAGACTCGCTTTGGCTTTGGCAAAGTTTGATTCACACCATCGATCTTCAGACGGTCTCGATCCGGCACAATTTCAATCAGTCCTTTATAAGACGTGATCTTCCCCGTTACTGTCACCTTCATGCCTGCTTTTAGTTCTGGGAAATTGCTTTGCTGTGCTGAATAAATATTGACTCCAGCTGATTTGTCTTGAATGTACGTTGACAGTTTCCCATTGCCTATAGCCGATTGGTCTGCTGTCACAATTCCACTCACCGTCACCGTCTCTCCGATCAGCTGACGGGCTTTTTTGATTTTCATTGGCTTCTTTTGGTTCCAAACCGTTTCCTTCTTTTCAGACGCAATGGCTTGTTCTGCTGTGATCATGCCAGGCAGTAAGGATTGCAGACTAAAGATCACTAAAACCAGACAGCAGATCATTCGAATGGATCGAACACGTTTCATTAGACCCTCCCCTTCCGAGCTTTTTCTCTCTTAGTGTACTAAGTAAATATTGATGGTAGATGGATTTCTTGTAAATCTTATGTCTGTCAGCTCATTGGAAACGTAATAATCACTCGTGTCCCCTCAAAGCTTTTGCTTTCAAAACGAATGCTGCCGCCATGGCTTTCAATGATTTTAATCGTCATCATTAAACCAAGACCAGTCCCTTTTTCTTTCGTTGTATAAAAAGGTTCACCTAGTTTCCCTATTTCTTCTTCTGGTATGCCCTTTCCCTGGTCTTCAAAAATCAGCATCATCTGATTATGTTCCAATACGGATGTGACTTGAATGACACCTGTCACACCATCCATCGCTTCAATACCGTTTTTAAGAATGTTTAAGAAAACTTGTTTCAGCTCATTTGGTATACCTTGAATGTTTGGCAGCGACGGAGACAAATTCTTCTGAATAGACACGCCTTTTAAAACCGCCTGTGATTCAACGACCATGATCACTTCTTCGAGCAGAAGATTGACATGTACCGGCTCAAATTTCACCGATTTGCTTCTAGAGAGCACAAGGAATTCATTAATAATCGCTTCAAGCCGATTAAATTCAGACATCATGACATCTGCATAATCCTTCTGATATTTCTTACTTTGAATCATCAGCTGTAAAAATCCCTTTAACGACGTCAGCGGGTTCCGTATCTCATGGGCGATGCCGGCTGCAAGCTGACCAACTGCGGACAGCATCTCTGACTTCATCAGCATTTTCTCTGACTGCTTTTGATTGGTAATGTCCTCTGAAATCCGCATCACGGTTGACTGCATTTTGTCAGGATCATCAATTCGGTGTAAAGAGACCCTCTCCCATCGTTCACGGCCTGATAAATCCTGAAAGAACAGCTCACCAGTCCAGCTGCCTTCTTTTAAACAAACGTCCCATTGCTTTTCTAAATCATCACATTGACATAGCGAATGATAGACAGAAAAAATATCTTTGCCGATCAGGTCATATTCATGCTGCTGTACAAACTGGCAAAAGCGCTGATTTACGCATTGGATGACCCCTTCCTCAGTTGCAACAACAATATGGATATGGCTGTTATCCAGTGCTGTTACTGCTAGATGGAGTGACTGTTTGATTTTTGTCATTTCCGTCATTTTAATCCACGTCATCACCGCTCCCTCATGATCTTGATCAAAGATAGGTGTGATGTGAACAGTGAATTGTTCTCCTTCATTCGTCTCAATTTCTCGTTCGATGACGCGCCTGTCCAAGATAACCGATTGAATGTCATGATAGAGCGTTTCCTGCGTAAGCTTCTTAGCCATCGCCTGAAAGGATTGCTGTTGCCTTATTTGAGCTGAAGTAAATAAAGAGGCGGCTGTAGGAGTGTAATAGCGAATATTCATGTCCCGGTCCACAAACAACGTCGCAAGCTGAGGCTTAACAGAAGGTCTATACAGTTCTTCCCTTGTTACCCTTAAGTTGTTTATGATATTAATAAAATGTTCATGTTTTTTCTCAAGCTCCGCTATTTGCGTGTTTTTCACTTTTAATTGAGCCCTTGCCTCCTGCTCTTTTTGTTTAATTTCATTGAGTTCATTTTCTAAATCGACAATACGCTGTTGATAAACTGAATTCTGATCTGGCATCCCTTTTTCCCTGCTGTTCTCTTGAATTTTCCCTCTCTCATTCATTCGAATGAGAATGACGTATACCCCTTTAAAACGGTGATCAAAACTCTTTACAATAAAATCCGCATACTGCTTTTTTCCTTTTTCCGAAATGAGGACATGCTGAAACACAACCTCTGTCTCGTCCGTCCATACCTTTTGAAAGGTTTGACTCAACATCTCTTTCAAATAATCAGGTGTCACATATTCACATGATTGATCTGACACTTCTGTACGGTCTAAGAAGGAATAGGCCCCATTTGACATCGCCAGAATTTTGTCACAATCATTGATCACCATGCATGCATCATATTCTTCGCTCACTTCTTCCATATATTGAGCAGCTCGCTTTTTTAACTCGGCATCACGAGCGTCATATACCCAAGGGACACTAGATGCAGGAACATTTGAATAGGTGTAAATGTTCCACTTCTCATTGAATAATTGAAACAATCGAGGAATATTGGGAACAGTTTCATTTGGCCCTAAGATTAACACCCCTTGATCTTTTAAAGCATATTGGAATCGGGATAATACTCGTTTTTGTACTTCTGGCTCAAAGTACATCAGAACATTTCGGCAACTGATAAAATCGAGGTGGATAAAAGGTGAATCAATCAATAAATTGTGAGGAGCAAAAACAATATGTTTTCTAAGCGACTGCTTCACAATAAAAGCGTCACCTTTTTTTTCGAAATATCGCGCCCGCCATTTTTCCGGTATGCTTGCCATAGACTCTATCGAATAAAGACCTTTACTAGCTATTTGAATTGCTTTTCGGTTGATATCTGTCGCAAAGACTTGAAGTTCAATGGACACATCTCTTCGCTTCATTTCTTCTAAAAATAAAATCGTAAAAGAATAAGCTTCTTCCCCTGTCGAACATCCCGCAATCCAAATTCGGCATCGAGATTTCCCGTTGTTCATCGAATGGTCAATGATTGACGGGATCACCTTCTGTTCACATACTCGAAAAGCCTCCATATCTCTAAAGAAAGCAGTCGTGCCGCTTAGGAGCTGGGCATGCAGGCGGTCAAGCTCATCTGGTTCTCTTTCTAATAAACGATCGTACTCTGTTAATAATGACATCGGTTCGTTTGCAGTGCGCATGCGTTTTTGAATAACAGAAAGCAGCCTTTTCTTTTCATAGGCTGAAAAGGCAATCCCTTTATACATTTCGAGACGTTCAATGATTCTTAGTAAAGCTGGATCCGTCTCATCCGCATGCGGGACATTGATGATATTGGCCATATAAGCTGCAAGAGTGGATGGATTTTTGAATGTGTGATGATACATGCTGTCAAAACCACTCTCTACCTCACTGCATGATAAGGCTGTACCGCCTTGCTCAACCAACCGAAGCAATCCACTCCCCACACAATGACCTTTTTGAAAAAAGATCGCAAACGCCTCTTCCTTTTGAACACTGGCAAGTGACTTAAAAAGCGAGTCGACAGAGCATGCCTTGTTTGTTGGCAGCTGCTCTGATACATGAAGCCGATGATCTTCTGTTAACGTCACAGCCGCATGCTGCGGACAAAAATAGATGGTCTTCTTCATGACTTTCTCACCATGTTTAATCGTTTTTGCCCGGTAGCCAATCGGTAAAACAAGTGCTTCTAAATCTGTTATACAATCGCCTGTCACATGATTTTGCACAACAATAAAAGAGGCATTTAATTCAGGTGGCAACGATTGAAAAAAAGCCTCAAGATGATGCTGTTCAAACGGCGAAACACCGATGCCGATCACTGGTGCCTGCACATGTTCGTCTTCTATCAAACGATTAATGATTTTGTCCTGCATCTGGTACCCCCATGTTCATTCGTCTGATACTTTTTTTCGACAAAAAGAAAGAAAACCCTCTAATTGTAAATAATGTTTTTTGCATGAAAACGAGAAAACATCCTCACATTAAAACAGATTGTATAAACAAAAGGAGGAATCTCAATGCAAAACGATCAGCAGCCAATGTTTCAAGGAAACGCTCAGCAGCCTGAACTCAACCATGGCGGGCATGAATTATTCGATTTACATGAAATTTTAGCCGGCACGATTAATATTTTGGATCAATATATGATCCTGCGGCAATTTATTCAAGATCCTGCATTATCCGACATCTTGGATCGACAATATCAATTCGTTTTATCTCAGTACAATGTCACTGTAGATTGTTTTTCTACAGGCCAAAAGCCTAGTGAAGAAACCGCTACTTATATGATGAAAGAACACACACAAGTGACATACGGAATCAAACCTTCTCAACCGAAGAAGCCGAATCAATCATTACAGGATGTAAAAGACTTAGGCATCACAGGACATATGCTCAGCCTAGTCAAATCACACGCTGGGTTACTTTCCATGTCCGCTTTAGAAGTTACAAACCCTGTCGTCAGACGTGTGCTAGCTGCGCAGATTCCAAACTTTATCGAAATGGCATATGAAATTTTCTTGTATCAAAACAAGCATGGCTACTATCAAGTTCCTCAGCTTTCCAAACAAGACATGACAGCCATGACATCAGCTTTTGCACCGCTTCAGGGGCAGGTCCAAATGCCTCCTAGCAAGGCAGATCAACAAAAACCGCTTCATTAAAAAAAACGGCTGACCCCTTCTCTGGTCAGCCGTTTTTTCTTTGATACATCACTTTAAACTGTTTTTCAAAATCTGTGAGCCTCTCCCCCGTCGCCTGTTCAAAGCCGCTAGCAAATTGGCCCGTTTTCGCAGTTTCCTCCATGATCTCATGTATGATGTCTCGTCCGTAAAGCTGCACCAGCTCATAGATCATATAATAGCTTTGTAAATAGACATCTGTCTCATACGTTACCCGGGAGTTCTGCCAGTCTTGATCAGAATGAAGAGATTGAAATGGAATCACGTCGAAGCGTTCAGACGTAGCATTTAACACGTCATAGGCCGTCCACTCTGCTGTTCCCTCGTGGAACCAAAGCGGAAAAATGCCTGGAGATACTTCATATGAATGGACCTTTTCATAGAAAACAAAATGAGCATACTCATGAATAAAAAGCGTATTGAAAAAGTATAAAGGCAGTGTCTCTTTCTTCAATAATGCTTCCCGTTTATCTGGATATAACCCAATCATTTGATCATGATCAGAGTAAAATCCGGTTATATGCTTAATTCCAGCCATTTGTTCGATCGTCTCTTTATCATCAAAATAAATAACGTCTAAAGGTCTGTCAGCTTCAAACTGAAACACTGACGATGTTCTCTTCTCTGCCTGTTTCATGGCCTCTATGGTCAGATCAACAAAAGCATCCTCTTCCTTTGCATAGTAGATTCGAATATGTTCATAGACTTGCTTATTGAGTCCCTCCGTGATAACCGTTTTAGGAGAAGACTGCTCCAAATATTGTCCTGTCAGCTGAAACGCAACATAAATCAAGTACGCGGTGAAAGCATAAAAAATCAGACCTGCTGCAATCATTCCGCCTACAAGTTTTTTATGAATCAATGACGGCCCTGCTTTCATTTGCTCCCCACCTGAATTCATCCTGCACCCTCTTTCTCTCTCTATGAAGAAACAAAGATCAACAAGAGGTGATATATTTTTTACTTTATGCAGTCAGGTGCGCGAGGTGCGGTTCCAAACAAAAAAGCCGCATATGACATACGGCTTTTGTCGTAGCTATTTTGATTCAGGGAAGACACGTCTAACCGTTTCAGTAAATTCATCGAAAAATCCTGAAATCGGCTCTCCGCTTTTAATACGTTTTCCGTAACCTTGCATACGATCGACAAAGTCTGGATTAGCAGATACATACACGTTGTCGATTTGTTGATCCGTTGATTTGACTTTGTCTGAAATTTTCTTTTTCAGATCGTCCGTCACATCACCGCTTTTATTGCCTTCAAGTACAACGGCAACAAATGCATTTTTTCCTGTGACAAGTACGTTCGCTGTTTTCACTTCAGACATATTGGCTACGAGCTCTGACGCCTTATCTGACACTTTGACCTTCTGAGGTGTTTGAACATCTGGCTGATCCTGCCTCATGTTGTCATTCTTATATGTGACATTTTCATACTGCCGTTTCATTGTTCCTCTACGCTCATCGCCTTGGTTGTTCATTCCACACCCAGCGGTGATTAATGTTGGCACGAGCAGTAAAGATAGCATCCATTTCTTATTCATCAATTATTCCCTCCTTTTGCTCATAGGTTTTTCATCCAGCCGGCTTTTTATGCACATATCCTCTCTTTCCGCAAAATGAATTCATAATTCAGCTGTGATTGGTCATCCTAAACTTGATGAAAGATCATCACGATCAAATGGAGGGATTCGTTTGTTTAAAAAAAGAAAAGGTATGAGCACTGGCGCAATGATCGCAGTATCAACAGCTATCATTGCATTATTCTCCCCGGTTTTACGAAGAAGGCTGAAAAGCATGACACAAATGAATATGTCTTCAATGATGAAAGGCGCAAACCATCAGCACCAAGATTCATCTCGTCATGAGTCCCGCTCACATAAGGAATCAAAAGGAACAGGTGAAGTTGGCCAAATGATCAAGCAGGCATTCACAGCTGTCCAGCCAAATCAAACGAACCAGCACCAATCACCATCAAGAACTCATCAGCCAAGAGAGTCTTATGCGCAATCTTTTCACATTGATGAAAGTGTGATGAATGTGATGGATGATGAATCGATCCAGCAAGTCATCAATGACATCGAGCACAAATAATCAAACAGGAGCCTTCATAAAAAGAGGCTCCTGTTTATTCTCCTGAAAAATGTTCTTTGACCATAAGACAAAAGGAAGGTAGAAATGTGATTTCGATTGTTGTAATGAAGTCGTCATGATGCTCTAATATCAGCAACAGCTCCTTTTCTTCCTTCCGATCTTTTTTAATCTCTACATGCTGCACTGTTTTAAAATCATATATTCCTAAAACGGATTCGGTCTTTTTTCGAACGACGTTTAAGCTAAACTCCTTCATAGCAAGCGACATGTTCACAACAAATCGCTCCTCATGATTCTCGAACCGAAAAGTCAAATCTTGATATTCAACCGGCATTTCTTTTTCAAATCCGGCATCTGGTATTTTTTCAAAAAAAGAAAGCCAGTCCGTTTGATCTGGAAAGCGTTTTCCTCGCATTTTCTTCAATTCCTCATCATTAAAATTTTTATTAATTATCTTTTTTCCCCTTTTCTTTTGCAACAAATTTTAGTAATTTTAAAAAGGTGATTCTATTTTGCTAAGAGACCTCTTTATTAATTTAACAATTCTTGTCACTTTCCATTACTTATTTATACTTGTGTTTAAAGAGAATTTTCTAAAGAAAGAAGATACCTTGCTCAGACAAATATGCAAAGGCATGCTTTCTGGGTTACTCGGTGTCCTTTTAATGTTCTTTTCTATTAAAACAGGACCAGCGATCATCGATTTAAGACATATTCCCCTTATTTTAACGGCCTTTTATGGAGGCATCGCCCAAACAATGATTGCAGCTTTTGTTGTGATCATTGGCCGATTATTAATTGAAGCCAATATCGCTTCTTCCATCAATATTTTTTCCATGATGTTTATCGCAGCCGCTTCTTTTTTGATTGCAGAGCGTCATATGAATCATGTTGTGAAAATGCTGTTATCCATTACGATTGGTAATGTGGTTGCCACAAGCCTGTTCATCTTGATCGTGCATGAGACATCATTTCAGCTGCATTCTACTTATTGGATTTTCTCATATATTGCTGGATTGTTTAACTTTTATGTCATTGAGCATCAAACAAAAGCATATCAGCTGTTAAATTTGTATAAATTCCAAGCTCATTATGACTTTTTAACAGGTGTTTTAAATAAACGGAAGTTCGATGAGGTATTAAGTGATGCTTTTACTAAGAAGTTGAAGCAGCCTATCCATCAAATGTCCCTTATTTACCTAGACATCGATTACTTCAAAACCATCAATGATCAATATGGGCATCATGAGGGAGATATTGTTTTAAAAGAAATCGGTACAAGACTGATTAAAAACACAAGAAGCTCTGATTATATTGGTCGGATTGGCGGTGAAGAATTCGCTGTCCTTCTACCAAATTGTACAATTGAAAAAACATGGCAGATTGCAGAACGCTTACGAAAAAAAATAGCCGATCAGCCGATTTATTTAAAAAACGGTCTGTCCATTCACACTACGGTATCAATTGGATGTGCTTATTCTCATGGAACTGGTGCAGACATCAAGCAATTACCGATTATAGCTGATCAGGAGCTCTATAAAGCGAAGGAGTCCGGCCGAAATCAAGTGAGCTTTTCAGAGAGAAAAAAAGACCTTTTGACATAGGCATTTTCCTCAATTTGTTAGCACTAATTATTTTTAAAAAAGTTTTCGTATAACAGTTGTTTTTTCCCGCAAACACTGGTAAAGTAAAGGTAATTATTTTTGTTCGTATCATCTTTAAGAAGAAAGTTTTGAAAGAGTTTTCGTCTTTGAAGTTTGTGTAAGAGCAAGAATAGTGAATTTAAGCGTTAAGATCGCTTTAGGAGGAAATTTCATGTTAGAAGGTAAAGTAAAATGGTTCAACTCTGAAAAAGGTTTCGGATTCATCGAAGTAGAAGGTCAAGACGATGTATTCGTTCACTTCTCTGCTATCCAAGGCGAAGGCTTCAAAACTTTAGAAGAAGGTCAATCAGTTTCTTTCGAAATCGTTGAAGGTAACCGTGGACCACAAGCTGCTAACGTTAACAAAGCGTAATTTAAGAGCATCTGCTCTTTTAGCACTTTATAGAGTGAAGGAAAACCGCCCGGCTTCTGCCGGCGGTTTTTTTGTGCCATAAAAAAAAGAGAACCTGATGAGAGGTTCTCTTTTTTATTTGTCCTTCTGCTTTAGCTTCTGCAAAGCAGAACGATACATATCATCATTCATTTTTGTCTCTGGTTCTTCTTCTTTGACAGGTGGTTCTGGCTGCTTAAACTTTTGAAGCGCCTGTCTATAGAAATCGTCGCCAGACGCAGCATCATCCGTTTGAGAAGGCTCTGACGCTTTTTTTTCAACTTCAGGCTCTACATGTCTCGCCACAGCTTCTGGCTCGCTATGCGGCACGTCAGGCTGATTGGAGACATCTTCTTTGATCTCTTCCTTATCGGCTGATGCGTGTCTGACATTGAACGCTACTAATCCAATAATGACTAGAACAGCAGCTACTAACGCTACAATAATCGTCGCCAAAAGAACCCTCTCCTTATCGCTTAAATGATGCAGTGACTGATGCTACACGTCTTCCTAGTGCTTTTCCAAGTTCAATGCCTTCAGTCGAAATCAATTCATCTGAATCGATCGGACATGTCACACCAGCTCCATAGTAAGAGCCGTATAAAGCATTCTCTGGAACATTTCCAGGAAGGCCGACAACAAGCATTCCTTGGTGGAACATTGGTGTGATCAAATTATGCATTGTCATTTCTAAACCGCCGTGTGTTGTAGCAGTTGTACAGAAAACAGCACCGACTTTATCGATTAGTTTTCCTTCTGCCCATAAGTAGCCGAGACGGTCAATCCATGTCTTTAACCCAGAACTAATGGTACCAAAGTGACCAGGGCAGCCCCAAATGATCGCATCCATTTGATCAAGCTTGCGAATATCCGCATCTTTCACGTGATCAATGAATACTTCAGCTTGCTCTGTTTCACCCGCGCCTGCTGCAATCGCTTCTGCAAGTGCTTTTGTATGGTCACCTTCACTATCGTATACAACATAAATTTTCATGTACGGTCCCTCCACACTTATCTTGCATCTTGGTTTGCTTCCTTAGGTGCTGGAAGCAGTGATATTTCTTGTTTCTTATGCTGCTGTTCTTTTCGCTTTTTATCCTTACGAACATCTCGCAGGAACAAGCTGAGAATGACACCAGCCGCACAGAATAATGTCACCCACATATAAGCGTCATTGATACCCATCACGTTTGAATCGATCTGTGCTTTCGTAAAGAGCTGGGTGGATACATATTTTTGAGCAGCTTCTGCTGTCATACCCATATGATGCATCACATTCGATACAGCCGCCTGGAATGAATTCATAAAGAACGGGTCCGCTGTATTTGTTTGATCCGCCATATTGGAATAATGGAATGTCGTCCGATTCGTATAAATCGTTGTGATCAAACTCGTACCGATGGAACCGCTAATTTGTCTTAATGTATTAGACATCGCTGTACCATGGCTGTTTAAGTGCTGCGGTAATTGGTTCATCCCTGCTGTCATAACTGGCATCATCAAGAGTGACATACCAAATGCACGTACTGCATACATGAGCACTATGTGACTATAGGAAGTATCAATGGTCAGCTTTGTAAACTCATATGTCGTGACAACGGTAATGAGCATCCCCACAATGGCAAGCGGACGAGGTCCAAATTTATCAAACAAGATTCCTGAAATCGGGGACATAATGAGCATCGCAAGTGCCCCTGGAAGCATTAATAGCCCAGATTGCAATGCCGTAAACCCAACGAGGTTTTGCAGATAAATCGGAAGTAAGAACATCCCCGTATATAAGGCAACCGTAATAATGACGTTAATGACACTTGATAATGAGAAAATGCTGTATTTAAATACGCGGAAATCAAGCATCGGATTATCAACTTTCAACTGTTGGAAAATAAAGAGAATGATCGCAATCGCACCAATAATTATCGTAGATAAGACGATCGGATCTGTCCAACCATCACTTCCTGCTTCACTCACTCCGTATAGAAGGGAAGCAAAACCGACGATTGAAAGAATTGCACCAAGACTGTCCAGCTTGATTTTTTTAGGCTCTACAATATTTTTAAACATAAAGAAAGCCGCGATAATGACAATCGCACCGATTGGCACAAGTCCATAAAACATAATACGCCAAGAATAATGTTCAATAATGTAACCAGATAATGTTGGTCCTACTGCAGGAGCAAACATCATCGCAAGACCGAAAATCCCCATTCCTTTCCCTCTGTTTTCCGGAGGGAAAATAAAAAGGATTGTTGTCATGACGAGCGGCTGTAAGATACCGCCGCCGACAGCCTGAATCAAACGGCCGATGAGCATCGTTGAAAAGTTTGGCGCAATGCCGCAAATAAATGTACCTAGTGTAAACGAGATCATAGCCACTAGGAATAAGCTGCGCTGCCCAAAACGTGTGATTAAAAACGCAGACAACGGAATCAGCACACCGTTGACAAGCATGTAGCCTGTTGTCAGCCACTGAATCGTCGTTGCACTCACATTAAATTCTGTCATTAAATGGGGCATGGCTACGTTCAAAAGCGTTTGGTTTAAAATCGCTACGAACAAACCGGCCATTAAAATGATCAGTAAAGACAAGGAGCCTGTTCCCTGTTTTGTCGCTGCAGGTTGATTTGCCATCTCAGACAACCTCCTTTCATTTTTTGATATCAATCATCATTAAGATGAAATTTTGACAGAAGCATTCATACCTGGAAGTACTTTGTCTGATGGGTTTTTAATTGAAATTTTCACTGCTACTTTTTGCGTTACTTTTGTATAGTTGCCGCTTGAATTAGTTGCTGGCAGCATATTGAATGTTGAGTTTGTCGCATAACCAATTTGTTCAACAGTTCCTTCAAATGTTGTATCAGGATCTCCATCTACAACGATGTCGACTTTGTCGCCTTTTTCAATGTTTTTAATATCTGTTTCTTTAATATTTGCTGTGATGTAAAGCTTGCTTAAATCAATTGTTTCACCAAGAACTGTACCAGGCTGCACTTGTTGATTGTTTTGTACTTCTTTTTTGACTAATGTGCCATCAGCCACTGCTTTAATGTTTGTTTTTGTTTGTCCTTCAACTTTTGCAACTGTGCTGTCTTTTTCTACTTCGTCACCTTCGTTGATATCCCAGCCTTTGATTTGTCCAGCTGCTGGTGCTGTAATTTGGTACATGTCACCTGTCACTTTTGCCTCGTCTGTTTTAACAAAGTTTGTGCTTTCGTAGTAGTAATAAGCACCTCCGGCAATAATGGCAAGAATCACAATAAGGCCAATAATGTTCGTTAGCAATAAACGCCCTCTGTTCATGTTTTGTTTCTCCTTTCATGTATAAAAATATAGTGTCATCTGCTTTAGCAAACTTAGAATGCCCATCATCTGACAGAATATGAAACAAGCTCAACAATCTGTCCTTTTCCCTTCATCTACTCCCGCCCCTATCATGGTGTGCAGCCCATTTATACTTATTGTTCACTTATGAGCAAAGAGCAGAAAAAGAAGAAAAGACGATCGGCATCTTTTTTGAAAAACTTATATTTAACAAGATTAAATATTAATAAATGAAAATTGAAATGTCAAAGAGAAAGTTTTACTTTTTTTTTGGCGATCCTTTCCTTCTCCACACAAAAAACCTTTCAGCCCTTATGCTGAAAGGTTTTTTCAAATGTGCTCGTTATGAAAGAACTTCTTCCTGCTGAAAAAATTTTTTTAGTGCGAGAAAAACGTCTGATTTTTGCTTCAAAATATAATGCTTAAATTTCTCATCCTGAATGTGCTTATATGCTGACATTAACGTAGAATGCCGGTTGTATTGATTGACTTCACCATAGCAGAATAAATTGGCTTTTTTCATGATTTCAGAAACAAGTTTCACACACCGAGCGTTGTCTGAGGTCAAATTGTCACCATCAGAAAAATGAAAAGGATAAATATTATATCGCGACGGCGGGTATCGTTCGTCTATGAGCTCTAGTGCCTTTCGATAGACAGACGAGCAAATGGTCCCCCCGCTCTCACCCCGTGAGAAGAAATGTTCTTCGTCTACCACCTTTGCCTCTGTATGGTGGGCAATAAATTCAATATCGACCGTCTCATACTTTGTCCGTAAGAAACGTGTCATCCAAAAGAAAAAACTTCTCGCCATATATTTTTCCCAAAGCCCCATACTTCCGCTCGTATCCATCATCGCCAAAACGACGGCTTTCGACTCTGGTTTGGTCACTTCATTCCACGTTTTATACTTGATATCCTCTGGGTAGATTGGATAAAAGGAGGGACTGCCTGTCATCGCATTTCGTTTAAATGCCGACAGCATCGTTCGTTTTTTGTGGATATTTCCTGTTAACCCGGTTTTGCGAATATCGTTAAACTCAATTTGTTCAACAATGATGTCGTCAAGCTCCTTTTGCTTGAGGTTTGGCAGCTCCAGTTCACGAAACAGTGCTTCCTCGAGATCCATTAATGAGACTTCTGCTTCGTAATAATCCTCACCAGCTTGATCTCCAGCACCCTGCCCCTTTCCTTGACCCTGCTTGCTGTCTGAGCCGTCACGCGCAACAACATCGCCAACCTCGCTGTCTCCATCGCCTTGACCCACATGTTTATTTTTGTCGTAGTTATACCGAATTTTATATTCATCTAATGAACGGATCGGAATTTTCACAACATCTTTTCCATTCGACATGATGATGCTTTCTTCTGTGACAAGATCCGGCAAATTATTTTTAATCGCCTCTTTGACTTTTTTCTGATGACGCTGCTGGTCGTCATAGCCTTTTCGATGGAGGGACCAGTCTTCCTGAGACACAATAAACTGACTTTTTTCTTGCCGGGACATCCATCCCCCTCCTCACCTATTTGCACAATTCTTCTAACCATCGATTCCTTTATCCTATGCTGCTCGTCATCCAAGTTGACGATCATTTCTAAAAAAGACATTACCGGTGCTGATGCGCCAATAATGCCTCCTTCATATATTAACGATTCAGAAGACTGCCTACATATTTTAAAAGTTCATTTGCACTTGTTGAATTATAGCCATGCTCATCAATTAATCTAGCCACTACTTCATTGACCTTCTTCAGCTGCTGTTCATCCGGTGTCTTCGTCGATGTCGTGATTTTCACCACATCTTTTAGATCAGCAAACAGCTTCTTCTGAATGGCCTCCCGCAATCTCTCATGCGAATTATAATCAAAGCGTTTTCCCTTTCTCGCATAAGCCGAAATACGAATCAAAATTTCTTCTCTAAATGCTTTTTTGGCGTTTTCAGAAATACCGATCTGCTCTTCAATTGAACGCATGAGCTTTTCATCAGGATTCATTTCTTCACCGGTTAACGGATCACGCAGCTTGTTTTTATTGCAGTATGCCTCGACATTATCTAAGTAATTATCCATCAGCGTTTTCGCAGACTCCTCATAGGAATACACAAATGCCTTTTGCACTTCCTTCTTCGCAATATCATCATACTCTTTTCGCGCGACTGAAATGAAATTCAAATAACGCTCCCGGTCCTCGCTGGAGATAGACGGATGCTGATCAAGCCCTTCTTTTAAGGAGCGAAGAACATCCAGTGCATTGATCGATTCCATATTCTTTCGAATAATGGTAGATGAAATTCGGTTAATCACATACCGCGGATCAATTCCGCTCATCCCTTCGTCATGAAATTCCTTTTTCATCTCATCAATGTCGACTGATTGGAAGCCTTCGACACTTTCTCCGTCATACAGACGCATTTTTTTCACCAAATCAATATCAGAACGCTTCGGCTCTTTCAATCTTGTCAAAATGGAGAACATCGCAGCTACCTTCAGCGTATGCGGGGCAATATGCACATCTGAGACATCACTTTCTGAAATCATTTTATGATAAATGCGTTCTTCTTCTGTGACCTTTAAGTTATAAGGAATTGGCATCACAATAATTCTTGAATGCAAAGCCTCGTTCTTTTTATTTGAAATAAACGACCGGTACTCGGTTTCATTTGTATGGGCGACAATCAATTCATCTGCACTAATCAAGGCGAATCTTCCTGCCTTAAAATTCCCTTCCTGCGTTAATGACAGCAGGTGCCAGAGAAATTTCTCATCACACTTTAACATCTCCTGAAACTCCATCATCCCTCGATTTGCTTTATTGAGTTCTCCATCAAAGCGGTAGGCGCGGGGATCTGACTCTGATCCAAATTCAGCAATGGTTGAAAAATCGATGCTGCCTGTTAAATCGGCAATGTCCTGAGATTTCGGATCAGACGGACTAAAGGTACCAATGCCGGTCCGTTTATCTTCAGAAAAAAAGATCCGCTCGACCTTTACATCCTCAATTCTGCCGCCATATTCCTCTTCCAGTCTCATCATGTTCAGAGGCGACAAATTCCCCTGCACACGAATCCCATATTCTCTATAGAAATCCTCCCGCAGATTTTGCGGAATGAGATGAAGCGGATCTTCATGCATAGGGCAGCCTTTGATCGCATAAACTGCGCCATGATCTGTTAATGAATATTCTTCAAGTCCTCTTTTCAATCTAGTGACAAGCGTCGATTTCCCCCCGCTTACTGGTCCCATCAGTAATAAAATACGCTTCCTGACGTCTAGCCGCTTTGCAGCAGGGTGAAAATATTCCTCTACTAATCTTTCGAGTGATTCCTCTAACCCAAACAGCTCCTGATCAAAAAATTTGTAGGTTCTGACCCCATTCTCCTCTTCAATCCCGCTGTCTTTAATCATATGATAAACGCGAGAATGAGCAGATTGAGCGACAAGTGGATTTTCCTTAATAATGTCTAAATAATCGCTGAATGTGCCTTCCCATTTGAGACGCTGCTCTTCTTCTCTGTGCTGTTCGATTTTCTTTAAAATATCCATATGAACCTCCTCTTTCAAGATTGAAGCTAGAAATCAGATACTGTTTTACAATCTATGCGGAGGCGTCCTATTACATGCTTTCGTTCTTCAAAATGACGAATTGGCAAACTGAATTGACAACCATCCGCAAGACCCTTCATAATAAAGGAAAAATAGGAGAAAAATGATTTTCTTCTCCTGCTTTTCAAGGTGAACTTCACATCATATGAAACAGGCAGCGAACGGAACAAAGGGATAAGGGGGAGCTTATATGAGAACGGTCATTATGATGGGCGTCATCATTACGTTTTTAGTATCCATTTTCACTGCTGGCTACGAAGGCAAGCCTGGTAAATGAAAAAAAGGATGTTCCATTTGCGGAACATCCTTTTCATTTTCAACATGTCAAAAAAAGTGATTTCACATAAAAAAGCCGAGTTCAGTATCTCGGCTTTTATCATGATCTTATGTGAGATCGCGATATTGCTGCTGGCGAAGTGCCTCATATACAAGAATGGCTGCCGTATTCGACAGATTCAGAGAACGAACATGCTCTGTCATCGGTAAACGAAGACAACGGTCCATATTTTGTTCAATCAAATCTTTCGGCAATCCACTTGTCTCTCTTCCAAACACAAAGAAATAGTCTTCATCCAGCTGAGAGTAATCAAATGTTGTGTGCGGCTTTTGGCCAAATTTAGTGATATAGAAAAATTGCCCCTTCGGATGTGCCTCAAACAATTCATCAAGTGAATCATGATAGACCACATTGGCATATTTCCAATAATCGAGTCCTGCACGCTTCAGCATTTTGTCATCTGTCGAAAAACCAAGCGGACGAATCAGATGAAGGGTTGTATTTGTTGCTGCACATGTACGCGCAATATTTCCAGTATTAGCTGGAATCTCTGGTTGATATAAAACGACATGAAGTCCCAAAAAAGTTCACCTCTAATTTTCTTTTCCGCTCAACATTATACCACTAACTATCCTTCGCGGCATCGTCCAAAATGTGAAAAAACATATATCGAATAGCAGGTGTATAGGCAGTCGAATCCTCATATGACCAATAACGCATGCGGCAGTCATACGTCTGTGCATTCACAAGAGGCATTCCGCCTTTGTCATGATCAACGACAATGGTTGTATGATTATACCTTCCATCACCTTCAAAATCGTAGCAAATGACATCACCAATTTGAAGCTCGTGCGCTTCTTTGAGTTTCTTTGCTCTCAAACCCGCTTTTGAATTCGCTAAATAATTTTTCATCGAATGAGCCACCGTCCAGCTATAGCTCCACGTATGCGGACGCACCCACCAGCCAGACCCGCGGTTCGGATACCCTCTCGTTGGCGCATTCCCTGCTTTCAAACATTGTGAAATAAAATTTGTACAGTTATCTTCAAAGTTTTTATAGGCTGGATTCCGTTTATTCCAATATGTCTCCGCATACTTCACGGCAGCCCGCCGGTCATAATGAAAGGCTCTCCCAAATTGATCTTCGGTCTGAAAGCGCTCATCCATATGCTCTTCGCTTTGCCGCTCTTCTAACATCATCCGATCTTTGACAAGCATGTTGTTATAAAGAAATGCTTCTCTTTTTTCCACCTGTTCCTCTAAATAAAAAGAATCGTCTACATCCTTGCATACATATGTGAGATGAGCAAGGTACTGCACATGCTGAGCCCCATCATCTTGAATGGCTGAATCGAGAAGTTTTGTTTTTGCTTTTGCCTTCACAATCTCAACCTGTCTTCTAGCAAAAAGCTCTTTTTTCCGCTCTACTGCTTCCACATCAGACATAAGCTGCGGCTGTTTGATTGCACGGTCATTGATTAAATACGCCAGCCTGTCTTCTAAAGTTTTCTCTAATAATTGTTTCACACAGACACCACCAAACATTTTTTAAAATCTTTGTTTGGTTCATTCTATGTTCACAGGGATGTTATTTAGTATTTAAAGGTGTCTGTAAAAGCTCAATCCCTTTCACAATCTCCTCTTTCGCTTCTTCATCACTTTCCCGCTCAAGGGCCTTTTCCAGCTCTGGGAGCTGCTGATCATCGCCAATTTTGCCAATTGCCCATGCAGCCGTTCCCCGAATGACCGGTCTTGGGTCCTTGTGCATCAGCTCAATTAATACTGGTAAGGCAGATGTATCTTTAAAATGAGCGAGTGCCAAAATTGCATTCCGCTGAATGGGCTTTTTCCCCCGCCATGAACCTGAAACATGACCGTATTTTTCCTTAAACTCACGATTGCTGATCGTCAGAAGCGGCTTTAACAGCGGCTTCGCAATTTCAGGGTCCGGCTCCATTTCAGGATGCAGATGAAAGTCTTTTCCTTTATTGATCGGGCAGACAGTTTGACATGTATCACACCCGTACAATCGATTCCCTATTTTCGAACGAAACTCATCAGGTAAAAAGCCTTTTGTCTGCGTTAAAAATGAAATACACCGCTGAGAATTCAGCTGTCCTGGATTCACCAGCGCACCCGTTGGACACGAATCCACACATTTATTGCAAGTTCCGCACTGGTCTTCAATTTTCTCATCCGGTTCAAATGGGACATTTGTGATCATTTCAGCCAAATACACATAAGATCCAAACTCTGGCGTGATAATCATACAGTTTTTTGCACTAAAACCAATGCCAGCACGTTCCGCTACAGCACGATCAGACAATTCTCCTGTATCCACCATTGATTTTGTCCGTATATCAACATGTTTGCTTCGCAAAAATTCTTCGAGCATATCAAGCTTTTTTTTCAGCACAACATGATAATCCGTTCCCCATGAAGCCCGGCAAAAAATCCCCCTTCTCGCATCCTTTGTACTTCGAGGAGCATCTTTCATTTTGGAAGGATACGCGAGCGCTATCGCAACAATTGATTTGGCCTTCGGAAGCAGCAAAGAAGGGTTTGTCCTTTTTTCAATATCAGGCTCTTCAAAGCCTGACAAATACCCTAACGATTCATGTAAGATGAGGCGGTCCTTTAATGAATCAAATGTGTCGGCACTTGCAAATCGAATTTTATCGACACCAATTTCTTTCGCATATTGAATCAATTCTTCTTTTAATTCTCCAACATGAATCACCTTGCAAACCTCCTTTCTTTGTTTCTTCTGTTGTTTTCAGTATAATACGAGTGTATCATGACCGATTGGAGTGAGTCACTGTGAAGATACATATGGAAATTTCTCATCCTCAAAACCCGTCTATCCATGTTGGACAGATTGAATATTCGCATATTGAAGTGGGTACATCACCTCAAATGTTAAAAGGCCGATTACGCCTGTTTCAAGAATCTTTATTTTTTGAATACGAAGATAAAGTTTTAGAAGAAGTATCAGCCATCAAAGAATGGACGGATATTTTAAAAGACGTTCCTTTCCTTCCACTTCTTTCTAACATCCAAAAGGAACAATTTATTGACTCGACCAATTCCGTACAGGATTTGTCGATATTTTTCTCACTAAAATATTTCTTACCTATCCTGACTTTAGATGCCGATCGCATCAAAGGACCGCTTTCACTGGCAAAACATGAGGCTGGTCACATCGAATGGCAGGACAGCGCAGGACTGAATGGATTATTTTCTCAAGCAAGTAAAGCACAAATTTCTCAAGACACAAAGAACATTCTTCAAATCATCCTTTTCCCGCCATCTATTTCCCGGGAAAAGAGTGAAGCTCTTATTCAATCCTTGACGAAGATGTTTGTACAAATACATGGCGGAGAAAGCAAATATGAACTCATTGAAAAAGCACTGTAGCCTGACAGTGCTTTTTCACATTATACTGACATAATAAAAAACGCAACACTTCGTTTATCTAAGAAACGAAATACTGCGTTATAAACAAAATTATGTATTGGAGCGGGTGATGAGAATCGAACTCACGACATCAGCTTGGAAGGCTGAGGTTTTACCACTAAACTACACCCGCATCAATCTTTTAAAAGCAACGTCATCGCGTTGACTTTTATTATGTTACAACTTTCTTAACAATTCGTCAAGAGAATATGAAGATTTTTCGTCAAAAAACTTCATATTCTCCGTATATATTACGATAGTTATTTATCTAGCTGGATATAAAATAAGTATGCATGTGACTTATTTTTCAGCGCTTGCTTTGGATTCTTCTGAATTTCCTCAAGCATTGGTGAATTTCCATCCTTCCCCATTGCCGCTGTATACGCAATCAGTGCCTTTCCTCCAGAAGCAACTTTGACAGTTTCAGATTGTGCAGAAAATACATAGTCACTTACTTTGAACGGAAAGCTTGATGTCGCTTTCGTCATTCCATCATTCTTTTTATTTGACCAAATACTAAATTGTGATTCATATGTATCTTTCTCATGATGTAATTGAAGAAGTACATTCACCGTTTGGTCAGTTCCATCCTGGTGTAAAGTAAAGGTAGCAGATGATGCTTCCTTATCCACTAATCGTCCATTTTTGTAATGACTCCCGATAAACGTAATACTCTTATTCTTCTTCGTTAATCCTTTCAGTGTCAGAGCCACCTTTTCATTAGTCGTTGCTGCTTCTAGTAAGTTTTTTTCTTTTTTTGAGAGTTTCATTTGTTCGATGGTTACTTGGTTTTTAGTGGCAGACTCTGTTTTTATTGTCGAAACCGTCTTTTCGGTTGTCGTGGTTTCTTCGGCTTTCTCGCCGCATCCTGCTAATAGAAAAACTGTGAATAAAAGAATGCTCCATTTTTTAACCATTGTGATCCCCTTTGATGTTTTTTATTTCTTATTATACTAAAATTTGGTCTTAACACAAAAAAAGGTTAGGAGAATTCTCCTAACCTTTTGCTTTTTTCTGTTTCATGGCTGATAGGAATGCCACAATGAGAAAACTCACAGCAAAAATCACCATCATATAAATAAAAAAGTTTGGCTTGATCTGAAAAGTAAATGCGGAAGAGCCTTCCATCTCAAAAGCGAGACTGTTAAATAATAAAGCATCATTCGTTTTTGATTGAAATAAATGATAGAACAGTACACCGATTGTCAGCATCGGAAAGCCTAAGAATCCTAGAAAACTACCAACTATCGCGCCTTGTTTCATCGCCTGAACGTTCATGATCGTTGTCCTCCCATTCCCCCAAGCAATAGCTGCTTCATAATGGACTTACCATCCCCCATAAACGGAAGAAGATAGAGTAATTGAATAAAATACGTGATTGAAAAGATGAAAAAAGCTGTCGAAACCGGGTTTTCTTTTAGAAATAAAATGGTGACAATGATGCCTGCTGCGCCAATCACACCGGGAACAAGCGGTCCAAGCAGCGTAATCCATACCTGCTTTTTCTGAAATGGATCTAATACGGGCCTTACAAACTTCACTGACATCATGTCACTCGCAAAAAAGCCTTGAGGACCATCCCGTCCTGCAAATTTTCGATGCGCATAGCCATGTGCCGCCTCATGTAAGGCGGTTCCGGTAATTAACCCGAAATAAATAATCGTAAAATAAATCGCAATGGCTGCAATCGACGGATCAGGAATGAATAAAAAAGCGATCCCTGCCATGACCATGAAAAGCATCCAGAAAAAGATGATTTTTCGCGTCACCATGAGCAAAGCCGTCCCAAAAATGTGAAGGAACGAGTGACCAGTACAATCAAATCGTTCCTTCATTTTGACTTGATACTGCTTGAAAAATTGACAGCAGGCTGTCACAATCCGATATGGTGAATGATAATGAATAGACAGCAAGTGATGCTGATTCAATCCCGTCATCAGCTGATAAAAATCACGAGCAATCACCGACTCATCGACCTGAAACAAATCGGCGAGCTCTGCGGTAATACTCGCTTCTGTTCTTTTACCGTCCACTTTCGTTAACATATGATAGGCACTTTCATTGATCGGGAGGGTGCTTCCATACTGCGTATCCGTGAGATGCCTCTTTTGTA
Organism: Bacillus sp. PAMC28571; assembly: GCF_014250435.1. NCBI lineage: Bacteria > Bacillati > Bacillota > Bacilli > Caryophanales > Bacillaceae > Bacillus > Bacillus sp. PAMC28571. The sequence goes on along the minus strand of NZ_CP060191.1, from coordinate 632,525 downwards.
AGGTCACATACGGCGCTAGTGCCGGTACCCGCTCAATCTTTAGCTTATTGTTAAGAAGTTGAATCATGTGAATACCTCCATGAAAAACCTTTGTATATGGCAAAGATGAGCAGACCCTCAAATGCAGCCACAAGCAGCCATTGAAGCGTTTGACTCGACGCCCCTATGACATAGTTTCCAATAAAAACAATCGGAATCATGAGTAAAATAAGCGCTCCAAATGAAAAAATGCCTGTATAGGGATTGTTTCGATCAAGAGGAAGTAAAATACCTACCATATAAAAGAGCGCAGTCGCATTGCATAACACAGCGGCACCAATCAATGCGTGCCAAATCTGATCAGGAAGCGTCAGCGTTGTCAGCATGAATAAAACAATTTGCAGTACACCTACGAGCAGAAGGCCGATAAACTTATACAAAGCCACTTCCCACGATCTCAGACCAAATGTTTTATACATGCCCAGCATTCGTTTATCATTGCCAAACGAATTGAAGGCTGTTAATCCAGCAAGAGCGCAAAGAACAAAAAACGCTTCTTCTTCAAATCGGAATCCAAACTGATAACGAACGAATAAGATCACAATAAGGAGAATAAGAAAATTTAAAATATTTTCTTCATTTCGCACCTGTGATTTCATTTCCTTCACAATAAGTGACCACTTTTTTGAAGAAGAGAATGGCAGCTTGTGTAAAAAGGTTAACGCTTTTTTCTCTGCCATAATCGGCATCATCGCCAGAGAAACAAATGCGCCGCCTGCCGATAAGAGGATGATCAGAATCAAGATGGCATAATTCACCTCTTCAGGAGGCATTCCTTGTGCCGCTAGGAAAAACGGTGCTGTCAAATACATCAAATGATAATCAAACTGAATATATGATTGCTGAATTTGGCTAATATCAAAGTGCGTCAATCCATACGCGACAACCAGTGCCAATAAAACAAATATCGCTGCAAATTTTTGCAACGGTAATCTTAATTTCAAAACGAGCAAATAAGTGATATTGTAAATAAACTGCAGCAACATTAAGACAAAAAGCGACTGCAAAAGCACCATCAAAAAGAAAGTGAAGATAAAGAAAATACCTATTCCCTGGGCAATAAAATTAGGTAAAAGCAGGATGCCGATAAAAAATAAAACAAGCCCTGCCACCACTGTTACCATCGGAATGAAGTATCCAAAACTTTTCTGAAAGGTAGAGAGCGGGAACCAGCTGAGCTGCATAGAAAACCGGTCTTGTTCAGGTGTTCTGACCTTGATCAAAACGAATAACAAGCTTGTAAAAATAGAAGCATTGATCGCCATTGACACGACAAGTAATCCAAGTGAACGTTCATCTCCATTTAAGAAAGCCTTCATAAAGACACCTGTAAAGCTGTATCCAATAATGGCTCCCATTGTGACGGCAAACAAAAAGAATAAGACCACAATGATCCGCTTCGTTTGAGTATCAAAGAGCTTATACATCTCCTGCTGCCACATTTTAAGCATCATTTTAGAAATGATTAATGATTTCATCAAAATGTGCACCCCTATCACTTAACATTGAAGCTTTCAGAAACACCTGTTCCAGTGTGCTTGATTGATACTTCTCCTTTAAGGCTGAGACCGTCCCTTCATCCATTTTATTTCCTTTAGAAATAATGGCGATTTTATGGCACAGCTCTTCCGCTGAAAGCATATCATGCGTTGAAAGCAAGATCGCACCATGGTGCTCGGCATACCGCTTCATCAGTTTCTTTGTGTTTATAACCGCTTCAATATCAAGTCCTCTAAAGGGCTCATCCATGATCACCAATTGACTATTAAGCATAAATGCAGCAATCAGCTGTGTCTTTTTTTTCATTCCATGTGAATAGGTTTCGATCGGTCTTGATAAAGCCGAGTCCATATCAAACAGTTCAATTAGTTGATTTCTTCTGTGAATTGTTTTACATTCATACATAGAAGAAACAAAATCTAAATATTCAGCACCAGTCAATGCTTCAGGGAGCAGCAGGTCATCTGGAACATAGGCTACTTGTTTTTTAAAGGATGGTTCATCATTTGGGACGTCCTGCAAGTGAATCCTTCCTTCTGTATGCTTAATAATGCCGAGTATACAGTTAATCATTGTTGTTTTACCCGAACCATTCGGTCCAGCAACAGCAACGATTTGATGAGGGTCGATCTTTAAATGAAAATCATTGACAGCAGTCACGTTATTTTTATACGTCTTGGTTAAATTCTCGATCGTAAACATATAACCTCCAAGTGTCTGCATATTCTTTAAAAACAGATCAGGCTAAACCGCCCGCCACAGACGGTTTAGCCCTGGTGTCTTATCTAAGAAGTAAAAAGATGAATCCTAAGTATAGCTACTTACATTCAATTTGGACTTTTAAGCCACTTTCCCACTGAACGGCTCCTGTAAAGCTACCCTTGCCGTTTGCGATACACCAAACTGCTGCTCCTAGAACAACTGTTGCTCCCAATCCAAGAAGGACAGCAACAAATACTAAGAACCAAGCTTGGTCCATAATAGCAGGTTCCATAGTGGAATAGTCAACTTGCGGCGCTGCATAAGTCATACTTTTCACCTCCCAGCTTATGATGATCGTATCATAGGCGTCACACTCCAAACATCTACAGAACATCCCATTTTTGACCGAACATACATTTGATTAAAATGTGACTTTTTATTCAATTATTCCCTTTCATCTGTTTAAACCCTCTCTTATTTACTAGATTTTGACACCCCATAAGAACCACAATACCCATTTAATGTCATTTCCACCATCTTTTTTCTCCTTTTTTTCAAATAGTCCATATTTATCATCAATCATATTTATTCTTTCTTTTTTGTGAGATAGAAAGAATTCCCCCGATATATCAGATAAAAAAGTCCTGATTATATGTCGTAATAACGCCAATTATGAAAAATTTACTGATCATTCTGATAAAAGAGTGGGCATATTTCCCTTCTTTTCTTGACTCTATAAATGTGTATATACAAGAAAAGCGATTGGGAAAAAAGCCCTTACTTTGTTCAGCAGTACACAACATAAGACTCCCGCTATTCTATGAAAAAAAGCAAAGCAGCCATCGCAGACTGCTTTGCTTTTTCATATTTAAGAGGAACTAGCAGCAGAGGCTGCATCTGGGAAATGATTGTTCCCAATGATTTCACCAGCTGGCACAGAGAGTCCTGTAGCCCCTGATCTCTTGAATGGAAGGAGCGGGAAAACAAGCTCTGCTAAATAATAAGCTTCTTCTAGATGCGGGTAGCCAGAAAATATAAATGTATCAATGCCTAGAGACTCATATTCTAGGATACGTTCTGCTACTGTTTGCGGGTCTCCGACGAGTGCTGTTCCTGCACCGCCGCGTACTAAACCAATGCCTGCCCAAAGATTTGGGCTGATTTCAAGTTGGTCTTTCCTCCCTTGGTGCAATTCCACCATTCGTCTTTGACCTACTGAGTCCATCCTCTGTAACACTTTTTGCGCCTCATCAATTGTTTTTTGATCCAAATGACGAATCAGATGTTCCGCTGCCTGCCATGCCTCCTCTTCGGTATCTCTCACAATCACATGAAGACGAATGCCAAACTTCACCGTTCTTCCTTCCTTTTCAGCCTGTTTCTTCACTTGTGCAATTTTCTCTTTTACTTGTGCAGGCGGTTCGCCCCAAGTTAAATAGACATCTGTATGCTTGGCGGCTGCTTGAATTCCTGCTGCTGATGATCCGCCAAAAAAGACTGGTGGATGGGGTGTTTGAGCTGGTGGGAATAACAGACGACCATTCTCCGCTTGTAGATGTTTGCCATGAAATTGTACATTTTCTCCTTTCAATAACCGCTTCCAAATTGTCAAAAATTCTTCTGTTGCCTCATAGCGTTCATCATGAGAAATGAACAGCCCATCTCCTTCAAGCTCCTCTTTACTTCCCCCTGCTACCACATTAATCAGCAGTCTCCCGCCTGAAAGACGATCTAATGTAGAAGTCATTCTAGCAGCAACAGACGGTTGCATCAGCCCTGGTCTAAGAGCCACGAGGAACTTTAAATGAGTGGTTTCCGCAGCTAAAGCAGCTGCCGTCAGCCATGGATCTTCACATGATCTCCCAGTAGGCAGCAAGACCCCTGTATAACCAAGCTGATCAGCTGCTTGAGCAATCTGTTTAAAATATGGATAGTCTGCCTGTCTTGCCCCTTTTGCTGATCCTAAATAACGGCCGTCTCCATGCGTTGGAATAAACCATAAAATATTCATCACATCGCCCCCTGTTATTATTCACCTTGATAACTAGTGCGCCACTTGAGCAGACGCTTTTCTAACAGACGTACAAATGAATCTGTCAGCTTACCAACTACTGCAAAGATGATAATTCCTACAAACACTTTATCCGTTTGAGAGAATTGCCTTGCATCCATAATCATATAGCCGACGCCGCTGCTTGAACCCATCAACTCAGCTACCACTAGACCAAGCCAAGCAATTCCTAATGACAGCCTCACGCCCAGAAGAATATGAGGAAGAGCAGCCGGTAAAATCAGCTTTGTGATGCTTTGATACAGATTAAACTCTAAGGCGCGAGCCACATCAAACAGCTTATTATCTACACTGCGAATACCTAGAAAAGTATTAATATAAATCGGAAAAAAAGCCCCAAGTGCAATCAATAAAATTTTCGCCATTTCATCAAAGCCAAACCAGAGGATAAATAAAGGAGTGACCGCTAAATGTGGAACGGTTCTCAACATTTGCAACGTCGGATCTACATACTGCTCTGTTTTTTTAGAAAACCCTACGCATACGCCCAGCAAAAGACCTAAACCACCCCCAAGTAAAAATCCACATATCGCTCGATAAAGGCTGATGTAAAGATGACCAAACAGTTCACCAGAACGAAATAAATCTCGAAAAGATTCTGCAATCAAGACAGGCGCAGGAAGTACAGTGGAAGAAACGATTTGAGAACCAGCTATGATCTGCCAAACCGCAATAAGTAGAACAGGTAATACCAGTCCCTTTAACTTATATAAAGAAGAAGCTTTTCTCCTTTTTTTCTTTGACCGCTCAATTTTAGATGCTAAAGCCGGGTTCGAAATAGCTTTCATTTATTCATCTCCTCTTTTAGCATTTTTTCAATAAACGAATTATCTACAACCTGATTGACATCAATTTTCCGCTGGATCGCTTTTGTTTGATATTGAAAATCAGCGGTATGCTGCTGAGCATTGATGATCTTCTTCGAAATGGGCTTATTGAGTGGTTCCGTATTGTTTAATACTTGTGTAACGACCTTCTTATCTAAATTTTTTAAACGCGCATATAGAGTAACAGCCTCTTCTGGATGTGCTTTCTGCCACTTCACCGCATGGTCAAAAACCTTTAAGAATTTCACTACTAGTTCAGGATGCTGATCAGCAAACTGAGTTCGAACAAGTGTGAAACCTGGAGAATATAAATCGGTCGCTTCCCCATTCACCAGCAGCTTTGCTCCTTTCTTTATCGTTTCAAGTGATAAGAACGGCTCCCAGATCGACCAAGCATCAACGGACCCATTTTCAAATGCTGATATCGCTTCATCTGGCTGAAGCTGAATAATCTGAACATCCTTCGCAGATAAACCTGCCTGATCTAATACTTTGTATAAAAAGTCAAAGCCACTGCTCCCTTTAGCGACAGCGATTTTTTTCCCTTTTAAGTCTTCTACTTTTTGAATCTCACTGTTCTTATTCACTAAAATACCGTTCGCTTTCAGCCCATCCTGAGATAAACCAATCTCCTTAAAATCAATACCGGCTGCCTGACCTGCTATGACAGGTGAGTTTCCAACTTGCGAGAAATCTAATTGATTTGCAGCAAGTCCTTCAAATTGGGGAGGACCACTTTGAAACTCCACCCACTTTACCTTCACTCCTTCTTTTTCAAATGATTGTTCAAACCAGCCCTTTTCCTTTGCTAAAAGCAGCGGACTCAAACTTTGCTGAATCCCAATCCGAATTTCTTTCACCTTGTTTTCTGAGCCGTCTGCTGCTTGATCACACCCTGCTAAAACAAGGAGAAGACTCAAAAAGATAACGATCATTTGTTTCTTTTTCATGCAATTTGCCCTCCCTAAATCCCTGATCCATCGGTTAGTAACAATTCATCTGTTTTCTCAAATTCTGAAAGCACCTTTTGTCTTAAATGTTGAAAAGCGGTTGACGTTCTATCACGCGGAAACGGTAGATTTACAGGAAGAATCTTATGGATTCGGCCAGGTCTCGCTTGCATTAGCACAATTTCATTTCCTAAATAAATCGATTCATCAATATCATGAGTAACGAGAATCATTGTTGTTTTTTTCTCCTGCCAAATGTCCAGCAGCACATCCTGCAAGTGTTTTCGTGTGAATGCATCCAGCGCACCAAATGGTTCATCAAGCAATAAGATCTCCGGATCACGAAGGAGTGCTCTCGCAATGGCAACCCGTTGTGACATTCCTCCTGAAAGCTCATGTGGATAAGCATGTTCAAATCCTTTTAATCGAACAATTTCAATCAATTCATCCACTTTGCGGCGTACATCCTGTTGTTTTAAATTGAAATTAGCCGCTATGTTTTCTTCGACCGTCAGCCATGGAAACAGGCGGTGTTCCTGAAAGATAAAGCCCTGTTTTATTCCAGGTTCTGTGATCCGTCTGTCTCCTATCAAAATTTGCCCATGATACGCTGTGTCGAGCCCGCTTATGATCTTTAGCAATGTACTTTTCCCGCATCCACTTGGACCTATCACTGTTACAAATTCCCCGGGAATGATGTTCAATCTTAAGTCTTCAAGTACCCGAATGGACTGTTTGTCTTTCCAAAAGGATTTATCCACAATATCAATTGAAATTGTCATTGAAACCTTCACTCCTCTTGCGATCAGATAAATACACAGAAAGGCCCTTATCCCAAAAAAGAGATAAGAGCCTTCGCGTTGTCCGATCAGCTAATCATATTGATTTGTTAGCACCATCCTAAATCATATTAATCCCATAAATCAACTCAAATTTATAAAATGGTTATTTTGTCCTTGTATGTTTTTCATCGATCCGATCGTAAATCGCTTCTATTCGTTCCTTGCTGCTGTATATCTCATATTTGTTCCGCTCAATCAATATGTCTAGTGTGAGATCCATGTGTTTTCTGTATTTTTTTCGTTTTTTCTTTTTTTCCATCTTCATCATCCTTTCTTTTTTCAAATAAAAAAAGGCTCTTCACTCATGCTTGAGTGATAGAGCCTTCGGTTGACCGATCAGCCATTCTTGTTCGTGTTTTCAGTATGCTCATGTTAATACACACTATTCCTACCTGTCAACTATATTTATTGTTTTTTCAGATTTATCTAAAAAATGATTGACCGAGCAGGGAACAAGATTTATAGTCTTATTAAATATTTCTTATCAAAACAGTTGGTTTTATCTAACAAAAGGAGGATACACACATGTCAGAAGAACGTCCATTTCGTTTAGAAACAAAAGCCATTCACGCAGGTCAGGAGCTTGATTCAGCGACCTATTCAAGAGCCGTACCTATTTACCAAACGAGCTCCTTTGGTTTTAGAGACAGTGAGCATGCAGCGAATTTATTTGGTCTTCAGGAACCGGGTAATATTTATTCACGTATTATGAACCCTACAAATGACGTATTTGAAAAGCGTATCGCTGAGCTTGAAGGTGGAATTGGTGCACTTGCTGTTTCTTCTGGGCAAGCAGCGACGACTTATTCTATTTTAAACATTGCAGGAGCCGGAGATGAAATCGTTTCCTCAAGCAGTCTTTATGGCGGCACCTACAATTTATTTGCCCATACACTCAAAAAACTTGGAATTACAGTAAAATTCGTCGATTCATCCAACCTTGAAGAACTCGAAGCGGCGATCACAGACAAAACAAAGGCAGTGTATGCAGAGAGCATTGGAAATCCAAAAGGCGACATTTTACATATTGAAGCCATCTCAGCCATTGCACACAAGCATCATATCCCGCTCATTGTGGACAATACGCTCGCCAGCCCTTATTTATTAAGACCTATCGAGTTTGGTGCAGACATTGTCGTCCACTCAGCAACCAAATTTATTGGCGGTCACGGTACATCAATTGGCGGTGTCATCGTTGATAGCGGCCGATTCCCTTGGGCTGACAGCGATAAGTTCAAAGGACTGACTGAACCAGATCCAAGCTATCACGGTCTGACATATACAGAAGCGATTGGAGAAGCGGCTTATATCACAAAAGCACGAGTACAGCTCTTACGTGATTTAGGGGCAGCTCTGTCGCCATTCAACTCATTTTTACTTCTGCAAGGCTTAGAAACATTACATCTTCGTCTTGAGCGGCATAGTGAAAATGCCTTGAAAACAGCACAATTCTTACAGGATCACCCTCTTGTCGATTGGGTAAGCTATCCGGGCCTTGAAAGTCACGAATCCTATGAGCTTGCTCAAACCTATTTACCAAAAGGACAAGGCGCAATCCTCACATTCGGTATTAAAGGTGGACGCGAAGCAGGTAAAAGGCTCATTGATTCTGTGAAGCTTTTCTCCCATCTCGCAAACGTGGGCGATTCTAAATCCCTCATTATTCACCCTGCCAGCACAACGCATCAGCAATTAAGCGAAGCAGAACAAAAAGCGACAGGTGTCACACCAGAGCTCATTCGTTTATCTGTTGGAACAGAAGCGATTGAAGATATTCTTGCAGATCTTGAACAGGCGATTACAAAAAGTCAGTCTGAATGACATAGAAAAAAGCACACGGCTGTGTGCTTTTTTATTGTTTATTAATGATTGAGTAGTCGAATGTCTTGGAAAGGATAAAATACAAATGAGGTAGTTCCTTGAATATCACGCTTTGTAAAAAGACCTAAGCCGTTGCGGCTGTCCATTGAATTTTGGCGATTGTCCCCCATGACAAAGTACTTTCCTTTTGGAACAGTCAGAGGGCCAAAATCAGGTGTCAGCAAAGTGCCATCTGCCGCTGCTTTCTTTTTGTTTGATGCTAAGTAAGGCTCCGCCACTTTTTTTCCATTAACATATAGCTGATCATTTTTCATTTCAATTTTATCACCAGGTAAACCAATCAAGCGTTTGACATAATGCGTGCTGCGGTCTTCCCCATCAAGAACAATGATCTGTCCCCGTTTATAATCACCGAAATAATCAACCGTTTTATTCACAAACACCCGCTCTGTATCATGCAATGTCGGATACATGGAAGATCCTTTGACAATGTATGGCGCGAATAAAAAGTTCCGAATGATAAAAACAGCAATAAATGCGATTAAGATGGCTTTGATCCAGCCCCATAATTCTGATTTCTTTTTTTGTGTTTTTGTATTTGTTGTCATAAGCTCCTCCTGAATTCCCCAAGGACGAAATGTGTGTCACCAGCTGCCAGCCGGCGTCACGCTTGTTTCTCCCTAAATATAAACATATTTTGCCAACAAATCAAGCGAAGAGAGAGAAAAAGGCAAGCACCTTTCTGTGCTTGCCCAAAACTCAGTTAGTTAGCAGAAGAATCCGCTTCTTTTTCTTTGTTTGCTTTACCATAGAAATAATCCGATGGATTCACTGGTTTGAAATCAGATAACTTATGGAATCGAAGAAGATCCCTATAGAGCACTTTATCTGAAAGACTTAACTGATTATCAACACGGGCTTTAATCGCCTCTGTCTTTTTATTTTGTTTCACCACTTTACCTGTTTTCGTATCATAAACGGTATTATCAACAAGTGTGTATTTCGGTGTCACATAGTTTCCATTACGGAAGGCAACAGTCTCATCATGCTTTTTAGAGAATAAGTCTGTTCCAAAATTCACGAATTCATTTGAATCGATACCTTGTAAGTGAAGAAGTGTTGGCATAACATCGACTTCACCACCATACGTATGGTTCACGCCGCCCTTCTTACCAGGAATACGAATCATGAGCGGAACACGCTGGTTTTGTGCATTTTGATAAGGAGTGATTTCTTTCCCTTGAATTTCACTCATTGCACGGTTATGGTTCTCAGAAATACCGTTATGGTCACCATATAATAAAATGACTGAGTCTTTATACATACCTGATTTTTTCAAGTCTTTGAAGAATTGCTCTAATGACTCATCTAAATATCTTGCTGTTTGGAAATAGTTATCGACTGTTTTATCGCCAGTTGTTGCCTTAGCGATTGTCGCATCTTTTTCATCTAAATTAAATGGATAGTGATTTGTCAGTGTCATTAAATGTGCATAAAATGGCTTTTTCATTGATTCTAGCATTGGAATTGATTCTTTGAAGAACGGTTTATCCTTCAGACCCATATTCACAAGGTTTTCTTCATCCATGTTGTAATAGGAAGCATCAAAGAATTGATCAATTCCCATATGTTTATAAATCGTGTCACGGTTCCAGAAAGATTTATAGTCCCCGTGAAGTACTGCACTCGTATAGCCTGCTTTTTGATCTAGGATGGCAGGTAGTGATTGGAAGGTATTTTCACCCTTTGTCACAAATGCTGCTCCCTCTGGCAAGCCAAACATACTATTATCCATCATCAGCTCAGCATCTGATGTCTTCCCTTGACCAGTCTGATGGAAGAAGTTATCGAAATACGTAAAATCATCTTTCCCATGAGCCAGTTTGTTTAAGAATGGAGTCACTTCTTCTCCATTTAATTTGTAGTCAATTAAGAAAGACTGGAAGCTTTCTAAATGAATTTTAATAATGTTTTTGCCTTTTGCTTTACCAAAATACTCTGCATTTGGCTTCGCATAGTGAGATGACGTATAGTTCACAACATCTGTTAAATCTTCACTGCTTGCATTGGCTACCTGTGTTGCGTTTTGTGCTGCTTGTACCCCGTCATAAATCGTATAGTTATAAACACCTAAGTATTTGACAACATACTTATGATCAAAGGTTCTCGTTAATAATTCTGGACGATCCTTTTCAGCCAGATGAAGGTTTACAAAGAACAGTCCAATACCTGCAGCTACAATCAGCAGTGCAAACGTCTTTTTCATTTGGAACTTCTTCACTTCTGGTCTCCAAATGACAATCGCAATCAAGATGATAATATCAAGGAAGTATAAAAGGTCATGCGGCTTAATGCTTGCTAGCACACCGCCAGTCATGCCTCCCCCAAGATTTCCTGCCTGCTTCATTGTTGAGAAAGTCAAAAAGTCATCAAAGAAACGGTAATATGCTACATTTGCATATAAAAGTGCGGTCATAATAAAATCAATAACAATTAAAACAATGGCAGATTTACGCCCCTTCAAAAAGAGAGCAAGTCCAAAAAACACGATGGCTGAACTAAATGGATTCAATAAGAGAAGCCCCTCTTGAAAAGAACCTTTTACTCCTAAATTAAAGTCCATTTTGTAGGCTGTGTACGATTTAGCCCAGAATAAAAGGACAGCCAAAACAAAAAAGCTATATTTGTTTGCAAATATTTTTTTCATAAAACCTCTTCTTTCTTATCATCGTTCTGATATAAATGAAATCATAAAAAATTTACATTCATTTTGCAAATGTAAATCTTCTTCGCCAAGCATGCCGATGCTCTGTCTCCGCCGGATACATGCGCTCCTTTAATATAACGAATGAGAAGCATCATAAGTTTCAAAAAAAATACGAGTAAATAAAAGGAAAAATATCCATTTACATTAAATTTACGCACACTTCATGTTTTAGTGGATGAAGAAGGTTTTGTAAATCACTCAGTATTACTTTACTTTTTTCATCTATTCGTGTCAAAGTAATTATAAAGAAAAGGAAGAATCACCTAGGCTTTTCGACTCATTTACCCAAATTTATACAAAATTCGATCCTTGCTTCTTTTATTGTGACTCAACCTCCATTAATCCATGTACCTCCCTAAAAAAACAGTTTTAAACAAAAAAAGCTTGATTTCCCCTACTGATGTGCGGTGTGATAAAGAGGTAGAACTTGATCACAACACTTATATGTTCATGACAAAAAAATCAGGCTGGAGGACATCACATGAAGATTAACAAACAAATCAACACTTTTGAAGAAAGATTTTCAGAAGATGTAGTCACTATCATTGCTGTTACAGGACCTTCTGGCGTAGGGGCAGGAAAAGCAGGCCAGGCACCTCTTTGGACCGCTTCTATTCCACTGATTGCTTGGAAAGAAAACGGTCATATCATAACCGAAAATGTAAGACTTTGCTGGTTAACAGATGACGAGGGATTAAGGGAAAAACAGGCACAATTACATAAAGAATCAATCGTTACACTTCAGGTTCGAAAAGGCGAAGGTGAATTCATGCTTGTATCTTTGATCGATACAGACACAAAGGATCAAGCGCTTCAAGAAATTTTAGAAGAAGCCCAAAAGCCTGTGTATTATCATGATGACATACTTGGAACCTTTGAGTTAGTAAAAGGACTAGACTTATTTGAAAAAACGATCCAATGGAGCAATGAAGAGTGCTTTCTCTACTTCAACCTCGAAGAAGATGAAAAAATAAATGACTCTCTTAGAACAGCAAACCAACTTATGCAAGAGCAAGCCAAATGGGATTCTTCTATTAAATCATTTGCCGCGAATCAGCTGATAGATCTAGCAAAGGATTGGCAGGAACAAGACGAATCAGCTGAAAAGCAAGAAGAACTCACACTGAATCAATTTATAAGCCGCATTTCACTTGAAAGCCTGCATGTTTACCCTGAGGGAGAGTTTGAAGTCTACTATCATGACGGTGATTTATTTTGGGGTCATGTCATTATTGTCACAGGAAATATAAATGGCACATTTCATGATGCACACATTGCAGGCTAAAGGCTGGAGGAATAACCCATGGAAATCAAAGCTTTTCAAGAATTAAATCTAATCGGGAAAACGCCAGCCATCGCCAAAATTGGCGGCTTTCGTCCTGATCCAGCTATACACAGCTGGTTTGCCGGCCATTTTTTCATCGATCCTAACCAAGGCTGGCCGACAGATCAAGATGGAGCCATGATTCCGATTTTACAAATTTATTTACCAGAAGTGCCAGGAGGAATAAACGGCTTCAATGAATGTAAGCTGATTCAAATTTTTCTTAATCAGAAAACACTTCCGATTGATATCACCAAAAACGGTGAAGGCTGGAAGCTCATTGAATATTCATCAATCGAAGGTTTAGAAGTAGCTGAAACTCCTGAAGAAGTGAGAGGGCTCAAAGCCTTTCAAATCCAATGGAACGAAAGTGAGCAAAGGGACTTCCCTTGCTGGGAAGAAGCATGGTCATATGTGGATCTAACAGAAGTAAACGAAAGTGAAGAAGCGACAGACCACTTCTTTAATCAATACACAAATTATTCGTTCACAAAAATCGGTGGATATGGGGCGTATATTCAATCCCCGCCCCATCAACAACAAGGCGAATTCATGCTGCAAATCGCCTCAGAAGAAAAACCTCGTTTCATGATTGGTGATAACGGCACGATGTATTTCTATTATGACAAAGAATCAAAAGAATGGTTTATGCACTGGGATTGTTTTTAACGTTTATTGAATGAAACCTTGCCTTCTCCTAAGCGTAATGAATAATATGAAAGGAGGAAGCAAAATGGGATTCATTTTAGACATCTTTTCACTTGCTGTGTATATCCCTTTTCTACAAGTGGATGAAGAGGATATCTCGAGGAACGTAGCACATCTCAAAAAATATAGCTGGTTTCAAGCACTATTACATGATCAAACTTGCAGAGAGCTCATCATTTACGATCCCGATGTTCGACGTGTCATAGGCAGGTTTAAAACGAAGAAACTCCATAAGAAGCGCTACAACTTAAGATGCGAACGTAAATTACTGCAAGCATTACAACGCGCAATGTAAGCTGACAACAAGAGCCGCACTTTCCTGTGGCTCTTTTTTATCAATTGAATCGTTCCTTTTGAAGAAAACATTTGACGCCTGGACAACTCTGCCCGTATATTATGTATAAATCCATCTTTTTCAAAGAAAAGGAGGCCTCACATGCGCTTGTTTAAGAACTGGAGAAAAAAGCAGCCTGCACAGCAAATCACTTCAGAAAAGCAAGAAGACAGCATCCCAATCGACTTCTCCACACTTCCCTTTGGCACAGACACCGTCGATGATTTTTTGTTCAATCTAGACCTGACCTCCAAGCTCATAGATCCCTATAAAGAAACAGATACGAACAAGCTTACCTAGATCTTCGTAAATCCTCATCCAATACTGGATGATTTTTTTATACTCAATGAAAGGTGTATCCAATGAAAACATATTATATCGTCAGACACTGCCAAGCAGATGGACAATCTAAAGATGCAGCTTTAACACCACAAGGCATCACTCAATCTCATGAACTGGCACAGTTTTTTTCCAGCATTCATCTCAATCAAATTATCTCAAGTCCTTATAAACGAGCGATCCAAACTACTGAGCCACTTGCTCATGCAAAACAACTCGAGATAAAAATCGATCAGCGCCTCTCTGAACGTGTATTAAGCAGCAAACCAATAGACGATTGGTATGAGAAACTAAAGCTCAGTTTTACAGACTTACATATGACCTGTGAAGGCGGAGAATCGAGCCAAGAAGCCATGAATCGTATTGTAGAAGCGCTCCACGAACAAACAATATTAGAAACAGATCATACCCTATTCGTCACACATGGCAATATCATGAGCCTGCTTCTTAAACACGCTGATTCAACGATTGGATTCGAGGAGTGGAAGAAACTAAGCAATCCAGATATCTATATTCTGAAATATTTTAGTCCAGGTCATATAGAAGCAAAGCGAATATGGCAATAAAAAACGGCAGAATGAACTCTGCCGTTTTCTCATCTATTGCTTATAATAAAATGCCTCTACCCACTCATACGGTTTCTTACGCTCCGCACACCATTTCATAAAGTCTCTTGTCTCCGTCTGCTGAAACGTCATCCAGTCCGTTAAAAGCTGGTCATAATAGACGGCTTGTTTTTGAACATTCGTACGAGTTCTTTTATCTTGAATTAGCATCATAACACGTTCAATCCCCTGAATTCTCTCTTGATCCTTCTCATAGGTGCTTAAATAAAGATCTTCATGTATATGATGAAACGAATACCACAAGGCCGATAAATAGGTTTCACAAATTTGAACAATCACACGCTGTTCCTTGCTGCCCCCAAGCTCTAGTGCCTTCAATAAATGAGGCAGCCCTTCTCCCTGATGCACAAACAAACCTTGCCAGCGATACGGTCTCACATCCAATGGGTCAACATTCTCCCACGTTTGAAAAACAGGCTGGATCACCCCATTTACCAGCGGATACACAAGCAGATGATGACCATCCTCAAACCGTTCAATCCACTCAAACAGCCAAGCAGCAAATTCACGCTGTACTTCAAAATCGTTCTCTGTCATCTCTTCAATAAAGGCCTGAAGAACGTTTAGCGCATCTTTACGCAGCCCCTGTTCTTTTCTCACACAGTATTGTCTAAAAAGAGGATAATCATTTACTCCCTCGTCTTGAATGATAGCCTGTAATATCGTCTTCGTTTGCATGATCACAACGCCGCCTTTTTACATCCATTCTTTTCTATGTTCATGAATAAATTGAATGTCTTTTTGATAATGTTCAAGATGTCCTTGTTGAATCATATTTTGAAAAGCGATATCCCCCTCACTCGCTTTTCGTTTCATATACTGACATAATCCTTCTAAACGCAGCAGCACCATATCCAAATAATCTTCTGCTATTTCCTCACCATAAGCTTCAAAAAACAGTTTCACTCTATGCTTTATCTGGTATGCATGGTCTAATGAATGATAGTTCACGATGTCTCCTGTTTTGGTGCGAAAAAACCTACTGATAGGTACACATGTATACAAAGTATATGCGATATCCCAAAGTCTTGGACCAGGAGCAGCTACATCAAAATCAATGATACCTACTGGTTTTTCATTATTGAAAATGATGTTGTACATTGCAAAATCATTATGGCACACAACCTCTATTTCGCCAGGCGTATTGTCCATTCGTTCCCAATCGTCTGAAATGGGAAAATCACGAACAGCATCATGATACAGTCTAAGCATTCTCGCTATTTCTTTTAAGGCATGGTGAGAGCACATGTATTCTTTTAAAGGATCATGACCGGCTACGCCTTCAATGAAGGACAATATCTCTCTACCTTGTTCATCAACCCCTAAAAACTTTGGAGCATAGGAGAAATTCTTTTTTTCTAAATGCTTTAGCAGCTTTTGTATATTGATATTGTCTGACTTTACTTCTCGACGAACCGTATCTCCCGAACGATATACGTTTGAGACATTTCCACCTGTCAATAACTCCTCATGATCATTTTGTTTTTTCATAAATTCTCCCCTTAAACTGGGTCACCATGTTGATGTCAGCTAAAGATGTGTATGTACCCACAAATATTCATTTAGTTACACAAAAGTAGTACAACTGTTTTATGTGAATGTGCTGCTCCATTTTGTTTCCTTACATGGTTAAATGTATCTTATCAAATGTTGCAAATCATCTAAAGATTATTCTGCCAAAAGAAGTACATACTCATTATTTTCTAATAGGTTCCTATTTTTTATCTAAATAACTCATTTAAACCACAAAAAAACGTTTTACCACGAGGGTGAAACGTTAGGTTCATGGTAAAACCAATCATGAAACTTTTAATAGATACCGGTGGCCGGGGTCGAACCTGCACTCCGTGATAAATTATTCCAAAAAGGCAAGGTATACCTTCTTAAAGTAAAGCACACGTTAATGAATTAAGAATTAAAGCTCTTCCTGATATATTTCTGATTTTATCGGCTTTAAATTCAAAGGTATTTTAAACTCATGAATACTTTCAATATGATTAAAAAAATGCTCGATATCGTCATAATCCATTGACCATTCTTCTACCACCTTTAACTTTTTTAACTCGCTTGTTGGTTTAAATAAAAATTCACAGTGTAGTTGTTCCATGTGAGAATAATCATCTTTTTCATAAACTGTAAACTGACGTACAAAGTCAAAATGAAATAGTTCCTCTCCTGTAAAATCATAGACACCACACTGAAATAAAATTTCTTTATCTTCTTCGCCCTCAACTGTCTCCTTTGAAAAAGCCTTAAATGTTTCCCAAACCTTTTTTATATCATCGGTATCTTCACCAATGCTATCTTTAAAATAACGTTCAGCATTTTTAACCGTAATCATTACAACACCTCTTATGTACAATTTATATCCAATCCTTCTTCAATTATCCTGCCTCTTTAGTTTAATCATAAGGTAACCATCAATAAAGTAAAAATAATCTCCTTAATATGTTCCTCTGTCATATCGTAAGGCTTTAATTCAGCAATACTTATTCCTTTTGCTGTTAGGGAATTAAGAAAACGCCTTAAAAATTCACAGTCCTAAACAAATAATTCAATAGCTTCCCGAAATGATTCAACATAAGACTTAGTTTCCTTTTCTAAAATTGCCAATTCACCTTGATCTAAAATATTTTTACGTCTTGCCATTTAGCTAGGTCCCCTTTCAGCAGTGAACACGATTTGAAGTAATTTTATTGTGTGAAAAATCAACTAAAAAACAAATAAAAAACGCCCTCCTACAATTTGTAGAAAGACGTTTTAAACGTTGATATTCCTTAATTCTTCTGTGATTGACGATAATAAAGAATATCTAAAACTAGATACCGGTGGCCGGGGTCGAACCGGCACTCCGTGAGGAACACGATTTTGAGTCGTGCGCGTCTGCCAATTCCGCCACACCGGCATGATCATTAAAGAGCGCATCTTATATTAAAAAACAATGGTGCCGAGGGCCGGACTTGAACCGGCACGGTAGTCACCTACCGCAGGATTTTAAGTCCTGTGTGTCTGCCAATTCCACCACCCCGGCAGTCTTTTCAAAAAAGGCGACACCCGGATTTGAACCGGGGATAAAGGTTTTGCAGACCTCTGCCTTACCACTTGGCTATGCCGCCATTATTGGAGCGGAAGACGGGATTCGAACCCGCGACCCCCACCTTGGCAAGGTGGTGTTCTACCACTGAACTACTTCCGCATATCAACTGGGCTAGCTGGATTCGAACCAACGCATGACGGAGTCAAAGTCCGTTGCCTTACCGCTTGGCTATAGCCCAATAATAAAATGGGGCGATTGATGGGAATCGAACCCACGAGTGCCAGAGCCACAATCTGGTGCGTTAACCACTTCGCCACAACCGCCATAGATGTAATGAATTATAAAATATAATTGGCAGGGGCAGTAGGAATCGAACCCACACCGGAGGTTTTGGAGACCTCTGTTCTACCGTTAAACTATGCCCCTATGAAAACAAAAAATGGTGGAGGGGGGCGGATTCGAACCGCCGAACCCGGAGGGAGCGGATTTACAGTCCGCCGCGTTTAGCCACTTCGCTACCCCTCCACTTTTGAAAAACAGTGCCGGCAAGAGGACTTGAACCCCCAACCTACTGATTACAAGTCAGTTGCTCTACCAGTTGAGCTACACCGGCAAATAGTGGTGGCTCGGGACGGAATCGAACCGCCGACACACGGATTTTCAGTCCGTTGCTCTACCAACTGAGCTACCGAGCCAAGTATTCTTTTGAAAAATGGCGGTCCGGACGGGACTCGAACCCGCGACCTCCTGCGTGACAGGCAGGCATTCTAACCAACTGAACTACCGGACCATTTTGGTTGCGGGGGCAGGATTTGAACCTGCGACCTTCGGGTTATGAGCCCGACGAGCTACCGAACTGCTCCACCCCGCGACGATATAAAAGATATGGTGGAGGATGACGGGCTCGAACCGCCGACCCTCTGCTTGTAAGGCAGATGCTCTCCCAGCTGAGCTAATCCTCCGAATAAAAAATGCTGGTGTGTATTCTATAAAAATGGTGACCCGTACGGGATTCGAACCCGTGTTACCGCCGTGAAAGGGCGGTGTCTTAACCGCTTGACCAACGGGCCCTTTATTATGTAAATTGTGGCGGAGAGCAAGGGATTCGAACCCTTGAGACGGGGTTACCGCCTACACGATTTCCAATCGTGCTCCTTCGGCCACTCGGACAGCTCTCCAAATTGGCTCCGCAGGTAGGATTCGAACCTACGACCGATCGGTTAACAGCCGATAGCTCTACCACTGAGCTACTGCGGAATGAAGAAAGCCTGGCGATGTCCTACTCTCACAGGGGGAAACCCCCAACTACCATCGGCGCTGAAGAGCTTAACTTCCGTGTTCGGTATGGGAACGGGTGTGACCTCTTCGCCATCATCACCAGACAATTTAGTGACAAAAGATATTATACTATGTATTGAAAATAAATCAAGAGATATTTTAAAAATGTTCTCTCAAAACTAGATAACAATGTTCATGCTTCACAATAGAATATAGGTTAAGTCCTCGATCTATTAGTATCTGTCAGCTCCACGTGTCACCACGCTTCCACCTCAGACCTATCAACCTGATCATCTTTCAGGGATCTTACTTCCTTGCGGAATGGGAAATCTCATCTTGAGGGGGGCTTCATGCTTAGATGCTTTCAGCACTTATCCCGTCCGCACATAGCTACCCAGCGATGCCCTTGGCAGAACAACTGGTACACCAGCGGTGCGTCCATCCCGGTCCTCTCGTACTAAGGACAGCTCCTCTCAAATTTCCTGCGCCCGCGACGGATAGGGACCGAACTGTCTCACGACGTTCTGAACCCAGCTCGCGTACCGCTTTAATGGGCGAACAGCCCAACCCTTGGGACCGACTACAGCCCCAGGATGCGATGAGCCGACATCGAGGTGCCAAACCTCCCCGTCGATGTGGACTCTTGGGGGAGATAAGCCTGTTATCCCCGGGGTAGCTTTTATCCGTTGAGCGATGGCCCTTCCATGCGGAACCACCGGATCACTAAGCCCGACTTTCGTCCCTGCTCGACTTGTAGGTCTCGCAGTCAAGCTCCCTTGTGCCTTTACACTCTGCGAATGATTTCCAACCATTCTGAGGGAACCTTTGGGCGCCTCCGTTACATTTTAGGAGGCGACCGCCCCAGTCAAACTGCCCACCTGACACTGTCTCCCTGCCCGATAAGGGCAGCGGGTTAGAAGGTCAATACAGCCAGGGTAGTATCCCACCGATGCCTCCACCGAAGCTAGCGCTCCGGTTTCCAAGGCTCCTACCTATCCTGTACAAGCTGTACCAACATTCAATATCAGGCTGCAGTAAAGCTCCACGGGGTCTTTCCGTCCTGTCGCGGGTAACCTGCATCTTCACAGGTACTATAATTTCACCGAGTCTCTCGTTGAGACAGTGCCCAGATCGTTGCGCCTTTCGTGCGGGTCGGAACTTACCCGACAAGGAATTTCGCTACCTTAGGACCGTTATAGTTACGGCCGCCGTTTACTGGGGCTTCAATTCGCACCTTCGCTTACGCTAAGCGCTCCTCTTAACCTTCCAGCACCGGGCAGGCGTCAGCCCCTATACTTCGCCTTACGGCTTCGCAGAGACCTGTGTTTTTGCTAAACAGTCGCCTGGGCCTATTCACTGCGGCTTCTCGGGGCTTTAACACCCTAAGAAGCACCCCTTCTCCCGAAGTTACGGGGTCATTTTGCCGAGTTCCTTAACGAGAGTTCTCTCGATCACCTTAGGATTCTCTCCTCGCCTACCTGTGTCGGTTTGCGGTACGGGCACCTCTCACCTCGCTAGAGGCTTTTCTTGGCAGTGTGGAATCAGGAACTTCGCTACTAAATTTCGCTCGCCATCACAGCTCAGCCTTTACGGGAAACGGATTTGCCTATTTCCCAGCCTAACTGCTTGGACGCGGATATCCAATACCGCGCTTACCCTATCCTCCTGCGTCCCCCCATTGCTCAAATGGTGAGGAGGTGGTACAGGAATATCAACCTGTTGTCCATCGCCTACGCCTTTCGGCCTCGGCTTAGGTCCCGACTAACCCTGAGCGGACGAGCCTTCCTCAGGAAACCTTAGGCATTCGGTGGACGGGATTCTCACCCGTCTTTCGCTACTCATACCGGCATTCTCACTTCTAAGCGCTCCACCAGTCCTTCCAGTCTGGCTTCACAGCCCTTAGAACGCTCTCCTACCACTGTTCGTAAGAACAGTCCGCAGCTTCGGTGATACGTTTAGCCCCGGTACATTTTCGGCGCAGAGTCACTCGACCAGTGAGCTATTACGCACTCTTTAAATGGTGGCTGCTTCTAAGCCAACATCCTGGTTGTCTAAGCAACTCCACATCCTTTTCCACTTAACGTATACTTTGGGACCTTAGCTGGCGGTCTGGGCTGTTTCCCTTTCGACTACGGATCTTATCACTCGCAGTCTGACTCCCAAGGATAAGTCATCGGCATTCGGAGTTTGACTGAATTCGGTAACCCGGTAGGGGCCCCTAGTCCAATCAGTGCTCTACCTCCGAGACTCTTACCTTGAGGCTAGCCCTAAAGCTATTTCGGAGAGAACCAGCTATCTCCAGGTTCGATTGGCATTTCACCCCTACCCACACCTCATCCCCGCACTTTTCAACGTGCGTGGGTTCGGGCCTCCATTCAGTGTTACCTGAACTTCACCCTGGACATGGGTAGATCACCTGGTTTCGGGTCTACGACCACGTACTCATGCGCCCTATTCAGACTCGCTTTCGCTGCGGCTCCGCATCTTCTGCTTAACCTTGCACGGGATCGTAACTCGCCGGTTCATTCTACAAAAGGCACGCCATCACCCGTTAACGGGCTCTGACTACTTGTAGGCACACGGTTTCAGGATCTATTTCACTCCCCTTCCGGGGTGCTTTTCACCTTTCCCTCACGGTACTGGTTCACTATCGGTCACTAGGGAGTATTTAGCCTTTGGAGATGGTCCTCCCGGATTCCGACGGAATTTCACGTGTTCCGCCGTACTCAGGATCCACTCTGGAGAGAATGACATTTCAGTTACAGGGCTGTTACCTTCTTTGGCGGGCCTTTCCAGACCTCTTCGCTTATATCATTCCTTTGTAACTCCGTATAGAGTGTCCTACAACCCCAAGAGGCAAGCCTCTTGGTTTGGGCTGTTCCCGTTTCGCTCGCCGCTACTCAGGGAATCGCATTTGCTTTCTCTTCCTCCGGGTACTTAGATGTTTCAGTTCCCCGGGTATGCCTTCTCATACTCTATGTATTCAAGTATGGATACTACTCCATTACGAGTAGTGGGTTTCCCCATTCGGAAATCTCCGGATCAAAGCTTGCTTACAGCTCCCCGAAGCATATCGGTGTTCGTCCCGTCCTTCATCGGCTCCTAGTGCCAAGGCATCCACCGTGCGCCCTTTCTAACTTAACCATTTCTTACTTTAGAAAGAATCACTATGTGTGATGAACTTTGCATTGCATTCAATGTGAATGTATTACTTATTGTTATCTAGTTTTCAAAGAACAATCCTGTCTCGCTAGAGACATGTTTTGAAGGAATGATCCTTCAAAACTAAACAAGACGAAAACGCACGCTGCTCCATATATCCTTAGAAAGGAGGTGATCCAGCCGCACCTTCCGATACGGCTACCTTGTTACGACTTCACCCCAATCATCTGCCCCACCTTCGGCGGCTGGCTCCATAAAGGTTACCTCACCGACTTCGGGTGTTGCAAACTCTCGTGGTGTGACGGGCGGTGTGTACAAGGCCCGGGAACGTATTCACCGCGGCATGCTGATCCGCGATTACTAGCGATTCCAGCTTCACGCAGTCGAGTTGCAGACTGCGATCCGAACTGAGAACAGATTTATGGGATTGGCTAAACCTTGCGGTCTTGCAGCCCTTTGTTCTGTCCATTGTAGCACGTGTGTAGCCCAGGTCATAAGGGGCATGATGATTTGACGTCATCCCCACCTTCCTCCGGTTTGTCACCGGCAGTCACCTTAGAGTGCCCAACTGAATGCTGGCAACTAAGATCAAGGGTTGCGCTCGTTGCGGGACTTAACCCAACATCTCACGACACGAGCTGACGACAACCATGCACCACCTGTCACTCTGTCCCCGAAGGGAAAGCCCTATCTCTAGGGTTGTCAGAGGATGTCAAGACCTGGTAAGGTTCTTCGCGTTGCTTCGAATTAAACCACATGCTCCACCGCTTGTGCGGGCCCCCGTCAATTCCTTTGAGTTTCAGTCTTGCGACCGTACTCCCCAGGCGGAGTGCTTAATGCGTTAGCTGCAGCACTAAGGGGCGGAAACCCCCTAACACTTAGCACTCATCGTTTACGGCGTGGACTACCAGGGTATCTAATCCTGTTCGCTCCCCACGCTTTCGCTCCTCAGCGTCAGTTACAGACCAGAGAGTCGCCTTCGCCACTGGTGTTCCTCCACATCTCTACGCATTTCACCGCTACACGTGGAATTCCACTCTCCTCTTCTGCACTCAAGTTTCCCAGTTTCCAATGACCCTCCCCGGTTGAGCCGGGGGCTTTCACATCAGACTTAAGAAACCGCCTGCGAGCCCTTTACGCCCAATAATTCCGGACAACGCTTGCCACCTACGTATTACCGCGGCTGCTGGCACGTAGTTAGCCGTGGCTTTCTGGTTAGGTACCGTCAAGGTGCGAGCAGTTACTCTCGCACTTGTTCTTCCCTAACAACAGAGCTTTACGATCCGAAAACCTTCATCACTCACGCGGCGTTGCTCCGTCAGACTTTCGTCCATTGCGGAAGATTCCCTACTGCTGCCTCCCGTAGGAGTCTGGGCCGTGTCTCAGTCCCAGTGTGGCCGATCACCCTCTCAGGTCGGCTACGCATCGTCGCCTTGGTGAGCCATTACCCCACCAACTAGCTAATGCGCCGCGGGTCCATCTGTAAGTGACAGCCGAAACCGTCTTTCATCCTTGAACCATGCGGTTCAAGGAACTATCCGGTATTAGCTCCGGTTTCCCGGAGTTATCCCAGTCTTACAGGCAGGTTACCCACGTGTTACTCACCCGTCCGCCGCTAACATCCGGGAGCAAGCTCCCTTTTGTCCGCTCGACTTGCATGTATTAGGCACGCCGCCAGCGTTCGTCCTGAGCCAGGATCAAACTCTCCGAGGTATGCAGGATGCATATCACACATGCGTTGCTACACGATGTAGCGAACTTAGCATGTGATCACTTCCTGCCTCGCCAGTTTGACTGACTACCTATGAAGTATCATAGGATTTTTTTATAAAAACTCGAATTAACAGGTACGTTTTGTCTTGTTTAGTTTTCAAAGATCATGTTCGTTATCGCTCAGAGGCGACTTTCTTAATATAACATTTGAGCACCGTGTGCGTCAAGCGTTTTTTAGAATTTCTTTTTGTCAGCTTTTCTTTCAAAGCAACTCAGTTGCTCGTTAGCGACGTTTAATAATATACCATCATAATATTCATGCGTCAATATCTTTTTTCACAAAATATCCTCGATGATAGATTTTTTGTCCCTTTGTCTCAATCGGCTCCACTTGAACAATTCCTTTTTCCACAAAGAAATCAATCATAACGCTAAGGTCAGGCGTGAAATACTTTAGATCAGGGTGTGCAAGAAGCTCACCAAAAAGCCATATATCCTTCTGTTCCATGACATGACGCAAATGAGCGGCACCAATTTCTGCTTTTGAATGGATCAAAAAATCATTTGCTAAAAATAAAAGTTCCAAACGTTTATGCAGGCTTTCATGGCTTTCAATCAGTTCTGAATAAAGTTTGTATACTTCCGGCTCCATATGACGCACTTGGTTCCAAACGGTCACTTCTGGGTGGAAGCCTTTATCAATTACTTCAATACGTGCTAAGTGATGCAGGGCATGCACAATGGAATTATATGCATCAAGGAATTGATTTGACTCAAAAAATGCTTTTCCTTCTATATATCTGCGAATGAGCTTGCCATATTCTAAACCGATTTTGAGTTTGCGGTTTGAAAACGGGAATGTACTTAGTTCATCAATTAAGTTGAAGATATATTCATTTCGATCAAACAGGACTTTGCCATTCAAAATCCAATCGATGATTCGGCGGTTAGTACCGAGGGTAATCCATTCCTTCAGTTGATCATCTGTGACAACATTTAAGGAAGCAGTTTGGTGATCGGATTCATAGTGCTTGATAAATAACGGCTCTTCCGCTTCTTTTACGATGACTAAAAGTGCTGCATCAAAGTTATCCGTCTCAGAAGATACTTTATGTCTTCTTTCTACTATAATCACAGCTAATGTGTCTGGATGGCTTGCTCTCTCTTGATAAATAGGACGGAGAAGATTTTCCATAGTGATTCCTCCAATACTCGGGTGTAAAGTTCTTCTCTAATGCTATGTATTTCTCCTCATAGAATCAAAATTCCTTCAATACATGAAAAAAGATCATTGAATCATTATAAGCAATTTATTCACAAAACTCTATAACTAATTCAAACAGAAAGGTAAAATGTGCTATATTGGAGATAAGGGGGACTAGGGATGGCGAAATACTCCAGTAAGATTAATAAAATCAGAACATTTGCACTTAGTTTGGTTTTTGTTGGCTTTCTGATCATGTATATCGGTGTGTTCTTCAAGGAATCGATCTGGCTGTCGACTTTCTTTATGCTGCTTGGCGTCTTATCGATTGGATTAAGTACAGCTGTTTACTTTTGGATTGGTATGCTTTCTACGAAGGCAGTACGTGTCGTTTGTCCAGGCTGTGAGAAGGAAACAAAAGTGCTTGGGCGGGTGGACATGTGCATGCATTGCAGAGAGCCGCTTACACTTGATCCAGCATTAGAAGGTAAAGAGTTTGATGAATCCTACAATCGAAAAAAGTCATAAAAATAAGCTGACCATTTAACCGGTCAGCTTTTTTCATTAATGATTTTCTTTTTTCGCACATTCTTGACAAGTTCCATAGATCTCCAAGCGATGATGACTGACTTTAAAGCCCGTCACATGGGATGCAAGCTGTTCAACTTCATCAAGGCCAGGATAGTGAAAATCTACGATTTTTCCGCAGTTTTCACAAATCGCATGGTAGTGGTCAGATGTCGCAAAATCAAATCGGCTTGAGGAATCACCATACGTTAATTCCTTTACTAATCCAGATTCCCGGAAGACTCGTAAATTGTTGTAAACCGTTGCGACACTCATGTTTGGAAATTTTCCTTCAAGTGCTTTATATATATCGTCCGCGGTTGGGTGAGTCATAGAATTTACGAGAAACTCCAAGATGGCATGGCGCTGCGGAGTAATTCGAACACCGGTTTCTTTTAGAGCATCTAAAGCGTCTTTTAGTTCGTGAGCAGCCATTTCATCATGCACCTCTCTTCAAAAATATTCTTATATTATAATCTTTATAAATAGTGTACCCCCAGAGCCGAAACTTTGTCAATTACAATCCTCTTTTTTACCTATTCTTCTTTACAAAAAAGATCGGCATGACTGCCGATCTCATCCTGTGAGGATATTAAGCGTGAGCTTTCAATTCCTCAAGCGCTTCCTCTACGTGGTCTTTCACCTTTACTTTTCGCCATTCTTTCACAAGCGTGCCTTCTTTATTAATTAGAAACGTTGAACGCTCGATTCCCATATATTCTTTGCCAAAGTTCTTTTTCAGCTTCCATACGCCAAAGGCTTCAGACAATTTCTGTTCATCGTCTACAAGAAGCATAAACGGTAAATCATGTTTTTCTTTAAACTTTTGGTGCTTGTCTTGACTGTCTGGGCTTACACCGATAATGACAGCATCTAATTCTGCAAAGCTTTGATGGCGGTCGCGGAAATCACATGCTTCTGTTGTACAGCCTGGTGTCATATCTTTTGGATAGAAATAAAGAACAATATGTTTTCCTTTAAAATCAGAAAGTTTTACTTTCTCCCCGTTGTCACCGGTTAATTCAATGTCAGGTACTTGCTGCCCTACTTCGATTGTCATGACACAATCCCTCCAACCTATTTTTTAATTAGCCTATCCAATTTTGAAAGGATATTCAACTAAGGACGCTTGCATCGGCATGTTAAAATAATGATAGACGACGTGATACGTTGAGATAGGAGGCTATTTATGAAATTCACAGAATCAGAAAAATTACATCAAGAGGCGCTGGAGCACATTGTTGGAGGTGTCAACAGCCCGTCTCGTTCATATAAAGCAGTAGGCGGAGGTTCACCCGTTGCGATGGAAAGAGGAGAAGGCGCTTATTTTTGGGATGTTGACGGAAACCGCTATATCGATTACCTGGCAGCATACGGTCCAATTATTACAGGACACGCCCACCCTCATATTACAAAAGCCATCACGAAAGCGGCTGAAACAGGTGTCCTTTACGGAACACCAACGAAACATGAAGTCACTTTTGCTAAAATCCTGAAGGAAGCCATGCCTGCTTTGGACAAAGTTCGTTTTGTCAATTCAGGTACAGAAGCGGTGATGACAACGATTCGAGTGGCACGCGCATATACAGGCAGAACAAAAATCATTAAGTTTGCCGGATGCTATCACGGCCACTCTGATCTTGTGCTAGTGGCAGCAGGCTCTGGTCCTTCCACTTTAGGAACACCTGATTCTGCGGGCGTACCAAAAAGTATCGCTAATGAAGTCATTACCGTTCCATTTAATGATATTGACAGCTATAAAGAAGCATTAGATCGCTGGGGTGATGAAGTAGCAGCTGTCCTTGTCGAGCCAATTGTCGGGAACTTCGGCATCGTAGAGCCTAAGGACGGTTTCTTGCAGCAGGTCAATGACCTCACACATGAAAAAGGCGCACTGGTAATTTATGATGAAGTCATTACCGCTTTCCGCTTTATGTATGGCGGTGCACAGGACTTGCTTCAAGTAAAACCGGACCTTACTGCATTAGGAAAAATTATTGGCGGCGGACTTCCTATCGGCGCTTACGGCGGTAAAAAAGAAATTATGGAACAAGTTGCCCCGCTTGGACCAGCCTATCAAGCTGGCACAATGGCAGGAAATCCTGCATCCATTCTTTCAGGTATTGCCTGCTTGGAAGTGTTAAAAGAAGACGGTGTTTACGAGCGTCTTGATCAGCTTGGCGCTATGTTAGAAGAAGGCATTTTAGCCCATGCCAAAAAGCATCAAGTAGATATTACAGTGAATCGCTTAAAAGGAGCGCTCACAATTTATTTCACAACAGAAACGATTGTGAACTACGAGCAGGCTGAAAATACTGATGGCGAAATGTTTGCCCGTTTCTTCAAATTAATGCTCGCCCAAGGCATTAACCTCGCTCCTTCTAAATATGAAGCTTGGTTCTTAACGATCGCACATACTGAAAAAGATATTTCTGAGACGCTAAAAGCAGTAGATCATGCATTTGCACAGCTAAAACAATCATAATGAAGTCCAAAAACAGGCGTAAAAACATGCGCCTGTTTTTTTATTGACCAACTCTTGTTTGTCAAAAGCGTGCGAATCTGTTACATTTCTTCTCAATACCTTCTTTAGATGTTTTCATGAACTTTCAAAAATCACTTGAATATTTCGGAAGACCGCTGTATATTACTTAGTTGTTTCATCAAAATATGAATGATAAATGACGAGTGATCATCTATTATCGAAAAGAAAGGAATGCAGGGACAAAACCAATGAAACTTGGAGCCCGTATTTTAAAAACTGGTATTGCCATTGTACTCGCGCTTTACCTGGCAACATGGCTTGGGTTGCCAACGCCCGTCTTCGCGGGAATTGCAGCTGTATTTGCTATCCAGCCATCAATTTATCGATCTTTTTTAACCATTGTTGATCAAGTGCAAGCCAATATTATTGGAGCAGCGCTTGCCATTACGTTCGGTCTGCTTTTTGGCACAGGACCAGTCATTATCGGTTTAACCGCCGTCATGGTCATCGCCATTAATTTAAAGCTGAAGATTGAACACACAATTCCAATTGCACTTGTAACAGTCATCGCGATTTTAGAAAGTGCAGGGGATCATTTCCTTTCCTTTGCCTTAATTCGAACAGCTACTGTGGTGTTAGGGGTTCTCTCTTCATTTTTAGTGAATTTAATCTTCCTGCCGCCAAAGTATGAAACAAAGCTTGTTCATCACATTATGGAAAATACGGAGGAGATTTTAAAATGGATTCGTCTGACCTCCAGACAGTCTACTGATCATTCCACATTAAAGGATGACATCGATCAAATAAAAGAACGCATGATCAAATTAGATCATATTTACTTGTTATACAAAGAGGAACGAAGCTATTTAAAGAAAACCACCTATGTCAAATCAAGAAAGCTTGTTTTGTTCAGGCAGGCCATTATGACTTCAAATCGTGCTCTGTATTTGCTGAAAAAGCTTCATAAATTAGAAAATGAGATTCATTTGATGCCAGAGCATTTCAGGGAAAGCTTAACGGATGAAATTGATTATTTACTGTATTGGCATGAGCGCACCTTGATGAAATTCGTCGGAAAAATGAAACCGCAGGACGATGAATTTCAAAATGAATGCTCTCTTCGCCTTGAGACGTTAACGAAATCATTTATTCAGCATCAGCAAAACCAAGAAAATGACCTGCTCGATTACAACATGCTGAATGTCATGTCCAGCATCATCGAATACCGTGATGAATTAGAGCATTTAGATACATTGATTACAAGCTTCCAGACGTATCACCCAAAAGATAGTGAAATTGAGACAGAAGAAAAAGAAGCATAAACAGAAAAGACCGATTCCTAGAATCGGTCTTAAATTGTTGACAAAGAGCTAAAATGATCTTGATTTTAGCTCTTTGTCTTCTTTTCAGCGTGACTTGAAAACCTTTGCAGTCTAGGAAGAACGAGTACCGGAGCGGAGCGAATTGAGTATTCGTGAGCACCGGCACGCAGGACTGACACTTAATGCGAGGGTTTGCCCGCGCGCTGAGACCGATTCTGAGAATCGGTCTTATTTTATTTTCTTCATTTTAGGATCTAATGTGTCTCTTAATCCATCCCCCATCAGGTTAAAGCCTAAAACAGTCAGCATGATCGCTATTCCTGGGAAGAATAATGTCCAAGGGGCTTGAACGAGATAAGGCCTCGCATCGGCGAGCATTTTCCCCCATTCTGGACTTGGCGCCTGTGCCCCCAATCCTAAAAAGCCTAAAGCGGCTGCCTCAATAATTGCCGTTCCGATCGCTAGCGTTGCCTGTACGATGACCGGCACCATACTATTTGGCAGGATGTGGCGCAGAACGATGCGGCGGTGTGACATCCCCACCGCCTTTGCTGCCAGCACGTATTCTTCTTGTTTAATACTCAGCACTTTTGAACGAACGAGCCGTCCAAAGGTTGGGACATTAATAATCGCAATGGCAATAAGGGCATTTTGTAAGGAGGGGCCTAGGATGGAGACAATAGCAATCGCTAATAGAATGCTAGGAAAAGCAAGTAAAATATCAAACAATCTGGAGATCACAGCATCTAACACTCTTCCGCCATAGCCTGCTATCAATCCAAGCAGTGTACCTAAAATGACAGACCCGAGGACCGAGAAAAAACCGACCCATAAGGAAATCCGTGCTCCATGCACAACTCTTGAAAATATATCTCTGCCGAAATCATCCGTACCAAACCAGTGTGCAGCTGAAGGGGCACTAAATCGCTCACCGAGTGATTGTTCATTGATTCCATAAGGAGCAATGAGCGGCGCAAAGATCGCTAGGATCAGAAATAAAAAAACAATCACACTACCAATGACCGCCAGCTTATGCTGAAAGAACTGCTTCATTGATTCAAGAATCAATGATTGAGAGCGTTCATCTTTTGGCTGAGGTAGTTCAAGTTCTTTTTGTGCTTCCATATTGTCACTCTCCCTCCCTAATATTTAATCCTTGGATCAATGACCGCATACAAGATGTCCACAATGAAATTGATCAGGACAAATATAAGCGCAACGACGAGAATACCTGTTTGAATGACTGGGTAATCACGATAACTGATGGCGTCATATATATACCGCCCAATTCCCGGCCAAGCAAAAATGGTTTCTGTTAAAATCGCTCCACCAAGCAAGAGTCCTGTCTGAAGACCAATAATCGTCAAGATCGGAATGAGCGCATTTTTCAGGCCATGCTGATAAATGATAAAAAATGAACGTACTCCTTTTGCTTTTGCTGTTCGAATAAAGTCGGAATGAAGCACTTCCAGCATACTTGCCCTTGTAATTCTCGCAATAATCGCAGCAGGAATTGTGGCGAGTGCTGTACTTGGTAAGATCAAATGCTTGATGCTGTCAGCGAATTGATCAAACCGGCCTTGTAAAAGCGTGTCCAGTGTATGAATATACGTAATCGATTCGACTGGATTCCTTACGTCTTCTCGGCCCGTTGTCGGCAAAATACCTAATTCGATCGAGAACAGCCACTGCCCCATTAAGCCTAACCAGAAAATTGGCATGGACACTCCGATGAGTGCAATAAACATCGCGGCATAATCAAAGAAGGAATGCTTAAACCAAGCACTAATGATTCCGGCATTCACTCCCACGACAATCGCCAGCACCATGGCAAAAAAGGTCAATTCTAACGTCGCAAATAAGTAAGGCTTCATTTCCTGGGCAATAGCCGCTCCTGTTCGAATGGAAGTCCCTAAATCCCCTTTTAAAAGGCCAAGCATATAATGACCGTATTGAACGTACCATGGCTGATCTAAACCGAGCTGGATCGTTAATTGTTCTACAGCCTCTTTCGTTGCCCGCTGTCCTAAGATGACCTGCGCTGGATTTCCAGGTATAAAACGAATAATTGAAAACACGACCAATGTCATTCCGATCAGTACTGGGATGAGCATTCCTGCCCGCTTCATACAATAAGCAAACAAACAGCTTTCACCGCCTTTATCTTTGTTTGATAAGGGAGATACATGATCTCCCTTATTTGCTTATTCGAAATACACGTCAGTTAAAGCTTCTGAACCAGTTGGATGCGGCTGATAGCCTTTTAAATCATTAGAAGCGGCAAGCATTGGAATCGAATGCACCAATGGAATCCAAGGCGCTTCGTCATGAATGATTTCCTGCGCTTTTTTATACAGCTCATTTCGTTTCTTTTGATTTGTGTCTGTTTGCGCTTCAATAAGAATGTCATGCATTTTATCGTTTTCGAAGAATGTATAGTTGTTACCGCCAATGCTGTCTTTGTCCAGCAATGTGTAAATGAAATTATCAGGATCACCATTGTCCCCTGTCCAGCCTAATAAGAACACATCTGCTTCCCCTTTACTTGCTTTATCTAAGTAGGTTGCCCAGTCATATGTGACAATTTCTGCTTTGACGCCGACCTTTTCAAAATTTGACTGAATGACTTCTGCTACCTTCATCCCATCTGGCATGTATGGACGTGGTACAGGCATCGCCCAAAGCTTGATGCGAAATCCATCAGGGAAGCCTGCTTCTTTTAATAGTTCTTTCGCTTTTTCTGGATCATACGGATATGGCTCAATGTCGTCATTGTAGCCTTCTAAAGCTGGCGGCAATGGATTTTTTGCTGGCTCAGCAAGTCCGCCATAAAATGACTCAATAATCGATTCTTTATCGACCGCATAATTGAGTGCCTGACGAACCAGCTTGTTATCAAGCGGCTTTCTTGTGACGGTCAGTCCGATATAGCCTACGTTCATCGATGGTCTTTCAATGAGCTGGAGTGCTTTGTCAGTTTTAATGCCATCTAAATCTGACGGATTCACGCCATCCATTAAGTCGATCTCGCCTGTTTTAAGGGCATTTAAACGAGCAGAGTTTTCTGGAATGGAGCGGAAGATGATTTGATTCAGCTTTGGTTTATCCTTCTGCCAATAATCCTCGTTTTTTTCTAACACGATACGGTCGTTTTGCTTCCACTCTTTAAACTTGAATGGCCCTGTCCCCACTGGATTTTCTCTAAATGAATCGCCGCTTTTTTCAACTGCGGCTGGACTGGCGATGCCAAATGGTGACATGGCAATGTTTTTGAGGAATGTCGCCTGCGGGCGCTTTAGCTGAAATTCAATTTCATGCTCGCCTTTGACGATGATGTCTTTAATGACATGCCCTTTATCTTTTTTATAGCCGCCAAACATACCATAGTAAGGAAACTTTTCTGCGTCTCCATTCATCCAGCGCTCAAAATTGAATTTCACTGCTTCTGCGTTAAAGTCTGTACCATCGTGGAATTTCACACCTTTTCTTAAGTAGAACGTGTATGATTTTCCGTCCTTTGCAACATCCCATTCTGTTGCGAGGCCAGGATGGATGGTCGTGTCTTTCTCACCGTAATTCAAAAGCTTTTCAAATATATTCTCTGTGACCTTGAAGGTTTCGCCTTCTGTTGTTGTGATTGGATCTAGTGAAGTGGAATCTCCCCCTCTGCCAAATACGAGGGTATCTTTTGTTGCCTTTTCTTCTGATGTCGGTGAAGACGAGCATCCCCCTAAAAAGAGCGCCAGTGCCAGCACAAAAATGAAACTACTGAATAACCATGTCTTCTTCATTGTGTTCCTCCTTTTGATATAAATAACACGCGGCCGCGTGCCCCGGTGCCTCCTCATACAAAGCAGGAACTGCTTTCAGGCATTTCTCCCATCTCTTTGGACACCTTTTGTAGAAAGGACAGCCGCCGCGTTCCGTCATTGTGGTCTCTTCTGCTGCCACATCTTGCACCTCTAGTACGTGATCCATATGTGGAATGGATTTCAGAAGCAGCGATGTATAGGGATGAAGCGGGCTGTGAAACACATCCTCGGCAGGCCCCATCTCGACAATGCGCCCAGCATACATGACGGCGATCCGATCGCTCATATACCTGACAACCCCAAGGTCGTGAGAAATAAACAAATACGTCAGAGAAAGCGTCTTTTGTAATTCAAGCATCAAATTCAAAATTTGCGCTTGAACGGATACATCTAAAGCCGAAACTGGTTCATCGGCAATGACAAGACTTGGGTGCGTAATAAGTGCTCTTGCGATACCGATACGCTGCCTTTGTCCGCCGCTGAATTGATGCGCATAACGTTCCCCGTAGGAAGGATCAAATCCAACAATGTGCAGCATCTCTTTTACCCGTTTCCGTCTTTCTGCTTTCGTCCCATGCTGATGGACAATCAGTGGTTCCTCTAAAATATCTTTGATTTTCATTCTCGGATTTAAAGAAGCATATGGATCTTGAAAGATCATTTGAATATCTTTTCTTAAGGAACGCATGTCTCGTTCTTTTAGAAGGGTGATCTCCTGCCCTTTTAATTGAATAGAGCCTGACGTCGGTTCAGTCAATCTCATTAGGCTTTTGCCAAGTGTTGATTTACCGCAGCCTGATTCACCAACAATGCCAAGCGTTTCTCCTTCCTTCACGTGAAAGGACACTTGATTTAAAGCCAAAGTCGATTGTTTATGTTTAGAAAAAAAAGCGGCTGTGTCATACCGTTTTGTCAGCTGATTCACTTGCAAGAGTGGGTGACTCAGTGTCTTCTCCTCCTTCCATTAGAAAACATGCCACGCGATGATTCTGTTCAATGGATTGTAAGGCTGGATCTTTTTCAAGACATTGCGCCATTTGATATGGGCAGCGTGGTGCAAATTGACAGCCGGACCGGATGGCCCCTGGCTTAGGCACATGACCTGCAATAGAGATGAGTTTTTCTTTTTTCTCTTTAAACGATGGGACTGAGGCGAAAAGACCTTTCGTGTAGGGATGCAGAGGTTTTTGAAAAATACGGTCAACGGTTCCTTCTTCTACAATTCGACCGGCATACATAATCATGACTCGCTGGCATATTTGCCGCACCACGCCTAGATCATGGGTAATAAATAAAATAGCAGTATCCAATTCTTCGTTCAGTTTTTTGAGCAGACGAAGGATTTGCGCTTGGATGGTTACATCAAGTGCAGTTGTCGGTTCATCAGCGATCATGAGCTTTGGGTGACAAAGCATTGCCATCGCAATCATGACTCGCTGGCGCATACCGCCTGATAATTCGTGTGGATATTTTTTAAGTAACGATTCCGCTTGCTTCAACCCAACTGTTTCAAGAAGATCAACTGCCTTCGCTTTTGCTTCTTTCTGACCGATTGCTTGATGTGTGAAAAGGGCTTCCGTCATTTGTTTGCCGATGGTCATTAATGGGTTCAGAGAGGTCATGGGCTCTTGGAAAATCATCGAAATGTCATTTCCTCTTATCTCTCGCCACTCTTTCTCTGAAAGTGACAGCAGATTTTGCCCTTCGAAATGAACCTCACCCGTTGTTTCGGTTTGCTGATTCAATCCCATTAATGACATGCTTGTAATACTTTTCCCGCAGCCAGATTCGCCCACAATTCCTAACGTTTCCCCTTTTTGAATCGAGAACGATATGTGATGGACGATGGGCACTTTTTGCTTTTTCTGCTGAAACGCAATGGACAGCTGTTTGACATCTAGCAGCACGTCTTGTTCTTTCACATATTCACCACCCCGTCATACTTTTTAAAATTGTATTGAGACAAGCTGGGAAATATGTCATGTTTTTGACAAGCATAAAAAAGCCTATCCGCTAGAATCGGATAGGCTTCTACTAATTTAAT
This sequence comes from Bacillus sp. PAMC28571, assembly GCF_014250435.1. Classification (NCBI taxonomy): domain Bacteria; kingdom Bacillati; phylum Bacillota; class Bacilli; order Caryophanales; family Bacillaceae; genus Bacillus; species Bacillus sp. PAMC28571. Next base: position 597,051 of record NZ_CP060191.1, on the reverse strand, counting down.
GTTTGAATGGTAAATAAATGACGATAGTGGCTGTCTTGATTCATTAATTCTTCGTGTGTTCCCTTTTCCACTATTTCGCCTTGTTCCATGACCACAATTTGGTCAGCATGTGTAATGGTTGATAATCGGTGTGCGACAATAAAAGTTGTGCGATCCTTCGCCAGCTTTTGCATCGCTTCTTGAATGTAATGCTCACTTTCTAAATCAAGTGCGGACGTCGCTTCGTCTAAAATCAAAAGCGGTGGATTTTTTAGAAATACCCTTGCAATGGAAATCCGCTGTTTTTGTCCGCCTGACAGCTTCACGCCCCGTTCTCCTACTTTCGTGTCATATCCTTCAGGAAGAGACATAATAAAATCATGGGCGTTTGCCGCTTTTGCAGCCGACACGATTTTTTCAAAAGATGCTTCAGGGTCACCAACCGCAATATTTTCTTTAATCGTGTCACTGAATAGGAATGTATCCTGCAGCACCATTCCGACTTGATTTCGAAGGCTTCTTGCTTTGTACTCTTTGATATCAATGCCGTCAATTTCAAGTGACCCGTTTGTGACATCATAAAACCTTGGAATTAAGCTGACGAGTGTCGACTTTCCTCCACCGCTCATTCCTACAAGGGCAACTGTTTGTCCTTTTTCTACTTTCAAGGAGATATTGTGCAGAATCTCTTCCTGCGTGTGTTCATAACGAAACGACACATTTTTAAACTCTACCTCTCCTTTTAAATGATTGGCTTCTTTTGCATTCGGCCGGTCTGTGACCTCATATGGCTCATCAATAAACTCAAAGATCCGATCCATTGATGCAACGGACTGAGTTAACGTCGTGGATGAGTTAATGAGACGTCGAATCGGATTGTACATCCGGTCAATATAGCCGACAAAGGCGATCATGGTCCCAATCGAAAGCGACCCGTTAATTACGGTGTAGCCAGCAAATGCAATGATTAACAGCGGTGCAATGTCAGTGATGGTATTGACGACAGCAAATGTTTTTGCATTCCAATTCGTATGGTTGATTGCTTTGTTTAAGAAATTTTTGTTTTCATCATGAAAATTCTCTTGTTCATATTCTTCAATCGCAAAGCTTCGAATGACCGGCATTCCTTGTACTCGCTCATGCAGGTGCCCTTGCACTTCAGCCAGCGCCTGTGACCGCTCTTTTGTCAGCTTACGAAGCCGTCCGTAAAAATACTTTACTGCAAACGCGTATAGCGGAAAAATAATGACAGACACGATGGTGAGCTTCAGATCCAGTGTACACATAATAGCGATCACGATCAGTACAGTCATCATATCCAGCCAAATGTTCATGAGCCCTGTGATGACAAATTCCTTTGTCTGCTCCACATCGTTGATCACTCTTGAAATAATTTCTCCTGTTCTCGTGTTGGCATAATAACGAAGACTTAGCTTTTGAATATGCGAGAACAGCTTCTCCCGAATATCAAACAAAACCTTACTGCCTGTCCACTGAGCGTAGTATTGTCTATAGTATTCAACAGGCGGCCTCAACACTAAAAATAATACGAGCATGATTCCCATTATGATCAGTAGAGTTGATGTCTTTTCTTCAGCTGACCCCGAGCCTTGAATGACATCATCAATGACATATTTTAAAAGCAGAGGCAAGGTTAAGGGAATCGAGAACTTAATCATTCCGATGACCATTGTCAATGCAATCTGTTTTTTATACGGTGTTACAAAAGCCATGTAGCGTTTAATGACCCCCATGTAAATCTCCTTCCCAATCTATCAGTGCCTCTTATCCGTACGCAGTCAAAAACCTGTTAGCCTAAAAAGCCAAACAGGTTTTTCGATGCTCTTGCTTATTTTGTATAATGTAAAAAACGTTCATACCACATATCCACAAATTCAGGAGCAAACGGACCTTTCCGCTGGTGAATCCAATGCAGTAATGTATTCAGATGCTCTCTTAAGATACTATCGATTTCTTTTGGATAATTCATCTGCCTCTTATGATCTGCATATTCGTCCTCATCCAAAATATTGTACGTCATGTCTGGAAAGACTTTGACGTCTAAATCGTAATCAATATACTTAATTGCCTCATCATCTGTCGCAAAAGGAGAGCTGATGTTGCAGTAATAATATACCCCATCATCTCTAAGCATCCCAATTACATTAAACCATTGTTTTGCATGGAAATAGCAAATAGCCGGTTCTCTCGTCATCCAAGTACGGCCGTCGGATTCAGTCACCATTGTACGGTCGTTTGCACCAATGATACACAATTCCGTTGCTTTCAGAATGGTGGTTTCATTCCAAATCCTGTGGATCAAGCCATTATGTTTATAGCTTTGAATTTGGATGGTTTCTCCTTCCTTGGGATAGCCCATATTTTCTCCCCTACTTTCTATAACAAACAAACCTAACAGTCCAAAGACCTAATTTCCCAACTAAACATGTCTCTATTATATTATACCGTTACATCATTAAAAAATGAAATGAAAAAGCCATTCAAACCAATTGAACGGCACACTGACTTACATCGCGCTAGAACTCTTTTCCATCTGTTTATATGAGTTGATGACCTCTTCTGTCTGTTTTGTAAATAAGGTTTGCACTTTTTGCAGTTCCTCACGTTTCTGTTTGATCTGATCACAAAGCCTATGCCACTCTTCTTTTTTTTCATCCTGCAGCAATTGTTTTTCTGTTTCTAAGCATAGATCGAGTTCTCCCTGCACATCGAGCAGCTGATCCATGAGCTGCATTTGTTCTTTTACAAGCTGATCGAAATCAGACATCTAACTCCTCCCTTTTTATCGAATCCACTTTTTGTCTGTATACCATTTCTTGAAAGAAGAAGGAAATCCTTTGACTGTTTATGTAGAGGTTTTACAGGTTTTGTCGGATGGTGGTGAGAGGCAAAAAGAAAAGCACTTCATTCGTATATGAAGTGCTTTCCTTTGTTTCAGTGATTAGCTGTTTTGTTGTTTGTTTTGCTCAGCTTTTTGGTTGTATTTTTTTACGTGCTGTGCGTCAGTCTCGCTAGCAAATTCAGTGCCGTATTGACCACCTTGTGCAGCAGCTTGGTTTTGTTTCTTCACTTGTTGTGCGTTTGTTTTGTTTTGTTGTTGATCCATCATTATCACCTCCACGCACATTAATTTGTGCAGAAGGTGTACATCCTATTCATGATTTTTTTAAACAAGCAAAGAACGTCCGCCATCTACAATAATCGTCTGGCCTCTGATCATGTCTGCTTTGCCTGATACAAGGAATTCCACGCTGTCGACCATGTCTTTAATTTCCACCATTCGGCCGGCAGGTGTATTTTTCTTCGCATCTTCTAAAAGCTCTTCACGGTTCGGGAAGTGCTTGAGTGCATCGGTATCGATCGCGCCGCCTGATACAGCGTTGACGACGATATTTTTTTGTGAAAGCTCTACAGAAAGGTAACGTGTCAAAGCCTCTAGTGCTGCTTTTGATACGCCGACGACTGTGTAATTTTCAAGGTAGCGGATAGAGCCAAGAGAGCTAATGCTGACGATATGTCCGCCGCCGTTTTTCTCCATTAGTTTCGCCGCTTCTTGTCCGCAGAATAACAAGGCTTTCGCATTGATATTCATTGTCCAGTCCCAATGATTTTCTTCAAGGTCCATAATTGGACGCTGAACACCTGATGCCGCATTGTTTACAAATACATCTAAACGGCCAAATGTTTCGTCGATTTGCTGAAACATGTCTTTGATTTTCTCAGGCTGGCCTACATTGGCTTTAACAACCAATGTTTTAACACCCATCGCTTCAATTTCTTCTGCTGTTTCAAGTGCGGCTTTTTTGCTTCTCGCATAGTTAATGACAATGTCATATCCTTTTTCAGCGAGGCGAAGGGCAACTTCCTTCCCTACTCCTCTGCTGCTTCCTGTAATTAATGCACATTTACGTTGACTCATTATGGTTCATCTCCTGATTTGAATAGTTTTCGTTCATTCGCTTCACACTAATAGGAAAGTTCCTATTAGGAGGTTACATTCATGTATGTCGGACGCGATTTAAGCCAGCTTGGCATGATGTCCAAGGATCAATGGAAAGATACTGAGCTTGCTTACTTTCATCATGCTTTCCAACAAATTTTACCTTATTTAAACGAAGAAGGGCAATCTAAGTATCGAGAAATCATTTCTGAAATCGAAGACCGCGGGGGTCTGCACCGAAATGAAGCTGATTATACCCACGGGACAACGGTTAAATATGACTAGGCTGCTCAAGTGCCAGCTTCCAAATTTTTTGGTGTGAGACTGGCAAAGCATATGCCTCAAATTCTTCTGTTGTGACTTTTTTCAGCTTCGTGTCATCAGATACAGAGGTAACTCGTCCAAAGAAAACAGAAATATTCCAGATGAGGTGGGTAAATACATGCTGAATGGTGCCTTCTAAATCACCAAGCTCCGCTTGTACACCCGCCTCCTCTTTTAAGAAATCAATGAGCTGCTCTTTTTCCGTTTTTCTTCCCTTCATGGTTTCCATGTTAGGGAATTCCCATAAATTCGCAAGCAGGCCTGTACTTGGCCGCTTATGAATATATAGGTTGCCTGCGTCATCAAATAACACCGCTGCTGCCATTGATTTTGCAGTCGGCTTTTTCTTTTTGCTTTTCACTGGGAGCTCATACTGAACGCCTTCCTCGAATGCCGAGCAATGCATGTTCACAGGGCAAATGAGGCAGGCAGGGGATGTTGGGGTACAAATGAGCGCACCAAGCTCCATCAGCCCTTGATTAAATTCTGACGGCTTTTCCCGGGAAATGAGCTGATCGACCGCAAACTCGAAAATGTTTCTCGTTTTTGGTTTTGCAATATCATCCCATATGGACAAAATACGAGAAATGACCCTCATCACGTTGCCGTCTACCGCAGGATACGGCTTGTTATAGGCGATACTCAGCACTGCGCCGCTCGTATACGGGCCTACACCTTTGAGCTTTGAAAATTGCTCTTTCGTATCAGGGACAATGCCACCGTAGGATTCATATACTTCTTTCACAGCTGCCTGTAAATTACGCACTCTTGAGTAGTAGCCAAGACCTTCCCATGCTTTCATGACCTTTTCTTCATCAGCTAAAGCGAGATCCTTCACCGTCGGGAATTGCTCCATAAACCGGTTGAAATACGGAATGACCGTATCTACTCTCGTTTGCTGAAGCATGACTTCTGATACCCAGACGCGGTATGGATCTTGATTTTCACGCCATGGCAATGTTCGTTGTTCTTTTTCATACCAATCAATTAAATCATGCTGAAAGCCCGCAATATCTTTGCGGTCCAGCTTTTCTTGAATGTCTTTCATATCTATACTCCTTCTCATTGGACCGAGGGCTAACGTTCTGAATAGAACCTTATTTGTTGTATACTGTTTGTAGATACGTTAACATGTTACATTAAATCGGGATAAAGCAAAAGTGATTTTGCACATAGTCTTGATTGGAGACGTATACTTTGTATGATTGTTCCTAAGCATGACAACTAGGAGGTAATCAATTGGACACTGGTACTCATGTAGTAATGGGCATTTCTCTTGGGGGACTTGCACTTTTAGATCCAGCCGTCAGCGCAGATCCACACATGGCACACGCCGTGATGATTGCGACCATCGCCGGCTCCCAAGCACCAGACATTGATACTGTGCTAAAACTAAAAAATAATGCGGTTTATATAAGAAATCACCGAGGATTTACACATTCCATTCCGGCTGTTCTGTTTTGGTCATTGCTGATTCCAGCTGTGATTTTCCCATTTGTGCCGGGGGCGAATTTACTTCACCTTTGGTTATGGACACTATTAGCCGTTGTGCTTCATGTGTTTGTTGATATTTTCAACGCATACGGCACGCAGGCCATTCGTCCATTTTCGAAGAAATGGGTAGCGCTTGGAATCATTAATACGTTTGATCCGTTTATCTTTTTTACACACCTTGTCGCCATTGTCGTTTGGGCGATTGGCGGACATCCCGGCTATACGTTCATCTCGCTGTATGCGGTGATATTCTGTTACTATATCGTCAGGGTGATCATGCAGCTTCAGATTAAACGTCAGCTGCGTGCACGATTCGATGAAATTGAAGAGATTATTATTTCGCCTACAATGAAGTTCAGACAATGGCGCATCGCCGTGAAATGTAAATCCTCTTTCCATGTTGGGCGCAGCATGAATGGAGAGGTCGTCATTTTAGACACGTTTAACCGTGTGCCGGTCCCTGAGACTGAAATTATGAAAATTGCCAAACAAGATGAAAACATTTCAGCCTTTCTCTCCTTCTCCCCTGTCTACCGGTGGGAAGTGGATAAATACAAGGATCATTATGAAGTGCGGTTCATTGATTTGCGCTACCGCAGCAAAGGTCACTATCCTTTTGTCGCGATCTGCCATATCGACATGGACCACCAAATCAAAAATTCCTATACCGGCTGGATTTTCAGTGAAGAAAAACTGCAAAAAAAATTAAGACTCGGCTCTGTGTGAGCGAGTCTTTTTTTGTGCTTCACTTTTACAACTTCGTCATATATTCCACAATAAACTCCCAAAATCCAGGTCCTTCTTGGTAAATCAGCCGGTCTATTTTTTCGATGAGTTTGATATAGAGTTCTTGTTCGAGGTCTTCTCTTTCTTGATATGCCGTGTTTTGTAGTTTCTTTTTGATCATGGGTGTGAAGGTTTCAATGAGTTCTTCCATTTCTCCATTGGTCATTTTGTCTTCGTGCACGGACATCTCCCCCTGTTTCTTCTTTTAGTTTGTTGAGTGCTTTTTTGTGAATGTTTGAGATGTTTTGTCTTGTTTCGCCTAACTGATCGGCTATTTCTTTCATCGTTTGGCCTTCGACATAGATTTGGGTTAGGACCATTTTTTGTTTGTCTGTGAGCTGCTGGTAGGCCTTGTACAATGTTTGGTCTTGCAGATGCTCCCCTAGGTCTTGCTGGTTGAAGAGCACGGCTTCATACGTATCTGTTTGAACAGGGTCTTTCACTTCTTGCGTATCAGGATGATCGAGTATAAGCGGAAAACGCTGCTGTTTCTTTTTTACTCGTTTGTCAAAGTCGACTGAAAAGATGCGTATCATTGTGGAGATATACTTGATGATGCGGATTTTCTGATAGAACTGTTTGAACTCGGAATCTAGTTTTTTGGCATTTTCCTCGTTTGGCTCTTCCATGACTTGCCGGAGCAGCTGCTCGTTTTTCGGGTTGCTTAAAAACTGCTGAATGAGCGGGTGATCAATGATTTCCTTCCACTTTGCTTTCAATAACAGCCGATAATCCATGTGCATCCTCCCCTTTGTTCCCTCTACTAGCATTAAGTGGACAAAAGTTAAAAAAAGTAAACTTCGTGAAACGGGTCTAATGGTTCATTTTCTCCCCCTCTGCTTTCCTTTTTCTTCTTTCATACCACTTATATAGAAGACGAGCATCCGCTGGGAGGTGAGACAAATGGAGACCTTTTTTTCAGAGGAATGGCTGAAGCAGCTCGGTCAGGCTGGCTTCCCTGCCATTTTGACGGTTTACTTGCTGACACGCTTTGAACGAAAGTTTGATGAATTAAGCAAGCTCATCCAACGATTAGTCGCTGCTCAAAAAAATGATGAATCAGATTGACATCTGCTTGATTCGTTTCACCTTATGAAAACGAGGGCGAAATGAAAGGCCTTTTGTCACCTCACACAATACGATGTTGAAAGGGGATTTGATCATGAGTGAAAAGCAAAATGGAATACCACAGCCGATTCGAGGAGAAAAAGGAGCAACGGTCAAAATTCCACGTAATCTCGAGCGGGACAGACAAAATCCAGATATGCTCACGCCGCCAGAAACCGATCATGGAACGGTCTCCAACCTGAAATATTCTTTTTCTGATACACACAATCGTTTAGAAAAAGGTGGCTACGCCCGTGAGGTAACAGTACGTGAACTGCCGATCTCTAAAAGTCTTGCATCTGTTAATATGCGGCTAAAGCCTGGTGCGATTCGTGAGCTTCACTGGCATAAGGAAGCAGAATGGGCGTACATGATTTATGGGGAAGCCCGGATTACATCGGTTGATGCAGAGGGGCGCAATTTTACAGAGGATGTGACTGAGGGTGATTTGTGGTACTTCCCTTCTGGCCTGCCGCACTCTATCCAAGCACTTGAACCGGGAGCTGAATTCTTGCTTGTGTTTGATGATGGGTCATTCTCAGAAAATAGTACGTTCCAAGTAACCGATTGGCTTGCCCACACGCCAGAGGAAGTCGTGCTTAAGAACTTCGGTATGACAAAAGAACAGTTTGACAAGCTGCCAGAGAAAGAAAAGTATATTTTCCAAAAAGGAATTCCTGGTTCCCTTGAATGTGACAAGGTGAAAACAGAGCAAGGAGAAGTCCCGAATTCCTTTAAATATGAGCTGTTAAAACAGGAGCCGATTACATCAAGCGGCGGACAAGTGTGGATTGCGGACTCTACCAATTTCAAAGCGTCTAAAACGATTGCATCTGCTCTTGTGAAAGTTGATCCAGGTGCCATTCGCGAGCTGCACTGGCATCCAAATACGGATGAATGGCAATATTTCATTTCTGGAAAAGCACGAATGACGGTATTTGCTTCTGATGGACATGCGAGAACCTTCAACTATCAGGCGGGAGACGTTGGATATGTCCCATTTGCGATGGGGCATTATGTAGAAAATACAGGCGACGAACCGCTTTATTTCTTAGAAATCTTTAAGAGCGATCATTATGCAGACATTTCACTCAATCAGTGGCTTGCGGTCACACCGAAACAGCTTGTTCTTGATCATTTAGATCAAGGTGAAGATTTCTTAAAACTGCTTGATACTGAAAAACATCCTGTGATCGCTGCGCCTAAAAAAGAGGATTAACATATAACTTCCTGCAAAAAGGCTGTCCTTTTTGCAGGTATCTTCATGTAAAGGAGTGTTTGTTCACCTATGCAGCAATCTGTTCACGCTTTATGGCAAGGGCTGAAATGGCTCATGGCGGCGTCGGCTGTCTGTTACATATTTTTGTTGTTTTGTGTGCTGTTCTTTCATTTAACGGGTGCTTTTTATCAATCGATTTTATCGATGCTTTTATTTATGGGCATCTATGTGGTACTTGGGATATCCTTTGAGCATGTGGAGCATGTGCTCATGAGGGTTGTTAAAAAGTGCCGTTCCAAAAAACGCTCCGTCGTTTTCTATGCCATTTCAATTCATCTCTTGTTTATTTGGGGTGCTGTCTATTTATCAGATGAATTGGTGGGCGGCATTTTACTATCTACTTCTGAGGAAGTTCTCTTTGCGCTAAGCCTTTGGTTGTTTCATTTTTTGTTTGATTATGCGACGTTTTCGTTTGAGAAAGAAGCTTAGTGATTTGCTTCATATAATCGATCAGCCCTTGGAAGATAAAAAAACACCACTTATGATGAAAAGTGGTGTTTCTTGTGTTTTCTTCGTGCATATAGGATCGCACCGATCAAACTGACGAGTGAAATCAACGCGAGAATTCTGATATATGGCGGATAGTATGTTAGCACAATCTCGTTTTTGCCTTTTTCTATTGGAAAACCGATAAAGGCGTAATTGGCTTGTTCAATATCTGTCTGCTTTCCGTTTACCGTGAGCTCCCAGCCTTTTTCATATGGTACTGGCAAGATCATATAATCATCGCCACGTTTGTTATCATATGAAATCGTAAAGCGGTTGTTTTCGAGCTTTACTTGCTGGCTGCCATTATCCTGTTTTTCTTTTTCATATGCTTTTTCTAGAATGCGGTAAGGCTCTTGGTACAGCTTCAGTTGATCGAGTTCATACGTCCCTTTTGGTACTCGAATGGAAAGGATTTTTTCTGCAGGGACTCGAATCGTCACTTCATTGACGCCTGTTTTGTAGATGGATGTATTGCTTTTTCGTGAGGTGACGTAGTTGTCAACGGATAACTGAAATCCTTCGTTACGGTCTGTCCGCTTCACATAAAAGCTCACATACACATCTCCAGCGCGGGCCATATCATCTGGCAGCGTGATATTCAGGCCGCCTGTTTCTCCGTATACATCAAGCACGCCATGTTCGTATACGGCTTGTTCCGTATGAATGTTTGTATCCTTGACTCGATTTGGCGTAATCTCAATTTCAGCGTTTCCTTTTTTGTCTAAAATCACACCTTGCAGCATTGCATGCTCTCTATCAAGCGCTGAGGCATTTTTTAAGGATTCTTCTGAATAAATCGTGCTTGTTGTTCTTGCAAATGGCAGCGGCCGTGTATTTTCATACACTTTATAATGCTCGCTTTCCAATATTGGCTTAAAATAAGCTGGTGGTGAGTAAGGCATCGTATTGTCTCTCATATAATACTTTCCGTAGGTCAGGCTGTATAAATTCACCCTGTCCCCCATTGTTGCATAACGGCTGACACTTTCACGTCCCATATCGATTTGCAGGTCATTCCAATAGAAATTGAGCAAATGCTGATTCAATATACTTGAATACGCACTCATGCCTTGAAAGCCTTCAAATAACGGGGTATTGTTGCGCACGCCATTCATCCAGTCAATCCGGGCAAGCGGATCTTTTGAAGAGCGGCTTTGAATCTGCTGGATGAGCTTCATTTGTTCATGTCCAGCATATGCCTCACTATTCAGATACGTATTTGATACGCTCTTAATATTGCTTCTTTCAGATAAGTAGCCCTGCTGATACACGCCTGCTGTCAGTAAGCTGAAAGCGATGAGCACAGCTGAAAAGAGACGAAGGTGCTGGCGTTTTTCCGCATGAATCACAAGGAAAAGCAAGCTGATCACAAGCAGCCCTATGCCTGTAAATACAACAACATCCATATTTCCCTTTGCTCGTTCTGATAAGATGACTGCGAGAAGAAACACGATCCAAGCGCCTAAGACCGCACGCTTTTTCCACTTCCACTCGATTTGCGAGAAATGCTTGATGGTGATGGCTACGTCCGCTCCAACTGTAAAGGCAAGAATGTATTCAAATCTGTACTGCGGTGCTGAAAAACCATTAAACACGCTCGCCATCTTTGGACTGTAGTGAAAAACAATAAGCAGAACGCTGATCGATGTAAACATAAAAAACCACCTGTTCCGATAGAGCGGAACGAGGAACATACAAATGAGAAAGATCACAGGTAATAAATACACCCTGCTTGTAAACAGCAGATGATCATGCAGATCAAACCAAGGTATAGATTGATCATATGGCGGTCTTATATTATTAAGAAAACCATAGACAGACGGAACAAAAAAGGCAGCACTGATTCCAAAGGATAACAGCGTAGAAATCACCAGCGTCCAGAACACCCGCCACCCATTCTCCTCACTTCTCAGCTTGATGATATACCTGAAGACTAGATAGATCGCTAAAAAGATAAAATGAATATAAGCAAAGTAAAAATTGTTGATAAGCATCAGGCTACACGCCGCAATAAACCAAGCCGGCTTACCCGTTTTGAAAATCCGTTCAACCCCAAGCACAAGCAGCGGGAGCCACATCATACTGTCGGTGAAAAACTCCCAAAACGTTTGATGCCGAAAATACACAATAGACAATCCGTAAATTGCGGCTCCTGTTAATGCACTCAGCCTATGCTGGACCATGGAAAGAAGCACACGGTAAGCGATGAAAAGAATAAGCGTCAGCTTCATCACACTCAGCCAAATGACGGCATTTGCCCAGAAATGGATGTCCGTTGACTGGATAAGATGAAGTGCATTCATCAGCCAGACGACAGCGACCGTGACCATAAAGACAGTCGACGTTGTGAAATAATAACCTAATTGCGTATATGTACCGCCGCCTAGACCGAATTGATAGGAATAAAAGAAGTTCCCTTTGACGTATTCATCGTAAAGCAGCTTTTTAAATGGGAGCATTTGTGAGATTCCGTCTCCATCTCCTGTCATGTACCGGCCTTGCGTATATTCATATAAGAAAAAGGAGTGTCCTAATAAAGCGAGAATGAGGCACATTCCTATCATTATCCATCTACGTTTCATCATCTAAATCCTTTCCACAAAAGATCCACTGTTCTTTGAAACAAAACAACCCAGCAAGCGATTCGTGCTTGCCGGTTATTTGACTCCACGTTATTTAAATAACTGTGTTAACACTCGGTCTTGTTCCTTTGAGCTTGTCTCTTGTTCCATCACATTTGATTCCTGGATTAAATAATGCGGCCTCTTTTTCGTTTCATAATAAATACGGCCAATATATTCTCCAATCACACCTAGACTCAAAAGCTGGACACCTCCGAGGAACAGCACAGCCGATATTAAAGTAAAATAACCCGGCACCATAATGCCCGTTCTGACGATTTGAATAAAGGTGGCTACGATGTAAATCAATGAGAGAAATAAGATCAGTATGCCAGTATAAAAACAAATTCGCAGTGGGCGGTTGTTAAAAGAAATAACGCCATCTATGCCATAGTTAAATAATTTCTTCAGTGACCATTTTGTATCACCATGCTGTCTTTCTACATTTTCATAATAGATGACCTTTTCTTCAAACCCAATCCAGCAAAAAAGCCCTTTCGAAAAACGATTTCCCTCTTTCAGCTGAAGCAATGCATCGATGGCTTGGCGTGAAATTAAACGAAAATCCCCGACGCCATCACGCAAGTCCACTTCTACTACCTTGTTCATCACCTTATAGTACATGGATGACAGGTAAGAGCGCAGCTTGCTGTCACCTTTCCGATTCCGTTTGGCAATGACTTGATGATAGCCTTCTTCATACCCTCTGACAAAGTCCTGAATTAAATACGTCGGGTGCTGCAGATCGGCGTCCATAATAATCGCAGCTGCTCCTTTTGCATGTTCAAGACCTGCCAAAATAGCGGCTTCCTTTCCAAAGTTACGCGAAAAGGATATATATTTAACTTTTGCACTTTTGCGAGAGAGCTCTCTCATGTATTGAAGCGTGTTGTCTTTGCTTCCATCATTTACAAAGATGATTTCAAAGTCATAATGAAAATCGCGAAACTCTTCCTCGAGTGCCTCAAAGATTCGTCTGATGTTTTCACCTTCATTGTAAGAAGGAATTATAACAGAAAGCAGTTCCCGTTCCATATCGCACCTTCTCTTCACTTTTTTCACATAGTCTGATATGTTCATTATTCCTTTTTTGTCAGAAAACGAAACACTTTTTTATTATCCATAAATTACATGTCTCTTTAATCGTTTCATTATATCAGAGTTTTATTTCCAGTGATTTTCGGTAAGATGAATTTAATGTAATTTTAAGTTTAATCATTGTAAAAAGCCTGTAATTTCGATCACAGACTGGGTATTGTGTCATAAAGTTATTTGTTCATTAGTATATTTTCCAAATGATTGAAAAAGATGAATGGAAGTAAAAGGGCAACCTTTTAGTGAAGCAGCCCTCGATTGTTTTGTTGCAGATGCTCGTTTGCCTTTGATTGTTTATTTTGAAATAAATGCAGCTGCGCGCCGTAGCTCTCGATCCACTCTTGGACAATTCGTTCTGTTGTTTCCTGTCCTTTATACTTGCGGCCAGCCTTTGCATAAGTCGTTTCAAAATCACTCCAAAGCAGCTCTACCCATGTACGTGCTTCGTCATATGTCAGCATATTGTTTTTTTCCATAAGTTGTTCTGTTAGTCGCTCAAAGTATTGTTCCATGTGTATTCCTCCTTCATCTAGCAGAAAGTGCCTTTTTAAAAAAACTTCTTTTTTCATATACTACCCTTACGTCTTCAAAAGACGCAAATGATTTGTATTGTTTGGAGGGAATCGATATGCGTAATAAAGCAAAAGGCTTTCCAAATCAGGTAAATCACAAGTTTGAAGGCGAACCAGGCGCTACAGATGCTTATGCGTCTAAACGGCCGAATGGTGAAACGAACACACGTCCACAGGAACGTATGAGGGCATCAGGGAAACGCTAATTTTTCCAAAGGGAGTGCTTGAGATATGAGTTCAAATGGGAAATCGTATATGGCAGACTTTGTTCAATTAAGGACAACCGCTTACCCTCAACCATGGGCAAATGCAAAACATTCTGCCTCTCAGGTCAACGGAGAAACGCAGCAAACGCAGCACGACATCGTACTTCAGAACAACGTCCGTAAACAGCGTTCGAAGTAAAGAAAAGGACTGATCTTTTAGGATCAGTCCTTTTGCGTCAGCATTGAAATCGGCAGGGCATCTTCCTTATTTGGAGCCGATACTCTGTATCCCCATGCAAAAACGCCATTTAGATATTCCACATAAAACTCTTCTTCTGTGTCTTTAATTTGATAAGTTGTTTTCGTTTGAATCGAGGCTGGATCTAATAAATAGGCTTTCGCCATATCGATTTTCCGTTCTAAAACTGCGTATTCATTCACAATGCCAAGCTGCTCAGCCTTTCGTGCTTTTTCAGAAAGGGCGGCAATCTCCTGCTTCAATTCGTATTCTGTCATCTCACTATAGCGTTTTTCCATCTGTCATTCCCCTTTGTCTAAAACGTGATCAATTGTATCAAGATCAAAGCCTTTTCTGAATAAAAATTGCTTTACTTTCATCTTCTTTTCAAATGATCCGTCATACCCTACCTTGCGTTTTGCCTTCTCCAGCATATAAAGGAGGGCTTCTTCTTCCTTTTCCTCTTCTTGTCCATCATAGGCTTCTTGAAGGGCTTTATCAATGATCTCAAACGAAAATCCCTTTCGCTGCAGCTGCAGCTTGATGCGCTGCTCGATCTCTTTTGCAGAACGATTTTTTTCTTTTTTGACAAGCTTGAGAACCTGCTTTACAGCTTCCTCCAGCTGTAAGTCATCAGGGTATTGCGATAGCGCCTGTTCAATCGTGTCATCGTCTATCCCCTTGAGCTTCAATTCTTTTTTTAGGACGGACGGTCCTTTGCTGTTCGTTTTCCGGTGGGTGCTGACATAGGCTTCTGCAAATTCAAGATCATTTACATACTTATAATGCTTCAATTTGTGTATAATTTCACTAATAGCAGGTGCAGGGATTTCTTTTTTCGTTAAATAATCGGTGACTTCTTTCACTGATCTCATGCGGTAGGATAAATAATCAACGGCCTGCTGAAATCCTTTTTTCACTGAATCACCGAATTGAATCTCAATGATATCTGCTTCGTCCAGCTCTTTTCCTTTTTTCAAATCATGCTGGACGAGCACATCTAAATCAACGCTAAAGGCGTATTTTTCATCAAGAAAGATGTTGACCCGCTCGGTATTGTTTTTCTGAGCAGAAATTTTTGTAATATAGGGCATCCTGTGATCACTCCTTTTCCAAAACAGTCAGGATGTTTCTTCTGATTCAAAATCGTGAAAGATATAGGTATGTATATGAGAGGAGAGATGTCAATTGAATATCGCCATTACCGGAGGAACCGGTTTTATCGGCCAGCATGTCACAAAAGTGCTCGCTGCTGAGGGACATCATCTATATATTTTAACAAGAAATCCAAAGGAATCCGAACAAAATCATTTACATTATGTGCAGTGGCTGACTGAAGGTGCTGCACCTGAGCATGAATTGCCTGCCATCGATGTATGGATTAACCTTGCTGGAAAATCCATTTTTACACGCTGGACAGACAAGGCAAAAGAAGGCATCCTCTCCAGCCGTCTCAAATCAACACAAGAGGTAAGACGCATTATAGAAGCGCAGGAATCAAAGCCATCTGTGCTGATTCAAGCAAGTGCTGTCGGAATTTATGGCACATCTCAAACAGGAGATTTTACGGAGGAATCACATCCTACAGATACTGATTTCTTAAGTCATACATCAAAACTTTGGGAAGCTGAGGGACAAAAGATTGAAGCACTCGGCATTCGTACGGTCTACACCCGCTTTGGCGTCGTGTTAGGCGAAAAAGGGACACTGCCACTGATGACACTTCCTTACAAGCTGTTTGCCGGCGGGACAATCGGCTCTGGCTCGCAATGGGTTTCATGGATTCATGTTGAGGATGTGGCACATCTCATTGCTTATGCGATTCATAATGACGACCTCTCAGGCCCGCTCAATGTGACATCACCGAATCCTGTTCAAATGAAACAGCTTGGACAAACCATTGCTTCTGCCCTTCACCGCCCCCATTGGTTGAAAGTGCCATCTTTTGTGATCAAAACGGCCCTTGGTGAAATGTCATTACTTGTTTTAGAAGGTCAGCGTGCTCTGCCAAAAAAAGCACTGCTCTCTTCTTATGACTTTTTGCACCCTGAACTAAAAGAAGCAATTTTGCATTCTAAGGAATAAATGTTGTCAAAAACACCCATCCTATTAGAAATGATATGAGGGGGCGATTTTGATGAAGAAAAAAGAACACCAGCCAACTTCGAAGCTGAAGAAAACCCAAGAAGTCCTGTATCAGCAGGAATTCAAAAAAGCGGAAAGAGCAGCAGAAAAAAGAAACAAATAAGACGGATATTCCCCTCCAACAAGCACATAACTAAAGTGATCTTGTAAAGGAGGGAAAGGCTTTGAAAAAAGACCAACACAAAAAATCCAACCACGAGCTCGCGGCACAAGAGACGGATGGCGAATATGTTGAATTTTCCAAAGAACTTGCAGATCCGAATGACGTAAAAGCAATGGCACGTATGAAAGCGGCCGATCAGCGCGCCAAAAAACAATAAGTAAAAAAGCAGACCTTATTCAGCGGTCTGCTTTTCTTTTATTTGATTTCAGTAAGAAGACTTGATGCTTTCTGGCGTGATTTTTCCTCAGGCACCTCTTCTGGATAACCTATATGAAGGATCGCAGCAAACCGTTCGTTTTCCTTTAATCCCATGTCTTGTTGAAAGCCTTTGTCGTATAAAATACGTCCGCTCTTCCATACCATACCGATCCCTTGATCCCACGCAAGCAGCTGAAGATTTTGAATAAGTGCGCTGACAGCGGCAAAATCATCATTTCTCACCACAGGGTTCTCGTCTTCTTTTAGCACGACAAGTAAAAGCGCTGGAACCTTAGAAAAGTATTCTCTGTATTGATTGATTTTTTCTTCTTTTGCATCTGGGTTGTTGCGCTGAAAGAAAGCAATAAAGCGCTCTACAAAAGTCGCTTTCGCTTCATCCGTCACCGCATATAAAAAGCGCCACGGCTCCGTGATTTTATGGTTCGGTGCATAGACTGCATCCTCTAATAGCGGCTGAAGCTGCTCAATCGTCACCGGTGTGTCTTTGAATTTTCGAATCGATCGTCTATATCTGACAGCGTCTCGAACCGTTAACGCTTCTGTTTGTTGTTTCGTTTCTGGCATATGATATGTCATCCTTTCAATCAACTTAATTGAAATTGATTCTCATTCACATTATAAACGTCATCGCATGCAGTTGCAAATCAAGAATCCCTCCTCCCCGTCTAAATAGTTGTTTGACTTTTTCAAGTAATGTTACAATCATATTACGTTTTAAACAAATTTTGAGAAAAAAGCCAAGATGATGAAATGATTTTCAAGTATTCCCATTTTGTCTGATCTGGTTTTTTTGTCAAAAGGCTTTCAACCATGATTGGAAGGGAGGCTTCTGGATGGAATGAAAATCAATATTGGACAAATCATTAAACTCTACCGTTATAAACAAAATATGACCCAATCTGAATTGGCAGAAGGAATTTGTTCTGTCTCTCATTTAAGTAAAATTGAAAATGGCTCAAAGGAGGCCAATCAAGATACGATCAATTTGCTGCTTGAACGGCTTGGCATCAGCCAAGAAAAGCTGTCACAAAAGGCGCGTCATCTGCTGTCACTTTTGGATGAGTTTCAAATGAATATGTATTTCTATGCTCTCGATCAGGCTGAACAAAATGCAGAAATGATCATTCAGCACGAGGAGCAGTTCTTTTCGCTCGATTTAGGTATTCAGTATCATTTGTCCTTATTTCAATTTTATTTATTAACGGATAAACAGCCGCTTGCCTTAAAAACACACCGCGTGCTCAAAAAATTCGAAAAAACCTTTATTGAAACGGAAAAAGAAATTTTTGAATATCTTGACGGCATTCATCAAATTAAAATTGGTCAGCTTGAAGATGGGCTGAAAAAGCTTGAAAGCTGTTTTTCCTACGCTTCAGTTGAACAAAGTGATTTGTATTATCACTATGCAAAAGCCCTTGGAAACATGGGACAGCTGGGTGATGCGCTTGAAGCGACACATCAAGCGATGGATTTATATAGACAAAAGAACAATTTCAAGCGGATTATTCACTGTACACTCATTCACGGCGTGATCTCACTTGAACTAAAAGCCTATCAGACTGCGAAGAAATATATAAAGGAAGTGATTTTGCACACGTCCCTTCATCCTGATGCCTATATTAAAATGTCCGCTTATTTTTATTACGGGGTGCTCTTAAAACGTGAAGGTGATTTCTCTTCAGCTGTGCCTTATTTACTAGATTCACTCAATTACTTTAATCAAGAACAGATAGAAGATCGTTACTGTGAAACGCTATATGAAATTGCGACACTATATGCTGAATATGACCGCAAAAAAGCACTTCCCTACATACACGAGCTGTTAAAACAGCCTCGTATTCAGCCAAACTGTTTATATATGATCAAAATCTATAAATTGATGATTGAGGAAAACCCACTTGATTTGAAAACCTATTTGGTCGAAGCAGCCCTTCCTTACTTTGAACACAATGAGCTGCACAGTGAATATTTGTTTGCTCTTAGGACCTTACTTACCTATGCAGGTGCTGAGCTTGATGAGCAGGCCTATAAGTCCTATACAAAGAAATTGCTCGATCATTTAACAGTATATCTTCCCTATTACAAAAAAGCATGACCTTCTGCCGTTCGAAGGTCATGCTTTTTCTATTTATTAAATGGTCTCTTGTTGATCTGTATCATGATGGTTCACCCGTTTGACAGAATGAATATACCGTCTTTTTGCAAAGAAATCGTACGCATGCTGTCCAAATCCAAGCCAAATACTGAGCACGATGAATGGGACCGTTCCCCATAAAGCAGGGATATGGCAGGCCATACGCAGCCAAGTATAAATCCCTGAATTCTTTTGATTTTTGGCTAGGGAAATAGACACAATTCGTTTTTCCGCCTTCTCTTCACTGATTTTATTCAGCCTGAGCAGCTGCGAGTGTCTAAAGGATTCAAAGTGAATCCGATTTTTCCAATCGAGTGATCTTAACACATCAATCGTTTTTGCACATGCAGGGCTTTGTCCGTCATAAAACACAAGCAGCCTCAGTGATTTAATGGAACGCTGTTCTCTTTTTTTCGATTCAGCGAGCTTCTTTTTTTCTTGATCGAGATAAATGATTTTTTTCATAAATTGATCGCCTGTCCTTTTCCATCATTTTTTTAGTTCGTTCAAAGGAGATTACAACTAGATTACTATAGTTGCTGGGCCTCTTGTATTGGGAAAAAGCCAACCGTTGTGCGTTATATGAGCCTTTGGATAAGGGCAAAATCATTGATTTCATAGCATATATGAGGTTTTTCAACTAAAAGTGGTTGGGAAAATCGTGGTGCTTTGCGGTTTTCTGCGGTATTTGATAGAATTCTGCGGTTTTCTACATCTTTATGCGGTGGTTTTGTAGGTAAAACGCAAAAACAAGATAAAAAAAGACTACTTCCCATTGCGGCGAAGTAGTCTTTTGGTTTATATTTTTGCCAAAACTTCTACTATTTCTTTCTCAATATCTTTCCATAAGTAGCGGTCTGTCGTATAGTGATGTGCGGCTTCTTTCGCAAATACTTGAAAAGCTTCTTCATAATCAGGTGCATCTTTGTCCGGTTTTTTCTCGTCGACAAAGCGCTGCGCCTCTGCTGAGCGAGGTCCCCATTTGCCCACTTCATTCCCGTCCTGATCAATGATGACGATAATCGGAATCGATCTTGCGGTCCCGTTCGTTAAATACTGATCCATCAGGTCTAGATGCTCATCTCGAATGAAATAGCGCGCATCAATGAGTGCTTCATTTGCAATACGCATGAAAATTGGAACATTGACCATCGCATCTCCGCACCAATCCGCTGTGATGACAAGTGCTCTGAGCTTTTTCTTTTGCAGCTTTTGGAGCAGCTCTTTTTCTTTTTGATGAATTGCATACTGGTTGTACACCGTGAGCAGATTTTCCCGGTTTTTCTCCATGTTGTGTACATATGTACGTTCAGCTAATCCCTTTGTAAACCATTCATTTAATGTCATATGAACATCCCCCTTACCCTTCAACTTTACCACTTTTGCTATTCTTTTGTCTAAAAAAACCTTCACCTAGTGAAAGGTAAAGGTCTTTTGGTTTATGGACGGCGCTTTCGATTTGGGTCCATCCCGATCAGCTTGGTGACAAGTACCATTGTGACAGGCAGTGACGTATTCTTTTTATACGCTAAATATTTCCCGCGCCATTCAGGCTTATATTTCTGTTTAAATGACCGTAAACCGCTGAAGCTGTACATGTATCTGACATTGTTGAAAATAACACTCGCCAAACGCTCCGTAAGAAAGGACTGATGGAACGTCCCCACATTCGATAAAGGTGCCATTCCCATGTTAAACGATTTGTAGCCTCTTTCTTTCGCCCATTGAAATAGGTGGATAAACAGCGCATCCATCATCCCATTCGGTGCATCATGCATATGACGCATTAAATCGATGGAAATCTCCCCTTCTTGATACATCGGCATCAATGATACAAAGGAAATGATCTGCCCTTGCTCATCCTTTAGAATCGCAATCGGTGCTTTTTGAAGATAGTCTTCTTGAAAATAACCGAGCGAAAATCCTTTTTCTTTTTTCTTTCCGAGCCAGCTGTCAGAAATCTGCTTTAAGGTTGAGATCAACTCATTTGAAAAGGGAGGTTCCAGCATTTCAAAGGTGTAGCCTTCTCGTTCAAATT
Organism: Bacillus sp. PAMC28571; assembly: GCF_014250435.1. Lineage (NCBI taxonomy): Bacteria > Bacillati > Bacillota > Bacilli > Caryophanales > Bacillaceae > Bacillus > Bacillus sp. PAMC28571. The sequence goes on along the minus strand of NZ_CP060191.1, from coordinate 576,201 downwards.
TATTCGCCACAGCTCGTAAATTTGATTTTTTCTTACCTGACAGAGTAAACGTTTCTAAATCGACCATGGCTTCTTCCCCAAGCTTAAAGAAGTGAAAGCCTAAGTCATGATAAAGAGCCATCCCTTCTCGTTCTACTTGATAAAAAGCGACGCGGTAGCCGGCTTTTTCTGTCTCCTGTAAAAACTCTTCAAGTACAAGCGGATAAGACGCCTCACGTCCAGATGGATCTCCGAGCACAATGACGCAGCGGCCAATTCGCCCAAACTGAAGCATTGCTTCTCCATCACTTGAGAAAAATAGTTTTTTGTCGCCTAAAAAGCCAAGATGACTGAGGGCATTTCCGCCCTTTTCTTCTAAAAACGTTTTTAGTTTTTCCTCATCTGCTTTTTCTCCAATCGGAAATGCTTTCTTATTAAAGATCAGTTTACTAATGAAGAAGAAAAGCGGGACACCGATGAGAGCGATCATGCTTGTCATCGTGATATGCCGTTCATTATGCACCAAGTAATCCTTACTCAAGAAATGCCCGATTTTTGTCCAAATAAAGTTGCCAATAACATTATAGTTAAAGAGCACGAATAAATAACCAGCGGCAGCCGCCACAAACTGATACAAGGAATAAGGTGCCTGCTGCTTTACAAATTGATTTCGAAGTGAGAAAAACACAGCCATGATGACTGGCAAAATAAAAATCAGACTGAGGTTAAACCCCTTTAACAAAGTAAACACAAAACCGCCTGCTAAAGAGATCATTGTCAGCACGTATGATCTTTTCGTTCTTTTATACACTTCAATGGACAAAATCATCAGAATGATTCCGAACATTAAAGAAAGACCATTAAATCCTGATAACAGAAAGCGCGGAATGCTGGTAATCACACCTAATCGATCGACTGGAAGCACAACAGATGCCATGATAAGCAAGCCGCTTCCAAAGGTTAAAATCGATAAAGATCCGTACAATAAACGGATTAATAAAGCACGGTGCAAAACAATTAAAACGTTCGTCGTTTCAATGGCAGGTGCCATTTTCGGATTGCCTTCAAGACGTCTAAGCGTCGTTCCCGTTAAATCGTAAGCAGCTAGACAAAGCCCTAAGATAAACGGGAAAATCGAGTACACGAAGCGGTACAAGACGAGCGCCGTCAGCACCATCTCTTTATCAAAACCAATGTATTGCATGCTCAGTAAAAAGATAAGGTCAAACGAACCAAATCCGCCCGGAACCATACTGATTAAACCGCCGATTGACGCAATCGCAAATACACCTAAGACTATTCGGACATCGACATTCATCCCCATAGAGACGACAGCCATGTACATGACAAGTCCAGCTGCCAGCCATTCTAAAAACGATGCACCGATATAAGCGTAAATTGGATGCTTCAGTCCATTTTCACCGCTCTCGATCGAGCTTTTTCGAATGGATGCCATGACGATATAAATCGGTACAATACAGGCAAAGATAATGACAAATGCCCATAGCCACGGCTCCTGGCTGATAATACTTTCAACAGGAAGCACCCTGACCAAGATCAAATCACTGAAAATAGATAAGCCCAAAAGGACAGAGGAAGTCAAAAGGGCAATGCCTTTCAGCAATTTTTTCGTATCTGTTATGTACTCCTTATAGAGAAGCGTTCTAAGCCCTGCTCCTGATAGACCGCCAAATCCAAGAACACTGTTAAAGGAGTTCGCAATCCATGAAATGCGTATCGTTTTCCAGCCGCTGATGGGCATATCAAGGCTTTTTCGTAAAATAAAATCATATAAGGACATCGATAAAACCGCGACAAGTCCAAGAAAGACAAGAATAAACAAGTCCATTCGGTTCAAGCTGTCAATAATATAAAACGTCTTTTTAATGGAAAGTCCGCTCAGCTCCTGCTTCGCGACAAAAATCAAGACAAGGATAATGACGATCGGAAAAAGCATTTTTAAGATCGTCATACCCGTTTTTTTGTTCCACATGTTTTTCCCAACTTTCTAGGTTGCTTCATTATTTCAACTGAACATTATTATACAACAAATACCACTTGATTCATGCAGTTTAACATTCAAAAGCTTGACGAACCTTTCAATTAGAAGTAAAAATCAGTAATATAAAGAAAAAGAGCCGCTTAAAGGAAGTGAACAAGCGTGGAATATAATATTCATGACACCACCGTATTAAAAGAAGAGATTCTATCTCCAGAAGAAAAAAAGACATGGGTTCTTTATATGAAAGTGCTCACAGCTGCAGGTCTTGGAGATGTTTCTGAATGGATGAAGCTTGATATGAGTATGCCTCAAATGAAGGTGCTCATGCTGCTCAATAACCATGGCTCTCTCAAAGTATCTGAAATCGCTGAAAAAATGGGCGCTTCTTTGTCCAATATGACAGGTCTGCTTGACCGGTTAGAACAGTCTAACTTTGTCGTGCGAAAGCACTCTGAGCGTGACCGGAGAATCATTGTCGTAGAACTGACTGAGGAAGCGAAAAATATCTTCAGAAGTATTTATCAAAAAGGACACGAAAAAATCAAAAATTCCCTGCAGCGGCTCAATGACGAGGAAAAAGAAAAAGTCAATGAAGGCCTTGCTATCTTAGAAAAAGCACTGCGTCCTGAACGCGGCTAAACATGAAAAGGGAAAAAGACGGTCACTTGTTGTCCGTCTTTTTTGTTTCTTCTACTTGTCGATCTGGTGTGAAAAGATTTTTACGAATCACTTCCCTGTCATCCCATAAAAGATGGGCTAAGCCAATGATGAGGAAAAAAATGATGATCCACGTACCGCCAGGAATCAGCTGTTCAAGTTCCTCAATCGTTCTTTCTGAGCCTAAGCTGTTACTATAGCGTATCTCAAAAAGAGCATATTTCGCTATATAAAACAATGCCGCCATACAGATAAACATGGCGCCGACAATTCTTCTTCCAGACATGCGTTTACTCCTTTAATTCCACTGATTTCTTTTGATTAATTCCGTGATATGGGCAAGGTGATGCTTTGAATGCCAGACGTACATTCCTGCTGCATCATATAAGGACACCGTTTGTTGATCGGCAGGGTGATAATAAGAAGCGTTGAAGTCCTCCTCTGACATTCCCCGCAGTAAAGTGACCCACCTGCGATGCAGACTGCTGATCAAAGGCAGGGATAAACTGATGGGCGCCTTGCTGTCAGGAAGTGAGGCAAATCCCTCCTGATCATATGGACGTATGTCAGGTGTATCTTCTGTGAGAGCAAGTTTGAATCGTAAGTATGCATTTAGATGGCTGTCTGCTACGTGGTGAATGAGCTGACGAACAGTCCATCCTCCCGGGCGATAAGGTGTATCAAGCTGAGCATCTGTCAGCGGTGCAGTCACCGCTTCATACTCTTCGGGGATTGCGGCCAGCTCATCAATCCATGCTTCAAGCTGTGCTTTCGTTTTTGTTTCAACCGGTTCATATAAGCCAATCGGATATTGTAATGACGTCATACGCTTTCTCCTCTCTCAAATCCTTCAAGCACAAATTTTCCAATCATCTTTCCTTGCTCAAGCGTTTGATGTGCCTGCTTCAAGTTAGCAGCATTGATCGGACTGAGAACCTTTGTTAAGGTATGCGTTATTTTTCCCTGCTCAAATAACTCACCCGCCTCTGTCAAAAGCTCATGCTGTTTGATCATGTCCGCTGTTTCATACATAGGACGTGTAAACATGAATTCCCATACAAATGCCGCACTTTTATTTTTGAGTAATTGAATGTCTAGGTTTTGCTGATTTTCGACAATGGTACAAATCGTGCCTTGCGGTTTTATCGCTTCTGCCATGCCTTTGAAATGTCCATCTGTATCATTTAAGCATAAAATAAAATCCACTTCGCCGATTCCTTTTTCCTCGAGCTGCGCTAAAAGCGGCTGGTGATGATCAATGATATGATCGGCACCTAATGACAGACACCACTCTTTTGTTTCTGGTCTTGATGCGGTAGCGATCACGTTTGCCTTCGCTAATTTGGCTAGTTGAATGGCGATAGACCCAACACCGCCTGCACCACCAATGATCAGCAAGGTTGAACCTTCAGCATTCCGCTTCATATGCATCCGGTCAAATAAAGCCTCATAAGCGGTAATTGTTGTAAGGGGCATCGCGGCTGCTTCTGCAAAGGATAGATTGGCAGGCTTTTTCGCCACAATACGTTCATCCACAAGTTGATATTCACTATTCGACCCTTGACGCGTAATATCTCCCGCATAGTATACGTGATCACCTGGCTGAAACAATGTACACGCTTCGCCCACTTCAACAACCGTACCGCTTGCATCATAGCCTAGAATTTTCAGTTTTTCTTCCTTCTGATCCTTCGGTGATCTCACCTTTGTATCAACTGGATTCACGGACACAGCCTCTATCTTCACGAGTACATCTCTGCCAGACGCCTTAGGCTTTTCGACCTCCTGATCCATCAGGCTTTGCTCATGCTCAATCGGCAAATACTCCAATAGTCCAACTGCTTTCACTCGCTCGCACTCCCTTTCTCCATTCTTTCTTTCCACATTTTATCATAATTTTCTGATGTTTATGGCTGGATCAACCGAGTGATGGCACATTTATGACCTTTTCAGGGCCTTTCGCTCCCTCGCCATATATGAAGGACGTGCCTTTTGCAAAGAAGGAACATAAGTGAACCAGCTGTGGGATTTAAAAAATAGCTGAACGTAGTAAAACTGGACGTGCTGTAGAAAAAAGATAATCAATAGAAAAAGAGTGAATGAGAGTGTAGATAGATCCGCCCTTCCTTGTATCCATTCATTGATCAATACAATGACAAAACTGAGGATGAGGAGCTGTTCAACTCTTTGCACGAGCTGGCTAAAGACATGCCCGCGTTTTGATAAGTCACCTGACTGGTGCTTTCTAATCTTTCTCGATTTATATAGCCAAATGATACTTTCTGCTAAGTTATGAGTTATAAAAAGTGCAATAAGCGCAATCGATAAAGGAGATGGGTGATAAAAAATTGGGACTACAAATGGGATCACAAGAAAATAAATGGCAATACATACGTGTCTGACTGATAAGAGAAATAGGTCTTTTTCTATGGATGTTTTCATGTGTTTCACCTCCATATGTACTACGTTTGAATTGCCAAAATGTTCCCCTTCGCTCCTCTCCATTCAATTGAGGTAGAACGCATTCTTTCCTCATGTCATAATAGGGTGTAAATTGGAGAAATTGGAGTGTCCGTATATGATGGTGACGATTGTTCTTTTTTTATTAGCAGGTTTAGCAGAAATTGGCGGCGGCTATTTGGTATGGCTTTGGCTGCGTGAAGCAAAACCTGTCAGCTTCGGGATCGCCGGCAGCCTCATCTTGGTTGTATATGGCATCATTCCAACCTTTCAGCAGTTCCCGACTTTCGGACGGGTTTATGCTGCCTATGGCGGTGTTTTTGTCATTCTTGCTGTGTTTTGGGGCTGGTGGGTCGATCGAAAAACACCTGATCTATATGACTGGATGGGTGCTTTGATCTGTTTGGCTGGAGTCAGTGTGATGTTATTTGCGCCTCGCAATTAATGGACCCATATAAAAAGTGCTGCCACATACGGGCAGCACTTTGCTATGTTATTTGAATGCTTCAACGAGCTCCAGCTGTTTGTAATTCTTTGTTTTTCTCTTTAAAGCGTTCGTTATGAGAGGAAACGTATGCCACTTTTTCAGCTTCTGGTTCGATGTACAGCTTTGCGCTATTCAGTGCATTGACTCCATCAACAAACGTGCCGGCAATTAAGCGAACCTTGCTTTTATGTGTACACAAGTCGCCTACCGCATAGACGCCCGGTAAATTGGTTTCCATTTTTTCATTGACCTCGATCAGTCCCCATTCACCTTGCTTAAGGCCCCATTCTGATAGCACACTTAGATCGCCTTTCATTCCGTGATTGACAATCACAGCATCTGTTTCGATTCGTTCTTTTTCACCTGTCTCTATGTTTTGAATGGTGACCGCAGCAATTTTGTCGCCTTGACCATGCAGCTCTGTTAGTTCATGCGGGGTTAAAATTCGTTTGCAAGTTGCCTTCATGTTGGCGACGTTTTTCTCATGTCCGCCAAACATGTCACGGCGATGCACGACGGTGACACTTTCAGCAATCGGTGCAAGGGCATTTGCCCAGTCAACCGCTGAGTCGCCGCCTCCAGAAATCACAACCCGCTTCCCTGCAAATGTCTTGAGCTCCTGGACAGTGTAATAAAGGTTTGTCACTTCATAGCGGTCTGCATGCTCGATTTCAAGTTTCCGCTGAACTGGAATGCCGTGACCCATCGCTAATATGAGGGTCTTTGTCAAATGACGATCACCATTTTCAGCCGTCAGTATGATGTGATTATGTTCATCTCGCTCAAATGACGTGATTTTTTGATTCAGTGCAATCTCTGGTTCAAATGTTTTCGCCTGTGTTTCCAGCTGCTGTATCAGCTGTTCTCCTCTTGTTGGCGGCAAACCGCCGACATCCCAAATGACCTTTTCAGGATAGAGAAGGATTTTTCCGCCAAGGCTTTCGTTGTACTCAAGTACCTTCGTCTTTAAGTCCCGCATCCCACTATAAAAGGCGGTGTACATGCCTGCTGGCCCGCCGCCAATAATGGTGACGTCAAACAATTCAAGCTGCTCTGTCATTTGAGTCCCTCCAGTTTTCCATCGAATGATCTATTTATCAGTGATATTGATTCTCATTATCATATGTATCTATTGTAGTCTACTCTAGTGAGGGGAATCAATAGCTTTCTGCAAAAAAGAACAGGACGAGCGCTCACTCGTCCTGTCATCCATCACACAATGGTTAAACCAAGGTCTTTTAATTCAAGAGAAACAAGTCTTGCAATCGCATCTGCGCCTTCTTTTGTAAAGTGCGTGCGATCCTCAATTCCTGTTGACAGCATAAAATAAGAGGTCGTTTTCTCTATGCCGGAAATTTGATAAAACTGAAGGCTTGCGGTATTTAAATCGACGAGAAGAACTTCTTCTTCATCGGCTAATTCTTTCATAGCGGCACAGTAATCAGGAAAATCATTGATAAATTCTCCGTCTTTTTCATGAAAACGGCCGACTGGCGTTAATAAAAGTGGTGTTGCCCCTTTTGCTCTTGCTCCATGAATATATTGAGACAGGTAGCTTTTATACGTTGTGAAAGGATCTGTATGCCGCTCAGGCTTTTCCTTGGAAGCATCATTGTGCCCCATTTGCGTGAAAAGCCAGTCTCCTGGCTGAATGTCAGCCAATATGTCATCAAGGCATCCTTCTTCAATGAATGTTTTTGAGCTTCTTCCACCAATGGCACGGTTCTCGACGTTAACCCCGTGCGCTGTATAGCGGTGTAAAAACTCTCCCCATCCTCCTTGAACAGGACGATCTGGATAAGATGAAACGGTCGAATCACCAGCTAAATAGATGGTTGTCATGTTCATACGCCTCCCTTTTTCATAGAGCCACATCATCCGAGCGATACGGGTATGCTAGTGGCTGCTGAAAAGATATGAAACAATCAGCATCGCTATTTCAATTATTCTCTTTTTAATGATCAAAACCCTGCTTATCGGTAGATGTGAATGTGTTAAATATGCGGCGGAAGTTCTATTTTCGATTCCACTGCTTGATGTAACGCCTGAAGCATGTAGCCAATTCCTTTATATGGAGCCAGCGGATAATTTGCTTTTTGATGAGGCTGTAATAAAGGATCGATCACTTTTCGATATTTTTTTCCACCTAGTACCACCAGTTCATCATATGCGAAAAGATTTTTTTGATGAAATTGCCGGCTCAGTTCTTCTCGTGTGATCTGGTCAGAATGCGGTGTACCAAAAGCCACATCATAATTTTCGTGAATGATATCATCTGCCTTTAAGAAGCCGTGCTTCGCTGATAAGATCATCCAGTCTGAAAAGAACGTTTGAGCATAGCTTTTCGTACGCTGATGCAGGGGACTTAAATAGACATGGTTCGCTGGCTGGCTCCCTGCTTCTGGATCGACATCCCAAATTTTCTTTGCGCCACATGGAATGATACAAACTCGCTTCACTCAGGTTTTCTCCTTCCTTTTTCGATAGATCTGATACACGATACAGCCTAGCGCTGTGCCAAGCGTATTTAAAAGAATATCATCAATATCGCTGCTTCTTGTAATGATACCAGATTGCGAGAACATCCATTGGAGCAATTCGATCATGGTTGACAGGAGAAAGCCCCCAAGAACCGCCTTTTGCCAGCGCATGGTTCGAAAGGCTTGATATAGAAAAAAACCGAGTGGTACAAATAACAATATGTTGCCTGCTAAATTTAAAAAGACAAGATTTGGATAGCCGTGATGGTAGGCGTGAAGATTTTGATAAATGGACTGCAAAGGCATGAGGTTGACACTCACCTGATCCCTTGGGGCGGAAAAACGATTTGGAAAGACCGTCAAATATAGTAAAACATTCGTATAAATAAACAGACTGGCAAGGACCAATTCTGTCCGCAAATAGATAAAACGATTGTGCTTTTTTGCCTGTCTGTATCTCATATGTAAATAGAGCGGGACGAGCAGGAGAAAATAAGCAATGGAAAACATAGCACTGGAAGTCATACAGAGAGCTGCCCCTTTCTCACATGATGATGCTTGCCATATTTACAGGTTATTCAGGCTTGCCCGCATCTATTCATCACTTATTCTCACATTCAATGAAGAGAAAACCATATTGACAAATCGTCATTCCCCCGCTAAAATGAATGACATTCAGTCATTTAAGGTCGGTGATGATATGTCGAAACGAGAAAAGATTATGCTTGCTGCGATTGATGCGTTTAAAGAAAAAGGCATCGAAAAGACGACCATTTCTGATATTGTGAAAGCAGCAGGAGTAGCGCAAGGAACGTTTTATTTATATTTTCCTTCAAAGCTTTCCGTCATGCCTGCAATCGCAGAACATCTCATCGCACAGATGGTGCCTGCAATCGAAAAGGAATTAACTCAGCATGCAGATGTCCTCGATCAAGCAGATGCGCTTGTTGAATTCATCTTTGCTTTTACAAGACAATACCGTGATGTCCTTGCCCTGACCTACTCAGGCTTAGCCGCCACCGAGCATTTAAAGGAATGGGAAGATATTTATGAGCCGATTTACAAATGGGTCGCTGCTTTTCTAGAAAAAGCAAAGCAGGACAAAAGGGTCCGTGCGAATTTGAACTGTCAATATGCAGCCAAATTTATTATCGGTTTACTCGAATCGTCTGCTGAGCAAATGTACTTGTTTACGGAAACAGATACAGAAGAGGTTCTGATTCAAAAGCGAGAGGTGAAGCAATTTCTTCTTTACGCACTTGGCATAGAGACACCTTAACTTAGTACAGCACTTGCTGTACGCTCTTTTTTGATTTCAAAATGACGAATCGTCATTTTTGAGTTTTTAGGAGGAAATACGATGAAAAAAAGCTGGATGTATGTTGCACTCACTTGTTTATTCGAATTACTTTGGGTGTTTGGTTTAAATAGGGCTGATGCTGTGTGGGAATGGGCGATCATTATCTGCCTGATCCCAGTTGATTTTTATTTTTTAATGAAGGCCTGCGAGAAGCTACCGACAGGGACCGTGTACGCCGTGTTTGCCGGAGTTGGAACGATAGGGACATCTTTGATGGATTATGCGCTGTTCGGCGGTTCGTTTTCATTTGAAAAACTCTTATTTATGGGCATTTTGATTCTCGGGATTATTGGGCTGAAAGTGTCTGATGGAGATGCACATGAGCAGAAAGGAGAAGCGGTATAACATGGGCTGGTTTTTTGTACTGTTGGCCTCTGCCTGCGAAATCGGCGGAACCATTGGCCTCAATATGTTTAGTAAGAAAAAGCAAATCACGACAGGCATTTTATTTGTCGGCGGGTTTGCCTTATCCTTTTTGTTTTTATACGCCTCATTCTCTTCCGTTCAAGTATCCGTTGCCTATACGGTCTGGATTGGTCTTGGAACGGCGGGCTCTGTCTTGTTTAATATGATTTTATTTAAAGAGCCGAAAAACATGATTCGTATACTCAGCTTGCTGCTGATTGTGATTGGTGTGGTTGGGCTGAAGTTATTTGCGTAATTGAATCACAAGAAAGAAAAAGTTTATGATGGTATTAGCCATACAAAAAGCAATGGAATTGATTTTCCATTGCTTTTTAAGTTAATTTATAAATTTTTCTTGGTACGCTTTAAATTGTTCTTCGTATTTTTGCAACTTTGCCCCATCAACTTTTGAATTTAATTTCGGCTTTCGCTTTCCAATCACCATCACATCTTTATCTACAATAGGACTTGATAAAAAGATGTATGGTGCAAAACGATCACACTTCGTATTTGGGAGGGTTACGGATAACCTGGCATATTCTTCTGTCGGGAATTGGTTCGAAATTTCAAGTTCCTTGAGTCCCTCTAATTCCGATATCGGCTCCAAAGACTCGTCCTTCACTTTTATATTTGATAAGCACAGATATGTTAAATTTTTGAGGTATCTTAAAGGGTGAAGAGTATTTATATTTAATGTATTCCAAATCCCGCCTGACAATTGTAGAAATTCTAAACCAGTGTTTTTTTGCAAAGGGGCTATGTCATTCAACTTTGAAAAATCTGTTATGGATAAAGATTTTAAAAACGTATTTTTTGATAAACCCCATAAACTTTGTGCCTTTGTATTCCATTCAAGTGCCAATACCTCAACATCTTTAAGAGAACTGATGATTGATAAATCTTCGACTCTCAGTTCATGCACAAAGAGCATTTTGGGATTAACTAAGCTTAAGATCGTATTGAATTCCTTTTTGGTTCACTTTGTAAATCCACAATTTCGTCAGGTTAGAAAAAGATTTCAACCTTTCAATATTTTTTGTTTTTCCTGTGATTAATAACTCAGTGGAATTTTCATCTACATCGACTAAATCATGAACAACTTCTGGTCGTTTATCATGATGAAAAATATATTGGGGGTCTTCTTTTCGCATGCTTTTACCTCCACACCTATAATTAAGGAATATCTAAATAAATTTTATCAGTATTTTGGAGTCAACACATGATTATCTTTAGCACTTTCTGATATTCCTTCTGAAGAAACAGGGAAAGGATAAAAATTAGATGATCTTCTTTGGTCGCCAATCGTGATTATGACCTCTGTTTTCAATCCATTTTATAAAATCTTTATCATCTAAACATTGGAGACTATCTGCTAGGCAGCGGACTTCTTAGTAGATAATAAAGTTAGTAAAACGACTATATATAAACAAATAAAAGAACTCTAATTCATATACGAATTAGAGTCCTCATGATATAACTGATTTTATTTTTCCACCTTAAAATCAAACCCGCTAATCCTTTTTATTTCTCGTTTAATGGGTGTCTTGCTGCTCGAGCAAGAGATCCATTGCGTAAATCGATTCGCCTTTCTCATCCAATAAAAAGTACACAATCAAAGGCTCTCCAAAAGCTGCTGTCTGCTGCGTAAACAAAACACAGGTGAATTTTTCAATACCAACTGGCAGCTTTCTTTTTAATAAAGGGTGAAGAATAGGTGAAGCCCGAATTGTATCTACATCAACATCCCAACGTTCGTTTTTTAAAGTTGGATAATGCTCTGATAACAATTGGTGTAACATATCGGTCGTGAGCGCTGCTTTTCCATCGCATCCATCATTTATTATGTTGGTGTTATACATCCAACGGCTTCTCACTCTTTGAAGCGTTGATTCGTATTCCTTTTAAGACAAATCTTTTCTGACCATCAAGTGTACAAGTGATCAATGTCAGTTCATTTTTCCCACGATCCTTTAGTACATCCACATCCGTCGGTTCAATCGTAGCAGAGCTGACAATTTTATATTCGTATGTTTCCGCTTGATGATGTAAGACAACTTTTTCTCCTTTAGGCACCTCTGGCAGCTGACGGAAAAGACGGTCGCCTCTATACCCTCTATGCCCTGCAATCGTGAAATTCCCTTCACCTGGCATTTGATGAGATTTAATTTGAGTCAGTGCTATACCTAAATTTTCTTTTGTTGTAACAGGAAGCACTTTTTCGTTTAAATCAATTGACGGGATCTCTAGCTCCATCACATCTCGCAGGTCTTCTTCTGACACAGTTAAATGTGGAATAGAAGAAAGGGCATCACTGTCATTTTCTTTAATCATCTTTAATGCCTGTTCCATTGCTGCTGTCTCTTGAGAAGTTCGCCACTCATATAGAAAAGGAACGGAGATGAGCATCAGCCCCGTGACCACCAAAAAGCTGCCTAATAAGGTTCTTTTTTTCATCAATACACTCGTTCCTTCCTTTTACTGAATGGTTCTTCTTCTGACAACAAGAAGAACAGTTCCAGAAGCTACTAGTAAAATCCCTGCATACATCAAATAACGAAGCCATTCTTCACCAGTCTTTGGCAGCTCACCGTTTGAGTCATGAGGCGGATGTTGATCCCCTTTATCTGAAGCTGGAGGGTTCGTGTGGTCCTCTTCATTCTTCACTGGTGCATTTTTCACAATCATTGTCTTTATCTCCACTTCGCCCATTTGAATTGTAAAAGCGAGCGGTTTCTTTAAAGCTACATAACCATCTGGAGCTTTCGTCTCTGTGAGTAGATACTCTCCAGGTTTAAGCCCTTTGACAATGGCTTCTCCGTCTTTTCCTGTTGTCACAGATTTTATGGTTTTCCCGGCTTTTGTACGAATGTCAAAGGATGCCCCTTTTAAGGTTCTATCTGTCTGCTGGTCTACCTTTATGATACGCAGACTTCCTAAGATCAAGTGATTCTTCGCTGTTAATTGAAGCGGCTTCTGCTGATTTTTCTCAATTGTGAACAGGATCGGCTTATCATCCAATTGATAGCCATGAGGTGCTTTCGTTTCAACGAATTGATATTGTCCCGGTTTTAGATCGTTGATGTGAAGCTTTCCTTTTTGATCCGTTACAAGTGATTTCTTCAACGTTTTCCCTTCTTTACTCAGAAGAGCAAACTCTGCACTTTCCAGCGGATGTCCCTCATCATCGATTTTGGTCAGTTCCACTGCTCCCGGCGTCAGCTTGTTAATCATTTCTACTTTTGCTGGTTTGTCTTGACCTAAACGAATCGTAAATGAGACAGGTGTCTGATCCAATTCATAGCCGGCAATGCTTGCTGTTTCGACAAATTGATAGGTTCCTGGCTTCAGTTGATCGACTGTTAGTTGACCGTTTTTGTCTGTCTTTAAGTCTTTCTTTATACGTTGATCGTGCTCATCAAGCAGATCGAAGGTCACTCCATTGAGCAACTGACCATCTTCTCCTTTTTTCTGAAGCTGCACAGCACTTGTCGTCCGAATATTTTCTTTTGTCACTTTCACCAGTTGTTTTGGATTGAAATCAATCTTAAACTCTACTGGTTCTGCATCTAGTTTATGTCCAAAAGGAGCCTTCGTTTCAACCAATTGGTAAGCGCCTGGTTTCAAATCGTTGACAGTGATGATGCCTTTCTCGTTGGTTGTTAAACCTGACATCAATTCTTTACCATCGTCATTGAAAAGGGTAAATTCTGCTCCTTTCAATCTTTCTTTTTCTTCCCCTATTTTTGTGAGTTCTACAGAACCTTTCTTGAGCTGATTGATTGCCTCCACTTGAATCAACTCTTTTTGACCTAATTCAACTTCAAAGACAAGTGGTTTCGCACTCAATTCATAGCCTTCAAGACTCTTTCTTTCAACAAATTGATAGGTTCCAGGTTTTAGCCCTGTGAAGGTGATCTTTCCATCCTGATTGGTTGTGATTCCTTCTCCTCCTGCCACTATCTTTCCTTTATCATCAGATAGGTCAAAGACAACCCCTTCTAATGATTTCCCATCTTCGCCTTTTTTGTGCAGCAGCACTCCGCCTGTAATGCGGCTATTTTCTTTTGTCACACTAACCAGTTTCTCAGGGTTAAATGGAATAGCAAAAGTGACAGGTGTTTCGTCAAGCTCGTGACCGAATGGCGCCTTCGTTTCAACAAACTGATAGGTTCCAGGCTTCAGATCGTTGACGATGATTTTCCCGTTTTGATCAGTGACGAGACCTGTTTTGATCTCTTTTCCATTTGCATCTACAAGCTTAAATTCTGCTCCTTCAAGCACATCATCCTTCTCACCGAGCTTCGTGAGCTGGACAGCTCCAGTTTTAAGATCATTGATTACTTTGATCTCTGCTGGTGTTTTTTGTGCGACTTCGATGGTAAAAGGATATGGTTTATTATTCTTTTGGTAACCATCAACACTCTCTGTCTCCACGAGCTGATATTTGCCCGGTTTGAGATTATCGACCAAAAGCTTCCCATCTTCATCTGTTGTCAAATCTTTACGCACAACTTTGTCATTTTGATCCAAGACTTCAAATCGAACACCTTGAAGCTTCTTGCCATCTTCCCCTTCTTTCATCACTTCTAATGCACTTGTTTCATATAGGTTCTTTTGCGAAATGACGACTGGTTCCTTTGGATCAAGTGGTACTTCAAATTTGATTGGCGTTTCATCTAATACATAACCCTCAGGTGCTTTTGTTTCAATGAGCTGATACGTACCTGGCCTTAGTTCGTTTATCGTGATCTTGCCATTTTCTCCTGTGACAAGCGAACCATTTAGCTCATGCCCGTCTTGATCTAAGAGCTTGAACTGTGCACCTTCTAGTCGCTCTCCGCCTTCACCTATTTTGCTCAATTCTGCTGAGCCTTTGATGATGTCATTTACTGCGGTGACAGTCGTTGTTTCTGTTTGATTTTCTTTAATGGTGAACGGCCATTTTTGCTGATTTAATTGATAGCCTTTCGGTGCGTTTGTCTCCACAAAATAATAGGAACCTGGCTCAAGATGTTTGAAAAGGATTTCTCCTTTTTCGTCCGTTTTCAAATCGGTTTGGACGGTCTCTCCAGATTCATTTTTCAGTTCAAATTCTGCATTCTCTAATGCTGCACCCGTCTCTTTGTCTTTTTTCGTTAACTTGACATGCTGGCGGATTTCTTGGTTCTGCACCGTCATGCTATTTCCTGTTTTCGCTTGATCTCCTGATTCGTAAGGTTGATCAATCGTGACATGGATCGGTTCCTTGGTTTTAATATAACCATCAGGTGCTTTCTCTTCTGTCACGATATAATCACCATACAGAAGACGATCAAATCGAAGAGCTCCTTCTTCATCTGTTGTCTTTGTACCAATGACGATGCCGCTCGCAGCATCTGTCAGAGAGAAGCTTGCTCCTTTTAGCGCTTTTCCACTACTCGCATCTACCTTTTTAACGGTTAAAGCACCAATCGATCCTGTGCCATCTCCCATGCCAGCGGTGCGTTTGACCACAATTGAAGCTTCGGATTCCTTTTTGATTTCTTTTACATTTTCACCTCTAAACGTTACTTCGTTTTGAAGTGTACTTCCCACTTTATCTAAAATGAGAGATTGGTATTCTAAAATATATGGTCTTGTGATTTCTTCTTTAAATTTAATTTGAAAAGAATCTGGATCAAATTCAAGGTCTAGTTCATAATCCTTCCCTTTTTCCAGTTCTTCTGCTTTTGTCACTTGCCCCTTTTCATCTATTGTCGTCGAATAGAGATGAAATGAGTTTTCTATTATGGCTTGGTTACTGCTTGGATGGTCTATAATCGTCGCATCTTGAACTGTTGATTGACCAAAGTTGATATTCAGTTTCCAATCAATGACTTTTCCTTGCTGATTTCCTGATTTGCTCGTGTATTTCCCCCCATTTGGAATGGACACCACTGCATTCACATCAGATTCTTTTGTCTGCCCATTATAAAGGGTCGCTTTATTTTCGTAGGTTTTCTGTACTAAATCCATTCCTTCAACACTTGTTTGATACGTGATTTTGTATGGAGAATCAATGGCTTTTTTGAAAATTACTTCGAAGCCTGTTTCTCCCTTTTCATTTTCAAGGAATTTGATGTCATAATGTTCTTTCGCTAATACCTCTTTTTCTTCTGCTCCATTTTCCCCGCCTTGTAAATCAAGCGAATAGACGGTGATTGAATCTTTAAGCAAACGCTGATTTCCTTGAATGAAATCCTCGATTTTCGCCTCTTCTAGATGTTTCAAGTTATAGTTCACACCGATATTCCATGTGATTTCTTTTTTCTTTGCATTATAAGTTCCGTTTTTGAAGCCATTTGACTGCGTGTATGTGTCAGGGGTGAAGACAGATTGATTTTCTTTCGTCAAATCCTTGCCATCTTCATTTACCCATTCGAGCTTTACATGATTACGCAAGTTCTTTTGATCTTTATCTGCTCTTTTTTCATAATCAAAAGACGTTGTATATGTGACGGTATGTTCTGTCTTTATTTCTTTCGTAAATTGAATATCAAATCCATTTGCATGTTCAACGATTTGATAATCTGTGCCTTCTTCAAGCACTGTATTACCTGTCGTCACTTTTAAACTATCTTTTTGCAGCGTCAATCCTTCGTTTGTAAACGTATCTTTTAATGTCACATTGTTCATCGTTTGTTGATCTTTGTTGAAGGTGATACGCCATGGAATGGTCTTGGTCTTGTAATTCGGTGTTCCATGATTTTTCGTTAGGATTTGCTGGTCAATTCTTTGCTTCCCTTGTTTGCTCTCTTTGCCAGCTGTTACCGTATTGATAATCTCTTCAGCTTCAAAAATCCGCTCGGTTGCTTTTGTTTGATAGGTGATGAGATAAGCTGATTGAATATCTTGATTGAATTGCAAGGTAAACCCGTTTTGTTCATCCTTTTTTTGAGGTTGAACCACGTAATTTTCAAACGCTTTTGTTCCAGCTTCGTTGCCATTCTGATCAATTGTGACTTCTTTGACTTGAATGGAATCAGATATCAGCGCCTGTGTGCCGTTAAAGAAGTCTTCTAACAAAGCGTCCTTTTCAGCAATCTTTTTTTCGTTATAGTTATAACGAATTTCCCATGTAATTGTTTGTGTGACTGGGTCGTATTGGGCGGCTTTTTTATTTAAAGGACTGCCTCTTGTCACATTCACTGTTCCTTCTGCTGAACTGATCACTTTATCACCAGAAACAAGGGACGCTTTATTACGAAATGCAGATTGATCCTGATTCGTAATATCCGTTTCATACATTAAACGGTAAGCTAGATGAACGTCATCTTTAAATTCAATCGTGAAATCTTGACCATCTGCTGTTTGGCCAATTGTGTAGTGGTTTTCGTCAAGCAGCTGACCAATCGATGTTTCTCCATTTAGCTTTGTATCAATACGATAAAGCTTAATTGAATCTTTTTTTAACGCCTGACCTTCTTGAATCGGATCTAACAGTTTCGCTTGTTTCACATCTTCTAAATCCATATTAAAATCTACTGTCCATTGAATGGTTTCAGCATTGTAAGAACGATTTGGTTCTCCCTTTTTAGAGACGTTTGGGCCATTTGGAATGTATTGAATCGGGATTGATATTTTATCCTTTCCTTCAATCGGGGTAATGACCACTTCTTTTTCTTCAGTAATGACAGTTTTTTTATCTAATTGCGTCCACACTTGAAGTGTTCCATGGATATTTGAATATTGTTTAATAAAATCAGTGAATTCGATGGAGGCATTTCCGCTTTCATCTACAGAAAAATAACCAATGGTTGCCTGATTAAATTTCATCTCAAGACGATCGATTTTTTCATAAATCACTAATTCCTCTGGAACCTTGAAATGGAATTCATCCCCGCCATTATAGCTATGACCGTTCGGGATGGCCCACTCATAGTTAATGGAAATCAGCGAGTTAATATCAGGCTTTTCAACTGAATTTCCTTCCTGATCTTCAAAGATTAATTTCGCATCAGTGAGGAGATTTTCTTGTATCTGCATTTGTTTTGAAACACTTTGCAGCCCTGCACGCTTAGACACGCTCACTTTGTTTTTTAGTAATTCATCTTCATCGTTTTGTTTCGTTTGAGCGGCTTCTTGATTGTTAGAAGCTTTATCTTTCTCAGATGAGATTGAGTCATCTTTTGGAAGGCTTTCTTCACCCTTATTTTGCTTTGTTTTCTCTTCTTGCTGAGTTATACTGGTGACATCGATGTCAATTGATCCTTCTAAATTTGGATCGATCTCAACATCTTCTTTAAATTTCACCGTCACTTCATTTTGTTTTGAAACGGTATACTCGCCAACAGGTATGTCACCCACAGTAATGGGTTCCTTCTGCTCCTTCTCTACCTGGATGGCTGAAGGAAGAGTGAGAACATACGGATATTGTTTTTTTAGATCAATTCCTTTTATAGACCAATGCACAGTGGCCTTTCTTACTTGCGGATCTTCCATGCTTGATAACTTATTGCCTTCGCTATCAGCAAATTCAATATCCCCATAAATGTTTTCTTGAATTTCTTTTGCTTGTGCCCCTGCTAAAGGCAAGACTCCTAATATACTAGACTGTATGACTAGCACTGTAATGAGTGCCAGCGACAATATTCTTTTCAATACATCCACCCTTTTCTAAAATTATTTTTCAACAACGATAAAAAAATCATTTGTATACTGTCAGATCAATCACTCCGCTTCTGATCAATATTTTCTAAAAATGGCACCTTAAGACCCTATGAATAAAATGAGTTGATCAATCATGAGCTTGAAAGGTCATCATGAGTAGTGGATAGAGTAACTGGATTGGGGTCTATAGAAATGGGGAATAGTGAGAGGATCGTGAAAAGATTAAATGTGAATTTTTATATTTATACTGGAATGAACAATAAATGATGTGTACATGCATATATAAGCATGTATTCACATATTGTTCGTTCATATGAAACAAGCATGTATCATATCGTATGTAAGGTGCGTCAGTTCAGCATTATATAAATCGCCTTCCTTTCTACTCCCTTTCATATGGTAATCAAAAAGCTGCTGCGTTTTATTCTTACATTTACCGTTTCATCAGCAAAAAAATAAACTTAAATATCTAAAATGATCCATTTTTATAGGATTCATGGCTTACTTACCACCTTTTAAAAGAAATATATGGAGAATCAGGGAATAACATTTGTTTTCGTCTAATTTTTTTCTCTTTTATCATGAAAAGTGAAGACAAAACGATTTAGCCTAAACATTAAAATCATTTTATGCCTATTTAGAAAATCAAATGTTCTTTAAGTGAACTTCATCATATAGAGGCAAGCCAAGGGAAGGAGTTAGTTGTTTAATGGAGCTCATTGATAATAAATCAAAGAGATGGATAAAAATTTTAAAACTGCTTGTATCAAAAGATAAGTGGTGGAGCCTTCAAGAGATATCGAATGAACAAATCGGTTCGGTTCGTGCCATTCAAAGCGATTTAGAACAAATGAAGTCGTTCCAAACAGAGAACGGAGAGCCGTTAATCCACATAAAGCCAAGACAAGGCATATCCATTTGTTATACACAGACGATACGAGTCGACTACTATATCAAAGAAATTCTAAAAGATACGATTGAAATTCGATTGATTGACGGCGTTTTCTTTGAACAAAACAGGTCTTTCTATGAATGGATGGACACGCTGAATATCAGTAGATCCACATTGTATAACACCATTCATAAAATCAATTCGCTTCTTATCTCGTATGACATTGAGTTACGACCAGATAGTATGCAGTTCCATGGAAATGAGAAGGAGATTCGTCAATTTTTTGTGGAATTTTTGTTTGAAGTGTATGGAAGCAGGCTTTGGCCATTCGAAGATATTCAAAAGCAAGATGCAGTTGATTTTTTACAAAAGCTATTTCAGGTGCTCGAAGTCAATCTACCTGATGTGGCTAGAGATAAATTTTGCCTATGGCTCGCCGTTTCCATACACCGAGTGAGGAAAAATTTTACCATACGACGCAATTATAGATACTCAATGGATCAGGAAAAACAAACATCTACAGCTAAAGGTATCTATAAACAAATCAAAAACTTAGAAGAACACGTCTGCCAAATGACAAAGGACACTTTTGGTGTTACGTTGGATCGTCACGAATTTGTCTTTTTACTATTGATTGAACCAGCTATTGGCCATTATAAATCAATTGAAACTGTCGAAGAAAAATTGACGTTCTTTCAATCGCATACACCACACCTCTTCGAAGCCATTCATTCCTTTATCAATCAATTGGAGTTGATTTTTCATCAAGAGGTGGCTAATCGCAAGGCGATGACACTGATTCTGCTCCAATATTATGTGTATTCTAGGGAAATTACCGTAAGAGATGGATTCCTTTTCAAAAAGAAATCGAGGTATTTATCAGAGGTAAAAAAACAGCTTCCTTACTTCTATTCGAGGATTACTCATATCATCCAAGAGTTAAAAACAGACGATATACTTGCTTCTTTTGTGAAAAATGAACGAGAATTGATTCGTATCATTACTTCTAACTGGAGGGGGCTTGTTCATTTGGAAATGGATCGGAGAAACGTGTTGAACATTTTTGTCATTTCAACATTAGGTTATAATCATAGTTTGTTTATTGCGGATTTAATTAAATTAAGATTGCCTCCTCTCATTCATATTTTCACAAGTCCAGAAAATACATTAAATGAACTGACAATGGATCAACTTGGGATTGATATGGTTGTGACCGATACTGAGCTTCCTAATCAATTAGGACGGTCTACTCTGCTGATCAGCTCTTTTCCAACAAAGAAAGAAGTGGACAACTTGCACTCAAGATTGGTTGATATGACAAACTAATATTCACAAGAAAAGCTGCTGAGGAGCTCTCAAGCAGCTTTTTTGCTTCTGTATTAATGAAGCGCTATTTGTTCATTCATCAAATCAATGGCGTAAAGCGATTGCTCATATTCATCTAATAAAAGGTAGACTTTGAGCGGTGCAGCGGTTTGATCTGTCTGCTGCGTGAATAGAACACAAGTGAATTTTTCGATTCCTTCTGGCAGCTTGCTTTTCAGAAAAGGATGAAGAATAGGAGAAATTCGAAGGGTATCAACATCTTTTAGCCAAAGCTCATCTTGTAACGCAGGATAATGGTCAACCAAAAACTGACGAAACACTTCCAATGTACTCAAGGTAGATATCCTCACTTTCTTCTATTTATGGCTTTAAGCTTACCTAAAAACAAACATGTTCAACTCATCCTATGATCTCAGTCCGCCTATTTTCGCTTACTACTAGAGACATGATTTCATTTTTTCTTCTAAAAGATTTGTAGATCAACTTGACTGCAATGGGTTTTCAATATGTATGACGTTTACTATATGAAATACGAATTCCAATCGATGGACCTATGATCATATTCTTATCTGTTTCTTTCGTGATGAAACGACAACTTCCTTCTACAAAATTCCATTTTTATTCTAAAAAGAGGAAAATGGGATAAAAAAGAACAGTTGCTCACTGTTCTTTTAAAAGTTATGAAAGGTCTGTCAAAGAGAACACTTCACCGCTCACTGCATCAACACCATCATGACAGTCGAGCTTGCCACATAAAACATATTGTTTTTGCACATCGTCATAGACGTAGATGGGTGTAAGTTCGAGGTGTTCTCTCAATGTTTCAAAGGCTTCTTTCTGAGATATGGTGATTTCACTAACTGTTTGAGATGGATTGAGTATCCCGCATACTTGAAACATCTCTTTTTTATCTATGTAATTAATAGCTTCAAAAGTGCTGGCATCAATGAAGACCTTGATCTTATCCATAAAACCACAGCCTTCTTGCTCATTCGTTTTTAATATCGCTTCGATGTAGCCATGATCACGGTGGAGTGTTTTTAGCACCCACTTCCCTGTATCCTTTGAATATTTTTGCGCCAAAAAGGTTCGAACCGCTTTGATACACGCAGCCTGCTCTTCTTTTGAGATCGGGAATGTATCCGGTGAAGGCTCCAGTGAGAAGGCTTGTTCAGCAGTAATGTCCTCGTTTATATCGATTTCCTTTTTTTCAAAAGCTTTGTTTAACGGTTCATTCCACTCCATGACCTGATGCATGTGGATACAATGCGTTTCTTCACGTCCAATTTCAAACGGTATCGTTCCTGTTCCATCGTTCTTCACATAAATTTCTTCTAACGCATATATAGGGCGGATTCGATTCTGCTCGAAGGATGGCCAATCAAACCGCTGCACTTGCTGCTGGGCTAAATTCTCAACCATATCAATAGAGAGCGCATATTCTTCAGCTCTTAGTAGGTTTTTTGCCATAAATGGCCCATGATGTGTAAAGTGAATGAGCTGCCCATGTTCATCCCATTTCACTTCGATTCTGCCTGAAGGCGTCACTTTCACACCATCTATTGCTTCTTCGAAAAAAAGTTCCCCTTTCTCCTTTTGATGCATATGAAAATGCTCACCATAGACCAATCCTGTTTCTTGTTCGATCCATTGAATGACATGAGCTGGATAAGGCCTCTTAAATGTGACACCATTCTTCGCGAAGGTTTTGTCCATGACAAAAATGACCGTTTCAATCTGGCCTGTATTTAAGTTCACGTCAATCACAGCTGTGCCGTCCGGGTTTAGATCATCGTCCTCGGGTTCAGCTTCATGAGAGGGAAACCATTCCATATTCAATGTATAAACCGTTTCATTGAACATATTGACGTAGCGATGAAAACTGTGTCTTTTTAAATAGTAAAGATCTAAACCAAATTTCGCCTTTGTCTGATCGATCAGTTGTTGAATGTTTGCATTCATTTGTTTCACCTCAAAATTCAGTTTTATGGAAGAAAAAAGATAACGATAAATCCGAATATGACAATCACTGATAATAATCCTAAAGCCATTGCCATCATGTTTGATTCCTTTGTAAAGCCTTTTAATTCATGAGCTTCCGTCGACCGGTCAATTTTTCTAAAGCGAAAAAGCATGCTTATATTGTTAATGGCTAGAGCCATAACAAATAAGAAAATGAGAAACTTAGGTTCTATATGAAAAAATGGATCTTGCATCGTTTGAAAACTAAATGATTGGAAGAACATTAGCCCGCTCAATATCAATTTCCAAATATTTTCCACTTTTTGTTCTTTCTCCCACTCTTTTCCCAATTTCTCTTTTTCATAAATGGCTACCTGCTCAAAAATGGGAATGATAGACTTTGTTGATCCTTTTTTAATCAAGCCGTAAATACCTTGAAGGAGCATGAAGATTCCTAAACAAAGAAAGAAATATGTAAATTGAATTTCAACATTTTGAATCAAAATAAAAAAAATCAAGATCACCATGCCGAATAGTAAATTAGAGGTAACTACTTGTTTCGATCTCATCTTTTTCAGGGCAGCTTGTTCCATGCAATACTCCTCTCCGTTTTAAAGGTTCTTGTTGAGCGCTCTATCTCTATTACGGTTTTAACGAAAAAATGTTTCAATATTTTCCCTTTCTACTGTCAATTCGGCTTTTTTCGCAAATGAAAAGACGCCCATCATTCAATGAACGTCTGATCCTTCTTCATAAAATCATCACATCATATCTGAGCAGCCGATCTGTCTTTTATTTGCTTAGCTGCCATGTGTTTAAAGTCCTCAATAGACAGCTCTTTTGACGTTTTTTCTCCGTGCAGTCTAATATTCAGTGTTTTTTCTTGCCTTTCTTTATCGCCGATGACCGCGATATAAGGGATTTTTTGTATTTGTGCTTCTCTCATTTTATAGCCAAGTTTTTCATCTCGCTCATCGATTGTGGCTCTTATTCCGATACTTCTTAATTGCTGCTGCACCTCTAAGCAGTGATCAAGGTGAACAGTTGAGACAGGGATGATTTGTACTTGTACTGGTGCTAGCCATAATGGGAAAGCGCCCGCAAAATGCTCGATGAGAATACCTAGGAAACGATCTAGAGAACCAAAAATGGCACTGTGAATCACAACTGGACGAACCTTTTCATTTTTTTCGTTGATATATGTTAAATCAAATTTCTCTGGCATTTGGAAATCTAGCTGAATTGTGGCGCACTGATGGCTCCGCTGCAAGGCATCTTTAATATGAAAATCGATCTTTGGACCATAAAATGCGCCATCTCCTTCATTCAGCTGGTAGTCGACCTTTAGACGATCAAGCACATTTTTTAACGCTGTTTCGGATATATCCCAAATAGCATCATTGCCTAATGCTTTTTCTGGACGAGTGGATAGCTCGACTGAATACTCAAATCCAAATGTCCGATACACATGATCAACTAATTGGAAAATCCGTTTGATTTCAGCTTCGATTTGATCTTCTCTTAAAAAAATATGGGCATCATCTTGGCAAAATGTTCTGACCCTGAACAATCCATTTAACGCTCCGCTAAATTCATGACGATGCACCTGACCAAACTCAGCCATTCTGATCGGAAGGTCTCTGTAGGAATATAAGCTGTTTTTGAACATGAGCATGTGCCCTGGACAGTTCATCGGTTTTAAAGCAAAGCTTGTATGGTCTACTTCTGAGAAATACATATTTTCATGGTAATGATCCCAGTGCCCTGACTTTTCCCAAAGCTCTTGGTTCATCATAAACGGTGTACTCACTTCTTCATATTGCGCTTTGCCTCGCACTTCTCTTGAAAAGGCCATTAATTCATTTCTGACAATCTGACCTTTTGGTAAATAAAACGGCATACCTGGCGCTTCTTCTGAAAACATAAAGAGGGATAACTGTTTCCCTAATTTCCGGTGATCACGTTTATTTGCTTCTTCCATGAAATGAAGATACTCAGCGAGATGCTTTGGATATTGAAACGCCACACCATACACTCGCTGCAAGACATCCTGATGACTGTCTCCCCGCCAATAAGCCCCTGCAACACGTGTTAGTTTAAATGACTTTACGTACCCTGTAGAAGGTACATGCGGCCCGCGGCATAAATCTACAAATTCTCCTTGCTGATAAACCGTGATGGCTTCTTGAGAGGGTAAATCTTTTAAAATATCCAGCTTATAAGGATCATGTGCAAACAGCGCTTCAGCTTCTTTGTAAGAGACTTCCTTTCTTTGGATAGGATGATTCTCATTTATGATGTTTTTCATCTCTTTTTCAATTTCGGCTAAATCCTCTTCGCTTAATGATTGATTGAGCTTCATATCATAGTAAAATCCGTTTTCAATGACCGGTCCAATCCCCAGTGTGACATTGTTATATAACCTTTTCACGGCCTGGGCTAATACGTGGGCAGATGTATGGCGCATCACTTCAAGCCCTTCTTTCGAATCAAGTGTGACAATAGACAGCCAAACATCGCTGTATAGCTTTTTACTTAAATCAACCATTTGATCATTGACCTTACCCGCCACTGCTTTTTTTCTTAAGCTCGGACTAATATGGGAGGCAACATCTGCGACAGTCGTACCTGCGGGAAACTCCTTTATCTTTCCATCCGGAAATTGAATCTTCACCATGTTTTCTCTCATAACCGACACACCTTTCCTATTTTTTGAAATAAAAAAACACATCCATCCCGCGTAAAGGGACGAATGTGTAATCCGTGGTTCCACCCAAATTCCCATAATGCGTATTCGCTTTATGGCTCTGGTGCCGTAACGTGGCATTGACGGTATTGGATACTGCAATTTTCCCCAATACAGCTCAAAGGTGGTAAGACCGCTTTTCTGCGTTAGGAAGATTTCAGCGTGACTTCCCTCTCTGGTAACCGTAAAAGCTGCTCATGTCCTTTTCAAAGCAATGATCCTATATGAGTGTACAAAAAAACACACCCATCCCTCATAAAGGGACGAATGTGATATCCGTGGTTCCACCCAAATTCCCATAATGCGTATTCGCTTTATGGCTCTGGTGCCGTAACGTGGCGTAAACGATATTGGATACTGTGATTTCCCCAATACAGCTCAAAGGTGGTAAGACAACTTTTCTGTGTTAGGAAGATTTCAGCGTCACTTCCCTCTCTGGTAACCAGTAAAAAATTGCTCATGTCCTTTTCTTCGCTTTTAATTTCTCCATATCTTACATGATGATGATGGATTGTGTAAAGCTTTATTTTGTACAGTGATAAGAAAATTCATTCTTTAAATGTAATATTGCGCGTATTCACTTGGGCTGTATTCAATTTGAAACGCAGGAGATAAGGCTCGTTTCACTTCTTCAGTGATACGCTCTCCTTCTTGATTGAACTTCCTTTCCATGTCTACGCCATTTGGCAGCAAATCATCGGTCTCTTCGTCAAACCAGCGGCCATACTGTATGTTCCAATTCCAAATCTTTGAAAAGAGTGTATCACTCATTGGTACATCATCTCTTTCTAAATGACATTCGCAATACCCACACTGAAAAGGTTCACCGTAATCTCCTTCAATTTTCACAAAGGGATGATCCTTAAACTCTCGACAGCACACCCATTTTTTGAAGTGCTGACCAAACTCTGTCAGTTTAATTGAGTAATAACGCATGGAAGTTAGTTTACCTTTCATATCAAAAATCTCTTGATCAATTAATTTCTTGATTCGATATTCAATAAAATCATCGCCGATATACTGATCTAAATGACCAATGACTTCTCCTATTAAACGTGGAGTTACAATGTACTCGTCTTCTGGCGCGGACTGATGAAGCCGCTTAGCCATTTTCACTAAATAAGCATCAAATTCATCTTCTGGTACGCTGATCGTTTGTCCTTTTTTCCATATCCGCAGCGTATGATTTTCTTTAGCAAATGAAAGCCATTCGTTTTGTAATTTTTCTCTTTCTTCTGTTGATACTGTGTGAATATGCTCTTTACTTCTGTACAAAACCTTCAATTTTTCAGATGTGATTTCCCCGGAATGTCGAATATCCATTCTTCTTGTATTAGTATTGAACAGCTGATCAAATGCAGTCGTTGTATTGATTACAGACAATTCTATGCTTTTCTCTTTTAATAAATAGACGGCATATCGCAAACCAATTTGCTCATGTGCATTACTGCCTGTCCAGATGAGAATACGACTGCCTGCTGTTGTCTCTTTTATTTGCTGAAGCATTCTGTGCTGATCGTTGACCATGTCGTCAAAATAGCCATATTCATTTGACATCACGTTACGCAGCCACTCTATACGGTTCGCTTGTCCTTCATCTTCGTGTAAATGTAGAAGTGGTCCAATCGAATAAATATCATCAAAAGCGATGATATCATCTATTTGATCTTGCTTCATTTCACGTACTGCTTGTTTTAAACTACCGGCAGCTGCCGCCCCAAATATGATATGTATCATTATTCGTCTCCCTTTATCTTACAGTTTATTTCATCTTCACCTATTCATGGTTCTTGCGTCAATTCTATTGAGTCAATTTCATTCAAAAGTATGACAAGGAGATCAGGTATTTACAGAAGTAATAAAGCAGAAGTGCAGAGATAAGAATTTTTATAAAAAAAAGCCCACAAAATGGGCCAAGGAACTACCCGAAAGAAGTAGTTCCCACAATACAAAACTAAATTTGTATGTTCACTAGTGAAATCGTTCATGTTACCTTCCTTGCTCCATTACCTTCAAACTCTTCTGCTGAGAGATTCGGTCAAACGCCACCATCAAGATGGTCATGAGTAAAGCAAGAAGAACCGTTCCAGCGCTGATCCAGCTCAGGTGCAGTATAGATGTCCTGCTCAATACAAGCCCTCCTAACCCCGAGCCTAAAGCAAATCCGAATTGAATAAACGATGTATTGACACTTAATGCGATATCAGGAGATTTGGGTACAAGTGTGACGAGATACAGCTGCTGAGCTGGCGATGTGCTCCATGTAGCAATCATCCATATCATGATCACCGCCACCATGACCACGAGATTCCCTGACACAAATGCCAGCAACATCAGCATGATGATTTGTAGAATAATTCCGGAGAAAATCGTGAATGTTGGGCCTTTTTTATCTGCTGCAACCCCTCCAAGACTAGAGCCCAAAAAGCTGCATATTCCCGCTAGTAATAAAATGCCACTGATTTTTGTGATGCTAAGGTTTGCTGATTCTTGCAGGAATGGCGTTAAATAGGTAAATAAAGTGGAATATCCGCCTACATAAAAGAGTGTAACTGCCACTGCAAGCAAAATTCGCTTATCTTTTAATATCGATAATTGCATACCTAGCGTCACCGGTTCTTGTTCTTTCATAGAAGGGATGCGCCTATACACAACTATCAGCGGAATGAGCGTGATCAATCCAATGGCTGCAAATAATGCTTTCCATCCAATCATGCTGCTTAGAAATGTCCCGATTGGCACACCTAAAACTAAGGAACTGCTTAATCCCATTAAGATGATGCCAATGGCTGTTCCTCTTTTTTCTCGTTCGACAAGACGAGTGGCCACTGCCATTGCCACCACAATGGCCGTCCCCCCACTAATTCCTTGTAAAACCCTAGTCATCAGCACCATTTCAAACGAATGGCTGACACTTGTGATGATATTACTTAAAGTAAAAATGATCAGCATCCATGATAATATTTTTCTGCGGTCGATATTGATGGTCAGTGCAATGACAATCGGCGCGCCGATTGCTGCTGAGAGCGCTAATGATGTGACCAATAAACCAGCAGCAGATGTCGTGACCTGTAAATCATCTGCGACCATTTGAATAATGCCTGTAATGATATATTCGATCGTTCCAATTAAAAAGGCTGCTAATGCAAGTAAATAGACAACGGCTTTATTTTTCATCGTGGCTTTTCTCCTTTGGGCATTGTTTACGATTTGACTTCATTTTTTATAGGAATTTGAATTTCAATGAGTCTTCCTTCTTCATTTTCAGCCAATGGGTAATAAATCTCTCTGCCCGGCTGATCTTCTTTCACGCGGTATCCGTTATGTTCGATCCATGTCGCCAGGTCAACACAAGCAGATTGCGCAAATGGAGAATCTGAATGAAATAAGAGCGTCGCCATGGTTTCTTCAGCTGGTAACGTGCGCATCGTAATTCCCTGAGGAAGAGAGCCCCTTAACGCTTTCGCGGAATACCCAACCTCAAATTCGAACTCACTTTCTTTAGCAAGTGATTCCCTCCACAGCACGATTTGTGGCTCAGAGTTCAATTCTTGCGGATGTTTATGTAACAAATGATGAAACGTTTGAAAGAATGTTGGGATTTCGTCAACAGTTCCATGGGATTGAAAAGACATGATACATTTGCTTTCAACCGATTTGATGATGACCTCCTGCGCTTTTTCAACACACCCCTCTCGTTTGATGAGGTGCATCCGCTCCTTAATACGCGCTAATTTCTGTTGTTCTCTCTCGATCAATTGCTGAATCTCACTCTCTTTCAAGAGAAACATGCCCTGAATCTGCTCGACAGAAATATCTTCACGAAGAAGCTGACCCATTTGCTTTAACGTAAAACCTAATTCCTTGTACAGAAAAATCCGATTGACCTCAAGCAGCTGTTCAGCTGAGTAATACCGGTATCCGGATTCTTGATCGATCTGCTTAGGCTTTAATAAATCTATTTGGTCATAATACCTTAAGGTTTTGACAGGGACCTTACTTAACATAGAAAAATCACCGATTTTAAACATCCTGCATCTCCTCCGATTTGTTGATCTGATCAAAGTATAAACCTTTCAGTAAAGGGGAAAGTCAACAGAAGAATTTCATTTGCATAATCATTTGATGAAGTTGAATAAATTTTTCAAAAGCGCAAAAAGCCTAGATTTCTCTAAAATCTAGGCTTTGCCTCTTATCCTAAAATTTTTTCTAACAATCCCATCTGCTCAACAATCTTCATATCATTCATAAATCGTTCCAAACTTAATTTATTCTCTTTTTGTAAGTCTGTAGAATAACCTAAGCATATATTAAAAATACGATCTAACCTTTCACCGACTCCACTATAAAAATAATTTGTCAGAACTCCACTATTTTCACTTGCAAGAACCACAACTGTGGCCATCTCTAATACATACTCAATATCTTCTTTAGAAATCGTTCGATCCTTTTTATTAGCATTAATGAATTCATGACTATGAATAGAACGAATCCTACCTTCAAGTAAATCGAGTATAGACTTCTTATAAATGACATACACACTGTGAATATGACTTTTATCAGGACAATAGGGATCTTGTAAGATGAATTTTATACGTTCATCTTCTTTTTCAATTTTTATTGCATCAAGATCATATAATAATATTTGATCAATTTCTTCTATTTTCATAGGAGGAAAAGTATCGGCTACATTTGTTTTATTTTTCATATGATCACTCCAAAAATTGAAATAAACCGCTCACCGCTCTTACTCCAAACAATCCAATCTTTCAAGATACTTTAACATGTCTCCACTTTTAAAAGAACCCAATATGGCACCATCGCAAAACCGCTCAGCACTCACCACTCCCATGATGAAGGCAAGTATACATTGCGCATTTAAATGTGAGAGGTCCACATTCTCGATATCGTTCAATCCACCTTCAATGCCATTTTCTTTGAGGATTTCTCTGTAGCGGATAAGCTCCAGCTCTTGATGTTGTTCCGCAAAGATATAGACATCTTCGATAAAGCGTTGGACCGTTTCAGAATAATGCACAAAAGGCATCTGGATTGGGCGTTCAGCTGTTCCATCATTTTCTTGGTCGATCACCCATTCTCCGATATGGTCCTCGCGGAGCATCGGTATGTATTTTGTTAGAATCTCGAATTGACTCATTTCCATCCTCCTCTACCTCATTCATATGGTTTACTCTGATCGACACCTACGGATCAGTATATAAAAAAATCCGTGATTATCCTACCAGCTAGACACCAGTATTCAAATCACGGACAGTTTTATTCACTTCACTTTTTTACACTCTTACCATTGATACAACGGTCTCTACATGCGCCGTATGCGGAAACATATCAACTGGCTGCATGTATTCGATTTTGTAGTCTTTTGACATGTATTGAAGGTCTTTTGCTAGTGTGGATGGGTTGCAAGAGACGTAGACAAAGCGTTTTGGTTTGACTTGTTTGACGGTGTCTAAGAAGGTGCGCTCGCAGCCTGTTCTTGGCGGGTCGACGACGATGACGTCAGGACGGAAGCCTTCTTTGACCCATTTTGGCAGCCAATGTTCAGCTGTTCCTGTTACATAGGTCGCGTTTTTCATGCCGTGTTTTTTGGCATTTTTCTTGGCATCATCAATCGATTCTTTGATGACATCCATTCCTCGTACTTCTTTGGCGCCTTCTGAAAGCCACATCCCAATGGTCCCAACACCGCAATACGCATCGACAACCTTTTCTTTACCTGTCAATTTGGCCGCTTTTTTCGCTTCATCGTAAAGCTTTAGCGTCTGCTTTGGATTCAATTGGAAGAAAGCACGAGCACTCAATTCAAAGGAGACGTCTCCTAAAAATTCTTGAATGACCATATTGCCAGCTAGGTGAGATGTTTTATGGCCGAAGATAACCGACGTTTTTTCACCATTGATATTGTGCATGATAGACGTCACTTCAGGCAGTCGTTTTTGAATGGCTTCTGCGATTTCTTTTTTCTTTGGAAATTCAGGTTTTGATGTGACAAGAACGACTTGTACTTCACCTGTTTCAAAGCCGACACGCACGACAATCGAGCGTACGTCGCCTTTTCTTGTCCGTTCATTGTAGACCGACACGCCGAATTTCTCTAAAATTTTGCGGACAACGCCTGTTGTTTTGTTCGTTTTTGGATGCTGCACGATACATTCCTTGATCGGTACAAGCTTATGGGAATTTAGTCCATAAAGTCCTGCAATGATGTCTCCGCTGTGAGAACGTCCTACTTGGAACTGACTTTTGTTTCGGTAATGCCACGGATCTTCCATACCGATCGTTGGCCG
Organism: Bacillus sp. PAMC28571; assembly: GCF_014250435.1. Lineage (NCBI taxonomy): Bacteria > Bacillati > Bacillota > Bacilli > Caryophanales > Bacillaceae > Bacillus > Bacillus sp. PAMC28571. The sequence goes on along the minus strand of NZ_CP060191.1, from coordinate 544,509 downwards.
AATATCAAGCTTTTCAACCGCTAGCTCTGTATGGCGCTCCATTGATTGAATGACAATATCACGCTTTTCATTTAGCTGCTGCTCATACGCCAAATGCTGAAGCTGACAGCCGCCGCACTGTTCGTATACTGGGCATGGCGGTTTGACTCGATGCTCGGAGCGCTTACGCACTTTCCTTACTGTACCTTCTGCATATTTTGCTTGGACATTCGTTGCTTCAACGACCACTTCCTCACCTGGAAGTGCACCTGGGACAAAGACCACTTGCTTTTTAAAATAACCGACCCCTTCACCATTAATGCCAAGGCGTTTAATGGTAAGCGGGAACTGCTGTCCCTTTTGCAAAAGGGCACCTTGCTGTTTTTCTTTCACTTTATTCTCTCCGTTCTATTTGAACCCTTAATAGGTTGTCTTCATTTTATTCCATCTCATTAGTATAACACGTCTTAGACAAAGAGAGAAAATGCCTTTCATTTATTTATCTGTCTCAATGCTTCTCCATAAATATAAAGAAGCGTAGCTTAAATATGGGGTCCATTCCTTGCTTAGCGCTGACATCTCTTCTTTTGTCGGTTTTTCAGGCAGGTCGAAGTGCCGTTTGATTGCATTTTGAATGCCGATATCTGCCATCGGAAAGAGATTTGGTCTTCCAAGCCCATTCATGAGCACATTTTGAACCGTCCAAGGTCCGATCCCTCTAATCGGAAGCAATCGCTCTTCCACCTCCAAATCAGATAAATCGTGTAATTCCTCTAAACAAAGTGAGCCGCTCACAATTCGTTTCGATACATCGATGACATATTCTGCTTTTCGCTGACTAAATTGAAGCTTTCTCAAATCATCTGTCTCAAGAGAGGCAATGGTTTCTGGTAAAGGATCAAACCATACACCTTCTATTTGCTCGCCGTACGTATGAACAAATCGTTTCGTGAGCTCGTAAGCAAACGAAAGATTAAGCTGCTGATGAATGATACATTTCATTAAACAATGATATAAATGAAAATCCAGCATGAGCGGCGTTCCGATATGCTGCTCAAAAATGGGCGCTAGATTGGTTTGAGAAAAATGGTCTTGAATCATGTGTAATTGATGCTCCATGCCAAATATCCGTTTCACCTCAGAAAGAAGGGGTTCCTCTGGGCCGTTTGCCCGCACCCGGAACATAGGCGCATCCTTTGTTCCAGTAGCTTGAACGATGACCACGTACGGTTTTTGCTCTAATCTGATCGGCACTTTGATTTCTCTTTGACTCAAATCGACTGCTTTTAATGGATCACTTGATAAGCGTCTAAGCACTTGATCGAAATGATACGGCGGCTCTACCGCAAGCTGTTTTTCCCACATACATGTCCTCTTCCTTTCTGCAAACATACGCAGATGTGATTGTTTCATTTTGCATGAATGATTCTCTAGATTGAATACTTTTAAACATAAAGAGTACAAGAATTTATCAGTTATATCTTCCTTATTTGTGGTCATTCTCCTTTTGGATAGATGAAAGTTTTTAGTCGAATTCAGCTAAAATTCGACAGCCTCCTACAACATTTTAGGCTCATTTTCCTTAAATTAGAAATAGAACCTCTGGGTGATATCTTCCATTCCAAAAAAATTTGTATAATTATGACATATCAAGGAGGTGAACAAAGAAATTAGCGGATTAGGCAATCATTTGTTTTATCTTGCAGGAACATATTTACCTCATTGATGACCGGCTTCACTTAGTTTCACATTTTACAAAAAAGAAGACCCAAAATTTAAAAACAAAGGAGATCCGACCAATGAAAAAAACAATTCTTTCTGTTGCCCTTGCCACTGCTGTTTCTTCGACACTGCCAGTATTCGCTGACGCTGCTGAGCCAAAAACTTCAGCACCTGTTTCTACTACACTTCAGCAAACTGTCTTAAACAAAGCTGCTGAAGGTAAAGCATCTACAACTGCAGGAAACGTTAATATTAACTTTGATGTACTTGGTATTGCAAATGCATTAATCAATGCTGCAAATGCTAACACAAACCGTGAAGGCTTTGTCAAAGGATTAATGGAGTCTGCTTTCTATGCTGCTGGCGCAAAATACAATGTCATGGTATTTAACTTAAGCCAAGGTTATGAGACTCGTTTCAACGGCGTCAAAACGTTTGCTACTGTGAAATACGGAAGTATTACGTACGGAGTCTGGGTATTCGAAAATGGATCTTTCACAAACAAAGGTGACGGCGGCTACATCAACTGGGCATTTAGAGGCTGGTTCGACCGTAATGGTGGTTTCGTCAACTTCCGTCGTCCTTAATTCTCGGTTTTATCCATCAATCATACACGCACATTGAACCGATCTCAAAAATGAGATCGGCTTTTTTTTATGAAGAAAACGTATAAGTTCACCGGTGCTGCTTCATGATATAATGCAAGTCTGGAGGGGTGCACATGCTGAGAAAACTTGCAGTGACAAAAAACGGCGACTTGATTGAACATGCAACATTGCAGCAGCTTTCAAGCCCCGATATCGCCTGGTATTGGATTGATTTTCATGCGCCAACGGAGAAGGAAGCGGCGCTTTTGAAGGAATATTTTCATTTCCATCCGCTTGCAATTGAAGATTGTTTTCATTATTTACAGCGTCCAAAACTTGATTTTTATGAAGGGTATTTGTTTTTCGTGCTGCATGCCCTTAATCAAAAAACGCTTCGTTCTGAGGAAGTCGATCTGTTTGTTGGTGAAAACTATATCGTGACCTTTCATTTGAAGGAAGCACCGTACGTTGAACGTGTGATTCGAAAGCTCAAAGGGTCTGATAAAGCGAGAAACAGCGGACCTGAGCATATAGCCTACATGCTGATTGATCAGCTTGTTGATGATTATTTCCCTATTATTTATCAAATTGAAGACAGGCTGAATGAAATTGAGGATGAAGAAGGGCATAAAACGTATGGCACGTTGATGAACGAAGTATTCGGGATTCGCTCAGATTTACTTAAACTGCGAAGAACGATTATCCCGATGAGGGACCTTTTATATCGTATTGTGAACACAAATATGATGAAAAGCGATACAAACCGCCAGGCGTATTTTAATGATATTTATGATCATCTATTAAAACTAACCGAAATTGTTGAGTCAAACCGTGATATGACAGCCGATTTACGAGACAGCTATCAGACGCTGAATTCCAACCGGATGAATGCGATCATGATGACATTGACCATTGTGTCGACCATTTTTATTCCACTGACCTTTATTGTTGGGGTGTACGGAATGAACTTTGACAACATGCCTGAATTACACTGGAAATACGGCTATTTTGGCGTGCTGATATTCATGGGTCTCCTCGTCTCGGGGATGCTTTTGTGGTTTAAACATAAAGGGTGGTTCAGGATTTTTAAATAGTGTTGACTCTTTTTCAAATCATCACTCTCTTTTTTATCGTAAAAATAGAGAGGGATAATCAAAAAGCCTGCAGGTCTTCTGCAGGCTTCTTTCTATAGCTGTGGCAGATGCCATACTTTTTCAAGCATGAGATCGTCTAGGCTTTTAAAGGAATATCCTTGTTTTTTCAGAGCGGTGATGGCATCATCCAGCGCTTCGGCATTGTCTCTTGAGACGGTATGAAGTAAGTAAATGGCGCCTGGGTGCGCCTGCTTCATCATTTGATCGTAAGCATACTGTTTTCCTTTTTGATGATGGATATGCCAGTCCACAAACGCCACTGACCAGAAAACGGTTTGGTAGCCGAGCTGTTTTGTTTCTTTTAATACCCGTTCACTGAACACACCGCGCGGCGGACGAAGATAGAGGTTATCTTGTTTTCCTGTGATTTTGTACACAGCTTCATTGACACGGTCCAGTTCTTCTTTGATTTCTTTCGTGCTCTTTGTTGTTAAATCTGGATGATGATAGGAATGGTTGCCAATGATATGACCTTCTTCTGCCATACGTTTGACAAGCCCGGGCTGGTCCTTTACAAAGTGACCTGTCACAAAAAAGGTGCCTGGTACTTGATGTTTTTTCAGCACGTCTAAGATCTTGGGTGTGTACCCATTTTCATAGCCATTGTCGAAGGTAAAATAAATCTCTTTCTTTTTCGTGTTGCCTAAATAGAACGCATCATACTTTTTTAACAGTGCCGTCAATTCTTTGCCCGCATCCGGCGGCCTGTGCTCTTTACTTTTCGCAAATCCCCAGTGGATGGGCTTATTAGACACGGCTTCCGCTTCTGAGAGAGGCATGGAAACAAAAAGCGCACATAAACAGATCAGCATGTATTTTTTCATTTACGTCACTTCCCGGTTTTTCTTCTATTGTGCAGAATAAGACCGAGACTCATACACCGATTCACCTGCCAATTTAAAGAAAAAAGCCCGCATCACGCGAGCTATTCTTCCTTCCAATCGTTTTTAAACCGTTCATATTTCGCTTCCAGGTCGTCAATCATCTGGATCAGTCTGTCTATATCCTCAACGTCTGTTGATTCGGGATCTAATGAATCAATCACATTCATAAACATATCTAATCGGTTCTTTAAATAATCAACCTGCTGCTCTTTGCTGTCTGCTGCCTTGCCCATCGATACACTCCCTTTAGCATTTGTTTATAGCTTATCTTTTTTTCCCTTGCAAATCAATTGTGTCCCCCTTGCGTATAACCGTGATGAGGCTTAAAATTAACTGTTGGCGGGTCTACGTTTGCCCGAATGAAAAGGAGATAGATACCATGAACCAAAAAACAGCACTTCGTCCGATCACACCTGCATACGACCCCTGGGAAGCCTATCTCGATGTGCAGGATTACGGAGAAATGAAGCTGACAAATATTGAATTTACGACAACAACGCTGTGTAACATGAGATGCGAGCATTGTGCGGTCGGCTATACCTTACAGCCTAAGGATCCGAATGCGCTGCCGATTGATTTGTTACTTCGCCGTTTAGATGAAGTTCCGCTTTTGCGCTCACTTAGTATTACAGGCGGAGAGCCCATGCTTTCTCTTAAATCTGTACGGGAATATGTCGTCCCTTTATTAAAGTATGCCCATGAACGCGGCGTCCGTACACAGATCAATTCAAATTTAACCCTTGATTTGGCGCGGTATGAAGAAATTATTCCATACTTAGATGTCCTTCACATTTCACATAACTGGGGCACCGTCGAAGAGTTTGCAACGGTCGGTTTTGCCATGATGGATCGAAAACCAACCTTTGAGCAGCGCGAGAAATTATTTAACCGTATGATTGAAAATAGTCAGGCACTTGTCAAAGCGGGCGTAACCGTATCCGCTGAAACCATGCTGAATAAGCGCACGCTTCCATATATCGAACACATCCACCGGCAAATCGTCGAGGAAATGAAATGCCAGCGCCACGAAGTTCACCCGATGTACCCAAGTGATTTCGCCAGCGCCCTTGAATCTTTGACGCTTCCGCAAATGCGGGATGCGATTCATCAGCTGCTTGATATTCGTGATCAAAACACATGGATGCTGTTTGGTACCCTGCCATTTTATTCATGCAGCCCAGATGAAGAAGACCAGCGTCTCCTTAACCGATTGCGTCAGGAGAAAAATGTCACGGTACGAAATGACCCTGATGGACGCTCACGGTTGAATGTGAATATTTTTGATGGGAATATTATTGTGACAGACTTTGGCGATACTCCGCCGCTTGGAAACATTGCAACTGATACATTGCAATCAGCCTATACACGCTGGATGAATACAAAATTAGCAAAAGAACTGAATTGTCATTGCCCAAGCGTGCAGTGCCTCGGTCCGAATGTTTTAGTGAAAAACAGCTATTATCAAGATGTTGATTTTACTTCTCGTACAGCCAGGGGGTAACCGATAGATGGACGATACATTTCTGACAGTGGTCAAAAACAAATACATTGAAATTCTCCTTGTTGGACTCATTCTTTGGCTTGCCGTCTTTATGATTAACAAAGCCCTTCAAATTTTCTTTAAACGAACTGAGTTTATAGAGGACAAGAAGAAGAAAACGATCGAGAGCTTGGTGAAATCGGTCACGCAGTACACCGCGTCGATTTGCTTTGTGCTCTATGTCATTTCTCTTTTCTTTCATGACTTTGGGAAAATTCTTGCGGGTGCTGGTGTTGCTGGGATCGTCATCGGTTTTGGCGCACAGACACTGATTCGTGATATTTTAGCAGGCGTTTTTCTTATCTATGAACGTCAGATTCATAAAGGGGATTATGTGACGGTGAATAACCTCTTTAATGGAACCATTGAAGAGATTGGTCTCCGCTCTCTGCAAATTAGAGAATGGAGCGGCAAGCTGTTAACCATTTCTAACGGGGATATCCGTCAAATCCAAAACTATAACATGCACTACATGCGGATTACGGAATCTGTGTTAATTAGCGCGAATCAAAACCCAGATATCGCCTTCCAAGCACTTGAATCAGCATGTGACAATTTAAATCAAATGCATCATGATTTTCTTAAAAAAGATGAATTCCAAAACGCCATTGAACCCTTTCAGGTTCATGGAATTATGGGCTTGAATAAGCTGAATCGCGGGATTGAAATCACAGTAAAGGGAATGGTCGAAGACGAAAAATACTTCGAAGCCGCCCTCGCTGTGCGAAAAGAAATGATCAAACAACTTCATCAGCATGATGTCAAATTGCTTGAGGATCTCGCTTACCCTCAGCCGGCAAAATAACCTCATTTATGATGGGGTTATTTTTTTATATACAAGTTACCGGGCTGACTCGGGCTTGCAAGAAACTTGGAACAATTAAACATTCGCTAACAATTCTTTTCATTTCAGCCCTCTTACTTCTATCCCCTTGACTGATTCATGTATAATAGATAGCAGAATGATTTCATGCAGCATGGGGACCCTCATACTGTGTATTTTCTAAGTGAAAGAGAGTGAATAAGATGGGTCGTAAGTGGAACAACATTAAAGAAAAGAAAGCATCAAAGGATGCCAGTACAAGTCGTATTTACGCAAAATTTGGGCGTGAAATCTATGTGGCTGCCAAACAAGGTGAGCCAAACCCAGAATCAAACCAAGCACTTCGTTTTGTCCTAGAACGTGCAAAAACATATAGTGTTCCAAAACACATTGTGGACCGTGCCATTGAAAAAGCCAAAGGCGGCGCAGAAGAGAACTTCGATGAGCTGCGCTACGAAGGATTTGGTCCAAACGGATCAATGGTCATCGTTGATGCCCTCACCAATAACGTGAACCGTACAGCTTCAGATGTTCGAGCAGCATTTGGGAAAAACGGTGGAAACATGGGCGTAAGCGGCTCTGTTGCCTACATGTTCGACGAAACAGCTGTCATCGGTGTCGAAGGAAAAAGTGAAGAAGAAACGCTTGAGCTTTTAATGGAAGCAGACGTTGATGTACGTGACATCATGGAAGAAGATGAAACGGTGATCGTGTACGCTGAACCAGATCAATTCCATCAAGTACAAGAAGCATTCAAACAAGCCGGCGTAGAAGAATTCACTGTCGCTGAAATCACAATGCTCCCTCAAAACGAAGTGACATTAGATGATGAATCGAAAGCACAATTTGAAAAGCTGATCGATGTATTAGAAGAGCTTGAAGACGTGCAGCAGGTTTATCATAATGTGGATTTAGGGGAATAAAAAACTTAAGCCATAGTAGTCGTTGAGTTCATTCAACTTCTACTATGGCTTTTTTTATTTTCTCAAAAAATGTAATATATGTATAATATGTTAATATATACAATTTTCAAGGAGATGAGTTTCATTTTTAAAACATGGTGGTTTTCTTATTATGGATTTATGATCATCCCTTATTTTGGCCTATGTCTTATTTTCAACAACTTACCGATATTGACTAAAGTTATCTTCTTTCTTTTTATCATTTGGTATTTATATAACGCCTTTGACTTTTACAAGAATGAACTAAAAAGAAAAAAAGAGAAAACCTCTTAGAAAAAAACAGTCATCTCCTCTATTGATAAGAGGAGATGACTGTTTTAATTCATCCCTTGAAACCCAAACGTCAAGTGATCCTGAACAGGTATCCAAGCGCCGATTCCTTGTGAGGTTACGTTTTTCACGACGAGTTTTCGTTTATTTCCTTTTAGCACAAGGTACACTTCTCCGTATGTGACCTTTCCTTTTTCGTTAATCGCTGGTGCATAGGCATGTAGCGCTGCAGCTTTTTTCGGTGAGACGTGGTATGACTGATCTCGTTTTGTTCCTGCACCAATCACAGTATCAAAAGCGAGGGGCAGCTTTGTTTTTTGAATCGCTTTTTGCATCATCAATGTTTTCACATCTTCTGGGTTCGGCACTTTTGCGGTGAGGCCGCCGCTTACTTTTACTTGCTGCTTTTGAACGTATTTGCCAATGGCTGTTTTGTTGCCGCCTCTGTTATCAATGTGGTTCGTATTCACTTTTTTGTATTCCCAGTTGGCGACCGTTTCATTTGAATCGTAGCTCAGCGCCCATCTCCCAAGGAAAATGGTCGCACGGTATCCAACAGCTAATGGCGTTCCTGAAATGCTGGATTCATTCAGCATTTTAATCAAATGAGTATTCTCAATCGGTACACTTGTTGTTTTGAACAATTCAGCAGTCAGCTCGCTCGGCTGGAGCAGCGGCTGATCCTGTGACGCGTTCGGATACGTATTCTCCTTCGAGATACTGGCGACAGAGGATGGCACTTTAAATGGCTTTGCCGCCTCCGCTGGAAAGCTGTATAGAAAACTTAAGGATAAGAGAACAACAAACATGATGCGGGGCATCTTTTTCATATCATCACTCTTTCTCATTCATTTTTCCATAGTATTTTCCGCAAAGACGTCCCTTATCCACAAAAGATTATAAAAGGAAAAATCCAATCGCCATAATAAAATAGGCAGCGAGTAATGTGGCGCCTTCAAACCAGTTTGTATCACCATCATTTGATAAAATGACCGTGAGCAGCACAGAGGATGCCATCGCAATGAGTTCTGGCAAAGAGAAAATGAGCGGCATCTGCTTGTCGAAAAATAACGAGCTGATGACAAGGATTGGCGCGACCATCATGGCAACCTGAAGTGTGGAGCCAAAGGCAATTTCCACTGCCACATCCATTTTGTTTTTATATGCCATGATGACAGCCGAGGCATGTTCTGCTGCGTTACCGACAATGGCTACAATAATGACACCGATAAACAGCTCACTCCAGCCAAACTGTTCTCCTACCGTATCAAATGTATGAACAAGGCGCTCTGAAATGTACGCAACTGCAATCGTCGAAAGCAGCAAAATCACGGTGGCAAACTTCCCAGACCATTCAGGTGTTTCTTCTTCTGTCTCTACTTCACCTTCCACGCTCTCCTGCTTGGCAACATAGACACCGCGGTGGCTGACCAGTTTGAAATAAAGCGCCGCAACATAAAGCAAAATCATGACAATGCTGATCCCAATGCTTAAAACAAACTGTTTATTCTCTGCCATCTCCACCGAAAACACTTCTGGAACGACAAACGCTACAATGATGGCAAACATGAGCAATCCGGAGTTGTGCCTTGCATCATGGACATTGAACACTTGGCGCTTATATTTTAATCCACCAACGAAAAAAGACAGCCCAGCCACAAGCAGTAAATTTCCGATGACCGACCCTGTTAATGAAGCAAGTACGATGGCCGTCAGTCCTTGCTTTAAGGCAAAAAACGATATGATTAATTCCACTGCATTTCCGAATGTGGCGTTTAAAAGTCCGCCAATTCTAGGTCCCGCAATGATGGCAAGACTTTCTGTGGCTCTTCCCATAAAACTAGCAAGACCAATAATGGCGATACAATAAACGGCAAACATGATGACCTGCGGGAAATGAAGAAAACTGCCAATCACCGATAGCGGAACACCGATTGCGACAATTACAAGAAACAAACGATTCATACAGCCATTCTCCTTTACATATGTCTGACTGTTATTCTTTCGTGAGTGCCGGCATCATATACATTTTAGATTCGCGCGAGTGAGAAGGTGATATCAATACTTCCTTTCACTGACTGCACCATAGAGCAATGCTTCAATGCAAGGGTGATCACTTTATCGATTTGTTCATCAGATGTCTTGATGTCTTCAAATAAGATATGTAAATGAATGCAGGAAATTTTGTTTACAGCTCCTGCCCTTGTCGTTTCAGGTGTGATCGTCAGCCCTTCATAGGATATTCGCTTTTTACGGCATACATGAATAAGCATTTCTCCAAAGCAGCCTGCAATGGCTGAGGTGAACAATTGAGATGGGCGGAACCCCGTTTCTTCTTTTCCTGAAATAGGCAGCTGCCTGTCCTCAATATGTGCGATCCAATGATCCTTTTTGTATGTCAGCGTCATTCCTTTTCCACCTTTCTATTGAAACCCCTATGGTTCCATTGTACGATGAAAGCATGAACTTGTAAGGAGCATCTTATGTCGAGAATTCACTTTATGATTTTAATTTTACTTGTATCCGTATCTGGTTTTTCACAAGGGGCATTACTTCCTGTCATTTCCATTATCTTTGAACATGCCGGTACTTCTCCTACGTTAAACGGACTGCATGCCACAGGCTTATATCTCGGTGTGCTGCTTGCGTCTCCTTTTATGGAAGCACCGCTTCGCCGGTTTGGATTTAAGCCATTAATCGTCATTGGAGGCGCCGCTGTCTTTTTAAGCTTATTTAGCTTTGTGTTTTTTGAATCTTATGTCGTCTGGTTCTTCCTTCGGCTCATGATCGGGATTGGTGACCATATGCTGCATTTCTCTACACAGACGTGGGTGACCTATGCTTCATCATCAAGAAATCGCGGACGAAATATTTCATTGTATGGATTATCATTTGGACTCGGTTTTGCCGCCGGCCCCTTTTTTAACGCCGCTCATTGAGATCAATCCAGCCTTGCCTTTTATTGTTTCTGGTGCCGTTAGTTTATGTATTTGGCTGCTTGTGTTTGTTTTAAAAAATACATATCCAGATACAGGCGAAGTGCAAACGTCAGAGCAGACAAACAGTTTAAAGCGCTTTAAAAAGGCCTTTCAATTTGGCTGGGTCGCCTTTATGATGCCATTTTGCTATGGCTTTTTAGAAACGACGCTTAATAGTAACTTCCCTGTGTATGCACTCAGAAGCGGTGTGACAGTAGATGCGGTTGCATTTATTTTACCTGCATTTGCCATAGGGAGCATTGTCTTTCAGCTTCCTCTTGGGATGCTCAGTGACCGGTTTGGCAGGCGCCGCATCATTTTATGTGTGACACTCGCTGGATCATTCTTTTTCCTTTTGGCAGGGATTTTCATTCAATCCGTTTTGGCTGTAGCCATCTGTTTCTTTATTGCCGGAATGGCTGTAGGCTCTACCTTCTCACTTGGCATCAGTTATATGACCGACTTATTGCCAAAGCATCTGCTTCCAGCCGGGAATTTGATGTGCGGAATGGCGTTTAGTGCAGGCAGTATTCTCGGGCCGGTACTCGGAGGATTCTTTGTGCAAACGTTTGAAGGAATGAATTTACTTTACCTTGTCAGCATCGTGATATTATTTGTGTTTTGCTGCGTTCGATTTGGGAGAACGCAGGCAGTGCTGGAAAGTCACTAAAATGGGGGATCAATCGTTGTTTACATATCACATCACAAATGAATTGACTTTGGCATCTCTACAATTAGATGATGCGGACTCACTATTTAGCCTTATTCAAAAGAATAAGGCCCATTTAGGGGAGTGGCTGCCTTGGGTTCATCAATGCCAAAGCGTAGAAGCTGTCAAAACGTTTATTCAATCAACTCAAACCATCTACAATGAACAAAAAGGGTTGGAAGCTGGCATTCAGCTGAACGAGCAATTAATCGGTGTATTCCGTCTGACAATTAATCAACAATTAGGCAATATCGGTTATTGGATTGATGAAGACGCGCAAGGACAGGGCATTGTGACAACCATCGTCAAATCTATGACAGAAACCTTTGCTCCTAAAGTCGATGGATTTGAAATTTTTTGTCCTGCTGGCCATGTCAGAAGTGAACGTGTAGCGATAAACGCAGGGTTTCAGCATGATCCTCACTACCAGTCAAAATCAGATACAGCTTTTATCCTTAAACGATATATACGATTGTCGAAATAAAAACTCCCCTGCACCTATGCAGAGGAGTTTTTTCATTTAATGATAACCATTTTGCCCGTTTGCACTGCCGCTTGTTTTGTGCTTTGGCTGATGGCCTTTGTTTTGTTTCGTGTTGCTTCCGCCTTTTTTCGATTGTTTGGACATATGTGATTCCCCCATCCATCAAGATTGAACATGTTCGTTCTTCTTTAGGATGCCCGGATTTCTTCACACCTTGCCTGGTACGATTTTACGCTTATGTAAAAGCGCATTGAGCTCGCCGCCAAGGATAATCATGATACCGGTTAAATAGAACCAGATCATTAAAATAATGATTCCCCCAATACTTCCGTACATCGCACTGTAATTCGCAAACTCGCCTACGTAAAATGAGAACAGCATACTCACCAAAATCCATCCAATTGAGGCAAAAATGGCGCCTGGCAGAACAAATTTCAATTTCAGTCTAATGTTTGGGGCGAAATAATACAAGGCTGTAAACACAATCAATAAAATCAGCGGGCTAATGATCCACCTCATGGCCGTCCAAATGGTGAGAAAGGCATCTGACTGCCCGACTAATTCAGCGAGAAATAAGCCAAGTTCTTTTCCAAAGACAGGCAGCATTAAGGCAAAAATAATCGTGAGAACCATTGCTATGGTTAAGATGATTGATGTTAAACGTACGAGAATGAAGGAACGATTTTCCTCAACTTCGTAAGCATGGTTAAATGCTCTGACGACGGCATTAATCCCGTTAGATGCAGACCAAAGGGCGGCAATAATCCCGAATGACAGCAATCCGCCGTTACGGCTGTTCAGTGTCTCTTCGGCAATGGATTCAATCATCGAAAGCGCTCCTTCTGGCGCATAACCAGAGATGACGCTTAGGACATCCTTCGACGTCAGCGGCAAATATCCAACGAGTGTCAGCACGAAGATGAGAAACGGAAATAATGAAAGCAAAAAGAAGTAAGCAAGCTCAGCAGATTTTGCCGGTCCTTCATGCAGCAAAAAGCGTTCAATTAACGCTTTAATAAAACCCATACGCCTCATCTCCAATGATCAATCTTTCTATTTCGATCGAAAGTGATCCTTTGTTTCTTCAATAATCTCTAATACTTTTGGGGTTGTTTCCTTTAACTGATTGACTTGTTCATTTAAAAATGACAAATCATCTGAGACTGTTCGCATCAGCTGCTTCGTTTCTTCCATTTTTTCTTTCATACAAGCAGAAATTCTGGCTGGCTCCTGACGGTATTCCGCCAGCTTTTCCTGACAGTCATCCCATTTGTCTTTGAGCGCGATTCTCGTTGGCCGATGAAATAATGTCAGCAGTGCGCCGCAAGCTGCTCCTATCACAGCTCCTCGAAGCATGATTTGATTTTTTTCTTCCATCTCGTCTGATCTCCTTTCAGTTAAAGGTGTTTCTCTTTTTTTACATACGTCAAAAAACGATCAATTCCTGTTTCAATTAAATCATGTACTTCCTCAAAGTTTCCAGTGTAATAAGGGTCTGGCACATCATCTCGATCGTCGTCTTCAACAAAGTCAAGAAGACGGCCAATAAAGTGATGTTTCCCATAGCCGGCTATACTGCGAAGTGCCCCTACATTTTCAGCATCCATCGCAATGATATAGTCGTATGCTGTGATGTCCTCATCTATGATTTGTCTTGCGGACATCCCTTCATAGCTGATCCCTTTTTCATCAAGCAGCTTTCGTGTTCCTTCATGCGGAGGACTGCCTTGATGCCAGCCGCCAATGCCTGCTGAATCAATGACAAAGTGCTCGCTTAGCCCCTCATCTTCTACTCGTTTTCTAAACATGGCCTCTGCCATCGGTGACCTGCAAATATTGCCAAGACATACGAATAATACATGAATCATCCTTCATTCTCCTCCTATCTTTTCCCTAAGAACTGCTTTCGAAAACCTTTTCTCTATCATATCAAGCCCTTTTTCTTTTGAAAACTTTGCAAGAAAAACTCCCATCGGCATTGACACATTATACAAAAAAAGGTGACACTTTAGGAGAAATAAACAAATAAAGGGGGATACATATGGGATGGGTAGAACAGATTGTCAGCAGTATCAATGATGTATTATGGGGACCGCCGCTTTTGTTTTTGATCGTGGGGACAGGGATTTACCTTACCTTTCGCGTGCTCTTCATTCAAATTAGGCTGCTCCCCTATTCGCTTAAGCTGGCATTTTCAAAGCAAGATAAGACATCAGAAGGTGATATTTCTCACTTCCAAGCATTAATGACAGCCCTTGCTGCAACGGTTGGAACGGGAAATATTGTAGGGGTCGCCTCTGCTGTCATTGCCGGCGGACCAGGCGCTGTGTTTTGGATGTGGTTTGCAGCGTTCTTTGGAATGGCGACTAAATATGCTGAAGCTGTTCTCGCAGTGAAATACCGTGTCAAAAATGAAAAAGGGGAAATGTCCGGCGGGCCGATGTACTATTTGGAGCATGGCTTGAAGCAAAAATGGCTAGGGGTGCTGTTTGCTATTTTTGGCGCCACGGCTGCATTTGGGATTGGGAATCTCGTGCAGTCAAATTCTATTTCTGGTGTCATGAATTCAACCTTTCAGATTCCAACATGGATCACCGGCATTATCATTACAGTCTTTACTGCCCTCGTGATTTTAGGCGGGATTAAAAGCATTGGCCGTGTGACGGCTATTTTTGTACCGGTCATGGCTTTATTCTACGTCATTTGCGGACTGATCATTCTTGTCATGAATGCGGATCTTGTCCCAAGTGCCGTCGGGCTCATTTTTACGGATGCATTTACAGGCCAAGCCGTTGCAGGCGGTGCGATCGGAACCGTAATCCGCTGGGGTGTGGCGAGAGGGGTATTTTCCAATGAAGCAGGTCTCGGTTCTGCACCAATCGCTGCTGCTGCTGCAAAAACAGATATGCCTGCTCGTCAAGCGCTTGTGTCAATGACGCAAGTCTTTATTGATACGATGATTGTTTGTTCCATTACAGGGATCACAATTGTCATGGCCGATATGTACGTCACAGAAAAAAGTGATGCACTCACCTCGTTATCCTTTGCTCATTTCCTTGGTCCAATCGGCTCAATCATTGTGGCAATCGGCTTACTTTTATTCGCCTATTCCACCATTATTGGCTGGTCCTATTATGGCGAAAAATGCTTTACATATTTGGCGAAAGATTCATATGTGATGTATTATCGTGTTGTGTTTGTTATTGCTGTCTTTTTCGGTGCCGTGTTTAAGAATGATTTCGTCTGGGGCGTAGCGGATATGCTAAACGGACTGATGGCTGTTCCTAACTTAATCGGCCTCATCGGTTTGTCAGGAGTTGTCGTGTTTGAATCTAAACGAATCATTGATAAGATCAAGCAGGAGAAAAACATCTCGGTGTCGTCTTAATAGCCCTTTTATTCTTTTGCTTTTCTGTTAAAATAGACATATTATTCAACACATATGCAGGAAAGGACGTGCCGCCCTTGTCAGAGCAAAAAGCGGCTGAAGTCAATCAGCTGATTGAAGACATTTCGCAAAAGTTAAATATGCTGAACATTGGAGTCATCAAAGCCGAGGACTTCAGTCCAGACAAGTACGAAGATATTGAATTTCTACACCAAATGGTGATGAAAAAATCTTCATTCAGCCCAAGTGAAATGCAAGCCATCGCAAGCGAGCTAAAAAACTTAAGAAAATAATCGTGCAAAGGAAAATAAGATTGCGGTTTACGCCGCTTTCTTCCATTCATGCGCAGAAAAAGCCAGCACCCCGCAAGGTGCTGGCTTTGTTTATCCTGTCAAAACTGCTTATTTTGCGAGCAGTTTTAATGATTCACGGTTAAATGCTGGAATGTCATCAGGTGTACGGCTTGTCACAAGCTGATCCTGACAAACAACAACTTCTTCATCTTTGAATTTTGCGCCTGCGTTTTCCATATCTACTTTGATGGATGTATATCCAGTCGCGCCTCTGCCTTCCAGCGTCTTTGCTGTAATAAGCAATTGCGGCCCGTGACAGATCGCAAATACTGGTTTTTTCTCGTCCATAAATGCTCTTGTGAACTGGACATAGCGATCATCTGCACGCAGAATGTCTGGTGAGAACCCGCCAGGAATCAGCAGTGCATCGAAGTCTTCAGGCTTCACGTTATCAATGGACGCATCCACTCTCACTTCTGCTTCTCCTTGCTTCCCTTTCACTGTTTTTCCTTTTTCGTTTTCAATTACTGTGATCTCATGGCCTGCATCTTTAAAGGCTTTTGCAGGCTCGGTGAATTCAACATCCTCAAAGTAATCTGTTAATACAACTGCAATTTTCTTACCCATGTAGAAACCCTCCTGCTTGATTATCGTTTACACTACACACTATACCCGGGGAGATTGAAATCAAACATCCTATCCCGATCAGATAAACCCTTATGGTGAAAATAAGCATTTAGACTTATTTATATTTCCTCAACAAGGTAATTCGTATGATTTATGTTATCTTTACAATAATCTGCAAAAAATAACTACAAAAGTTAACGAAACATTTCTACAATAGGTATTGTGGTCAAAAAAATTAGAAAGGCGGAGATCAGGTGAAGAAGCAAGCACATAGGTCTAAACGAAGGAAAAACCTGTCTATTCTGCTCACTTCCATTATGATGATTAGTCTCATTCTCCCAGCAGTACCTACTCATGCAGCAATAGAAAACGGCGATGCCGTAAAAGTCAGCATCTTAGCCACAACGGATGTTCATGCGAACATGATGAATTACGATTATTACAGCGACAAAGAAACAAATGAATTTGGTTTGGCAAAAACAGCTGAGCTGATTGAAAAGCACCGTTCACAAAATCCAAATACACTCCTTGTTGATAACGGAGACCTGATTCAAGGAACCCCTCTTGGAGAATACGTTTACAAAAATGAAAAAGACAGTATCATCAATCAAACAAAGGTTCACCCCATTATTCATACACTCAACAAACTAAAGTACGATGCAGGCACACTTGGCAATCATGAATTTAACTACGGATTATCATTTCTTGACGGTACTATTGCCGGGGCTAATTTCCCGATTGTCAATGCGAACGTCAAAAAGTTAAATGGAGAACACCGTTTTACGCCTTATGTGATCCAAGAAAAAACATTTAAAGATGCAAACGGAGCTTCCCAAACTGTGAAAGTCGGTTACATAGGATTCGTTCCACCGCAAATCATGACGTGGGATAAGAAGCATTTAGATGGACAAGTTCAAGTGCAGGATATCGTCGAATCTGCCAATGAAACCATTCCTGAAATGAAGGAAAAAGGCGCAGATATCATCGTCGCCCTTGCCCATACAGGGATTGAAAAAACCGCTTCACCTAAAGGATCAGAAAATATGATCTTTGACCTTGCCACAAAAACAAAAGGCATCGATGCGATCGTGTCCGGCCATCAGCACGGCACATTCCCAAGCGCTGAATATAGCGGCGTCGACAAATTCGATGTCTCAAAAGGAACGATCAACGGCATTCCAGTCGTCATGTCAAAAAACTGGGGAAGCTACCTCGGAGTCATTGATTTAACATTAGAGCCTGACGGCAGCAAATGGAAGGTCACAGACGGAACAGGAAAGATTGAATCTGTTGCAGGAGTCACCTCTCAAAACAGCACTGTGAAAGATGCCATTCAAACAACGCATCAAAACACACTTGAGTATGTGAGAAAACCTGTTGGTAAAACAGAAGCAGACATTAACAGCTTTTTTGCTCAAGTGATGGATGACCCTTCTATTCAAATTGTGACTGATGCACAAAAATGGTATGCACAAGAAAAAATGAAGGACACGTCATACAAAAACTTACCGATTTTATCTGCAGGCGCCCCGTTTAAAGCTGGCGGCCGAAACGGTGTAAATTATTATACAAATATCGCAAAAGGTGATTTAGCAATTAAAAACATCGGCGATCTCTACCTTTACGATAACACCGTGCAGATTGTCAAACTGAAAGGCAGTGAAGTGAAAGACTGGCTTGAGATGTCTGCTGGACAGTTTAATCAGATCAAACCAAACAATTCAAATGAACAGCCTATTTTAAACGAAGAATACCGCTCGTATAACTTTGATGTGATCGATGGTGTCACCTATCAAGTCGATGTGACGCAGCCTGCTAAGTACAGCACAACAGGCACTCTTGTTAATGCGAATGCAAACCGCATCAAAAACTTGTCCTACAATGGGAAGCCAGTCTCTGACAATCAAGAATTTTTAGTCGTAACGAACAACTATCGAGCTTCTGGCGGCGGGGGCTTCCCGCATCTGACGCAAGATAAAGTGGTGCTTGCCTCAGCTGATGAGAACCGCCAAGTGCTGATGGATTATATTATCGAACAAAAAACCATCAATCCAAGTGCGGATCAAAACTGGTCCATTGCACCAGTCAAGGGCGCAACAGTCACATTCGAATCTTCTCTTTTAGCTAAGCCGTTTGCTGAAAAATCAAGCAGCGTAGATTTTGTTCGTAACGCCAGCACAGATGGTCTTGGCGTGTACAAGCTAGCCTTTAAAGAGGATGGCACAACAGAACCGCCTGCATCAGATAACTGGAATTTAACGGTGATGCATACAAACGATACACACGCACACCTTGATGATGCGGCAAGACGTGTAACAAAGATTAAAGAAGTTCGAGCCGAAAGCAAAAACAACATTTTATTAGATGCTGGAGATGTCTTCTCTGGTGACCTATATTTCACAAAATGGCAAGGACTTGCCGACCTAAAACTGATGAACTTAATGAAATATGATGCCATGACGTTTGGTAATCATGAATTTGACAAAGGGCCTTCTGTTCTCCGTCAATTCCTGACAGGTGATGCATCAGATGTAGATGCGAAAAACCGTCATCAATTTGAAAAGCCTGCATTCCCGATTGTGTCATCAAACGTTGATATCTCTAAGGAGAAACAATTGAGCGGCTTAGTGAAAAAGCCAGCCACATTTAAAGCTGGTGAGAAAAAAGAAGCTGGGATTTACCCATACATCCTGCTTGATGTAAACGGTGAGAAGGTGGCTGTATTCGGCTTAACGACTGAAGACACGGCCATTACATCCAGCAGCGGTCCTAACATTCAATTCAAGGATGCATACAAGAAAGCAAAAGAAACAATCAACACGATTCAAACAAAAGAAAAAATCAACAAAATCATTGCTTTAACACACATTGGCTATAACCGTGACCTTGAGCTTGCTCAAAAAGTAGACGGGATTGATTTAATCATTGGCGGTCACACGCACACCCTTGTTGAAAAATTAAAGGTCGTCAATAAGAAAGAACCAACGATTGTCGCACAGGTAAAAGACTACGGACAATTCTTAGGAAAAGTAGACGTGGCCTTTAATCAAAAAGGAGTCGTGCAGCCAAAGGAATCTTCTTTTGACCTCATCACCATCGATGACTCTGTCAAAGAAGATGCCGATGCAAAAGCAATCCTCGATCAGTACAAGGCAGATATTCAAGATTTAAAAACGGAAAAAGTCGGGTCTACCGATGTCCTCTTAGATGGACAACGCGAGCATGTCCGTGCGAAGGAAACGAACCTTGGGAACTTTATTGCTGACGGTATGCTGAAAAAAGCACAAGAATCTGCTGGTGCTGACCTTGCCATCACAAACGGCGGCGGTATTCGAGGCAGCATTGAAAAAGGAGATATCACTCTAGGTGATATTTTAACGGTCATGCCATTCGGAAACACACTCTATGTCGCAGATTTAAAAGGCAACCAAATTAAGAAAGCACTCGAACAAGGGCTTTCAGGGATTGAGGAAGGCGGCGGCGCATTCCCTCATGTAGCCGGCATTGAATATACGTTTACACTGAGTAAACCAGCTGGCAGCAGACTCATTGATGTCAAACTGAAAGACCAAAACGGCAAACTAACAGACATTGATGATCAGAAAACATACCGCGTGGCGACAAACGCATTTGTCGGCACAGGCGGAGATGGCTACAGCGTCTTTACAGAAGCTTCTCACGGCGAAGACTTAGGCTATGTTGACTATGAAATCTTCAAAGAGCAAATTGAACAGGCAGACGGCGGGCATATTTCTCCTGTCATCGATCATCGAGTGAAAGAAGTGTTCCTTCCGCGTGCGAAAGGAAAAGGCGCCTATGACATTCAAGATGATGAGAAATTCCAAACGTATGTGCAGCATACAAACAAAGCATTGCTCTATTTAGACAAAGCGAGCGAAGCGAAAAACGTTCAATTGTCTCTATCAAAAACGCAGGTAGCCGAGCTGAAGAAAAGAGAGCAAGATCCAAACGTCACCATCTATCATGACAAAGTGGGACTCGCATTACCGCTTTCCAACTTGTCCGAGAAAAGTGCAGATATATGGATGACAAAGACGGATAAGGTGAAAAATGCATTAACGGATACGTATGATTTCAAAATCAAACAAGATCAGAAAAAGGTGTCTACCTTTAAAGATCCTGTCACACTATCCTTTACATTAGATGAGCCTCAAAAGGCGAAGAAACCTGGTGTATATTATGTAGACCGCAAGAAAAACCGTTATGCCAAAACAAGTAACGGATCGTTCGAAAATGGGGTCGTATCAGGTCAAACTGAACACTTCAGCGAATATACCGTACTCAACCAAAGCGGGGCAGCTGGAACAACGCCAGATCAAACTGGCGGAGACGGCGGTACATCAGTGCCAGGCGGAGGTACAGGTACAGATCCAAACCAAGATGGAACCGGACTCCCAGGCGGCACACTGCCTAATACAGCAACGATGATGTATACAGCTGTATTGATTGGTGTACTTATGCTTGCCTTAGGCGGTATCCTATATTACTACCAGCGCAAGCGTACAAGAAAAAATGTATCATCCTAAAAAAGGACAGAGCGTATGCTCTGTCCTCATATTGTTGACAAAGGGCTAAAATGATCTTGATTTTAGCCCTTTGTCTTCTTTTCATCTCAATCTTGGGATAAATAAATCCAATTGCGCTTATCAAATTCTTTCACATTATCTGATCCTATATGACGCAGCATTCTATTGAAGAACGTGATATCATCTTCATCATCGATGGCATATAAATCCTCTTGAACATAATCTCTTATAATAAAATTCGTTAAGTTCGTATTATTCACAAAATCAGCAAAATAATCCTCTACAAGAGTTAAATCCTCTTCACTTAACTTTTCATCATTAATAATTGAAATATGAAACACATTCAAAATCGCTTTTATATCTTCTTCATCCATATAACATAATGGCTCTAGTTTTCGATCTTCTTCCGTAAACGGTTTTCGAGTATCTTCAATGATAACGTAACATAATATTCGATGATCTTTCATCACGCTAAAAATTTCTAAATCCCGTAATTTTAGTGGTCGATTCAGTCTAATCATTTTTCCTCCTATAAATCATGATCTTGTCGTTGTATATCCCCGCTTCTCCAAAAATTGAAACGGACAGAGCCTATGCTCTGTCCGTTTTTTCTCTTCTAGCAAAATCGACGAATCTGAAGCGGTCTAATCGGTGACGGCTTTCTGTGTATTGAAATAGACTCGTATCCTCTAAGAACACATAATTCTTTACCACGACGATATGGTCAAATCCCTTCAAATCAAGGTACTTCGCATCCTCTTCTGTACATGGCTCTACCACAAATTCCTTTTGAGCATAGCTGATCGATACACCGAGTTCTCCCTCAATATACTCGTAGATTGATCCTTCGCATATGTCTTTAGTCAAGACTTCGACATGCTTTTGCAAGAAGTAGTCCTTGTCTAAAATCACTTCTTCCCCGCTAATATTACGAGATCGAATGACTTTCCAGACGTCTGTCTGTTCATCAATTTTCAGCTGAGACTGAATATACTGATCCGGTTTAATTAAACCAAATTCATGAACCGTTGTGACCGTCTTTCGACCAAGCGTTTGAGAAAGCTCTTTAAAGCTGACAAGACCTGAAACAGGGAACTGCATTTTCTCCCGATTCAGCAATACAGAGCCTTTTCCGCGGATTTTTTGAATATAGCCATTTTGTACAAGAATATTTAATGCCTTTCTCACCGTCTCCCGGGACGTGTCGTACATGATAGAAAGTTCATGTTCTGATGGGAGGATGCCTTTATCCTGCCATTCACCTTGCTCAATTCGTCTTGCGAGCTGATCATAAATCACTCGAAACTTATTCTCTTTCATTTTCCCTCCGCCCCATTTTCTAGCGTTTGGTTAAATGATAAACGATTGACTCATATGGGCGCAACGTAAATCCCTTGATATGTGCCGGCACATCCTCATAATTGGATAACAGGACTTGCCCCTCCATCTCATCTACAGCCTGCACAAGCTCCTCAGGAAGCGTAAAGTCCGCCTCCCCTGGATAAAAGTGATTGATCACGAGGAGCTTCTCATCCTTGCTTTCTCTAACATAAGCAAAAATCTTTGGATCTTCTGCTAAAAGTAAGGAGAAGCTGCCATATGTGATCACATCAAGTTCTTTACGCAGTCTGCAAAGGGCTTGGTAATGATAGAAAATGGACGTCCGGTCTTTTAACGCAGCTTCGACCGAAATGTCGTTATGGGCTGGCTCAATCCAAGGTGTTCCTGTTGAGAAACCTGCATTCTTCTCTGAGGTCCACTGCATTGGTGTTCTTGCATTATCTCTTGACTTGACCTGTAAAATGGCGAGTGCTTCTTCCTTTGATTTTCCCTTTTCAAGCATGACTTCGTACATATTGAGTGATTCGATATCACGGTAAGACGAAATGTCCTCAAAGCGAGGATTCTTCATGCCAATTTCCTCACCTTGATAAATATAAGGAGTCCCCTGCATCAGATGAATCGTGGTCGCCAGCATCTTCGCTGATTGCTGATGATACGTGTCATCATCACCATACCTTGAGACGATCCGCGGCTGATCATGATTGCACCAGAACAGCGCATTCCAGCCGCCGCCCTCATGCATTTTCGTCTGCCATTCAGACAGAATCGACTTTAATTCTTGAAAATCAAATGGTGCGATCGCCCATTTTTCACCGTTTGGATAATCCACCTTTAAATGATGGAAATTGAACGTCATATCCAGCTCCTGCCGATCAGGTCTTGTATACCGAATGCAGTCTGCGATATTCGTTGAAGACATTTCTCCAACTGTCATGCTATCGTATTTCGAAAAAACCTCCTGGTTCATTTCATGCAGAAATTCATGAATTCTCGGCCCGTCCGTATAGTACATGCGGCCGTCGCCTTGCACAGATTGTCCGGCGTCATCTAAGAAACGCTGATCCTTTGAGATGTTGTTGATGACATCCAGCCTGAACCCATCAATTCCTTTTTCAAACCAAAAGTGCATGATGTCATATACTTGCCCGCGCACCTCATCCTTCTCCCAATTGAGATCCGCCTGAGTGACATCATATAAATGAAGATAATAATCTCCTGTTACTTCGTCAAGCTCCCAGGCTGGGCCGCCAAATTTCGACTGCCAATCATTCGGCGGAGATCCGTCCGATTTTGGCTCCTTCCAAATATAATAATCTCGGTAAGGGTTATCCTTTGACTCACGCGAGGCTTGAAACCACTCATGGAAAATGGATGTATGGTTAACGGCTAGATCCATAATGACTCGTATTCCTCTCTCATGCGCTTCCTTCAGCATGCGTTCAAAATCTGTCATTGTGCCGTACATGTCATGGATTTTTGTATAATTACTAATATCATAGCCGTTGTCATGCTGCGGGGACTCATACATTGGCGTGAGCCAAATACAATCCGCCCCAAGCTCTTTAATGTAATCAAGCTTTTTCGTCACGCCATTGATATCCCCTGTACCAGAGCCCGTTGTATCTAAAAAGCTCTTCGGATAAATTTGATAGACCACCGCTTTTTTCCACCATGGTTCATTTGATTGCTGATTCAATTTCCTTCACCACCACTAGTTAAGTTCTTCTGAAAAATCCTTCTTCTTTTTTAGTTTTGCATATAAAAGAGTACCGATGAATGGAAGGATGAGTACAATCACCATTCCAATTGCAAATGCCCCCCAATATTTCGGGATAATGGAGAAGATTCCTGGAATGCCTCCAACACCAACTGAGCTTGCCAGCACCCCTTGAGAGGCGATAAACATGCCGGCTAATCCTGAACTGATCAGTGCAAAAATAAATGGGAATCGATAACGCAGGTTGACCCCAAACATGGCCGGTTCGGTAATTCCTAAATAAGCAGAAATACTTGAT
This sequence comes from Bacillus sp. PAMC28571, assembly GCF_014250435.1. Taxonomy (NCBI): domain Bacteria; kingdom Bacillati; phylum Bacillota; class Bacilli; order Caryophanales; family Bacillaceae; genus Bacillus; species Bacillus sp. PAMC28571. The sequence continues at coordinate 520,203 of NZ_CP060191.1, read as the reverse complement.
GTCAGCGAAAGTCCTTTTTGCTTTTCATCTTTTAAGACAAACATCATTGCCAGTGCAGCTGATCCTTGAGCGATATTGGACAGTGCAAGCATTGGCCATAGGAACGTGCCGTGCAGCTTTGAGTTAATCAATTGAATATCCACAGCGAGGAACGTATGGTGCATTCCTGTAATGACTAATGCTGCATACAGACCGCCGTATAATAGACCGCCAAGTGCTGCGAATTGCTGGAATACAGCTACAAGTCCAGATGTTAGAACGTTACCGATTGCAAATGTAACAGGTCCAATGACGATAAATGATAAAAATCCAATGACTAATAACGTAATCGGAGCAACCACTAACAGTTGAATGCTTTCAGGTGTCCGTTTTGTGATAAACAATTCGAGCTTCGCTAGTAAATACGAGGCGACGAGTATCGGAAGAACCTGTCCTTGATAGCCTACCTTCTGCACTTCAAGTCCAAACAAGTTCCAAACAGGAATGTCACCGGTCTTCTCAGCCGCTCCATAGCCCCATGCGTTTAACAAGTCCGGGTGTACGAGCATTAGACCAAGTACCATCCCTAAAAGCGGATTTCCCCCAAACCGCTTCACAGCTGACCAGCCAATTAATGCTGGCAGGAACGTGAAGGCAGTGCCTGCAATTAAGTTGATCATATTCGCTAAGTCAGCCCATGCCGGATACACATCCACAATCGACTTTTGATCGAAGAAAATATCAGGAGCTGTTAAAATATTATTAATTCCCATTAATAAACCGGCTGTGACGATGGCAGGAAGAATCGGTATAAAGATGTCCGCAAGCGTTTTCACAGCACGTTGCAATGGATTCAATTTCTGATCAGAGGCACGCTTGACGTCCTCTTTTGTGGCTTCCCCAATTCCTGTCCTTTTGACCATTTCGGCATATACTCGATTGACGACCCCTTGACCAATGACAACTTGGTATTGACCGTTTGCTGAGAAAGATCCCTTCACTTCTTCAATTTGTTCAAGTGCTTTCTCATCAACCTTGTCTTCATCTTTCAGCACAAAGCGCAGCCTTGTTACACAATGTGTCGCTTGATCGATATTTTCTTTGCCGCCGATGGCTTTCACAATCTGATCTGCTGCTGCCTGATAATCAGCCATACTATCCCCTCCGAGATCGTTTTTTATAAGAAAAAAGAACCAAAAAACTTGTATATACATGTTTGATTATTATTTTATATTTGTATATACATGTAGTCAACAACAAAATGCAGCGCTTACATAAAAAAAGCTCCCTCAATGTGCTCAGGGAGAGTCAGCGTGTCATCATCTTTTTTTATGCTCTGTTAATTTCTCGTAGACCTTATTTTTGTAAAAGGAGGAGGCTGGGCGGGCAAAAGTTTGGCGCTTAGATGTAAGTTCATCCAGACGTTTTTGTTTTTCTTCACAGATAAGAGACAGTTTCTTTCTTTCTTCTCCATCTATGCTTGATTGAAGTAATTCTTTGACAGTCATGAGTTCTTTTTTCAGCGCTGTTTCTTCCCCAGCAAATCCGGCATTTTTCATGATGCGGTAGCCCATTCTAAGTTCTTCTGGTACATGAGCAGCATCATCTTTTGGCAGAGGTTTCCCAAAGCCAGATAATCCTTCAAAAGCCCCGTTATCCATCGCTTTTTTGATCCGTTCTTCTGATAATCTCTGCGCAAAATCCATAGCGTTTCTCCTTTCGCCGCAAGTATTTGATTAAGCATAGCAAAAAAGCTGGCTCTCTCACAAGAGCCAGCTTCAGCGTCTAGACAAGCCCTCGCATTCGGTGTCTATCCTGCGCTCAGGTGCTCGTTCGCTGAAAAGAGAAAAAGGGCTAAAATATTTTAGCCCTTTCTCGTTATTTATTGTCGACTTTGAAGGTTGAGACCATTTGTGCTAAGTCCTCTGACATGTCAGAGAGCTGTTCAATGGCACTTGAAATTTGCTGCATACCAGCACTTTGCTGTTCTGTTGCTGCCGCCACTTCTTGAGAGCTGGCTGCATGTTCTTCTGATACAACAGAAATTTGCTCAATCGATGTAGAAATCGTTTGATATGCTTGCTCAACTTGCTTAATAGAAGCAAGCAAATTGTTCGTTCTTCTTGAAAACTGAGATACACCGTCGTAAATCAAAGCGAAATTTTGTGACGTGCCTTCCATTTGCTCACGTCCTTCTTCCACTGCTTTACTACTTTCCTCTACACTTTCAAGAACGCGCTGACTGTTTTCCTGTGTGCCGATGACAAGGTCTGAAACGGTTTTAGCCGCATCCGCTGATTGCTCAGCTAACTTGCGCACCTCATCTGCCACAACAGCAAAACCTTTTCCTTCTTCTCCAACACGTGCCGCTTCAATTGAAGCATTCAGTGCAAGCAGATTCGTTTGGGCTGAAATGTCCGTAATAATTGAGATGACACTTTCAATCTCCGTTGAATGAGATTGTAATTCTTCTGCTGCCTGCTTTGAGTTGGTCATCTTGTCATGTAGCATATTCAGATGATCAAGCACATGGTTCACTAATTTTTGACCAGATTCTGATTGCTTTTGTACGTCAGATGAAACAGATTTCATTTCGTCGACTTCTTTTGTGACGCCTTCGATTTGAGTATCGATCTCTGCAACGGATGTCGTACAATCCGTGATATTTGCGACAGAATCATTGATTCCTTCACTCATATTCGTCATAGCTTCTGATACTTGCTGCGCACTTTGACTTGATTCGGTCGTCACCGTACGAAGCTGTGAAGACATTTTCGACACTTCACTAGATGAGTTTGAGATTTTCGAAATGAGCTCTTTAATCCGTCCCTGCATCTTTTGGAAGGATGCGGCAAGCTGGCCGATCTCATCTTTACTTTCAACCTCTACCATACCAGTTAAATCACCGTCAGCAATTCGATTCGCTGATTCCATCAAGGAACGTGCTGGTTTTGCAATTCTCCTTCCCATGAAGTATGAGAAGAGTAATCCACCGATAAGCACAATGGCAGATGCTACTGTGATATAGATCATCAACTTCTGCGTTGTTTGAGGCACGACAGACGCATCTAAATCAATGCCTAAAATCCCTGTCAGCTCACCGCCTGAATCCTTAATTGGCAAAAAGACTGATTTATGTGTACCAAATGAATCTTTGTAAATATCACTTTTGACCATTTTATCTTCAGAGAGCGCTTGTTTCATCTCTTCTGAAAAAGCATAATCTTGATCAAAGTCATTTTCTTCACCGGTTAGTATAATAATTCTTTCTTTGCCGCCTTTATTAGATAACACGTATAAGTTCTCAAGCGTATGATCTTTTTGAAGCTCTGCGAATTTCGTTTTGATCTCAGCATAAATAGGATCATCCTTCCCGCTAATGCTGAGTACGTTTCCATCGATGTTATCGATTTCTTTTTTGGCGGTATCAATATCTGTTGTTAATCGATAATCAAATTGCTTTAATAACTGGGATGATAAATCCTGGCTCACTAGATAAAAGGTTAGAACGAATAATGCTACGGTTGCGAGTAATGTTACGGTAACGACTGACATGATTTTAGAGGATATCGTGTATCCTCCAAATTTCCTTTGTTTCGCCATTTTTTCCTACATCTCCACTCTCAGATTTGATTTAAGCATGTACATTTTCAAATTGACCACAAACAGATGCAATCACATCTTTTAAATAAGATACGATATGAGGGATATGCTCTGGTAACGTATAAGGTGAGATGACAAAAAACTTACTAACACTTAGATAGAATTCTTGACCTTCTTTTGAGTTGACAAGTAAAAACTTCGTTGTATCGCCAAAGAACATCTCATCTCTTTTCTCTCCAAGTTTTTCAAACAGCATTTTGTTCAATTCATTGTTTCGCTCAATTTCCATTGAAGTCGCTTCGCCAGAAATCTCTTCTTGAAAACGCGGTGAGCCGTCTAGGTAAATTCTAAATAATGTAGCCATTCCGACGTTGTCATCATTCACGACTTCTGCTTGCGGAATTTCTCGACTAAGTGCTTCTCTGAAGGCAAGGTTCACTTCTAAGAATTGACCGAGCAAGCGCTGATAGCCTTCAACCCCAAACGTTAAGAGCACACTCAGCATGCTGATTGAGCTTCCCATTCTTGAACACTCAAGTGTATAACCCGTATGGTATTCACCGTAGCCTCTATGGCCAACATATGGTGTCTCTTGTTCCTCCAGGTCCAAACGCTTTAAGTCAGCAGCGTTTTTCACTAAGAATAAACTGGATGTGTAAGGTGTTTGGCCGAGCTTTTGAAAATCAAAGCACATCGAGTCTGCAAGAGAAAGATGCTGGAATTTCGCTTTGATTTCTTTTAGCATACGAAGAACACCGACTGAGAATTGCAGCGGGTTTTCTGATACATCATACTCATTAAAGAAAGCAAAGAATCCACCCAGCGCCGAATCTGCATGAATATGCGGCACCTTCAGATCATACTTTTCAGCAATCGCTTCTGCTGTTTCACGTACCCCTTTGACATCATCAATTGCAATGGCATCTGTTGTTCCGGTTGTTGCCACAATATAAACGGGAATTCCGCCACCCTGTGCAACACGTTCCATTTGACAACGCAAATCTTCCATATCCATTGAATGATCTTTATTCGTCTTAATTCTGATTAAGTTGTTTGTGCCTAGTCCTGTTGCTTCCATTGACTTAAATAAGCTGTAATGTGCAGCATCAGAACAAAACGCATAAAGATTTTGTGGAACTCCTTTTCGCAGTGACTCCGGCGCAGCTTTTGCGATCGCTAAACGAAGTCCTGAAAAAATCGCTCCTTGACCTCCCCATGTTGTGTATCCCCCGCTCATATTTGGATCATATCCGATGAGCTTAGACATCATTGAAACCACTCTGACCTCAGCTTCCGCACCTGCTGGTCCATAAACATCCCAAAGGTTGTTTCCGTTTACCAGCATAGCTGTCAGCATGCCTAAAATTCCTGGTGTACTTGCCATTGGCAAAATGTTCGTGAAGAAATACTTGGTGTGGTATGGATGGTTATGTAAAAGCTTCAGTAATTCTTCATTCACAAGTTCCGCTTGCTGGCCGTTCATCGGAATTTGACTTGTTTCGGTGAGCTTTTTGTAAAAGTCCTCCCCACGATTCTTTTCACCTTTAAGGTGTGCACGGTTGGGATCTTTCAGGTCATCGACCCCTGAAATGATCTGCTCCATCAATTTGATGAGTTCTTTACGCTCTCCTGCATTTCCGTCCTCACTCGGAAACCAGTTCTGAACGAGGTTCTCTGCTCGTACAGTCATATACTATCAATCCTTTCAATGGAAGATTTCCTGTCACTGTCTATATCGACCCCAATTCAGAAGTTTATAGTCTCGATATGTTCACTTAAGTATATTTAGATAATTTGTTCACTTATTAAAATAAATGAAACCCTTAAAAAACACATGAAAACCATTATGTTCACGAAACACAAAAATATATTGATATATTGTATAGGAGGAATTTTTATCCATCGTCTTATTCTATTACATGGCTCATTTTTTTTGTTTAACCTGCATAAACATTAATAAACAATGGAAATACTCTCTAAATGACCATTGTAGAAATTAAATTAATTCTTTAGACTTGTATCTTTTTACCTGTTTTATTGATATAGCAACTGGAAAATTGCTGAATTTTCTGTCAATAATAGGTCAATTTTCATAAAAAGTTTTTCGATGGGCGAATATTTTCATTTCCTCTCCTTTTATTGCTCGGACAGGCTTGCAAAGGCTCTTCACTGGTTATGACTTTTCTATTTGTGCATTTCGTGGTATATTCTAATGGTTCGTTTTCTTTCGTTCCGCCTCTTCCGTTTAACGGAGAAAAGGAGTGTTTATATGAAAACATTTATTCAAAAAAGAGGTCTCGGCTTCTTTCTGATTGCAGCCATCTTACTATGGCTCAAAACGTATTCAGCGTATTTAATCGAATTTAAACTTGGTATATCAAATGTGCTTCAGCATATTTTGCTTTTCGTGAATCCTATTAGCTCCAGCTTGTTCTTTCTTGGCTTTGCTTTATTGTTCAAGAAAAAATGGCAGCCTGCCGCTATCATTGTGATTCACTTTTTCATGTCTTTTTTACTATACGCAAACATCGTGTACTATCGATTCTTCAATGACTTTATCACGCTGCCTACAGTGATGCAGGCAGGAACGAATGGCGGACAATTAGGTGATAGTGCATTTTCACTCATGCGTTGGACTGATGTGTTTTACTTTATTGATACAATCATTTTGATTGTACTTGCAGTCCGCATGAAAAGGCAGCAGCAAACAAGTACAGCCACTGTACCTGTTCAAAAGTCAAAATCGTTTAGACTCGTCCTTGTGTCCTCTGTTGTGATCTTTGTTTTAAACTTAGTTGCTGCAGAGATCGATCGTCCAGAGCTTTTATCAAGATCGTTCGACCGCAATTATTTAGTTAAATATTTAGGTGCTTATAACTTTACTGTGTTTGATGCCATTCAAAATGTGAAATCAAACAGCCAGCGTGCTCTGGCAAATTCAAATGACGTGACAGATGTAGAGAACTATTTAAAAGCGAACAGCGCTGATCCTAACCCTGCTTATTACGGGAAAGCGAAAGGCATGAACGTCATTACAATTTCTCTTGAATCTCTGCAAAACTTTGTCATTGATTATAAGGTGAATGGAAAAGAAGTAACGCCATTCCTTAATTCATTGGCACACGACAACAAAACGTTTTACTTTGATAACTTCTTCCATCAAACAGGACAGGGAAAAACGTCTGATGCTGAATTTATGATGGATACTGGGTTATTCCCATTATCACAGGGATCTGTTTTTATTAACAAAGCGCAAAACACATATCAAGCACTTCCTGGTATTTTGAAGAAGGATCAATATACGTCAGCAGAATTCCATGGCAACACGAAAACCTTCTGGAACCGTAATGAAATGTTTAAGTCCTTTGGATATGACAGATTTTACGATTCTGAGTACTATGATATGAACGAGCAGGATACGAAGAACTATGGACTGAAAGACAAACCGTTCTTCAAAGAATCGATGCCAATGCTTGAAAACTTGAAGCAGCCGTTTTATTCGAAGTTCATTACCTTATCGAATCATTTCCCATTTGGAATGGACGAAGGTGATACTGATTTCGAACCTGGTGATTTCGGTGACTCTGTCGTCGATAACTACTTCCAATCGGCTCATTATTTAGATGAAGCGATTGAACAGTTCTTCAATGATCTAAAAAAGTCAGGTCTTTATGACAACACAGTCGTCATTATGTACGGAGATCATTACGGTATTTCTGAAAACCATAATGAAGCGATGGAAAAAGTGACAGGACAAAAAATTGGAGATTATGAAAATGCGCAGCTCATGCGTGTGCCGCTCTTTATCCATGTTCCTGGCGTAAAAGGCGGACAGATTCATAAATACTCTGGTGAAGTTGATGTCGCACCAACTCTTCTGCACCTGCTTGGCGATGATACGAAGAACTATTTAATGTCTGGTTCTGATATCTTATCGAAGAACTTTAAAGAGCTTGTGCCATTTAGAAATGGTGACTTCGTGTCTAAGGACTACACGAAAGTAGGCAATAACTATTACAGCAACAAAACAGGCGAGAAAATCGAGCCAACTGACAAGGCATCCCAAGAAAATGAAACGGTGAAAAAGATGCTGGAGACATCTGATAAGATTGTCACCGAAGATTTACTCCGTTTCTACAAGCCTAAAGGCTTTACACCGATTGACCGCAATGATTATGACTATACAAAGAAAGTACAGGATGAAAAGGATTCCTCTTCCGCCAAAGATGAATCCAGCTCTTCTTCAAAATAACGTTCTCATGCTAAGAACCAGCCGATCCTTGATCAGCTGGTTCTTTTTACGTTTGATCATGATTACTCCGGGTATAGGAGAAGAAGGAGGGATATATCATGAAGAAATCAGCAGCTTTTGTCGTGACTGCCTCACTTGCTTCGTCTGCCCTTTTCGGTTTCAGCCCTGCTGTCTCAGCACACGCCATGACCAAACCGGCAGCAGAACAATCCGTTCCTCAAGGTCCAAAAGCCGCGCTTACCAGCATTTATGAGCTGGCACATAAAGGACAAATGCCCTACTATGCTAAAGGATTGAAAATTGGCGTTCAAACCAAAAAAGACGTTCATCATCAGCTCGGAAATCCATATCCAGAAACAGGTCAAAGCAGCTTTGATTTGTATCATGCGGAAATGGGGAATCCCGGATTTGCTTTTCACTATGATGCAAAAGGCAAAATTGATGAAATCCGTTATTTCGGTACAAATGTAGAAAAAGAAACAAATATCGGCGGTATGACCCCTTCGTTACTAAAGAAACAGCTTGGACCAGCGGATTCAGTGAGCACCATTCCGCAGACAAAAGAGAAAAAATATGTGTATCGAACCGGTGATTATGAGCTTGAATTTATCGTTGGACATGATCCTGATATCAGCCAGCATGAACTCACCGTGCTGCATATCAACTTGATAAAAGCCAATTCTTAAATAAAAAAGCATCCTGAGCGTTTACTCAGGATGCTTTTCTTTTATTATGATGCCACTTCTAACTGCGGCTTTCTTTTCAGTTTTCGTTTGAGGACTGGACCTGCTACATAATCAAGACCAAGTTTTCCGGCATTTCCTTTCGCTGCCATGATGAAGACTGCGATCAAAAGAAGTAGCGGGTTCACAGAGACGGTTCCAGCTAGTAAGAAAGAGACATTCATCACGCTTCCAAAAAAGGCTGCCGTTGTTGTAAATAATCCGACAATTAATCCTAGGCCTACTAAGATTTCTCCCCACATGACCATGGCACTAAATAATCCGGCATTCGGCAAAGCGACATTTTCTAAAAACCATACATATAACGGATACACAAGATGACCATCTTTGACGACAGGTTCAGATATCGCAAATTGCAAATAGCCTGATGCATCAAATCCACCTGTTAGTTTTCCAATACCAGATGTCAGCCAAGTCCATCCGATATAAAGTCTTGCTGCCAAAAGGATAACGGCTGCCCATACATTCGTTTGTAAGAATTTTGTAAACATGATGATGCCTCCTTTTAAACTATGTGAAATATTTCACATTTTCTTTATGATCTTATTATACTATGCTATATCTAATTTGTGATCTTTTTCACATATATATTCACAAATTGTTCATGAATATCTAGTTGAGGTAAACTTTTCCCTTGCGAAAACCGTCTAAGTCATTTCAGACCGTAAAAAGGGGTTTAATTTTGTATGAAAACACTATTTCATTTTGCTTATTTACAGGCCATCTCATGTCTATTCCCCGTCATGATCTTTGCGGCGCTTGCCCTATCAAAGACGGTGTCTATTCCTTTTCTTCACCGGTATGATTTCATTCTACTGCTTTGCCTCGCGGCTCAGATCCTGATGCTGACGCTGCGGCTGGAGACTTGGGCGGAGCTAAAGGTCATTTGTCTATTTCATCTCATAGGAATCTGTTTAGAAGTGTATAAAGTACATATGGGCTCTTGGTCCTACCCAGAAGAAGCTTATACAAAAATATTTGGGGTTCCACTTTATAGCGGCTTTATGTATGCGAGTGTGGCTAGTTATATTTATCAGGCATTTTCACGACTTCATGTAAAAGTGGCCGACTGGCCTCATCCATTTCTTTCAATTGGCATCAGTTTGTGCATTTATCTCAATTTCTTTACGCATCACTGGCTCTATGATGTCAGATGGTGGCTGACATGTCTGCTTGTTGTTGTGTTTCGGAAAACATCGGTTTCGTTTCAGGTTGGTCCATCTTCCTTTCGAATGCCGCTTATTGTTTCATTTCTCCTGATTGGCTTTTTTATTTGGATTGCCGAAAATGTCACCACCTTTTTAGGCGCATGGCAATATCCAAATCAGCAGCATGCTTGGTCCATTGTTCATCTAGGGAAAATTAGCTCATGGTTCTTACTCGTTGTGATCAGTATTGTGCTAGTGATCGAACAGCGTAAACAAAAAAACGTTCAGCCCATTTGACCTGGCTGAACGTTTTTTTTAATCTCGATCGACTTCCTTACGGAGATCATCTGCGACAAATTCTACATTCGTTCCAATAATAATTTGTACGGATGTTTTTCCAGAAGTCAGCACCCCTTTGGCACCTGCTTTTTTCAATGTACCTTCATTTAATAAATTAGTATCCTCTACTGTTAAGCGAAGACGTGTGGCACAATGATCAATGTTGGTGATATTGTCTTTGCCGCCAAGCCCCTCTACGAGCATACTCGCCCCACCTGCCGTCACCGCATCATCCGTTGCGATATCTTCCATGTCATCATCTTCCCTGCCTGGTGTTTTCAGCTTTAATAGTTTAATGAGGAAATAGAAAACGACAAAGTACACGACGCCATAAATGATTCCTACTACAAGAAGCAAGATCGGTTTTTGTGCAATACCGAAGCTTAAGACGTAATCAATCGCACCTGCTGAAAAGGCAAAGCCGCTATGAATCCCAAGAGTGTTCACAATAAAAAGCGAAAGCCCCGTCAAAATAGCATGGACACCATATAAAAGTGGTGATAAAAACATAAAAGAAAATTCAATTGGTTCAGTGATCCCTGTTATAAATGATGTAAGTGCCATCCCAATCATCAGACCCGCTGTTGCTTTTCGTTTCTCAGGTTTTGCAGTTACAACCATGGCTAGACATGCCGCTGGCAGACCAAACATCATCACTGGGAAGAATCCAGTCATAAAGACACCTGCACTTGGATCTCCTTTAAAGAATCGCGCTAAATCCCCTGTTGCCCCGCTGAATTCACCGAATTGAAACCAAAATAAGTTATTCAAGACATGGTGAAGTCCTAATGGAATGAGCAATCGGTTAAAGAAACCAAACAGCCCTGCACCTGTTGCACCAAGGCTTAAAATCCATTCTCCTAAATCATTGATTACACTTTGAATCGGCGGCCATACATATCCGAAAACGGCTGCTAATAGAATGGTGAAAAGTGCGGTCATAATAGGCACAAGCCGCCTTCCGCTAAAGAAACCTAAGTATTCCGGCAGTTTCGTATCCTTAAATTTATTGTAAACATAACCTGCCAAAAGCCCGCATAAAATACCGCCCAATACCCCCATATTGTTGGTTGAGTTAATCGACGTTGTACCGGCTGACAAAATAAAATAAGAGATCGCTCCTGATAATGCCGCTGCCCCGTTCCCATCCTTTGAAATTCCAATCGCTACACCCATCGCAAAAATTAAAGCCAAGTTCGCAAAAATTGCATTCCCTGCCGCATGAATAAACGGGATATTGAATACATCCTCCCGCCCAATGGCCAAAATAATCCCTGCTGCTGGAAGTACAGCGATTGGAAGCATAAATGATTTTCCTAGCTTTTGAAAAAACTGAAACACCATCTGATTTCCCCCCTTTGTCATCATCATGACCAAAGCATTCATGATGTTCATAAAAAATATATCATATGCACGTCTAGTTATCTATACCAATTTGTCCACATCCATTTGAATTCCGCTCTTTACTCTTTTTGCGTAAAATGTGGTAAGCTATTGAATAGAATGAAGATATAGAAAGCGGGAATGAACAGTGATTGTCAAACATGATCATGAGTTAGAAGCCTTAAAAAAAGTCGGTCGAATTGTCGCTTTGGCAAGAGAAGAAATGAAAAGCCAAGCGAAACCAGGCATGTCTACAAAAGAATTAGATTTAATTGGGAAAAAAATATTAGAAGAACATGGTGCCAATTCAGCACCTGAAAAGGAATATGACTTCCCTGGTACCACTTGTATCAGCGTGAATGATGAAGTTGCACACGGTATCCCAAGTGAAAAAACCATTTTACAAGAGGGCGACCTCGTGAACATTGATATCTCAGCAGAACTGGACGGCTATTATTCAGATACGGGCATTTCATTTGTTTTAGGTACAGGTGATGCTCGTCTTGAAGCATTATGTAAGTGTGCGGAAGATGCGTTCCTTGAAGGATTAAAGCATGCAAAAGCCGGTAAAAGACAAAACCAAATTGGCCGTGCGGTCTACAATACAGCGAAAGAACAAGGATTTACCGTCATTAAAAACCTGACAGGACACGGCATTGGGAAGAACCTGCATGAAGCACCCAACCATATCTTGAACTACTATGATCCATTCGATAATGCTTTGTTTAAAAATGGCACAGTCATTGCCTTTGAACCTTTCATTTCAACAAATGCTGAATCGATTTATCAGGCTGATGATGGCTGGACATTTAAAACACCAGATAAAAGTCTAGTCGCACAGATTGAACATACGATTGTGATCACAAAAGACGAACCGATTATTTTAACAAAGCTGTAAGCAGCGGGTCCCCTCCTTCACTGAGAGGGGATTTTTTCATGCCCGTTTCACGAATCTGTCACGACTAAACAAAAAAGCCTGTGGTAAAATAGGCAAAGATATGTGAAAGGGGTCTTATTTGATATGTGGTTCATCATCATAGGTGTTATCTTTTTCATCGAAAGTATTATCTTAACGGTTGTAGGGATTAAGAAAAAACAATCCATGATGACCTATCTTGGTGTTGTCATCATGATTATGACGGTCGGCATGATCCTCGTTACCCTCAACCCGCCAAATTCATAAATCAATATTTCCAGCATATACATGGATCATAGGCAGATAGAATCAGTTTTCATTTCTTGACACCTGCACGCTTTTCACGTCCTTTTTTGAGATGTTACAATGCAGGCAGTTTCAATTGAAAGGAGTTTTCTATCATGCATTATGGTAGCAAAGGCTGGTATGTCGAAGAATTAAAGAAGCTTGGTGTGACTAAGCATGAAGGAAGAAAGCTTCAAAGCTTAAAAACATATTTCCTTGCAAATCTTCTTGAGCAAAAGAAACGCAGCTCATAAACGCTGAAAAGCCGTACATCTTAAGATGATGTACGGCTTTTTTTAAATGTGCTGAATTCGTTTTTCTAAAGACTTCCTCACCACATCTGCTAAAGCATCTACTTCAAGAACAGCTTTCAGTCTCTCTGGACTTGTTTGACGATATTTGACTTCGTTGACCTCATGGACCGTAATGTGATGGGACGCTTTTTCTACTAGTACAAGCGATGCATCAGGCGGCACCATGCCTTCTTTCAATACACGTAAATAAAAGCCTGTATACCCTGTTTTTTGCACTTCCTTTACAAGCTTCATGTTGCCATGCTTAAGAGACAATTTCACACAAGGCTGTCTTGGCTGGCTCACCTCAACAAATGCATCTCCAAGCTGAAACACATCGCCAATATGCACATTCGTTTCGACTAGCTGGCGTACTGTTACATTCTCGCCAAAGGCAGCTTCCTGTAATGGTACCCTTAAAAATTGTTCAAAGTGAGCATAATGATCATACGGAAAGACACAGACGGCTTTATCATAACCCCCATGATGAACCAAATCCCCTTGACCATCTCCTTCAAAATTGACCTGACTTAAATACACAGGCTCATGAATGCGCCTTTTGTTGATGGCTGTTTTGATTTCTTTTCCATTCGCATATGTAATGATAGGTTGTCCCACTTGGATTCCTTCTATGTCGTATCTCTTTTGTCCCACGATGGCCATCTCCTTTGGTTGTCTACTGGCCTTTATTTTACATCGTTTGACAAACAAATCATAGTCGAGGCGTGAAGATCAGATGCAGGCTATGGTACGATGTGAAAAAAGGAGAGATGACCATGATTCATTATCACGCCATTATAAAAGGACGTGTGCAAGGAGTCGGCTTTCGTTATTTTGTTCAGGGAGAAGCCGTCAATCGTGGAATGAAAGGCTGGGTACGCAACACAGATGAAGGTCATGTCGAGTTAAAGGTAGAGGGTGAGCAGCAGAAAGTGTTTGATTTCTTAGAGACTGTCCAAAAAGGAAGTCCTTTTTCAAAAGTCACCGACATGCAAATGGAGCCGCTCACCGAGCTTGCTCATTATCAGGATTTTCGAATAAGATCATAAAAAAACCTAGCTCTCGCTAGGCTTTTTCTGTCCTGTGATAGGGCTTGTCCTGATAAAAATAGTTTGGTTTCACAATGGTATTGTCGTAATGCTTGTGGAATATGTGGGTAGCAGCTGGTGATACTGGCGGAATCAGCCATGTCCAGTCCCCAGTCAGCTTGCGGTCAGCCTTTTCTTCCTGCTTTTCAAACTGCTTGAATTGATGTGCTGCTGTATGGTGATCGACAATGGTTACCCCTGCTTCGCGATAAGAATGGAGAACCGCCACGTTCAATTCGACAATGGCTTTATCCTTCCAAAGGGACGCATTCTTGGTTGTGTCCAGTCCTAAAAGAGAAGCGACTTTTTTCAGCATATTGTAGCGGTTTTCATCCGCTAGGTTGCGTGCGCCAATTTCTGTGCCCATATACCAGCCATTAAACGGTGCAGCATTGTAATGAATACCGCCAATCTCTAATTTCATATCAGCAATAATCGGGACCGCATACCATTTTAGTCCCAAATCACGGAATCCATCATATTCAGGATGGGTGATCTCTACCTCTTGGACGATTTCTTTCGGAAGCTCATACAGAACAGGCGGCTGACCTTTTAGCTGAAACATGAGAGGCAGAATATCAAAATGTGTGCCCTCCCCTTTCCAGCCATGTGCTTCACATAATTTTGTTAATTCAAGAGATGCCTCGTCGCCGATGATGCCATATTCCGTTTCATAGCCTGCATAACGAACGAGCTGATGATTATAAATGACGACTTCCTTCTGTCTGTTTTTCTCTGGGGGAAAGATCGTGATGGACGGTTTGATTTTCCCGCCATTTGTCGCATACTCAATATGATGAAAGAGCGCCTCCTTCACCTCATCCTCTGTCTTTACATGCCGGCAGTCATGCACTTGCAGGGTCGACCAAAACAAACGGCCAATGCAGCGGTTACTGTTGCGCCATGCCATTTTCGCCCCGTGAGCTAATTCCTCTAGTGTATGCGTATAAATTCCTTCAGACTCAATTTCTTTTTTTATTTCATGCAGACGTGCTGCTTTCTCTTCATTTGACTTGTTTAATTCTTCATAGCATACAGAAATAAAAGCTTCTGCTTCATTCCACAACGCTTCTTGATTACTCAAACATACTCGCCTCACTTTAATACGAATATATCCATTGTAGCGGTTTCTATTGATAAATTCACTCGTTTCAAACCATTTTTTATCAAATCATCCGACCATTGTCCTTAGATCATAGATGAATCAATACGTTTAAGGGTCTTTTGGAGCCAGCGGACATAGCCTTTTTCCCTTTCGATTGCCCTTGTCAGCACTAAGTAATGCCCAAATTGCGCTGAATGCAGTGATTCAGCAGAAGGGTCTTCCTCTGTCAAAGCGTGCAGCTTTTGTTCCAGCACATCTACTTTCTTGGTGCGCTCTAAAAGTTGATAGGCAAACAGGTCAGCCGCTTCTTCTTTGTCCATGGAGGAGATGAAAAAGGTTTTAAGCATGAATTCATCCTTTGTAGTTTCCGGAATCGGATCTTTTGTTCTTAACCACTGACGCAATTCTTCTTTTCCTGCCTCAGTGATTTGATAGACCTTCTTCTCCAGCTTTTTTCCTTGTATGTGAATATCAAATTCAATAAACCCTTCCTCTGTGAGACGCTTCAGCTCAGGGTAAATCTGACTGTGCTTCGCACTCCAAAACTGTCCAAGGGAATCCTTAAAATGTTTCGTGATATCGTATCCCGTCAGCTCACGCTGATCCAGCAAGCCAAGAATGGCATATTTTAGTACTCTCATGATGGGCCTCCAACGCTTATTCTTTGACAATAGTATACCATAGACTTTAAAATAAACATGTAAATAACAACATGTTTGAAAAAACATCATTCTAATGAAAGAAGGAATAAACATGGATCAATTCGTTGGACTTCATATGATTTATACGTATGAAAATGGCTGGGAATATGAGATTTACATTAAAAACGATCACACCATTGATTACCGCATTCATAGCGGAATGGTTGGAGGACGCTGGGTCCGTGATCAAGAAGTAAATATTGTGAAGCTGACAAAAGG
The DNA here is from genome assembly GCF_014250435.1 of Bacillus sp. PAMC28571. Lineage (NCBI taxonomy): Bacteria > Bacillati > Bacillota > Bacilli > Caryophanales > Bacillaceae > Bacillus > Bacillus sp. PAMC28571. The sequence goes on along the minus strand of NZ_CP060191.1, from coordinate 504,149 downwards.
CGTATACAAAGTCTCTTGGACAGAACCAACTGGGACAGACGTCTCTCTGAACTTTATGCCTGAAGAAAAACGCATGCATGGCGTCATCTTCTTCCCGAAATGGGTGCATGAACGTCCAGACATCACCGTCTGCTATCAAAATGACTACATCGATCTCATGAAAGAATCTCGTGAAAAATACGAAACCTATCCAAAATATGTTGTCCCAGAATTTGCGGACATTACGTATATCCATCATGCAGGTGTGAATGACGAAACCATTATCGCAGAAGCACCATATGAAGGCATGACAGATGAAATAAGAGCTGGACGAAAATAAAAAAGCGGCACGCCTAGTGCCGCTTTCAGCGTGTAGACAAACCCTCGCATTCTTTGTCAGTCCTGCGTGCCGGTGCTCACGAATGTACAATTCGCTCCGCTCCGGTACTCGCCCTTCCTAGGGCTGCAAAGGTTTTCTATCACGCTGAAAAGAAGACAAAGGACTAAAATCATTTTAGTCCTTTTTTATTGAATGCCGAGCGTCTTTTGAGGAAGTACGAAACGATAGACTGGCAGTTCATCACCTGTTTTTGAAGCAATAAACCCTGATGACATATAGCTGTCCTTTGATTCTGGTTCAAGGGCAAGTGAGAGCAAATTGGTTTGCGGCTGTGCCGTGACATATACCTTTGTTCCTTTTGGCAGCTGACGTTTCTTGTCAACGAGTTTTGTTTCAAGCTGAATATCTGTTTTGCTCTTTTCCTCTCGCTTTGTCACCTGATAGGCTTGTACCGGCACTTTCATGCCAGCCGGCAATGTGACACTTTTAAATCCTAATGTTCTGAGTTTCTTTTCTACACCTTCATGCCCCGGAAGAATGAGATAAGCTGTCGGCCGTTCTCTTGTTAAGACAGGAACAGCATCGCTCGCACTATGAAAGCGTACAGGAACTTGAGTCGTTTGTCCCTTCTCAATATCAACCATTTCCAGCGAGTCATTGACAGGTGCTTGGAAATCATCTTGAATGACCACTTGATCATCATCATTTGGCTGCAGTCCTTTTTTGACCAGCTTCAGCCGCTCCGTCACCATTTGCCGCTTCACCTGTTTGGCATGTTTCACCGTGGTCTCAATGATTTTTTCATGGGTGGCTACTTGCGCAGCGACGCGGCGGGCAAAATCCTCTCTTCCAATCCCAATCCCTCTGCTTTCTACAAGAAATGACAGGGCTGGCGAAAGTGCAAGGGCATTACGGCCAATTCGCGCATCCGTTCCACCTTCATAGATGTCGATCTTTCCATCCTTTCCTCTTGTGTTTGTATAATACAAATCGTTAGAAAACCCTTTATTCGTCAGCGTTTCACGAACTCCGTTAACGTATAACTCATTTGATGTCAGCCGGATGCTTTCAGGAATGTTTAAATTCTTCCCTGAAAGAATAAGCAAATCATGATATTTGAGAGCGCCTGATGAACCGATATTTTCAAACTGCTTTTGACCCACATCGTATTCATGGGCATCAATAACTACCTCTGGCGCATACCGATTAAATTCTTGATGCAGGGCTGCCAGTTCTGGAGATTCTAATGTCATATGATCACGGTTTCCGTCTAATCCGTTTGCCAGTCTGCGGTCAAACGCATAAGAACCATCAGGATTGATTCTTGGAACAATGATGATATTGACATGATTGAGTATACGCTCTCCTTCTTCACCTGCTAATCGTTTTGCAATGACGAGAGCAGATTCACCGGAGGCTGGTTCATTTCCATGTATTTGTGCTTGGAGCCAGATGGTTGGCTTTTTTGAAAGTGGCGTGATGGAACGATCCTTTGTAAAGTACAGGGCCGGAATGGATCTACCTTCAATGGATGTTCCAATCTGTTTCTGAGTGGCATATGGGCTTTTGCGGACAATGTTTTTTAAGAAAGCTTGAAGCTCTTCTTGTGTCGTAAATGCTTCTCCTTCTTTCTGAAAGGCAGGGGTATCAAACGTCTCGTCAGGCTTAGGGTATAGCTTTTTCACTGAAGCCGGTTGTTCATAATTCTTTCCATAATAAGGGGTTTCTGCATGAGCTGAAGCTGGGCTCACCATCGACAAACTGCCTGCCAAGAGGCATGCAGCAGCAAAAAGAATCGTGCCTTTTCGTTTGGACATGCTATCCTCTCCCTTCGTTGATTTGCATTATAAAGAAAAAAACAGAAAAAGTGTCAGTATTTTTCAAAAATAAACCTTTTGGAGGAACAGGCATATCTTTGTCTAGGGCAAATGAATGGAGCCTGCCCGGCAATATGACCTAAAAAAAGTGCCTGCCCGCAGCAGACACTTTTTTATTTACCAGATGGAAATGGCCCCAATGAGAACCGCCACGACAGTCATAGCGACGACTGCCAGTACCGCCCATTTCATCCCAAATTTCTGATGCTGATCCAGTGATACGCCAACAAGTCCAACAAGTAAATGAGTCGATGGAACAAGTGGACTTAACATATGAATCGGCTGACCAATAATAGAGGCTCTGGCAATCTCAATTTTATCGACACCGTATGCTGCCGCTGTTTCTGATAGGATCGGCAGTACGCCATAAAAGTATGCATCATTCGGCATAAAGAAAGTAAAGATCCCGCTTGTTAATGCGACAATGACTGGAATAAAGCCGCCAAGCTGCTCTGGAATTGCAGATACAATCGAAATCGCCATTTCATCGACCATTTTCGTTCCAGTTAGAATACCTGTAAAAACACCTGCCGCAAAAATCATCGAAGCAATGGCTAAAACGTTTGTTGAGTGAGCGGCAATTCGCTCACGCTGCTGATCTAAGTTCGGATAGTTCACGATAATTGCCACACAGAAAGCAAGAACAAATAGAACAGTTAAGCTGACTTTACCTGATACAAGCAGCAGCACTAATAACAAAGTCAATGCCAGGTTAAACCACCAAAGCTTTGGCCGTTTGATGTCATCTTGCAGTGCCGCTGCCATTTCATTTGCATGAATCGGCTGGTCAAGTTCAATCACACCAAGGCGTTTTCTTTCAGCTTTTCCAAGAAAATAAGCAACAATAATCATACTGAGAACCCCTGCACCAATGACTGGAATCATCGGTCCAAATAAAAGTGAAGGGTCAACGCCAAGTGCACTCGCCGCTCTAGGTGTAGCGCCTCCCCATGGAATTGTATTCATAATCCCCATGCCAACCCCGGCAATACCCGCTAAAATAATTGGACGGATGCCAAGCAGCGTAAATAGTGGAAGCATCGCTGTTGTTGTAATCATATACGTTGTTGTTCCATCACCATCAAGTGCAACAAGCATCGTCAGGACAGCTGTTCCGACCACGATTTTTAATGGATCGCCTTTAACGATTTTTAAAATTTTCGCCACCATTGGATCAAATAAACCCGCATCAATCATAATGCCAAAGTACAAAATCGCAAACATGATCATGACCGCTGTCGGTGCGACTTGCTGCACGCCTTTGACAATCATGTCTGAAATTTCAGTAAAATGAAAACCTGCAATAAGAGCAAATGCAATCGGTGTTAACACCAATGCCGTTAAAACAGACATACGTTTCGTCATAATCAAAACCATAAATACAATCATCATAAGAAATCCTAAGATTGCTAGCATATTGTTCACCCCTTATGTTGTATACGCTTTCATTAATGTGTTGGTATCCCATTTCCAACCCTTTTTGTCATCATATCTGAGGTGAGAATTGAAGTAAATATTATGAATTTTAATTCTTTTTCGGTCGATAAATGCTTTTTGTTCATTTTGTTCAAACATTGAGCTTTTTAATTCCATGAAAAAAACAAAGGGTTTATTTTAGCCCTTTGTTTTCTTTTCAGCGTGATAGAAAACCTTTGAAGTCTAGGAAAGACGAGTACTGGAGCGATATGAGATTGGTGAGCACCGGCACGCAGGAATGCGGGCGAATGCAAGGGTTTGTCTACACGCTGGAAGCGGTCTCACTCGACCGCTTGTTCTCCTTGTATCAATTGCTCATATTGCCTTAATTGATTTTCCATAAAGATCTTTGCCTCTTTGCTGTTCATATAACGACTTGTCCAGCCCTTTTGCTTTAATCGCTTTTTCCAGGACTTCGTTTTCGTCATTTTTTGAAGAAGCTGATCCCATTCACGAATGTCATGCTGACTCATTTGTTTAGGGCCCATCACACCGCGCCAATGGGAAAAGATGAGCGGAATGCCCTGCTCTTTCCATGTCGGCACATCTTCAAATCCATCTAAGCGCTGGCTGGTTGTCGTCGCTACGAGCTTCAGCCTCTTTTTTTCATAATCATGACGAACCTCTGTAATGGTAGTCGTTGCTGCATCCACTTCATGGTTGATGAGCGCCTGAAATAAATCATCTGCACTGTCAAATTTCAAAAATTGAATGCGGTATGGATCAATCCCTGCCATTTCTGCTGCCCGGGCGAATGAGATTTGATCATCATTTCCAAAGTCAGGCGCAAACCCAATTTTTAAGGAATCTGGTTTTTTCTTGAGGGCGTGTAACAGCTCCTTCCCATTTGCAAAAGGAGAATCCATCGGGACTGCGACGACCTGCCACTCTTCTGCAAGGATTGCCAGCGGTGTCACATCATTCATCGTCACGTTACTGCTGCCAAGTAAATTACGGCTTAACAATAAACTTGAATTTAAACTGATATAGTTGGCTTCCCGCTCCATCATGTATGTCCATCCTTTATCCACCGTTCCGCCTCTTTGATAAAGAATGTTCACAGGCCGGTTCACCAGCTTCTCTTGTTCAAGCACTGATTTCATCACCTGAGCCGTTTGGTCAAATCCCCCCTCTGGTACACCCGACACCACAATATATAAGGAGCTTTGCTGCAGGAAAGAGTCTCCGGCTTTTTTTTCATTAAAGGTGAGTGTTATACAAAGGCAGAGCACGATCACAAAAAGTATTCCTTTTTTCATCTTTTAAGACTCCGCTTGTTTGGCAGGGTAATATTTACGTTCAGGTCTGCCAATAATTCCGTATGCAAGCTCTGCCCGGCATTCCCCTGTTGTCACGAGATACTCTACATACCGTCTCGCAGTTGTACGTGATGCGCCCATCTTTTCCCCGAGTTCTTCTGCTGTAATACCGCTATTCTCTGATGCCATCAATGTTTTCACTTTATCCAAGGTCAGTGAATTGATGCCTGTGGGGAGATCTCTGTCATCCCTTTGTTTTGGCTCTTCCTGCATCTGTCCAAAAAACAGATCGATCATCGTTTGATTGACTTCATCCTTTGAATTGATGATGTCTTTCTTCTCTTTATATTCGGTTAAAACTTGTGCAAACTTTTGTGCGGTCACCGGTTTGATTAAATAATGAACCACTCCGTAATGAAGCGCATCTCTTAAAAGCGTCGTTTCCGTTGCAGCCGTGATAATGATCACATCTACTTCAGGACAGCGTTCTCTTAAAAGCGGCAGCAGGTTTGTGCCGAGCTCATCAGGCATATACACATCAAGCAAAATGAGATCCACTTGTTCCCTTTGGAGCGCCTCCCACATATCTTTTGCACTCTTTGCCTTTCCAGCGACCTTAAATCCTTCTATCTTTTGTATATAAGATTCATGAATGGCAGCGATTCGAAAATCATCCTCCGCAATGAGTACCTTAATCACCATCTATTCCCCCTTTGTGCCTTTCGGTATGTATACAGTGAAGATGGCACCGCCTTCTTTTTGGTTCGCAACTTCAATCCAGCCCCCAAGCTCGTCCAATACTTCTTTCACATTCGCAAGCCCATAGCCTCGTCCTTCTCCCTTTGACGAATGGCCTCTTGTGAAAATCTGTGACAGTTCTTCTTCATTCACCCCATCACCTGAATCTGACACTTCTATGATAATATCAAACCCAATATCTGTGATGAACAGGTCTACCTCGCGCTTCTCCTTATTTAATACAGCTTCAAAAGCATTGTCTACGAGATTGCCAATGATGGTGATAAAGTGAGATAAACTTAAATGAGCTGGGAGCGGCTCAAGTGAGCTATTTTCATCAATGTGGAAATGGACTTTCTTCTCAGATGCTTTCCCTAACTTGCCAAGTAAGATGGCTTGTATTTTAGGAGACCGAATCTGCTTCATGAGTAAATCGTGCTGACGGTTTTGCAGATGATATTCTTCTTTAATTAAGTCGATGGCTTCATCGACTTGCTTCAGCTCAAGCAGGCCTAAAATGGCGTACAGCTTATTTGAGAATTCGTGCGTTTGGGCTCTTAGGTCTTCTGAATATTGGCTGACCTCTGTTAATGTATCCAGCAGCTTCGTCAGCTCTGTTTTCTCTCTGAAGCTCACAATCCCTCCGAATACTCGATGATCCTGCATTACTTTTTTCACATTTAAGACATAGGTTTTATCATTGACGACGGTTTCGATGTTAGGTTCAATCGTCTCTGCCTTTAAATAGAGAAGAAGTTTGGCATTTGGCAAGACTTGATCAATATGAAGGGGCAGCTTTGATGAGACGCGCAGCATGTGCTCAGCTGATGTATTCATCATCGTAATCGCGCCTTTCTGGTCAAACGCAATGATCCCTTCTTTTATAGCGAGCAGCATCGCTTCTCTTTCTCGATACAACGAAGCAATTTCATGCGGCTCAAGCCCTAATGTATCTTTGCGAATACTCTTCGTTAAAAAAATCGCACCGAATATGCCCGGCAAGAGCACAAGAAGGGCAATATAGCTAAGCTTTAATAGCTGATGAGCTGTCGCTTGATCAATTTCCTTTTTTAAAAATTCGACGGTGACTGTCCCGATAATTTCTTCATGCCCTTCTGTTTCTTTCATAATGGGCGCACTGCCTCTGACAACGGTTTCACCATTAGAATCATCAGTTGATATGGAAGTTCCTCCAAATAAGAGGGTACTTCTTCCTTCCGATACACTGATGGTTTTTCCTACGTCCTCATGATTCGTATGAACAAGGACCTTTCCTTTTCGATTGGTAATGAAGATGGCATGAGCTCTTACTTGCTCCTTCATTTGCTCAAGCACTGCCTGTTCTTCATTTTGGGACGCTGATAGAGCCACCGATGCTTTAATGGGCGGCATATATGATATCGTTCTAGCGGTCTGCACCGCCAGCTGTTCAGCTTGTGCCTGCCTTTCTGATGTCTGCAAAAAACCAAAACAAATAGTTAATAATGCAATGACAACAAGCAAAAGCCCGATAATTAATCCCAAAATTTTCGTTTGTAAAGTGACTTTCCTTTTGCCCATTCTCACCGCTACAACCCCTAATTCAGTAGATTCACCCGAATAGACTCTAAGAAAATGATATCATTTTTTCTTACTAAGTTAAGAGAAAATTCTTTCAAACAAAAAAGACGACTCAAAATCGAGTCGTCCCTGTATGCCTATTACGTGATCGATAAACCAGCACTCGCATAGCCTGCTACGGTATTCACTAAGGATAGACCTGTAGCTGATGCGGAGAATACAACAAGCAATCGTGTTTCAGGTGTGACTGGTACATTTAGACCAGTCGCAATACCATTTGCAATTGCACCCAGCGTTAAAACACCGGTTAAAGCTGGTGCTAAAGTGACACTCGCTACTTGAGTGAAACTGTTATTTGGTGTTGGTGAAGCAAACAAACTAGCTGTGACCGTAATACTTGTGCCAAGCAAAGAAAGAGCAGCTGTCGTACTGAAATAGCCGGCAAATGATGTGATTGTTCCGGCTCTAGGAACTGAGAACGCCATGTTGAGTAAAGTGCCTGCAGCGCCGGTTAAATCAATCACTCCGCCTAAAATACTGACACCTGTCGCTGAGTTACCAAATCCGATCAAGCTGGATGTTCCAACGAGACCGCCTGCAATTGTTGTCAGGACAGCAGGTGTACCTGAAGCAAACGGAATGATCGCACTCGATCCTGTCACTCCTGTTGGACCGGTGGCGCCTGTTGCTCCTGTACCTGTGACTCCCGTGGCTCCTGTTGCACCGGTTATCCCCGTTGCTCCGGTCACTCCCGTTACGCCTGTTGCACCGGTTACCCCCGTGGCTCCGGTCACTCCCGTGGCTCCGGTGACTCCAGTTAATCCAGTTGCTCCGGTGGCTCCGGTTAGACCTGTGGCTCCGGTGGCTCCTGTTAATCCAGTTGCTCCGGTTGCGCCGGTTAAGCCTGTGGCTCCTGTGACACCGGTGACTCCTGTTAATCCAGTTGTGCCGGTCTCTCCCGTGGCTCCTGTCACTCCTGTCGCTCCGGTTACTCCAGTTGCACCGGTCTCTCCCGTGGCTCCTGTCACTCCTGTAGCTCCGGTGACTCCGGTTTCTCCCGTGGCTCCGGTTAATCCAGTTGCTCCGGTGAGACCTGTAGCTCCTGTGACTCCAGTCGCACCGGTTGCTCCTGTATCTCCAGTTGCACCCGTATCTCCTGTTACCCCGGTTGCTCCAGTTACTCCTGTGACGCCGGTTACTCCTGTGACGCCGGTTGCTCCTGTCGCTCCCGTGACACCTGTCGCGCCTGCGGCTGCTAATAACGTATAGTCTGGAGAAGTATCCGGTGTGCCTGTTGGCGGCGCTGTATTGACCAGATATGTTCCTCCTTCATATGTCACTACTTGACCTACTGGATAGGTTGGCGCTACTGCTGGATCAAACGCTGCGACTCCGGATAAACCGACTCCCGTCGCTCCGGTTACTCCTGTTGCCCCTGTTTCACCAGTTACCCCAGTTGCACCTGTTGGTCCTGTGACGCCGGTTGCACCAGTTTCTCCTGTCGCTCCTGTGATCCCTGTTGCTCCTGTGCCAGTAGCTCCGGTTGGGCCAATTTCCCCGGTCGCTCCCGTAACACCAGTGGCTCCGGTTGGGCCAATTTCTCCCGTAACTCCAGTGGCTCCGGTAGCTCCGGTTGGGCCAACTTCCCCGGTTGGTCCTGTCACTCCTGTTGCGCCGGTGGAACCCGTGACTCCTGTACCGGTTGCACCCGTAACGCCAGTCGCTCCTGCAGCGGCCAATAACGTATAATCTGGTGACGTATCAGGTGTACCTGTTGGCGGCGCCGTATTGACGAGGTAAGTTCCTCCTTCATATGTCACCACTTGACCTACTGGATATGTCGGCGCTGCCGCTGGATCAAACGCTGTGACGCCGGCTAGACCTACTCCCGTCGCTCCTGTAATCCCTGTGGCACCGGTTGCTCCCGTATTACCAGTTGCTCCTGTTGCACCGGTAGTACCCGTTGCTCCTGTGACTCCTGTGCCAGTAGTTCCGGTTGGGCCAATTTCTCCCGTCGCTCCCGTAACACCAGTAGTTCCGGTTGGGCCAATTTCTCCCGTCGCTCCCGTAACACCAGTGGCTCCGGTTGGGCCAATTTCTCCTGTTGCTCCCGTGACGCCGGTGGCTCCTGTATCTCCAGTTGCACCGGTTGCACCCGTGACGCCGGTGGCTCCGGTTGGACCAATTTCTCCTGTTGCACCCGTGACGCCGGTTGCTCCCGTTGCTCCTGTTGCACCCGTACCGGTAGCGCCTGTAACGCCAGTCGCGCCTACAGCGGCTAATAACGTATAATCTGGTGATGTATCTGGTGTACCTGTTGGCGGCGCCGTATTGACGAGGTAAGTTCCTCCTTCATATGTCACCACTTGCCCCAATGGATATCCTGGTGCTGCTGCAGCATCATACGGTACAACCCCAGTTAAACCCACACCGGTGGCTCCTGTGGCTCCCGTTGGACCTGGATCTCCTGTGACACCTGTTGGCCCTGTACCTGTTTCCCCCGCTGCAGCTAATAATGTATAATCTGCCGACGTATCCGGTGTACCTAATGGCGGTACTGAATTGACGACGTACGTACTGCCATCGTATGTCACCACTTGCCCTACTGGGTAGGTTGGTGCTACTGCTGGATCAAATACCAAGATGCCTGTTAAACCTACGCCTGTTGGACCGATTGGACCTGCTGGACCTGCTGGGCCTGCCGGACCCGCTGGACCCACTGCACCCGCTGGACCTGCTGGGCCTCTTCTTCCTCTCCCGCCTGGCGGACCTTGAATCACACAAACACAAGGATCTTTTCCGCAGCAAGGATTTTTCACTGGTTTCCTTGGCTTTTCTGATATCCCTTTTTTACAACTATCACATTCCCAGCCATCATCCTTATACGCATCATACCAGCTTCCTTTTTGGTAGTGGTCTGTCGAATGAGTTGGATATGTCTTACCACATTGCCTACATCTTTTCATGGAATCACCCCCATCCATCGTATTCATCATGACTGGGAAAGGTGTATGTACACTTTTATTTTTTTAAAATAATCAAAAGACCTTGCACTTTATGCACAAGGTCCTTCTTTCATTAAAGTCTCATCGTCATTTTCAAATCTTTTCCTACCATACTATAATCCATATCTACCGGCCGGATGGCTTCTTTTAATGTTTTCGTACCTTCTCCTTCAAAGAAAGTAGGTGCATCTTTCCCCCCAATTAATAATGGTGCCATATAAATAATGACTTCGTTCACAAGGGACGCTTCTAAAAAGGATGCGCTCACACTGCCTCCCGCCTCTACAAGCACCGACATCACAGAGCGCCTTTTCAGCATACGTAACACCGCATGAAGATCTGTCCGATTTTCTCCGCTTGTGACAAACACTTGATGTCCTTTTTGCACCAGTTGATGGTATTTTTTTTGATCGTACTTGTTTGAGGTACAAATGATGGTTTCTGCCATATGATCATTTAAACATTTCGCATGAAGAGGAATCCTTAAGGTGGAATCTAAAATGACACGAATGGGCTGTGTCACGAATGAATCTTTTACAATAAGACCTGCATCATCTTGAATAATGGTTTCGACGCCTGTTATGACAGCATCTGCTTCTTGACGTAATTGCTGCACTTCATTCCTCGCTTCTGTCCCTGTAATCCATTTGCTTTCTTGATGAGCTGTTGCAATTTTCCCATCTAATGAAATGGCTGTTTTTAATATGACATACGGGAGGTCTGATTGTATCGAATGAAAAAAAGGAAGATTTAAGCTGTCCGCTTCCCGCTTACATATCCCTTCTTCTACTTCTATCCCTGCTTGTTTCAACATCGTGACCCCTTTACCTGCTACAAGTGGATTTGGGTCCCCAGTGGCAATGACCACACGTTTCACCCCGCTCTTTATAATGGCTTCTGAGCAAGGACCTGTTTTTCCATGATGCGAACAAGGTTCGAGCGTCACATACATATGAGCCCCCTTCGCCTTATCTCCTGCCATTTGCAGCGCATGAATTTCAGCATGCGGCTCGCCCGCCTTCATGTGAGCACCAATTCCAACGATCTCTCCTTTTTTGACTACCACTGCCCCGACAAGCGGATTTGGCGAGGTTTGTCCTTTCATGGCCTTTGCGTTGGCAATCGCTAGCTTCATATAAAAAACATCGTCTTTCATGTAAGTCTCCTTTCCTCTCTTTCAAGGGAAAGAACTCCTTCAGGGAATGAAGGAGTTCTATTCTCATGTGCTATATTTTTTCCATCCGTTTCTTTTCAGATCGATCATAGTAAGGCAAGGAATAAAAAAGTTTATAAGATGCTCGTTGTTTACAAAAACAGCATTTGCGACATTCATATTTATTAATGAGGAGCACATGCGGACAATTGAGTACAGACAGACCTTTTTTCATATGTTCCTTGCAAACACTTATCATGAGAATCCCCCGCTTACATTCTTTTTCTTAATGAGAGATTACTTCTTTCGGAAATTGTTCAAATAAGCGTAATACTTCGGTATGCGTCCCATCTTCTCGAACGTGATAAATCCCGCCGTCATATGAGCTTGCATATACATCATTGCCTAATTGTCTGATGGCACTAATCCCATTTTGGGCAATTCTAATTGGGCCGGTGTTGACATCCAGCTCTGGATTCCACACAACGATATAGCCCCAATAATCACCGCTTACAATATAGCCTGAGTCTGTGACTGTGACCGATTTAATCGAATACTGGTGTTCGTTATGCTGGTCTAAAATTCTTCCTGTATGCAAATCAAACAATCTCACATTCTTGTCGCGGCTGACAATGGCGATACGGTCTCGTTTACTATCAATAAAGACATCATTTAACAGCTCTGTCGCACCAATGTATTCCGCTTTTAAGGACAAACTCTTTTTATCTAAAAGACAGATGGTTCCTTCAACTGCTGCTGTGATGATAAGATCTCCTTCTACCTTTAATGCTTTAACTGCACAATCGTGTGCTTTGGAACGGCCGATTTCTTTTAAGTGTTCTGTCGAAATGACATGGACATAACCGCCGTAAGTTCCAATATAAAATTGACGATCCTCCTCGTGAAAATACACGCTGTTGACCGGACCTGTGTTAAGATCAAACGAAACCATTTGCTGTAATGACTCATGAACAATATGCACTTGACTTGCATGGTCTCCCCACGCATAATAGCTTCCATCCCGTGCAACAGCTACTCCATTTGTTAAAACGCCCGTCGATTTGGCAATTTCAATCCCATTTTTTCTGAATTTTCCATCATCTGATGCGGTAATAATATCACCCGCATCAGTCAGCGCAATATCATTGATAGATGGTGTCGCCATTTCGATCTCATCTGATATGACTTTGCCCTTTTCGATCGACCATTCACAATATGTTTTTCCAAAGCTGGCTCCTAGTATTGACTTCTCATCCTCTGTCCAGACAAGCGAGCGCTCCCACTGATATTTATGAGGCAGCAGTGTATCGACTAAATCACCTGTTTCATAATTCCACAGCTTAATTAAATGGTCGTAGCCTGCTGTCAGCAAGTAATTGCCGCTTGGAGAAAAATTCACGCGCTTGACGCCCTGTAAATGGGCTTTGATGATTTTCTTCTCCTGTAAAGTCGCTGCATCGTAAATAATAACGGTGCCATCATCTCTGCCAAGTGCGAATACTTCTTTTTGATTGCTGCCGCTGATTGTATCGAGCTCATAATCAAACGGGCCGATTTCCCCTACAATTTCTCCGGTTTCATACAGCCATACAAGGACATATCCATCATCACCTGTTGTATAAGCTTTATCACCATGTATCCATACAGCTAATACATCTTTGCTATGGCCATGGAATTCTCTTAAAATAGCACCCGTTTCGATATCCCAGACTAAGCATCTTCTATCTCTGGACACGGATACAAGCAAAGTATCCTGCTTCGCAAAAGCGACGGCTTCTACATCATCTGCATGACCAAACAACGTGCGGATTCGGGTATTTGTGCCTGTATCATACAATTGAATCGTATAGTCTGACGATGCACTCGCTAAATACTTTCCGTTTTCAGAAAGAGATAAAGAGTTAATGATATGCTCGTGACTGCCAATAAACGTTCCTTCTCCCGTCGCCCGGTTCCACTGATAAATACAGCGGTCATAGCCGCCAGTGTAAACAATTTGGTCGTGCTGAGTTGATAAAACAGATGTAATTGGTCCTCTATGCATAGTTTTACACTCCCACCTTTATATGTTGTTTTTGACGAGTCACTAAACGAAAACCAGTAAATCGAAAAACGGGATCTGGGTGCTTCCCGTGTCTTCTTGCGACTCTGCATAAATCTCCACCTCTTGCGAAAGAGCCGCCTTTTAAAATATAGTAATCATTTCCGAGTGTTTCCGTTAAATCATCGACGACCTCGATGCCGCCTTCATAAACGTGATATTTGGTGTTGACCCATTCCTCGACGTTGCCCCCCATATCATAAAGACCAAATAAGGATCGGCCCTTTTCGTAATGACGGACAGGCGTCGTTTTTTCAATATTTGATTCGTGCGTATTGCAGTAAGAAGGATCAAACTCATCTCCCCACGGGTATTGATTTCTCGTGTTTCCCCGGGCAGCATACTCCCATTCTTCTTCAGTAGGAATCGAAACATCAATCCCAAGTTTCCCGCTCAGCCACTGACAGAACGAGAAGGCATCCTCAATGTCCATGCCCCAAGCTGGATGATCTTTTCCCCCGCCAAGCTCTTCGTTCGTTAAACTCTCCGGGTATGTCTGGCCTGTTTCATCACAATAGCTTTGATACAGTTCATTGCTGACGACCGTATCTGAGATAAAAAATTCGTTGATATACGGCTGATAGGATGGAAATTCTTTGTACAGCCACTTTTGAAATTTTTTCTCACGGCCGTAGGTTGGATTGAGCAGCTTGTCCTTCCAGAATTCTGCTGCCTTTTTCATATCTTCTTCATTACTTCCAATCGTTGCATAGCCGCTTGGGATTTGAATCCAATTGATATCAGGTTTCACGCTTTTCTCCCGCCTTCTTTCAATATACTCGTCTATTGATTAATTAATTTCTTCTCATCGACCATATGCCCTGAGGCTGCTTTTGCCTTTAAATAGGCTTCATTGTAGAGAGAGGCTTCGACCGTATGATCAAACCGCAAAACAGGAAGACCATAAGCTGCAATAGAATCGACTTTATCTGGATTGTTCGTTAGTAAATGCAATGGTTTCCCTTTGTTTAAATAGTGCAAAACAGCTGCTGCTTCCTCGTAATGCCGATCATCATCCCCGCAGCCGATCAGGCGGTTGGCTTCAAAAGTATCCAGCTGCATCTCCTGTAATTTATACGTCAACGCTTTTGCCATCAGCCCAATAGACCGACCTTCTTGATTGGCCATATACACAAGCATGCCTTTTCCGTAATCAGTGATTTTCTTCAGCGATAATGCAAGCTGTGGACCACAATCACATTTCAGTGACCCAAACACATCCCCTGTTTGGCAGACACTATGGATTCGCACAAGCGGCGGCCGTTCATTTTCAAAGTCGCCAAATAAGAGACAAGAGGAAAAGGTTTGCTGCGCGGTACTCATTTGGACAATAGATTCGATCGTTGGTTTTGTATCCCGTTCAACAGGTGCGAAGGCATACCACTTAAATGGCACTTCTTCATGTTGAATGGAAATTGGCAGATTCACAGGCCCCACGAGCAAATAGTGTTTATCTTGAAAGGTAAAATGATGAATCATTGATTGTAATTCATCTACAAACTTGTTCATTAGTCTCCCCCCTATTCATCACTGCACCCAAATCGAATCCCACAGCGCAGTGATGGAGTGATGAATATGTGTACGCACTCCTCAGCTTGTGTGCTCACGCAGAAGGAAATGGATGTGCGATGTCTCTCATCGCTTTAGACCTTGTCCTTTTCCAGTACAAAGGAGCAGAAATTTTGGTTCATATGCTTTATTTCTGTCAGAGCAGCAAACGCTCTTGTTTGGCAGACTCTCTTTCTTCCCATGAACTCCTCTGCTAGCTTTGAATCACTCACCTTTGTACTAGATTTTGACGGCAATGACATGGTGCTGGCTTATTCCAGCCTTCGCTTGTAACGGTGATATGGATACAAGCTCAAGGCCTGATGTACAAATTTTTTCGCCAAGCTGAGAATCTGAAAATGAAAAATGGAAACGGCCATCTTCTCCGATTAATCCTGTTTTCCACTGTTCTCCCCAGACAACAAGTGAAAAGACACCGCCTTCATGAAGTAAAGAAGAGACCTGTTTTAAATAACGTTCATGATCATCAGGATGTTGATGATGAAAGCAGCCATGATCTAAAATTAAATCAAACTGCATCCCGCGTCCCTGATCCATGGACCATGACATAAAATCTTGATGAACAAAATGAACAGGAACTGTTTCTCTTTTCTGTAACCCTTCCCACTCCTCATGCTCATACAGGTCGATACCGACATATGCGGAAAGCCCGCTTAAATGTTCTAGTGCACGGCCGTTGCCGCACCCGATATCCAGCACAGAAGCAAGTGCATTCTTTTCCCTTGAACGCCATGCCTTTAATGACATCACTGCTGCGTCTGTTAAGGATGGATCAGTAGACCACATATCTGTTCTTTGCTCATAATGCTCTTGGAATGCCATGCGCATCTTTTCTAAATACAATCCACTGTCTTCATGGTACAAAGCCTTTTTCATCATGAAACCTCCTTCAATTCACAATCTTCTTTTCGGGCAAAGGTGGTTTTCAAGCCAAAAACCTTATGTTAAAATGAAAGATGGATTTTTTAGGAAAATCTGTTTTTCTGAAAAAGGAGAGAAGCACCCCACATGTTCACTCTTCTTTTTCAGCATTCATCCTCATATGCAGCCATTCGAAGGCCGCATCGCCTCAGCTTGTTCTCTCTTTTTTTCATATGAGTTCACCTCCTTTACCGTTCGATCAACTCACATTTCTTATTGAAACCGCTTTCTCTTTTTTATAAGGACTTAACGTCTTTTGAACAATCTCTTACACTGTGCTTTTAGTAGAAAGATCAATCTACTGTTTAGAATGGCGATCATTTTTTCTTCAAGTAAACGACGATTTGTTCAGTTCTAGTAGACATTTTTATATCTAAGAGGCGCTTACGCTTTGGTTCTTGCCACCCCCTTTCACTAGATTATGCTTCGAATAAACCCGCCGGAAATTTAACAACTAATTCCATAATGACTGGATTAAGCCAAATATATTGTTTTTAGTTTATTTTGTCAACAAATTATTTCCTAAACATTAAAATGAATTTTCTAATTGAAAATACAGGTAGTTTTCGTGGTTTTTTGACCTTAAAACACTTATTTCTACACAAAAATACAACTTAAACCAATAGAACTAAGAAATTTATCTACTAAATTACACAAGTTTTTTATTTAATTTTAAATCAAAATAGAAAGATACAATAATTATTTCCCGAATGATTTTTTGTGATATTTCGACTATTTTTTCTGATTCTTCATGATTTTCATTGGTATAACGGCATTTTCAATTAGAGAGTTTACTATTTATTCCATACTTCTGTATTTACTTATTATCGTAAAAAAGATATATGTCTCTCTTTCAGACATGGAAGCATGAAAAAAAGCCCCTTACAAAAGTAAGAGGCTTTTTCGGTTGGCGATTACGCCCAGTTTTTCACTTTTTCATGATCTGTGACAAAGAGAAGGACTTTCCCTTCGTCTAAATGTTCTTCAAATGTCTCAGCTTCTTCTTTTGAGAAACCAATTTCATGAATTTTATTGCGGAGCTCATCGCCCTTTTTACTAAAGATGTTCCCAACCGCATGTTTGAGTCCAACTTCTCTTGAGCCAATCGTATTGGCATCTGCATTATTTGCAATACGCTCTGTTCGATCATCGTCATGGGACAGAACATAAATGTCCTCTCTTGCAACACCGAGTGCCTTTAATTGCTCTACATCTTTTTGAAGTGTTTCATCATTTGAATACTCTCTTACAACAGGTTTCATTTTATATTCCTCCTTTAACGTCTTACGAATCTTTTACCCGTCACTTTTGACATTAAACCTTCCACGAGCACATCCAATTTGCTTGATCGACGTACCATGTCTATCGACTTATTTTTGACAAAAAGCCTGTAAAAATGACTAAATTTTCTGAATTATTATGTTCAATCCTGTTGATTTGTTGTACAATTCTTATACTGGAGGCTAGAAATGAGGGAGAGCTGATGTATTACTTTTCAGCGGAGCAGCAGTTTAATGCTTGGGTTGTCAGTGATTTGGTGAAACAGCTTTTTCAAAAGTGGAATCCTGAAGAAGCAAATACAAAGCCGCTTACATTGTTTGCCGAACAGCACTTTCACATCTCCATTGATTATCTCTTTTCCATCATTATTAACATTGGAGATATCGAGTCAATTGAACAAGATCCACAAGACCTGTTGTCCTCATACTTGAATATCCTTTTCCCTTTTGTGACGCGCGATATGATGAAAGCCTCCATGCAAAATGCAAACGAATATTTGTTAAAAGAACGTGATGCGGATGTGTATCAGCTGTTTGGCTGTCTCCCGCCGCTCCTCTCTGTATCTTTTCAGAAAAAGTAGTCCCTTCGATAAGATGGCGGCTGCTTTTTTATGTGGGTTTTGAAAAGACCGTATGTTTTGAACGAAAAGAAGCATCATGTTAATGTAAATCTAGGCAGTAAGTGAAAGGGAGGATTTGACATGAGTCAACAAAAGCAAATTCAATTAGCTAAACGTCCAAAAGGATTACCTACAAAAGATGTTTTTCATTTTGAAACAGTAGATATACCTGTGCCGCAAGATGGAGAGGTCTTGATTCAAACGAAATATGTTTCTGTAGATCCTTATATGAGAGGGCGAATGCAGGATACAAAATCCTATACACCTCCGTTCAAGCTAAATGAAGTGATTCAGGGCGGTGTTGTCGGAGAAGTCGTTGAGTCGAAATCGCCTCAATTTGAAAAAGGTGATTTTGTCCTTGGATTCCTTGGATGGCAAGAATATTCCACTGCCAAAGCTGAATCTCTGACTAAAATTGATCCGTCCATTGCGCCATTGTCCTATTATTTAGGGATTTTGGGCATGCCAGGGCAAACCGCTTACTTCGGCCTGCTTGCGATTGGCCAGCCAAAAGAAGGCGAGACAGTTGTCATCTCTGGAGCCGCAGGAGCTGTTGGTTCTGTTGTAGGACAAATCGCTAAGATCAAAGGCGCACACGTCGTTGGAATTGCCGGATCTGATGATAAACTCGCTTATTTAAAAGAATTGGGCTTTGATGAAACGATTAATTATAAAACAACAAATGATTTAAATGATGCCATTGAAAAAGCCTGCCCTAACGGCGTTGATGTGTACTTTGACAATGTTGGCGGCGAGATTTCAGATGCGGTGATGAATCATTTAAACCGTTTTGCACGCATTCCAGTGTGCGGCGCCATTTCTTCTTATAATATTAGCACAAGCGAGGACATCGGGCCGCGTGTGCAAACAAAACTCATCAAAACAAGCGCATTGATGCAAGGCTTCATCGTTGCCAACTATTCAGATCGTTTTGGAGAGGCAGCGAAGGATCTCGCACAATGGGTAAAAGAAGACAAACTCACATATAAAGAAACAATCATAGAAGGCTTTGACAACATTCCTGACGCATTCCTTGGACTATTCAAAGGGGAAAATGTCGGAAAACAGCTTGTCAAAATTTCATAATAAAAAAGGACCCTGCCATTTGGCGGGGTCTTTTTTTATTCCATATACATTTATTAACAACCGGTATTTTTTTTGGATTTCTTATCTTGAAAAAATAAAAGAAAAGCTAAACCAACTAGAATTGCGCTGACAATGGCATAACTTTCCAACAAAAAGGATATTTTTGTAGAAAGCAGCAAATCTGAACTATAATTCACTTCAATCAGATATATAAAGAGCAAACCTATAAAAAAAGAATACATGAAACATATAATTAATTCTTTAAATAAACCCCATAATGTCCAATTAGGTGGTTTCAATGATGATGGTTTATTCACAGAATTGAATTGTTGTTTTTCTCTTAATTTGAAATACAATTTAGTCATTAACACGATAACTAGATTAACAATAATACTGAAAATTAGAATGTTATTCAGTTTATTAATAAAACTTAGTAGTGAAAGTTGTTTTTCAATTTGTTCATGTTTATTTTCGTGGTTACTCTCCTGATTATTATCATACATTTTCTTAATAGATAATTGTGTCTTTTCATATGCTTTGGCACTTACTTTTTCTTTTAGATAAATGTATAATTCTAAATAACCTTCGAATATCTTTTCCTTTTTCACTAGCCTTTCCGGTATAGCAATAGACAAACCACTGTTCTCTATATGTATACCATTAAAGTTTAAAGTATAACTTTTATTAATAACTTTTCCAACTTTCAAATCCCAATCTTTATATTTAATTTCGTTTTTTTCATCTAAATCTATTCTCTCTAACTTTATACTATCTCCATCTTTAATTTTGTCCTCTTTCATTCCATTAATTGAAGGGAAGAACATAAGAATGGAGTCACTTTGATACTTATTTTTCAACTTATATTTACTTGTTAAACTAGTCCACTCTTTTTTATTTAAAACATAGTAGTTCACATTAGGTATTTGCGTCAGCTTCTTTTTTATCGGTAATTTTTTTATTTTATTTTCGAGGTCAATAGGTGTTTGATATGTATCATCTTTTTCACTCATATTACTAACCCAACTTTTTAAATATCGAGATAGATTTCTCTCATTTACAGATAGAGAAGTTCCAATTGTATAAGGAACCTTTTCTATATAATTTATGGTATCATCCTTCTCTAACTTTTCAACATCTCTAAATTTAAACGTGTTTGCTTTTTGATCTTCAATAACGTAATTGTTAACTAAATCATATGCTACTGTTTGTTTTGCAAAAAGACTAAAGTCCGGCTCATTTTTAAGTTTTTTAGGAGTGTTTTCTTCTACTATTAGGTTCGAAATATAATATACCGGTATAAAAATCGCCACAATAACAATAATTATTAAATTTCCTTTCCAGGAAAATGTATTATCTTCTACAAACTTCTTTGGAATATTGACACTTTCTTTACCACCATATTTCCTATTGAAGAAAGAAGTAGATTGTTTCATAATATAAATAATATCAACACAGAATAATATTATTAACCAAGATAAGATACCTAAAAAATCGACTTGAAAAAAACCATTAATAAAAATATTTGTCAAAAAGAATATAATAGCACCAAAACCTGTTAATAGAATAGCTTGGCTTAATAAATAAAATATAATCTTTTTTTTGTTAAAGCCATATGATTTAAATATTTCTTCAATTTCATTCTCTTGCTTCCTAAAATGAACACTCTTCGTATAAATTAAACTAATTAAAATTATAAATAATGAAATTATAATAAAGGAAAGTCGCAAAGTAGGGATGGATTGTTTATAAATAAATTCTTCCTCAAAAAATTTAGTATTCAGATACACATTTTCTGACTTATCAAAAAGATCATTTATAACCTTAACTGCTTCATCAAAGTCATGATATTCATTTAGCTCTATCAGTGCACTAGTGTTAAGCTGCGTTTTATTCATTAAATTATTGTTAAATATAACATTAGGATAGCTTGTTTTTCCTATTTTATAGTTATTTGGAGTTGTCCAATTTGAGGAGTAATTTTTTATAACGCCTACTATTTTATAGTATTTTTCTGAGTTGTTTATTTTTATTTTAACTTTTTCTCCAATTGCATTTCCATTAAACGCCTCTTGTAGATATGATTCAATAGTTACTTCGTTATTCCTTTCTGGATATCTTCCCTTTTCAATTATTATATGGCCCATTTCTTTAGCCTGAAAATCCATGGTACCGAAAGTTGCAGGCAATTTAGTATTGTTAAAAGAATTTGTATAGCCCATGTTTTTTATAATACCGTAATGCTTAATACTCTTTTGAGATTTTATATAATCTTCTTCATTTTGTTTAATACCATTGACCACTGCATGAAAGGCTCCATACTTATTAGTTGTATTCCTTTCCAACTTTTCAATTAATTTATTTGCTTCTGCCTCACCGAAGGTTATTATAAACATAGATAATGTCATTAAAATGATTACCGACGCTGAAAACCATTTTCTCGATAAAATTGCTTTAAAAGCTAGCTTGAATATCATTCTATGCACCTCGAATAAATAACATCATGTCAATGAAATACTATATTAGTTATAGTATAAAAACAATCATTCATACCTTATCACATTCATACTTTAAATGTAATCTCTTACATTTAAAGTATGAATATATAACTAGTTTATAAATTGAGCTTCTTGTTATTAAGCTAATAAATTATACATACAAATGAAAAGAAGCGAGAGATCTTCTCAATCAATAAATTGAGGCGAACCCATGCTTCTTTTGTTATGCCTAATATACTCACTTCTTTAGAAATTACTGTCTAATTTCTCCAGACCCATTTAGGCCAACTCCATCTTTTGTTTGAGTATGTTTCGTTACAATAACTCTATAATTTCCTTCTTGAACCTTGCCAATTGATTTTGTACTTTTATTAGGGGTTTTAAAGTTTTCAGCAATGTATTTCTTACCGAAACCAATAAAATTCTTTTTCTGAACAGCCACACTATAACGGTGTACGCTATTACTGTAATTCCCTGTGATTTTATTATATATTCTAGCATTTGAATAAATCTTTGTAGCTTTATTTTTAAGCTTATATTTTACTGGTCCTTTTACTTCTGCTCTTACTATATCGTTTTTTCCTCCTATAACAAACCTTTGGCTACTTGCTTCTCCTAGATGAGCAAAACTAAAAATAGTAACAAATCCAATTACCACAAGTGCAGTTATTTTTTTAAAATGTTTTTTCAATTTTCCTACCTCCTATATTTTATACATTTATAGATTAATACATTTTTTTCTACATATCAATATATATTCCAAAAAAATTATTTTTAACCAAAAAAAAAAAAAAAACGATTCCGAGATCATTGATCTTAAGTAATCGTTTTTTCCTGTATTTTTTTATATAGAAAAAATTCTACCTTGCTTATACACAATTTCGTCAAGCGAAAGATTCAGCTTTTTCGCCATTTTTTTCAGCATTGATTGCTCTTGAGGTGTGACAAGACTGATGACTGCGCCTTCTTTTCCTGCGCGCCCGGTTCTGCCTGAACGGTGGATGTAGCCCTCTTCATTTGGCATATCTGCATGAATCACATATGGGAGATCATCAATATCGATTCCTCTTGCTGCAATATCTGTTGCAAGGAGGAGCGGGAATTCACGCTGTTCAAATGATTTTAAAATCACAGCACGTTCAGCTTTTTTTGCTTCACTATGAAGGACACCAAGGTCGACATGATGGTACGCTAATTTCTCTGCATAAATGCTTAAGTTCGTAATGTCACGCACAAAAACGAGCGCCTGCATGTCCTCAAGCCGTGATAGCTTTTGCAGCAGTTTCACTTTGTCACGCTGATCACATAACAGATAATAGTGACCCACTTTCTGCGCTTCTTCCTCGCTTCTAGCAATTTTCAATACTTCTGGTTCAGATGTCATTTCTTTGATCAGCTGAACGGTTTCTTCTTTCAACGTTGCAGAAAAACAAAGGATTTGTCTTTCTTTTAATGTGGACTTAATGATCCCTTGGATCGTTTTCATATGCTCTGGCACAAGAAGCTGATCTGCTTCGTCTAATACAATCGTTTTGACTTCATGCATTTTCAGTTTCTTGATTTTGATTAATTCTTGTACTCGGCCCGGTGTCGCCACAACGATGTTCGGATGTTTCTTTAGTTTTTCTTGCTGCTTCTTGATGTTCGCTCCACCAATCAAGGAAACCGCTTTGATGTCTGATCCTTGTTTGAACTCTTGCACGACATCAAAGATTTGCATCACAAGCTCTCTTGAAGGTGCCAAGATTAAGACTTGGGGATGCTTGATATTGACATCAATTTTATTTAAAAGCGGCAGTACATACGCAAGTGTCTTCCCCGTCCCAGTTGGCGATTCTGCGATCACATCACGCTTCTCCGTAATCCACTCTGCTGTTTTTTCTTGTATAGCTGTTGGTTTTTCGAAGCCAGCCGCTTGAAAATTTTCCTGAATAAATGGCTTTGCTTCTTTCAAAAATGCCCAATTTTCCGTCATGTCGATCTCCTTTATCCTCATTCAATCTATCCTTTAGTATCTCAAAATCAGCTTTGAAACGCAATTTTTCTTTTGATGCTTTTATCGAGCCGGACAGTTCGATATAATCATGAGAGGCACTAGCCGTTTTGAATCTATTTGAGGTGTAAAAAATGATATTATCTGTTAAAGATTTAAGTCATGGCTTTGGCGACAGAGCCATTTTCCACGAAGTGTCCTTCCGTTTATTAAAAGGCGAGCATGTCGGCTTAATCGGCGCCAACGGTGAAGGAAAGTCAACGTTTATGAATATTATTACTGGCAAGCTGGAGCCAGATGCAGGAAAAGTCGAATGGGCGAAAAATGTCCGTGTCGGCTACCTTGATCAGCATACCGTGCTAGAAAAAGGAAGAACGATCCGTGAAGTCCTTCAGGATGCATTCCATTATTTATTTTCAATGGAAGCCGCGATGAATGACATTTATGGCAAAATGGGTGAAGCCGATCCTGATGAGCTGGAAAAGCTGTTAGAGGAAGTTGGCGTCATTCAGGACGCACTGACAAACAATGATTTCTATATCATTGATTCTAAGGTCGAGGAGATTGCAAGAGGTCTTGGCTTAACGGATCTTGGGCTGGACCGTGATGTGACGGAGCTCAGCGGCGGTCAGCGTACGAAGGTCCTGCTAGCGAAATTGCTGTTAGAGAAGCCAGAAATTCTCCTTCTCGATGAGCCGACCAACTATTTGGATGAGCAGCATATTGAATGGCTGAAGCGTTATTTACAGGAATATGAAAATGCGTTTATCCTCATTTCACATGATATTCCGTTTTTAAACAGTGTCATCAACTTGATTTATCATGTTGAAAATCAAGAGCTCACGCGCTATGTTGGTGATTATGATCAATTTAAACAAGTGTACGAAGTTAAGAAGCAGCAGCTTGAAGCAGCCTATAAAAGACAGCAGCAGGAAGTGGCTGAACTAAAGGATTTTGTCGCAAGAAACAAAGCACGTGTCAGCACAAGAAATATGGCGATGTCCCGTCAAAAGAAACTGGATAAGATGGATATGATTGAACTGGCAGCAGAAAAACCAAAACCAGAATTCCACTTTAAACCGGCACGTACGTCTGGGAAACTGATTTTTGAAACGAAAGATTTGGTCATCGGTTATGATGAACCGCTCTCTCGCCCATTGAATTTGAAAATGGAACGCGGGCAAAAAATTGCGTTGTACGGTGCTAACGGTATCGGAAAAACGACGCTGCTCCGAAGTCTTCTTGGGGAAATCACACCTATTTCTGGTGAGGTGGAACGTGGAGAATTCTTGCATATTGGCTACTTTGAGCAAGAAGTTAAAGAGCAAAACAGCAATACTTGTATTGAAGAAGTATGGAGCACCTTCCCTTCTTACACGCAATATGAAGTCAGAGCCGCTCTTGCAAAATGCGGATTAACGACAAAACATATTGAAAGCCGTGTGTCTGTATTAAGCGGAGGAGAAAAAGCAAAGGTCCGTCTTTGCAAGCTGATCAACGAAGAAACCAACTTACTTGTTCTCGATGAGCCGACAAACCATTTAGATGTCGATGCAAAAGAAGAACTAAAACGCGCGTTAAAAGAATATAAAGGCAGCGTCTTATTGATTTCTCACGAACCTGAATTTTATCAAGATGTGGCAACCGAAACTTGGAATTGCGAATCTTGGACGACAAAAGTATTATAACGACAAAAAAGCCTTATATCTTTTGCAGATATAAGGCTTTTTTCTAATTAATGACCTGCTTGGATATTCACCAAATGCTTACGTCCAAGGAGCAGAATAATCATGCCTAGAAGAACAACAGCAGCCCCGACATAATAAGGTGTACTTGCTGTATACGATTCAGCGAGAACTCCGGCAATCCAAGGAGCGATCGCGCCCCCAATAAACCGTACAGCACTGTAAGAGGATGAAGCAATTGAACGTTCAACCGGTGCTGACCCCATCACTGCTGTTGTGAGCACTGTATTGATCATACCGAGAATTCCCCCAGCAATGACAATTCCGCAGATCACGACCACAACATGAGCCGTCCATACCCCAATGCCGAATAAGATTACAGCAAACGAAGCAAACAGAACCACAAGTGAGGTCAATGTCCCAAGTTTGCGATGAATGACCGGCGCTGAGAAGACGGAGGTCACAGCCAAAAATAGCCCCCAACCAAAAAAGACATAACCAAGTCCATGCTCATCAAGATGGAGCACAAATGGTGAATACGCTAAAAGCACAAAGAAACCGAAATTGTATAAGAAAGCGGCAGATGCCATCGTTAAAAGTCCTTTATATTTTAACGCCCCGACAGCCTCGAAAAATTTCACTTTTTTCTGCGGCTTTTGCATAGGTGGAAGCATAAAGGTAATCGCTAAAAGAGCAATGAGCATTAACACGGCAACGCCAAAGAAAGGCCCGCGCCAAGAAATTGTTCCAAGCTCACCGCCAAGCAGCGGTCCAACCGATATCCCAAGACCTAATGCTGCCTCGTATAAAATAATGGCCTTCGCACTTCCTCCAACAGATACACCGACAATGACAGAGAGTGCAGTTGAAATAAATAAAGCATTCCCAATGCCCCATCCGCCTCTAAAGCCAATCAATTCATTAATCGTTGAAGAAGTACCTCCTAAAGCAGAAAAAACAATAATAAAAATGAGTCCTACTAATAATGTCCATTTCGCACCAATCCGGCTAGAAATAAAGCCGGTGAAAAACATCACAAAGCCGGTGACAAGTAAGTAGCTTGTAAATAAAAGAGACACCTGGCTTGGAGATGCATGTAATTGCGATGCAATGGCTGGCAGAATCGGATCCACGAGTCCTATTCCCATAAACGAAATCACACACGCAAAGGCAACAGCCCAAACGGCTTTTGGCTGCCTAAGCAGACTTGTACGCTGTTTCAACACTTCTTCTTCCTTCATTCCATCAGAACCTTTCCTTCAAATGTTGACAAAATAAAATAAACACGCAGAGGTGTTTATTTTTGTAATTGCTCAATTGCATGAGCCGCTCTTTCTTTCATCGCTTCAAGATCCTTTTTAAAGGATTGAATGGTTTCAAGCTTTTTTGAAATCAATTGATGCTGCACAGTCAGCTGCGCCTCAATATCTAACAGCTTCTCTAATCGTTCCTTCGGATCAAGCGACAGCAAGTAGCCTTCTTTATTCAGCTCTAGCTGCTTTCCGATTTCCATAAACGATTGAAGCTCCTGTAAAGAAAAGCCGAGTACCTCTTTTGCCTGCATGACTTTCTCTAGCTCTTCCATGTCGTCCTCTGAATAAAGTCTGACTCCGCCCTCTGTCCGCTTTGGTGCTGATAATAAACCAATCTCTTCATAGAAACGAATCGTCCGTTTTGTCAGTCCGCTTCTTTTCGCCACTTGATCAATTTTCATCCATTCCATCACCAGTGCCTCCTGCTCATCAATTCATGTTTTATTATACACCTTTATAACCTTAACGTAAACGTTAAAGTTTTAACCCTTGATTTCCTTCCTGTTTTATCGCAAAATAAATAGTAATTATTACGATTTAAAGGAGGTACTATATGCGCTCATTTCTATCTAAAGAAGAACGGCACCAGCTATTCGGATCTGTACCGCCAAGTCTTGGCACAAAGCCTTGGCAAAAAGAGAACATGACGGACATTCAAAAAACAGAGCAGGACTTTTATTTTCATCTTGAACAAGTCGGGATCTGCCGCATGTCCTATCCGGTGCATATCGTATCTAAAACAGCACCACAGCGCCAGTCAACTACAGCTGAATTTTCACTAAGTACATCCCTGCCAGCTCATCAAAAAGGCATTCATATGAGCCGGCTCACTGAACAGTTGCACTCGTTTTATGAGAGCAGCAAGCCGCTTGATGTGAATAGCCTAAAAGAATTGACAGCAGCGCTCGCCCGGGAAATGAATCAGCCCTCTGCTTCCGTTCAAGTTGCCTTTCCATGGTACATGGAAAAACAGAGCCCAGTCACCGGTCAGTCAGGCTTGATGCATGCGACTATCAAATATGACGTCCATTTTCATGAAAAGGACGGATGGACCTGTTACGTCGGCTGTGATGCACAGGTCACGACATTGTGTCCCTGTTCCAAGGAAATCAGTGAATATGGTGCACATAATCAGCGCGGATCTGTTTCCATTCAAGTAGGGTTGTTTGAACAAGCATCGCATCCTGACGACATCAAGGCCGCTCTTTTACATATCATTGAGTCCAATGCGAGCGCACCGCTTTATCCCGTGCTCAAAAGACCTGATGAAAAGAAAGTGACGGAAAAGGCTTATGAAAATCCGCGCTTTGTAGAAGATATCACAAGATTAATTGCCATCGAACTATATGAGCAGCCATGGATTAAAAGCTTTCAAATCGAGTGCCGTAATGAGGAATCCATTCACCAGCATGATGCGTATGCCAAATGCTCCTATGAAAAAAACCTGTAGATCGCTCTACAGGTTTTTTTCTTTATTCATTTAATTCCTCAATCATAAGCGACAGTTCTGTCCAGCGGTCCATTGCTTGTTCTAGTTCTTCCGCAACGGCTTTTTGTTCGTCCATCAGCTCTTGAATTTTCCCAAAATCACTGCCTGCTTCCGCAATGCCGGCTTCGAGCTGCTGATGTTTTTCTTCTAATGCCTGTATCCGGTCTTCAATCCCGTCCCATTCAAGCTGGTCTTTATAAGAAAGTTTTTTTCTCTTTTTCGGCGCAGCTTCTACTTGTTTTTCAGCAGGCTTTGTCTCTGTCCGTTTCTGCTCTTTTTCCTGTTCCATATAATCGCTGTAAGCACCTTGGAAGTGTGAAATGCGGCCATTTCCTTCAAAGACAAGCAGGCGGTGAACCACTCGGTCTAAGAAATAACGATCATGAGACACAGTGATGACGACGCCAGGGAACTGTTCTAAATAATCCTCTAAAATACTGAGGGTTTCTGTATCAAGGTCGTTCGTCGGCTCATCTAAAAAGAGAACATTCGGTTCTTCCATTAAGACCTTCAATAAATACAATCTGCGGCGTTCTCCCCCTGACAGCTTACGGATAAACGTCCGCTGCATCGATCTTGGGAAAAGGAAGCGCTCCAGCATCTGCTCTGCTGTGACAATGGCGCCCTCAGACGTCTTGACGATCTCCGCTGTTTCCTTGATATACTCAATGATGGTCAGCTCATCATTCATTTCCTTGTGATCCTGCGTGTAATAGCCAATACGAACGGTTTGTCCAATGGTCAATTGTCCAGAAGTCGGTTCGATTTTACCCGCTAGACAGTTCAGCAGAGTGGTTTTGCCGACTCCATTCGGTCCGATGAATCCGATACGATCTCCCGGCACGACTAAATCTGTAAACCGCTCCACAAGGGTCTGGCCAGCAAATGAAATCGATAAGTCTTCTGCCTCGATCACTTGTTTTCCCAAGCGGTGCGAGCCGATGGCAAAATCAAGCTCTCCCTTCTCATCAGGTCCTTTTTGATCTTTCAGCTCTTCGACTCTGCCGATACGTGCTTTCTGCTTTGTCGTTCTTGCTTTTGCCCCTCGTCTCAGCCATGCAAGCTCTCGTCTAAGCAAGTTTTGACGCTTCGTTTCTTTCACCTGAGCTTCTGCTTCCCGCTCCGCTCTTTTTTCTAAAAAGACTTCATAATTTCCTTTATACGTATAAAGCTGACCTTGATTTAACTCATAAATCCGATTGGCCACCCGGTTTAAGAAATAACGATCGTGCGTCACGAGAATGACAGCACCGCTATATTGGCTTAAATATCCTTCAAGCCATTCAATGGTGGCATTATCAAGATGGTTGGTTGGCTCATCTAAAATCAACAAACCTGCAGGCTGAATTAAATTTTTAGCAATGGCGACACGTTTTTTCTGTCCGCCTGATAATGCATGGACAGAGCGGCTCACATCTTTCACGCCAAGTTTTGTCAAAATCATTTTTGCTGAAAGGTTCGCATCCCAAGCGTCTTCCTGATCCATTCGGTTTTGCATGCGCATCAGCGCCTCTTGTTTTGCCTCATTTTGCGGGTCATGGTCTAAATCAGCGAGTGCCTGTTCATACGCCTTCATCGTTTGAATCATTGGTGCCGTTCCAGAAAAAATGTAGTCAAGAATCGTTTCAGTTCCGCTCATTTCAGGATCTTGCTCAAGAAATTCGATATCAAGTGTCCCTGCTTTCGTGATGTCACCTTCCTCAAACGATTCAAGTCCCGCGATGACTTTTAGAAGCGTTGACTTCCCTGTACCATTTGGTCCAATCAATCCGATGCGCTCCTTCGGTTCTATATGAAACGAAATATGATCAAACAGCGTTTTCTCGCCATAGGTTTTATATAATCCTTCAACATTCAATAAACTCATTTTATCAGCCCTTACATAGATTCTTCCTTTATTTTAAATCAGCCAGTAGCAGAAAACTAGTTTTAAAAAACCCGATGCTGAAAAGAATGTTTCCTTTTGATGCTCGATACACTATGAAGAGGTGATCTAAAGATGATAACCATTAGCTTATGTATGATTGTGAAAAATGAAGAGGAAGTGCTGGCGGACTGTCTTTCTTCTGTTCAAGACATTGTCGATGAGATGATTATCGTTGATACGGGATCAACAGATCAAACGAAGGAGATCGCTCATTCTTTTTCAGCAAAGGTACTGGATTTTGAATGGGTGCAGCATTTTGCAAAAGCACGCAACTTTGCTTTCTCACATGCAGCGAAAGAGTATGTTTTATGGCTCGATGCTGACGATGTTCTGCTTGAAGAAGACCGCCAAAAATTGCTTCAGCTTAAGAAAACACTTGATCCTTCGGTGGATGCTGTCTCAATGTTTTATCATGTGGGATTCGATGAAAACGGTCAAGTCAATTTCAAATATAGAAGAAATCGCCTTGTGAAGCGTTCGTTGAACTTTCAGTGGTACGGGGCCGTTCATGAGTTTCTTCAAGTGTATGGAAACATTTTCTCAGCCGATATCGCTGTCACACATCAAAAGCGCAAGAAAACAACTGCTGGTGAGCCTGGGCGCAACTTGCGAATTTATGAAGACATGCTGGCAAAAGGAGAGGATATGACACCCCGTGATCTCTTTTATTTTGCCAATGAATTAAGAGACAACGGGCAGCATGTCAGGGCGATTCGTTTTTATCATGAATTTTTAAACACAAAACAGTGCTGGATTGAGGACGAAATTCGCACATGCCAATATTTAGCGGACTGCTATTATGCGGTAGGTTTCGAGGAATCGGCCTTATCCTCATTATTACGATCCTTCTTATATGATCAGCCCCGGCCAGAGTTTTGCTGCCGGATCGGAGATCATCTAAAAATACAAAATAAACATCAGGCGGCCATCTTTTGGTATGAGCAGGCGCTGAAGGCGCCTGAAAACGAAACAGCCTTCACACTTACACAATATAAAACGTGGTATCCTCACCTTCAGCTTTGCTACTGTTATTATCAGCTCGGCGACCTGGAAAAAGCCAAAATACATCACCATGCCTCCTTCGCCCATCATCCCACTCATCCAAGTGTGCTGTACAATGAAAAAATATTTGCTGAACAGACATAGATCGTCTGTCACCACATCCGCCTTCGATTTCCCGGCGGATGTCTCTTTTTATACACTTATTCGGTTGTGACGTTTAACACTTTAGTGATTTAAAGCGTTTTTCAACCAATTGACTAAATTGTCATTTGCGCATATACTAACATTCGTCTTACGAAAAGATTTATCCATTAGGAGGTCAACATGAGTTCTTTATTTCGAAAAAAATCTCTCGACCAGCTCATGCTTGAAAGTCAAACAAAGCGGCTCAGCCGTTCGTTGAATACGTTTGATTTAATCTTGCTTGGCATTGGCTGTGTGGTCGGGACTGGAATCTTTGTCATTACGGGGGTTGCTGCGGCAAATGATGCGGGACCTGCGATTATTATATCTTTTATTTTGGCTGCGATCGCATGCGCCCTTGCTGCTTTTTGCTACGCTGAATTCTCCTCATCCATTCCTGTGTCAGGAAGCGTCTATACGTATTCCTACGCAACACTTGGGGAATTTCTCGCCTTCTTAATGGGCTGGGATCTCATGCTGGAATATGTTATTGCGCTCTCTGCTGTAGCAAGTGGATGGTCGTCCTATTTTCAATCACTGCTCAGCGGATTTGGCCTGCACATACCGAAGGCTTTATCAGCTGCACCTGGAGCCGCTGACGGGGCCGTCTTTAACCTTCCAGGCGCACTCATTATTTTGCTCATCACCTTTATCGTCTCAAGAGGCGTCAAAGAAAGCACAAAGCTGAATAACATTATTGTGCTGATCAAAATTGCCATCGTCCTGCTCTTTATCATCTCAGGCTTTGCTTACGTCAAACCTGAAAACTGGACACCGTTTATGCCAATGGGCTTCCATGGCGTGATTGCTGGAGCGGCAACTGTCTTTTTTGCTTACCTTGGATTTGATGCAATCGCTAATGCTTCTGAAGAAGTCAAAAACCCGCAAAAAGCGATGCCAATTGGAATCATCGGTGCGCTCGGTGTTTGTACGATTTTATACATCGGGGTTTCATTCGTCTTAACAGGCATGGTTCACTATACGAAGCTGAATGTCAGTGATCCTGTCGCTTTTGCTCTTCAAGTGGTTGGCCTGAATAGTGTCGCTGGCATTATATCCGCAGGTGCTATTATCGGGATTACGACAGTGTTAATTGCACTTGTCTACGCTCAGGTTCGTTTAACCTTTGCCATGAGCCGAGATGGACTTATGCCGAAAATCTTTTCAAACGTTCATCCAAAATCTAAGACACCGGTTGCCAACACTTGGCTGACAGGCGCTGTTGCGTCATGTATCGTTGGATTCGTCAACTTATCAACACTTGCTAATTTAGTCAGCATCGGTACACTTGCGGCCTTTACGGTGATCTCTATCGCTGTGATCGTACTCCGGAAAAAACATCCGAATATGAATACAGCGTTTAAAGTACCCTTTGTCCCTGTCCTTCCTATAATTAGTGCGGTCATTTGTATGATCTTGGCTTTCACACTGAAATGGGAAACATGGAGAGCCTTCCTCATCTGGATCGTCATCGGTGTTGTTGTCTATTTCACCTATGCAAGACGAAAAAGCCATCTTAATGAAACACATTAGAAAAGAGACACGGGGTTCCCGGTCTCTTTTTTTTTGCTTAAATCACGCTGTTTTTGACTGAATTTGAGTCAACCATATCTGGATCTAACACGTTTGAAATCGGAATGACAAGCGGTGAACAATCTCCATTGTCCTCACCAAAACCTTGATTCAATTTCATCGAGAGAAAATAATCAATCTGCTGATAAGGTCCTAGCGTCAGTGATGCACCCCGATCCATTGCATTGATTTTAAAAGCACCGACATTGACGACTGAGGGTGAGAATAACATCACACGTCACTTCCTTTGAATGGGTTTAGCTGCTGGCGAAAAAGAGGCAGGTGAGTCCACTTGATCTCGATCATCTACATGGCTTTTTGTACCGACAAAACCGCTGGCATCTCCAAAATTCTGTCCGTAACCCTGATTTTTTTTATCTGAGTTTTGCCACTCTGCTAACAAATTTTGTCCGACATTCACCGCCGACGCATTTTCAAAGGAATTAATTTTTAACATGAAAATATTAATATTGATATACGGAGTTGGTTGAACCACAGATAAACCTCCTTTTTATAGGTATATGCAAGCACCCATCAAGTATGTTAACGGGAGGTCTTCACATGGACTTCGAAAAAATGAAGCAGTGGATGGATATTGCCCAGCAAATGCATGGAGATGATTTTTGGAAAATGATCTTCGATGATGAGCAAAGATCCCCCTTTATGGCAAACGGTCCATCTCCATTTACATTCACACAGCAGGATCAGCGGGGATCAGATGCGTCGTTTCCTCCAATCGACATGGTGGAAACCCATGCAGAAATTCAATACTTAATTTACTTGCCTGGCTACCGAAAGGAAGATGTTCAGGTGTTATCATATGGTGAATATTTGGTTGTGAAAGGACAGCGTTTTTCCTTTTTTAACGAGCAGGACTTTCGCCAAAAGCAAGGGAAGTATGGGCCGTTTGAAAAGAAAATCCGCCTTCCAGAAATGATTCTTGGTCAAATGAATGCTGCCTTTAAAGACGGTGTACTTTACATCCGCCTGCAAAAAGATGAAGGAAAAGCAACGGCTATCATCATAGATGACGAATATTGATACTCACTGCGTCTATTTGATCACGATCATCAATTGTTTCAATTGGCAGGATCGTGATCACGCCATCAGCATTCTGTTCCCCAAAGCCATTGTTTCGTTTGATCGTACTGCAATGATTGCGAACAAACGTCGAGCCAAACGTCATAGATGATCCTGTGCCAATCGAATTCGTTTTCATATGAGCAATGTGAATCTGAGTAGGCAGCATGTGCGTCTCCCCTTTCTTGTCATCTCTATAAGTATATATCAGATAGCTTTTCCATAGACTAGAGTAAGGCGGAAGAAAAGGTTGTGGTCTACTTGAAACATTTCATTCAATCACTCTTAAAAAAAACTGAATCCAATCCATCCCCATCTGTCATTGAGCTAGAAAAAAGGCTCGCCGCTCTTGAGCAAAAAATGTCTGCACCAGCTGCTCCTGTCTCAGAGGATACACACATCCATATTGAATCCCTGCGCGTGGACAAAATTGATTATCATTTAGAATTTGGGGAGCTTTCTATTGACCAGCTTCAAGGCAGGCTCAATATTGGGGCAACCTATTACACGCCAAAGGACACATGCATCAAAAAATCCGCACAAACACCGAAGCCAAAAGAAACAAAAACACCGGTTGTCTCGATTCGATCAAAGCCTTCATCTTCTTAAAGCGCTCAGCTTTTCAGCACGACCGGCAGCCAGAAATAGACCGCAAGAACAATCACCACAATACTGATGATATTTAACCAAAAACCCGCCCTGACCATATCAGATATTTTCAGCACGTCCGCACTAAAGACAGCGGCGTTTGGCGGTGTGGAAATCGGCAGCATAAACGCACAGGAGGAAGCCAAAGCAGCCGCGGCCATTAACCCATATGGCTCGATTCCAATCGCAAGACCAAGCCCTACCGTTATCGGAATAATCATATTGGCGACAGCCGTATTAGACATAATTTCAGTCATAAACAGAATCGCTCCCGTTAAAATAATCAACAGCATGATATACGAAAGCCCGTTTAAATGCTGTAAATTTTCTCCGATCCATCCTGTTAGATTGGTTTCTGCAAATCCCGTAGCGAGCGAAAGCCCTCCTCCAAACAAAAGCAAAAGCCCCCACGGCAGTTCTTTCATATCCTGCCATTCTAATATTCTCTCTCCATTTGTTGCTGGGATGAGAAATAACAGCATGGCACCGAAAATGGCGATAGACGTATCAGATACGGTCACCCCTCCAAACAAAAAGAGCTTAAAAATCCATAAGAACGCCGTCATGAGAAAAACAACAAATACCCATTTTTCCTCTCTTTTCATTTTTCCTAAATCCTCTAATCCCTTTTGAATGAACGCTGCACTCATTTCACCTTTGTGTTCTACCTTGAACTGTACCCTCGTCAAATACAAAAATAAGAGAATAAGCAAAATCATCGCAACAGGAAAACCAAACAAAAACCATTCGAAAAACATAATCTCTCGATCTAGCAGTTTTTTTGACATCGCAGCAAACACCGCATTCGGCACAGACCCGACAAGTGTCGCCAAACCTCCAATTGACGCAGAATACGCTACCGACAATAAAATGCTTTTACTAAATCGATCAAGAGATGGACCAGATAAGATTTCATTTGTCTTGACCTCTTTAATCACTGCAAGGGCCACTGGCAGCATCATGAGTGCTGTCGCTGCATTCGAAATCCACATAGATAAAAATGCAGTCGCAATCATGACACCTAAGACAATGCGGTCACTTCTTGTGCCAATCACCCTTAAAATGTGTAAAGCCATTCTTCTATGTAATTTCCATTTTTCAATGGCAATTGCGATCATAAATCCTCCCATGTACATAAAGACGATCGGATCTCCATAAGACCTTGATGCCTGTTCCATAGAAAGCCCGCCAAGTGTCGGCAGCAAGATGATGGGCAATAAAGATGTAGCAGGAATGGGCAGTGCTTCAGTCACCCACCATGTGGCCGTCCAAGCCGTAATACCCAAGACTACCCTCGCAGCATAGGTCAATTCATCTTCAGGTATGAGAAAAAGAACGAGCAAAAAGAGTGTCGGTCCAAGAACAAGTCCAATCAAATTCACCTTTTTATAAACGATAACAATTCCCCCCTATTGAAAGCGCTTGTCATATTTTTTCTAACATTCGATGATCTTTTAAGAAATCCTTTAAATCATAAGAAAAAATGAAGATATCTTTCATGATGAATAGCTGTTATTTTACTCCCGTTACCCAAACCATGACATGATCCCTTGGTCTATTTTCATAGGAGAAACTATACAAATCACGACCAATCACTGTAAAATATAGAGGATCTAATCAAAAAATTGAGGTGTTTTCATTGTATACGGATCAAAAAAAATCATTTTGGAAACAGAAAAAAGTCATCATCCCTCTCCTTAGCATCATCGTCGTTGCTGCTGCTTTCTTTTTATTAAAAGATACTCTTTTCTCAAAAGAAAAAGAGGCTTTAAAAGCCGCTCAAAGCTTTACGAAACATATGGAGAAGAAAGACTTTACGAAGCTGGCAGATGAGGTGACAAGTGCATCTTTGAAAGCCAATGACTTTTCAAAAAAACAACTAGCCGAAAAATACGACAATATTTTCAACGGTATTGGTGCTTATGACCTGAACATATCAAAGCTCAACGTTGAAAAACAGGACAAAGGAAATGGGTATCAATTTTCCTATGATGTAACGATGAAAACGTCTCTTGGCAAGCTGCACAAGCTGTCTTACAAGGGCGTTCTTTCCGAAGAAGATGACAAGTGGAAAGTGGACTGGAAACCAAATCTCATCTTCCCGCAAATGGAAAAAGGAGATACCATCAAGGTCAAATCTGACCCTGCTGTCCGCGGAAACATTGTCGACCGAAAAGGACGTACGCTCGCAGAAACAACTGGTGGAAACGCACTTGGCATCATCCCAGGTAAGCTCGGAACAGGAGAAGAAAAAGAACGCAATATCAAAAAGATCAGCAAAGCTTTTGATATAGAGGAAGAACTAATCAACAATCAGTTGAAACAAGCATGGGTCACAGACGACACGTTTGTCCCGCTCAAATCGATGTTAAAACAAAAGCCAATTCCAAAGGACGTAAATGGCGTTACCTATCAAACGAAGGAAATGCGCTACTATCCATATAACAAAGCCGCCGCTCATCTCACCGGATATGTCGGAAAAGCAAATGCGGATGATATCAAAAGAAATCCAGCATTAAAGGCGGATCAAATCATCGGCAAAACCGGCCTTGAATTCACATTTGACAAAAACTTACGGGGACAAGATGGCGGAAGCATTCTCATCGTCCATGATGAAACAGGCATTGAAGAAACATTACAAAAATCAGCTCGAAAAGATGGAAAAACAGTGAAGCTGACGATTGATGCTTCTTTACAGAAAAAAGCCTATGATCAGCTGAAAGGTGAAAAAGGGGCCGTCACAATCATGAATCCATCAACAGGTGATCTATTAGCGCTTGTCAGCGCCCCTTCCTACGATGTCAATCTCATGACAAACGGGATTACACCTAAGCAATATCAGGCATACAGTGAAAATCCAGACCTTCCATTCCAAGCTCGATATGCGAGCCGGTATGCACCAGGATCCACATTCAAAACCATTACAGCCGCCATTGGGCTGGAAACAGGTGTCACAAAGCCTGACAAAGTGCGCACCATTCACGGACTGAAATGGCAAAAGGATCAATCCTGGGGAAATTATCGCATCACACGTGTTCACGATAAAGAAAAAGTAAATATGGTCGATGCCCTTGTGTACTCAGACAATATTTATTTTGGACAGGAAGCACTCGAAATCGGCAAAGACACTTACGAGAAAAAAGTGAAAGCATTTGGGTTTGGCGAAGACTTACACATGCCATTTACAATGAAGCCTGCACAAGTATCGAACGATGGTATTCAATCGGATATCTTACTGGCTGACTCGGCGTATGGCCAAGGCGAATTACTCATGTCACCGATTGAACAAGTACATGCCTATTCTCCATTTGCTACAGGAGGCAAGCTTGTCTACCCTCGAGTGATTCAAGATGAAAAAACAGCATCACCAAAACAAATCATCAAAGAAGGCTCGGCAAACACAGTGAAAGACGCATTGACTAAGGTCGTGACCAGTCCAAACGGAACAGCCCACTCCTTACAAATCGAAGGAGCGGATATTGCCGCTAAAACGGGAACGGCAGAATTAAAAAGCAAACAAGGTGCAACAGACGGCACTGAAAATGGATTTTTACTTGCGTTTAATCCTAAAAAAGAAGATTACGTCCTCGTCGGCATGATCGAAGGGGTGAAAAACCGCGGCGGCAGCGGACTCGTCGTTCAAAAAATGAAGCCTGTCATTGCTTCTTTTTACAAATAACTCTTTAGAGACACAAGCTCAATCAAATGCTTGTGTCTCTTTTTTTCTAAATCATGACAATTTGCTATTGTTTTATAGTTCACCTTATGAATAAAATGAGAAGAATGAAAAAATCAGAAAACAGATAAATGAAGGGAGGAAGTCTCATTGGCCATTGCTGCTCGTACAAAGGATAAACCTCAACATTCTGTTACCGGCTCAACGGTTTATCCCATCTTATTGATTATTGGTATTTGTCATATGCTGAACGACACATTACAAGCCGTTATTCCTGCGATGTTCCCTATTTTGGAACGCTCAATGGGGCTGACCTTTACACAATTAGGGCTGATTGCTTTTACATTAAATATGGTCTCCTCCGTGATGCAGCCAGCTATTGGGTGGTACACAGATAAACGGCCGATGCCTTATGCACTTCCGATTGCTTTATTTTCAAGTGCTGTCGGTATATTCGGACTCGCGTTTGCTCCGTCGTTTGCCACCATTCTGCTTTGCGTTGTCTTCATCGGACTCGGCTCTGCGATCTTCCATCCAGAGGGCTCCCGTGTTGCCAACATGGCAGCCGGTTCAAGACGAGGTCTTGCCCAGTCCATCTATCAAGTAGGCGGGAATACAGGTCAAGCCTTTGCTCCGCTTATCGCTGCATTAATGCTCGTCCCGCTCGGTCAGACAGGCGTGGCTTGGTTTACGATTGTTGGAATGTTGGCGGTTGGTTTCCTTCTTTATATTTCAAGATGGTACGCAGGAAGGCTTCAAACCATTCGGGCCCAAGCGAAAAAAACACCTGCAAAAGCTGCTAGATCTGATATTCATCGTAAATCAGCACTCATTGCACTTGGCATTATCGTCTTTCTCATCTTCGCCCGCTCTTGGTATGGAAATGCCATTTCGAATTTCTATGCATTTTATGCGATTGAACAATACGGTTTGACGATTAAAGAATCACAGACTTATATCTTCTTATTTCTTATTCTAGGTGCAATTGGGACATTTTTAGGCGGGCCGCTTGCAGACCGCTTTGGCAAGAAAAACGTCATTTTAGTTTCCTTATTGGCATCCTTCCCGCTTGCCCTGCTGCTGCCATTTGCCGGACCGGTTTTTGCTTATGTTTTACTCGGGCTGATTGGGCTCATTTTGACATCAAGCTTCTCTGTCACCGTGGTTTATGCCCAAGAACTATTTCCCGGGAAAATTGGCACAATGTCTGGTTTAACTGTTGGGCTTGCGTTTGGTATGGGCGCAATCGGATCGGTTGCCCTCGGCTCATTCATTGATGCCTTTGGCTTAACGCCTACCATGATCGGTGTTGCCTTTTTACCGATATTAGGCATCCTAGCCTTCTTACTTCCTAGCGACCAAACCATCTCCAAATGGAATGAATCATAAAAAGAAAACCGCTCAATAATGAGCGGTTTTTTCATCTCTCATAAAAATGCGTGTCAGGAACATGCTTCCTTGCAATAAATCCTTGCTTAAATTCTGGAAATACCTTTTGCACTTGCTTAATCTTTTGATGAACCAAGTCGGCATACGGAATATACAAATGATCCACAAGCTTCTGTTCTTTCATATAGTAATACCAATTAAGGTTAAAGGTATTCTCGTCAATGATCGTAAAGGCAGAAAAATGATAGAACAAGAGTGGACATTCGTCGAGATACATATCTCCTTTTACAACTGAAAGCTTGTAGTTTTCAATGTTCCAAATCGCCGCATTGGCTCCTTTAGATGCAACGATATGAACCCCTTCAAAATCATCAACCCATCTTTCCACATACCGCTGATCTCCGTATGTCTTTTTTTCTGTATCCATTTCTACTGTACAATGGGCAAGACAGTTTTCTTTCCATTGCGTGACTGCCTGTTTGGCAACATCTGTGTTACGACAGCCTACAAACCCTGTATTAAAGCGGCCAGACAGCTCATAAAAATGATAGAACCGCTTGGAATTCATATGATCCGTCAAAAATAAATGAGCGCTTGGATTTTCTGCAAAAATCGCCTCCGGATCATGATAAAAATACAAATCCGTATCCAGATGGGCCAGATAATCTGCATCTGAGGACTCAAGAATTTTGAGCAGAAAAGCAGGCTTTAATGTCCAGCAATACTCATGAAACGTTCGATCTTCTTTTGCCTTCCGCAGCGTATCATCTTCAATGTCCTCAAGCTGTTCATATTGAACATGCGGGTGAGGGAACTCCTTTAATACCTTATAAGCCAAAGGGTCTGCACATAAAACGGACAGCTTGAAGGCATGCGCGTTTTGTTCAAGCGAATGAATCAGCGCCAAAAGCTTAAATACATGGGTATTCGACACAATGGTTGTAAAGTGATAAGACGCCATTTACAACACATCCACTTGGAACAAATCAACGCGCAACAGCTCTTTCGTCAGCCCTTGAATGGCTTCTACAAGCACCATGCAGCCATACTCCTCACGTGCAAGCTGCGCCGCTTCTGCCAGCTTTTTCAAAGGAACATGCTTGGCTGTCAACATATCTTTTTTATCCCGCTTGATGCCTACATTCCGTTCTGTGATCAAATGAAGCAGCTCTAAAAAATAGGATAACAGGTCATCAAATGCTGGATTCTCACGCAGCTGCCGAACTTCTTTCACAATATCATTTGTCACAGTGTGAGAAAACGGACCAGAGAAAGCCAAGTGGACATCAATGGAATCAATATTGTTATACTTCTCACACATATACAAAATGTTGTATTTGATGTCATCAAATGACGTTAAATTACTTGGATGCTCTTGATGCACACTCATGATATCCTCTCGCAATTCAAAGGAGAGACCAAGCTGATTCAATCGAATCCCTAAATCATAATCCTCAAATCCGTACCGAACGATATTTTCATCAAACATCCCTAATGCCGTGACATGCTTACGTTTAACAGAGGAGTTATTTGTAATAAAAAATCGCCATGGCAGCTCATAAGAACCTAAATCATAGTGGTACGTTTCCAAAATGTCTTTCAGAATATCAATAAACTCAGACTGCAAATCGAAGCTTTTCTCTAAAAACGCACCATTTTCGACTTCTTCCAATGATAAAAGAGGTGTTTTGTCCTCCATTTTCCGTTTATACAGTCCTTGCTTTTTCAACCGCTTCATATGATCCTTATCAAACGCTTTGTAAAAATAGCGATAAATCCGCTTCCAGCACACACCGCAAATGACAAGATCCTCCCTGTCAGCATGAGCCTCTGCATGCTTTTGAATAAATCTCGGTTCTGCCAGCATATCACTGTCATGAAAAATGAGCAGATCTCCCTCCGCCTCGCGAATGGCATGATTACGCCCCTTTGCAATCCCTTGATTGACAGGAATACGCACCTTTTTAAATGGGAAGTTCACCTCAATATTCTCGAGCATTTCCATCGTGCCATCCGTTGAGCCATTATCGGCAACAATGACCTCAAATGGAATATCTGTTTCCTGAAGCGTTAATGAAAAAAGGCTTCCTTCTAAACGCTCTTTGGCATTATAGCTTGGAATAATGACGCTTACCTTTGGCTTTTCGTTCATGCGTCATCCTCCTCCCGTTTGGCATAGCCGTTAAACAGCGGATCGACCTGCTCCACAGATTCAATCACATGGCGAAGCACTTGCCGATAGGCTTCTTGGAAAAACGGCAGGTCATTTCGTCCTTTTTCATGAATTTGCTGCATCTCATCCTTGCTCACAATCCGAAAGCCGCTGTAATGATAGCAAATGAGCGGGTGCCCATCCTCCAGAAGAATACGTCCATTCTCCTCCCGATAAGAATGCTGCCCATAGTTCCAATGACCAATATTCACGCCTTTTGTCTCAATATCTTCTACTTTGTCAAACAGTCTCGGCATATGATCTAGATATCCTTGATCGCCAAACTTGCCTTCTCCCGGTGCATTTTTACATTCTTTTAAGCATTCTTCTTTCCACCAGCTGAGGCATTTTCGTCCGGCTTCATCTCCTTTAAAATGCAGAAAGCCTGAGTTATAGCGTCCTAAAAGCTTCTGAAGCATCTTCACTTCCTCTGCATCAAAGCTTGGAATGACAATATCCCCTCTCGAAATTAAAACAGAAGCATTCGGCTGATGTTGAAAAATCACCTGTGGGCTCTCATAAAAGAACAAATCCGCATCAAGATAGGTCACGCTCTCTGCCTGCTCCTGTTCAAATAACCACTCAATCCAAATCGGCTTTAAGGTCCAGCAATATTCCGATGCATCCCGTTCCTCTTTTTTCTTCAGCAGCTCTGGTGTTTCGAGCTCCCGTACATGAACAAGATCCACATGCGGAAAATTCATTTGATGAAGCAAATCAAATGCAGCATCATCCATGCATAACGTCTTGATGACAGCATCATCTTCTACTTGCTTCAACGATAAGAAAAACGCAATGGCTTGATAAAGTCTTCCACTTGAAAGAACCGTACAATATATGCTGTTCATCTTTTTACACCTCTATTTTTGAAAGAATTCGCGGTACCATTCAATCGTCTTCTCTAAGCCTTCATCAATGGAGTAATCAGGCTTCCAATCAAGCAGCTTTCTCGCTTTCTCTGCTGACAAATATTGATGCTTAATTTCATGTGTTCCTTGGTTGAGAATACGAGGCTTCAGTTCACTTCCCATTGCCTTTAAAATCTTATCCACAAGCTCTAGCACTGTCAGCTGAATCTCGTTACTAAAGTTAAAGGCTTCTCCCGCCAGCCCTTTTTCCTCCATCTTCTCAGCTAGCAGCAAATAAGCCTTCACTGCATCTTCAATGTAGAAATAATCACGAATAAATGTCCCGTCACTTCTAATTTCCGGCGCCTTTCCTTCTAACACAAGCTGAATGGTTTGCGGAATGATTCTGTTGAAATTCAAATCTCCGCCTCCATACAAATTACCGCAGCGTGTAATACAAACCGGAAGACCATATGTGTTGTAGTACGTATGAGAAATGAGATCTGCACAGCTCTTCGAGACATCATACGGATGTTTCCCGTTTAACGGCATGTCTTCATCGTATGGCAGCTGCTCTTGATCACCGTAGGCTTTGTCACTTGATGCCACGATCACTCGTTTGATCAGCGGCTGTCTTCTGCAAGCCTCCAGTACATTCCATGTCCCTAAAATATTCGCTTCAAATGTAGAAACAGGATGTCTATTTGCGACCCCAACAATGGCTTGGGCAGCCAAATGGAAGACGGTGTCAATTTCATATTCTCCTAACGCACGTTCAATCGTCTGCATATCCTCTAATGCGCCTTGCACCACATTCATTTTTTCAAACTGACTGCCTTGATATAAATTCGATCGAGGCACCTGATCACGCACAAGTCCAGTCACGTTTGCCCCTTGATCAATCAATTCCTTAACGAGATAGCTTCCTAACAGCCCTGTACATCCAGTTACAAATACGTTCTTTCCATTCCAAAATCCGCTCATGCTGTCACCAAACCTTCCATGGTTGTTTTCCATCTGTCCACATGTCGTTGATTTCCTTCAGGTTTTTATACGTATCAATTGCTGTCCAAAATCCGTGATGCTCATAAACGGCAAGCTCTCCATCATCCGCCAGTTTTTGAAGAGGCTCCGCTTCAAACACGCATTGATCATCATCTGTCAAATAATCAAATACCTTTGGAGACAACACAAAAAATCCTCCATTGATCATCCCGATACTGTCTGTCTTCTCAGAGAAGGATTGTGCCATCCCGTTATACACCTTCAGTGTCCCGTACTGGGACTTCTTTTCAATGCCTGTGACAGTCGCAGCTGCTCCAAGATCCTGATGACGTTTCAGCAAATGAAACATATTGATATTGGCCAGTCCATCACCATACGTCATCATAAAGGTCTCATCACCAATGTAATCCTGTGCCTGCTTTAAACGTCCGCCTGTCATCG
Source organism: Bacillus sp. PAMC28571 (assembly GCF_014250435.1). NCBI lineage: Bacteria > Bacillati > Bacillota > Bacilli > Caryophanales > Bacillaceae > Bacillus > Bacillus sp. PAMC28571. The sequence continues at coordinate 460,227 of NZ_CP060191.1, read as the reverse complement.
TATCTTCACCTGTATCTAAAAAGGTGATTTTCCAGTTCTCCTTTTTCCCTAAAAGCTTCATTTCTCCTGTCGCCATATCGAGCTGCATGCTGTGATGCTGCCAGTCGTAGTTCAGAAAGTACTCTTTGATCTTCTCTCCTTTATATCCAAGCAATAAGATAAATTCGTCTACACCGTAATACTGATAGATTTTCATGATATGCCATAGAATAGGCCGATCTCCGATCATAGCAAGTGGTTTAGGAAGCGCTTGTGTGACCTCACTCATTCTCGTTCCCTTTCCTCCGCAGAGAATGACTGCTTTCATCTTCTCCCCTCATCTCTCTATGAAGATTTTTGATTAAAAACCCTATCTTTATGCGGAAAATCAGTACATGTACCCCCATACTTTGTCCGACATCAGGTTTTGAATCTACTCTATTCATATGTCGAAATGAGAGAGTGTGCCACCCAGCATTTAACTATTTTTACAAATAAAAAAAGAGCGAGATTCATATTCTCGCTCTTCCAAAGTTTAAATTGTATATTTTCAGGGTAGATGGTATGATAAACATGTGCATAACCAGCACAAACAGCCTCTTTCTACAAAGAGACTACTAGATTGAATGAATTCAAGTGGCAGCTTGTTTCATTCTCAATATGAATCACGGAGGTGAATTCCCTTGGCACAAAACGTTCTTTGTGAAGTGAACTCTTGCCGTTTTTGGGCTGAAAACAGCTGTACCGCTTCTACCATTAAAATTGGTAAAAACACGATGACTGAAGTGACTCGCAATACTGAAACTGATTGCGAAACATTTGAAACAAAATAATCTATTTTTCTCTGAGATGAAGGAACTGGCAGGTTCCTTCTTTTCTTTTACCATTCTATCAAGAATGATAATTATTATCAAGTGTTTTTCAATAAACATTTCTCGGGAAATAATGACACGATATTTCTCCATTCGTTGACGATTTTCACTCCTTTTTCTATACTCAACATATCCGAAGAAGAAAAAGTGGTGACCAATCAATGGATTTTACGATACGTTTTCTATCATTCTTTGTCGTGGAAATCGAAGGCAAAGATGAACAAGCAAATAAACGATTTAAACATTATCAAACACTAGATCAAGAAGAATTTGAACAAAGTGAGCTGAAGGACTTTTTAGACGGTGAACTGAAAAAAATCGTCAAACGAAAAGTGGACAGACACCCTAAATCTGAACAAGTACCGACCAAAATTGGCCGATTTATTGTAGAACCCGGTCATGAGCTCGATTCAAACCCAAACTACAACCTATTTCATCAAACGAGATTTGCAGATACAAAAGAATTGTTTAATGAATGCAGTGAACAGTTTGTTCGCACATATTTAGATACAAGTGCTGTCAGAGGCGGCGTTTTTTTAGTTGCTTCTGCTGTTCCTAAAAAGTATTTCGATGATTCCTTTGTCTTTATTATGAAATGCGATTTCGAACAAAAAGTGGCTTCTATCGCTGATACATCTACCTTGATTAGAAAAGTCGAAATGGCTATTACGACAAAAAACATGAAATCGATTCAATACCCCTTTATGCCAGAAGAGGGAATGACTGAGGAAGCTGAAGTGAAAATTCACCAATCTTCACACGCTCGTTATTTTGAAGACTTTTTGAAGTTCGTCGAATACGGTGAATCCATGCCTGAAATTATGAAATCACAGGTTATGAATATGGTACAGGAACAGGTTTTTGAAACATTACAGGATGAAAGTGAAGAATTAAAGCAGTTTGAAGAGGATCTTGAAATATGGGAAGCGAGTGAAAAACGAGAAATTAGAGAAACACTCGATACAGAGCAGGTCACACAAGCGGCCTCCCATATTGTTGAACAAACCCCTGATATCACAATGAAAATGCGTCTAGGCGAAACGGAAATCAAAGGTCTTCTAGCAGACTTTGGCCACTCGATCCATATTGCAAAGCTCAACAATCGATATGTCGTGCTCGTTGAAGCAGACCAAATCGTCTTCGAAAAAGGAAGCACACCTGTTGAGTTTCATAAACCAAATGGGTTAAAAGAAGTGGTCAGCCAGCTGACGCAAAAAGCCTATGATTCAGATCTAGAATAAAAAAACTGCCTCTTGCATTTAGCGCATGAGGCAGTTTTTTTGTATAATGATTGATTTTTTACGCTGGATCAGAAGAAACATGCAGCTCCCTGCCTCTTGCCCACATGCTGACAAGCAATAAGCTTATGATGAGCATCAGCCAAAAGACGCTGCTTGATCCAAAAAACTGAATCATCGTATATCCGCACAAGGGTCCTAGAGCCGCTCCCATATCTTGAACAAAGGAATAGCTTGCGAGGAAGCGGTTTTTATCTGTTTGAGCAGACGCTTTTTGAAAAGCAAGCGTATCCGTTAATGTCGTTAAGATTGTTGAGAGCAGCTGGATCAAAAGCAGCATCACAAGAAACCAGCCGCTTACCTTCAGCATGACCGCCAGAAAACTGAGACCTCCAAATGAAAGAAACATCCAGCAAAGCGTTCGTTCCTTCATTACAAGCCCATCAAACCATCTGCCCGTTTTCGGTGCTACAAATGGTTCCCACCCCCATCTGAGCGCTTGAATGATTCCACTTAAAGCCGAAGCTCCGATAACAAAGCCGAACAGAGCAAATTCACCATGACCGATCCTTGCTTCAATGACATGACTGAGGGTTGATGCGAATAACCCTTGGATCACAAGTGCGATCAGCATACCTGTCATTAATACTTTTACAACATCTCGTGCAAGCCACCTCTGTTTGATGACTTGATACACCTGCCCCTCTTCTCCCTTTTCAATCTCATCCAAAGAGACATAAAAAATGATTCCTAGTAATGAGAGTAAACCAAAAACAAGCGTCATGAACTGGAAGCCGATCAGGCTGGCGAATATTCCGCCACATAACATGCCGAATAAACTGCCAAGCCGGTAAAGGCCATTATAAATGCCCGTATAATGCCCTTGGGAGCTTTCCTCCATCTCAGCAATTAATCTCATTCCACTCATACGCAATAACGTCCATGCCAGCCCCCAAGCGCAGCGGCAAATCAGCAGGAGCCAAAAACCGCTCACACCATATAGCACTGTGGTCACTGATGCAATCAAAATAGCGATCAATACACCAGTCTTCATTGGAACAAACCGATAGAGCCACCAAACAACAGGTGTTAGCGGGATGCGGATGAATCGGTTAATGGACAGCAGCAGCCCGACCTCCCAAATAGATGATAAACCAACCTCTTTCCAATAGATCGGAAGAACAATATAAAGCATTGAATCCCCAATCAGTGCAAATGCTGTGATAAGTGATATTGACACCACTTGCTTTTGACGATGATCCATTTTCCCTTCCCCCTTCGCTATCTTTACAATAAGGGATGCCTTATAATAAATCTAATGAATGTTTTTGATTAAACCATCAAAATAATTGATAGGTGGTGCAAAGTTGAATTTACATGCCCTTCGGATTTTTGCAAAGGTCGCAGAGACAAAAAGCGTTACACAAACAGCAGACGTGCTATCTTTGACACAGCCAGCTGTGACGGCTCAGCTTAGAAGCATTGAAAGTGAGATCGGTTTCCGTCTTTTTAAACGAAATGGCAGAGGCATTACACTTACGGAAATGGGGAAAATTCTATACCCTTATGCCCGGCAAGTGTTCGAGGCCGAAAAAGAAGTAGAATATCAGATCACACTTTTACAAAACGGAAAAAAGGGGCGGCTCCGCATCGCTTCTACCTATGTACCACTCAACTTTTTACTGCCAGATTGGCTTGCTGCTTTTAAAACCTCTTCACCACAGACAGAAATTGAATTAAAAAGCGGAAACTCCGCTCAAGTTTTAGAGAGCCTGCTTCAATATAAATCAGATGTGGCCATCGCTGTGATCGAGGATCTGCACCATGAGGAGATTCTCACCTCTCATTTAACAAATTTAAGCTATGATTTTATTGTGCCGGCAGACCATCCGTTCAACGGAAAAACCGTCCCGTTAGAGCGCCTGAGCCAGGAGCCTTTTTTGATGCGTGAAGAAGGCAGTTCCACAAGAGATAAGCTCTTTTCATTATTTACCTCGAAAGGGATCAAAAAACCGACCGTTGATTTACAATTCAGCGGTGTTCATGAAGCGATACAAATGATCAAAGCTGGATATGGTATCACACTTGTTCCCCGTGATGCGGTTCATGGCAGTCTCAAGCGGAAAGAAATTGGGCGCGTGTACATTGAAGGCATTGAGATCGTCAGACCGGTTGTTGTGTGCAAACGGGCGAATGATCTTGAAGAAAATAAAACCGTGGATGCCTTCCTGCAAATGAAAGGGATCGGTCCATTTACTACGCCTGCTGCCAATTAAAAAAGTGCCTGCTTCTGAAACAGGCACTTTTTTTCTCTATTCAGCTGGCTGCACGATGTCAAACGGTACAGCTTTTGAGGCTTTCACCAATTGTTCTGGGGTGATGAGGATTTCATTTCCCCATTCGCCTGCCCCAACACCTAATATTTCCTCTTCTAATAACGAAGCCTCAATAATGGTGCGGAATCCTTCTGGCTGCCAGCAAAACGGCGGAATTGAACCAATTCGATAGCCCGTCACTTCAAGAACCTTCTCCGGTGAAGCCATTTTAATATTACGGGAGCCGGCTGCTTTCTTGAGTTTCCCTGACTTAATATGCTGGTCAGCGCCAACCATCACAAGCAGCTGCTCTCCTTCTCCTGTTTCAAAAATCAATGTTTTAATCATTTGTCTTTCACGAAAACCAAGAGCTGCCGCTACATTTGCTGCTCCTTTTTCTGTTTCGGCAGAAAATGTTTTGATCTCATATGGAATGCCATGTTTGTCCAAAAAGTCATGTGCCGGTAATTTTTTCAATCGATTGAACCCCTTTCCTTACAATGTCCTTCATTTAGCTTATCACAATCTTCTCATCCTTAAGATGTATTTTTCAATGAAAAGCCTCTGGACACACCATCACCATGCTATACTGAACTTGTTTTTGAAAAGGAGTCGGTTTGATATGGGAAACAAGTTTTGGTGTTATACAAGCAGTAAAAGCCTTCTCATGCTGAGTGATATTCTATTTGTCATGACGATCACGTTTGTCATTTATCAAGATACACAATCTGTTGCCTATGCGGCTGTCTTTCCGCTGATCAGAACGATATGCCAGCTATTGGCTGGGCTATTCTCTCCTGTTTTAACTGATTATTTTCAAGCTGGCCGCCTATTGAAATGGGTCCCGCTTTTACGTCTTGGGATGCTCATCGTATTTACAGCCCAATTTCATTTGTTTCAGCAGCATATGGTCTGGTTGTTTAGTGCGCTTATTTTGATTTCCCTCACAGGCGGGTTCATCAGTCCTTTAATGCAGGCCATCATGCCGATGCTTGTACCAGCAAATCAGCTTGTGAAAGCAAACAGTACAGCCTCCATTTTTCATCAAATGGTTCAAATCGCCGGTTATTCGTTCACTGGAATGCTCATCCTATGGATCGGGCCATTTTATTTAATGTGGATCACCTGTGTCATGATTGTGTTGTCTTATCTATTATTCATCCCTGTCTTTCCTCTTCTCAAGCAAGAAGAGACGGTTCGAAAAGCAAATAAGATGAACAGCTTCAAAGATGGTTGGACGATCATTTGGAGAAATAAAACGGTGCGCACCCTGACCTTTATGGATGTTTGTGAAAATATTGCGGGTGCTGTGTGGATCGGGGCGATTACGCTTGCCTTTGTCAGCCATGATTTAAAGCAAGGTGAGGAATGGTGGGGATTTATCAATGCCGCTTATTATACAGGTGCCATCATAGGCGGGCTCTTAGCTGCATGGATGAGTCAGTTTATTCAAAAACAGCTTCTCCTCTATATGGCAGCTGGTTCATTCATTTATGCAGTGCTGACCATTGTCTATTCACTGAACAGCCTTCCGTGGCTTGCTTTGGTGCTTTGTATTTTGATGGGGCCTGCCTACCAAATCCGAGATGTTTCGCAGCAAACCATTCTTCAAACGGAAACGCCAGTAGATGATTTATCAAAGGTGTATTCGGCTCACTACGTCCTTTCTTCAGTATCGGTCGGTTTATCTATTTTCTTTGTTGGATTGATTGCAGATGTATACGGGGCGAGGTCTGTGTATTTGCTGGGCGGTCTATTTGTGCTCGTTTGTTCCGGCATTGCCATCCTTGCTTTTATGAAGCAGAAAAAAGAGAGCAGCTGATGTATGCAGCGGCTCTTTTACTTTTCTTTTAACATCGCAAACATGTCACGGGCCATGGCTTCTAAAATATACACAACTGGCGTCTGTGTGGTGATATTCGCTCTGTGGACCCGCTCATCTGTGACGTAGTAGGCAATATTTAAATCTGAAATGCGCGAAATCGTGCAGTGCTGGTTATTCGTAATACTAATGATCTTGCTGCCTTCTCTTTTTAACTTCGAAATATGATCAATCGTAATACTGTTCTCCCCTGATACAGACAGCACAATGGTGACACTATTGTCTAAATACTGCATATTCATCGGGAAAAACGGATCGTTGATGTAAAATGAAAATTTCTCAAGACTGGAAAAGTACCTCGCCCCATACTGCGCCAAAATGCCAGAACTGCCAGTTCCGATAAACAGCACATTTTTTGCCTCAGCAATGAGCTTCGCGGCCTCCTTAATTTTCCCCTCAAAGTCTCCCTTCAATGTTCGTTCAATAAATTCATATAGAAAGTGCTGTGTGCTTTTTAAAGAAGGTGTCTGCTCTGATTCTAAATACATTTTGAGCTTCACTTTAAACTCTGAAAAGCCTTCACAATTTACTTTTCGGCAAAAGCGAAGGACAGACGAGGTGGAAATATGTGCAGCATCTGCAAGATCTCGAATTCTCATGTACACGACCTTTTCACTGTTTTCCATGATATATCGGTATAAAGCGCTTTCTAGTTCATTAAAGCTGGAAATGACCTCACTTGAAAACATCTGACTTCCCCTTTCTCCAACTACATGTCACAATGTGTTTCTTTTATGTAACAAATCTCTAAATAGGACACCCTTGCCTAAAGACGCTGAAGTCATTTACGCACATGATGCTCTCACGATAAGCTATAGATGTACAAACAAGAAAAAAGACTTTTCTCTATTATAACATTGCGCGTTACATTATTCGGAGGTGCAGAACATGGCAAAAGGATTAAAGGTTGTCACAATTGGCGGAGGATCAAGCTATACACCAGAGCTTGTAGAAGGATTTATTAAACGATACGATGAATTTCCGATTAGCGAGCTTTGGCTCGTTGATATTGAAGCGGGAAAAGAAAAGCTTGAGATCGTCGGAAATCTTGCAAAACGCATGGTCAAAAAAGCAGGGCTCCCAATCGAGGTTCATTTAACATTAGATCGCAGGAAAGCTCTTGTAGATGCTGATTTTGTCACAACACAATTCCGTGTCGGACTTCTTGAAGCACGTATGAAGGATGAACGCATTCCTTTAAAATATGATGTCATTGGTCAAGAAACAAATGGTCCAGGAGGTCTATTCAAAGGACTTCGCACCATTCCTGTCATTCTTGATATTGTCAAAGATATTGAAGAGCTTTGCCCGAATGCATGGCTTGTGAATTTCACAAATCCAGCTGGTATGGTCACTGAAGCCGTTCTTCGTTATTCAAACCATCGTAAAGTCGTTGGTTTATGCAACGTGCCGATCGGCATTCGCATGGGAATCGCCAAAGGGCTTGGTGTCGACGCAAGCAGAGTCGAAGTCAGCTTTGCTGGATTAAACCATATGGTCTTTGGACTCAATGTATTCTTAGATGGCAAAAGCATCATGGATCAAGTCATCGAAGACATGGCTGATCCAAACTCCAGCATGTCGATGAACAACATTCAAGCGATTCCGTGGGATGCTGATTTCTTAAAAGGGCTTGGCGTCATTCCTTGTCCGTATCACCGTTACTACTACAAAACAAGTGATATGCTGGCTGAGGAAAAGAAAGCAGCAGCAAATGAAGGAACACGTGCTGAAGTCGTTCGCGCATTAGAAAATGATTTGTTCGAGCTTTACAAAGACCCTGATCTCGACATCAAGCCGCCACAGCTTGAAAAACGAGGCGGTGCCTACTACAGTGATGCGGCTTGCAACTTGATTGCATCCATTTATAACGACAAGCATGACATTCAGCCTGTAAACACCATTAATAACGGGGCTATTAGTGACATTCCAAATGATTCTGCGGTTGAACTCAACTGTGTGATCACAAAAGACGGTCCTAAACCAATCGCTGTTGGTGAAATGCCGGTCGCTGTCAAAGGACTTATTTCTCAAATTAAATCCTTTGAACGTGTAGCTGCTGAAGCAGCCGTGACAGGCGATTACAACACAGCTCTTGTCGCAATGACCATCAACCCGCTTGTCCCATCAGATGCCATTGCAAAAAGCATCCTAGATGAAATGCTAGAAGCTCACAAAGAATATTTGCCACAGTTCTTCAATAAAGTAGAAGCATAAAAAGAAGCCGCACTTATCGAAAGTGCGGTTTTTTTATTTGGCTGCAAACAGCCGGTCCATCTGAGGACGATCATAGTCTAATAGCCAGTGCTGTAAGCCTTCATAGACTGGGCGTAGACGCTCAGCATCTGCCGCAATGAGATCACAGCCTCGATCATCATATAAGTGAAAAATCATTTTTTTTGAGAGATTCATTAGGTAAATTTCATACCCCAGTTTTCCCTTCAAGATTTGATTCGGTGCATAGAAGTCCTCCTGGCACATCGCATGGAGAAGCGGACGCAATCGAATGTCTTGCAGCTGACATTTGAGTGTAAATCTCTCTAATGTCAGTGAATCTTCTACTTCTGGACGTACATAAGTCAAAAGCTCGTGGCGCAATCTGTTCCTCACTTGCCGATGCACATATTTTTGATAGACAAGGAGCTTACGCTTCGTTAATTCATGTTCATGATCTGTATACACATCCGTCACAAGCAGCATCTCGTCTTCTGGATCAAAAACATATTTCACAATCTCTAAAGCACGATCTCCCGCTTTTTCTAATACAATCGATTCTTTTCCTAATGACCAATCTGCCACTTCAAACCGAAGTCCAATAGGCCACTCATAAAAAAGAGGCGGCGTGAGGATAAGATGAGGAAAATGATTTTTTAGAAACATATTTGTTTGATCACTCATTTGCTTTCCTTTCACTCGTTTTATTTTTCATTTTACCGTTGAAACATATAGGGAAACAAATTGGAAATAAACTGTCATTTCTTATATGATAGAAAGAGATGGAGGTGTGACCAATTGAAAAAATGGTTTTTACAAGTGTTCCTTACAGCACTGATCACCATGTGGATACAGGCTGGACTTGATCAGGCGAACATCATTCAGATCACCAATGTATGGGTCGATGCCAGCAGCTGGATCCTGATCTTCTTTGTTATCTACGCAATTTTTGAATGGACAGCTCACGTCTTAGCAAAACAGAAAACCGCTCATCGCTGAACATCTCTTTTCATAGAGATGTTTTTTCCTGAAACTCTTCTTGAACAAGTTCATGAATGACACCCATTCCTGCCTGGCTTCCAGCAGCTGCTGCGAGAACTAACTGAGCAGGACCGCCTAGATTATCACCACATGCAAAGACACCACTGACGGTTGTACGTCCAAGGATATCTGTTTCGATACCCGTATTCTTCGTCATTTGACAGCCAAGCTTTTCGGCAAATGGGGCTGACTGCTTGAATTCACTTGCGACAAAACCGCCTTCCCTTTTCACTGTCTCCCCATTTGCAAGCTGGAGAGAGCGCAGCTGCCCATTGTCTTGATCAATCGACACAATTGGCACATCAATGACTTGAATAGAATGTGCCGTCAGAAGTACCTTGTCCTCTTCAGCCAACACGTGCCCATTCGTAAACACGATCAAATCCTTTGTCCAATTGGAAAGAAGCTTAGCCATATGCAAGGCTCGCTGATTCTCTGCAATGAGGGCAAGTGCTTTGTCCTTTAATTCCCATCCATCACAGAAAGGACAGCTAAACAACGTTTTTCCGTACACATCATGAATTCCTTCAATCTCTGGCAGTATATCCTGAAGACCTGTTGCCAAAATGATTTTTTTCGCTTTGAATGTATCCCCCTCGTGTGTTAGTAACGTAAATCTTTCCTCTTTCTTTTGTATATCAACAATTCGACTTCGTTTGATTTTGATATTAGGGTATTTTTGAAGATCTGCCTCTCCCGCTCGTCTGATCTCAAACGGTGTCATTCCATCGTTTGTAATAAATCCATGTGATTCCTGCGTCACTCGATTTCTTGGCAGCTCATCATCAAATACAATGACTTGCTTTCTGCCTCTCCCTACAACAAGTGCTGCACTTAATCCGGCTGGCCCGCCTCCGATAATGGCACAATCTAATAACATATCAATCTCTCCTTTTCTATTCAAGATTTTAAAGACTCTTAATATCTATAATTAGTTCAAAAAAATCACATGTTGAAAAATGGATTTTTTTCTGTCTGTTCAATTTGGCTCGCAATATCAATTAACCGTTTTTGACTTAATGTCTCCTGCATTTTCGTTTCAACATCCTGCATAACTTGTTCAATCAAACAGCCATCATGAGGCATAAAGGAGTCATGCTCTAAGGAGCAGCGAAATAAATTCGTTTGTCCTTCTACAGCCTGAATGACATCTAAAAAAGAAATGTCTTCCTTTCGTTTGATAAGGGTATAACCTCCCTTTGCACCAGGTGTTGATTCAATCAATCCCGCCTTCACAAGCTTTGTTAAAATTTTGGATAAATAGGTTGGTGAAAGATCTTGTATCTTAGCAAGAGGCTCAACACCAATCGCTTTACCCTTTGGTGCAAGAGTTAAAAACACCATCGTATGCAGCGCATAGTTGGTTGCTTTAGAATATTTCATGAGGAAACTCCTTTCTATCTATTATAGACCTTTTATATCTGTAATTGATCATAGATGATTCAAGAGAAAAAAGCAAGAGTTGTGAATCTGCTCCACTTTTCATTCCACATTTCACATTTCCTTCCGATAATAGAAGTAAGCACGAAATAAAGTTTTGATTGAGAACGAGAAGGAGTGAAGAAAAATGTCAGATCAACAGCACAATGCAGCACACGAAGAAGAAGAGGAATTTAACGTATACGACATGCTTCCGCCCGCAGGTACAATCATCGGAGAAGCAACAGAAGAAGAAATGGATGCCGCAGCAGCACTTGAAGTGAGACATGTCGCGTTCATGCGTCTTCAAGATATGTTCATTCAATTCGATGGCTCGTCTTACAAAGACTTATTAAAAGACTTTCAAGAATTCGAAATGGATTCCACAAAATTCTGGAGAGCCATTGCTAGACGTCTTCAAATTCCATACGAATGGCCAATCCGAATCGACCACGCAAACGGCCCTATTTATATTGGTGAAACAGAGGATAGCCGTGAGGTTGAGGAGAGCGCAGAGTAAGGAATGGCGGCCCCCTTTTGGTAAGGAGGCTTTTTACAATACATCGGTTGAAAAAACAAATAAGCAATATGAGCGCTGTCACGCCCATATTGCTTATTCTCGTGTTATGTTAACTCTGGCCAAAATGCTTGATTTGCCACAATTAAGTCGTCTAAAATATCTTTTGCTACTTTAGCACTCGGCACCGTTTTCGATAATGTGATGGCCTGCCATAATTTTTGATAGGACCCTTCTTCAAATGCTTCTACTACTAGTTTTTCTACGCCAACTTGCTGCTCCATAAGACTTTTTTGAAATCTAGGAATCTCTCCAACTACTAATTTTTCTGGACCATTGCTGCCAACAATACAAGGAATTTCGACCATGGCTGTTGGATCAAAGTTCCTAATAGCGCCATTGTTCTCTACGATCATCAGCATCCGTTCCTTTTTATTAAAAGCAATGGCTCGTGCCAAATCAACGATATAAGAAGCGTGCTCATCAATGGTCAGCTTTGTTTCCTTTGCAGTTCCTTTATCAATGATGGCCTGACATTCACTAAAAACAAAAGCTTCCCGCCCCTCCATCACTTCATTGGCACGCGTGAACGCTATGTTTGAATGTGCCACTTCTTCATCTGGAAATAGATAGTATTTCAAATACGTATTCGGTACCGTTTTTGGATCAAGCGCTTGAATATCTTTGGCCTTTTTTAATGTGCTGTTCCAGCTCTTCTGCTGTTCTAACTCAGATGTTCCATCTGTTGCATAACCATGCTGGCTTACATGCTTAATTACCTCAGGCATTAAGCTATTTCCTGCTTTATCTCGAATATCTGTCCACCAGCCAAAATGATTCAAACCATAGTAATCGACTTCTAGTTCTTTCCGCGAAGATAAGCCTAAATTTTTTGCAATTAATTCTTCAATGCCAATTGGCATATCGCATATGTTTAAAATTTTGGCATTCGGTCTTAGCTTACGTGTTGCCTCTGCTACTATCGCTGCAGGGTTCGAATAGTTTAACATCCAAGCTTCAGGTGAGTATTTTTCCATATAATCGACAAGTTCTAATACACCTGGAATGGACCGCATTCCGTAAGCTATTCCGCCTGGTCCGCATGTTTCCTGTCCGACGACTCCATGCTTCAATGGAATTTTCTCATCTAATTCTCGCATTGCATATTTCCCGACACGAATATGTGCCATCACAAAGTCGACTTGAGTAAAGGCTTCTTCTGGGTTCGTGCTTGCCAGTAATCGCACTTCTGGTGCTCGTTCTTTTAACATAATCTCACATGCATCTGCAATCGTCTTTTGTCTAGCTTCATCATTATCATAGAGTTTAATTGTATGAATTGGGAACTCATCTAGATAGTCTAACAGCATCAAAATGATTCCGGGTGTAAATGTACTTCCGCCTCCAGCGATGGTAATATTAAATTTTTTCATCATATCCAGCTCCTTTTTTCAATCTAATGATAGTTTTGTCTCAAAGGACTCTCTTACTTGCGGTACACTTAAGCCAACAATGATTTGAATGCTTTGACCACTCTTCGCCATGCCGTGGGCCAGTTTATTTTTTGTAAAGTAGTCCCTATCTTTCACCAAGCTAGGGTCAATCACTGTAATACGTAGACGTGTGGCACAGTTTGTCACATCTTTAATGTTTTCTTTACCGCCGAGGCCTGCTAAGAAATACACGGCTTTCTCTTCATACTCAGACGCATAAACGGGCGCTTCTTTTTGGTCATGACCTTTTTTATGAGCATTCTCATAATCTTGTTTTGTATATAGCCTCGTCTCCTCCTCATGTTTTCGTCCTGGTAATGGAATATCGAATTTCACAATCATCCATCTAAATATGACAAAATACACTGCTGTAAAAAGAAGTCCAATCATCGCTTGGATCAGATAAGTCCCTCCATGATTTGAAGAGAGCGGAATCCAGTTCAATGCAGCTATTTCAATAAACCCGGAACCCATCATTCCGACAACACCAAACATATTCATGATTGTCACCATGGTCGCACCAAGAAGTGCATGTATCACAAATAAATAAGGCGCGAGGAATAGGAATGTAAATTCAAGCGGTTCTGTAATTCCGGCAAATACCGCTGTTAATGTGGCGGGTAATACCAATGCCAAAACCTTTTTTCTGTTTTCTTTCGGTGTTGAAAAATACATGGCTAAAGCTATCCCTAAACAGCCAAACATCTTAATATTCCCATGCAATAAAAATCCGTATGGATAAAGATCCTTCAAATCAGAAGTGGAGGACGCAAATTCATTTAAGTGAGCAATCCAATATGGTTTTAACCCCCCATTTACAGCCGCTGGACCAAACTCAAAAGGTGTATAAATAAAATGGTGAAGTCCTGTTGGAATTAACACCCTTTCCAAGAAATGAAACAGCCAGACACCAATATAACCAGACTGTGCCATGAACCCTTGGAGAGATTGAATCCCCTGCTGAACATAGGGCCATACAAAAGCAACGATAAAAGCAATAGGAATCATCACAAAGAATCCGATGATGACAACAAATACAAGCCCCTGGAAAATCCCAAGCATTTCAGGCAGCTTTTGATCATAAAAACGATTATGGATCCAAATGACGATTCCAGATATCATCACCGCACCAATGATACTTGTATCCAGCGTAGGTATACCCGCAATTTCTTTTACACCCGCTACGTTCTCGACACCTTGCGATAAATCAACGCCAAAAGTAGACGGCCAAAGTGTCAAAATAGCATGAATATAATTGTTAAATACAAGATAAATCATCAAAGCTGCGAGCGTCGCACGTGCTTGCGCTTTTTTTGCAAGTGAGATGGGCAATCCAATCACAAAGGCTAATTCCATATGATTGAAAATCGCCCATCCCCCGCTTTCAATCAGTGACCAAACCTTGTACCACATCGTACCTTCTCCAGCCATTTCTCCCATAATCGCTGGATTCTTACATAAAGTCGCGAGGCCGACAACAATACCAAAAAACGCGAATAAAAGTACAGGAACTACCATAGCACTGCCAAACCGCTTGATTGCATTCATAAGCATAACCCCTTTGCTTGATCCATATCATCACTGTAAAGGTAGCGCTTACAAAAACCAATAGGTTTGACGTATTTAGAAATCAAGTTGTAACATTAGATTATATTTTCACAGGAAGAAAATATTTTCATGTTGGAGGGCACATCGCATGATACTGGACAAGCTGGTTAATAAACACTTCGAAGATTTAAATAAGAATGACCTGCACATTATTAAAACGATCCATGATCATCTTGAAGAAATGAAGACAATGAAAATTCAGGACCTTGCCCGATATGCTCATACTTCCATCTCATCCATCCATCGGCTTGCCAAGAAAATAGGGTTCGACGGCTACAGTGACTTAAAGTCTTATGTGAAATTAAATGCTTTCACTGAAGAGACCACACAGGATTTAATGCAGCTGCTTGATCAAGACATCCGGCAGACAAGAAAATATATGGAGCAGCTCGACTTTCATCAATTAAATCAACTGATTGATCGTGCACCGTATATTTATATTTATGGGACAGGAACTGCACAGCTTGATTTAGCAAATGATATACAGCGGCAGCTATGGTCACTGCATAAGAAATCTCAAGTATTACGAAGCAAGCGGGATTTAACAGATGGAATCATTGAATTTGGTGAGGATGACCTTTTATTTATCATTTCTTTATCGGGTGAATCGAAGAATTTAGATGAAATCATTCAATTGGTGAAAACGAGACATATCAAATTTATCAGCATGACCACATTAAGGAATAACCTCCTTGCACAAAATGCCATGTTTAACATCTATGTAAGCAGCACCCCGTTTCACTTATATAACAAAGTGGACAACTCCAGCTTTCTGCCATTTTACATTGTGGCAGATATTATCGTCAGAAAATTTAGTGAGTGGAAAGTGAACCAATTGAATAATAAGACTTAAACATAACAGATACAGTTTTGGAGAGAGATTCAATGTTGCTTCGCAAAAAAAAGAGAGACTCTTTTGTCTCTCTCAAAAAACACTGTATAACAACGGTTTTAATGAAATATATCTACTTGCTGCTGCCTTTTCCTATTCATGCTATTCAGCGGTATAATGCCCAGCAATCAGTTCATCAAACGAATCCGCTAATTTGAAATCCGTCTCATCTTCTAGATCAAAGTAATGAACCGGCGGATGCTCCTTTGTTTCTCTGTAATCCAATGCAATCCACGTATGACCATCCCCACAAATGAGCACAAGTCCCTCAGGCAATTCCCATTCTTCTATTAAATAATCACTATCCATAATGCCTTCATCTTTGGCAATTCCTCTTAAATGATCAAATGACACATGATCCTCTGCCCATCCATTCGGCTGATCCGTTGGAAAAGCATTATGCAATGTATACCCGCCATTTTGTTCGAGGATCAGTTGCTTATATGTATCAGGCAGGATAACGCCTAGCTTCTTTTCCGCTTTTGCAATGCCTTTCTCATTGATTTTCTTAAATGTTTCTTCGCTTTCTCTATCTTTATCCCAAAATGGTTTCAAATAAAATACCTCCAATTGTTATTTCTATATTATTTTACCATTTAAGAGAACTAGTTTAATAGTCCTGTTTAATAAAAAAGAGAAGGGTTCCCCCTCCTCCTCTTGTTGGTCATGATTGTTCTTGATTTCTCGCTTCAAATTCATCCAACATGGCACGCACTTCATCTGTTGATGATGTGTTCATTAATTGATTTCTTAAGAAACTCGCTCCTCTGAATCCTTTTACATAAATCTTAAAGAAACGGTGCAGTGCCTTGAATGGACGCAAACCTAGTGATGAGTATTGATCATGGAGATCAAGATGTAACCTTAAAAGACCAAGCAGTTCATCACTTGTATGCTCCCTCGGCTCTTTTTCAAAAGCAAATGGGTTATGGAAAATTCCGCGCCCAATCATCACGCCGTCTACTCCATACTGTTCAGCGAGCTTTAAGCCTGTTTGACGATCAGGAATATCACCATTGATCGTCAAAAGAGTATCAGGTGCTACTTCATCACGAAGTTTCTTAATCTCAGGAATGAGCTCCCAATGCGCATCCACCTGGCTCATTTCCTTTCTTGTACGAAGATGGATTGATAAATTCACAATATCTTGCTCCAAAATATGTCTAAGCCACCCGCGCCATTCATCGACCTCAGTAAAACCAAGTCTTGTTTTCACACTGACAGGTAATCCCCCTGCTTTTGCCGCTTGAATCAGCTCTGCCGCAACGTCTGGACGAAGAATCAAGCCGCTGCCCTTTCCGTTTTGGGTGACATTCGGGACAGGACAGCCCATATTAATATCAAGCCCCTGAAATCCCATTTCCGCCATTCCAATGCTCATTTGTCTAAAGTTCTCAGGCTTGTCTCCCCAAATATGAGCAACAATCGGCTGCTCATCCTCTGTAAACGTTAAACGCCCCTTCACACTTTGAATACCATCAGGATGGCAATAGCTCTCACTGTTCGTAAACTCTGTAAAAAACACATCCGGTCTCGCCGCCTCACTCACAACATGACGAAACACAACATCTGTCACTTCTTCCATTGGTGCTAATATAAAAAATGGCCGCGGTAAATCACGCCAGAAATTTTTACTCATCTTTCATCCAATTCCTCTCATGACATAGCGCCTTTTAGGGCATGTCCTTCTATAAAGTCTTTCAGCAATTTTTATCATTATATACTTTAATATGAACCGGGCAAAATTGCAAAAAAGGACATTTGGAGATGAATTGCGGGATAAAAATATTAATTCCACTTCCAAATATCATTTTTTAGGCCGATTGAACATACAAAAATAAAAACATCCCGATATCAATGTTTTTCACAGAATCGGGATGTCACAATAAATTACTGATTAATCACAAGACTTGCTACACATTCCACATGTGAGGTATGCGGAAACATATCCACAGGCTGCACTTCCTCTGTCACATACCCGCCATCTTCAAGAATTCTCAAATCACGTGCAAGCGTCCCTGGATTACAGGACACGTAAACAACTCGTTTTGGTTTCATCTTTAAAATGGTGTCAAGCAGTGCTTCGTCACAGCCTTTTCTTGGCGGATCAACGACTAATGTATCTGCTTTGATGCCTTCTTTGTACCAGTTTGGGATGACGGTTTCTGCTTCGCCGACTGCGAATTCAACATTGTTGATTCCGTTTAAGGCAGCGTTGCGTTTTGCGTCTTCAATTGCTTCTGGAACAATTTCAACCCCATAAACTCTGCCTGCTTTTTGTGCGAGAAATAAGGAAATCGTACCGATTCCGCAGTAGGCATCGATGACGGTTTCTTCGCCTTGCAGCTCTGCATATTCAAGCGCTTTGTCATAAAGCACCTTTGTTTGAGCTGGGTTCACTTGATAAAATGAGCGGGCTGAAATGGCAAATTTGATGTCGCCAATCGTGTCATAAATGTATTCTTCGCCCCATAAAACGGTTGTTTCGTCTCCGAAAATGACATTTGTTTTCTTTGAATTCACGTTTTGTACAATTGACCGAACATGTGGGAAGCGTGCTATAATCTGCTCAATCACCTGCTGCTTTTGCGGAAAGTCAGCTGTTCTAGTAACAAACACAACCATCATTTCACCTGTTGCAATACCATAGCGAACCATCACATGACGCAGCCAGCCTTTGTGCCGCTCTTCGTTATATGCCTTGATGCCAAACGCATTGCATATGTCTTTTACTGCCTGTACCACTTCGTCGTTTTCTGACTGTTGAATCAAACATTTTTCCATATCAATGATTTCATGGGTACGCTGCTGATAAAAACCTGCAACAAGTCCGCCTTCTCGTTCGCCAACTGGAACTTGTGCTTTGTTTCGGTAATTCCAAGGGTCTTCCATGCCGAGTACAAGATGAACTTTTACACGGCTCATATCAAGCTTGCCGATCCGCTCTAAAACGTCCTTTACTTGTTTCTGTTTGAATAGCAGCTGTCCTTCATAGCTCATATGCTGAATTTGACAGCCGCCGCACTGTTTGTAAATGGGACATGGCGCATCTTGCCTGTGCTGACTTTCCTTTGTCAGCTCCATGAGTCGTCCAAAAGCAAATCCTTTTTTGACTCGTGTGACTTTGATTTTCCCTTGTTCGTCAGGAAGGGCATTCGGTACAAAGACAGGGAATCCTTCAATTTTCGCTACACCTGCACCTTCATGCGTTAAGTCTTCGAAGGTTACATTGTAGTATTCATTCTTTTCAACAGGCGGTTTCATTTTCACCAACTTTATCACCTCATTTGCAAAGAAAAACTTGGCCGCCATAAGGAACCAAGTTCAGTCTTCACCCTATTTTTTCAGCTGTTGCTTTTGGCACAATAAATTCAATATGGCGATACAGGTTTTCAAATTCACCTGGCAGCATGCCGCCGTATTCACCATCTAAATTCAATTGCATTTTATCTTTTACATCTACCTTCACGCGATTCGCTTTTGCGTAGATGACATTGTTATCATGAATATGCTCGCCTCTAAGAGCAAGACTGACCACTCGAATGGCTTCTGCTAAATTGACCTTCTTTAGAATAATCAGGTCAAACATCCCATCATCTAAAATGGAATCTGGCGCTAGTTTTTCAAAGCCGCCTACTGAGTTTGTGAGTGAAACAAGAAACAGCATGATTTCTCCATGAAACAATTTGCCGTCATATTCAATTTCGACTTCTGTCGGGCGGATAGAAGGAAGCATCTCCATGCCTTTTAAATAATAAGCAAGCTGTCCAAGCATGGTCTTCAGCTTACTAGGCACCTCATAGGTGAGCTCTGTTAACCGGCCGCCGCCAGCAATATTAATAAAATAATGGCCATTGACTTTACCGATATCAAGCGGCTTCGCTACACCCTCAATAATGGCATCTGTCGCTTTTAAAACACCTTCTCGTGGAATGCCAAGTGCTCTTGCGAAGTCATTTGTCGTTCCAACTGGAATAATTCCTAGTTTCGGTCTTTTTTCAAGCGGTGCTAGTCCGTTGACGACTTCATTGATCGTGCCGTCTCCACCTGCTGCTACAATTAAATCAAAATCTCTCTGTGCGGCTTTTTCTGCTGCTTGCGTGGCATCTCCTGCACATGTCGTCGCATGACAAGAAGTTTCATAGCCAGCTTGTTCAAATTTTTGCAAAACCTGCGGTAAATTCTTCTTGAAGAGTTCACGCCCAGATGTCGGATTGTATATAATTCGAGCACGTTTCATTCATCATCATCCTATATTCATTATGCAATCTATTTTCACCACTAACAACCTTTAATTATACTATGAGATTTGAAAATGGCAACAAAACAACCACCTAATTATGTGAAATCTCCTAGCCAATCTCCCTCAGCAAGAAAGCATTCTGATAAGATAAAAGAAAACGCTGTAAAGGATGATATGCGATGAAAAAGCCTGTCTATTTTAATCATGACGGCGGTGTTGATGACCTCGTCTCTTTATTTCTTCTCCTTCAAATGGAACATGTGAAAGTCATCGGAATGTCTGTGATTCCTGCTGATTGTTATTTAGAGCCTGCTCTCAGTGCATCTCAAAAAATCATTGATCGCTTCAGTCCTTATGAAATTGAAGTTGCTGCTTCAACTTCTAGAGGCGTCAATCCATTTCCAAAGGAGTGGCGTATGCATGCTTTTTATGTAGATGCTCTGCCAATTTTAAATGAAAAAGGCAATGTTGATACAAAAGTGTCCAAGCTGCCAGCACATCTTCACCTGATTGAAACGGTTAAGAAGGCAAAAGAACCTGTCACCCTGCTCTTTACTGGTCCGCTCACAGATCTTGCACGCGCTTTAGAAGAAGATCCTTCGATCTCTAATAGAATTGAAAAATTGGTGTGGATGGGTGGAACGTTCCTTGAAAAAGGGAATGTTGAAGAGCCCGAGCATGATGGGACAGCAGAATGGAATGCCTTTTGGGACCCTTATGCTGTCAGCACTGTCTTTCAGGAACCGTTTCCTATTGAAATGGTCGCGCTTGAAAGTACAAATCAAGTCCCGCTTACACTTGATGTACGTCAGCGCTGGGCTTCTCTTCGTTCTCATATTGGAATAGATTTTATCGGACAGTGCTACGCCTTTTGTCCGCCGCTCATTCATCATGAAACGAACTCGACTTACTACTTATGGGACGTGCTGACAACGATCACTCTTGCTTCCTCATCATTTACTCGCACAAAAGAAGTGAACGCAATCGTTTATACCGAAACGCCTAGACAAGGTCGCACTGAAGAGCAT
Organism: Bacillus sp. PAMC28571; assembly: GCF_014250435.1. Taxonomy (NCBI): domain Bacteria; kingdom Bacillati; phylum Bacillota; class Bacilli; order Caryophanales; family Bacillaceae; genus Bacillus; species Bacillus sp. PAMC28571. The sequence continues at coordinate 439,486 of NZ_CP060191.1, read as the reverse complement.
CCAGATGGAAAATCAATTCAAGTGATTGACCATGTCGATCGTGATGCCTTTTTCCTCGCATTTGAAGAGCTTATGAGAAAAGCTGTTTGTCAGATTTCAAAATAAAAAAAGCCCCGCTCATTGGCGGGGCTTCCTCTTACTCTTCTTCTGCGTACTTTTTCTTACGTCTAAACTTGCTTAACATTTCATACACGATTGGAACGATAACCAATGTGAGAAGTGTAGAACTTGTTAAACCGCCAATTACGGTAACACCAAGTCCTTTTGATACGATTTGGCTTCCGCCTTCAAATCCTAATGCGAGTGGCAGCAGTGCACCAATTGTCGCAAGTGCCGTCATTAAGATTGGACGTAATCTTGTTGTACCTGCTTCAAGTAACGCTTCTCTTGTTGAGAGACCTTCTTGTTCTTTATGAATCACTCGGTCAATCAAGACAATGGCATTAGTTACAACGATACCGATCAGCATGAGCAATCCAATCATGGCATTTAAGCTGATGGTTTCTTTTGCTATAAACAATCCAAGCAGGGCACCAATAATCGTAAATGGCAGTGAGAAGAGAATCGCAAATGGTGCAAGACCTCCGCCAAATGTGATGACGAGAACGAGATACACAATGGCAATCGCTGCAAGCATTGCAAGGCCAAGCTGTGTAAAGGATTCTTGGATATCCGCACTTACGCCGCCTGTGTCAATCGTTACGCCAGATTTTAGATCAAGCTTGTCGACTTTCTTCTGAACATCCTGCGTTACACTTGAGACGTCGTCTGTTGTCATGTCACCAGACACTTCTGCGTAGATTTTCCCATCACGTTTTGTCACCGTATTTGCTGTCGTACCATCTTTTACTTTGACGACATCACCAATTCGGACTTCTTGCCCTGTTGGTGTGGTGATCTTTTTATTTTCTAAATCTTTTTTGCTCTTATATTCATCTTTTTCCGTTTGAAGCTTCACATCAAGTTCTTTGCCGTCCTCTGTGACTTTCGTCAGTGTTGTTTCACTATTTTGAGGTGCAATCGCTTGAGCGATTTGTGAAGCAGTTAGACCTAGTTTCGCCAGTTTTTCTTGATCTGCATTAAACGTATATTCGTCGTATTTCTCAGATAAGCTTGTGCTGACATTTTTGAGGTTTTTCTCATCTTTTAAGATGTTCTCAACATCTTTTACTGTGCCTTCAATATCACTTGCTTTGTCCCCGTACACATAGTATGTCACGGTATTATTTGCACCAGCAGATGAGAAGTTTTGTGATTTCCATTCCCCTTTAGACGCTTTGTCTTGAAGGGCTTTGACCACGCGGTCTTTTTCTTTATCAAAGTTTGGCGTGTCATCATCATATTGTACGAAGAATAACGCACCGTTAGAGTTACCGCCAACACTTGCGGTCATAGCATTTGAAGAGCCTAGTGAATACTGAACTGTATTGACATGATCCCGTTTCATCAAATATTCTTCAGCTTTTTTCGTTTCATCAATTGCTTGCTCTCTCGTTTGTCCAGGTTCAGGTGTATATGTCACCATGGCCGTTTTCTCTGCTTCCTGTGGTAAGAAGCTGACACCGACAAGTGGTGCTAAGAATAAGCTTCCGACAAGCATAAGAATGGCAATTCCTGATGTGATCCATTTATGGTTGAGTGTCCAATTAAGTACACGTCTATAACCGCCAGCAAGCTTACTTGGTTTATGTCCTTTTACCTTTTTCGCTGTGCCGTACAGGTTCTTTTTAAATAGAGTGTGTGCCATCATTGGAACAATTGTAATAGCGACAAGCAGTGAAGCAAGTAACGCAAACACAATCGTTAAGGCAAATGGGATGAATAGTTCACCAATCATTCCACCTACTAATGCTAACGGTAAGAATACCGCAATTGTCACAATCGTCGAAGACATGATTGGGATAAACATTTCTTTTGTGGCTTCTCTGACGAGTGCCTTGCCTTTTAACGGTTCATCCTTTAACGCCATTCGTCGATAGATGTTTTCTATGACCACTATCGAGTCATCGACAACACGCCCGATGGCGACGGTCATGGCACCAAGTGTCATGATATTTAACGTGATATCCAGCTGATTTAATAGTAAAACAGCAATCAACAGAGATAACGGTATGGAAATGACCGAGATTAATGTTGATTTGATATCTCTCAGGAACAATAGAATGATAATGATCGCAAAGATCGCTCCGATGATCGCCTTGTTCAGCATTGTGCTGACAGACTCTTTAATCGGCTCTGCTTGATCATATGTGGTGCTTACATTAATACCTTTGTTGTCTTTTTTGAATTTCTCAAGCTCTTTTGTCACTTCTTCTGCTACACTCACTGTGTTGGCATCAGAGCCTTTAACAATTTGCAGACCGATACTGTCTTTTCCATTCGTTCTAGAGATCGATTCAGCATTTTTTACGACTTTAATATCTGCTATCTCAGATAGCTTGATCGTCGGCAGTTCTACAGATTGACTGCTTGCTGCACCTCCACCTGCTTGCTGCTGAGCTGCTGCTTGCTGCTGACTTGCACTTCCAGCCTGCTGCTCCGCACCTTGTGCACCTTGGTTTTCTGAACCGTTAGAAGGTGCTCCAGCTCCAGCGCTTCCCGCACCGCCGCCTGCACTTGGTGTGACTGGAATACGCATGTTTTTCAAATCTTTGACGCTTAAAATATTGCCGTCCACGACAACTGATTTTTGTTTGTTGCCAAATGTGTATAGACCTAGTGGTACATTCACATCAGAGCCTTTGATCATGTTTTGGACGGTATCTTCATCTAGACCGTATTCTTTCAATTTCTTTTGTTTAAACGAAAATTCTACTTCTTTGATTTGCTGTCCTGAAGTTTCGACAGAAGAGACACCGTCTAATCCTTGAAGTGAAGGAACGAGATCATTTTCTACTTTTTGTGTAAGGTCTTGTAATGATTCTTTATCACCAGAGACACTTAGGGCTAGGATTGGAATCGCATTAATACTAAAGCGTGCGATTTTAGGTTTTTCTGCATTTTCAGGGAAATCGATATTGCTAATCGCATCTTCAATTTCCTTTTTTGCTTCATCCATGTCTTTGTTGTAATCGTACTCGATTTGAATGGATGATGCATTTTCAAATGAATTAGAAGTGACCACGCTGACCCCATTGAGGTTTTGAATCGATTTTTCAATTGGATCTGTCACCTTATCTGATACTTCGTCCGGCGTTGCGCCAGGGTACGTTGTAGAAACCGTAATGACTGGCGTGTTGATATTCGGGATTGATTCTTGTTTCATATTCAATCCGGCATATAGACCAGCAACTGTTACGATAATCGTCATGAGCCATACAGCGAACTTATTCTTTAATACAAAATTGATGATCGAATTCATTATATCCTCCATTTTCCTTTATGTATTGACTGACTGGTCATTCTATATCATAATAAACGGTGATATACAATGCCGTCAACCATTTCACTTGCGTTTGACGTAACATTCTAAAGCTGAAGGGGCCTTATTTCATGAACGAAAAAAAAGAAAAAATCATTAAAGCAAGCATCCAATTGTTTGCGAAAAAGGGTTTTTCTTCTACGACCATTCAGGAAATTGCAGATGAATGCGGAATATCAAAAGGCGCATTTTATTTACATTTCAAATCAAAAGAACAGCTTTTCAACCGAGCGTTTGAATATTATATCGACACTTCGATGCAAACTATCGAAATGATTCGAAAAGAGAATCAGCATCTCGCGCCGAGAGAGATCTTTCAGAAACAAATCGCTGAACAGTTCCAGCATTTTGCTGAGAACAAGGATTTTATCATTCTGATCCTCAGCGAGAACATTATTCCGGAAAACCAGCAGATTAAAAAGTATTCAAAAACTGTGAAAAAGCAAATGAACGATGAAATTCAAATTTCCATCTTGACCACTTATGGACAGGAGATCGAACCATATGTAACTGACCTGTCAGTCATGATCCAAGGCATTATCCAATCATATGTGCAGGTTCTGCTTTTACAGGATCAAATGCAATTATCATTTGATGAGCTCTCATCCTTTATACTCGAACGGTTTGATGATCTGGTCCACGGTTTGCTTCGTTCTCAGACGAAGCCGATTTTGAAGCAAACCATTTGGGATGATGAAGCGCCGAGTGCTGCTTCCCTTCAAGAGGAGCTTCGTTCGTTAAAGCTTGAGCATCTGCTTTCAGATGATACTGTTGTATCCATTGAAGTGATTGAAGAAGAGCTGGCAAAAGCTGAACCTCGTAAGCCAGTCATCCAAGGGATGCTGACGAATTTAGAAAAGTGTGAGGACCCTGCTGTTCTTAGAGCAGTTGAGCAATTGAAGCTGTTTCTTCAGTAACATGACGTGCTGTTTTCGATTTAGCTCACCTTTTCCCCTTCGAATGTGCACTTTCGCTTATGCTTCATTATAAGAAAAGATTCTCTAAATTGATATACGGCGGTGGTCTGAATCTATGATAAGACCCTGTCATTTCAAGCAAAAAAAAACCGCCTATTACATAAGGCGGTTTTTTGCGATTTAGCGCTTTTTGATTTCTTCAAGGAGAATCTTGTTGACCATCGGCGGGTTAGCTTGGCCCTTCGATGCTTTCATGATTTGTCCGACTAAGAAGCCAATCGCGCGGTCTTTACCATTTTTAAAGTCTTCAATGGATTGCGGGTTGTTATCAAGTGCTTCTGTAACGAGTTTAAGCAGCGCACCTTCGTCAGAAATTTGGACAAGTCCTTTTTCTTTGACGATTGTTTCTGCATCTCCCCCATTTTCAATGAGCTCTTTGAATACCTTTTTCGCAATCTTTGAGGAAATTGTTCCTTTTTCAATGAGCTTGATCATGCCAGCCAGCCCTTGCGGCGTTAGCTTTGTATCGTCCAGCTCTTTTTGAGCAGAGTTTAAGTAAGCAGATACTTCACCCATGAGCCAGTTCGATGCTTGCTTCGCTTCAGCACCTTCTGAAATGGTCGCTTCAAAGAAATCAGACATTTCTTTCGTCAGCGTGAGTACCATTGCATCGTATGCAGGGAGTCCAAGCTCATCGATATAGCGTTTGCGGCGCTCGTCTGGAAGCTCTGGAATCGATGCTCTTACGCGTTCTTTCCACTCGTCATCAATGTACAGCTCCACCAAATCTGGTTCTGGGAAGTAGCGGTAATCATCAGATCCCTCTTTGACACGCATCAGGATCGTCTTTTTAGACGCTTCGTCATAACGGCGGGTTTCTTGTTCGATCAAGCCGCCAGAAAGCAATACTTGCTCTTGACGCTTTTCTTCGAATTCAAGGCCTTTTTGTACGAAAGCGAATGAGTTCAAGTTTTTGAGCTCTGTCTTTGTACCAAACTCTTCACGGCCGATTGGGCGAAGAGAAATATTGGCATCACAGCGAAGTGAGCCTTCTTCCATCTTACAGTCAGAAACGCCTGTATATTGAATAATGGATTTTAATTTTTCTAAGTAAGCATACGCTTCTTCTGGTGTGCGAATGTCTGGCTCAGATACGATTTCAACTAGCGGTGTTCCTTGACGGTTGAAATCGACGAGTGAGTAACCGTCGCCTGTGTGCGTCAGTTTCCCAGCATCCTCTTCCAAATGAAGACGCGTAATACCGATTCGTTTTGTTTTGCCTTCTACTTCAATTTCAATCCAGCCGTTTTCACCGATCGGTTTATCAAATTGAGAAATTTGATACGCCTTTGGGTTATCAGGATAGAAGTAGTTTTTACGGTCAAATTTTGTATCTGTTGCGATTTCACAGTTCAGCGCCATGGCCGCTTTCATCGCAAAGTTCACCGCTTCTTTGTTCAGTACAGGCAATACGCCAGGATATCCAAGGTCGATGACACTTGTTTGCGTGTTGGCAGCTGCACCAAAAGGTGTCGGCGAGCTTGAGAAAATTTTCGATTGTGTTTTTAGCTCTACGTGGACTTCAAGTCCAATTACCGTTTCAAAGTTCATTCTGATTCACCCCTTACAGTTCAGGTTTTGCTTTATGATGATCTGTTGCTTGCTCAAAAGCGTGAGCCACGCGGTACACTGTTCCTTCGTCAAAGTGCTTGCCGATGATTTGCAGTCCTAACGGAAGGCCATTTGCAAATCCACAAGGCACACTGATTCCTGGAACGCCTGCAAGGTTAACAGGGATCGTTAAAATATCGTTTGCATACATGGTTAGCGGGTCGCTTGTCTTTTCACCAATGTTAAATGCAGGAGTCGGTGTTGTTGGTCCTACAATGACATCATACTTTTCGAAAACATCTTCAAAGTCTTTTTTGATCAATGTACGGACTTTTTGTGCTTTTTTATAGTACGCATCGTAATATCCTGAGCTTAGCGCGAATGTACCAAGCATGATGCGGCGCTTCACTTCGTCTCCAAAGCCTTCAGAACGAGTATTTTTGTATAAATCAATGAGATTGTCTGCATTATCTGTACGGTAGCCATAGCGGATGCCGTCAAAACGAGCAAGGTTTGCAGATGCTTCTGAAGAAGACAGTAAGTAGTAAGTCGCAAGCGCATATTTAGAATGCGGAAGAGACACTTCTTCCCACGAAGCACCAAGTCCTTCTAATACTTTTAACGCTTGAAGAACAGATTCTTTTGCTTCCTCGCCAACGCCTTCGCCAAGGTATTCTTTCGGCACAGCAATTTTCAAGCCTTTGATGTCGCCAGTTAATGAAGAAAGAAAATCTGGGACATCGACATTTGCACTTGTTGCGTCCATTTGATCGACACCTGCAATCGCTTGAAGAACATATGCGTTGTCTTCTACATTACGTGTAATCGGACCAATTTGGTCTAATGATGAAGCAAATGCGATTAATCCGTATCTGGATACACGGCCATATGTCGGCTTAAGACCGACAACCCCGCAGAAAGATGCCGGCTGACGAATAGAACCGCCTGTATCTGAACCAAGTGAGAACGGTACTTCACCTGCCGCAACAGAAGCTGCTGATCCACCACTTGATCCGCCTGGAACAGTGTTTAAATTCCACGGGTTTTTCGTCGCTTTGTAGCCTGAGTTCTCCGTAGAAGATCCCATTGCGAATTCGTCCATATTTAATTTACCAATTGTGACTGCTTCAGCGTCTCTTAGGCGGTTCACAACGGTTGCATCATAAATTGGATCAAAGTTTTGCAGGATTTTACTTGAAGCTGTAGTACGCAAATCCTTTGTAACAATGTTATCTTTCACACCGATCGGCATACCGAACAATAGGCCAAGCTCGTCCTTTTCACCAACTGCCTCGTCCAATTCCTTTGCATACGCACGTGCTTTCTCTTCGTCCAGTGCAAGGAATGCTTGTACTTTTCCGTCTACTTCATTGATTCGTTTATAAGACTCGTCCACTAAATCAGAAACAGACAGTTCCTTTTTATGTAAAAGCTCTTTTAATTCAGAAATTTTGTGATCAAACAGTGACATGTCTCGGGCCTCCTTTAGTCCAAAATTGATGGCACACGAATATAGCCGTCTTTATGATCAGGCGCGTTTTTGACGACTGCCTCAATGGAAAGACCTTTATTCGGAACATCTTCTCTCATGACGTTTTTCATTTTTAATACGTGTGTAGTAGGTTCAACGTTTTCCGTATCTACCTCGTTTAACTGCTCTGCAAATGAAATGATGCTATCAAGCTGTTCTGTAAACATCTCAGCTTCTTCTTCTGTAATCGCAAGCCTTGCTAAATGGGCAACGTGCTTGACTTCTTCTATTGAAATTCTTGACATGCAGGTTCACCTCCAAAAATGATGCGTACTCGTGGTCATGATCATAAGTCATATACACTTTATCATATCAAATTTTACTGTTCTAAAGCAACTTTACGCAGGTGCCGTGAAAGGTTCGTTCTCTTGAAAACCTCTTTTTATCAAACCAATAAAGGAAATATTCATCAGGTGACTTTTATTTTTCAGAAAATTTTTACTTTTGTTTATTTTTGTAATCGCTTACATATTGATTCTTATCATCGATCGGTACATTTTTTCTTCAAAATGAAGAGGTTTAGGCAGGTTGATCACTTGGGAATACTCTGTTAGGTTAAGTAACCATAGCAGTGAGCGGGACAGTCAAACAAAAAAGCTGCCATCGCACTTCTGTATATTTTGATTGAGGTGATGTCAAATTAATACGAAAAAGGTGAGAACACAAAATGAGTATTGAAGTTACAATTTCCTTATCTATTTATTTTATCGGGATGCTTGCCATTGGTTGGTATGCATTCAGGAAAACACATGATTTAAATGATTATATGCTTGGCGGACGCGGGCTTGGCCCATTCGTTACAGCCCTTTCAGCAGGTGCTGCAGACATGAGCGGATGGATGCTGATGGGTGTGCCAGGTGAAATGTATAAAACGGGTTTATCGACAGCCTGGCTTGCGATTGGTTTAATCGTTGGTGCTTACTTGAACTACCTCATTCTTGCACCTCGTTTACGTTCCTATACAGAGATTGCGGATGATGCGATTACGATTCCTGATTTCTTTGATAAACGCTTCAAAGGTTCATCTGCTTTATTAAAAGCTGTTTCAGCCGTCATCATTTTAATTTTCTTTACGCTGTATACATCGTCTGGGATGGTATCAGGCGGACGTTTATTTGAGTCAGCATTCGGTGCTCACTACATGTTTGGACTGATTTTGACGTCAAGTATTGTCATTTTGTATACATTGTTCGGCGGATTTTTGGCAGTGAGCTTAACGGACTTTGTCCAAGGAGCTATCATGTTTTTAGCATTAGTGCTCGTGCCGATCGTTGCCTTTACACAATTAGGCGGACCTGTTGCTACATTCCAAGATATTCAACAGATTGACCCTAAATTGCTTGATATTTTTAGAGGAACGAGCGTCATTGGCATTATTTCCTTCCTTGCTTGGGGACTAGGTTACTTTGGACAGCCGCATATTATTGTGCGCTTTATGGCCATTACGTCCGTTAAAGATTTAAAACCAGCACGCCGAATCGGAATGAGCTGGATGATTATTTCAGTGATTGGATCACTGTCTGTCGGTTTAGTGGGTGTTGCCTATGTTCATGAAACGGGTATGAACCTTGCTGACCCTGAAACCATCTTTATCGTATTTTCTAAAGTATTGTTCCATCCATATATCACTGGATTTTTACTTTCTGCCATTTTAGCTGCGATTATGAGTTCAATTTCGTCTCAGCTGCTTGTCACAGCAAGTGCCATGACAGAGGATCTATACAGAACGTTCTTTAGAAAAACAGCATCAGACAAAGAGCTCGTCATGATTGGCCGGATGTCTGTACTCGTTGTCGCTGTGATTGCTCTCTGCCTTTCACTTAACCCAAGTGATACCATTCTTGACCTTGTCGGTTATGCGTGGGCAGGATTTGGTTCTTCATTTGGTCCAGTCATCCTGCTTTGCCTATACTGGAAACGAATGAATCATCACGGTGCCCTAGTTGGAATGATCGTTGGTGCAGTTGTGGTTCTGACATGGATTACAACAGGCCTCAACCATGCCACAGGTATTTATGAAATGATTCCAGGCTTTACGCTTAGTGGATTAGCTGCCATTATTGTGAGCTTGTTGACAAGTAAGCCGTCAAAAGCATCAAAACAGCTTTTCAACAAAATGGAAGATCATCTTGAGGAAGAAACAAAATAAAGAATTGAAGAGTCATCTGCCCTATGCGGATGACTCTCTTTTTAAATAAAATAAAAAGCTTTTCTTTCTTCAGAAACTGAATAAAATAAGAGTTGTGCAGCCATATGGGCTGTGAGAAGATCATATACATGTTGTGAAACGTACATGAAGTGAAAGGAGCGATATGCATGTTTTGGACAATTGAATGGGATACAGTCTTAAAATTAGCCGTGGCCACCTTAATCGGTCTGATTATCGGGCTTGAACGAGAGCTGAAGAAAAAGCCCCTCGGCTTAAAAACGTGTATTGTCATTGCTGTCAGCTCCTGCGTCTTAACCATCATCAGCATTGATGCAGCCTACAATTTCCCTCGAGTCTCTAAGCTTCAAATGGACCCACTCAGGTTACCGGCGCAAATTATATCTGGTGTTGGTTTTATTGGAGCAGGTGTGATTCTTCGAAAAAGCAATGATGTCATCTCAGGTCTCACGACTTCTGCGATGATCTGGGGAGCAGCAGGGCTTGGGGTTGCAACAGGTGCAGGGTTTTATAAAGAAGCCTTCCTCAGTCTTTTCTTTATTCTCATTAGTGTCGAATTCCTGCCATGGCTCTTCCAGCGGATCGGACCGATTCGCCTGCAGGAAAAAGAAATCCGCATCAGAATGTCTCTTTCTGACAGAAACCGCATGACCGATATTTTAAAAGAAATGAAAGCCCTCAATATCCGCATTCATTCTGTACGAATTGATGATTTAAAAGAAAAGGACTATCCGATCATGGAAGTACGCGTACGTGTGCATAAAGACCGCTATACAACCGATGTGTACTTTGATATTAAAGATCTAGAAGGCGTCGTTGGCGTGAAGTGTGATACGGTATAAAAGGTGATGAGACAAAAGGCTCATCACCTTTTTTATGGGATAAGGGGTTGAACCATTTTGAAGATTCAAATAAAATACAAATTATGAAATAAATGATAAAAGGAGATTTTTCATGGGCTCTATGGATCGTAAAAAACGTATATTTTTTTTCAGCGGAATTCTAGCAGTACTCTTATTAGCTGTCCTTTTCACCTCACATTATGTCACTCCCGTATCAACGAATGCAGCAGACAAGAAACAAACGAAAACACCAAAAAATATTATTTTTATCGTTGGTGATGGAATGGGGATGCCCATGATCAAAGCCTACCGTACATTCAAGCAGGAAAAGCATGCTTCTGTAAAAGGAAAAACCGTCTGGGACCCTTATTTAGTCGGGATGCAGACCACACATCCAGATGATCCTCGAGATAATATTACTGACTCAGCTGCCGCAGCAACAGCCATGGCGACTGGAAAAAAAACATACAATGATGCCATTGCCGTCAATCATGAAAAACAACCTCTTAGAAGTGTCGTTGAAGCAGCGAAGGAAGCAAAAATGAAAACAGCCTTTGTTGTCTCATCTGACATCACCGATGCAACACCTGCCGCTTTTGGTACACATAACGTCTCCCGAAAAAATAAAGAACAAATTGCAGACCACTTTTTTGATGAGAAAATAGGAGGAGAGCACAAAGTTGATATCCTTCTAGGTGGCGGAATGCAATATTTTGACCGAAAAGACCGTAATCTAGTTCAAGAATTTAAGAAGAGCGGGTATTCCATTCTGCGATCAAAAGATGATCTAACCTCTCAATCATCTTCGAAAATGCTCGGCTTATTCCAGGAGGACGAGCTGGATCGAGCCATCGACCGTCCGAAGCATGTGCCTAAGTTAAAAGACATGACGCAGGCAGCACTCACCCAATTGAATCAAGATAATCAGCATGGTTTTTTCATGCTACTTGAAGGCAGTACCATTGATTCTGCAGGACATGAAAATGATGTGGTTGGCGCAATGAGTGAGATGGAGGATTTTGAGAAAGCAGTTCAAACAGCTCTCCAGTTCGCAAAAGAAGATCAAGAAACACTTGTCGTCATCACGGCAGACCATGCGACTGGCGGTTTTTCGTTTGGCACAGATGGGATGACAAGTGAGACTGGCTACAAATGGGACCCAGTGCCCATCTTAGCTGCTAAGAAAACACCTGTTTATATGGCTAAGAAAATCGCAGACGGACAATCTGTACGTGATGTCCTTCAGACCTATATTGAAATTTCTCTCACAGAAGGTGAAATCTCACAGGTAGAAAAAGCAGCACAGTCAGGAAAGGCCAGTACGATCCAACTCAGCATTCAACATATTTTCGATCAGCGTTCTTTCTCAGGCTGGACAACCTTTGCCCATACAGGTGAGGATGTCCCTGTCTATGCATACGGACCTGGAAAAACAGCCTTCCAGGGCTGGATCGATAATACAAAACAAGGAAAGAACCTGTTCCAAATCATTGAATCACCATCCACCTATCGTCCATAAAAACAATCCCCGCCTCATCATATAGGCGGGGATGTTTATTTTAAGATTGACTTAGCTTTGTAAAGTCAAACGTCGTTATAGGTGCTGCTTCTTCAATGTCGGAACGGAAGCCGGCGAGCATCGCCTTTTCTTCTTCTCCGATGTCAGCCAAATCAAATGCTTGATGCAGCAAGCCATAGATCAGCATGTGACGTAAACGAAGGAAATCAGGAATATAGGCAAGCCACTCATCTCCAAGTTCATTCTCTTCACGATAGCCTTTAAGGAACTGTTTCATAAAGTTTCCTGCAAAAGCAGCTTTGTCTTCGTATGGAATTACTGGGTACCACAAGACATTGTATAGCAAAATGCTAATGTCATTCATAAACCAGTTGTACCCAATATCATCGAAATCGAAGGTCGTAATTTTCCCTTGATCCCAGTGGAAGTTTCCGTGATGAAGATCCGCATGAACCAATCCGTACGTATCTTGATTTTTCGGAAGCTTTGCCAGCTTTGCCATCAACCGATCCGCTTGTTCGAAAACAAGGGTCTGATCTGCTGGTACATATTTACGCAGTTTCAGCTGCTCCTCTTCATCCCACTCTTGTCTTTTATAACGCGGGTCTGACAAATGATAGCTTTTTGTCAGTTTGTGCATGCGACCTGTGTACTGTCCAAGGGCATAAAATAATTCATCGTTCCAGTCCGCCTCTTCGACTTTACGACCTGGTGCTTTTTCATAGACTCGAAGCAGAAATGCGCCGCCCTGCCCATCATCTACTTGCTCGATATCACGGCCATTTAATGAAGCAATTGGTTTCGCAACGGAAAGTCCGCCCTTCGCTAAGTGATGCAGCCATTCCATTTCACCTAAAATATAATCAGGTGATCTGCGGATGGTATGAGTAATTTTTAAAATGAAAGACTCTCCATCTTTTTTTAGTTCATACACATAGTTTTCTGCATCTGCGATAAAGTGGATATCACTTCGCTTGACCCCGTATAAATGAGTAGCCTCATCTAAAATTTTTGATTCTTCATATATGGCTTTTACATCTTTATGCATGCTGATTCTCCCTCTTCATATATTTTGCTAATTCGCGAATGGTGTGTTTTTCAGCAAAATTCAAATCATCAACATACCAACCCTTCTTTTCAATCTCTACTTCCATTTTGACAGCAAGTAAAGAATTTCCTCCTAAATCGAAAAAGTCGTTGTCAATTCCTACTTTTCCCACATGAAGAATGTCACACCAAATGTCTAAAAGTAATGCCTCACGTTCATTGGTTGGCTGTGCATAAAGTCCTTGATCCTGTGTAACTTCTGTCGTTAATAATGAACGTAGACTATCTTCATCATGTACCTCAAGGGCTTTTACATAACCGCTATGCAGCGTTTGATCTGTTTGAACCGTTTCCCATGTAAAACCTTTAGAAGCGAGATGACTTGCTGCCTCCATCTTGTGACCCTCTTTTTCTTCAGTCGAGTGCTGAGGAGGTGACAGGTGACCGGCGATTTGAATGTGATCACTCAATGAACCGATTTCCGCCACTTGTATACGATACGTTTGCTGCCCCTCGATCTTCTGGATCTGTTGCTCTTCCATAAATGACTTGAATAGTTCATTACGTCCGGTCGATACAAACGTAAATTCAATGGAAGAAAGCTGGTGCTGACGGCTGTATTCGGCGAGCCATGTCAGACATTTTTGCTCAATCCCTTTCCCTAGAGCACGGCAGCTTAGCATCCATGCATCAATTTTCAAGGTGTCGTCTGCATGATGAGCCAAGATCGCTCCTACAATCCCTTCATGACTGAAGCGATCTGCTGCCTCAATGAGCCAGCCCTGAACATGCGCATTTTCCATCCGCTCTTTCAGCTGCTGTTCATCAAAGTGCTGATCATTTAAGCGGAATTGGTTAATGCGGCTGCTCATTTGTGCCACACGCGCAAGGTGCTGCTCTCCCCACTCTGTTATATTCAAGTGCAAGTTCAAATCTTGTAAAAATTGTTCCATTGACGGCGACTCTGCTTTCTCTTTTTGACGAGCTTTTTCAGCCTTGTAGCTCATGGTTCGCCCTCTATCCTCATCCGTCACATCATAACGGTCAAAAGCCCAAGCATGCTCAACAAATAATGGAATGGCTTTTTCATTGGCAGGTAAGAGCAATGTCATCACTTCTGGCAGCTCTTCATTCATTCGCAAGCACTGAGCTGGATCATCATCTAAGAAAATAAACTGAGATAATGAAAGGTTCAGTGAATCTGCCATTTCTTTTAGATGTCCCGGTTTACTTTCCCAATTGATCCGCCAGTCGACAATATCGTCTTTTTGTAAGACCATATCTGGGTGGTTTTCAAACACACGCCACACATCTTCTTCATTATTTCTGCTGCTTAGCACAAGCAGCATTCCCTCTTGTTGTTTTTGCTTTAAGAAGCGCTGAAGCATTTGATGTTCTGGCGTAATGTCGATGCCTTCCACACCGTCTTCTGAAATAATACCTCTCCACAGCGTATGATCACAATCAATGGCCACTACCTTAAATGGTGCACCTTTCCATGCCACAATCTCTCGCGCGACTTTTGTACCGATGGCTCCGCAAAAGACTTCAGTGAATGGGAGATGTGCGGCTTGCTCTCCTTTTTCATCAAAAATGTCATCGAGCTGATATTGCTGAGCAAGCTGACGACAGTCGATCAACTGAACACCGCCTATCTTAGATAACTGAGCAATCCACTCTTGTTCCACGTCTTGCAACGTGTCCCTAAGAGCCGCACTTATCGGGAGAATACCAACAAAATATAGGTTATGTTTTGTTTTTGATTTCAGAACGTTTACAAGTTCTTCTGCATGCTCTGAAGCCAGTTTTTTCTTTTCATCCAGTGAGAGATGGGCTGGACCAGCGATATCCTCTAGACGAATGAGGAGAAGATTTGCACCGTTTTTCTTCTGTGAGATAAGGCTGCGCTCATTTAACAGCTCCTGATACACCTGCCCATACGGTGCAAACTGAATATCGAACTGCACATCAAACTGCTTGGTCCAATACTGAATGTAAGGAGCAACTGGATCTGCTGTAAATGTCGAGCTGATAGTGAGCACAAGTGGTTCTTTTTTCTCTGCACGATCTCTTTTCTCTTTTGCTGCTTGTTCTTCTTCCTGTGAAAGCACAGCGAAATCCTTGAGCAGTTGATCTGGTGTTTGAACAGCTTGTTCGATCAAGTGCTGGAAGTGCTTGACGAAAGCTTGCATCGTCTCATGTTTAAACAGAGCAAGGTTGTATTGAAGGACGCACTTTAACTCACCCGTTACCTCTCTGACAACATCCATTTTCATATCGAGTTTGGAAATTCCCTTTGCAAACTCATGCGTTTCAAAGGTCAGTCCATCAGCTTCAATTTTAATATTCGGATCGTATTCATTGTGATAGATAAGCATCGTATCAAAAAATGGATTGCGATGCGGCCTTGTTTTTGGATTCAAATGCTCGACCATTTGGTCAAACGGGTATTCTTGATGGTCGTACGCATCGAGTAGAACTTGTTTTGTCTGTACCAATTGTTCTATAAAGGATGCTTCTTGTGCCATGTCTAGTTTGATTGGCAGGAAGTTCGTAAACATCCCAATCGTATGCTCAATATCTGCATGACGTCTTCCAGCCACAAGAGAACCGACAATCAGTTCTTGCTGATCGGCATAACGTGAGAGCAGCAGGCCATAAAGCTGGAACAAGATGACGTTATTGGTCAGCTGATATCGTTCAGCGAGCTGTTCAATTTTCTCAACGATGTGCGGTTCAATATTAAATTTGATCGCTCTTCCCAAAAAGGATTGTTCCTTTCGTTCAAAATCATATGGCATTGTCAAAGTCGGAACATTTGAGCCCATTTGCTCCTTCCAATAATCCTGCTGCTTTTGAAACATCTCGCTGCGGAAATATTTGTCTTGCCACACTGCATAATCTTTATATTGCACAGTAAGTTCCGGCAAGGTTTCCCCGCGATAGAGCTCAGTAAATTCTTTAATAAAGATGTTCATGCTCGCTCCATCAGCGACAATATTATGCATATCAACTAATAAAAGATGATCATCTTCTACAATTTTCACAAAACGCACACGAATCAATGGTGCAGCCTTTAAGTCAAATGGACGAATGAATTCATCGATTTGTGCTTCTAATTCTTGTTCATCAGCCTCAGTCATTTCAACAGCAAATTGAAAATCATCATGGACCCGCTGAACAGGTTCTCCATCCTTTAACTCAAAGGTCGTTCGCAAGGTTTCATGACGATCAATCAATTGCTTAAAGGTCTGTTCAAAGCGCTCGACGTCGATTTCACCTTTACATCTCAGAGCCATTGGCATGTTATATGAAGTCACTTGACCAATACGCTGATGAATGAGGAATGTTCGTCTTTGAGCGGCGGATAATGGGTACGTGTCTTTCTGTTCCACCTGTTCAATTTTGAAATATTGATGCTTCTCTGCCTTTTCAATGAATGCTTGGAGCTTCTCGATCGTCGGATGGTTGAACATATCTGTGAGTGTTAGTTCTACACCAAACTCTTTGTGAATTTGAGAAATAAGACCGGTCGCATTTAACGAATGTCCTCCAAGCTCAAAGAAGTGATCGTCTCTTCCCACCTTTTCAATACCTAAAATATCTTTCCACATCCGCTGTAATGTTGCTTCTATACCATTCGCCTCAGTGGATTGATATTGATTGCTTTCTTCTATTTCCTGCCCTTTGTTTTCCTTCGGCACAACCATTTGCACACCTGAAGGCGAGGATAACGCGGCTGTATCTCCCTTTTCAATCCAATATCTTTGTCGTTCAAACGGATAAGTTGGCAGGGATACTTTTTGATTCGATTTCTGTTTTCGTAATTTTGTCCAGTCCACAGGCACTCCTTGAAGCCAGATGTCACCCAATCTTCCCAGCAGGTAGCGGTCATCTGCTGCCTCTTCTTTCGGGTGACGCATCAATGGAATCGGCTGCTGATGGTGATCCTTTGAGACTTGACGAATAAAGGCGCTTAACGTATTCCCCGGTCCAACTTCAATAAAAATGGGATCAAGCTCCGTTAATAATGTCTCTGCTCCATCACGGAAACGAACTGCTTGCCGCAAGTGATCAGCCCAGTATGCTGGATCTTGCACTGCTTCATGTTCAATCCACGTACCTGTGACGTTAGAAATATACGGGATAGATGGCGCATTCAATTGATACTCAGCTACCTTTTCTTTGAATGATGGCAGGATATCATCCATCATTTTTGAGTGGAAGGCATGAGAGGTGTGAAGCTTTCTGCACCCATGTCCAGCTGCCTCCAGCTTCTCAGCGAGTGCATCAATAGATGCCGTCTCACCAGACACCACACATAACTCAGGTCCATTTACTGCCGCAAGTGAAAGGTCATCCGTCAAATATGACAGCACTTTCTGTTCACTCAAAGGTACGCTCAGCATAGAGCCTTTTGGAAGCTGGCTAATCAGCTGTCCGCGATAACAGACGAGATCTACGGCATCTTCAACAGACAGTAAACCAGATACGGCAGCAGCAGTGTATTCTCCAATACTGTGACCGATCATCGCCTGCGGTTTGATGCCAAAATGCATCAGCAATTTAGCCAAAGCGTATTCCATACTAAACAGAAGCGGCTGTGTATATTCGGTTTGGTTAATCAATTGAGGATCATCACTTGCTTCTGTTGAGAATAAAATGCTGAACGGGTCAACTGAGACATGCTGTTTGAATTGATTCAAGCATTGATCCAGCGCTTCCTTAAAAACTGGATACTTGTCATAAAGCTGACGCCCCATGTCCACATACTGAGATCCTTGGCCTGGGAAAAGAAAGACGATTGGCCGGCTCGATGTTTGAGAGCTGGCCGTCTTGACCACCTCTTTTGACCTTTGATTCAGCGCCTGTAACATGTCAGCTGTATCACTTCCAAGAATGACACGTTTATGCGGGAAATGATGGCGCCCTGTTTGCAGCGTATAGGCGACATCGCTTAAACGGATATGCTGCTGATGCTGAAGTAAATAGTCAGCAAGGCGATCCGTCATTTTTTCAAGGGCTGCCGGTGTTTTCGCAGATAATAAAAGAAGTTCACTATCTTCTGTGCGATCTGCTGGGACACGTGCAGCAGGTGCTTCTTCTAAAATGACATGAGCGTTTGTTCCACCAATCCCAAATGAGCTTACACCTGCCCTGCGAGGAGAGGCCTGCTCGCTCCATGGCGTCAAATCCGTATTTACAACGAATGGAGAATCAGCAAATTCAATTTTTTCATTCGGTGTTTCAAAATGAATCGTTGGCGGAATCACTTGATGCTTTAAGCTTAATACGGTTTTAATAAAGCCAGCGACACCTGATGCATCATTCAAATGACCAACATTTGATTTGACAGAACCAATGCGGCAAAAGCCTTTTTTATCTGTATCAAACGCTTGCTTGAGTGCTTCAATTTCAATCGGATCTCCTAGTGTTGTTCCGGTTCCATGTGCTTCAATATAAGAAATGGATTCAGGTTCAACCTCGGCCATTCGAAGTGCTGTCTTAATAGCTGATACTTGGCCTTTCGTACTCGGTGCCGTATACCCTACTTTTCTATTTCCATCATTATTAATAGAAGATCCTTTAATGACAGCATAAATGTGATCGCCGTCTTCAATTGCATCCTCTAAATTTTTTAAAATAACAGCTCCTGCACCATCTCCAAAAACGGTTCCATCTGCTTTATTATCAAAAACGCGGCAGTGACCGTCGGAAGAATGGATCATTCCTTCTTGATATAGATAACCCGATTTTTGCGGCAGGCGAATGGACACACCGCCTGCAACAGCCATATGACAGTCTCCGCTTAATAAAGCCTGAACAGCTAAATGAATCGACACCATCGAGGTCGAGCAGGCGGTTTGCACCACCATACTCGGTCCTTTTAGATTTAATTTATACGAAATCATCGTCGCCAAATAGTCACGCATATTTAGAACAGCAGCTTCCAGCGTTTTTGAATCCTCACCTTGAGCTGCCCCTTGAAGTGCTCTCATGACCCATTCTGTATTGATTCCTGCACCTGTATAAAGACCGATTTGCCCTTTATATTCAAACGGATCATACCCAGCATCTTCAAGTGCCGTCCAAACACATTCATGAAACAGTCTGAACTGCGGATCCATCATAGCCGCTTCCTTCGGAGTATAGTCAAAGAAATCCGCATCAAATAAATCGACATCGTCAAGCATCCCTTTTGCTTTGACAAAACGAGGGTTTTTCAATAAGGCTTCATCTGTACCTTCACTTCGTAATTCTTCCTCCGTAAAAAAGGAGATTGTTTCTTTTCCTTTTTTCAGATTCTCCCAGTATTCATCTACGTTTTTGGCACCTGGAAAACGACCTGCAAGACCGATAACAGCAATTTCTGCGCCATGATAGTGATTCGTTGTATCATTCATTCTCGATTCCGCCTCTCAATCTTTTATTCCGTTGCTGTTTAAAACGAGCTCTTCGATCACCTGATGTGACGACGGCTAGTTCTTCTTCCATCGTATCTTCCTTTGATTCCTCAGAAGGCTGAATATATTTTGCAAGCTCTGCGACAGATGGGTACGTAAACAAGGTCACCACTGCTTCATTTGTTTGAAGTGCTTGATTTAACCGATTGGTCACTTGAACAATATCCAGCGAGCTTGCACCTAAATCAAAGAAGTTGTCGTGAATGCCCACTTGCTCCATGCCCATAAAATCCTGCCACACTTGACAGATCACTTTTTCAGTTTCATTTCGAGGAGCCACATACGGATTGCCCAGCTCTGGTCTTTCGTGCTTAGACACTTCATATGAATCCGCACTCGCTGCAGCCTTCGATTCTAATGACAGCCATTGATCTATCCGTTCTTCAAGATTTCCTGTGGACACGAGCATGTGACGATTCTGCCGGTTAGACAGAACATATTGGAACAGCTCAGCACCCTCTTCTGGTAAAATCGCAAGCTCATTAATCGATTCACCAATTGTGGATTCTAGCTCACCCCAGAAATTCCACGCATCCCAGTTCACACACATCCATGGAGTTTGACTATTTTGATTGAGTCTAGCTGCAAATGCGTCCATATATAAGTTAGCTGCTGAGTAAGCAGAGAATCCTAAGCCCCCGAGCAGTGCACTTATGGATGAAAAGAGGAGACAAAAATCCGCTTGTTCTTGCTCCAGCAGCTGCTCTAGCACATCGAGCCCTTTCACTTTTGATTGGAATTGATCCTCTCCCTGCGCCAGTGTAGATGGGATATCTTTAATGGCTCGGAAGGATGTACTTCCTGGTAATCCTGCCGCATGGAACACACCATCAACGCCGCCATGCTTTTTGCGAATGATTTCAAAAACATGTTTCATCTGCTTAAGATCTCCTGCATTCGCCTGCACCGCTTCTACTGTTGCACCTAATCGTTCAAGCTCGAGTACCTTCTTAATTCTTGTACGCTGCGCTTCATCGGCATTCTCTTGTTGAACAAATGACGCCCATTCATCTCTTGGCGGCAATGCCGTTCTTCCTGTTAAATAAAGATGAACATTTCCTTCTTTCGCCAGCATCTTTGATAGAACAAATCCAATGCCGCCTAAACCACCCGTGATGAGATACACACCATTTGGCCTGATCAGTTTCGGAAGTCTATCTTCTTTTTGCAGCGGCAAACGTTTGTAGCTCTGCACCCAGCGTTGACGATTGCGATACGCTACAAGCTGGTCTTTTCCAGGCTGCATAATTTCCTGCCCAATAAGATCGACAAGCTCCTGTTCCTTCCAAGTCATAACATCCGGCACATCTTCCACATCGATATTCCAGCATTTAATGTGATGGTATTCCTGTGAAATGACTTTAACCGGCCCAAGCATTGCGCTTTTCTCTGCACATATCATCTCATTCCCTGTAACTGGCTGAATTCCGCTAGTGACAGTAAACAAACGGCATTCTCGAATATTTTTTTGTGCAGCAATCGCTTGAGATAAGAAAATTAAGCTGTAATAGCCCTTTTCAATGTGCGTCTGAAATGCAGCTTGGCGATTCAAGCCGTCCTCTTCTTTCGCAGATTCCCATAAATGCAGAATCCGATTGATATTGATACCTTTATTAGACAATGAATCTAGCATGTTTCTGTAGTGCTTACCTTCTGCCGGATTGATCGTAAACGCCTGCTCCAGCTCTTGATAGACCTCACCCTTTGTGACAAAAATGACCTTGATTCCTTGTTCTTTGAATGATTGTGCAAACAGTTCATGAAAGGCATCCTGTTCCTTGAAAATGAGCCACGTTTGCTCTTCTGGTTCTTTTTCGAAAACTGGTTTTAGCGGCTGCTGCTCCCATGAAGGCAGATAGAACCATTCTTCCATCTCTTTTTTCTTCGTTTCCTTAGGAATAGACAGCTGCGGAGAAGCGGGCTTTCCTGCTTCAATCCAATATCGTTTTCGTTCGAATGGATATGTGGGAAGCGATACAAGCTGTCGTTCCTCTTGAGTTGGACGCGGCTGCGTTTTGACCTCATAACCGCCTGCCCATAGCTCTCCTATACGTTTTAAGAAATACGCATGGTCATCCGCTTGTTCCCTTGCATGCCTCACCATATTTAGGACATCATGATGAGACTCTTTGTTTTCATGACGTTTCGCTAATGCCGTCAAGCTGTTTCCAGGTCCGACCTCTATGAGAGCTCGTACTTCATCGGTTAACAGCTGTGATAAACCTTCATGAAAACGAACGGTTCCACGCAGATGGTTGGTCCAATAAGATGCTGCCATCACCTCTTCATTTGCCGCCCAAGTGCCTGTCACATTTGATATGAACGGGATCGTCGGCTCATGCAGTTCTACTTTCTCTACGAATTGTTGAAACGCCTCAAGCATCGGCTCCATCATATAGGAATGAAAAGCATGAGAAGTATGGAGCTGTCTTGTCACAATTCCTTTGTCCTGTAATTTCTTTTCAAAAGCGGTGATATGCTCTTCTTTACCAGAAACGACACAAAGGTCTTTTGCATTGACTGCAGCAATCGAAAGCGATTCATCGATGATCGAATTCAGCTCCGCCTCGGGTAGTTGCACACTAAGCATGGCGCCTTTTTCCATTCCTTGCATCAATCTGCCTCTTGCCATTACGAGTGTTAATGCTGACTCCAGAGAAAAGACCCCTGACAAGCAAGCGGCAACATATTCGCCGATACTGTGCCCAATCATTGATTCTGGCTCAACACCACTATGCTGAAGTAATTTTGCTAATGCGTACTCAAATATAAAGAGAAGCGGCTGAGCATTTGACGTTTTTGTGATGTCTTCATTCGTTTCATCCTCTGGAAAAACAATGCCTTTTAAATCAACTTGCTCCGTCTCCATTACATATTTGAAGCATCTATCCACTTCCCATTTGAACACTGGTTCTGCATCGTATAATTCGCGCATCATGCCAGCATATTGAGCACCTTGACCTGAAAACATAAAGGTAGCTTTACGCCATTTTTTGCTTCGGAACACACTGGTTTCAAGCTGTTTCTGCTGCAGCCATTCATCAGCAGAAGCAAGTACAATGGCTTTTCGGTATGGAAATTGCTTTCTGCCATAACGCAATGTAAAAGCAATATCTTCAAGCGAAACTTGAGGATGCTGTATCACATACTGCTTTAATCGCTCTGTCATTGCCGCTAAAGCGGTATCCGTTTTTGCAGATAAAACGAGCAGCTGCTTTTGCTTAGAAGCTGACTTTTGCTTTACCTGTATGCCTTCTTCTATGATCATATGGGCATTTGTCCCGCCGATACCGAAAGAACTAACCCCTGCTCTTCTCGGCTTATCTGATTCCTTCCAATACAGCGCCTTTTGATTCACATAAAAAGGTGTATCTTTAAAAGGAATCTCCTGATTGGGTGATTCATAATGAATGGTTGGCGGGATCGTTTTGTGCTGAATAGCCAAAATGGCTTTAAACAGACCTGCAATCCCTGCCGCACTATTTAAATGTCCGACATTACTTTTAACTGAACCGATTGGGATAGTCAGCGGCTCTGTTCCTTTGAACACTTGGCTAAGGGCGGATACTTCAATTGGATCTCCCATTTTTGTCCCCGTACCATGCGCTTCTAAATAACCGATAGACGCGGGATCTATACCTGATTTTTCATACGTTTCTTTTAATACCTCTGCCTGCCCTTCCACACTCGGAGCGGTAAAACCAGCTTTTCGGCTGCCATCATTGTTCACGCCAACCCCTTTGATCACCGCATGAATCGGGTTGCCATCTCTTATCGCATCTTCATAACGTTTTAACAGAACGATCCCCGCTCCATCTCCGAAAATGGTTCCGCTCGCCTCTTGGTCAAACGGACGGCAATGGCCATCTTTTGATTGAATCATTCCATCTTGATAAATATAGCCGATATTTTCTGGAGAACTGACCGTCACACCTCCTGCCAGTGCTGCATCACATTCTTGATTCAATAATGCTTGACAGGCCATGCCAATGTTGACAAGTGAGGTCGAACAAGCTGTCTGCATCGTCACACTAGGCCCGTGTAGATTCAATTTATAAGAAAGCTGCGTACTAAAGAACTCACGATCATTTAACAGCATTGCGCTGAATTGCTCGGTTGCTTCCATTTGATGTGCAAAGCGTGTCAGCCATTCATGATTTGGGCTTGTTCCTGTATAAACTCCAATTTTCCCTGCCATTCTATCAGGGTCACAGCCAGCATCCTCCAGCGCTTCCCAAGCACATTCATGCAAGAGCCTGAATTGTGGATCCATTAGCTCTGCCTCTCTAGCAGAATAGTTGAAGAAATCTGCATCAAAACCTTCAATTTCTTGTAAACGTCCTTTTGCTCCAATGAAATTCGGATGTTGATAGACTGACGCATCCAGCCCTGCTTTCTTGAGTTCTTCTTCTGTGAAAAAGTGAATCATTTCCTCGCCATTCACAAGACGCTGCCAAAAGTCTTCTAGCGATGAAGCCCCTGGGAATCTTCCTGCCATTCCGACAATCGCAATATCTGGATTTTCCTGTGATGTATTTCTTTTTGGGAAAGAAGCTGGTGTTTGCTCACGTTCCGTTTGTTCTTTAAATAAGTATTCAGAAAGACTTGCAACTGTAGCAAACCGATACAATTGAACAGTGTCAATTTGTTGATCCATTCGCTCAGAGATTTTTGCTGCAAGCTGAGATATATCAAGTGATGTCGCACCAAATTCAAAAAATGGCGAGTCATCATCCATTTGATCAAATCCAAAATGAGTTTGAACAATGGTGTGAATATCTTTTTGTAAAGAGGCGAGTGAAGGAAAGTCACGCTTCACAGCCTTCGGCTTTTGTGGTTCAATAGCTGCCATCGTTTTTGTTTGTACAGAGAAATCTGTTTTATGAAATGGATAGCCTGGAAGCGGAATGCGCTTCCTATTCTTCTCCTCTGTTAAAGGAAAAGCTAAGTCGACCCCCATTTCCCAAAGAACACCTGCGACTTGCATCAGGTCTCCATCAAGTGGTTCGGTTGTTTTTTCTGCTCCCTTTTCAACCACAATTCCTTGTTTCTTTGAAAGATCAATCATCAAGGCTGTTGATTCTTGCTTGAACAAAGGCGATTTTACAGGCTGCTCTATATCAAGGAAACGCATTGCAGATGATGGATCGAAAGCAGTTAGTTCCTCCCCTGTCTGCGCAATGTAAACAGGCTGTTGGAGTGTCTTCTGAGGCAATGCAGCCAGCTTTTGATTGATCATCTGGTTGTCATGAAGGCGGTATACAATAGATGCCGCCTCTGTTAGCTCAAGCCCATCTGCTGCACATAAAGCTGTCCACACCCCGCTGCCCTCTCCAATCCATACGTCTGGTTCAATTCCGAGTGATCTTAGCTGACTGGCAAAAGCCGATGTCATGATCAGCATACCCACTTCTGCGTGACCGTTTTGTTTGAAATGGAACAGATCGTCTTTTTTAATAGGTATCACGGATTGGACGAGGCTCATTAAACGATCCACTTCTGTTTTAAATGAAAGATCTTTCTCATACAGCTTGATGTAATCACGTAATCCTGCTTCATGAAAACCAGTCAGCCTCATGTTTATCCGCTTATAAAGAAGACTTTCTCTGCCTGGCGTCTCTTCGTTTAGCACATGCAGCTGTTCTAATAATTCATCACGTGTGGAACAGACAAGCGTTTTTCGATATTTGAAGGCTTTTCTTCCCCTTTGTAAGGTATAAGCTGCTTGACCAAGTGAGAGTTCATGATGTGAGGAGACATATTCCTTCAAGTTTTTTGTCATGTTCTTCAAATCATGCGTTGATCTGGCTGACAGCACGATTAATTCTTTGGTTGAGGTCGTGCTGTTTGCTTCTCTCGGCTTTGCCTCTTCTAAGATGACATGGGCATTTGCTCCCCCTATACCAAAGGCACTGACTCCAGCTCTCCTTGGCAAATGAGACGTCTTCCACTCCTCTTTATCTGTTCCAACATAAAATGGCGTTTGATCAAATGGAATACGGTGATTCGGCTTCTCAAAGTGCGGCATTGGAGCAAATTGTCGATGATGCAGCATCATGACTGTTTTGATAAAACCAGCGACACCGCTGGCGGCATCTAAATGCCCAATATTGGCTTTGACTGACCCAAGTCGGCAAAAGCCTTTTTGCTCTGTTTGAAAAGCACGAGTAAGTGCCTCAATCTCAATCGGATCTCCAACAGACGTACCTGTTCCATGTGCTTCGATATATGAAATTGTCTCTGGCTCTGTTTCGGCCATTTCTAAAGCAGATTCAATGACACTTGCCTGTCCACTGACACTTGGGGCTGTATAGCCGACTTTGTTGCTTCCATCATTGTTCGTTGCAGATCCTTTTACAACGGCATAAATAAAATCTCCGTCTTCTATCGCATCTTTTAACCGTTTTAGTGCAACAACGCCTGCACCTTCACCAAAAATGGTCCCTTTTGCTTTTTCATCAAACGGACGGCAATGTCCATCAGGGGAATAAATCATTCCTTCTTGGTATTGATATCCTGTGATCTGTGGCTGATGGAGTGTGACGCCCCCCGCTAGTGCAAGGTCACATTCGCCGCCGATTAATCCTTGGCAGGCCATATGGATAGCAACAAGCGACGTGGAGCAAGCCGTTTGCACTGATACACTTGGTCCTTTTAGATTTAATTTATAGGCAACCCGGGAAGCGAAGGACGGGTCATTGAGATGCATGATTTGAAACACATCTTCATTCTTTTCAAGAGACGACATATGCTGCCCCATCCACGATAAATTGCTAGATGCCCCGGCATAAAGGCCAATTAACCCTTCATATTGCTCAGGCTCATAGCCAGCATCCTCTAGCGCATGCCATGTGCATTCGTGCATCAATCGAATTTGCGGGTCCATAATGGATGCCTCTCGCGGAGAGTAGCCAAAAAAGTCTGCATCAAAAGAAGATGCATTTTCTAAATATGGCTTCGCCTTCACATAATCAGACCGTTTTAACAGCGTCTCATCAACACCCGCTGCCTTTAATTCTTCATCAGTGAAAAACGTAACGGATTCTTTCCCTTGCGATATATTTTCCCAAAACGATTGGACATTCGGTGCTCCGGGAAACGTACCTGCTAATCCTACGACTGCAATTTCAAGTCCAGATTCGATCCATTGCTCTTGATCAGACATACGCTGCATTTCTCCCATCTATTTTCGTTTTAATCTCTGTTTACGTCGATTTTTTCCTTCTGCCATCGCCTGTTTTCGGAGATTGGTTGATTCAGTAACAGCTTGCTTTTCTACTCCATGAATCTTCTTTAGTTCTGCTGCCAATGCCGCGATGGTCGGATGGCTGTACATCATGACCACCGGAACCTCTATGCCATAAATTGATTTGATTTGACCGCTCATCTGCAATAAATCAAGGGATGTCGCACCCATTTCAAAGAAATTCTCATTCACATCCGGCTCATGAGGAAAAAAGGAGCTGAGTACATCACTTAAGGATGCTTCTAGACGATCATCTATGATCTGAGATATCTCTTGAGACGGCTCTTCTTCTTGCTGCAGAGAGGTTAAGCGTTGTTTCATTCTCTCTCCCATATCTTGAACGGATACAAGAATTTGCGGATAATCTAGACACAGCACTTCCTGGACGGCCCTTATTCCTTGTTCTGGTGAAATTCCATCCTGTTCCTCGAGCGCCATCATGTCATTGACTTTGGCCGCTAATGCCGAGTCGTGTGCCATGCCGACTTTCTCCCACCGATCCCAATTTAAGGAGATAACCGGCTGCCCTTTCTGCCTTTTTGCATGAGCAAAGCTGTCCAGAAAAGCATTTGAAGCTGCATAAGCCACTTGTCCAGCCGCTCCAAGAAAGGAAACAAGAGAGGAACAAAGTAAAAAGAAGTCGAGCGTTTCATCCTTGAGGGCTTCATTCAGCACATAGGTTCCATTAATTTTTGCCTGACACATACGAATTTCATCGTCTGCTGTTCTTGCTTGAATGATTTTCCCATCTGCCTCTCCTGCCGCGTGAATGACACCATGCAAATGACCAAATGCCGTATGAGCCAGCTGAACCGCTTGCTGCACAGCATCTTTATCTGACACATCACCTTGTACAGCTTGTACATCAGCTCCTAACTCTTCAAGAGTCATCAGCTTTTTCACGATCTCAGCTTCTTTCCCATTCGCATCACGCAGCTCATGCCAGGCAGCGCGTTCACGTATTTGCGAACGGCTCATGATCACAAGTTTTGCTTGATACGTTTCTGCTAAATGTTGAGCTAGTGTGAAGCCAATACCGCCCATACCGCCAGTAATGAGGTAAACGCCATTAGACCTGAAAGGCTGCTTGGACGATCCCTCTTTTCTTAAAGGTGTTCTCGAAGCTTTTCGAATCCATCTGCTGTTCACGCGATACGCAACGACTGCTTCTTGATCGTGCATTGCAATCTCGTATGAAAGGAATAGCGGCCAATTCGCCTTTGTATCCTCACATACATCAATATGCTGACACTCAATATGCTGATATTCTTGAGGAATGGTCAAAGCTAGCCCTGTAAATGTTGCTTGAAGTGGATTGACCTTCTCCATGCCGATCACATCATGTGCTTGGCTTGTCACGAGGTGAAGACGTATGCTTGTGTTATGATACTGACTGATTAGTCTGACGAGATCGAGCACAGATAAGTAGTTTGGCTGATCATCGGTATCTTTCGTCAGTTCATCATGCATCCAGATGATCTCTTCAGGTATAAATCCAGATTGCTGCAATTCAGCCATAACCCACTCTAAGTGTGACAGCATATAAACGTCAGCCTTCAGCAAATGGTCATTTTCTTTCATCGTATGATCACTTTGACATACGCTGATCACTTCTGCATGCCGTTCTTTCAAATAGGCGCCAATATGACCATTTTTTTCAAATACCAAGATGCGTTTTCCTTGATGATGTTGCTCCTTTAGTACAGGTGAAGAGCGCTCCCATACCGGAATGTAAAACCAGTCTTGAAAATCAGCTGATCGTTTCTCCATCTTTTCTGGCGTTAAAGCAGACATCATCTGATCTGCTTTAAACTGCGGTGAAGGGAATATTTGATGCTCAAATGGATACGTTGGCAGTGAAACTCGATATGAGGCCTTTTCTTTTCTGACAGCGCTCCAGTTTAGCTCCACTCCGTAACTCCACAGTTTCCCTATGGCCTTTTCCATATATTCATCATCAGCTGCTTGTTCTTTTGGATGTCTCACCAATGAAACGGCTGCTGCTTTGTTCACATCATAGTGATCATGGCGTCTCACGAATTGAGTTAACGTATGACCTGGCCCCACTTCAATGAAAACCATCTCTCCGAGTCCAAGTAATGTCTCTAATCCTTGACTAAATAAAACAGGCTGCCTGATATGAGATGCCCAGTAATCAGGTGATGCGGCTTGTTCATTCGTTAACCAGCTCCCTGTCACATTCGAAAGGATCGGTACCTCTCCCTGCTGATAGGTAATCTCTGAGAGAACGTTCTTCAACTGTTCGGACGCTTCAGCCATCATACTCGTATGAAAGGCGTGAGAGGTTTTCAATATTTGGACAGAAGCTCCTCTTTTTTCAGCTTGTTTGATATATCCCTGTAACCGATCTGACGGACCGGAAACAACGGATAATTGTGAGCTATTCACAGCAGAAAGCTCGACACCTTCTGGAAGATCATGTTTAATCTCTTCGGCAGGGAGTGACACACCGGCCATTTCACCTGGGGGCATTTTTTGCATCAAACTGCCTCTTTTTAAAACGATACGGATCGCATCTTCAAGATGGATCATACCAGCCACACAGGCAGCCGTGATTTCTCCAATACTATGACCAATGAAATAATGCGGACGTATGCCTAGTCCCATCAGCTTCGACGCAAGCGCATACTCAAAACTAAACAAGATGATTTGTGTATATGACGTTTGCTGCATGAGTTGTTCAGCTTCTATAAACTCTTCTTCGGTTGTGGGATATAACACGTTCTCGATCTCAACACCTGATAAGGATAAAATGATGGCAAAACATTTCTGAAGCGTTTGTTTAAATACAGGGTCTTTCTCATATAAATCCTTGCCCATATTCACATACTGAGCACCTTGTCCAGAGAACATCCAAACGACCGCAGGCTGTTGAAAGGCCTTTTGCGGCTGGCCGGCTGACTGGAATGTGCGGTCAGGACCTGCAAGAAAAGCTTGGCGATAAGGAAAATGTTTTCGTCCCTCTTGCAGCGTAAATGCTGCATCGGATAGTGAGACACTCGTTTGTTCTGTTAAATAAGATGTGATTTGTTCAGCAGACTTTTGTACCGCCTGCTTCGATCTTGCCGAAATCACCATTAGTTCATGACCTCTGTCTGCTGACGGCTTATCGGCGGCGGGTGCCTCTTCCATGATTAGGTGCACATTCGTTCCGCCCACTCCAAATGAGCTGACACCGGCACGAAGTGGGGTCTCTGAGTTCTTCCATGGTACAGGTGTTGTATTCACATAAAATGGGCTTGATTCAAAATCAATTTTCGGATTAGGTTTTTTATAATGAAGGCTTGGCGGCAGCATCTGATGGTACAGACTAAGTGTTGTTTTGATAAAACCTGCAATCCCTGCGGCTGAGTCAAGATGACCAATATTGGTTTTCACAGACCCAATCGCACAAAACTGTTTTTTATCTGTTTGAAAGGCTTGCTTCAGCGACTCAATTTCAACCGGATCTCCAAGAGTCGTCCCTGTGCCATGTGCTTCAATATAAGAAATACTCTCAGCTTCTACACGACTGATGTTGAGCGCTTTTTTAATCACTTCGCTTTGTCCTTCTATGCTTGGCGCTGTGTAGCCAACCTTCCGCCCGCCGTCATTGTTATAGGCTGACCCTTTAATCACGCCATAGATATGGTCCTTATCTTTTAGTGCCTGCTTTAATGATTTGAGCACAACAACTCCACAGCCCTCACCGCCAACAGTTCCTTCCGCCTGTTCATCAAAAGCCCGGCAGTGCCCATCCGGCGACATGATCATGCCCTCTTGATACATGTATCCTTTTTTGTGAGGGGTCGTAATGGTGACGCCGCCTGCGAGTGCCATTTTACATTCTCCAGTAATCAGGGCGCGCGCCGCCATATGAATTGCAGTCAAAGAGGAAGAACAAGCTGTATCAATAGCTACGCTCGGTCCCTTCAAATTCAATTTGTAGGATACCTTTGTGTTCATGAAATCTTTATCCGTTAATTGAACAGCCGCAAATTGTTCAGATGAGTGATTGGATCTCATCAGCATGGAAGCAGCTTGCCAGTATAAATTAGCAGAAGCAGCTCCAAATAAACCGATCGGCTCCTGATACGTTTCAGGGTTATAGCCTGCATCTTCTAGGGATTCCCATGCGACCTCATGAAACATGCGGATTTGCGGGTCCATTACTTCTGCTTCACGCTGTGAATAACCAAAGAAATCTGCATCAAAGTGATCATGCTGATCGACTGCTCCTTTGGCACGTACATATTGATCATGATCTAATGCTTCTTGTTCAACTCCTGCCTCAAGCAGCTCTTCTTTAGAAAAGAACGTAATGGACTCTCTCCCATTTGCAAGGTTGTCCCAGAAGTGATGAATATTTTTCGCTCCCGGAAAACGGCATGCCATCCCAACCACTGCAACCTCTAATCCTGTGAACTTACTCATCTATCATCCCGCCTAACAGTTGTGCGGCACTTTCTAAGTCATCCGCTTCATTTTCTCCATCATCCTCTGTTTGTTGCTCTTGCCCTGATGCTTTGTGTTTTAATTGAGCAGCTATTTGTGAAACCGTCGTATATTGGAACAGCTCCATCACAGTCAGCTCCTGCTGAAATTCCTCTTTCACTCTATTGGACAGCTCAACGATATTAAAAGAGTTCCCGCCTAAATCAAAAAACGGTTCATCTATACGAATCTGTGAAGCAGGGACTTGTAATATAGACGCGAAAATACGAACAAGCTTCTGCTCTGTTTCATTGTGAACTTGAATGGTTACCGGATCTGCTTTGCCTTCCAACTGATCTTCTGGATTCGGCAGTGCTTGAATATCCAATTTCCCTGATAGATTCAGAGGAAATTGCTCTACTTGAATGACATGCCTCGGCACCATATAACCTGGTAATCTTTCACTTAAAGATTGTCGAAGTGCGCGCTGATCTATCACTTGTTTTGCCATGATATATGCGCAAATATATTGGTCCTGATCCTTCGTTTCCTTAGGAATGACAATGACATCTTGGACCAGTCCTTGTATGTTTGGATCATCAAGAAGGGCTCTGCGGATTTCCTCGAGCTCAATTCGATATCCTCTGATTTTCACTTGGCCGTCGTTTCTTTTAGCAAATTCTAATAAACCATCAAACCGCCATCTTGCAAGGTCTCCCGTACCGTATAACATCCCGCTGCTCAGCTCTGTTTTTTTGATAAACTTCTCCTTGTTGAGATCAGGATGATTGATGTACCCACGGCCTACACCAGCACCTGCTATATACAATTCGCCAAAAACACCAATCGGCACCGGCTCACCTTGCTTGTCACATATGAAAATATGCTCATTTGGCATCGGCTGCCCAATAGGGATGACTTGCTCATCCCAGTCATGAGGAATCAAAAAGGATGACGACTGAACCGTACATTCAGTAGGCCCATATGCATTAATCATCATGAGTTTTTCACCTGATACATGCTGTAAAAATTGATCCATCAGCTCTTTTGTGAACACTTCTCCGCCCACAAGCAGCATGTTCAAAGCAGGCAAGTCTTGTTTCGATTGCGCTGCTGCCTTGTTCATCAGCTTTAAATGAGAGGGGGTCACATCTGACAGCTGAATGTGGTTGTCTCGATAAAATGACCATAACGCATGCCCATCCATACGGACTTCATCTTTGGCAATATGCAGCGTATGCCCTAGCAGCAATGCCGGGAACAAGGTTTGAACAGATGCATCAAAAATATGAGAAGCGAGCATCCCTACTTGCAAATCACCAGGGAGTAGATCAAAAAAGCGTGTTTTCATTCCGTATACCAAATTAATAACATGACGATGTTCAATAACGACCCCTTTTGGATGCCCAGTCGTACCCGATGTATACAAGACATACGCCATGTCCGAAGGCGAAATAGACCAAGTGAGTTTCTCTGTAATTGGGGATTCTTGAAGCATGTCTTGAATAACATGAACCTCGACATCCAAACCTTCGTGTCCGTCTTCGTCCGATACTATGGCTGTAGCGCCGCTGTTTTTGAGCATATACCGAATTCTTTCAATCGGCAGATGGACATCAATCGGTAAGTAAGCATAGCCAGCCTTTAAAATGCCAAGAATGGCAATGACCAGTTCAGCAGACCGATTCATTCTGAGACCAACTGGAGTCTCACGTGTCATCTGACTTTGAGACAGTCTAAGCGCAATGCGATCCGATAAATCATCAACCTCTTCATATGTATAGGAGGTGGTGCCAAACACAACGGCCGTTCGTGCTGAATGCAATTGGACTTGCTGTTGAAATAATGACACAATATCACGATCCACTGGATAAGCGAGCGACTCACCTTGAAACGAATCAAACAGCTGACTTTTCTCGATATCAGATAAAAATGAGTGTGTGCTCATCGCTTGTTCAGGCGTTTTAAGAAATTGCTCTGTGAGTGTCATGAAATGTCTAGAGAACTGTTCCATCATTTGATCTTCATAAATGGAAGCATCCCAGTGAACTTCAGCATGAAGGTGATCTTGTTCTTTCTTCCAAACAATGAGCACATCCGCGTGCAGCTGCTCTCGATCCGTATGCCCATGCAATGTCTCAAACGCACATGCCAGATTGACACGCTTCTTGTCATCTCCTACTGAATGCCAAAGCTCATCCATTAAAATATGAACAGGATAGTTTTGATGACGCACTGCCTCCTGAAACGATTGTTTCACTGCGTCTAACCCTGCGCTAAAGCTCATATGAGGATCAATCTCTGCCTTAAGCGGCAACATATGATTAATAGTGGATTGATCGGCGGACTGTTCCATTGTAGGAACAGTCACCATCAACTCAGTTTTTCCGCTATAACGCTGAAGCAAGCCAAAAGCGGCTGTGGTCAGCACGATAAACAATCGCAAATCAGAATCTCCACATAATTGCTTTAACGAATGGTTTACAGCCATCGGGAAGGACGAATGAAGCGATCGGTTCATAGCAGCAGGCTTGGCTTGTGAAACCGTATGAGGAATGCGGCCATCCAGCTGAACATCTGATAAAATAGATGTCCAGTAGGCTCTTTCCCTCACCCTTTCCTTCGCCGCTGCTTTCAGTTGAAAATCATCATGTTCAATCACTCTTCCATTCACCTCTTTACTTATATTTTTAAGTCATCTAATTCGAAAAGAGATACGTCGTCTAATTGCTTGAATGAAGAAGTCAGTTCAATTTCCTCTATTCTCACCGGATCTACTGAAACAGCCCGCATGATGTCTTTCAGCAAACCTGCAATCCGCTCTATGGTTTCCTCTGTGAAAAGCTCAGTATTATATTCAATCGTTGAAGAAAGACCGTCTTCCTGTTCATACGCAATCCAGAGTAAATCAAATCGCGACGTTCCTGTCTCGTACGGATAATCACTAAAGGTTAAACCGCCAACTTTCAGTTCTGGCTGATTCATATTTTGCAAGGCGAACACAGCATCAAACAATAGATTCCGGCTGACACTCCGGCTCAGCTGGAGGTCTTGCACCATTTGTTCATATTGATATTCTTGATGACCGAAATCATCGATCACATGCGCCTTTACATCCTGAAGGAATTGCTGATAAGTCAGCTCTGCTTTAGGATATAAACGAAGTGGCAGCATATTGACAAAGATACCAATGACTTGCTGCAGCTCCTCTTGTTTTCTACCTGCTACCGGAACCCCAACCGTGATATCTGATTGTCCGCTTAATTTATGAAGCAAAATCTGATACAGACTTAACAGACCCATAAACAATGTTGCGTCTTCCTTTAAAATCACCTGCTTAAACGCGTTCAGCTCCGCTTCTTCTATACGGAACGTATAATGTCCGCCGCGGAATTGTCTCACCTCTGGCCGATCGAAATCTGTTGGCAGATCAAGCAGCGGGGCACCTTCTAACCGGTTTTTCCAGTAATCACTCGATTCTTTCAATGCTTCAGACGCAAGTATGTCATTTTGCCATTCTGAAAAATCTTTATATTGCAAAGCGAGAGGCTCAAGCGTCCTGCCGTCGTATAACTGCATAAAGTCGTTGACCAAAATATCTTGAGAAAGACCATCCGAGATAATGTGATGCATGTCCAGCATGAGCACGAATTCCTCTTCTGCCAGCTTCATCACACCAACTCTCATCAATGGAGCCTCACTTAACGTAAAGGCAGTCAAAAATTGTTCAATCACTTGTTTTTGATCTTCCTCAGATCCTTGTGTCGATCCCTCTGTGAGGTCAAACAACGTGACTGCAAATGGTACCTCTTCTTCAATCTTTTGATAAGGGACGCCATTCTCTAGTACAAACGCTGTCCGCAAACTTTCGTGTCTCTTTATAAGCTGCTGAAATGCCCATTCCAACCTGTTGATATCGAGCCTTCCTTTAATTCGTCCTGCTTTAAATTCGTTGTATCCTGTGCTGCTTACATCCATTTGCTGCATGAGATACAACCGTTTTTGCGCAGACGACAGAGGATAATGCTCCTTCATTTCGGCTTTTTCAATCGCATGATAAGCAGCAGTGTCTGCTTGGTCGATGTATTCTGCCATTAATCGGATCGTTGGTATTTGGAAGAATTGTGGAAGCGTCAGCTCTACACTGAATGCGCGATGAATGATGCCAATGAAAGTAATCGCCTTTAGAGAATCTCCACCCATTTCAAAGAAATGATCATCTATGCCAATTTCATCAATTTTAAAGAAAGCTTGCCAATGCTGACTTAATTCCTTCTCTAGCTCCGTTTCAGGTGCAACATAATTCGTTGACAGCGCTGGCCGAGAATATAAGTTTCCATCTTGTGCATGCTCTCCGGCACTCTCTTCCTCACGGGATAAACGGTCTACATATCGGTGAATTCGATCATGTAAAGACGTTGTTGAAATAACCATTTGTTCCACTTGATCCAGTGAAAGCAATCGTTCAAAGATCCTTCTTCCTTCTTTTTCTGTAATTAACGTTTCGGTGACATCATCTCCGATAGGGAGATCAAGCTGCTTCCCCTGCTCAAATTCCCAGCCGTCAAAGCTAATGACAGACCACTGCATTTCTGAACGAAGATTTCGTTCATACACGTACGCATCGATGAAATGATTCACAGCTGTATAGGCTGTGAAACCGAGTCCGCCTAAGATCGGTGACAAAGATGACAGTACAAAACAGAAATCAAGTGATCGGTCACCTAAGGCGGCATCAAGATGAAGTACACCATTCATCTTCGCTTCAAAGTGGGATTCTGAGAATGTGACATCTGTTTGCTCCATCACTCTGAAGGATTGATCACCCGTCACTCCAGCTGCATAGATCACACCGTCAATCTGTCCGTAGGCCGCATCCACCGTGTTGATCAATTGCTGGATATCTTCCCTGTGGCGAACATCTACTTTCTTTATGAGAACTTCTGCACCAGCCTCTTCAAGTGCCATTACCTTTTGTATTTTTTTCTTAGTTGGATCCTGTTCATCGTGCGTAGCAAGCCACTCTTGCCACTTGCTTCTATCAGGCAGTCCAGACCTGCTCGTTAAGATCAACGTTCCCTTCGTTTGCTCGGTCAAAGACTGTGCAATATTCAATCCAATAAACCCAAGACCGCCAATTAAAATGTATACACCATCTTTTTTAGCCAACTGAGTATGTCCTGTTTCGGGAACTATAGCTTTGGCATACTTTTTCACATATCGCTTATTTCTTCGATAGACCGTGAGAAGCTGTCCAGATGTTCGATCTAACTCATCGCTAATTTGTTTCAGCAACCTCTTTTCCTGCACCCCATTTGCCACCGGGCGATCGACATCAAGAATGCGGTAACGCAAGTTCGGTGTTTCTTGTGAAATAACCATGGCAGGTCCAAGATGGATTGCTTTTTCAGGATAAAGGATAGACTCACCGCCAACGGCATACGTCAATGAGGAAAGAACTGTAATGGATACTTTTTGGTCCAAAACAGATTTTTTCAAAGCCTGTCCGATATAAAGCAAGGAGTAATAAGCATCTTGCTGCGTTTGTTTCACCCATTCTTCTTCCGATTGAGACGGCTGTCGTTCTGAAAGCCCCCATAGATGACAAACTTCTGACACGTTGATTTGGTCATCTGCCAGATTTGATATGAGCTTTTCATAATCAGATGGCTTATGTGACCGAATGGTGTAGCTTTTTTCATCATGCTTCGTAAATTCATTTCCTTTCTGAACCACTACGAACTTGTTCCGTTTCGTCAGAAGCTCGGCTGCAACCTTCTCTCCGAAGGCAGATGAATCCGCAAACAAAAGCAAGGCTCCAAAAGAGGAATCATCTGATGACACATAAGGGGAAAGGTCCGCCTCCCAATAAGGGGTATAGAACCATTCATCCATTTGCTCCTTTCGTCCAGACTGCTTAGGTTTATCGCGTTTTACACGGTCTGATGCATCATACCAATAGGAGGTTTGATCAAACGCATACGTTGGCAGCGGCATTTTCTGCGGCTGACGGTTTAGATGGAACCTGTTCCAGTCGATGGTTATTCCGTGTGTCCAGAGACGTCCAATCTGTCCAAGTAAAAATTCAGTATCCGTCACATCTTGTTTTGCATGTCTGAGCACATGACATACATGCTGATTCATGCCGTTCAGTGACCGGTTGACCATCACGCTTAAATCTTGACCCGGTCCAATCTCAATTAATTGAATATTGTTCTGCTGTAAAATATTTGTGATGCCTTCAGCAAAACGAACCGTATCGGTCATATGCCTTTTCCAATAGGACATATCCTGAGCACTCGTATTTGTCATCCAGTCTCCTGTCAAATTCGAAATGAATGGAATACGTAGCTGCTTGGCTTTAATATCCTTTAATTTTTCACCAAATTGCTCCGCTGCTTCCTTCATGACATGTGAGTGAGCAGCAATGGTTCCACCTAATCGCATACACATCAATCTGTTATTCTTCAGCTCTTGTTCAAATTCACTTATCGCTGCTTCAAGACCTGACACGATACATGAGGAATCATTGACAACAGCGAGAGAAATATCTTTTGGAAGCATCGGTTTTAACTCTGCTTCAGGTAATGGAACACTCATCATGATGCCAGCTGGCGACGACTGCATCGCATCCGCCCGGCAGGCGACCATCGACATCGCTTCCTTTAAGTTGAAAAGGCCTGATATAGCGGCTGCCGTTAATTCGCCAAAGCTATAGCCGATCATTGCATCAGGACGAATCCCCCATTCAATGAAGAGCATGGAAAGGGCATATTCAATGGCAAAAATGGCTGGCTGTGCATATTGAGTGCTTGCCAATTTTTCGCGTGCCTTTTCTGTTTCAGCCGCTAATGGATAAAGAATGCGGGCAAGACTTTGCCCTGTTGCTTCTTCATATGCTTGAAAACAAGCATCCATTTGCTTCTTAAAGTACGGCTCCTCCCGGTACAAATCTAATCCCATATTGAGGTATTGATTGCCTTGTCCAGAAAACATAAAAATAATCTTTTGTTTCTCCACATGTGAATGCATGAGCTTCCCAATACCCTTGCCTTGCTTTTCTGTTAATACACGCAATGCATCTTCTCTGCTGGCCGCAACAAAGGCTTGACGGAATCCAAAGGACTGCCTGCCTGTTTGCAAGGTATAAGCTGCGTCTGCCAAATTGAGAGAAGGCGTGTTTTCCAACTGATTCACAAGGTTGTCTTTCATTCGTTCCAAACTCGTTTTGCTCTTTGCTGAAAGGACAAGCAGCTCAGCCGAACGAGGCATTTGCTGACGATCCCTTTGCGGCGCTTCTTCTAATATGACATGCGCATTGGTTCCGCCCATTCCAAATGAGCTCACACCAGCCCTCCGCAAATGTGATACTGGCTGCTTCCAGTCGGTCAGCTCAGTGTTTACAAAGAAAGGACTATGCTCAAATGCAATGTTTTCATTGGCTTTTTTGAAGTGAAGACTAGGCACAAATGTGTGATGCTGAAGAGAAAGCACAGCTTTAATCAAGCCAGCTGCTCCTGCCGCTGCATCCAAATGTCCAATATTTGATTTCACAGACCCAATGCGGCAAAATTGTTTTTTGTCTGTGTCGAAAGCTTTTGTGAGCGCCTCTATTTCAATCGGATCTCCAAGTGACGTTCCAGTTCCGTGTGTTTCTATATATTCAATCGTATCTGGTGAAACATCTGCTTGATGTAAGGCATCCTGGATGACCCTTGTCTGACCTTCAACACTTGGAGCATTGAAGCCAACCTTTTGATCACCATCATTGTTGATGGCAGAGCCCTTAATGACCGCATAAATATGGTCACCATCTTCTATGGCTTCACTAAGTGCTTTTAAAGCAACAAGACCCACACCATCTCCGCCAACAGTTCCATCTGCTTGATCGTCAAAGGCACGACAATGACCATCGCTTGATTTCACCATGTTCTGCTGATAAATGTAGCCTGATTTCACTGGGTGTAAAATCGACACGCCTCCCGCAAGCGCTACATCTGAATCACCATTTGCAATGGATTGACAGGCCAAATGCAAGGCGACCAAAGAAGTCGAACAAGCGGTTTGCAATGTAAGCGCTGGTCCTTTCAAATTCAATTTATGGGCAATTCTTGTACTCACGGTATACGTATCATTGAGCGAGCCCACTTCAAACAGCTCTGACATGCTGCTATCAAGCGAAGATGCAAAACGCTGAATCCATTGAAAGTTGGATGTGGACCCAGTAAACAAACCGACCTTACCTTGATAATCTTCCTGCACATACCCCGCATCTTCCAGCGCCTTATAGGCGTATTCATGCAGCAGCCGTATTTGAGGATCCATCATTTCTGCCTGACCTGGTGAATAGCCGAAGAAGGATGCATCAAATAAATCAGGTCCATCAATCACACCTTTTGCTCTTACATAATCGGAACGCTCAAAGGTTTGGCGGTCAATTCCAGCCTCTAGCAATTCTTCATCGGAAAAGAATGAAATCGATTCTTCTCCATTCTTCAAATTTCGCCAAAATGCCTCAACATTTTCTGCACCAGGGAATTTACCTGCCATTCCAATAATCGCAATCGGCTCGTTGGCTTTTCTTTTCTTTTGGTTCGCAGGCTGTGTGCCAGATCCCTTCTGCTCTGTTGCACCGCTTAAATATGCAGCTAGCTCTCTAATCGTTGGACGGCGGAACATTTCGACCATTGGAATGCTTTGATTCAATTGCTTAGCGAGCTGTTGATTGACATGAATCAGGTTTAGAGAATGCCCGCCAATGTCAAAGAATTTGTCATGAACACTTACCTCATCTAAGCCGAGGACTTTTTTCCAGATGTCTTGAATGACTTTCTCAGTATCAGAAAGATTGTCAGAGCCCGCCTGCTTTTTCATTTGTTGCCCCTGTTTCAAAGCAGGTAAAGCCCGTTTATCTAATTTGCCGTTGGCAGTCAGCGGCATATCATCCAATTGAACAAAGTGAGTTGGAATCATATAATCTGGCAGCTGATCGGCTAGTGCTTGTTTCATTGCAGCTTGATCGAGTATGGCTGTCGTGACAACATATGCGGCTAAACATGGTGTACCAGAAACATCTGGCTTTACAGCAACAGCTGCTGCTTTGACCCCTGGCTGTTCATTCAGCCAAAATTCAATCTCACCTGTTTCAATACGATAGCCTCTCAGCTTCACTTGATCATCATTTCGGCCTAAAAACTGAATGAGCCCATTAGGCAGAATGCGGGCAGCATCACCTGTTTTATAAATTTTTTCACCTGGCTGGAAAGGATGATCGACAAACCGCTCTTCGGTCAGTTCTGGACGATTCAAATACCCTTTTGCAACACCTTTCCCCCCAATATATAATTCACCAATGGTTCCTTCCGGCATAAGATTCATATGTCTGTCAAAAAGAAGAATATCTGTATGCTGTGCAGGTTTTCCGATCGGTACATACACGTCTTGATCAAGGTCCTGGTCATATCGATGAATCATGCAGCCAACCACTGTTTCAGTTGGTCCATATTCATTCACAATTTCTATAGGCTGCGGGAATGACTGCTGAATGGATTTCGCTAAAGATGTTTCCAACTGTTCTCCGCCTAAAATAAAACATTTCATTTGGCTTTCCGGGAAAGACAGGTGCTTAATAAACTGTAAATGAGATGGTGTTAGTTTCATCACATGTACGCGATTATCTTTTATGATATCTTCGACAAGTAGCTGCCGGTTTTCATGGTGATAAATCATGATGGTATTTCCTGAAATGAGCGGTGTGAAAATTGAAGTAACTGTCAGGTCAAATGACAATGATGTGTACAAAGCAAAATGCCTTGTTTCTCCTCGAACATATACTTGTTTCGCCCAATCAATATAGTTGGCTAAACCAAGATGATGAATGAGTACACCTTTAGGTCTTCCTGTCGTTCCTGATGTATAAATGCAGTAGGCTGTTTGGTCTGAGGTGATGGCTTCTGCCAAGTTATCTGATGATCCGGTATATAGATCCGGCTGTGTGATATCAATTTTTTCTCCGTTATAGGCATAGGTGAGTCCTTTAATCGGATGAGTTAGGAGCCATTCTACTCCGCTGTCTTCTAGTAAATACTCTATTCGTTCCTGCGGGTATTCAGGATCAATTGGCACGTAAGCCCCGCCAGCTTTTAAAATAGCTAAGCATGCTATCACCATTTCAATGGAATGCTCTGCTAAAATGCCGACACGCTGCTCCTGTTTGACCCCTTTATTTTGTAAATAGCGTGCGAGCTGATTCACTCTCTTGTTGAGTTGTTCATATGTAACCGTCGTACCGCCAAACTCAACTGCGGCTGCCGTTGGCGTTCGCTCCACTTGCTCTTCAAATAGGTCAATCACCGTTGGTTCATTGATAGACGTTGCCCCGCCATATTGCTGAAAAACTGTTAACTGCTTTTCTATCTCTTCTTCTGATAGCAGCTGTAACTGAGCAGCAGATTTTTGTGGGTGAGCACAAGCATCAGACAGGAGATGAAGAAAATGCTGACACCACTTTTCAATTTGTTCAGCAGAAAAGCTGACGGGGTTATACACCAATGAAAAATGCAGCTGTTCATCAAACGCCTGTACACTAAGCGTGAGATCGAATTCCGTCTGTTCTTTCATCTCAAATCTGCGAATACGCACAGGCTGATCGCTTTTCGTGAGCATTCGATCTAGTGGATAGTTTTCAATGACGACGATTGAATCAAATAATGATTGCTCAGCCGTCATTCCTGCATATTTCTTTAAGTCGGATAGCGGAGTATGTTCATATTCATTTCTCACTGCGATTTCCCGGCTCACTTCCTGCATCTGTTCAACAATCGGCCGTTCCTGTTCGAATGAGACACGCAGCGGTAATGTGTTAATAAACAAACCTGTCATCTTTTCAATTTGAGGAACATCCGCATTTCTTCCTGATACTGTTGTTCCAAAGACAATATCATCTTGGTTGGCGTACTTAGATAGCAAAACTCCCCACAGCGTATACATGACAGATGCCAATGTCACATCATGTTGATTCGTAAATTTGCTTAGCCTCTCCGCAATAGAAGCATCCACTTGATGTTCATATTGATGAAAAGCACCTGAATCTTCATATGCGCCGCCTGACTTTGGAAGCAGTTCTGCATAACTCCAGCCATCGAAAACATTTTTCCAGTAGACAGCTTGTGCTTCTGTCTGTTGAAGATTTTGCTGCTGCCATTTAACAAATGATTGATAGGACGGTCTTTTTTCAAGAAGAGGTTTGTCTTCATTTGATAAGCGCTCATATGCATTCATCCAATCACTTAATACAATCCCAAGACTCCACCCGTCCAATAAAATGTGATGAAAGCTAATGAGAACCCAGCTGACTTCTTCATTTACTTCACATAATGTCAAGCGAAATGGAACTTCCTGTAGATCAAATCGTTCCTCTCGATCCTTTGCTGTTATTTCCTCTTTC
Source organism: Bacillus sp. PAMC28571 (assembly GCF_014250435.1). Taxonomy (NCBI): domain Bacteria; kingdom Bacillati; phylum Bacillota; class Bacilli; order Caryophanales; family Bacillaceae; genus Bacillus; species Bacillus sp. PAMC28571. Next base: position 396,841 of record NZ_CP060191.1, on the reverse strand, counting down.
AGCAAATGAAGAGGCTCCTCAGCTTGGGTCAAATCACGGTATCGAATGTCAGGCTGATGCTGCTTCAGCACAATTTGTACTGGCCTTGCGAGTTCCTGCCATCTAAACAATGTTCTAAGCATTTCATGCTGTTTGGTGACATGCGTCCATGAATGTGCAAAGAGATCTCGATCAACCGGCCCGTCTATTTGGATCAGCAGTTGTTCAAAATAAGCCGTTCCGTCCGGTTGCATTAAATGATGAAAAAGCAGTCCTTCTTGGATCGTAGTGATACCTAACATATTTTCAATGTTCTGTTTATCCAGCTTCTTCGGCTGTAATGCCATGGGATCATCTCCTTTCTTTCTAAGAATGTTTCACGAAATAATGGCGTAAACCATAGTTAGCAATGACCTGCTGCTGAATTTGCGAAGTCCCTTCAATAATTTCAAGTACCTTCGCTTCACGATATAATCTTGAAGCTGAGTTTTCCCGGCTAAATCCACTCCCACCATGGATTTGGACATTTGTATTTGTAATGTCGACAGCAATTTTGGAGGTAAAATATTTTGCAATGGATGTTTCTGTGATTGCATCAGGATGATTCGCTTCTCGCATTTCTCCAGCCTTTAGGCATAAAGCTCTCGCTGCATGGAGCTGAGTGACTGCATCTCCGATCATTCCTTTGATCATTTGATGCTTGTACAGTTTTTCATTAAACTGAGTTCTTTTGCGCGAATACGTAACGAGAGAATCAACGGCTTCTTGTGCAATGGCAAGCCCTGCCCAGGCAACACTGTATCGTCCATGGTCTAAAGCCAGAGACACTACGTGGTTAAAACCGCCCCCAACTGGCCCTAAGACACAGTCTTCGTGTACCTGCACATGATCAAGAGTGATTTCTGCTAAATAAGACGCTCGATTTGCCATCATTCCAGTAATTCTCTCAATCTCTACACCCGTCTGATCTCGATCGACAAGGAATGCCGTGACTTGTTCGCCGTCTCGTGCAATCACAATAAAGAAATCTGCAATCGCTCCGAAGGAAATCCACTTTTTCTTTCCATTTAATACATAGGACTGTCCTTTTTTTTGATAGCTAGTTTCAACATGATTGGCATCTGAGCCAATATTCGGCTCTGACAAAGCAAAGGCACCGATTTTTTCCCCTTTAGCTAATTCAACGAGCCAGCCTTGTTTTTGTTCTTCTGTTCCATAACGAAGAATGGCTTCCCCTACGAGTGAATTCACTGTTAATAATGTCCGTACGTTACAGCAAGCTTTCCCCACTTGTTCCGTGAATTGTCCATATGCAATCGGATCAAGCCCCAATCCTTGATAGGAGGATGGGATACCTGCCGCCAAATAGCCTCTTTTCGCCATATCTCGAATCAGCGACTCCGGCAAATGTTCTGTCTCATCGAATTCATTGGCAAATGGACGGATATGTTCATTGCAATATTGTCGTATTTCTTCAATAGCATCGATTGTTTGTTCAGCTGTTTTCATGAAGAGCCGCCCCCTGTTGTTTTTTCTCAATTAAGGCGACAATACGGTTGACCGTACTAAAATTAGCAATGTCGAGGTCTTCATTGTCTAATTGGAAGTGAAAGTCATGTTCAATATAGTTCACTAGTTTCATCGCAAATAGTGAATTGACAAAGCCTTGTTCAAAAATATGATCATCATTTCCAAGCTCCATTTCCTCATCAAATACCACTAGGTTTTGCTCGATATATGCTCTTACTTGTTCGTGTAGGTTCATCATTCAATCTCCTCGCTTTTCGCTTTTTTATTTGGCAGGGTCCTTCTGCTTTATCTCAATGTTGACATCTACGTATTCTGGGAAAGGCTGAATCATGCTTAAATCGTTTTCGAACAAAATATAGCCATCTTCCCCATTCTCGATTTCTTTGAAATTCGCAAACTTATAAGTGATATACATCATGCGGTTTCGATCGGTTTGTTTAAAATCAGCTACAAGCCGTTTTCCTCTCTTTTTTGCCTCTTGCAAAATCGTTGTCAGTAAAATGGTCCCGACTCCACGTGACATAACACGGCAAGACATAAGCAGTAGTTTGACATGCCATGTATCACCTGTTTCTTCTATTAAAGAGAGTCCTATTTTTCCATATGAACCGAATTTATCTTCAAGTTCACAGACGAGAAGCAAGTGATTGTCTGATTGACGGAAATAATCAAGCTCTGCATAATCGTAGGTTTTCCCGCTTGCATTTAATTGATTGGTTCGAACGGTAAGTTCTTCGGCTCGCTGGAGATCTTGTTCTCCTGCTTCTGATATAACGAATTTCATATTTAAAGAGGCCAAAAATTTTTCAGGCGGCCCTTCATATTTCTCTTCTTCCTGCTGCCTTTGATCTGCTTCCATGTACATTTCTCTGCGCCGTTTTGCATCCTCTGTGATAAAAGCTGGTCGCAGTCGATCATCTGTGAGCAATGTCATATAATCCACCGCATCCCAGCAAGTAATCTCTGGATGAACTGCCTTCACTTCTTCTCGTTCAAATGGCTGATCATCGATAAAGAGAATGGTATCTTTATGAATATTTAAACGCTCACTGATTCTCTCTAATGAACTAGATTTGGCATTCCAATGAATCTCTGGATAGAGAAAGAAATGTTCGATCCCAAAGGCGGAGAGCTTTTCCCTCACAGCAGCTTCATCATTCCGGCTTGCAATGGATAAAAGGATCCCGCGCTCATCTAGCTCTGTTAGCACTTCCTTCATCGATGGCTTTAACGTCACTTCATCTGATTCAAGTAAAATTCCATCCCATAATGTATGATCTAAATCCCAGACAACACACTTGATTTGTTTAGCCATTTGTTTTTCTCCTCTCACATGTCATATTGGAAAAAGCCTTTACCTGATTTTTTGCCATACTCACCAGCATCCACCATTTTGACAAGCAGAGGACATGGGCGGAATTTCGGATCTTTGTAGCTCTCGTATAAAACAAGCAATGAATTCAAAATCGTATCAAGCCCAATTAAGTCTCCTGTCGCAAGCGGCCCCATTTTATGGCCGAAGCCCCCGCGGAAAATTTTATCGACATCAGCTGGTGTCGCGACTTGATCTTGCACCGCCCAAATCGCTTCATTGATTGTCAGCATGAGCACACGGTTGGAAACAAACCCTGGAAGATCATGCACCACAACAGGTGTTTTATCAAAGGATTTCAAGAAACCTTTTGCCGTTTCAACTGTTTCATCAGAAGTTGCTTTTCCTCTAATCACCTCAACTAACGCTTTAAGAGGAACAGGGTTCATAAAATGTGCACCAATAACTTTTTCAGGATGATGCATAAGGGACCCTACCTTTGTAATGGAAATGCAGCTCGTGTTTACAAAATAGATGGTTTCTTTCGAACAGATATCTCGCAGCTCTTCATAAATGGGTTTTTTTATCTCCCAATCTTCCGTCACATTTTCAATGACGATATGTGCGTCATGTAAGCCTTCAAATGAAGTCGATAGCTGAATTTGAGACAATACGTCTTCTAAGGACAATGAGATTTTCTTTTTTCTCACAAATTGCACCAATTGATAGGTTTTCTTGATCTTTTCTAGTGCTTCGTTTAGTTTTTCTTCTGTGACATCAACCAATGTGACTTGATAGCCATTTGCTGAAAGGTCTAATGCCATATCAGCCCCCATCACACCTGCTCCAATCACGCCTACGTGCTTCGTGTTCATTTCTCCAACACTCCAATTCGCTTTAAAATAACATTGATTTTTTCTACGACTTCATTTGTTAATGAATGAATAAAAAAGTGATCTCCATCGAATTCAAAAAACGCACAATCTTTGCTTGTATATTGATCCCAATCGTCTAAATCAAACAGCACAGAAGGCAGATCACGAGTACCATAAAAAATAGAAATTGGGCAAGCAGCTGGAACGACTTCATCACACTGATAAGTCTCCAAAAGCTGAAAATCTGCTCTTAAAATCGGCAGAAAGAAATCAAGCACTGCATGGTTATCGGCAAGTTCCTCAGGAACGCCCCCCATCGCAATAATCGCCTCTTTTAATTTGGCATCTGACAGCTGATGATAGACTTTCTTCTCTGGAATATGTGGTGGAAAGCGTCCAGAATAAAAGACATGGCAAGGCTCTTTGTTTAATCTTGTTTTCATTCTTTTTTGTAATTCGTATGCAAGTACAGCTCCCATGCTATGACCGAAAATGGCATAGGGTTCTCCTTCTTTTAAGGAAGAGGACGCCTGTAGATAAAGATCATCTGCGACCTGCTGTAAATTTGTCAGCACAGGCTCTGTCATTCTTGTCCCGTGCCCAGGGAGTTCAAGGGCATGAATTTCTATAGACCGGTCTATATATGATTTCCACTTACTGAATACGGTACTTGCTCCACCTGCGTACGGTAAGCAAAATAACTTCACGACACGCCACACTCCCTTTTGCATTTGATTTTCAACATTTCCAGCCATTTTTTTTCATCTTGGATGATTTGTAGTAAGGAAGCTTTAATGTTGGCTTGGTACCGACTAGACATTTCCCCTGAAAAAAAGAGTTTTGCTGCCTGGTGCCTCGCTTTCTCCCATTCTGCTAAAATACTTTCCATCCATTGAAACAGCTCAGGTAGATCGCCTTTTATGAGTCTCAGTCGATACATCTCTACTTTCTTCGTATTGATGATCTGATTGAAAGATGCTACGAGCTTCTCGATATCATCCCATTGAGGAAACTGTTCATAAAATGTTTCAAGAGCTGTAATTCCTTTTTCGATTGCGTCAATCTGACCATGCATATTTCTCAGGAAATAAGCCGTTTTTTGATCAAATAATTCAGTCGAGACCTTGACCGGATCAAAGTGGAAGGCCGCATAGGAATGGAATTGATCATTCGGCTGAAAATGATCATGAAAGGTATCATACCCTTTCTGCACATCTCCATATGACAGCACTTGATGCTCATACGACAAATTATCTAAATGACGATTCTCTAATACCTGAAAGGTTTGCTGATTTTCATGAAAACCCGTGATTAAAATCGAATGACGGCTATGTGTTGTCAAATACTCTTTTCTACCTCGCTGAACGTAAGGGTCTACCCATACAATCACCGGGCGGTCACGCCTCACATCTTGTTTGACCTTTTCAATGAGATTGGTACAATGCGTCATTTTTTCAACTTGAATGCCCTGTAAATTCATAATCTTTTCTGGATCGTGTGCCGACATCCAGTCAATCTGCAGCAAACCGTCTTCTGTAAGTCCATATGCAAATTGATCATTTAATAAATATGGAGCGACTTCTTGACCATTCAGCTTCACAATTGGAAAAAAGCAATTGAAGAAACAGCTGCGATAAAACAAATCATTATAAGGATGAATGCCTGAAATCTGTTTGACGGTCATCTTCTTGTCCTCTCTTTCCAGCAGTAGATGTCACCATAAATCCTTTGATGAAACCAATCGTACAAAACCAAATGAAAAACAAATAATAAGAAATCGCTAATTCAATGAGAGAAAAAGGTCCCCATACAAAAGTCATTTTCCAAGGCAGTCCCTTAAAGGCTAGTTGCGAAAGAATCATTGGCAGAAGCAATATCCCAATTAGGAGCAGTACCCAGCCGATACTTTTCAGCCATACGCCAAGTGAAATGTGCCTGCGAACCAGAACGCCATTTCTTACACGTTTCCTCCATTTGATAAAACGAACGACTGACACTATTTGCAGCAAAATAAAAAGACATGTGGCTGCCACACTCAATTGATCAATGAGCTGAAATGGATCCATGGATGACTCTGCTTCTTCATTTGTACCAGTCATCGTTTTGGCAATAAGACGTGCCGTTTTCTCTGTGTAGCTGCTATTCATGTTGGCTAACACTCCGATAGCAACGTCTTCTTTTGGCTGGATCAGAAAAAATGATGAATAATTCGGATTAGATCCAGCATGAAATAGTGATTCCACCTGCCCATGTGTTTTTTCTATATACCAGCCGGCATTGTAATAGACATGCTCCCCTTCTTCTGGGACTTTCACAGTTAACTGATCAGGATTTTTTACAAAACGAGACCAAGTTGAATCGGTCAATTGATATTGCAGCCAAGTCCCCACATCCTGATTATTCATCACAATATAGCCTGCAGGGGTGTTGCCACGATATTCTGGTGCTTCATAAGCATGTGGAGCAAGGAAATGCAGTTTAAATCCTTCTGAAACAACACCAGATTTCATGCGTTTTAGCCCAGCTTCTGTTTGGTTAAGATGATGCGTTTTAAACAGTCCTTTCATATATGCCTCATATGACGTTCCTGTCACATTTTCAATGATGAGACCAAGAACATCATAGTTGATGGTGGCATATTCAAAGGAGCTACCAGGCTTGTGATGGAGCTCAATTGATTTCAGTTGATGGACTGTTTTCTTTAGCGCATCTTTTGCATGATCTGGCTGGATAAGCGCAATGGATTGAAAGGGGATGCCGCTTGTGTGATGCATTAATTGCTCCACCGTCAAACGCTGAGGCTTTCCATGGTATGTTGGAAAAAAGCCTGGAATATAGCTGCTCACCGGTTCTTTCAAATGAAGTTTCCCTTGCTTTTCTAACTCCACAATAGCAAGAGCGGTAAACGCCTTTGATGTAGAACCAATTTCAAAGAAAGTACTGGCTGTCACTTTCTTCATTTTCTTTTGATCCGCATAGCCAAACCCTTTTTGGTACACCACTTCGTCTTTTTTCACAACCACAACGGACATGCCGGGAATGCGCCCAAGCTCCATCTGTTCCTCTATCACTTGATCAATGGCTTTAGATGAAATCACTGCTTTTGCATGTGTCCCCCCGGCAAAGCCGCTTATCCATAAGACAGCTAACAAAAATGAAATGTAGATAACATGCTGATTTTTCCTCATGTAAATAATGAATCCATTTCTTCAAGAGACATATCAACTGTTTCAAAATCAGACGGTGTAAATTCGATCCCTTCTTGTTCTAAGCAATGCTGTACCATACGCTCAATTTGCTGTTCTATCTCTTGCAATAGCTGCATCATATCTGTTTCACACAGCTGTTTTTCGCTGAAAGAAAGATGGAAAATCAGCTGACCGCCCTTGATGGTAGCGACCATATCGATGACGGTTGTTAACGGGTTATCCAATGACGAATCTATCCCCGATGTAAAGTAAGACATCTCATAATCAGATGATTGTTTAAGCACCTGATCGATTTCACCTAAATAATTAAACCGTAATTGCGGCGCTGAATGATCAGGAAGCTGCCTATTGATGAATGACAACAGCCCATATTCTGCACCTTTATTCGGCACCTCACGTATCGTTTCTTTGACAGCCCGTATGTGATCTGAGAGAGATTCAGAAACATGAACATTCACAGGATACATGGTGGTGAACCAGCCGCACGTTCTAGATACATCAATATTTTCCTCCACAGCATCTCTGCCATGACCTTCTAATTCCAAAGAAATCCGTTTTTGATTCGTTTGCTGATAACAGGCTTGCGTTAAGGCTGAAATTAACAGTTCGTGAGGCTGCGTTTGGTACGCTTTATTCGCTTGATTGGTCAATTGATCCGTGAGCTCCACTGATAAAGCCTTCGTTAATTTGACTACGTCTTTGACATATCCCTCATTAGAAGAAACTTGATACAGAGGCTGAATACCTTGAACCACATTTTTCCAATAATTGAACGCCTCTTTTACATCTTCTGATACTGCATACTCGTTAACCCGCTCTGTAAATGTTTGATATGAATGAGTTTTTGGCGGAAGCACTTCTGCTGATCCCTTCTCTGCATGAAATAATTGAATCAAATCCTCCACAAGAATTTGCCAAGACATACCATCAACTAAAAGATGATGGGCGGCAAAAATGAGATGTGATTGAGAATCAGTTTGACAAAGCGCTGCCTGAATCAATGGTCCTTGATAAAGATGAGTCCTTTGCTTGATCTGACATCCTACTTCTTGCAGCGCTTCTTCCACATTCTCTTCTGACAATGCCGTAAAATCGTGTATCGTCAGCGGGATATCCTGAATGTTTTCATCATAATAGAGGGTGTTTGTCGCCTCATGTACTTTTAACCTTAATCCGTCGTGATGAATGACCAGCTCTTTTAAAGCACTCTGCACGATTCTTTCATCCATCTTTTTCTTTGAATGAACAATGATAGATTGATGCCAGAAATGTTTATCTTTTAACCGCTGGGACCAAAACCATTCGATGATTGGGATCGATTTCACATCGCCCACAGCCTGTTCTTGTGAGATATGTAAGACTGGTTCCTGCTGAACAACTTGTGCCATTTCTCTAAAAATGGGATAAGTAAATAGATCTTTGGTTTTTAAATAGAGTCCTTTGTCTTTTAACTTCGCAATAAATTGAATCGCCTTTATGGAATCGCCGCCAAGCTGATAAAAATGATCAGCCGGTTCGACCTTTTCATGCCCTAAGATGGCTTTTGCTGTGTCTACTATGATCCCTTCAATGTCCGCTGTTTCCTTCGACCATTCAACAGCTGTTTCCACTTGAGACAACAATGGATCAGGCAGTGCTGCCCGATTGATTTTTCCATTTTGGGTAAGCGGGAGTTCTTTTAATACAACAAAATAGGCAGGTACCATATAAGCTGGCAGCTGATCTGATAATTTCTTCCTTAGTAAAAAGGAGGTTAGCTCTTCATCTTTCAATTCAATATAAGCAGCCATCTGTTTTTCTCCAGATTCATCAGTTAGATCAATGACAGCTGCTTTATCCACTTCATCGATTGCCATAAGCGCAAGTTCGATTTCACCCAGCTCTATCCGGTAGCCCCGAAGCTTGATTTGATGGTCAATCCGGCCAATGTATTCAATCTTTCCATCACTTGCACGTTTCGCAATGTCACCGGTTCGGTACATGCGGCGATGACTTACAAATGGATTGGGCAGAAAGCGTGATTTCTGCAAATCAGGTCTTTGCCAGTATCCTCTTCCAACACCCGCGCCTGAAATATATATTTCTCCTATCGTCCCTGGCAGCACCACTTGCTGATTTTCATCTAAAAGGTAAATCTCTGTATTCGGCATCGGCACTCCAATTGACACCGATGTGCCGCCATCATCTTGATGGAACTGATGGATCATACAGCCAACGGTTGCTTCAGTTGGTCCATATTCATTAAAGATGGATATCCTTCCATCACTTGCCTCAGTAATTCTTTTAGCCAAAGAAGTCGATAATTGTTCTCCTCCTACTATCATCCGTTTAACCACTGACTGAGACAGTGCAGCATCTGTTAACAGTGCCATATGAGCTGGTGTCAGCTTGATCACCTTTGCTTTTTGATCAAACAAAATATGTTCTAATAAAAAGCCTGGCTGATCCTCTTGACGATAGATGACTACTGTACTGCCAATAACCAATGGCGTATAAATGGAGGTAATGGTTAGATCAAATGCAATGGACGAATACAGAGCAAAATGGTCATCTTCTGAATCTGTATAGTTTGTTTTGGCAGACATGATATAGTTCACTAAGCTTTGATGCTCAATCATCACTCCCTTTGGCTGTCCTGTAGAACCAGACGTATAAATCATGTATGCGACGTCTTCATCATCTCCAATGAATGAATGTTCCACATCATACGGATCCAACTGATCCCACACGTTGTAGATATTGTACGTATCACCATTAAAATGGTATGCAGATGCATGATCTGTAAAAAACAGCTTTGCCTGACTGTCATCCAAAATAAACTGAATGCGTTCCTGCGGATACTCAGGATCAATCGGTACATATGCACCTCCAGCCTTTAAAATCCCCAGCAATAGTACAATCAGTTCTGGTGAATGATTCATACATATTGCAACAAAGTCATGTCTCTGTAAGCCATGTGTTTGCAGGAAATGCGCCATTTGGTTGGTTTTTCTCTCAAGTTCACCGTATGTCATGATATGAGAGCCGTCCTGAATCGCGATTCGATCAGGAGAAGTCTTTGACATGTCTGTGATTAATTCATGAATTTTTTGCTTTTGTGGGAATAGCACGCCTGTGTCGTTCCATTGATATAGCTCTCGATGTTCCTCTTCCTCTGTCATAAGCAGTACGTCTTTTAAGAGCTGCTTGGGCTGGGTAAGTATGTTCTCGACAAAGAGAAGCATCCTTTTATGTAGAAAGTTGATGTCTTCATTGCTGTAATCTGAGATTTTGTAGTCATATTGCAGCTCGATTTGCCCTTTTTCATCCCATTCTTTCACAGCTACTTGCAAGCCATATGGCTGGAATCCATTGTAAAGCTCCATGTATTCCACTTTGTATCCTTCCATCTCCTGCACCATATTTGTGCTGTAGGAGTTGATATAGATTTGAAAAAGCTGATCATATCCTGCCTTTGCAAGCTCTAAATCCTTGACAAGTGCATCATAGGGATAACGCTGATGCAGGAAGTAAGTCTTATAGCTTTTTTGAACGTCTGACAAACTTTCTAATAGAGATAAATGAGGGTTCATCTTCATTCGATATGGCATTGTGCTAACGGTCATACCGGACGTGGCTTTTTCCTTTTGCCCGGAACGATTGAGAACTGGCGTCCCAATAATAAAATCTTTTTGCTGGTATCTTTTATGCAAGTAAACGAAGAGTCCTAAAGTAAATAAAGAGTTGATTGAACAATGATGGGTATCTATAAATTCATAGATTCGTTCTGAGAGTTGTCGATCAAGGTAATGGCTCTGCCGATGGCCTTTGATTTGGTCAGTTCCCTGTACCAAATAACTGTCAGACACATCAGATAATGTTTCTTTCCAAAATTGCTGATCTTTTTTAAATCTTGGGGAGTTCATATATTTTGATTCTTTATCAATAAAAACAGAATGATTGTCTGCTTCTTGTTCAATAGAGGAGCTTTGTGTAAGAGCAGTGTAAAGCTGGCTAATTTTATCGATGATTACTTTCATCGACCATCCATCTGCTACTGTATGATGGCATTTGATGAAATAACCGGATTGTTGTTCACCGATTTTTAATACAGCAAATTCGGCGAGAGAGGTTTCTAGTAATTGAAATGGTGTTTTGAAGGCTTTTTCAGCCCATTCCAGCATGTCTTTATGTGTGGAAAACTCATAGGCAGGAATATGATGATCGGCGTTTGGATCAACGTATTGAAGCATCTCATCATCTTTCTCTACTAGCTTGAGACGAAGAGATTCTGTCGTCATGATACATGTTGCAATGGCCTGCTTCAGTTTATCGAGCTGCAACGGCCCATTGACGAAAATAATACCGCCAATATGATTAATTGGTGTTTCTGGATAAAATGTTTCCATGTTCATCACGCGCCGCTGCGGATGTGTTAATGGCCAATATACTAAACTACTAGTCAATTACGCCACCTCTACTTTTCATATAGTTAACATTTCTACGAACTTATTAAATCACATAATGGTATTTTTGTAAATAATTGAGATAAACTGTCTAAATTTGTTCATTTTTTAATCTAGACGCTAGGAAAGCCGACACAGTAAACAGGACAACGTTGATAAAAAAGACGACTCTTGCCCCAAAGAGATCGGTCATGGTGCTCATAACGAGGATGGACATTCCATATATAAAAGTCGATAGTGTATGTTGAGCTGATAGTATTTTAGGCAATTCAATTTGACTCAGTGTATCTTGTACATAGGTACGAATAGAAATACTGCGAAGCTGAAAAGCCGGCCCTAATAAAAAGACAAACAATAAACTCATCCATGCTGAATGATTCAACCCTAAGCAAAGGGTTAGCAGAGCTACGATCACCGAGCTGTAAAAAATGTGATCAAACAAACGCTGTTCCACATGCTTTGCGAACCGCAGCACGAGCAGACCGCCTAGAATGGTTCCGCCAAAATAGCTTGCGTTAATAAAGCCCCACCATGTTTCAGGCTGGTGTAAGACTTCAGTGACATACACAAGAATAATAGCACCAGTCCAGATACTTCTGCCGCTCATGGACAGCATTTCTAAAATCGTTAATGTTCGAATGGTTGGCTTTTCATACATGATCTTCCAGCCTGAAAAGATTCGTGTACCAAATGATTCAGACTGTTGCTCTTGTTTAGCTGCAGCCCCAGTATCAATGATAAAGAGCATAGATATGAGCGACAAACTATATAAAACAAGTGTCGTAATGAGGAGAAACTGCGGTCCAAGAATGCCAATAAACAGCCCTCCTAAAAGCCATCCTAGTAAAAGGACAATTTGGTCAGAAGTTAAGATATAGCTATTGGCTTTTAGTAAAAAGTTCTTTTCTACTAAACGCGGGATCATCGAATTTCGAACAGGAATGGTTCCCCCATCTATCAAAGAAAGGAAAAATACAATGATAAAAAAGAGAGGAATAGTAAATGTTGATAGTTGTAAAATATAAATGAAAATCAAGCAACCGAAGAAAGCAATTTGACACATTTGCAAATAGATAATGAGTCTTTTCAGCTTAAATTGATACATAAAGAAAGGAATGAGTACCGCTCCAAGTGCTTGTCCAACAAACTGGGAGACAGCCACCATTGAAGCAATTAGTGTAGAATTTGTTAATTGGTATGTCAGGATGGTCAGAACGAGGACATATAGTGAATCCCCGAAATTAGCTAGGGATTGTCCCCCTAATAAAAAGTAAAATGATTTGTTTTTCATATTTATCTCCATTTTCTCTTCATTATCACCCATAATAATACATTATTTTCTACACTTCTACTTTTTATAACAATATTTTCATAATTTGATACATTTTTACTAATTTAAAAAACCGCCAAAAGGCGGTTTTTATTTAGTCATATATATGAACAGTCGGTTCTTTGTCTTCAGCATTTTTCGTAATCAAGGCTTCTTGTTGATCAGAAGATGTAATGTTGATTTCAATATTGGTACTCTTGTAGTAATCCATGACTTCACCGGTTAAATATTGTGTGAAGGCTACGACTTCCGTTTTTCCATAGAACTGCATTGGAATTTCGATTTTCATTTTTTGCAGGTTGCCGTTTTTGTAAAAGCCTTTTCCTACAACACCAGTGTAATTCGGGAAGTAGTCTTCGACCTTTGTCTTGAAGCGGTCAAATCGCTCTGAATCATCTTTGTAGCTGCTTTTCGCATTATCTGAAGGGAAGAATACATTCTCCTCATCGATCGTATCCCAATTTCCGATATCAGCGGAGCCTGCTTTCACATCCGTTTTGGCGATAAAGTTACCTGGAACGATAGATGATTTTGGTGCTTGCTTATAAAGGGCAATCATGACAGGCACTTTTTGCAGACCGTCCATTTGACGAATGCGCTTGATCACTTGTTCAGCGATTTTTTCACCCTCTGCCAAAAGTTTCTTTGAATTTTTCGATGAATCGATGGTCACCTCTTGCTGCGGGTCACCGATCTTTTCACGGTAATAATAAACAGAGTTCAGTGCAAGACCAATGACAACTCCGCCAAGCTGTAAGCTGTTTTTATCTTTTCTAATTAAGTAATTATGCTCTAGCATCGAAGCTAAGTAGATGGGACTATTTTCATTTTTAGACTTTGTTGAACCTGAGTTTGGAAGAGCAGGATTCAAGCCTAGATTCTTAAAGTCTTTATCATCTTTTTCTGCCTTTTTCAGATCACTGCCTGTTTTTTTGCGTGCCAGCCAGCTGAGAACGGTGTCCTCATCTAAATGCTGTCCTTCTTGGAAAAGATAGTCGTTTGTATTAAATGACTCTGTTGCAAGACGCATGAGTCCTGTTTCAAATTCATCAATGTCCAAGCGTGTGTTGAGACGCTCCGCTGTTAAACCTCTCGCAGCTCCTTGTTTAAACGGCAGCACCATTTTGTAATAGGAGTCTGAGATATTGTACATCGGGATGATGGCTGTTTCCTTTGTTTCCTTCGTTTCATCCGTTTTTTGTGTGACCTCTTCCTCTTCCTTTCCCCCAAAAGGTGCACACGCTGACAATACCAGTGTGAGCATTGTCAGCAGCAATAACAACTTTTTCAATAGAAAACACTCCTCTTATTTCTTTAGCTCCTCGAGCATTTTAGCTTCGTCCCAAATTTCAATATTGAGTTCTTCTGCCTTTGTCAGCTTACTCCCCGCTGCTTCTCCGGCAATGACTAGGTCTGTTTTTTTACTCACACTGCCTGCCAGTTTGCCGCCTAACGCTTCGATCGCTGCTTTTGCATCGTTTCGCGCCATTTCTTCTAACTTTCCTGTCAGCACAATGGTTTTTCCTGCAAAGTAGGAATCACTTTCTTCTGCTTTTACCGGCTTCGGTCCTGTATAGGTCATATTGACTCCAAGCTCTTTTAGTTCGTTCAGCAGATCGAGTATTTCTTCTTTCTCAAAGTACGTGACGACGGCATCAGCCATTTTTTCACCAATTTCGTCGACTTCAAGTAATTGTTCTTTCGTTGCTTGCTTTAATTGATCGATGTTTTCGAAATGCATCGCCAAGGTCTTTGCCGCTTTTGATCCAATAAATCGAATGCCGAGTCCAAATAGTAAACGCTCAAGAGAGTTTTCTTTCGACTGCTCAATTGAACGCAGTAAATTGTCGACAGATTTTTCGCCCATTCGTTCAAGCTGAATGAGCTCTTCTTTCGTTAAACGGTAAAGGTCGGACACACGAGAGACTAGCTGTTCCTTGAAGAGCTGTGTAATGACCCGCTCGCCAAGCCCATCAATATTCATTGCATTACGGGAAACGAAGTGAATGAGTCCCTCACGTATTTGGGCAGGACATTCTGGATTGATGCATCGCAAGGCCACTTCGCCTTCGATTCGCACCAGCTCACTACGACACTCTGGACATTCAGTTGGCATGTGAAACGGCTTTTCTTCGCCTGTACGCTGATCGACAAGGACACCTGCGACTTCAGGAATAATATCGCCGGCTTTTTTCACAATCACTTGATCAAACAAGCGAATATCCTTTTCTTTGATCAAATCTTCATTATGAAGAGATGCACGCTGCACTGTCGTCCCTGCTACTTTGACAGGCTCAAGAATCGCTGTTGGTGTAATCACGCCTGTTCGCCCGACGCTTAGTTCAATATCAAGCAGCTTCGTTACGACCTCTTCAGCCGGAAACTTGTACGCAACCGCCCAGCGCGGGCTTTTTGCTGTAAAGCCGAGTTCTTCCTGCTGAGCCAGTGAATCGACTTTAATGACAATTCCATCGATTTCATATGAAAAATCGGCACGCTTTACTTTTAATGTTTCAATAAGGTCGATGACTTCTTCGATCGTTTGGCACATCCGTCTTTCTTTGTTTGTTTTAAAGCCAAGTTCGTCGAGAAGATCAAGTCCTGCGCTTTGCGTTTCAACACCAATTTCATCAAGCTCCGCTATACTGTAGACGAATATATCAAGGTTTCGTTTCGCTGCAATTTTCGTATCAAGCTGACGAAGTGAACCTGCAGCCGCATTACGCGGGTTTGCAAACGGCTCTTCTTCGTTTTGTATTCTTTTTTCATTTAATGCTTCAAAAGAAGGTTTTGGCATAAATGCCTCGCCTCTCACTTCAATCGACAGAGGGCGTTTGATTTTAAGCGGGATGGAACGAATCGTTTTGAGGTTTTCAGTAATATCCTCCCCCGTTGTTCCATCTCCGCGTGTCGCTCCTCGGACAAACACGCCATTTTCATAACGGAGAGAAACAGCGAGTCCATCAATTTTCAGCTCGACATTGTATGCGATATCGTCACCGACTGCTTGACGAACCCGGCGGTCAAAATCAAGAAGGTCCTGTTCATTAAACGCATTCCCAAGGCTGAGCATCGGTGTGCCGTGACGCACTTTTTGGAAGGCGTCTAAAACAGCGCCGCCTACTCTTTGTGAAGGAGAATCCGCTGCTTTTAAGTCAGGGTGTTCTTCCTCCAGAGAGATCAGCTCACGCATCCGCGCATCATATTCAGCGTCAGGAACACTTGGACGATCAAGTGTATGATATTCGTAGTTGTATTGATTCAAAATCTGGTGCAGTTCCTCGATCCGGCGTTTCGCTGCTTCTTTATCCATCTGCTTCTTCCTTTCAATTCATCCGTTTTGTCCTATCAGTTTATTGCTTCTCGATTGGTGCAAATGCTGCGAGAAGACGCTTAATGCCTGTAGGGCTTGGGAACGCAATATCAAGCTCTGTGCTGTCTCCGCTGCCTTTCACACTGACAACCGTACCAACGCCCCATTTTTTATGGGCCGCTTTATCGCCCACAGCCCAGCCAATACTGCCGCCGCCTGTGTTTTGAATCGTTTGTGTTTGCGGACGTGAGACAGGTCCCCGTCTTTGCGGTCTTTCTCTTGTTTGGCCAAACGGTGTTTTTGTTTCTTTTTTCTCATTTAGGTTGTCCAATAAATCGGCTGGTATTTCTCGAATGAATCTAGATTCAAGGTTCATGTTTGTCCGGCCGAAAAGTGTTCTCATTTTTGCACTTGATAAATAAAGCTCTTCTTCAGCCCGTGTGATGCCTACGTAAGCGAGGCGGCGCTCTTCTTCCATCTCTGCATCTTCCATTAATGAACGGCTGTGCGGGAAGACACCTTCCTCCATTCCCATTAAGAAAACAACAGGGAATTCTAGACCTTTTGCGGCGTGAAGTGTCATTAAGATGACAGCATCCTGATCTTCTTCTTCATTCTCATCCAGCTTATCAATGTCTGCGACGAGGGCGAGATCTGTTAGGAAGGTCACAAGTGACTTGTCTTCATTTTGTTCTTCAAAGTTCTTAGTGACGGATAAAAACTCGTCAATATTTTCTAAGCGGCTTTGTGCTTCAATCGTTTTTTCGAGCTTCAGCGCTTCACGATAGCCTGTTTTCTCTAGAATTTCTTCTGTTAATTCAGTGACAGATAAATAGTCCTGCATGTTCGTCATTTGATCAATGAGCTGTTTGAATTCATCAAGCGCATTGGCTGCCCGTGCACTCAGTCCAATGAAATCCACCTGACCAAGTGCTTCAAACATAGACAGGTCATTCATCTCCGCATATGCTGCAATTTTATCAACAGATGTCGCACCGATTCCGCGCTTTGGTACGTTGACAATTCGCGCAAAACTAATATCGTCATCTGGGTTTGCCACTAGGCGTAAGTATGCCAAAATGTCCTTGATCTCTTTTCTGTCATAGAACTTCGTGCCGCCGACAATGTTGTATTGAATGTTGGCTTTCATTAACGTTTCCTCTATGACACGAGACTGGGCATTTGTCCGGTAAAGGATCGCAAAATCGGATAATTTGCGCTTTCCGCTCTGATGAAGCTGACGAATCTTTCCTGCGACAAATTGACCCTCACCAAATTCATTATCTGCACGATAATAGGCAATCTTCGCTCCTTCATCATTTTCTGTCCAAAGATTTTTCGGCTTCCGGTTTGCATTGTTTTGAATGACCGTATTTGCGGCATGCAAAATGCGTTTCGTCGATCTGTAATTTTGCTCAAGCAGAATCACTTCACTGGATGGATAATCTTTTTCAAAGGAGAGAATGTTTGTAATATCCGCTCCGCGCCAGCGATAAATAGACTGATCCGAGTCACCGACAACACATATATTTTGAAAGCGCTGCGCGAGCAGTTTCACAAGCATGTACTGTGCTCTGTTCGTATCCTGATACTCATCCACATGAATGTATTGGAATTTCCGCTGATAGTGCTCTAACACTTCAGGAATGCGCTCAAACAGACGAATTGTCATCATAATTAAATCATCAAAGTCGAGTGATTGGTTTTTGAGTAAACGCTTTTGATAATCTGTATAGACATCGCTGACCACTTGATCATAGAAATCACCAGCTGTTTTGGCGTATTCCTCTGCGTCAATGAGTTCATTTTTTGCACTGCTGATTGATCCTAAAATACTGCGCGGGTCGAACTTTTTAGGATCGATATTCCGTTCTTTTAAAATGTTTTTGATGACTGAAAGCTGGTCAGATGTGTCTAAAATAGAGAAGTTGCGATTTACACCAATGCGGTCAATATCACGTCTTAAAATGCGGACACACATGCTGTGGAACGTAGAGATCCAGATGTCATCAGCGCCAGGCCCTAAAATAGCTTGGACACGTTCACGCATTTCACGTGCTGCTTTATTTGTAAATGTAATCGCTAAAATGTTCCACGGAGCCACATGCTTTTCTGCCATTAAGTAGGCAATTCGATGTGTGAGCACCCGTGTCTTCCCGCTTCCTGCTCCTGCCATCAACAATAAAGGACCGTCTGTTGCTTTGACTGCTTCTTTCTGTGCGTCATTCAGCCCTTCTAATAGATGATTCGATATTTCATTCATTCCATTCACCGCCAATTCGAACTTATGTTCTATTTTAACCCGTTTCGTCTTATTTGACTATGATGACTTTTTGACTGCTTCGACTGTCTTTAATGCTTCTTTGAAATTGTCATAAATGACGTTTCCTACAACCACGACGTCTGCATGCTGGGAGAAGTCTTTTGCCTGCTTAGCGTTCTTAATGCCGCCGCCATAAAAAAGAACTGTTTCATCAAGCACTGCTTTTGTTTCTTTGACAAGCTCTATGTCTCCAAGCGTTCCGCTGTATTCCAGATAAAAAATGGGCAGCTTCATCAAATGCTCTGCCACTCTTGCATATGCCCTGACGTCATCGATATCCAGCGCTGTATTTGCCTCTGTGAGCTTGGCCGCTTTACAATCTTCATTTAAGATGACATAACCTTCAGGCACAATCTCTTCCATTGACATCAAATCACCGAATTCCTTCATCGCGTCTTTATGAAGCCCAACAATCCAGTCAGGGTGAGAGCTGTTTAAGACGGTTGGGATGAAATACAGATCAAAGCCAGGCACAATCATCTCATGTGTAGAGATTTCGAGCACACATGGCACTAGAAACCGGCGGACTTTTGACATCAATTGAAGCACGTTGTCCTCTGTCACATGATCACTTCCGCCAATCAATATGGCATCCGTCCCAGATTCGCAAATCGCTTCTAGCTGTTCATCAGAAATTTCTTTATTTGGATCGAGTTTAAAGACATGCTTCCACTCGGTAACATCATACATGAAAAACGTTCCTCCATTCGTTTCATTCCATTTAAATATTATAACAAAATCAGTGTCTGCAAAAAATGGGTAACCTCCTTTAGCTAAAAGTTTCATTCTTTTGAAAATGGGTGATTGTGACTTTACATAAAATTGCTGGAGAATAGATAAAAAATCCACTAGAAGAGGAGCTGAAAGAGGTTGATATTTTGGCACTTTGTCACATGCTATTATACAATAAAGGAATATTTTACTATAGATTTAAAAACCATCTATTGAGCAGAGGTGATTCAGTTGAAAAGAACGATTACATATGAACAAAATATAGACATCGGATACATCTATATCACCCCGCAAGCGGAGCATATGAAAATCAAAGAAACCATTGAATTAGATGTCAATGAATGTGTCAATGTAGATATCGATCAAGAGGGCCGAGTGGCTGGCTTGGAGTTATTTGCACAAGAATCCGAAGTGCTGCGGAACGTACCGGTTTATGAGGATGAGCTTTCTTTACGTTTGACGGATCAGGAAATTCTCTCAACCTATCAACTGTCAGGCGTTGAATTCCAATTCTCAACACCTGATCACAATGAGCTGATCGGTTTTACTATTGTCGATCCTCTTCGCTATAACATCACAAGAAAAAAACCGTTTTGATCTTTCAAAACGGTTTTTTCAAACTATTGTCTCACTTCATTAAAATAATGGACGGATGTCATGGCCCCTTCGTCGACCATTTTGTTGTCTTGGATATCTAATGGATCTGGGTGGCCGGCTTTTTCAGGAATCTTTTCATCTGACCGGAACATGCTTGCCCATTTTTTCAGATGCTGTTTATTTTTTACCGCTAATAACACAGCTCCTCCAACCCCTAATCCTGCAAGTACATACGCATTTGGACGCTTATTCATGTATGTTCCCTCCCCTTATGATCTTATTTGTAAGTTACCCCGCCTTTTCATTTCTAAACGTCACAATATGCTGGTGTGGTTTCTCTTTCATTAAAAAGTGGAATAACAACAGCAATGAAAGAGAAAAGAGGGGATCTTCGTGACAACAACTTTAATTGTCATCGGCGCATTGCTAGTCATTTGTTTGATCATCCCAATCATTCTATTGATCTGGATTTGGATGAGGGATGAAAAACAAGAGGAACATTCAGTTCTGCGAAATTATCCGGTCATTGGAAAGCTGCGGTTTATCTTTGAAAAAATAGGACCTGAGCTTCGCCAATATCTGTTTCTGAATGACCGAGAGGAGCTGCCCTTCTCAAGAAGAGAATACGAGCAGGCGGTCATGTCTGGGAAGTACAAAAGCCGGACGATGGGCTTTGGATCAAAACGTGATTTTGACAAGCCAGGCTATTACATTCGAAACGTCCTGTTTCCAAAGCAGCGAGATGAACTACGAATCGATCAATCAGAAAAAATCAAAACAAAAGTGTATCAGATTGATCAAGACAATTTACTGCGAAGAAGTGAACATTTCAAAGAAGTCGAAGCAAATCCTTACTTTCTCCATCAAGAGGATGTACAAGTCATTGGCGAACACACATGTCAAAAGCCTTTTCATGTGAAAGGACTGATCGGTCAATCTGCCATGAGCTACGGCTCCTTAGGCGACAGGGCGATTACAGCTCTATCCTCAGGATTAAAAATGGCCGGCGGGACGTGGATGAACACAGGTGAAGGCGGGCTTTCTCCTTATCACCTCAAAGGCGGCGCAGATATCATTTGCCAGATTGGGCCCGGTTTATTTGGCGTTAGAACAGAGGATGGCGCATTTTCCTTTGAAGAATTCAAGAAAAAAAGCGAACACGAGGAAGTCAAAGCCTTTGAACTCAAGCTGGCACAAGGAGCAAAAACACGCGGCGGTCATATTGACGGCGAAAAGGTGACGGAAGAAATAGCGAATATCCGTAAATTACCGCCTCACCAATCCATTGACAGCCCAAACCGCTTTGAGATGTTTCACTCCATTCCTGACATGTTTGATTTCATTGAACAGCTGCGAAGCATAGGCGGAAAGCCAGTTGGAATCAAACTTGTTGTCGGACATAAAGAAAATATTGAAGAGCTTGCCAGCTATATGAAAAAAAGCGGAAAACACCCTGATTTCATTACAGTGGATGGCGGAGAAGGCGGTACAGGGGCGTCCTTTCATGAATTGGCAGATTCCGCAGGGCTTCCGATTTTCACGGCACTCCCCATGGTTCATCAAATATTGAAAGAATACGGTGTCAGAGATCAAGTGAAGCTCTTTGCTTCTGGCAAGCTTCTCTCGCCTGATAAAATTGCGATTGCCCTTTCAATGGGAGCTGACTTTGTGAATATTGCCAGAGGTCTCATGTTTTCAGTTGGATGTATTCGCGCCCAAGTCTGCCACACGAATAAATGCCCAGTCGGGGTCGCCACGACTGATCCAAAGCTGCAAAAGGGTTTATCAATTGAAGAAAAAAAATACCGAGTGTGCAATTATATCCTGTCTCTTAGAGAAGGTTTGTTTAACTTATCCGCAGCTGCGGGAATAGAATCGCCTATTCATTTTAATGAAAAACATATTATTTTTAGACAAGAGAATGGTGAAACAAGCGAAGTGCCGATGTTCTCAGGCACACAGCCATCTGTCTAGCTCGAAAAGGTGCGGAAACGCACCTTTTTTTATTGACATTTTCGTATAAAGTAAGCAAGCAGTAGAGTTTAAGGAAATCATCTCAAGCGAAGATGGCATTTCCTATGAGGGAGAAAAGATGGTTTATGGGCGAGCTAAAGTAAAAAACAGGGGCACTTTATCAGCCCCTGCCCGCCTTTTCATAAAAAAACTGCAAACAAGTCCATTTTTCGTAAAAAGGATTGTTTACAGTGAAAGCTGCTTTATTTTGTTTCGTTATTTTCCTGCTGTTCTGCTACGCGGTCAAGAGCCATCGTATAGGCATCGTTTCCGTAGTTCAAGCAGCGTTTAACACGTGAGATAGTTGCAGTGCTTGCACCTGTTTCCGTCTCAATTTTATGATACGTGTTTCCCTCGCGAAGCATACGCGCTACTTCAAGACGCTGTGATAAAGATTGGATTTCATTGATGGTACATAAATCATCAAAGAATCGATAACATTCTTCCAGGTCTTTAAGGGATAAGATGGAGTTGAATAACTGATCTAAGCTTTTGCCCCTTAATTTATCAATTTGCATCTTAATACATCTTCTCCTTTACTATTGCCACACCGCTTCGCACGATCTTCTTCTAAGAAAGCGGTATCTTTCCTGACTAATTTTTTTTAAACCTTAGCAATGAGCTTTGAACAGATCTTGACAGGTTTGGTTCTACGCTGAAAATGCCGTCAGGTTCTTTCGTAAGCCGAAGCTTCTTTATCGTAAACAAATTCGACAAGTTCTGTCATTTTCCTTGTATGACAATCTGACAAACTTGTTTGCTTTCGGTATAAAGATGACTTCTGCTTGGTTAGGTCTTCTGCCCTCATATACAGGCTTTGCAGAAAGCTCGGCGAGACCACAAATATGCGCCCCGCCTTGCTCGGGTTATTCAAAATATGTTGGCCGGTCAGCGTAACCGGCAAATTCATTTTACAATTAGAGTACTTCATTCGTCATGTCAAAGCCCTCTGCTTTGTCAACAGCTCCACATAAGATCATGATCACTTACATGGCAGTGAAGAGAACCACTGGCTCACTTCTGCCCTATAACAGCAGTCAGAAATGCGGCAAAGATGATACAGCTCCACTCTGTTATATTTTAACGCATTATAGACGGAAAGAGTACAGTTTTTTTCATGACATCAAATATTCCTCTTGGTGTCACTCGAATATACGGCAAATGTGTACTTTGGAAAAAGACAAGTGTATCAATTGGACAGTCAAATGGATAGCCGCGCTCAATGAGCAGCTCGCGTAATGTTTGTTCCTGCTGAAGAACAGTCTCAAACGGTTCAGCCGATGCACAGCCTGATAATTGCAGCGGGATTTCGTGCAAAATTTTCCCGTTCTCTGTGAGGACGATTCCCCCGCCAATTTCTTTCATCCGCTTATGTGCCAGCATCATATCTTCTTTATTTTTCCCGATCACTAAAATGTCACCCGTGAGCGAAAATGAGCTGACAAAGCCCTGCACTTTATTTGCGAACCCTTTTAGCATCGTATTCACACGCCACTCGCCTTTTCGGTCAATCAGGCTAAAGAAGCTTTGATCATGGTCACATGACAGCTGGTTGATTGAGTTATCAATTTCCACTGTATAAGGCTCCATAATAACGGCATTTCTCATCTTCACACCTAGCGGCATAGAGAATTGCAAATCACTCATCGTGAGGTCGTAGCTTAAATCTAATGGAAGAAGCCCGCCATTTTCCCATTTTGTTTCTTGGAATTGATGCTGGTTCTCGCCATCTAATTTGAGAATAACCCCTTTAGATATCACCGTTTCAGGATTTGGGTTCATTGGATCGTCTAAAATATTTATAGAAGCCAGCCGGCCTGGGCCGACAACGCCTAATAAGTCATCAATTTGATGGTATTTTGCAATGTTAAATGTCGCCATATTATACGCATCAATGATCGGCACGCCTTCTTCAAGGGCGATCGAAATCAAGCGGTTAATCATGCCTTCCTCATAAAAGTGAGGAGCAGCACCATCTGTTGTATAGAAAAAGTGGTCATAGTGTCTAAAATCACGCTCATGCAATTCTCTTAAAATATTCACTAAATCTGGGCGGATGGAAGAATGCCGCAATGAAACATGATAGCCAAGGGACAAGCGTTTTAACACATCGTCCGCATTCATCGCTTCATGATCACTGTCCGCGCCAAACAGCTTCATTTTTGTTAGCGTTTTCTCAGAAGCTCCTGGGAAATGCCCTTCAATTCGTTTTCTCTGCTTCTTCGTTTCTTGCATGCAATATAAAATGAGATCATCACCGTCCATCAATCTTGGCCAGCTTGTTAATTCGCCGCCTTGGAGGACGTCAGGATGATCAATCCATTCCTTCCGGTAGTTGACTGGCAGCATCTCATCTTCATATCTGACTTCCGTTTGAAGATCGTATCTGGACCACCAGAAATACTGAAATGGCTGCTTTTTTAATTCACATAGAGTGGAAAGCGCTTTCTTTTCATTGCTTTGCAAAAGAAGAAATAAGTTATCGCTGACCATCGTTGTTGTGCCAAATTGAGACACATATTCTGCAAGTGATTGGGGATTATAAATATGGAACGGATGCGCGTGAGGCTCTATATACCCAGGCACAATGTATTTCCCTTCACAATCAATCACACGTTTAGCTGATTTATTTTGAGGAAGCTCTGCTCCGACATAAACAATTCGATCATCATGTATCCAAATATTTGCCTTCACCCATTGCTTTAAAAACGGGTTAAGCACGAGTCCATTCGTTAAAAGGAGTGTTGGAACTATTTTTGAGTCGACTACATCGATTTGTGTGCGGATGTCATTGTTTCTCCAATTAAAAGTACGTTCGGACATTCACATACTCTCCTTCATTTGTATTAGCCCTATCGTAACATAACGAACTACGTTACGCATTAATGAAACGTTACAATTTCTTGAAATCACACTTAAAATAATTTAAAAAAGGAGATTCACCTTCAATGAAACCTAATCTCGGCTTAATGGAAGCGCTCATTAGAATTGCCTGCGGAATGACAATATGTACTGTGGCTGGATCCTTATATGCTAGAAAACCATGGAGTAAAATGCTGCTTTTGGGCATCATGTTTGGCGGTATGAAACTGGGATCTGGCATTCTTCGTTTTTGTCCAGTGACATACATGTGTGAGCAGCAGGACACACATAAAGAGAAGGCTGAGTAGGCAGCCTTCTTTTTTTGTGATCATTTTCATCTCATTCCGCTGCTTCACACCATTCTACAATTGTACCTGCAATAATTTCTGCTGCTTCAATCACATGTTCAATGTCGATGGATTCATTCGGAAAATGGGCAAGCTCCGTTGTTCCAGGTCCAAACACGATGATCGGAATACCAGCCGCCTGTGACAGTAATCCGCCGTCCGTTCCCCAAGGGGCGGCTTCGATCTTCGGCGGCTGCTTCATGACCGCTTCATATTGTTCCTTCAATAAACCTAAAAGCGGATGATCCGTATCGATTGAACCCGGAAGCCATCTTGCACCAAACCATTCGACCTCAACAGGATGCTCTTGAAACCATTCATCTTTTTCTCCGAGTCCTGCCATCCAATTTTCTAATTCCTTCTCTGCCTGTTCTACCGTTTCACCCGGCATCACCCCGAGCCTGCCTTCCATTGTGACAAGGTCTGCTACGGAGGATGGCCAATCACCGCCTTGAATTTTCCCGATATTGATTGGGATCGGGATTGGGATATGCTGAAACAGCGGCTCAGTGATTCGCTGATTTCTTTCTTCTTCAAGTGCCGCTATATGTGAAAGGACCATCGTGCTCTTTTCAATAGCAGAAACGCCGTGATATCTTGTTCCGCCATGAGCAGCCCTTCCTTTAATATGCAGTCTGAACCATTTAGATCCTTGCTGAATCGGAAAGATTTTCATATGACTTGGCTCTGGAATGATGGCTGCATCTGCTGTATATCCTCTCAGTATGGCTGCAAGGGTGCCTGCGCCGCCGCTCTCTTCTTCGACAACACTATGAAACACGACATCTCCCTTCAGCGGAATCTGAAGCGCATGCAGTGCTTCAAGTGCAAAGAGTAAAGAAACGTTTCCACCTTTCATATCTGTTGCCCCGCGTCCATAAAGTCTCCCGTTTATGATATGCCCGCTGTAGGGCGGATATGTCCATTGTTTGTGATCACCTGCCGGGACAACATCGACATGCCCATTTAATAAAATAGATTTGCCGCCCCCTTTTCCTTTCAATCGTCCGGCGACATTAGGACTTCCTTTAAAGGAACGTCTCGGGGAATAAAAATACGGGTGGTTCAGCAAGTCATCCCCGCCAATGTCCCATACGTCAACATCAAAGCCAATGGCAGAAAGCTTATTTGCTACGATTTGCTGTACTTCTTGCTCATTTCCTTGTGTGCTGTCACATTGCACCATTTGCTGAAGAAGCGTCACGGCTTCCTCCTTATGTTCTTTCATCCAGTTTCTGATACGTGTGGTTGGCTGCAAAGTCGGTCATCCTTTCTACACAACAGATTTGACATCAGGCGCTAAAATGAGCGGCGCCTCTGTCGCCCTCATGACATCTTCCGGCTGAAACGGCGGCATGACTTCACGCAAAATGAGTAGCTGTGATTTGACCTCAATGACTGCCATATCCGTAATAATCAGATCTACACAAGACTTAGCAGTTAAGGGCAGCGTGCAGGCTGCTTTTATCTTAGATTGTCCATGTTTATCAAGGTGGCTCATCACGACCACCACCTTTTTCGCTTTTTGCGCAAGTTCAATGGCTCCACCCATACCCGGCACTCGTTTCCCTGGCACAATCCAATTGGCAAGATCCCCATGACTGCTGACTTCAAGTGCACCTAAAATGGTCATATCCAGCATCCCTTTGCGAATGATGCCAAAAGCGGTTGTGCTGTCCATATATGATCCGCCTTTTGTTAACGTAATGGGAAAACCCCCGGCATTGCACAAATTCGGATCTTCTTCCCCTTGTGCTGGTGAAGCGCCTGCCCCCATAATGCCGTTTTCTGCATGCAGCCAAACGTTGTAATGCGCTGGAATGTAATCAGCCGCAAGGGTTGGGATTCCGATCCCAAGATTCACAATCATGCCATCTTCAATTTCCTGTGCCGCGCGTTTGGCTATGCGGTGTCTTAAATCGATGTCTCCCATGCCCATGTCCAGTTCACTCCTTTTGATTGCACGATCTGGTTCACAAATACGCCTGGTGTGACGATTTCCTCTGGATGAAGCCCGCCCACAGGCACAATCTCTTCTACTTCCGCAATGGTCCAGTCTCCTGCCATCGCCACAATCGGGTTTGTATTCCGTGCACTTTTATCAAAAATCAGGTTGCCTGCTTCATCTGCTTTGAGGGCATTCACAATCGCGATATCCGCGGTCAGTGCAGGCTCAAGAATATACTTCTTTCCATCCAGCTGAACCAATTGTTTCTCATCAAGATTGAGGCTATCCATGCCGACATCTGTCACAATGCCCGCTAAACCCATCCCCCCTGCCCTGATCTTTTCTGCTAGGATGCCCTGCGGGTAAAAAAGAACGTCTAGTGTATCTGCCTGCATTTTCTGCCCGGCAATTGGATTTGAGCCAATATGAGAGGCAATGATTTTCTTCACTCTTCCTTCTGTGATCAGCCTGCCAACACCGATTTGCGGGAAGCCTGCATCGTTTCCGATCAATGTCAGGTCTTTAATATTGGCTTCTAGGATGGCATCGATCAATGATGGCGGGGACCCCACACCGCCAAACCCGCCAAACATAATGGTCATTCCGTCTCTAAAATGCGTGATGACTTGATCTAAGTTCGCTGTTTTGTTCATCATCTTTCCTCCCTACATGGCAGATGGGAAAAACCCTCGATTGATGACTTCTTGCTCGACCTGCGTCATTGTCTGCCCGAATAAATGAATCAGTTCATCCATCTCCTGCTGCGTAATGGAAAGCGGCGGTGCGATCATGACCGCTGCACCTCCTACACCATCCTCTCCAGCGCTTGCTGGGTAAACAAGCAAACCATTTTGCTTGGCCGTCTCCACAACTAAATGTGTCATTTGAGCATGAGCAGGAAATGGTGTTTTCGATAATCGGTCTGCGACAAATTCAATGCCAATGAGCAGCCCCTTTCCTCTCACATCTCCTATGATGGAATGATTTGTTTGCAAATCCTTTAAAGCATTCATTAAATATCGGCCAGACAGATCAGCCCGTTCTGAAAGCTGGTGTTTTTTCATATATCGAATGACAGCCAGTGAGACGGCTGCTGAAAGCGGATTGCCGCTATAAGTGTGGCCTGCCATCACAGAGCCCGAACCGCTGAGAATCGGTGCAATCACATGATCCGCTGAGACAGCTGCCGCAATCGGTGAATAGCCGGCGCTCATGCCTTTTCCGAGTACCATAATATCTGGTACGACGCCCCAATGTTCCATGGCAAACATTTTCCCAGTTCGTCCAAAGCCTGTCATGACTTCATCTGCAATCATTAAAATATCGTTTTCCTCACAAACTCGCTTCATCGCCGCAAAATATCCATCTGGCGGAACAAGCGCCGCGCCCGCTGCTCCAACAATCGGCTCTGCAATAAAAGCCGCAATCCTCTCTTTTCCTATACGCTGGATGACGGTTTTAAATTCCTGTACATACCATTCGACCTGCTTGCTTTCTTCCTTTGGCAGCCACGAACGATAGCTGTATGGCGGAGACAGCACCGGGTGTTTTTCGAGCAGTGGTTCAAAGCGCTCTCTCCTTGCAATATGTCCTGACATCGACAGCGCACCGAGTGTGATGCCGTGATAACTCATCCATCTTGAGATGATGTGATTCTTCTCAGCCTTCCCCTGCTCCTGCCAATGCTGAATGGCTATTTTCATGGCGGTTTCTGTTGCCTCTGATCCGCTTCCGACAAAAAAAGACCAGTTCAGGTTCCCTGGGCAGAGTGTACTCAATTCATAGGCAAGTTCTTCTGCTGGTTCATTTGTGAATTGTGACCTGTACGTAAAGCTCACCTTTTCCGCTTGCTCTGTCATGGCATCAATGATGTCTCGTATGCCATGTCCAATACTCGCCGTGACAGCACCCGATGAGCCGTCTAAATATTTTTTCCCGTCCCGATCATATAAATAAATCCCCTCTCCTTTCACAGCCACAGGATAATGCTGATTCAACATTGGTTTGATTAAGTAATCCCGGGTCTCCACTTTGTCATTCCTCCCTCTCTCGTCAGCAGCTGCATCTTTCTTTTTTCATGAATCGCAAGAAAATTTTGTATACTTGTTATAAGATTAGCTTAATCAAGAGGGCAGTCATCCTCCATTCGCCACATGCCCGAATTTCACACGCATTTTTTATACATCGTGTATAAGAGTGTTCAAAAGGAGGTCATGAGTCTATGGCGATTCTCGTCAAAGATGCACTCTCGCTCGATATCATGAAGGAAACAAAGCTGCTTGCTGGGGAAAATGGACTGGACCGCCTCATTCAGTGGGTGACCATCGTGGAAATTATCGAAGATACTTCAAGGCTTTCAGAAGGGGAGCTGCTCGTCACAACCGGCTTTGGGCTTGCAGACAATCTAGAAAGGCGTGCCCGGCTTGAGGAGCTGATTCAATCTCAACGTCTATCGGCCATTGCGATTTATAAAGGCGTATACTTAACGGAAATTCCGGCATCACTGATCGAAGCTGCCAAAAACAGCGGCATTCCACTCATCGAGATTCCTTCACATGTCAACTTCTCAGACATTACAAAAGCCGTTCTAGAGCAAATCGTCAGCAGCCAGCTCCATCAGCTTAAATATTCTTCAGCCATTCACCAAAGACTAACCCATTTAAATGTCAGCAATAAAAATGTCACCCAAATTACAGATGAGCTGGCACATCTCACTTCGGCGAACATCGTTGTGCTTGATGTTTTTTTACAGCAAACAGCAGCTCATCTCATCAAAGATGAAGTGACGTACTCTCCTGCTTTTGGCTTTTTGACAGATCATGAACCAATCGAAACGACGCCTCTTCTCAAGCAGGCTGAGGAGAAAGGAAGGCTCGTTTATGACACGTGCGGTGCGTTTGTCCTCGCTGCATGCCCAGTAATTGCGATGGGCGATATTTTCGGATTTATTGTATCTTTAAAGAAAAAGGATGCGTGGCATCATCTCGACGCGATTGCCATCGAGCATGCCGGGGCGGTGTATGCGATTGAATGGCTGAAGCAAAAAGCCATTCAAGATACAGAAAACCAAATGCAAGGTCATTTGTTAGATGATATTTTGCAGCAGCAATACACAGAAGAAAGCTATGTGGTCGAACAGGCAACAAAGCTGCAATACGATATGAGCGATGAGCAGGTGGTCATCTACTTTCAATTTCAGCATCAGCACACACAGCTCGATCACCAAATGATGCAGCGCCTATCTCAATTACTCACGTCGATATTTGAACGCAGACATATTCCTTTTTTACTTAAGACAAGGCTCGATTCCATTTTTGTTCTTACACCAGCAGGAAAAAAAGCGTTTCAAGAAGCGGAGTGGTATCGTGCAGCAGAAGAGTGCCGAAGCACTTGGTCTTATTTTTTTCCCGTCCACCCGATTGTGATTGGCATTGGGAGAGCCTATGACCAGATCGGTCTCTTTTCAAAAAGCGCGAAGGAAGCGCAGTATGCAGCAAGGCTTCTTCCGCTTTTAAAGACAGACGAATGCATCATTCATTATCAAAAGCTCGGCTTATACGGGATGCTGCTTGAAATGAATGAAGCGGGTATGAATTTGCATGACTTTTACGTGGAGCTGTTAAGTCCCTTGCTTTATACGAAAAAACAGGGCGCTGACCTGATCCATACACTCGAAGTGTATTTGGCACACAATGAAAATATTCAAAAATCTGCGGGAGAATTGTTTATTCACAGGCATACATTAAGCTACCGGCTGAAACAAATTGAAACGAGAACAGGCTGCAGCCTCAAATCAACAGATGATCGGATGAAGCTGCAGCTCAGTATCATGGCGTACCGCCTATCTGGTCTGCTTGATCAGATGAGAACCATTTCATGATTCATTCGGCGTTTTCACCCATAGATTCATATCTTCAATTTTGTCAAAAATATAGCAGTTGTTTTGGAAACGCCCGGTATACGTATAGCCGAGCTGATAAAACACTTGGTTCATTCCATAGGACAGTGCACGTGCGAGAGAATAAAAGACATAGATGTGCATGGATTGAAGTTCTTTTTCGAGTGCTAGAATCAAATGATGCATGAATCCTAGTTTTCTGTATGATGGAAGGGTCGCACAATCTGTTAATTCCGCATGACCATACGGCGCATTGATTTCAGCGGATGCTGCACTCACAATGTGACCGTCATGTTCAACGGCATAAAAGACGGTCCCTTCCTCCATCACCTTTTGGATGTAATCTGGCTCATTCATTGGCGTAGGATACGTTTCAAAAACGGCATCATAGAGCTTTGCCAGCTTGTGAATATCCTGCGTATCCGCTTTCCGCATCACATACTCATCCTGCCACGTGCCTTGGTCTTTTTTGAGAGGCTTTTCCTGAATAGACGCAACAATTTCATCTTCCTTCAGCCAATACGGGCTGTTCATTCGATCCTCCGTCAGAAAGAGCGACATGCCGTACGCATCACTTCCAAGAAAATAATGAGAAAACACGCCTTCAAGCCGAAAGCCTTTTTCTAAAAAAAGAGGCATATGCTCACGCCTGACTTTCACAATGACCTTAGAAGCCTTGGAGTCTGCCGCTTCCTGAAGAACCGACTGAATCACATCCCGCACCCTGCCGCTGTAGTCATCCAAACGGATTCGCTCATTAAATGAATCAATACAGATCGAGGCAGAAAAACGCTTGTTCGCAAGTTCCTTCAATTGCACCATATACTCATCCTCTCTTATAAATCAGCTAATAAAAAAAATCCAAATGGAAAATGAAACAATGACGATACCAGAAAAAATCGACATGATCATATACCGAATGGCTGAGCCTTTTTTGGCTTTGTTTTGCTTTCTCGCTTCATACATGATGAGATTTGAGAACAGTATAAATAAAATAAGTAACACGATTGCAAATAGAATAATTCCTTGAATGACCATGCTGCCTCCTCATAAACTCGTCATCCCATACTACTTCTTCATATTCCGCCGGCATCCCTTCTCATGAACAAAAAACACCTTTCCATCTCATCAGATAGAAAGGTGTTTTGATTAAACGTTTTTCCCCGCAGCCTTCAGTGCACGGGCACCGATGTCACGGCGATAAAATAGACCTGGCTGTATGATTTCTTCAACCGCTTCATACACTCTTGATCTTGCCGCTTCAAATGTGTCGTCAAATGCGGTCACATTCGCTACACGTCCGCCATTTGTGACGAATTGATCGTTTTCTTTTTTTGTTCCTGCATGGAAGGTCACGACATCAGAGACAGTCGTTTGCAAGGCACCGATCGGTGTGCCTTTTGCATAGTCTTCTGGGTATCCTTCTGATGCAAGAACCACACTGACAGCCGCAGTGTCTTTCCACTGTAAGTCCACATCTTTTCCATCAAGAATATCGAGGAATACTTGGACTAAATCTGATTCAAGACGAGGGAGAACCACCTGCGTTTCAGGGTCGCCAAAGCGTGCATTGAATTCAATCACCTTTGAGCCTTCTGGTGTCAGCATTAAACCTGCATATAAAATGCCTGTAAATGGACGCCCTTCCTGCACCATCGCGCGAGCTGCCGGTTTCACAACATCTTCCACGGCTTTCTGAACCACTTCATCTGAAATTTGCGGAACTGGTGAATAAGCGCCCATTCCGCCAGTGTTCGGCCCTTTGTCATCTTCAAAGGCCCGTTTGTGATCCTGCGCAATCACCATCGGGTACACCTTTTCTCCGTTGACAAAGGCCATGAGTGAAAATTCTTCGCCTGTTAAAAATTCTTCGATGACAACAGATGCACTTGCATCGCCAAACTTTTCATCCTCTAAGAAATCATGCAGACAATCGACGGCCTCTTCCAGCGTCATGGCCACTGTGACGCCTTTTCCTGCGGCAAGCCCGTCTGCTTTAATGACAATCGGCGCACCCTTTTCTTCTACATATGCTTTTGCTTCTTCAAACGATGTAAAAGCAGCGTAAGCGGCTGTTGGGATATCGTAGTTCTTCATTAAGTCTTTTGCAAATTCCTTTGAGCCTTCAATGACCGCAGCTTTTGCATTCGGTCCAAATACTTTTAGACCTGCTTCTTCAAATGCATCAACGATACCTGCGATTAAAGGGACCTCTGGACCGACAATGGTTAAGCCGATTTCGTTTTCTTTTGCAAAACGAATTAACGCCTCATGATCGCCTTCGTCGATTGGTACAAGCTTCGCAGCATCTGTCATTCCATCATTGCCGGGTGCGACAAATACTTGGCTGACAAGTTCACTTTGATTCACTTTCCATGCGATGGTATGCTCTCTTCCGCCTCTGCCGATAATTAATACGTTCACACTGTCATCCCCTTAATGTTTGAAATGTCTAACGCCAGTGAAGACCATGGCGATGCCGTATTCATCTGCTTTTTGAATCGATTCTTCATCACGAATAGATCCGCCTGGCTGAATGATCGCTGTGACGCCTGCCTTTGCAGCAGCTTCCACTGTATCGCCCATTGGGAAGAATGCATCAGAGCCTAGTGCGCTTCCTTTTGCCTTTTCACCAGCTTGCTCAATTGCAATGTTAGCTGAGCCCACGCGGTTCATTTGACCAGCACCGATTCCTGCTGTCATTTGATCTTTCGCAAGGACAATAGCATTTGATTTCACATGCTTGACTACTTTCCAAGCAAGCTTTAAGTCTTTCCATTCGTCTTCTGTTGGTTCTCTTTTCGTTGGAATAGAAATCGTTGCTTCCTCTAAGCCGTACGTGTCAATATCCTGAACAAGCAGTCCGCCATGGACACTTGTCAGCTGCTTTTCCTTTTTCCCGAGATCCGCTTCTACATCTAATGTTAATAGACGAAGATTCTTTTTCGCTGTTAACACGTCAAGTGCTTCTTGGCTGAACGATGGGGCGATGACAATTTCTAAGAAAATCGTATGCAGCACCTCAGCCGTTTGTTTGTCTACTTCACGGTTAAGTGCCACAATGCCGCCAAAAATAGACGTCTCATCTGCTTTGAATGCTCGGTCAAATGCTTCTGCAATCGTTTCTCCTGTACCAACGCCGCACGGGTTCATATGCTTCACAGCAACAGCTGCTGGCTCCGTGAATTCACGTACAATTTGAAGAGCGGCATCTGCATCTTTGATATTGTTGTAGGAAAGTTCTTTTCCATGTAATTGCTTTGCAGTAGCCAAAGAACCTTTGGCTGGAAGAGCATTTTCATAGAAAGTCGCCGCTTGGTGCGGGTTTTCTCCATAACGAAGGGATTGTTTTTTCTCAAACGTGACAGTGAACTGTTCTGGCTCTGTTTCGCCCACAAAGTTTGTTAAGTAATCCGCAATCAGAGCATCGTAAGCAGCCGTATGACGGAATACCTTTGCAGCGAGCTCACGTTTTTTCTCGAGTGACACGCCGCCTTCTTTGATTTGCTGGATGACTGTATCATAGTCACGAGGATCGACAATCACTGTGACGTCTTGGTGGTTTTTTGATGCTGCACGAAGCATTCCCGGTCCGCCAATATCAATGTTTTCAATCGCTTCTTCATACGTCACATCGTCTTTTGAGATCGTCTCTTTGAATGGATAGAGATTCACGACAACAAGATCAATCGGCTGAATGCCATGCTTCTCAATCTGTGCCATATGCTCATCGTTTTCTCTCACTGCTAAAAGCCCGCCATGAATGTTCGGGTGAAGTGTTTTGAGTCGTCCGTCCATGATTTCAGGGAATCCAGTGACTTCTGAAATTCCAATGACATCAATGCCGTTCTCTTGAAGAAGCTTATGTGTACCTCCAGTTGAAATCACTTCAACGCCAAGTTCTGTTAATTCTTTCACAAAAGGTACAAGATTCGTTTTATCGGAAACACTGATTAATGCGCGTTTGATCGTCATGCCTTCGTCACCTCATTAAGATAATTCTAAAAGTGATTTGATCACTTTTGGATATAGTGTGTGTTCTAGTTCATGCATTCTTTTTTCAATCGATTCAAGCTCTTCCCCTTGTTCGATGTAAATCGACGCTTGGTCAATGATCGGACCTGTATCCATGCCTTCATCGACAAAATGGACGGTGATACCCGCCACTTTGACGCCTGCTTGATAGGCTTGTCCAATGGCATCCAGCCCTGGGAAGGCTGGCAGCAAGGACGGGTGGATATTGACAATTTTCCCTCTGAATGCTTCAAGTAATGTTGGACCAATCAGTCTCATATACCCAGCAAGGAAAATCCATTCCACTTCATGCAGCCTAAGCTGTTCAATGATCGTTTGTTCAAAAGCGGCTTTATTCGGAAAAGCCTTCGGGGTAAAGGCAAAGGAGGGAATGCCCTCTTTCTCAGCACGCTCCAGCACCTTTGCACCCGGTTTATCACAAATCACAATGGCGGCCTCTGCCTGCCACTGTTCTTTTTTTAATGTATCCATAATGGCTTGAAAATTCGTCCCGCTTCCAGAGGCGAAGATCGCAAACTTCTTCATGAGAGGCTTCCACCGCCGAATGTGACACCTTCTCCTTTTTGAACACGGCCGATGAGAAATGCTTTCTCTCCGTCTTCTTCAAGTCCTCTGATCACTTCGACAAGGTCATCTTCTTTTACCGCTAAGACAAAACCAATGCCCATATTAAACACGTTGAACATTTCTTCTGCCTTTAACTGTCCTTTTTCTTGAATAAAGGAGAAAATTGGCGGTACTGGCCATGAGCCGTTATCAATCTCAACGCCAAGCCCTTCAGGCAGCATACGCGGTAAATTTTCAATAAAGCCGCCGCCTGTCACATGTGCCATGCCGTCAATCTTGCCGGCTTTCACTTGTTTAAGAACAGGCTTCACATAAATTTTGGTCGGTTCAAGAAGCTCTTCTCCAAGCGGTCTTGTAAAAGGTTCATACGTTTGATGCAGATCCAGACCAGCGTCTTCCAGCAATACTTTACGAACAAGAGAGTACCCATTGCTATGAATTCCGCTTGAGCTGAGTCCAATAAGCAAGTGCCCCTCTTTGATGCTCTCTCCTGTCACAATTTCATCCTTTTCAACGACGCCTACTGAAAAACCAGCAATATCATATTCATCTTCTGTGTAAAGACCCGGCATCTCTGCTGTTTCTCCGCCGACAAGCGCTGAACCAGACTGCTCACAGCCGTCAGCCACACCTTTGACGATTGATTCAATTTTTATCGGATCTGCTTTACCAACTGCTAAGTAATCTAAGAAAAAGAGCGGCTCTGCCCCTTGTGCCAGCACATCGTTCACACACATTGCCACGGCATCAACACCGATCGTATCGTGTTGATCCATTAAAAAGGCAAGCTTTAATTTTGTTCCGACACCATCTGTTCCTGAGACAAGAACGGGCTTTTTGTATGGCAGCTCAGATAAATCAAACATACCGCCAAATCCGCCTAGAGCACCCATGACGCCTGCTCTTTTTGTACGTTCCACGTGTGTTTTCATTCGTTTGACGGCTTCGTATCCTGCTTCGATGTCGACACCGGCGTTTTTATATGCTTCTGACATCCCATTCACTCCTTTTAGCTGCTTCTCTTCCATTTATTTTCAGCAGAATGAAAGAGCAGCATATCAAATCATCTTGACTGCTGCTCCTTTATTCGATTATTTCGTCAGTGCTGTTTCCTTCACATGCGGAAGAACAGTATCTTCATAAATTTCAGTCGGATATTTCCCAGTAAAGCATGCTAAACATTGACCGCGCTGCGGATCATCATACTTCCTGCCAATCCCGTCCATTAAACCGTCTACGGATAAAAATGCAATGGAGTCTGCACCGATTTCCTGTCTAATTTCTTCCACTGAATGAGAAGAAGCAATCAGCTCTTCATGTGTGGACGTATCAATTCCATAAAAACATGGATGTGCGATAGGCGGTGAACTAATGCGTACATGGACTTCCGTCGCACCCGCTTCTCTTAGCATCGTCACAATACGGCGGCTCGTAGTTCCGCGTACGATGGAATCATCGACCATCACGACACGTTTTCCTTCGACGACCCCGCGCACAGCAGACAGCTTCATGCGCACGCCCTGCTCACGCAATGCTTGAGACGGCTGAATAAAAGTCCGTCCGACATAACGGTTTTTAATTAAACCGAGCTCATATGGAATACCTGTTGCTTCGGCATATCCAATCGCTGCAGAAATACTCGAATCTGGTACACCTGTCACGACATCCGCTTCGACATGCGCTTCCTCGGCAAGCTTTTTGCCAAGGTTCTTTCTCGCACTATGCACGTTGATGCCATTGATATTGCTGTCAGGTCTTGAGAAATAAATGTATTCCATGCTGCACATGCTGCGGTTAATGTTCATGGAGAAGCGTTCAGATTTCAGGCCTTCATCATTAATGATCAGCATTTCTCCAGGCTCCACATCTCGTAAATACGTGGCACCGACAACATCAAATGCACATGTTTCAGAAGCAACAACATATGCGTCCCCAAGCATACCAAGTGAAAGCGGACGTAAGCCGTTCGGATCAAGAGCCACAATCATTTCTGTTTCCGTCATAATTAAGAAAGCATATGCGCCTTTAAGCATGGACAGGGCATTTTTGATCTGCTCTTTCAATTCAACATAGCCGCTGCGCTTAATTAAATGAGCAAGCACCTCAGTGTCAGAAGATGTTTGGAATATACTCCCCTGGTTCTCTAGCTGCTGCTTTAATTGCGTTGCATTCACTAAGTTCCCATTATGAGCAAGGGCAAGACTGCCGTTGTTTTGCGAGCGGAAGAAGAGGGGCTGCACATTTTCAAAGCCGCCTCCGCCTGCTGTCGCATACCGAACGTGTCCGATCGCACCTTTTCCTTTCAAATCCTTTAGCTCACCGTTTTGAAAGACTTCCGTAATCAGTCCAAGGCCTTTATGTGCCGTCAGGTTTTCACCATCTGTTGCAATGATTCCCGCACCCTCTTGTCCTCGGTGCTGAAGACTATGCAATCCGTAATATGTGATTTGCGGGGCTTCTTCGTGTCCCCAAACCCCAAAGACGCCACACTCTTCGTTTAAGCCTCTGATTTCAGCAAGCATGGGATCGCTCCTTTCCATGCGCGTTCAAGCTCGTTGACCGCTGCATGAATCCATTGTTGTCCTTCTTGATTTTTGACAGTGAATACCCCATCATTTGTGACCGTTCCAACTTCTTTCGCATCTTTGACAGCCGCAGAAAACGCTTCGCGGTGCTCTGGTTTTACTGTGACGACAAAACGTGACTGTGTTTCACTGAATAATGAAGCTTTGCTGTTTAGATCAATTTGGATATGAGCGCCAAGACCGTCTGTTCCAAATGTACTTTCAGCAAGTGCAACACCAAGACCGCCTTCAGACACATCGTGTGCTGATTGAACAAGTCCGTTTTGAATCGCAGCAAGAAGGGCTTCCTGACGAGTGAGCTCTACATCCAAATCAATTTCTGGTGCTTTTCCGTAAATACGGCCTTCTGTCATCTTTTGAAGCTCACTGCCTGCGAATTCTTCCTTCGTCTCACCAATGACGAAAATCACATCGCCAGCCTGCTGGAACGACTGCGTCGTAATATGAGTTGTATCTTCAACCAAACCAACCATCCCAATGACTGGTGTTGGGTAAATCGCTGTACCATTTGATTCGTTATATAAAGAGACGTTACCACCGATAACTGGTGTGCTTAGCTTGCGGCACGCTTCACTAATACCGTCAGCAGATTTTTCAATTTGCCAGAAAATTTCTGGTTTTTCTGGGTTACCGAAGTTCAGGTTATCTGTTACTGCAAGCGGACGAGCGCCTGAGCACACAATGTTACGTGCTGCTTCTGCGACTGCGATTTTCCCGCCGACCTCTGGATCAAGGTAGAGATAACGTGCGTTACAATCGGTTGTCATCGCAAGGGCTTTTTTCGTTCCGCGGATTCTTAAAACGCCCGCATCAGAGCCTGGTGCAACGACTGTATTTGTCCGAACCATGTAGTCATATTGATCATAAACCCATTCTTTACTTGCAATTGTCGGCTGCTGGAGAAGCTGCTTTAACGTGTCGGCTGCATCTGTGATAGCAGGTGCTTCAACTTTTGTTTCTAAAAACTCACGATAGTATGCAGGCTCACTTGATGGCTTGTGATAAACCGGCGCTTCTTCTGCAAGTGCATCAACAGGAAGCTCACATACTACTTCACCTTGATGAAGTAAACGAAGCATTTTATCGTCTGTCACATGAC
This sequence comes from Bacillus sp. PAMC28571, assembly GCF_014250435.1. NCBI lineage: Bacteria > Bacillati > Bacillota > Bacilli > Caryophanales > Bacillaceae > Bacillus > Bacillus sp. PAMC28571. The sequence goes on along the minus strand of NZ_CP060191.1, from coordinate 357,842 downwards.
CGACTGATACCGCTTCAAGATCGTATTTTTCAAAAATATCAATGATTTCTTGTTCACGGCCTTTTTCAATGACCAGAAGCATTCTCTCTTGAGATTCAGACAGCATCATTTCGTATGCTGACATGCCTGTTTCACGCTGCGGGATAAGGTCTAGATTCATCTCGATACCAGAACCTGCTTTACTCGCCATTTCCGCACTTGAGCTTGTTAAGCCAGCCGCTCCCATATCCTGAATTCCAACGAGTGCATCGTTTTTGATGACTTCAAGGCACGCTTCAAGCAGCAGTTTTTCCATGAATGGATCACCGACTTGAACTGCTGAGCGTTTTTCTTCTGATTCATCAGAAAATTCCTCAGATGCAAATGTTGCACCGTGAATTCCGTCACGTCCCGTTTTGGCACCAACGTACATGACCGTGTTGCCGACACCTTTTGCCTGCCCTTTTTTGATGTCTTCATGGTTGATTAATCCAACACACATTGCATTTACGAGCGGGTTGCCTTCATAGCTTTGATCGAAATGAACCTCTCCGCCGACTGTTGGAATTCCGATACAGTTTCCATAGCCTGCGATCCCTGCCACTACTTCTTCAAACAAGTACTTCACGCGCGGTGAAGTCAGTTCACCAAAACGAAGAGAGTTTAATACAGCAATTGGACGCGCACCCATGGAGAATACATCACGGATAATTCCGCCGACACCTGTCGCCGCTCCTTGATACGGTTCAATCGCAGATGGATGGTTATGTGATTCGATTTTAAATACAACCGCTTGGTTGTCTCCAATATCAACGATTCCAGCGCCTTCCCCAGGACCTTGAAGGACGTGCTCTCCTTTTGTCGGGAATTTGCTTAAAACAGGCTTTGAGTTTTTATAACTGCAATGCTCTGACCACATGACAGAAAAAATGCCCGTTTCTGTGTAGTTTGGCAGCCTGCCAATAATGGATTCGATTAAAGCGAATTCTTCATCACTCAATCCCATTTGCTGATACAATTTCTCTTCTTTAATTTGCTTGTGACTTGGTTCAAGCAGTAGTGACATGAGTGTCCCTCCAATTTTTCACGATAGATTGAAACAATTTAAGTCCGTCTGCGCTGCCTAGTAATGAATCAACCGCGCGCTCAGGGTGCGGCATCATGCCGAGTACATTGCCCTCTTCATTCGTTACACCTGCAATACGATTCACACTGCCGTTAATATCGTCTCCGTAAGTGAAAGCGATTTGGCCGCGTTCAATGAGCTTCGCTAAAGTTTCTTCATCACAGTAGAAGTTGCCTTCACCGTGCGCTACAGGAATCGTAATGGATTCGCCTTTTTGATAACCGCTTGTAAATTGCGTTTCGTTGTTTTCTACAATGAGTTCAACTGGACGACAGATAAATTTCAAGTCTTTATTTCGTCTCATCGCACCCGGAAGAATGCCAAGCTCCTGAAGAATTTGGAACCCGTTACATACACCAAGAACAGGTTTTCCTTCCTCAGCTGCTTTTTTCACCGCCGGCATGATGTTTGAGAAGCGGGCGATCGCACCACATCTTAAGTAATCCCCATAAGAGAAACCGCCTGGTACGAGTACACCGTCAAATCCGTCAAGACTTGTTTCGTCGTGCCATACATATTCAACTTGTTCACCTAACTCATCTTGAATCGCATGGTACATATCGATATCACAGTTAGAGCCAGGCAAGACGATCACTGCAAACTTCACTGTGCGACAACCTCCTCCACCTCATAGCGGTAATCTTCAATCACCGTGTTGGCAAGTAATTTTTCGCACATTTCTTTGACGACTGTGTCTAAATCACGATCTGATTTTTCAATGACAAGCTCCATGTATTTCCCGATACGGACATCCTTTACTTCCTGATAAGACATGCTGTGCAAAGCGTGCTGCACGGCACTTCCTTGTGGATCAAGAACGCTCTCTTTTAAGCTGACAAAAATTTTCACTTTATACATGTTTATGGCCTCCAAGTCTTTTGAAAATTTCTTCGTATGCATTCGTTAAGCCGCCCAGGTTTCGTCTGAACACGTCTTTATCAAGCTTTTCGTTTGTATCTTTGTCCCAAAGCCTGCACGTATCAGGTGAAATCTCATCAGCTAGCAAAATACGATTCTCGTGATCTATTCCGAATTCAAGCTTGAAATCAATTAAATTCACATGGCAGTCTGAGAAGATTTGTTTTAACTCTTCATTCACTTGTCTTGTGATTTGTTTCATTTCCTCGACCTGCTCTGGTGTCGCTGCATCTAAAATGCGGATATGATCTTCTGTAATGAGCGGATCGCCGAGCGCATCATCTTTGTAGTAAAACTCAATCAAAGGTGTGTCCAGTTTCGTTCCCTCTGGAATGCCGAGGCGTTTTGACATACTGCCTGCCACTACATTTCGTACAACCACTTCAAGCGGAACAATCTGCACCTTTTGAATGAGCTGCTCTGTTTCAGAAAGGCGTTTCACAAAGTGATTGTTGATTCCTTTCTCATGCAGCATTTGAAAGATTAAGCTCGAAATTTCGTTGTTCAGTCTGCCTTTGCCTTCGATTTCGGCTTTCTTTTCGCCGTTAAATGCTGTAGCTGAGTCTTTATATTCGACATATAAAATATGCTCGTCATCGGTCTGATAGATTTTTTTCGCTTTGCCTTCGTAGAGAAGTTCTTGTTTCACAGTCATTCAGGTTGGCCTCCTAATTTGAATGTTGGCAATTTTCAGGATTGGGCGCCTGGCAAGCAGGCGGCCCATTTCTTACGCAAGACCTAGACGTTCGAAAATCATATCGACATTTTTCAAATGATAGTTGTAATCGAAGCAGTCAGCGATTTGTTCAGGTGTTAAGCGTGACGTGATTTTTTCTTCTGCTTCTACTAATGAACGGAACGGCACTTGTTTCTCCCACGCTTCCATCGCCTTTGGCTGAACTGTGTCATATGCCTCTTCACGTGCCATGCCTGTATCGATTAATGCAAGAAGAACGCGCTGTGAGTAAATTAAGCCAAGTGTGCGGTCCATGTTGCGTTTCATGTTCTCAGGGAAAACCGTTAAGTTTTTCACGATGTTTGAGAAACGGTTGAGCATATAGTTCAGTGCAATCGTGGCATCTGGTAAAATGATGCGCTCAGCAGATGAATGAGAAATATCACGCTCATGCCAAAGCGGTACATTTTCATAAGCTGTCAGCATATATCCACGGATCACGCGGGCAATTCCCGTCATATTCTCAGAACCGATTGGGTTACGCTTATGCGGCATCGCTGATGACCCTTTTTGTCCTTTGGCAAAGAACTCTTCTACTTCACGTGTTTCACTCTTTTGAAGACCACGAATTTCAACAGCAAATTTCTCAATGCTCGTTGCGACTAAAGCAAGAGTAGCCATGTAATCTGCATGGCGGTCACGCTGCAAGGTTTGGGTTGAAATTGGTGCAGCTTTGATGCCAAGCTTCTCACATACATATTGCTCAACAAACGGGTCGATGTTCGCATATGTGCCAACAGCTCCAGAGATTTTGCCATATTCAATGCCATCTTTTGCTTGTTTAAAACGTTCTAGGTTACGCTTCATTTCTTCGTACCAAAGAGCAAGCTTCAGGCCAAATGTTGTCGGTTCAGCGTGTACACCGTGTGTACGGCCCATCATGACCGTATATTTGTGCTCTTTTGCTTTTTCTTTTAGTATGTCAACAAATCTCTCAATGTCCTTGAGCAGGATATCGTTCGCCTGTTTTAATAGATATGAAAGCGCCGTATCCACTACGTCTGTCGATGTTAATCCGTAATGAACCCACTTTCTTTCTTCTCCTAGAGATTCAGAGACAGCACGCGTAAAGGCAACCACGTCGTGGCGCGTGTCTTGTTCAATCTCTAAAATACGTCCAATATCAAAGCTTGCATTTTTGCGCATTGTCACAACGTCTTCTTTCGGAATGACGCCAAGCTCTGCCCAAGCTTCACAAGCGAGAATTTCTACTTCAAGCCATGCATTAAATTTGTTTTCCTCTGTCCAGATTGCTGACATTTCTGGTCGTGCGTAACGTTCGATCATTTCCCGTTTCCTCCATCTCTTTCAGTCCATATCTTTGTGATGTTTGTCATCCACTCATCATCGAGCTGTTTCATAAACGTCATATGCCCCATTTTGCGGCCGGCTTTTACTTCATGCTTTCCATATAGATAAAGCTTCGCTTCTTTGAGAAGCTCAGGATGCTCTTTTGGAATGTCCACTTCATCGCCTAATAAATTCACCATCATTCCCTCTGATAAAAGGGCTGTACCGCCAAGCGGCAAACCACATATAGCGCGGACGTGCTGTTCAAACTGACTTGTCTCACATAAATCGAGTGTATAATGACCAGAATTATGCGGGCGCGGTGCCAGTTCATTGACGAGCAGCTTTCCGTCATTTGTCAGGAACAGTTCTACAGCAAGAGTACCAACCAGCCCCAGCTTTTCAGCCAGTGTTGTTGCCAGTTCTTTCGCCTTCTCCTGAATGCGGCTCTCTACCCTTGCAGGCACAATGCTTTGGAACAAAATATTATGCTTATGAATGTTCTCAGCGACTGGGAATACTGCAATCTCTCCATGAACAGAACGAGTGACGATCACTGATAGCTCCATTTGGAATGGAACCCAGCTTTCTAAAATACAAGTTCCATGTGTGAGCAGTGCAGCTGCTTCCTGAAGCTGTCCTTTTTCTTTAATGACGTACTGTCCTTTTCCGTCGTAGCCGCCTCTGCATGTTTTCAGCACGGCTGGCAAACCAAGCACGTCCACTGCGTCTTCCAGCTCTTTTTCATCATGAATGATGCGGTAAGGCGCTACTTCACAGCCTGCGTCTACAATTCCTTTTTTCTCGGTCTCACGATTTTGAGTTAAAAGGAGAAGGTCGCTTCCTTGTGGTAAATAGGCTTCTTCCTTCAGCTGATTGAGTGCATCATAATCAATATTTTCAAACTCATAAGTCACCACATCGCTGATGTCTGCCAGCTTTCGAATCGCTTCAAGGTCACTATATGCGGCTGTGATTTCTTTATCGGCAACCTGTCCGCAAGGAGATTGTGCAACTGGGTCTAGAACTGCTGCCCGGTACCCCATTTGCTTTGCGCTGACAGCCATATATCTGCCAAGCTGTCCGCCGCCAATGATCCCGATGGTTGCGTTTGGAAAAATGGTCTGCTTAGCCAAGCTGATCACTGCTTTCTAGTACAGTCTGTTTTGTCTGCTCTCTTCTTTCTTCAAGGCGAGCTGCGACCTTTTCATCAAATGCTGAAATCATTTGTGCGGCAAGAAGGCCTGCATTTGTTGCACCGGCTTTGCCAATGGCTACTGTAGCAACTGGTACACCGCCTGGCATTTGAACAATGGATAATAAGGAATCCAGCCCGTTTAGTGCCTTTGATTGTACAGGCACACCAATGACCGGCAGTGTCGTTTTTGCTGCGACCATCCCCGGTAAATGTGCTGCGCCTCCAGCACCGGCAATGATGACCTTTAGTCCTTTACCTCTTGCTTCAGTCGCATATTCAAACATCAAGTCAGGTGTCCGGTGTGCGGATACTACCTGTTTTTCGTACGGAATGTTTAATTCCTCTAAGATGTCGCACGCATTTTTCATTGTTTCCCAATCAGATGTACTTCCCATGATGACACCTACAAGCGGCTTCATTTTGTCCCCACCTTTAAGCTGATATTCGATTTTGTATCGTTTGACACGCTTCCCAAACCTAAGCAGCTTGTCAAACGCCGAACAAAAAGGCCCGATTTGCATTGCATTGTTAGGAAGCAACACAAACCGGGCCATGGTAAGCGCTGTTCGCTTTTGAATTGCCATGTCAGTTTTGTTCACTATCCTGCATAGTCCAGTCATTTACGGTAACTGGGTAGAAACTTATGGGCCATATTCCCAAGATTATATGAGGCTCGTGTTTTGATTTCATGTTTATCTTAACAACGGATGTTCATGATGTCAACGGATTTATCGAACAATCTATGAAGTCGTCGTTTTAATGTTCGGATTTAGACTATTTTTCCTTCAAATACGATTTTTTTCCCAATCGGAATGATCTGAATCGACCCATTTTCCTTCTTTTCTTGAAAAATCGGTTCCTCCATTCGACGGACAGGCGAGTAGCCTTCCGCTGCCATCTGGGACAACACTTGATCAATCGTCATGTTGTCTTCCACATAGAATTTTTTCTTCTTTGGTTTTGCGGTCATTCTTTAATTCTCCTTTTCTTCACAGCCTTCACCCAGAAGCCGCCGTGAATCGATTTGGGCTCATATGAAATGATAAACGCCTTTGAATCCAGCGTCTTAATCGTTTCATATAATTGCAGTTCATATTTTCTCGGTGTTAAAATTTGCAATGCTGTCCGGTCTCCTTCAAGACCGCCTGCTACCCAGCTGGTGACACCATATCCTTTTTCTCTCAATTGTCTTGGGAGATCGACATCCAATTCTTTTGTGATCACGTTAACAGTTGTGTAGCCAAGTGCCAGCTTCTCTTCAATTTTCATCCCGACAATGATCCCCATCCCATAACCTAGCGCATACGCAATGACATTTTGTATTTGATCTAAGTTATCTAAAACGATACTTAGCCCAATGACATAAATGAGCATTTCGATCGTACCCGCAAAAGCAGCTGCGTACCGTCTGCCTTTCATCGTTAAAATCAAACGCATGGTGGAAAAAGAAACATAAACAATATTAATCACTAAAATGATTAAAACCATGGTGAACGCATTGGATAAAAGTTGTTGAAGCACGATTCGAACCCCCTGCACTAAAAAATCAAATAAAGCACCCCATATTCTACTAGAGAACATACCTTGATACAATCAAATTTACGCGATCAAAACACATATATCTTTCGACAACAAGGATGGTGTTTGTTACCAAGAGTTTACCCGTTTTTTTCTTTTCTCAACATGAAAACCCCCTTTTTCAAAAAAGGAGGTTTTCAGTGTGTTTTATCCGAATCGAACAGGAACAAGTGATGGAATCAAATACTCCCCGACTATGCCCCAGAGCAGCGCAATGATGACAAGCTCAACCAATAAAAAGACCCAGCCTGCATACATCAAATCTCCACGTACGGCATCATGCTCCGATTGAATCGAGCGAAAGAGCACGACCGCAATCAACTGGAGGCCGACAAACATCATCACAGATATTATGACGGTCACATATGGAATATTCAGCATGGCAAATACAAGCCAAAGGATGGATAAAACCAACACCGGCACAAGCGCAGCACCAAACTTCATGATCACTTCTTTCAGTGATATGTTTCCTTTTAGCATGTACTTTCCGAGGAGCCAGACGGTAAGCATCATCAATGTCAACACAATGAGTGTAAAGACTGCCACTCTCAAAAAGGCGTCACCAAAAGAATAATGAATGCCAAAGCCTAATAAACGGGTCTTTGACGCCTTTAATTGAACATAGTTGCCTAAAGCAAAAAACACGCTGAATAACACAATCGAGATCCAGGCGTACTTCATACGCAATGTTTCCGCTTGATTAATGGCCCGGCTCGGTGATTTTAACATCGCCAGTCCATATGAACCATAACGCTTAAACGCGCCTCCTACACCTTGCAGTATACGCTGGATAGCTGAACGCTCATCATCCGCAGTTTTTGAGGTTCTTCCTCGTTTTGCAGCGCTGCGGCTGAGGCGGGATTGCCTTGTTTCTTGATCTATTGATGACTCTTCGTTTTTCTTTTCAGATGTCCCCTGATCTTGATCTTTCTCTAACATCTCATATCAACTCCTATCCAATCCTTACAGTGCTAAAAGTGCATGAACTGTTCGGATGACTCCTCTTAAAGTAGCGGAGTCTCTCTATTCAGTCAAGATTCCTTGACGTTCATACGAATAGACGGATAAAAGGCAGCAGAGGTTTTAAAATGGAGAGAAAATAAGACAAAACAAAAAAGCTGACGGCCTCCATCAGCTTTTTATCAATGTTGAAATTCATGGTCAACGATATTGACTCCGCTTTCCTTGCTGGACCCGGAGATTCTCCTGATGAGCGGGGAACCGAGTCTTTTTGGTCGTATCAACCTGTGTAATATGTCCATTATGAATGGTGATGACCACTGATCCATAGTCGATCCCTTTTAAGGCAGATAAAATATAATTCAGCTTTTGTTCATCCATCGCTCATCCCCCTATTTTTGTTTTCGCTCTTTTAAATAGAGAACCTCATTTTCCAGCTCATGAATCGTGTAATGCATGAGTGCTTCCTGCCCTTCTTCATGCCCCCATAAAAGGAGCTTTTGAATCAGCACCTGCTTTTTTCGTTCAATCACCTGTCGAAGCCAGCGTGACAAAAGACATCTCCTCCCCTTTTGAATGTCTGCAAGAAAAAAAGGCACCCTGAAACCTTCTCTTAAAAAAGGAAATCAAAGCGCCTTTGGTGATCCAATCAGCGAATTATGTCTTTTTATCATAAACACATAATTCCTATAAGTCAACTATGTTTTGATTTTTTTAACAAAAAAACAGCAGCTTCCATGAGCTGCTGTTTCGGATGTTCAATTAATGATTTAAGAAAGCAAAATATAGAATAAAGATGACAAACAATCCGTACATAATTGGATGCACTTCTTTCGCTTTTCCTTTAAAGATCATCGTAATCGGGTAGAAAATAAAGCCAACCGCAATCCCTGTTGCAATACTGTAAGTCAGTGGCATCATAATCATCGTTAAGAAAGCTGGTACCGCAATTTCAAAACGATCCCATGCAATCTTCGCCAGCGGAGCGACCATCAGTGCACCGACAATGATTAAAGCAGGTGCTGTTACATTCGATGTAACGATGGATAAAAGCGGTGAGAAGAACATCGCAAGCAAGAAGAAAATCCCTGTGACAACAGCTGCAAAACCAGAACGCGCACCAGCAGCAACACCTGAGCTAGATTCAACATAAGATGTTGTTGTAGATGTACCAAGAATAGAACCTACAACAATAGAAGAAGAATCCGCCAGAAGTGCTCTTCCTGCACGAGGCAGCTCATTATTTTTCATTAAACCAGCCTGTGTTGCCACAGCCACAAGTGTACCAGCTGTATCAAAGAACCCAACGAATAGGAACGTTAAAATCACGACAAGCATTTGAATGGAGAAAATTTCTGGCAAGTGAATCAAGGCTTGACCAAAGGTTGGAGACAAGCTTGGAATACTTCCCACAATTTGAGATGGTACTGGCACAAGACCAAAAATCATCCCGGCAATAGCTGTCACAAGCATCCCAATGAAGACACCTGCATTCACTCGAAGTACCATTAAAATGACCGTCACAACGATACCAAATACCGTTAACAGAACAGGACCACTATGAATATTTCCAAGCGAAACGAGCGTATTATCATTATTGGCGATAATCCCAGAGCCTTGAAGGCCGACAAACGTAATGAACAAACCAATACCTGCACCAACTGCCAGCTTCAGCTCAGCCGGAATGGCATTGATGATTTTTTCACGGAAACCTGTTAAAGAAAGAGCAACGAAAATCAAGCCTGAAACAAACACACCTGAAAGTGCTGCTTCCCATTTGATTCCCATACCAAGCACAACCGAAAAGGCGAAGAACGCATTCAGACCCATACCGGGTGCTATCGCAATCGGATACCTGGCGATCAATCCCATCAGGATACACCCTGCAGCAGAAGCTAACGCCGTCGCTGTAAAGACTGCCCCCTGATCAATTCGTAATTTATCTGGAAAATCCGGCACAGACACTAATGCAAGTGTGATCGGATTAACAAACAGAATGTAAGCCATCGACAAAAATGTGGTTAAACCACCGATGATCTCTCTGCGGTAATTCGTACCTAATTCATCAAACTGAAAAAACTGTTTCAAGCCAACTGACTCCCTTCATGTCCTTTTGCTTTAGCCTGCCCCATTCACTAGTCAAATAAAAAACGCCCCAACAATTTTGGGACGCTTGACTACATATGTGAATTCAGACTGTGACATAAAACAAGAACAATGCATGATTTATATCAAACGAGTGTGAATTGACGTAGTCAAGCCATTTACGGTAGCTTGGTAGAAACTTGCGGGCCATATCCCCGCGATTATACGACTTCTATCTATTTGATTTCTGTGTCTATTGTACCAACTTCATTTTTAAAACACAATACGAAAAGCGAACATTTTTCAAAGAAATGTCCGCTTCATTCGTCTTATTACACGAATTTGGAAATTCACATCTAGTTCTTTATACACCCTTCCCCAAATCCTTCTCTTTTGCAAAAACCGCTTCGGCTACATGGAAAAACTCTTTCACTGCCGGAGAAGCTTGAGAGAGCGACGGACAGGCAAGCGCAACCTCACGATGATGAGAGACATTCAGCTGGCGAATATGCACAAGATGCTGCGTTTTTAAAAATAACTCAGGGCCTATTGTGACGCCAAGTCCTTCCCCGACCATACGGGCAATGGTCGTACAATCATGAACTTCAAATAAAACAGCTGGCTTCATTTGCGCCTCCGAAAAAATATCCTCTACATGTGATTGATACATGCCAGTCGGCATAATAAATGGTTCATCTGCCAAATCTGTTATATCTACAATGGGCTGCTGCTCATATCGATGATTTGGGTGATAGGCGACGACCATCTCATCTTTCATAAGCGGCAGTAAATCAAAGGCTTCATCCGCATGGCCTTTTACAACAAATCCAACATCAATGATGCCAGAATCCAGCCACTCCAATATTTCTTCATACGTTCCCTCATAAAATTTAAATTCGATTTTCTGATGTTTTTTCTGATAGCTTACAAGCAGTTTAGGCAATAAACAAGCAGAGGCACTGGCAAATGTGCCGATACGAATCATACCTGTTTCAATATTTTTCGTTAACGCAATTTCTTGCTGGATTTTCTCCACTCTATTTAACACTTCTCTAATATGCGGGAGAAGCGTTTGACCAATGTCCGTCAGCATAATGCCCTTCTTTCGGTCACGAATGAATAAAGACACGCCCCACTCTGACTCTAAATTTGCCACTGCATGACTGACAGCTGACTGCGTCATATTTAATGCTTCAGCTGCTGCTGTAAAACTGCCAAGCTCCACAACTTTTGCGATAATATCAAAGCGAACAAAGCTCATGAGTATTTACTCATCTCCTTCATGAAAAACATCAATTTTACTTATGTTAGCACGGAATTTAAACTAAAGACAACGTATCAACATGAAGGAAGGGTTCAAAATGAAAAACACATCTCATCAGCTATTGATCATTCTTTTAGCTGTCGGTTCATTTGTCACAGGCACGTCAGAATTCGTTGTGTCAGGCATTCTAGATATCATTGCTGTTGATTTACACATCTCTATTCCTGCTGCCGGACAGCTCATCACCGTCTATTCTCTTTTTTATGCAGTAGGCGCTCTCTTTTTAGTCATGGCAACGTCGAAGCTGAACCGAAAAAAGGTTTTGTTATCAGCTATTTTTGTGTTTATTTTAGGCAATATGCTCGCCTTTTTCAGCCATCATTTTGTGCTGCTCCTGCTATCTCGCGTCATCATGGCCATGAGCGGCGGCTTATATATTGTCGTCGCCACGAATTATGCAGCGCAGATCGCCCCGCCAGAAAAAAAGGGAAGTGCAATGGCGACGGTCATCACTGGATTCACCGTTTCACTCGTACTTGGTGTGCCGATTGGAACATTTCTATCAGGCCATGTGGATTGGCACTATATTTTTCTCATCATTGCACTAGGTACTGCTTGTCTCTTCTTGCTTCTTTATCAATTGCTGCCACGCATAGAGGGACATTCTCATCTGCCATTGAAGCAGCAATTACACATCCTTCAAGACCGCAGAGTGATCAGCGGATTAGCCACGACGGTCTTTTGGATCTTAGGCTACACGATGGTCTTTGCTTATATCTCTCCTTTATTACGACAGACCGCCGGCTTTTCACTTGAAATGACAAGCATGGCCTTGCTCGTCTTAGGCATTTCTGCTTTTATTGGCTCACGCTTTGGCGGCTTCGCCGTCGATCAATGGGGACCAAACCGAACCATCTCGATCAGCATCATGATCCAGATGTTCGCTCTCTTTGCCTTATTCTTTACGCAATTCTCTACAATTAGCGTCTTGATCACACTCGCCATTTGGGGCATCGCCACATGGACAACAACACCAGCGAAGCAATACTATCTGATCTCCCTTAAACCCCAAGCATCAGAAACCGTGCTGAGCTTTAATACAGCGATTATGAACATCGGCATGATGCTTGGATCGTCTATGGGCGGCGTGATTATTCAGTATACAAATGTGACTAATTTAAGTTGGATTGGCGGATTAGCTAGTTTTGTGGCGTTGATGTTGATTCGGTATTCTTTTTATTTACACAAACGTGCCCAACGAAAGACACCGGAAAACCAATAGAAAACATTTCAATTTTTGGTATGATGGAAGAAACTGAGTTAAAAGGGTTTTTCACTTATTTCCATCCGAAAAACCCACGTGTGCTAGCTGTCAGAAAAAGATAGAAGGAAACGAAGAAGTGTACGTCAAGCTGGTCTATCCAAAAAGAAAAGGAATGACAGAGGTAAAGGCTTGGCTCAGGAATGAAGGGGTTTTTTATTGTAAGACATGTTATGGAAAAGAAACATAAAAACAAGCATTTCAATTGAAATGCTTGTTTTTACTTTCTACTTTTTTATTTCCGTTTACTACGAAGTTCAATGAGTGCTAGTTTATTGTCATTGAAAAAGAACTCTAGAATGATACCGTTTGATTGATCTTGATATTGTATACCTTTGCTATACCCTTCGACAAACCAGAGCTTCTTGAATTGATCTCCATATGTTTGTATCACAGATGAATAATCGTCTCCAATAGTGATTCCCTTAGATGTTTTGAGTTTTTTCTGTTTTGACTGATTGTAAATAGATGTAATTCGATGATATTGATCAGCTGAAACTACAAAATCTTGATTTTCTTTTTCCATATAGACCCTCTGTTTAGGATGAGAGAATTGAGTATTCTCCACAAAAGTATGATCTCTCTCAAATTTTTCACCGATCTTAAAATGACCTAGCGATTCATTTGTTAAAGATACAGAGTGAAAATTAAAAAACATAGCCACCCAAACAAATAGTGCGGTTCCTCCTAAAACAGAACCTACAATCACTAACACTTTAGAATGGATGATTCCCTTTTTAAACAAATAGATCGCTAAAGATACGATGATCATCACGATGACGATCATAATTAGAAAAATGCCCATTTCAATTATCCTCTTTTGCTTTTAATCGAATTCTGTATGTGAATTATTCCCACAATCATATTCTCATATTATACCAAAGCATTACACAAAATCGACCAGTACAGGTATAATTTAAATAAAATTGCACAAGGAGAAAAATATGACTAGACGTAAACTGATATTCCCGCAATCATTTCCAACAATACATACCGAAAGACTAATCTTAAAACAAGCGACGATCGAAGACGCTGAGGATATGCACATCTATTTATCCAATGAAACCGTGTGCCGCTACATGGGAATTGATGCTCATGAAACAATTGAAGACACAAAAGGAGAAATCAAGTGGTATGACAATATCTTCAAAGAACAAACAGGCATCCGCTGGGGCATTTCTTTAAAAGATGATCCTGCGATCATCGGCAGCTGTGGATTTCTTAACTTGGAAAAACAGCACTGCCGCACGGAAATTGGCTATGAATTGCATCACGATCATTGGAGAAAAGGCATCATGAGCGAAGCGATTGCAGCGGTGTTACGATACGGGTTTCAGGAAATGAACCTGAATCGGATTGAAGCGATTATTGATCCAGCAAACACGTCTTCTGTTCAATTATTGGAGAAGGTTAATTTTGTACGAGAGGGTTTATTGAGGGAGTATGATCTTGGTCAGAATGGGTTTGATGATGTGTTTATTTATTCGATTTTGAAGAGGGATTTCAAATAAACTGAATGATTTTTAAACAGAAGCGTTAAAGTGAATGAATTAAAATTGCACAATTACCCAGTAAGAAACCTCTAGTCAAGTTTATGACTAGAGTTTCTTTGCATGGTAACCCTTCTAATTTACTTACAATTCCAGCAATATTCAACACCCTTTCTATAATTATAGTATCAGTAATAGTAAAAATTTTTGAACAAAATGCAGATCCACACTTAAGTAATTACACTATTTCACTTACTTTTCTTTTCTAAGTACAAGATTCAAATAAAAATAGCCTATTCTTTAATCTGTTTTAGTTGGAATAATTCATATTCCAAAAAAAGAGCTTTTGTCCATTTGCAATTTCACTGATTAATTTAGATTTTTCATTTTCAAAATCTATTTTAGTGACATTATTTTTACGTTTACTTGTTTCGCTTTCAATTTTGGAGAACGTTGGACATGTGGAGTTGGAGTGAGGTTACAACAAGTAATGAATAAACTCATTGTGTTATCAGGTCATAGTTGGCAGTGGCAAAACATTTTTAATCAAAAAATCATAGATAATTATTAAGTAAACGAGTCAAGAAGAAGAACTGGCATATTTACAGTAGTACACGCATGGGAAATTTTAAATATATAAGGATATATTACCTTAAATAACATTTACATCAAAATAAATATAGGTTAATATATTCTTGTATTTCATAAAAAGGGAAGGGAGGTATATTCTGTATTAATTCTAAATACTGCATGTGAGAAGGAAGCTTGAATGAAAAAGTCAAAAGCCTTATTACTATTTGTTTCGTGCCTAGTGATTCTTGCAATTGTATTATGTTGGGGACTATCTGGCGATGTTTCTGAGGATAATAGTAAATCATACAAGACAGAGAAGGAAAAAGACCTGCTATGGGGATATAAAGTTATAGGTCATGAAAAACCTAATAATCATAAGAATTATGTCAAAATTGCTATCCTTGATAGCGGTATTAATAAGTCACATAAAGAGTTTAAAGATTTAACTTTTTATGAGTACAATGCTATTAAACCAAAAAAATCTATCGAAGATGACTATGGTCATGGTACAGCAATTGCCGGAATAATCGCTGCAACTGGTGAAGAAATAAAAGGTATTTCACAGAATCCCATTATTTATGATGTCAAGGTACTAAATAAAAATGGCAAAGGAAAAGTTGAAGATGTTGTCAAAGGGATTAAATGGTGTATTGAGCAAAAGGTAGACATAATTAATATAAGTTTCGGATTTGGAAAAGACTACGATGAATTACGAAATGTTATAAAAATTGCTTTAGATAACAATATAACAATTACAGCTGCTTCTGGAAATACATTAGGTCTAACTGTTGAATACCCTGCAAAATATGAAGGCGTCTTATCGATATCCTCACTTAACGAAAAACTAAAAATTGATCCAATTTCAGCAAAAGGAAAAATTGACTTTTCTGCGCCTGGAGTAAATATTAAAACAACTGATATACACGGAGGATATACAAAGGTAAAAGGTACATCCTTTGCAACTGCGTTTGCAACAGGTGCTATAGGCTGTTTGTATTCTAAAAAATACAAATCTAAAGAGAATGTTCATCAAACACTCAAGAAAAATACAGTTGATCTTGGAAAGCTAGGTTATGACAGAGAGTATGGCAATGGGATGATTATTTGTAACAAGGGAGAGAATTAGATTGAAAAAGGTTTTAATAAAAATTCTTGTGTTAACATTGTTTTTGTGTGGAGTTGTTCCTGAATTTGCAAGTGCAAAATCAGGCGAAATTGATTCTGATGCTTTAAGAATAGAAGAGAATGCTAGTAAAGAATATGAAGTGAATGTTGAAAAAGAATTGGGGATAGAGCTAGAACAAGATATGTTAATGGAAGTTAAGGAAAGCCTAGATGAAGTTAATGTATCTACTCAGCTTGAAGCTGAGAGTATGAATGTCCAAACTGACATGAAAATTAATCATGAGACAGGTGAAATCACAGTTGATGGTATTACAGAGTTAGAAAATGGGGAAAAAGAAACTAACAAATTCAACGTGTTAATTGAAGAGATTGAAGGAAATGATTTTACAGCAACCTTTGTGGATGATGAAACAGGAAAAGAGTATAAAGTTAGCACCATAGAAGCTCAGTCATCAATTGTTCCAGCAATAATAGTTGGAATTGTTTCTAGGTTTGGTATTCAATATGCTATTAAAAAATACGGAAAGAAGCTAATAATAAAAACTTTTAAAAAACAGGTAATTAAACAAGGTATAAAAAAAGTTTCTAAGTTTTCTGTTAGCAACAAACATCTTAGTAATGCAAAAGGTAGATACAGAAAATTTGATACCAAAAGCAAGAGCACAGTAAATAAATGGATAAAAGAAGCTTTACAATCTAAAAATGTTTCGTTTACTATAAACAATAATAAAAAACTATCCTTTGTCATCACTGCAAATCTGAAAAAGAAAATCGGAACAAAAGGTGAGACAAAAATAAAAATAGTTATAGGTTGGGATGGTAAAATATGGACAGCTTATCCAATCAAGTAGAATTTGATTATATGTTCACATCTGATGAGAAAGATATTCCAAAGAACATGAAGAAAGATCCATCAACAGCTCTAAGAGTAGAGGGAGAGTTTAAAATAGTTATAAATGGCGAAGTATATTTTGAAGAAAATATCGCCTTATTAGAATTTTATGCATCTTTGCACGACTGGATTAAAAAGATAAAGAAAAAAAACAAAGTTACAGAGTATAGATATTACACAATGGAGTATGAGGAAGACGACCCCATTATTTCAGTAATACCATTTGATAATAAGGCTCGACTCACCACTATTTGGGAAACTCAACAGTTATATAATGTATTCGATCTTAATTATATAATTGAACAAATGAAGGTATTACATGAAAACCTTGGACGTGACATTGAACAACATTATAAAATTTCACTAAAAAACTTTATTGGAAATATCCCATTAAGAAAATATTGAATAGAGAAAGGAACTCCTGGTTAGGGGTTCTTTTCAATGTTTTAGTAGGATGTTTTTAGAGGAGGTGTATTTTTGATTTTATATTTCTTAGCTGGTTTTATAGGAATCATAATAGCCACAATTATGCTAGGTATTGAAATTGAAGGATATACATTTTTGACAAGTTTTATTTTAAAGATGTTTGGGATGTCTATATTTGTAGGATCGATATGGCTAATAAATCAAAACAGAGAAGAATGCCCAAAATAGCAATAAAAATGAAGAATGAAAGCTCATTGTAAAATTCGTCGTTACAAATATCTTTTATACCTATATCTCGAATTGCAAGCGGTCTTCCATCATTAATTACAAAAACCTTTATTTGATTTATTTTAGATAACTCATTAAAAGCATCATCTCTTGAACTGAAATTATGATAAAAATATCTCTTCCTTATTACTATTATCTATAAAAAAAGATTGTTCTATTAATCTTACATGGTAAATATCCCAAACTGTATTTAAAATGGGCTCAACAGTTTTTTTAGAGTACCCTCCAAATATTCTTATCAACACCACTTATATCGGACATTGAGCGTTCCATTAATGCAGTAGTAATATTATAATTGAATTGATTATTTTTAAAAAAATTTAGATAATCGAGAAATTCATTCTTCTGAATATTTTGTCTATAATCATTTAATAACCTGTTTAAATACGTCAAAATATTCAAATCAAAATGTACAACTTTACCAACTTTTATTTTCGGTAATCCCCTCCAATATAATTACTATCAAGAATCCACATTTTTGTATAGTCAGGAGAAATATTTTATAACCGTTAATTTCCCTATTTTTAAAACTTTCATTAATATTTGATTATTTTTATATGATCTGATTTATTAAAAAATTTTTCGAATATGATATTCTTTTCAATTGTATTATCTGCTTTAATTATGAGATCAATAATAATTTTAAGTTGTTCATTCATTGTATCCCCTTCACATCTGATTTTCCTTCAATATCCCTCAACCTACATTTATCTAATTAAATATTTTTTGCAGTTCTGCTGAAACTGTAATTAATCAAAGTGATAGCACCGATCCAATTGTTTAGTCGTATAT
The DNA here is from genome assembly GCF_014250435.1 of Bacillus sp. PAMC28571. Taxonomy (NCBI): domain Bacteria; kingdom Bacillati; phylum Bacillota; class Bacilli; order Caryophanales; family Bacillaceae; genus Bacillus; species Bacillus sp. PAMC28571. The sequence goes on along the minus strand of NZ_CP060191.1, from coordinate 339,801 downwards.
TCTGGCGTCATCCATGGCACCTTTGTTGCGGATGTCTGGGAGAACCTTAAAATATTGTCAGATGTCTCACTCAAAGCCCAAGGTGGCAATTTCTTCGAGTAGAATTAAATCTTATTCCCGGATGATTTCTAGATTTTCTTCAGAAACTCCACCCAGTACACGGATACCCAGTCCTGAACCTAGGACTAAAAGGTCCATTCTATAATTGCAACACAGCACAAAAAGTCAAGTTTCCTAAAGAGCATTTCCGCTATACTAAACTCGTAAGGCAAGGAGGTGCTCGATTGTCCTATCAAGAACATGAGAAAACGATTCAAGAAACATTAAATTATATTGAACAGCATCTGAAAGATGATTTACCGCTTCAAACTCTAGCGAAACACGCTGGTTATTCTAGGTTTCACTTTCACCGTATGTTCAAAAAAGTGATTAAGAAGTCAGTTGTTGATTATATACGGGAACGTCGAATGACCCAAGCGGCGAAGGATTTAATTCATACGGACCAAAGGGCGATTGATATCGCATTGCAGTATCGTTTTGGTTCACAGGAATCCTTCACTAGAGCCTTTAAGAAGATATATGACATGTCACCCGCACGTTATCGGAGATTACTAAGGAATGTCATTGATAAGGAGGAAACGAATATGGCTGCAAATAAGAACACACCTACCGGCTGGATTATGACGGGAGAAACACCATCTGATTATGAAACAGGTCTGGATAACAGAATTGTACACAGTGGTACTACCTCAGCTTACCTGAAATCCAAGGATGAAAAAGCACGAGGATTCGCGACCTTGATGCAGCAAATTAAGTCTGATCGTTACCGTGGAGAACGCCTTCAATTTTCTGCTTTTGTCAAAAGCGAAGATGTGAAAGGTTCAGCTGGTTTATGGATGAGGATTGACCATTCTTCAGGTGAAGTTCTTGCGTTTGACAACATGATGAACCGCCCCATTACAGGAACAAACGGCTGGAATCATTTTAGTGTAGTATTGGATGTTCCAGTCAAAAGTGAAGTCATTGCGTTTGGCATATTACTACATGGACAAGGTCACATTTGGATGGACGAACTTAGTTTTAAAATTGTAGATGAAAGTGTGCCAGTGACAGAACAAAATACTGTGGATCATTTAGAGGATGAACCAGTGAATTTAAATTTTGAAGGCTAGCAGACTGAATTTAAGAGGAGGTTCATTGCCATGAAAAAAATTGGTGCGATTTTATTGTTCGCTATGAATTCACTCACCTTTATTTGTGGCCTTGGAATTTTATTTGGTGAAGAGGATTAAAGATAAGCACCCATAGAACAAAAAAAATCAATTAAAAAAGATATCCCTATCACTATCTCTTTTTTGTAGACTTGGTATAATAGAAAAAATCAGAAAAATGAGAATGCGATGATAAGGAATAGTACTTGCCGAAATGTTTTCAGAAAGTTGCTGGCTGATGAGAAGCAATAACAAAAAGGCAGGGAACTCACCTTAGAGTAGCCTTAGTGAAATGAAAAGTATCAATGTAGTTAAGGACGGCCCCCCACCGTTATATGGGAAGGATATAAGATTAAACAATCTGTATCCGAATAAGGGCATGATAATGTATGGTTATCATGAAACAGGGGTGGTACCGCGTAAGAAGAAGTCTTTCGTCTCCAAGGTAAATATTGGGGATGAAAGGCTTTTTTTATATTCTATTTTCTAGGAGGAATCGATGATGTTTAACCACAAAAAATACGAAAAGAAATACTTTTTGCCACCGAACCTTACTTATGATTGGGTGAAGAAAGAAACATTAGAAAGTGCTCCGATATGGTGCAGTGTGGACTTGCGAGATGGTAATCAAGCATTACCTATTCCTATGAACTTAGAAGAAAAATTAGAAATGTTTCAGTTACTAGTAGAGATAGGTTTTAAAGAAATTGAAATCGCATTTCCAGCTGCTTCTGATACGGAGTTTAGGCTGTTACGGACACTGATTGATCATCATATGATTCCAGACGATGTCACGATTATGGTGATCACACAAGCGAGAGAGCATATTATCCGCCGAACCTTCGAAGCCATTAAGGGAGTACCGAAAGCAATTGTTCATTTATATAATTCGACTTCAGAAGCGCAGCGCAGACAGGTATTTAAGAAAACAAAAGATGAAATTAAACAAATTGCCATTGATGGAGCTATTTTAGTAAAAGAACTTGCCGAAAAAACAAATAGTGATATTTATTTTCAATATAGTCCAGAAAGCTTTCCAGGAACAGAAGTTGATTATGCGTTAGATATTTGTAATAGTGTTTTAGATATTTGGAAACCGACACGAGCTCATAAAGCCATCATCAATATTCCGACAACAGTTGAATATTCAATGCCTCATATCTTTGCAAGTCAGATTGAGTATATCCACAAAAATCTGTCTTACCGAGACAGTGTGACATTATCTGTTCATCCTCATAATGACCGCGGCTCTGGGGTGAGTGATGCAGAATTTGGTGTTCTGGCTGGCGCAGAAAGAGTCGAAGGTACATTATTTGGTATCGGTGAACGTACAGGGAACGTTGACTTGATTACCTTGGCGATGAATATGTATTCACAAGGTTATGATCCAAAATTGAATTTCAATAACCTAGAAGCGATTCGTAAAAAATATGAAAAACTAACAAGAATCACTGTTCCTGAGAGACAGCCATATTCTGGCGAGATGGTTTTCACCGCATTCTCTGGGTCACATCAAGATGCTATATCTAAGGGTATGAAATATAGAAAGGAAAATAATGTTGATAAATGGGACGTTCCTTATATCCCAGTAGATCCAGTTGACTTGGGAAGGAATTATCAAACAGATGTGATTCGAATCAACAGCCAGTCTGGAAAAGGCGGCATAGGCTATATACTAGAAACAAACTATGGCATTCAACTTCCTTATCAAATGAATGAAGCCATGGGTTATGAAGCGAAGAAAGTATCTGATCAGACAAGTAGGGAATTGTCTGTCGAAGAAATATATCATGTTTTTAAAGAACAGTATGTTGTTTATCACCCTCATTTCCAGCTGCTTGATTATCAATTTCATAAAGGAGAGAAGCAGGAAGTTACCTTAACTTTGCTGAGAGATGATCAACAAATTGAAATACAAGGAACTGGCACTGGAAGTTTAGATGCCATCAGTAATGCATTAAAAGCATATTTTCATCTCGAATATGTTTTGGAAGTCTATGAACAGAATTCTTTGGGCAAGGATTCCCAAGCAAAAGCCTGTGCACAGATTGGAATTTCATATCAAGGAAACATGCATTGGGGTGCTGGAATTGATAAAGATATTATAGAAGCAACAGTGAAAGCCCTGGTGGTTGCAGTAAATAAACTAGAGGTTTGGATGTAGATGGAAAAAGATAAACTTGAAAAACATGAAGTGATGCAATATTTAAGAGAATATAACGAGCAAGAAATCTTTTATCAACAATACCAACAGAAAAAGCACGACAATCAATCATTGCAATTATTTTTGAAGGATTATGATAAACACAATTTAATGCATAAACAAATATATATAGAAGAATTTTTGCAAAAAGGGCAGAACGAATTTGAAAAGGAAGATACCATGTGGTTAGGTCAGGAGAAAGATATCGAAGTGAGAAAGTATAGCCGTTTTATGCCTCAATTGTCGGCTATCCATGATTTCTTTGAAATAATCTATGTTCTGGAAAATGAGATGTATGTAGAAGTGGAAGATAAAAAAATGACTTTAAAATCAGGAGATATTGCCTTTATTCCACCTGACACCATACACAAGCCAATTGTAATGGAGAATACAATCGCCATGCAAATCATGATCCGTAAGAGTACTTTTCAAAAAGTGTTTTTTAAAATGTTAAAAGGAAATAATGTCATTTCAGAGTTCTTTTTGAATGCATTGTATATAAAAGAAAATAAAAATATTCTTATTTTCCATAGTCACTTGGATAAACATTTGCTAGACTGCTCTCTTCAACTATTTACAGAAAATTATAATCGGTTTCCTAGTTACCAGTTGATTATGAATAATTTGTTTGAGATATTATTATGTCTCTTATTAAGATTCAAACCAAGTCAAATGAATGTAAATCAGGTCAAACAATATCGTGATATACGTATGATTCAAATGCTCCAATATATTCAGCAATGTTGTGAGCATATCACCATCCAGGAGATGGCAGAGGAATTTAACCTTTCACAGTCTTACCTGTCAAAATATATAGCTCGTAAGCTTGGCAAATCATTTCGTGAGATTCGACAAGAAATAAGATTGGAAAAAGCCTGCGAAATGCTCACTGGCAGCAATTCACAAGTAGATCATATTGCGGCAGCCGTAGGTTATCAAAATGTAGAGCATTTCATTCGTTTATTTAAGAGAAAGTATCACCTAACACCACATCAATATCGATTAAATAATAGATAATAAAGAGGAGAAATGATAATGTCCATCAAACAAGTAAAAGATTATTTTAAACAATATGATATGGATACTCGAATTCAAGAATTTTCAGTGTCTAGTGCCACCGTAGACTTGGCTGCTTCTGCATTGGGCTGTGAACCTGAAAGAATCGCAAAAACACTCTCCTTTCTAGTAAATGGACAAGCTATTTTAATTGTGACCTCTGGCGATGCAAAAGTTGATAACAAAAAATTCAAGGAATATTTTAAAACAAAAGCTAAAATGCTTTCTCCTCATGAGGTCGTTGACTTGGTCGGTCATGAAATTGGCGGAGTATGTCCTTTTGCTATAAAGAATGGCGTTTCTGTTTATTTAGATATTTCACTCAAACGTTTTGAGACAGTCTATCCAGCCTGCGGGAGCAGTAACAGTGCCATTGAACTCACAATAAAACAATTAGAAAAACACTCTGGTTATTCACAATGGATTGATGTGTGTAAGGGATGGAATGATTCATTAACACATTAAAACGGAAGGGGAAAAGTGCAGTTAAAAATAAAAAAGAGCTAGAAACCCTTGATACACAAAGGTTTTTAGCTCTTTTACATTTATTCCCACTCTATCGTAGCAGGCGGCTTACTCGTAATATCATACACCACGCGGTTAATATGCTTCACTTCATTGACGATACGAGTTGAGATCTTTTCAAGCACGTCCCAAGGGATTCTTGCCCAGTCACTCGTCATACCATCAATAGATGTAACAGCACGGATGCCGATTGTGTAGTCGTATGTTCTTGCGTCACCCATAACACCTACGCTGCGGATGTCTGGGAGAACCGTGAAGTATTGCCAGATGTCGCGCTCAAGGCCGAAGTTGGCAATTTCTTCGCGTAGAATCGCATCCGATTCACGGACGATTTCTAGTTTTTCTTCAGAAATTTCACCTAGTACACGGATACCTAGTCCTGGACCTGGGAATGGCTGTCTCCAGACGATGTCATCAGGAATGCCAAGCTCTGAACCTAAGGCACGGACTTCATCCTTGAATAGCGTATTGAGTGGCTCAATCAATTCGAACTGCATGTCTTCTGGAAGACCGCCTACGTTGTGGTGAGATTTGATTGTTTGTGCCGTTGCTGTTCCGCTCTCAATGATGTCTGTGTAAAGTGTTCCTTGTGCTAAGTAGTCGATTCCTTTTAGCTTGTCCGCTTCGTCATCGAATACATAGATGAATTCGTTACCGATGATTTTACGTTTTTGCTCAGGATCAGACACACCTTTTAGCTTGTTTAAGAAACGATCTTTCGCATCTACTTTAATCACGTTCATGTTGAAACCTTCGCTAAATGTTTTCATAACCCCTTCTGCTTCGCCTTTGCGAAGAAGACCGTGGTCAACGAAAATACATGTCAGCTGATCGCCGATGGCTTTGTGGATCAATACCGCCACAACAGATGAATCCACACCGCCGCTTAGTGCGCACAATACTTGCTTGTCGCCTACTGTTTCACGGATTTTCTGCATTTCGATTTCAATAAAGTTCTCCATTGACCATTTGCCATCACAATCACACACGCCGAAGACAAAGTTTTTCAATAGGTCATTTCCGTACTCAGAGTGACGAACCTCTGGATGGAATTGAACGCCATAGAAATTCTTCTCAGCTAAGCTCATGGCTGAGTTTGGACAATGTGCACTTGTTGCATCGACTGTAAAGCCTTCTGGTACTTCAACAACGAGGTCACCATGGCTCATCCAAACGACTTGATCAGTTGGAAGGTCTTTGAATAAAGCAGGTGTTCCGTTAATATGGATATCTGCTTTTCCATATTCACGCTGGCTGGCCGCTTCTACTTTCCCGCCTAAATAGTGAGTCATGAGCTGCATGCCGTAGCAAATGCCTAGAACCGGAATGTCCAGATCAAAGATCTTTTCATCACAGCGGAAAGATCCTTCATCATAAACACTGTTTGGTCCACCAGAAAGGATGATTCCTTTAGGTGCCATTTCTTTAATTTCTTCAGCAGTTAAAGTGTGCGGATGAAGCTCACTGTACACACCAAATTCACGAATACGGCGTGTGATCAGCTGATTGTACTGACTGCCGAAATCGAGAACCAAAATCATTTCATTTACTAAATTTGTCATGGTGTCACCTCTATGTCCAATATAGTTTTTTATAAACGCACAGAAAAAATGAGAGGAGAAAACCTGCTCTCAGTGTGAATCACGCTTTTGAAGCGCCCAGACTCACATCCGAACGCTTCAATTTCATGTATTTTAGAAGGTTTTAATATTCACCTATTCTAACAACAGGAAGGTACGCGGTCAAGACTATCTCCTGTTTATTAAATTTTCCCATAACTTTGCCGATTGCTGCCAAAGCGCCGAGGCATCCTCTCGCCGGTAGAGCGCACGTTCATAAAGCTGGGTCAGCTCTGACATATGATGATCTCCATTCTTCTCATCAATCAACGAAGCGAATTCTCTTAGCGTCATACCTGGCTTTTTCTCGATTCCTCTGCGCCCTAGCTGCTTTAATAGAGCAGCATACGCATAGAAGAATGCTTCATCCTCTGGCAGACGTTTCACCTTTCTTACAATAAAGAATGGCAGCCATCTTGTTCTAAATCGATAAAGCATCCAGCTGATGAAACCAAGCAGGACAATAGCTACTGCCACATAACCTATAACCCAACCAACATGCACCATATTTGGCTTTGCCTGCGCTGCTCGCTCCTTTGGTTGTGCCGGCTGCTCTGTCTCCTGCTGCTGCGGCTGGTCTTGCTGCTTTTCTTCACTTGCATCAGAACTAGACTGATCTTCTTCTTCCTTTTGATCATCCGTTTGATCGCTTGAAACAGCTTCATTCGTAAAAGTCTCTGGGTTTGTAAATCCTTTTGTCGGTTCAAAGGTGACCCAGCCTCTGTTTGGAAAATAAACCTCTACCCATGAATGCGCATTGTTATTGGTCACTTCATACACATTGTTTCCATCCATTTGTGTTTCATATAACTGGCCAGACGTATACCCTTTCACCCATCTCGCCGGAATTCCGATCGAACGAAGCATCACAATCATAGAGGTTGAAAAATTATCACAATAGCCGATCATCGTATCAAATAAAAATTGATCCACATAATCTTCATTACGACCAGGCACAGCGACATTCTGCGTTTCATATGAAAACTTCGCAGATCCTAAATAATCCTCGATGGCTTTCGCTTTATCATACATATTGTCCTTCGTTTCCGTTAAGCTGTTTGCCAAAGTTTTCACACGCTCTGGAAGTGACGATGGAAGCTGCAAGTATTCACGGCCAACCTGCTGATTCACCTGCTTCTTTGTCGGTACTTTGATTCTCTGCAAATCCTCCAGGATAAATGTAGGAGATAAAAAGCTGACTTGATAGTTCCCTAAATTTTTGGGTGGGTTTTGCATAGACGGGACAATTTTCTCCGTTTTGCCCATGATTTGCAGCGGAATGTTTTCCATTGGCGTCAGCATGATCGTTCCAATAGGATAAACAGCATGATTAAATCGATAATCCGATTCTATATCAATTCTTGTTTCATGCTCCTCTGTTTTCACTCGCTCAGTAAACCACCGATTCGGCACAGTGTCGTCCTTTAGCCGAGTAGGCTTCGTATCATTTGAAGCATCCTCCCAGCCCTTTCCTGTGTAAATACTTTTTGTTTCTACACGAAAGTAAGATGGCTCCTTTCCGCTCCATTTAAAAACAGGTGTGCGGTCCTCACTAAACGGTCCGCCTAGCGCCGAATCATCTGCACTATATCCCACTTTATTCTGCCCGGCTGTCCCATCTTGATTCGTGACCGCCTTAAAAAACGGAACAGGGTCGGGCCATTTCGGATCAGACTTTGGCAAAGAAGCCCCGAGTGACGCTGATAGAAGGACAAGCGCCAGCATGGGCAAAAACCACTTTAGACGTGCTTTCTGTGACACCTGAACGCCCTCAGCTGAACGCAGTCGATCGAAATACAGCAATCCAAGCAAACAAAAGCCAAATACCATAATACGAACGATCGCAAAGGTCGCATCATATGGCGTAAACGTATCAAGAATCGTGACATATACAATCGTCATCAGTAAAAAGAAAAAGATTCGCTGCTGATAGACCACCCAATAATGTAGCAAGTAGACAAGCAGCCACAGCAAAATATAAAACAACAATGTGCGGAAAGACGGATACATATCACTCCACATGCCCATGCTCATTAACGTGATATTATCCTTGATATCAGCAAACAAAGCTGCCGGATAGCCTGACGCTGATTGATAAAAGATCAAATATAAAGCAAGCAAAATCAGTCCAACACAAATAGGAAACGTCACATACCACTTCAGACGAAAGAACGTAAACAAACACGTAAGCCCGATAAAAATGATGAAATAAGACGTATGGCTCGTCTCTGTAAAATCTTGAAGCGGACGAAGCCACTCCCATAGCAGCAGAAAAGCTACAGCATAATAGATGAACAATTCAAAACGGCTTTGCCGCAGATGCGAATGCAGCATAAATGTTTGTCACCTCACAGTTCTTTCGTGCAGCCGGTCTTCAAATAAAAGGGTGATGCGTATTCCAGAGGCCTTGAGCCGGTCTACAAGCTGTTTTTCTTTTGTCGTGAAATGGTCAACGGCTTTCTTCACTAAAAGCACGGTGATGTTCTTTCTGTTTCGATTTCCAAAGAGACTTGCCGCAAGCTCCTCCTGCAGCTGACCCGTGACGACATATTTTCCTGAGTGCTGGTACTCACTCGCTGCTAACGGTTTATATTCTAGTGCGCGGGAAGGCTGATGCTGCACCCTTGTTAAATAATAAAGCATGTCCTGTAAATGAAGTTCTCCTTGATCGACTCGAAAGGCATGCAGATCTCCTAGAGGGACAAGACCTGACGGCACGCCTTTTTTCACAGCCGTTTGAAGAACAGATGCCGCAATAGAAACGACTGTTTCAAAAACAGCTTGATCAGTAAAATCAGCAAACACAACAAGGTCCTTTGCTTGATTCTGTTCAAATTCCTTCGTCATCAGCTGGCCTCTTCTGGCCGTCGTCTTCCAGTCCACCCAAGCAAAACGGTCTCCTTGCTGATATTCCCGTACGCCTGTTGTCACATGGGCCGGTTCATTGAACCACGAGTGAACCGCTTTGCCTCCATTTTCACTCACTGACTCAGCAGGCTCTACAGGGATATCCAGCACTTTTGGGTAGACAAGCAGCTTTTTCTCTAACGGAATGATGATTTCTTTTTCAACAAACCCAAACATATCACCCGTTTTGATTCTAACCGCTGTCAAATGATGCTCTCCTCGCATGACATCATTCAATTGATAGGAAAATCGCCAAGTTTTCCGAAACCAAGGAAAAAGCATTTGCTTCATTTCAATCTGTTCCTGTAAGTGAAAGGTATCTGGCGGAGCATCCTCTATCATGACGTAAACGTACGGAAATGGATGTGTCCGCTTGATTTCAAGGTCAACGGACAGCACATCCCCCGCCTTTAAGCGTGTTTGCTGTATTGTCCTCTTGGCTGTCGCGCGAAGCGGAACAAGTGCAAACAGCAAAGCATACAAAGCATATGGTAAAAATGCATAAAAAAGGAACCAACTCACAAACCCTCCCTGAAACATGGCATAACAAAAGGCTGCCGCAGTGAGTATGATGAGCATCATCACCCTTAACCATAATGAAATTGCTACACGATGACGTGACTTCATTGAGTCATCGACTTTTGAACTGGCACGCCAATTTGCTCAAGCATTTGCCGCAGCAGTGTCTCCGCCTTCTTCCCTTCATATGTCGCTTCTGATGTCAAAATCATACGATGCGGTAATGTATAAGGCGCCAAATACTGTACATCATCAGGAATCACATAATCGCGCTGATTCAAAAGTGCATACGCCTGTGCCGCTTTCATCAAGGCGATCGATCCCCTTGGACTCACACCTAGATAAACAGATGGGTGTTTACGCGTCGCTTGAGCAATTTCAACAATATATTCTTTAATGGATGCATCCACATGAATGGTCTGAACAGCCTGCTGCAACGCATGGATATGTTCCTTTGTCATGACAGCTTGGAGCGTATCAATCGGGGATTGCTTCTCCTGCAAGTTGAGCACCTCCAGCTCCTCGAGCATGGTCGGATATCCCATCTGCAGTTTGAATAAAAACCGGTCCATTTGCGCTTCTGGCAGCGGATAAGTCCCTTCATATTCCACTGGGTTTTGTGTCGCCATGACGAAAAAAGGATCCGCAAGCGGCATCGTTTCTCCGTCCACTGTGACACTGCCTTCCTCCATCGCTTCAAGCAATGCTGATTGTGTTTTAGGAGAAGTCCGGTTGATCTCATCAGCTAAAATAATCTGCCCCATGATCGGTCCTTGCCTAAATTCAAATTCATTCGTCTTTTTATTGTAAATCGACACGCCTGTTACATCTGAAGGCAAAAGGTCAGGAGTGAATTGGATTCTCTTAAACTCACAGCCAATGGATTTTGCCAAAGCACGAACCATCATCGTCTTCCCTACACCAGGCACATCCTCGAGCAGCACATGCCCCTTCGCCAAAATCGCAACAAGGCTTAATATCGCAATGTCTTTTTTCCCAACCATGACTTTATTGATGTTATCTACGATTTTTTGTAAATCTGAATGCATCGGTTCATCAAATGCCATCCTGATCCTCCTATCACGTTTCTGTCAAATTTCATATAGTCTAACTTTACCATACAACGCGCATTTGCATATAACATCAGCACGTATAAAAAAGAAGCCTTCTCACGATGGGAAAGACTTCTTCTCTTCTTTTGACTTACTTGCTGGCTCCATATGAACATGAGAGTGTAAAATATCATGCTCCTGTTTCATTCTGCGTTCAATTTCATCTGCAATATCATGGCTTTCTGCTATGTTCAAGTTAGGCTCGACCTCAACCACTACATCCACATGGACTGTACTTCCAAGATAACGCGCTTTTATATCCTTTAAATCGCCTACTCCTGGTGTTGCTTCAATGGTCTCTTTATATTTAGACATATCTTTGATATGAAAACCGTCTGTTAACGAATGAGAGGCATCTCTGAAAATCTCCCACGCAGTTTTACAAATAATTAAGCCAATGACAAAGGCTGCTAGCGTATCAATCCATGCCAGCTGAAATTGAGAGGCCATAATTCCTACAAATGTTCCAATACTCACATACGCATCTGATTTATTATCAGCAGCTGCCGCATGGAGAGCCTGGCTATTAATTCGTTTGGACAGATTGCGGTTATAAATATACACACCGTACATCACAACAGCACTTCCTGCTGCTGTCCAAGCCGCGATCATATCCGGCGTTTGATGCTCAGATGAGAAGAACGACTGGCCTGCACTCAGCAAAACCTGAAGTCCAACAAGCATCATGATAAAGGAAGCCACAAGAGACGCAATATTTTCCGCTCTAAAATGACCATACGGATGATCTTCATCAGGCGGCTTTTGAGAAATACGCAGCCCAATCAACACAGCAAGGGATGCAATAATATCCGTCGTGTTATTCAATCCATCTGCTGAAAGAGCCTCTGAATGAAACACATACCCAATAATGAGTTTGACCGCAGATAAGATCACATAGGCAATGATGCTGACCCAAGCACCTGTTTCACCTTGTCTTAATTCGTTATAGCGCTCCATGTTGAACCGCGCCTCCTCACACATCACTTTTCTATTATTTATCTTACAAAGCAAAGCCCGTGTGGGTCTACAGCAACATGATTCGCTTATGTCAGCAAAATAGGATAAATAGAAATGTGTTGACCTAAGTAAACTTATTTTTACAAGGTCAAATGACCTCAAGACCTACTCCCATCAACCTTTTTCCAATTCTCTTCGAAATGGACATATCGTCAAATCACTCTTCTCTGGTAAATTATCAGAATAATTTTATTTTGAGACACAACTTCCCTCCTTCCTTTTTTATGCTATTTTAAAAATAAACAGAGGGAAAAGAGGGAACATAATCTCTCAAATCCTTTCTACTTTTTAACATCATGTTAAGAGGTTTGAAATGTCAGTTTGATAACCTGTCCAATGCTGAATGACAATTCAGTATGATAAAATTTAAAATATTCTAAAAACAAATTCTCTATTCATGAGAAATGTTTGGAGGTAAAGAAATGTCCAACATGACAAACGGTCTTCAAAAAAACCTTAAAACAAGACATATTTCGATGATCTCCATTGCTGGGGTCATTGGGGCAGGGCTATTTGTTGGTAGTGGCGCTGTCATTCATTCTGCAGGGCCTGGATCCATTCTTTCCTATTCTTTTGCCGGACTTCTGGTGATCTTTATTATGAGAATGCTTGGAGAAATGGCATGTGCCTATCCGACAAGCGGTTCTTTCTCACAATATGCGAGCGATGCCATCGGTCCATGGGCCGGGTTTACAATCGGCTGGCTTTACTGGTTCTTCTGGGTGATCGTCATCGCCATTGAAGCCATTGCCGGTGCTGCCATTATTCAATATTGGTATGGAGATGCACCTGTTTGGCTCACAAGTCTTATCCTCACAATCCTCTTAACATTAACAAATATCTTTTCTGTTAAATCTTTTGGCGAATTTGAATATTGGTTTTCATTAATTAAAGTCGTCAGCATCATTCTCTTTCTACTCATTGGTTTTGCATTTATCTTTGGTTTTGGCGGTCATCATACTTCAGGTCTTGCCAATCTAACAGGGAACGGCGGTTTTCTTCCAAATGGATTCAGCTCTGTGTTACTCGGAATCGTCGTCGTCATCTTTTCCTTCATGGGAACGGAGATTGTGGCCATAGCGGCCGGTGAATCAGCAGACCCAGTCAAATCTGTGACGACAGCCACCCGCTCTGTTGTATGGCGTATTATCGTATTCTATGTTGGATCAATTGCTGTCGTTGTCACCTTGCTTCCTTGGAATTCCGCAAGTATTTTAACAAGCCCGTTCGTTGCGGTATTAGAATACATTGGTGTTCCATCAGCCGCTCAAGTCATGAACGTCATTGTCTTAACAGCTGTTCTATCTTGTTTAAACTCCGGTTTGTACACAACGTCCAGAATGCTTTATTCATTAGCAGAAAGAGGCGAAGCGCCAAAACGCTTTATGAAAATCAGCAAACGTGGTGTTCCTGTAGCGGCTACAGTCGCAGGTACCTTCTTTTCCTACATTGCCGTCATGATGAACTACTTTTATCCTGAAACCATCTTTTTGTTCTTAGTCAACGCATCTGGTGCCATTGCCCTTCTTGTTTACTTGGTCATTGCCGTTTCACAATTAAGAATGCGACGCAAAATCGAAAAAGAAAATCCAGAACAGCTCAAAATCAAAATGTGGCTGTTCCCATACCTCACGTACTTTACCATTTTGGTCATTTGCGCCATCTTGGCATCGATGCTGTTTATCGAATCCATGCGGCCACAGCTCATTTTGACGAGTATCATTACCTTTGGCGTACTGGCTGCTTATTTCATCTTTAAACCGAATAAAAAAGTGCCTGCAAATGCGGCGCTTGAAAATAAACACCCGTAATTCTCCCGCTGAAAAGCGGGTTTTTTTATTTTATTCACCTATTTGGATGTCCGCACTTATACTGTATCAAATTGAATTTAAGTGAGGATTAGTCAACATGAACCTAGAAAAATTTGTTGACGAGCTTCCAATTCCAGAAGTCGCGGAGCCCGTCAAAAAGAACCCAAGACAAACGTATTATGAAATTGCTATGGAGGAGGTATTCTTAAAAGTTCATAGAGACCTGCCCCCAACCAAGCTATGGACCTATAATGGCAGCTTGCCTGGACCAACCATTAAAGCCAATCGAAATGAAAAGGTCAAAGTGAAATGGATGAACAAATTGCCATTGAAACATTTTCTGCCTGTCGATCACACCATCCACTCCGGTCATCACGATGAACCAGAGGTCAAAACAGTCGTTCATCTGCATGGCGGCGTCACGCCAGCAAGCAGTGACGGCTACCCAGAGGCCTGGTTTTCACGGGACTTTGAAGCAACCGGCCCTTTTTTTGAAAGAGAGACTTACGTCTACCCAAATCATCAGCAAGCCTGCACATTGTGGTATCACGATCATGCGATGGCATTGACACGACTAAATGTGTACGCCGGTTTAGCTGGGTTTTATTTGATCTCAGATGCATTTGAAAAGTCTTTAGAGCTTCCGAAAGATGACTATGACATTCCTTTAATGATTATGGACCGGACGTTTCAGGAGGATGGCTCACTGTTTTATCCTAGCAGACCAAACGATACGCCAGAGGACAGTGACATACCAGACCCATCCATCGTGCCCTTTTTTTGTGGAGAAACGATCTTAGTCAATGGAAAAGTATGGCCCTATTTAGAAGTAGAGCCGCGAAAATACCGTTTTCGTATTTTAAATGCGTCCAATACTAGAACTTACGAGCTGCATCTAGATAATGACGCTACAATCTTGCAAATTGGTTCCGATGGGGGCTTTTTGCCAAGACCCGTTCGCCATCAATCCTTTAGCATCGCGCCTGCTGAACGTTTCGATGTCATCATCGACTTTTCAGCTTACGAAAACAAAACGATCACTCTCAAAAATACAGCCGGCTGCGGACAGGATGTGAACCCTGAAACAGATGCGAACATTATGCAATTCAAAGTCACACGTCCACTAAAAGGGAGAGTACCTAAAACATTACGTCCGATTTTTAAACCGCTGCCACCGCTTCGGCCAAGTCGAGCTGATAGAGAGCGTACACTCACACTTACCGGCACACAGGATAAATACGGCCGCCCTATCCTATTGCTCGATAACCATTTTTGGAATGATCCTGTCACTGAAAATCCTCGTCTTGGCAGTCTAGAGGTATGGTCTATCGTCAACCCAACCAGAGGGACACACCCTATTCATTTGCACCTTGTTCAATTTAGGGTTTTAGACAGAAGACCATTTGATACAGAAGTCTATCAATCGACAGGAGAAATCGTATATACAGGACCAAACGAAGCGCCTCCTTTACATGAACAAGGCTACAAGGACACCATTCAGGCGCATGCAGGTGAAGTCATTCGGATCGTTGCTCGATTTGTTCCATACAGCGGCCGATATGTGTGGCATTGTCATATTTTAGAACATGAAGATTATGACATGATGAGGCCGATGGATATCATTCAGTAAAAATGAAACCACTCTTCCGCCAAATGCGTATAACTTGTATGAAACTGCTGATTACAAAGGGGCTAACGGACATCCAGTCATTAGCCCTTTTATGATCCATTTCAAAATGGAAAAATAAATCGCATGAATCATTCCTTTGAGGAGCATTCCATACTTAAAATGTTGACGCAGCAACCGATAATACTACTATATACCCATTACATCTATCAAAAGGCACATAAGCCATAATGAACGAACAAATGGAAAATTGCGATAAAAAACGGAGGAGTTCAATTTGAATGAAGAAAAAGAGACTTGCCAGGTCAAACAAGAAACAGCGGCAGGTAACAGAGAGAAGCTTTCAATTTATGAAAACGAGAGCATTCGGTCAAACATTGAACAACTAACCATTGAACTCAGTGAACAAAAAGAATTCAATCACTTCATATTAGATGAAAAACAAAAGGCCATCAGCACATTATCTTCCCTTATCACAAAAGGCAATTGTGATAAAGAGTTAAAGACTCATTTTGAACAAGCATTACATATCGGACTTTCTGTTATAGAGATTATGGAGATTATTAAACACTGTACAAAGGTTGCTGGCTTCCCTCACTCCATTAATGCCCTGTTTATCTTTCAAAACTTATTAGATGAAAACAAATAAAACAGAGAAAACGAGATGTCATCAGTCCTCTCGTTTTTTTATGTTCACTCATATTACTCTTTTTCTTTTCCTCTGTCACATAAGCAAAATATGAAAATAGCCCTCGTATCACTGCTTAAAAATTGATTTTCCATCTATAAATCCACCATTTCTCCAGCATTTCAAGTGACAAAATAAAAAAACGTCCAGTTATATAAATAACTGAACGTTTTCTTTATCGATTGACAGTGAAATTGTTAACAATTCCGCCATCCTTCTCCCAAGCGGCTTCCACCGTTTTCTTCTTCATATTGTATTCAAAAATCGTTCTTACCTTCGCCTTTCGTCCGGTGTCATCCTTTAATTCTTCTGCGTTTTTTGCAACACCTAAGAAATAAACAGACGACCCGTCAGTAGAAAATTGCGGCTGTGCAGCACTTAAAATATGAACATCCTGGCTGTTTTTAACGAGTGTCGTCGTTTTTCCAGTTTCTACATCAAGCAACTTAATCGAGGATATTTCTTTTTCTTTACGAACCTTTACTTCTGTATAAATCAATTTCTTATGATCTGGAGAAAATGAAATATCATTGATCGTTTGTGAGATACGTGCAATGCGTTTTCCCTTCTCACCTGTTTGAAGGGTGATTTTCATGGTTGTTGGTTCAGGATCTCTGCCCTTTTCATTCGCTTCATCGGTTTTTTGATAATCTTCTTTTAAAGAATAATGCTGGATCGCCAAATCATTTGAAGTCGGATCATATGCAAATGAACTCACCGTATCATCCTTGCTTTTTTCCGGATACAGCTCTTTCATTTTGTGTGTTTTCAAATCAAAAGATGCGACATAAAATTGCTCTCCAGAATCCTTGTTATACCTTAGAAATAACTTCTTTCCGTCACCAGACAGCCTCATACTGTCGATAGAATCGTCACTCGTAAACAGTGTTTTTTCTTCGTCAGATTTCACATTTAATTCCCGAATACTCACCTTTTGCGTGTCTTCATCCGTATACGTGTAATATAAAACCTGTTTCGTAGAATCATAAGCAATCGAAGGATATGCTGTCAGTTTCTCCGTATGAAGCGCCCGATCATGCAAGTAATAAGTATTGTTTAACTTTTGATCTGTAAATGAAACGAGCAATTCGTCTTTTGCATCTTGATTTGTTTTAACTTTTCCTGTATGTTTCGCCTCTTGATCAGGCTTCATCATGAAGAAAATAACTGCCGCAATCACTGCGACGCCAATGACTGTGATGATCCACCATGTTGATTTTTTCATTGCCTTTCAGACCCTCTCTACAAGAAAAGAAGCCAGAAAATGAACTTTTCCCGCTTCTTTGCATGCCTATGTATTAATAAGTGTAATGCCCTTTTACGACACCTTTACTTGTTTTATACCCAAGTGCTTTGAATGCTTTTGGACTTACGTCTAATACAGCATTTGGCATTCTGCCTACATCATATTTATATACTGTAATCACTTTATGTGGTTTCGCTTTTGTTGTCACTCTTAGTTTTGTACCTTTTTTCGGTACGTCAAAGCCCATTTTAGTTGCTGCATCCCAATGACCGAGTTTTTTTCCATCTGCGCCTTTTTTGCCGACACCATTATACCAAGTAATATTGCCGCTTACTTTTTTTGCACTTGCTCCATGTGAGAAACTGAATGCTAAAAATAAACTAGCTACTGTTACGATTGTCGTGATAAGCTTTTTATTCATTAAGAAATCCTCCGTTTTTGGTTTCTGCACTCATTATACATGAAGATGAACCCAGTTATTTTACAGACACATTACAATTCAAATACAAGTTGACCACTTTATGACCGATAAAGTTCATAAATACTACCATAAACAGTCAGAACATGGTAAGCAGCCCCCCTCTTTCATTTTATATAATAAAAGTGAATCAAATTTAAGGGGGAATTTTCATGAAAAAGTGTTTCACCGTTTTGATTGTAAGTTTGGCCTTCGTTTTGATGTTTTCAAGTCTTCCTGCCTCAGCGGCTAGTCCTCGTCACGGCGCCATTGTGACGCAAACAGATGACGCCAAATGGTCAGGTATCTCTGCTGATATTGTCCTGCCGAAAACAGCCACCATTAAAAACGGCTATGCGGACTGGTATCTCGGTCTCGGCTCTGCTGTAGTAGAGAGCGGTATCTCAAAAACGTCTTCTGGCTATAAGGTGTTTCTAGGCAGCGGCTCACAAGGCGGCAGTAAATACTGGAACAGCGAATACGATACAAGTATTAAAGATGGCGCACGTGTCAACTTAAAGCTCATCAACAATGGTGATGGCACGGTGTCACTATATGTCAATGGGAAATTGCGCTATAAGCAGCCTGTTTACAACCCTAGCCGTCTGAAAAACCTTGATGTTGTCAAAATGGTACATGGCGTACAGGATAATGGAGCAAACAGCTATTCACAAGCAAGCTTTTCGAATGTACAGCTTCGTGCAAATACATCAGGAAGTATCTATAAAAATTGGGACGGGTCAATCAAATCGTCACTTTTACGTAAAAATTTAGAATCTGGTGCCGCAGCTCCTAAATTCACCGTCATTTCTTCTATCCCATTAAGTACAAGCCTTTCAGCACAATAAGAAAAAAGCACCCTCCATTGGGTGCTTTTTATTGTTCACAGCTTATCAACACTTCTCTTTTAATCAAAACAACGATTCGTGGTAACATAAACATACAACATTCGACGAAAAAAGGAGAACGAACGTGAAAAAAAGTCTACTTGTTTTCATGAGTCTAGTTGCAAGTCTCTCCATTCTAGCAGCTTGCTCAAATACGACAAAAGAACAAAAACCAGAATCTAAGGCACTTCCAACGATTAATGAACGCATTCAAAAGGAAACGAAAGAAGTGATGGAGCAGTCTAAGCTCATCAAAGACACTGACATCACCGTTGATCAAAAGAAAAAAGTCATTTCTTTAAACGTAACGGCTTCCTCTGATACCAATAGTGATTACGCTGAAGTCATCGGTTTAAACTTTGCAAAAACGCTGGCCATTGGAGCATCAACTGAAAAAGAAAACAATCTTCATAAACCGGAAAATGACAGCCTCGGCGCCCTCTATTCCTTTTATGACCTAAACATCACCGTGAAACAAGAAAACGGTAAGGTACTAGCAAAAGGTAAGAAAACAACAAATGAAACAAAAATCACTTGGGAAAGAGCCCAATAATTGGACAAGAAAATCCTTTATGGATTTTCTTGTTTTTTTTAACAAAACTATTAACTTTATGAAAAGAATGCCGATTAGTAAGATTGTGTTGGTTCTTAAGTACCAATAATTCTTATTTACATATCGGAGGAAAGTATTATGAAAAGAACAACAGAATTTGTTTTAGGTTTAATTGGAGGTATTTTTGGATTTTTCGGCGCAATGTTTGCTCTTGCTTTCGGAGGAATCGATGCAGCATTTAGCGATTCAGGTACGAGTGAAATTACAGGATTAGGCTGGGCAGCAATGCTTTTCTCTATTCTTGCCATTGTCGCATCTGTCATCGTAAAGAAAAAAGCAAAGCTTGGTGGAATTTTATTATTAGTATCTGCTGTAGGCGGCATTATTTCTATTTCTATGTTCTTCATCCTTCCAGCTGTATTAATCATCATTGCAGGCTGCATGGGTGTGTTTAGAAAAGAGCCTGTCGTCAATAACACAACTGCATAAGAATAGAGAATAAAGCTTGTAGAGATTGCTCTACAAGCCTTTTCTCTCTACTCTTTGTAATTCATATTGAATCGCATCAACTAACTCTATTATGTTTTCATCTGTCCAAAGATCCAACATAAATAATATATCATTCACCATGTGTGACAAATCTTCTTGGCTCATCAATTCTTCTTTGTAAGCAGGGACAACAAAGAAATAGAGTAGATCAGCCAATTCAAGAACGACACGTACATCTTTTTCATTCATGATGGCTTTATGCAAAGAGTGGATCAGCCATTTGAGGTCTTCATGATTTTCAATAGGAACATACATCAATTGGTGAATTTCATCGATGTTCCTTACCTTTAGAATCCTCTCAGCTGATTCCTTTGAAAGAGCCCCAATTGTATTTGAAGATATATTCAGAAACAAGAATTCATGTTGATCCTCTCTATTAACCGTCTTGATTGACGAACCATCCATTTCAATCACTCCCAATCCCTTATAATAATTCTATTATAAGGAAATTCAAGTTCGTTTTAAGTCATCAGAAGTGGATTTTAAGTAATTTTAAGCTAACTGGTTTATCAAAAAACACTTAAAAACAATTATTTTCTATTTTTATCATTTTTTGTTGATTTGTAGGTTCTTTTATCCTATTATAATAGTCATAGTCAATGTATAAGCAAAAGACGCTTATATAAATTAAACAAAAGGGGATTTTCATTTTGAAGAAATTCTATGCTTTATTTTTAGCTTTAGGGCTAACATTTACACTTGCTGCTTGCGGCTCAACAGAAGATGTGTCTACAGGTGCGTCTAAAGAAAAAGAGTCTACAAGCACAAAAACACAATCAAAAAACAAAAAAGATGATGGTTCAAAGAAAATAAATGCGAGCAAACACAAAACAACTGCTCAAGGAATGAAAGTAAACCTTGGCGAAATTAAAATTATGAAGGATAGAATCAATGTTGGAATGAATATTGAAAATACGACAGATAAAGTTCTAAACTTCTATCCAGATCAAGGTAAAGCTGTAGCAGGAAGCATGCAACTAGATGCGAATATGTTTATGACTGATGGTGATATTGGTGGCGAAGTTGAAGGTGGCGTTAAACAAGATGGTGTTATTCAATTCTTAGCTCCCGAAGGCAAAGAGATCAACATTAAAAACATCAAAGAATTAAAGCTGAAATTTGGAAATGTCACAACTGACGATTACATGAATAGTAAAGACGTGACATTCACAGTTAAAGTAAAATAAACTTTCACTAATGCCCTTGAATGATGAGGGCTTTTTTTATCACCACTAAAAAACACTTTCCTAGAAGAAAGTGTTTTTGTTTATAAGTAACGTTTCATTCTTTTTATTACTCCATAAGGATAACTAATCTTTCGAGAAGTCTCTTAAATGGAACTCTTTTTCATCTCCTCAGCCATTTCCACTTCACCCTCTGCTTCCAGCTGTTCAATGATGCGGATATAATCCCTTTCGTGGCGATTTTGGCTTAATTTAAAAGCAGCCTGAACTTCATCAATGATGATCTTAAAGCCTACAATGCCTTTCATTTGCTTCTCTAACAGTTCCTCAGACAACGTATCCCATAGCACCGGCTGTTCTCTGTGACTTTCGTATGTCTCCAGCATTGTGGTTAATTCCTTAACCAGTTCCGATTTTTCAAGCAGTTCCGCCTTTCCATAAACATGAACAGCCTGGTAATTCCATGTTGGTACTGCTTCTTTTTCATACCATGAAGAAGATATGTAGGCATGCGGCCCTTGAAAGATGACGAGCGTCTTCTCGCTCTCTTCAAACGTTTTCCACTGAGGATTCCCAATCGCCATATGCCCTGAGATCACATACGAATCTCCAACTTGATGAAAACTCACTGGAATATGTGTCGCAATGGGCTTTTCATTCATTGTCGTCACAACTGTAGCAAATGAATGAGATTGAATAAATGATTTGATTTTCTCCATATCTTTCACTCGAAAAAATGATGGGATATGCATGTACCCTTCCTCCTTTTTGATCAGCTCAATGTTTTGGTCATAATGTAATCCATTTGCTCTTCGTCCCCCATGAGAAAGGCGTGCACCCCTGTTCGAACAAACCCAAGCTTTTGATAGAAAGCAATGGCCGCTCTATTGTGCTCCCACACCCCAAGCCAAACATCCCGTTTATGATGATTTTTCGCAATTTCAATGGCTTGATCGATTAAATATCTGCCTAACCCTTGCTTTTGAAAGGACTGCTTGATATAAATTCTTTCAATCTCTAACGCGTCATTGCCCATCTCTTCTGATTGGGCATCATTCATATTGATCTTCAAATAACCAGCTACTTCCCCATTCACTTGAACAAAATAAAACTGTGATGAAGGATGCTGTAATTCCTTTAACAGCTGGTTTAGGTGAAAAGCTGTCTTCACATACGCTTCGATATGTTCCACTTTGTTTTGATCCAGAAAGGTTTCTTTAAACGTATCGGTTCCAATTTTCTGAAGCTCCTTTACATGTTGTTCATTGCACCGAATGAAAGTGACGGTCATAAAGTCGTCCCTCCTTATTAATTAGTAGTCTCTCTTTATCCCTTTTTTCACACCTTCCCAGTCCTTTTCTATATTCTTTCGCACCCTGAGAAGATACTCATAAATCTGTTCCGCTTCTTCCTTAGAAAACCCATCCAGCGCCACTTGATTCGAATAATCATGTTCTCGTTTAATCATTGGGTAGACCGCTTCCCCTTTTTTAGTTGGAAACAGCTTTTTGATTTTTTTATTCACACGATCATTCTTTTTCTCAATAAACCCATGCAGTTCTAGCTTTTTGATAGCCCGAGCAGCCGTAGTTCGATCCACCTTAATCATTTCCGCCAACTTTTCCTGAATGATACCAGGCTCCTCACAAATACGCACAAGATACAAATACTGCCCCTTCGTTAAATCGTACTCTTTAAATTCAATATTACTAATGGAATCAAGCGCCCGAGCAATGACGCCAATCTCCTGCAAAATCTCTCTCATTTATCACGACTCCTCTTTGTTGCATTTACAACAAATTATTAAAATTAGTATATTGCATTAATGTTGTATTTGCAATAAAAAACCCACTTCCTCTGTGGAAGTGGGTTTCAACCTCTTATTTATCACGATTTTTTGATCCAAACAATCCAAACACGACAGCCAGTACAACAATAATCGCCACCAAAGTCGTCAAGCCCATACGATCACCGCTTTTCTTTTTAAAATCACCCATTCTCTTCATATTGGGTAAAGAGGAAACCCACTTTAGGAAAAAATATAAATTTATATTAAAGCTTTCCCGTTTCTCCAATCTCCCCTTACATAAGAAGCAAATTCATCTTTAACTTCTAAATCTTGTCCATCAACGTGATCAACTATCAATATTTGTGGAACAATACCAGTATCTTCACCAATGGAATTGATTTCTTCAAATATAGTTTTATACATTTGATTAACTGCTTTTAAATCAGAGTCTGATAATTCATTCCTTTTATTCTTTTCAAATGCCCCTTGTGGAAAGTAAACTTGGCTAGGTTGATCAAAAAACATTATTAACGGCATCGGTGAATGCTCTTGAGTAGCGAAATATCTTAAAAAACTTAAAAATAGCGCGATATGGCACGATACCCAGTTTGCTCCACTCCCCATTTCATAAAGGTGAATTTTATCATTTTTTTGCAGTTGATAAACGTCGAAAGTTTCATCCATAAGTCCAAAGTGTAAATTTAAAGGGCGATATTCTTCTTCAAAATCTAAAGTAAAAGATAAACGATTCATATTATCAGATAGGAAGGTTTGCGCTTTTGCCTTCTTATTATCTAAATTAAACCCACTTATCTTAACTTCTAATTGAGAAATTTTCGTTTTCAAATCTTCTATATCCTCATCTACAGTGTCCAACAAGCCTGAATTGGCCATCTCTGAATATAATTCAATTCTGGCTTTCGCATAATTAACTTTTTCTCTTTTTGAAACAAGCTCTTTTGAATTGATAAATTTTCGTTCAATGTTTTTAATCTGCTGCCATACATCTTTTATTCTATTTTCTATTACCCCATGTGCATCTTTAAGCTTTCGAATATCCTCTGAGAAATCATTCGTGAACTTACTAGTAATCATCAATTCCTTATCAAGCCATACAGAAGCTTCTAAGAGTGTAGCGTCATCCTCAGAAATTTCTTCACAAATACCTCCACATAAAGGACATGAATATTCGTTTACGAAGCCTCCAGAAATACTAGTCTGATCTTTCAATTCCTGTAACATTCCCGTGAAGTTTTTACCATTTTGGCTTGCATTATCTAAATTATCAATTCTAAGCAAAGCTTCTCTCTCTTGATCCCTTAATTCATCTAACTCATTATTAAGCTGACGGTATCTTTTGGCGATTCCATTCTCATTGAAAAGTTGATTATTGTCAAATTCAGGTAAATTCGAAGCGAGTTTAAGCATTTTTTGCATCGTGATATTTGAGTTAAATGGCAAATCTAACAAAGCGTAATAATCTTTTAACAGAGGTTTTAAATGCTCTTTAATATATGTTGAACTTTTCTTGTTTGCCTTTTGGGTCTTTTGTTTTTTCTTCAATTGAGCCTTTAAATTATTTAGTTGGATTAATTCGCTATAATATTGTTGTCCAATCATTCCTGCAAAAACAGGGAATTGCTCTATAATATCTTTTCTTTTATAATAGTCAGAGAATCTATAAAATAATGCAAATTTACTTGCCATTAAATTTTGATGTTGAAAAAGATATGATACCATATTTCTTAATGATGCTTTTTTACCATGCTTTTCACTCTCAGTAACAATATTTGTTACATATAATCCCAATGCAGATTCAATAGCATATTGTGCATCCTTTACGGATAACATGGGCTTATTCTCAAAGTATTCTAATGTTATATTATCTATTGGAAAATCTGAGGATTCTTTTAAAACATACATTTTCCCTCCATTTTCTGAATTATATCTAGCAACTACATATGTACTTTTGTTGATTAGTATAGGCATGACATAAAGATATGAAAAATCTGTTATTTTTCCTTTTGGTATGGTCGATCTTGAACTGCATAAACAATAATCTATTATTTCGACTAGAGCACTTTTACCAGTTTTAGATTCTCCCGTTACAATATTGACTCCCGGTTGTAACGGAACACTACGTAATTCTCCTGATTCATTAAACATCATAATAGCCTTTAAGTAGCTTTTCATTCTCTTCCCACCCCCAAGAAGTAATTTAAATGATCTTCATTAGTCTTAGCAAAAACAACGCCTAAATAATGTGCTGCCCTAATCCACTGTCTTGATGGACTATCAAAATTCAAATAACTTATTGGCTCTAAAAGTATTATTTTTTTTTCATTTATTACAATCTTCTTTTTCGAGTACAAAATCACTACCGCCTTTTTCGAAAAAGGTTTAAGTTCATTGAATCGACTTAAATATCCTGAAAGCGACACTTTCCCTGAAACTTTAGTATCTTCATTAAATGTTTCTGGTTTATTAAATAAAGTTTCCATTTTACTATTACTTCTTGCAGAATCTAATTTTTTTCTTGATTCAGAATTTAATAGAATAGGTAACGCCATAAATACTAATCTTACCTCACAAGGCTTATTATATCCTGATAAAAAGCCTTGCAAGAGTACACTATAAAAATGAGCATTCATTGATAAAGCCTGTATACTCTCAATACTCATCTTCTTCACCTACATCCCAGCTGAACTTTTTATCGTCAACAATAGTATGAATAATACCTCTCTGAAAGTAGCCCTGATTTCTAACTATTGATCCAATATCTTTTGCATCCCATCTCATAACCTCTGTGTACATTAGTTTTGAATGTTTAATCTTGATATTCCTATTTCTCCCCTCAGTCTCAATAACTTTACTTTCTTTTATATATTTTAATTGTTCTTCCAACTCATTTTTATATAGTGGCAAACTTTTGAGATATAAAAAGTCATCTTTAAAATATCTCATAACTGTCATTTCAGCTTTCCAATAATCGGAAACCGCATATGGAATTTGTTTATCATATTCAATTTTTCGAATGGCCTCTACAAATTCCTTATTTAGTAGTGATTGTACGGTTTGTTCAGAAATATTTACCTCTGCAAAATCACTCGGTAACGGTTGTTCACTTGGAATTGAGTAAGCAGGTGATTCTTGCTGTAACATTTTATCAAATTCCTCTCTAGTAACCTCCCAACGGTGCGGGGGGTCTTTAACTATAGAAACAATTCGTCCAAGTAATGCCCCAATATAATAATCGCGATTTTCTTCTGGAATATGTCCTATATAGGAACTAAATTCTTTTGAAACACCTGAAATTTTATTTTGAGAGGCTTCTATAGTGAATCTTGATAATATATCTAATAATTTAACCTCATCATATATTCCTTTTGCAAAAATTTTATTGTAATACTTTCTAAAAGTCTCTTCTCTTTTTCTAGTAAATTGTCCAATTGATTGCAGAACCGCGATTTTATCATTAGGTTCTTTAGTATTCCAATTACAAAAAGGAGAATCAGAAGATATTGTAGCTGTTGTGTATAAAATTAAACTTGAGAAACTTGTAATTCTATCATATTCTATATACCAATTAGATAAAGTTTTCCAAAAATCTATATCTCTAACAGAAAGTCTTTTTTCACCAAAATGATGCTTCACCTCTCTCTGATACGATTTCTTTGTTGTCGCCGTAACAAGGCTAACATCACCATTTACCTCAATTTGCAGTTTATCCCCATTATTTAATTTAAAGCAATCACGTAAAGCAATGTAATATTGAAAAATATCACCAGCTTTCACCAGAGTTGCATCGTTTATAGATCTATTCATAATATCACCACGAATTAATATATTTTAACAATTATAACATATTTATCTTTATGTTGTTGTTTTCCCCAATAAGATTCCTGGAATTAAAAGTATTTCAATTCACACATTTTTTAGGAAATAAACCTATAGAAAATATAAATGTTGTGAAAACCATTGGTGAGAAAAAAAGAATTGCCTTTTTGTGTTTCTTATTTATAAGGTAATCAACTTTTCACTTTAAGATTTACTTTATAAAACTAATGAATTATAAAATTCTAATATTTCCGGAAAAAATAATCAGGTTTTTGAATAGTTTGAATAAATTTGAGAATTTCCGATAACAAATGGATAATCCAAAGAAAAGACAAATATGAAGGGATGACATGGTAGAACTAGATTTCATCTATGCTTTGAAGGAGCATATAAGATTGCAAGATAAGATCAACAAGCTGTTAGGAGATGTTTCCTATACCATTATTTTAGTTCAGCTAAGATGCACAATAATATGGATATCCCATCATGATTAAAAATATGCGAGAGAGCGAATGAAAAGGCTACTAAAATAAACAACCTCAATGAGGGTTTGACTTAGCACAGTTTAAAATAAAAACCATGTATAACTTCTTGCAAAACCCGTGTTTCTCTTGAACAAATTTTGAACCGTCTTGGTCACAAAGAAAGAATAAATGAAAAAAGAAGCTTCTCAAAAGTTCGGAGAACTAATGAAAAGCCTCTAATTTATCTATGTGGCATCAAAATGGCACCAAAATGAGTGTGACTTACGGATAAACCCTTATTAATCAAGGGTTTAATTCCGTAATTACATCATGCCGCCCATATCTCCACTGCTTTGTAACATGTTTAATATGAGTTGACGAAAGTTAAATAATCCGCGCTATTAAAGGCTTTATTGAAGGTAATAGTGTAACAACTTTAACATTAATTAACGTAGTAACACAGGGTTATGTTACCCTTTTGTTACTCCGTTTTTAATTAATAGTACAGTTGTATATCAGATATTACCTTGTTAATTGTTAAAAATTAAATAGGCCATATAGGAACTGTATTCGGATCTTTTTAAAGTGGCTAAAAACAGTCAATATTTATTACTAAAGAAATATAAGTGGTAGTTATAACTGTTATTCTTTAAACACCTCTTCGATTAAGTCTCCTCGAAAAGCATCTAGAATGAGATCAGGATCATTAAAAAAGTGAAGAATTAGTTTTGCCCAATCTAACACCTTAATTTCTCCCTCCACTAGCCATTGTTTTATATGCCAGTCTGCATGAGCACTTATTTGCTGACTAATTCTTAATTTATAACTTTCATTCCTATAAATGTTGATAGATCCATCAACATGAACAAACGCATTTAAAGTTGGTTCATATATGGAGTGCAAATATCTCGTAACAAAATATTCTTGTTCATCTCTACCGTGAATATCCCAAAGTTCCTCAACCTCAATCCACCGCTCCTCATCTTTCCTATATGATATTTTAAATTGAATTTTTTTCATTGTCTTTGGATTATAAACGCAAAAGTATTCGTTCTTTCCTGTATGAAGCGGAAAGTTAATATTATCGAGATTAATCTCTCTTCCCTGATAAACTTCGGAAAGTTCTCTATAAAACGGCTTATAACTATGCTTATCAATACTAAGGTTGTTATCTAGCCGATAAAATACTGAGTTATTATTTTCCAATTGGCCAAGAAGTAAATTTATCAATTCCGGAGGGAATTTGGCATCTCTTTTTGTTACCACTAAAGGGCTATAGTAATAAAATTTATGATCGAAGAAAATCCCCTGATGATTAGCAGTACATTCGTCATTCAACAAAACAATACCGTACTTCTCATCAGCAAATTCAGGGAGGTTTTCTAATGGAACAGTAAAAATCGTTACTATATCTAGCTCTTTTTGTAAAAAGCTTAAAATAACTAGAGGTGTTTCTACCTCTGTCTCATCTAACAAGTAAGCTAAATAAGGCTCTACTTCCCATAAATACTTTATAAGTTCTTTCCTATCAATTTTACATTGCTTCCTCGTTGCTTCAATTTCAGCTAATGCAGGTAATATTATATCTCGGTGACTATTTTCTTCCAAAATATTTTCTATTTTCCAAACCTCATAATAGGCGAACCTCATTGAAAATAAAAAATACACAGCTTTCATAATTGTTTCATTTCGTCTAAAATTTGTTACTAATTCATCAATGACATCTGTACTCATTATGATACCTTCTTTTTATTTATTATCTATTATTCTTTCTCCACTTAGCCTATTAATTCACATAACTCTGTAAGAGTAATTATTAACTGAATTATGAAAATAATCAACCATAACCTGGATAGTTATGTAACCATTTGGAATTATTAAAGGCTAATTTTATGTTAAGGAAGATAACAAATGAAAAAACCAGAAATACGAAAAGCACATTGTTAACAGAAAAATTTTCACAAAAAAATAGCTCCCCTTTTTATTGGGAGCTACTTTCCTATAACAGAAGTGTTACTTTCTCAATCATAGTAGGATTAATACCTTAGATCATTTTCCTCTTCTCGTTGCTTCTCTCTATCGATTGCGCTGATTAATCTCTCTATATGGGTACAAGCCCAATCCCTCACCTTTGACAGTTTATGCTTTTCAAATGACTTGAAAATAGACATCTGTTCTTGATAGTACGGGATCAGAGAGCCAGACCAACCGAATGTATTTAGACGCCTGCTGATATTTCTTAACACTTTTTCATTATCACCATGCTCAGAGACTAAATAGTATGCGATCGGGTTTATTTTTTCATCGTTATCTCCCAGCACAGGTACAACTGTTGAAAGTAACTCAGGGCCCTTTTCATGTTCTTCACACCAATTTTTTAAAACTTCATATGGAACTCTTTCCAATAACCAAAATCTTTCATCCAACATACCTGGCTCTAATATATCAATCGTATTATATACTACTATGTTATCATCAGAGAGCAACGCTTCACTTAACACTGGCCAACAGTAATGCCATCCTGATTCCATTAGGATATTAATATAACTCCTTAGATTCTGAATCTGATCAAAATTCAACCTTTCTCTTAGTGATTCAACTATTTCTTTAGCAATAGAAGAATTAAAACTTTCTATTTCATCTTCATTGTATTGAACAAACTTTTTAGCAACATCACCAATTTCGTAGCTATCAATTTTCCCATTGATAAAGACACCTGGTGAAAGAAGCAATTCTTTAAATGTACTTGCTAACGCTCGGAATTTTTCAACATCTCCGTAAGTGTACATATAAAGAATACGCCAACCGACTGAAAAGCCTTCATCTCGATGCTCAATCACTTCAGAGATAAACCTTAACACAATATCTGGAGCTAAATGATCTAACACGCTTCCGTACGAAAAAATGTTCAATGTATTAACATTAATTTTTCCCGCTCTTAATAATTCCATAATTCTAATTAGATCTTGTTCAGCAATTTTAATGAATCGCGTTAGTTCTACAGTGAATTGGCTAAAATCCAAACATTGTGACATCTCATCTAACAGATTATTTACTAATTCAGGTTCTTTAATTTGCAAGGCTGCTAATACCCCACCGACAAAAGATAAGTTAACATTTTCGATTTTCATATTAACTGTCTCTTTTAAAGTACTTATTATCTTAGAGAGGAGGTATTCAGGATCTTCAACTAAATTACTGATTTCATAACCAAAGATGTATGCTTTTCTTTGTTCTCCAATTAAAATCAACTGTAAATTATCTAATAACTCATTATAGTGATTCTGAACAGTGTGTAAGGCAAGCTCTTTTGCTTTTTCAGCTGC
Source organism: Bacillus sp. PAMC28571 (assembly GCF_014250435.1). Lineage (NCBI taxonomy): Bacteria > Bacillati > Bacillota > Bacilli > Caryophanales > Bacillaceae > Bacillus > Bacillus sp. PAMC28571. Next base: position 309,214 of record NZ_CP060191.1, on the reverse strand, counting down.
CTTATCAATGTATTTTCCTGTATCATCTTTTTCATGAGACCATGGTGGAATGCTTACAACTAATTTCAATTGATCTAAAAAATCATCTGGTTGTAACCATTTAGACCATTTTTTAAGACGTTCTAATTCCTCCTTTGGAATTTTAAGTCCTTCATACTTAATAGTATCCGTTATAGCTCCTAATGCACTTGGCCAAAAAGGTCCTCTTTTATCAATTATTGCTTGTAAAGCAATTTCAATCTCTTCTACTCTTCCATAAGAAACTAAACCCCGAATGCTTTTTGCTATTAATTCACATGCCTTCTCAGACATTTCTTCACTTTCTATTGCTATTCGAGTTAGCCTTTCGAGAGCGCTCTTCCAATACTCAAACACTTCATTCCAAGTCTTGGGTCTCCACTCCTGTTGTACTGGTCTACTCCCTTGTTTTTCAACTCCCACCATCCGATTAAAATGCTGGGTTTGCAAAGCATGTCCCAATGCTTCGACTCCTAATAGCTGTACTTCAGGCGATTTAGATTCTAAGGCATAATCTATTATCTTTATTCTTACATCGGGATGGGCTTGTGTCCCCGATAAAACATAATGAAATAGCTGTAGAAACTGTGCTGTTGCGTTGTTACCCCAACTTTCATTTTCTGCTGCAGCAAATAGTAATAATACCCTTGATGCTGATTCAAATGTTTCTTCCCAAAAACATAATTTTTCTAATGCCCAGATTATATTTCTTCTTCCCGGGCCTACTTGTAATAAGTCTTCAATACTCATTGATCCAAAAACTCTATTAAGTGCTCTTGTTGTAGCTACGGGGTTCACCTCTACTAAAGAGCGGAAGAGACGGGAACCATTTTCAGAATTTAGAACTTCCGCTTGGCCAAAAGGGGCTCGCTCTCCACATAAACTCGATGTTAATTCCTGCGCTTTAGGTAGAAAGTGGAGTTTTGCCATCTGATCACAGAGGGTTTCAGACATTCCATTCGGCATATCTGCTGTAACAATTTGATATGCCCTTTCGGGTGGACAGTTTTTCCACCAATCCGTAGCTAAGCGTATAGCTAACGGTTGCGGGGTAACTCTGATGTATCTTCCCCTTACGTCTAATATTCCCCTGTCAATAAAATACTGACAAGCACTATAGAATTCTTCATCAGTAATTTTACATATATTTTCTGTTATAAACTTACGTTGTGATGTAACCTCACCATCAAACCCCACGTATTCAAACAGGGCACAGGCCGATATAGCTTTATGTTTTACAGGGTCCTTGCCGTTTCTACCCCATAGCAGTTTATCTATTAAAACATCGTCTCTTAAGCTCCCAATATCGTCATCTTTGTTAAGTCTAGCTCTTGCTAAGAGCACAGCAATTTTAGGGAAACCTTGAGCAAAATCAACAATTCGTTCAATATCCTCTGGAGATATACCGGGATAACCTTGAGAAATGATCCCCTTAATTATTTCATTTGATACCTGTTTCAATTCAATATAAGGATGGTCAGAATTATGTCTCTCAGGATTAAAATCTAATGTTAGTAAATTCAATTGGCTTTCTGAGTGCTCTATTTCTTCCTTTAACATGCTATGCATTTCAGGATTGCAATTATCAACAATAACAGTGCCCCTCAAGCCTTGTGTTCTCCAAGTTGCAATAATAGCAGGTAATCCAACAGAATTAACGGCTGCATCCAAGTATATGACTTGATTACTTCTTGACAGTTGTTCTACATTACTTGAATCCTCTGGCGGGCGAAATGCTTCAAAGGCCAATCTCGTTTTACCTAAACCTGATAAACCTATAATGCGCGCAATCTTTCTAACACCTACAAAGTGGCTTCTTATTTGAGAAATATTGGACTCATTCGAATCATCTACTACATATGTGTAGCTATTTTCTTGATAACCACTCCAGTCTTTCCATGTCTTCGCACCATTTGGCAAGTATTTGCCTACCCATTTCCAAACAGCAACAACAGCTGAAATGGACTCGTTAGCCCAATTAGCTATTTTCCCTGCATCATAAATGTGAATAGACACAGATTTGCCATCTCCTTCAAATGAAGAATTACCAATTGCTTCTCTAAATGACTTAATTCTCGCTTTTTGCTGTTGTTCATTTAGAGTACGATTATGAAAAAGAATATATGCTCCAACATTCTCGATGACTTCTTTAACCATTGGTTTAAGTTCTTGATCATCTGAGAGAATTTCATCTTTGCATTTTGATGGAGGCATATCTGTAGCTTTACATTGAAACATTGTAAAACGGTTTGGCAGCCAATTTGTTTTATTAACTCCTCCCTCCCATTTTATCCTTCCATCTTCTCCACCGTCTGGGACAGTAATATTAAGAGCCACTCCAACTGAATTAGTCGAAATCTCCCATTTTTCCGCCTCAAAATATAACAACATTGATAACAATTCTGTTAGTTGTCGGTCCGATAATTTTTCTATATCGACGTTATCCACTTTTAAAAATTCCATTCTGCTCTCCTTTCTCAAAAAGACCTATATAATTACATACTGTATAAGCCTACTTCACCAAAGATCATATATATTTTTTATTACTCTTCTATGAAAATCCTCTATTTGCAACCCTCTTCCTATAGCTAACTTTATTGGCTTTTCCTAACAACCTCCTGCAGGTACTTATGCATATTTGGGTTTGTTGCGAATACATAACAACCGTTTATACCACGTGATAACAACACATAATAGATGCGTTTTATATAAGATTTTAATTCCTCGTTATTTAAGTCAGTACCTTTAATTGGGAGACCATTTCGATCCTTATACTTTTCCGGATTGACTATAATTTTTGCTTTGTTTAAATCATAGCCCCCATCTTCTTCGCCAGCATAATCGCAATCAATTTCCTCCCCCAAAATAACTCCAACATAATTCAGATCTGCACCTTGGGTTGTATGAATACAACCTATCTCCTCTACGCTATTTTCTTGATTAATCCAACCTTTTGTTTTGGAATTCCATTTAAATCCTTCACCTGTAGTAGGATCTGTAATATCATGTAGATTCTTATCCTTCTGTGTAGCCCATTTCCAAGAGTAACCTGCAACAACACGACACAGTTCATGTTCATTATTCAGTTTCTTTACTGCTGCGTACAATTCTGAAATGGAGTCCATTACCTTAAAGTCATAGCCCTTCAGCAACCCTTTTTCATAAACACCGACATCATTAGCAATCTGTAGATATTTACGCAACCATGCTAAATATTGATCTCCAGACTTCAAACGAAACTGTTTACGTAAAATATAATTTTTATAATCAGCTGTCATTTGTTTAAAGCGAGCGGTATCTATATCCGCTGGTCGAATAGTTTGATACTGATCATACACAACCGTTAAATGATATGAATAGTCTGAAATCAATTCTAACTCCGTTTTATGACCATCAGCAGTGATCAAATGTTTCAAATCTCGAGCTTGCTTACCGAAATATTGCTTTAGACGATGCGCTTCATCTACAAAAACATATTTATATTTATCATCTTTACCTTTTGCCTTTTTAATAAATTGTGAAGGCGATAGTACGGTAATACCATGCAAACCAACTTTTCGAATTAAGTCTTTATATAAACCTAATGAATGGTTTTGAGGAATCACAAGTGCCACATCTTCACGATCTAGATCTTCACGATCCTTACCAGTTGTTTGGTCATAAATGAGTGCATATAAAATATTCGTCAATACTATTGTTTTACCTGTGCCTGGATCTCCGGTAATCAGATGTCGACTTTCTGATGTAGTAAGCATTGCTTCTATGATGTCTTGGCAGACTTCAATTTGATTAGCTGAGAGCACCTTAAAGGGTGAGTATTTATAGATAAATTTATTATGAATTTCCTTTAGCTGTTCACTAGCAATTCCTTCTTGAATAAGCTTATCCCAAATTTTCACGAACATGTTATTTACATCTTCAATGCCGTTGTAAGAATGAATATTCTGCCCTTTAATTTTGTTAAGTAGATTAAACTTACCATCAGCTAATAAATAATCGATTAAAAGAGTTTCGATGTGTTTAATTGAGCTTTCGTTAAACAGTTCACTTTTAATAATAATGATCTCAGTAAATGTTTTACTAATATCTTTTAAATGTGCAGAAAAGCGACCGTATATGTCTGTAGACTTTCCTACATATAGATTTTTCTTATCACGTTGAATATAAACCACTGGCACAGTATCTATATCAAAGTCTTTAAAATCAATTTGTTCAAATTCCTTGCGTGATTTCTTAACCACTTCAAATGAAGATAATTTTGTCGGGAATAACATCAGGATCAACGACTCACTTTCATAATTAACTTCTTGAATAACATTGCTGCGTACTCTGTTTAAAAATGTAACAAATCTCTCCTACAATTCGTTATATTTTGTTTTTCTCCCGAAGGATTTTTCCACTGGATATTTTTTCGCATTCATTTTTAATTTCGAATGAACTGCATCTTCTAAATCAATATCCAACCTGTCACATAGGAGGAGCAAATATATCATGACATCAGCAACTTCTTCTCTGATTTCCTCGATTTTAGTTTCAGTTGCTTCTACGCTGGACTTCCATTGGAAATTTTCAAGTAATTCTGCTGCTTCTAGGTTTAAGGAAATTACTAAATCCTTTGCATTGTGAAACTTCCCCCAATCTCTCTCATTCCGAAAATGCAATACAGCTTTTTTCAAATTTTCCATTATTATAAACTCCTCTCCGCCTATACTTAGTTCCCGATACCATACATTTTACGTAGTTCTTTAAAACCTATCTCAATACCTATTGCCTCTAATTTCTCACGTCGTTCATAAAATAGCTTTCTTAGTATGTTCTCTTTTTCTTCATCTGTACCATGATGAATCTGACGATGACACGTAGGACATAAGGCTAAAAGTTGCGATTCCCTATCCAAATTTACATCAAACTCTCCCTGATACTTCATTGGCACTAGATGATGCATTTCCAAATATCTTTTCCCAGTAACTTTCGAAGTAAATGAAGTATGCGAATCATCGAAGGCACACTTATATTCGGATAAACGAAGCGCTCTTGCTGCAACTTGAGCATCTCTTGGCCAACGTTCCTTTCTTGATTTATCAAAAACAGGATTTGGTTTTGGCAAAGGAATATCCTCAGTCTCCAATTCTGCCATTGAATTCTTTTCTGCTTCCTTTACCTTTTTATCAAGGGTTGACTGCACACTATCTTGAAAATCCTCTTCTTGATATTGGTCCTCTTCTAAATAGTGACCATCATCACTTAACAACAAATAGTCATTAAATTGATCTACAGATCTTTCCCCCATCATATATTCAATTTCTTTGTAAGAAGTCAGCAATTCTTTAAGGTCACTGATAAGTTCCTTTGAACTAGGCAAATTATTTGCACTATATAGACGCCCGAAAATATGGCCATTTTCGTAACCTTGCGCTAGGTCCCCTCGTCCTCCTAAAGTAATTGCTGTTGCAGTCATATTAACTGGTGCAATATTTAATTTTTTCTTAATGATATTTGCAGTCGACCGTATTTTTTCACGACCCCATTTAGTACCATACTTGTTCTTAAAATAAGTCCATCCTTGGTTCAAGGATATATATACACCGCTCATATCTGCTTTGAACAAGTAAACAATGTAATAACCTCTTTTAGCTGTTGAGGTGATATCTCTAATAAATATTGAAATCCATGGTATTTCCGCCCATTGTCCTTGTCCAACTGAACCCACTATAAAGAATTGATTTTCATCTAATTCTGCCTCGTTAGCAATCGTGTTCTTAATGATATTCCGTACATGGTTACCCATTTCATGATTCTTGAACGATTCAGATCTTGCTTCTTGGTAATTATCGAGTATATATTTTAGTGCCTCTCGAATGCTTAGCTCACCTTCTCTTTGGTAGGTATTTTTTTCTGTATCTTCTAATGATCGATTAAGCATTGCATCAATTGATACTCCAAAATAGTCAGCTACCTTCACCAGAAATTCACTGTCTATTTTCTGATCTCCACTTTCCATCTTTGAAAGAGATGTAAAAGGAACAGCTAAATCTCCAGCCAATTCTCTCAACGTTAGCCCTTTTGATTCTCTATAAAAACGTATAACAGACCCTAAACACTCATTAAACGCTGCCACATCAATCACCTCAATCAGAATAATATAATCATCATACCAGTTTTTCTCCATAAACCTCAACATGAATTTTTCTCTTTTAGAAACAAAATAACTCCCACTTATTATACTGAATCCAATAAATCAAAAAGACATTAGTCATAAAGAAATGTTTATTTACAAGTCACAAAAAAATGAAAAAGAGGCTTCCCAAAAGTTCAAAGAACTTATGGAAAACCTCTAATTTAGACCTGTATTGAAGTTAATGTTACTCTTTCGTTATCCTGGTTACCTTAAGAGTAATATAGGTCTGATCCCAATTTTAATGGGATTCAGGAAGCATGATTACATCATGCCGCCCATTCATCAAGGCATATAATAATTTTATAGAATCATTGATATTATAAGGATTTCATCTTTCACTTATAATATTTCAAAACAGAAGAAAAAAAGTCTATGAGCAAAATTATGAGCATTGGGTAAGGGAGCATTTCCTTACCCTTTCCCAAACAATCCCTCTTTTAACCGTATCCATTTAGGTCAGGAACCTCTAAAATTTGGAGTTATCATGTTTTACCATAATATCTTTAGAAATAGCAACAGAGTTTCCAGCATTGTCCATAGCTTTATAAGTAACTGTATAAATACGGTCTCCACTTCCACTTCTTTCGGCTCGTAGTAAGAAGTCAGTATCAGATGTACCAAATTCAGATCCTTGGATATCTTGAGTCGTATTTCCATCACCTTTTGTGTTATCTGGTTGATTGCTTATAATCGATACCAATTCAAATGAAGCAACGCCAGATAAGCTATCATCAGTTCCTACAAAAGCTTTTATTGGAACAAGCTTATGATTTTTATCAGTTAGGACGGTTTGATCAAACAAAACATTTAACTTAGGTGCTGTTTTGTCGATTTTAACTTCAACAGATTTAGCATCTTCAACGTTACCGGCATGATCCATGCTTCTATATTGAACTTTATTGATTCCCTCATTAGTAAGCACAATTGAATCTTTGTATTCTTTCCAATCACCATTATTAATCTTATATTCAGTGTTCGCCACCCCTGATAGTAAATCGCTTGACTGTAATTCCAATGTTACATCTGAATTATACCAGCTATCTTTTACAGATGAAACGGAAGTTAACGGTGGCTTTTTATCAAGTTTTACCACAATGCTTTTTGGTTCTTCAATATTACCAGCATAATCAATACTTCTATACTCGACTTTATTTTGACTTTCTTGGATTACATGGATTGGAGTAGTGTATTCCTGCCAATCTCCATTGTTAATGCGATACTCAGTACGAGCAACTTTTGATAACTCATCACTGGCGTTTAAAGTCACTGTGACGTCCGAATTTGTCCAATTATCATTTACTGAACTAGATGTTGTTACTGGACTTGTTTTATCAATTTTTATCATAGAATTCTTTACAGCTTCTTCATTACCTGCTTTATCAATACTTTTATATTCAAGATTAAATGTTCCTTCATCTGTCAAAGTAATAGAATCTTTATATGTGATCCAATGGCCACCATTAATTCGATAAACTGTTTTGGAAACACCAGTATTATCATCGGTTGCAACCAAGGTGGCCGTAACATTTGAGTGGTACCATTCACCTTTCATAGGAGTAGAAGAGTCTAATATGATATTTGTTATAGGTTTTACCTCATCAATTACTACTTCAAAATTATTTTGACTCATATCCTTATATTGGTAAAAATATCCACTAGCCGGAGAACGGTGATATACATCGGTATTATAGTAAGTAAAAGTATTTTGTTGGTTATCTATAAGAGTTACATTTGCAGGTTTCCATGTCCCTGCTGCATCGTATTGTCCGATAGTGAAACTTCCTTCATATTTTCCGGTACTAGAATTATAGGATAAATCGATGTCTTTCGCATTTCCTTTCGGCGGCATAAAAACTACTCTTACTGAATTCACGCCTGAAAGGTCATCTTCAACATTTCCTGAAATAAAAACAGTATCGCCGACTTTAGCCCTCTTCGGTGAAACGTCTAGGCTGTTTAACCTTGGTGATCTGATATCGGAAATTGTCCCTGAAACATCAAAATTGTACTCACTCATATCCTTTCTTTCGTAGTATTGTTCTTTTTCCGGAGCCCACTTGTATACATCCGTATTGTAATAAGTAAATTCATTTTGTCGATTATCAAACATATCTATAAAAGCAAGTTTCCAAGTCCCACTTCACCATATTGTCCAATATTGTAGGTCCCTTCGTAATTTCCCGTACTAGAGTTATAAGTTAAAGTTACATATTTGTATCTTCCTGATGGTGGTGCAAGACCTACGTTAACATGACCCACGCCTGATTGGCCATCTGTTATATTTGCTGATATTAAAACAGTATTACCCGCTTTAGCACTCTTAGGTGAAATGTCCAACCTGTTTAACGCTGGCGGAGTGCTATCTAAGGTAGTCCCTGTTACATCAAGATTATATTGACTCATATCCTTCATTTCACAATTAGTTACACAAGGATTCCAAGTGTAAACGTTCGAATTGTAATAATAAAAATAATTTTGCTGGTTATCTCCTATCGTTATGTAACTAATTACCCAGGTCCCAGGTGGATCATATTGTCCAACTATGAAACTTCCTTCATATTTTCCTGTACCAGGGTTATAAGATAAAGTTACATCCTTATCCCTTCCTCCTGCCGTAATGTCAACAACGACATAATTAACACCCGAAAGGTCATCTGTAATATTTGCTGTTACTAAAACCGTATCCCCTAGTTTTGCACTTTTGGTTGAAATGTCTAAACTGTTCAATGTTGGTGGTGTGTTATCAACCTGTGCAAATCCCTTTGTAGGCAGTGATAATAATGAAAAAATCATTAGTAAGCCTATTATTTGAGCCCATGTTTTCCTTCTAACTTTCAAAAAAAGCATTCCTTTCCCTATGATTATTTTTAAATCTTATAAAAATACTAATCTCCTTCTACTAATTATTATAAATAAATAGTTATAAATGAGAATAAATTTATCACGTTTTCGGTCTCTAAATAATTCCATTTTAAATTTCACCTTTCTCATGGCTCAACTAAAAAATCCATTATTTGCTATCTAATCTAAGTAGAATGTATGAATGCAAAAACATTTAAATGGGACACAAGGACAGTACCTTGTCCCATTACAAAGTAGATTACCAACGAATCAATAAAAAGAGGCTTCTCAAAAATTCGTTGAATTAATGAGAAGCCTCTTTTATCATTTATTTTGCTTTGATTTCAGATGAAAACCTTGTGTGTCAATGGTTTCAAACGTTTATCACATCGTGTCCCACATTCATGAAGGGGCCTAATACAAAAAAATGATTATGAAATAATCTTGAAGTTACCGCTTTTCATTATAATTTATTAAATAATCTTAAATACAATATAGTAATACTATGAGCAAAAATATGAGCATTTTTAATTCAGCTATTAAGTCTATAAAAAGACTAACGGCTATTACTTTGTCCTTAAATATGGTTTATGGGACCCCTTTTTTGAAAACAACAATTGTGTTTATCGACGATTGGACCATTTGTAAATACAGATCAAGTTTGTATTTATAAATGGTAGATACATGTTTAAAAAAGTATAAGCTGGAAAAGGGTTTTTGGTTAAAGAATAGAGCTTATTAAATCAGAAAAAAGACATGTCTTTTTCTTCCCCCTTTATCCAAAAAGGGATGCTCCAGAGACGAGAGCACCCTTTTTTTTTCTTTAAAGCAAGCAGCTTCTCCAATATGTGGGTTCTATATGACAGTAATGGTAACTTTAAAGCTTTTTATAGGTTCATTTAGCCAAGGTCTTTGATAATGTAGTTTTAACATTCCCTGACCATCCTTTATAACTTCGTATAGCCATATATGTTTATTTGTTCCTCCGATTGAAATTGTATCAAGTACTCGCTCCTCTTTCTTTAGCAATACAATTTTATGTGCCTGAAACTCTTCTAACCATATATATCCTGTTGATGGATTTTCCTCCAAATTCAACTGTAATATATCACCGATATTCACATGGAAATCCCTACCACTATCTTTTTCCTCAATTAAATACATCATAAGTCGTAACTTTAGTGATATTTAATAACTTGGTTTTCCCAAGAATCGAATTTTACATCTTCTTTAAAGTTCTCATTCATTTGTTCTAATATCTTTTCTCTACTTCTTACTAAATCATCAACATCGTTAATTAGGTCTGTTGCACCATATGCTTCAAAGAATAAACGATCCGCCTGTGAATCTTTATATTGGTAAGGTAAGTAGCCAAAGCCATTGTCTCCCCACTCATTGCCCCAAGAATTTTTGAATTTTAAAAGTTGGGCAGTGTCATCATATCCAACGATACATATTGCATGGCCACCTTCAAATCGTCCATTTGGTAATGGAATTTTACCTGTTGTCCAAACCTCTGGTTCACTCCAGTTTTCATAAACAGAAGTTCCAACAACAAAAGGACCATTAACTATCAGACTTCTTTTCATGGTTTCGATTGAGTTAAGACTTGCATAAGCTTTTATTCTATAGTGTTTGGCATTATCTTCTGCCTCTGAGGTCGGGCTTCCAGGTTCACATGGTACATAAGGCCAATATCTTTCTTCACATACCCCATATTTTTTAAGCATGTCCATAGCTACTCTAACTGAAGTACCGTCACCAAAAGGCGAACACCTTGGACTATCATCTGGAAATTCATCTTCACTTTTTGATTTTTCATATAAATATCTAGGTGAAAGCTGTATAAAATTATTACGCTCTTTTTGTTCCTGCCATTCCTTGATTCCTACTGCGCAAGCAAACCCAACACACGTACCTTCATTTTTTTGATCTCTTACGGGTGTAATGTTTTCAACTTCAAATTTCTCAGGGGCAGTGAAAATAGGTAGCACGGCTGACATGGGAATATCCCGTTTATCTAGGGGAGAGGGAACTACTCCTAAACCTTTAAGTTCTGACATTTTTATTCCTCCTAATTATTTATTACATATTTTATCTTGGCGTTTATAATAAAAAATATTCATTACATACGGCTTCAAAGCGATTTTCATCTCGGACATGTAGGTTGTATCAATAGATAAAGACACCTACCCTTTAGGTGTCTCAGAAAATAAAACAAATCCTGAATAAGGATGTTGTATTAAGAAAATGTTAACAAGTATCTTATTACGTTTCCGAAAAAGGAGTGCTGTTTTTGGCAAAGAAAATCCGAATCACGGTCGTAGATTTAGAGAACAGAAATATCAAAACACAATTTGATCGAGATGGGGATGAACTAGAGTACTTTGGCGAGTCGGCAATTACGAATGATGGACATATTATTATTCCTAGTACATACTCGATTCAATATTGCGATGAGAATGGAAATACGATACGAGTCATTCATCCCCCTTATTTGGTTAAATCCATTGCCATAAGCCCGCTGAACAACCATGAGCTAGCCGTTGGAGATCAAAAGGGATATATTCAAATATGGGACCTTAAGAAGGGGCAGCCGACAAGCCTTCGATGGAAGGCAGATGAAAGCGGCATTACTAGCATTGTATTCAATCAAACGGATGGATCTCGTTTGATGTCAACTTCTTCGGAGGGGAACATTCAAGTTTGGGATGCAAGAAATGGGGAAGCGATCGGACCAAGATTTCAGGGAGCTGATTTAAATCTAGCCCCTGCGATTTCGTTCGATGGGAAGAAACTCGCTTATAGCAAAAAATTGGATCGCCCCATTGAGGTGTACGAGGTCGACTCAGGCAGACAGATCGTTTCAATTCCAAGTCCGCAAGGACAGAATTTAACCAAAATGATGTTCGATCAGGATAATCAAGAGATATTAGCTTCATACATTCAGACCCCCTTATTGGAATGTCTTCAATACGGTGAGTCGCAAATCGACACTATTCGGTGGTCTGCGGACACAGGGGGAAGGATAGGTGAGATATACGAGGGAAAGATAGGTTACAATTTTTACCACAATTCTCATCCCTCTAGTATTGGCGATAACTGGTTCGTTTCAACTCAAACCGAGAGTGCCGTCGTGTTAATATGGGATAAAACGACCTCAAGGACGGTTCACCAAGTGAAACTATCACCTGAGGATACTGGAGACAATTCCCATATTTCCCCCGATGGCAAACTTCTTCTAGTTCAGACCCGTAAGTCCCAACTAGAAGATAAAGAGGTAAATAAGCACACTCTTTTGGATAAACTACAATCGAGTAATACGATATCAAAATTATTAACTTCTTCGAACTTGGGTGAGGTTACGAATGAATTGCTTTCCTCAGCTAAAGTGGAGGCCCCCGTCTGTGTCGGGATTAGCGAGTATTGTATTGCGGATGGCATTGCGATGGGGCTTTACAATAAAATCGATTCAAGATATCCGATCGAAACGCAGGAGGAGCTTTATTACGGGGTTACACCGTCTCACCACGTACCGATGGAAGTGTTTGTCGATGTATCGAAGAAGAAAATTCGTGTCAACGTAGACCTTTTTCTGGATATATACAAAGGTAGCGGGACAACAGAACATCGAATCAGCCGTACACGTGTTTCTTTTAAAATATTGGCAGATCCACACATGGCTGTGGGACGGTCGGATGTTACACCATACTTTCAGTTAAAACTTGATGAAAGCATGTTGGAACCTGGCATGGATACACGTATCATTCATCCGGAGTCAGTAATTGAACATTTCGGAACTAATGAAGTCTTAATTCAGTTTTTGGAGAAAACCATTGAGAACATGATGGTGGGCACCGGTAAAGGGATATCTCAATACTTCTCCTCTTTAGTCCTTGAGGCGCCTATGACCAATTCTTGGAATCGGTCTGAAGGGTATGAGCTTATCTTCCGCAGGTTCGAGTATAGATCGGTAACTGTAGATACAGACGCTGGTTCAGAGGTAGTCGGTTATCTACTCCCTTTGTTCACGCTTGTATCGCATGATTTCCCACCGCCGTGTATATGTAAGGAGGATATTACCTTTCCTCCCCGGATGAAAACAACGATACCGGATGCTCGACGCTGGATTTCCCTCGCCTTCAGCGAGACGGCCTTGAATGTCCTGGCTACTCCTCACCGGAGATCGGGGGGAAAGTCTAGAAAATCCAAGGGAGGCTCGTTATACGCAAGTATTGAAAATTACTTCAAAACGGAAATCGGAGATATTCAAGTCGTGCGAAACGGTATTGGGGCTCCGGTCAACGTTGGCGGAGGGGGCAGCTTAACTGCGGGGCTTCGAGATCCTATCTTGAAAAACACGATTATTAAAGAAACGGTAGGGTATTCTATTTCGATCATGGACGCGCATACAGAATGGAGTATTAACGTACTTTCCGATTCCCCAAGCGAAGGGCAATCCAGCGTGATGCTTATACCAACCGTATACATTGATCCTCAAAAGATTGATGTCCAGTTAGAGACTCCGCTTCCCCGCGAGTTAAACCAAATCCTAAGCTGGTTGATAGATTGGTTTGTCACTGTGGTAGTAGTTCTTGTGGTTGCAGCTATTCAGCACATTGCCTTTATGCGACTAATGGTAGATGTGTTTCAATTTGATGAAAGAGTGGACAATTATAGAATCATGAACGTCCATGATATAACTTATCCTCGCTCCTCGATCGTTATTGTCGCTGAAGTGAGCGCATGTTCTTCTTCGGGTTTGCACGACTGACGCAATCGACTACTATGAGACCGTTTTTCGGTATCCACTGAGAAACGGTCACTTTTTTTTTAACAACAAAGCACTGGGGACAATCGGACGGATTACTCGAGAATTAGTATGACGGTAGTTCTCATGGGCAGGAAGAATTAATTCACCAATGTAGTCGGTCCGATGGACGAATAAATACGTACATGATTATTCTTGCTACTATTAGCAAAAGTATGAGCATTGGGTAGGGAAATTTTCTTTCTTACCCATACTTCCCTTTTGATCGAAGCGGGTGTTGGAGTGAAGGAGATTCAGCAGCGTTTAGGACATACAGACATCAATACAACCATGAATATTTACGCTCATATGACCGCAAATATGGAAGAAAAGGCCTCCCACCAGTTCAGTAAACTGATGAAAGACCTTCTCTGATAAGATGGTTTTTGTGAAAAAAGTGAGCTTTTTTTGCTTAATATGAGCAAAAGTATGAGCATTTACCTTTATTCAACTTTAAACCCCCGATATATCAAGGCTTTATGATGCTTATTACATCATGCCGCCCATTCCACCCATGCCGCTCATATCTGGCATTCCGCCGCCTGAGCCGCCTTCTTCTGGTTTGTCAGCAACGACTGCTTCAGTTGTTAGAAGCATTGCTGCTACAGAAGCTGCGTTTTGAAGTGCAGAGCGAGTTACTTTTGTTGGGTCAACGATTCCTTTTTCGATCATGTTTACCCATTCGTTTGTTGCTGCGTTGAAGCCTACGCCAATTTCTTCGTTTTTCAAGCGCTCAACGATAACGGATCCTTCAAGACCTGCGTTGTGAGCGATTTGACGAATTGGCTCTTCAAGAGAACGTAGAACGATGTTTACACCTGTTTGAACGTCACCATCAGCTTCAATTGAAGCGACTTTGTTGTATACATTCACAAGTGCTGTACCACCACCAGATACGATACCTTCTTCAACTGCTGCACGAGTTGAGTTCAGTGCATCCTCGATGCGTAGTTTACGCTCTTTTAGTTCTGTTTCAGTTGCAGCACCAACTTTGATGACAGCGACGCCGCCAGCTAGTTTTGCAAGACGTTCTTGTAATTTTTCTTTATCGAATTCAGAAGTTGTTTCTTCTACTTGAGCACGGATTTGGTTCACACGTGCTGCGATTTGAGCAGAATCTCCTGAGCCCTCTACGATTGTTGTGTTTTCTTTTGTCACAACAACTTTAGACGCGCGGCCAAGCTGACCGATTTCAGTTGATTTCAGGTCAAGTCCTAGGTCTTCTGTAATTAATTCTCCGCCAGTTAAAACAGAGATGTCTTCAAGCATTGCTTTACGACGATCACCGAATCCAGGTGCTTTTACTGCTACTGCGTTGAATGTACCACGAAGTTTGTTCACAACAAGAGTTGCAAGTGCTTCGCCTTCTACATCTTCAGCAATAAGCAATAATGGTTTTCCTTGTTGTACAACTTGCTCAAGTACAGGAAGGATTTCTTGAATGTTTGTGATTTTTTTATCAGTGATTAAGATGTAAGGATTTTCAAGAACTGCTTCCATCTTATCAGAATCCGTCACCATGTATGGTGAAGCATATCCGCGGTCAAATTGCATACCTTCAACCACTTCAAGCTCAGTTGTGAATCCTTTAGATTCTTCAATTGTGATGACACCGTCGTTACCTACGCGTTCCATCGCTTCAGCGATTAGGCTGCCGACTTCCTCGTCTGCTGCAGAAATAGCCGCAACTTGAGCAATTGATTCTTTGCCTTCGATTGGTTTAGAAATCTCGTGCAAGCCTTCAAGTGCTACTTTCACTGCTTCTTCGATCCCTTTACGAACGCCAACAGGGTTTGCACCAGCTGTTACGTTTTTAAGACCTTCACGGATCATCGCTTGAGCTAGAACTGTTGCAGTCGTTGTACCGTCACCAGCTACGTCGTTTGTTTTGCTTGCAACTTCAGCCACAAGTTTTGCACCCATGTTTTCAAATGCATCTTCTAATTCGATTTCTTTTGCAATCGTTACACCATCATTTGTGATAAGTGGAGAACCGAATTTTTTCTCAAGAACCACGTTACGTCCTTTAGGTCCTAAAGTTACTTTTACAGCATCTGCAAGTGCATCTACACCACGTAACATTGCGCGACGTGCTTCTTCACTGAACTTAATATCTTTTGCCATAATAACGAAACCTCCTCAGTCTTTTTAAAAATTTATCTCAATGTTTTTATGTGATTAACCAATAACAGCTAAAATGTCGCTCTCACGAAGGATTAAATATTCTTTTCCTTCATATTTCACTTCAGTGCCTGCATATTTTGAGAAGATAATGCGGTCGCCTGTGCTTACTTCTAACGCAACGCGCTCACCACTTTCAAGTACACGCCCTGAACCTGCTGCAACAATTTTACCTTCTTGCGGTTTTTCTTTTGCAGAATCCGGTAACACAATACCGCTAGCGGTTTTTTCCTCAGATTCAACGAGTTCAATGATTACGCGATCGCCTAATGGCTTTAACATAAGAAACAACCTCCTCAATTTTTATATGTAGTCTTTTTTAGCACTCATCACCAGTGAGTGCTAACACATTTATTATAATAAAGAATGTCTTCTGCAATTTCAAGTGAAAACCTTTAAAAATTTTTACGCTTTCACGATCTTTTTGAATCTCAGATTCTTTCCTTTTCATCGTAAAAGAAGACTTGTGTTACAATAAATTTAGTTCTTTTAGTAAAGGGGTTTTCGTTACTTGAAAAAACAATATTGGTACATCATCTTAACGTATATATTGGTACAGGTATCTGCGTTTCCTTATTTTCTCATAATGAAATGGCTGGGATTCATTCAATCACCGATGACTCAAACAGAGCTTTCAAAATTATCAGGAACGTGGACAATCATCAGTTTCTGTATCGGATTGATCATTATTCTGCTCATCCTTCGAACCGTCCCAAAAGCTTCACTGCGAAATGAAGCGCCAGCTTCAATCGGTTCTGCTATCGCATGGATCATTGGCGGTTTCTTTCTTTCTCTCTTTGCACAATCAATTGCGGGGGCGATTGAACAATATGCATTTGGCATTGGACGAGAATCTGAAAATACCCAAAACATTTTATCCATTATGGATGCCGTTCCTTGGCTTGTGATCGTCATCGCCCTGATTGGACCGATATTAGAGGAAATCATTTTCCGTAAAATCATCTTTGGTGTGATTTATGAAAAAACGAATTTCTTCATTGGAGCACTTGCCAGTTCAGTGGTTTTCGCTGCTGTACATTATGATTTTCCCCATATCTTGCTCTATACCGCAATGGGCTTTACCTTTGCCTTTTTATATGCGAAAACAAAACGAATCATTGTCCCAATCGGCGCTCATATGCTGATGAACTCACTTGTCGTTCTTGTGCAGATTGAGCCAGTGAAAAAAATGATTGAAGAACAATCTCAAACCATGCAAATGATTATTGGAGGCTTTTTCTCATGAGAAACCCAGTCGTATGGGGCATCATTTATTTTGCCGTAGGTGTGGCTTTCACCTATATGGCCATTCAAAATCCAGGTGACATGTGGTCATTTTACAGCATTTTGCTGATGGTGTTTGCGGCCTATAATATCAATATCGCGCTTAAAATGTTTGCCTTCTCTGTCAAACTCAAAAAACAGCAGCAAAAATAAATCAAAAACCATTTTCCGCGTTTGGAAAATGGTTTTTTTATGGAGGATGTAACTTCATGGAACATGAAAAACTTCGTTTCTTCAATGATCAGCATGAAACCATTGGAGCTGCCGCTCGTTCAGATGTCCACGCCCAAGGTCTTTGGCATGAAACATTTCATTTCTGGCTTCTTAAAAAGGAGCTTGGCACCGTGTATCTCTATTTTCAGCTAAGGAGTCCTGCAAAAAAGGATTTTCCTTCACTGTTTGATATCACCGCAGCAGGTCACCTTCTCGCAGATGAACAGCCTTCTGATGGCTTAAGAGAGGTAGAAGAAGAACTTGGTCTTTCTATCCTTTTTGAGGACCTTACTTATACAGGAATCATAAAAGATGAAATTCACCTGCCTTCTTTCATCGACCGTGAGTTCTGTCATGTGTATCTTTATATGAATGAAGAAAAGCACATGGAAGTTCATCTACAGAAAGAAGAAGTCGCTGGTCTGTACAGAGCAAAGCTGCCTGATGCACAGCAGCTTTTAACAGGATCATGTGAAAGAATTCGTATCGAGGGCTTTATAGTTGATGCAAACGGAGAACGACGTGAGGAAAGCATCGAAGTGGGTATTCATAATTTTGTCCCGCATGAGCCTGCCTATTATGAGCACCTCTTTCACGCGATCAATCAATTTACACAATAGAAAAAGCATCATGATCCCTTATTGGATCATGATGCTTTTTTATGAAACATAATGTTTTTCTTTCTCCTCTGTTTGCTGCATTTTGCGATAGGTCACTCTTGAAATGATAATGCTCACTTCGTATAAAACGAGCATTGGCAAGGTGACCATGAGGTGAGAAACAAGCTCTGGCGGTGTAATGAGTGCGGCAATGACAAGGAGGACAAAATAGGCATACTTCCGTATTTTTGATAAAAACATCGGTGTGATGATGCCGAGTCTGGTGAGAAACATCAACACGACGGGCATCTGAAACAAAAAGCCAAATGGAAGTGTTAGCTGCATTAGAAATGTAAAATACTCATGAATCCCAATGACTTGCTCTACATTTAAATCATTCGACATTCGCATCATAAAATCGACGACAAACGGAAATAAAATAAAGTAAGAGAAAGCCACACCGCTCAAAAATAAAAGCAGTGCAATCGGAATGTAAGCAAGTGTCACCTTTCTTTCTTTCTCATATAAGCCAGGACTCACAAACGCCCACAGCTGATATAAAATAACGGGACACGTCAAAACCAAAGCAATGACAAATGCGAACTGCATAAACACGTACAGTGGATCTGTAAGTTTAAATGCATTCAGCGTCAGTGTTGCCGCTTCATCGGTATTTTGTAAATACACAATGACCGGCTTAGCGAGAAAAAAACCAGCCACCATAAAGGCGACAAAAAACATCGCAATGATCACTAGGCGTTTTCGCAGTTCCACAATATGCTCCATAAGCGGCATATCTTTGACATTCATGAAGCTCATCCTATTCTACTGATCTTCTTTTTTCTTTTTTTCTTCCTGATCATCAGCTAAGCCTTTTGTGGCATTTTTGAATTCACGTAATGTATCTCCTGCTGCTCTTCCTAATTCAGGAAGCTTTTTCGGCCCAAAAATAATGAGCGCTACAATCGCAATCAGAATCAAACTCCCAGGACCGATCGGACCCATTTGCTCCACCCCCTTTACCCCTTTTCGTCAGTCCTCCTGCGTAACAGAGTAATGCTTTAAGAAATACACAAGAGACTGAAGTTCAACCGCCAAATCTATATGATGAATTCGAATGTGTTCCGGCACATTCAATCGAGCCGGCGTAAAGTTAAGGATTCCTTTGATGCCAAGGGCAATCAAACGATCTGTAATGGATTGAGCTGCTACGGCAGGTACTGTCAAAATTGCAACAGGGATATCTCCTACCTCTTGAACATGCTCTTCAAGCTTATCCAAATCATAGACAGGCACGCCGCCTATCTCACTTCCTATTTTACTCTCATTGACGTCAAAAGCCATTGAAATTTTTGTATTATTATTTTTTATGAAATTATAGTGTAAAAAAGCAGTCCCTAAATTCCCGACACCGATGAGCATGACATTGGTCATTTCATCTTGGTCAAGGGTCTTTCTGAAGAAGGTCAAGAGATAATCGACATTATAGCCATACCCTTTCTTCCCAAGTGCACCAAAGTACGAAAAATCTCGGCGAATGGTAGCAGAATCCACTTTGACTGCATCACTAAGCTCAGCTGATGACACCCTTTGTTTTCCTGATGCATGCAAATTTTTTAAAAAACGGTAGTAAAGCGGCAAACGTTTGGCTGTCGCTTGTGGAATTTTTGACTGATCTATATTCATATAAGGTCCTCCAACTTAAATATCAGATGCTCTGTGAAAATCACCGTTTTTCCCGCCTGTCTTTTCAATTAGATAGGTTGGACCGATGATCATGCCTTTATCAATCGCTTTGCACATATCGTAAACGGTCAGTGCACATACTGAAGCAGAAGTGAGCGCTTCCATCTCCACACCCGTACTTCCTTTTGTTTTCACCTGTACTTGTATGTTCAGGATGTGCGCATTTCCGTCTTCCTCCCAATTAAAGGAGATATCCACGCCTTTTAGTGCAAGCGGATGACACATTGGAATGATGGTAGATGTTTGCTTTGCTGCCATGATGCCAGCAACCTGTGCAACAGACAGCACATCCCCTTTTCCAATTTCATGCTGTTGTATTTTATGAAACACTTCTTTTATCATACGAACACTTGAAACAGCAACGGCGGTTCTCACTGTAGACGATTTGTCACTAATGTCGACCATCTTTGCTCTCCCCTGTTCGTTAAAGTGGCTAAATTGACTCATCTTTCAACGCTCCCTCACTCAAATGATACACTATTTTTTCCTATCTGTCTTTCATTTGAATATGGCGATTGTATGTAACATTTGCCGGTTTACTGCTGATAAGCTACACTTAACATATTATAGCAGAGGTGAAGTTACATGATGATTCTACAAGTGAATCAGCTGTCCAAATCGTTTGGCGCTGATACCGTTTTAACGAATATAAAATTGGAAGTCAAAGCAAGGGATCGAATTGCCATTGTAGGTCGTAACGGCGCAGGCAAATCCACGCTTTTGAAAATCATTGCCGGTCAAATGTCTTACGAGCAAGGTGAGATCATCAAACCAAAAGACCTATCGATCGGCTATTTAGCACAGCATACCGATGTGACGTCTACACGTACGCTAAAAGACGAATTATTATCGGTTTTTGATCATTTAAAAGAGATGGAACAAGAGATGAGAACCATTGAGGAGAAAATGGCTTCTTCCACAGGTTCTGAGCTGGAAGCCCTGATGAAAACCTATGACAGGCTTCAGCAGGAATTTAAAGATCAAGGCGGCTATCAATATGAAGCAGATGTCCGCTCCATTCTTCATGGACTCGGCTTTAGTCATTTTGAAGATGAGACAACCGTCCAATCTTTAAGCGGCGGCCAGAAAACCCGTTTAGCACTTGGAAAGCTCTTGTTAATGAAACCAGAACTCTTAATTCTGGATGAGCCGACAAACCATTTAGATATTGATACCTTATCATGGCTTGAGCAGTATTTGCAAAATTATACAGGTGCCATTCTCATCGTGTCCCATGACCGCTATTTCTTAGACAAAGTCGTAAACCACGTCTATGAAGTCTCAAGAACTTCGATGAAAAAGTTTGCAGGGAACTATAGTAAGTATCTGGATCTGAAAGCAGAGCAGCTCGAGCGGGATATGAAACTATACGAAAAGCAGCAAGAAGAGATCTCAAAGCTCCAGGATTTCGTGGACCGCAACCTGGCAAGAGCCTCCACCACAAAGCGCGCTCAAAGCAGACGCAAACAGCTCGAACGGATGGATCGTTTAGATAAGCCTTTAGGAGATGAAAAATCTGCAAACTTTCATTTTGATATTACGAGACAAAGCGGCAATGATGTACTGAAGGTACATGATCTCGATATTAGTTATGATGAAAAAACACCGCTCCTATCCTCTCTTTCTTTTCAGATTAAACGCGAGGATAGTGTGGCACTCATTGGTCCTAACGGGATCGGGAAATCAACCCTTTTAAAAACGTTAACGAACACATTAACACCAGTAAAAGGCGACATCACTTTTGGATCTCATGTCACGATCGGCTACTATGACCAAGAGCAAGCCAAACTGACATCCTCGAAAAAAGTGCTAAATGAGCTTTGGGATGATTATCCTCATATGAATGAAAAAGAAATTCGGACATGTTTAGGAAACTTCCTCTTTTCAGGGGATGACGTTTTAAAGCCTGTCCATGCATTAAGCGGTGGGGAAAAAGCACGCCTTGCGCTGGCAAAGCTGATGCTTCAAAAAGCCAATTTCCTTATTCTCGATGAACCTACAAACCATCTGGACTTAGATAGTAAGGAAATTTTAGAGAATGCACTGATCGATTATCCAGGAACCATCTTATTTGTTTCGCATGATCGTTATTTCATCAATCGTCTGGCAACGAAAGTATTTGAGCTGTCGCCTACAGAAACTAAAGAATATCTCGGCGACTATGACTACTACCTTGAAAAGAAAAATGAACAACTAGAGCTGAAGGCACTTCAAGAAAATGAACCTGTTAAAAAACAAGCTGCACAGCCAGCAGAAACAACAAAGCTTTCTTATGCGGAAGAAAAAGAACTGAAAAAGAAAGAAAGACAAAAGCAGCGCAGGATTGAAGAAATTGAAAAACGGATTGCTGTCATTGAAGACAAGCTCGGCGAAAATGAAGAGCTGTTATGTGATCCTGATATTTTTCAAGATCACGAGAAGGTTCAAGCCATTCAAACAGAAAATGATACGCTCAATCAAGAGTTAGAATCACTTTTTGCGGAGTGGGAAGAGCTGTCAGATTCTTAAAGAGTGCCCTAAAGGGTACTCTTTTTTCTTTCAATGAAAACTCATTATCCACAACGATACCCACAACAACTTCTTGATTATTCTTAAATACTTTGGACTTATCCACTTTATCCACAAGTTTTTAATCACATATCCACAAAAAAGTTCGTAATTATACACATCCTCTTCATTTTAAAACAAAATTTTCTAACAATTGTGGATATATAACGTTTACATGTGAATAAATCGCTTTCATAGAAAAATAAAAACCCCTGTAATCCACAGGAGTTTTTAATCATATGAGACTAGCGGCAATCCTGGCTGGCCATTCATCACCATATCGCCTCTGATTCCTTTTTCAAACGCAATGGTTCCAGCGGCAGCGATCATGGCTGCATTGTCTGTGCAAAGTGATAATGGTGGAATAATGACCTTCACATCTGGTAGTTTCGTGAATGCTGAAGTTAAAGCTTCTCTTAGTCCTTTATTGGCAGCGACTCCTCCAGCTAGAACAACCTGCTTCACACCATAGGCTTCAGCCGCTTTCAATGTTTTACCAACAAGCACCTCAATGACGCTTGCTTGAAAACTTGCGGCCAAATTCTCTGGGGCAATCGTTTCTCCCTTTTGTGACGCATTGTGTAAGGTGTTGATCACAGCTGATTTTAAACCACTGAAGCTAAAGTGATAAGACCCTTCTTCAAGCCATGCACGAGGAAGCTTAATTGTCGGCTCTCCTTCATGTGCTAACCGATCAATATGAGGTCCGCCTGGGTACGGGAGACCCATCGTCCGGGCCACTTTATCGTAGGCTTCTCCAGCTGCATCATCTAATGTTTCTCCGATGACCTCAAAAGATCCGTGCTCCTTCATTAAAACAAGCTCAGTATGTCCGCCAGAGACAACAAGAGCTAAACATGGAAACTCCAATTCATCAACAAGCTGGTTGGCATAAATATGCCCTGCAATATGATGAACACCAACAAGAGGAATTTGATGGGCAAAGCTCAGTGCCTTTGCTGCATTGACGCCAATCAGCAGGGCACCGACGAGACCGGGCCCTTCCGTAACAGCAATCGCATCCAAATCCTTAAAGCTCATACCCGCCTGTGTCATCACTTCTTCTAATACGATGGTGACTTGCTCCACGTGATGCCTCGAAGCAATTTCAGGTACAACACCGCCAAATCGTTTATGACTGTCTATTTGCGAGGCCACTACATTCGCCACGATTTTCTTTCCATTTTTCACAATGGACGCAGCTGTTTCATCACAGCTTGTTTCTATTCCTAATATGAATCGATCTGTTTGTTCACTCATTTATATTCACCCACATGACTAACGCATCTTCTCCATTATCCGTATAATAATTCTTTCGAATAGAAGCTGGTCTGAAACCGAGCTTTTCATAGAGGGATTGTGCTGGTGTATTCGAAACCCGCACCTCTAAAGAAAGATGATCTGTCTTTTTTTCTTTGCAAAATTCCATGACATATCGAAGCAATGCTTCCCCGTAGCCTTTTCCTCTATGCTCAGGGAGAATCGCAATGTTCGTAATTTGTGCATCGTCCATGACAATCCAGACCCCGCAATATCCAACAGGCTGCTTATCTTCTTCAATGAGGAAATAATGGCTGTATTGGTTATGAAGAATCTCATAGACAAACGATTCCTTTTTCCAAGGCGCTGTAAACGAATGCACTTCAATCGTATACACCTCTGGAATGTCCGCTACTGTCATTTGTCGTATTTCTGCTATGTTAAGGTTATTTTTGTCCTTCAAGCCATTTCACTTCCGCTTCTGCCAAACGAATATAGTTAGGAACAAGCTGATGAACATCTTCAGCAGGACGATCTGCGCCTAAAAATGCAAGCACTGAAGGTCTTGGGTTATGAAATGTCCCCTCTGCCAGTACAGCCGTTTCTCCTAAAATGGAGCGAATGCTCTCTTCATGAAGGTGCACATCTTGTCCAAGAAATAGAACAGGTTTTCCTGTCTTCTTCAGCTCATGAAGCCAATCCGTGAGCAGGATATTTTGATCTGGTTCGACCTCTTTGATCTTACCTTTTTCAAACGTATATAGCCCAGTATAAACTTGTCCTCTTCTCGCATCAAATAGAGGTGAGATATACCCATCAAAATATTGGCCATTTGCCGCAAGCGCTTCTAAACTCGAAACAGCCGATATCGGGATAGACAGCGTCCACGCAAGTGTTTTTGCTATGGTAACACCAATTCTGACGCCAGTGTAAGATCCAGGTCCTTTTGCCACAACGATTTTACTTAGTTCGCTTGGTGCTACACCACATTCTTTCATCAATGCTTCAACAGTGGGCATCGCTCGGACGGAATGGTTCTTTTTTAAATACGTAATGCTCTCGCCAATCACAGTGAGATCTCTTACAAGAGCAATTCCTAGTGTATGGTTTGATGTATCAATGGCCAGTATGGTCAAATTCTTTCATCTCCTTACAAAGGGACTCATAACGCTCCCCTTTTGCATCAAACGTGAGATGCCGTTCTTCTTCACGTTCTGTTCTCAGCATTTCAATTTTTAAATAGGAAGAAGGCAATTGAGGTTCAATCAGATGTGCCCATTCAACCAAGCATACACCTTCACCCTCAAAATATTCTTCTAGTCCGATGTCTTCTTCCGCATCTTCCATGCGGTACACGTCCATATGGTAAAGTGGCAGTCTGCCATCGGTATATTCTTTAATAATTGTAAAGGTGGGGCTGTTGACGATACGGGTAATTCCTAAGCCTTCCGCAAAACCTTTTGAAAAAGTGGTTTTGCCTGCGCCTAAATCTCCTTCTAATGTCAATACATCGCCTGGCATCACAAGTTTGGCCAAAGCAGCGGCAATTCGTTTCGTCTCATCCGCACCTTTTGTTGTCCATGTTAATTTCACCGTTGATGTCACCTCATTTCTTAAAATGATTATATCCTTTTTTCATTAACATTGTTTGTTGATCATTGTCTTTTAACATAACACTAGCTGCTTGATCATCCTTGACTTGTCCAATACGTGTGATCTGAATGCCTTCTTTTTGACATTGAGATTCAAAGCTTTCCCAATCAGATTCTGGTATCGTACCAGTTAAAACAAAGTCTTCTCCCCCAAATAACACCCATTCAAGCCAGTCTTTGCGCAGCACCTGTAAATCTGGATGAATTGGAAGCTTATCAGCTTCTATCTCGATCCTCACACCGCTCGCTTCAGCTATCTCATTCAACTCACTCGCTAATCCATCACTCACATCATTCAAGGTGACCCGCGGGAAACTTGAACAAATGTGACCAGCAGCAATATGAGGCTGAGGCATTTTATGACGCTTAAGAAAGAAATCAGCGTCGACCGCCTTAGAAGGGACTGCTTCGTTCATTAAGATTGATAACCCAGCAGCCGACGAACCGAGTTCACCTGTGACAAAGACGACGTCTCCAGTTTGAGCACTGTGACGATAACAAGCCGTTCCCTTTGACACCTCACCAATGACCGTCACGGTAATGACAAAGTCACTGCGGGTGGCTACTGTATCTCCACCAATCAAATCCATACGATAGGTGTCAGCCAACGCTTTCATTCCCTCATAAAGAGCCGTGACGATTGTTTCATCACCATGAGGCGGGATTGCAATTGAAACAAGATAATACTTTGGGGTGCCTCCCATTGCAGCGATATCACTGACATTGACTGCCAGTGCCTTAAAGCCAACTTCAAAAGGTGTGGAAAAGTCAAAACGAAAATGAACATGCTCCACCATTGTATCAACACAAACGACCTCTTCACAATGTGAATGAGGTTGATAAACACTTGCATCATCACCGATGCCCATGATCAAAGAGCGCTGATATGTATCTTTTGGTGTGATTCGGCGAATAAGATCAAATTCATCCATAAAAAGACAGCCCCTTCTTGCAATCAATTGGTTAAGTAGACATGAGGTCAAACACAGTTAGTATTAGTGTAGCGAATATAAGTCTCAGTTCCAACTAAAAATGATATAAAGAAAGCCTGGTGTGTAAAAACCAGGCTGGGTTGAAGTAATCTATCTATTCTTTCATATAGTGTAGCCAAACACAAATCATTTCATTGCATCGTGGGTACTTATAGAAAGAAAAAGACATAAAAAAAAACGAAACTATACGTTTTCGTTTACAAGTTATAAAAATGGCGGTCCGGACGGGACTCGAACCCGCGACCTCCTGCGTGACAGGCAGGCATTCTAACCAACTGAACTACCGGACCATTTTGGTTGCGGGGGCAGGATTTGAACCTGCGACCTTCGGGTTATGAGCCCGACGAGCTACCGAACTGCTCCACCCCGCGATGATATAAATATTACAAGCTTGGCGGCGTCCTACTCTCACAGGGGGAAACCCCCAACTACCATCGGCGCTGAAGAGCTTAACTTCCGTGTTCGGTATGGGAACGGGTGTGACCTCTTCGCTATCGCCACCAAACCTGATGGAGAGAATGTTCTCTCAAAACTAGATAACAATGTTCATGCTTCACAATAGAATATAGGTTAAGTCCTCGATCTATTAGTATCTGTCAGCTCCACGTGTCACCACGCTTCCACCTCAGACCTATCAACCTGATCATCTTTCAGGGATCTTACTTCCTTGCGGAATGGGAAATCTCATCTTGAGGGGGGCTTCATGCTTAGATGCTTTCAGCACTTATCCCGTCCGCACATAGCTACCCAGCGATGCCCTTGGCAGAACAACTGGTACACCAGCGGTGCGTCCATCCCGGTCCTCTCGTACTAAGGACAGCTCCTCTCAAATTTCCTGCGCCCGCGACGGATAGGGACCGAACTGTCTCACGACGTTCTGAACCCAGCTCGCGTACCGCTTTAATGGGCGAACAGCCCAACCCTTGGGACCGACTACAGCCCCAGGATGCGATGAGCCGACATCGAGGTGCCAAACCTCCCCGTCGATGTGGACTCTTGGGGGAGATAAGCCTGTTATCCCCGGGGTAGCTTTTATCCGTTGAGCGATGGCCCTTCCATGCGGAACCACCGGATCACTAAGCCCGACTTTCGTCCCTGCTCGACTTGTAGGTCTCGCAGTCAAGCTCCCTTGTGCCTTTACACTCTACGAATGATTTCCAACCATTCTGAGGGAACCTTTGGGCGCCTCCGTTACATTTTAGGAGGCGACCGCCCCAGTCAAACTGCCCACCTGACACTGTCTCCCTGCCCGATAAGGGCAGCGGGTTAGAAGGTCAATACAGCCAGGGTAGTATCCCACCGATGCCTCCACCGAAGCTAGCGCTCCGGTTTCCAAGGCTCCTACCTATCCTGTACAAGCTGTACCAACATTCAATATCAGGCTGCAGTAAAGCTCCACGGGGTCTTTCCGTCCTGTCGCGGGTAACCTGCATCTTCACAGGTACTATAATTTCACCGAGTCTCTCGTTGAGACAGTGCCCAGATCGTTGCGCCTTTCGTGCGGGTCGGAACTTACCCGACAAGGAATTTCGCTACCTTAGGACCGTTATAGTTACGGCCGCCGTTTACTGGGGCTTCAATTCGCACCTTCGCTTACGCTAAGCGCTCCTCTTAACCTTCCAGCACCGGGCAGGCGTCAGCCCCTATACTTCGCCTTACGGCTTCGCAGAGACCTGTGTTTTTGCTAAACAGTCGCCTGGGCCTATTCACTGCGGCTTCTCGGGGCTTTAACACCCTAAGAAGCACCCCTTCTCCCGAAGTTACGGGGTCATTTTGCCGAGTTCCTTAACGAGAGTTCTCTCGATCACCTTAGGATTCTCTCCTCGCCTACCTGTGTCGGTTTGCGGTACGGGCACCTCTCACCTCGCTAGAGGCTTTTCTTGGCAGTGTGGAATCAGGAACTTCGCTACTAAATTTCGCTCGCCATCACAGCTCAGCCTTTACGGGAAACGGATTTGCCTATTTCCCAGCCTAACTGCTTGGACGCGGATATCCAATACCGCGCTTACCCTATCCTCCTGCGTCCCCCCATTGCTCAAATGGTGAGGAGGTGGTACAGGAATATCAACCTGTTGTCCATCGCCTACGCCTTTCGGCCTCGGCTTAGGTCCCGACTAACCCTGAGCGGACGAGCCTTCCTCAGGAAACCTTAGGCATTCGGTGGACGGGATTCTCACCCGTCTTTCGCTACTCATACCGGCATTCTCACTTCTAAGCGCTCCACCAGTCCTTCCGGTCTGGCTTCACAGCCCTTAGAACGCTCTCCTACCACTGTTCGTAAGAACAGTCCGCAGCTTCGGTGATACGTTTAGCCCCGGTACATTTTCGGCGCAGAGTCACTCGACCAGTGAGCTATTACGCACTCTTTAAATGGTGGCTGCTTCTAAGCCAACATCCTGGTTGTCTAAGCAACTCCACATCCTTTTCCACTTAACGTATACTTTGGGACCTTAGCTGGCGGTCTGGGCTGTTTCCCTTTCGACTACGGATCTTATCACTCGCAGTCTGACTCCCAAGGATAAGTCATCGGCATTCGGAGTTTGACTGAATTCGGTAACCCGGTAGGGGCCCCTAGTCCAATCAGTGCTCTACCTCCGAGACTCTTACCTTGAGGCTAGCCCTAAAGCTATTTCGGAGAGAACCAGCTATCTCCAGGTTCGATTGGCATTTCACCCCTACCCACACCTCATCCCCGCACTTTTCAACGTGCGTGGGTTCGGGCCTCCATTCAGTGTTACCTGAACTTCACCCTGGACATGGGTAGATCACCTGGTTTCGGGTCTACGACCACGTACTCATGCGCCCTATTCAGACTCGCTTTCGCTGCGGCTCCGCATCTTCTGCTTAACCTTGCACGGGATCGTAACTCGCCGGTTCATTCTACAAAAGGCACGCCATCACCCGTTAACGGGCTCTGACTACTTGTAGGCACACGGTTTCAGGATCTATTTCACTCCCCTTCCGGGGTGCTTTTCACCTTTCCCTCACGGTACTGGTTCACTATCGGTCACTAGGGAGTATTTAGCCTTGGGAGATGGTCCTCCCGGATTCCGACGGAATTTCACGTGTTCCGCCGTACTCAGGATCCACTCTGGAGAGAACAACATTTCAGTTACAGGGCTGTTACCTTCTTTGGCGGGCCTTTCCAGACCTCTTCGCTTATATCGTTCCTTTGTAACTCCGTATAGAGTGTCCTACAACCCCAAGAGGCAAGCCTCTTGGTTTGGGCTGTTCCCGTTTCGCTCGCCGCTACTCAGGGAATCGCATTTGCTTTCTCTTCCTCCGGGTACTTAGATGTTTCAGTTCCCCGGGTATGCCTTCTCATACTCTATGTATTCAAGTATGGATACTACTCCATTACGAGCAGTGGGTTTCCCCATTCGGAAATCTCCGGATCAAAGCTTGCTTACAGCTCCCCGAAGCATATCGGTGTTCGTCCCGTCCTTCATCGGCTCCTAGTGCCAAGGCATCCACCGTGCGCCCTTTCTAACTTAACCATTTCTTACTTTAGAAAGAATCACTATGTGTGATGAACTTTGCATTGCATTCAATGTGAATGTATTACTTATTGTTATCTAGTTTTCAAAGAACAATCCTGTCTCGCTAGAGACATGTTTTGAAGGAATGATCCTTCAAAACTAAACAAGACGAAAACGCACGCTGCTCCATATATCCTTAGAAAGGAGGTGATCCAGCCGCACCTTCCGATACGGCTACCTTGTTACGACTTCACCCCAATCATCTGCCCCACCTTCGGCGGCTGGCTCCATAAAGGTTACCTCACCGACTTCGGGTGTTGCAAACTCTCGTGGTGTGACGGGCGGTGTGTACAAGGCCCGGGAACGTATTCACCGCGGCATGCTGATCCGCGATTACTAGCGATTCCAGCTTCACGCAGTCGAGTTGCAGACTGCGATCCGAACTGAGAACAGATTTATGGGATTGGCTAAACCTTGCGGTCTTGCAGCCCTTTGTTCTGTCCATTGTAGCACGTGTGTAGCCCAGGTCATAAGGGGCATGATGATTTGACGTCATCCCCACCTTCCTCCGGTTTGTCACCGGCAGTCACCTTAGAGTGCCCAACTGAATGCTGGCAACTAAGATCAAGGGTTGCGCTCGTTGCGGGACTTAACCCAACATCTCACGACACGAGCTGACGACAACCATGCACCACCTGTCACTCTGTCCCCGAAGGGAAAGCCCTATCTCTAGGGTTGTCAGAGGATGTCAAGACCTGGTAAGGTTCTTCGCGTTGCTTCGAATTAAACCACATGCTCCACCGCTTGTGCGGGCCCCCGTCAATTCCTTTGAGTTTCAGTCTTGCGACCGTACTCCCCAGGCGGAGTGCTTAATGCGTTAGCTGCAGCACTAAGGGGCGGAAACCCCCTAACACTTAGCACTCATCGTTTACGGCGTGGACTACCAGGGTATCTAATCCTGTTCGCTCCCCACGCTTTCGCTCCTCAGCGTCAGTTACAGACCAGAGAGTCGCCTTCGCCACTGGTGTTCCTCCACATCTCTACGCATTTCACCGCTACACGTGGAATTCCACTCTCCTCTTCTGCACTCAAGTTTCCCAGTTTCCAATGACCCTCCCCGGTTGAGCCGGGGGCTTTCACATCAGACTTAAGAAACCGCCTGCGAGCCCTTTACGCCCAATAATTCCGGACAACGCTTGCCACCTACGTATTACCGCGGCTGCTGGCACGTAGTTAGCCGTGGCTTTCTGGTTAGGTACCGTCAAGGTGCGAGCAGTTACTCTCGCACTTGTTCTTCCCTAACAACAGAGCTTTACGATCCGAAAACCTTCATCACTCACGCGGCGTTGCTCCGTCAGACTTTCGTCCATTGCGGAAGATTCCCTACTGCTGCCTCCCGTAGGAGTCTGGGCCGTGTCTCAGTCCCAGTGTGGCCGATCACCCTCTCAGGTCGGCTACGCATCGTCGCCTTGGTGAGCCATTACCCCACCAACTAGCTAATGCGCCGCGGGTCCATCTGTAAGTGACAGCCGAAACCGTCTTTCATCCTTGAACCATGCGGTTCAAGGAACTATCCGGTATTAGCTCCGGTTTCCCGGAGTTATCCCAGTCTTACAGGCAGGTTACCCACGTGTTACTCACCCGTCCGCCGCTAACATCCGGGAGCAAGCTCCCTTCTGTCCGCTCGACTTGCATGTATTAGGCACGCCGCCAGCGTTCGTCCTGAGCCAGGATCAAACTCTCCGAAAAAGTACAAAACCGAAGTTTTGTTTTTCATCAGCGTTTGACTGACTACCTATGAAGTATCATAGGATTTTTTTATAAAAACTCGAATTAACAGGTACGTTTTGTCTTGTTTAATTTTCAAAGATCATGTTCAAAAATGGAGCGGGTGATGAGAATCGAACTCACGACATCAGCTTGGAAGGCTGAGGTTTTACCACTAAACTACACCCGCGTGGTTTGTATTGGCGCGCCCGAGAGGAGTCGAACCCCTAACCTTTTGATCCGTAGTCAAACGCTCTATCCAATTGAGCTACGGGCGCTTAATCAGGCGACTTAATTATCTTAACATATCGTTTTTATTAAGTCAACATCTTTTTAAAATTTGTTTGCCGCATGCGTGTGAACGTTTGTGTTTCAGAAACGTCATCAGCGACGAATAAAAATATACCATGAATCACATAAAAGGGTCAATACATTTTTCTAAAAAAGTTTCATGTTTTTTAAAATTGATTTTTTCTTAGATCAATAGACATGTAATAGCCCTATTTTCTTCTCTTTCTTCATAATTCCAATGATTCTTAAATAAAATCTTTCTAAATACAAAGGAGGACAAAACATGGCCACATAGAATTTTTATTTATTGGAAAATTCTCAATATTTTTCCAATCATTTAAAGGAGGTAGGAGATGATGAAAAAGTTTATCGCTTTTCAAATCATGATCGCTTTGGTGATAGGAGCTCTTATCGGCCATTTCTTCCCTGACTTCGGAATGGCCCTCAGGCCAATTGGAGATGGATTCATCAGGCTGATTAAAATGATCGTTGTTCCAATCGTGTTCTCTACGATTGTTATTGGTGCAGCCGGCAGCGGCGGCATGAAGAAAATGGGCAGCCTTGGATTAAAAACGATCATTTGGTTTGAGGTCATCACAACCATTGTTCTTGGGATCGGTCTATTATTGGCAAATGGGCTAAAGCCTGGCGTTGGCCTCGATTTCTCTAAATTAGCTAAGAAAGATATTGGGGAATTAGATGGTTATACGGAGAAGGTCGTTGACTTTAAACAAATGGTATTAGATATCATTCCAACCAATATCGTCGATGTTATGGCTCAGAATGATTTACTTGCTGTCATTTTCTTCGCCATCTTATTTGGTGTAGCGGCAAGCGGCATCGGTAAAGCTTCTGCTCCTGTTCTCGCCTTCTTTGAATCAGTGGCACAAATTATGTTTAAGCTCACACAGATGGTGATGGTGACAGCACCTATTGGGGTTCTTGCATTAATGGCTGCTTCTGTCGGCCAATATGGCATTGTTTTATTAATCCCAATGATGAAGCTTGTCGGAACAGTATTTTTAGGATTATTCATTATTCTCTTTGCTTTATTCCCTCTGGTCGCACTGATCTTCCGTTTTAACTACTTCGAAGTATTAAAAATGATTTGGGATTTGTTCCTTGTTGCCTTCTCTACTACGAGTACTGAAACTGTCCTTCCTCAATTGATGGAACGAATGGAGAAATACGGGTGTCCAAAAAGAATCGTTTCCTTTGTGATTCCATCTGGTCTTTCTCTCAATTGTGACGGATCAAGTTTATATTTATCGGTTGCCTGCGTATTTCTTGCACAAGCGTTTGGTGTCGACATGAGTCTGTCACAGCAGGTTTTAATGATGCTTGTTCTTGTGTTAACGAGTAAAGGTATTGCAGCTGTGCCATCCGGTTCACTCGTTGTTCTTTTGGCAACCGCTCATGCAGTCGGTCTTCCCGCAGAAGGCGTTGCCATCATAGCCGGTGTTGACCGAATTATGGATATGGCACGAACAGGCGTGAATGTTCCAGGGCATGCCGTTGCATGTATTGTCGTATCTAAATGGGAAAAAGTATTCCGTGAGTCGGCGTGGGAAGTTCCAAAAGCAGGTGAAGAAACAAAAGGGATGTAATGTGATATGAAGGAAAGGGTTCGCCCTTTCCTTTTTTATGCTAAAAATGTTTGCTTTAGTACGGCTTTTCCTTGAGGATGCAGCTGTACTTCTGCATATGCCCCATTAATCAGCGTCATTTGCGGCGGGACATGCCCACAATCTATGTCGTAAAAAATCGGGATTTGTAATTCCTTTTGTAATTCTTCATATACATCCTGATACTGATACCCTTCAACAGGCACATTTACTGCACTACGCCCAAACATGATACCTGAACAGTGATCAAACCAACCTGCTAGTTTTAATTGAACAAGCGATCTCTTCACGCTTGCAGCATTTAATTCGCAGTTTTCGAAATACCAGAGAATTGGTTCATCTTTTATGAATGTTTTCTGAAAAGTTTTGACGTCCCCATAAGGTGTCCCTGCTAAATGACGTATGACATCAATGCAGCCACCCATCAGTCTTCCCTTTACCATCTTTTCTTGTTGATCAACCGTATGCCATGCAGTCGGTTCTGTTAAATGAAAGACATGTTTAATCGGATCGTCACGCTTCCATTCCTTTTGATACATAGATGAAGAAAACTGGCTTATGTCCATTTCTTCTTTTGTTGAAAGTACTTCTTCCCACATAACAGTCGTTTGATCAAGCTCTTCTCCCTGAAGATCTACTAAGTTCGGTCCATGCGCTGTGGCAATGCCTGTTTTTAATGTTAACGCCAGCAGAAGTGCACTCGTATCTGAGTAACCAAGAATCCACTTTTTTTTCATCGATGAGAAATCGAGATGCTCTAGCACTTCCATAAGCAGCTGTCCTCCCCATGGCGGGATGATGTGATCAATCTCCTCACATGTCATCATGTACTGAAGTTCGTTTGCTCGTTCTATCGCAGGCGCAGATTTTGCCTTTTCCTGCTGCCAGACCGTCTCTCCACATATGACATCGTAGCCTCTATGTTTCATTCGTTCACATGAAAGCTGAAACATGTCATGCAAAGATGGCTGTACACCTGAGGAAGGTGCTGTGACGCCAATTGTTTGTCCTTTTTGCAAATGCGGAAATTGTATCATTCTGCTTCCCCCCAACCTCTACTCTCTTCCCTGTCCATTTTAAAGAAAATGCCCCTTTTATAAGGGACATCTCTTCTTATTCCTTTTGACGCAGTACAGTATAGACTCCTGCAAAGATACATAGAATCCCAATGAATGAGCGTATCCCCATCTCTTCACCTAAAAGCAGCCAGCCGAGAGCTGCCCCTACGATCGGTTGAAAGAAAAAGAACAGACCGCCGCTCGAGGCATCCATCAATTGAAGCCCTCTATTCCACAAAAAGAATGCTAGAGCTGTTGAGATGACGCCTAGATAGAGAATGCCGCCCCAAATCTCTGGCCTTGCCATCTGCTCCACATCTAGATGAGGCAGGCGAAATAAAACAGCTGGTGTTAAGACAATGAATGCAATGATGATCGCATATGTGGTCGTCACGACTTGAGGGTATTTTCCTGGAACTCGTTTCAGCAAAACAGACATCAGTGCCCAAGTTAAAGCAGCGAAAACTAATGAAAGACCGCCAACAAATTCATCTGTTTGCACTGCGACTGGTCCAATCATGAGCCATACACCTGCTGTCGCAAGCAGGATGGATGCGCACTTTCGAACAGTCATGGCTTCTTTTAATAGAAAGAACGCAAACAGCACCATAAAAGCAGGGGTCGCAGATGTGATCACAGCCCCCATTTGTGCCGACGTATACATGGTGCCAATTTCTTGGGTCACAATTGATAGGAAATTTCCGATCAATCCGATCATGACAACAAGCGGGATATCTTTTTTATCTAATCGAAAGGAATAGCCCAAGCGCCAAATGGTGCATACCAGCACGATTCCTGCTACAGCATATCTCATCCATACTAGCTCAAGCGGCGGAACCACCGCTACTGTTACTTTGACAACAACGTACATGCCGCCCCAAATACTTGCAGCGATTGCTAGGTAAAGGGCGCCTATATATTTTTCCTTCATCTTTTCCCCTCCGTTACTGGATATATTGATCGCCATATCCACAAACGGAGATCACTCTCCTTTATGGACGGAGGGTGTTTGGTACATCATGTTCAAATAAAGGCTTCCATAGCATTGTCGTCACCTCATTTATTTTTATTTTCAGACTACTTTATAACAAATTCTGGTTGACTTCAATCCTTTTTTGTCACCATTTTTCTTCATATAATAGAAGATAAACGGGTATTGACATGCTGAATTCGTTTTCATATAGTAAGTAAAACTATAGGTGGCCACGGAGAAAAGGAGTAGAGGACGTTGGATATTGAAGCGAGAAAACACATTCCCAGCACGGAACATGAACCGTTTCTCGAGGGAATAAAAGATTGTGTGCCAACCCTGCTCGGTTATATGAGTATTGGGTTTGCCTTCGGAATTGTTGGAATTAGCGCACAGTTAAGTATATGGGATATTGCGCTTTTATCAATTTTTATTTACGCAGGTGCTTCACAGTTTATTATCTGTGCACTGCTTGTGACAGGGAGTCCCCTTTCCGCTATTATTTTCACCACATTTATTGTCAATCTGCGGCATTTATTGCTCAGCCTGACGCTTGCTCCTCATTTCACACGCTACTCTGTGAAACAAAATATAGGATTCGGTCTATTGCTGACTGATGAATCCTTCGGTGTAGCAATAAATAAATTAGCGCAGCAAGGAAAGCTGAATAACAGGTGGATGCACGGACTGAACTTAACGGCGTATTTATGCTGGATTGCGGCCTGCATACTTGGCGGCATTTTTGGACATTGGATTTCAAATCCTGAAGCGCTTGGTCTTGATTTTGCTTTATCAGCGATGTTTGCTGCACTGTTAGTCCTTTCGTTACAGACAGTACCCAAAAATAAGTTAACTCATCGCCTGTCGCTTGTGTTGTATATGGTCATTGCTATGTTTGTTCTGCTTCATTTTGTTCCATCACATGTGGCTGTTCTCATAGCAACTGTACTTGTCGCAACTATTGGGGTGGTGACAGATAAATGATTAGCAGCTTTATGTTATGGCTCATTGTTGGTTGTATGATCGTCACCGTCATTCCGAGAGTCGTACCCTTTATATTTGTACGGAGTATTCAGCTGCCTGAAGTGGTGCTGAAATGGTTATCGTTTATTCCTATTTGTATCTTTACAGCTTTGATTGCAGAGCATCTCTTCATCCATACATCAACAGGCACAGGCGTCACCATTCACTGGATGTATCTTGTTGTCTTGACTCCTACTGTACTCATTGCTGTTTGGACAAAAAGCCTGTCACTTACTGTTCTTGCCGGCGTCATGCTGATGGGCACTGCTAGATGGTTTTTCTAAAAGAAAAAGCTTAACCACATGTGGTTAAGCTTTGTTTCATTTGACGATTCCGTATACAAATCCATCATAACCTTTTTCCCCAACAGTTTGAATCGCTGTTGCCTCTATTCTCGGCTCTTGTTTGAGTAAATCGAAAAATTCACGAGTTCCTTGTACTCGTTCATCCTCATCAGAGTCATGAAGGACTGCACCATTTCTGACGACATTGTCTGCAATAATGACTGTTCCCTTTTTCGAGAAATGTAACGCCCACTTCAGATATTTCGGATTGTTCGGTTTATCTGCATCAATGAAAATGAAATCGAATGGAAGCGCAGCCTTCTCTTTTAACTGAGATAACGTATCTAATGCCTTTCCTTCCAAAATGCTCACCCGTTCTGATAAGCCCGCTCTGCTAATGTTTTGCTGTGCGATCTGTACATGATGGCTGACAGCCTCTAATGTGATGAGTTCCCCATCCTCTTCAAGAGCACGAGCCAGCCAAATAGTACTGTATCCACCGAGTGTCCCGATTTCTAAAATGCGCTTTGCATTCTTCGTTTTTGCTAATAAATAAAGCATTTTCCCTTGGGCTGGTGACACATCAATTTCTGGCAGACCCGCTTGCTTATTATGAGTAAGGGTTTGCTCCAATACATCATCTTTAGGAATCAACTTGTCTGTGATATACTCGTCAACTTTTCCCCACACGTGCTCCATTTTATCCATCTCCCTTGATCATGTCTTCTCTCTCAAGTCTACATGATGATCGTGAGAACGTATAATCAATTCTTTTCACACATCTATTCATTTTTTTGATGAAAGACATGTGATGAGGAATACATGAAGCAACGCACTTGTTTCGGTTCTACTCGTTCAGCTTATTTTTGACATCCCCTTTTTTATCTTGAAGCTTTCCTTTTGCTTGATCCTTTTTCCCTTCTGCTTTCAAGTTTTGATGATCGGTTGCTTCACCAAGCTTTTCTTTGACTTGACCTTTGACTTGATTTGTTTTTCCTTTCGCTTTATCCATATGTCCTTTTTCTTTACTCATTTGTTCCACCTCCACGTTTGATACTATTCATTTAGCCTTTTTGAAAGATACAAAACATCTGAGTGTGCGATGTACACGTTTCAGGTATGATAGACATTAGAAGAAGGGTTGGTGTTCTATTTCATGATCGTCTCTGAAAAAATATTCACAGTTCGTGGGTTGACCTATCATATTCGGTCCGCTTCAGCGGCCGATGCCAAACAGTTATCAGCTCTCAGACTGAAAATCGATGGTGAAACAGAGTATTTAGACCGTGAACCGGGCGAAGCCTTTCTTGATGAAAAAGCATTTGAGGCTTTGATTCAAGAGGATAGCAAGCAAAGCCGGCATTTATTTTTGGTCGCTGCTATTGAAAGAAAAATTGTCGGTTTTTCAAGATGCGAGGGCCATTCACTCAAGCGATTTGCTCACAAAGTGACATTTGGCGTCGCCATCCAGAAAGATGCTTGGGGCTATCACATCGGGAAAGAGCTTTTAGCCGCTTCAATCGACTGGGCAGATCAGCAGGGTATACAGAAGATGTCACTTCAAGTGCTGGAAACGAACAAAAAAGCTATTCGGTTATATGAGAACCACGGCTTTTTGATTGAAGGCGTATTAAAAAACGATAAACGGCTGAGTGACGGATTATATTATGATACTGTTGTGAT
Source organism: Bacillus sp. PAMC28571 (assembly GCF_014250435.1). Classification (NCBI taxonomy): domain Bacteria; kingdom Bacillati; phylum Bacillota; class Bacilli; order Caryophanales; family Bacillaceae; genus Bacillus; species Bacillus sp. PAMC28571. Next base: position 270,713 of record NZ_CP060191.1, on the reverse strand, counting down.
GGGCAGACAGCTGCCAAGCTCCTGACTACTTACATCACATAGCCCCATATCATCGAAATCGCACTGTATATCAGAAGCAGCCCCATCACATACTGGAACGGTTTTTCGTAAGCAGTCAAAAAACGCTTATACAAAGAGCCAAATAAGCTCCAGCTGAATGTACCAAGAAAGCCAATGAGTGCGAGAATCAGCGTCCATATGACATACTGCATATTAGATTGTCCATATGGCAAAACAAATGTTGAAATCACAGTCAATCCATACAAAATCGCTTTTGGGTTGATAAATTGCAGCATCATACCAGGGATAAAATGATTGTAGCGATCAAGTGTTTCGTCATCCCCGCCTTTACTTTTCATGATTTTGACCGCTAAATAAATCATGTATGCAGCTCCGATGAACGCCATGACCCATCCTATTTTCGGCATCACTTGATAAAGGATGAGATTAAAGAAGCAGCTCAAACACAAAATGACGAGAAATCCGATACCTACACCTAAACAAAATCGAAATGTTTGCTTGACCCCATATTTATTTGTAAAGACCATGGCCATGATGTTGTTGGGCCCTGGGGTAAAGCTGCTAACAAAAGCATAGATCAACATGGATACAATCAAAATGCCGCCTCCCTTATACGTTATTTAGACTTTAATTACTTTATTGCGTACATTACGTTTTATTGTAACGTTCGGTCTTTATAAAGTAAATAGAGAAAGGAGCTTTTTTCATGGAAGACGTACAATCGATTATTTCTAAAAATGTGAGGCTTCTGAGAGATCAAAAAAAATTAAGCCTCGAAAAGATGGCAGAATTAACTGGTGTCAGCAAGACGATGATTGGACAAATTGAAAGAGGAGAATCAACCCCTACCATCACGACTTTGTGGAAAATCGCCAACGGATTAAAGGTATCTTTTAGTGAGCTCATTCACGCACCACAGCCTGAAATCAAGGTAGTACGCAAGGAAGATGCACAGGTTTTAACTGAAGATGATGGAAAATATCGTGTATACACGACTTTCCCTTTTGACGACCGGGGGAAATTTGAAATGTACCGAGTGGAAATTGATCGAGGCGGGTCGCTTCGTGCGAGTGAACACATTGGGGGAACAGAGGAATTGATCACTGTTTTTGAGGGAGTCCTTGATTTATCCATTGGTGATGAACAATACACCTTAAAAGCCGGAGACTCTATTCGTTTTAAAGCGGACCGGACGCACACGTATAAACAAACCGGAGAACAAATGGTACGGATGCAAATGATTCTTTATTATCCTCATGAAAAAAGCTGACAGGCTTGTCCACCTGTCAGCTTTACGTTTATTTAATTAAATCCCGGATCGCGTACCACTGTTCCAGTAAATGTGACTCTATATTTTCCTAATCCTAATTCTTCAATAGAGGTTTGTTTTAAAATCCCTACCCAGCCATCCTCTGCATATACAATACTTTCTGGGATGTTTGATGTCGTATATGTTCTTGTTACTGAAACAGTTCGACTGGCCTGAGCCGTTACTTCACTGTTTGTTTGCTCCTTTGCTTCCACTGGAGCAGTTGTGATCCCAGCACCCGTTAAGACAATTGCTCCAACCAAAACAGAAGACATGACCTTTTTCACAAAAAAATCCCTCCCTTTTTTGTTGAACATATAAACTATACCATAATTTAGAACTTTTGTAAGTTTATTTTTTCATTTTTTTGAAAATTATGATATCATTGTCTTATGCTGGATAGAGTGTGTTACATACTTCTATGCTTTTATCCTCATCTCAACCTAGTGAAACAATTGTGAACGGAGGTGATTTCATGAAAAAATGGCTCATCTGTTTTCAACTTGTTTTCCTCTTCTCCTTGGCGATCACACCATTTGCTTCTGCTGCTTCATGCCCTACAGTGAAACCATGTGTTATTGATCCTTAAGCATAAGAAAAGGCCGATCAAGCCTATTCTCTTGATCGGCCTTTTTATTTATTTTTGCTCTGCTTCCCAGCGGGCAACCTCTTCTCTTACTTTAGGAGCCACTTCTTTTCCAAATAGCTCAATGGCTTTCAGCACTTGATCATGCGGCATTGAACCAACCGGTACATGAAGCATAAAACGTGTGATGCCTACATTTTTTCTAAGGTGAATGACTTTCTCTGCCACTGTATCTGGATCTCCTACATACAGCGCGCCTTCTAAAGTTCTCGCTGCATCAAACGTAGAACGAGTATAAGGTCCCCAGCCGCGCTCTCTCGCTAATGTGTTCATCACATGCTGTGTAGATGGGAAGAATTGATCTGCTGCCAGGTCTGTTTCTGCCGCAACAAATCCATGAGAATGTGATGCTACAGTTAATTTCTCAGGGTCATGTCCAGCGTGCACTGCCGCTTGCTTGTACAGCTGAACGAGCGGTGCGAACTGTCTAGGACTTCCGCCAATGATGGCAAGTACAAGCGGTAACCCTAGTAATCCAGCACGTACGACCGATTCACGGTTTCCTCCACTGCCGATCCAGATTGGAAGCGGATCTTGAACAGGTCTTGGGTACACCCCAACATCCTGAATGGATGGGCGATGCTTTCCGCTCCATGTTACACGCTCTGACTGCTGTAATTTCAACAGCAAATCAAGCTTTTCTTCAAATAATTCTTCATAGTCATCCAGGTCATAGCCAAAGAGCGGGAATGATTCAATAAATGAACCACGGCCTGCCATAATTTCTGCACGTCCGTTTGATAGTCCATCCAGCGTTGCAAAATCCTGAAATACACGAACAGGATCTGCTGATGAAAGGACTGTCACTGCACTTGTCAGACGAATATTTTTTGTTTGTGTGGCTGCAGCCGCTAAGACGACAGCTGGATTCGATGCGGCGAAATCCTCACGGTGATGCTCACCTACGCCAAATACATCGAGACCGACTTGATCTGCTAAAATAATTTCTTCTACTACTTCTCGAATACGCTGTGCGTGACTGACTGTTTTTCCTGTTTGAAAATCGGGTGTTGTTTCAACAAATGTACTAATTCCTAGTTCCATGATGGGAACCCCCTGTCTTATAAATATGTCACAAATTCAGAAACTGGCTTTCTATAGCCTCTCGCTTGTCTGCTCTCTACTTTTTCTTTTCCGAGTGTAATCATTAACACAGGAACCAAATCTGATTGAATGTTTAATACCTTTTTCATTGCTTCGGGATCAAAACCGATCATCGGGCAAGTATCCCAGCCTTTATTTTTAGCGGCAAGCATAAACAGCATGGCAGATAAGGAAGCATTGCGGATCGCCTCTTCCTTCTGGAAATCGGCTCCTCTCTGCACATAAAAGCTCATGGTGTCTCTGACCATTTCTTCATATTGCTGCGCATTGATAATGCCTAGCATTTTTAGGCCTTCATATATGTTCCCTGCGTGCTCATAAGCTTTTGGATCTCCGAGTACGATGATCGCTGCTGAAGCAGAGTGCACTTTATATTGTCCAAATGCCGCTTCTCTTACTTGTTCTTTCAGCTCTTCTGTTTGGACGACAACATATTGTGTATGCTGCAAGTTAAAAGCGGATGGTGCCAGCTTGACCTCTTCAAATATGCTGTTAAGCTCTTCTCTCGAAATCGAGATATTTGGCAAAAAATTTGATGCGGATCGTCTTTCACGTACCAACGTATCAAAGCTGAGTGTCATCTTGTTTCCCCTTTTCGCGAAGTTGTTTTGCACCTAAACCGATTTTTTTCAGTAATTCAATGAGCTGCTCTTTTTCTTCTTTTTCAATAAAGGCTAGATTTTGCGAAATGACCTCTGTGTGTTTAGGGAAAATATCGTCAAACAATTGCTTCCCTTTTTCCGTCAGCCATACATGAAATACCCGCTTATCTGAAGGCGCACATTGCCTTTTCACCAGTTCTTGTTTTTCTAGTTTGTTCACGACATATGTCATGCTTCCACTTGGGATTGAGAGGATATCGCTAATTTTTTGAACAGGCTGAGGCCCTTTACTGTAGAGCAATTCAAGGATCTGAAAGTTCTCAAATCCGATATCATAACGTTCAATGTCTTTTTGGATATTTGTAAAAAGGGCTTGATAGGCTTTCATCCACACGCGGAATAGCCTTAAATCTAATTCATGATCATGCTGCACCATGGCAACTACTCCTTTTTCAAGAAATCCTAAAACTAGGGTAAATTTATCCTAACACTAGGATATTTTCTTGTCAACGAGTTTATTTCATAAAAAAAAGACCACCTTGGTTCAGTGATCCTCTTCTTTTAAGATAAAATGCATTTCAGCAATTTGTTTATATTGATGTACTTCCTGTAATGAGAACCTAGATTCCAGATCCGCCGGCGAAAAGAGAGGAATTCCTCTTCCAATCATGACAGGTACGATTTGAAGAAAAAGCTCATCAACCAATCTTTCTTTTATGAAAGATTGAAGCAGTCCCCCGCCGCCGACAATCCAAATATTCCGGCCTGTTTCATTCTTTAATTTTTTCACAAATGATAAGACATCTTCGCGAATGATATGGGTTCCTTCCAGACTGTCTTGTAACGTACGTGACATGATATAACAAGTCTTTCCTTCATAAGGAAACCCATCTGGTGACAGCTGAAGAACTTGTTCATATGTATTGCGCCCCATGATCAGCGTATCGACTGACGCATAAAAAGTGTCGTAGCTCGTTTCTTCTTCGCCCTCTGTCCCTATCAGCCAATCGAGCCTGTGATCCTCTCTCGCTAAATATCCATCGATACTCATCGCCCCATAAAAAAGCAGCTTCCTTTTCTCACTCACTCCCACCACTCCCTTACTTCAAATAAGAACATATATTCTATTTTATCAAAAAGGAAAGACAAAGGCTACATAGCGTTCTCCCTTTTTACGATTCCTGTTCCACCTTGACGAGAAGCTCGTATAATTTATGCGCGAGCTTGCCGGCATCAATGGTCATTTCTTCGTGAATCCATTCCTCGAGTACACCCACGACACCAGACACGACAAAAGAGGCCTCTATTTGCTCATTCTCTGTAATCGGCCGCTGATCAAGCTGCCACTCTTTCATGATTTTTTCTTTGAAAAACGCTTTGAATTGATTGGTCGTTGGGCCATTTGGTTTTACAAATAACGTCAACATATATTGATTCTCTTTCAAGTACTCGGTCGTTTTGTTTAAAAAGGAAAGCATATCAAGAGGGTCCTGACTCGGAAAGGTTTCATCATATAATCCCCCGAGCTGATCGAATAGTTCTTTCTCAAGCTGTTCATATAAATCAAACACATCTTGATAGTGCAAATAAAAGGTTCCCCTGCCTAAATCCGCTTTCCTTGATAGCTCTGATACCGTAATCTGCTGCACTTCCTTTTCCTTTAACAGCTCAAGGAAGCTTTCCCGAATGGCTTTTTTTGTTTTGATTGTTCGTCTGTCCTTCATGACATCCCCTCCATTGCTGAACAATCAGGCGCCAAATGTCTATTTATGAACAGGATCTCATCCATTGCCGATGTTCGATTGGTTTACTTCTTATTATAATCAACACATGTTCAATAATCTATATGTGTTCAGTAAAGGAGGACCATTATATGTTTCATTTTAGACTTGCTAGAGAGGATGAACTACCTCAAGTGGCAGAGTTGTTAGATGATTCGTTTCAGGACTATTCATTTTTTGACCTATTATGTGAAAAGGTCTCAAACCGTTCTGCTTTCGCTCGTCAGCTGCATTTGGTCAATACAAAGGTGTATTTTCAGCATCAAATCTGTTTGGTCGGGGTTGAAAACGAGAACATTGTGTCTGCTGCCCTTTTAAAGCATCCGCGTCTTCCTGAACCAAGCTTCATGGATTATGTGTTATCAGGTGGGTTAAAGCTGCTCTTCATTGGCGGTATATCGGCGGTTCAGCATGTGTTCCGTGTGTTAAAGGAGGCTAAAAAAGCATGTTCTTCCTTAAAGCAGCCTTACTGGTATTTAGAAGCACTTGTCGTGGCAAAAGACCAGCAAGGAAAAAAACTCGGAAGCCGCATGTTAAAGCAATGCCTTTTTCCCTTTATCGCCCGGCAAGGCGGCGGACTGTTTACACTGATGACACACAACGAGGCCAATCGTCATTTCTACCGAAAAAATGGCTGGATGGAGTTTGATGAAAGGGTACTGCGCGGAAAGGAAATGTCCTTGGAAAGCTGGAGCTATAAAACCGTGATTAAATAAGGTATCCTCTTCAGGTGATGATATAATAGAGTCAGTTCAATCAATGATCATACTTGGAGGAGAGACTGATGATACGACGACTTGATCATATCGTGTTGACTGTACAACATATGGAGGACACCATTCGCTTTTATACAAACGTATTAGGGATGAAGGAAGAAACTTTTGGTGAAGGCCGTAAAGCGCTTCGTTTTGGTTTACAGAAGATCAACCTCCATGAAGCTGGTCATGAATTTGAGCCAAAAGCGGCTCATCCTCTTCCTGGATCTCATGATTTGTGCTTTATCACCGATTTAGACATGGACAGTTTGCTGCTGCACCTCCGGAAGCAAGTGATCCCCATTGAAGAGGGGCCGGTCAGACGCACCGGTACATTAGGTCCAATTGAATCTGTTTATATCCGTGATCCTGATCTGAATTTAATTGAAATCTCTCGATATATAGAGGAGGGTGATCCGTCATGACTCGTATATTTTTGAGACCGATTGAAGAACAAGATTATCCTGGTATTCAAAGAGGATGCCAGCATGCAGAAACACTTTATATGACTGGCACACGCAAAACGTTCACACTAGAAGAAATTCGCTCCGCCTATACCCGCTTTTTGCAAGATGACAGCAGACGAGATTTTGCCATTTGTCTGCTAAACACGAAAGAGATGATTGGAGATGCGGCGATTGTGGACATTGATCCAATCAATCATACGGCAAGCTTCCGCATTGCGCTTCACGGGCCAGAGCATTTTCAAAAAGGCTATGGCACTGAAGCTGTTCGGATGGTTCAAGCATTTGCCTTTGACACATTAGAACTCAACCGTCTAGAGCTTGAAGTCTTTTCCCACAATCCAAGAGCCTTTCGAAGCTATGAGAAAGCCGGATTTCAATATGAAGGAAAAAGACGCCAAGCGCTCTATTTCAACGGTACATACTCAGATGTCATCATCATGGGCATCCTTCGTGAAGAATATAACCACATGATGAATACAGATGCTCCTGCTTAAGAAAAGGCGTCTTTTTTAAAAAATTGAATCCCAGTGACGATGATTAAACAAATGATGGAAGAGAGAACGATAGAGATACTCGCTAGACTAAGCACCATGCCTTCCCATCTGCCAATAAAAAAACTGACAATCAATAAAACCAAACCAAATAAAATCAAGCATATTGGAACAATGAACCCCGCATGGCGCTGCCGGCTTCTTTTCCCTGCCCACCATGAGAGACACAAGACAACGATTGTAAAAAAGGCGGTTTGCAGCCAGAACATGTGATATCAACTCCTAACCTATAACAATGGAGGTACTTCAAATGAACATTAGACCCATTGAGCAAAAAGACAACCCGTATATCGCAGCGATTATCCGCCAGTCACTAGAATCAGCGAATCTAGCGATTGAAGGAACAGCCTACACTGATCCCCAACTTGACCAGCTTTTCGAATACTATCAATCATTGACTCATGCAGCCTATTGGATTGCTGAAGAGCAGGGTGAGATTGTGGGCGGTGTAGGGATTGCTCCATTTACAAAGGGAGTATGTGAATTACAAAAGCTTTATTTAAGTCCAAAAGCACAAGGAAAAGGTGCGGGCAAAAAACTGATGGATACGGCGCTGGAATATGCCTCTACATACTACGAAGCGTGTTATTTAGAAACCCGCCGGGAATTAACAGCAGCTATAGGCCTTTATCAGCGATATGGCTTTTCTCTTCTTTCAGAACCGCTTGAAGGCTCTGAGCATTCTGCAATGGATGCTTGGTATCTCAAAACCTTCTCATCTTGAACCATAAAACAATCGATAGGTTTTGAGCCTCTGAAAGCCTAACTTCTCTGCCAGTTTGATTGAAGCTAGGTGATGGACATCGCAATCCCAATGCGGTGTCCTCTTTTTTTCAAGACAGGTGCTGATCATATGCTGAGCTGCCAGCAGCGCCAAACCTTTTCCGCGATAAGACTCATCTGTCCAAATATCTATCTCCGCACGATCCATACTTGAAAAAATAGAGACGCATTCACTGACCACGTTCTCTCTATCTAAAATGGCAATCCCGATTCCCTTTGATAGAAAACGAGCTGTTTCTCCCCAATAGGCTTCGTAATAGCTAGGAGGGAAAGCACTGCTTGCAGTCATCACCTGCTCATTTGTCCGCTCTACTCTATAGCCAGGATGAGGCTGAGTGGCATGAGAATATGCCTGTGAATAAACGTACGCATGTCTTTCCATTTCATTCAGATGTAACCCAAGACATTTTTTCATCATCGCATCTGTGAATGGATTTGCTGAAAATAAGGTGAATCGGCCGTTTTGTCTTTTCTGCCTTTCGTACACATCCACAATGAAGTCTGAACAGCGCAACAGCTCCGCTTCACTCCTTCCTGCCACATAATAAATGCCGCATGAAGCTTCGAGAAAATAAACAAGCGGATGCGCTTCATCATCTACATAAAGATGTCCTTGTATCATGCCATCCATGACCGCATCTACAAACACTGGATATGCCGGATCAATCTGCCGAATTCCTTTTTTCATTAATGGTGTCATTTGCTGCTTCAATAGATGCACGATTTCTCCTCCTTTCCTTCCATTATAAAGAAAAAGCTGCTGACATAGAGAATTCTTTGCCAAAAAAGGGATTTTGCATCAAAGGCGCAATTTTTAAAAAAAAGAGACCTCATTTAAAAGGTCTCTTACATTCTGGATGATATTATTCTACTGATGCTTCTTCTGTCACTTTCCCCTTCCATATCAGGGTTAAGCCTAATCCAAGAAATAAGACAACACCTGCGAATAAAAATGGGAAATGAATATTTTGATCGAATAAAATGCCGCCAAGTGCCGGCCCGAAAATCGTACCTAGGCTTGTGTAGGTAGAGTTCATCCCTGCGACAAATCCTTGCTGGTTGCCAGCGATTTTGGATAAGAAGGTCGTTAATGCTGGACGCAATAAATCAAACGCAAGGAAAATGACACATGTGACAATCAGAACAACCAAAAAGCCTGAAACAACGGTTGAAACGAAAGCAAGGACAGCCCCGATAATCAGACATAGCTGAATGACTCTTTTTTCTCCTAGGGCATTTACCAGTTTACCAAACACAAGTACTTGGATGATGACTGCCACAATCGAACTGACGGTAATGATGACGGCAATATCTTTTGGACCAAATCCAAACTTATGATTTGTGAACAAGCTAAAGACTGTTTCATATGCAGATAGTCCAAATGCGAGGACAAACACAATGATAAAGGCGATGAGGTAGCTTGGATGAATTGATTTTTTCAAATCTTTAAAGAAAGTCGATTCTTTCACTTCATTCATTTGCTTCTCTCGCTCTTCTTTTGTTAAAGGCTCCTTCAGCATAAACATAGACGAAATGACGGCAATAAACGCAATTCCTGCCGCAAAGAAGAATGGCAGGCGTACGCCGTATTCTGCTATAAACCCGCCAATTCCCGGGCCGATGATAAAACCGGTACTAATGGCCGCAGAGACATAGCCCATCGCCTTTGATCTTTCTTGAACGGTCGTAATATCTGCGACATATGCAGTGACAGCCGGCATAATAAATGCCGCACTAATACCGCCTAGAAGCCTTGCAAAATACAGAACATACACGTGTGTACCAAGACCAAAAACGAGTTCTGATAACGCGAATAGAAACAGCCCAGACACAATCATAATCTTTCTTCCGTAGCGGTCTACCCATCTCCCTGCAATAGGTGATGCGATGAGCTGGGCAACGGCAAACGCCGCCACAAGGTATCCCATTGTACTCCCTGTTAGATGCATGACATTCATGAATAGCGGCATGACAGGAATAATGAGACCGATGCCTAAAAACGCAATAAATATATTACTTAATAAAATCACGAGTACTGCTTTTTGCTCACGAATCGGTTTTTGCATGATGTTTGTTTCCCCTTTACTGACTCACTTGTTACTCATGATGGTTGATTCCGTGAATAAACAATGAGATCGCCTCTTTTTGTAACTCTTTCTTCTGCTCAATGGTGTCATTTTTATATAACACGTCTAATCCATAAAAAACGGAAAGTAATATTTTCACTTTTGACTCCACATGCTGGATCGACCAGCTGCCATCTTTGTTTCCTTCAAGTAAGATATCTCTCATCACATCATCAAAATCGACATCAATCTTGTTCAGCCGCTCCATGACTTCGTCTGATGTAAAGGCACTGGCACAAAATTCCTCACTCGCTCTCATTAATGGGTAGTTAATGCCCATTTGACTGAGCATCTCTGCAAATGCAGCGAGCTTATCGACAGCCCGGTGCTGTGTTTTCTTCTCCTCATGCCATGTTTCCATCATCAAACGGTGATCCTCTTCCATAATATGAAGAAACAAAAACTCTTTTCCTTTGAAATGATGATAGAGATTGCCTTTACTCACCTCAGCAGCCTCTAAAATATCGCGCACGGATGTTTCTGAATATCCTTTTTTTGCAAATAAATCACGAGAAGCGGTGACGATTTTTTGCTTCGTCTTCTCACTCTTTCCAGTCCCGCTTTGTGTATTTGTCATGTGTCACAATCCCTTTCTACCCTGCATTTCTTCATGCGGACAAAATAAAACCGACCAGTTGGTTTATTTTTTTATTATAAATGGATTTTTATCATAATACAATGAAAAAGGCATCGACTTCATAAGGAGTGATTCATGTGAAAACAAACAGAACAGTCATTTGCACTATCACCAAAAAGGACTTATACGTATTTTTCTTCTGCGACCTTTTCATGGCTACTTTGGCGTACTACGTGTTCAAATTCAAGCCAACGACATTTTATGAATGTGCGGGAATCATGGGAAGTATTCTTTGTCCCTTTTTGATGAAAAAGTGGATATACCGATGATCTCCCTTTCAGTATATCCGTCATTCATTTAACTTTTCTTTATATTTAAATTCACTTAAATATAAAGATTGCCTATAATAGAAGAGAGGTGATGTCATTGGATGAGGAAATCATTCATTACGGTAAAAAGATCATTGAATACTCGAATGCTCTAGGCTCAATTTATGTAGAAGAGTATCAGCGATTTTTAAAACATGAGTATGCAGATTTATCAGCCAAACAAGAGCTGACACTTGAGCTATTGCGCACGAAAACGAGAACAATCAATGAATTAGCTGATTACTTTTCGATTTCTGCCAGCGCAGCTAGCCAGCTTGTATCAAAGCTTGAGAAACTCGGCTATGTCAAACGAGAAATTAATCCACATAACCGAAGAGAAATCATTGTTGATTGTGCTCAAAAGGGCCATGACTATCACAAGAATACGGAAGACATTCAACTGCACCTTATACAAAAATACTATGCAAAGCTTCCACAAGAAGATTTAAAAACATTACTATCTCTATACGAAAAAATCTATCAGATTGCAAAAGAAGCGCCTTAATACGGTGTTTCTCTCATTAACATTTAAGTTACCTAAACTATTAAGGGGATGAAAATATGCAAAGCATTCATTTACAAGATGGACGTCACATCGGTTTGACTCAATACGGTAATCTTGAGGGATTTCCAGTATTCTTTTTTCATGGTACACCTGGATCAAGAGTGATGTTTTTAGATGATGATCCAATCTCTCAAGAAATCGGCATTCGACTCATCTGTTTGGATCGACCTGGATTTGGTTTATCTACCCCTCTACCTGACCGTACAATTTTAGACTGGGCAAAAGACGTGCTGGAAGTGGCAGATGATCTTGGTATTCAACATTTTTCAGTGATGGGTGTATCTGGAGGCGGCGCATTCGCTGCTGGTTGTGCCTATCAATTGCCGGATCGCGTCCTTTCAGCCGCTCTGATCTCAAGTACAACCCCTTTTCAGGGCGGAAAACCGCCGAAAAGCATGCTGAAAGAAAACAAATTGGCTTTTTTCCTTAGTAAGAAGTTTCCTTGGCTATTGAAAGCAAGCTATCGTTCCCAGAAGAAAATGATTGAGAACAAACCAGAGAAATTTAAGAAGCTGGCCAAAAACGGGAACAAGCATTTACATCCGTGGGATCGGCAATTCCTTCAAACCGATGAGCAGTTAGAGATGATGATGACACATTTATACGAAGCGACTCGTCAATCGGTGGATGAATGTATTCGTGAACCCATTTTACTCTCGAAACCATGGGCATTCGCTATGAAAGATATTCAAATCCCTGTTGATGTCTGGCACGGAAAAGAAGATACAATGGCTCCATTTGTAGAAATAGAAAAAATAGCTCAGGCGATTCCAAACGTCAAAACCCATTATATAGATCAAGCAGGGCACTTTCTTACTGATGTAGACGATATTTGGCGAGATATTTTACTCTCTTTAAAGGAGCGTGCTGAACATCAGGAACATGCATAAAAAAAGACCCTTTACTCGGGTCTTTTTCTTCATTAGTATTGTTCATAATACCTTTGCACTTTAACTGGATCTTTTGTCTTCGTCAGTGCCAGCATGAGCAGAATACGTGCTTTTTGCGGGTTTAATGAATCAGACGACACAAAGTGATGTTCATCATCCGTTTTTTCGTGGGTGACAATTCCATTACCCGTGCGGCTTGATCTCACAAGAACCACATCTTTTTTCACTGCATCTGTTGCTCCTTTGATGGCTTCTGTTGACATCGTTCCATTTCCTGCTGCGGCTACAACAATTCCTTTCGCACCTGCTTTTACTGCTGCATCATACAGATATTTTTGGTCATTTTGATAGCCGTATAAAATATCAACTTGTGGCAATTCTTTTATGTTTGAAACATCAAATTCACTTTCTGATGTATGTTTTCTGATCGGTTCGTTATAAAAGGAAACCACTTCACCCGCAACTTCTCCAATATAGCCATGTTCAAGAGACTTGAAGGCATCGGTTGTGGTCGTGTTTGTTTTCGTAATAAATCGAGCCGAAGCAATTCGATCATTTAATGTGACCATGACCCCCTTGCCCTTTGCTTCTTTGGTTGATGCAATTTTCACCGCATGATACAAGTTCAGCGGACCATCCGCACTGATTGCCGATGCTGGTCTCATTGAGCCAACGACCACCACAGGCTTATCACTTTTAACAACCAGATGTAAAAAGTAAGCTGTTTCTTCAAGTGTATCTGTTCCATGCGTGATGACAATGCCATCTACTTGATCATCTTTTAATAGTTCATTCACTCGCTTGGCTAATTTTAAAAGAAGAGCGTTATCAACATTTTCACTGCCGACATTCACAACCTGCTCACCCGTGACATTTGCAATATCCTTCAGCTGTGGAACGGAAGCAATGACTTTATCAATGCCGAGTGAACCAGATTTATAACCCGTCGTATCTGTATCACTGTTTGAACTGCCAGCAATCGTCCCGCCCGTGGCTAATACCTTAATATTTGATAAGGACTTATTCCCTGTTTCAACCGCCTTGTTTTTCTCTTTTGTTTCATTGGATACGTTTTCTTTTTCGCTTTGAGTATTCTCTTGAGTGCCTGTGTTCGCACAGGCTGCTGTCACCAATAATAAAACAGAAAGAAGGACAGCACCTAACCATTTTGTCATGTTCATTGGATCATCTCTTTTCCTCATTTGATGGATTTCATGGCTAAATCTCTTTCTATAGGCTTTACTTTATACCATACCTTCATTCATCGACATGAGGCCAAAGATATAGAACCAAATAAAGGTAAAAAGGGCGTTATATTAATGATTTATTCAATTCTTATTACCTAAATTTGCTGTAATTAAGTTGAGTATTGAAGGTGCCGTATTTTAAAAATAACCGACGCTTGATAATGAATTTATGATAAAATATAGTAAATTTTACAAAAAAGGAGTATACATTTTGCATTCGCTTCAAGCCTTTTACAAAATCCTAATCACACTATTCATCAGCTCTATTTTACTCGGCTTGTTTGTCTGCTTATTTCCACCTATTCAAGCTGAGCCTGCGTTTCTGATATTTTATATTCCTATCTTTTTTGTTTTTTATTTCGTCTTTGCGGTTCCTTTGCAGTTATTGTTTTCTTTTCAGCCAAAGGCTTTCCATCCTCTTTATTTAGCTGCGTACTTACTGATTGCAATGGTTGTCATGCTCTTTTTCATCGATGGTATTGGGAGTAAGGCGTCTTTACCCATCATCATCATGAGCAGTCTTATCTACTGGACTTGTGATTCTTTGTTTTATCAAAGAATGTATGAAAAAAACACCTAATGCGAAGGTGTTTTTTCATTAGTTTCTTTAAAACATTTTTCTCATCAAATAATCGGTATCCATTTTGAGCGATCTTCCTAGGACGTACAAAATCCTCTTCTGTATAGTGGCGAAGGGCAAATTTTGTGTTGCTTAATAGCCTTCACTTGTACATTCCTCCTATGCTTCACCACACAGTCAATCATGCCATAAAAAAATCACTGAGGATATCTCCCTCAGTGATGGAATCTTTATTTCATAACTGTACCAGCATGTGAAAAGATCGGATCTTTTAATTCAAATTCGAATGTCTTTCCGTCCACAATACCGACTGTTTTTTCACTGTCATAAAGCTCAAGCATACAAGCTGCCATTTCTTTTGATGTATGATATTTCTTGAAATTGCCTTCATATTCAAATTCGTCTACATCCAATGAACGCTTTGCAAATTCTGATTCTGTCGCGGATGGCGCTAATACTTTTGCCTGTAATTTGGCTCCTTTTCCTTTCAACTCTAGGGCCAGCCCTTCTGTAAAGGCGCTCACGTAAAACTTCGTTGCTGAATAGGTGACCGCATTGCCAACGACTGTATAGCCTGCTCGTGAAGAAATGTTAATGAGCTGAGCCCCCTCTACTTGCTCATAATCACGAACAAATAAGGTGGATAGAATCGTTAATGCTTCGATATTCAGATGAAGCATATTCCCAATTTTACTTAAATCTTGTTCTCCTATAGAGCCAAAGTGGCCAAACCCTGCATTATTAATGAACGTATCCAGCTCATAATCTGACAATGACTCATAAAATGAATACACTTGCTCTATGTTTGTTAAATCGACTGACTGTATGACTACTTTGATATCGGGATATTGATCATGAATCTTCTTCTTCAATTCTTGGAGTTTATCGAGCCGGCGTGCAGCTAATATAAGATTTTTCCCTCTTGCTGCAAAGGCGAGAGCCGCCTCATATCCAATACCTGAGCTTGCTCCTGTAATGACTGTATAGCCCATTTTATATCCCCCTATTCGCGTCTTCTAACTGGTTAAATTATAACGACAGCGTTTCGCTCAAGTCAATTTTGAAGAGAGTCAAATGATGGCATTATGTCTAACTTACATACAACTCCGCAGTCACTTCCTTTTGAATCATTTTGGAGGATGTCATGTTGAAATTTTTTGTTCATTTTTGAAAAACCAATTGGTAGGAATGTTCAATTAACTCCTCTACAAATGTCTGCATCAAGGTAAATGGAATTCCAATGAGTCTTATTCATATAGTAGCCAGGGATAATTCCTTGAGGAAAGATATCTGACCCTTTTTACATTCACTTTTCTTTTTCAGAAATAGTAATAAAAGCACAGGCCCATTGTCTCCTGTGCTTTTGAATCACTCTGCTTTTCTTATTCGAACGCCTTCTTTAATTGATCCCCCATCAGATGCCAAGCTTCTTCAGCTATAGCTAAATCTCCGGCATGCGTGAAGCCGTGAGGGACACCTTTAAATTGTTTGTACGTGACGTCTACTCCAGCTTCTTTTAACTTGGCAGCATATTGCTCGGCTTCTTCAGCCAGCGAATCCCTCTCTGCTGTGATGACGAGAGCTGGAGGCATTTGTGCTAAGGATGAACGATCTGCAAAAACCGGCGAAACGAGCGGATTGTGCGGATCTTGACCTTGCAGATAGAAGGAATTAAAGAGTCTCGCCAATTCAACTGGGATCGCTTCTTCAAACGCTGGTTTTTGTGCTGGATCAGTGGCAAGATCAAGCGGCGGATAATCAAGCACTTGATAGGCAATTGGGAGTGTATTTCCTTTTTGAATATTCAATAGACAAGCAGCCGTTGCCAAATTTCCTCCTGCGCTATGTCCACCAATGGCTAATGCATTCCGATCGATTTGAAGCTCATCAGGATGTTCATACAGCCACTTCAGTACATCGTAGCATTCATGAAGAGCGGCTGGGAAAGGGTGCTCGGGTGCAAGCTGATACTCGACATTGACAACGATACATTGCGCCCGGTCTGCAATGACTGGACACCATGGATTATCCATTTCAGCACTGCCCATGATAAATCCGCCGCCATGTAAATTCACAAAAACAGGAAGCAGCTGTTTGGATGCGTTCACTGGCTTAAATACCCACACCTTTGTTTCGCCAGCACTTGTTGGAATATCATATTCCATTTTGTTCACTTCAGGAGGATGTACTGGCTTTAGTTCCGATTGACTCGCTAATGAATCTTCAGATGGCTGGCGTAATGAAGCAGCGATTTTGATTTGTTCTTCTAAGTTCATGATCTCAGACTCCTATCTTATTCATTCCTTCTTAACTCATTCGTTCCTTTTTCCTCTTTTCCTTCTACTGAATCAGCAGCAATTTTCATTGGTTCACTTTTTACCTATCTCCCCTTTTTCTCTCTCTTTGAAACAAGCATTGAGCAAATAAAAAAGCACTGCGACGCTATGTCCACAGTGCTTTTCATTTCTCTTATGATACTTGCTGTTCTACCTTCACTCGTTTAATGAAGAAGGCAATAATCAAACCGATGATCGTCATGATCACTGCAAAGATAAATGCATGCTGGACGCCATTTGTAAAGGCAAGCAGTTGATTCATCGGATTTGCGGGATCAGACACATTTTCCATAAAGCTGCGGGCTCCTGATGAAAGGATCGAGATACCGATCGCAGTACCAATGGCTCCTGCCACCTGCTGCAATGTATTCATAATCGCTGTACCATGCGGATATAGCTCTGGCGGCAGCTGATTCAATCCATTTGTTTGAGCAGGCATCATGATCATCGCGATTCCGATCATTAATGTAATATGAAGGGTTACAATGAATCCAATCGACGTATTCACACTTAGATTCGTAAAGCCAAACATCGTCGCTGCGACAATGACAAGACCTGGAATGACAAGCCATTTTGGACCAAACTTATCAAATAGACCACCCATGATTGGGGATAGCAGTCCGTTGATAATTCCACCTGGCAATAGCATTAAACCTGCTGTAAATGTAGAAAGCGCCAAGGACGTTTGCAGATACAATGGCAAAATCATCATAGCAGACAGCATCACCATCATACACACTAAAATCAAAAGTAACCCAATGACAAACATCGGATATTTAAACGGGCTTAAGTTCAGCATTGGTTCTTTCATGTTCAACTGTCTTAAGGAGAACACGAGAATCCCTATGACACCAACTACAATTGCAACGATGACATGCATACTGCTCCAGCCGCCGCCTTCTCCGGCACTGCTAAAGCCATACACAATTCCGCCAAAACCAATGGTTGAAAGCACAATTGATAAGATATCGATTTTCGGTCTTGTTGGTTCTGTAATATTTTGCATAAAGATATAACCAAATACGAGTGCAGCAATTAATAAAGGAAGTGAAATCCAGAAAATCCAATGCCACGTCAGCGATTTCAGAATAAGACCAGAGACGGTTGGACCGACAGCTGGTGCAAACATGATCACAAGACCAATAATCCCCATCGATCTGCCTCGTTTATGAGGCGGGATGATGACCAAAATCGTATTAAACATCAATGGCAGAAGCAATGCTGTGCCGACTGCCTGCACGACACGTGCTACCATTAAAACACTAAAGACCGGCGCCACCGCTGCAATAAATGTTCCGATGATTGAAAAGACGAGCGATGTAATGAAAAGCTGTCTTGTCGTAAACCATTGAAGAATGAGTCCTGAAATCGGTACGAGAATACCAAGTGTTAATAAATATCCTGTTGTCAGCCACTGAGCAGTCGTCGCTTCAATTCCAAAGTCTAACGTTAAACTTCTCAGCGCCATGTTTAATGCCGTTTCACTGAACAGGCCAATAAATCCAGCCGTGATAAAAGAAATAATAATGGGCAGCGTCCGAATTTCAGAAGCTACTGCTTTCTGTTTGTTCATATTAAGTTGGCTCCTTTTCTTTTTCAATTTAGATGAACCTTAGGAAGTCAGGGTGGTCAGAAATGAGCCACTTTCATGTCTATTGAAAGACAGATAAAATCTGTTTTTCTGCAGCAAATTGAGCAATTTTTTCGATTGAATAGCCAGATTCATGTATATAAAACATGAGCTCAGGCGTCATTGGAGAGGACATACATAACGTTGTCAGTTCTATATCCTGTATGTTCGCTTCTCCCTTTTCTCTCGCTTCTTCAAGCAAATCACGAATGATTTGTCTAAGTGATTGACTGTAATGACTCTCATACACTTTACTTGTCTGCTCTAAATTCCCAGAGATTGTGAGCATTCGAATCCAGTCTAAATGGTGACCGACGATCAGATGAATTTCTTCGAGAACGTAGCGCAAACGTTCACGGACCGGCTGATCACTTATTTTGCTCAAGTAAAGATGCAAAGCTGGGATCAGCTGTTCAAATCTCTCCCCAAGGATAGAAAGGCACAAATCACTTTTATTGGCGTAGCGGCGGTATAAAGTGCCCTGCCCAACACCAGCTGTTTTCGCAATTTTATGCATGCTGACATTTTCTACACCAAATTCTTGAAACAAGGAGAATGCGATCTCTTCAATTTCCTCCCCAATATCCTTTTCCACCATGCTCACCTTCTTTACCTTCATCCACATGACACTTATCTCTATGTGTTAAATCAAATTTCTTTGCTTCTCTTTAGGACAATTGTAACGGTATTATCTTACGGACAACTGTCCGCTTTGTCAATCATTCTTTTTTAATCGATATCATTTGACTGTATTTCTAAGTGTAACTATAATAGTTACATCAAACAATAGAGGTGATCTCATTGAATACATTCCTATTCGTTCATGGTGCATTTCAAGGTGGCTGGTGCTGGGACCAAATAACACCTGCTCTTCAACAAAAAGGTCATAAAGTAGTTGCTATTGATTTACCTGGCAGCGGCGAAGATGTTACGCCTCCACAGGACGTATCACTAAAAAGCTATGTAAAAAAAGTTGTTTCAACAATTGAAAAAATAGACCAGCCTGTCATTTTAGTAGGACACAGTATGAGCGGAATGGTCATATCACAAGCAGCAGAGGAAATACCAGAGAAGATCAAAAAACTTGTATACGTCTGCGCCTTTGTCCCAGAGAATGGACAAGCCGTCAGTGATATTGCATCAGGTGGTCCTAAAGCAGCGTTGAACGAAAAGGATCAGACCCTTACATTAATAGAAGAATTCATTGCAGAGGATATGCTCAACGAAAGTTCGGAGGAAGATCTGCGATTGTTCAAAAGGAATATACGCCCACAGCCTGTTCAGCCTTTTGAAGATAAGGTCTCTCTAACAAATATACGCTTTGGACATGTGCCTAGCGTATATATTGAAACAACAAAAGACCGCTCCATTCCGATTGACTTGCAAAGACAGATGTATGCCACTAGATCTTTTGAACGTATTTATACCCTTGATGCTGATCATTTTCCTTTCTACTCGCGAAAGAAAGAGTTTGTGGAGTGCCTAGTTGACATTGCCCAGCCACAGTAAAACATGAAATAGCATACAAAAAAGGCCTTAGACAATGACCTTTTCAGATATTTGATGAAGGGCTAAATGATCTTTATTTTAGCCCTTTGTCTTATTCTCATATTCAACCAACCATGTGATGAGCTCCTCCTTATGAAGCTGTTCCCCATACCTTACTGCTTCTTCTATCAGATGGTGATCATGGTTCTGTCTGATAAGAATGAGTGCCTGTTGATAATCTTCAGTCACAGGCTGTTGAAATGAAGCTCTATTTATTTTTTGAAACACGCCAATCATGATACTTGCTTCGTGATAGCATTGTCTTGCCACTAATGAAAGAATGATTCCTATTAATCCACGAGTGAAAATCCACGCACCTTGATACATTAATCCCAGCATCAGGACCTTTTTAAAATACAAAATAGATTGTTTAGTATGACCTTGTTTCAAAGCTAGATAACCTAGGTTCTCATATGGTGCTGACAGCTCCCACTTATCGTTTACTTCTTCAAAGTACTCAATACTGCTCTTGAACAGTTTAGCTGCTTGCTCATCATTTCCTTGCTTCATTTGAATCAAACCATACGCATTATAAGAACTAGCTAAATTCCATACATCCTTTGCCCTTGTAGCTACCTCTATGCTTTCTTTAATATAACGTTCGGCTGTCTCTAAGGAGTGAGTCTTTAAAGATATATAGGTCATTAAGCGCAGAGAAGATGAAATATAAGAAGACATTTTATATTTCCGGGCTATTTTTAAACTTTTAGATGCACTGATCAGTGACTGATGATCCTGCCCCAAAATAAAGAGCAGGACGCCTTGTCCATGATATACTTTTGCCAGCAATGAATCATGCCCATCACCTGCTGGCAGTACACTAAGAAAACGCTCAAACCAAAGGGCTCCTTCATCTGTGCTGCCTTCATGCACCCAAAACCAATACATCGCCCCAATTATACTCAAACCTATTCTCTTCTCTTGTTCATTAGTCTGTGCATAGCAGGATGTGAGGATATGAAGAACATGAGCATATTCATCTCTGATGGATGCTAGAATAATATCTCGGCTTGATGTTCTAAACTTCTTATCCATTTCAAGAACAAACTGTTGATAGTACGTCACATATTGAAAACGAATGACTTTTCTACATTCCTCACTTTCTAATGCATTGAACTGCTCTTGTGCATATTGTTTAATTCCTTCTAATAAAAAGTACCTCACTCGACGACCGTCAATTGACTGTTCAATCGAAAGCAATGACTTATTCACTAAGCTAGAAACCAAATGTAACACTTCGTCACTCTTTCCCTCTATTAGAGAAGATGATCCGCAAACCTCTTCAACGGCCTCTAAAGTAAAACTACCTACAAACACACTTATTTTTCTAAGTAATTTTTGCTCCTCTTGTGTCAGCAATTGATAACTCCATTCAATCGCAGCCTTTAAAGTCTGTTGACGCGGGGCTGCCGTTCGTTTTCCTTGTGTTAGGAAGGAGAGCAATTGATCTAACCTCTCTAGGATCTGTTCTAGTGTCAAAATATTCAGACGGGAAGCAGCTAATTCAATAGCTAATGGTATCCCGTCCAGCCTAGTACATATATCAGCGATGAGTTGTATATTGTGTTGAGAGATAACGAGATCAGGAACAATGGATTTCGCACGTTCAATAAAAAGACGAACCGCTTCAAATTCTAGTAGATGTTCCATCTGATAGCTTTCATCTTTCTTTGGTTTTGTTAATGGAGAAAGCCGATATACCCGCTCTCCCTGAATATTTAACGGCTCCTGGCTCGTTGCGATAATACTGATATTTGGTGCAGCAGACAGAAGCTGATCAATGAGTTCCGCACATTTTTGAATCAGGTGTTCACAATTATCAAAAATGAACAATAGTTTCTTATGCCCGATAAACTCGAGGATTGATTGTAATTCTGGCTGATTGGATCTTTCTTTTATTTCAAGCTGTGAATAAAGGAAATGTGTGAATAAAGCTGCATCTTGAAGTGAGGAGAGCTCCAATACATACATACCATCTTCATATAGATTTGACAGAGTTTGTGCTGTTTTCATCGCTAAAGATGTCTTGCCAATTCCTCCAGGACCTACAATCGTTACACATTGAGGCGTCGCTAGAAAACGATGTAGATCCTCTATTTCCTTGTTTCTGCCGATAAAGTGGTCCATTCTTTTTCCCATCACAGTTTGTAATGAAGCTGTATGTAAAGTCTCCGTTGGCGTGTCAATCAGGTTCAGATCACTTATCTCAGGCTGAGTGAGCAGATGATCAAACCAAACATCATCGAATGAAGGAAAGGAGCGGTTTGATAAAGAATTTGCCTCAAACGCTCGTTTTGCTGCTCCCCAAAGGTGTTGAGCTTCTTGTTTTTCTTGACCCTCTATAAACTTTTCTTCTATCAAAAAGGTATAAATGAGCTTTTTTAAGTTCGTTACACTTGGCATACGGTCACCGTTTTCCCATAACTGTACAGTTCTAGTATCTACACCGATCAACCTTGCTAAATCGATCTGCCTCATTTTTGTACTGGCATTACGGGCCGGTCTTGTCCTTAATTGTTTTATGAGTTGATCAATCCAAGCTTCATGGTTTGTCATTTTATCACCCAGATTCAATTTTCTTTTATTCAGACGAACAAACACGAACTAACCTACATTCTTAAAATTCCTCTCTAGCGGTAACATCATCATGTACCCATCAAACAAATAGGAGTGATGAATATGCCTTTAACCCGTGTATCTATGATCAAAGGTCGTTCCCTTGAGGCTAAAAACGAAATAAGAGACATAATTGGACAGGTCATTGTTGACCATCTAAAGGTTCCTAGTGATGATCGTTTTTTAATTATAGAGGAACTCGAGAAAGAAAACTTCAATTTTCATCCGACTTGTTTAGAAATTGAACGATCTGACGAATTGTTGATCGTACAAATATTTTTAAATATTGGCCGTCCAACAGAAATGAAAAAAGAATTTTATAAAGAATTAAGCAAACAATTGCACCAATCCGCCAACGTAAGAACAGAAGATCTATTTATCAATTTGATCGAAGTAACCCAGGATAACTGGTCTTATGGAGACGGAATTGCACAATTTGCTCTTTAAACTACATTTGAAAGGAAGAGAAACATTATGAGTACCCTTTTATATATTACCGCACACCCAAGCAGTCCTTCTGAATCATACAGCTTAACTGTTGGAGAAGCATTCATCAGCGCCTATCAAGAAGCACATCCAGAAGATCGAGTGGTTCGACTTGATTTATATAAAACAGACATCCCGCAAATTGATCAAGATGTGATTGAATCTTGGGCAAAGCTGCAATCTGGACAATCATTTGACGAATTACAGCCAAATCATCAGAAAAAACTAGAGGCCCTTGCACATTTGCTTGATCAATTCTGTCAGGCCGATAAGTACGTGTTCGTCAATCCTATGTGGAATTTTTCACATCCACCTGTCATGAAAGCCTACATTGATGCCATTTGTATGCGTGGTAAAACCTTTCAATATACGGAACATGGACCTATTGGACTATTAAATAACAAAAAAGCAATTCACATTCAGGCATGCGGGGGCATCTATACGACCGGACCCCAGCAGGACAAGGAAATTGGCAGCAGACACTTACAAACCGTTTTAAACTTCATCGGTGTAACTTCCTTTGACAAGATCTTAGTAGAAGGCATGTCTTACACACCCCATTTAGCCGAAGAGATTAAAACAGCGGCAGTTGATCAAGCTAAAGAAAAAGCAAAAGTTTTTTAAAATAAAAAAGGCCAAAAACTCAACTATCCTTTATGAGTTTTTGGCCTTTTTCTGTTTATACCATTCTCTTTCATAACTTCTCATGAAAGAAGAGAAGAATCTATCAAAAAGTCTCTTTTAATATCATATATTAGACCGATTTTCCCTTTTGAAAGAATCATGTATGATCAATAAAGAAAGCGCTTCCATAAAAGGAGAGGAGAATGCGAATATGTACCGTATGAAACGAATGTTGATGCTGGTTGCCACTGGATTAGTCTTGAGTTTGTCCACTTTTACAGCGAGTGCCTCGGCACAAACGGGTGGATCGTTTTATGAACCTTTTAATAACTATAATACGGGGTTATGGCAAAAAGCCGATGGATACTCGAATGGAAACATGTTTAACTGTACGTGGCGTGCAAATAACGTGTCGATGACATCATCAGGTGAAATGCGTTTATCGCTCACAAGTCCTGCCTATAACAAGTTTGACTGCGGAGAAAACCGCTCCGTTCAAACGTACGGCTATGGGCTATATGAAGTCAACATGAAGCCCGCCAAAAATGTGGGGATCGTCTCTTCTTTCTTCACTTATACGGGACCGACTGATGGTACGCCTTGGGATGAGATTG
Organism: Bacillus sp. PAMC28571; assembly: GCF_014250435.1. Taxonomy (NCBI): domain Bacteria; kingdom Bacillati; phylum Bacillota; class Bacilli; order Caryophanales; family Bacillaceae; genus Bacillus; species Bacillus sp. PAMC28571. Next base: position 246,487 of record NZ_CP060191.1, on the reverse strand, counting down.
ACATTGAATTTCTAGGAAAAGATACGACAAAGGTACAGTTTAACTACTATACCAATGGTGTAGGAAATCATGAAAAGATCGTCAACCTTGGTTTCGATGCAGCGAACTCTTATCACACGTATGCATTTGACTGGCAGCCAAACTCTATCAAATGGTATGTCGATGGACAATTAAAACATACCGCCACCACTCAAATTCCTCAAACACCAGGGAAAATTATGATGAACCTGTGGAATGGTGCAGGTGTCGATGAATGGCTTGGCTCCTACAACGGTGTTACCCCGCTCCACGCACATTATAACTGGGTGCGTTACACAAAAAGATAACTCTATCAAAAAAACCTGTGACAAGTCACAGGTTTTTCTTCGTTTAATTAGAATGAGTTTTCAGCTGATGAGCGAGTTTTTTCTCATGATTGTGGATAATATCTTCATAACTTTCTATTTTGAAATCCAACCGTTTAATGGTCTCTTCGATTTCCTTTTGTTTTTGGACGAGTCTTTCTCGTTCATTGACCAAAATGTTTTTTCGCGAAGATAACGTATGATCATCATCCTCAAAAAATAAGGCTGTATATTCTCTAAGCGCATCAATCGAGAGCCCTGCATTTCTCATACACTTGATAAATTCAATCCATTGAAGATCATCCTCTGTATAATCACGAATCCCATGATCGTCACGTTTGATTTCCCTAATCAAACCAATATTTTCGTAATATCTAAGTGTCGCAGTGGATAAATCGAGCTGTTTTGCTGCTTGTGCTATTTTCATTGTACTCTCCTTCTTTCTCTTACCTTCCGATCTCCCTTTCCTCATCATCTCCATTTTGAAAAAGAAAGCAAGATGCTTCGGTCATGTCGCCATTCAATTCGCGAGCGCTCTAGGTGCTGAAGTGACGGTGTTGAGCCGCTCTTTGAATAAAAAAGAAGAAGCACTGTCATTTGGCGCAAAAGACTACTTTGCTACAAGTGATCCTGATACGTTTCAGACACTAGCCGGTCAGTACGACCTTATTCTCAATACGGTCTCTGCCAACATTAATGTGGATGCCTATTTGTCCTTACTCCGTGTAGATGGAACCTTGGTGAACGTCGGTGCACCGCCTAAGCCGGATCAATTCCACGTCTTTTCATTAATTTCCGGCCGCCGCAGCATTGCTGGTTCACTCGTTGGCGGCATCCAAGAAACACAAGAAATGCTCGATTTCGCAGCTGCTCACAACATCGCACCACAAATTGAAGTCATCAACGCTAATCAAGTTGATGAAGCGTATGAACGGGTGCTGAAAAGTGATGTGCGTTACCGGTTTGTGATTGATATTTCGACGTTATGATTGATATTCTTTGAAATGGCAGTATTTTATTACTTTATGACTGACCGAAGAGAATTCTATGATTTTTTATCAAACGTAAAAAAAGCCACTTCTCTATTGAGTCGTGGCTTTTTTATGGATCGCTATATGCTAACTCCTTTTTCTTTATGATGACCTCGCATAAATGTAACGACCATACTGGACAAGCTAACCAAAAAGCCTAAAATTGAAATCAAAATAGTCATTCCCCCGTTCGGAATAAAAAAGCCTATAGGGATTAAGACAAGGAATGAGAACACAATAAAACATTGATAGATTCCAGATATTACTCTAACCACAATATGATCAAAAAACGACATCACCAAAGGAGGAATAAATAAGAAAACCACCATCCCTACTGACAGCATAAATGGTAATGGGTCCTCTAACGAAATCGTGTTCCTACCCGGTGAATCCTTTGCGGCGATGAACAATACTGCAATCGCCATGAGGAGCGTTGAAAAAATAAATAAGAATCGTTTTAGCATTTCAATATCTCCTTAAGTTGTCTTACATTGTCCACTAATAAACCTTTACCACTTTAGATTTGCTCTTATTTCCGGCAGCATCCTTTAAATAAACGGTTATCAATGCATTTTTCTTCTGTTTTTTTATTTTCACTTTAAATTGTCCATTTTTATTTAATTTTGCAGTTCCTAACTTCTTGTTTTTATGATAAACGTACACTGTAGCATATTTTTCACCTTTACCTGTTATAACCGTTGTATTTTTTGTGATTTTATTAACACTTGGTATAGCGGGAGGCGTTCTATCTAACACTTTTATTGTTTTACTGCCACTTCTCGCTCCATTAGAATCTACTAAATACACAGTGATTAAAGTTCCAGCTTTTTGTTTAGGAATTTTGATTGAATATTTCCCTTTTTTTGCATTTGTAGAGCCTAATTTTTTCTGACCAATATATGCGAAAACTTTGGCATTCGTTTCCGCATTACCTACGATATTTGTTGATTGATCAGTTACTGTGTTTATGCTTGGTGTTTTATCTGGATAAGATGCTTTTAAACGATATGTTTGACTGGATACACCATCCCAATGTCTAGGCTCAACAACAATATAGTATTTGCCCTTTTTTAGATTTAAATCAATAACTGGACTTGTCCCAAAGATATCAGGTAAATATTCCCTAGTGATTTCATTACCGTTCTTGTCGTATAAAGCGATAGAGGCTCCTTCTGTTATTTTATCTAGATTAATCTTCACTTTTCCATCTTTCACTGTTGAAAATTGATATACGTCTCTATCCAAATCCGATTCGTGCTTTGATTTGTAATATTGATTTGAGATGAGCGGACTTGCTGTTTCAAACGTGTCGTTTGGTTCGTAAGTATTTAAATCTCTTTTAAAAGAACCTGGATACGTCACTTTAAGTCGGTACTTAGCATTTGATATTCCTTCCCAATTAGAGGTGTATGGTTTTATTTTGACATAATAGGTTCCTTTTTTTATATTTTCGTGAATGACAATATTCTCTCCAGCATTCCACGTATAGTCAAATACAATTTCATTTTTGTTCTCATTATAGACAGTGACTTCTAATTCAGATGTTTCCTGATCTAAAGTAAGATATAACTCACCATCTTTGTTGGAAGTGAACTGATAAACATCCTTATCAATTTCACTATCAATCGTTGATTTATAATAGGTACCATTAGATACCTTCATGCTTGTTTCAAAAGTGTCGTTTGGTTCAAAGGTTGTTAAATTACGCTTAAAAGCACCTGGATATGTCGCCTTTAGTTGATATGTACCTTTAGTTACGCCTTCCCATTCACTGGGCATAACTTCAATATAATAATTCCCTTTTTTCAATTTATTATCGATAACCAGAGCTTCACCAGGAAATGAAGATTCATTAGAATCTATCTTATTCCCTTTCGAATCATATAGAGTAATACTAAAAGAGGCAGATGCCTTATCTAGCCTGATGTATACTTCTCCATCAGCATTCGTTGTAAAATTGTATCGGTTCATTGAACTTTTGGATTTCAATTCTCCATTTATGGAGACTCCAGATGACATGTTCACCTCTTCTGCACTTGCGAATAAAACAAAAGAAAAACTGAAGATAAATATAAAAACAAAAGATCCCAAAATACGTTTCAATATATTCACCACATTTCCAATTTTTATAGAAAGAACATAATGATTTTACCATATTCCACTCCGGAAAAATATTCATTTAATTGATTAATAAGTAAATTATGACTTCATTTCAATCTTTCTTAATAACAGAATGACTGAACAGTCCGCTTTATAAAGAAAATAAAAGAAATTAATTTATGGAAATTCCGCATATTGTCAATCCAGTATGTTATACTAAACTAACCTTTGAAGCATGAAATTTTTACGAATACCTTGTACCATCTCCCTACTTGTACGTTGAGTAGGGTTTTTTCATGCAAAAAAAACAGGCTCTCCGTAGAGAACCTGTTTTAAAAGAATGAAGATTAAGCAATTTTTTGAACGTTAGCAGCTTGAGCTCCACGAGAACCTTGCTCTACGTCAAATGATACTTTTTGACCTTCGTCTAAAGATTTGAATCCGTCGCCTTGGATAGCTGAGAAATGTACGAATACATCGTCGCCTTCTTCACGTTCGATAAATCCAAAACCTTTTTCTGCGTTAAACCATTTTACTGTACCTTGTTCCATGATTGTTGCCTCCTCGTGCGTTTACCACACAATGTATTATACTATCCTTGCCCAAAGTACCCTCAAGACGAAAAGTCAATCTTCATACTATCCTTTACGCCGAACAAAAATAATTACTTTTCATTATAGCATGAATCGGTAATAATTGCAATTTGTTGATTAGAAAGAAGAAACTCTTCTTTGCAGCGATTTTTCTTGTGCATAAAATCAATTTTTTCAGCACCTAAAGAGAACCTTTATCTAAAATCGACTTAACAAATTCTGTTTTTCCCTCTGCATATTTGTGTTTGTCATTTTTATTTACATTTGCTAGGTTAAGTTTAAGCTGTTGGTACTCACTTCTTGCTAGTTCGTTACTTCTCAGGTAATCCCTAAAATTTATTTGTTCGAGTAGATATCTATTGCCCGTTTGATACATATGGATTTGATGTGTACGTGGTTCTCCTTTACTGAAATAGTGTCTTTCAGGTAACACATTGATCCCTCTATAAGAATAACCCAGCCCTTGCAAAGCTGTTACGCACTGTTCTCCGTCAAGAAAATGATTGATTTCGATCGCTATATCAATAATGGGTTTCGCACTCAAACCATTTACTGCTGTACTTCCTATATGGTGGACATTCACTATGTACTGACCGATAACTTCTACTATTCGTTTCTTTTCCATATCAAATTCTTTGACCCATTCAGCAAACCAAGGAACTAAAAAAACTTCCCCTCTTGGTAATCCAAGCATTTACTCAACCCCACTTTATGATTTTGTTGTTCAGTTGGAAATTTTAAATAACTAAACAGAGAACAATCTCAAACAAAAATTCCACTTACTTAAGATGCACCTTCATATTCTAAAGAATCGATCAAGTATCTGCTACAATAAATTGACAACGAACAGTATGAACTAAATACTCTCCATACACGCTAAAATATAAAATTCCGAGAGGAGAAATGAAATGAACCCTTTATTGTTAGATATTCCTTTACAGTTAGAAACAGAAAGACTCATTCTTCGAGCACCACACCAAACAGGAGACGGGAAAATTGTAAACCAAGCAATAAAGGATTCCTTTTCTGAATTAAAAGCGTGGTTGCCATTCGCTCAAAAACTTCCTACTGCTGAAGAAACAGAGATCAATTTAAGAAATGCTCATATCAATTTTTTAAAGAGGGAAAGTTTCCGTTTTCTTATTTTTGATAAAAACAGCAATCACTTCATTGGGACAACTAGCCTTCAGAGGATTGACTGGACCATTCCTAAATGTGAGATTGGGTATTGGGTAAATACTAAATTTAGTGGGAATGGATATATGACAGAAGCAGTGGAGAAATTAGCTGACTTCGGATTAAACAATATCAAATTTAGAAGAATTGAAATAAGGTGTGAATCTACAAACCTTAAAAGTCGGGCTATCCCAGAAAAACTTGGCTTTGTATTTGAAGGCACTTTAAGAAATGATGATTTATCCGCAGATGGCAACAAGCTGACTGACACTTGTTTTTATTCCATCATAAGATAACCTTATGTAGCAATTAAAGTAATGGGTGCATTAGTGTAACAAGAAAAAACATAGCATATTAATTATATGCTATGTTTTTTAATTTTGGCCTTGATAAGTGGGTCTACTCCTCTAACTTTGTCCTTATTGCCTTTACTTCTTCATAATCTGGTGTTTTCATTAATAAACTCTGACAGAAAGTTTTCAGCAGCAGGCTCCCAACACAAGACCACAATGTAACTGCAATCAGCTTCGACCGGTCACGAGGTGCTTTTTGTTTTTCTTTTATGGAGCAATTCGATTCACTCTCCATTCATAGATTTCTAAGCAATTTCCCCCTGGTTAGCTTTCATGTTTCTTGTCATTTTTCATAGTTCGGTCTGTTTTAATTCCGTCACCATCACTTCTACTGGTTTACCTTAATTCCAACGACCTCAACACTCTGTTTATGAAAGGACTCGTAACCTTTTTATTTCAAAAAAAGATGCTACATGTTGAAACACCTTGTTTGTATTGACAGCTCTCATTAGCAGGGTAATATTACACTTGATTATTTAAACAAGAATTTTTATACAACCAGTTTATAGCATCATTAAGGTCATTGGCTATATAATCTATTTTAATCCCACTTAATTTATCAAAGTGTTCACGAAGTGAATATTCACCAGCCCCAGTTCTAACCAAAATTTTAATACTTCCTACTTTATCAGCTGCAACAATATCACTCCAACGGTCCCCAATTACGACGCAATTTTCGAGAGTTAAATCGTGTTTTTGTTGAGCTTCCATTAACATTCCTATGCCAGGCTTCCTACAAGAGCATCCATCATTATGACCGTGTGGACATATATATACTTCATCAAAACCAAAACCTTTCAATTCCTCTTTAAAATCTTCTACTTTAGCAAATCCACTTGATATACCAGGTTGATTTGTAAAAGAGAATATTTTCACATTATCTTTTTTTAGTTTATTGATTTGAATTGCTGTATAAGGAAAGAGTTCAAATTTTCCGGGATAATGAATAGTATCATCACCACCAATTGTTCCATCTCTATCTAAAAAAATTGCTTCTATCTGTTTCATGTTATACCTCCATTATCTAGCAACTGCTCCTACGTTAAGATTCATTTCAATTAGAAAATTTTGATGACATCAGTTTATCATAAATATTTATTATCAAAGTCCCCTAATACAATTAAAATCTTTTCCACTCTTCTTCTTTTCAATTTGTTTCATTCTTTCCAAGATAAAAAGGACGCTACACGAAGTAACACCCTTTTATCTTTTGCTTCTCAATATAAATTTTTAAGCTCGTCATTAGACCATCCAGCAAATAACTTGTCTTGTAAAATGTGTAACGATATTCAGCAAACTCTTGTGACAAAATAGACCACGATAGATATAAGAAAGAAATTGATGTCAACAAAGCCTCAACATTTATTAATGGAGAACATCATGTACTAATAGAGCCCAAAACAAAGAAAATAAGGCTAGGCTGCATGATCTTAGGCTCTCTCATGTTGCTTTATTAATTTCAAGAAGAAGAATATTATACAATCAAAGAAAGAGGACATGCCTCTATTCGGACAACAATAGACGTATATGTTCACTTATTTCCTAACAAACAAAAGGCTATGGCTGAAGAAAAATTGGATGACATTATATAAAAATATCAACCTCAAACAAAAAAAGCCCACTTACTTAAGATCAGTGGACAGATTCATTTAGAAGTTATAAAAAATAAAAAAACCAAAGGTCTACCACCTTTGGTTTTTTAGATGCGGCCGAGAGGACTTGAACCTCCACGGGTTATTCACCCACTAGGCCCTCAACCTAGCGCGTCTGCCATTCCGCCACGACCGCGTGTATGATGTGCTCATATATTCATAAGTGCACTGTTTGGAAAAACAATGCGGGTGAAGGGACTTGAACCCCCACGTCATAAAGACACTAGATCCTAAGTCTAGCGCGTCTGCCAATTCCGCCACACCCGCGTGACAATGGTGAGCCATGAAGGACTCGAACCTTCGACCCTCTGATTAAAAGTCAGATGCTCTACCAACTGAGCTAATGGCTCATCTGCTATGCAGAAAAACATATATAAAAAATGGCTGGGCTAGCTGGATTCGAACCAACGCATGACGGAGTCAAAGTCCGTTGCCTTACCGCTTGGCTATAGCCCAACGAATCAAAAAACAAAACATGACCCGTACGGGATTCGAACCCGTGTTACCGCCGTGAAAGGGCGGTGTCTTAACCGCTTGACCAACGGGCCATACAATAATGGCGGAGAAGGAGGGATTTGAACCCTCGCGCCGCTTACGCGACCTACACCCTTAGCAGGGGCGCCTCTTCAGCCACTTGAGTACTTCTCCATTATGGCTCCGCAGGTAGGACTCGAACCTACGACCGATCGGTTAACAGCCGATAGCTCTACCACTGAGCTACTGCGGAATAATAAGACATGTTTCATTATATCTATGCCAGAAAAATGTGTCAAGAATTTTTAAGTGTTTCATTCCTGTCTCATTAGCGACGGCTTTTATAATTTAACATATACTAATATAACAGTCAAGCCTTTCTTCCTTCCTTTTTGTTTTCTGTTTAGACATGACAGAAAGACCCCGACCTCTAACTGAAAGACCAAGGTCTCCTTGCTGCTGCGCTCCCTATAGGTTCATGACAGCTTATACTTTCGCATCCACTTATAAAAGGTGCTTCTTGGCACCCCTGCTGACCTCGCTGCTTCTGACACATGACCTTTTGTTTTGTGCAGTGCTTCTATCACTGTTTGCTTTTGAATGCGTTCCCTAAACGTGAGCTCTTTTGGAATCTCGGTACATTCTACTGGAGGCAGCTTCTGCTTTTTCTGATCCATCGTCTCTAATACCGCCGTATATTGCGATTCACCAATCCATCCTCCTTTAGGAAACAGAACCCTTATATGTTCAAACAGATTAAAAAGCTCTCGTATGTTTCCAGGCCAATGGTACGCTTCCAGCTTACGAAAAAAAGATTCAGGAAATGTCGCATTCCATTGGTGTTTCTTTTGGTAATAACGATATAAAGCAACAATGTCTTCTTTTCTTTCCCTAAGCGGCGGGATGTTGATTGGATAGACATGAAGACGGTAATACAAATCTTCTCGTATTTTACCTTCCCTCAGCAGTTCGTTCATATTCCGGTGTGTCGCTGTAATGATTCTAATATCCAAAGGGATTTCGTGTGTCCCGCCGAGCGGTACGACTTTCCTTTCTTCAATGACCCTAAGAAGCGCCACTTGCATCGCATAAGGGATTTCGCCAATTTCGTCTAAAAAGAGCGTTCCTTTATGCGCCTGTTCAAATTTCCCCTTTGCTCCATGACGTTTTGCCCCTGTAAAAGCCCCTTCAGCATAACCAAATAGTTCGCTTTCTAACAGGCTTTCAGGTATGGCTCCACAATTCACGGCAATAAACGGTCCTTTATGTCTTTCACTAGCTAAGTGAATCGCTCGAGCGGCCAGTTCTTTTCCTGTACCTGTTTCTCCCCAAATATAGACATTTGCATCTGTTTGTGCCGCTCGTTTCAATTCGCTGAGCGTCTGCTGAAATACCGTACTTGTTCCAGATTCCCCGGGAAATTGAGCAAAAGAAACAGTTATATTGCTCTTCGCTGCTTCTTCAAGAGAAAAAGACATCCCAAGCAGCTTTCCGTCTTGTTCTGACTGAATGATCTGCTTGTCCCGTGTAACAAATGTATCGTCCATGAGCAGCTCAACATCCATTCCGTACCAGTCTGAAAATCGGTCTCTAATCGGCTTACTTGCCAAAACAATCTGCTTTTTCTCATTACAGACAACATACGGCTCGTCCGCTTCTACCTGCTGGAGACAATGACTGATCAGCTCCATCTCTTTCCTTTTTTGCTGGACCTGAATTTCTCTCTCTATGGCATATGCAACTGTTGAAGCCATCCCAAGCATAAAAGGATGCCTTTGATCCGCCATACAGGAGATATCAATGACTCCTATGATCGTGCCGTCTGCATCACGAATAGGGGCCGCTGAACAACTCCAATGGTGGGAAGCGACTGAAAAATGCTCAGTTCCGTTGATCGCTACGGCTTCCCCAATGACCAGTGCCGTTCCAATAGCGTTCGTTCCCACATCGGCTTCGGTCCAGCGCGCGCCCTCCATAAAATTTATTTTTTTCGCTTCTACCAGCGTCCTTTGACTTCCTGTCAGACTTAGCACATAACCATCTGCATCGATAAGTAATGCCATCATGTCAGATTCTTTTAATTGCTGACTGATTTTATTTAAGTAAGGAAGAGCTGCATTTAGGAATAGTGAGTACTTCTTTTTTTGAACACTGAATAACTCCTTTTCTAACAACGACTGTCCTTTATCTAAATACGGGTTCACATTTGCCTGTTTACATCTGTGCCATGACTCCATCACTCTCTTATCCAGACGAGACCTATCAAGCAAACCTTCATGAACAAAACGTTTCCAAGTATTTAAATAACAAGGCGTCGGATTCATTCCATCCTCTCCTCTGGGGGCTTTTTATCCATTATAGATAATTATAAAAGCGCTTTCAATTATTGGCTGACCCAGGAATTCATTCGGATAGAAGGTTTATCTATCAGCAGTGCACCGCTCGTCCATTTGTTTGCAGCAAGGCTTCGTGTATCGCCTCAGAGAGTGTCGGATGTGCCGCAATAAACTGCTCTAATGTATCAGCTGTCAGCTCTGTATGCATCATCACCGCCGCTTGTCCAATCAGTTCTGTTGCATTCGGCCCGATAATGGATACACCTAAAATTTCTTGATATTGCGGTTCGACAATGACCTTTACTTGACCAGCTGGCTGATTTAAAATTAATGCTTTTCCATTTGCAGAAAATGCGAATTTCCCTATTCGAATCTCCCCATATTGTTTTCTAGCATTCTCTTCATTTAAACCGACACTAGCGATTTCTGGAGACGTGTAGATGCACCTTGGAATCACTTGTTCATTGACCTTTACATCTTCACCTGATGCATGTGATGCCGCAATCGTTCCTTCATGAAAAGCAGCATGAGCAAGCTGAACGCCGCCTGTCACATCACCGCACGCATAGATATGCGGGAGATTGGTTTGCATATGCTCATTCACGCAGATGCCGTTCCTGTCAAATTCAATGCCGATCTGCTCAAGATTCAGCTCTCCCAGCCTCGGCTTTCTGCCAATGGCGACTAAACAATGATCAGACTGGATGTCACAGCGCTCCCCATGATCCTTCTCAATGACCACTTTTTTTGAAATTGCATCAAGCTGTTTGACTACGGTTGATGTCAAAATCTCCACACCTGCTTTTTGAAGCTGATCGTGAAGACATTTAGCCGTATCGTAATCTTCTTCAGGTAAAATGTGTGCTGCCTGTTCCACCATGACAACCTTTGATCCCATTCGGCTAAAGATGCTTGCAAACTCACAGCCGATCACCCCTCCACCAATGATACAAAGCGAATCTGGTATTGAAGGGAGCGTCATCGCATCCTTACTATCAATGATCCACTCTCTGTCAAATGGGGCGAAAGGTAAAGCAGCAGGTTCTGATCCTGAAGCAATAATGATTTGTTTTGCCTGAATGATGTCTGATTTCCCTTCACTTTCTATCAATAGCTCATGTGCTGAAAGAAATGATGCCTTCCCATTTAACACGCTGATTTTGTTTTTATTCATCAAATAACGAACACCATCAGTCAGCTGCTTGACGACTGACCGCTTCCGCTTTTGAACGGCATCCCAATGAATGACAAGCTCCTTCCCTGGAAGCTCAATTCCAAAGTGTCCAGCTGATTTCACATGCTCGTACATATCAGCGCTTTGCAAAAGTGCTTTCGTTGGAATACAGCCTTCATTCAGGCAGGTACCTCCTAACAGGCCTTGGTCGATTAGTACAACCTCTCTGTCAAAACGGGCGGCTGTTATTGCCGCCACATATCCTGCTGGCCCGCCTCCTATAATGACAAGCGTCATTCATTTCACCTTCTTCCTATAAAAGAATGGATACTGGATTTTCTAAATACGCTTTAACAGTTGATAAAAATTGTGATGCCGGCGCCCCGTCCAGCACGCGATGGTCAAATGTCAGACTAAGTGGCAGGATCGTCCCTTTACATAATTCATTCCCATGATATACAGGCATGTGATCCGCTTTGCCAACGCCAAGAATACCTGCTTCCGGCGGATTCAAAATCGGTGTAAAATGTTCCACACCATAGGCGCCTAGGTTAGTGATTGTAAAGGTAGAGCCTTCAATTTCATCGTGGAGAAGTCTGCCTTCACGTGCTTTTTTGCCATACGATTTGATGCTCTTCGCCAGCTCAATAAGTGAAAGTTTTTCCGCGTGCCGAATAACAGGCACTGCCAGACCGTGATCTAAAGCAGCAGCGATTCCAAGATGAACATACTCAAAAGTTTCGACTCTATCATTCTGATATTGACTGTTCATTGCAGGATGCTCTAGCAGGGAAAGAACTACTGCTTTGGCTACAAAATCGGTCAGGGTTAATTTCATATCGTGTCGTGCTGCGGCTGTTTCGTTCAACTCAGACTGTAATGCTGTCAGCTTTGTCACATCCGCTTTCATCGTTATTGTTAATTGTGCGCTTGTTTGCAGGCTCTCCATCATTCGCGAAGCAATGGTTTTCCGCATCATGCTGACTGGCTGATGCTTTGGTTCATTTTGTTGGTTTTCTTTTTCATCAGGAAGTGCCCGAAGCACATCCGCTTTCGTGATTCTCCCATCTGGTCCTGTTCCCACTAAAGTATGAATGTCCAGATTAGCGCTTTGAGCAATCTTACGTGCCACAGGGGAGATTTTTATTCTCTCTTTCTTTTGTTTTGGCGGCAGGTCTTTTTCTTTCTTTTCCTCGACCTGTTCATTTCCTTCACCGATATAGCAGATGACCGTGCCAGGCGGTACACCTTCTCCCTCAGACACTTTTATATCCAATATGGTTCCTTCTGCAGGTGATTCGATCTCCATTTCAATTTTTTCAGAGTTGATGCTTGCAATGCTTTCCCCTTTATTCACGGTCTCTCCGATCTCTTTATTCCAGACAGATACCGTTCCTTCTTTCATTGACATGCCCAATTTCGGCATCACAACCTCGACAGCCATCTCCCTCTCTCCTTTCTTTAGTTCAAGATCTTGTCATGACTTTTTCCAACCATCTCTAAGACAGTGTTCACAACCTTATCAGGTGTCGGCAAATATATATCTTCAAGCGGTGGTGAAAATGGGACCGGTGTATGAGGAGCCGTCACTTTTTTGATTGGTGCGTCGAGTAAATCGAATCCTTTATCCGCAACCAGAGAAGAAATATCTGCGGCAATTCCGCATCTTGGATTTGCTTCATCCACAATGACAAGCCGATTTGTTTTCTCTACTGAAGTCAGAATGGCTTCTTCATCGAGCAACGACAAGCTTCTAGGATCAATCACCTCTGCTTCAATTCCTTGCGCAGCTAATTGCTCGGCCGCTTCGAGTGCTGTATGAACTTGTTTACCTACTGCAAAAATGGTCACATCTGAGCCTTCTCTTTTCACATCTGCTTTGCCAAGCGGCAGCGTGTAGTATCGCTCTGGAACATCTCCTGTGATATTGTAAAGCGTTTTGTCTTCAAAAAAGATGACAGGGTCCTGATCCTCGATGGCTGCCAGCAGCAATCCTTTGGCATCGTATGGTGAAGAAGGCACCACTACTTTCAATCCAGGAATGCTTGTAAATAGCGCATACAAGCTTTGCGAATGCTGAGCAGCTGCTCTAAAACCCGCCCCATGTGTCGTTCTGATCGTGATCGGTACCTCTGCTTTTCCGCCAAACATATATCGGAATTTTGCTCCTTGATTCAGCACTTGATCCAGACAGGTGCCGATAAAATCATTAAACATGAGTTCTGCAATTGGTCTTAGCCCTGTGGAAGCTGCTGCCATGGCCGCACCTACATAGCCAGCTTCACTAATCGGTGTGTCAAGAACTCGCTCACGTCCAAACTCCTGAACGATTCCTTTCGTTACACCAAGCACACCGCCCCATGCTTCATCATCCTGTAAGTGATCGACATGAGCGCCTCCAGCAACATCTTCCCCCATTAAAATGACATCCTCGTCTCTTCTCATGGCAAGTTTAATCGCTTCATTTAATGCACTAGACATGCTGATTTCTCTTGTCATTTTCCTCTCCCCCTTTGATTTATTGATACGAAACATACACGTCGGTCAATAATTCGGCCTGATCTGGATATTCACTTTCTTCACTGAATGTAACGGCTTCATCTATCGCTTCTGCTACAGCCGCTTCAATATTTGATAGCTCCCCATTCGTCAGCAGCTGCTGCTTGATCAATTCATTTTTAAAAAGAGCGATCGCATCTCTCTCTTCTTGGTGTTCTGCTTTTTCTTGATTGGTTTTGTAACGCTGGGCGTCTCCTTCGAAATGGCCATAATTTCGATATGTCATGCATTCTATCAATGTCGGACCTTCTCCATTTTTTGCTCGTTCAATTGCTTGCTCTGCGGCTTGATAAACGGCCATCACATCTTTTCCATCTACTTGAATCCCAGGAATGTCATAACCGGCGGCTCGATCTACGATTGATTTGCAGCTTGAAGCATAAGAAAATGGTGTCGCCTCCCCGTACCCATTGTTTTCTGCAATGAAAATGACGGGCAGTTTCCAGATGGCCGCGAGATTGATTCCTTCGTGGAAAGTCCCTTGATTGTTTGCACCATCCCCAAAAAAGCAAACGCTTACATTTTCTGTCTTTTTATATTTAGCTGTGAGGGCTGCCCCGCACGCAAGAGGAAAGCCCCCTCCAACAATTCCGTTAGCACCAAGCATTCCTTTATCAAAATCTGCAATGTGCATGGATCCGCCTTTGCCTTTACAGAGACCTGTTGCTTTCCCATAGATTTCTGCCATCATTCCTTTTAGATCACAGCCCTTCGCTATACAGTGGCCGTGGCCCCGGTGTGTACTTGTAATACTGTCTTTTTCATTCAGATGAGCACAGACTCCTACGGCAACAGCTTCTTCGCCAGCATAAAGATGGACAAACCCCGGCAAGATTCCTTTTGTAAAAAGCGTGTGCACTCGGTCTTCAAATTGGCGGATTTCCTGCATCTTTTGATACATCCATACGGCTTTTTCTTTAGTCAATGCCATTTCCATTTAGTAAAACCTCCTATCTTTTTTGCTTGCACTACTATACAAGCAAAAATCGTGCCAACATGACGACGCATGAACACTTAGGATTTGAACGAATCATACCGATGAAAAAAGAGACAAAATGAGACATGCGTCTCTTTTTGTCTCAATATGTCCACACATCTATAGAAACAAAAAAAGCATCCCCATAGAGGAATGCTTTTCACAATGAATTGGTTGTGCGCAGCCACTTTAATTTCCCTTTGCAGACGCCGCATACATAACGAGAGGTATCAAACCGTCTTTTCCTTATAAAAGACCGGCCGCATCCTGTGCAAATATATTCATGGCGTTTCTCCGCACGGCGCTTATTTTGTATGGTTTTTAGCGGTGTACAAAAACGCGGGGCTCCTACTTGTTTTAATAACGCTTTAAAATCACGGTCACGGTGCTGATAGCCCTTTCCCTCAAGGTGCAGATGATAATGACACAGCTCATGCTTGATGATCCCGATTAATTCTTCTCGTCCATGCTCCTCTAGGTATCGGCGGTTCAGTTCGATGTTGTGTGTACCAAGTAAATATCGTCCGCCTGTCGTTTTTAGACGGTCATTAAAAACAGCCTGATGGCGGAATGCCTTGCCAAAGAACTGCTGGGAAATGTGCTCTGTTAACTGCTGTAACTCTCTCTCGTTCAATCAAGATCGTTCCTTTCTATAAAAACCTCGAACGGGACAATTTCCCCTATGCATACATTGAAGGTACATCCACTGTTTCGATCAAAGGAGGAATGGGCGATGCCCAACTGGCTGAAAAATCAGATGCAGAAGGCATTTTATGAGAAAAATCATTATCAAATCAAATTGCTGAATCAATGCTGGTACTTTTATAGAAAAAAACATTCAGTCACATCAAGGCACACCCCATCCTAAGGTGCGCCTCGTTTTTTTGTTACTCTGGTTTCAGCATGGAGAGGGCAACGCGGCCTTTTGTCTGGTCAACGGAGTCCACCCATACGGTCACAATGTCACCAACTGATACAACGTCAAGCGGATGCTTCACAAAACGATTGCTTAGCTTGGAAATATGCACAAGCCCATCCTGCTTTACACCAATATCAATGAATGCACCGAAGTCCACAACGTTTCTCACCGTTCCTTGCAGCTCCATTCCTTGCTTCAAGTCTTCCAATTTCAACACATCTGTTTTGAGCAGCGGTTTTGGCACTTCATCCCGCGGATCACGCTCAGGTCTTGTCAGCTGATCAATGATATCTTGAAGTGTAATTGTCCCAATGTTCAGCTGCTGGGCTGCATCGTCCAGTTTCACTTCAGCAATTTTCTCTTTTAACTGCTCTGTGCCAAGATCGTCTGGTGTCATGTTGATCATGCGTAAAAACTGTTTTGTTTCTTTATAGCTCTCAGGGTGAATGCCTGTACGGTCAAGCGGATCTTGTCCATCTGTAATGCGAAGGAAACCGATACACTGCTCATATGTCTTAGCACCGAGCCTTGGGATATCCTTCAATTCTTTTCTGCTTGTGAATCTCCCAATCTCTTCGCGTCGTTTAATGATATTCCCTGCGACGGCTTTTGAAAGGCCTGATACATATTGCAGCAGCGCCTGTGAGGCGGTATTGACGTTTACACCAACTTGGTTGACGACTGTTTCTACCACAAAGGTTAATGAGCTGTTTAATTGCTTCTGGCTGACATCATGCTGGTACTGGCCCACACCGACAGACTTCGGATCAATTTTCACAAGTTCTGCTAAAGGATCTTGTAATCTTCTAGCGATTGAGATGGCGCTTCGCTCTTCGACTTGCAGATCTGGAAACTCTTCTCGTGCCAGCGCTGATGCGGAGTAAACACTTGCACCAGCTTCATTCACGATCAAATAAGACACCGGCTGATCTAGCTCTTGAATCAAGTCTGCAATGAATTGTTCTGTCTCTCTTGAGGCTGTTCCGTTTCCAATCGCAATGACTTCGATGTTTGATGATTGAATGATCTCTTTGACTTTTTGTTTCGCTTCCGCTTTTTTCTGCACGGGCGGATGCGGGTAAATGACGCCAATATGATGGACTTTGCCTGTATCATCCACGACAGCTAATTTACAGCCTGTCCGAAATGCGGGATCGACTCCAAGTACACGCTTCCCTTTCATAGGCGGCTGAAGCAGCAGTTTTCTTAAGTTTTCAGCAAAAATATGAATCGCTTGTTCCTCTGCTTTTTCAGTCAGCTCTTTTCGTATTTCTCGTTCGATGGAAGGCTGAATGAGGCGTTTATACGCATCATCGATTGCCGCTTCAATAAACGGTCTCGCCGTCGTCTGTTTGCCTTTTAGAACTTGTTTGTCGAGATAGAAACGAATATTTTCAGCAGGGGGTTCGATGGCTGCCTTTAAAATGCCCTCTTTCTCACCGCGGTTGACCGCTAGTACACGGTGCGGAACAATCTTTTTGATTGGCTCTTGATAATCGTAATACATTTCATAGACGTTTTTCTCATCGCTTTCGACGTCTTTTCCTGATGTGACCAGACTGCCCTTTTGGTACGTTTCACTGCGAATCCATTTTCGCATATCAGGATCATCTGCCAGCTGTTCAGCAATGATGTGCTGCGCACCCTCAAGTGCCTCTTCTACATTTGCCACTTCTTTTTCTTCGTTAATAAAAGTAGCTGCTTTCTTCTCGATCTGATCGCTTGGCAGCGTGAGTAAATATTCCGCCAGCGGCTCCAGCCCTTTTGCTTTGGCTACATTCGCCTTTGTTTTGCGCTTTTGTTTGAATGGCCGGTATAAATCCTCGACCTCTTGCAGTTTATGCGCTTGTTCAATTTTCTGTTTTAATTCATCAGTCAGTTTGTCTTGTTCAGCAATTAAGCGAATGACTTCTTCTTTTCGGTTCGTGACATTTTGGATATATGTATAGCGCTCTGAAATGGTTTGAATTTGCACCTCATCCAGTGAGCCTGTCTGCTCTTTCCGATAACGGGCAATAAACGGGACGGTGTTGCCATCCTCTAAAAGCTTAATCACACTTTCAATTTGTTTTGTTGAAAGCTTTAATTCTGTCGCAATTTGTTTCAATAAAAAGTCAGATGTCTTCATACTTTGCATCCTCTCACTGTGTCTTCTCTTTTAGTGTATCAAAAAAACCGGCAAAACAGAAAAAAGGTCAGCTATTTTACGTAAGCTGACCAAGTACATAGGTGAGATCGTCCTTTTTGTCTTGTGTGTATGTTTCAAGCTGTTTGGCGATGTCTTCAACTGAATGTCCATGCTTTAAACACATGCGCATGTTTGGCACATTCAGTCCGTCTGAATACATAATGAATATCGATCCTTTTTCGTAGGAATAGGTGTATGTTTTATATTTTCTAGGTTTCCCTGATAAGTATCCTGATGTCGGAAATGGATAAATATAATCGCCAGAAGGTGCATTCAAGATAAACCGAATATTACCAACTGAACAATAGGTAAATTGCTGCTGGGAAAAATTCACCTTTAATATGGCCACAGTGGCCCCGCGTTTATTTTTCATAGCCTGATTGCATCTGTCGATGAGGGCCGCCACATCCTCATGTCCATATTCTTCGACAATTTCGCTGACTAAAGAAGATGATTCATTGGCGTACTGGCCGCTGCCTAATCCGTCTGCTACAGCACAAATTAGTTCTTCATCATCTGCTTTAATAAAAAAACTGTCCCCGCAGCATGACTTCCCTTCTTTATTCGATTGATAGATAATGGCGTTTACATGCTCATGCTGTTCAATCTGTTTCATTACCCTAGCTCCATAGACGCATCTTCTGATAATGCATCTCGCAGTTTTTTCACTGCCTTCCGCTGAAGTCTCGATACATGCATTTGAGATATGCCAAGTAAATCGCCTGTCTCTTTCTGACTCTTATTTTGCAAGTAAGTCAGATTGATAATCTCTTTTTCTCTATCCGACAGCACATGAAGCACACTCTCAAGCATCAATTTTTGGTTCACACGTTCGTAGCCCTCTTCCTGTGAGCCGACAACGTCTAAAATCGTCACAGTACTTCCTTCAGAATCAGCCTCTACGCCTTGGTCAACAGACAGCGCTTGATAGCTTTTGCCCATCTCCATGGTTTCAAGTACTTCTTCTTCTGTTACATCTAAGTATTCTGCAATTTCTTGGACTTTAGGTGATTTCTGTGTCTCTGTTGTCAAATGATCAACTGCCATTTTGATTCTCGGTCCAAGCTCTTTAATCCGCCTTGGTACATGGACACTCCATGTCTTATCTCGTAAAAAGCGTTTGATTTCCCCGATGATGGTTGGAATGGCAAAGGCTTCAAATGATTTACCGACGAGCGGGTCGTATCGTTTAATAGCGCCAAGTAAACCTATCATTCCAACTTGTCTAAGGTCCTCATGAAAGCTTTTTCCTTTAGAATATTTTTTCGCCAGCATATCAACCAAGTTTGTATAGCATTCGACCAGCGTGAGCTGCGCCTGCTCGTCTTGATTGGTTTGATAGCTTTGGATGAGGCGGTCTACTTCATCTTTAGTTAGTTTCATAGTTTTGGATGGTTGTGTCATGGTCAACTCGCTCCCTGTTTAAAAACTTTGTCATCGCTACGGTAACTCCGGAGTTTGCTTGCACCTCGACTTCATCCATCAATGTTTGCATTAAGTATAAACCAAGACCTCCTTCTGCCAATTGATCCACCGTATGAGCAGATGTGTACGGTCCGAGGTCTTCCTGTTTTTGCTTAAAGTCAAAGCTACCGCCTTTGTCAGCGACAATGATTTCTAGACGATCCTCGTAGACAAGAAAGCGAACAGCCACCTCTCCATCTTCGCCGTCTTCACCTTTGTAGGCATGCTGAACTGCATTTGTACAGGCCTCACTGACGGCAATTTTTAAGTCCTCTATCTCTTCATAGGCATAGCCCATCCGGCTCGCTACGCCTGACAGAGTCAAACGAATGATGCCTACATATTCTGGTTTCGCCGGTATTTTCATCTCGATTAGATCTACTGATTCGTTCATTGTACCCCACCCTCTGACTTTGCAGAAATGTCAATGATGTCCTTTAATCCAGTGATTTCAAACAACCTTACAAGCCGTTCTGACAAGTTCTCAAGCTTTAATGTGCCACCTGCTTTTTGAGCCGCTTTAAACAGCCCAACGAATACACCTAAACCTGTACTATCCATATACGTAACATCCTTTAGACAGATTTCAAGATGCTCTCCCGCCTCAGCTTTAGGCATGAGCGTTTCTCTTAGCTCAGGAGCGGAGTACACATCAATTTCTCCGCTGACACTGATTTTCGTTTTTTGATCTATTTGATGCTCTTTTACAGACATATTCATTATGCATTCACCTCGAAATTCTTGTTTCCTAAAGTTTTATATACCCGCATGTTCACTTTCTAAACCTTTCTTTTGAGAACAAGTAAAGTAAAGTCATCGTGCAGCTGAAAATCCTGCAGTTTGAGTAAGCTGGCGTAGATGGCATCCACCATTTCTTGAGCTGAGTAGGATAGGTGCTCAGATATGAGTGTTTTGATGTCCTCCCGCTCTAAGAAACCATCCTCTGACTTGGATTCTGTGACCCCATCAGAGAATAAGATCACCATGTCTCCTGCGTCCAAATGCTTCTCGTACTGTCTGTAGTCAAAGTCTGGTGCGATCCCAAGGACAAGCCCTTTTGCATCTAAATCGTAAAATGTGTTCTCTTTTTTGCAATAGAAAAAGCCCGGCTCATGACCAGCCGATGCGTATTTAAACTCATGCGTTTCTTTATTATAGCTGCCATAGAACATTGTGATAAACATACTTGGGTCTACGTTTTGCTCGACTACACGATTCAAGGTTTTCAGCACCTTTGTTGGGCCGCTCCCTGACTCCGGCAAGGAATCCATCGCATATTTAATCATCGACATACAGAGCGCAGCCGGGATTCCCTTTCCAATGACATCTGCGATCGCGATATTGATTGTATCGTGATCCGTCACGAAGTGGTAATAATCTCCACTCATCTGTTTTGCCGGTACACTAATCGCACCAATATCAAAGGTATCTCCTTCTGGAATTTTCGTTTCCAAAAGGGTTTGCTGAACATTTGCAGCAATTTCGATTTCAGATTTTATTTCTTGCTGGATGCCTCTGAGTGTTAAATGTTCTTGGTAGGCAAGTCCGTACCCAATCATGACTTCAATTAAGAAGTCTAGTGAATGAAAAACATCTTCCGGCAAATCAGGGTAAAGCTCCTGAATCACTTTTCGGTGAACACTCACTATTTCTTCAGGAGGTATTTGATGCTCAATGGTTTTACGGCTAAATTTTTGAGCTTGATAAAGCGATGTTTCAGTTAAATCACTGATATAACGACTGAGCAGCTGATGGTACCGCTGCTCCATTACCTCCTTAAAATCCATGGTTTCCCTCCTAGCGAAGCCACTTAACAGCTTGTATCTCCGTTCCTTGTTCTGGTGTAGAATCTAATTTAAATTCATCCATCAGTCGTCTGACGCCCGGAAGACCTGCTCCGAGTCCGCCTGATGTTGAAAATCCGTCTTCCATTACTTTACGTATATCCATGATACCTGGCCCCTCATCGGCTGCGATGACTTTGAGTCCACGCTTTCCGCGCTCCATCACTTCATCTATACAAATCTGACCTTTACCAGCGTATAAATAAATGTTTCGAGCTAATTCTGAAATGGCCGTCGTAATTCTTGCTTGGTCAACTGTTCCAAATCCAAGTTCTTTTGCAACATTCCGCCCCAATTGTCTTGCTGCGACTATGTCCCATTCCGTCAATATTCTTACACAGGATTGGTCTTTCATATCTATTCCCCCAATTCCCGCTTCAGTGTCTCAAGCCCTTGTTCAAGATCTAGTGCTGTCTGAATTTCTTCAAGCGATATTCCAAGTTCAATCAGCGTCACAGCGACTGCCGGCTGTATTCCTGTTAATACAACTTTTGCCCCCATGAGCTTGGACATCGTGATCACATCACCTAATACCTTTGCAATAAAGGAATCAATCATGTCAACGGATGTGAGGTCAATGACAACACCGTTTGCTCCTGTTTCATGAATTTTATTCAGCAAGTCTTCTTGAAAGTGGAGAGCTGTTTGATCATCAAGCTCCCACTGTATCGAAATCAGAAGACAGTTATATAGTTTTAAGATTGGAATCTTCGGGTGATTTCTCACTGGGTTATCCCTCCAATGAAACAATTTTTCGATTTGTCATTTCCAAAGCAGTTTGAATTCCTTTTTGAAGGGTATTCTTTGTTGTAACTTGAGATAAATCAATTCCAAGGTTCACAATGGTTTGGGCTATTTCTGGACGAATACCGACAAGCAAGCACTTCGCACCTACTAATCTCACAGCCTCTGATGCTTGAATGATATGATGCGCCACCATTGTGTCAACGACAGGTACACCCGTAATATCAATTAAGACGACTTGTGAGCGATGTTTAACGACACCGTTGAGCAGATTCTCCATAATTTTTTTGGCACGTTCTGTGTCAATTGTTCCAACAAGCGGCATGACGGTAATGTGCTCAAATACTGGGATCAGCGGGGCAGAAAGTTCCTGCAGCGCGATTTTTTGAAGGTTGACTGTTTTCTCCCATGAGATGGAATACTGGTTTAAGATCTCGTTATGAATAGGTGTGATGAATCGATCAATTTGCCAGATGAGGTCATGACTTTCTTCTGTTGTATCTTTGTCATCGTTCATTTTTTGATATAAATGTGAACGGATTTCTGTTAGACCATTTGCCAGTAACTTAAGTGATATACCCATTTGAACAATTTTTAAAGCAAAAGTTTGCACTTTTTCTTCAAAATCTTCAGCATACCCTTCTGAAAGAGATGTAATGATTAATTGAACATATTCCGAACAGATGGTTTCATACATATTGTCGTTCAGCATCATGTCCGTTTCTTTTTCTCCGAGTTGTCTAAAAATGTCCGTCCACTCTTTTTGTAATTCCTCTCGATGCTCTCTTGCAAAAGCTAACACGATATGATTCGACATGTTTTACCCCCTACGTACATAAACAGCACTTCTTTTAGTCTTTCTTCATTATAACGTTAATAAAAATTGAACACAAAAAAAAGTTGCTCCCAAGAGAGCAACCAAATCTCACCATATTAAAAATCAATAAGAGCCAAACTAACTTGTAAGGCTTCATCAACCTTCTCCATCATCTCATCATCAAGATGTGTGATTTTATCTGTCAATCTTTGTTTATCGATTGTACGAATCTGCTCCAAGAGAATGACAGAATCTCGCTCAAAGCCGTAGCGCTTTGCATCAATTTCGACGTGAGTCGGTAATTTCGCTTTTTGTATTTGGGCTGTTATGGCTGCAACGATAGCAGTCGGGCTGAAGCGATTTCCAATGTCATTTTGAATCACCAATACTGGGCGAACCCCGCCCTGCTCGGAGCCAACAACAGGAGATAAATCAGCAAAGTAAACATCACCGCGTTTAACAATCAAATGTTTAACCCCCGCTGACTAATCGCTCAACTGTATTCTCAGCCTCAAATTCTGCGTATTGTGCCTCTGAAGAGATATTCAGATTAATTTTCGCCATCTCCATGTAGCCGCGTCTCATCGATTCACGATTTTGTCGAATATTACGTTCACGAATATACGTTTTTGTCGCTCGGTAGATCAATTCATTTCTTGTTACCTTATCCTGCTCTGCTACTCGTTCGATTTCAGACATCAAAGCCTCCGGTAGTCGAATCTTCATTTCGTTTGTTGCGCTGGATTCAGACAAAAAACATACACCTCCACAAAACTTACGGATACCGTTTCGATCCATTCCAAGACTAATCATACCATTATTCAATGCGCAAGCAAAGCTGTTTTTTCATGATTTCTTATTAGAACA
The DNA here is from genome assembly GCF_014250435.1 of Bacillus sp. PAMC28571. Taxonomy (NCBI): domain Bacteria; kingdom Bacillati; phylum Bacillota; class Bacilli; order Caryophanales; family Bacillaceae; genus Bacillus; species Bacillus sp. PAMC28571. Next base: position 222,876 of record NZ_CP060191.1, on the reverse strand, counting down.
TGAAGCGGCTGTTCACCCGTAAATCAAAGATGATAATGGAGTTCCTCTTTCACATTATACGCTTTTTTCCGAAAATCATACGGTATTTCCAAAATCTCTAAAAAAGGGAGAATGTTTACCCCTTCTTTGTAGAATAAAAAGGAACGATGTCAGTTTGACGATCGTTCCTGTGAAAGCTGCTTAGAAAAAGCTTGGCCCGCCTTGAAGCAGCGGATTCCGCACATGTACCCTTTTGCCGTCCTCTATATATACTCTTGGGACGCGGTGTCCAATGGAGCATGTGACTTCATAGTTAATGGTTTCAAGCCTTTTTGCAATTTCATCGACTGATACCATTTCTTCACCTTGTCCACCAATCAAAACGACTGGCTCCCCTATTGGAAGGTTCTCTTTCAGTTCAACCATGAATTGATCCATACATACCCTTCCGGCAATCTTCCGGCGCTTTCCGCCAACAAGTACTTCCGTGCCTGCCAGCTTCCGGATCCACCCGTCTGCATAGCCGACTGGTACCGTACCGATCCATGTATCTTGATTAGCTGTATACGTCGCCCCATAGCTGACACTCTCACCCTTTTGAATGAGCTTCACATGGGCAAGCTTTGTATGAAGAGACATGGCTTCTTCCAGCTTGAAAGGAAGTTCATCTTTGATTTCCTCTGATGGTGACAGCCCGTACATACTGATGCCGAAGCGAACCATATTAAACAACACTTCTTTAAACCTTAAACCCGCTGCACTATTGGCACAATGAACGAGCAGCTTTTCCGTATGAAGCGGCTGAAGCAGGGTTTGAAAGGTGTCGACTTGCCGATCAAAATAGTTCTCATCCTTTTCATCCGCGGTCGCAAAGTGAGTAAATACACCTTCCAGCTGTAAATAAGCATGCTCGCTGACAAGCTTCTTTACTTCGCTGACTTGCTCCAACGTTTTCACACCTAAACGGTTCATTCCGCTGTCTATTTTCAAATGAAAACGAATGGGTTGTCCCATCTGCCCCATATGGGTGACTTCCCTCAGCCACTCTATGGAGTAAGCGGTCATGATCACATTGTATCGAACAGCGGTTTTGACATACTCCGGCGGTACTGCGCCGAGTACAAGAATCGGTGCTTTAATGCCTTGATTTCTTAAAGAAATGGCCTCATCTAAAAAGGCGACAGCTAACAAGTCTGCTCCTGCTTTGAGTGCAGCTCTTGCCACTTCTATATCTCCATGTCCATATGCATTGGCTTTCACAACAGCCATCAATTGAACATTTTGACCGATATGATCTTTCATATGTGAAACATTGTGCTTGATTGCGGTTAAATTAATTTCTGCCCATGTGTCTCTATAAAAGGCATTTGTGTCCATCAGTCACACTTCCCTATTGAATGATTCAATCCCTTCATATGATACTAAAAATCAAGAATAATGTGAAACAAATCAAAGAAAATCAGCCCTTGCACAGGGCTGATGCTTCATTTATCAAGGCTTTCCGCCTGAGAATCTCATTTATTTAGCTGACTGGCCTTCTACACTCTTTGCGACCATCAAAAGCTCTTCTTTCGATAGATCACTTGAGGAAATTAAGTAGTCAACTCCGTCAGATGTCCATGAGAGGGATTGATCTGTCAGAACCCCTACTGTCATACCAAGATCGACCGGCTCGCCGTTCATCGTGACAGGCGTAGATGCTTCAGCTACTCGCGCTTTTTCCTGAATGAGTGTGAAGGATTTCTTGCCGCCGTACGTAATTACATAACGCTTCCCAGCATCTGTCGTCATTTCTTTCTCTTCCATCTTCTTCACGCCTTCTGGCATATCAACTGGTGTTTTCACCGCAAAGCTGTCAGATGGGTCTGCACTTGTGGCAACATCCATTTGAGAGAGTGTCATGTTTTTCTTCTCATCAAATGCATCTTTGTCAAAGGATTTATTGAATTCAAAGTGAGAGAATTCCACTTTCACCATTGGCTTTTTGTCGCTATCCAGCACTTTCACACTGGCAGGCGCCATTGTTTTCTTATGAAAGGTAATCTCTTGGGTAGGCAGCATTTGGTTGTGCTGATAATTGGTCTTCGTTTCGAACACATACTTTGACTCTTTCGCTTTGAACTGAGCTGCGCTGTCATTTTTAATATCCTTCACAAGTGATTCGAATAAATAGACCTGACTGCTATTATTCGGCCAATCACTATGGAAACGGAAGCTCTTGTTCAATGAAGGTGTCAGCACAAACACACCATTGCCATTTCTTAAAATGACTTGACTCTGATCCTTTTTCGGATTTTCTAAATAGACACGGTAAAGCTCCGGCTTTTTGTACCAAATTTCTACCTGGTACTCCTGCGGGTCATTTCCTGTCTCAATGGTCATTTTTGCTTTGGCTTTGTATGATGTCATTTCCTCTGCCTTTTTGTTTAAATCTCCAACGATATCTTGCTGAGATTTTTGACCGCATGCGGAGAGAATCAGTACAAAAAGGATTCCCGTTACAAGCAAAACAAAGCTTTTTCTCACCCTTTTCAACCCCTTCGTTAATTGTGTTAAAAGGAAGAAACCGCTTGTTTGACTTTAACAGTACGCCTCAAGAGTTAACTGCGTACCGCGAACCATCAAAGCCTGTTAGCAACTCGCCCTTCCTTATCGCACTACCCAATATATGAAGGGGGGACAAACAATATGCAGACTAGCTTGACAACCTTTCAATTAAAACTTGTGCAGCAGCATATTCCTTTGTATGGGTAATGGACACATGAACCTGATCTCCCTCTGCTTTCTTGCTTTTGATGAAGGGTTTTCCCTTATCGTCTTTTTGAATGTCTATGTCATGAAAGCTTAAATGCTGACCGATTCCTGTTCCGTATGCTTTAGCGAAAGCTTCCTTTGCCGCAAAGCGCCCTGCCAAAAATTCCAGCTGTCTTTTTTCACTCAGTGTACGAAAGACGTCCTGTTCACTTAAAGTCAAAATGCGTTCCGGTAAACGAGGCTGTCTGCTGAGCACTCGCGAAAGACGGTCGATCTCTACAATATCAATGCCTATTCCTTTAATCATGAGGTACCTCCTATGATACTCGTACTAATTTAAGTGTTCGCTTCATAAACGTGTTACTATAAACTTACCATTATCTAGTCAAAAGGGGTTTGTTATGTTTATTCGAACGGAGAGCTTTCAACAATTTATTAGATCGTATCCAATCGTAACAGCGATCCTTGCTTTACAAATTGGCCTGTGGCTTATATTTGCGGTTCCTATCCCTCTTATACAGCTTGGACAGGATCATCTCGTCGGTTTCAATTATGGTGTAGCGGCTGGGGAATGGTGGCGGCTCGTTACACCTATTTTTCTTCACGGAAGTCTCACGCATATTTTATTTAATTCCATGTCCCTTTTCTTATTCGCCCCAGCGCTTGAACATTTGCTTGGGAAGGTTCGATTTCTGATCATTTATCTTGGTGCAGGATTCATTGGCAATCTCGGAACCTATTGGGTGGAGCCTTTAGAGTATGTACATGTTGGCGCTTCTGGTGCGATCTTCGGTTTGTTTGGGGTTTATCTATACCTTGTCCTGTTTAAACCGCACATGATGGACCGCGGGAATTCACAAGTGATTTTAACGATTCTTGCTGTTTCTGTCATCATGACGTTCGTCAATTCAAACATCAATATCATGGCTCACTTATTTGGATTGATCGGCGGTATGCTTCTAGCACCGATTACGCTGCTTTTCCATTCGAAAAAAAGACGCTATTAATCTCATAAAAAATGTCGATCCTCCTTAAGCTGGAGCTGATCGACATTTTTCGTTTAAGACGATTGATTTTTTTCATATGAATACCAATCAAATACACGTGCCGCATCTTCTTCCTCAAGGTGATGCACACCAAAGGAATCAAGCAGCGCAGAGGATTTCACAAAGGTGTGAATACTTGCGACCCGGCCTTTCTTTTGGAAAAAAGATTGCGTCATCGTATAGTTTTGCATTCGTTTTCTAAGGACAATGCCAGTGGTCTTGCCAATGCCTCTTGATGTCATTTGAATCAATGAATCTTTGATTGTATATCCTGATTGTTTATAAGCTAAGTAGCCGAAGAATAGAGCAAGCGGTAACGGAATGAGTCCCAAATACCCCCATGGCGGAAAGCGTACCGACAGGATGACACCTGCAAGTAACGGCACAAAGCCATATGAGATCAGGTAGCGTTTGAGTGAACGCTTTGGCACCTTTTTCAGCTCTGTTTCTGGTGCTACATGATAATGATCGGTGAATTGTGACAGCAATTCATTTATTTTTTTCTTCCGAATGAGCGGAAATAAGACGGAAGAGGTTTCTTTCTCTGTAATCGAACCTCCTGCACTAACAAGCATCACTGTCGCAAAGCCAAAAGGCTCACGGATAATATTCTCTTTGATTTTCACTGCTTGAATTCTCGCAAGTGGAATGGTCATTTGATGTCTCTCGATGAGCCCTCTTGTAATGATGATGTCATTCCCTTTTCGTTTTGCAGCAAAATTCGCATACTGAAGTGCTGTTACCCCAACACTCAAGATCCAAGCGATCAATACGGCAAGAAATATCAAAATCGCATAGATTTCAATGCTCGCATGGCTTAAAAAAGAGAACTGCTTGAAGAACCCGTCCAAAGGGAGAATTTCATCTATTTGCGTGTAGATGGCGAGACACCCTGAGATAATGACACCGATACCGCTTGAAGTGGTCGCAGCCAAAAGCAATTCTGGCACACCCATACGATAGGAGACATTGATTTCTTCCTGCATAGGTTTTTGCGCAGTCAAATGGCCATTCAGATCACCTGCTTCATCCGTCATTTCTTCTTCCTGCAAGCTTTTCTTCCGGTTGAAAATCGACTGCTTTAATTGTTCCGCTTCTGCTTTTGTAATCGCGGTCAGGCTCACTTCTGGACCATCCGTTCCGCCTGCCGTTTCGATTTGAACCCGCACTAAACCGAAAATCCGCTGGAAAATGCCTTCACTTGTATTAACCGTTTGAATTCGTTCTAACGAGATATATTTTTTCTTTTTCGTAATCACACCCGATTCCACACGAAATTCATCGTCTTCCATCCGGTAAGTGAATCGTCTCCATTCTAAAATGGTAAAAACGGCTTTCCACAAAAGAAGCACACCAAGAATGATAAATGCATAAAAGCGAATGCTCGAATTCGAGTTCACAAAAATCAACACGAAAAAAGGGATAATGAAGTTTTTGATCATGGATACAGCATCTGATATAAAATCAATGAACATCGAAATGGGATGTACACGTTTTGGTTCAGACATCATCTTCCGTCACCCTTGCTAAACGAGATATGTAATCACGAAGCTCATCTGCCTCTTCTAATTCTAGCGCCGGTATATCATGAACTGTGGCAGCAGTCGAAATTTGAACAGAGGCCAAACGGTAGCGCCTTAAAAGCGGCCCTTGCGATGTATCAACATGCTGAACACGAACCATTGGCACAATGACACGTGTGACGCGAATGAGTCCATGCTGTATTTCAATTTCATTTTCGAATACTTCGTAGCGCCAGATGTGGTGGCGGATTTTTGGTATGAGCCAAATGCCAAAAATGACCTGTAAGACCCATAAACCAGAAAGGATCGCTCCAATCCAATATGGCCATTGAAAATAGTAGCTAGCAACAAATACCCCAATGATGATGAGTAAGAAAATCAATGAGATAATTCCATTTTGAAGACGCCATACCTTTAAACCATTTAAACTAATTTGACGTTGCGGCTGTTTTCTCACATTCTTCCCCCATTCTCTTACTTTTCTATCAATATATTACGTAACAAAGCCTAAAAAGTTTCAATTTTAGCCTGTTAAAAAAAAGCGAACCCTGCAAAGGATTCGCTCTTGTATGTTAGTTGTTATAAGATTTCTTTTGACGACGATCGCTAGAAGAACGATTGCGGTCATTTGAAGAACGCTTTTTATCACCATAAGATGAACGGCTGTTCTTGCCTTTTCCACGGTAGCCTCCGCCACCGCCGCCGTCTCTGCGTTTAGAAGAGCTACGGTTGTTACGATGACGTTTAGAAATCATCGGTGCTTCATCTGTTAAACGAACAGGCGTTGCATCCGGCTCTTTTGTCATCATTTTGATCGCAGCTGCAACCACTGTTACAGAATCATGATCTTCCAACAATTCAGCAGCAGCTGTCATGTAGAAGTTCAAGTTGTTTTCACTGATGATTGTGCGTAGACGGTCAACTGTTACTTGCTGTTGTCCTTCAATCGCCTCATCAAGTGTAGGTTCTTTCATGCGATCCATTTTACGTTTAGTCGTTTGCTCAATCGCACGAAGCATATCTTTTTCACGTGGTGTGATGAATGTCATCGCCATACCTGTACGTCCAGCACGTCCTGTACGTCCAATACGGTGCACGTAGCTTTCTGGATCTTGCGGTACGTCAAAGTTATACACGTGTGTTACGCCTGAGATATCAAGTCCACGTGCAGCTACGTCTGTTGCGACAAGCACATCGATTGAACCCTCTTTGAATTTACGAAGCGCAACCATACGTTTTGCTTGAGTCAGGTCACCATGAATTCCTTCAGCTGTATACCCTCTAAGGTTAAGTGCTTCAGTCAATTCGTCAACACGGCGTTTCGTACGGCCGAAGACAATTGAAAGCTCAGGTGATTGAATGTCAAGAAGACGAGTCAATGTATCAAACTTTTTACGTTCGTGAATATCCAAATAGAACTGTTGGATGTTAGATACAGTCATTTCTTTCGCTTTTACTTTTACGTGTTCTGGGTTTGTCATGAAACGCTCTGCAATGCGCTTAATTGGTGCAGGCATTGTCGCAGAGAATAAAAGTGTTTGGTGTTCACTTGGTACATTTGAAAGGATCGCTTCAATGTCTTCGATGAAACCCATGTTTAGCATTTCGTCTGCTTCATCTAGCACAACTGTTTCAACGTTTTGAAGACGCATTGTACGACGGTTAATGTGATCGAGTAAACGTCCTGGAGTCCCTACGATGATATGAGGATTTTTCTTGAGCGAACGGATTTGACGGCCGATATCTTGTCCACCGTAAATAGGAAGTACGCGTGCACGCTTGTCTTGGCCGATTTTATATAGCTCTTCAGATACTTGAATCGCTAATTCTCTTGTTGGCGCAATGATAATCGCTTGGATATTTGGAGACGCTGGGTCGATTTTTTCAACCAGAGGAATACCAAATGCTGCAGTTTTTCCTGTTCCTGTTTGTGCTTGTCCGATGACATCTTTATTTTGAAGACCGAGAGGAATCGTTTCTGCTTGAATCGGTGTTGCTTCTTCAAATCCCATGCGGTTAATAGCCTTCATGAGACTTTCGCTTAATTGAAAATCTTGAAACGTTATAGTCAATTTATTCAAACTCCTTCTAATTGCTGTTTCAGTAATCTCGTGAATGATCATTAAAAACTGCCCTTTTCTGAAAGGACAGGTCCATTATATACAAAGCCCGAATTACCCTACCTTATATCTTACCATTACACTATTTGTTTTTCAACAAGACAGAAATGGATATATCTACTGTTCTACAATGACAGATTCACCTTCACTTTGATCTCCGTCCATCCATTTCCACTTTTCTAACAATTGAATTTTTCCGTTATCCAGCTGCTTTGGAGTGGAATTGCAAGTCCCGCTTCTCATACTGCCGTCCTTGCTTACATGGTGGTATCTAAAATGAAGTGTTCCATCCTCATTCACAGTTCCTACAAGTACGCCAGATATAATACTGCCGCCTTGATATGTGCCCGTTAATATATTCCCGTCCTGACGATATTGAAATATGGTTCCTGCTGATACTTCTCCGTTACTCGAATTAGACTGCGGGATAAAGGTTTTTCCGTCATATTGAAACAACCGAATCAACCACCTTTTCTTTCCTATTGTACCATATGCCTGTCACTCATTCGACAAAAATGATGCAAATTTTAACAAGTGGGATTCAATTTATATTAGTTTAGCCACAATTTAGCTTTTCTATATATTAAATTGCTTTTTTTAGAAAATGTTCTACTTTCTCAAACAATTGCTGGGCACATGGCTCATGACAAACATGATGTTTACAATCGGGCAAATAAAACATTTCTTTCTGGCGAGACGGGACTTTATGATAAATAAATTCTGCACTTGAAGCAGGTACAATTCCGTCGCTTTCACCTTGAACAATTAACACAGGCAGATGAAGCTTCTCAAGCGAATTCTTCGTTTGCTTGACCAGCTTCATAAATTCTATCGCGGCTGACAGCGGCGTGCTTGTGAGCTTATGGCGATATCGATCATATAAAGGGTTTGTATCAATGATCCCTGACAGGGACTCCTTCACCATCTGCCTTGTATCTTGCATCATTTGTTTTGGGTTCACATATTTAGCCGCAGCACTTAATAGGACGAGACGGGCAACTGGGTACTTCGCTGCTAAGTAAGAAGCAATCATTCCGCCCATAGAAAAGCCGATCAAATACACGGTGTCACAAGTTCGATAAAGGGATAGAAGTTCGAGTTCAGCTGTCGCTATCCATTCTTGATAAAGAATGCCTTTTAACTGAAGCTCATCCCCATGCCCCGGAAGCGTGACAGACTGCACTTCCCAATCTGCCGTCTGTTTTAAATATTGCGCCAGCGGTTCTACTTCATAAGGGGCACCCGTAAAACCGTGGATACATAAACAGCCAATCATTCTGTCACCTTCTCACTTTTATAGTGCAGTAATGACTTCTTCCAATTTCATACCGCGTGAGGCTTTGACAAGCACAACATCGTCAGGCCCTGCCACTTCAGCTAGTTTTTTCTTCAGGTCCTCTTTGTCCATAAAGGAGAATACGTGCTCAGCCCCGAATGATTTTTTCGCTCCTTCAGCAATGAATGCACCTAGTCGGCCATACGTCATGACATGATCAATAAATTCCGGCTTGATGTAACGGCCAAGTTCATAATGATACGTTTCTTCTTCGCTGCCCATTTCGAGCATATCTCCAAGTACAAGAATACGATTGGCGAAGCCGTCCATATCTCCCACAAGATCAATGGCTGCTTTCATAGAAGTAGGACTTGCATTATACGCATCATTAATGACAGTGATTCCTTTATCTGTTTTAAACAGCTCAAGACGCATCCCCGTCAACTTCGTTTGCATCAGTCCCTGGGCTATTTGTCTTTCATTCAGCCCAAAATGCTGGCCTATAGCAATAGCAGCAAGTGCATTCTTCACATTATGTTTCCCTAATACAGGAATGAGAAAACCTTGGGTATACCCTTCGACCTGAAATTCTGTTCCTTCTGCAAGCTGGTTGATGTGCGTTACCTTAATATCACAGTCCTCTGCTTCTCCAAAGGTTTTTACACGCTGAGAAAGTGAACTTGCTCTTTCGCGAAGCAAAGGCTCATCACCTAAGTAATAAAAGATGCCGTCTTCTTTTAACCCTTTTACGATCTCACATTTTGCATCAGCAATGGCTTCTCTTGATCCTAAATCTTGCATATGTGATTCCCCGATATTTGTGATGACTGCTGCATCCGGCTCAGCGAGGTCTGATAAAAATTCGATTTCGCCTTTTGCACTCATGCCCATCTCCAAAACCGCAATATCTGTTCCTTCAGGCATTGCCAGAATGGTAAGCGGAAGCCCGATATGATTATTAAAGTTACCGTCTGTTTTATGAACTTGATACGCTGTTTGCAAGACGGAATGAATCATGTCTTTCGTTGTGGTTTTCCCATTACTTCCTGTAATACCGACAACACGAGGGTTTTCTTCTTTTAAGTATGATTTCGCCAGCTGTTGAAGCGCAGCTAGTGTATCCTCTACAAGAATTACTGGAACGCCTTCTGGCGGATTGGCTTCTTTTTGATTCCAAAGAACAGCTGAGGCTCCAAGCTCCACTGCTTTTGAAGCAAATGTGTGACCGTTAAAATGTTCTCCGATAAGCGGGATAAACAGGGCGCCGTTTGATACTTTTCGTGTATCTGTTGTCACTCCGTGAATCTGTTCTTCGCCAAAAGCTTGATTAGATAGGGTTCCACCAGCCATTTGGGCGATTTGTTTCACTGTACGTTTGATCATGATTTTTCGCCTCTCTTTCTCATTTCACGTTTGAAGGAAAAGAGACACTACCTAAGGATAGTGTCTGCTTGCTGCTCACATTAAAAAGTTGTTTTAATGGTTTGTTTTTCTCGATGGCGTTCAATTGCAAGTGACACCAGCTTTTCAATTAACTCTGGATACTCTACACCAGTGTGCTTCCAAAGTAATGGGAACATACTAAATGGTGTGAATCCAGGCATTGTATTCACTTCATTGATCAACACTTCACCTTTTTCTGTAAGGAAGAAGTCTGCACGTACGAGACCAGATCCATCGAGGGCTTTAAATGCCTTAATTGCCATGTCATGAATCGTCTTATATTCATCCTCTGACACACTCGCCGGAATGATCAAATCTGTATCGCCATCTTCATATTTTGCTTTGTAATCATAAAAATCTGTTTTAGGTGCAATCTCACCAACGACAGAGCATTTCGGCTCATCATTGCCTAATACACCAATCTCGATTTCTCTTCCAACGACGCCTTCTTCTACGACCACACGACGATCATATTGGAAAGCGAGGTCAAATGCAGTCTGCAGTTCTTCTTTGCTGCGGCATTTGCTAATTCCAACACTTGATCCCATGTTGGCAGGTTTCACAAAGCATGGGTAGCCCAGTACTTTTTCAACCTGTTCTAAGCTGTCTGGTGTCGCTTTCTCGTAGTCTTTTTTATTGAAAGAAAGGTGCTTTGCTTGTGCAAGTCCTGCTTGTGCAAAAACATCTTTCATCATGACTTTATCCATACCCGCGGCAGACGCGAGAACGCCGTTGCCGACATACGGGATATTTAACAGTTCAAGTAATCCTTGCATTGTGCCATCTTCTCCATTTGGTCCGTGCAGCAACGGGAAGACAACATCAATTTTCTCATCAGTCGATGCAGGCTGTGGAAACATGCTTTCATTTAAAGAAGTTGGTAAAAACGTCTTTGCGGTCTGTTCAAATTGAAGCATTTTGACGTTTGATACTGGTTCAGTGAGTTTTTCTCCTCTTAACCATTCACCCTCTTCTGTAATATAAATTGGATGTATATCGAACTTCTCAGTGTTAAGTGCTTTTGTAACTGCAAGAGCTGTTTGCAGTGATACATTATGTTCGGCTGACTTTCCGCCGTAAATCAATCCTAAACTTATTTTCAATGGATACTCCCCCCACTAAAATTCATCTTTACTATCTTATCACTTTCAAGCAAAAATGCTCTAATTAATTTTTGTTGTTACGTAATTGAAATGATTTGTAAAGGTTGTAAGCGCCTCCCGAGCATTTGTATGTCATTCGCCTTTATTTTATATTAAAATGACATTGAAAAGGAGTTGTGACAAATTGAAAAAAATCACAAGTACTGAACAATTCAATGAAATTATTCAATCAGACAAAGAAGTCATCGTTAAATTCTTTGCAACATGGTGTCCTGACTGTACAAGAATGGACATGTTCATTCCAGACATCCTAGAAGCTTATGCTCACCATGAATGGTTTGAAATAAATAAAGATGATTTCCCTGAATTAGCTGAAACGTATCAGGTAATGGGCATTCCAAGCCTGTTAATTTTCAAAAATGGTGAAAAAACAGGTCATTTACACAGTGCAAATGCAAAATCGCCTGAAGAAGTGACAGAATTTCTTCAAGAGCACGTTTCTTAATTGATGAAACGAAGGACATCAGCAAACTCTTGCTGATGTCTTTTTTCTTTTTAAATCTCTTCATAAGACGAGCTGCACAGCCAAAACGTTTCAAATTGATGTTTCACTTACGACAAGTCATGACAAAATTATTTCCTGGGAAAGAATGCAGCGTCGAACCAGCTTGGAATATGTCGGTTACGTGAATTTTCTGAATTGAATCTTTACTTCTGACATTTGTCTTTGTATAATGGAATTGCTAATTGAAAATGATTATCAATTTCATCTATGTGAAATCCTATAGACGTCCATTCTTATTAAGGAGCGATGAGTCACATGTCTAAGAAGAAAATTAAAACCTACCAGCAATTGATTGAAGAGAACAAAAAGGCCATCATGCGCGATCCTCAAATGATGGAAAGTATATACGAAACCATCGACAAAAAACACCAGAAGCAGCTTGCAGCTGCTGGGCGTGAATCATAAGCACAAGAGGAGCAGTCATCGCTGGCTGCTCTTTTGTCTGCTTCAATAAAATAAAAAAAGCCGATAAAATCTGTTATTCGATTTTATCGACTTTTGTTTTAATTTGCTTTCGCTACACGGTCCTGCTTCATTCCTAAATAAATGAGCATATATGTGAGATAACCCATTGTCATCGTTAAACCACCGAAGAAAAATTGAGAAAAGACTGGTTCCTCAAATGTTGTGACGGCAGCAAGAACGATCCAGCTCGCATATAAATAGACCATGAACCATTTCATGTTTCTTTTAAGTGTATACAGAAAGAAAAGACCCGCTAACGAAAAGATCCCCAGCGCTAGTCTGAAATAAACAAGGTGATCAAACTGGAAGGCAAAAGACACAAACGAAAACGACAGCAGCAACAAAATTGGTAAAGCCGTAATGAAATTTTTCACGATAGTGCCACCTCCATGACTCCTTCTTATTATAAGACAAAATCAGCCGGTTATCGTGAAATACAGACTCGTTTTCACAAAGATGTCACGAATTTTTCTTGTTATTTGACACATTTTTTACACATTTACATCACATTTCCAAAAAAGAATCCAAGCCGATCCAATAAAGAAAACAAAATGCGCCCCTACTATAAATAGAGAAAACAAAATGCTCATCCCATGAAAAGGCGGCGGTCCTTGAAAGCTGTACTGAGTAAAGTCCGTATTCGCGAAAAGGAGGATTTTCCCCCACTGATTTTCTAAGAGAGACATGATGGGTACAAGAGATTTCGCCGCATATAAAACAAAAAACGAGGTCACAAGGGCAACAAGACTGTTTCTAAACAAACTGGAACACATAAAAGCAAAGCTTGCCATCATGATCACTTCCACCCACTGAGATCCAATGACGGCAAACGTATGCTGAAATAATTGCCCCGTTCTTTCATCAAAATCCGTACCGAAGAAAATAAGACCAAATAGAAAAGCCAAAACATAATAAAAAACAAACAAATAAATGACTGTCAGCACAAGTGTGATGTATTTTGACAGAAAAATGTGCAGTCTTGTTTTTGGCCGGATCAATAGAAATTTGATCGTCCTTTTCTGAAACTCTGTTGAGATCAAGGTCGCGCCAATAACAACAGCAAGTACCTGCAAAATAAACACGACGTTCGTGGAATAAGCAAAATAGTTCGCGACTGTGTCTTGTCCACCAAAGCTTGATATGACTCGTTTCAAGGTTAGAGCCATGGCCAGTTGAAATACAACGATCAATAAAAGAGCAATGAATGTGATCTTTTTCTTCATGATTTTTTTATGCTCATTCTTGATGAGGTTAAGCATCTGTCGTCCCGCCTTCCGTCCATTTCATAAATGCCTCTTCAATTGACTGCTTTTGAGGCATCATTTCAAGTACATCAAACCCCGCCAGCACAAGCTGTTTGTTCAGCTCTGGCACACGTTCTTTGTTCAGTTGAAGCAGTACACGCGCTCCATTTCGTTCATATGTATAGTCGTGTGCGTCAAGCCATGAGACCGCCTTTTCTACTGGCTGAATATTCATCAGCACCTGCTCTTTCCCCTCCATATCCCGGAGATGAGTACTAGCTTTGATCTGTCCCTTTTGAATGATAATCATTCGATCACATAGCTCTTCTACCTCATGCAATAAATGCGTCGCAAATAGCACCGAGGTTCCTTCTTCCTTTACAAGCATTTGTAAGTGCTCCCGGAATTCCTTCATTCCTGCGGGGTCCAGTCCATTTGTCGGTTCGTCTAAAATGAGCAGGTTCGGCCGATGCAAAATAGCTTGTGCAATCCCAAGCCTTTGTTTCATCCCTAGTGAATACGTCTTGACCTTCTGATGAATGGCATCCTCAAGACGAACTCTTTCCACTACTTCCTGAATGCGTTCCTCCGTCACGCCATCGTGCATCGCTGCATACATCTCAAGGTTTTCAAAGCCTGTTAAATACGAATAAAATTCTGGGTTTTCTATGATCGCACCAACAGATGACATCGCTTTAAGAAAATCCTCATCTTGTGAATATCCATTGATCATGATGTTGCCATTGTTTTTTTTCATCAAGCCAACGATCAATCGAATCAAAGTTGTTTTTCCAGACCCATTGGGTCCAAGTAATCCAACAATTTCTCCTTGCCCAATGTCTATAGAAATATCCTGCAAGATCATTTTCCGGCCAATTAGTTTATCGACTTTCTCTACTTTTAAAACAGCAGACTGCAAAGTGGTTCCTCCTTCTAATGTAAAGCCTGTGGCGGCAGTTATGACCGCTCATCCTGTAAAAAGTATATCACGCGAGACAAATCAATCCATGAAAAAAAGGACTGACCCAGCCAGCCCTTCTTGCTTATTACAGTGATAAGTTAGGTGTCGGCGCTTCTTTCTCGTGTTTCTTTTCGGTTTCAGAAACAATCACCGCACATGCTGCGTCACCTGTAATATTCACTACGGTTCTTGCCATATCTAATAAGCGGTCTATGCCAAGGATCAGCGCTATTCCCTCAACAGGAAGATTCACGGAATTTAACACCATGGCCAGCATGATGAGCCCTACCCCTGGGACACCTGCTGTACCGACACTTGCTAAAACAGCTGTTAAGACAACCGTCAGCATTTGAACAAGCGTCAGTTCAACCCCATACACTTGAGCGATAAAAATGGTCGCAACACCTTGCATAATGGCTGTGCCATCCATATTAATGGTTGCACCCAGCGGCTGCACAAAGCTTGAAATCGGCTCTGGCACCTTTAAACGCTTTTGCGCTGTTTCCATTGATACCGGCAGTACTGCGTTACTGCTTGATGTACTAAACGCAACAACCATCGCTGGTGAAAATCCTTTAAAGAATGCCATTGGATTTCGTTTAGCTAAGATAGCAATGGTTGATCCATATGTCAGGAAGAAATGCAGGATAAGCGCAATTAACACGACCGAGAAGTAAAGTCCCATCGCTTTCATGGCATCCAGTCCCTGACTGCCGATCGCGGTTGCAATCAAACCGAATGTCCCGTACGGTGCAAATTTCATTACAACACCGACAAGATACATCATTAATTCATTTCCTTGTTCAAACAGCTTCAGCAAGCCTTCCGTTTTTTTACCAAGCATGGCTATGCCAAGACCTAAAAATACGCAGAAGACGATAATTTGAAGCATGTTTCCTTCAACTAACGATTGGACTGGATTGGTTGGAATAATGTTGAGTAGTGTTTCTGCCATTGATGGGGCTTCCTCTGCGGAATAATCAGCCGCTTTTGTATCAAAATTACCGAAGGCTCCGGGTTTAATCAATAAGGCTAATGAAATGCCAATGATAATGGCGAAAGTCGTAGTGAGCAGGAAATAAGTAATGGTTTTTACGCCGATTCTGCCTAGCTTCTTCGGATCACCAAGGCCTGCTACACCGAGCGTGATCGAAAAGAATACAATGGGTACAACCAGCATTTTAATCAGGTTTAAGAAGATTTGACCTAGAGGTGTAAATAAATAAGGGTCTAACACTTTGAATACATTTGGAGCAAAAAGGTTAAGCAGCAATCCTGTGATTGCACCTACAAACAAGGCAATAATAATTTTTGTCGCCAGCTTCAATAAAATCTCCCCTTCCTCGTCAAAAAGACCCACGAGAGAGTTTTCTCGTGGGCCTGCGTGTCCATACGTGTACCACTGTCTACTCTCTTCACGCTGATGAGGTTAGCTGACGGGTTAGGACGAAGAGATGTCCTTTTTTCTCAGATAAGAAAAATTCACCCCAAAAACATGGGTCCCCCATTCCTTTAGAAGGATTAAGCGTGTGGATATATGATATTTTCATACCATTTATACCTTATTTTTAGAAAATTGTAAACAGGTTCATATGAACTTTTTAATTACTTTCTTCCCTATTTGTCACTTCAAGAATATCTAAAATAAACACAAAGATTGGGATACCGATAATAAGTCCCCAAATGCCAATATAGTGTTCAGAGAAGATCAGCACAATAAAC
The DNA here is from genome assembly GCF_014250435.1 of Bacillus sp. PAMC28571. Classification (NCBI taxonomy): domain Bacteria; kingdom Bacillati; phylum Bacillota; class Bacilli; order Caryophanales; family Bacillaceae; genus Bacillus; species Bacillus sp. PAMC28571. The sequence continues at coordinate 206,675 of NZ_CP060191.1, read as the reverse complement.
GTGAAGAAAATAGGGAGTTCTGTTTTAGCTGACATGAGCTTCGGATTCAAGAAGTATGCTTCAATAGCATGGATAATCACAATCACCAGCACAATATACAGGACATACATTCCGCCTCCGAGTGTATACGCAATGATGCTGAGTGGAATAAGAGAGATAACCACACCCGCTACTGGGATTAAGCCTAGCAAAAAGACCATGACCGCTAATCCAAATAACTGCGGGAAGCCCATAATGCCTAGCGCAATGGTCGTTAGCACACAGTTAACGGTTGCAATAATAAACTGTGCTTCAAGTACTTTTCCAAACGTTCGGGAAAATTTACGTCCAAAGAAGGCAATTTCATGATAGAACACGGAGATTTTACTCGTTTTGAACTTGTTCATGAATTGAATGAGGCGTTCTTTTTCGAACAGGAAGAACATGCTTAATATTAAGGACATAATGACCTGGATACTGAACGTGCTGAAATCGGTTATGTATGTATAGAGGAAATTAAACCCTTTCTCAAAGAAAGCTGATATTTTGAAATCTCCGAATACGTTCGTGATGACGTCAAAGAAGGGTAAATCTTGTGGGTGATCTGCAATTTTCTTTCCTAAACGGAATAGCTGCTCTACCTGTTTGGCGATGATTGGTACAAAAACGAATCCGCCAAATGTTAATCCACCAGCCAGAAGAATATACAAAATGGTAATGACCGATTTCTGTCCTATTTTCAGGAAGCGATTTAAAAAGCCTCTAATGACCTCTTCCAACCGATTCATCAAAAAGGTGAAAATGAAGGTCAAAAGAATTAAATTCATCATTCCTCTTAATAGATATAATGCTGTGGCTAATACTACAAATACTGAAAACCGCTTAACACCAGGTTTTTCGAACAATTTTAAAAATGCCGTCATTACGTTACACACCTGCCAGGACTAAAGTCTATTTTTCATCGTATCTGATATACATTATATCGGATCTTTCTGTAAATTATATAATAAAAGGTCAAAGAGGTCTTACGATTTGTATTAATTTTATTGGTTTTTCTTTTTTACACAAAAAAACCGAACCCATGTAGAACATAAGGTTTCGGTTTTTGGTTGTTTTTATACTAAACAGCCTGCTTCATATTCCGCATTTCCTGAAGTGCTGTTTTGCTCTTCGCTTCGTCAAATTCACCTTCACTCTTCGCGACAACAATTGTTGCGATTCCATTTCCAATGAGGTTTGTAATCGCTCTTCCTTCACTCATGAAGCGGTCAACCCCAAGCAGCAGTGCTAGACCCTCTAACGGAATGACCTGTAGTGCCGCAAGAGTAGATGCAAGCACGATAAATCCGCTTCCTGTCACCCCAGCTGCTCCCTTTGATGTAAGCATCAGCACAAGGATAATAGTGATCTGCTGACCGATCGACAGGTCTACACCAAACACTTGCGCCAAGAAGACGACGGCCATTGATAAATAGATTGAAGTTCCGTCTAGGTTAAAGGAATAACCTGTTGGAATGACAAGACCAACAACAGACTTAGAGCACCCGTAGCGTTCCATTTTATCCATCATTCTTGGCAGCACGGATTCTGAAGAACTTGTGCCAAGAACAATCAAAATTTCATCCTTGATAAATCGCAGATAACCGAGCAGGCTGAAGCCATACATTTTACAAATGATGTTCAGTACAACGAAAATGAACAAGAACATGGTCATATAAACGGAGAGCATCAGACTCGCCAGCGGTTTAATCGATGCCAAACCAAAGTGTCCGATCGTATAAGCCATCGCCCCAAATGCACCAAGAGGCGCAGCACGCATGATATAACCAATGATTTTAAAGAAAACAAGTGACAGCTTATCAAGCCATTCGATAATGCCTTTCCCCTTCTCGCCAAGAGCAGCGAGCGCAACACCGAATAAAATAGAGAAGAATAAGACCTGTAAAATATCACCCTTTGCGAAAGCATCAACCATGTTAGATGGCACGATGTGTGTAACAAATTCCATCCAGTCGATACCCTGTCCCCCATTTTGGGTATACTGTGAAACGTCCCCTTTTTCAAGCTTGCTATAGTCAAGACCTGCACCTGGCTTCATGATATTCACCACAAAAAGACCGATGACTAGAGCAAGTGTCGTGACAACTTCAAAATAAATAAATGCTTTTCCCCCAACTTTCCCAACCTTTTTCATATCACCCATCTTGGCAATACCAAGAACAATGGTTAAGAAAATAATTGGTGCAATGACCATTTTAACGGCATTGATAAAGGTGTCACCAAGCGGCTTCATTTCTTTTCCGACGTTTGGCCAAACCATCCCGACAATGATCCCGATAATGACAGCTGCAATTACCTGAAATGTCAGGTTCTTCAAAATCCTTTTCATAAAAAATCAACTCCCTCACCCTTTGATGTAAACGCTTAACTATTATCTGTAGATAAATGATAGCGATTTCATCAAAGACTGTGAAGCTTATGGACATATCGTACATTTTGGTCTTTTTGGTCTTTAGTCAGAATGTACGATATATTTATTCACAGGCCGTCCTACCCCGCCATATTGCATATCTAATTTCAGCTCGCCTTCTTTAACGAGAAAGTCTAAATACCGGCGTGCCGTGACGCGGGCAATGCCAAGTGCATTGGCGACTTCTTCTGCAGACTGCGCGCCTTCCTGCAAGCCCATATACGCTTTAATTTCGTTCATCGTATGCACATTCAGCCCTTTAGGAAGCCAAGTATCTTCCTGCTTAACAGCAGGCTTTCGTATGATATCATCCAGCATCTCCTGAGAGAATTCTGCTGCAGTTTGGATTTTTGATTTAAACGCCTTATAGCTTTCAAGTGATTCTTTCATTCGTTCAAATTTGAATGGTTTAATAATATAATCCCGCGCACCATTTTGAAGCATGATGCCGATGGTCTCTTTGTCCTTCGCTGCAGAAATGACAATCACGTCCACTTTCATCTTCTGTTTTCTGATGTCTTGCAGCGTTTTGACGCCATCCTTTTTTGGCATATAGACATCAAGTACCACGAGGTCTGGACGAATTTCTTTGATCAGCTGGATGCCCTGCTCCCCGTTCCCAGCGACAGCTGCTACTTGAAAGCCAGGAACACTCATAATGAACTCTTTATTCACTTCTTGCACCATCGGGTCATCTTCAATTAACAGCACCTTAATCTGAGTCATCTGTCTCTCTCCTCTATGGTCATTGGGAATTCGATTGAGAAGGTGGTACCAATGCCGATGCTTGATGTGACCTCTACATTTCCCATCCCTTTGTCGATAATCGTTTTTACAATATACAGGCCATAGCCTGTTCCGCCCTCTTTGCCATGTGTGAAGCCTTTATCGAAAATAGAAGGAATCATTTCTTTTTCGATCCCGGAGCCATTGTCTTCAATTAAAATCGCGAGGACATCCTCCGTTTGATCGATACTAATGGAAATGACTTTTGTGTCTCTTTCTACAGTATCATACGAGGCAAAGGCGTTCTCAATGAGATTTCCGAGCAGCTTTGTCATATCATGCTGATCAAGCCGTTCAGGGAAATCACGCAGACAGCTATGTTCATCTACTTCGACCATGATGCCAAGCTCCTTGCCCCTTCTGATTTTGCTCATCAATAACCCTGCGACAGCATCATGCTCTATGACGCGATGAAGAAAGTCCGTCACATGTTCCTGCTCCTCTGTCGTTTGAAAGGCTAGATCGAGCGCCTGATCGGCTTTACCGAGCTGAATCAGCCCGGCAATCGTATGAAGCTTATTCATATGTTCATGGTTTTGCACCCGCAAACCGTCCACAAAGTTCTTAACCCCTGTGAGCTCCTCCGCCAATTTCGCTGCTTCTGTCCGGTCTTGAAAAATGGCGACCGCTCCGATGATCTTCTTTTTCATGACTATCGGAATCCGGCTGCTCATGATTCGCTTTCCGCTCATATGAATTTCTTCATTGTAGACAGGTTGTGCGCGATCAATAATCTCAGGAAGTCTCGTATCAGACAGCACACCCCAAATATTCCGGCCCACGACATCACCTGTTACGCCAAAAATCTGCTTCGCCTTCTCATTAAAAATGGTGATCATGTGCTGATTATCAATGGCGATGACCCCTTCATTAATAGAGTGAAAGGTTGCAGTGCGTTCCTCTAGCATTCTGACAATCTCATGCGGCTCCAGCTTAAACATTTGCTGTTTAATATGACGGGCGAGCAAAAATGAACCCACAAGCCCAAAGCTGAGCGTCAGCAGGAGGATCATGAGGATATCCTGCTTCATTTCTCCTAATATATCTGCCATACTTGGCAGAGTTCTTCCTACAAGCACAACCCCTGTTTGATTAAATTGATCATCCTTGATTGGATAAAAAGCTCTGATGGCTGTTCCAAGCTCTCCCTCTGCTTCTGAGAAATAAATATGCTCTGCAAAAGCCGGCTCTTCATCAGTTCCTTCTGAGCGCTGGCCAATCCTTGTTTTCACTGGATGCGTTAATCTCACATGATCCATATCCATCACGACAATATAGTCAGCGTCTTGAATAATCCGAATCTCTTCGATTGCATGCTGTAATTGATCACGATCCTTTGTCTGATCAGCTAACGCCTGCTTCACCTCATTCATCTCAGCCACGGTTCTCGCCGTGTTCATGAGTCTTTTTCGAAGCTCCCGTTCCTCTGTTTGCTGAATTCCCCCAACAAGGACAATCCCTCCGATTAAAAGGGCGAAAATGACAACGAAATATGTGAGGATGGTAAGCTTCCATCTAATAGATAATTGTTGTAATTTCAATCGATTTCTCATCATTTTTTCACCTGTATCTTTACGGATTCTTCCTCTGTCAAGTATGCTTGACATAAGGGGGATCTGACGCATGAAGAATTTACTCGCTTATACACTATTGCTCATGATCGGTTTTGTAACCGCTTTATACTTTGGTTTTTATCATATGATGCCAAAATCAGCGACAACCTTTGATGATGAACAGACAGGACTGAAGGACCAGCTTGTGTTCAAATTCAGCCATGTCGTGGCAGACAATACACCTAAAGGACTTGCCGCAAAGAAATTTGCTGAGCTCGTGCACGAAAAATCCGATGGAAAGATCAGCATTCAAATTTTCTCCAATGGAAGCCTTTATTCTGATATTGAAGAAATAAATGCACTTAAAGAGAATCAAGTTCAATTTATTGCTCCGTCTACCTCGAAGCTCGGCATGCTGTCCCCTGAGTGGCTGGCACTTGATCTTCCCTTTGCTTTTTCAAATTACAATGCGGTTCAAGAAGGCCTGCAAGGTGCAATTGGACAAAGGTTGTTTGGCACGCTGCAAAAAGATGGGTTAAAGGGAATGGCTTATTGGACAAATGGCTTTAAGCAAATTACTTCTAATAAAGGGCCAATCAAACAGCCGGCTGATTTAAAAAACCAGTCTCTCCGCATTATGCAAAGCGACATGATTGAAAAACAATTCAAACTTCTTGGCGCAAAGCCCTATCAGGAATCATTTAATTCAACGTTTCAGCTATTAGAAACCAAAAAAGTAGACGGTGAAGAAAATACCATTTCAAATATTTATTCAAAAAAATTCTATCATATACAAGACTATATGACGATCAGCAATCACGGGTATTTAGGCTATGTGGTCTTAACAGATCAATCCTTCTTTGACCGCCAGACACCCGAAACGAAGCGAATTTTACTTGAAGCCATGGAAGAAACAACGGCTTGGAATGAAAAGCATGCAGAACAGATGAACAAAGATCAGCTGGAGGACATTAAACGTGAATCGCCGATTGTCATTCATGAATTGACGCCAGCTGAAAGACAAAAATGGATGAGAGCCCTTGATCCTTTGTATGATGAAGCCGAAAAAACGATCGGCTCCACCCTCATCAAACAGATCCGCGAACTGCGTGCACGTTATGAACACTCACCTATTCATGCTTTTCAGGAAGAGGTTGAGAGCAAATAAAAAATCCCTTTGATATGGGATTTTTTTATGCGCCGGACTCACTCTGTTCTTGCTGCGTGAGCTCTTCTAATCTTGTTAAAATTCTTCGCTTTCGGTATTGCATCATGCCGGTTTCGGCAATTCCTTTTAATTGTGAGCGGTTCGAAACGGCACCAAACAAAATCCCAGCGATGGGAACAAGCTGAAATAGTTTCTTCCAGCCGAACGAATCCCGGTAATTATAGACGACCTCACGCCACCCTTGGATTTGGGAAATCATGTTTTCATGCTTCCCTTCGGATGCATGATAGCTTTTGAGTTCTTTTAGAATCGATTTCTTTCCAACGACATCCGCAGAGTTCAGCTGCAAGCATTTAATGATGAAGACCCGCTCCTCTTTGTTTTTAGGATCATAGCCATAGGTGACGGCAATATCCTGTAATGTTTTCAGAGAGAGGCCCAGGACCGCAGGAATATCAGCAGCTAGCGTAAACATTCCGCCGACACCAGTTGTCGCCCCTTGCACAGTCGCGAGATTCGTTCTGTTTTTCCCCATATGTTCACTAATGGCATCCATCATTTCGATTGGGGCCTTTCCAATATCCTCTATGCGCTGAATGGATTCGCCCTCACACTTCTTTTGAAATTGATGAATGATGCCTTTTTCCGATGTCAAATAGGCACCGCCAGATTGAATGTAATGACCCATTTCATCAAGTAGCACACCGATTTTTTTCTGAATAAAAGCAGGCGTCAGCTTGTCCAGCATTTGAAATGGAAGGCGGCTGAGTTTCTCCCAAAACCATACCTTTTGCTGGTCTTTCTCCCACTTTTCGATCTCCTTTAATTGTGCTTTTAGCCATTCTCTTTCCTCCATGCCATATGCCTCCTTAGATGCCGCTGAAGTATTTGTCTGTTATTATACACAATCCTTGTCCATCATACGTATAGAACATTGAAGCGGTTCCGAAAGGTTTTAATCTTTTTCAAAACGGTTATTGCTTAATAAACAAACAAAAGAGGAGTGATCAACATGTTAGGATTTCTAATTTCATTAGTTGTGGCGATTGTCATTGGTCTCATTGGGAGTGCACTCGCTGGAGGTAGTGTACCAGGAGGATGGATCGGTTCAATGATTGCAGGACTTGCAGGTGCTTGGATTGGTCATGGATTGCTTGGAACGTGGGGTCCTAGTCTGGCAGGCTTTGCGATCATTCCAGCGATCTTAGGAGCAGCCATCTTTGTCATTATTTTAAGCCTGATCTTCCGCAGCGTGGGATCAAGGGTATCTTAAAAAAACAAATAAAAGAGGAAGCAGTAGGGACACCGTCTAAGGGACGGTGTTTTTTATGTTGCGCGTTGACAAGGTATCTATTTTTTTCACTTACATATGATAAACAAACCTATTAGTTCAGATAGTTGACTTTTCATGAAGATGGGCATATGATGATTAAAAATTGCATGAAGGAAACTTTTTGTGCCCAAGCAAAACTTTGTAGAATCTAGGTGATGACATATGACAAACAAATACATCGAGGCACAGGCACACATGTCAGCGGCAGCTGAGCGTGCACTTGAAGGTAAGGTCAAAGGATTTAGAAGGCTTCTTCCTTTTCTAGGCCCTGCTTTTATCGCAGCCATTGCATATATTGATCCAGGGAATTTTGCCACCAACATTGCGGCTGGCTCTAAATATGGATATCTTCTCTTATGGGTCATTCTCATATCAAATCTCATGGCGCTGCTCATCCAATCCTTATCCGCAAAGCTTGGAATAGCGACAGGGAAAAACTTACCTGAAATCGCACGTGAAGAGTTTCCAAAACCCGTCTCCATCGGTTTATGGATTCAGGGAGAACTCGTTATTATTGCCACAGATTTAGCTGAGTTTATTGGAGCGGCACTTGGTTTATACTTGCTCTTTCGGATTCCTTTGCTTGAAGCATCTATTATTGCAGCCATCGGATCATTTGCGATTTTAGAATTGCAAAGACGTGGATATCGAGCATTAGAAGCCGGCATCACCGGCATGCTGTTCGTTGTTGTGATCGCTTTCGCTGTGCAAACCTTTGTCGCCAAGCCTGATATAGGAAGTGTCGCAGGCGGGCTTTTCATTCCAAAATTTGAAGGCACAGATAGTGTACTGCTTGCAGCTGGAATTTTAGGTGCCACTGTGATGCCGCACGCGATCTATTTACATTCAGCATTAACCCAAAGAAGAGTCGTCGGCAGAACGGAAAAGGAGAAAAAACAGATTTTCCGCTTTGAGTTTTTAGATATCCTCATTGCGATGCTAGTCGCTGGAGCCATCAATGCCAGTATGTTGATTGTGGCAGCCGCTCTATTTTATAAAAATGGTCTCTTTGTTGAAGATCTGGATGTTGCGTTCCAGCATTTTAGCACACTCGCAGGTCCTGTATCAGCTATCTTATTTGGTGTAGGCCTGCTTGTAGCCGGACTATCCAGCTCTTCTGTCGGTACATTGTCAGGCGATATCATTATGCAGGGTTTTATTCAATACCGCATTCCACTTTATGTCCGCCGGCTGATTACCATGATTCCCCCTATTGTGATCATTGCATCTGGGGTGAATCCGACATCCGCACTTGTGATGAGTCAGGTGGTCTTATCCTTTGGTATTGCCTTTGCTTTAATTCCGCTCATTTTATTTACAAGTAAAAAACGAATTATGGGCGAATTAACGAATGCCCGCTGGGTAACAGGAATATCTTGGGTGATAGCAGCTCTTGTTGTCGCACTCAATCTCTTTTTAATTGTGGATACATTTATGTAAAAGACAGTAGTGATGCTGTCTTTTTCTTTTCATATGGTTATGGTAAAATTCCCCTGAGAGGATGTGGGCACATGTTTTTTTATCAAGATCAAGAGATATCCATGCGGCTGCTTGAGCCAAGAGACGCACGAAGTCTATATTTGCTCATTCAGCGGTCAAGAGAGCATTTACGTGAATGGATGCTTTGGGTGGATTCAACGAAAACAGAAGAAGACAGCATGGCGTTCATTCAAGGCGCAATGCAGCAAGCCATGCAGAACAACGGTTTTCAAGCGGGCATCTGGTCACATGGAGAACTTGTCGGGATCATCGGCACCCACCAAATTCATTGGATCGACAGAACTGTTTCAATTGGCTATTGGCTCGGAGAAGGCTATCAAGGAAAAGGCATTATGACAAAAGCGTGCAAAGCAGTCATTCATTATTTATTTGAAGATTGTGGACTGCACCGCATTGAAATCAGGGCTGCTGTCGATAACCTGAAGAGCAGACGCATCGCAGAGCGATTATCCTTTTCGCTTGAAGGCATTTTGAGACAATGTGAATGGCTGGGCGACCGCTTTACGGATCATTGTGTATACGCCCTTTTGCAGCCTGAATATATGAAAGAAAAAACGCATTCTATGAATCAGCCCACGTAATTGTGTCGATTGCATGAATTATTTTACAAAGTGAAGCTTTGTAGTATCGATTGCGATCAGCATCTGATAAAATAGAAGGAAAAATCGAGGTATGAAGTATGTCTCTTATTATTTTATTTTACTTATGGATTGTCCCATTATTATTTGGCATTTTCTTCTCATTCTTAACAAAGAAAGCCACATACAAACGCCGCTTTGTCCCATCATATAGCATGGCAGGACTCAGCATCGTTTTTCTTATTCTGGCACTTGTCTTTTCAGCCAGTCATTTTCTATTCATTTGCGGTATGTTCCTATTTGCCACCACCCTTGTCGGCACAGGCATCCCTTTATTTTTAGCCTTTACAAAAACACCATCATAAACAAAAACCACCTTTTCGCAATGGAAAGGTGGTTTCTTTTTTATTGATTTGGCATTCTGTAAGTCACAGTGGCATCTTGATTGGCTTCAATTACTTTCACAATGTCTTGAAGGATCTCTGCTGCACGATCGTTTGAGTCATACTTACCGAGCGTCTTGACCCAAGTATCGCTTCCTGCGATCATCCCTTCAATCTTTTTGCCGGCTACTGTGATTTCGTGGACATGAACGAAACTTTGCTGGTTTTGTGTGAAAATCCATAGCATGGTTTTAGCTCCTTTTTTGTGGTGATTGAATGTCGTTAGCCCTTTTCAATACAGCTAAAAAATGTGCTATTTTTACACTTTCCCTATTCTTTTGTTAATAAATCTTTTCGAATAGCATGTGTCTCAATATCTGCAAACCTTACGGGTATTGGTAATCTACTGTTTTTATCAATCAGTTTCATAATAATTTTTGTAGTTGTATCTAAATCAATCCAATTCCCACATGAAATAAAAATAGGCTTAACATTCACTCTGGTTCTGAGGACTCTTCCATATATTTCGTTATTTATAATAATATCTGTGTATGCATTTGTTTTATTTTGGGGCATGGTAAAATCTACACCATTAATTTTCAAATAACTTTTTGCGACTCCAATGGTAGGCTTATTTAAGAAGAAAGACGCCTGTGTAGCAATGCCCATGTGTCTATAATGTAAATAACCATTTCCATCAAATATATAGACATCTGCTTGTTTCGTCAGTTTTTTTACTGCATCTTTAATTAATGGCATTTCACGAAAAGCAAGAAAACCTGCTATATAAGGAATCCTTATTTCTCCATGGCTATGCACTTTTTCTATGATTTTTTTTTCTATCAAATCATAGACGACGATACAACAAACACCGCTCGTTTTTCCATGCATATCAAAATAAGCTACATCTACACCTGCTATAAACCTTATGTTCTCAAGTTGAAAATTATTTTTCAATTGCACTTTAGGCAAGAGCGCTTTTTGTTCATTTTTAAATTTTTCTAATAAATCATTTATTTCATCATTATTCATAAGATCCACACGACTAGCTGTTGAATTTTTCGGCATATTTTAAGTCGGATTCACTAGGTTCTGCCTTTTTCTCTACAACATTTCCACTTTCATCATACTTTATATAAGTCATCTCTCGACCAGCAACACATTCAGATTCATACTTTTTCTTTCCATTTTCAAAAAACTCAACTTGATAGCCGTCGGCTGCATTTTTACTCATATGACCTATTTTCTTAATATTCCCATTTGAATAGAATTCAACATACTTTCCTTGTTTAACTCCTTGTTCAACATAGAAATAACTCTCAATATTCCCATTTTCATATATATCATATGCTAATCCTGTAAAAAGTTCTTCTTTACCATCCTCCGTAATTTCCACTATTGCTAGTTCATAAGGGCCTCCATATTCTAAACATTCTTCAAACTCAGTGCCATTCTCTAAAATAAATTCTTTTTGCAATATATCATTTAACATTTTTAGGAACCTCCGTGATAATTTTAGATCCATCCGTAAGATAAGCACAATGAGGACACCTTGGAAACATCATTCCAGCCGGTTTCACTCTACTCTGACCTGTCCTAACAACATTCAAAATAAAATTATCCAAACTAGCATCCGGATTAGCCTTTAAGGCCTTATTTAAGGCGATCACTTCTGCATGTGACCCCGCACCTTTTGTAAATGTATATGAATCTATAACCTCTTTTGGCATTCTATCATATTTGGCATTTATTAAGGGATGGAAATCTGGTAACTTTCCATCATAATCATTTATTGCATATGAATATTTCCCAGTCTGCTTATCATAAACTCCAGCAAAGGCAGGGCCCATTTTCTTCTTGCTAATGCCAGTTTCTTTTAATTTATTTAGTTCTTTCACCGTTTCTCCGCGTAAATTAATTCTTTCATTTAATTCTTTTGAATCGATCTTTCCATATTTATTTCTCAAATAATCAATTCGACTTGTCGCGTTCTCTTTAATCCCCATCTTCCCATGAAACCCTTTCGCCCCAAACGGCAAAAGCATTCCAAGCGCCGCGTTCATACTTGCCTCCTGCTGTTCTTTCGAGATCTTATTTCCAAACATGTCTCGGCCTGTAATTGCTTCGCTGAAGCCGTTGGTGGCGGTGAGGCCGTATAAACCTTTTTGGGATGTCTTTAGGGCGTCAAAGGATTTTTGTGATGTCTTGTAGATATCGACTGCCCTGACTGCGGCTGATGTGGCTTGGGTGGTTTTATAGACTGCTTTTCCGCCTTTAAAAATGCGGCCTGCCCAACCCACGATAGGGATGTAGCCGGCTGCTGCCATGCCGCCTGCCGCGACTCGCTGTCCTGCGGTGAGTTCCTCGCCTGTGATTGGATCAACGCCTGTTGCGGCACGTTTTGCATCGTTCACGCCGGTCAGTTCATTCACGATGTTTCCACCATAATCGAGGGCTTTTTCATACCAAGGGCGGTTGGCGAGTGCTTCTTGTTCCTTTGCGATTTCGCGGGCTTCTTCTTGTTCTTTTTTGATTTTCAGATATTCAGCAGTTTGCTTCTCAATATCGCTTTTTGCCTTGTAGATTTCGCTATTTTGATAGGCTTTCTTGTCAAAATTCATAGGCGAAATCGCTTTTCCGTCATTTGTCGCATTCATCATTTCAGCGTACAATGCCATTGTAGCTTGCTGTTCCGTCTCTGACAAAGCATATTCATCTTTTAAATTTTGATCAAGCTCTCTTAGTTCTTTGACCGTCTTTTTTCGTTCATCTTCCGCATCCTCTATTTTTTCATCAAAGGTTTGACTATCAAATACCTCTAGAGAAATGAGGTCATCAATGTCTTGAAAAATCGTTTTGAGTGCCTTTTTTTGATCCTTCACAATGCTTTTGGCATTCTTGATGCCCATATGTACTGCGTTATCTAAAAAGTGTTCTTCTACAAAGGTATCGCCGCCAAAGCTCGTATCATCCAGTGTCCCAGAAACACCTTCATGAAAGGCTTTTTGTTTATCAATGAAGCTGATAAACATGTCTACATTTCCAGCAAGCTCTTTATAGAAACTTTTAATATTATCTGCACCTTTCCCAGTGAAATCATCACCGAGATTGGCCACACCTTGTAATGCCTTTTTTAAATCTACCATTTGTTCGCGGAGTTCCTGGTAGTGTTTTGCCCTTGTGTCCATGGCACTGGTTAGTGCTTTTGCATCAAGTATCTTGCCCAGAAGAAGTCACTCCCTCCATTATTGATCATAAAGTCTATTTTACCTTTCTCAGCGAATTGGAAAAATAGGCTTTAAGTTACAAAAATAATTTCCAAATATTTTTAGAGGGAATAAAACAAGTGATAATTGAAATATTTTTTCCTTTCAGCAAAAAAAAGTCAGTCCTCTTTTGAGAGGACCGACTACATTTTGTTTAGAAAAAGCGTTTTAAACTTTTCTTGAGTGGAGGGATATCCAACTCGCCTTTTTCAAAGAATTTTTTCAGTAAGTACTTACTAAAACCGGCTGCTTGTGTGTACGTAATTTTCCCAGGTAACGGCGGTTCATTGGTGACAGCAACATCAATAATGACGGGTTTATCAGATTGAAAGGCTTCACTAAAAGCTGGAGCTAGTTCTTCATGTGATGACACGGAGATTCCTTTGCCGCCGCATGCTTCTGCAAACTTAGCAAAATCAATATCTTCCAGCTCTATACCATAATTGATGTTTCCTTTTACCTGTTGTTCATATTCAATCATTCCAAGGTTGTTGTTGTTTAAGATCACAACAACGATTGGCAGTTTATATTTTACCGCTGTCACAAAGTCTTGCATGACCATTGTGAAGCCACCATCACCGCAGACAGCAACCGCTTGACGATTCGGTTCATTTAACTTAGCAGAGATCGCTCCAGGCAAACCACAGCCCATTGTGGCAAGCCAGCTGGAGATGATGAAATCCTGCTGTTTCATTTCGAAATGGCGGGCCATCCATACGGTTACATTCCCTACATCTACAGAAAGAATGGCGTCGTCTTCAACTGCTTCTTCTAGTCTAGCAATGACTTGCTGCGGTTTAAGCGGTGATGTGGCAACGGATTTTTCCTTATCCATTTCTTCTCGCCATTTCATCATATGCTCTGTACAAGCTTCAAGGAAACCACGCTGCTCTTTATATTCAATGTAGGAGGTCAGTTCCTGCAAACCACTCTTGCTGTCACTCACGATCCCTACGTCTACTGGATATCTTTTACCGATTTGATCTGGTTTAATATCCAGTTGAATGGCAGGTGTGTCCTCTGGTAAGTAGTCTCTATATGGAAAGGAAGTTCCAAGCATAATTAAGAGATCACACTCTTCCATCGCTTCATAAGCTGGCTTCGTTCCAATTTGACCTAGGTTTCCTAAAAAGTATGGATGCCTGTCTGGCACAACCCCTTTTGCAGGAAGTGTGATGACGATAGGTGCAGCAGCCTTTTCTGCAAATGAAAGAAGCTCTTCTTTTGCATTTCGTAATCCTTTACCTGCTAAGATGACTGGCTTCTTCGCATTGTTAATTAGCTGTGCTGCCTTTAGCAGTTGATCTTTCTTTGGACGTACTTCTCCCTCAACATAAAGAGGAGATGTATAAACTGGCTTACGCTTAATTTTTTGAGAAAATAAGTCATCTGATACGGTGAGAACAGCCACCCCTTTATGGGTATAAGCTGCTTTAATGGCTTGATTCAATAAATCAGGCAGCGCTTCTGCTGTTTGTACCTGCTGATTAAAGACAGCGACGTCGTCAAACATCCGCTCTAATTTGATTTCTTGAAATGTGTCTCTTCCTACTTCATTCGACGCAACCTGCCCTGCAATTGCTAAAACGGGTGCGCCATCTGCTTTTGCATCGTATAGTCCATTTAATAAGTGGACAGCACCCGGTCCAGCGATGGATAAGCAGACACCGAGCTTACCTGTTAGTTTGGCATCAGCCGCCGCTGAGAGTGCCGCCACTTCTTCATGTCTCGTTTGTATAAATTGTATTTGGCTTGATTCATGCCTAAGCTCTTCAATCAATTCGTTTATGCTGTCGCCGGGCATTCCATAAATATGTTTTACGCCCCACTCTTCCAGTAGCGCTGTTACTTCTTTTCCTGCGGTTCTTTGCGGCATGTGAGAAAACTCCTTTTTTCTTACTCCATACCACCGCACCCTTTTGATCAAACGTTTCAACTTGCTGCTACTTTTTAAAATGATATGGAAGGGTGGCGACCACAATATCCCGTTTCCATAATAGACGGAATCTTAATAAAAAGGCAGATTGGTTATGCAAGATCGTATGCCATCTTTTTTTCGGGATAAATTGAGGCACAAGCACCATCACTTTATATTGATGCGCATTTGCTTTAGCCTCAACCGTTTCAAGAAATTTATCAAGCGGATGAATAAGACTTCGATAAGACGAATGCAATATCACAAGCCGCACACCGCTGTTCAGTTTTTCCCAATCCGCTTCAATTTTCTTATCTTTTTCTTTATCAAAAGATACATGAACTGCTATGACTTGCTCTGATAAGGATTTTGCATATTGAACAGATTGCTCAACGACACGTGTTACTCCTGCTATTGGCACGATGACCACATTTCCTTTAATCTCAACAGGCTCTGTTTCATTCATTAAACGCAGTTGTTCTCCGACAGACAGATAATGCTTTTTTATGGAATGAAAGATCAATAGCACAATTGGCATGAAAACAAATACTGGCCATACAAGATGGAACTTGGTCAAAATGAGAATCATGAGAACCGTGAAAGAAATCAGTGCTCCGACTATATTGATAGGCATTTTCGTTTTCCAGCCCTGCGGTTTTTCACGAATCCACTTCACACACATACCGGTCTGTGACAAGGTAAATGGAATAAATACACCGACAGCATATAGCGGAATGAGGTGTTCCGTTTTCCCATCAAACAACCAAATGAGCAGCATAGAAGCTACACCTAAAAAGATAATGCCATTAGAGTAACCGAGTCGATCCCCTCTTACTGTAAACATGCGCGGCATATATTTATCCTTTGCTAAGTTGACCGCCAATAAAGGAAAGGCGGAAAAGCCGGTGTTTGCCGCTAATATCAAGATTAAAGCTGTGACAGCCTGAATGACATAATAGAAAAATGTACGTCCAAATGTATCTGATGCAATTTGTGATACAACCGTTTCTTCTGGCTTTGGTGAGATGCCAAAACCAAACGCAAGCAATGTCACACCCACAAATAAAACAGCTAGTAATCCACCCATCATCAATAATGTTCTCGCTGCATTTTGTGCAGCTGGTTTTTTAAAGGATGGAATGGTATTTGAAATGGCTTCTACCCCAGTCAGTGCTGAACAGCCAGACGAAAATGCTTTTAATAAAAGAAATAATGTAATGCCAGGTACATGTGTGCCGATCGCTGTATGCTCAGGTGCTGGAGGCACACCTCCTGTTAATAATTTAAAGCCGCCGACTCCAATTAATATAAGGAGTGATATGACAAACAAGTATACGGGATAAGCCAAAATAGATGCCGATTCTGTCAATCCACGAAGGTTAAGCACCATGATCAAAATGACCAATATAATTGAAATCAGCACATGATATGGGTATAGTGCCGGAAAAGCCGATGTGATGGCATCGGTACCCGCTGATATACTCACTGCTACAGTCAGAATATAATCTACAAGCAATGATCCGCCAGCGACCAGTCCTGGCTTTTCACCTAAGTTTCTGCTAGAGACGACATAAGCCCCTCCGCCTTCTGGATAAGCATAAATAATTTGACGGTAAGATAAAATTAACGCCATTAAAAGAATTAATACACAACCTGCAATCGGGAGTGAGTACCAAAATGCTGCTGCACTAACAACTGAAAGAACAATCAAGATTTGTTCTGTACCATATGCAACGGATGACAATGCATCTGATGACAATAATGCCAACGCTTTGATTTTTGATAGTTTTTGTTCTCCTGCTG
Organism: Bacillus sp. PAMC28571; assembly: GCF_014250435.1. Classification (NCBI taxonomy): domain Bacteria; kingdom Bacillati; phylum Bacillota; class Bacilli; order Caryophanales; family Bacillaceae; genus Bacillus; species Bacillus sp. PAMC28571. The sequence continues at coordinate 189,941 of NZ_CP060191.1, read as the reverse complement.
CCTGTGATTTTAATGGTTTCCCAATTAAAATACGCTTCATCAAACTGTACATGTGATGCCCGCTCCTTTAGTGTCAAACGATTTAAGTTACAAAAGATAGATCGCCAAAAAGACACAGAGGCAATAGAATGCCCCTGCGTCTATTGTTTAGATCACAGGTTGGTCTTTGCTCTCTTTAACGCTTACGAGGTTAGCTGACGGATTCGGGCGCATGAGACTTTGCCCTACCTAAAAAGGATTCACCCCACGTGGTGTCCTGCACCACTAATGGTTCCCCCGCTCATTGAAATGATTCAGCGATTGGTCTTTTATAAAAGAGATCATACTCCCGTTTGACACCAAAGTAAAGACATTTTTTCAAGGTCTTTTGATCGTTTATCAATCAGTCTTTTTGCGGTTTTTTCGCACGAAATAAATAATCAGCCCGACCACAAAAATAATCAGCGCAGCGATACATGCAAAGTAAATCCAAGAATCATCGATGCCTTGCTTTTCATCTTTTTGGAGATCATTTGTTGTGCTGCTGACCGTTTGATGATTAGAGAACATGTCTTTGTTTTTGCTCTCGATTGCGACTGTTGCCGTTTCCGTATTTGTTTGCAGGAAATGAAGCACTTCATGTGAAAGATCAGCGTCAGCTGCATTCATTCCTGAAAAGACGGTCATTGTCTGTTCTTTATTCCATACAGATGGCTGCGTCCATACGATACGAGCAGTCGTTTCGTTGATCATGCCAAAGGAGGATACATCATACTGATCCTTTTTCACTGGAACGATGAGATCGTCTGCCTTTTCTTTTAAAAGAGAGAATGTTTGAATGCCCCCGATGAAAATGAGAGAGTGATCTTTCAATTGATCATTTGTCACATTTGAAGCTTTGATCAAATGATATTGGGCAGCTTCCGGCTGACTAAATGATTCTGTCAGCATCGCCGTTTGATTGATCGTTTCTTGCTTGATTTGATCTGGAATGACGATCAATGTTTTTCCTTGCTGCGTTTTTGATGTGAAAGGAAGCGGCCATGCGGCTAAATCCGGTGTATCACTAGTCGTACCTTCTGGTATTTGAAGAGAGCTGTTCTTATCAATGTAAATCCAGCCTTCTTCATCCGTATGTCTGCAGGATTCCATGTTTTTAAAGCCTGTAGTAACAAATTGCAAATCAATATATTCGTTCTTTTGGAGTACTTGTGAATCTACTGGAATTGACACATGATAGAATCCATTCTCATCTTTGTTTCCTAGTTTTGTTAACGGTACATCGTGTGGTTCGTTATTGATCATGACTGTTAAGCGTTCCGCTTTGTTCGCTATATCAGATTTTTTAAATGATAGATTTAGCTTTGCACCTGATTTTTGATTAGCGATCAATGCCTTCGGATAATAGTAATGTTCAGACGACGTTTTCTTGGTTCCAACTGTGACATCCTCTCCACCGAAATCTTTTAAACGAATTTGATGAGATGGTTTTGATGCTTTAGCCGTAACCTTTTGAAGCAGTAAATCGCTACCAGTGAGCTGACCAGTCAGTTCTGGTTGAGTTAGGACATTGATTTTTTCAGCAATTGTTTTTGGCTGCTTAGCAGTGACAAATAAAATAGGCTGTTCTTTTTTCTTTCCTGTCAAGGTTCTCACCGCTAATGTGAGCTGATTGCTTGCTGTTTTCATTTTCGCAGCTTGCTCGATCGATTTTACTCGTCCATCCCAGTTTCCTTTTGCTCCCACAGCAATGGTTGGATGCGCGATTTGCTTGATGTCCTTTTCTTGGACAATTTTGAGGTCTGCTTGGCGGTCTTTGTTTTTCAACGTACGGTATATTTTCATAGCCGCTTCTAATTCAGCTGCTTCCGGTGAATTTGGAATCACAATATCTGTTTGTTCTTTCTGATCACCTGTTTGAATGAAAGGTGAAGGGAAGCTGTCTAACGTCACGTCTTTCTTTTGGGTTCCTTTGAAAGCCAGCTCACTTTCAGGATATACTTTCAGCCAGTTGGCAGGTGTCTCTTGGTTGATACACACACCTTCTTTTAACACGCCATAAAATGCGAGCTGAATTTGATGAGAACCTTTTTTCAATTGCGATTTGCTCAATTTGATTTGAATTGATTTCTTTTGGTTTTTCCCTGATACGAGAATGGTCTTTTCAATCTCTCCATCGATCATGACTGTGAACGAAGATGGCGAAATAAGTAATGGTGAAGCCTCTATATTCAATGTAAAGGTGCTAGACTCTACTTTTTCTTTTTCTATTTGATAGGAAAATTCAGTGCCGTCTTCTTGTCCATACAAGGTCACTACATCTTCTGATAAATGCAGCGTTTCTGTCTGGCTTCCTTTAGATGAGCGAATCCAGTCATCTTTCACTTGTACTCGATTTGATTGCGCCATTGCTTGACCCGCCATAAAAAAGGGCTGAATGGCAAGGGATATCACCAATATAAAAATCATCCATTTTACCGATTTCAATTTGTCACCCGCTTTTCTTTTGTTGTTGATCGTAACGCTCGGTTTTGTACCATTTCACTTCTTGTTTGAATAATCGGCTCTTTGCCTCTACACATAAGGAGTACACGACTAGCGCAATCCATACTTGAGAATAAGTGAAGTACATGAGTGCCACGATGAGTATATTTTGTTTGGTGAGCTCTGTTTTCTCAATGCTTAATGTAATCATCACTTCTGTTAGAAAGAGGAAGAAGGCCAATCCCCACAGGATCAGTGCAACAGCTCCTACAGATAAGTGAAGGTCAACAAATAGGTTCACGATAAAGATGCCATTTGAGAGCAGGACACCGAAGAAAAATAAGAAATACGTAAAGAAGAAATAAAACAAATCGAAAATCATTCGTTTTCGTTTCAGCTTCATAAACTGCTTTAAAAATTTGAGTACAACATATTGATTGCCTCGTGCCCAGCGCGTTCTTTGCCGCCACCAGACCTTCCATGTCTCAGGCTCTTGTTCCCATGTAATCGCAGCCGGGAAAAATCGAATGACATAGCCAAGGTTATAGACTCGAATCGTTAATTCAGTGTCCTCAGCCAACGCATGAACATCCCAGCCGCCAAGCTCTTCTAAAATGTGCCGGCGGATGGCGAAGTTGGTGCCTGGTATTGTCGCAATACCAAACCACTTCCATCTTCCGCCCTGCGCCATCCATTGGAAGCAGATGGTCTCAATATTAATAAATTTGGTCAGGAGATTTTTGGCTGCATTGATAACCCTGAATTTCCCGACAACAGCGCCTGCCTTCGGGTCATTCAATAAACCAAGAACCAAATGATAGACGGCCTTTTGTTCAGGCATGTTATCTGCATCGTATACGCAGATGACTTCTCCTGTTGAAGCCTTTAAGCCTTCATTCAGTGCAGTGGATTTTCCCTTTCCTGCAAATGGCGGCTTCGTTTCAATCATATGGACATGATCATATTGCTCACTGAATGATTTCACGATATCCCCTGTGCCATCAGAGGAATTGTCATTAATCACAATGATTTCAAGAAAATGTTTAGGATAGGATAGCTGGACCATTGCTTTTAGCGTTTGCCGGATGACAACTTCTTCATTATGAGCAGGAATTAGAATGCTGACGGTCGGCAGCTCTTTCCCTTGTTTCGTCCATTCAGGCAGCACTTTTTCGTAGGTCAGGTAGTGCTGAAAGCCGCCCTGCATGAGAAACATATGGTATAGGAGCATGATCCAAATCAATATTAATGAAAGATAAAATAAGACATCAGCCACCCAATTTTCTCTCCTTAAAAATTCGTTTTTTCATTGTCAGCCTTAAATACAATGTGTAAAAAGCAAATGCCGCAATAAACAGCATCACCACGACTGTTAGAATTCGCAGCATATTTTCCATGCCGCTTCGTTTGACTGTTGTGGTTTCCGCTCTATTGGATTGTTCTACTTGAATATGTCCATTCCCTGATGTTTTGATCTGTACATGTGATGTTTGGACTGTTTGTTTTGTTTTCTTTAAATCCAGCCATTCACTAGAAGGAATTGCATCCATCAGCGTCATCAGATTCTGCAATCCAGTTATTCCGGATTCCACATCATAGGACAGCCCGATTGCGGCTGATTGAAGATGCTGGATGGATTGAATCTTTTGTTCTGTTAAAATATTTGAACCTTCTTGGTCAGATGCTGGCTCTACTAATTGCTGAGGATATAAGGTCATGCCATGAAGGATGGCGGGCTTCGTCACGAGTGGCGGAGCACCGGCTGTTTTCCACGTATGGTCCGACAGCTGTACCTGTCCAAACAGACTGGACACATGCCTTGATATCACTTCATAGCCTTGTTGAGATATGGCATCATGCGGCACCTCGAATGCCAGTGGATAGAGACCTTGCTGCGCAAGAAACTCAATACCTTTTGTCAGTTTTTCTTCTGTATAGATGGTTTCTTGCTGCTGATTCGATCTCGTATAAGCATGGAAGTCTTTTTCATTCGAAAAATGGCTTTCACTTTGCTTCTTCTCGGCTTTTTTTGGGTCATTTGACGTAATGGACTGATCATTCTTTGCATCCCAGAACTCAAAGTCCTGACCAGAATCCTCTGTTCGATACGTACGGCTAAATCCATGAAGAATAATGCTGGCTCCATTACTTTGCAATTGTTTTAACACTTTTACGAGCTTCGGGCGGTCACTCAGTGTCACTTCATCGCCTGTTGTTCGATCCACCCAAACAGGGGTTACCGCTATCAGAAACGGGATATGCCGAGTGGATACATATTGTCCAAGCTCAAGCAGCTTCTTTTCGTCAGTGACAGGACTGATGTTCCCAAGCCTTAAGTACTTTATGGTCAGCTGATTAGAAGAAGGCAGGTTTTTTTCTAGCACTTCTGCAAGTAGCTCGCTGTGCTGCACGACATTTAAGATTCCAATATAGGCGGCACCTTCCTTTGTTTGAATCACAAATGGAAGAGCAGCTTTATGTTTCTTCAATAAAAATTCCTTTTGCAAGTCTGCCCCTTGAACCGTTAACGCACTGATTCTTTTCTCTAGCTGACGGTAAGTGGGATCATCTGTATATTTAATTTGACTTGTATGATCTTGTTTGTGAAAAGTAAGCTTGGAGAATGGGCGAAGCTGTTCCGCATTATATCCAATAGCTATTACCTTCTGTGCTTCGTTCATCATACGAAGGGTCTGCTTCGGTAAGGTTCTTTTTACTTCCCCTAGATAGATGACTTGCTGAAATTCGCTGATCTTCTTTTCAGCCAAATGTTCATCAGATACAATCGTCGTCTGTTTGGAATAATGTCCGGCGAGTAGATCCAGCATATGCACTGCTGGAGTCGCTTCTCCCGATTCTGTTGAATAAACGATCAGGGTATCTGGCTTGGCAAGAGCGTCGGCTGAAGCCATGTATTGAAACGAAAGAATGAAAAAAAGAGCCATCATCAAACAGCATTTCATCAAAGAATTAAAGTTCATTCATCATCATCTCTTTTTCTAGTTCTTCTAAAAATTGCTCTGGCGTATGATAATCCGAACTGCTTGTTAAATGACAGACATGAAAAGTTAGGGTGACTTCACGACCGTTTAACAGCACATGCTTTTGCAATTTATCTTTTAGCTTCTCAAGGACGACAGAGACATTCTCTTCTGGTGTGTGAGTAAGCAGCAATCCTATTCGTTCTTCGGATAATCGAAATTTCTTATCAGTTTCTCTGACACTTTCGCGAATCTTGATACTTAATTGCTGAAATAGGTGCTGCATTTCTTTTTCTCCATATAATGATTTGAATTCCGCTGCATAATGGATATGAAGAAGGATAAAAACGAATGGCTGTTTGTAGCGTTCTGCCCGTTTCATTTCCTCGGATAATTCCAGCTTCATCCGATCTGCATTGTCAAATCCAGTTGTCGAGTCAATCGCCACAAATTGTTTCATCGCCTGCTTTTGTTGTTCTATGGTGTGACGCATCGTCTTGATTCGCTCATGCAAGCTTCCTGCTGAAATCGCGAAAAAGAGAAGAGCTGCGCCCCAAACCACCACATCCTGCAATGTTTGATTGGAAAAGAAGGGATTTGTGTGGCCAAGCTCTGTAAAGAACATAGCACTTCCTATAAAGAACAACATCAGCAAAGTAAAAAATAATGCTGGTAAGATGCCAAATAAAATCCCGCATCCTAACACGACAAAAGTCAGTGTGATCATCAAAAAGCTCTCTGCATCATGTACACCAAGGTAGCCCATAAATAAAATAAGACCTGCAAACGTGAGGAGCAGAGAATAATATAAACGATACGTATTACTGAATAACCGATTCATTAAAAAGCTCCCTTTCTGCAATGAGAGGCAATAAGTTGTCAAATGAGTGTGTGTCTTTTTCGTTCATGTACCCTCCATAATAATCCTCGAGAGGATCTTGAATTTGTAATTCTTTCATGCGGTCATACACCTCTTTTGCGAATTCCGGTTCGTTTCGTTTAAGAGCATACAAGATGACTAGCGCATATACAGAAGGAGATTCATACGTCACTGATGGCTGCAATGTGCTCAGTTTATATCTACCGTACAGCTTTCCTTCTTTTTTAAAAGTCGTTTTAAGCCATTTCATGATCGCGGACGTATTCACCTTTGCACGATCGGCATGTAGAGCCGTATAGAGTTGATCAATCATATTGATTTCTCGATCAAATGAATAGGCTTTTTTCTTTATGTCATAGGATTTAGGAAAGAATCCTTTTTTTCTCGGTGCTTGTTTTAGAATGGTCAATTGGTTACTCGTCATTTGTGTCGTGAATATTTTGAGGGATTCCAATTCTTTGATTGCTTTTGGGTCTAAATATGAGAGTGTGATTGTGTGTGAAGTTCGATTTGTTGATGCATCATAATAATCGGACAAGATGCCCCTATACATATTCTTGTCTTTTAACGCTTGTGCGATTTCTTTTGCTGTGGTTTGATACGCTGCATTCTTCCATAAACGATCTGCCTTTTGAAGTGCCGCCACTACCCGTAAATCATCAACTAAAGCATTAGCCTTACTTTTTTGATCAGATTCGATTTGCCAGCTGAGAAGATGATGGTCTAGTAAAAATTCATCTTGCAGGACACCAAATTGTTGGTCAAAAGAATTTTGGTCTTTTTTTCGAACAAGATAATCCATCCAAAGCCCAAGCGATTCAGATAAGTAGATATGCTGCTCTGCAAATGAAGTGCGAATCATGCCTTGATCTGTCATGAGGTGATGAGTGATAAAATATTCTCCAGGCAATACAGGCTGTGGAGATACTGGATCAGCTGATTCCTTCTGCTGTTCCCAGGTACATCCGCCTAATAAAAAAACAATGAGTAAAACAATAGCCGTGCGATGTATGGCTGTAACCATTCGTGTCCCTTTCAACTCCCGTTCTCTTAGCATTCCAACGATTTATTATAGATTGTTTCTGTTTAAATTTAAATAAATATTTTATACCAAATTACGAGTCTTTTCGCATAGACATTCCCATTTTCAGAAAAACAGTATGCCGATATGCTTGATTACATTGGAAAACCCATGCGTTTCCGCATGGGTTTTTATAATACTATTGATCTAATTTTAATTTCTTTAATTGCTCAGCCAGTGCGTTATTGATTGGTTCTTCCACTTTCTTTTGTTTCTTCATATATTTAGACACATCATGCTTACTGGCTCTCTTTTGATTGGATTGTGATTTGCGTTTTTCAAAAACAGACAGTTTTTCTCTATGACCACACACACAAGCAAAGATTTTGCCATCGCCTTCTCCGCGCAGCTCGAGCTTTTTATGACAGTTCGGGCAGCGTGCGTTTGTTTTCTTCGCTACATTTTTACGGTGGCCGCATTCTCGGTCTTGGCACACGAGCATTGTGCCATGTTTTCCGTTCACTTTCAGCATAAGTTTTCCGCAGTCCGGACAATGGGTGCCAGTGACATTGTCATGCTTAAAGGTTTGGTTCGTCTGTTTGATTTCAGATACGGCTTGTTTTGCATAGGACTTCATTTCACTCATGAATTGAGAAGCCTTCAGCTGTCCTTTTGCGATTTTAGAAAGCTTTTGTTCCCACTCCGCTGTTAATGCTGGAGACTTTAAGTCTTCAGGCACTAAGGAGAGCAGCTGCTTCCCTTTCGATGTGATGAAAATATCTTTGCCCTTTTTCTCGATTAAGAAGCTGTTGAACAGTTTTTCAATGATATCGGCTCTTGTGGCTACTGTCCCTAGTCCGCCTGTTTCACCAAGGGTTTTCACTAAGTCCTTTTCCTGATTCTGCATAAATGCCGCAGGGTTCTCCATAGCAGATAGCAGGGTTGCTTCATTAAAACGGGCAGGAGGTTTCGTTTCTCCTTTTGTTTCTTTCAGCTGGCGCACTTCAAGTGATTGCCCTTCGGAAAGTACCGGCAGATGCTGATCTGCTTCAGCTGATTCCTCGTCTTCATAGGATTCATCATACACGGCTTTCCAGCCGGCTGATTGCACGGTTTTTCCTTTTGCTGTGAATGTTTCACTGCCTATTTTGGCGATCACCGTTGTTTCCTCGTATTCAAAAGGATTCATGAGTACAGCAAGGAATCGTTTGGCAATAAGATCATACAATTTACGCTCTTTATCACTTAATGCACCAGGATACAGCTCTTCTTCGGTTGGAATGATCGCATGGTGATCTGACACTTTTGCATCGTTGACGAAGCCTTTGTGCGCTTTCACACCTGATTGTAAAATGCGGTTCACATGCTGAGCGTACGGTCTGACATTCATTCCTTTTAATCGATCTTTTAATGTAGGAACGATATCCGCTGAAATAAATCGTGAATCTGTACGCGGATATGTCACAAGCTTATGCTGCTCATACAACCGCTGAAGCGTAGACAAGGTTTCTTTCGCTGAGAATCCGTAGCGTTTATGCGCATCACGCTGCAATTCAGTGAGGTCGTACAGCCCTGGGGCAAAAGCTTTTTTCGCTGTTTTTTTCAATGCATCGATCACTGCTGGTTTTCCTTTGCAGCCTGCCAAACGCTCTTTTATGACATTCTCTTGGAATGTGCGGTTTTGCTTTGTTTTGGCATCCTGCCACGTCAAGGTAAGTCCATCTACTTGTGCAGTCATTCCATAAAACGGCTTCGGCTGGAATTGCTGAATGTCTTCTTCTCGTTTGGCGATCATGGCAATCGTTGGTGTTTGTACCCGTCCGCAGGAAAGCTGTGCATTGAATTTGGTCGTCAGCGCCCTTGTTGCGTTGATCCCTACAATCCAGTCTGCCTCTGCACGTGCAACCGCTGAGCGATACAGATTATCATATTCTCTGCCGTCTTTTAGTCGTTTGAAGCCTTCTTGAATGGCTTTGTCCGTAACAGATGAGATCCATAGTCGTTTTAGGGGCTTTTTCACATGTGCTTTTTCAAGAATCCATCTTGCGACAAGCTCCCCTTCACGTCCAGCATCTGTTGCGATGACAATGTCTTTTACATCTTTTCTTGCAAGCTGTGCTTTTACTGCTTGAAATTGTTTACCTGTCTTTTTCATGACGACAAGCTTTAGCGGCTCTGGAATGATCGGCAAATCCTCTAAACGCCAGGATTGAAATTCTTTTCCGTAGCCTTCTGGATCAGCCAGGGTAACCAAATGGCCAAGGGCCCACGTTACAATGTATTGATCTCCTTCTAAAAAACCATTTCCTTTTTTATGACACTTCAGTACACGTGCTAAGTCACGTCCTACTGAAGGTTTCTCTGCTAATACAACTGTTTTTGACACTAGATTTCACATCTCTTTCTTCTATCCATCCTTTTATTATAGCAGACGTGGAGAAGTGGTTCTAATGACGGATTATTTCTTCAAGCGCGTGATGATTTCGTTTGTGATTTCTTGTGTTTGATAAGCCCCGCCGATGTCTGCCGTTAAAAAGCCGTCTGCTGTGACTGACTCGATGATTTCGAGCAGGTGTGTACCCAGTTCTTCCTCACCGAAATGATCAAGCATGAGTTTAGCGGTCCAAATTTGACCGATTGGGTTGGCGATTCCTTTTCCTGCAATGTCTGGGGCTGATCCGTGTACAGGCTCAAACATGGATGGATATTTGCCATTCACATTGATGTTGGCGGCAGGCGCCACGCCAATACTTCCCATAATCGCAGCCCCAAGATCAGTTAAAATATCGCCAAATAAATTGCTGGCAACAATCACATCGAATTTCTCTGGTCTTGTCACAAAGAAGGCTGAGAGCGCATCAATGTGCTGCGATTCTGCTGTCACCTCTGGATAATCCTTTGCTACGTCTTGAAACACTTCATCCCAAAATGGCATTGTATGAACAATTCCATTCGATTTGGTTGCACTTGTCACATGCTTTCGTCTTTTTTCTGCTAATTGAAAGGCAAAATGCATGGCTCGCTCTGTCCCTTTTCTGGAGAAAACAGCATTTTGAATGGCAAGCTGATCTTCCCCTTGATAGATGCGGCCTCCGATTTCACTATATTCACCTTCACCGTTTTCTCTTACAACAAGAAGATCGAAATCCTTTGGCTGAGCAAGCGGGGAGCGAATACCGCTCAGCTGTTTTGCAGGTCTAACGTTAATCACCTGCTCAAATTCACGTCTAATTTTAATGAGCAATCCCCAAAGTGATACATGATCCGGCACTAAATTGGCATCTCCGACTGCCCCTAAGAAAATGCTGTCAAAGGCTTTCAGTTGATCCAATCCATCTTTTGGCATCATTTCGCCATGCTCTAAATAATATTCACAGCTCCACGGAAAATCCTGAAAGTTGAAAGACAGACCGCCATGCACCTCTGATATCGCTTTCAAAACTCGAATGGCTTCAGGCACAACTTCCTTTCCAACCCCGTCTCCTGGTATTGCTGCAATTGAAACATGCTTCATTGATTTTTCCCCCTTCATCATCAGTCGACCGTCGACCATTTAATTCGAGTTTACTAGAGAGTGTCTGTTCTTACAATGGACAAAAGACGCTTTTTTGATCAAAGCGCCTTTTTATCCTGCATCAGCACACGGGGCTTCTGTTTCTTTCTTCCCGTACTTTTTTTATCTGAAAGCAGCAAACCTCCTAAGGTCAGTGCCGTTCCAAGCGCAGACATGAAGGTCAATCTCTCGTGAAGAACGATCATTGAAATGACCATCGTAATAATGGGCACTCCGTAAATATACACACTCGATTTCACCACACCGAGCGTTTTCACAGAAAAGCTCCATGTCAGAAAACAAATGGCAGATGCGAAAAGGCCTAAAAACAGTAAATGGAAGGCAAACGATGGATTCGTCAATCGTTCCCAGTCTAAACGAATTTTAAAATGCCAGATCAGTGGAATCATCCATAGCAGTCCGTAAAAGAAGACACGCCTTGTTACCTGAATGATATGGTAGCCATATTGGTTGATCATCTTCGATAAAATGGAATAGAATGCCCAGACGATGGTAGCCGTTAAAGCTAACGCATCACCGAGTGGATTCAATTGAAACGTGGTCATTCCATTCATGCTGATCAGCACGATTCCCGTCATTGCGATGAAAAAGCCTATGAAAAACCGGCTGTGCAGCGGCTCATCTTTTAATAAAAAATAAGCCAATAAAAAGGAGAAGAATGGGACAACGGAGCTGATGACACCTGCATTTGAAGCGAACGTATAAGTAAGTGCGACATTTTCTAAAAAGTAATATAAGACCACACCGCATAAACCTGCCAGCGCAAACATCCCTTCATGCTTTTTACTTCGCACCTTCATGGTGACTGGATAGATGATCATCAGAGCCAAGTACCCTATAAAAAAACGGAAAAATAAAATCTCTGTTGGAGAAAAAGCCGTTAATAATATTTTGGTAGAGATAAAGGTAGATCCCCATAAAAAAATGGTGAACATGGCCGCCAAATGACCAAGTAGCTGTTTATTTTTCATCAGCAGTTACCTGCTTTACAAAAATTTGCTGATACTGCCCTGGCGTAAGCCCAATAAATTCCGAAAAGAAATGTGTCAAATGACTTTGATCAGAAAATCCAGCGGCCGCAGCCGCATCTACAGGCTTCACTCCTTGGGCGAGAAGCTCCTTCGCATAGTTCACCCTGACTGTCTGTAAATAACGATATGGCGTGATGCCTCTGAACTTTGTAAAAGCACGCAGCAATGAATATTTGTTCATGGACACAAGCTCACCTAAGTCATCTAACGAGATATTTTCCGTGAGGTGTGTTTCGATATATTGCTGTACGTCTTGGACTTTTTGTTCGTTGGCATGTGCGGGTGATGCTTTTTCCTCTGATGTATGAGCATAGGCTTCAATCAATTGTTTCATAAAGAAATAGAAGGTTTCCTGTTTATTCAAAGCAGGAGCTTCTTCTGTGATCATTTGATGTAGATCATATAATGGCTTTGTTAGTTCACTTTGTGAAAACACAGGGGCTTTAAAATGCGGTTTGTGCTGAAAGACCTTCTCTAGCACCTCTGCTTCAATATTTAAGCAGCGATAATCGAGTGTCCTGTGATCAATTTGTTCACATGCGTGATTATCATACGGATTGAAAAGAAGGATATCACCCTTTTCAATGATGTATTCTTGATTTTGGCAGATCAAACGTCTTTGACCATCTTCAATAAATCCAATCACATAATATGTATGAAAATGATTCGGGAACTTTTGCATGATGCCATGAAAGCGATACGCTTCTATTTGCAAGTTTTGATCAAAATGTACAGTTCGTTCCTCTTGTGTGTTCATGTCGATCCCTCTTTTCACTGAACTGATCATAAGTGTAGCACACCCTTTTTCTCTTGGATTGTACGATATTGACTTTTCGATGCAGGCTTGCCTAGAGGGAAGAACTTGGATAACATGAGACAAAAGATGATGTATAAAAGAGGGAACGATGGAATGAATTCATTCGAGTTGGAAAAACCAGCACCGTATCACATGCAATTTTATGAACAGCTGAAGCAAATGATTTTTGATGGCCAGTTTCAGCCAGGCGAGCGCATCAACGAAACACAGCTTGCCAAGCAATTTGGCGTAAGCCGATCACCGGTAAGAGAGGCCATGAGGCTGTTAGAAAAAGACGAGCTTTTAATCGCGGATCATCGCTCAGGCTATTCCGTCTATACGTTAACAGAAAAAGATGTTGAGGAGCTTTATCAAATTCGGGTGGCCTTAGAAACACTTGCTGTTGAGCTTGCCTGTAGGGAAGCCTCGCAAAGAGAAATGGATGAAATTGAGAAGGTTCTCACGCAGGCGGATGAAGCGATCAAGCAGCAGCTGCCATCTAAAGAGATCGTCCAGTTACATGAAGCCTTTCACCAAAAAATCATTTTAGCGAGTCACAATGACCGTTTATCCAAACAATTGAATCACGTGAATGCACTCATTCACTATTGCCGCATCTTCCATTTTAGCGGCGGGGCCCGTGCTGAAACCATTCAAAGGGAGCATACAGCCATCTATTCTGAAATAAAAGAGCGCCGCTCCACAGAAGCGGTTCAAGCAATGACAGAGCATTTATTACATGATGTCATGCACTTAAAGCAAGTACTCTCTAAAACAAAGAAAGAGTAAAGGACTTTTCCCATTTTTTAAGCATTCCATGAACATATTTTGAATTTTTCGTAGATTTCAGCATGTCCAGACGATCTTTCGTTTATATTAGAAGATGAGAAACTAGCTTTTATACAGGAGGATTTGTATATGCATACAAGTATTAGCCGTCTTCGACAGGCGGGTTTTATTGAGGGTATGTCTCTTTTAACCCTTCTTTTAATTGCCATGCCTCTAAAATATTTTGCGGATATTCCGATGGCAGTCACTATTGTAGGCTCTCTTCATGGCGCATTGTTTGTCATCTATATGCTCATTTTGGCATATGTGACTTTTAAAGTTCGCTGGCATTTGAAATGGTCCATCGCTGGTTTTTTTGCGGCTTTCATTCCTTTCGGTAACTTCGCCTACGATAAGGTGCTCCGCCAATATGATACAAAAGCTTAATCAAAAAGGGCTAAAACAACATTCGTTTTAGCCCTTAGTCCTTACGCTGAAGCGTCCTGATAAAGGAACGCTTTTTTATATTGATGCATATTTCACAATGGCTGCTCGACGCGTCATGTCGTGATATGCCACCCATAATTCATCACCAGGCAAGACGCTGGTGATTGGATCGATTGGCTGTTTCACTTCATACATCATGCCATTTCTCTCAACCTGAATGATCGCTAACGGCAGATTGCCGATGACGCCCGCAAATTCAACATTGGTCACTTTTGCACTTCCTTGTTTCTCTTGCATGAGACCCATTTCTCTATCCAGCTCTTCTTTCTTTGTCTGGATCGTGATTTGAGTGCCCGCTGCGACCTGCATATGATCAGGGATAAACTGGCTGACCGTTTTTGTGATAGACTCATCTCCGTTTGAAACCGTCACATCAAGCTGAATAGGCTTTTGTTCATGGATGGCAATTGGATATTGCTTCACACGCTGGATCGTTCCTGTTAACGTCACATCTTTCCCCGATCGATTCCGCACTTCATGGCCATAGGCTGCCATTTTGAGCTGGCCGTTGATGTCGACAAGATCGGCTTTTTCTCCTGTTGTAAATTCAAAACCAGCGGCTTGAATCATCGGAATGGTATACCTTTTCTGATCTGCTTCAAATGTAAGCGATAAGACCGTGCCTCGTCCTACGGTTCCATATGATTCTATATTTCTTAAAACAGCGCCTTTGATGAACTTTGGCTGACTTGGCTGCGAGAAGTCACCTTCTTTTAAGAGCATCGCCTTTTTCTTCTGCGGATTATAGAGAATGGCGATACGCTGACCCGGCTGTGGTATCTGGGTATAGGATACAACCGTTTTAATCGTCTTCTCGATATTTTGCCCATCATATTGAAATTGCAGCTGCATTTTGATAATCGGCTGTTCGTTGATGTAGGTGCCCGTTTCTTTAACAGACACAATATTGGCTTCTAATGTGACACTGTCTTTGATTTTGTTGTTTCTCACCAATCTCAAAATCGGCGGCAGGAAGATGGCTAGTACAAATAACAGCAATGGAATAAACAGCCATATTGCCCAGTTGAGAATGAGCGGTCCGCCTTTCATGACATATTGCATAAAGGTGTCAAATGATGTTTGGTGAGCAGGGCTTGCGTTTTCGATTGAGATGACTTTTTGCAAAGGAAATTCCTTTAGCTGTTTGCTTTTCGTCTCAAATGCACCCGTTAATTGATTTTCGAATGAATAATAGATCCAATCACTATTCACATTTTTATGAAAAAATAGTCCTTCTCTGTTTAAAATTTCATATGAAAACGACTGAAAAAGCTTGCTGACAGACGTCGTCTTATTTGTGCGGTGGTTGTAAATATAACCAGTCAGCTTGCCTTTTGCTTCGTCCTTTGCTGTAGAGCCTACAAGAAGAACTTCTTCTTCATTAAGCTGGTAGATAAAGGTTTGATAAATCGGTTTTGGTGTTGGGACGACTTCACCAAGCCCTCCATCTGCATTCACTTTCCTTGGTCTTTTTGGATAGTTAGATTCGACAGCGACGGCAAAGTTTTGGGATGTTCCAATTGTTTTTGCTAGCTGCTTCTCCACTTTATCTTTAATGAGGCTAAACGGTTCAGCGTTTTTGGAGACATAGACCCCAAGCTGATGCTTATCGTTTGAGACTCCGCTGACATATGCTTTCTGGTCATTTTTTAAAGTCAATTCAAATATAGGTATAGGCGTCTGGCCTCTAAAGGAGTTCATGACGGCATCGATGGAAACGGGTCTTGCTGGCAGCTTCAGTTTGTTGAGATTGTGCACATGAAAAAACTGACCATTCTTTAGCTCACCTAGGACTGTAGCGGCACCTTCCATTTCTCCTGTAAATACGAGCCGTCCATTCCATTGGTATGTATTCGTTTTTAAAAATGAGGGAATCTGCAAGTTTTGTTTAATGAGCTCTTTCTTTTCTCCGCTAGGCGTTAGTTTCTCGATCAAAAGCTGCCCCTCTTTATTTTTTAAAGCAAGTAAGAGATTGTTACCTTGAATGGATGGCACCATTTCATTAAACGTATCGCTTTCCGTGGACCATTCACTGATTATTTTTCCTGATTGAGGATCATACATTACAAAATGGAGTTGCTGGTCTTTTGATACAGCACTCACCACTCGTTTCCCTTCATCAAATGTAAATATTCGTCTGACGTCATATTGCGTCGCTTTCCCTGCTGACAAATCATCTTGGTAGTGGTTCCACACCAAGAAACTAAGAATGATTGCTGGAATAAAGAAGACAATATACCTGAGGAAAATCACTGGTATTCTTTTCACTTGATCGCTTCCTTTCATGAGGTTCCTTTACCTTATACGTCAGTACAGCGAAAATGTTTCATGCTAGAAGAATACCATCAAAGCCCCTAAAATCCATATTTTACAAACTTTGTTGTTTACGATAAAATCCAATCAGATTCAAAAAAGGAGTTATCTCATTGGATAAGCTATCATCAATCATTCTAGCAGCTTGGCTGCGTGTCCCTCGCTGGTTCAAGCAATGGGTACTCGTATCCATTTCCATTTTCTTTTTTTATATGTGTTTTGTAAAGGGGCTGACTAGCTGGCACACCTTGCCGCCTGTCACTTTGCTCTCATGTGTGATTGGTTCCTTCATCATTTGGCTGATGTGGCTTAAGGGACAAAAAAATAAGTGAAAAGAGGACAATAATGAAAAAATCCATTCTTTATTTTGTGATTTCTTTTGTTCTGCAATTCGTTTGGTTTGGTCTTGTGCACCCAAATAGAGGCGTGACACTGCTGGACATGTTCATGTTTTCTATTTTGTTTGCGGTTATGTTCTTTTTTATTGAGAGAATTTGGCAGTATCAGAAGAAAGGACAAAGTAAATGATCATGAAGCCCGCTTTATTCACTCTGATGATCTTTGCATTTATCGGCCTGCTGTTAGTATCGAACCCTTTTGGAGCGGACGCTATGCGGATGGTTGCGACCTTTGTTTTTCCTTTTCTTGTTCTCATTGGTTTCGGGGTTCTATTGTTTGACCTAATGAAAAAGGCTGCCAAATAGATGGCAGCCTGTTCCTTACTCTTTTCATGCAAATAAATAATCAATGTTTAATCTCCGTTACGGAGTGTATGAATTAAGATTCGATCATATCAGTGTGTCATATGTGTTCCGAGTGAACCTACGTTTGAAAGTAAACGCCATGGAAGTTCTGGATAACAAGACAACGAAAGCCCTACCTCTCATTCGTCCTTACGGCTCCGAAGCCGTGCCAGTGTGAATTGTAAATCAAAACGTCTTTTTTCCATTCTTCCGCTTTTATAGGGGGCGGGTGCAGAAGGAAAAGAATAAGTTTGTTCGCTTTGACAGCGTCTCGTTCTTATCAAGTAGAAGCTCTATTGCTTCTCATTATGTCATAGAAAAAAGAAAGTTTACTTTCTTTATTTATTTGCTTATTTCAACACTAATATAAAACTATAACACATTCCCCCTGCTTACGCAAGTGTTAAAGTGATAATTCTGCTGGTGTACGGCTTCCTTCATTCATATAACGAATGGAGGTTGGCTCAATCTTCAGAATCACTAAATTCGGATCCTCTTTTCCTTTAAACCATTTCTCCATCTCATCAGACCAAAGACGGTCGATCAGTTCCCGATCATCGGTTAATGTTGCGGTACCTGCAATTTCTGCATAAGTATCACCGAATCCTTCGCCTGAATATCCAATAAGAATATGAACATTCGGATTTTTTTCAATTTCATCTGCTTTATGTGTTTCTTTACTCGTTGGTGTATATAACGTCAGACCTTCATGGAAAAACGTCATGTAGCGAGTATGCGGCTTATCCTGTTCAACAGTCGCTAGTGTCCCGACCTTTTGTTCATCTAATAGGTTTAATACCTTCTGTTTTAATTCTTCTTGAGACATATCGTTTCACTCCTTCAAAATTTCATCCGTATACGTAGGTTTCCACGACAGCCCATTCATTAAACAAAGAAATGTGTTTTTCATAAAAAGAGACCTTCTGGCTGATGCTATAGAAAACAGGTTCAATGAAGGGAGAAATTGAACATGCATCATGAAACGATGTTCCATTTGAGTTCACTTGTCATTGCGGCAGTTGTTGTAGGCATTATCGTATGGTCTGTCATATCTGTGCAGAAAAATCGCAAGAAATACTAAAAACACCGCCCAATCAAAGCTGGGCGGTGCCGCGGTAGATCATGTATTCATAAAGGAACCGCCGTTGACATGAAGTGTTTGTCCTGTCATATAAGACGATTCATCAGAAGCCAGCAGGACAAAGCAGCCGACATGCTCAACAGGCTGTCCTGGTCTTCCCATTGGGGTTTCTGCGCCGAAGCTTTCCACACTGTCTTCATCAAATGTAGATGGAATGAGTGGCGTCCAAATTGGACCTGGCGCTACACCGTTCACCCGAATCCCATCTTTCACAAGCGATTGTGCCATAGAACGCGTAAAGCCGTTAATGGCTCCTTTTGTCGCCGTATAATCAATCAGCACTGGGTTTCCCCGATATGGGTTAATTGATGTTGTATTAATGATGGAGCTTCCTGGTTTTAAATAATCCAGTGCCTTTTTCGTAAAATAGAAATAGGAATAGAAGTTGGTTCTAAAGGTTTGGTGAAGCTGTTCACTCGAAATATCTTGAATACGTTCTTGCGGATGCTGTTCAGCCGCATTATTTACTAAAATGTCTAATTGACCAAAGGCTTCAACTGTTTTTTCTACTGCTTTCTCACAAAAGGCTTCGTCACCGACATCTCCTGCAATCGTTAAGCATTTAACGCCTTCTTGTTCTACACGCTTTTGCGTATCCTCTGCATCCTCATGTTCATTTAAATACACAATGGCAACATGTGCACCTTCCTTTGCATAGGCAACAGATACTGCCCGTCCAATTCCACTATCTCCGCCTGTAATCAGTGCCACTTTTCCTTTAAGCTTGCCAGAACCTTGATATGATTCATCCTCAAAGATCGGCGCTGGATTCATTTCTCTTTCACTGCCTGGCTGCTGATCCTGCGTTTGGCGCGGAATGCCATTTGTTAAATATTCACGTAAATCCATGTATAAGCTCCTCCTTGATTTGTTGATGTATCCTTTCATTACCACCTCATTTTTTCACTCAAACATCATAAAGCTGTACTGATGTGTTCCCGAAAATCAGCATGTTTGAAGAGGGGAAAAATCGGTTACATGATCATCAAAAAGGAGCGTTCTCACATGCTGTCTATTTCGAAAACCTTTAGCAGACCAAAAGGCTGGCTCGGAAGCATTGCTGGACTCATTATGGCAAATGAAAATAAAGCATTGAATCAGTGGGCCATCCGCCACTTAGATTTGACAGATGGTGAAAACATTTTAGAAATTGGCTATGGACCCGGCTACAGTATTAAACATATGCTCAAGCATTATCAAGATCTTCATATTGATGGGCTTGATGCTTCTTCCACCATGCAGGAGCAAGCACAGTCACGCGTCAGCAAACGGGCAAAAGACAAACAGGTTCGGCTGTATGTCGGAAAAATCGAGAAAACACGTCTTCCCGGAGAGCAGTATGATAAAGTGCTGTCTGTTAACAATTTTACGATTTGGGATGATCCAAAAACGGGCTTACTCAATCTTTATCACACCTTGAAACCAGGCGGAACACTCGTTATTGTGATGCAGCCAAGAGAAAAAGGAGCTGATGCCAATCGGACAAAAGAGATGGGTGAAAACATATTAAACGACTTGCAGTTTGCTGGGTTTGACCAATTTTCTATTGAGTATGAAGAAATTCGCCCTACCCTTGCCGTCTGTGTCACAGCAAAAAAGCCGAGAAGCGAATAAGCTCTCGGCCTTTTTCTTACCACTTTGCCTCTTTGACAAATTGATAGAAAAGCTGATGTAATTTCTGTTCAATGTCTTCCTTTGTTCCTTGTCCATAAAGCGCCATGCTTTCTTCACTTTCAATGATGGATGAACTGATCAGACTAAACATTTCTGACCCTTCCTTGCCAAGCTCTTGCGGCGCAAGCATCATGAGCATTCGTGACATCTGCTGCTGCCCGCCATCCATGCTTTTAACCTCGTATGCCTGATCAAGATCATAAATATGAAAGATTGGTTCTTTGATGAATGCATGCTTTAAATGATAAAGAGCAAACTCAGTCCCAGGTATGCCTAAGCCGCCTTGCTGTTCACGTTCCAAAAGGCCGCCCGCTACATCATCCGCATGTATGATAAACCCTTCCTCTTCAAGCTGACAAAGCAGCTGCCTGATGGTTTCATCATGCTGCGGCATCGTCTTTCTTTTTTCGATGGTAAAATGGGACAGAATGCTGCGAATCACAAACATATAATTCGCCACCTGCTCTGCAACCGCCATCATATCAACGGTTTCTTGCACCAATTCTTTAGGAGATTCTTTTGTTCTTTTTTTCTCGATGATATAAGGAATCTTCCGTTTAATATGAGCCTTCACACGCATGGCATCATCCTCGTTTAAAAGCGGGCTGACCATAATGTAATCGATATGCTCATAGGGAATCGGAACGGTCGAGACAATCATGTCATAGCTTGATGCATCGATTTCCTTTAGCTCCATCAAGGAGGATAGATCGAATTTGGCGATCTCCGGCAATTCTTTTTTCAACCGGGAGGCGAGCATTTTCGAGGAACCAATCCCGCTTGAGCAAACAACGAGCGCATGAATTTTTGTTTCTTCTTTTTTGATTTCAAGCACTGAGCCAAAGTGAAGCACAAGAAAGGCGATTTCATCCTCTGGAAATTCAATCTCTGGAAAGAAACGCTCGACTCCTTCTTCAATCGCCATAAACAGCAAAAAGTAGTCTTTTTTTATTTGTTGTGTGAGCGGATTATAGATTCTCATCTTTTCCTTTAGACGGTTCATGGCAGGCTCAAGATGAGACACGAGCCCCTCATACAATGAATCATTTTCATTGAGATGATAGCCGGTTTTATTTGAAATAAAATCAATGAGCTTTTTCGTTCTCAGCGCTATATCCAGCTCAATTTCATCAATACGGTATTCTGCCCCAAAGCTGCGATTTGCACTGCGAAGATGGATGGTCATATATCCGACCTCCGCTTCAGGAATCTCCACATTAAACATGCGTTCAAGCGCCCTTGCCATTCGAAGTGATGATTCAAATTCCTTCGTCCGCTTTAATTCCAGCAGCTCTTCCTCTTCCATTCGAATGGTTTCCCCAAGCTGAATACGTTCGATGGCATAGGTTAAGTGAACAACAAGTGCAATATAGGCACTATCAGATAATGAGAGTGACAGTCGATCTTTCAAATGAAAGAGCAGCCTTTCTACCTTTAGCAGCTGTCCTCTGCTGACAACGCCAAACACCTTTTCCGTCGCTTTCGTTCGATGTTTGATATTCATTTCAATCGTTTCTAAAAATAATTGAATGTCGAGCCGGTCAACAATGAGATTGCCGACAATTTTTCGTTTTGCTTCCTCCGGCCCTTTTAATTCAATGCCGTACCCGCGCTTGCGGATAAGCTGCAAACCGTATGGAGCAATCCACTCTGTTAGTTCATCTAAATCATAGCTGATCGTCGCATTTGTGACCTGCAAGTCAGCTGCGAGTGTGTATAATTTCACCGGTTCCTTCGCTTCAAGCAGCGCACATAGAATTAAGAGCTTTCGTTCATCTGAGCTATATTCGATTTGATCCTCATTTGACATATGAGCAAGAAGCCGCTGTTTATCCTCCTGTTCGCCGACTGCCTTCAAGCCTTTCCCCGGCTGTTTATCTAATGAAAGATGATAATCTTTCAATATTGGTTTAATGGATTTTAGTTCTCTATGGATCGTTCTAGTACTTACCTGAACAGAATCGGCTATCTCACGAATGGTGACATAACGATTTTGCTGAATGATGTATTTAATGACTTTCTGTTCTCGTGCCGTTATGTACATGAAATGCCTCCTTCTGTATAAATAGGTCTATTGTCACACCTTAATATAAAACGCTTTCAACGAGCGCTGCAATCTTAAGTTGATCTGAATTTGGCACAGCGGCTATGACAAAATATAAACAAGGGATCATCAGACACTTCTCCAAAATGACGATCCATAATCCTTTTGATGAAATTGAACCTTTTGTTCTTGAAAAGGCAATGAATCCCCGGCTTTTAAAGAATAAGTCGGATTGTATACGGGAGAGCCAAAGCAATAATCGATTGTGCCTTCTTCTGGACGGAACATGACGGTTCGCATCGTTCCAAACAGCTCCTCATAATTGTGCACAGTCAGACCATCAGGATATTCTGTCTGGAACAGCTTCACAAGAGAATCACTTGATCGTTGCTCTTTTAAAGCTTCCATTAACATATCGTATCTGACAACAGAATGATGCTTGGTCATCCCTTTTGCTGTTTGATCAGCTACCGGATGATTCGTTGCAGCAATATAACCTCTCTCCGGTCTCCTCACCCTTTTTTGACCATCAATGATTTCAATCACAGCCGCCTTTCCTTTTCGATCGGCAAGCATGATATGAACATTTGAGGCAACGGGCATTTCCTCGATAGAGCGAATGGCTTCCTCAACCGTTGGACAGGATTCCAGAACAGAGCGAATCACATGATACACCTGCAAACCGGCGACGGCTGGAGGCTTTAAACCGGGTTCATTGCCAACCGGCGGACCGCAAGCAGAGAAAGTCACAGCAAGACCATGCTCATTCATTCCATCAGATCTGCCAAACAACAGCAGCGACGAGCCTGTATGATATACTGAGCCTTTCACATGTGTCGTCACAAGACGCATATCATCAAAAATCGGGGAGAAATCATAGTTACGCAGCATGACCGTTTGTTGACCGGCCGCCATATTCCCCTGCCTCACGCAATGGGAACAGCCAGGCTGAAGATAAGATGAATAGAAAAAGGTCAAATAACACTCATCTAATTGCATTTCATCACAAAATCCAGCAATCTCTTCATCTAATTGAGGAAGAAAGGGACGGATCAACTGCTTCGTTTCTTTCACAGCCTGTTGTGTTACCGGTTCTGTTCGAATATATTGTGTCTTTAGCAACGGGTTCTCCTTAAGCCAGACAGCCTGCTGTTTTCCTACTTCATAAGCCGTTCCTGACACCTTTTGAAAAAACGCACTGATTTCCTCCATGCCTGCACACCTCTTTCGCCTTCGTTTCTTTTATCATATCGAAACCGTCATATATTGAAAAGGATGAAAAAAACTGCAATCCCACGGATTACAGCTGTTTACAGTATGCCTTAAACAATGCTTCTGCCATCGCTTCATACCCCTTAGGATTCGGGTGAAATTGATCAATCGATAAGTAGGCTCTTTCATGTCCTTCAAACGCCCGGTACACATCCACAACTTCTACATGCGGATTCGCAGCAAGCAAACGAAGCTGTTGATTATATTGCTGAAGCCACCGACCGGCTATTGGTATTTGCGGAAATGGATTATATAAATTCATGAAATACACGTAGTAGGGCTGATGCTGCCCTCTTTTGATCTGAGCGATTTCTTGAATCATCTTGCTAAAATTCGCCTGACAATGTATGACTGCTTGCAGCAGTTTCTTTTCATCTTCACTTTCCTCATACTGCTGAACAGCTTGAACAAGGTCATTCCCACAGCCTGTGATGGTGATGATGTCAGCTGCCGCAATCGAACGTCTCACCTCTGACCGTTTGAAGAGTTGTAAAATCTGCTCGGTCGTTAATCCTGATTTTGCAAATACGGACAGCTCAACTGGTGCATGCGTCTTTTTTTCAAGCATCCACCAAAACCGCTGAACAAATCCTCCGCCAAATAAACGTGCCCCCACCCCAACTGTTAAGGAATCTCCAATCGCAACATAGGATCGTCCCACTCTTATCCCTCACTCTCTCCTGCCTTCTCTTATATATACGAAACCGTAGAACAGATGCTTGTAGCAGATGACTTAGGGGCATCCATCTTTTTTTGAGATGCAGCGCCTTTACAAACTCTTTACTTGCGATATCGATCAATTTTTTGTTCAATAAGAGTAGGCTTTTTGCGCTGAAAACTGCGTGTTTACGCGTTCCAGAAAAATTTACAAACTTTTTATCTTGATTTCGAGACTTTTTACCTTGACTTCAAACTACATAGTGATTACAATGAAAATATCAGTTTTCATGTAACTGTGCTTGTTACATCTTTTTCATAGCATTCCAATATGATTAAAGATGCCACATCTTCAGTGTACCTTTGGGATACGCTAAAAAAATAACCGAAACAGAAAGGATTGAATGAACATGGCAAAAGTTTTATACATCACTGCACATCCGCATGATGAAACAGTTTCTTACAGTATGGCTACTGCTAAGGCATTTATCGAATCTTATAAGGAAGCAAATCCAAGTGACGAGGTTGTACATATCGATTTGTACAAAGAAAACATCCCTCACATTGATGCAGATGTATTCGCTGGCTGGGGCAAACTTCAATCTGGCGCTGGTTTCGATACACTTTCAGCTGAAGAGCAAGCGAAAGTTGCTCGTCTAAACGAATTAAGTGATCAATTCGTTTCTGCTGACAAATATGTATTTGTTTCACCACTTTGGAACTTCTCATTCCCACCAGTTCTTAAAGCATACATCGACTCTGTTGCTGTAGCTGGTAAAACATTCAAATACACTGAGCAAGGTCCTGTTGGATTATTAACAGACAAAAAAGCTCTTCACATCCAAGCACGTGGCGGATACTACTCTGAAGGTCCTGCTGCTGAACTTGAAGCAGGTCATCGTTACCTTGGTACAATCGCTAACTTCTTCGGAATCCCTTCTTTCGAAGGTCTTATCGTTGAAGGCCACAATGCTGAGCCTGCGAAAGCAGAGCAAATTAAAGCAGATGCAATCGAACGTGCGAAAGCTTTAGGAAAAACTTTCTAATCAACTGCACACAAAAAGCCAATGATCTTTACGGTCATTGGCTTTTTATTTGTTCAGAAAAACCTAATTCTCTCGAAATATCACTGGCGGCTTTTTTCACCTGTTTAATTAAGTAAGGTAAGCGTTCTTTTTGATAGCCTGCTTCAAATCCTGCAATGCTAATACCTGCTGCCACTTCCCCTAGATGATTGAAAATAGGAGCTCCAATCGCAGCTGTATAGTTTTCAAGCTCAGAATAGCTTAGCGTATATCCCCGCGCATTTGATTCTTCCAGCATGTTTCTTAGAACCTCTTTATCTGTGATGGTCCCAATTCCGATCTTCCCCAGCTCAATTGAGTCAATATAGGCAAGTCTCTCTCTTTCTGGCAAAAAGGAAAGAATACTTCTCGCACAGGCACCCGCATATAGGGGAGACCGTCTGCCAACGGCGGTGTAGAGTCGAACAGGCTGCGTACCTTCAATCTTTTCCACGTAAATGGCTTCGTCGCCCTCACGAACAATGAGCTGTACAGCTTCTCCTACTTCATCCCGTAAGCTTTCCATAAATGGTCTTGCAATCCTTCGAATATCAAGGCGGTCCGCCACAAGCTGACCGTATTCAAGGAACATTAAGCCTAATCGATAAACACCTGTTTCTTGCTTCTCTAACAGTCCCATATCGGCTAAAGAGCTCGCCATGCGATGGACAGATGTTTTCGGCATACCGGAAAGCTCAATCATTTCATTTAATGTTAATTGATCGTGAGCAATAAACAGCCGCAAAATCTCCATTGATTTCACAACCGTTTTATTTGTGTTCTGCATCTTCTTCACCTTTTCTAAACGAGAATGCTTCCAGCTTGATCCTTGCGGCCAGCTCCCTCAGTTCTGCTTCTTGCTTAAATAACGCGTGCTCTGCATCCCGATGATCTATTTGTTCAAAATACAGCTTTGCCCCAGGCATCGCCTGTGCAATAAGCGGCAAATCAACAGTCGCTACTTCTCCAATACGCGGGTATCCGCCTGTCGTCTGTCGATCTGCCAGCAGAATAATCGGCTGGCCATCAGGAGGAATTTGAATAGATCCAAAGGCGACCGCTTCTGAGATCAATTCCAGCTTTTCTTTTAAATGAACCGGCTCTCCCTTTAGCCGGCAGCCCATGCGATCTGATTGGGGTGTGACCTGATAAGGCTGCTCAAAAAACTCGGTTTGAGATGTTTCTTGAAAATGAGAAAGATGCCTGCCTGCCAGCACACGAATCACTGGTGATTTCCGCAGCGGTAAAAAATGATCATGACTCACTGTCCAATCGGGTGCGCCGTATCCCGCCTGTTTCACTTTATTTTTCAGCCTATCAAACAAATGATCCGCTACGATAGACGGCTCTCCAACAGGCAGAACGTCGCCTTTTTCAAGCGGTCGTCCTTTCAGTCCACCGATCCCTGCTCTGACATAGGTGCTTTTGCTCTTCATGACTGGTTCCACATCAAATCCACCTGCCACAGCAAGATAAACGCGGCAGCCTCTCTTACAAAGACCAAAAGTGATCGTGCTTCCTGATCGGACAAAGAGCGGCTTCCATAATGGTGCCCGCTCTCCATCAATATCAATCTCAACATCAGCACCAGTGAATGCAATGAGCTGATCCCTCTCACATGTGAGCACAGGCCCTGGCCCCATCAACGTCACTTCCAGCACGGCTTCATTTTCTTGGTTGCCGGTGAGAATGTTGGCGATTCTAAGTGAGAGCGGGTCCATGCCGCCGCTCGTTAAGACGCCATACTTTTGATAGCCTTGCCGCCCTTTATCTTGAATGGTTGTGTACATCCCTGGCTTGATGACATGAATACTCAACGTTCTGCCTCCTTCATGCTGAAAAATTCCTTTTCAGACATTTGGACAAATCTGACCTCGTCCCCTGCTTTCAATAGACTCGGAATTTCCTCGGCTGGGCGAAAAAGCGGCAGCGGGGTTTGTCCAATGAGCTGCCAGCCCCCGGGTGTAGAAATTGGATAAACACCTGTCTGCTTTCCTGCAATACCAACAGAGCCTTTTGGAATGGACATCCTTGGTGTTTCTCTGCGTGGTGCTGCGATCTTTTCAGACAGCCCGCCTAAAAACGGAAACCCTGGGGCAAATCCAATCATATAGACAAGGTACGTGCCGGCAGTGTGAATACGCACGACTTCTTCTGGCGTTAAACCATTGATACGGGCAACCTCTTCTAAATCAGGGCCCAGCGTTCCCCCGTAACAGACTGGAATGTCAACGATGCGGCGCTTCACCTGAACTCCCTCCTGCCATTTGTCTTCAAGAAGTTGTTCAATATAGCCTTTGACCCATTCATATGGAGACAGGTCTTGTGTTTGAAGCTGGGCCGATTGATGTACGGTATAAGGCTCGTAAAAAACAGTCACGCTTGTAAAGGCTTGAACTGCTTCTACATACCCTTCAAATGGGTGCTGTTCAATACATGCAAACAGCTGCTCAACACGTGCATGAATCTCCTCACGTATGTCAGCTCCAGCTTGGATGACGATCGCTGCATCTCCCAGCGGGTGGTAGGTGATGGAATCTTTTATCGTTGAAAAAGCCACTTGAGGACACCTCTCTTTCTACAGTACACCTAGCTTTTGATCTCTTCGATCTGTGATGAACATATGCCCGGGTGCATGAGTGATCGCAATGTCGGGTTTTGTATGCATGACAATGGCTTGCGGCGTCACACCACATGCCCAAAACACCGGGACTTCTCCTTCTTTGATCACAGATGGTTCTCCAAAGTCAGGCTGATTCACATCGGAAATGCCAATCACCGCTGGGTCCCCTATATGAATTGGACCACCATGGACTGATGGAAATCGAGATGTCACTTGAACACTTCTTGTGACTTGATGCGCCGGAATGGGTCTCATGCTGACCACCATCGGGCCATGAAAGACTCCTGCTTTCTCACAAGCTATATTCGTTTGATACATGGGTACGTTATGACCGTCTTCAATATGGCGGACAGGAATGTCATTCAGCATAAGCGCGTGCTCAAACGTAAAACTGCATCCAATGAGAAAGGCAACCATATCATCCTCCCAATAAGCAGTGATATCTGTCACCTCTTCTTCAAGAATCCCTTTTCGGTAAATACGGTACTTAGGAAAGTCCGTACGAATATCCGCTTGAGGCGCCGACCTTCTTGGCACTGGATCACCTGGGTCCAGTACATCAAGCAATGGACATGCAGCCGGATTCCGCTGGCAAAATAAAAGAAAATCAAAGGCAAGTTCCTTTTTGACAATCATTAAATTGGCTTGAGCAAACCCTTCTGCAAAGCCAGCCGTTGGTCCTGTGATCTTTTTTTCGCGAATCAATTCTCTCATCTGTGATGGCTCATATGTTTGATAAGTATTCATCTGAATCAGCTCCATAGTTTCGGGATTTCATTAATGATGGTATAGCCGCCCATCATCGCCATAATGACCACAACAAATGCACCAGTCACTGTCAAAAAGAATGGATGACGATAATCTCCGACAATGTCTTTCTTATACGCCGCAACGAGTAATGTGCCAAGGGCGAGCGGCAAAATCAATGCATTGATTGCTCCAACTAATATCAAGATGTTCACTGGTCTTCCGATCGTAATAAAACAAATGGTCGAGAGGGCAATAAAGCCAATGATGATACCACGCTGGTTTTGCTCAATTTTTGGTGAGAAGGTTTTAAAGAAGGAAACAGATGTGTATGCTGCTCCAATGACGGATGTAATCGCCGCAGCCCACATAATAATCCCGAACATTTTATATCCGATATTTCCTGAAGCTAATTGAAAAACAGAGGCGGGCGGGTTGGATGGATCTATCTGCAAGCCCTTTGAGACCACTCCTAGAACGGCCAAAAATAAAGCGACACGCATCACAGATGTAATGAGAATGCCGAAAACAGAGCTTTTTGTCACTTGAGGAAGTGCATCCTTCCCTTTAATGCCAGCATCCAATAGACGATGCCCACCAGCAAATACGATATAGCCGCCAACTGTCCCCCCGACAAGTGTCACTACTGATAAAATATCAATTTCTTCTGGGACAAATGTTCTGAGCGCTGCTTCTCCAACGGGCGGTGCTGTTGAAACCGCCACGTACAGCATCAGGCCAATCATGACAAAACCTGCTATTTGTGTGAAACGGTCCATTGCTTTCCCAGCTTCTTTAATCACAAAGATCAAAATGGCAATCACAGCACTGATGGCTGCTCCGATTCGCGGATCAATTCCTGTGATCACCTGAAAACCGAGACCAGCTCCAGCGATATTTCCGATGTTAAAGGCAAGTCCTCCAATGACAATCAAAAAGGCCAGCACATAGCCCAGACCCGGGAGCACCATATTCGCTATATCCTGACCTCGTTTTTCTGAAACGGCAATGATGCGCCATACATTTGTTTGTGCAAAAATATCTAATAAAATGGAGATCAAAATGACAAACCCAAAGCTAGCCGCAAGCTGCTGTGTGAAGACGGTTGTTTGTGTTAAAAATCCCGGTCCGATCGCGGACGTCGCCATTAAAAAGGCAGCGCCCATCAGCATAGACCGATTCCCCTTTGGAGCCTTCATGTGTTTGACTTTCTCTGTTTTCATGCTGTTTCCCCCTTTGATGACAATTTTTATTGAAAGGCCTTGAGATGAATACCGGCTTCTTTTAGCTTCGCTGTAATGGTTTTCGCAAATTGAAGCGCATGGCTGCCGTCTCCGTGAATGCAGACCGTATCTGCTTTGAGCTCGATATCTTCTCCTTGAACTGTACGAACCCTGCCTTCTCTCACCATACGAACAACCTGCTGGACGGCCCGCTCATCCTCTTCAATGAGTGCATGTGGTTCGCGGCGCGATGTCAGCGTCCCGTCTGTTTGATACGTCCGATCAGAAAACACTTCATGTGCCACTTGCAAACCTATTCGTTCACCTGCTAACGCAAGTTCACTGCCTGACAGACCAAATAACACAAGGTTTGGGTCCACATCATACACAGCCTGCGCAATCGATTCAGATAATTCAGTATTTTTAGCCGCCATGTTGTAGAGAGCTCCGTGTGGTTTGACATGCTGCATCGTACCGCCCTCGGCCTTGAGAAAGGCTGATAGAGCGCCAATTTGATAGATGACAAGATCATAGGCTTCCTCTGCGGAGATAGCCATTGGACGTCTGCCAAAGCCGGCCAAATCTTGCAAACCAGGATGTGCACCAATTTTGACCCCTTTATCCAATGCCATTCTGACTGTCTTTCTCATAACCGTTGGATCTCCTGCATGAAAACCGCAAGCAATGTTGGCTGAGGTGACATATTCTAAGATTTGTTCGTCTGCACCGATTGTGTATTGACCAAAGCTTTCTCCCAAATCACAGTTGATATCCACTTGATACATAGAATCCCTCCTTGTTGTTCCGAAATACGGAATATAAAGTCCGAATATTCGAATTTATATTGATTATACCAACTTTGGATAGACTGCACATGAAATTGTCAGAAAATATAACAATCGAACTAGGAGAAAACAAAAAAAGCGAGAGGTAAAGTCCTCTCACTTTTTCTGTAATGAAATGCACCTTATTTAGACAGCACCCAATGTTGGATGGCTTTTGCCACGCCGTGTTCTGTGTTAGGAGCCGTAATCCAATCAGCGGCCTCTTTCACCACTTCCTGGGCATTTCCCATCGCAATGCCTAATCCGGCTTCTTGAATCATGGCCATATCATTGAGGCTGTCGCCAAGTGACATGACGTTATCCATCGTACAGCCAATGCGTTCAGCTACTTTTGCAAGAGCTGCCGCTTTGTTAATGCCGGCTGCATTCACTTCAATATTCGTTGGACTTGAGTTTGTGATCTCTAGGTGCTTATTTGTTTTCAATGTATTGAGGACTTCCTCACGAACGTCATCATCATGAATATCAAAGCCAAATTTCAGCCATTCATGGTCATGAATTCGTTCAGGGAATTCACCTCTCCACACCTTATCCACAGTCGAAGCCCAGTAATCGGTTTCGTACCTATTTTTTAAATCCCACATCATTTGGACGTGATCAGGATGCAGCAGATCCCGTTCGATCAGCTGGAAGTTTGAATCCCAGATTTCACTTCCGTTTGCTGTCACGAGGTAAGACGATAACTTGAGCGGCTCAACCAGCTCTCGGCATGTCATCAGTGTCCGCCCTGTGCTAATGACCACATGGACCCCTTTTGCTTCAGCCTCTTTAATGGCTTGTTTATTTTCCTCTGGAATGATGTGCTCACTGTTTAACAGCGTGCCATCCATATCAATGGCAATCAATCGGATGTCTTTCTTATGAGCTTGTGTTGACAAATTGAGTACCCCACTTTGTATCGATTTTTGAAACTATCTTTATTTTAATATAAAGAGGAAGAAGGTACAAAGGGACGAGTTTGATCCCATAGAAAAAAGACCTTGTTGCAGGTCTTTTTCACATGTGCTTAGCGTTCACACGCAATGCCGTCTTTATCGCGGTCAAGGTGCTTATTTTTTTGATAAAGTGCTTTAGATACATAAGGCTTGTACTTTGTTTTTCCACCTTTGTTTTTCGTGTTTTTGCTTTTTGCTACGCCGCCTTTATACACTTTGTTCAGCGCTTTGCAGTTTTTGTAAGACTTGACCGTTTTTGCATCTGCTGTGTGGGTGTCGACTTGTGTAAAGCTTAGCAAAAGACCTAAAGACAGGACAGCCACCATGATTTTTTTCAACATGTAAAATCCCCCTATTTTTTCTAATTTTACATTTTTATCATATGTCACCACTTTTTGTTTTTCAAGACTATTGAGCTAAATATTTTGGTTTTTTTGGCATGAAATACACCTTATATCCTATATGGTACAATGAGTGGGAAACCTTTCCGTTTTTGACACGTATATGAAGAGAGGAGTTTTTCACATGAAAATGAAATATACCATTTTATATGTAAACGCTGTGGAGGCGAGTATTCATTTCTATCAGCATGTACTTGGTTTCCCAATAAAATTGAGGGTTGAATCCTATGTTGAGTTTGACACTGGAGACGTGACGTTATCGATTAATTCACGCCAGGATGTCAAAGAAGCACTCGGATTGCCTGTCCCTGAAACAAATCAAACATCTCAAACGTTTGAAATTGGCTTTGTTGTGGATGATGTGGAGCAAACGATTGCATCAATGAAAGAAAAAGGGGTACCGATCATCAAAGAACCTGCAAAAAAACCATGGGGTCAAACAGTCGCTTATGTGTCTGATCCTGATGGTCATTTCATTGAAATATGTGATGCGGTCTCCTAATTGTCTTTGAAGGGAGTGAACCAGAATGAGAAAAAAACATGCTTTTTTCGCCGGTGTTTGCTCAATGATTGTGATTTGCAGCGCCGCTATCCTGTTGCAGCACCTTGAATGGATTGGGTTTGTCAGTGGCGGCATCTCAATTATTGGGGTCGTGATGTCTGGGGTGCTAATGGGTGCTTGGACAAGTGGAGAAGAGACACGAGCAGCCTATCATTCTGAAACAAAAGAACACCGCATGTGGCGCCTTGATACGGCTTTTCTTGTGATGATTTTTGCACTTCCACACATGGCTGCGTCGGTCTTTTATGTTTTGATGTAAACACTTGTTAAAAGGAGTTAGTCTTATGGCTGTTTTTATTCTATTCATTGTATTTGGCTTTCCTATTCTCTCTGTGCTGATTGGCATTTTTGGCACGCTCTTTTTGAAGAATGTATGGATGCCTACTTTGATTGTGCTGTTAGCGAGCATGATCTTCATGTTCACTTATATTGACGGGAATGAATCCTTTCTCATTTGGGTGATTGTCTATACCGTCTTTACGTTCCTTGCTGGATGGATCACAAAGCGGCTCAAGTAAAAAAGAACAGTTTCCACTGTTCTTTTTTTGAATCATATATCCGCACACCATAGTTCAATTTCAATTTTAAGCTCAGGCCATCCTAAAGCTTTCCTTTGGTCAACTTCGTCCTGTTTGGCTCTGGGCAGACACTGCGAATTTTTATTCCCTCGGTCAATAGCTTCGGAGCAATTCCATTCGTCCACAGGGAAAGGGCTAATTTACTGTTCGCATATGGACCTATAATCTTTTTAAATGGAATTATCTTAGGATCGACTACTGTATTTAAGTCAAATTGCTTCAAAAATAATAAAGAATTGGAAGACGTATTGATGATCGTTTTCTCCTGCCCATGTAGTAACAGTTCTTTAAGTTCCATTGTAACGATATAAGGCACTAATGTATTAACTTCAAAATGAATTTCACGCCCTTGTTTGGAATATTTGTATTCAGCAAAACTGACTCCTGCATTGTTAAAAATCAAGTCAATTTTGGTCTCGCTTTTCTTAATCTGGCTAAGTACGTTTCTAAGGCTGGAGAATTCGGCTAAATCAGCTTTATATACTCTTAATAGCTTCTTTTTAAGAGCATCAATAATTATTGGTTGATCATTTGGAAAGTCAGTACGAATTACAGCAATTACTTCCCATCCTTGAGATAGAATCTTTTTCGTCAGCTCCAATCCAATCCCAGAGTTGGCTCCTGTAATCAATACCATTTTATTTTGTTCGTTCATTTTATTCTTCCTTTCTGTGTTTCCGATAGTAAACACAGATTACTACTTGGAGTGAACACCAAGTCAAGGGAAATTTTTTAATATATTTCCATAAGCGATTGATATTCGTATCCTTAAAAAAAGCTATCCTTTATTATGGATAGCTTTTTGTATTAATGAAAAATAAAACCAAAATTTACACCCATTCGATTTCTTCTGTTGCCCATATATTGACCTTGATCACATGTTCTTCATTCAACCCTTCTGATTCAAGGATTTTTTTGATATTTTCAAACGTATTCGTTACTTGGTCGTTTAAGCTTGATGGGATCTGCCCATCTATATCTGACCCTACCTGACCCGATGTAACAAATAATCCCGCACCCTTTGGCACCCTTGTGATATGACTGTAGTGACCAACAGGTTTCGGCATACTTTCTGGGTTTTTTCTCGTGATTTTTTCCATATGATATCCCTCACTCACGTTTATTTTTCTGCTAGTTTCTTCGTTTTGTAGACAGACTTCACCAATTTCTATCTATCCTAAAAGAAAACAGCAGTGGAGTATCCATAGCCACAAGGTAAGAACATCAATATCTTCTTTTTCATGACCGGAACACTCCTTTTGTTTGCGTGAGCAAGGTTTTGATTAACTTCATCGTACCTGACAAGTGATACATCGTCAAAATGATTTATAGACGATAACGTGCAATGTCCTGATTCAATCGCATGCTTAGTTCATTGAGCCTTTCTGCTGCTTTAGCCACATTAGAGATGGCTGTCACTTGTTCGTCTGTGGATGCAGTGATTTCTTCGATCGCCGCTGCATTTTCTTGAGAAACATGTGCTGCGCCGTGCATGGCTTTTGTGATGAGGTCGTTTTGCTCCAGCAGTGTATTCAGCTCTTTTGCCATCGCGTTTGTTTCAACGATGGTTTGTGAAATCAATGTAGAGATGGCATTGAATTCATGTTCTGTTGCATGCACCGCTTCATCCAGCTCGGCAAAACGATCCATTGTGCTCGACATGATGCCGGCTGTTGCCGTCGTTTCTTCTTTAATGCCTTGAATCATTTGCTGAATTTGAACGGCTGATTGTTTTGTCTGCTCTGCTAAATTCCGCACTTCACTCGCTACAACTGAGAAGCCTTTGCCATGCTCTCCCGCCCGTGCTGCCTCAATACTTGCATTCAGCGCCAGTAAATTCGTCTCATTTGAAATGCTTTCAATCGTATCTGTGATTTGAGAAATATCCTGTACTTTTGTAGTTAACTGCTCGATTCCTGCTCTAATGCCTTGAGATGCCTGAATCGATTGTTCATTCGATTGTTTTAATTGCTGTACGATTTGCTGCCCCTGCTGTGATGATTGACTTGATTGGTCGGAAATCCGTTTAATTTGATCACTCTGTTCTTTGACATTCTCAATAGATTGATTAAACTGGGTCATTTGTTGATTGGCTACTTCAAGATCGGATGCTTGATGAAGTGTTCCAGTCGAAATGTCTCCGATGGCTCGTCCAATTTCTTCACTGCTGGCTGAGGTTTCTTCAGATATCGCCGATAAATCTGTCGCTGATTCAACAAGCTGACTGCTCGTTTCCTGTAAACCGCTCACCAGTGTTCTGAGCTCTCCTGACATATGGTTAAAGCCTTTTGCCAGCTGTCCGATTTCATCCGTTGTTTCCTTTAAGTTCGTGCGTTCAATATTACCCGCCGCAATTTCCTTTGAAGCAGCAGTGACTTGCTTCAGCAGTCTGACTTTTCCTCGGGCAGCTAAATAAAAGACGCCTAGACTCAGAAGGGCGACACCTGCTGTAATGAGAATAATATAGAGCTTCATCTGCTCTAATTCTTTATAAAATTCGTCCTGGAAGACAGCGATACCTACACTCCAATTCCACGGCGTAAACTGGCTCATATAGGCGAGCTTTTCTTTTTCTTCGCCGGTTGCATCGTCCTTATCCATATAGGTCACATAGTGTGCATCCTCACCTTTTGCATTAGCGCCAGCGACCATTTTTTCACGATTGGTCGTGTTATCTGGAATGACGCCAATGTCGTTGACCGGATGAACCTGGGTAGAATAGTCAGTGCCATATGCGATCAGATAGCCTTTATTTTTATAGATAAAATCTGATTTTTGAGATTGGTATCCCTTCCCGTTTTCATTTTTGGGTCCGCTCAAGTAAAGCCGGGCTTGTTCTTGCGCCTGCTCAAGCGTCAGTTCTTTTTTCTCCACACGGTCATTCAACTGTTCAAGTGTGGCCATTGCTCCGCTGACGATGTGCTTTAAATCTGCTTTCCCTGCATCAATTAATACATGTTTCGCTAACAAATACCCCGTTGTTCCAACAAGTCCGCCCGTTAAAATCGTGATCACGATAATGGCAGACATTAATTGAAAAAAGACACTTCTTGACGCAAACGCTTTCTTTTTCATGTACAAATTCCCCCTTACTTTATATATCGTCAAGCAGGGAAAAGTATTAAAAAAGTCATAGAAAAAATCCCTTTCTCACGTTGGAAAGGGATTTTTCTCATTATCGAGCTGTTTCTTTAAGAATGGCTTGATAAAGATCGTCTGCTGGCGAGAGTCCACATACCTCTTCCAGCACACCTTCAATGCCTTTTTCTTTTCGTAATGCCTGCAGACGAACAGCTTCTTCGTCTTCAGTAAAGTCGTAAGCCAAAGCTGCCACAATGCCTTTAATTAAATACTGTGGCTGTCTGATTTTTTTCGCTGGACCGATTAAACGGTCATTTGCTCCAAGCTTTCTAAGCGGGGAACGTGCGACGCGCGTGACTTCATCAGAGATAAAGGCATTTTCAAATCGTTTGATGATTTTTTGGATATACGCATCATGTTCTTCTTTTTGAAAACCATATGTGTCGATTAAATAACTGCCCGTTTCGTGAAGTGCACCTTCGACCACTTGACGAATCTCTGGTGTATCGACAGCTTCTTTAATCGTTTGCACGCCTTTTTCGTACCCGACATAAGCAGCTAGTGCATGTCCTGTGTTGACAGTAAAGAGCTTACGCTCAATATAAGGCGTCAAATCTTGTACAAAGGTCGCTCCATCGATCTGAGGAACGTCTCCAATAAAGCCTGTCTCATCAATGACCCACTCGAAAAATGGCTCGACTGATACTTTCAAAATGTCCTCATGGTGCTGAATGGGGACAATGCGGTCAACCGCAGCGTTTGGAAAACCAACTGTGTGTGACAGCGCTTCTTGTTCATCAGCTGTTAAATGAGAGAAAACAGCTTCCTTTAAATGAGAGCTGCCGCCAATCATATTTTCACATGCCACAATGTTGATGATATGATCAGATTTTTTTTGTTTTAAACCTTCAGCAATCGATGAAGCAATAATGTTCAAAACAGCTGGTCCAACAGCTGTTGTAATGAGATCAGCTGTTGCAACTGCCTCTGTTAATGCGGCTGGATCTTTTGCGGAATTGATGGCTGACACAGGACCAACCACTTCTTGCTGCTGCCCTGGTGCTGCGAGTTCAACCGTGTATTCTCCTTTTTCATTCAGCTCGTTGATCACCGCTTCATTTACATCGGTAAAAACGAGCTCAAAGCCTGATGCTTTTAACAAAGATCCGATAAACCCTCTGCCAATATTTCCTGCTCCAAAATGAAGTGCCTTCATGTTAGTTCACCTCGTTAAAGATGGCAATCAGTTCATCCTGATCCTTTGCATGAATGATACGCTCTACGTTTTCTTCCTCTGAACAGACAATCGCAATTTGGGAAAGAATATCGAGATGTTCATTGTTTTTACCAGCGATACCAAATACAACTTTAGCAATATTCCCCTCGCCATATTCAACGCCATCTGGAATTTGGATAATGGAAATTCCTGAATGAAGGACAGCCGCTTTCGCATCCTCTGTTCCATGAGGAATGGCAATTCCGTTGCCCATAAATGTAGAAGAAATGTTTTCTCTTTCAAACATTTTGTCCACATAATCACTTGTGACATAACCGTTTGCCACTAAGACTTCGCCTGCTTTTTTAATGGCTTCTTCTTTAGAGCCCGCTTGTTCGTTTAGAAAAATATTATCTTTTGAAAGTACTTGTTTCATGAAAGATCACACACCTTTTTTAGAATAGAAAATCAGAGAACAACCAAAACGGGGAGTTCAATTAGGAAAAATTGGACTCAACCCGTTTCGTCATGTTATTTTTTCAATTTCTCAATCAGCTCATCATATTTCGGGCTGTTTAAGAAATTATCAACTGAGATATGGACAGCTCCTGGCAGTTTTGCCTTGGCTCTATCTGTTAAATCTTTATGAGTAAAGACCACATCGGCATCATCTGGGATGTTGCTGATGGATGTATTTGTCACATCAATATCAAGCTCTGCCTTTTTGACTTTATTCTTTAAGACGGATGCGCCCATCGCACTTGAGCCCATTCCTGCATCACAGGCAAAGATGATTTTGTTCACGTTATCTGGATTGATTTCATCCGGAGATGCTGCTTGCTCGCTTGCTTCAGCACCTTCTTTTTGTGCTGTAAGAGCAGCTGCTGCTGCACTTTTCTTGCCTTTCATGTCTTGCATTTTTTCTGTTGCTGCTGTTAAGTCTTCGTCCACTGCTTTAGATGCTTTTAAAATAACAGAAGCGACAAGGAACGATACGACCGCTGCCACGACAACACCTGCTAAAACGGCAAGGTGGCCGCCTTTTGGTGACATGAGCATAAGAGCGATAATACTTCCTGGTGACGGCACAGCCTTTAAGCCTGCATTTAACAGTGTAAAGGTCAGAACGCCGCTTGCTCCCCCAGCAATAACCGCCAAAATGAGCTTTGGCTTCATTAAGATGTATGGGAAGTAAATCTCATGGATTCCCCCTAAGAATTGAATGACAATCGCACCCGGTGCAGACTGCTTTGCCGTCCCTCTTCCAAAGAACATGTAAGCTAGAAGAACACCGAGACCTGGCCCTGGGTTTGTTTCAAGCAAGAACAGAACAGACTGGCCTGTCTTCGCCGCTTGCTCTACTCCTAATGGACCTAAAATCCCTTGGTTAATGGCATTGTTTAAGAACAATACTTTCGCTGGTTCAATGAAGATACTCGCCAGCGGAAGTAAATGGGCATTGACAATGATATCTACACCTGCCGCAAGGGCTTTATTCAAACCTAGTACCACTGGACCGATGGCGTAGAAAGCAATGGCGACTAAAATGGCACCTAGAATACCTGCACTAAAGTTATTAATCAGCATTTCAAAGCCTGATCTGATTCGGTCTTTGAACAGCTGGTCGATTTTCTTAATGAGATAACCGCCAAGCGGCCCCATGATCATTGCGCCTAGAAACATTGGGATGTCCGAACCGACAATAACCCCAATCGTAGCGGTTGCACCGAGTACCCCGCCTCGATGGTCATATACGAGCTTCCCGCCTGTGTAACCGATTAAGAGCGGCAGCAAGTAGTTGATCATTGGTCCAACAAGTGTATTTAATTGTTCATTTGGAAAATAACCACTTGGAATGAACAATGCGGTGATGAGTCCCCAAGCGATAAACGCTCCAATATTCGGCATGATCATACCGCTTAAATAGCTTCCGAAGCGCTGTACTTTTACGCGAAATCCGCTTTTTTCCTGCATCTATGAAAACTCCTTTCTTCTCTCCCTTTATTTAGGGCTTTATAGGTCAAAAGATATAAGAACAAGATTCAGTGAAGCCCTTATGCCTATCGTAAAACGCTTTCACTTTCTCTTCAATTGAAACTAAATGTCACTTTGTCACATAGTGTGTGACAAAATTGAAAAATGATGTGACATCACCTTCAGATCCCAATACAAAAGGGGAGAAAAGGTTGATCTGCCGTTGTTTTGAAGCAAAATTCATGGGAATTTCACAACTTTCAAATGGTCTCTTCTTGTTTCCTCTTCTTAAATCGAATAGGCTTATAATTGATCAAACCTATTCAATTAAGAAATGTCTGCGCAGACATGACACAGAAAAAGTGAACCATCTTGCTGTTTGTTTCGTTTACCTTTTAGAGAGGGCGGTACAATAGGAAGAGCGGTTTTTTCTGTGACTCACAGTTTACTGCCGCTTTCTTTCTGATACATGAGACATTTTCATAGGTAGAAAGGCGGTTATTCACCTTGTTTAAAAATAGTAAGTGGCTTCTGCTTCTTATGGTCATGTTCGCTTTTTTCATTCCAAAGGAAGCATTTGCTCACGCATACGTCGTGAGCTCAAACCCAGCGGCAAATGAAGAGCTGGATCAGCAGCCTCCTTCAGTCTCGATCACATTTAGTGAAGGGATTGAAAGCGGATTTCATGCCATTAAGGTGCTAAATGCAAAAGGTGATCGTGTGGATAAAGGAGATACGGTCATTAAAGATCAAAAGATCATGGAAGCGGCTTTGAAAAAGAATTTACCAAAAGGAATTTACACCATCCAGTGGAATGCGGTATCAGCGGACGGACACTCTGTCTCTGGCATGATTCCGTTTAGTATTGGAAAAGCGGATGGCGGTTTTGACCAATTAGAGCAAGGTCAAACGAATGAATCCATTGATGTGGCCTCAACTATTGATAAAGCCTTTCTTTATACGTCATTCAGCTTATTCCTTGGGACCATTTTGTTTGGACTGCTTTGGTTTAAGACTGCGATTTCACCTGCATTGGCGAAACGAATGAAGCGGCTTTTGACCGTGTCATTGATTATGATGGGCGGAGCACTTGTGTTCCAGCTGCCGATTCAGACAAAATCAGCGGCAGATGTGTCCTTTTGGGGGGCATTTCAGCCTTCGCTTTTACAAGAAACGATTGCGTCCACTTCTGGCGGTAGTCTGTGGATGATGCTTATGGCATCATTTGTTCTTCTCACCATCTGGACGATTGTAGCGGTGAGAAAAGGGGACTTCTCTTCTTTTCGGGTTTGGCTGTTTCCACTGCTCCTCTTCACAGTGCTCCTTTGGCTGAAGGCACAAATCGGACATCCAGCCGCAACAGACAATAAAATACTCACAACATCACTTGATTTCATCCATCTCGTCTCTGCTTCAATTTGGGTCGGGGGTTTAACAGCCATCGTCCTTCTATTGATGAAGAAACTGCCAAATGAAGATCAGCCGCTCATTCGGAGTACGCTAGCAGCATTTCATCCTTGGGCACTGCTCTCTGTTGGGCTCATTGTGTTCTCAGGATTTGTGAATGCCATCTTTATTTTGCAATCGTTTGACGCTCTTTTCCAATCAGCATACGGACGCACCTTTTTAATCAAGCTTGGTTTATTTATCATCATGGGCCTTCTTGGGCTTATGCATTACTTGATGCTGAGATGGGAAAAGAAGCAGAAACGCAGCATTTCCTTACGAGCCGAATGGATGATCGGGATCGCCATTTTGTTATTAACAGCTGTCTTTACCAATATTCCGAGCCCTCCTCCGCCTGCACCTGAGCCCTTCTTTGGTGCAAATCAGGTCGAGCATCGTGATATTGTGTCCTTGAGCATTACTCCGAATGCCCCGGGGAAAAACTCATTTGAAGTGGCATTTACAAAGAAGAATGGCGAAACGATCACTGATATTCAATCTGTAACAGCCAAGATCCATAAGGTGGCTTTATTCGGTGATGAGACACCGAGTGAATTTCAGCTGAAACGATTAAAAAATGGTCATTTCTCTGCTGAAAATCTCTTATTAAATGAAAAAGGCACATGGAAAATTGAAATCCATGCGTTAACTGGTTCTTTTAAGAATATCGATACCACATTTATTAGAAGAAACTAAAAGGAGTTCATCACATATGAAAAAATACGTTAAAGCTTTATTACCAATGCTTCTCGCTTCATTTTTATTAGCAATTCCTGTGAGTGCGCACGTAACAGTCAAGCCTGATACATCTGCGACAAATGCTTGGGAGACCTATACATTAAAGGTTCCTTCTGAGAGTGACAGCCCGACGACAAAGGTTGTCTTGTCAATACCTAAAGGCGTAGAATTCCAGCAATATGAGCCAGTACCTGGCTGGAAAACGTCAACTGAAGAGAAAGATGGCAAGGTAACAAGAGTGACTTGGGAAGCAACAGGTAAAGGTGTGCTTGCTGGACAATTCCAACAATTCGTTTTTGTAGCGAAAAACCCTGAAAAAGCAGGTGAAGCTGCTTGGGATGCGTATCAATATTATAAAGATGGAACAGTCGTTGAATGGACTGGCGATAAAGATGCTGATAAACCTCATTCCATCACAAACATTGTGGCATCTAATACTGTAACGGATTCACATGGCCAGGAAAAACCAAAAGAAGAAAAGGCCTCTGAAACAGCCTCTGCTTCTTCCTCACCACTTGTCCTTGGTCTGTCCATTGCTGCTCTAGTCGTGGCACTGATTGCACTTGGACTTGCTTTTAGAAAGAAATAAAAGCTGTATGAGCGATCGTTTTCTCAGAAACGATCGCTTTTTCTTGCACCACAGACTGTTTACTTTTATTAGAAATCAATTATTTTCCATTTTCCCAACTTGTTATTACCAATATAGGATTGAATAGGATAAAGCCGCGTGACATAATGAGACAGATGACCACATAGGAGGCTATGAGATGAACCATGTAATTATATTTGCTCATCCCCAGCAAAGCTTAAATCAAACCTTATTAGATCTTGTTGTGAGCACTCTATTGAACAATGGTCATAAAGTGACTGTTCGTGATGTCTATGCCCTAGGTTTTCCGCCAGAGCTCACCATTGCAGAAAAGGCTGCCATCAAATGCGGTGATGTCCCGATTGCCATTCAAAGAGAGCAGACACTGATTCAGCAAGCGGATGTGCTGACGTTTATTTTTCCAATATGGTGGACAGGCTTGCCGGCCATGCTAAAAGGATATGTAGAGCGCGTGTTTTCTGAAGGTTTTGCTTATCAGATCAGTGAGGATGGAGAGATTGAAAATCTGCTTCAGCACAAAAAAGGTGTCATTATCAACACGCACGATGCCCCGAGGACTTTTCTTGATTCCAATAAGGTCTTCAGCTCCTCTCATCACATGACAACCGATACTGAAGTCTTTAATTTTATTGGCGTTCAGCCTGTCGAACGGCTTTTGTTCAGCAGCATGGAGCAGGCATCTGCAGATTACATACATGAAATTTTGAAAGAAACGAAAGAAACGGTGGATCAGCTTTTTCCGCCGGCTGTTTAACATAAAAAAGACTGCCGAGATCCCTCTGACAGTCTTTTTCACGTTTATTCGTCTAACCCAATGGATACATATTTTGTTTCTAAATAAGGTTCGATTCCTTCGATGCCGCCTTCTCGGCCAATTCCGCTCTCTTTCATACCGCCAAAAGGTGCTTGGACAGCCGATGGACCGCCATCATTCCAGCCAATAATCCCATAATCGAGATGTTCTGAAATGTAGAGTCCGTTCCGATAATTTTCTGTAAAGAAATAAGCTGCAAGGCCAAAAGGTGTATCGTTGGCTAAATCAATTGCCTCGTCTAACGTTTTGAATGTCGTAATTGGTGCCACTGGACCAAATGTCTCTTCATGCATGATGTTCATCGAAGGATCCACATGTGTAAGAACCGTTGGCTGGACAAAATAATATGATTTGTCATCGTCGAAATGCGTATCGCCGCCGACAAGAACTTTCGCCCCTTTATCCACAGCATCTTGAATTTGACCGACAATTTTATCAAAGCCGCGCTTGTTGATAATTGGACCGATGGATGTACCTTCTTCAAAGCCATTGCCCACTTTCAGCTTTTCTACTTCTTTGCTGAAGCTTTGCGCAAATGCTTCATGAATGTCTTCATGCACAATTAAGCGGTTGGCACAGACACAGGTTTGTCCCGCATTCCGGAACTTAGATGCCACTGCCTGTTTGACAGCTAGTTCAAGATTCGCATCCTTGTCTACGATGAGCGGAGCATGACCGCCAAGCTCCATTGATACGTGTTTGACTGTGCTGGCACTGTTTTTGATCAAATGCTTTCCGACGGGCGTTGAGCCTGTAAACGTGATTTTTCGAATCAATGGACTATCTGTGAAGATTTCACCCACTTCTTTGCCATCTCCCACAACCCATTGCAGTGCATCCTCTGGAATGCCAGCTTCATGACCTAATTTTACTAGTTCAATGGCTGTCAGCGGTGTGTCTTCAGCAGGTTTTACAATAAACGTACAGCCTGCTGCAAGCGCAGGAGCTGCCTTTCTCGTAATCATCGCCGCAGGGAAATTCCACGGAGTAATGGCAGCAACAGGACCAACTGGCTGTTTTGTGACGAAAAGGCGTTTGTTCGTCGTATGTGACGGGATGGTTCTGCCGTAGATTCGCTTTGCTTCTTCTGCGTACCATTCAATATAACCAGCCGCATAGACGATTTCTCCTAATGCTTCTTGATACGGCTTTCCGTTTTCTTCTGTGATGATTTTCGCAAGCCTTTCTTTATGCTCAATCATCAGATCAAACCACTTGCGAATGATATTGGCGCGTTCATGCGCTGACGTTTTTGCCCATGATTTAAATGCTTTGTGTGAACGGGAAATTGCGTCTTCGATCTGTTCTTTTGTATGCTGAGCAACTGAAGCAATTTCTTCTCCTGTTGCAGGATTATACACTTTGAGTTCGTTTGTCATGCTCTACCGTCTCCTTCGTTCTTGGATTCATTACATATAGTATATACCCAATGAGTACCCAAC
Source organism: Bacillus sp. PAMC28571 (assembly GCF_014250435.1). Classification (NCBI taxonomy): domain Bacteria; kingdom Bacillati; phylum Bacillota; class Bacilli; order Caryophanales; family Bacillaceae; genus Bacillus; species Bacillus sp. PAMC28571. The sequence goes on along the minus strand of NZ_CP060191.1, from coordinate 145,777 downwards.
CTAAAAGCAATATCCATTCAGCTGGCCACGATAAGGAAGCCGGCATTCCTGGAAAGTAAAATGAAAGGAAAAGAAGACTCAGTCCGATGGCTAAAACACCTGTCGTCCGCCAATATTTAATACTGTATGGACGCTCCAGCTCAGGTTCTGTTTTGCGAAGTCTCATAAAGGCAATGGACACGATTAAGTACCCGACGATGATTCCGACACCGCCCGCATTGACAATCCATACGAGGGCAGGACGCCCTAATAATGGAGCGAAAAAAGCTAAAGCTCCAAGAAATAAAATGGCATTTGTCGGTGTTTTATACTTTGGATGAATATACGCAAACCATTTGGAAATCATACCTCTTTCCGCCATAGCATATAGAATACGGCTTGCACCGATAATAAAAGCATTCCAGCTCGTCACAATTCCTGCTACACCGCCAATGACCAGCACTGTTCCAAACGCTTGATGACCGAGAAGCTGTACCATCGCATCTGCGGTCGCTAATGAGGAAGCTTCGAGCTGTCCTTTTGACATTCCAGCAGCTACCCCAAAAACAATAAGCAGATAAAAAACGACTGCGCTCACGATGGAGATAATCAAGATTCTCCCAATGATTTTTTTTGGTGCGTTAATCTCTGCCGCTACTTGCGGAATGACATCAAACCCAACGAATAAAAAGGGAATCATGACTAACACCGCCATAAGCCCCCCAACCCCGCCTTGAAACATCGGCTCAAGGTTTGCAAAATCTCCATTAAATGTTGCGCCGCCTAAAAGGAGAAAACCTGTCAGAATAATCGCCACTGTGAACACGGACTGAAAAATGGCAGCAGGCTTCGCTCCAATGTAATTCAGCGCTGTTAAAAACAATGCCCCGCCAGATCCAATCAATACCCATGTGAAATAAACGTCCCATCCTCCTATATTCCATAAGAAGCCAGCATGCTGTGTTGGAATCACATAATCAATGACGGTCGGCAAGGCGACTGCTTCAAACGTAATCACAGACACATAACCAAATAATACGCCCCATGCTGAGACGAACGCTGCTTTCATCCCAAATGCCCGCTGGACAAAAACGAGCCCTCCGCCTGTCTCTGGAATCGCAGACGAAAGCTCAGCATACGTAAGTCCGATAAAGATGACGAGAATACCGCCTATAACGAAAGCAATCACACTGCCTAAAAATCCAGCTGTTAAAATCCAATCTCCCGAAAGTACAACCCAGCCCCAGCCAAGCATTGCACCAATGGACAAAAACAGCACGTCAGACTGCGACATCGTTTTTGCCATTTGTTGTTTTTGCATACAACCATCCCCCTTTGTTGTTTAGCGTGCTTTGAAGGCGTCCTCGATAATCCCTAGTCCTTCGTGAAGCAGCTCATCTGTGATGACAAGTGGTGTTAAGAAACGAATGATATTCCCATTAATCCCTGCCGTTAAAAGAAGCAGCCCGTGCTCATTTGCATATGCTGCAATCGCTGCGGCTGTTTTCTTATCCGGTGTACGCGTTGTTTGATCTTCCACAATTTCAATCGCCGCCATTGCCCCTAACCGGCGGACTTCCCCAATGAATGGATACGCCTGTCTCCATTCATTTGCTTTGTCCTCAATGACTTGCCCAATATGTTCAGATCGTTGATTCAGTTGTTCTGTTTCAATGATATCAAGGACAGCCAGTGCAGCTACACAGCCTAACGGACTTCCTGCATATGTTCCCCCAAGCTCCCCTGGATCTGCCGCATCAAGCATTTCTTTTCTGCCGACGACTCCGCTCAGCGGTAAGCCAGCTGCAAGAGATTTTGACACAGTAATTAAGTCCGGTACCACATCAAAGTGCTCAATCGCAAAGTATTTCCCTGTTCTCGCAAAACCGGTTTGGATTTCATCTGCAACAAAGACAATCCCGTGCTGCTGACAGAAGGAAGCGACATGCTGAACGAAACGCTTCGATGGCACAATGAATCCGCCCTCCCCTTGGACTGGTTCCATGACCACACAAGCAACAGTTTCAGGTGCAACGGCTGCGACGAAGAATTGATTGAATTGGTCAATGATGTACTCGTCGTACGCTGCATCGCTTAATCCTTCAGGTTTTTGATAGTAATAAGGGTACGGTGCTTGGTACACCTCAGATGCGAATGGCCCGAAGCCAAATTTATATGGCTTGACCTTGCTCGTCATGCTCATTGTCATATTCGTTCTGCCGTGAAAACCTCTTGTAAACGACACAACAGCCTGTCTTTTCGTATATTTACGTGCAATTTTCACCGCATTTTCAACAGCTTCTGCACCTGAATTAAGAAAAATGGCTTTCTTATCATGATCCCCTGGTGTGAGATGGCACAGCTTCTCTGCCAATTCGATATACGATTCGTACATCATCACGTTGAATCCTGGGTGAATCAGGCTATCTGCCTGTGCTTTGACCGCTTCCACGACCTTTGGATGTGAATGTCCTACGTTTAATGTGCCAATGGCGCCTGCAAAATCGATAAATCGTTTCCCATCAATATCGAACAGCTCGGCTCCTTTCCCCTTCGCTGCAAGATGACGGTTGCCATTACTCACGCCTCTTGCGACGTATTGATCTCTTTTCCCCTGCCATTCTTCGGTTGAAAAACGGTTTGTTGTCGTTTGACTCATTGTCACCCATCCCCTTTATATCCTTTTTTATTATTCTGAATATTTTTTGGTATGATAGAAAGTACCAATATCATTTTTTTCATGGTACCAGAGAGGATGGAATGGTGAGATGCTGACAATTCAACTAGATCAAACAGGACAAAACGGATATATTTATCATCAAATTTATATGAAAATTAAAGAAGAAATCTTAAATCGCAACCTGCAGCCGCATGATCAATTACCATCTAAACGAGAGTTAGCCGATACATTAAACGTCAGCGTTAATTCAGTGAATGGCGCCTATCAGCAGCTGCTTGCTGAGGGATATTTATATTCGGTTGAACGCAAAGGTTTTTTCGTGGAATCACTAGAAACATTTCATGAATCTGGTCAGCTGAAACCCTCTTCTCTTCCTGTAGATTTAAAGGAAGAACCGATTGCACGAGACGACTGGTATTCCTTTTCACATATCTCCGTCGATACAGCGAACTTTCCGTTTAAAAGCTGGCTGAAAAGTGAACAAAAGGCGATCCATCTCCACCAAGAAGCCTTCGGTGAGCTTCCGCATCCACAAGGTGTGTATGAACTGCGGGAAACGATTGCCCGATTGATCGGACTTGCACGAGGGGTCAAATGCTACCCAGAACAGCTCATTTTAAGTGCAGGCACACAGTCACTGATCCATTCGTTATCAAGCATTCTTCCGGCCGATCAAATATATGGGTTAGAAAACCCTGGCTACCGCCGGCTCTATCAAATGCTGAAAAACAATCATCACCAAATTGAAACGATTGGCATTGACCAAAAAGGTGTGCGAATGAGCGACATTCATAAGAAACAGCCAAATGTGTTGATCATTACCCCTTCACATCAATTTCCAACAGGGGTGATTATGCCGATTTCCCGGCGTATTCAACTGTTAAACTGGGCAGCTGATCAGCCAGATCGTTATATTATTGAGGATGATTATGACAGTGAATTTAAATATGGCACAGACAGCATTCCGGCGCTGCAAAGTCTTGACCGATATGACAAAGTCATTTATATGGGCACCTTTTCAAAATCATTGCTGCCCGGCTTGCGGCTAAGCTATATGGTGCTGCCTCAGCATTTATTGAGACGCTATAAGGAGGAACAGCATTTTTTCATTCAAACAGCCAATCTTTTTACACAATACACCCTTCTTCATTTTATAAAAGATGGGGCGTATCAACGGCATATTAAAAGAATGAATGGTTTATATGAGGAAAAACGGAAGCAGCTTATTGAAGAGCTCAATACGGTTTTTACTGACAATGTGCGGATTATTGGAGAAAATGCCGGTCTTCATTTTATTGCAGAGTTCCGTTCAAAACGGACGCAGCATGAGATTTTACAGCGAGCGAAAGAAAGAAAGCTGAAAATGTACGGAATGGATCGTTTTACCCTTGATGAGCAATTGCCAGGACATCAGCCTGGCTTTGTCCCGCTCGTCCTCGGCTTCTCACATATGAGGCGAGAGGATATTCAGCCGGCAGTAAAACGGCTGTATGACGCCATTTTCGGGAAATAAAACAGCCAGCTGCTCTTCACAGACAGCTGGCTTACCACCGTTCTTTATCTATAGCTAGAATCGATGACATGAGTCCAGGAAAAGCGGTCTCGATGTCTTCTTTTCTTAAAGAATAGTAACGGTGCTTCCCGTCAATTCTCACTTTCACGACGCCTGCCTCCCTCAGCACTTTGAAGTGATGGGAAAGCGTGGATTTGGCAATATTCATCTCATACGTGCCGCATGTCCTCTCCCCCGCTTCCGCTAAGCAGCGGACAATTTCTAACCGGATTGGATCAGCCAATGCGTGCAGCACAGAAATCAATCTCATATCTTCTTTGTTTGGATGGTTTGGATTCGTCATACAATAAATGTATCGTATTTTGTGCCAACATACAATCTCATTCACCTGGAGCTGACTAGTCAAGTAACGATATGACTTCACAAACGTCCATTATTCATGAGACTGTCTGAAGGGAAGGAACCCGTTTTGAAACATAATATATGGATTAGTTTATTGATGATGATTCTCGCGATCTTCCTTTGCGCCTGCCAGTCCGTCCAATATTCTCAGTCAAAACCACCTAGTGCGGAAGAGTTATTAGCTATCGATCAGCAGGCAGATTTATTTCAATGGGAAGGAACGGTCTATGAAACAAATGTAGATTGGACGACATCCTTACACGTCACAAAACATCAGCAAGTAGGTGTCATTCAGAAAACAGCCGCCAAAAATTTTGAACATGGTACAGCTTCTAGGCTGCAAAAAGGGACCGCTATTTACTCTGTGAAGGAGAGAGAAGACATGTTGGTCGTCGAACTTCACGGCAAAACAAAAATATATACCGCACATGCGGAAGGATAAAATACCTGTCATGCAGACGGGTATTTTTTTAAGTTCATTTTCTTGTCATGGGTCATTGGTTTTGTTATCATAGCAAAAGTGACCACTCGGTTTCCATTGTGACCATATGGTTTTACCGATTCGGAAAGGACTTATGAAGATGAACGAAAAGCAAGAAGAGATTTTGCGGGTTTCAAAGAAATTATTTTCTCAAAAAGGCTATATGAGTGTCTCCATGCAGTCAATTGCCGATGCCTGTAAAATATCAAAAGCGTCTATTTATAAACTGTTTGATTCAAAGGAAGCTCTTCTACTAGAACTGATTAAATACAATCAGCGCAAAATGAGAGAGATTTCCCGCATCATTCATTCAGAAACGACGCTGTCCAAAAAGGAAAAATTCACAAAGAAGATCAAGCTTGAGCTTGAAGAGTTTAAAGAGAATCATAAATTTTTGAACATGCTGTCCTTTGAAGCTTTTTCTCAGCATTCGCCTATTGTCATTAAACACTTACGCGAGACACGCTCCATTATCATGCAGCGGCACAGAGACATTATCCTGAGCACCTATGGTGAATCTGTCGCTCCTTATGTCTGGGATCTCGTGATTGTTCTCAATGGATTAATGAGAGAATTCATCTTAATGCTGGCGATTGAGCACAAGAACATCAAATTAGAAAATGCTGCTGAGATGATTATCGGTGTGATGGACCGTGTATCGAAAAAGCCTTGCTCAATTGAGCCTGTGTTAACAGATCAGCTCATGGACTCTTATTTGTTTTCCTCACAGGACGGATATGATGAAGAAAAACTTGTCATCTCGTACTTAACGAAGATCAAACAAGAGCTTCACGCACTGTCAAACGGAGAAGAAAAAGACGATCTCCTCTCTGCTTATGAGCTGCTCAATCAAGAATTATCACAGGATGAACCGAGAACCTTTTTAATCAGCTCACTGCTCGATTATTTAGGCAAAAACAGCGTTTTATCACAAAACGTGTCACAGCTGAAAAACATCATTTTATAGATAAAGAAGGGATAACATGAACCAATCAACTACATCGTATAATCGATCTGTGATTGTTGGGATTTTCCTCGTTGGGGCATTCGTTGCGATTTTAAACCAAACGCTTCTCATTCCAGCGATCCCGCATATCATGGAAGATTTCAATATTGAGGTCAGCAAAGGACAGTGGCTTACAACAGCCTTTATGCTGACAAACGGGATTCTCATCCCCATTACGGCTTTCCTCATTGAGAAATTTTCAAGCCGTTCTTTAGTTTTAACGGCACTTAGCATCTTTACAGCCGGTACAATTCTTGCTTCATTTGCAACGAATTTCCCGGTGTTACTTGCAGCGCGTATCGTACAGGCAGCAGGCGCAGGGATTTTAATGCCGCTGATGCAAACGATCTTTTTAACCATTTTCCCGAAAGAAAAACGCGGGCAGGCAATGGGCATGGTCGGACTTGTCATCTCGTTCGCACCTGCGCTTGGACCAACACTTGGCGGCTGGATTGTTGATTCCTTCAGCTGGAAGTTCTTGTTCTATATTGTTCTGCCAATCGGTATCATTGATCTCATTCTTGCTTTCTTCTTAATGAAAAATGTGACGCAGCAAAGAGAAACACGTATTGATGTTTTATCTGTCATCTTGTCGTCGTTCGGTTTCGGCGGGCTGCTTTACGGATTTTCTAGTGTCGGCACGTATGGATGGACGAGTGCGACTGTTCTCATTTCGCTGATTGTCGGCGCCGTGAGCTTGTTCTTCTTTATCCTGCGCCAGTCGAACTTAACAAGACCGATGCTGGAGTTTGGCGTATTTAAATTTGCGATCTTTAGCTTGACAACCTTCCTCGGGATGCTTGTCTTTGCTTTATTAATTGGGACAGAGACGATTCTGCCGCTTTATACGCAGAATGTCAGAGGGCTGTCTGCACTTGATACAGGGCTTATCTTATTGCCAGGTGCTCTCTTCATGGGACTCCTGTCACCGATTATTGGACGGATTTTTGATAAAGTCGGCGGAAAAGGGCTGGCATTAGGCGGATTTACGATACTCACCGTTACCACCCTGCCATTTATGCTGCTCACCCTTGATTCATCAATCGCCCTCATTACGGTCGCCTACACGCTTCGGTTAATCGGGGTTGGGATGATCATGATGCCGCTGACAACCGCAGGTATTAACTCTTTACCGCCTCATTTGATCCCTCATGGGACAGCGATGAATAACACGATGAGACAAATAGGCGGTTCCATTGGAACGGCTGTGCTTGTCTCTATCATGAGCAGCTCTGCTGCAAATGCAGAATTGGCCAATCCATTAAAATCGGCCGTTCATGGAATGAATACGTCATTTTTCATTTCTGGTCTGATTGCCGTCATTGGACTCGTCCTCTCCTTTTTCTTAAAGGAAAAAAAACGTGAGAATAAAGTGATGAAGCAGGAGCTATCTTCCTCCTCGTCTTCTTCATAAGAAAAAGAGCTCGGCATATGGCCGGCTCTTTTTTCATATACTCATACAATATCGTCCTCTCTGTAAACACATTTGTATTTCTAGTGAAGAAAAACCTTGATAATTTAAAGAAAAGAGTTGATAATAGGAACTATTCAATTTGTGAGAAAATTTTTACTATAGGAGATGTATGCATTGAAGGTCGTTAAATTTGGTGGCAGTTCACTTGCATCTGGCAAGCAGCTGCAAAAGGTATTTGACATAGTAACAGCAGATCCAGCTCGAAAAGCAGTCGTTGTTTCCGCACCAGGAAAACGGCATTCAACGGATACAAAGGTCACCGATCTATTAATTAGCTGCGGTGAACAATATTTACGTTTAGGCGAAGCACATGATTTAAAAGAAGCAGTCATTGAGAGGTATGCCTCAATAGCGGATGAACTCGGATTAGGTCAAGACATTATCGATACCATCAGGCAAGATCTAGACACATTATTACAGGCTGATTCATCCCGCCCTGAATGCTATCTTGATGCCATTAAAGCAAGCGGTGAAGACAATAACGCTAAGCTCATTGCCGCCTATTTCCGCCACCAAGGTGTGGAAGCTCATTATGTGAATCCAAAGGAAGCTGGTTTGTTTGTGAGCGATGAGCCTGGCCAAGCACAAGTTCTGCCAGAGTCTTATGATCATTTGTACAAATTAAGAGAGCGCTCTGGCATTATTATATTCCCTGGCTTTTTTGGCTTTAGTCTCGCGGGAGACATCGTCACCTTTTCGCGAAGCGGCTCCGATATTACCGGCTCCATTTTGGCGAACGGTTTGAAGGCAGATGTATATGAAAACTTTACAGATGTCGATGCTGTTTATGCCGTCAATCCAACAATCGTTCATGAACCGAAAGAGATTACAGAGCTGACATACCGGGAAATGCGAGAGCTGTCCTATGCTGGTTTTTCTGTGTTCCATGATGAAGCACTTATTCCAGCCTTCCGTGCAGGCATTCCGGTTCAGATTAAAAACACCAACAACCCGTCAGCAAAAGGGACAAAAATCGTAAATCAGCGGGACCATACAAATGGACCTGTTGTTGGAATCGCCTCAGACAATGGATTTTGCAGTATTTACATTAGTAAATATTTGATGAACAGAGAAGTCGGTTTTGGACGAAAGGTGCTGCAAACACTAGAAGAGTATGGGCTTACGTATGAGCATGTTCCTTCTGGCATTGATGATATGACCATTATTTTACGGCAGGATCAGCTGGAGGAGCAGCATATTGAAGAGGAGCTACTAGACCGCTTGAAGGTCGTGCTTGATGCAGATGAGGTCGTTTTAGAGCGAAATCTCTCGCTGATTATGGTTGTAGGAGAAGCGATGCGTCATAATGTTGGTACAACAGCAAGAGCGGCAAAGGCACTGTCAAAAGCGAAGGTCAATATTGAAATGATCAATCAAGGCTCTTCAGAGGTCAGCATGATGTTTGGCGTCAAAGCGGCTCAAGAAAAAGAAGCTGTTCAAGCCTTGTATGAGGAATTTTTCTCTATGTCTACTGTCCCTGTCTCTCTTTAATCAGAAGGCTGCCAGATCTTTGGATCGGCAGTCTTTTTTCATCTCGACGATCAGAGTGTTTTTGCGCATTAAAGTGTATCTATTTCTTGTTTGATTTTGTATGATAGAGACAAATCAACTATCTGTTCCGGCCTATGTTCGGAGCTACAAGGAGTCCTAAAACAATGCCTCGTCAACAACTATTAAAACAGTTTCGCAATTTTCATGATGCTTCTACTAGTATTTTAAACATGATGAGTCAATTCATTGATGTGAATACACTGTTTATTGCTAAAAATGATCAAAACACCAATCAAATTGTAAAGGTGCTAAATCATGACGAGCAGCTTCTTGAAGAAGGAGAAGAACTTCCTTACGAAAAGACATTTTGCAAGCTTGCGGTCGATCATCGGGATACACTTGTGATTCCTGACATTTCGAAGGATGACCGTTTTAAATACTTAGAGGTTACGAAAAATCTTCAAGGCGGCTCGTTTATTGGAGTTCCCATTGATTTCACAGATGGGACGAACTACGGAACGATTTGCGGACTTGATTTGAAGCCGAAGCAGTTCACAGAAGAGCAAGTGTATATGTTTGAAACGATGGCTTCATTATTAAGCTATGTCCTCGAACTAGACCGTGCCAACCGGCAAATTCGGCAATTGTCTGTACCGATCGTACCAGTTGTTGACGGTGTCGCTGTGCTTCCTCTGCTTGGTGATATCGAAGAGACACGTGCTCAGCATATTTTGGAAACCATTTTACAGGAAAGCTACAGGCTGTCGCTCTCTCATTTGGTCATTGATGTATCGGGAACCAAAAGCCTGAATGAACAAAGCATTCAATATTTGGTCAGCTACGCACAAACGCTGAGACTTTTAGGAATTTCGGCAGTTTTAACAGGTATTAAGCAAGATCTTGCTTTAAGTGCGATTCAATCCAATATATCGTTTAAAGACATCACCATCCGGAAAGACTTGCCGCAGGCACTTGCTCATATTGGATTGACGTTTACTAAAAATGAATAAGTGGTGATTCACCAAAAAGGGCTAAAATGAACTTCATTTTAGCCCTTTTCTTCTGGAAACGGCAGTCGTATGGTAAATGTCGTTCCATTGTTTTTTTCACTTTTCATATCAATATGCCCTTCATGCAGGTCCACAAGCTGCTTCACGATAGACAAGCCCAATCCGTATTCTCCATACGGTGTATTCGTTCTTGAGATATCCGCTTTATAAAAACGTTCCCATATGTGTTTGACTTCGTCTGGCGCAATGCCAATGCCTGTGTCTTCCACTTCGATGATCGTCTCTTGATTTTCTTGTTTTCCTCTTAAGTAAATACGGCCGTCTTCTGTGAATTGAATCGCATTCTTTGTGATATTGACAAGTATTTGAATGAGCCTGTCATAATCTGCATAAACCTTTAGCTCGGGATCAACGTCCACGATCAGCTGATTGTTTTTCTCTTCGGCGATTCGGCTCAGCTGCTCTTTCATCACTTCAAATGTGTCAATGAGTGGATAGTGAAATTTCTGAAGGGTAATTTGATTCGATCTAATTTTCTCATAATCCATATTTTCATTGACGAGTCGCAGCATACGTTTTGTCTCGTCAGTGATTAAGGCATAGCATTTCTCTTTCTCTTCTGCTGACACATCCGCAGTGTTCAGCCATTCTACCAGTCCTCGAATGGTGGTCAGCGGTGTTTTCAATTCGTGAGACACATCTGCGATGAATTGACGTCTGCGCTTTTCGAGCCGGTCAATTTCCTCTCTTGATTGCTGAAGACGCTTGGCCATCATATTAAAATCCTCACCAAGTGTGCCAATTTCATCAAGGTGTTTGTTTTCAAGCTTGATGTTGTAATCACCTTGCGCAATCTTTTCAGTCGCCTCTCTCAGCTTTTTGATGCGGTTCACATGAAATTTAGACAGGAACAGGCTGAGAATAAAGGTGATCGTCAGCGCCACAAATACGATGATATACAGATAACGATTCATTTGGGCGATGAGCTGTTCAGCGCCTTGAATCGGGGCAATAAGGACAACTCCGCCCTTTAGCTTTCCATCCTCCATGACAGGGAGCGCCACAAGTGATGCCTCTTGATCAAGGCGGCGTGAATCACTTCGTTTCACAATGATTTGCTCTCCTTTTGAGAGTTTGGCCCATAAATCCTTTGTCAGTAATACTTCATGCGGCGGCATCTCTTGCTGCTGAGACAGAATATCTCCTTTTTCATCAAACACGAAAAAACGAATTTGCCTCGTCGAAAGAATATCTTCAAATGGCCGCAGACGAAAGGTCATCTCGCTTTTAGGGAGTCGTTTATAATCTTGCAAGATTTCATTCCCATAGGAGCTCATTTCATTCACTCTGTTTTGATAGGCAATATCTTTCACAAAATGAGATAAAAGGGTGCTGATAATGACAATGGCGATGAGCAATAACCCAAGGTGGCTGATCAGCAGCTGATAAAAATATTTAATCTTCATCGAACTTATACCCTACGCCCCATACTGTATACAAAAAGGGCTTAGGCCCGTCCCCAATTTTTTGACGCAGCCGTTTAATATGAACATCTACCGTTCGTTCATCTCCATAAAATTGGTATCCCCAAATTTGCTCAAGCAATTGTTCTCGTGAAAATACTTGCCGAGGATGCTGAATAAAAAAGCACAGCAGATCGTATTCTTTCGGTGTGAGGTTCTCTATTCGCTCTCCATCCAGGAAAACTTCCCTCGTTTTTTTATCCAACTGAAAATGTGCTGTCTCCAGCCGTTCGCCATCATTCACCTTTTCTTGAGTCGTTGTATGAGCAAAGCGTCGTTTCACCGCTTTAATTCTTGCCATCAAGGTTAGTGGACTAAAGGGCTTGGTCACATAATCATCTGCTCCAAGATCAAAACCAAGTACCTGATCAGATTCGGTTTCCTTGGCTGTCAGCATGATAATCGGAATGTCACTGATCTGGCGTACCTTTTGGCAAATGGTCAGACCATCCATCGAAGGAAGCATGACATCTAAAATGAGCAGATCCCAATCCTCCTCTTGCTTAAAGCGATTCAATCCATCTAATCCATCATGAACGAATTCCGCTTGAAATCCCTCTCGTTGAAAAAACATATCCGTCATTGTACAAACGCTCTGATTATCTTCAATCATTAATATTTTCATGATCAGCCTCCGCTGCTACCATTGTTTTTCTTTATGTAGCTTTATTTTACATGTTCCCTTTCAAATCTCAATTGGATTCCACTGTTTTTATGAACTTATCATCGTTTGGTCATCTTTTATTCATACTTTTTGAAAGAACTAATACTGCAGTGAATCACATGAGGTTTTTTTATGATGGCATTGCAGAAGATGGTCAAGATATTAGTTGAAAATAGGACAGCTTCATTTACATATATTTATAGAAAGAACTTCATGACAGTTATATGATAGATCTATTTAAAAAAGCTCATCTCTATTCGATGAGCTTTTTTATCATGCCAGCAACTTCAAATAAGCAGCGTTGTTTTCCTCTTCAACCGCCTGTAAAATCTGCTGTGCCTGAGATGCGCTTGTGACGCTGCTTAACTTTTGTATGATGTCTTCTTTCGATAACGCACAGCCTGGTGCTCCCTGAGGAATATCAACCCGCTTGCTCATGGTGGTGCCGTCAGATAAGGTGAGCTTCACAATCGTAAAGCGTCCTTTTGGAACAGCATCGGGATGGGGTTCTGTCGTTTGATCATATCCTCTGCTTACCCGCTTCATCCATGTCCGTATGTCTGATGGAATGGTTTTTTTCGTAAAGGCATCCAGCGTAAGCGTCTGTCCAAACACTGCAAGTGCAATGACGTATTCGACACTGAATCGTCCTTCTTCCCCGGTTAAAGGTGTCCGCTCAATAAGCGCTGCATCTCCGCCTGGCGGGAATATGACATCGACCTGTTTTACCTGCTCCGGCAAGAAAGACCGCTCTTTCATTAAGGATTGGATCGCATCTGCTGCATGGTGGGCTGCTGAGCAGAATGGATATACTTTGAACCACAGCCCCGGCGAAACGATACGCCATGTAGAACCATAGCCCTCTAGCAAACGGCTTTTCGCAAGTTCCAGATCTCCATAGAGTGAAAAGAAACCAAGTGCGCCATCAAGAACCGAGTCATTCCCGCCAAAACCTGAACAAGCTAAATCCATAGACCAAACGGCTGTTTTAGCAGCTAAGCCGGCTTGTAATGGTTTCATATCAGAGCCAAATTGCTTTCGCATTCCGGATGATTGCGCTCCGGCAAAGCCGATTGCTTTCGTCAGTTCTTCCATGGAGACTTGTTTCAAATAACCAATCGCGCATACTGCCGCAATGGCTCCGAGTGTTCCTGTATTATGCCAGCCCCGCTCATAATGCGCCTTACCGATGGATTCGCCAAGTCTTGCCATCACTTCAACACCTATGATGTAGGCACCTAAAAACCGCTCGCCATACCCTTTGCCTTCTGTCAGCTGTGATAGCAGCGCTGGAATGATGACCGCGCTTGGATGTCCTCTCACATCTGAGTGCACATCATCATAATCCAGGGCATGGATGAGGTAGCCGTTCAGCATCGCTGCGGATTGGCGGCTCATCTTCTTTCCTTGTCCAATGACAGGAATCTGAGCGGCTCCGCCTTCCTGTTCAATAAGCTGCATCAGCTGCTGAATCCCTTCATCCTCTTTCGCAGCAAACGCTGATGCCGCAGCGTCTAACAGGCCATTTCTAGCCATTTGAATGGCCCGCTCATCCTGCAGCGGATCAGCAGAAAGCACTGCTTCTGCCAGTTGTTTTGTTAATTCCATGATCGAGACTCCAATGCCCGAACAGCAAGCTCAGCAAAGAAGGCAGCAGAAACTGGAAGTGCGTCTTCATTTAATGTAAACGCAGGGTGATGCCACTCCTTCGTACCACTAGTCCCCATCCATACAAAAAAGCCTGGAATGCGTTCTTGATAAAGAGCAAAATCTTCTCCGCCCGGTGACTGCTCTGCCTGCACGACATGTAAGTCAAGTGAGCCAGCCGTTTCTTCTACCACCTTTGTCAGACGCTCATCATTCATGACAGATGGCAAATAAGGATGCCATCTCACTTCAGCCTCTGCTCCAAATCCTTCTGCAATTCCGCTGACGATTTGTTTCATAAGCTCCGGAATCATCGCTCTTACTTCAGGCTCAAACGTCCGAACGGTTCCTTCCATCTCAACACGGTCGGGTATGACATTCCATGATGTACCACCTTGGATACGTGTGATACTGACAACCGCATGATGCAAGGAGCTGATGCGGCGGCTGACGATTTGCTGAAGGGCGCTTGTGATCTGCCCGCTGATGGCAATTGGGTCTACCGTGTGATTTGGAATACCAGCGTGGCCACCCGTTCCTTTAATATCGATTTCAAACCGGTCCACACTCGCCATCAATGCTTTTTCTCTAATGCCAATCGTGCCAACTGGCAGGTCAGGCTTGTTGTGCATACCGAAAATCGCATTGACTCCATCTAAAACGCCTGCCTCTATAACGTGCTTCGCTCCTTGAGCAACTTCCTCAGCCGGCTGGAACAAAATACGGACCGTTCCTTTGATCTCGTGTTTCCGCTCTTTTAATAAAAGAGCCGCACCAAAAATAGAAGCTGTATGGAAATCATGACCGCATGCATGCATTTTACCCGGTACCTTTGAAGAAAATGGTTCGCCAGATGCCTCTTCAATCGGAAGTGCATCAATATCGGCTCTCAAAGCAATTGTCGGCCCCTCTTGTTCTCCTTTGATTTCACAGACAACGCCTGTTTGAAGGGCTGGGATATCAAGTACAGTGATCCCTTCCTCTTCTAACCAGCGGCGCAGTTTCTTTGTCGTTTCATATTCTTCAAACGCCAGCTCTGGATGCTCATGAAGCGCTCGGCGAATGTTGATCAAACGTTTGTTTAAAGCTTCATTTCCTATTGGTTTCACTAGACACTCACCCCTCTAAAGAATAAAAAGCAGCTTATGCTTCTTCAGCCGCTGCTTCTTTTTGGATAAATCGTTTCGTCCGTTCATTCTTTGTTTCATCAAATAGCTCAGTTGGCGTCCCCTGCTCGATAATATGACCATCCGCCATGAAAATCACATGGTCTGCCACTTCTCTTGCAAACGCCATTTCATGTGTGACGATGATCATCGTTGTTTCTTGGATCGCAATGGATTTAATGACTTGAAGCACACCTGAGACAAGCTCTGGATCAAGCGCTGACGTTGGTTCATCCAGCAAAATCGCATGTGGATCAACCGCTAACGCGCGGGCAATCCCAATCCGCTGCTGCTGTCCGCCAGATAATGTGACTGGATAGCTGTCAGCCTTTTGCTCTAATCCTACCTGCTTCAGCAGTTTCATACCGATTTCATTCGCCTGCTGCTTCGTCATTTTTTTCGTTACTAGCAATGATTCTGTAATGTTTTGCAGTGCTGTCTTGTTTTTAAACAAATTATAGTTTTGAAACACCATGGCCGTTTGTTGACGCAGGTGATAGGCTTCTTTACGTGAATATTTGGACGCATCGAGCTTCGCATCGCCAATTTCAATCGTGCCTTCATCAGGTGTTTCTAATAAATTTAAACAGCGCAGCAAGGTGGATTTACCGGAGCCAGAAGGTCCGATAATGGCCACAACCTGCCCTTTTTTCACGTCGAGATTGATTCCGTCTAAGACGACAAGGTCGCCGAATGATTTCTTCAAATTGGTGAGCTTGATCATGTCCACACCTCCTTAATTCCGGTAAGGTTTGCTGATTTTTCGTTCAAATAGGTCCTGCAGGAAGCTATAAATGATCGTCATCACCCAATACACGATCCCTACGGCTAAATAGGTTTCAAAGTATTTATAGTTCGCCGATGCAATCATCTTCCCTTGTGCAAACATTTCTGCCACACCAATCGTAAAGGCAAGAGATGTTTCTTTTAAAAGACCGATAAAGGTATTCCCTGTCGCTGGAATTGCATTTCTGACGGCCTGCGGGAAAATAATTCTAACGTAAGACTGCCATCTTGTCATACCGACAGATAAGCATGCCTCAAGCTGTCCTTCATCCACTGAGTTCAGAGCCGCTCTGAAAATTTCTGCTAAGTATGCTGAGTTCTTAATACTTAATCCGATAATGACCGCTGTTAAAGCATCCATTGAGGTCATCGCAGGGAATAGCTGCGGGAGACCAAAATAAATGAGAAAGAGCTGAACCAAGGTTGGAACCGCTCTGAAGAAAGAAATATACAGCTTGGCAAATTGGTATAAAACAGGTATCCGGTTTTTCGTAATGAGAGCGAATACCACACCAATGATAATGGCAAATACCATGGAGACAATCGCCATGAAGATCGTTATCGGCAAGTATTGAAGCAATGTCGGAAACACCGTCACCATATACTGCCAATCAATTTTGTTCATGTCTGCTCTTCACCGCCGCTGTCGTTATTTTTTAATTGGCACTGTCACATCGTCTTTGAAATATTTCTCAGACAATTTCTTAAGTGTCCCGTCTTCTCTTAATTCTTTGATGGCTTTGTTAAATTCTTCTCTTAGTTTGTCATGCTTTTTATCTTTCGCAAATGGATAGCCTACTTCTTCATACACAATTGGGTTGCCTACGATTTTCAACGGCAGACCTGTTTTTTCAATTTGAGCAAGTAATACACTGCGTCCGTTGACATAAGCATCTACGCGGCCATTTGCCACTTCATTTAATACGCCGTCTTGCGTTTCATATGTTTTAATCTTAATTTTCTTGTCAGGGTCTTTGCTCTCTAAGTTTTTAGCATGGTTAGAGCCAAGAACCGCCGCCACTGTTTTTCCTTTTAAATCGTCAAGACCTTTGATGTCGTTGTTGTCTTTTTTCACGATGATTTGTGTTCCTGCGTAAGCGTACGTATCTGTAAAGTTAAATGTTTGTTTACGCTCGTCTGTGATGGCAACTTGGTTTGACACTGTATCGAGCTTACCAGACGTCAACTGTCCCATCAGTCCGCTGAATTCACTCAGCTGCCAGTCTAGTTTGTAGCCAAGCTTTTTCGCAATGGCTTCTGTTACTTCAACATCGAATCCTACAAGCTTGCCATTGTCTTTATAAGCAAACGGATAGCTTTGTCCTGTAGCGCCTACTTTTAACACCTTTTCGTCTTTGCCTTCACTCTGATTGTTGCCGCCGCAAGCTGCTAAAACTGCCAGCATTGCTGCAAATAGAACGACTAGCCACTTTTTGTTTTTCATGTTCGAAAACCCTTCTTCCTCTTATGGTTGTGTGATATCTGATCTTAATTGTTTTTTGAAATAAACCGTGATATGACCTTTGCCTAAATCCTTTTCACCTGCTCTGACATAGCCTTTACGCTCATACATCTCTATGAGCCATGGATGCTTATCAGCTGTACCGAGCGACACGTACGGCACCTTCAGTGTATCCCTTAGCACTTCGGTTTCAACCCATTCCAGCAAGGCTGAGCCTGTGCCTTTTTTGGCGGCTGGTTCTGAGGCAAACCACCAGATGTGAGGGACGCCGAATGGTCCTGGCTGCTCTCCCCAAGGCATACGGAGTGATAAGGTGGATAGAAGCTCTCCGTTTTCTTCCATCACATAGCAAAGATTCTTTTGTACATTTTTCTGAACGAGAGCGAAATCAGCATGTGCTGCTTGGAACTGGATGCCTAGCTCACGAATTGGCTCGTAGGCTCTTGTTGTCAGTTCAAGCAGCGCCTCTATATCTGCCTCTGTTGCCAGACGAAACGTGTATCCCAACGTTAGTCACCTCACCCTTATGTCGTATAGCGATTTTTTGGCTCTGTTAATCCAAGATTTTCTCGTAAGGTTTGTCCTGTGTAATCGGTTTTGAATAAGCCTCGTTCCTGAAGGATTGGGACGACGCGGTCTACGAACACATCCAGCCCTTCTGGCAAGAGCGGCGGCATGACATTAAAGCCGTCTGCTGCTTCTTCACGAAGCCATGTTTCCATCACATCTGCCAGCTGCTGCGGCGTTCCAATGAAAATATTATGACCGCGTGAGCCGGCAACCGATTGATAGAGCTGGCGAATGGTCAGGTTATCCTTTCTCGCCATATTCATCACGAGATCAAAACGGCTTTTCACCGCATTTGACGTGCTTGGATCAATCTCTGGAAGCGGTCCGTCTAAAGGATACTGAGACAGATCAATCCCGCCTAAGTAATTTTGCAGAATGCTCAGTCCAATCTCAGGAACAATCAGCTCCTGTAATTCTTCATATTTCGCTTGGGCTTCTTCCTCTGTATCAGCAATGATCGGGAAGATACCCGGCATGATGCTGACGTCCTCTCTAGCACGACCAGCAGCCTCTACTTTCCCCTTCAAGCTTTGATAAAATTCCTTCGCTTTATCGAGATCGTTTTGTGCAGTGAAAATGAGCTCTGCTGTTTTTGCTGCAAGCTTTTGGCCATCTTCAGAAGATCCTGCTTGAATGATCACGGGCTGCCCTTGCGGCGTACGTGATACGTTGAGAGGACCTCTTACTGAGAAGAACTCCCCTTTGTGCTGGAGCTCATGAAGCTTACTAGATTCGAAGAATTCTCCCGTTTCCTTGTTTCTGACAAGGGCGTCTTCTTCCCAAGAATCCCAGAGACCTTTGACGACTTCGACGAACTCTTCTGCCCGCTCATATCGTTTATGGTGTGCTAAATGCTCTTCTCCGCTAAAATTTTTCGCTGTTTCTTCAATAGAAGATGTGACCACATTCCATGCCGCTCTTCCGCCTGATAAATGATCAAGGGAGGCAAACTGCCTTGCAATATGGAAAGGCTCACTGTATGTAGTGGAAGCTGTTGCTGCTAAACCAATGGTTGAAGTAGACTCAGCAATGGATGAAAGCAGCGTGAGCGGTTCAAATCTCGTTAATACGTTCGGATGAGAGGTTTGATTAATGGATAAACTGTCGGCTAAAAAGAGCAAATCCAGCTTTCCTTCCTCTGCCTTTTTCGCTAATTGTTTAAAATAATCTAGGTTCATGGCTGCATCTGGTACTGCATTCGGATGTCTCCAAGAGGCAACGTGATGTCCAGTTCCTGCGATGAATACGCCTAACTTGAGCTTCCTTTTCGGCTGTGACACTTGTTCTTCATCCTTTCTATATTCTAAATGTATCAAACCGAAGTCCTTAGAAGATACATTTTTCTGATTGAATTAATCGGTTTTATTAATAAAAAAAGGGCAAATGTTGCGAAAAATGAAAAATAATTATTACTATATGCCCTTTTTACAGGATTGTCAACCGCCTTCTGAACCTCCAAAATAAGGGATTCCAAACGCTCATGACGGTGTATCAATTTCAATATTTCCGATGAGCCGGTCTGTGGTATGTGTCACCAACTGACTACGCTCCAGCATGTTGTGAGCGATGACAGAATGAGTGGAATTTGCGGTGCGGACAGCAATCGCTTTTTGAGGAGATAGATTGATGATGTTATTGCGCAGCACACGGGCTGAGGCGGCCTGGTCAATAAAGATCGCCGTCGGCTGTCCGATCGATCGATTTAAATAGAAGCGGTTATCTCCAATTTGTGGTGAACCATTTTTAATATACATCACCACATATAAGGATGTTTCTTCAAAGGAATTATCTTTAATTTCCAATGCCCCCGTCGTGCTGCTGTATACAGCGTAGTTTTGATAGTGCTTAAAGCGATTCTGCCAGATGAAAGCCTTTGCATTTCCAGTAACACTGATCGTATACGAAGAATCTAGCTCCGGGTGTCCTTCTTGAATAAAGTGGTTGCCGTTGATTCCTGCTTCCCCTTCCTGCACCCAGATTCCTCTGCTGAATTCTTTGAATTGATTGTGCTGGATGAGAATATTCGTTCCTCTCACCACGGCCGCATCGATAACAGAGTAGACCGTATTGTTTGAAAAGACGACACTATCCGATTGATAGATACGCAACGAGGCGCTTCTTTTTCCGGTATTCGTTCCTGATTCAATATGGTTTCCTTCTATTAGAATACGATTCGCCATATAAACGGACACAGCCGCATCTTCAAAAAGACTAATCTTATTGCCTGTAATGTGAACACTGTCTCCCCTCACATCAATTCCTTTTTCAAACCCCTCAATCATATTGCCAATAATCATCACATTGTTTTCCGTTTGGCCAAGTGAGACGCCTAAACTCGTAATCCCTGCTTTTGTCACACCTCCTCCCACTGCACGAATCATATTGTTGGCAATGATCGTTTCGGTGGAGAAGCCATAGGAGATACTGCTATCTGTATGATTGCCTTCAATGATCACACCATAACCGTTAAAGTTATAGATGGAGCTCGCTGCACCTCCTCTGACGATGTTGTTGCGAATCTGAATATTTAGAGGCTCCTCCATATTAACGGCATTTTCTCCATAGCCTTCAATATCAATGCCCATTCTTGGCTCGACCCCATTTACTCCTGCTCTTTCCAAGAGACAGTCCTCCACAATAACCCCATCACAGCCTGTAATCGAAATATTGTTGCGTCTCGAATCTGTGATGGTGCAGCCAGAAATATCAATAGATGCAGCAGGCGAGTATGGTTCACCCTCTGTCAACAAACCGTGAGGACTGACAATGATGCCGTCTCCCGTACAATTTTTTATTTGGACATGATTGACCTCTACATGGGAGGCACCTTCAATACATATCCCAAAGCCCCATTCATGGGTTCTTCGTTCAGCTGGGAGCGGCTTGTATACATGCTCATGTCGATCCCCTTCAATACGCCCGCCTCGAATGGTCACATGCTCTACCTTTCCTATATAAAAAGCTGCATACCCCCATGAATCATTTGGTTTCACCTTTATTACAGCGTCTGACGCCATCTCAATGCATATATGACTTGGCACCCGTATACCTGCACCTCGGAAAGGAAAAAATGGATCACCTCTGTACACCGCATCAATTAAATACGTGCCGCTCGGCAGCCAGATATGGGAATACCCCTGTGCTTTTGTCCACTCTAAACATTCATTGAGCTTAGCTGTGCAATCCGTTTTCCCATCAGCAATTACGCCAAAATCTAGTACATTGACAACTGGTTTTTTCAGATCAGCTTCATTCAATTCCCCCAACCTAATCACTCCTTTTCACACATGTTCTCTCGTCATCCTATGCATGTGGTAAAGGTTTGCTTGTACATTGCTTCAAATTTTAAATAAATTCTTTTGAAATAACTTTTCGATAATTTTCACTTCAATGAATTTTTCATCTTTTTGAGTCTTTACGCCTATTGAACTAACATTTTCCTGTTTTAGAATAGTTTTATATTGACACAAGAACTATACAAGAATATCATTTTTCTCATATCTCTTTTTTTAAGAAAGGATCTATGCCATGTCTACAATTGACCACGATAAAATTGTTAAAAGTGTTCCTCAAAAAGGGTTTTTTGGACATCCTAAAGGACTTTACACACTGTTTTTCACTGAATTTTGGGAGCGTTTCTCCTATTATGGCATGCGTGCACTGCTTATTTATTATATGTACACAGAGGTGACAAAAGGCGGTCTAGGCTTTGACCAGACAACAGCCAATTCGATCATGTCTGTCTATGGTGCACTTGTTTATATGTCAGGCGTTATTGGCGGATGGCTCGCTGACCGGGTATTTGGATCATCCAGTACGGTCTTTTATGGCGGAGTTTTCATTATGCTTGGCCACGTGATTTTGGCTTTGCCAAGCGGAGCAACAGCGCTCTTTATTAGTATGGGACTGATTATTATTGGGACAGGTCTTCTCAAGCCAAACGTTTCAAACATTGTTGGCGACCTGTATACAAAAACAGACCCGCGCAGGGACTCTGGATTTAGTATTTTCTACATGGGGATCAACATGGGTGGCTTTATTTCCCCATTAATTGTCGGAACACTCGGTCAAAAAGTGAATTTCCACCTCGGGTTCTCACTCGCTGCCGTTGGGATGCTTGTTGGACTTATTACATTTGTGGTCACAAAAAAACCGAACCTTGGTCTTGCCGGCACATATGTGACAAATCCATTATCAGCTGCCGAACGTAAGAACTTCAAAATTTACGGATCATTGGTTGTGATTTTGCTTGCAGTTTTTGCTGTCATTGGCATTCAAACAGGCGCACTCACAATTAATCTATTCACTTGGTTTGTTAGTGCCCTTGGTGTACTCATTCCGATTGTTTATTTCATTGTCATGTATTTCAGTAAAAAGACGAGCGCAGTGGAGCAATCCAGGGTTCTCGCTTATATTCCATTGTTCCTTGCTGCCGTGATGTTCTGGGCGATTCAAGAGCAGGGCTCAAACATTTTAGCGACATATGCAGATCAACGAACAAACTTGAATTTCCTTGGGATGACACTAGCGTCTTCATGGTTCCAATCATTGAACCCAATCTTTATTGTGCTGCTGTCTCCAGTGTTTGCTTGGTTATGGGTCAGACTTGGGAAGAAACAGCCGTCTACCCCGATTAAATTCTCACTCGGCCTTCTGTTTGCAGGGTTATCCTTCATCATCATGATCATTCCTGCATACATGTCCGGTCCGAACACACTTGTGAGCCCATTATGGCTCGTTCTGAGCTTCTTCCTCGTCGTGATCGGAGAGCTCTGCTTATCACCAGTTGGACTGTCAGCGACAACAAAGCTGGCCCCTGCTGCCTTCTCAGCGCAAACGATGAGCCTTTGGTTCCTTTCAAATGCAATGGCACAGGCGATCAATGCGCAAGTAGTCAAACTGTTTGATAAAGTGCCGGAAACCGTCTATTTCGGTATCATCGGATTCCTTGCCATCGTTTTATGCGTTGTGATGCTATTACTGACACCAGTGATTAAGAAAGCGATGAAAGGCGTTCATTAATAAAAAACTGGACATGAGTACATCATGTCCAGTTTTTCACTTTATTGATGATCATCCTCCATATAGAAATTTTATATCTTACTGCATGATTCATTCGTTTTCATTGGTACTGTCTCATTTATTTCAATATTAAAATAATTCACGGCATTGTGATAACAAATATCTTTGACTATTTTTCCTATAAATTCGTAATCCCTTGGAAGCTCACCATTTTCTATCCAAGTCCCAAATAAATCACATAAGATTCTTCTGAAATATTCATGGCGAGGGAACGATAAAAAGCTTCTTGAGTCTGTAAGCATCCCTACGAAAGTGCTAAGCAAACCTATATTAGATAATGTTTTCATTTGATCTAGCATGCCGTCTTTTTGATCATTAAACCACCACCCAGACCCAAATTGAATTTTTGCTCTGGCATCAGAAGACTGAAAATTCCCTATAGTAGAGGCCACAATCGCATTATGAGCGGGATTTAAATTATAGATAATGGTTTTAGGTAAAAGGTTGTCTTTGTCTAATTCATTCAAAAAACCATTTAAATGGCTTGCTAGGTGGAAATCAGACATAGAGTCGTACCCACTATCTTTCCCCGTTAACTTGAACATTCGTGTGTTATTATTCCTTAAAGCACCTATGTGTAATTGCATGGTCCAATGAAGAGAATGATATTTTTTACTCAGGTGAAGAAGAGTGTTTGTTTTAAATTTATTGATATCCTCTAGAGATAGTGTTTTTCCTTGCAGAGCACGTACAAATATAGAAGACACTTCTTGTTCAGTAGCTGGTGAAAATGGAAATATTTCAAAACCATGATCAGACATTCTGCATCCATTCGCGTGAAAATAATCAATTCGTGAATGTAATGAAGCGATAAAGTTTTCATATGTTAAAACAGCGCCGTTGATTGACTCACCTAACTTTTCTATATAATTCACAAAATTTGATTGTTCAATATTTAAAGCATGATCCGGTCTAAATGTAGGTAGGACCCTAGTTGTAATTCCTACATCTCTACGTATGATTTGATGAATTTCTAAAGTATCGATTGGATCATCAGTCGTACATACAACTTTTACATTAAATTTTTCTAAAATTCCATTTGTGGACATGTTCCTTTCATTTAATCTCTCATTACAGATATCCCAAACTTGATGTGCATTTTTTTCTGAGAACAACTCATTTATATTGAAATAACGACTTAATTCTAAATGTGACCAATGATAAAGAGGGTTTCCTATTGTATATGGAACAGTTTGCGCCCAAGCTAAGAATTTTTCCTTGTCACTTGCATTCCCCGTGATCAATCTTTCTTCTATGCCTAACCATCGCATCGCCCTCCATTTATAGTGATCACCATTAAGCCAAATATCAGTCATATTTTCATATTTTTTGTTAACAGCAATGTCATCAGCCATTAAATGCGTATGAAAATCATAGATTGGCATATTTTTCGCGTAATCATGATAAAGAACTTTTGAACTTTCGTGATGAAGCATCATATCTTCGCTTAGGAATGTAGACAATATCGTCACCTCTATACTTATGTTTAGAAAATCAATTAAATGAAATAAGGTGTTATTAACAAAAATAACACCTCACTTTTTTAGATCTTACTTAATTCAAACTCCGTATTTACGTAGATTGCGTCTCGTTGTGCAATTAAGCAAAGTTCTGCGGCTTTAAAAGTATGTTCTTGAGTCATAGCATTTTCAGTACCGTTTAAACAATCTAAAATAAGTTCACCAAAGTAAGGGAATCCTACTTCACCATTTAGAGAAAAATGCTGCTCTGTCTGTTGATTTACTAAATATAAATGGTCTCCTGTTTTATCCCTTGCGATGTCTACGTATTTGCGAATTTCAATATACCCATCTGTTCCAAGAATGAATGTGCGCCCATCCCCCCAAGTGCTAAGGCCATCAGGAGTCAGCCAGTCTACTCTAAAGTAGTTTGTAGCCCCATTATCAGCAATTAAAGTAGCATCACCAAAGTCTTCTAATTCTGGATATTGGTGATGCTTATAATTGCCCACTTTACTATGTATAACTTTTGCATCTTTTGCGCCAGAATAGTAAAGGAATTGTTCAATTTGGTGACTGCCAATATCACATAGAATACCTCCATAATATTCCTTTTCGAAAAACCAGCTTGGTCTGCTTTCTACATTACTACGATGTGGGCCAGTTCCAAGAACTTGTACCACTTTTCCAATGGCTCCTTGTTCAATCAATTGACCAGCAAATACGGCACTCTCCACGTGCAAACGTTCACTATAATAAACAGCCCATTTAAGCCCCGTTTCAGCTGTTTTTTTACGAGCAAGCTCCAATTGTTCTAGCGTTGTAAAAGGTGATTTATCCGTAAAGTAATGCTTACCATGATCTAAAACACGCAGCCCTAAATCACAGCGTTTAGATGTAATGGCTGCGCCTGCCACGAGCCTGACATCTGGATCTTCGAGGATTTCTTTCTCACTTTTGGCTGCCTGTACCTCCGGATATGCTCTACAAAATTCTTGTACTTTTTTCTGATCATGATCATAAACCCATTTTAATGTAGCCCCAGCCTCAGTTAATCCATTGCACATTGCATAGATGTGTCCATGATCAAGACCTATAGCCGCCATGACGAATTGTCCTTCTGTAACGACAGGGGCACTTTTTCCCTTAGGAGCATAATTCATTCCATCACTTTTCTGCATAATTGTTCCTCCTCTAGCTAGCTTCCAGTTTATTTTTAATAATTTAATAACGTTAGACTCATAGTTTCTCGTAATTTCCTCCAACGGTTATCGTATCGTCTGAAAAATTTTCTACACTGCTTTGTTTTTCATAAAAATGCTTAACGTTCGCGAGCATTCCTTCACGTGTATAAAAAGGATCGTCTGCTGAAAGAGGAAGCTTCACATGAACACCTTGGTTTGCAGATTTATAGATGGCTGTAATAAGTTCTAGTGTTTTTCTTCCTTCTGTTCCATCAATTAAAAGCTTCTGGTTACCCTTGATAGACATTAAAAAATTATTTATTTGCCCTTTATGCCCTTCAAATAGTAATTCCGGATATTGATGAAAAGCTTCCTGAATACGATTTTCTAAATCCTCATCATTTTTCTCTTGAGGAAACCCATTTTCTTTAGCTATTTGAGCATTTACTTTCCATGGGACAGATACTCTAGCTTTTTCACCTTGAAAAATCAATTGTTGTTCTTCTCCATGATGAACAACAGAACTAGTTACTTGTGCTAAGCTGCCATTTCCATAGCGAAGTACAGCAATAGAAAGGTCTTCAACCTCCGCATTATCATGCAAGGTATTACTAGTTGCTGCAAAAATGTCAGTCGGCAATCCTAACATCCATTGCAGCATATCAATATGGTGGACAGCATGATTAAGTGTACAACCTCCACCTTCTTTTTCCCATGTACCGCGCCACCATAAATCATAATAACTATGACCACGCCACCAAAAAGAATCAACTTGTGTATGAGCGATTTTTCCAATGAGGTTTTGATCAAGGACATGTTTTAATCTCATAATGGGCGTCATAAACCTGTTTTGAGCAACAACAGATAAAAGCTTCTGGCTTTCAATAGATGCTTTTATCATTTCGTCACATTCTTTTAGAGAAGAAGCCATAGGTTTTTCTACTAAAACATGTTTGCCTGCTTTAAGAAAATCGATGGCAATGGTTGCGTGCATATAAGGAGGTGTACAAATGGAAACGGCATCAATCGTAGGATCATTCAATAATTCTTGGTAGTTAGCGACAACTCGTGCTTCCAGGTTATATTTTGTTGCTGCAGACATTGCTTTTTCAGGATAAATATCAACTAAAGCTACAATTTTACTGATTTCAGGCATTGCAAGATAAGCCTCGATATGGGCAGTTGCAATAGATCCAGTTCCTATAATGGCGATGTTGGACATATCAATCTTTCCCTTCTGCAATAAGATAAATTTTCACTTCTAATAATGAGATAGCGCTTTCAAAAAACTGAATGATTCACCTAACTGAAAGATCAGAGTACCGTTCGTTTTATTAATATTCTAGTTATACTAGTATGGTAGATCAAAAACATTATAACTTAATCTTTTTGAATTTTGTATAGTTTTTTGAATTTTCTTTTTAATCTCCCACACTTTTATGATTGATTATGGCTTACATAGTGGAATCATCAAGAGATGCTCACAGTGAAAGTATTCAGAAAAATGAAATGAATGTCTACCATTCTAATCTACTTGTATGGTAGTATGTTAGAGAAAGGAGATTAGAATAATGAATATTGATTTTAAAAACCAAAACCTCTCTACGAGGGAACAAGTTTACAATATGCTAAAAGATCAAATATTAAGCCTGAAGCTTCCACCTGGGACAAATATTTCTGAAAAAGAAATATCAGTTCAATTTA
Organism: Bacillus sp. PAMC28571; assembly: GCF_014250435.1. NCBI lineage: Bacteria > Bacillati > Bacillota > Bacilli > Caryophanales > Bacillaceae > Bacillus > Bacillus sp. PAMC28571. The sequence goes on along the minus strand of NZ_CP060191.1, from coordinate 118,493 downwards.
ATGTTAGTCGAACTCCTGTAAGAGAAAGCTTTTTAAAATTATCTCAAGAAGGATTATTAAGTATCTATCCTCAACGAGGTACTTTTGTTTCTTTAATTGATTTGAACCTTGTGGAGGAAGCACGGTTTATGCGAGAACATCTCGAGAAGGCAGTGATTAGACTAGCCTGTCAGGAATTTTCTGAAGAGCTGATTAATGATTTAGATATGAATTTAAGTATGCAAAAAATTTGCGTTAAGAAAAAAGACTATAAAAAAATGTTTGAATTAGATGAGGAGTTTCATAGAACGATTTTCAAACGGTGTAAAAAAGAAAAAACATGGTTAGTTATTCAACAAATGAATGTACACTTTAATAGGAGTCGCATGTTAAGGCTAGTAACAGATTACAATTGGGATAATATTCTTTCTCAACATGTAAATATCTTCAAAGCTATACAAGATCAAGATGCTGATAAAGCTGAAAAAATCATGGAAGAGCATTTGAAAATTGCACTTGTTGATAAAGAATTATTGAAGAAAGAATATCCAAATTATTTTAAATAACATTAGGGGTGATGGTAGATGAGGATGACATTCAGATGGTTTGGAGAAGGAAACGACACGATCACACTGGAACAAATAAAGCAGATTCCAGGAGTGGAAGGAATTGTTTGGGCACTGCATGATGTGCCCGTAGGAGAAGAGTGGCCAATAGAAAGAATGTTAGAAATGAAAAAATTAGCTGATAAACATAACCTTCATATTGAAGTAGTTGAAAGCGTGAATGTTCATGAAGACATTAAGCTCGGACTTCCAACTAGAGATCGATACATAGAAAATTATAAGAAAACAATTCAGAAGCTAGCAAAGGTGGGTGTTAAAGTCATATGTTATAACTTTATGCCTGTCTTTGATTGGATCCGTACAGACTTAAATAAAACACTTTCTGATGGATCTACAGCTCTATTTTATGAACATAGTCGAATTAAAGATATTGATCCGAAAGAATTAGTAAATAAAATTAGTGAGAACTCCAGTTTAACCATGCCAGGTTGGGAACCAGAGCGGTTAAATCACCTCCACCAACTTTTTGAAGCCTACAAAAATATAACAGAAGATGATTTATGGGCCAACTTGAAATATTTTTTAGATCAGATTATTCCAATTGCAGAACTTCATGATATTAAGATGGCTATTCATCCTGACGATCCACCTTGGCCTGTCTTTGGTCTACCGCGAATAGTAACTAACCAAAAAAACATCAGAAAAATTTTACAACTAAATAGCAGCCCATCTCATTGTATAACGCTCTGTACAGGATCTTTAGGAGCAAACTTAGAGAATGATTTAGTTTCTATGATTCACGAATTTATTGATAGAATACCATTTACTCATATAAGAAATGTACGTGTATATGATAACGGGGACTTTGTTGAAACATCGCATCGATCAAAAGATGGATCAGTAGACGTTTCAGCCATTATACATGCTTATTATGAAAGCGGATTCAAAGGTTATTGCAGACCCGATCATGGAAGACACATTTGGGATGAACAATGTAGGCCTGGATATGGTCTTTATGATAGAGCACTTGGAATTATGTATTTGTGGGGAGCTTGGGATGCTTTAAAAAATAAACAGTCTGTACGAAAAGAAGCAAAGGAGGAAGCTACATGGTAAACATACAAGAAAATAAAAATTTAGCTGGTAAAGTAGCTGTCATCACAGGAGGAAGTGGCGTACTTTGCAGCGCCATGGCAAAGGAACTTGCTAGACATGGCGTGTCTGTGGCTATTTTAAATAGAACAGTCGAAAAGGGCGAAAAGGTAGCCGAAGAAATTAACCTTATGGGTGGGAAAGCGATTGCGATTAAATGTGATGTGATGGATAAAGATAGTGTGGAACAAGCCGAGAAGATTGTAACAGAGGAATTAGGCAATTGTACCATATTGATAAATGGAGCTGGTGGTAACCACTCCAGTGCAAATACAACCAACGAAATATTTCAAACAGAAGATCTTACTAATCCTAAGGTAAATACTTTTTTTCATTTAAGTACAGATAGTGTGCAAAATGTATTTGATTTAAATTTTATGGGGACTTTCATTCCTACACAAATTTTCACTAAACATATGGTTCATCAAAAGGGAGCAGTTGTCATCAACATGTCATCTATGAGTGCCCCTTCTCCAATGACCAAAGTGCCTGCTTATAGCGCGGCAAAAGCAGCAATTGAAAATTTCACCAAATGGTTAGCTGTTCATATGGCTGAGGCAGGAATTAGAGTAAATGCTATTGCACCGGGCTTCTTTTTAACCTCACAAAATAAAAACCTTCTCCTAAATGAAGAAGGAGATTATACAGAAAGGTCTCATAAGATTATTTCGAACACACCAATGAGAAGGTTTGGTACGCCAGAAGATCTTCTTGGAACCCTATTATGGCTTGTTGATGATCATATGTCAGCATTTGTTACCGGCGTGACAATTCCTGTTGATGGAGGTTTTATGGCGTATTCAGGTGTTTAATATTTTTATTTTTTTCCTTGTCATACATCTTTATTTTATATGTTTTTTAAAATTTATAAGTAGGCTTGGAAAGGAGACATAAGAATGCAGACTGAGAACAGGAAACTAACACTCAAAAATTATATTGGTTATGGAACAATGGATTTATTTGGAGGGGGAGCATTCGCTATAATAGGCGCATGGATGTTATATTTTTTCATTACATACTGCGGTCTTACCCCTGTTGAAGCAGGATCTATTATTGCAATTGCACGTATTATTGATGCGATAGCAAGCCCAATTATGGGCCATATCACGGATAATTTTGGTCGTACAAAACTTGGGGAAAAATTTGGAAGACGCAGGTTCTTTTTGCTAGTTGGAAGCCCTTTAATGGTTATTTATTCTCTTCTTTGGATTTCTGATATGAATTACTGGTACTATTTAACGGTTTATATTTTGTTAGAATTCCTTGCCGCAATGGTATTAATTCCATTTGAAACTCTTGGAGCTGAAATGACGAATGATTTTAATGCACGGACCAAGCTCTCAACAATAAGATTAATCTATTCAGGACTAGGAACATTTTTAGCTACCTTTATTCCAGGCAGATTATTCGAAATATTCGGAAAAGATTCACCTCAAGTTTTTCTTTACAATGGGATGATCTTCACCTTTATTTTTATGGCTGCATTATTAATTACACATAGAACAACATGGGAACGTAAAATAGAAGAAGACATGATAGAACCTGATGGTGTAGAAAAAGTACCTGCTATAGAATCCATCAAAAAAGTCATCATTGACTTAACATCTACTTTTAGAATAAGAAGTTTCCGTCAGCACCTCACGATGTATATTTGTTCGTTTACGGCCATGGATATTTTAAACGCTGTCTTTGTCTACTTTGTTGTGTTTTCTTTAAATAAAGATGCAGTGCTGGCAGCCGATTTATTATCTATTGGTTCATTACTTCAAATGGTATGTACAATATTATTTGGTTGGCTCGTGATTAAAATAGGTCCTGCGCCATCTTTGAAAATATCTTATATTGCGATTATTACATGTATCAGCGGTTATATATTTTTATACTTCACACAACCAGCTTATATGATTATAGCGCTGTATGCTTTCTCTGTTATCTTAGGCATCGGAAAGAGTGGATTATATTATATACCATGGAATATTTACACTTTCATTCCTGATGTAGATGAAATGGTCACTCGTAAAAGAAGAGAAGGAATATTTGCAGGTATTATGACGTTTACACGCAAAAGTACTACAGCTTTAGCCACATTTTTGGTAGGAGTTATTTTACAGGAAAGTGGATTCGTTGCAAGCGCGACGACACAGTCTACGACAGCAATAAATGGGATTGTAGGTATTCTGTTTTTCGGAACTGTAGGGCTAGTCGGGATTAGTTTAGTCATTTCATTTAAATTTAAATTATCTAAGAAAACTCATTCCATTATGATTAATGAAATTAATAGGTTAAAGAATAATGGTTCAATGGAACAGGCTGATGATGAAACAAGAAGTGTTTTGAAAGCGCTAACAGGATGGGATTACGAGAAGCTTTGGGGTCATAATAACGTAGGATATCAGAATAAGCGCCAACATTTTGAACAACAAGATTTTAAACAGGATATGAACTAACTTTAATCACTTCAAAAAAAAACACCTTCAGATTGATATCAGAGGTGTTTTTAAATATCTTATATTCTTACATTTAGTGTTTTTTGATTTTAAAACCGGATCTCATCATCTCCATGAATTTGCAGCTTCAGCGGTTCACTTTTCGCCTGATGCTTTTTCACATAGCGGTGATAGACTATATACCCAATGATCATGAGCGGTACCCCAACATATAGCCCGATGCGCTGCTCTTGATCAAAGGCAAGGCTGACCAACACGATGGTATTCAGTGTGATTGCAATGATTGGCAGCACCGGATAAAGAGGCGTTTTAAATTTTAAGTTTTCCAGCTTTCCGCCTGCTTTCAAGTATTTTCTACGGAAAAGCAGCTGTGATAATGTAATCGTGATCCAGCCTGTCTGTGCACTCATGCCGGCAATGGACACGATCCAGGCAAATACCGTTTTCTCTGCAAAGAAGCCGGATAACAGCGAAATCCCTGTAAACAGGAACGTGAGCAGTAAGGCATTCATCGGAATACCGCGCTGATTGACGCGTCTAAATGCTTTTCCTGCCATTCCTTCCTTCGATAAGGAATACAGCATTCTCGTTGATGCATACAAGCCAGAGTTCGCAACAGATAATAAAGCAATGATAATGACAAAGTTCATGATGTCTGCCGCAAAAGGAATACCCGTTCTCTCAAACACAGTAACAAATGGGCTTTGCAGCACACTAGCTTCCTTCCAAGGCACCATACCTGCTAAGACGAAAATCGATAAGACGAAAAAGACAAGTGTACGCCATACGGTTTGATGTATCGAACGGGGAACGGTTTTCTCAGGGTTTTCACTTTCTCCTGCCGCAATCCCGATCAGCTCTGTTCCTTGAAACGAAAAATTCACCGTGATCATCGTAATCACAACAGCGAGCAGGCCATTTGGAAACAGCCCGTCACTCACAAAATGGCTGAAGTATGGGGCGGGTTCACCGCTCGTTGTTTCAATAAACCCAAACATCGCCGCTCCGCCTACGCCAATAAAGAGTAAAATTGCAATAATCTTAATGGTGGAAAAGAAAAACTCCGACTCCCCGAACGCTTTCGCTGACCGGGCATTTAATAAGAAAAGACAGAGTCCGAATATGAGACACCAAATCCACACATCCACTTGCGGGAGCCAGCGCCTCATCAGCTGCCCTGCTGATAAGAACTCAAGGGCGACCGTTGCTGCCCAGCCGAGCCAATAAATCCAGCCGACAGCAAAACCTGCTGCCGGGCTGACAAATTTCGTCGCATACGTATGAAACGACCCCGACACAGGAAGTGCAACCGACAGCTCACCAAGACACAGCATGGTTAAATACATGATCAATCCGCCCACAATATATGAAAGAACAGCTCCGACTGGCCCTGCTTGTCCAATCGTATAGCCCGTTCCTAAGAAAAAGCCTGTCCCAATGACACCGCCAAGTGAAATCATAAATAAATGGCGGGAGGTCATCGCCCTTTTCAATTGTTCGGGCTGATTTTGTCCAACATCCACAATGATGCCCTCCTTCTTCTAAGATGCTCTGTTATCAAAACATGTCTCCATGTGATTCATTCCATTTTCAAAACAACCTACTAATTATACATCTTTTATAATAAATATGCTTCCTTCTATGGTCACTGTCTCAAAGTCTTTATTTTATTAATGTTCGCACAACTATGTGGTGGATCAAACCATTTGATAGGATGCCATATATCTAAAATATTGCACAAAAAAACCAGCATGAAACTTTCTCGTTGCACACTGGTTTCGTTTCATTCTTTTCGAGCCTCATTTTAGACAGTTTTTATGATCACTTTTGTCACAAGTTATTCTGCTTTTAGCACGTTCCACCAATCAAATCATCTTAATCATCTTGAACTTGTGTTTGGTTTTATTCACCTTTTAACTTGGGTATAGTTCTATCGTTTGTCCGTTCGACCGTTTGAGGGCATAAAGTTGGTGAGATTCGCTCAAGCTAGTTTCAAATGCTTTACTTTTAGGTTGCTTCTCTGTAAGATCATATGTTGTAAATACCAACAAGAAAAGTGGGGAATAAAATGAAAAAAATGTTCTTTGCCATTATTTTAGGCGTTTGTGTTGCATTGATCACGGCATGTGGATCTGGTGCAAGCGACAACGCGAATAAACAATCTGGGTCTAAGGAATCAGGCGACCTTTGGAAATCCATTCAGGATAAAGGTGTATTAACCATCGGAACAGAGGGAACTTATGCTCCTTTCACCTTCCATGACAAAAAGACAGATAAATTAACTGGCTACGATGTAGAAGTCATCACTGAAGTAGCAAAACGTCTTGACTTAAAACCTGAATTCAAAGAAACACAATGGGACAGTATGTTTGCTGGACTAAACGCAAAACGTTTTGACGTGGTAGCGAACCAAGTGGGGAAAACTGGACGTGAAAATCAATATGATTTCTCTGATAAATACACGACATCTCAAGCTATTGTTGTGACAAAATCAGATAACAACGATATCAAGAAACTATCTGATGTCAAAGGCAAAAAAGCAGCACAATCGTTAACAAGTAACTACAATAAATTAGCAACAGATGCTGGCGCTAAGATTGAAGGCGTTGAAGGTCTTGCACAATCCATTCAATTGATTCAGCAAGGACGTGCTGATCTAACGTTCAATGACAAATTAGCTGTATTAAATTACTTGAAAACAAGCGGTAACAAAAACCTAAAAGTTGCATTTGAAACAGGAGATCCTCAAGAAACGTATTTCGCATTCAGAAAAGGCAGCGGCGAAGTCGTTGACAAAGTGAATGGCGCATTAAAAGAAATGAAGAAAGACGGTACACTTGCTAAGATTTCTAAGAAATGGTTTGGTGAAGATGTTACAAAATAATATCCTAGGAGTCGTCATTCCTTGGGATCTTCTTCAGCAATCTTTTTGGCCAATGGTGATGCAGGGGATTTATTATACAATTCCCCTCGCCATCATTGCCTTTATTATTGGTATTTTTATCGCGCTTGTGACAGCTCTTGCTAGAATGTCTAAGATTAAAGCCCTCAGATGGATTTTCTCCATCTATGTGTCGGCCGTTCGCGGAACGCCGCTTTTTGTGCAATTGTTTATTATTTTCTATTTCTTTCCGACATTTAATATCACACTGGATCCATATCCAAGTGCCATTATTGCTTTTTCTTTAAACGTAGGTGCGTATGCGTCTGAAATTATCCGTGCATCTGTCCTGTCTGTTCCAAAAGGACAATGGGAAGCAGGTTATTCCATTGGGATGACACATCGCAAAACGCTCGTCCGCGTGATTTTACCGCAGGCTGTGCGTGTATCGATTCCACCGCTCTCTAATTCATTTATTAGTTTGGTGAAGGATACATCCCTTGCCTCCCAAATTCTCGTGGCAGAGATGTTCCGTAAATCACAGGAAATTGCTGCGGCGAACTTGGACCAAATCTTGTTTATTTATATGGAAGCAGCCCTCATCTATTGGGTATTCTGCTTCATTCTATCGCTCGTTCAGCATCAAATTGAAAAACGACTTGATCGATATGTCGCAAGGTAAGGAGGGAACGACATGCTAACAGTCAAAGGTCTCAAGAAATCCTTTGGTGAAAATGAGATTTTAAAGTCGATTGATTTTTCGATCAACAAAGGGCAGGTTGTGGCCATTCTCGGTCCATCTGGTTCAGGAAAAACAACGATGCTTCGCTGTTTAAATGCACTTGAAATACCAAATGGCGGCTCCTTTACCTTCGATGATTTCTCGATTGATTTTTCGAAAAAAAATAAATCAGCTGATCTCCTGAAGTTACGCCGGAAATCAGGAATGGTGTTTCAGGATTATCACCTGTTTCCCCACCGTACAGTGCTTGAAAATGTGATGGAAGGTCCTGTCCAGGTGCAGCGCCGTCCAAAGGAAACAGTTCGAAAAGAAGCCATTCAGCTCTTGCAAAAGGTCGGTCTGGAAGATAAAAAGGATCTGTATCCATTCCAGCTCTCAGGCGGTCAAAAGCAGCGTGTCGGGATTGCCCGTGCACTTGCCATTCAGCCAGAGCTTATGCTTTTTGATGAACCAACCTCTGCGCTTGACCCTGAGCTTGTCGGGGAAGTCTTAAAGGTCATGAAGGATCTAGCGAAGGAAGGCTGGACCATGGCAGTTGTCACACATGAAATCAAGTTTGCCCAAGAAGTAGCAGACGAAGTGATTTTTATTGATGGCGGCGTCATCGTCGAACAAGGTCCCCCGGAAGAAATCTTCAAACGACCAAAGGAAGAACGAACAAAACAATTCTTAAACCGGATTTTGAATCCAGTATGATGAAAAAAGGCTGTTCTCACGTGGTGAGGACAGCCTTTTTTTATCTTTTTAAAAGTAAGCGATTACAATTGAACAAAGCCATTTAAAGGGGCGCAGTAGTATGTTACGATGGAACTCGAGTGTTTAAGAAAGAAGGGAATGCTTTTGAAGCGGGAACATCTTTTACGTTGGTTTTTTTATTTTGTTGGATTGATCGTACTAGCTTTTGGACTATCGCTGACAGTGAAAGGGAAGATCCTTGGGATTGGTCCTTGGGACGCTTTCCACTACGGACTGTTTCAGCATTTTGGACTCACAATTGGACAATGGTCCATTATTATTGGTGCACTTATTGTGACACTGACTTCTATTTTTACGAAATCATTTCCAAAGATCGGCGCTTTACTGAATATGGTGCTGATTGGCGTGTTTATTGATTTCTTTAATGCGATATTACCTGCGCCGCACGGATATTTACCGGCCTTATATGTATTTATTACAGGTGTTGTTGTTTCTGGATATGGCGTTGGCATTTATGTTTCAGCTAATCTTGGCGCTGGGCCACGGGACTCATTAATGCTGCTCATCTCAGCGAAAACGGGACTGAACGTACAGTGGGTTCGAAATGGCATTGAGTTAACAGTGCTTCTATTTGCATGGATGCTCGGTGGACCGATTGGCATTGGAACGATTTTGACTGCGATCTTCACAGGTCTTGTCCTTCGTTTCTCCTTGCCTCAATCAACACGGCTCCTGGAGCTGCTCATTACAAAAACAGCAGAGAAACCTGTTCAAACCCTGACTAGATGAGAACAAGCCATTCTATAATTAGAATGGCTTTTCTTGTGCTAAAATAAATAAACAGAATATTCACACACAGGAGATGGAGACTATGCAGCTTTTCCACTATCATTACTGGACACCATTTGTTGAAGAGACAGAGCAAGCATATCGTTCGCTAGGCTTTGAGGTAAAAGGTCGTTTCACAAAAGATGGCTCCTTTCATCCCCCGCTCACTTGGGAAGATTTTAGAGAAGAGCAGCCGACCTTTCGAATCATCGAAATGAGAAAAGGCCAGATCAATATCACTTTTGGCTATAGCAAAAAAGTCATGTTTGATCACATCGGCTTTCTTGTCTCAGACGAAGAATATGATCAACTGCTTGCACAAGCTAAAGAACTAAACTGGCCAATCCAAGCTGGGGAACGAAGAACGTTTCTTTCGACACCTCTTCGTTTAAGGCTTGAGTTACAGCGGCGTACAGATGTCATTGAAACGGGAACCGATGCGCTGCACGCTATGACAATTGCTGCTGCTGATTTGTCACAGACACCTAAAGTAGATCAGCTGCTATCACCTTTGCATCAGCCCATTCACTGGCAAAAAGGAGAACAGCTTTCCTTGCTTAACGTGAACATGACGGATGTTGATGAAATGAATACAATTGATCCGAATGGTGTCCACATCGTGAATCAGACGTAAAAGCAGCGAGGCTCGCTGCCTTTTTACGTTAATGGACCCTTTTACGCGGCACTCCCCAATGGTACAATCAATGTAAAAAATTAGAGGTTCGTTATGAAGATATTTGCTATCCAATTACAACACTTAGATGAAAACAATGCACGACAACAAATAGAGCGGCTGAAAACCTTTGTGTCATCTGAAAAACGTGCTGCGGCTGAACGCTTTCGTTTTTTGATCGATGCAAGAAGAACCTTGTTAGGTGAGGTGCTGGTTCGTCAAACGATCCATGATATGTACGATATGCCTATGGATCAGATCGTTTTTGAAACTGAGGGCAATGGCAAGCCAGTTGTCCGGCAGCTTCCTTCTTTTCATTTTAATCTTTCTCATTCTGGCGATTGGGTCGTTTGTGCAGTAGATGATGCACCTGTTGGCATTGATATTGAGGAAATCAAACCTATTGATCTGGCGATTGCCAAACGATTTTTTTCAGCGGATGAGTATCAGGATTTACTCTCACAACCGGCAGAACGGCAGGAAGCCTATTTCTTTCATCTCTGGTCAATGAAGGAGGCCTTTATCAAGCTGACTGGAAAAGGCTTATCCTATGGGCTTTCGTCCTTTACAGCCCGTCTGTCAGAGGATGGACAGGCTGCGTTGACATTACCTGATCATGAAGCGCCTTGCTTTGTTCAAACATATTCACTTGACCCTGCCTACCAAATGGCGGTATGCACACGAAAGTCTGCTGCGGCTGAAAGCGTTGAGAGGCTCACTTGCAGTGATGTCCTGTCCCACCTTTAATAACGCGTGCTTTGCTGAAATACCGTCTTTAATAGATCGACTCCGCGTGTGATCTGCTCTTCTTTCACCTGCCAGATGTTCAGCTGAAGAATGGGGTCCTTTTGATAGGACTGCAGGTAATGGCGGTCAATTGGCTGAATGGAAACAGATGCCTTTTTCAGCTTCTGAATGAGCTGGTTCATGGAAATCGACCGGTCGACTTGTACATGTGTATGGGTAGCCGGCTCCTGTTCTCCCAGCTGATAAGCGCTCTGATCATTTTTTAAACTTGCCACGAGCTGCTTGGAGCGGTTTCGATAGCTCGCCCGCATCCTGTCTCTATGCCGCTCAAACATCCCGCTTTTTAAATAGATTTCTAAAGCTGCCTGGGACAGCATGGAGCTGTCGATATCAATCAGCCGTTTGTGTTCGCTAAAAGGTGTAATCAGTTCTTCAGGTAAAACGACAGCTCCTGTTCGTAGCCCCGGAAAGATGATTTTAGAAAAGCTTTTCAAATAAATAACCTTTCCTGCCTGATCGTATGAATAGATCGGGTCTCTTTTTGTATCGAATTCTAAATCTGCTAGATAATCATCCTCAACAATGTAGACATCATATTTCTCAGCAAGGGCTGCAATCGCTCTTTTTTCTTGCTTTGATAAACTCGTTCCAAGCGGGTTTTGAAATCTTGGCATCGTATAGAAAAAACGAATCTCCTCTTCTCGAAAGATACGTTCTAATTCGATCAGATCGATCCCTTTTTCCGTCCGTTGAATTCCACGCACAGGCAATTGGTTTTTCTCTAAATATTGGAGATATAAGTGATACCCCGGCTGTTCGACTAGTATGGTTTGTTTTCCATTCGGAAAAGGGATGGTGCTTAAAATGGATAAAGCGAGCTGAATACCAGAGGTCATGACGATCTGTTCTGGATGAGCAAACACTTGATAATCCATTAATCGCTTTGAAATGACTGGCAGCAGTGATGGTAAACCGTTGGATGTGCCATAAATAAATAAGTCATTTTGATACAAATCGATCGCTTGGTTGATACAGTGCTGGAAATCGACATATGGAAACACAACGGGATCAGGTGCAGATGAAGCAAAATCAATCCATGTGCTGTCCTGCTTACCTGCTGATTGCTTCGTTTTCACGACATAATAGCCGCTCCTTTCTACAGAATACAGCAGATGTTCACGCTCCAATGTGTCTAGCGCTTTGATGACAGTGCTTTTACTCACTGCATATTGAGCCGCTAAGTGACGAATGGAGGGAATTTTTATTCCAGCACTGTACTCACCAGAATCCATTTTTTCTTTTAAGCTCAAGACAAGCTGATCATATTTCCTCACGCCATTTCCTCCTTGTACCGGTACAGATATCATGTTCTCTTATTGTACACGTTAGATGATCCGATTACGATAGAAGAACAGAACCGGTCAATTCATTTGAAGCATGCATGCTCATGTAAGGAGTCACGTTATGAATATGTCAAAACAAAAAGCGTATGCTGCCGCGATCGCATACGCCTCTATCATTGGTTTTTCCTTTTTGTTTGTCAAAATCGCATTAGAATCAGCAAATCCAATCGATTTATTGGCACACCGCTTTACCGTTTCTTTTGCAGCCGCTCTATTGCTGTATCCGTTTCTACGAAAAAAGTATCGCATATCCATTCAATGGCGTGATCTCATTTATATCGTACCGTTTTCCTTGCTTTACCCTGTTTTGTTCTTTGCTTTTCAAGTGTGGGGATTGATGTATACATCTTCTTCAGAGGCTGGCATCATTCAAGCGACGATTCCCATTTTAACGATGCTGCTGGCAGCCTGGTTTTTAAAGGAACGTGCGACATGGATACAAGTGCTGTTTACCTTCCTTTCTGTGTGCGGGGTGATGCTTCTCTTTGTCATGAAAGGAATTGATGTCAAGCATTCTCACTTCATCGGCTATGTGCTGATTTTACTTTCAGCCCTGTCATCCAGTGCATATAGTGTGTTTGCCAGAGTGATTACAAAACGATTCCATGTGATCGAACTCACCTTTGTGATGACCTTCTTTGGCTTTGTCTTTTTCAATGCCGCCGCGATTATTCGGCATTCGATCAATGGGTCATTGCCTCAGTTTTTCAGTCCATTTACAGAAGCATCCTTTGTATGGTCGATGCTCTTTTTAGGTATTCTTTCATCTCTTCTTACCGCATATTTATCAAACTATGCACTCTCGCAGCTAGAAGCGGCAAAGGTCAGCATCTTTAACAATTTATCCGCGTTTATCACGGTCGCCGCCGGAGTTCTCATTTTACACGAAACGATTGATTGGTACCATCTCCTCGGAGGGGTGCTGGTCATTGGCGGGGTGATTGGCGGGAATGTGGTGAAGAAACAGCATTCATAAGAAAAGCGGCCTCTTATAGAGAGCCGCTTTCTTTTTTAATGTCTGATCAATTGCTGCTTGACTGTAAGCTCAATCACCTGTCTCATCTGCTCTGCAAATGGCTCGAGGTGTGTGTTGATGTACATGTGGCCTCCATCGAAATTGGTGCGTTCGATCGTTTTTGCCCATTTTAACCAGCCGCTTGCATCCTGCATGCATTTCTCATCTTGCTTTCCATTGAATAAATGAACAGGTGTGTCGATAATCGATTGATCTGTGTGCTGGAAGGTTTCTAGTGCCTTGTAGTCTGCACGCAATGACGGCGTAAAGTAATCCATCATTGGTTTGTTCTCTAGTAATTCCTTTGGAATCCCGCCCATTTCGGCAATATGCTGTACAAATGCTTCATTGGATAAATGCGTCAGCATCTGCCGTTTTGTTTGCGGAGGCTGAATGGCTGAGATCACCACTGCTGCAGGATAAATTCCTTCCTTTTCTAGCAGCTGGGTTAGTCTGTATACCACAAGCCCTCCCATTGAATGTCCAAACAGAATAAATGGACGGTTCAATTTGTCCGTAAGTCCTTCTTTATACAGCTCTGCCAGCCGCTCAATGCTTGATTCAAGCGGCATGAGATTGGTGCCGTGCCCTGGGGGCTCTGCTGCTGTGACTTCGGCCACGTCTTTTAGCTGTTCAAAGAGCGGACGGTATGAGGCGGAATATCCGCCGGCAAAAGGAAAACAAATAAGCTGAATGAGATCTGATTTTTTTTCAAAGGTTTTCAATAACTGATTCATACGTCTTTACCCCTTTATAATCGTTTGAAGAATCCGTGCCAGTTCATCTGCCTGCGGTCTTTTCATCATGGTGACATGATCGCCTTTGATGTGGTAATACGAGCACGACTCTTTCGTATAAGCCTCCCAATCTGCGAACTTCTTCTGGAAATCGCTTGCGTGATCACTGCTTTGGACAATATAAAATGGTACAGGGAATGGCTCTTTTTCTAATTCAATGGCTTGTGACATGATCGTATTATGCGTTTGCATTTGCAAATATTTATCTAAATATTGATCATTCATGAATTGATGAACAACTTCATCCTTTTCTGCCTCTTTGAGTATTTTCTGCTTCACTTCTTGGAAGCTCAATCCTTGTAAAGCTTCTGGCTGAATGCCGACAAGATTCCCCATTCCAAGGACAAGCGCGAGCATTTTTACTTCTTCTTCGTTCATATCGGCATGAAGTGCCTGATCTGCCTCATCTCTTAGCACTGGGACCGTATCTAAAATGATGAGTCCTTTCGGTGCTTTTCCTGCATGAGAGAGCCGCTGATTCATTCCGTAGGCAAGATGCCCGCCCATTGAATGCCCTGCGAGATAGTCAATCCCCGGACGGTATAACGTTTCAATGGCTTCTATAAAAAGGGTCACAAGCTCCGTGTAATGGAGGAATTGCGGCTCTTCATCCTCATATAGACCAGGAGACTGCAAGGCATACACAGCACCTTGATGTGTCATGAGCTTAGCAACATCAATATAGCCCATCACCGTTCCACCAGCAGGCGGCGCGAAGAATATTCTCGGTTCGGCTGGATCGCCTTTTTTCAGCTCGATCACGTAGTCCTTCGGAGACCTTTCGACGTTCTCAGCGGCTTCTGGCACTGCATCCAAATGTGCGGCTAATTGCGCAGGCGCCGGGTGCATGAAAATCCATTTTGGATCAACACGAACACCTTTTTCTTTTAATTTGGCCACAGCCTGAATACTCATAATGGAATCGCCGCCCAGATCAAAGAAGGAGTCATGCATACCTACTTGCTTCACACCAAGCACTTCCTTGAAAGCTGCGACAATCCGCTCCTCCGTTTCGGTGACCGGTTTGTCGTCATCATGGGAAAGGGAAATTGTTTCTGTTGGCTCTGGCAATGCTTTTTGATCAACCTTTCCGTTCGTTGTCACCGGCATTTCATCCAGTACGATAAAGTAACTTGGAATCATATAGCCTGGCAGGCTTTCCTGCAAAAAGGCTTTCCAGCCCGGAACAGGGTTTTCTCCGTTTGTTACAAGGTAGGCCGCCAGCCGTTTTGAGCTGCCATACGTTTTGGCGATGACTGTACATTCTTTGACTTGTGGATGCTTGAGCAGGGCTGTCTCAATTTCTCCGCATTCAATTCGGTAGCCTCTAATTTTCACTAGATGATCTTTTCGGCCGAGATATTCAATGGTGCCATCTGATCGCCATGTACCAAGGTCGCCTGAACGATACAGCTTGTCTCCCTTTAGTTCAGGAAAAGGATTGTCAATAAATCGCTCCTTTGTCTGCTCTGGATCATGAAGGTAACCTTTCGCAAGACCAGTTCCGCCGATATAAATTTCTCCTTTGACGCCTGTTGGTACTGGGTTGAGCGCATCGTCCAGTATGACGACAGTTGAGTTCGACACCGGCACACCAATTGGAACTGATTTTGCGCCTACTGGCACGTGTGTGACTTGATGTGTTGTGGCTAATGTCGTATTTTCTGTTGGACCGTAAGCATTGACGAGCGCACCTTCCATATGCGGCAGTGCCTTTCGTGCATGCTCACTAGACATGGCTTCCCCGCCAACGAGTAATGTGCGGTAGCCTGCCACACTTTTCGGATCGTGCTCCACCAGTCGATTAAATAAAGCGGTTGGCAGACAGTTGGCAGTCACTTGATACGTTTTGATGAATTGCGTTAATTCTTCCATATTCAGTGCTGCATATTTTGGGAGCAGAATCAGCTGACCGCCATTCAGCAGCATCCCCCATAATTCAAATGTAAAAGCATCAAAAGCATAGTTTGAGAGCTGAAGCATTTTGTCATCTGGACCGAGCTTGATATAGTTTGTTTCTCTAACTAAGCGGACAACTCCTGCATGAGGAAGCATCACGCCTTTTGGTGTACCTGTTGAGCCTGATGTGTAATTGACATAGGCGATCTGGTCTTCATCTATAATCGATGATTCTCTTTGATACACTGCATTTGTTTCTGGTATTGGCTTGTCCATAATAATCCTTGTACCTGTAAAGCCTACTAGACGATCTGCAAGATGAGACTGGGTGATGATCACATCGCTTTGCGTATCACGAACGATGAGACGGATGCGTGCGTCAGGATATTCAGGTGACATCGGAACATATGCAGCACCAGATTTGATGATTCCTAGGACCGACACAATCATGTCAAAGGAGCGATCAAATAGCATCGGGACAAGGGAGCCTGGTCCAATTCCTTTTGACTGCAAGTAAGCAGCAAGCTTTGTCGCCTTCTTATCCAAAGCTTCATACGTCATATGCTCATCCATATAGGACAAGGCAATACGATGCGGATCACGCTGCACCTGCTCTTCAAACAATTCTTGAAGCGTACGCTTTGGATAAGGCGTTTCCGTTTGATTTTTCCCTAGAATCATCGCCGCCTGTTCCGCTTTGTTCATTAAGCAATAATCAGCAAATATACGCTCAGGCTGTGCCGTCATGCCATCTAGCACATGGAGATAATAGTTCATATAACGATGAATGGTCTCTTGATCAAATAAGTCCGTATTGTATTCCACCTGAATCGACAGCTGCTCTTCCTGTTCAAATACATGCAGGGTGAGATCAAATTTAGATACTGTATGATGGAGCATCACATGTTCACTTGTCAGCCCTTTAAGGTTTACATCGAGCGAATCGGTGACATACCCCATGGCCGCCTGAAAAATAGGGGACCGGCTTAAATCTCTATCTAACGAAAGGTCATCGACAAGCTTGTCAAATGGATAATGCTGATGCTCAAACGCTTTTAACGTCATCTCTTTCACGTTTTCCAAAAGATCGGCGAACGTCTCTGCTGTTGAGACGTCCTGTCTCAGCGCAAGTGTATTCACAAACATCCCAACGAGCTGCTCTGATTGCTTGGCATCCCGGCCCGCGATAGGCGATCCAATGATGATATCTGTCTGTCCTGACAGCTTGTGAAGCAGGACGTAGTACGCGGACAGCATCGTCATGAACAATGTCGTGCCCTGCTGCTTGGACAAAGCCTGCAAGCGGCGGATAAGCGGTTCATCCAGTACGATTTGCTCTGTAGCACCGTTAAATGTTTGAACCGGCGGACGAGGACGGTCAAACGGCAGCTCCAGCACTGGAAGTTCACCTTGTAACGTATTGAGCCAATAGGCTTGGTCTTCTTGATGATGCTTTAATTGTTCATTTTCCCAATGTACATAGTCTGTCCATTCGATTTCTAAGGCTGGGAGCTGCGGCGTTTCATCTGCAAGCAGCGCTTCATACGCCACTTCTAATTCCTGAATGAGCAGGCTGAGTGACCATGCATCTGAAATGATGTGGTGCTGCGCGCAAAGGAGATAATACTCCTCCTTGCCCATATCTACTATCGTCCACTGCGCAAGTGGCCCTCTTTCTAAATCATAAACGCGGTCTGCCTCTTGCTGAATGAGCTGCTTGAGTCTTCTCGCTCTTGTTTTTTCATTAAATAACGAGAAATTTGCCACTGTCACAGATGGCGGAAGGTCTTCACGAATGAGTTGAACCGGCTTGCCGCCAAGTGATTTAAATACTGCCCGAAGTGCTTCATGCCGCTTTGTTAAAAGGCCAATCGCTTTTGTTAATGCTTGAACGTGTAATGGTCCTGTCAGCTTCCAAGCACCTAATATATTGTAATGATGGTTCTTTTCTAATGTCGATAAGAACCAAATACGCTTCTGGGCATGTGACAGCTCATAGCTTGTTTGCTTTTCAAGCTTTGGAATTTCCGCTTCCTGAACGGCTGGCGTTCCTTTGATGTCATCAACCATTTGCGCCAGATGTGCCAGATGTTTGCTTTCAAATAATATTTTTAAAGGCGCCTTCATTGAAAATTCATGATTGATCCGAGAAATGGTTTGAGTCGCCTTTAGTGAATGCCCGCCAAGGTCGAAGAATTGATCCTCTTTATACACACGATCTACATCTAAAATATCCTCCCAGATGGCGGCAAGAAGCTGCTCTGTCTTCGTTTCTGGCAATAGCTTTTCAAGGCTTTGTCCGTTTTTGTCATGATTCAATTTGAGTGCTTCATAATCAATAGAGCCATCTTGCTTTTTCGGTATTTCCTTTACTTGCTGAATGTCCCATTTGCCTTTTGAGACGCTCGTGATCTCTTCAACATGCACTTCTTTGCCAGGCTGAACGGTGTAAAAAAGCTTTTTCTCAAAGACCGGTATTGGAGCTGGCTGAAGATACCCGGCGATGTCTGGATTTGCTTCGTCCAGACCGATAAATAGATGCGCTTCATTGAGCCGGACACCTAAACATAATGAATGGAGACCTTGCTTCTTTCCAATCAATTGAAATCCTTTGCGAACGGTGAGAGCTGCTCCGGTATGCCCCTTAGACAAACCGAGATTATCCCACATACTGAAGTTCAAAGAGATCGCTCGTCTTCCTTCTTGAAAGGTGAGAGCATGCGCGAGTCCATCTAAAAAGCTGTTGGCCGCAGAGTATGCCCCAAATGTTGTGCCGCCAAAAAAGCCATTGACCGATCCAAAAAAGACAAGCGGTACTGTCGGATCATACTTAAAGGCTTCCTGCAGGACCCATGCTCCGTCTGCTTTCCCTGACATTTCTTTTGTGAAATCCTCTTCTGACGTATGAGCCAGTGTATACTTGTCCGCCTGCTGAAAATGCTCAGACACATTACCAGCACCGGCCAAATGCAGCACACCCCGGATTGATTGTCCAAAATGCTTTTCTGCTTCATAAATCGCCTGTTCAACGTCACGTAAGTTGGTCACATCTGCTTGGATATAAATGACGTCACCAACATCTTTAAGCTGTGAGAAGGCTTCTTTCTTTTCCAAGCTGTCTTCCAGAGATGTCCGTCCAATCAATATGAGCTTTAAGCCAAATTGGAGCATTTGCTTAGACAGCTCAAACCCAATCCCGCCAAGTCCTCCAGTTAATAAATAAAGACCTTCATATTCTAAAAAACCTTCTGTTTGAGGCGCTTCGATCATATTGACTTTTTCCAGCTTTGGTACGAATCTGTCCCCATTTCGGTAAGAAACCTCTGCTTTTATATGAATCGCAGACAATTCTTCCGCAATATGCTTGGCATCCTGTTCTGCATTCTCCGCTTCAATATCAAGATGAGACACCTCTGCTCCTTCCCATTCTTGCGGAATGGTTTTTAGCAGACCTACAAGCGGCGTTTTCTCCACATGAAGATCGTCTTCAGGCTTCACAAATTGACCACCTTTTGTCACAACGACAAGACGGATGGGCTCTTTATTTGCTTGTCTCAATGCTTGATACAAGTACAAAATGGATTGATTGGTGCTGGCATGCAGCTCTTTGAACTGCGCAGGATCAACGATGTCTTCTTTGTCTGACACATTCCACAGATGGAGCATACGTCCGATCTTTAGTTCATCTGCTTCAAGTGCGGCAATGAGCCTGACGTAATCCCCCTTGATTCTCGGATTTATCTGGTACATCCCTTTGGACAGACGCAAAAATTCATGCCCTTTTCTCACAGAAATATATGGCTGTTTCTTTTGCTCAAATTGTGTGTAAAGCGATTGATACAGCCCTTTTTCATCCTCGAAAACGAGTACATGATCAGTAAAAGGCTGAGTTGGACCGATATGCTCCTTAGCCCAAATGCGTTTGAAAAACCAGTCTGGGAGTGTTTGTTCATTTTCAGAAGCAAGATCCAGTGCTTGTTCAATGTCACGGAAGGCTCCATCTTTTAGTGCTGCGCCTAACTGGGCACGCTGGATTTTCCCACTCTCCGTTTTTGGAAATTGGTCTTTTTTCACCGGAATGATGTGATCAGGCTCTATGCCGATTTTTCGAATGATGGCCTCTCTAATCTGTTGAATCATCGCGATTTGTTCCTCTATTGAATCCCTTTGTGAGACAAAAAAGACGGCAAGCGTGTCATTGCTTGATTCGGGATTATAAATGCCGTACGCAGCGGCAAAAGTGACTTCGACCCCGTCCACCTCTTCTACAACCGCTTCAATTTCATAATTCAAATAGTTAGCGCCGTTGATGACAATGATGTCTTTTTCTCGACCTGTCAGAACGAGACGCCCTTCATGAATAAACCCTAAATCCCCTGTGTGAAACCAGCCGTTTTCCGCAAAAACTTCTTGATTGGCTTCTTCATTTTGATAGTAGCCCATCATAATTGTTGGACCCTTCACCTGCAAGCGCCCAACCTGATCTTCTGGCAGCACCTCGTGATGCTCATCTACAATTCGAATCCATACAGACGGAATCGGCGTGCCGACTTCTGTAAACGTCATCTTGTTCGGATGATCGTGCGTCACATATTCAATCTCACTTGTTAACGAGGTTTGATCAATCGTCAGCTGTCCATCCTGTTCACTGTTCCGCATAAA
Organism: Bacillus sp. PAMC28571; assembly: GCF_014250435.1. Taxonomy (NCBI): domain Bacteria; kingdom Bacillati; phylum Bacillota; class Bacilli; order Caryophanales; family Bacillaceae; genus Bacillus; species Bacillus sp. PAMC28571. The sequence continues at coordinate 98,006 of NZ_CP060191.1, read as the reverse complement.
TTTCTTTGACTGAACAATGGCTGAGGATGTTTCTGACATACCGTAAGCAGGTACCATTGCATGACGGTTTAATCCGTGCTGGCCCATCATGTGCATGAAGCGCTGCGTGACTTTCGGAACAACCGCTTCGGCTGCATTCATGATATAAGTCAGAGTAGACAGGTCCCAGTTTCCCTTACGAATGTCGTCTTCATATTCATTCATCATGGCAAAGGCAAAGTTTGGTGCCCATGTCCTTGTGACCCCGTATGTTTCTACCCAATCCAGCCACACCATCGGCTGCTCGATAAATTGATCGATGGATGGACTTATCTGCTGGCAGCCAAGGTAGACGTCATGTACATGAAACATGACAATTCCACCAACATGATCAAGCGGCATCCAGTTAAGCGACACATCCTCATGTGTAAAGCCGTTTACCTGCTCAAAGGCCATAATTCTAGATAAAATGCTTTGATGATGATGACGGATACACTTTGGTACACCCGTACTTCCTGAAGACAGCAGCTGCAGCACAGGCTCATCCGGCTCTGGCTCATAATGCTGTTCATCTGGTTCATACGCCAGCAATGTTTCAATTGTTAAGATAGGCACGACCTTTGCTTCAAATGTCTCACGCAGGCCAGCAATGTCCTCAGCACTTGCTTCATTCGTAATAATGAAAGGTTCATTTTGCAGCTGAAACACGCCCTTCAGCTTATTCACACCTTGATTCACTTCATCATAAACAGGCGGCACAGAGACTGGGGTCGGAATGATTCCTCCGAGAATACAGCCCCAGAACACCGTGATAAAATCTTGATGGTCTTTCAATTGAAGTAATACTTGATCGCCGTTTGACAGTCCTGCTGCCCTTAAACCTGACAGAACCCGTTCAGCGCTAGTTAGTAATTCAGGATAGGTTTGGGTCAACGTACGCCCGCCTTCTTTCAAATAAGTCACCCCGCGGTCTGGTGACATAAAGGCTGATCGAATCAGCACCTCTGTCAGTGTGACAGGTGTGCCTGGTTTTTTGATCACATCTCCGCCATACACAAGTGCAGGCGGCTTCTCATGTAGAGATGATGGTTTTGCTTCGCCCGCTTCACTTTTCGAAAGCGTTTCGTTCCCTTGAGTACGCTGTCGGTCAGGAAACAGGTCATCTAGATGATAGGGCATGCGTTTTTCTGACTGACTTTCAATGAAAGCGGCCGCTTCCTCTACTCCATCTATAGCTTTGGTGCGCTCTTCTATCTTTCTTAATTCCTCTTGATCTATGATTTCAATTGAAAGCAGTGCCTCTTTGTCGACTGCTCCACTTTCTGTCTTTGGCAAAGAAGGTAATAAGACGAGAGCGGCCGGCACTTCATGAGGATGAAGCGGACCTTTCTTCAGATCCTCTCTTGTCAGCGAAGCGTCCTTCGCCTGTGCAAATAGCACAAGCGATAAACTGCCTTCTTGATTTTTCTTCGGAATGATTGCACATTCCTTAAGCGGAAAATGAAGCATCATGACTTGCTCTAATGCTTTGAGATCTATCCGTTTTCCGTTGATTCTGACGATATGATTTGCTGCATGTCCTTTTCGTCTACTCACTAGCATCGTTCTTCTCCTCCTACATCCAATCCAAAATCTGAATCTTGTTTTTTTCAGTCCAAACGCCGACATCCCCTGTCGGATAGAGGTATTCGCCAGTTTGATGTTTGAATGGATGCGGAATTTTATGCGTCTCCATCCAATCGGCAAGCTCCCCGCAAATTGCTTTGATATCCTTTACACCGATAAAAATATCTCCAGAAAATCCTACCGGCATGAGCTGATGCTCTTCGCTCAGGACATATATTTCCGTCTCACAGGAAGGATCATGCACACCTGAATAGACCTCTTCTTGATCTGGGTACAGCACGCTGACTTGTGCATTTTTCGCCCAATCGGTGATCATCCGCTCTTTTTCTTCATTCGTCACGATCGTGAAGGAAGAGAGGGGTGTCTCCATTTGTTCTGTCATCGCTTCAAGTGTGTGGATCAGCTGCTGCATCAGCGCTTGTATTTGCTTTTCTGTATATTGATTGAAACGATAGGTGACCCGAAGCTCCAGCGTATTTCCCGGAACTGCCACAAGGGTCAGGTCATAGTTCGTTTCTTCATGACTCGCAATGTCTAAAATGCGCACTCCGTATGGCTCGATAGATTCAATCGGATAGTTTTCAAACACGACAATGCTGTTAAACAATGAATCTCCATTCGGGATGTGGGTCAGCTGCTGAATATCTGGCAGTACGGTATATTCGAATTCCCGCATCTGAAAAACTGTGTCCTGCGTATGTGCCAGCAGCTTGGAAATGGTCCACTCTGGCGTAATCGGCAAACGGAGCGGCAATGTGTTTATAAAGAGCCCTGTCATGCTTTCAACCTGTGGTAAATCCGCCGGCCGTCCTGATACTGTCACTCCGAACACAACATCCTCTGATCCTGAATGAAGATGCAAAAGCAGCCCCCATGCTGTTTGAATCAATGTGCTCATTGTCACCTTCTGCGCGCCTGTCATCTTTTCGAGTTTCTGCTGCATCTCGGGCGTTAGTTTGATACTTAGCTGATCAACACCTGCATCTTCATCCGAAGCCTGCCCGCCGTCTCCTGGTAGCGGTGTAGCCTCCTCTACTCCTGACATATAACCTTTCCAGAACTCTAGCGCCTTCTCTTGATCCTGCTTTTGCAGCCACTCGATAAAATCTTTATATGGACGGACAGCAGGAAGATCCACCTCCCGTTCATCCACAAGAGAGCGGTATAAAGAAAAGGATTCTTCAATAAAACTGAACAAACTCCAGCCATCAATTAAAATATGATGAAAGCTAAAAATAAACGTGCATGTGTTTTCATCACGATGGAATAAAGCAATACGAATCAGTGGTTCATCCGTATCTTCTAGTTTGAAATCCTTTAAACGATCTGTTTGCAAATATTGCTGGATGGCTTCCTTCTGATCCGTTTCGCTCAGGTGGCGCACATCGTGCTGAGTGAGATGAATGCTTCCTTCTAATTGAATCAACTGAACAGGCTCCTTTAGCCCTTCCCAAGCAAATGTTGTCCGCAAAATCGAATGACGCTCCACAAGCAGATTCCAGGCCTTTTCATAGGCTGCGCCGTCCGTTAAGCCTACGAGTGTCATATGCACTTGACCAAAATACGCCTGTGACGCTTGATCTAATAGAGCATGAAACAGCATCCCTTGCTGCATTGGAGATAGTGGATACACATCCACTACATTCTCTGGAAGCTCATCGATTTGCTCTTGCGTCAGCTGAACCATTGGAAAATCAGATGGAGTAAAGCCGCCTTTTGTCTCTACACAATGCGTCAGAATATCCTCCATTTTTTCTTTGAACCGTTCAGGTAACAGGCGCACCTCTTCATACTGAAGCAGTTCACGGTTTATCATAAAATTCATCTGAAGCTGACCGTTCACAACATATCCGTACACATCGATCAAATGCTGTCTTTCTGCTTTTGGATCATGTACAAGTCCATTTCGTTCATCTGCTAAATAAAGATGTGCTTCACCGTCTATTTGATCTAACTGTCCAAGATAATTAAAGCTCATCTGCGGCGCGGCCTTTTTAAGGAAACGAGATGCTGTCATATATTGAAGCAAGCCATAGCCGATTCCCTTTTGCGGCACAGCTCTTAAGGTTTCTTTGACATCTTTGATTTGTCTCTCAATATCGGTTTGAATAAAAGGAATAAAAATAGGATAAGAGCTTGTAAACCATCCGACTGTTCGTGACAAATCCATCTGTTCAAATAAATCCTCGCGTCCGTGCCCTTCTAACGTGATGAGCAGCGGCTTTCCAACGGCTTGTGTGAGTCCTGATAAGAGTAAATCGTTTACCTCTGTTCGGTACGCTTGTGATGCCTGTTTTAATAAAATATCTGTTTGATCCTTCGTCAATTGAATAGACAGGATCTCTGCATGTTCTTCTATATTGAAAAGCGCAGGTGTTTGAAAAGGAGAACCCTCTTCCTCTTGTCTGATGATATTTTGCCAAAAAGGAACCTGCTCTTGTAATTGATCGGTTTGTGCATATTCATAAAGAGCATCTGCCCACTGCTGATAGGACGCAGTTTTCTTTGCAAGCTCGATTTCCTGCCCTGCCGCAAGCTGCTTCAGTCCATTTAATATGTCTTCCTGTATGATGCGCCATGAGATTCCATCCATTACAAGATGGTGGGCAGCGATAAAGAGTTCAGACGTGCCATCACTTGTGTGAAAAAGAATGGCTTTGATGACTTCTCCCCGCCCTAATGACAACGTTCCTTGACAAGCGGCGGTCTCCATGCGGATTTGTTCCAGCGCTTCCTCCTGAGAAACACCCGTCAAATCAAAGAAGGAGACACAAGGGGGGATGCCAGGCGCACGAATGGTTTGAATCCATGATCCATCTGCTGTTTTTGTATACATCGCTCTCAGCATATCGTGATGATCGACAATTTTTGAGAGAACCTGTGTCAGCTGCTTTAGCTGTATGGATTGCTTGAATTCCATATGCGCTGATAAATTCCAATAATCTTGGTTTGTCATTGATTGCTCAAAGAACCATGATTGGATTGGAAGCAGACGAACAGCTCCTGTGACAGGTGACTGGTCATAGAACGCAGCAGCATCTGACCTTTTCATAGCAAGTGCCAGCTGTGAAATCGTCTGTTTTTCAAATACATCTCTCGGCTGAATGACATAGCCTTCCTGTGCTAAGCGCGCCACCATTTGTATGACAATAATCGAATCTCCGCCAAGCTCAAAGTAGTTATCATGTACGCCAATCGAAGGCGTACCGAGCAGCTGAGTCCATACTTTTTCCAGTACACGCTCTTCCTCACTGAGTGCCCTGTCAGCCGGTTTGTCCACTTCTTCCTGTCTCCACTCTGGCGGCGGAAGACGTTTTTGGTCTACCTTGCCATTTGCCGTGAGCGGGAGTTCCTCCAGCTCTATTAATAGGCTTGGCACCATATAATCTGGCAGTATTTCTTTTAATTGATGGCGAATGTCTTGCGTGGTCATGCTGCCCTTTTGGACAAAATAACCGATCAATCGCTTATGACCACTATCATGCTGATGCGGAATGACCGCACATTCTATGATGTCTTCAAAGCGCAGCATAGCAGCTTCAATTTCTCCGCATTCGACGCGGTGTCCGCGAATTTTCACTTGATGATCGATTCTTCCAAGGCAGTCGATGATGCCGTTTGGCAGCCAGCGGCCCATATCGCCTGTTTTATATAAACGCGCTCCTTCTTGGAAAGGATGCGGGATAAATGATTGCGATGTTTTTTCTTCATCTCCAAGGTATCCGAGTGCAAGCCCTGTACCGCCTACGTAAATCTCTCCAATAACACCTTGCGGAACCGGCTGCAGCTGGTCGTCTAGTACATAGGTCTGAGAATACGCAATTGGCTGACCGATAGGAATTGTTGCCTGCCCCTCATCCACTGCCCGAATGTGATGCACACAGGAGAACGTCGTATTCTCAGTTGGTCCATAGCCGTTTAAAAGACCTTCAGGTAAATACAGCAGCGCTTTACGGATATGAGCAGCTGACAAAGCATCACCGCCGACCAATAAGGCATCGAATCCACATAAAGCTTCTGGATGTTCCTCTGTTAATCGGTTAAACAGCGGCACTGTCAGAAATCCTGTTGTGATCTTGTAAGATGTCAGCGTGTCAGCCAGTGTATCCATTGATAAGATCGTATTTCGATCGGTCAGTATCAGCCTTCCCCCGTTGAGCAGGGCTCCCCATATTTCATACGTAAAGGCATCAAAGGAAAAGCTCGCGATTTGTAAAATACGCGTTTGTTCATTAAGGGTGACATAATCTGTTTCGCATACAAGCCGGATGACCGCTTGATGCGGAATTAAAACCCCTTTTGGCTGACCGGTTGATCCTGATGTGTAATTGATATAAGCGAGTCCATCAGGTTTTAAAGCAGCAGACTTGAGTTCTGCCTCTGATAAAAACTCTTCATACCCCTGATCAAGACAAATGAGCTCGGTTTGACTGATCGAGACTTGTTTCAGCCATTCATTTTTTGTCAGTAACAGCTGAATACCTGTATCCCTCAGCATATAATCAATGCGTGCATCTGGATATTCAGGATCAATTGGGACGTAGGCCCCGCCTGCTTTCACAATCGCCAGCACCCCAAAAATCATTTCAGGCGACCTGTCGATCAGAAGCCCTACTGGTTCATGCGGCTTCACTCCTCGCTGCTGCAGATAAGCGGCAAGCCGGTCGGCTTTCTCTTGTAACTCCTGATACGTCCACTGTTTTCCCCCAGATTCGAGGGCGATCGCATGAGGCGTCTTTTTCACCTGCGCTTCAAACCGTTCTGTGATGAGAAGCGGGCCCGCTGGTTGATCTGTTGTGCCGCTCCATTCATAGAGCAGCTGATTCCTCTCTTTCTCTGGCAGGTAATTCATTTGTTTGATCGGCTGTGCTGGATTTTCACAAATACATGCAAGCAGCTGCTCGTAGTAACGAAGGAACCGTTCCATCGTGTCGTCAGAAAATAAGTCTGCATCATACTCTAGTTTTAATTGAAGACCCTCCGCCCCTTCAAAAACAAACAGAGAGAGATCGAATTTGGCTGTATCATTATCTTCAATAGCTAAAACAGATGTCACCTCACCCATCGGAGAAGCTTCAAGGGGCAGGTTTTGCAGAACGAACATGACCTGAAACAGCGGCTGCTTCCCAGCCTCACGTACAATATTCAGCTCATCTACGACCATCTCAAACGGCACATCCTGATGCGCATAGGCACCCATTGTTGTTTCCTTCACTCGCTCTAATAGCTCTGTGAAAGCCGGATTCCCGCTATGATCGATCCGAAGTGCCAGCGTATTCACGAAAAATCCGATGAGCTGCTCCATCTCCGTCCGATTTCTCCCGGCAATGACGGATCCAATGACAAACTCATCCTGTGAAGACAATCGATGCAGCAAGGTAGAGAAAGCCGAAAGTAATGTCATATAAAGGGTGCTGTCTGTTTTCTGAGAAATAGCAGACAGCTGGTCAGACAGCGGCTTCGATAAGCGGTATTTTTTCGTTTTTCCCCTATAAGATTGAACGGCCGGACGCGTGTAGTCATACGGCAGCATCAACTCTTCCACAGGTACCGCAAATTGCTCCTTCCAATAGGAAAGCTGCTTCTGAAGCGTTTCTCCCGTCAAATACTCCTTCTGCCATAGTGCGTAATCTGCATATTGAATCGGCAGCGGTGAGAGAACAGGCTCTCTCCCTTCGATGATCGCTGTATACCATTCGGACAGCTCCTTTGCGGCAATGCCAATCGACCAGCCATCTGACACGATGTGGTGAATGGACATCAGCAGCAAATGATCTGTTTCTGACAGCCGAATCAGCTTCGTGCGAAAGAGTGCATCATGCTCTAAGCGGAAAGGCGTGCCCGCTTCTTTTTTCGCCCACTCAGCCGCTTTTTGTTCTTTTTCTTTCTGTGATGCCAAATCCGATACATCGACCACCTCAAGCGCTGGAAGAGTCATATGCTCATGTATGATCTGTACCGGTTCATCGCCGTTCATCGCAAAGGATGTTCTGAGTGATTCATGCCTTTGCACCATTTGCTGCAGGCTGCGCTGAAGCACCTTTACATCTAAAGGTCCATTCATCCGAAAGGAAATCGTATTATTGTATAATGGCAGATCAGGCTGTAATTGATAGAGGAACCACTGTCTTTGCTGGGCATAGGACATCGGAAGCTCCTGACCCTTTTCTATTTTCCGTATCAGAATCGCTTCATCGGCTTTGGCATGTGAATCAATCCACTCCGCTAACTCTCCAAGTCTCGTATGCTCAAAAAGAACAGCGAGCGGCACGTCAAATCCCGTTTTCTGTCTAACAGCAGACAGCATTTGCGTTGCCTTGAGCGAATGACCTCCGAGTAGAAAGAAATGATCACCACAGCTGATGTTTGAGACATCAAGCAGCTCGGACCAAATGTGTGCCAAGAGTTTCTCCGTCTCAGTTTGAGGTGCTTTGTCCTCTGAAGCATGTCCACTTTCCTCTATTAATTCATTGAAATGCACTTCGTCCGGCATCCCATCCTCTGTTTCTTTCCAGTATTCTTCAGGATATAGATGGACGGAATATTCACCAGAGAGACGAGACTGTATACACGTATAAATGGACTGATACAGCCTTTCTTCAACAGCCTTTGTTTGATCGGTTTTGAAAAAGACATATATGACCTGCTCTGTTTGAGTCTCCCCCTGTATCATCTCTTGAATTTCCTGCTTCGACCGATCCAGCCCGATATAAATGAGGGGAGCATCTGTCATCAAGCATGCCAGCATAGTTTGAATGCCCGCCCGCTTTTGAATCGGGAGATAGCCCCTTTCTTTTAGCATGCCTTTGATCATCGAACCTTCACTCATTCCGGTCTTATCCCACATGCTAAAGCTAAAGCAATATGGTTTTACTGTAGATGTCAGCCTCTGATAATGAGCAAATTGTTCAACGAACTCATTGGCCGCACAATAAGCGCCAACGGTCATCCCGCCCTTTAACGTTCGAGCTGACGAGCTAGAAAGGAATAAGACATTCTCCCGTTTAGAGGCTGCTTCATGAAGCGCAATCGTGCCATATACCTTCGCTTCGTACATCGCATGTAATGACACAGACGTCATATCACGAAGCAGCTCTTCTTGAATGATGCCAGCGAAATGAATAACGCCATGCAGCCTTTTACCTAATGCCGTCTCCTCTCTTGAGATCAGGTCTTCAATGGCTTTTGCGTCAGTAATGTCTACTTTTTCATAAAGAACTGTACCGCCGTGCTTTTCCACTAGTTTCTCAAGTGAAATCAATACGTCTTGCTGCTCCGCAGATAAAGCCTCTCGCGCTTTTCTTCCAACCAGTACTAGATGCGCTTGATAGGATGTCAGCAGGTACTCACTAAGCATCCTCCCAATGCCGCCAAGCCCGCCTGTCATCACGTAAAGCCCGGATGATTCAAATGGCGGTTTCTTCATCCTTTGTTCTTTTTCCAGATGAAGCGGTATTAAAAGAGGAGTATAACGAACACCTTCACGATAAGCGGCGATATGATGGCTTGTGTCATGTGTGAGCTCTGTCACGATCGATGATGCATGAGAACGGCCAGCATCCGGTTCTGTCAGAGAAAAATCAAGACACCGCACCTTGATAAACGGCCATTCATGCTGAACAGCTGTCATCAGTCCTGCTGTCGTTGCTTTCTCCACATCATGTGTTTGATCTTCCGGCAAATTCATCGCATGGGCAGAGACAAAGGTGATCTCTACCGGCTCATCATAGGCAGCGACCGCTTTAGTTACATATAGTGCACTCATACTGCCTGTTTTCTGTGCTTCTTTCGCCAACGCTGCATGAAGTGTGTCTTCTTGAGTTGTGTAGTTCCAAAGGTGAATGATTTGTTTCACCGAAACGCCATACGAACGGAGCGTCTCAAAGAGTTGTTCGTAGTCAGACGGCCGATTCGGGTGGATGATGAAGTGTGTTTGTGTGAGTTGTGTGAATGCTTGCCCCGGTTCAACCGTAATATAAGTTTGTTCATTGCTTGAAAGGGATCTCAATTGATCTGCCAGCCCTAATGTGTCTGCAAAGATCACCGTGTCCCCTTCTGTTTGTTTTTCCGCTTCATGAAGCGGAGCAGGTGTCCACTTTTTTTGTAAACTCCAATCAGGCAAGGTGTGCTCATTTTCAAGTCTGATGTCCAGCTCCTTGATGATTTCATCGAATTCGCCTTCCTGCCATCGCTTCTTGAGCTGTGCCCTTTCTATTTTTCCAGAGCTTGTTTTCGGAAAGGCGTGCTTCTGGACAGGGATCACACGCGATGCAGTCAACCCCATTTTTGATGCAATATGGGATTTGATATTCTGACTTGCCCTCATGATATAAGAAGGTTCATACAGCTTCGGTGTAAAAAAGAGAATCAGCTCGTCGGATGCAGATGCTTCCATCCGGGCGGAACAAGCGGCTACAAAGCTCGTTTCGACGCCAGGTACTTCCTCTGCAACGACTTCTATTTCATAGTTGTGATAATTTTTCCCGTTGATGATGATCATGTCTTTTTCTCTTCCGGTTAATGTCAGCCTTCCATCGTGCAGAAAACCTAAATCCCCCGTGTGAAACCAGCCGTCTGTTTGAAAGACTTCTTGATTCGCTTCGTCATTCTTGTAATAGCCCTTCATTGTCGTCGGCCCTTTAATTTGCACACTGCCAATATGATCTTCGGGAAGAAGCTCATGCTGATGATTAACGATACGAATCGTGATACCAGGAATTGGTCTTCCCAGCTCTGTAAAGCTGACAGTCCCTGTCTCACGTGCCTCCGCTGGTCTTAGCTGCTCTGTGAGTGATGTTTCCTCAAAGGTTAGAATCCCGCTGCTTTCATCTCCCCGTTCTATCGCAAAAGAGAAGACAACGGCTGAAGAGATTTCAGACATGCCAAATGCCGGTCTCATGGCGTCTCCCTTTAAGCCGTGCGGAGCAAGCAAGTGTAAAAATCGGTGAATCGTCTTCGGTACGACCGCTTCAGCCCCATTGATCATACAGGTCATAGCAGAAAGATCCCAAGATCCTGATGAGATGTCTTTCTCATAATCATTGATCATCGCAAATGCGAAGTTAGGCGCCCATGTCTTCGTTGCACGGTAGCGGTCCATCCAGTCAAGCCAGCGCAGCGGCTGAGCGATAAAATCATCTGTTCTTGCCCGAACCTGCTCACAGCCCGTGTACACATTGACAAGGTGAAACATCACAATACCGCCAATATGATCTAAAGGCATCCAGTCTAACGACACATCCTCTTGTGTAAACCCATTGGCTGCCACTGTTCCTTTGACATTCGCCAGCACGCTTCGATGAGAATGCTCTACGCATTTGGGCATCCCTGTACTTCCAGACGTTAAGATAAAAAAGACTGAATCATCCGGTGACGCGGGATAAGCTTCTATATCTCTTGCTAAAGAAAGCATCGGCTCAACGGCTGCGACACGTAACTTGTCTGTATGCCACAATAAAGCTAAGCCTTGCACCTCATCAATCAGCGAGTCATCTGTTAAAATGAGCGGATGCTCCAGCAGCTTCCACGCATGATGAAGCTTCTTCACGGAGGCATTCATTTCCCGATAGGTCGGTGCAGCGGACACTAATGTTGGAACAAATCCCCCTAACACACACGCCCAAAAGGCTGTTACCATCGCATGATTGGATGAAAACTGAAAGAACACTGGATCACCCGGTTCAAGTCCGAGCGCCCTCAAACCTGTCAAAACCCGCTCAGCGTCCTCCTTTAACTGCGCGTAGGATTGTGTGAGTTCATTTTCACTATTGACGATATAAGTCAGCCCATTTGTCGTTTTTGCCGCCTCCGTTAAGGCGTCCTGCAAGGTTTGGGCTCCTTCCTTAACATCTAGATCCCCTCCATAGGAAAGGGCGGGCGGCATGTCCGCTGAAGCAGGGGAAGCCGTTTGCGTCTGTATCGATTCAACTGCGGCCTCCTGCTCCATGTGATTGTCGAGAAATAAATGAGAGAGGTGATATGGCCGCGGTCGAATGGTTTTTTCACGAGAAAAAACAGCGAAGCGTTCGATTTCGTTGGTTTGTAAAATGGTTCTCTGTACATCTTGTAAAATCGTATCCATTGATTCATGTACATTTGATTCGTTCATAATTGATGGTTTCATATGAGTTCCTTTCCTTTTTTATCAGGCAGGACTGCTAATGTGCACCCCTGCCTGATCTAAAGTTTACAAAACGGCTTCTCTATTTTTTTGATTGACGATCTTTTGGATCAGCTGGGCATTTTGGGCTGCACATTCTTTGTTTTTGAACATGTCAGCATGCTGACCATAGCCTTGATAATAGCGATAAGCACCGGTCGTCGCTTCTTCCCAATGATCCATCCAGTCTGGTATATCAATTTGCTCTTCTGATTGGATGAAATCAATATCTGCTTGTATCTTTCCTTGATTCACCCCCTTAACAAATGTTTCATAATAGGCCCGCGTTTTTTGAGCAAGCGCTTCTTGAACGAGCTCTTCTTGGGCAAGTTCACTTTGCTTTGATTGATGGACAATCGCTGCGATATCGTCATCAATTGATCGTCCTTCTAAATCACTTTCACCAATTTTCTTATAGGAATCAATCATGATGACCTTTTCCACCGTCCGTCCTGCTTGTTCAAGCGATTGAACGAGCTCAAAGGCCAGATAGCACCCGCCAGAGTAGCCCATCAAAGTCAGCGGTCCTTCAGGCTGAAGGTGCTGAATATGCTGAACGTATTGCGTCATGCGTTGATCAGCTTCAATAAAGTCAAAGGCGATCAAACGAACGCTATCAAGCGTTTTGGCAGCTTCCTGATAGATAAAGCCGTAGCCCGGTAATGGCGGAAGAGCAAAGACTGTTGGCCTTTGAGATTCATTGAATACAAGATAGCCGGCAGCTTCATGATCCTGCTGTTGAATATAACGGCTGATGGCTTCAATTGTCGGCGTCTCAAACAGCAAGTGAATAGGCACCTGAACATCGAATTCCTTCGACACCTTTGATAAAAGTGACATCGCTTTTAAAGAATGTCCACCAAGCTCAAAGAAATGGTCATCTGTACTGATATCATTTCGTTCAAGCACTTCACGCCACATGACAAGCAGCTTTTGTTCTATCTCATTGGCCGGAAGCTTCACATGGCGGTTTCCTTGAGGCGTCTCCGGCTTTGGCAGCTGACGTTTATCAATCTTACCGTTTGGTGTCAGCGGCATTTTCTCAAGTCTGATCAGCTCATGAGGCTGCATGTAAGCCGGAAGTTTCTCCTTCAGCCCTGACTTGATCACATCAACTTTGTCCTTCCACTCCTCCTCACACGTCATATAGGCGAGCAGTCTTGTATGCTGCGAGCCATGCTGATCCGTCATAAGGGCAGCTTGCTTTACGCCTGGATGCATGAGAAGGTGGGCTTCAATTTCTGTCAGCTCAATTCGGTGGCCGCGAATTTTCACCTGATCGTCCACTCTGCCTGCATACTCAATCAGACCGTCTGCTCGAAAATAAGCCAAATCACCCGTACGATACAGCCTTTCTCCCGCAGCAAATGGATGTGTGATAAAGGCTTCTTTTGTCAGATCAGGACGATTCAAATACCCCTTCGCAAGCCCTTTGCCGCTGAGACAAAGTTCTCCGACCATTCCAATCGGCTGAAGCTGTCCGTGCTGGCTCAATATATAAGCACCCGTTTGGTTAATCGGCTTTCCGATTGGAATAGAATGCGCTTCGATCGGAGGCGCTTCATCTACAGGATAATAGGTGGCGAAAACCGTTGATTCAGTTGGGCCGTAGACATTGATTAGTCTGCCTTTCCCCATGACATCAAAGGCTTTTCTCACATGCTGTATAGATGCACGCTCACCTCCGAACAGCACCTTGCGCACACTGCGCATCCAATCGGTTTCTTCATCAATAAGAAGATTAAATAAAGCAGTTGGAACAAACATGACAGAAATGCTTTCTCTTTTAATCAGCTCCGTCAGCTCATGCATATCTAAAATGGTGTCTTTTTTCGGCAGGACAAGCTTTGCTCCGTTTAAAAGTGCACCGTATACATCAAAGGTAAAGCCATCAAATACGCTGTTGGATAGCGACAGTAGTGTATCTGTTTCTGAAATGGTTAAGTAGTTCGTATTTTTGACCACCCGGGCAATATTGGAATGGGTTGTCATGATGCCTTTTGGCTGACCCGTTGTGCCTGATGTATACATGATATATGCCGTATCGTGTAAACCTGCTTCCAGCGGTAGATTCTCTGAGCTCATTAGTGAAATTTCCTGGTCATCTGCAAACAGATACGTGCCAGCAAACCCAAGTCCCTTCGCCTGACCAATAAAGGATGAGTGAGTCAGAAGATGCGTCGCTCCGCTGTCTTTAAGCATGTATTGAATGCGGCTTTCTGGATAGCCGGGATCAATTGGCACATAGGCTGCGCCTGCTTTTAAGACAGCAAGCAGACTGACAATGAGTTCAGGCGTTCGATCGGCTAAAATGGCGATGACCGTTTGATGTTCGGCTCCATTTTTTTGCAAATGTCGTGCCAATCGATTGGCTTGTTCATTCAGTTCAGCATATGTCATCGTTTGCTCTTCTGCTGATAGCGCCACTGCATTTGGCTGTTTGCGGACATTATGCTCAAACCATTTCGATAAATACAGCTGGTCATGCTCAAGCTCAGGTGCATTCCATTCCTCAAGAATCAGCTGTTTTTCCTGTTTTGTGACGAATGGGAGTGTATGAACCGATTGATCAGGATGCTTGACCGCCTCATGTATCAATAGGCTGAGCTGTTCCTTTAACTTATGAACAAATTGAGGATCAAACGCTCTTTGGTTAAAGGCCAGCTTCAATAGTAATTCTTCTCCAGGCGATGCGAGCAGATTGAGATCATAGTTTGATTTTTCATAGACATTCATGTCCTCCACCGTGAACCCTAACCGTGCTTCTTGCTCGTCCTTCTTTGCAGCTGGAACATTTTCAAACACAACAATATGATCAATGAGCTGCTGCTGACCTGTCTTTGCCTGAATATCATAAATCGGAATATATTGGTGCGGCTCGGCAGCAAGAGACTGCTGCTGTGTTTCTGACAGGAGCGCACGAAATGTCATGTGATCTGTCAGCTGAATTCTTCTTGGGATGACATTGATGAACAATCCAACCATCCTGTCAACGCCAGCCAAGTCTGCCGGACGTCCTGACACAACTGTTCCAAACAGCACATCATTTGACCGCTGATATCTGCTCAGCAGAACCGACCAGACTGATTGAAGCGCACTGCTTAACGTTGCATTTTGCTGCAGCGCTAACTCTGATAAAGCGGCCGTTTCTTCTTTACTCATGGACCACTCAATTTCGCCTAATTCATGTTCATTCGTTTGTTTCCGCTGTTCTTTAAAGGTCGATTGTCCATCAAACCCTGCTAATGATTGCTGCCAATATTGAAGTGATGCTTGCTTATCTTGTTTTTCCAGCCACTTTATATATTCTTTATATGGTTTGACCGGTTCTAACTTGTAAGGGACGTCATGTAAAAGTGCATGATAAATCGCAAATAACTCCTGCACCACAAGTCCAAAGCACCAGCCATCCAGAAGGATATGATGATAGCTCCATATCCAGCGATAGCTGGCAGGGCCCGTTTGGAAAACAGACGCCCGCATGAGAGAATCCTTCGAGAGGTCAAATCCTCTCAGCTGATCCTGTTGTTTGAATTTCTCTATACGTTCAAGCTGTTCGTCTTCAGAAAGATCTTGCAAGTCCACAACATCAAGTGTAAAAGGACGTTCTTTTAGTACAACTTGGACAGGGCGCTTTACTTTTTCGTGGAGAAACACGGTACGAAAAATATCGTACCGCTCCACGATGATATTCATGCTTTTCTCAACTAAGTCATAACGCAGTGTGCCCTTAACGTTCATATCCATTTGCTCTACATAAAAGCCCTTTTCCTGATGATGGAGGGTATGAAACAGCATTCCTTCTTGCATCGGTGACAGATAATACATGTCTTGAACTTGATCCCTTTTAAATTGACTCATCTATTTCATCCTCCCTTCCTTTTTTATGATTCATCTCGTGTTGTTAAGTCAATTTCTCCTCAAGCATGTCAAAAATGTCGTCCATTTCATCCATTTCAAGGTCAGCCGCGGAGAAGTCACTTGGCGTAAATTCCCGTTCTTGCTGCGTTAAGCAATGGGTGATGATGGATTGAATTTTCCCCTTCAACAATGCCATGAACTGCTGTATCGTCTGTTCTTCATATTCACTTGCACAATAGGAACAAGACAAAATGAATCTATTTTGTTGAACAAGACCACTAAGGTTCAGCTTATAAACAGCTTCCGAATCAGGGCTTGCTTGTCGTCCCATATCATAAGTCGACGGCCCAAAGAGTTCTGTCGTCACTTCCTGATCAATCTGTCCAAGATAGTTCAAACTGATTTCAGGATGTACGTGCTGTCCTGACGGTTCAGCGGCTGTCATGTATTTTAAGATCCCGTAGCCGATTCCTTTATTTGGAACACGCCGCAGCATTTCTTTCGTTCCTTTAATAGCATCAGCTATGGTCTGATCTGGCTTCGCTTCAAGTACAACTGGATACATACTCGTAAACCAGCCAATCGTGCGAGAGACATCCAGCCCTGATAAAATATCCTCTCTACCATGACCTTCAAGCTGCACATGTACATGGGACTCACCTGTCCACTCTTGAACAGCAAGACCGAGAGCACATAAAAGAATATCGTTCATTTCCGTTGTGTACGGCAGATGAATATCGGTCAAAAGATGCTCAGTTTCTGTTTCTGTCAGCTGCATTTGAACTGATTTGGTTTCGGCAACTTTTCTTTTTGTCACTTCATGATCAACAGGTAATGAGGTTAATGGTTTGCTTTCAATTTCTGCCCAATACTCCTGCTGATTTTTTAATGGCTGTGACTGTGCATAACGTTCAATGGCCTCTGCCCATTCTTTAAAGGAATGAGTTTTCAGCGGCAGGACAAGCATTTGTCCCTGAGCTGCCTGCTGATATAGAGACATAAAGTCCTCTAGTAAAATTCGGCATGAGACACCGTCAATGACTAAATGATGTGTCACGATGAGTAAATGATCGCCATCTTCTGCATGGAAACAAATCACTTTCATTAACGGACCTGTTTCGAGGTTCAGCTGACGCTGATACTCATTGGCATATGTGGAAACAGCCTTTTTCACGTCGTGCTCTTTTGAGACATCTTGAGAAATAATCTCCAGCGGAACCGTGAGCTCCCGCTGGTTGTATTGCAGGATGCCGCCATGTTCCTGCTTGTATACCATACGCAGTGCATCATGATGTGAAAGCAGTTTTTGCATGACTTGTTTTGTAATGGAAAGGTCAAATCCATTTGGTGCATGAAGCATCATCGAGAGATTCCAATGGTGCTGATCGCTGAATGCTCGTTCAAAGAACCAGCGTTGAATCGGTGTTAAAATGACTTCTCCTTCGACAGGTGATTGGTCAGCTGTCATTTGATCGGCTTCTTCGATATATGGGCGCAGCTCCGCAATCGTTGGGTACTGGAATAGAAGTTTCATATCGAGCTTCCACCCTGCTTGCGTGAGTCTGCTTGCCATTTGGATACCTTTAATCGAATCTCCGCCAAGGAAGAAGAAATGATCGTGAATGCCGACTTGGCTGACGCCAAGGACATCTTCCCAAATGCCGCAAAGCAGTGTTTCCACTTCATCTCTTGGTGCTTCGTATACCGTTTGGTTCGCTTCCATATCAGGAGCTGGCAATGCTTTGAGATCGACCTTTCCATTGGCCGTCATTGGAAATTGGTCTAGTTTTATGATCCATGATGGCACCATGTATTCTGGTAACGTGCGTTTCAGGCTTTCTTTTAAGTTCTCTGTATCTGTATCGTTCTTCGTGATCACGTAAGCGGCAAGGGCGTCCTGATCACTCGCATCTTTGACCGTTGTCACGACGGCTTCTTTGACCGAATCCAGCGTCAAGAGCTGCGCTTCAATTTCTGACAGCTCAATACGGAAACCGCGGATGTTGACCTGATGGTCTATTCTGCCGAGATAAATCAGCTCTCCATCCTCTGTCCATTTCACTAGATCGCCTGTGCGGTACATGCGCTCGCCTGGATAAAATGGATCTGGGACAAATCGTTTGTTGGTTTCATCTGGAAGATTCCAGTAGCCTCTTGCCAGTCCTTTTCCTGCGATCACGAGCTCACCTGGTACGCCTGGCGGCGACAGGTCGTATAAAGAACCCATGATGTAAAAACGTGTATTGGCAATGGCTGTTCCTATCGGAATCGTGCCTTGTTCTGGATCGATCATTCCGCTTGTCGCTACGACTGTATTTTCAGTTGGACCGTAGTTATTGACGAGTTTGTATGGAACAGGCTTCACTTGTTTCAGCTTGTCTCCGCCTGTTAGTAAATAACGCAGAGAATGGTTGTCCATTGACATAAACTGCTCGCATAACTGAGTCGGCAGGAAGGCAATGGTGATGTTTTCTTTATTGAAATACGCATTGAGTTTGATCATATCGAGACGAATCGCTTCGTCAATAATGTGCAGCTCTGCGCCGGCGATCCACGTCGGGAACATCTCCCAAATAGAGGCGTCAAAGCCAAAGCCGGCATATTTCGCGGTTCGATCGTCTTTCGTCACTTGGAAGGCTTCATTGTGCCAGAATGCAAGATTCACAAGGGACTGGTGCTCGACCATGACACCCTTCGGCTGTCCTGTCGTCCCAGAGGTGTAAATCATATAAGCGAGATCCGTTGGTTTGATATGAACCTGAATCTCGTGAGCTTCTCCTTCTACGGCATCTTCTATGAACAGCACTTGACCTGTAAAGGAAGATGGTGCAGTGTGCCCTTTTTGCATCAGAAGTACCTCTGCCCCGCAGTCTTCCAGCATGTAGGCAATACGCTGCGCTGGATAGTCTGCATCAATTGGAACGAATGCCGCACCTGCCTTGAGAACGCCAAGAACAGCTGCCGTCATATCAAGGGACGGACGGGTGAGAATACCGACGCGGTCGCCTGGTTTTGTGCCGTTTGCGATGAGTCTTGAAGCGACTACATTCGCCCGGCTGTTCAGCTCTTTATACGTCCAGCTCGTTCCGCAGAAGGTCGCTGCTTTTTGGTGAGGTGCTTCTTGTGCCTTAGCCTCAATCAAGGCATAAACGGTTTTATCTAACGGGACGTCTAGGGCAGGTCCTGACCATTCATTGATCAGCTCTCGTTTTTCCTCTTCAGTTATGAGAGATAGCGCTGAAATTGGCTGATTCAGCTTAGCCAGCATATCATCTATGATTTTTTCAATATACATGCTCCAGCGCTGAATGGTGCTCTTTTTAAACAGGGCCGCTGCATACTCAAAGCGCAAGCCCACTTGGTCATTTTCTTCAAATACACCGAGCGTTATATCAAATTTTGCATGAACGATATCTTGCTGCTTTTGCGACAGCTTGAGTCCATGCAAATCCGGTAACGTCAGGTCACGGTCATCTGTTGTCAGCATGACACTAAACAATGGATTGCGGCTCGTGTCTTTCGGAAGATCTAACTGAGCCACCAATTCCTCAAACGGGAATTCTTGATGTTCATAGGCTGATAGGCTGCGATCTTTCATTTTTTCAAGCAGCTGCGCTGTCGTTTCTTCTGGCTGCACTTCGTTTCGAAGAGCCAGTGTATTGACAAACATGCCTGGAACCCGTTCGATCGAAGCATGCGTACGTCCTGCGGTCACAGCGCCTATGACGATATCTGTCTGCCCAGTTAACTTGGAAAGGAAAATGGCAAATGCCGTTTGCATCACCATGTTCAAGCTCACACCTTTTTCCGCCATGAGCGTTTTGATGGACTGCACCTTTTCAGCAGACAACCATCTATCGACTCGCCCTCCTTCAAATGACTGAACTTGAGGACGCGGAAAATCAAGGGGCAGTGCTAAGTCTTCCGGCGGCTGTGCATATTGCTCCAGCCAATACTGCCGCTGTTTCTCAAGCAGTGCCTGCTGCTTTTCTTCCTGCTGCCATACCGCAAAATCCTTGTAATGCAGCTGAACTGGCGGTAACGTCTTTTTCTCATACAGCTCTGCGAGTTCTTGAATGAGCAGGCTGCGTGTGACACCATCTGCAATGATATGGTGCATATCCATCATGAATACATATTTCTCATCAGAAAACTTCGCCACTTTTGCCCTCATTAATGGTGCTTGATGTAATGAGAATGGTGTAATGAATGAATCGATGACAGACTGCTCCTGATCGCCCTCTATTTCATCAACCTCTAATGTAAACGGCACTTGGCGATAGACTTTTTGAACGGGTACGCCGTCAATTTCTACAAAGGCTGTCCGAAGTGATTCATGTCTGCCGATCAAGGCTTGAAGCGCTGCTTCCAGCTGCTTCACATCAAGGCTGCCTTCCATCATTAAAACGGCTGGCATATGATAAGTGACTGCTTCTGGATGCAGCTGCTGCAGTACATACATACGCTTTTGAGCAGAAGAGACGGGATAGAAATCTTGCTTATCTGCCGGCTGAATGGATGACACCACCGAAGAATCTGTTTCTTCCAAGTAGGCTGCCATTGCCCGTATGGTTGGTTTTTCAAAAAGGACTTTGAGCGGCACATGCTTGTTCAGCTTTGCTTGCACCTTCGAAATGAGCACCATGCCCTTGAGGGAATGACCTCCCAATTCAAAGAAGTGGTCAAGAACACCTATTTGTTCAACCCCAAGAACTTCTGACCAAATGTCACACAGCGCCCGCTCAAGTTCCGTTTCTGGTGCCACATGCGCCGCATGGTTCATATGCACCTCATGCGGAAGCGGCAGAGACTTCGCATCCACCTTTCCGTTTTGGGTGAGTGGAATGTGATCGACTTTCACAAAGTACGTTGGAATCATATAATCCGGCAGTGTCTCCGCAAGATTTTCTCTAAACGTCAGTGTTCCAATGTGTTCAGGCGCTGTGTAATAGAGTGCAAGCTCCGGCAAACGGGACAGGTGCAGGACTTTTACATAGACTTCTTGAATAGATGCCAGAGCACGTGCGGCATGCTCAATTTCCTGTTTCTCAATGCGATAGCCGCGGATTTTCACTTGATCGTCTACTCGTCCAAGAAACTCAATATCTCCATTTGCATGCTGTCTGACCAAATCCCCTGTGCGATACATTCTCTCTTGAGGATCATATGGATTTTCAACAAAACGTTCTGCTGTTAATTCAGGCTGATTCAAATATCCTCTCGACACGCCTTCTCCAGATATATAAAGCTCTCCCGGCGCGCCATAAGGGACAAGCCGCTGCTGCTGATTGCATACGAGCGCTCTTGTGTGAGCAATTGGCTGTCCGATCAAAGATCGTTCCTTCAAAGCGTCCAGCTCTTGCGGTGTGATCAGCTTGGTCACTGTACCAATGGTTGTCTCAGTCGGACCATAATGGTTCATTACTGCCACGCATGGATGCTGCATCATAAATGTTTCAACATCCTCAGGGATCACCGGTTCTCCTCCAAGTACCACCAGGCGTAAAGCATTAAATGAATGTTCCTTAGAATCTGCCATCATATGAAATAAGGATGGTGTCATTTTGATATAAGTCAGCTCTTGTTCATCAATCAACCGCATCAAACGTACAGGGTCTGTATACACGTCTTCATGAGGAACATAGAGTGTCCCCCCTGCTTTTAAAACAGGGAAGATGCTTGTGTAACCAAGATCATACGCATAAGAAGAAAGCAGTGCCGTCCGATCACATTCCTGCAATGTCACCTCATTTATCAGCCAGCTGACATAGTGTGATAGATTACGATGCGTGAGCTGTACACCCTTCGGCTTCCCCGTTGTCCCAGATGTGTAAATGACATAAGCGAGCTGCTCAACCGATACTTCCGGCAATTCTAGTGGATGGCTTTGATGCACTGCTTGTTCAACCTGCACCACTTGAATCGACTTATGATTTTGATAGGAATCTGCTAGAGACTCATTTGTCACGATGACTTGTGCACCTGAATCCTCTAATGTGTAGCGGATTCGTTCAGCAGGAAAGGCCGGATCAATCGGGACAAACGCTCCTCCTGCTTTCATCACACCAAGCATGGAGACGATGACATAGACAGAGCGGTCAAGGATCAGTGCCACAGTTTGTTCCTTCTCGACGCCTCGTTTCTTAAGCTCACAGCTAAGTGCATATGACATATCCTCAAGCTCGCGGTAGGTGAGTTTTCTTTGATCATCCATGACGGCGATAGCATCCGGTGTTTCCTTCGCCTGACGTGAAAATTGGACATGGAATGGCTCATGACGATTCGTCTGCCCTTCGGTTTTTTTCTCCAGACGCTCTATTTGTTCATGCTGATCCAGTATATGGAGCAAGCCGATCTGTTCCTCTGGATGACGAACCGCCTCCCGAATAATCGCCAGAAGATGAGTTCCGAACCGGCGGACGGTCTCTTCTTTAAATAACGCCGCTGCATAGTCAAAGCTCAGCTTTAATGCTCCCTCGCGTTCAAATGCTTCTAAAGATAGATCAAATTTGACCGAGTGATGCTGAATGGCATAAGGCGAAATGTGCAGATCGCCGAGCTTTAGCGCTGGTACCTCCATGTTCTGCATGTTAAATGACACGCTAAAAAGCGGGCTCCGAGTTGTATCACGGTCTAATGGAAGATGTGCAATTAACTCTTCGAGCGGATAGCTTTGATGTGCAAAAGCATCAACACTTGTTTCTTTTATTTCTTCAAGCAGCTGTAAAAATGTTTTGGTTTGTTCTGGTTTTCCGCGCATCGCAATGGTGTTGATAAACATCCCCGGCATATCTTGGATATCAGGGTGTGTCCGTCCAGCAACTGGCGAACCCACAATGATATCTTCCTGCCCGCTATAGGAGGCAAGCAGCACTTGAAAGGCGGATAACAAGAACATATACATGGTCGTATCGGTTTTCTGAAGCAGTTCCTGAATTCGCTGAGTCGTTGCTTGATCACAGCCAAACATGAATCGTTCTCCAGTAAAATCACGTTCTGCTGGACGCGGATAATCAGTTGGCAGCTCTAAAATCGGTAAATCTCCTTCAAATTGCTTCAGCCAATACGCTTCATGCTCCTTCTGTTTCTCCGTTTCTTCTTCACTTAGCTGCCAGACAGCGTAATCTTTATAATGAAGGGCTCGTTCAGCAAGAGCTTCTCCATCGTAGGCCTTCGCCAAATCTTGAATGAATGTCTTCATGGAGCTGCCATCTGTAATGAGATGATGTGCTTCCAAGACGAGAAGATGACGGTTCTCACTGACTTTTAGCAGCTGAGCTCGCAAAAGGGGTGCTGCTGTTAAATCAAATGGCGATTGACGTTCAGTAAGAAATGCCTCCGCCTCTTCTTCCTTGATGTCATGAACAGGAAGGTCAAATTCAGTCCATTCATGCACCCTTTGGACAATGTCTTCCCCGTTCATATGAAAGCTCGTTCTTAAGATTTCATGTGTTTGGATTAACTGATTAAATGCTGATTTAAGCCGCTGATATTCGAGTGTTCCTTCAAGCGTTAAGACGATCGGAATATGATAATTCGTGCTGTCAGGTTCAAGTGTCTGCAAAATATATAAACGGCGCTGAGCTGGTGATACCGGATATTCGTCCGCCTGCTCTGCTGGCAAAATAGGATGTCCGGTTTCTTCTTGACCATCCTGATCGATGTAAGCCGCTAATGAGCGAATCGTCGGCTTCTCGAAAATCACTTGAATCGGCACTTCCTTTTGAAGCACTTCTTGAACCTTCGCAGACATCATCATCGCTTTGAGCGAGTGCCCGCCAGCCATAAAGAAATGCTCGTCTATCCCAATCGTTTTCCCAAGAAGCTCCTCCCAAATGTCAGCGAGTGCCTTTTCTGTCTCGGTCTCAGGCAGAATGATTTTGATTTCCTCGCGATGCACTTCGTCAGGCTTAGGTAAAGCTTTTCGATCTACCTTCCCGTTCGATGTCAGTGCAAAGGTATCCAGCTTCATCACATGGTGCGGCACCATATAAGCTGGCAGTTTTTGATTGAATACATCTCGTACCTCTTCTTCTGTCAGTGATCCTGTGAAGTAAGCGATGATTTCCTTTTCATCTGAAGAAAGCTGCTGAACAAGTACAACTGCTTCATCTATGCCCGCTTCTTGATGAAGCACTGATTCAATTTCACCAAGCTCAATACGGAAACCACGAATTTTCACCTGATCATCGGCACGACCGAGGAATTCAATCTGACCATCTGCACCATATCTAGCCAAGTCCCCCGTTCGATACATCCGTCCTGACGGCTTAAAGGGATCTGCCATGAATACTTGATCAGTCAAATCTGGACGTTTGATGTACCCTCTTGAAACACCATCTCCGCCCACATACAGCTCTCCTGGGGCTCCAATTGGCTGAAGTCTTTGATAGTCATCTAAAATATAAGCTGACGTATGATTGATCGGCTGACCAATTGGGATCGGGCCCGCTTCATCTCCTCTTACTTCGTAAATGGTCGAGATGGTTGTATTTTCGGTTGGGCCATAGACATTCAGCAAGGTAATTGATGGATGATGCTTTTTCACAAGCTCCGCACTTTTCACATTGATCACATCACCGCCGGTGAATAATGTGTTTAACCCTTTGAACATTTGCGGCCGCTGCTGAGCGAGCTGATTAAATAAACCAGTCGTTAAAAAGAGCGCTGTGATCTGATGTGTTTGGATAAATTGTTCAAATCGGTGAATATCCAATAAAGTATCACGGTCAACAGGATAAAGCGTCGCCCCATTCAGAAGCGTAGTAAAGATTTCAAGGGTAATCGCATCAAAGCTGACAGCTCCTGTATGCGCCATACGATCCGACGTGTTCAACCCTATTTTTTCCTGAGAGCATGCTAACCTCACAATATGCTGATGCTCAATTTGAACTCCTTTTGGCCGTCCAGTTGATCCCGATGTGAACATGATATATGCCAATTGAGATGGGGACGTCTCGACTGATAACTCCGCTTGTGAGTGATGAGACATGCCGGTCACATGAACAGCTTTGATGCTTTCATCAACTGGCGGCTGGCTGTCAGCATAGAGCACAATGGATACGCCGCTGTCTTCAAGCATCCAACGGATTCTCTCATCAGGCTGAGCTGGATCAATCGGTACATAAGCAGCCCCTGCGTATAAAATGGCTAACATGGTGATCACCGCATCTGCTGATCGGTTCATATACACCGCGACTGCATCCCCCGGCTGAACGCCGTTTTCAACAAGACTGCTCGCTAAACGACGGATTTCACGTCCAAGTTCTTCATATGTGAATGTTCGCTCGCCTTCGACTAATGCCGGATGGTCAGGCTGCGCCTTGATACGTGCATTGAGCAGCTCAGGAATGGACAGGTGCTTCGGATAATCTCGCTCCGTCTGGTTCCACGCTTCAATCAGTTGCTTTTCTTCTTCTGTAATACATGTCACTTCATGAAGACGCACATCAGGATTGTGAATGATTTGCTTCATGAGATTGGTCAGATGTTTGGATATGTTTTCAATGACCTTTTCTTCAAAAGCCATCGCATTGTATTTGAATTTCAATGTCCACGTTTCACCAGGATAGACAAGGACATTGAGGTCGAAATTCGTTTGTTCAAATCCGTCCTTTACATCAATGGCAAAACCGAGACGTGCAGACATGGTGTCACCAGACAGCTCCTGATCTAAAGGATAGTTTTCAAACCCAACCAAATGATCAAAGAGTTTTCCTCCAGCAGCTGTTCTCTGCTGAATGTCATAAAGCGGCATAAAATCATATTTTTCCGCTTCCAGAGCATGCTGCTGAACCGTTTGAAACAGCTGTTTAAAGGTCTGCTCCTGATCTAATGTCACCCGAACAGGTATCGTATTGATAAACAGCCCTGCCATCCGCTCAATCCCAGACACACTTGGAGGTCTGCCTGATACGACTGTTCCGAATGTGACATCATCTGCTGCATGATAGGTGCCTAAAAGAACGGACCAGACAGCCTGAAAAAGGTTCGGTGCTGTCACTTGGCATTGTCTTGCCACATCTTGAATGGCTTGTACGGTTTGAGCGTCCCATGTAAACGTCCATTCCTGATGGTCATATTGTCCGTTCGCTTCTTTTTGCTGCAGCAGCCCTTGGTGCTGAACAGCACCATCCAGCCGCTCCGTCCAATAGTCTTCTGCTTCTTGTTTGTTTTGCTTTCCAAGCCACTGGATATAGTCCGCATAAGGCTTACCTTGTGAGCGATCCGGCGTTCGGCCGTTCCGATAAGATTCATAGTAATGAAACAGTTTTTTCATCAAAACACCCATGGACCAACCATCCATGATGATGTGATGGTTGCTCCAAATCAGGTGCCAGTTTGTTTCATTTAATTGAAAAACAGCGACTTTCAACAACAGATCATTCGTTAAGTGAAATCCTTGCTTTCTCACTTGCTTTTTATATTGATCCAATACCTTTTTCTGCTCTTGATGATTCAGATGAGATAGATCTTCTCTATACACATCTATATGACGTTCAGCCAGTACAACCTGACGAGGCTTTTGTAATTGCTGATAGACAAAGGCTGTACGCAGAATGTCATATGTCCGTACGAGTTCATTGAGACTCTTTTCAAAAAGATCGAGATCAAAATCTCCGCTTATTCCAAGCTCAAGCTGTGTGAAATAAGAGGAGGAATTAGGGTCTAGCATGGCATGATACAGCATGCCCTCTTGCATTGGTGTTAAAGGATATACCTTTTGAATTTTCTGCTTGCTCATAAGTCCACCTCTTCATTTTTGCTTAAAATAGATCCATTAGCTTTTCAAGTTCGTCCATGGTGAGATCCTCATCCCCCACATCACTAGGTGTGATCTGACTCTCATCCTGTGATAGACAATGTGAGATCAGTGCCTTTACATTCTTTTCTAAGAGTTCCTTGAACTGTTCGATCGTACGTTCTTCGAATTCAAGGTGATGATAGGAAATCGTCACATGGAGCATGGCTTGTTCTACGAAACCAACAATATCCAGCGCATGAGGTTTCTCAGATTCAGGGCTCAGCGATTGTCCTGCATGCCATGGAGAACGCCTCAATTCACCGCCGCCGATCTGTTCATCAAATTGACCAAGATAGTTAAAGCTGATATCTGGTGTGACTTGAAAATCGATATCGTCCTTCATCTTGTCAGGCGTTAAGTATTTTAAAACGCCATAGCCGATCCCCTTGTTCGGAATGTGCCTGAGTTCCTCTTTTAAATGCTTGATCTGATAAGAAAGATCGTCTGCATGCGACATATCCAGTAATACTGGATACATGCTAGTAAACCAGCCAATGGTCCGTGATACATTGACCGCAGGAAGGATGTCCTCTCTCCCGTGTCCTTCAAGATGAATAAAGTGCCTGTCTTCTCCTGTCCACTCTTTCATGGACAACCCCAATGCCGTCAGCAAAATATCATTGATTTCCGTTTGATAGGCTTCATGTACATCCGTCAGCAGACTGTGTGTTTCCTCCTTAGACAATGTAAAACGAAGGGTCTCTGTATGAAGCATTCGTTGATCCTCCGTGACATGATCCTTTTGAAGCGGACGAACGGAATGCGCAAGTACCTTTTTCCAATAATCTCTTTCCGATAGCAGCTCATCTGACACAGCGTATTCAGTCAGCTTTTGGGCATATTCTTGGAAGGAGTGTGTTTTTTCAGGAAGGGTAAGTGTTTCCCCGCGCTTCGACTGTTCATAAAGAGCCATGAAATCTTCAAGGAAAATGCGCCATGACACACCATCAATGACAAGATGGTGTACAGCGAGCAATAAATGATCTCCTTGATCTGTTCGGAAAATGGCAGGTTTCACTAGTGGTCCCTCCGTTAACGACATACTCGCCTGCACTTCATTTGCCAGCTTTTCTACTTGCTGGATCTGCTGCGACAGCTCTCCTTTTACTTCAACCACATCAATTGCCACATTGTTTTCCTCGATTCCTCGATGACGCTGGATGACGCGCCCTTCTTCGAGCGGATACACCATTCGCAATGCATCATGATGAATCATGAGCTGCTCCAGTACTTGCTGAACGTTTTTCTCATTTAAACCATTTGGCGCATGAAGCATCATCGATTGGTTCCAGTGATGCTGATTCGTAAAGTTTCGTTCAAAGAACCAGCGCTGAATCGGTGTTAAAATGACTTCTCCTTCGACAGGTGATTGGTCGGCTGTGAGAAGATCGGCTTCTTCAATATATGGGCGCAGCTCTGCAATGGTCGGATACTGGAATAGAAGTTTCATATCGAGCTTCCAGCCTGCTTGCGTGAGTCTGCTTGCCATTTGGATACCTTTAATCGAATCTCCGCCAAGGAAGAAGAAGTGATCATGGATACCGACTTGGCTGATGCCAAGGACATCTTCCCAAATGCCGCAAAGCAGTGTTTCCACTTCATCTCTTGGTGCTTCGTATACCGTTTGGTTCGCTTCGATATCAGGAGCTGGCAATGCTTTGAGATCGACTTTTCCATTGGCCGTCATTGGAAATTGGTCTAGTTTTATGATCCATGATGGCACCATGTATTCAGGCAATGTGCGTTTCAGGCTTTCTTTTAAGTCCTCTGTATCGTTCTCCGTAATCACGTAAGCGGCAAGGGCGTCCTGATCACTTGCATCTTTGACCGTTGTCACGACGGCTTCTTTGACCGAATCCAGCGTCAGGAGCTGCGCTTCAATTTCTGACAGCTCAATACGGAAGCCGCGGATGTTGACCTGATGGTCTATTCTGCCGAGATAAATCAGTTCTCCATCCTCTGTCCATTTCACTAGATCGCCTGTGCGGTACATGCGCTCACCTGGATAAAATGGATCTGGGACAAATCGTTTGTCGGTTTCATCTGGAAGATTCCAGTAGCCTCTTGCCAGTCCTTTTCCTGCAATCACGAGCTCACCAGGTACGCCTGGCGGCGACAGGTCATATAACGAACCCATGATGTAGAAACGTGTATTGGCAATCGCTGTTCCAATCGGAAGCGTGCCTCGATCTGGATTGATGACTCCGCTTGTCGCTACGACTGTATTTTCAGTTGGACCGTAGTTATTCACTAGTTTGTATGGGACTGGCTTTACCTGTTTCAGCTTGTCTCCGCCTGTTAGTAAATAACGCAGAGAATGGTTGTCCATTGACATAAACTGCTCGCATAACTGAGTCGGCAGGAAGGCAATGGTGATGTCTTCTTTATTGAAATACGCATTGAGTTTGATCATATCGAGACGAATCGCTTCGTCAATAATGTGCAGCTCTGCGCCGGCGATCCACGTTGGGAACATCTCCCAAATGGAGGCGTCAAAGCCAAAGCCGGCATATTTCGCGGTTCGATCGTCTTTCGTCACTTGGAAGGCTTCATTGTGCCAGAATGCAAGATTCACAAGGGACTGGTGCTCGACCATGACACCCTTCGGCTGTCCCGTCGTCCCGGACGTGTAAATCATATAAGCGAGATCTGTTGGTTTGATCTGAACCTGAATCTCGTGAGCTTCTCCCTCTACCGCATCTTCTATGAACAGGACATGACCTGTGAATGAAGATGGCGCAGTGAGTCCTTTTTGCATTAGAAGCACCTCTGCTCCGCAGTCTTCCAGCATGTATGCAATACGCTGCGCTGGATAATCTGCATCAATCGGAACGAATGCCGCACCTGCCTTGAGAACGCCAAGGACAGCTGCCGTCATATCAAGGGATGGGCGGGTGAGAATACCGACGCGGTCGCCTGGTTTTGTGCCGTTTGCGATGAGTCTTGAAGCGACTACATTCGCCCGGCTGTTCAACTCTTTATACGTCCAGCTCGTTCCGCAGAAGGTCACTGCTTTTTGATGAGGTGCTTCTTGTGCCTTAGCTTCAATCAAGGCATGAACGGTTTGATCTGACGGGACGTCTAGAACAGGACCTGACCATTCATTCAGCTGTTTTTGCTGCTGCTGCGGTGACAATAATTGCATTTGATCTAACGATTGATCTGGCGCTGACACCATTTGTTCCAGCAAATGAAGGAAATATTCTTTCCACTTTTCAATTGACGTCTTTTGAAAGATAGAACAATTAAAATCAAACACGAGATCAATTTGATCTGCGGATTCGTTTCCAGTTAAGGTCAAATCAAATTTGGCAATATTCTCTTCGAATGGCTGTGGAACAATGTGAAGCCCATCCATTGATAAATCACGAATATCCGCATTTTCCATTGAGAATACCACGTCAAAAATTGGATGACGGCTTGTGTCGCGAACCGTTTGCACCTGATCTACCAATTCTTCAAATGGGTACAGCTGATGCTCATTTGCTTCTAACACAAGCTGATGAACATTTGACGCAAATTCAGCAGCTGTCTGATGTCCTGATGGTCTTGTTCTAAGTGCCAGCGTGTTCACAAACATGCCGATCACAGATTGAATATCAGGATGGGTTCTGCCAACAACCGGAGAACCAATGATGATATCCTCTTGTCTTGAAAGCTTGCTTAAAAGAATACTGTAGCCAGCAAGCAGGACTGTATAGGTCGTACTGTTGAGCGCTCTAACGAGTTCGTCCAATTTCGCTTTAAGCGAACCTTCGATTGTAAATGAGACACGATCTCCTGCGAATGTTTGCACTTTTGGCCTTGGCAGATCTTCTGGCAGTGCCAGCACAGGCAGCTCCCCTTGTAATTGATCCAGCCAGAAAGCCTCTTCAGCTGCTTTTTGCGCAGCAGATGCCTCACTTTTTGACCAAACTGCATAATCCTTATATTGAACAGGTAATTCCTCTAGTTTGTCTCCTCGATACAGGGCTGATAGCTCCTCAATTAAAATGCCAACAGACGCACCATCTGAAATGATATGATGCATATCAATCAGTAAATAATGGGCATTTACGGAGACGGAAACCAGCCCTATTCTGAGTAAAGGCGCTTTTTCTACATCAAATGGCCTGATAAAGTCATTCATTAATTCCTGTATGTCTCGGCCGTTCTGTTCAATTTTTTCAATGTCTACAGAGACATTTGTTTCAATCCGTTGAACAGGTTCATTCTGAACAAAATCAAAACTCGTTCGGAAAGCTTCATGACGTTGGACTAGCTGATCAATTGCCTTTTCAAATCGTTTTTCATCAAAGGCTCCTTCTATCTTTAAGGCAGCCGGCATATGATAGCTTTGCTCCGCATCAGTCATTTTCTCCAAAACAAACAGTCTTTTCTGAGCAGATGTCACTGGATAATAGGACGCCTCTTTGGCAACTTCTACTCGCTTGATCTCCGTTTGATCCGCTTGATCAACCGCAAGGGCGAACGCTTCTAATGTTGGGGATTCAAATAAAGACTTCAAAGTGAGCTCCACCTGCATCTCTTCATATAGCCTGTTTAGCATTTTCATGCCGCGCAGCGAATGGCCCCCGCATTCAAAGAAATGATCGTGCCTGCCGATTCGCGGCACTTCAAGAACTTCCTCCCAAATGTTCGCCAGCAGACGCTCTGTTTCTGTTTGAGGAGAGGTGTATTCATTTGCCCCCTGCTCACTGAGATCAGGTGCTGGCAGCGCCCGCCTATCGACCTTGCCATTATTCGTCAAAGGAAGCTCGTCTAATTGCATGAAAAATGCCGGCATCATATATACAGGCAGTTCACGCCCTGCTTGCTCGCGCAAATCAGATAATGAAACAGATCCTTCTGCTGTGAAATACGCACATAAGGTGTCATTCGAAGCAGCAATGACGACAGCTTCCTTCACCTGAGGATGCTGCAGCAGCTGGTGTTCAATTTCACCAAGCTCGATACGCTGTCCGCGAATCTTCACTTGATGATCGATCCGTCCAATGAATTCAATATTTCCATTCGGCAGCCAGCGTGCAAGATCGCCCGTTTTATACATGGTCTCTCCAGGGCGAAAAGGATTGTTGACAAACTTTTCGCTTGTTAGTTCTGGCTGCTTATAATATCCTTTCACCAGTCCATCACCAGCGACACATAGCTCTCCCGCCACACCCGGCGGCTGAACATGTCCAAACTCATCTACAATATAAACAGCCGTTTGACTCACTGGCTTTCCGATTGGGATGGATAACGCCTGCTTCTCAATATGATTCACAGGATAATATGTGGTGAAAATTGTGCTCTCAGAAGGTCCGTACATATGAACAAGCTTGTCTTTCCCAACTGTCTCAAGTGCAGTCACTACATGAGGCACAGAAGCACGTTCTCCGCCAAACAGCACTTTTCTTACGTTTTTCAGGCTGTCTTTTTTCATGTCGATGAGTAAGTGAAAAAGAGCTGTTGTGATCATTAAAATACTGACATTTTCCTTCTCAATCACTCCAGAAAGCTCATTCATGTTTAAAATATGATCCTTTGGCAGAACAATGAGTTTCGCTCCGTTTAATAATGCACCAAACACATCAAACATAAAGGCATCAAATACATAGTTTGAGAGGCTCATCACCGTGTCTTCATGATGAATGGTGAGATAATTCGATTGCTTCACCGTTCTCAAAATGTTCCGGTGTGTCACCATATTTCCTTTAGGCTTACCGGTTGTACCTGATGTATAGGTCAAATTCGCCAAGTCCTCAGGTAAAATATGAGCATCTATAGGGCTGTCTGACTGCTGAGCAATCGCTTGATCTTCTGTTTCTATGATGGTTCCCTCAAATGCAGTGAGCACTGAGCGATGGCGCAGCACTTGATGTGTCAGTAAGAATTGTGCACCGCTGTCTGTTAAAAAGTGCTTCACGCGCTCATCAGGGAAATCGGGGTCAATTGGTACATAGACACCGCCAGCCTTAAGCACAGCCAAAACAGAGAGCACCATTTCATTGGAACGTTCAAAGAATAAGGCCGCTTTCATCCCTTTTTCAAAACCATTTTCACGCAAATAATGAGCAAGCTGATTCACTCGGTCATTCAGCTCTTGATAAGAAAGAATCTCATCTTCACATTGCAATGCAGGCTGATGACCATGCTGCTGCACCTGTTTTTCAAACTGCGTCACAATGGTTTCTTCTGCTGGATAGGGCGAAGGTAACGGATTCCACCTATTTAACTGAGCTTCTGCTTCTTGTTCAGACAGTAATCGATAGGATTGAATAGCTTCCTGCGGCGCTTGAACCATCTGCTCCAGCAGATAAACATAATGTTTCATCATCTGCTCTGCCGTACTTCGTTTAAATAGCGCCGTACTGTAATCAAGTACAAAGGATAAACCTCGATCGGACTCCATCGCTTGCAGTGTTAAATCAAATTTCGCAATATGGAAATTGGTTTCTTCAACCTCGACCAGCATGTCTCCAATATGCTGGGCTGCTCCATGATCCGGCGCGAGTGTAAAGACGGTGTCAAACAATGGATGACGGCTAAAATCTCTTGGCACATTCAGCTTTTCAAGCAGCCGTTCAAATGGATATTGCTGATGCTCAAATGCCTGCATTGTCTTTTTCTTTACTTGCTCAATCAGCTGAGACATGGTTCCATTCGGGTCTACCTCAGACCGCAAAGCAAGTGTCTGGACAAACATACCGATCATGTCATTCAAATCTGTATGCACACGCCCTGCCGCCGGTGTTCCGACCACGAATTCCTTTTGACCTGTATATTTGGCAAGCAATGTATAGTAAGCAGAAAGCAAGACCGTATACAGTGTCGTGTGATGGTTTGCTGCAAGCTCCTGTAATTGATTCTTTAACGCTTCATCTATTTCTTTGATGACACGATCACCTGCGAAAGACTGGACAGCTGGACGCTGATAATCAGTCAGCAGCTGTAAAGCCGGAATATCACCCGAAAATTCTTGCAGCCAAAATGCCTCTTCTTTTTGAAAGCCTTGGTGCTGTTGCCAAACAGCATAATCTTGATATTGAAGCTTCAATGGTGCTTTAACCGATCCCTCGTAAGCATCTGACAGCTCACGCAGCATCAAATCGATCGAAAGACCATCTGAAATCAAATGATGCATATCGAAAAAGAGCAAATGCTCCTGATCATGCAATGACTGCAAACCAATTCGAAGAAGCGGTGCACACTCAAGATCAAAAGGTCTGACAAATTGCTGCATGTTTTCTTCCACCGTACCGCCTGTCAGCTGTTCTATTTGAAAGGACACTGATGAAACAATCCGCTGACGAGGAACACCTTTTATCGTATGAAAAGAAGTGCGCAGCATATCGTGACGTGAGATCAGCCTGTCAAAGGCTTCAGTCAGCTTCTCAAGCTGCAGAGTTCCTTTTAACCTCACAACAGCAGGCATATGATATGCAGTGCTTTGCTCCAATTGACTCACCATATAGACGCGCTGCTGTGGAGGCGACAATGGATAATGATCAGCAGCCGGCGCTTTTGGTATCACCGTTTCAGAAGACCTTTCTGCTTGCTCAATATAAGCAGCTAGAGCAGCAATTGTCTGCTGTTCAAATAAAACGGAGAGCGGCACCTCCACTTCAAAGTCTCGCTGAACCTTGGTAAGTACGGTCATCGCTTTGAGCGAATGCCCGCCTCGATCGAAGAAAGAATCATATACACCGATCTTCTCTTGATCTAGAATGTCTTCCCACAAATGAACAAGCTTCGTTTCTATATCGTTTCTAGGTGCCGTATAAACAGCATGTACCGCTCTATCACCTTTTAACGCAGCAAGTGCACGACGGTCGACTTTGCCGCTGACTGTGAGTGGAAAAGCATCGAGCTGTTTGAAATAAAGAGGCATCATGTACGCTGGAAGCTGATGTTTGATAGCCGCTTGCAGCATGTCAACAGACACACCTTCATGACGAGCTTGATAATAAGCACTTAACGCCTTTTCTCCATCCGCTTCGTCAACCACTAGCACGATAGCCTTATCAACTCCATCTACCTGCTCCATCACAGCTTCAATCTCACCTGTTTCTATCCGGTAACCCCTTATTTTCACTTGATCGTCCATTCTGCCAAGATAATCAATCGTGCCATCCGGAAGCCATCTGACTAGATCCCCCGTTCGATACATCCGCTCATGTGGAGAAAACGGGTCTGCTGTGAATACCTTCTCCGTCAATTCAGGCTGATTCACATAGCCTCGCCCAACACCTATACCGGCAATGCACAGTTCTCCTGCTGCCCCATGCAGCTGTAATTGATCATGTTCATTTAAAATATAAATACGATGATGACCAAGCGGTTTTCCAATCGACACATAGCGCTGTTCAGTTGATTCGCTCAGCTCACTGAGATTCAGGCGATGCACCGCCGCATCCACACACGTCTCAGTTGGACCATACACATTCCACAGAGTAAAATCAGGCTGACTCATACGAACTGCTTCAATGAGTGAACGTGCTGCTTTCGCAGGCAGCGCTTCTCCCCCAATCAACATGTGCGTCAATGACAGCCCGTCCAAATCCGCAGCAAGTAAAAGCTGCACATGCGCCGGTGTTCCATCTGCCGCTTCAATTTGATGTTTTCTGTAATAAGCCGCTAGCTGCATGCCATTTCTCGTCGTTTCTCGCGGGATGATATGAAGCGTATGTCCAAATAAAAGGGCAGCAAAGATTTGTTTCACCGATGCATCGAAATGGAATGGGGCTATAAGCGCCATTTGAAGCTCATTCGTCCCTTGATAAATCTCATGATGCAAAGCATGGACCAAATGATGAAGCTGAAGATGCTCAATCATGACGCCCTTCGGCTTTCCAGTCGTACCCGATGTATAAATCATGTAGGCTAAATCCTCCGGTGCCGTCTGATCTACAAGCTCAGGCAGCCGTCCATCATCTAATAATATTTGCTGCTGCACGATCAATTTTTCCGAAAGGGCTGGGTATTCTTGAATGAACGATTCCTCTGTTAACACAATAGAAGCACCTGAATCCTCCACAATAAATTGAATGCGCTCCTCAGGTAATGCCGGATCAATTGGTACATATGCCCCGCCAGCCTTTAGTATGCCGAAGACTGCTGCCATGGCATCTGTCTTACGCTCCATCAAAACAGCAACAGGCACATCACGTGAGATACCTTTCATTTGTAAAAAACGAGCCAGCTTTTCTGCCTGTTGTTGCAGCTCTCCATAAGTTATTGTTCCATCTTCTGCTACAACGGCTGTCCTGTCTGCATATTTGTTGGCTGTCTCATCAAACAGGTGATGAACCGGTTTTGCTGCTGGCCTTTCAAACGATTCTCCTTCAGATAATTGCAGCAGCTCCTTTTGTTCACCTGCTGAAAGTAAAGGCAGTGTCCCGATCAGCTGATCAGGCTGAGAGACGGCCGCTTCTAGTAATATCAAGAATCGATCAAACATTTTACTCATTTCTTTTTCTGTGAATACATCTGTACGGTAATCCAAATCAATGGTCAATGTATCAGTATCCCAGCGGTCTTTCACATGTATTGAAATATCATTCATTCCGCTCCCGCTAAAAATCGGTTCAGTAATGAACGACAGATTCTCTTTTTTCTGCCACTGCATGACCTGATATTCTAAAGAAATATCAAAAAGGCGTCCTGTAAACCCTTCTCTTTCCCGCAAATCATTCATGAGGAGATTGTAAGGATATTTTTGGTGTCGCAAGATCTTCATTTGATCCGCCATGACCTGCTTGACGAAATCAAGAAACGATTGCGACCCTTGAACAGATGCACGCATTGGAATCGTAGATACAAACATCCCAATCATCTTTTTTTCTTTGGCATTCGTCCGGTTGCCCATAAAGGTTCCAAGAACGACATCCTCCATACCGCTAAAACGATGTAAGTAAATATAGACAGTGGACATAAACATCGAAAGCATACTGACTTTCTGTTCTTCACAAAAAACACGAAGCTTCTCCTTTAAAGAATCTGGAACATCCCCTGAAAATCGCTCCGCATGCAAACTCATCTCGTATCCCTTATGCGGTTTTAAAGATGCGAAGTCTGGAATATGAGCAAATTGCTCATTCCAAAAAGCTTGGTCTTTTTGAAAACGTTTAGAAGATTCATAGGTCTGCTCACTCATGATGTGATCAACGAAGGAAATCTCCTCAACTGGCGAGATGTCTACTCCTTGCAGCATGTCATGATATAAATCAATAATGCGATTTCCCATTAAAATGATGGAAATACCATCCGCGACAATATGATGTGCTTTACAGAACAGCCAGCACTCTTGATCACTGATTTGAAACACCGTAAATTCAATCAAAGGGCTGTCAATCAATGGCATCGGCTCACGAATCTGCTCGTTTGCCCAAACCCTTACTTCCTCTTCACTCCAGCCCTTTTCCATGCGAATCGGCTGTTTTTCATAAGGTTTGATATATTGAACAGGCTCCTCCTCTTCATCTCGATACACGAGCCTCAGCCGAAGAGAGTCAGTTTGTCGAATGTACGCTTGAAGCACATCGACGACCAAAGAAGGATCGAGGCCAGATGCTGATCTCAACCTGGCGAATCCACCCAAATTAGAAATACTTGTACCTGGATAAAATCTTTCCGTGTAGAATACTCGCTTTTGCGCATGTGTTAAGGGGTAATAAACTGTATTCATTCTCATCCTCCGCCTCTTCTATGTTTTCTCCACCAATTTCACCCTGCACCCTCTATATCAAAAGAACCAAGTCTATTTCATTAAAATAGACGGTTAAACCGAAAAGGAGCCCACCCCGAATAAAACGGAGGGACTCCCTTTTTCATTCGGTAGCCTGCCGACCTTAGCAAAAAAGAATCATTTACCTTAGGACATGGCTTTGCGTCTCTATGTTTCCATAGATTTGCCTTTTTCTTCTTTTCTTTTAGATATTTTCTATTTACGTCCACTTTATATGAAAATATTGTTTTTTTCACCGAAAAATGGGTGTAAAGATTCATGCGTTATACCGAAGGGATCCTGTGAGAATTGACGATATTTACCGAAAATAACTAATAATAGTTGCGTTCAACCGAAAATAATCGACTAAATACCGCAAAAATTTCATATTTTCCCTTAAATTTTGAAAATATGACCGAAAATGTAGGATAGAGGTCTCCTTGCGTTCCCCGCAAATTCTTAAATCTTAAGAACTATATTCCCTAAAAAAGTGAATTTTTTTACTGTAAAAACAACAAAAAAAAGAGCTGTCATTTCAAATGACAACTCCTTGTTTCTTCATTATATTTACATCACCTTAGACAGACCAATCGTTTTTTCAATAATGAGCAGCGCAATGATAGAAATGATAATAAATATGACAGATATCGCATTGACACTTGGATCAAAGGTCTGCTCAATGTAATTAAAGGTCCTGACAGGAATTGTAATGGTTTGAGGAGAGGAAACGAACAAACTGATCGATATTTCCCCAAATGACGTCACAGCTGAAAACACCCCTCCTGCAATGATTCCCGGCTTAATCAAAGGTAATGTGACTCGAAAAAACGTGCGAATGGGTCCTGCGCCAAGATTCATTGAAGCCAGCTCAAGCCGCGGATCTAAATTCGAAACACTCACGCCTACCGTTCGAACCACATAGGGAAAACCAATGATGACGTGACCAATGACGAGCGCCCACAAAGACCCTGTAAAACCCATAGCCGTAAACAAGTAAAGCATTGCAATCCCTAACACCACCTGAGGAATCATGAGAGGTGACAGAATGAAAGCTTGGACAGCCTCCTTTCCCTTAAAGGAAAGCCTTGCTAAAGCATACGAAGCCATTGTCCCTAAAAGAACCGTGAGAGGCGTCACGATGAACAGCAGAATCACACTGATCCGAAGAGATTCCATCCATTCTGGATTTGACACGACCTCATGAAACCAGCGCACAGAGAACGAAGTCGGTGGAAATTCAGGAAAGGCATTTGGACTAAAAGCAGATAGGACGATCACAAGAACAGGTATGGTTAAAAAAAGATAAACCAATGACCCAGCAGTCCAAATCAGGATGGAAAGCAAGCGGTCACCTATTGACTTTTTACGCATGCATCCTCGCCTCCCAACGCTTCAATAAATAGCTTAATAGACTGACTACCACAAGCACACAAACCAATAATGTAAAGGACATAGCTGCAGCAAGAGGCAGATTATACACCTGCATGACCTGCTGATAAATTGACAGCGGCAGCAGCGGCTGCATCCGTCCGCCGACTAACAGCGGGGTGATATAACTTCCTGCTGCCAATGAGAAGACGATGATCGCGCCAGTCACCATGCCTGGAATGGTCAGTGGTAAGGTGACATGAAAAAAGGTTCGAATCCGGCCAGCTCCAAGACTCATAGAAGCCGGTCTTAAGTGACGATCCATATCGGTTAAGCTTGTTGCGATCGGCAGTACTGCAAATGGCAGCATGACTTGGACATAGGCAATAATGACCGCATTCATATTCCACAGCATCGAGAGCGGCTTCTCAATCACCTGTAAATCTAGTAACATGCCATTGATCAGACCATTTTGCGAAAGAAGAACAATCCATGCAAATGTCCGAATCACAACACTTGTCAAAAGCGGCGACACAAGTAGGATATAGAAAAATGCCCGCAAACGCGGATTAGGTGCTTTGACGAGCACGTATGCTGCGGGGTATGCCATCAATAAACAAATCACCGTTGTCTGCAAAGCCACCCACACAGTACTTCCAATCGCCTTTACATATGCATCTGTCGTGAACACATGCATATATTGAGAAAAGCTATACGTTTGTAATGTATTCATCATCGAATCGACATCGCGAAAACTGAGAACGAGCATCATCACCAGAGGAGCTAGTAAAAATACTACAAGAAACAAACAGGCTGGCAGCAGCATAAACCAATGAAATCGTTGATTCTTTTTCTTGATTCGCATCACGTATGCACCTTCGAATCTAAGAAAACGATATCTTCAGGCTGCCAATGGATATGGACGGTTTCTCCAACTTCAGGCAGTTCGGGAAATGCCGCATCAGAAGCATGGACAATGATTTCACCATTATCAAGCCCCACAACCAAACGTAATGAATGCCCAATATAACTCACATCTGACAGCACGCCTGATACATGGTTCGGCTTTACTTCCTCCCGCTCAGAAGAGATGCTGATTCTTTCAGGACGCAGCATAAGCAGTTGCTTTTCCCTCTTCTCTTGATGTGCCGCAGCCTGCAGCTGAAGATGCTGACCGTTTGAATGGGTGACATGCGGAACTGTAAATGCCGCATCAGCTTCATTGTACACGGCCTCAAAGATGTTCACCTGTCCGATGAATTCAGCTACAAATCGATTGTTTGGCTGGCGGTACACCTCTAAAGGCGTCCCAATCTGCTGAATTCTTCCCTCTCCTAAAATTCCAACCCGATCAGAAAGGCTTAAGGCTTCCTCTTGATCATGTGTCACAAGAATGGTGGTAATCCCGACATTCCTTTGAATATTTCGCAGCTCTGTCTGCATGTTTTTTCTTAGTTTGGCATCTAGATTGCTGAGCGGTTCATCAAGAAGGAGAACAGACGGCTGAATCGCCAGCGCTCTTGCAATCGCTACCCGCTGCTGCTGACCACCGCTTAATTGGTGGGGCATCCGTTTCGCAAATGCCTCTAATTGAACAAGAGACAAGCTTTCCATTACCTTCTCTTTAATTTCCGCCTTCTTTTTCTTTTGAACCTTTAGCCCGTACGCCACATTATCAAATACAGTCAGATGTGGAAAAAGTGCATAGCTTTGAAAGACCATACCTGTTTTTCTTTGGTAAGGCGGCAAAGCTGTCACATCCTGATCGCCAATATAGACGACGCCTTTTGTTGGTTCTAAAAAACCGCCAATGATGTTTAATAATGTTGATTTTCCGCAGCCGCTAGGACCAAGAAGGGAGAAAAACTCTCCCTCATTCACCGTAAGACTGACATCGTTGAGAGCAATCTGCTCACCGAAGTGCTGACTGATGTGTTCTAAATGAATTCCACTCATGCGATCACCTATTTTCCTCCGCCTAATACTTCGTTCCATCGATTTGTCCAATTGCCAAGCTCAGAGGTCGCTGTTTCATAATCTACCCACGTCAGCTTGCTGTAATAATTTTCTCCAACTTTCACTTTCCCCTTAATCTTGTCATCGTATTTCACATCAGAATTCGACATGCCATAATAAGATTTTTCCGAGAAAGCCTCCTGAGCTTCTTTTCCACTTAAGTAGTTTAATAGTTTGTACGCCGCTTCTTCATGCGGACTTCCCTTCGTTAAAGCCCAGCTCGCAACAGCTGCAACAGCACCTTCTTTCGGATATGAAAAACCAATATCCATGCCTTCTTCTTCAAGTGCAAATACTCGTCCGTCCCAATATGGAACAGCCGCAACATCCCCACGTTCTAACAAGGTTTGAATCGATCCTGGGTTATCTGGAAAAGCAGCAACATGACCTTTTAACTGCGCGAGACTTTTAAATGCTTTATCAATATCCTTAGGATTTGATTCTGTCCCCCCTTGCGCATGAACAAGTGCAGAGAAAAATTGCAAACCGGCTGAATAAGTCGGAGATGAAATGGCTACCTTCCCTTTCAGCTGACTGCTCCATAGGTCAGTCCAGCTGTTTGGTTCCTGCTTGACGAGGTCTTTTCTATAAGCAATACCAAGCTGCCCCATACTAAAACCTGCTGCATATTGTTTTCCATTCACAGTAAGCTTCTTTTGGACAGAACGGTAAAGCTTTTTGACGTTCGGCGCTTGATCTTCATCAATAGGCGCAAGAACGTTTGCCGCGATACCTCTTTGAATCGTATCAGGCTGTAAGATTAGTAAGTCATATGGTGGATTTTTCCCATTTGACGCTTTTAATTTTGTAAACCATTCAGAATCCGCCCCAGAGACGGTTTGCACTTTAATTCCTGTATCTTTTTCAAACTTTTCGAGGATTGGTTTGATATTCTTTTCCCAATCGCCTCCATATACGCCAACAATCACAGTCTGCTGCTGTTTGCCTTGATCCTTTCCATTTCCACCACAAGCGGTCAGCAGTACAACGATTGATAGGATGCCTGCAAAAATAGCGATTAATCTTCTTTTCATGATTCATTTCCCCCTTTTTGTCCATTCATTTGACGAAGTGCTTGAGTAATATCTTTCGTTGTTAACGGCTCTTTTCTATGACTGAAATGTTGATGAACTGCATGTTTATAGTGCGTACGTTCATTAGCCGGATAGGAACGAAGCTTAACGGCTAGCTCACTGCTGGCTTCGTCCGTCCATACTTTCTCATAAGCTGCTCTTTGTTCTCCGAAATCCCACACGTCAGTAGATGGAGAATGATTAACCTTTTCACGTACCCTGCTCGTCTGCTCCTCATCAATCTTCCATTCATTTTGGTCTAAATATATTTTCACACCATATTGCTGCAGCGCTCTTTCTTCACTTAATAGACCTGCTTCCACTTCCTGAAGGACTTTTTCTTTCTTCCTGTCAAATGGATTCCCCCAGCCGCCTCCACTTGGTGAAATCAATTGAACGATATCGCCTTTATCAAGTCGCAAGACATCTATTTTGGGCTGGTCTTGTTTCTCACCATTAGCTGTGATCAGCTTGACCTCACCAACCGCTCCTGCTCGGCCGCCCATTAATCCCCAAGGCTGAAACTTCATCCGTTCCATTCCTCGTGCTGTCACCATCGATTCAGGCTTCATCATTTCAAATTCCAAACCAATCGCATGTCCGCCTCGATTTTCACCAGCTCCACCTGTATTCGGCAGAAGCTCATATCGGTGAACATGAATATCAATATGCTGTTCCAAACTCTCAATTGGGGTATTCTTCAAAAAGCCTGACGAATGATCAATACCGTCCACTCCATCAGTACCATTTTGAGCACCTCCGCCTCCGCCTAATGGTTCGACAACGGACATTTTCCTGCCACCCGTTTGATCATCAGGTACAGAGAGAACCACAATGGCAGATTGACCTGCACCTGCTGCCGGCACTGCTTCAGGCAGCAGCTTACCAATGGCGCCTAGCACGACATTGTACAGCCTCATCGTAATCGAATGCCGAATTCCGACAGAGGCAGGGTATTCTGGGTGCACCAGCGTTCCTTTAGGAGAGACCACGTCAATTGGATACGTTATTCCACCATTAATCGGTATAAAAGGATCCTTACTAATGATGTAATTAATCAACCCTTGATAAAGAAAGGAATGCTTCTGACCATTGGTGACAAGGTTAAAGGCTGTTTTTACTTGCGGATCACACTCAGAAAAATCGAGCGTCAGCCGTTTCCCTTTGATCGTTAGCTTGATTTTCAACCGAATAGGGACGTCTGAGATCATATCATCATCTAAATAATCAGCAAATTCACTCGTTCCATCCGGTATAGCTTCAATGACCTTTCCAGCACGATCCTCGGCTTGCTTCAGCAAGTCTATCATTCCTTGTTTCACTTCGTTTTTTCCGAATTTCTCAATCATTTCTTTTAACCGAATATCTGCTGTATTCACTGCAGCAATCATCGCATTGATATCACCATCATTTAGATGACTAGCGCGGCTGTTAGCTCTTAAAAAGGTACGTACGACCTGATTCTCTTTTCCGCCTTCATAAATTTTTACTGGCGGAATTCTTAATCCTTCTTGATGAACATCCGTTGCTGTCGGTGAAATACTCGAAGGCACAAGTCCACCCACATCACTGACATGAACAAAAGACCAAGCATAGCTTACGATTTCATCATCTACAAAAATCGGCTTAATGATATGGACATCTGGCAGGTGAGTCGCCAAACCATCTGTCGTATAAGGATCATTAGTGATGATAATGTCTCCTGGCTGCATCGGCCCGCTTTCT
Source organism: Bacillus sp. PAMC28571 (assembly GCF_014250435.1). Classification (NCBI taxonomy): domain Bacteria; kingdom Bacillati; phylum Bacillota; class Bacilli; order Caryophanales; family Bacillaceae; genus Bacillus; species Bacillus sp. PAMC28571. Next base: position 54,687 of record NZ_CP060191.1, on the reverse strand, counting down.
TCAATCGCCTTTTTTAGACTCAGCCCTAAAAAGATCGTCACACCCACTGTCTTCGGATAAACAAAGAAATCTCCAGAAGGCGTGGCTAATGCTGTCGCAAAGTCAGCAGATTCTTTGACGAAGGTCGTAAATGACGTTCGTTCAATGACATGTCCCATGCCTGATGCAATCGCATTAAAATAACTGCGCATCATCTCAAGCTTTGCTGGATCAGTTCTCATGTAAAGCTGCCTCCTTTGAAATCACTAAGTTACCTGATGGATCAATGCTGCCTGCCCAGTTTGGCAAAATTAATGTTGTTGTATCATCCTGCTCAATAACGGCTGGTCCATTAACAATAGAACCTACTGACAGAGTATCCCGGTTATAAACCGATGCTTCGTATTCTTTTTCCTCTATAAAGATTCGTCTATATTCATATGGTTTCAAAGACTGTCCGCTGCTTTCATGAACAGGTGAAAAAGGCAGAGGAGGCGTCTCGCCTATGACTCGAACGCGTAAATGAGTAAACTCGATGTTTGCCTGATCATCCCTATGACCATATTGTCGTTGATGCAGTTTGTGAAAGGCTTCAATGAGTTGGTGGATGTCTTGTTCTTGTTTTAGCCAATCAATCGATAATGGCAATTCAATCTCAAATGCCTGTCCTTGATAACGTGCGTCTGCTAATAATAGAATGGATGTTTGATTGATATGCTGAATGTCCTGCTGGCTGACCCAATCAGCCGCTTTTCGCGACAGCTTCTCATAATCTTGTTTTAGTTGGTTGATCGAATAGTCTTGTAAGCATATTTTCTTCGACAGCACCGCATCATGAATAAAGTCAGCGGTCAGAGCACCTAATGCACATAATGTACCCGGACTCGGAGGAACAACCACATTTTTCGCATGAATTTCTCTCGCAAGAAAATTCGCCACAACCGGCCCTGCTCCGCCAAACGCCAGCAAACTAAAATCTCTAGGGTCAAATCCTTGCTGCTCCATCACATTGCTTAATTCTGTGTACATATTGGCTACGGCTACTTGAATGAGCTGGTCAGCCGCCTCTTCAACCGTTTTGTTGAGCTGATCAGCAATTGGCTGAAAGGCCTTTTTCGCCGCAGACAACTGTAATTGTAAATGTCCTCCGGCAAAACGTTCTTGATTGAGATAACCGCATATAAGAAACGCATCAGTTAAAGCTGCTTTTTCTCCCTTTCCATACGAAGCTGGTCCCGGATTTGAGCCAACTGATTCTGGCCCCGCTTTTAGAAGTCCGCCCTGATCAATCCATGCTACCGAACCTCCTCCTGCTCCTATTGAATACATCGCTACAGATGGGAGAATAATTGGAAAGCCTGAAAGCTGATTCGATTGAGCCATTGTAGGCTGTCCATTTTGAATAATCGAGATATCTGCACTCGTCCCCCCGACATCAAAAGTGATCAGGTTGGGTTCACTAGCTGATGCTGCAATTCTCGCCGCACCGATGACACCAGCTGCCGGACCAGAAAAGAGAGTCTTAACAGGCGAAGTTGCCGCACTTTCTGCATCCATTAAACCACCATTTGATTGTGTAATGTATGGAGAAATTGGTACACCTTCTTCCTTCAAACGACTTTTCAGTGTTTGTAAATACTGTTTCACCTTTGGTTGAATGTACAAATTAACAACAGACATCACTGTACGCTCGTATTCCCTCATTTGAGGCCATAATTCAGATGAAGTAAGGACTTCTAACTGTGGATAATGATGATTGATATAGGCTTTTGCCTGTAATTCATGAACTGGGTTTTGATAACTATGTAAAAAAGAAATGACGATGCCTGCTAGATTTTTAGATATAACATGCTGGACTGCATCATCTAACTGCTGCAGATAGAGAGGGTTTTTGATCGTACCATCGTGTATCAACCTTTCAGAGATTGGATATACATGCTTCCGAGGTATCAATGGTTCTGGCAAACGAGAATTGAAGTCATAAGGAATGGGTAGTCGTAAACGTTGAAGTGACAATATATCTTGAAATCCTTCTGTCACAAAAAGGGCTAAATCTGCTCCTTTTCGCTGCAATAATGTATTAAGACCGATTGTCATTCCGTGAACGAGGTATTGGATGTTGGATAAATCAACACCTCTTTTTTTTAGAAGATTTAACCCATTGATAATACCTTGGGCTGGGTCATCAGTCACTGTGGGTGTCTTGAGTTCAGTCAGCTCCCCTGTTGCTTCATTTATCAACGATAAATCAGTAAATGTTCCGCCTATGTCTATTCCGAGCCGGTATGAGACATCCGCCATTTGTACTTCCCTCCTACAATGTAATTAGAATCATATTTTGATAAATTACGACATTTTTTGATATTTGACTCCATATTATTAAAGCAGATCGGTCTAGTCAATTTTATTTTTTTGAAATTTCTGTGTGTTAAATTCTTGAAATTAGCTCAAAAAGCAGTGATAAAGCCATTTTGGATGAGCATAATCGTTTTATGATCTACAAAATTAAAATTTTTATGAATTTCTACAAAAATGAAAAACAAGAAATCAAGTAAAATCTGTTTTTTGAATTTTAAAAGGCGTTTTTTCAAAACCAGGAGAAATTGGTAAGTAATTCTGCTATACTTCTGTTTACAAAATACGCAAACAAGAAAGAGAGCCAGCACCTATGAAACTTCTTAAAATGATTCTCTTGCTTTTATTGATTGTTATTGGTGTAGCAACAGGCTATATCCAGCTGGAGCAAGGGAAACAAGAGACAGCGAATTCATCTTATGACAAAACGATTCATTTTCCATCAGACCGCTATCCCGAAACAGCCAAGCACATAGAAGAAGCCATTGATGAAGGTCATTCATCCATTTGTACAATTGACCGTAAACATAGTGATGAGCAGAGGGATCGATCATTACATGGCGTTCCAACAAAGCGCGGGTATGATCGTGACGAATGGCCAATGGCAATGTGCAAAGAAGGAGGCACAGGAGCTTCTGTCAAATATGTACGCCCTTCTGATAATAGAGGCGCAGGCTCGTGGGTGAGTCATCAATTATCGGATGATCCTGACGGCACAAGAATTCAATTTATCATCGATTAGCAGCCTTTCCCTTTTCTATATTAAAAAAATTTTCACATGACTGCATGCAGGTATTTTAAACACTTTTTTCATGCCGATAATCCTTAAGGAGGGATATCCTACCTTATACCTAAAGGAGTTAAAAAGCATGAAGAAAAAGGGAAAACTGAGGCTTGGCGCCAAAATTTTGCTGATCTTTTTAAGTGTCCTCATCATCTTTTCCGCAGTTGTTGGTTATGTGGTGAATCGCGAGATGACAGAAAACATCAAGCATATGGCAACTGAAAAAGCAAAAGGTGATTTAAAACTAGGCTACGCCTACCTGAATGAAAAAGTAGAAGGCTCGTGGCAGATTAAAGAGAACAAGCTATTCAAAGGAAATACGCAAATGAATGATCATGACACATTGGTTGACCAATTAGCCGAATATACCGGTGATACCATCACGATTTTTCAAGGAAATACCCGCGTTGCTACGAATGTCATGTTAAACGGGAAACGAGCTGTAGGTACAGAAGTCTCTCCTGAAGTGAAGACCACTGTTTTAGATAAAGGAGAAAACTATTACGGCACTGCAAATGTTGCCGGGAAAGACTATCAAACGGCTTATATGCCGATCAAAAATGAAGCAGGCGAAACAATTGGTATTTTTTATACTGGCGCCAATCAAAGCATGATTTCACAAATGCTTCAGTCATTCTATATACAATTTGTCATCGTCCTTTTGTTAAGTCTGATCGTTTCGGTCATCATTATTTCTATTTTCACTAAACGGATTCAGGCACGTCTCAAGCATATGGCTTCTGCCATTAAGAGTGCAGGCGAAGGTGATTTAACCATCAATGTGACGGATACTGCTGGTGATGAATTGTCTGATCTGGCTGGCCATTTCAATAAGATGCGTGAAAAACTAAATCAAACCATTCTAAATGTCATGAACACGTCTGAATTAGTGGCCACATCCTCTGAGCAGCTGTCAGCTAGCGCAGAAGAAACAAGTGCAGCATCAGAAAAAATCACCTACACGATTCAAGAAGTGGCACAATCTTCAGAAGAACAGTCCACTCAAATGACAGCTAGTGAGCACAAAATGATTCAAGTATCAAACGAGCTGGCAAACATCACTGAAAATGCAGGACAAATGGCTTCAAGAAGTCACTCCGCACAAGAAGTGGCCCAAAAAGGTGTACACAATATCGGTGAAGTTCATTCACAAATGACGTCTATTGCCAAATCAATTGAAGAAAATGGTACAGCGATTCAAGCATTGGAAACACGTTCAGCTGAAATTGATCATATTTCCAAAGTCATTACAGATATCGCCAGCCAGACAAACCTGCTAGCTCTTAATGCAGCAATTGAAGCAGCACGGGCAGGTGAGCATGGAAAAGGATTTGCTGTTGTCGCAGACGAAGTGAGAAAGCTTGCAGAAGAATCTCAAGCATCATCAAACATGATTTCCCATCTCATTTCTGAAATACAAAAAGAGATGACTCATTCGACGAATGCCATCAAACGAGTAAGAGAGGAAGCGGCTCAAGGGGCTGTACTTATCTCTCATACAGAGGAATCATTTCATGATATCCAGCAGTCGATGAGAGAAATGGCGAATGGCATTAAGCATTTATCAAGTGCATCACAAAAAATCGCAGCTTATACAAACGATGCGAAACAGTCTTTTGCGTCTATTACAGAAGGCGTGAAACGAACGAGTGAACATTCACAGCAAGTAGCCGGTTTAACAGAAGAACAATTTGCTGCAATGGAAGAAGTAACAGCTTCATCAGAAGCGCTTGCCCATTTAGCAGGAGATTTAAAAGCAATGGTCTCGCAATTTCACATCTAGATCCCACACCAAATAGCGCAAGACGGCGACAATCGTCTTGCTGCCTAACTTTCTCCTCAAGAATCACTCTTTAACCATTCACGTTCCAACGAAAATCCATAAATAAAGGAGTTTTTTATATGAATCACTTAAATCAAGCCTATTCCCTATCTATCTCCTACCACCAAATCACGGTATACACCGGAAGCGAAACACCACCTGTTATTGATTGGACAGATGAGGACATTCTTCAAGGATTTGCAACGGGAGATCAAGGAGTTTCCTTTGAAGGAATCAATAATGGAAAGGCGTCTATTATTGTGACATTAAATAGCGATGAGCCCCAAGTCTCGGTTGATAGAGCCATAACAGTTCCCTTTACGCTTACAAGTGACCAAGTTTATATCACAAGCGTCATGGCCCATGTGCTGTCTTTCTCCATTCCAAAAGGAAACTATCAGCTTACCTGCTACACCTCACAGCAGCCTGATCAAGACGTTTATTATGTAAATTTCCAAACAGTGTAGATTACGACTGATCGTATAGATCAAGCCACTGTTCCGCATAGTCTACCGATTCTCTCATGGGCAGTAAATATGAACTGGCAAGTCCAATTTGATTGTGCTGATGGATGCCTCCTGATTGCAGAAAATCACGGCCAATCTGTTCAAATAGTTCTTCTCTTGTGATGATATCTTGGTACTCTTTCCATACCCTCCACCCATTCTCTAAAATAGGGGCTCCTCTTGTCATGAGGTCCTGCTGAGGGATTCGGTATTCAGCTAGATGAAAAGCTGTCATGCTCTCAAATGATGCACCAAGCAGCAGCACTTGAGCATGAAGATCATACATGCGGCCAAGAGGCGACTGCTCTCCTAATCCAAAGGAAAGTGCATGGTGTTTCAGAATTTCATGTTTTCTTTTCCCCCAGGCGGTGAATGAAAAATGGGGATGATTGCTTCTCGCCACGCCTGGGTATTTCCAAAATGTTTCCGCCACCTTTCCCATTGCTGCTGGCGTCGTGTAAGCTGGGTCAAATGCGGGCATTGTTTCTTTGATCGATTTCCACCATGAATAAGGAACAGGCGGATCGATCCAATCGGCGGGATCAGAAAGCTCTAACGTTTGTGCCGGCATAATCAGTGTCCCCTCTTCTGTTAAGGTTTCCATCAATGCTTGTATGACGGCTACAGCGCCTCCGTTTACCCAGCCGATTGATGATAAAGATGAATGAACACATAAAATCATGCCCTTTTTCACACCAAGTTGAACCAAGTCTGCTTTGATTCTTTCCTTTGTCATCGGTTCAGCTTGATTTTCGATTAATTTTTGCATCGTTCCTTTTCCTCCTGCGTCTCTTCTATTACTGATGAATGAGACGTTTAACCGCAATAGACAGTTTGTAATTGGCGTAATTCGTCAGCTCCGTTAAAAACTGATCAAGTTCATCATGACTGGAGAAATGTCCTTCAGCCATATAACAGCCTTCACCACTTATTTTGAACAAATTCTTGATTTCTTCCTTTTTATAAAGAAACGACAGAAGTGGTTCATGATGATGACTACGGGTATATAGCTGCAAAAAGGTTTGAATCGTCTTTTGTGTCTGCCAATCAATTGAAATGGTATATGCTTCAATCACGCCTTCTTCTTCTAGCTTTAACACCCGATTTGCAACAGCTTGGCCGGTTAAATGAACTTTTTCACCTAGAGCTTTCATCGTTAATCGGCTGTTCTTTGATAGTTCTTTTAAAATATTCATATCTGTTTGGTCTAGCATTGGCTCACCTCTTTCAAAAATCAAGCCCTTCTGCCAAAAGACTTTCATGATCCTCTGTCACGTAGAACTCTTTTAATATACTGTAAACTTAATCAGAAAAAAAGGAGGCCTTTTTATGAAAATAACACTCATTCGCAATGCGACTTTATACCTTCACTATGGTCATTCAACTTTTTTAATCGATCCCTTTTTAGCAGCAAAAGGAACATATCCACCGTTCCCTCATACAGCCAATCAACATTTGAACAATCCTATTGTGGAGCTTCCTGTAAATATAGATTTAGACAGTCTGTTACACCCAGATGCTGTCTTACTCTCTCATTTACATGTGGACCACTTTGACGACGAGGCCAAAAGGAAATTAGCTCAGGATCAACCAATTTATACTCAATCGGAGAAGGATCGAAAAGAAGTTGAAGAAGCTGGATTTCAGCATGTCACATGCATTGAAGATGAAATGGACATTTGCGGTGTTCATATTAAACGTACAGGCGGACAGCATGGGACGGGAGAAACGGCGAAGCGGATGGGGCAGGTGAGCGGTTTTGTTTTCTCTCACCCTGATGAACCTACCCTTTATATTGCAGGTGATACCATTTGGTGTGATGAACCGAAAGAGGTTGTGAATACAAGCAAGCCAGACGTCATTGTGGTCAATAGCGGGGCTGCTCAATTTTTAGAAGGCGATCCCATTACAATGACCAAGGAAGAGATTCTAGACATTCACCGTTCTCAGCCAAAAGCTCAAATTGTCGTCTGTCATCTTGAAGCAGTGAATCATTGCCTGTTAACAAGAGCTGCTTTAGAAGCTTACGTTCAAGAGCATCATGCAGATCAAGCCATTTTTGTCCCTCAAGATGGGGAAAGTCTCACCTTCTGATCGACAATAAAAAACCGGCACTTCGCTGCCGGTTTCATCATTATCATGGGCGATGGTGCTGTGGTTTTTTCAGCAATGGAACAAATCCGTTCTTTTTCAAATGAGTGTAATGCTCATCCATTCGTTTCGTGATGTGTGTGCCTTGTTCCTTTGTTAACACGCCGTACTGTACATATTTCTCAATGACTTCTTTTCGCTTAGAAAGAATTTGCTGCTCAAGGATTTCAATTTGTTTTTGTTGTTCTGCTGTTAATTTCACTTGATGTGTCACCGGGCGCTTTTCCATTTGAGGTGTTTCTCCATGAGCCGTTTCTATATGAAAACCAAATAACAGCATCATCGACAAGATGATCAAACTACTTATTTTTTGCATCATTGTTGTTCCCTCCTTTATTCGCCTTTATTTTGCGCTCGCTTTCCTTTTTTATACATTATTTCTAACACGCAAATTGCTTAAAATATTCTTACTTTTTCACTTTTCTTCTGAAAACGTTGTCCTTACAGAAAAAGCGTGCTATGTTTTGTTTTGTATAAAAAATAGAGGAGGATTCTTAAATGAGTCGTTTTTATCATAAAAAACCTATATGGATCATGCTTGTTGTATCTGCTTTCATGCTTATCATGTCTGCTTGCAGTCAATCAGGCTCATCTCAATCTGAAGACACAAAGTGGGATCAGATTAAAAAGAAAGGGAAAATCGTGGTTGCAACTTCAGGCACCCTTTATCCAACTTCTTATCATGATACTTCTAATGGCAAGGATCAATTAACTGGCTATGAAGTAGAAGTCGTCAAAGAAGCGTTTAAACGTCTTGAAGTGAAAGTAGAATTTAAAGAAATGGGCTATGATGGGATGCTGAGCGCCATTAATTCTGGTCAAGTGGATGCCGCTGCAAATGATATCGACATCACAGATGACAGAAAAGACAAGTTTGCCTTTTCAACCCCTTATAAATATTCCTACGGAACGGCTATCGTACGGAAAGATGATTTATCTGGCATTAAAACTTTAAAAGATTTAAAAGGAAAGAAAGCAGCAGGGGCTGCCACAACGATTTATATGGATGTTGCTCGTAAGTACGGTGCAAAGGAAGTCATTTATGATAATGCGACAAACGAGCAATACCTAAAGGATGTTGCAAACGGCCGTACAGATGTCATTCTAAATGATTATTACTTGCAGACACTGGCTCTTGCTGCATTTCCTAAACTAAATATTACGATTCACCCTGACTTGAAGTACATGCCGAATGAACAAGGTTTTGTTATGAAGAAGGACAACAAAGAGCTTCAAAAAGAATTAAATCGTGTATTAGGCGACATGAAAAAAGACGGAACAATGAAAAAGATTTCTGAGAAATTCTTTAATCATGCAGACGTCTCTAAGAAAATTGATGCTGATGTCGAAGATGTCGACATTTCCAAATAAGGAGCCGCAATCGTGGGAGATATTCATTTAGAATATATATTTAATCCTGCACTGGCAAAGGCGTCATTTCCGTTTGTTATGAAAGGCATCTGGCTGACGCTGCTCATTTCCTTTGTGAGCATGTTTTTTGGTACCATTCTTGGCTTTTTTATCGCTCTTGCCAGGATGGCGAATTCATGGATTCTTCGGCTGCCTGCACGACTGTATATCTCATTCATGCGAGGCGTGCCCATTCTGGTGATTTTGTTTATTCTCTATTTTGGATTCCCCTATATCGGCATTGAGTTCACAGCGGTCACTGCCGCCATTATTGGGTTCAGCTTTAATAGTGCTGCCTATATTGCAGAAATTAACCGGGCGGCCCTCTCCTCTGTTCCAAGTGGACAGGTGGAAGCTGCTAAATCATTAGGTCTCAGCTATTGGCAAACGATGCGTGGTGTCATTTTGCCTCAATCCGTCCGCATCGCCCTGCCTCCATTGACCAATGTCATGCTCGATTTAATCAAAGCTTCCTCACTGGCAGCAATGATTACTGTACCAGAGCTCTTCCAGCAAGCAAAAATTGTAGGCGGACGAGAATTCGATTATATGACCATGTATATTTTGGTCGCACTCATTTACTGGGGCATTTGTAGTGTCGTCTCATTGCTTCAGGACTTTTTAGAAAAACGCTATGCGAAATATCTGTAGCAAAAAAAGAGCAGATCTCATGGATCTGCTCTTTTTCAGCGTGTTAGAAAACCTTTGCAGCCCTAAGCACCGAAGCGCAGACCTGCGGGCGAATGCGAGGATTTGTCTACACGATAATTAATGAATAAGCCATAACCATACATATAACCCGAGTAATGTGAGAATCAAGGTTGGGATGGTCAGGATGATTCCGGCTTTCATGTACGCCCCCCAAGAGATATGGACGCCTTTTTTCTTTAAGACATGAAGCCACAGCAATGTCGCCAATGAGCCGATTGGGGTCATTTTCGGTCCAAGGTTGGAGCCGATGACATTGGCATAAATCAGTCCGTCTCTCATGACACCTGCTGTATCTGTATGTCCAATGGCAATCGCATCAATTAAAACGGTCGGCAGATTGTTCATCACAGAGGACAGCACTGCGGCAAGCACGCCCATAAACATCGTTCCTGCAAGCAAGCCATGTGAAGCCCCTTGCTGGATCCATGCCGCCAATATTTCTGTAAGACCGACATTTTTCAGTCCATATACGACGACATACATACCGATCGAGAAAAACACAATGGACCACGGCGCTTCTTTGACCACTCGCTTTGTCGCTACTTGTGGACTTCTTCTCGCCAGCCATAAGAAAGCAAGGGCAATCCCGCCTACGATGATGGACACTGGAATACCGATCAGCTCCCCCGCAAAATAACCCACAAGCAGACAGCCGAGCACATACCAAGACAAACGGAACATACGGATATCTCGAATAGCTGACGCCGGTTCCTTTGCTTGTGACAGATCGTAGGTTTTTGGGATAAGCTTTCGGTAAAATACATACAGAACCAGCATGCTCGCTCCAAGCGACACAAGGTTTGGCACGAACATATTCGCTGTATATTCTAGAAAACCAATATGAAAATAGTCGGCTGATACGATATTGACCAGGTTACTAATGACAAATGGCAAGGAGGTTGTGTCTGCAATAAAACCGCTTGCCATCACAAAAGGCAGCACCATGCGCTCATCCAGCTTCAACGCTCTCACCACAGATAAAACGATTGGGGTCAAGATCAGTGCCGCTCCATCGTTGGCAAAAAAAGCAGCCACAACAGCGCCGAGCAATGTTAAGTAAATAAACATGCGGACACCGTTGCCTCTTGCGGCTTTTGCCATATGCAGTGCAGCCCATTCAAAAAAACCGATCTCATCTAAAATTAACGAAATGATAATAATGCCAATAAAGGCAAAGGTAGCGTTCCATACAATTTGCGTGACTTCCCACACATCGCCTAGATGAACGACACCAAAGGCAAGTGCAAGAATGGCGCCTCCACACGCTGACCATCCTATGGTGACACGTCCTGGCTGCCAAATGACAAGGACGAGGGTCATGATGAAAATCAAAATGGCTAAGGTGACTGATCCCAAAGGTGGCCCCCCTTTCACTTTTCTCATAAAATCTTTATCTATCATACAACGAAATGCATCAGTTGTATGCCATTTTCGCATGTCACATGAAAACCCGCAGGTGATCCTGTGCACCTGCGGATTCCATCATGATTATTGATCTTTTTTCATCAGCATCAATTCAATAAATAACTCACATCTCTGGCTAAAATGACTTAAGTCGATCGAAGTCATGTCAAAAATTTGTTTCATTCGATAGTTTAATGTATTTTGATGAATAAACAACTGCTCCGCTGCTGGCTTTAGCTTGCAGTTATTCAATAAGTAGACTTCCAGCGTTTTTAAAAACGAGGTTTGACTCTCGCGGTCTTTTTCCTTCAAGCGTAACAAATCTGGATTGAAGTCGTTTTTCTTTTTTTGATGGCTGTAAATAGAGTCTAAAAACCGGAAGACCCCTAAATTCTCATAATCATATGGAATCAGTTCTTGCCCTCCGACAATTTTTACTGCCTTGACGACCTCTATCGCTTCAAATCGACTTGTACTCATTTTCATGACATCACGATACTCTCTTCCCATCCCAATATACAAAGGGGAAGGATGGGCATTCGTTTTTGATTGCAGATGTGCGATGACATCAGCGGCAGTCGCTTTCGGTGAGTGCCGGTCTGACAGGCTGCCTAATATAACGACAATATCTGCTTGAACCGAATAGACGTGATTCACTTTATCCTCTAGCTGCAAATACGTTCGAATGACATCCTTCACATCTTCTGCCGTCTCACTTTTGTTATCGGCAGCGTGCACGACCATAACAGTAAATACGGCTGGCAGTGGAATGCTTAAGTTCTCAGCCTCCCATTTCAGCTCTTCTTCAGTATAAAAATGATCATCCATGACCTTTTTGAAAAACTCTTCAATCTTGCCTTCCTTTTTCTCAAGCTGTTTCTTATTCTTATAAATCACTTTTCCAACCTGAAAGGAAGCTTCGTGTAAAAATTGCAGCTCCTCCTGAGAGAGGGAGTCCTCAATGTCCTGCACCCAAATAAAGCCTACTACCTCTTGTTTATGCTTGGCGCTCACAGCCACCCGCCGATTAAATCCGAGCTCGTCATGGCCGCTCACATAAAAAGGCTTTGACTCCTTGTGAAGCCGCTCAATTACCCCTGTTTTCTTTAACCAATCGACCACAGACCCCGGACATTCCTTGGAGAAAATCGTTTGCTGATTGACTGGGTCAAACTGCTGAATGCTGTAAGAATTATAAGCAAGGAGCTGACACTCTGTGCTTTCTAAAATGACTGGTTTTTTTAAATAGCCGCTAATAAATGCAATTAATTTATCGACATCAAAAAATGTATGAAGCTTTTCTAATATCTCTTCCATCCCGATTGCTCCCTGATTAAGTGATACATTTATCATACTTCTTTCCAGTCAGATTTGTATAGAAACAAGTCGCAAGCAGGCAAAAAAAGCATGAACCCGTCAGTGCAGGTTCATGCTTTTTCCATATTAAAACATTTCACTAATCGTTTTTGCCTGCATGTGCAGAGCCAAGTAATCTGGACCGCCTGCTTTTGAATCCGTTCCTGACATTTTGAAGCCGCCGAATGGGTGGTAACCAACGATGGCACCTGTGCAGTTACGGTTAAAGTAAAGGTTCCCTACATGGAACTCCTGCTTCGCACGGTTGATGTGATCACGATTATTCGTAATGACAGCACCTGTTAAACCGTATTCTGTGTTGTTGGCTACCTCAAGTGCCTCATCAAAGCTAGAGACTTTTGAGAAAGCCAAGACTGGTCCAAAGATTTCTTCTTGCATTAAACGGGACGTTGGCTCAAGATCTGCAAAAATGGTCGGGTGGATAAAGTATCCTTCCGAATCATCACTCGTTCCGCCAGTGACTAAGCGGCCTTCCTGTTTGCCAACCTCGATATAATCCGTGATCTTGTCAAAGGACGCTTGATCAATGACAGGTCCCATGTAAACATCCGCAGAAAGTGGATTGGCTGTTGTTTTCGTTTCTGTGATTTCCTTCACTCGCTCAACCACTTGGTCATACAGCTTCTCATGGACGACAGCCCGAGATCCAGCTGAACATTTTTGACCTGAAAATCCGAAGGCTGATGTGAAAATGGCATTAGCCGCTAATTCAACATCTGCATCCTCATCGACAACCACTGTATCCTTACCGCCCATTTCAGCAATGACACGTTTTAAATGCTGCTGGCCTGGCTGCACTTTTGCCGCGCGTTCAAAGATACGTGTCCCTACTTCTCTTGATCCAGTGAATGTAATCAGACTTGTTTTCGGATGATCTACTAAGTAATCCCCAACCTCTGCTCCGCTTCCTGGTACAAAGTTGACAACACCCTTTGGAAGACCGGCTTGCTCAAGCTCCTCCACAAAACGGGCTGCAATGACAGGTGTCGCACTCGCTGGTTTTAAAACAACTGTATTCCCAGTGACGATTGGCGCTACTGTTGTTCCTGCCATGATCGCAAACAAGAAGTTCCACGGCGGAATCACGAGCGTCACGCCAGTTGGTGTGTACACATATTGATTGCGTTCCCCTTCACGGCTGTTCACTGGTTTTCCTTTCGCCAGCTCCAGCATTTGACGGGCGTAATACTCTAGAAAGTCAATCGCTTCTGCTGTATCTGCATCTGCTTCATTCCACGGCTTACCTGCTTCTTTGACAAGAAGGGCTGAATACTCATGCTTTTTACGGCGAATGCTTGCCGCAGCTCTGAATAATACGCCAGCTCTTTCTTCTGGAGACGTGTAGCGCCATGTTTCGAATGCTTTCGCTGCTGCTTGAACCGCCTGTTCTGCCTCTTCCTTGCCGGCCTTCGATACGGTTCCAACCACTTCATCCTTTTTCGCTGGATTGATCGAAACAATCTTGTCTTTCGTTTCAATTCTTTCTCCATTAATCACGAGCGGATAGGTTTGACCAAGTGATTCTGTTACTTTTGCTAATGCTTGTTCAAAAGCTTTGCGGTTTTCTTCCTGGCTAAAATCCGTGAATGGTTCATGCTTGTAAGGTGTTGTCATTTTTGTCACGCTCCCGTTTCAAATTATTTTTTCGTCATCCCTTTTAGAGCAAAGGCAATGTTTGCCGGCCGTTCTGCAAGACGTCTCATGTAGTAGCCATACCACTCTCGTCCATACGGAGTATAGACCCTCATTTGATAGCCTTCTTTCACAAGTGCCTGCTGCGTTTCTGATCTCATGCCGTACAGCATTTGAAATTCGAACTGACTTGTCTGTATATTGTGTTTTTTCACAATATTTTTCGTGAACTCAATCATTCGATCGTCATGTGTCGCAATGGCTGTATAGTTTCCTGAGAGCAATTGCTTTTCGATCAGCTTTTGATAATTCAGATCAACGTCTTTTTTGTTTGGATACGCCACTTCGGCGGATTCCTTATAGGCACCCTTTACAAGTCTTAAAAATGGCTGCAGCTCATTTAAATCATCAAGATCCTTTTCTGTTCTGTACAAATACGCCTGCAAGACCGTACTGACATACTCATATTGAGATTTCATCTCTTTAAAAATGTCCAGCGTTTTTTGACAGCGCTGTTCATCCTCCATATCGATTGTCACCATGATACGGTGTTTCTCTGCCGTATCTAAAATACGTTTCATATTGTGATACACAAGGTCATCGTCAATATCCAGGCCAAGTGATGTCATTTTGAGTGACACGTGGGAATTGAGTCCCGCCTCAGCAATCCGCTGAATGGTTTGAATACACTCAGTCGTCCGCTCATTGGCAATCTCTGCCTTTGTGACAAACTCACCAAGGTGATCAACTGTCACGGCCATTCCTTGTTCATTTAATCGTTTGATGACAGGGATGGCACTCTCAAAGTCCTTCCCTCCGATGATTTTCTTAGATGCAACAGCACTTCCCCAATTACGAGCAATATGGTTCAAGAGACTGCTCTTTGACAAAAACAAGAAGAAATTTCTTGTGACCGACTCCATAAAGGGCACCTCCCACTCTTTGTAAGCTATGTCTTTATTGTAAAGCTCATAAGCTGTCCGCTACAATATTTGAAGATGACAAAAATTCTGACTTTTTTTGTGGTTTTATCACAATAAGAGATAAAAAAGAGCCTTCCGTGATCCGGCTGGCTCTTTCCTGCTTACGCCCACACCTCATCAAGGGTAGACTGCAGCAGCTCATTTAATTCTTGCAACAGGTTGTCTTTCGGCTGATTGTAGCTTTTCACCAATTCATCAAATCGCGCGAGCTCTTTGTCGATAAATGGATGGACATAAGCGAGGCGGTTCTCTACATCCATTTCTTCTCCGTCCATTTTACGTTTGAGCAGCTCATGGATTTCCGCTAAAAGCGGACCTTCCTCCACTAGTTCTTCAAGCAGTTCATGAAAGTCCATCGGCGGAACCGTCCTGTATCGTTCAATCCACTGACAGGCAAGCAGCGGACGAAGTACATAGAAATACTTCTTGATTCGCACCTGCTCTCCTCGTAAATGCCGGCTTTCATTCCGCTTCGCCATATTGAGGTAATGATACATCAATGCTGCAGGATAAAACGCTCGATCCTTTAATTCTCTTAGCTGCTTTGCCAAAGAGAAGGATTCAGCATAGATGATGTTAGACGACAGCCATTCCATGATGGACGGATTCGATTTATTGAATAAGCGAAGTGCCTTTCTAAGCTCCCAGCCGCTGATATCAAGCACATCATCAATCGGCCGTTCAATGACATCACGATGTTCTTCCATTGCCCAATACCATTCTTTTCGAGGAACATATAAAAAACGAACATCGTAATCACTATCAGTCGAGGGGAATCCCCATGCTCTGCTGCCTGATTCGACCGCGAGGCAAATTTTCACGTCATACGTTTCTTCGATGATTTTCAGCTCTTCCTTGATTCTCTCTCTCATCATCCATCAACTCTTTCTATAGAAATCTGCATGACTTCTTCACGTTTTGGTAAAATACGAATAAGACATATATGAAAAAGGAGTTGGATCTCATGTCTATATCTCGCATCATGAAATGGATCACCGGAATTTTTGAAGCCTGTCTTGCCATCCCTGTCATCGGAGGACTATTTATTATTAGCAATGGCTATTCACCGCTCATGGTCATGCTTATTCTGCATATTATCACACTCGTCTTATCGAAGCGAGACCAAGGACCAATGATTGGCAGCATCATTGGGATTATCACATCCTGCCTCGCCTGGATTCCGATACTTGGATTCATCCTTCATATCATCACAGCTCTTGCCCTTATTATCACCGCGTTAGTACCTGATGAAAAAACGAGACAAAATACGAGTTATTAAAAAAGAGGCCCTCCTAGAGCGGCCTCTTTTTTCTTTTATTTGAGCAAATGCTTTTGTAAGAAGGAAAGCTTCTCTGTTTGAAAAGCCGGGATAAACTCGTGTCCAAAATAGCGATATACCTTCAGGTCTTTATCTGTTTCTAAATGGTTGTATGCCGCAAACACAGTAGATGGCGGGGTAATTTTGTCAATCAGACCGATCGCCATCAAAGTTGGCTGTTTGACCCATCCAGCTAAATTGATTAAGTCAAAATAGCTTAATGTCTCAAATGCCTTTTCTTCCACTTCCGGGTCACTGTTTCTTCGAAAGTACGAATTGATTTCTAAATAAGGCTGCTCCAATGCCACATCCACTGCACGCTCAAAGTTTGATAAATAAGGGTAATCTGCCACGACGACCTTCGGAATATCTGAAAGGGCTGCAGCTGCTACCGCTAATGCGCCTCCCTGGCTTCCACCAATTACGCCGATCCGGTGTTTATCCACTTCAGGGAAGGACTGAATGACTTCGAGTGCACGAACCGCATCTAAATAAACACCGCGATAATAGTAGGTCTCTTTTGATAAAATGCCTTTTGTCATCCACCCCAAAGCGTGACCGCCTGGTGTCACTGTCTGATCTTCACTGCCGCCTTGACCGCGGACGAGCATACCAAAAATTGCATAGCCGTGGAGCGCCCAGTTGACGATGTCGTGAATGCCGCCGTCATAGCTGGCATTATAGCCATGATAACGAACGAGCGCTGGATGCGGGCCAGATTGATCAGGTACAGCATAAAAGCCTTCAATTTTAGAATGTCCAAAGCTTTGATACGTCAGGCGGTACACCTTAACGCCTTTCACTGGATAGTCATACGGTTCAAGTGCTGGCTTTGCCTCCACTTGGCGCAGTTCTTCGAGCGATTTCTTCCAAAAGTCTGAGAAATCAGGACGTGCAGTTTTCTTTGGTTTATATTTTTTTAGATCTTCTAGTGATAAATCGAACAATTGCATATCATACTATTCCCCTTTGTTTTATTAGTTATAGGTATCATACCACTCATTTCTTGATTGAGAAAGTCATTTAACAAAACCTTCTGACATTTCTATTGGCAAAGATGATGGAAACCATTATGATAAAGAAACTGGCCTTGAAGACTAGAATAAACCATTACATACATTCATGATTTTCACATGACATATAGCGAATAAAGGAGGAACCCATATGAAAATCGCCCTTGTCCAAATGGACGTACAAATTGGAGAACCTGAAGTGAATTTTAAAAAAGCAGAAGCGTTTTTAGAAGAAGCAGTTCGCGAGCAGCCTGATCTGATCATTTTACCCGAAATGTGGAATACCGGCTACGCCCTTGAACAAGCCGAGCAGCTTGCAGATATAAACGGTGAACGCACAAAGCAGCTCTTCTCCTCCTTTGCCCGCAAGCACCAAGTGTATCTCATCGCAGGCAGTGTGTTAAATAAGCGGACAGAGAATGAAAACATCACCAACACAATGTATGTTTTTAACCGCCAAGGTGAGCTTTTGTTAGATTATGATAAAATTCATTTATTCCGCTTAATGGATGAGCACAACTATTTAACCGCTGGTGATCAGCTTGGTTTATTTGACTATGGTGAAGATGTGACGATTGGTGCGATGATCTGCTATGACCTCCGCTTCCCGCAGCTTTCCAGAACACTTGTGAACAAAGGAGCGAAGGTGCTTGTCAATACGGCGCAATGGCCGTCAGCAAGAGTGGACCATTGGCGCAGCCTGCTCATCGCAAGAGCGATTGAAAACCAGTCATTTATGATTGCTGTTAACAGAACAGGCACAAGCAGAGACACGGAATTCCCTGGACACTCTATGGTGATTGATCCACTCGGCCGCATCCTGCTTGAAACAAAAGATGACGAAGATATTTATTATGCGGAAATTGATCTTCAGCTGGTGGATGAAGTCAGACAGCAAATTCCGGTTATGACGGATCAGCGTCTGGACTTATATTAAAAAGCAGGGTGCCCCCCTGCTTTCAGCGTGTAGACAAACCCTCGCATTCGGTGTCAGGTCTGCGCTCCGGTGCTCACGAATGTCAAATTCGCTCCGCTCCTGTACTCGCCCTTCCTAGACTGCAAAGGTTTTCTATCACGCTGAAAAGAAGACAAAGGGCTAAAATCAAGATCATTTTAGCCCTTTGTCAACAATCTTAAAGCAGGGTGCTCCCCTGCTTTTTGCGTTTAATTAAACGTTTGTTTAAGCTTTCCCTTGATTCTGATAAAGGTCCATGAAGGCTTGAGCGGCTTTCGTTAAATACCTTTCTTCAACATATGCAAATACAAGTGTTCGGGTTGGGCATGAATCAATGTTTAAATAAATAACTTGGTTCCTATCCTCTTGTGCCACCATTTTCGGCACAACGGTCACACCTAGTTCGTTTTTGACCAATGCCTGTGCTGTTTGAATATGGCTTGTTTCAAAAGCCACTTTTGGCTGAAAACCGTGATGACGGCACAGTTCCATGACCACATGCCGAAAACCGTATCCCTCTTTCAGCATAATAAATGGGATACCTTCAAGAAGTTGAAAGGGAACCATTTCTTTTTGTCCTGCTTGCTTGATGATCTCGTTCAATTCCTCTGATAACCAAGGCTGAGCAGCTTGTGGAACTGCAAGAAGGAGCGGCTCTGTCAGCATTTGTTTCGTTTTCAATGATTCATGCTCGACAGGCATAGATAAAATAGCCAAATCCAGTTTTCCAGCCAATAGACGTTTTTCAAGCTCACGAGGAGACTCTTCTATCAGTTGAACGTGAACATGAGGATACGTTTGACAAAAGGTTTTTAATAAACCGGGCAAGACATATCCCCCAGTCACTGCTGGCGCTCCAATGTTCAGCTCTCTCCCGATTTCATAAGCTGCTTCTCCCATTTCACGCAGCAAATCATCTCTTTCCTTCAAAATATTCTCAGCCCTTTTAATGAATCGTCTCCCTTGAGGTGTGGGCGTTACTTGTCCATACTTTCGAATAAATAGCGGTGTGTCTAATTCCTCTTCCAGCTTCTTCATTTGCTGGCTTAAAGAAGGCTGTGCAATATGAAGTTGATCCGCTGCTTTTGTAAAACTTTGCTGCCGGTACACTTCAATGACATATTCCATCATTCGTATATCCACTTTCATCACCTCATAGGTTTTAACTATCCATGTCATATCTTTTATGTCTTAGACAAATAACAGAAGGAATTCTACGATAAAGAGACCACAAAGGGGGAAAAGAAATGAATCCATATGCTAAAGCCGAGAACCAATTTTCACAAAATGCCGAGAACTATCGAGATTCACCTATATTTGCAGCCGGAGAAGAGCTGGAATGGATGAAAACAACAGCAAATGCGAAGGGACATGAGCATTTACTTGATATTGGCTGCGCGGCAGGACATACCGTTTTTTCCTTTTCAGACGTTATCTCTAAAGGGGTAGGCATTGATGTCACGCAAAAAATGATCGAGATTGCAGCAGCACTAGCGGAAGAACGCCACCTGAACCACATTACTTTTGAGCAGGCAGCCGCAGAAGCATTGCCCTTCTCTGATGAATCATTTGATTTAGTGACGTGCCGATTTGCTGCTCACCACTTTCCAAACCTTCCGGCAGCCATGTCTGAAATCAGCCGAGTCTTAAAAAAAGGCGGCCAATTTCTGCTCGTCGACCATTATGCACCTGAAAACCCTGCACAGGATTCATATATTAATCACTTAAATAGAATGAGAGACCCTTCTCATGTGCGGGAAAGCTCATTATCAGAATGGAAAGAGCTTTTCGATGACAACCAATTGACTCAGAAAGAGATTCGTTACTGGGATCTGCATATTGATTATCAGGACTGGATTATACGTGGACGCACGCCAGAGAATATTCAAAAGGAGATCGTTTCCCACCTTCAAGCCGCAGACCCTGACACAAAGCAGCTGTTTCAGCTTCAATTCGATGCGCAGCATCAGCCCATTTCCTTCTGTTTAAAAGCTGCACTGCTTCAGGGAATCAAGCATTAAACTGATAGAAAAAGTCTACCATCGCCGGTAGACTTTTTTAATCTTCACTGTTTCACAGGTGGCTTTTCATGTTCGTGACACGTCTCTCTTCACGACTAGATTATGTTTCTATTATATGATAAATGAACGAAGATAGGTGAGGCATTTTAGATCCTCTGAATAAAAAAAGAACCTACCCTCTTTGGAATAAGTTCTTTACTGCATGCGTAACTTACGGTGCAATATCCTCTAATACTTTCTCGCGCGTTTCGATCATTTTAAAAGCAAGAATTGCTCCCACTACCGTCACACTTGCAAAAAGAATAAAAATAGTTGAAACACCGCTTACCTCTAAAATAAAACCTATCATAATAGGAGCGATCGCTGAGGCCAGTCTAAGCCACGCTGTAGCAAATGCCGTTCCAATCACCCTCATACGTGTCGGATAAATTTCAGGTGTATATAGATAGAGGAGAACTGTAATTGTCCCCATCATTCCGTAAGCAGCAGATCCTAAATAGATGACGCTTTCTGGTGAAGTCGCTCCGCTGATCCATAAAGCCGTTAATAAAACACCTGTTAATACAAATGCAATGGTTGCCCAGCGCTTCCGTCCCACTTTATCAATTAAAAATGCACAAGCGAATACCCCTATGGTCTGTAAAATATTTGTGAGAGATGCTGCCCTTAATGAATCTCCAACTGGCAAATGGTAAACAGTATTATAAAGACTCGGTAACCAGTTATTTAAACCATTCGATACAAAGTAGGCAGAAAACCATAGTCCCCATACGACCAATGTTCTTTTACGGTAAAAAGTTGAAAATAGCTCTTTCCAGTCGCCTTTTTCAGTACTGCTGGATACTTGATTTGCGACAGGCATTCGTTTGTCAGTACTAGCTTCAATTTCTTCAATAATTCTTTCGGCTTCATCTAACCTGCCTTTCGAAATAAGCCACCTTGGCGATTCACGCAGCATGAAAAAGAATCCAAAGACGATTAGACCTCCAATGCCTCCAATCAAGAACATCCATTTCCACCCAAAGCTAGGTACAACAAATGCCCCAATTTGAGCTGAGATCATTAATCCTAATGGAAAAATCATCTCATAAAGCATAAAAAATCTGCCTCTTCCTTGGGCTCGGGACAACTCATTAATATATGAGGCTGCTACCGGCACCTCTCCTCCAACTCCAATCCCTTGTATAAAGCGGAAAATAAAAAGGGCCATAAAATTACCTGAAAATACACATGCGATACTCATAATAGACATGAGGAACACCGTCCACTTTGCACTAAATACACGGCCGCGCCTTTCTGCTAACCACCCAAAGAAAATAGCACCAATCGCTTGTCCTATATAACCAGACCCAATAAGAAGGCCAATTTGAGCAGGTGATAAATTCCACATGCCGATGAGGACCGGGAGAACAAACGCTAAAGATAGCGCATCAAAAGCATCAAAAAAAGTAGCAGATCCCATAATGATTCGAGGTTTTAAATGCCATCTCGAAAAAGGTACACTTTCCATCCTAGTCAATAGTTGTGAAGCTCTATCAACAACTTGCCCACCTTGAGAATTTGAATTTCCGCTGAGTTCTAACGTCATGGTATCTCCTCCTTATTAGAGGAAATGATGCAAAAGTACATGCCGAAGAGCGCTTAAGAAATCGCTTACATTTTAAATCAAGCTGAAATTCTGCAGCGTTCATACGAGTTTTCAGCATCTATCAAATCTTTTTTGGCGTTCCCGTGGTACCCCGATCTATATAATACATAGGGAAGATATGTTCCATCGCCTCTAACTGTTCTCCTTCTAATAACTGTGTTAGTAAAGAAACAGCTTTTCTTCCCATTCCAACTAAATCAACATGAACAGAAGATAAAGAAGGGGTTAGGAAACTTGCAATGGGCACATCATCGGCACCAACGACAGACAAATCATGAGGTATTGAAACATTTGCGTTTTCTGCCGCTTTCATGACCCCTATCGCCAAAAAATCTGAAGAGCAAACAACTCCAGTCATGTGCTGGTTTCCTTGGAGAAATTGAGAAACCACTTCTACTACTTTTCCCCCATCAAATTCATCTAACTCAAACACAAGCTCTTTGTTCAATGTTAATCCTAAACGTTTCAGTGTGCGCTCATACCCCTTGTAATACCTCACACTATGCATCGAACTCATTGGACCATTGACCAGCCCAATGGTTCGATGGCCTTTATCAAATAAGGCCGTTACAGATTGACAAACACCTTCTTCATCATCCGGCCTGACACATGGAAATGGTGAATCCTCTAAGTAACTTCCGACAACGATAATGGGAATAGCCAAACTTTTTAGCCAATCCATGCTCAATTCTTCATTTCTTGGAGAAAATAAAATGGCACCATCTACAGCCTGCGTCTCAAGTAACCGCTGCTGCTGCACAGATGTAAATGACATCAGCATATTGAATTCGGTCTCATCTAATTCCTTCGCTATGCCATCTAAAATCGTTGAAAAAAATGGATTATTCAAAATATATGAACCGCGGGGAACCACTACAGCGATATTCCCAGTCTTTCTTTTCACGAGCCCTCTCGCTCCTAAATTAGGGCGGTAGCCTAACTCATCAATCACTTGCTTGATTCTTTCAGCCGTTTGAGCGCCTACTCCTGGTTTACCACTTAATACTCGGGAAACAGAGGCTATAGACACTCCTGCTTTCAATGCTACATCTTTAATACTTACTGACACATTTCATACCTCCGGGAGTCTGTTGTTTTATACCCTATTATAACCTGACTCACCTTCATCATGAAATCAATGGTCTGTTATCTACTGACGTTTTCCTTAAGCAAACCAACACTTTGAAGGCCCTGGCGAATCTCTTCTTTTTCCTTTTGAGTTAAAGGTAATACCGGCTTTCTAGCAAGCGAACTGCTGATCAAACCTCTCTGGAACATCGCTTCCTTCATTCGCAGATGAGAGGTAGAGGAAGGTTCATCCATTTTATATACAGCATGCTTTAATTCAAAGATTCTATCGTACACTTTATTAGCTGCTGCAAGGTCTTGTTCTTCCACACATTTCACAAGTTCAGCGATCAAATCTGGCACAAAACAGCCGAAACCGACAAGCGCCCCATCAATCCCTTGAACTAATGTTGGCAATAAATATTCATCGTGACATGTGAGCAGCGATACATCTGGTGCATGCTTTTTCAGTGCGCGCACATCGACTTCATATTGTGCCATGTCTCTTTGACCAATTTTGAATGAGACAACATTTTCAATTTCCGACATTTCTAGTAATTGATTCGTTGTATATGAGGTTTTTGTCCACGTTGGATATTGATGGACGATGATTGAAATGTCAATCGCTTCAGCAACATCTTTAAAGAATTGGACAGGTGATTCAGGCTGCATACCGAATCTCAGCCATGAATGCGGCGGCATGAGAAGGATACCTTCTCCGCCAGCTTCTTGAACTGCTTTTGCATGCTGGATCGCTTCAATTGTCCCTTCAGCTGAAACCCCGGAAATGACAGGTACTTCCCCTTTTAATTCGTCGGCTGCAATACGCACAGCCTCAGCTCGTTCATGTGGCAGCAAAGTCATAATCTCGCCAGTATGTCCATTGACAACAATCCCGTTAATTCCTTCGTGCTCCGCCACCCAGCGAACAAGCTTACGAAAAGCAGGTTCATCAATTGAATAGTCATCTTTAAAAGGAATTAAGACCGCCGGGAATACACCGCTCCATTTTTCTTTATTTTTCATCAACAAATTCCTCCCCATTCGATTATAGTAAACGTTTACCGTAAGCGTTTACGTAAACAATCATAGAATGTCCTCACGGAAGATGTCAACATTATTTTTTAAAGATTATCATAATTCAAAAAACTCTTATTAAAATTTAGATACTATTTTATTTTTCCGAAAAAGAAAATGATCTATATCAAAAGCCTCATCACCATGAACTGATTGAAGTAGAATCACCGCTTTTTCCAAACGGCTGCACACCAAAAAAAGGATAAATACATTTTGGTTGTCAAAGCATCATCATATGTACGAAGGAAAAGAATTCAATAGAAAAAAAGTCTACCCTCAACGGTAGACTTTTTTTATTTCGAATATAAATCCCAGCCAAGCTTGAGTGTGTCCACAATATAATTGGCGACTTCCTCAGCCTCTAAATGATCTGTTTCCACTCTTGAGTTATGAAGAGAATAAATCTCCCGGCGCTCTTCAAACAGCTCTTTCATCTCATCAAGCGTCCGGTTGTGAAGAACAGGGCGGCTTTCGATTAAAATATCAAGCCGCTGCTTCCAATTCTCCCACGATAGATCAAGGAAAAGAACGGTACAATGCTTCAAGCAGGCGCGTTTGATTTCTTCCTGTTTGAATGCACCGCCTCCAAGGGAAACGATCTTGAGCTGTGTATGTTCACATAAATCGACGATATAATCCTTTTCAGCCTGCCTGAAGAATGCTTCTCCTTTTTGCTGAAACATCTCTGGAATCGTCATGTTGTACTTTTTCTCAATCTCCTGATCGACATCAATAAAATCTCTATATAGCTTTTTGGCAACCAGCTGCCCAATGGTTGTTTTCCCAACACCCATAAAGCCAATGAGGACAATATTCCGCTGTCTTACAGGAATTTCTCTATTGATTTTCATGGTCGTGACACGTCCTCCCTACGACAAGGAATGCTACATAATGTTTCTATTATATGATAAATGGAGCGCGAAAAGATAGGCAATCTTAAAAATTGTGTTTGACGACGTAGCCGAGCTGTTCAGAAAGCCGCTGTGCCTGTTCTTTCACTTTTTGCTGCAACTGAGGAATGACTTCTTCAGTAAACCGATGGGTTGGACCAGATATGGATAAACAGGCTTTCACTTCACCATGAATGTTAAAGATTGGTGCCGCTACTGCCGCAGATCCTACCTCGCGTTCATCGATGCTGCAAGAAGTATATGTGTCAAGAATATGTTTACGTTCCTTTTGCCAGTCACCCTTCATCACATGATCAGCCTCAGACGCTAATACTTTTTGTTGAAATTCTTCACTTTGAAATGCCAATAATACCTTTCCGCCTGCACCTGCGTACAATGGCAGCTTTTCACCAATCTTGACAAGATGCCGAATCGATTGCAGCCCTTCCGCTTGTTCAATACAAACCCTGCTTGTTGAATCCAGTACATACAGGTTGACGGTTTCCTTTGTTTCATCACGAAGTGAGTACATGAGTGGCTTAGCCAGTTCCCTCAATTTAATGGACTTCCCTGCAATGTATCCGAGGAGATAAAGCCTTTGACCCAATCGGTATTTCATTGTTTCTTGATTCTTCTCCACAAAATGATTCAATTCAAGTGCCTTGAGCAGTCTCGTTGTCGTAGACATTGCTAAATTCATCTCTTTTGAAATATCCGTTAGCGTCAGCTCTTGACGTTCTTCACTAAAACAATACAGAATATCCAAAGCACGCTGAACTGTACGCAGTCCTGATTCTTCTTTTGACTTTTTATCAGCCATATTCACTTTCTCCTTTTCCCCTTTGATTTCTTATCGACATCAACGATCGATTTTGCTATAATCCATTTTAAACGTTCCATTAAAAGAAAACAAATTCCACCAGACGGAATAAAATCAATTGAAGATATTTGATGGAGGAGATATTTGAATGTACCTGCTCGTTTTTACACTGCTTATCAGTCTATATATAGTTCATCAACTATTTCCTGCTCCCATACTCTCCTATTTTGTTGGTCTGCTGGCCGCTGCTTCGCTCACCATTTCTTTTAAGAAAGCAAGCGGGCTTTATTTGAAAACAGGTGCTGTATTTCTCATCATTGGGTTGTTCTTATTCTTCTTATCCGGCCAGCCATTGCACACGTTTTTTCTTCACTTTCATTCCATGCTGGGCTTGCTTTCTCTCTTTTTCATGCTGCCTTTTATTCATTCTCTCATACATGTTGGACATTTCGATACACAATTAAATAAACTGCTCACACTGCATACAACGAGCTCAAATCAGCTTTATCGCAAGAGTTCATTTGTCACTCATATACTCGGCATGTTTTTAAATATCGCGACGATTCCCTTACTCTATACATCGCTCAAACCGTCGCTTGAATCCCTAAAAGAACAAGTGAAACAACATCTTTATACACGCAACCTCTTAAGGTCATATGCATTATGTTTAAGCTGGAGTCCTGTTGAAGTGCTGGTAAGCGTCACCATTGATGCAACCAAACTAAAATATTATCAAATTGCACCTATTACTTTTGGTTTAATGGTCGTTGTGCTGGCGATAGATTGGATGCTTTTTTCTCGTCAAAGCAAACGATTACCAAACATCATTCAGTCTTCAGAAACAAACGCCAATCCTCATCGAATTAAGCGAAAAACCCTTCAGCTCGCTTTCATGCTGCTAGGTTTTATGACAGTCGTCTCACTTGTCGATGCATGGATTGGGAAAGGCTATTTATTCGCTGTAGTACTGACGATTATTCCATTTGCTCTATTATTCTCTTCTGTTATCAAAAAAAGAAAACAGTATATCGCTGTCTCTGTGCCTCATTGGAAAGAAAGAACCCGTCAGCTCTCCAACTATATGTGTCTATTTTTAAGTGCAGGCTTCTTTGTCGATATGCTCCTTGCGACAAACAGTATGCAGCCGATTCAAGCATTTATTGTCAGTATATCAGACCATGCCATTTGGGTTTATTGTGTCATTGGGTTGTATTTTCTGATCACCGCCCTTTGCGGCTTTCACCCGCTCGTCTCACTTGCTTTGTTAGTCAGCATGATGGCACCAGTCATCCATGAACTGCCTGCTCTTCCCATTGCCATCATGCTGATCGTTGCTGGCACATCAACTGTTATGTTTAGTCCTTTTAATGTTTCTGTCTCCCTATTAGCTGATTTGATGAAGGTCAATCCTTACCGTATCACTCGCTGGAATATAGGGTTTGCCAGCCTTTATATCAGCATGGGTATCGCGTGTGCAGCGATCATCACCGTTATCTTTTATACATAAAAAAGAGAACTCACCTTTGAGTTCTCTTTTCAGATTGTTGACAAAGGGCTAAAATGATGTTGATTTTAGCCCTTTGTCTTCTTTTCAGCGTGATAGAAAACCTTTGAAGTCTAGGAAGGACGAGCACGGGCGCGGAGCGAATTTAACATTCGTGAGCACCAGCGCACAGGACTGCGGGCGAATGCAAGGATTTGTCTACACGCTGAAAAGAGAACTCACCCTTGAGTTCTCTTTTGCTTTCTCTCTATGGTTTTAATTGAATACGCTCAATTTTACCTACGATAAAGATGTACGACAATGCCCCGCCTAAAGCAACTAAACTGACGAATAAAATTCCTCCATTGTAAGAGCCTGTCGCCGACACGATGAATCCGATAATCAGCGGAGTGATGATCCCAGCTAAATTAGCAAAAAAGTTAAATACGCCGCCAGCCAGCCCCACCATTTCCCGCGGTGCCACCTCAGACAGCATCGTCCAAGAGATATTAGACAGTCCTTGCGCAAATGAAGCGATGGATAAAATGGTCAGCACAAGCGGGATATTTGTTGTAAAGTTTGCTAAAACAATGGTACTCGTCATCAGCAAGCCAACCACTACTGGCAGCTTTCTCGCTACATTCACTGATACGCCCTTTTTAAGCAGCCAATCAGACACATAACCTCCAAACAAGACCCCAAAGAATGCAGCAATATAAGGAAGAGAAGCAGCAAAACCTACCTTGAGAAACGCCATATTTTTCGCCTCTGCCAAATAGGTCGGAAACCATGTTAAAAAGAAAAAAAGGGTAGACGCAACAGAGAATTGGCCAATATAAAGCCCGATCAATTTACGATATTTTAGAAGGGCGGCAAAGTCTGCCCATTTCAGTTTCTCCTGTGATGCGACTGTCAGCCCTTCGCCTTGCCGGATTAATTCTAACTCATCTTCATTTATCTTCGGATGCTCTTTCGGTTCGTGATAATACTTGTACCAAAAGAAAGCAAATATGATACCGAGCGCACCTGCCGTAATGAAGACGGTTCTCCAATCGAAAGTCGTCATGATCCAAAATAGAAGGGGTGTCGCAAATGCAAGACCCACATACTCTCCAGCAGTATAAACACCTGTTGCAAAAGCCCGTTCCCGCCTTGGAAACCATGTGGTGACAATACGGTTATTTGCAGGAAAAGCGGGAGATTCTGTAATCCCAATAAACAAACGGCAGCCGAATAAAAAGGCAAAGCTGTTCGCAAACGCCTGTAAGCCTGTGAAAATAGACCAAGTAACAAGTGATATCCCATACGTTACCTTTGAGCCAAATTTATCGAGAATAAAACCGCCTGGTATTTGCATCGCTGTATATGTCCAGCTAAATGCCGAAAAAATCAGGCCTAATAAGGCAGGATTTAATTGCAATGAAGATTGAATTGCAGGAGCAACAATGGACACACTGGCTCGATCAATATAATTAATAGCGGTAATAAAAAACAACAGAATCAATATACCAAAACGGGCTTTCGTTGGTTTCACATATGCGGGCTGCAATTCATTCCCCTTCAGTTCTGAATGCACTTTCATAACCATCCTCCTTTGTTTCCGCAGCGTGCGGTTCGGTTGAGCGTATTAAATTACCCCTTTTTCTTCTAACTGCTTACACTCTTCTTCTGTTAAGCCAAGCATATTTGTTAAAATTTCATAATTATGTTCGCCTAAATCAGGTGCAATGTGACGGATACTTCCAGGTGTTTTTTCAAACTTTGGAATGATCCCAGGCACCTTCACTTTTCCAAGACGAGGGTGATGCACCTCGACGATATTCTCTCGTGCTTTAAATTGCGGATGCTCAAAAATATCCCGAATACTTAAGATTGGGCTCACAGGAACACCATGTGTATCTAAAATTTCTAATATGTCATCCCTTGTTTTCGACGCGATCCATTCAGAGACGATCGCATCCATTTCTTTGTTATGCTTCAGCCTGGATGCATTGACCGCGAATTTTTCATTCTCTAGTAAATCTAATCGATTCATCGCCTCTGCCAATCGATTGAAGGTCGAATCTGTACTCGTCACAAGAACCAAATAATGACCATCCTTTGTCTCATAGGTGCCGGCAGGGCTTGAATGTCCGCTTAGCCCCGGTGAACGCTCACGCACCTTCCCAAGCTTGTCATATTCTGCAACCAAAAACTCTAACATACGAAACACAGATTCATAGAGGGCCAAATCCACCATTTGCCCAGTTCCTTCTGGATGTGTATCCCTGTAATACATCGCTGTCACAGTAGCAAACGCCACATAGATGCCAGCAATATAATCAGTGAGAGAAAAGGAAGGGCTGACTGGATGCCGGTCTGGAAACCCTTGAATATATGTAAAGCCGCTAAACGCCGTCGCTGGTGTTCCAAATCCGGCCTTATCCTTAAACGGACCCGTTTGTCCATAACCCGATACACGAATCATGATTAGACGAGGGTTGATTTCTTTTAACACATCGTACCCAACGCCCCATTTTTCGAGTGTTCCAGGGCGGAAATTTTCAATCAGCACATCGACCTGACCCGCAAGCTTTTTAAAAATGTCTTTTGCTTCGTCTTTGTGCAGATCCAGTGTAAGGGATTTCTTATTCCGTGAGAGACCTGACCATCTAAGTGGTTCCCCATCTGCAAAAGGACCGACATGCCGCAGCGTATCGCCTTTGCCAGGAATCTCAACTTTGATGACCTCTGCTCCAAAATCCCCTAGAAGCACCGCGCCATAGGGTGCAGCAATCATCGTAGAGACGTCTAATATTTTTATTCCTTCGAGCGGTGTATTCATATTCATTGCTTGACTCCCTTTCATTCAAGTGATGAAGGGCTAAAATCATTCCTAATTTTAGCCCTTTTCATCTTTCTGATTGACCCGGAAAGCCCGGATGATTCAAAAAGAGGGCTTACCGGTGCAGGTTTTTAATCCTTTGGAAGCTGCCCTTGCGGTGTGTAGAGCCAAATGAGCCATAAAGGTTCATCTCCTGTATTGACATGCTGGTGCGGGACACCGTCAGGAATGAACATGAAATCATTTTGTTTAAAGGACTGCCTTTCTCCATCACAAATGACTTCGCCAGATCCTTTAATCACAAAATCAAATTCCTCTGAACCCGGGTGATTGTGCACTGAACTTGCTTCCCCTGGTTCAAAAATGGTGAGACCCGCCATCATATGTTCTGAACCAACTGTATCCGGTGTAATGGTTTGAAATACCTTTCGAACCATTTGCTCCTCTGGACGATCTAAGCCTAACCATAATGGGTTCCCATCTTGAAACGGATTCAATACTTTAATTTTCATTGTTAATTCCTCCCTCGTTTTGATTAATTCACGCTGACATGTGAGCGCTTTGAATTTGGTGAATAAATGTCATTAATATTCCAATGTCCATCCGTAGGAACAGGATCATTTTTCATTGCTACATCAATAACGCAAGGCTTCTGAGAAGCAATGGCATCAGCTAAAGCTTCTTTGAATTCAGAAGCAGAGGTGATTTTAATCCCCTTCATTCCATAACCTCTCGCAATGGCAGCAAAATCCGGTGAATAGCTTTCTCCATCTTTTCTAAAAACAGTGCCGTACGTCGTTTCATAGTGCGCCATTTGCAAGCCGGCTATTGTGCCAAACGCACTGTTATTCATCACAATCCACACAACAGGAATGTTCTCTTCAACGGCTGTTGCGAGAACGGATGGATTTTGACCGAAGCCGCCGTCTCCAACGAGTGACACAACAACACGGTCAGGCTGGGCAATCTTTGCCCCAAGTGCGGCAGGGGCTCCAAATCCCATCGTTGCAAAGCCGCCTGGCGTTAAAATGGTTCCTGGCGTCAAGACTGGAAATTGCTGTCCGACCCCATTTTTATTCCAGCCAACATCCGTTGTAATAAAGGCATCTGGCGGCAATACTTCCCGCACTTCCTGCAAAATACGCTGCGGCTTCATTGGGAAGGATTCATCTTGAACATTCGTCAGATTGCTAGCCTGAAAATCCTTACGATATGCCGCAATTTCCTTTTTCAATTCAGGACGATTCAGTCCTTTTGGCAGCCTTTCTTTCGCCACTCGATTGAGTACAGTCAAGGCTTGCTTAAGATCGGCTACCGCTCCAATTTCAACAGGGTAGTTCCGGCCAATTTCATTCGGATCTATGTCGATATGAATGAGCTTGGTTGATTGGAAATTGAACGTATACTCCGATTCCCACGAGCTCGCATCAGCTTCAGCAAAACGAGTGCCTAAAGCCAATATATAATCCGCCTCTTTGCACTGATCATTGATAAATTTCGTCCCCCAAAACCCTGTCATTCCAAGGGTCATTGGGTGATCATCCGGCATGGCTCCTTTCCCCATCAAAGAATGGGCGACAGGGATACTTAGATGGTCAGAAAATGCCTTTAGTTCTTCAGCG
Source organism: Bacillus sp. PAMC28571 (assembly GCF_014250435.1). NCBI lineage: Bacteria > Bacillati > Bacillota > Bacilli > Caryophanales > Bacillaceae > Bacillus > Bacillus sp. PAMC28571. Next base: position 22,834 of record NZ_CP060191.1, on the reverse strand, counting down.
GCATCAGCTAATAAAATGCCTCCCCCAACATATAAGAGCGGTCTTTCTGCCTGCAGCAATCGATCTAATATTCGATTGGCCGTTTGATCATCAATAGAAGGTTTTTCAATGGTGTGTGTATGATGGTTGATTTGTTCAAACAGGGACACATCTAAATCTTTTGAGAACACATCCATTGGAACAGAAATAAGCACCGGGCCAGGACGGCCGCTTTCAGCTAACTGAAATGCTTTTGATAAAATCTCTGGAAATAATTCTGGAATATCGACTCGCCATGCTCTTTTCACAAACGGCCGGTAAATTTCGTATTGAGAGGCATCGGAATGAAGATTGATTTCTTGGTGTGGGTGCTTTCCGTAATAATGACTTGGGACATCTCCTGCAATGACAACCATTGGAATGGAATCAAGTGCTGCATTCGCTACTCCTGTTGCCGCATTGGTGAGTCCAGGTCCTAGATGACTGAGAACAACAGCCGTCTGTTTCTTCGCCCGCGCATAACCATCTGCTGCATGTGCCGCTATCTGTTCATGCCTGACATTTACAAATTGAATCGAGCTTTTTTCAAGCGCTGATAAAAAAGCAATATTCGTATGACCGCAGAGACCGAAAATATGCTCGACTCCCCGATTTTCTAAGTACTGAATAACCTGTGTAGAAATATTCTTCTTCATGTTTCTCTCCTCTCACGGTGCAGCTATGAATCTGCTACTCACTTATTCTTTGAAAACACAATAGATAGAACATTGTTCAAATCCTGTATCGCCACTTGCCCAGGAGCTGAGCTTTCTTTCCCTACAGCAAAGGTCATCACAGAACCAAAAAGCCCGCCAATCATTCTTGTAAAAGCCCCGTATTCCGCCATTGCCATCGAAATAACGGGAATTGACAGCTGCTTTTTCGCATGGCTGGTCGCCGAGAGCAGTGTTAATGCATCGTCATAGGAATGCGGCATCACTGCGATCTTTGCGATGTCGGCGCCGACTGATTCTGCATTGACGAATAGCTGCACGAGACGATCCACCTCAGGGGTGCGATCGAAATCGTGATACGACACAATCATGGTAACGCCATGTCTTTTAGCAGCCTGACTGACTTGCTGTATATGTGTCACATCATGCATGAATTCATAATCAACGGCGTCCACAAGCTGTGTGGAACAAAGCTCGGCAAGCAGAGAAACCTTCTCAGATTCTGAGAGTGATATCCTTTCGCCTCCCTCCTTTTCAGAACGAATGGTGAATAAAAATGGGATGCCCTTTGCCTTTTCTACCATTCCCTTAAGGGTTTCTATCACTTGATCCTTGTCATGAAGGTGATGAAAAAAATCCGCCCGCCACTCGATCACATCAGGCTTCTTCTCTGTTAACACCTCGACCTCATGAAACAATTCTTCCTTTGTTTGTCCGATGAGCGGCGTACAAATCATTGGCTGACCGCCTGCCTGCACACTTTTTACCTTTTGCTGAAATGCATTCACATCCATACGCCCCTTTCACAGACAATTTGGAAGCACGACCATTTTGGTTTCGGTCATCTCCTCGATGGCGAAACGCGGACCTTCTCTTCCAAGGCCACTTCGTTTAATCCCGCCATAAGGCCAATGATCCAGTCTAAAATTCGATGTCCCATTGATGATAACCCCGCCAGCTTCAAGCTCTTTTGCTGCGTGTAATGCCACATCCAGCTGATTCGTAAAGATCCCTGCCTGCAAACCATATCGGCTATCATTTGCTTCTTTAATTGCCTCCTCCAGCTCCTCATAAGGGAGAATGCTGACAACTGGGCCGAACACTTCCTCACAGACGACCTTGGCCTGTTTCGGAGGGTTTAGCAAAATAGCCGGTGTGATGCTCGCTCCATTTCTTTTCCCCCCGCATAAAAGCTGGGCACCCATGCTCTCTGCCTCTTGTATCCATGCCTCAACACGCTGTGCGGCCTGTACATCGACCATACAGCCGATATCACTCTCGCTGGACAGCGGATCTCCAACAACAAGCTGCTCTACTTTTTGTTTTAATACCTCAGTAAACGACGGCATCATTTCCTGGTGGACATAAATTCTTTGAACAGAAATACAGCTTTGACCGGAATTACTAAAGCCTGTTTTGGCACACATGGTTGCGGCTTGTTCAATATCTGCATCGTGATGAACAATCGTCGCTCCATTCCCTCCGAGTTCGAGCAGTACCTTTTTTAATCCCGCAGAGGTTGTAATGTGTTCGCCTCCGGCAGCCCCGCCGGTAAAAGAGATGAGATTCGTTCTTTCATCAGTGACTAACTGTTTCCCGGCGTCGACCCCGCCAATCACAAGCTGCAAACCAGCCTCAGGAAATCCTGCTTCGAGAAGGAGTTCGACAAACGCTGTGGCAACAGCTGATGTTTGCGGTGCAGGCTTCAAAATGATGACATTCCCTCCAGCAAAGGCCGGACCGACTTTGTGACAAATTAAGTTGAGCGGTGCATTAAAAGGGGTAATCGCCAGCACAACTCCGACTGGTACTTTAAATGTCATGGCCATTGCTCCCTGTCCGCGCGATGATACATTGCCAGGAATGGTCTCACCTATTAATCGATTCGCTTCTTCCGCCGATTGCGCCAGCGTCTCGATTGATCGCGAAACTTCATCTCTTGTATTTTTAAGCGGTTTGCCTAATTCTAGCGAAATCAATTTTGCAAAATGGTCTTTTTGTTCTTCAAGCAAGGTGGCTGCTTTTGTTAGAAGCTTTGAGCGGTCGATTGCCGATATTCCCGCTATTTGTTTTTTAGCATGCTGCGCACTAGAAAGTGCCTGTTCTATGTCTTCTGATGAGGCGAGATAGGATGTACCGAGCCTTTCTCCTGAGTAAGGATTGATGATATCTGTTTTCACACGACCGATATCCAGCCACTCGCCGTTTATATATGACAACGCTTTTAAACCACTCAAATTTTTTCTCCCTCCTTCAAGTGCCGCGTTCCATGTCCTGCATAACGAACCAATCTTTCTTCATTCGGACAAGGTCCTTTCACGAGGGCTCCTTTTGTCAGCTCCTCATATGCATGCGCCACGATGCCCATTCCTCTGGACAAGGAAAAAATGCCTTTTGCTGCTTCTGCTGGAATGTTTAATTCACATTGGATGGCAGCAGATACACCATCTATATTCATCGTGATTTTCTTCCCTTTCAGTTGTTCAAGCTCATGCCTAATCGCTTCGGCTAACCGTAAATATGTGCCGCTGATAAGACCTTGCTGGACATGTTTGTGACTCAGCTCATATAGACGTCTCACCCTCGGATCATCATCATGAAGCTGATGGCCGATTCCCGGGATTTTTCCCTTGCGATTTAACCATGTTTGACACACTTGCTTTGCCGCAGAGTGTATATCCTTTTGATCATCGTAGATCGCTTTGGCCTCGTATAACATACGCATGGCCTTCTCTCCGGCTCCGCCATGAATGTCACCTAATAGATTCACCCCTGTTGCTACAGAGGAATTAAACGAAATGCCGCAAGTCACCGCCATTCTAGCTGCTGCAATAGATGGCGCTCTTGGTCCATGGTCCGCACCTGCGACAAGAACACTTTCAAAAAGAGCTGCTTTTGAATCATCCAATAATTCACCAACAAGCAGTAAATAGAGCATTTGTGGATACGACAATTCACCAATCAGTTCTTCAATCGGATACCCTCGAATTTCAATTGAATTTTTTTGAATATGACTAATCTCAGTCTCCCACCAAGCGCCTCCCTCTTTGTAAATTTCCAGTGCACTTCGATTTTTCATTGCGTCAATCATTCCTTTAGCTTCTTATTTGGAGGTGAATCACCCTTTTATTCCATCCAGTGGAATATAATTTCACTTTTCGGAATGTGGTTTCATTGTAAGCGCATTCTTTTTATTCGTCAATTATTTTTTCTGAAAATACTGTCAATAGAAGTGAAATTAAGTGAATCGAACTAATTATGTTTGCTTTTTTTTATCTAAAAAATCGATATTTAGTTAAATGGACTTAAGTATATCGTTCTACTAATTTAATGAATTTTTGGTTATTTTGTCAAACCCAATTCGACATAAAAAGACCTCTCCATCTTCTGGAGAGGTCTTTTTTTATTTCCACCAGTCATCAAACATGGAAGCTGGTACTTGGCGTTTATGTTCTGATTGAACATAGCGCTTTTCAATCGCTTCTGCTGCTTGATCTGACACTGGTTTTCCTTCTAAGTAATCATCAATTTCACTGTACGTAATACCGAGTTCTGTTTCATCCGTTTGCTGAGGTTTGTCGTCTAGCAGATCGGCTGTTGGTTTCTTTAAGTACAGGCGCTCCGGTGCATCCAGCGCTTCGAGTAGCGCCCGGCCTTGGCGTTTTGTCAGACCTGTGAGTGGAAGAACATCTGCACCGCCGTCACCATACTTCGTGAAGAAGCCGGTTACTGCTTCGGCTGCATGATCTGTACCGATGACAAGCAATCCTTCCTCACCACCGACAGCATATTGCGCGATCATTCTCATGCGTGCTTTGACATTCCCTTTATTAAAATCAGTCAATGGTCCGCCCGTTTCCTTTTGATATTGATCACTGAATGCTGATACGACAGGTGCAATATCATATTTCCACGACTTGTCTGGCTGAATAAATGATAGGGCGAGCTGTGCATCATCTTCATCCTGCTGCACACCATGCGGAAGGCGTACCGCAATAAAGACCGCATCCTCTTTTCCTTCTTGACGAAGCTCACTGACAGCAAGCTGTGCAAGACGTCCGGCAAGCGTTGAATCCTGCCCCCCGCTAATGCCGAGTACGAATCCTTTTGCCCCGGTTTTTTTCAAGTATTCCTTTAGAAATCCAACCCGTTTTTCGATCTCCTGCTTTGGGTCAATTGAGGGCTGCACATGCAACTCTTGGCTGATCTTTTTTTGCAAACTCATACACTTTTCCTCCTAAGCATCCTCTACATGAAGAGAACAGGTTTTACTCACAATTCATTGATTTAACAACGTTTTTTGAATCTCCATTATACCATGTTTTCATCAAGAACATTTTGTTAGACGTTCCCCTATTTCTTAAATGATCAAACATTCACAAGTGAAAAAGACCACGTCTTTATGGACTGGTCCTTTTCTTTTTTAATCAATTTCTACCCGTATAGATGTACAGCTTGATCCATTACACTTCCCAATATCAGCAGGGCATGCGGACACGGCCACAATGAGATCCATTTCAGCCCGCAGGCGAATGTAGTCACCAGGCAGCGATTTGGGCTCCTCCACAGACAGCTTTCCTTTTTCATCAATGACTGTATTCATAAAGGCATTAAAAGGATAGTACATATCCTCCTTTGGAATTCCAAAGGGCTCAAAGGCAGTCCGCAAATTGTCGTAGCATGTATGCATGACCTCTAAGTGCGTCCGGCCGTATAAAAGCTGATACATCTCTTGCCGGCAGGCAGGCATGTATAAATCATGGCATTCTACTGTATCTTCAATGATCGTAAACATCGGTTTATATAAATTAGAATAAAGCTTATCGCCTTTTTTCACTTTAGACGAGAACAAACTGTCCATCGTCGCACCTTGGTCAAATTTTTCATAAAAATCTTTTTCATGATAGGCCATCACATCTGCTACTTGCTGGCCTTCGACATCAACCACTCGCATACATTGGCCTTTTCCTAAACGAAAGCCGAGTCTACCCTTTGGTAAAATGACGTGTTCTCCGTTCATCACATGCACTCCTTTCCATGACAGTATGCCCAAAATGTCCCCTTGATCATGTATAAAAAAAAGACGCGGTCACAAGCTAATGTCATTGAAATAGAAAGGTGTTGCACTTGCATTGAAAGAAGAACAATCTTTATCTTGGTGGCAGCTTTCTCTCATCGGAGTCGGCTGTACAATTGGCACTGGGTTCTTCCTTGGTTCCAGCATCGCCATTACAAAATCCGGTTATTCCGTCTGCATCTCCTTTTTGCTTGCTGCGGCCGGAACGTATCTCGTCTTTAAACATTTAGCTGCGATGACAGCCGATAATCCTGATAAAGGGTCATTTTGTTCCTATGCTCGTAAAGCATACGGACGCTGGGCAGGGTTTAGCAATGGCTGGGTGTATTGGTTTGCAGAAATGCTGATTACAGGAAGTCAGTTAACCGCCATTTCTCTGTTTACCCGCCACTGGTTTCCTTCTGTTCCGCTTTGGGTGTTTTCTGCGATTTATTCCGCTCTTGCCCTGCTCGTCATTATCATTGGGCTTTCTTCTTTTCAAAAGACAGAAAATGTTCTTGCGGTACTGAAAACAGCGGCGATTTTTCTATTTATGATTCTTGCGGTGCTTGTATTATTCGGCATTTTGACAGAACATAAACCGACCCTTCATCTGCCTAACAAGGATCACGAATGGATGCCTCTTGGTCCACTTGGTCTTTGGAATGGATTGATTTATGCGTTTTATGCATTTGGGGGAATTGAAGTCATGGGGCTGATGGCGGTTCATTTAAAGGACCCGAAGGATGCGGCAAAAGCTGGACGTGTCATGCTGATCATTCTAGCGGTCATCTATATCGTCTCGATCGGACTTGCTCTCTTGCTTGTCCCAGTGACAGCCTTTAATGAGAACAGCAGTCCATTTATTACTTCATTAGAGCCGTTTCATTTATCGATCTTTCTTCATATCTTTAATGGCATTTTCATTATTGCTGGTTTTTCGACATTGGTTGCCTCTCTCTATGCGGTCACAACGCTGCTCGGCACAATGTCAGAGCATCAGGATGCACCTGCTTGTTTTAAACAAAAAGATCCTTCGCATGTGAGATGGTCTTCGATTATCTTAACTGCTGCTGGCTTAATTGTCTCGATTTTGCTTGCACTCTTTTTGTCCAAACACATCTACGAGCATCTCACAACAGCAGCCGGTCTTACCTTGCTGTACACATGGATTTTTATTCTGTTCTCAAGTAAAAAGCTATCCAAGCCATCCACCCGCCAAACGTGCGAAATGATTCTTGCGCTGCTCTTAATTGGAGCCGCTGTATCAGGCACATTAACAGAGGCAAGCGGACGACCTGGCTTTTTTATCAGCCTTGGGATCATTGCAGTGATTGCCATCATGGTGCTATTTATGAGGAAAAAGTGGAAGCAGGATCAGACCGCATCATAATTTCATCATGTTTTTTAATGCAGTAAATGGACATTTGGCGGAGGCTGGTTTCTCCGCCTCTTCATCTGGGAGAAAGTATTGCTTCCATTCATGATTGGTCGGGTCCCCGTACCATTTTAATGATGGGTGAACACTGACCTCATCATATGCTTTGAGCCGCTTGCGAACGAGCTGGCTCATTTTCTGTCCAAACTTGGTCGATCCATTCAATTTTTCAAACACCCATCTAGGCTGAAACGCCATCATGATATATGGGAAGTGGCGGCTTTTTCTGAGTTTGTGAGCAGGAGTGGAGCACAAAATAAAATACGCTTCCCCATGGAAGCAATACTCCCACTCATGATGATGAGTATCTAGCGGAATCTCCTCAGGCCACGGTTCTTCATCTTTATGATGCAGCCGTTGAAGCAGCGACCAAAACTGCTGTTCAAACTCTTCAAGCGAGCTTTTCTTTAAATCCTGCGGTGTTTCAAAAAAACAGATAAATGAAGCATATTGACCGGTTTCTTTCGCACAGCCTTGATATTCTCTCAGCAGCTGGGCTAATTCATCCACCGCTTCCTCTTCCCTCGGGTCACCAACAAACCCATAGCGTAAATGATCGAGAAAAAATCCCTGTCTTCCGGGTACACAAGGGAATGTATCGGCTTCATCTCCTACCATCTCGCCAAATTGTGTGAAAGCATCCTGCTTCCATTCTTCTAGTGATCGTAGATTTTGATCAAGGCAACTTTTCGCATACAGCTGGGCCATTTCCTTACACCTCGTTTTAGTGTCTTCTCCATAGCCTATGAGGTGCAAATGGCTGTGGTGACTGTCCTTCCACGACTTCCTAGCGTATGACAAGATGGGTTTCCTATGATCAGACTAGTGAAAGTTAATAGAGAGCCTTTCGTCATACCTACGATGGATTCTTCATCAAAAAGACGGAATCCAGCACCCAATAAATAAGGGCTGCGCAGAAGCTAAACAAATAGACTTTATAGCTGATGAACACAACAAGCCCATAATCAATCCATAAAGCCAAAGCCGAACAAACCACCCATGCTGCAATAAAATAAATCAATAAGTCACGGCTTCGAAACCTTTTAGGATGGCGGTGTAAAACAAGCTGAATCGGTGCAGCAAAAATGATATAAGCGAGCAAAATGAACAGACTGGTCATCTCCACATAACTAAAGCCCACTTCAGGCGGCATAAATAAAAACGTATAAATGAATATTGCTGTGATGACTGATAAAATCAACATACACACATAGTTGAATACTGGCAAAAACATACGCATAGCAGAAGCTCCTTCAAACCATTTTCTATGCCATCATTACTTAATAATATGTTATTGCTATCAATCCTTACAAAAAAACAGACTGAATGTGTCAGTCTGTTTTTCTACCCAATCAACGCCATAATCCCTTGATACCCAAAATAGGCACCGAAACCAAGTAAAGATAGACCTGCAAGAACGGATAAGCCATGTAACACACGTTCACTTAAATAACGCCTAAACGAACTAGCAAGCAGCGCCATACTGAAATCCCAGATCAGCATGCCGATAAAAATAGCCATACTGTACATGAGCATTTGGGAAGCTCCATACTTTTCGATCGTATTGGCTAAGATGCTGCCATAGATGCCAAGCCAAAACAAAATACTGAGCGGATTAGATAGAGAAATGAAAAATCCGGTCATGAACGATTTGCCAATTGATGTGTTTTCGCTGTCCTTTTTCGGACTCTCCTGTAAATTGATTTTACGCAGACTTTCAATGCCGGTATAGGTCAAAACGAAAAAGCCGAACAGCCACAAAAAGGTTTTTACAAGAGGTGCAGTCAAAAGCTGGGCGACACCAAAATAGATGAGAAGCATATAGACAATATCCGCAGCCATAGCCCCCACACCAAAAATCCACGCATGCCAAAATCCACTTTTAATCCCTCTGTCGATTTGGGCTGCATTGACTGGCCCAACAGGCGCTGAAAGTGACAACCCTAAAAAGATATAACCAAAAAACACCGCCACATAGACGTCCTCCTTTTGATGCTGACTTGTACATGTTATTCAAACTTTCTGCGTTTTAGTACAAGTCCTTTGTCATCATTTCAGGTGGAGGCTTAGCGGTCTGCTTTCAGTGCTGACTGCTGCGCATATACCGTTTCTTTTTTCTTAAAACGATTCATTTGAATCGCAGCTGCGAACAGAAGAACAGCTAAGAAAGCAAATACAAAGACGGCACTAGCCGCTCCTGCCCATTCCAGACTAAATCCAATCAAAAAGGACAAGCAGGCTCCGCCTAAGCTCGCGGCTGCAATAAAATAACTTGTCGCCTCATCAATGGCATTTTCAATCATTAAGGCAGACGCTGTCAGTGCGATTGGGAACATGCCAGCTGCGCAAAGGCCGATGAAAAAGATGAGAATCAGCTGCGCGGTAATGTGGGTTGTCAGAGCGAATATCACAAGCAGCAAAATCATCAGTGATGCACTTAGCTTTAAAAAACGCAGCGGATGCAGCTGATCAGCTTTTCTCGCGATCACGGTTCTGCCGATGACGATCGCTGTCCAGAAAGTAGAGACCGCAAAGAGTCCCCAATTTTCTCCCCCTTTTTCCAGCATGATCGACGGCAAAAAATTCGCAAAGTTCGTTTCAATCCCTGCGTAGAAAAAGGCAAAGCAAATCATGATCACCACAATCATTCGATTATTTCGATCAACAAGTAAAGACGGTTTCCGCGTCCCCCTTGTGGAGGGAGCATCCATCTGTCCATGAGGCAGTTTGTTCATAAAAACCAGCCAGAGCATGAGGAAAAATGTCAGCGCACCCACCTGAAATAAAAACACATACTGCCATGTCTGTTCTGTGACAGTCAGCAGAATCACTAGCGGAAATAACAGCGCACCTAATCCAAAAAAGACCTCCATAATACTGATTCGCTTTGCACTATTAGCCATCGAAATGACATACGCACCGGCTGTTGTCTCAAGACTGCCAGCGCCGCTCCCAAGAAAAAAACCTGCCAGCACAAGCGTTGTCCAGCCCGGCACCAATAGCCCCAGCAGAAGTGAGCCTATCATCAGCAAAAGACCCATCGTCAGCACAGCGCCATAGCCTTTTTTTCTCACTAAAATGGGGGATAACAGAACACCTGTCAAAAAACCAATAAACTGAAAAAAAATTAAAGATGATAATTCCCCTGGGCCTTTATCGTAACTAGACAGTAAATAAGGTGTTAAGCTGCCAAAAAATACATGAATGGTCCCAATAAAAAAATAAAAGACACAGCCAAAATAAAATACCTTTTTCATCTTTTCACTTCCTCTAAAAAGGAGCGGAGTCATGATATCCTCCGCTCCACCTCTTTAATATGCCTGGGCAGAGACGACTGCCTCTTCCCTTTCAAAGCATGTATTGAGCGCAGCCTGAGCGCGATAACCATCTTCAAAATCAGCGACCTTCATATGAGATGGGTATGGATCAGTATTCACCCAATGCATCAGCTGATCGCGGAATGTATCGGACCATCCGTAAAATTCATTTGGCGGATCTGTCAGCAAAGTTTGCGGCATTTGATGACGCTCCACACACAATCCATCACTGATCTCATATTCGTTTTTCATGTTCGTATGGTATTTGAATACCTTGTCATGACCAACGACTTCTACACTAAATCCACATTCCTCAGGCTGCGTGCTTTTGGATGTCACCAAATGAAAGAACACTTGATTCTCCATCTGCCCGAAAATTTCGGTATGATCATCCACCTGAACCTTTTTCTCTTCTTTTTCCTTTACATGTGTCAGCATCTTGGTGTTAAGTGATTCTTTCTTCATTTCACTGCCAAATAAGTACCACAGCATATCAATCAAATGAATGCCAAGATCCCCTAGTGCACCGCTCGTACGCAGACTTTCACCGCTGTCTCTCCATGAAAAAGTCTTTCTTCTAAGGGCACTGTTTTTCTTAAAATGAGTTCTGACGGTTAAAATGCGGCCTAATTCACCGTTGGCAATCAAGTTCTTCAATATATTCACAAAGGATAAATAACGATAGTTAAAGCCCATACTGGCTTGAACTTGGAACTGTTTGGCTGTCTCCACCATTTCCTTCGCTTCCTTCAGCGACACAGCCATCGGTTTTTCACATAAAATCGGCTGTCCTGCTCTTAGCGACTGAAGGGCATGGTCCTTGTGACAAAAATTAGGGGATGCAATGATCAATCCATCAGATGCATCTGCCAGTGTCCCGATACTTGAATACACACGTCCGCCGTACTGTTTAATGAATCCCTGTGCGACCGACTCATGCAAATCATAGACACCGGATAATTCTGCACCTTTGATCGTTGATAATGCTCTTGCATGTGCTTTTGCAATATTCCCTGCTCCAACAATTCCAATTTTCTTCATGAATGTGCCTCCTCATGTTTATACATCACTGTTTTCAGTGTTTCATAGATTCCTTTTGCATACCCATGATGACAAATTTGGTGATGGTGCCGTTTGGCTTCAGCTGTCGCATTTTGGACAAGGAAGCCGTGTGTGACGGATTGAAGCATCCGCAAATCGTTCCCGCTATCACCAAAGGCAAAGCCTTGATCTTTCGATAAATCATATTGGTTCAGCATAAAACGGACAATTTCATCCTTCCCTGTTCCGACTGGTAAAAAGTCGACATCATAGCAATCCGCAGGATCTCCTGCAAGCGGGTTGCATTTGTTGATGTTGACCGCCACGCCTCGCTCTTTAGCCAGTGTTTGGATAAATGAGAGATGATGAAGATCTGTCCGTTCATCCTGCTCCTGATAATAGAAATTCTTCTTATACCCTGAACTGCCCAGCTGCGTTTGCGGTCTAAGGGAAATGCCCTCATCTCGGATGGTTTCCAGGATGTCTTCGATTTTTTCATCTGAAAAGCCCTGTGCATCCAGCCGCTTCATCCACTCTGCATCTGGCTGTCCAAAATGGGCATCCGACGTATATACAATCTCAGTCCCTAAGTTCGACGCAATGAAATGCGGGAATTGATGAAACCCGCCTTTTTCCATTTTGCTCGTGACAGAATCGAGGCTGCTTCCCGTCACCCAGCCCAGCAAGAGCTGTCCCGCTTCACTCTTTTCTGCTACAAAGGCTTCCAGCCGCTTGACATCCTCTCTCTGCTCCTCTGTCATTCCGTGAGAATAATACGTTTCATCAAAATCACAGAAGGCGATCCACTGCGGATTCTTCGGCAGATTCAGCAGTTTTTTATTGAATGGAAGTCTTGATAACATGATGAACCCCCTCGATGACCTTCTCCTGATCTTGCAGCGGCATTCCTGGATAAAGCGGCAAGTGAAGTAATTGCTGCGCTGCTTTTTCCGTGTGTGGAAGTGTCGTTTGTCTATATTTTTGAGAAACAAGATTTGTTTGATGCTGATGCGATAGAACCGGGTAATAGACATCCGTCTCTATGCCCATTTCCAGCAATTTCGCTGCCAGTTCATCTCGTTCTCCCTTCAGCACTCTAATCGGGAATAGATGCCATACATGATCATCTGTCAGCGTCGGGAGCTTCATATATCCTTCATCCTCAAGCGTTTGCAGCTGGTCAATGTATCGCTTGGCTAAGTAAAAACGTTTGAAATTTTGCAGTCCTAAATACTTCATTCGTTCGAGTCCAATCGCTGCCTGCAAATTATCAATTTTCGAATTAAAGCCATAGTCACTGCGTTTGACATTTTTCTTTCCAGCTTCAAAGCCGTGATAGCTGATCTCCATGCATTTTTCCGCTAAGGCCTCATCATTTGTAGCGATGGCTCCTGCCTTTCCGCAGACCCCAAGGTTTTTGTATGGATTAAAGCTGAGAACAAGTCCATCTCCATAAGCGCCAAGGCCGCTGCTGCCAATCGCCTGACAGCCGTCTTCAATGATTTTCAGCCCATGCTGTTTCGCAATCGCCGAAATCTCCTTCATATCCGCTTGCTTTCCATATAAATGAACCGGTAGAATGCATACCGTTTTATCTGTGATATGTTTCTCTATTTCACTCGGTGAGAGGCAGTAGGTTTCAGGATCAATATCGGCATATACCGGAACAGCCCCAATGGCAAGCACTGCATTTTCTGTTGCAGCAAAGCTATTGGCCGGCAAAATCACCTCGTCTCCTGGATGGACGCCTGCTGATATGAGACTGATCATCAATGCATCTGTTCCACTTGACGTGGCAATGACATATTTTTTCCCTAAGTACTCAGCAATCGCCTTTTCAAATGTCGGAATATATGGCCCTGAAGTAAAACGGCCAGAGCTCAATACTTCCTTCAGCACCTGCATAATATCATCAATTTCATCTTCTGAAATCAGTTTGTCAACTGGCAGAAACGGTATCTTTTTTTCCTTATTTTGTTTATAATGGAAGAGAATTTTTTCCAAACCTGTGCGCTCTATATCTTGCTCAAGGAACGTCACCAGCTTTTCATTTGCTAGATGCTTTTCAACTGAATCAGCCTTAACTTGAACACCTTGATTGATCATATCCAGCAAAGGAAGATAATCCTTGCTTTTACCTGATATCTTCGTCAATATTTGCATTCCATTCCCTCCAATTAATCAATTCCTTTTGTTAATATTTAACTTGTTTCACATTGTAAATGATGTTATCGATTTCAGAACAATAACTTTGTGTAAAGGATTTGTTAATATGTGTACAATTTATGAAATTGCCAAACGCTGCGGGGTTTCAACCACCACCGTTTCCAGAGTGCTAAACCATCACCCATATGTGTCAGAAGAAAAGCGGCAGCTCATTTTACAGGTGATGAAAGAAATGGAATATACACCGAGTTCAGCAGCCCGCACACTAAGGTCACATCAGACAAAAACCATTGCTGTGTCTGTTCCAGCTGTGGACCATCCTTTTTTTGCACAATTGATTAAAGGCATTTCAAAGGAAGCACTGGATCAAGGATATAAAGCCATCGTGCTCCAGACGTTTTATCAAGAAGCATTAGAGCTTGAAGGGCTTCAATTATTAAAAAGAAAAGAAGTCGATGGGGTTATATTGGGTGCGTTAGAAAATACGTGGGAGAAAATTGAGCCATTTTTAACGAACGGCCCCATTGTCATGGCAAATGAATATCACCAAACAGCAAACATCCCGATTATTGGATACGATGAACGGGAAGCCGCCTATAAAGCGGTGGACTATTTGATTCGGTCGGGGCGAAAATCGATTGGGTTTTGCTTTGATACAGAAAGCAGTGAAGCGCAGAAACAAAGGAAACAGGGCTATCTTGATGCACTCTCTGCTCACGGTTTGCCGCTGCAAGATGATTGGCTGTTTGGAGAGGCTTTTACCATTGAAGACGGCTTTCGCTTAATGGAGGTCATCCATCACATGAAGGAAGCGCCTGATGCCATTTTCACCGGCAATGATCAAGTCGCAGCAGGACTCATTAAACAGGCTATTTCATACGGCTATCAAATCCCCGGGGATCTAGCGGTCATCGGCTATGACAACCAAGACATTTGTGAGGTGACAGCTCCAACGATCACCACAATTGACATACCGATCGTAGAGCTTGGCCAGCGGTCTGTACAGCAAATGATCGCACTCCTGCAAGATCAAAAACCATTACAGCGCGAACATATCCAGCTGCCTACCCGGCTCGTGACAAGGGAATCTACATAAAGAAAAAGACTGAGAGAGATCTCAGTCTTTCAGATTGTTGACAAAGGGCTAAAATGATGTTGATTTTAGCCCTTTGTCTTCTTTTCAGCGTGATAGAAAACCTTTGCAGCCCTAGGAAGGGCGGCGCTACCTTTGCGGAGCGAATTTGACATTCGTGAGCACCGAAGCGCAGACCTGACACCGAATGCGAGGGTTTGTCTACACGCTGAGACTGAGAGAGATCTCAGTCTCTTTTATACCTATCTATCAACCTATACAAATTGAGCGAGAATGAATGTCCATATACATACAATACCGAGCAGGATGAAGCTGTACTTCACGGTCTTTTTGAAGAGCTCAGATTCTTTCCCTGTTTCTCCAACAGCTGCTGTAGCGATAGCGATTGATTGTGGAGAAATTAATTTCGCCATCACACCACCGGTCGTATTCGCCCCAATTAACAAACCTGCCTGTGAACCGATTTGAGAAGCAGTGACCGCTTGAAGGTTACCGAATAAGGCGTTGTTACTCACGACAGACCCCGTAATAAACACGCCGATCCAGCCAAGCACCGGGCTGACAAGCGGGAACAAATCGCCCGTTTTGGCAAGAGCAAGTCCAATCGCTGAACTTAATCCAGCAAAGTTCGCTAGGTTGGCAAAGCCCATAACAAAACAAATAGTCAGAACAGGAACCCAAAGCTCTTTCACCGCTGCTTTTAAGCAGACAGCGCCTTCTGTTAATGTAATATGTCTGCTAAACAGCCCTGTCAGCATGACCGCAATCAGAATGGCGGTCCCCGTTGCACTGATGACATCAATTTTAAAGATCGCATCAATAGGTGTTTCCGTTTGTGCAATTGGTGGTAATTTCACAATTTGCTGATGTAAAAATGGCATTTTCACTAAAATGGTCGTCCAGTTAAGCGGTCCTCCTACAGCAAACAATGCTTTAAATGCCGGCAGACTCCATACCGTAATAACAGCAGTTAAAATATAGAACGGAGACCATGCTTTCAGTATTTCAACGCCGCGATACGTTTGTTTCTGTTCAATATCTGGCGCTCCTTCTTCACGATAAATGTGTTTTGGCTGCCATTTTCGAAGAAATAAAGCCAAAATCCCCATACTTGCTAATGCAGAAATAATATTGGCAAGCTCAGGACCCATCGTCACCATTGTGACAGCTTGCAAAATGGCATAGGTTCCACTCACAACAAGCAAGGCTGGCAGAGTTTCTTTGATTCCTTTGAATCCATCTACAATCAGTATGAGGAGAAACGGAATACAGAATGAAATAAACGGGATCGTATATACAAGGGTTTGAGATAACGCAAGCGGGCTCATATTGCCCATTTGCGCCCCTGTAATCACTGGAATGCCCACAGCCCCAAATGCGCCAGATGCAGCATTGGCAATTAAGCAGAGCATCGCAGCTTTCAGCGGCTTAAATCCAAGCTCTGTTAAGAGAGCGGCACTGATCGCAATCGGTACGCCAAAACCAGCAGCTCCCTCTAAAAATGCGTTAAAGCTAAAACCAATTAATAAGAGCTGAAGACGTTGATCTTGAGAGATTCCTGCAATACTAGAACGAATGACATCGAACTTACCAGATTTCACGGCAATTTTATAGAGCCATACCGCCATGATGACGATATATCCAATCGGCCACAGCCCATTAGATATACCGAGCAGCACAGCAGATAATGCCTTTTCAACTGGCATATGAAAGAAGAAAACAGCTGTTACAAAACTGACGATTAAGGTAAAACAAGCGGCTAAAACACCTTTTAGCTTAAAAACGGTTAATGCAAGAAGGAAAAATAAGATTGGGAGCATTGCCACCAATGCACTGACGAATTCATTACCAAACGGATCATATATTTGCTGCCACATAGTGATTCATCCTTTTCTGCTCAGATAGGTTGCTTTTGATTGATTAAAAATGAGGAGCCAAAATCTCTTTTAACACATTCACACTGTGTGCAAATTTTTCTTTCTCCGTGTCGTTCAGTGCGAGCTCCATCACTTCTGTTGCACCATTTCGATTCACAAGGGCAGGTACACCAATGTAGACATCTTCTGCTCCGTACTCTCCATCTAAGTAAGTGCTGACAGTTAAAATGCTGTTTTCATTGTGCAGGATCGCTCTTGTAATGCGGGCTAAACTCATTGCTACGCCGTAATAAGTGGCGCCTTTTTTCTCAATGATTTGGTAAGCGGCATGACGAACATTTTCCATGATTTCATCTAAGTCTTCTTGTTTGTATTGCTCATTTCTCTTCATTAATTCTGTAATTGGTACACTTCCGATATTCGCATGACTCCAAACAGCAAGCTCTGTATCTCCATGCTCGCCAATGATGTAAGCATGCACGTTGTGTGCCGCTGCTTCAAAATACTCACTAAGCATATATCTAAATCTTGCCGTATCAAGCGTCGTACCACTGCCAATTACTCGTTCTTTTGGAAGTCCACTGAATTTCCAAGTCGCATATGTCAAAATATCGACTGGGTTTGTGGCAACTAAGAAAATGCCATCAAATCCACTTTTCATTACGTTTTCTACAATGCCTTTAAATATATTTAAATTTTTCTCAACAAGATCAAGTCTTGTTTCACCTGGCTTTTGGTTTGCACCAGCACAGATACAGACGATATCTGCATCCTTACAATCCTCATAATCTCCATACCATGTATTCACAGGATGCGGGGCAAATGCTTTTCCATGGTTTAAATCCATCACGTCACCCATTGCTTTGTCTTGATTCAAATCGATGACAACCAATTCATCTGTGATTGCTTGATTTATTAATGTAAAGGCATAACTGCTGCCGACGAAACCTGCTCCAATAAGGGCTACTTTGTTTACTTTTTCGTTTGTCATTTATCTCATCCTCCTGAGTAAAACTAGGCTGTTTTTCTTATGTGAAGTATTTCACATTCATATTGTGCAACATTTCACAAACTTTTGCAAGGGGACTGCTCAAAAAAAATATGTAGCGAATTTGTGAACACATTTATTGTGCTTTCAAAGCGCTGGCTCCATACATATTTCCACAAGAAAAAAGCTGCCAAACGCTCACGGCAGCTTCCTACATATTTAATAAGGTCCCCAGTTGATCATGACCCCGATACAAATAAATACAAGACCGATGACAAACCAAATGAGGGCAAGCGGCACCATAAAACGCAGCCACTTTACATAAGGTATACCACTTGCAGCAAGCACAGCCATCAACACACCAGAAGTCGGATTGATACAGTTGACTACCCCTTCGCCAAGCATCACTGCTTCTACAGCTACCTGTCTTGTGATACCCATTAAATCAGCGAGCGGCGCAAGAATCGGGATAAAGACAACGGCTTCTCCTGATCCTGATGAAATCAAAAAGTGAAGAAGCGCACTCGCAATATACATCCCGATCGCACCAGCGATTGGACTAAAGCCTGTCAGCATACTCGCCAAGCCGTTGACCACTGTATCAAGCAGCTTCCCGTTTTCTAAAATGACTGAAATACAGCGTGCCATCCCAACAATAAGTGCGCCGTATACAAGGCTTTGGCACCCGATAATAAACGTTTTCGCAATATCATTGGCCGCTAAACCGCCGAGCAGTCCAGCAGCGATAGCCATAAAGATGAACACACCCGCCATTTCCTTATCGGTCCAGCCAAGCTGAAGTGCGCCATATAAGAAACCTCCAAGTGACAATCCGCACACTGCTAAAATCAGCTTATGTCTGCCAGTAAATGCAGGCTTGTCCACAGATTCCGCATCGGCTCCGCCAAGCCCCTTAGCAGGAAACCATTGATCGCCAAGAATGCTTCCCTTTTCTTTATTCTTCAGACGTCTTGTATATAAATAGATGTACACAATACTAGAAATAAGAAAACAAAGATAAATAATGACACGCAGGCCAATGCCGGAAAAGATCGGCAGCTCTGCAATCGTTTGTGATAAACCTAATGGAGATGGAGATAAAATCGTTGCGTTAAATCCTGCATAACAGCCGATGTATATGACAGCCGCTCCTGCTACAGCATCCCATTTCAAGGATCGTGCTACAATGATGCCGATTGGAATAAATCCAATGACAGAGTTCACGACAATTCCGGTCGTTCCAAGGACTGAAAATAATCCCCCAACAATACAAATAAACAATAATTGCTTCGTTTGAAACCGGCTGATGACATGGTGTATCATCCCGTTAATAGCACCTGTCTTCTCCAAAATGGCAATGGTTCCGCCCGTAAATAAAATCAGAAAAATAATAGAAGAGGACCCTACCATTCCTTCTTGTATCGCTGTAAAAAAGCCAACTGGACTCACTGGTGATTGATCAATACGGTGATAGCTGCCAGGAACGGCTGTTGTGATCTCCCCAGATGTCTTTCGGTCAAACTCACCCGCTGGTACAAAATACGTTGCTATTGTACAAATCAGTGCAATCATAAATAAGAGAACATACGCATCTGGCATTTGAAGTTTTCGTTTTTGTTTCTCTGGTGCTGATACTGTCGCTGTTTTCATGTGTCAAAACCCCTTTGTCCCGATCGGAATTTCACTTAATTTTCAGAATAATCAAATGATGTGTTATATTATAAACACTGTTGATATTTAAGAGCAATATTATTTCATTAAAATAATGTTTTGGCAGATTATCTGTCAGCAAGGAGGCTTCTCATGACAACTTTGACAAACGAAATGAAACAAACCGTGACAGACATCTTTGAACACTTGCATGCCCACCCAGAAATCAGCTGGGAAGAAACAGAAACGACCGCTTATATTGAAGATATATTGAAAAAATTGGGCTGCAAAACTCAAACAATTGACGACTGTACAGGGGTGATCGGTGAAATTGGAGAAGGCGCACCAGTGGTCGCTGTGAGAGCTGATATTGATGCACTTTGGCAGGAAGTAGATGGTGAGTTTAAAGCCAATCATTCATGTGGCCACGATGCACACATGACAATGGCTCTTGGCACCTTCATGGCATTAAAGGAAAAAGAACGACCGAACGGCACGATCCGTTTCATCTTTCAGCCTGCTGAGGAAAGAGGCGGCGGTGCGCTGAAAATGATTGAAAAAGGTGTGCTGGCAGATGTCGATTACTTATATGGCGTACATGTGCGTCCAATTCAAGAAACATTAAACGGACGCTGCGCTCCTGCTATTTTGCACGGATCAAGTAATCATTATGTCGGCACCATTATTGGCGAGGAAGCGCACGGTGCACGTCCACACCTTGGCATCAACGTAATAGAAGTGGCTTCAACTCTTGTGCAGAGACTCGCGCATATCCATGTCGATCCAAGAGTCGCGCATTCTGTCAAAATGACCAATCTACATGCTGGCGGGGGCAGCTCAAACATCATCCCAGGCAAAGCTTCTTTTACATTAGATGTACGGGCGCAAACAAACGAAGTGATGGATGAACTAGAAAAAGAAATTGAAAAAGCCGTTCATTCTGTAGCGGATGCCTTTGGCGCTTCCATTACACTTTCAACAGACCATCGTCTGCCTGCCGCCACCTTAAATGAGGAAGCTGTCCAGATCATGTCTCATGCAATTGAACAGGTTTTAGGTAAAGAGCAGCTTGATCCCCCGATTGTCACAACAGGTGGAGAGGACTTTCACTTTTATGCAGCAAAGCTTCCGCATATCAAATCCACAATGCTCGGTTTAGGCTGTGATTTAAAGCCTGGTCTTCATCATCCGTATATGACCTTTGACCGCTCGGCAATCTTTACCGGCATTGAGATTTTGACCGAAGCTGTCTATCAAACACTCCAGCAGCATTCATCATAAATGAAAAAGCCACCCGCCTTCTCATCAAGCGGGTGGTCTGCTTTATATTATGCATTCAGATCTGCCATGGCGGGAACGTTGATTTCTTTTACGCAAGATACCCTTGATAAATGAATCACACATCTCGCAAGCTCCACAATATCCTGGACAGGGATTCTCGTTTCATCATATAGAGTGATGGCCTTTTCGGCTCCATCCTCATACGGAACCTCCGCCGCCAGCTCTCCTGGATTGATACAGGTGACGGATATTTTATCTTTCCTCACATGCTCTCTCAGTGCATTCACAATTCCGCGCAGGCCAAATTTAGATGCAACAAACGAGACTTGCGGCAGGTTTGTATGGTCGAGTCCGGCCGTTGAGCCAATCACGATGATTTTCCCATTCTCTGATTTCCTTACGTGCGGAAGCAGTGCCTGGATGTATGTAATGGTTGAGGTGACATTCACATTGATTAAATGTGCAATATCCTCTGGCTCATCGTGATCAAAGGAATAATCGCCTTCAAAGCCTCGTTTTTCCCATAAACCGACGTTATAGATGAGTACATCAATCGTCTTGTTCTCCAGTGCTTCAAGCATATAAGGGATATGCGTTTGGCTTGATAAGTCGATTTTCAGCCAAATTCTATGTACACCGTCATCTATGCTCAAACTGCTTGGTTCACTTCGCGATACAATCCAAACTGTATCTCCACTTGAAGGGAGACCCTTTACAAAAGCATCTCCTAATCCTTGACTTGCACCGAATATGATATAGTTTTTACTCATAGCTCCTCCTTCTAGGAAACACAAACTGTAAGCGCTCTACACCTATATCATACAGATTTTAAGAGACTGGCGCCCTTTTTATGCTCGTCTTCACTTATTGATTGGCGCGGCTACTGGATTTCCTTTAATTCAACTGGTAATGCACGTGCCTCTATAAAGCATTTGATCATTTCTGTAAAAAGTTCTTTATTCTCAAAAGTAAATGTATGTCCAATACCGGGAACGATGAAGCCTGTTGCCTTCGGATGTGAATTCGTTATTTTTTTTGCTGACCGTTTCATAATGCCTTTTTCTTTTTCTCCCACTGTGACAAGAATGCGTGCCTTCGCTTGTTGAAACGTGTCAGGGAGTTTGTAATGGAGATTTTCTTGAAACATCGTAAGAAGGGTTTTCTTTTGCAGATGTTTCGATTCCGCTGCATAATGATGCAGTACATGTTGCGAGAGCCCCATCTTTTCGGCTTGGAGCTGGATAAACCAATCTTTCTTTAATAATGGATACGTCAGTGGCAAGAGAGGTCTCACCATGAAATGGAGCCATGGCAAAGGCATCACAAGGGCGCTATTGATGACGGCTATGTCTACGATATCCGGCTCTCTTGATAACACATCAACGGCAATCTGCGCACCTAAAGAAAATCCAATCAGAATCACTTGACGGCCATTCGCATTTTCCTTGATCCATGAGATAACTTCACGGGTGCTTTCATTCATTGAAAATATCTGTTCTTTTGCTCTTGTCCCGTGTCCAATGAGATCAGGGGCAAAGCATTCATACGTGTCCTTCAATATTTCAACCTGCTCCTGCCACATCCAGCTGCTTACTCCTCCACCATGCAGAAAAATCATGATTGACTTATCCATCGTCCGACAACTCCATCCTTCTATATAAGAAAAAAGCAGCCGCTTTTTGAGCAGACTGCTTTTTCAACATGCTCCCTTCTATTATAAGGGAACCACTATATCATTGACTATTTTTTCAAATCCTCAATGGAGTTTACGTTCTTCATATATGTCGGGACAACTAGCCCCATTCGAAGACCTTTCATACTTGTACCAAGGTCATCATATTTTCCTTTAAACTTCGCTGCATACGTTTTATGCGTATTTGGCAGCCAAGCGGATAATGATGCATCCGCACTTCCGGTTGCAATTGCTGTCCACATCGGACCTGCTTCAACCTGAGTCAAAGTTACTTTAAACCCAAGTTCACGCAATACTTCTGCTGCAACATTGGTACTTGCAATCTCACTATCCCAGGCAACGTAGGCAAGATTGACTTTTCCACCATTCGACTTTTTCACGCCTTTTGTCCATTTCGCTACTTGGTCTTTATGTTTTTTCACATATTTTAAGGCGGCATCCTTTGGTTTCACACCATCTTGGATATCAATCATGACTTCGCCCATGTCATCTTGAGACCATTTAAACTGACTAAGCATTTTGGCTGCTTCCGGCTGATCCTT